>NZ_CP078076.1:0-3573919 GCF_023101165.1 Microbacterium sufflavum | reverse complement strand
GCCATAGCGTGAGGGAAACGCCCGGTCACATTCCGAACCCGGAAGCTAAGCCTCACAGCGCCGATGGTACTGCAGGGGGGACCCTGTGGGAGAGTAGGACACCGCCGGACTCCTTTTAGTCAAGAAGGCCACCCAATGCTGGGTGGCCTTCTTGCGTTAACGGGCCGCGCCGCCTTGCGTTAACGGGCCGCGCCGCCGAACCTGCGCGCGCAGGGCACGGCCTCAACGCGTCGTGCGGGCCTCGAGAAGCGCTGCAGCCTCGCGGACCTCCGTGGCCAGTGCTGCGTCGCGGCCGTCCTGCGGTGCGTCTCGGCTGTCGCCGGCCCAGGTGACCGCCACCGCAGCGACGGGCCATCCTGTGCGATCCGCGACGACGGCACCGACGGACCGCAGGCCGTCGGCGACCTCGCCGTCCTCCGTGGCGTACCCGCGCTCCCTCACCTGCCGCAGCAGCTCGCGCAGCTCCGACGGCCGACGAGGACCGCGACCCGTCCGGTCCGGAAACGCCGAGGGCCCGGGATACAGCGCCCTGATCTGTTCACGGGGCAGCGCGGCGAGCATGGCACGGCCCGTCGCCGTGAGATGAGCGGGGAGGCGCACGCCGACATCGGTGACCAGGGCCGGGCGCCGGGCTGCACGTTCTTCCACGATGTACAGCACGTCACTGCCGCTCATCACGGCGAGGTGCGCACTCGCTCCCAGGCGGTCGGAGAGCGCCGCGACGATCGGCCGGCCGAGACGGGCGAGCGGTTGCTGTCGGGCATACCCGCCCGCGAGCTCGAACGCGGCGGTGCCGAGGGCCCACCGCTGGTCGTCGCGAAGGTGGATCACGAAGCCCCGGGCGGCCAGCGTGTTCAGCAGGTGATAGACGGTGGACCGCGGAAGCCCGAGCTCCCGCGCGATCGCCGACGCCGCGACCGGCGCCGGACGGGTGGCCAGGTGGCTCAGGATCCGCAGCGTCTGGTCGGCGGCCGGCACGCTCGTACCGGCCACGGCGCGCTCGCTGCTGTCTGGGATCACAGACACAGGATTTCACGAAGACACCGCGCGACGGCGCCGTCGGGTGTGGAATCGGATCCATGAGCTCTTCCACCCCCGTCGTCGTCGGTCGCGGTCCCGTGTCTCTCGCGGATGTCGTCCGCGTGGCTCGTCACGGAGCACCCGTCATCGTTCCCACCGATGCCCTGGAGCGGGTGGCCGAGACCCGTCGTGTGATCGACGGGCTCGCGTCGGATCCGCACCCGCACTACGGAGTGTCGACCGGCTTCGGCGCGCTGGCCACGACGTTCATCGCGCCCGAGCGTCGTCTGCAGCTGCAGGCGAGTCTGATCCGCTCGCACGCCGCCGGTACCGGTCCGGAGGTCGAGCGCGAGGTGGTCCGCGGACTGCAGCTGCTGCGCCTGCAGACCCTCGCCTCCGGTCGCACCGGGGTGCGGCCCACGGTGGTGGAGACGTACGCGGCGCTCCTCAACGCCGGCATCACACCGGTCGTGCGCGAGTACGGCTCCCTCGGCTGCTCCGGCGATCTGGCGCCCCTCGCCCACATCGCGCTCGCGACCATGGGGGAGGGGGACGTGCGCGACGCGCAGGGGACTCTCGTCCCCGCCGCCGACGCCCTGGCTGCCGCGGCGATCGCTCCGCTGACACTGGTCGAGAAGGAAGGCCTCGCGCTGATCAACGGCACGGACGGCATGCTCGGCATGCTGGCGCTGGCCCTGCACGACCTCGACACACTTCTTCTCACGGCTGACGTGGCCGCGGCGATGTCGATCGAATCGCAGCTCGGTACCGACGCCGTCTTCGCTGCGGACCTGATGGCGCTGCGTCCGCAGGCGGGACAGTCGATCTCCGCGGCACACCTTCGCGCGCTGCTCGCCGACTCGCCCATGGTGGCCAGCCACAAGGGGCCGGAGGACGGACGTGTGCAGGACGCCTACTCCCTCCGGTGCTCTCCGCAGGTGCACGGGGCCGCCCGGGACACGGTCGCGCACGCCGAGACGATCGCGCTGCGTGAGCTCTCCAGCGTGATCGACAACCCTGTCATCACCCTCGACGGCCGCATCGAGTCCAACGGCAACTTCCACGGCGCACCCGTCGCCGCCGTGCTGGACTTCCTGGCCATATCGGTCGCCGACGTCGCCTCGGTGTCGGAGCGCCGCACCGATCGCGCGCTCGACCCCGCGCGCAGCCACGGACTGCCGCCCTTCCTGGCCGCGGAGGTGGGCGTGGACTCGGGCCTCATGATCGCCCAGTACGCCGCGGCGGGCATCGTCTCCGAGCTCAAGCGCCTGGCCGTGCCCGCCTCGGTCGACTCGATCCCGTCGTCGGCGATGCAGGAGGACCATGTCTCGATGGGCTGGGCGGCCGCCCGCAAGCTGCGCCGTGCGATCGATGGACTGTCGCGCGTGCTCGCGATCGAGATCCTCACGGCTGCGCGAGCCCTCGATCTGCGCGCGCCCCTTGAGGCCGGAGCCGCGACCGGCGCCGTCCGCGACCTCGTGCGGACCGTCGCCGCCGGTCCGGGCCCCGACCACTACCTCTCGCCGGATATGGAAGCCGTGACCGCACTCGTCCAGTCGGGCCAGGTCGCCCGCATCGCAAAGGAGCACATGCATGAGTGACACCGTCGAACCAAAGAGCCGCACCGTCCGCGCACCGCGAGGGAACACCCGCACCGCCAAGAGCTGGGGCGCGGAAGCCGCCAAGCGCATGCTCATGAACAACCTCGACCCCGAGGTCGCCGAGCACCCCGAAGAGCTCGTGGTCTACGGCGGGACGGGCCGCGCGGCGCGCAGCTGGGCCGCATACGAGGCGATCGTCCGCACGCTCGACGAGATCGAGCCCGACGAGACCCTGCTCGTGCAGTCGGGCAAGCCGGTCGGCGTGTTCCGCACGCACGAGTGGGCGCCCCGCGTGCTCATCGCGAACTCGAACCTCGTGGGCGACTGGGCCACGTGGCCCGAGTTCCGTCGGCTGGAGGAGCTCGGGCTCACCATGTACGGGCAGATGACGGCGGGGTCATGGATCTACATCGGCACGCAGGGGATCCTGCAGGGGACGTATGAGACGTTCGCGGCCGTCGCCCGCTCGCTCGGACGCGATTCGTTGCGCGGCACTCTCACGCTGACCGCCGGCGCCGGGGGCATGGGGGGCGCGCAGCCCCTCGCCGTGACGCTGAACGAGGGAGCCGTGCTGATCGTCGACGTGGACGAGACCCGGCTCGCGCGTCGCGTCGAACATGGCTACCTCGACGAGTACACGCACGACCTCGACGCCGCCGTCGCCCGAGCGGTCGCCGCGAAGGACGCAGGACAGGCGCGCTCCGTGGGCGTGGTCGGCAACGCCGCCGAGATCTTCCCCGAGCTGCGGCGCCGCGGAGTGCCCATCGACATCGTGACGGATCAGACCAGCGCGCATGACCCGCTCGCCTACCTGCCCGTCGGCGTATCCGTGGCGGACTGGCGAGCAGAAGCCGCGCGGGACCCGGAGGAGTTCACCCGACGGTCGCGGGCGTCGATGGCGGCGCACGTCGAGGCGATGGTCGGGTTCCTCGACGACGGGGCGGCCGTGTTCGACTACGGCAACTCCCTCCGCGCGGAAGCCGAGCTCGGCGGTTTCGACCGCGCGTTCGCGTTCCCCGGCTTCGTACCCGCCTACATCCGTCCCCAGTTCGAGGAGGGTCGAGGGCCCTTCCGCTGGGTTGCGCTCTCCGGCGACCCCGCCGACATCGCGAAGACCGACCGCGCGATCGCCGAGCTGTTCCCGCAGGACACCGCCCTCCGTCGTTGGCTGGACAAGGCCGGGTCCTCCGTGCAGTTCGAGGGCCTCCCGGCACGCATCTGCTGGCTCGGTTACCAGGAACGGCACCTCGCCGGGCTGAAGTTCAACGAGATGGTGGCCTCGGGGGAGCTGTCCGCGCCGATCGTGATCGGTCGTGATCACCTCGACGCCGGGTCGGTGGCGTCGCCGTACCGCGAGACCGAGGCGATGAAGGACGGCTCAGACGCGATCGCCGACTGGCCGCTGCTCAACGCGCTGCTCAACACGGCCTCGGGCGCCTCCTGGGTGTCGCTCCACCACGGCGGCGGCGTCGGCATCGGGCGCTCGATCCACGCGGGCCAGGTGACCGTCGCGGACGGCACGGACCTCGCGGCCGAGAAGCTCGCGCGTGTGCTGACGAACGACCCGGGGACGGGCGTGATGCGGCACGTGGACGCCGGGTACGAGCACGCTCGCGAGGTGGCGCGCGAGCGCGGCCTGACGATCCCGATGCTCTGACCCGCCCGGACCCAGGAGACCGCATGCCCACGCTCATCACCCGCATCGGCGAACTCACCACGAACGTCGTGAGCGACCGCGATCCCTGCGGTACCGCCGTCGACGCAGCTGTGCTCCTCGACGAGGGGCGCGTCGTCTGGACCGGCCCCGCTGGCGATGCCGCGGCGCGCACCGCCGGGCTGGCGGACCTCGAGGTCGTGGACGCTGCCGGACGTGCCGTGATCCCCGGGTTCGTCGACAGCCACAGCCACCTCGTGTTCGCGGGCGACCGCGCCGCCGAGTTCGAGGCCCGCATGGCGGGGCGCCCGTACACCGCCGGAGGCATCCGCTCCACCGTGGCCGCGACCAGGGCGGCGACGGACGCCGAGCTGCGGCTGCGGCTGCGGCGGTTCCGCGACGAGATGCTCGCGCAGGGCACCACGACCGTCGAGATCAAGAGCGGGTACGGGCTGAGCGTCGAGGACGAGGAACGGCTCGTGCGGCTCGCCGCCGAGATCACGCCCGAGGTCACGTTCCTCGGAGCGCACGTCGTGCCACCGGAGTACGCGGATCGCGCCGACGAGTACGTGAACCTGGTGGTGGGTCCCATGCTCGACGCCTGTGCGCCGCTCTCCCGGTGGATCGACGTGTTCTGCGAGACCGGCGCCTTCACCACCGCGCAGTCGCGGCGCGTGCTGGAGGCCGGCATCGCCCGGGGCCTGGGCGCGCGGGTGCACGCCAGCCAGCTCGGCCCCGGCGCGGGGGTGCAGCTCGCGGTCGAGCTCGGTGCCGCGTCGATCGACCACGGCACCTACCTGACCGATGCGGACGTGGCGGCGCTCGCCGGATCCGACACCGTGCTCACCCTGCTGCCCGGGGTGGAGTTCTCGACGCGTCAGCCGTACCCGGACGCGCGACGACTGCTCGATGCGGGGGTGACCGTGGCGCTCGCGTGCGACACCAACCCGGGGTCGAGCTTCACTTCGTCGATGCCGTTCTGCATCGCCGTGGCCGTGCGCGACATGGGCATGACCCCGGCGGAAGCGGTGTGGGCGGCCACGGCCGGCGGCGCCCGCGCCCTGCGCAGAGACGACATCGGCACGCTCGCACCGGGGGCACGCGCGGACCTGGTGCTGTTGGAGGCGCCGAGCCGCGTGCACCTGGCCTACCGCCCCGGCGTCCCGCTCGTGCACCGGGTCTGGAAGGACGGCGTCGAGGTCGGCTGATCGCCCGCGCTCCGGCTCAGCGGCAAGCCGTGTCCGCCACCCGCGTCCGGGTCGCCGGCACGAACCTCATCGGCGGAGGGCGAGTCCGGTCAGCAACTCCAGCACGCACAGGGCGGCGAG
Source organism: Microbacterium sufflavum (assembly GCF_023101165.1). Lineage (GTDB taxonomy): Bacteria > Actinomycetota > Actinomycetes > Actinomycetales > Microbacteriaceae > Microbacterium > Microbacterium sufflavum. The sequence continues at coordinate 3,568,316 of NZ_CP078076.1, read as the reverse complement.
CCGCACGGTCCGGGCGTCGGAGGCATCGGCTGTCGCGTCGACCTCGGCGAGGTCGGCGCTCACGACGCGCGGATCCGACGCCACGGCACGCGTGAGGGCGCGGAGCTCCCACGCCTGCAGCCCACCGGGGACGCTCGCCGGGCAACCGGGAGCGACGGCGCGGTCGCACACGTCCACGTCGATGTCGAGGTGCACGCGCGGGTCGTCGCCCGCTCCCGCGACCTCCAGTGCCTCGGCCACCACGTCGGCGGCACCGCGCCGCCGCAGCTCGTCGAGCGTGATCACCCGGATGCCCCACTCGGCCGCGCGCCGGGCGTAGGCGACCGAGTTCGCGAAGTCCGCGATGCCGATCTGCACGATCCTGGTGGGGTCGAGCCGCGTCGTGGGCAGGAGCGACGCCGCCGGGGTGTCCTGCACCAGGCGCCGCACCGGACTGCCGTTGGACACGCCGTCGCGGAGGTCGAAGTGCGCATCGAACGTGATGAGTCCCGTGGCCCGCGCGCCGAGAGCGACCGGATACGTCAGGGAGTTGTCTCCGCCGAGGGCGACCACGAGCTCCGCCGCCTCCGAGAGCTCTCGCACGCGGGCGATCACCTCCGACTCACCCTCGGCACCGTCCGGCTCGGCGACGTCGCCGGCGTCCGCGATGCGCAGCAGCTCGTTCAGGTCGAGGGGCGGCGGACCCATCAGCGCGGTCCCGTAGCGGGGGAGTGCCTCGCGGATGGCCGTGGGCGTCGCGTGTGCTCCGGTGGGCGACAGCGACGTGCGCCAGGTCGGCACGCCCAGCAGGACGGCATCGGCCGCGGCGTCGAACGCGGGCCAGGATCCGGCGCGGGGCCAGAGCGGGTCGTGGGACAGCGCCATGTCAGACTCCCGGGATCAGGGCGTGCGCGAGCGTGAAGATGGCCAGGCCCGCGAGCGCGCCCACCACGGTGCCGTTCAAGCGGATGTACTGCAGGTCCCTGCCAACCATCAGCTCGATCTTCTCGGTGGTCTCGGCGGGGTCCCACCGTTCGACGGTATCGGTGATGATCGATGCGATGTCGTGACGGTAGCGCTCGACCAGGAAGACCGCGGCGTCGGACACCCAGGTGTCGACGCGACGCTGCAGGGCGGCGTCCGTGGTGAGCCGCTCGCCCACCTCCTGCAGCGCCTGCACCGCCCGGATCCGCAGTCCGCTCTGCGGATCGGCGAGAGAGGTGAGCAGCCCGTTCTTCGCGGTGTTCCAGGCCTCGGCGGCCAGCGCTCCCACCCGAGGGCTGTCGAACAGCGAGGCCTTCGCGTTCTCGAGCTTCGCGCGGGTCGCGGGGTCGTTCTGCAGGTTGTCGGCGAGCCGGGCCAGATACCCGTCGACGGCCAGGCGTGCCGGGTGGTGCGGATCCGCCTGCACGGCGCGCACGAACTTGAGGGCCTCGTTGTACACCGTGTCGTCGACGAACCGATGCGCGAGCTTCGGAACCCAGCCGGGGAGGCGTCGCGACACGAGCCCGGTGAACGAGGTGGCGTTGGCTTCCAGCCAGCGCTCGATGCTGTCGGCCGCCAGGTCGACGGCGCCGTGGTGCGCCTCGGACTCGACGATCTTCTCCAGCCAGGCCCCGGCGGGCGGACCCCACTCCGGCGCCACCAGGTGCTCACGGGCGAGATCCGTGAGCAGGTCACGGACGTCGTCGTCGCTCAGGGCGTTGAGCACCGCCGTCGCGATCGTCGCGCCCTCCGCGGCGACGCGTTCCGCACGGGGCGCCTCCCGCAGCCACTCGCCGGCCCGGCGCGCGATCGCGGTGGTCGACAGCTTCGTGCGCACGACGTCGGCGGCCAGGAAGTTCGTCTCCACGAACTCGCCGAGCGTGCGGCCGATCTCGTCCTTGCGGTTCGGGATGATCGCGGTGTGCGGGATGGGCAGCCCCAGGGGGCGACGGAACAGCGCTGTGACCGCGAACCAGTCCGCGAGGGCGCCGACCATGCCGCCCTCGGCCGCCGCGCGCACGTAGGAGAGCCAGCCGACCCGCTCCTGGAACGCGAAGGCGATCACGAACGCGAAGGCCATGAACAGCAGGGCGCCGAGGGCGACGGCCTTCATCCGCCGCAGCGCTCGCCGCCGTTCCTGATCGGCGAGGGAGAGCAGCGTCGTGGGTGTTCGCGGCATGACGTCATCCTTTCACGGGGCGAGTACCCTCGATACGTGATCGAAGACATCAAGAAGCGCGCCCTGCATCGCACCAGCATCCTCGAGGGTCAGATGCGCGGCGTCGCGCGGATGATCGAGAACGAGGAGTACTGCATGGACATCATCACGCAGTCCAGGGCGATCCAGCGCTCCCTCGAGTCTCTCAACCGGCTGCTGCTCGAGAACCACCTGCGCACGCACGTGACCCACATGTTCGAGGAGGGCGGCGAGGAGCGCGACAAGGCCGTCCTGGAACTGCTCAAGGCGTTCGACTTCGACTCCAAATAACCTCGCCGGCCGCCCGGCTCCTCAGCCGGCGGCCACCTCGTCCGCCACGGCCAGTGCCTCGTCGATCACCCCCAGCCCGCGCCGCAGCTCCTCCTCCTCGATCACCAGCGGCGGCGCGACGTGCACGCGGTTGAAGTGCGTGAACGGCCAGACCCCTGCGCGTCGAGCGGCCGTGGCGAACGCGACCATGGGCGCAGCGTCGGCACCCGCGGCGTTGAACGGCACCAACGGCTCCCTGGTCTCCGCATCCCGCACGAGCTCGACCGCCCAGAACAGCCCGCGCCCCCGCACCTCGCCCACGGACGGGTGCCGTTCGACCCAGGAGCGCAGGGTCGGCTCGACGACGCGCTCGCCGAGGTCGCGGACGCGCTCCAGGATCCCGTCCCGGCGGAACACCTCGAACGTCGCGACGCCGGCCGCGCACGCCAGCGGATGCCCGGAGTACGTGAGCCCGCCCGCGAACGGCATCGTGTCGAACGCGCGGGCGATGCGGTCGGAGATCACGACACCGCCGAGGGGCACGTAGCCCGAGTTCACGCCCTTCGCGAAGGTGAGGAGGTCGGGCTGCGCGCCGAACGCGTCGATGCCGAACCACTCGCCCAGGCGCCCGAACCCCACCATCACCTCGTCGGCGATGTAGACGATGCCGTAGCGGTCGCACAGCGCGCGCACCCCCGGGAGGTAGCCGGGCGGCGGCACCAGCACGCCGTTCGTGCCGACGACCGTCTCGATGATGATCGCCGCGATCGTCTGCGGTCCCTCGAGCTGGATGGTCTGCTCCAGGTGGGCGAGGGCGCGCTCGGCCTCCTGCTCCGGCGTCTCGGCGTGGAACGGGGAGCGGTACAGGTACGGGCCGAAGAAGCGCACGGCTCCCGCGTCGGCGGTGTCGTTCGCCCAGCGGCGGGGGTCGCCCGTGAGCGAGATCGCGGTCGAGGTGGAGCCGTGGTAGCTGCGGTACATCGACAGCACCTTGCGGCGCCCGGTGGACTGGCGGGCCATGCGCACCGCGTACTCGTTCGCCTCGGCGCCGCCGTTGGTGAAGAACACCTTCTCGAAGCCGTCGGGCGCCACCTCGGAGATCAGCCGGGCGAGCTCGCCGCGGACGTCGTTGGCCATGGCCGGCTGGATGGTCGAGAGCCGCCCCGCCTGCTGTTGGATGGCGGCCACGAGGTCGGGGTGCTGGTGACCGAGGTTCAGATTGACCAGCTGGCTGGAGAAGTCGAGGTAGGCGTTGCCGTCGTAGTCCCAGAACGTGGAGCCGCGCCCCGCGGCGACGGGCAGCGGATCGATCGCCGCCTGCGCGCTCCAGGAGTGGAAGACGTGCGAGCGGTCGTCGGAACGCACGCGCGCGTCGGCCGCCGCATCGGGCAGGGGAAGGGTGGCGCCGTGCCGATCGGTGTAGGTGGTCATAAGTCGTGCCTTCCGGTCGCGGTGGTCAGTGGTTGCTCGGGAAGCCCAGGTCGATCTGGGAGGGGGTGTGGTCGGGCCAGCGGGTCGTGACGACCTTCGAGCGGGTGTAGAAGTGGATGGACTCGGGACCGTAGATGTGGGAGTCGCCGAACAGCGAGTCCTTCCATCCGCCGAACGAGTACGCGCCGATCGGTACAGGGATCGGCACGTTCACCCCCACCATGCCGACCTCGACGTCGAACTCGTACTGGCGGGCGGTGCCGCCGTCGCGCGTGAAGATCGCGGTGCCGTTGCCATAGGCGTTGGCGTTCACGAGGGCGACCGCGTCGGCGTAGGTGTCCACACGGACGACCGACAGCACCGGGCCGAAGATCTCCTGGTCGTACGCGGCCATGCCGGGACGCACATGGTCGAGCAGGCTCACGCCGAGGAAGAACCCGTCGGAGTCGAACTCCTGCCGCGTGCCGTCGACGACGACCGTCGCGCCCTCCGCCGGTGCACCGTGCACGTACGAGGCGACCGCGTCACGGTGCTCGCGCGTGATGAGCGGTCCCATGTCGCTCGCGGCGTCGGTGCCGGGGCCGATCCGGAGTCCGCCGATGCGTGCGGCGACCGCGGCCACCAGGTCGTCGGCCACGTCGCCGACCGCGACCAGCACGGACACCGCCATACAGCGTTCACCCGCGGAGCCGTAGGCGGCGGACACGGCCGCGTCGGCCGCGGCGTCGAGGTCGGCATCGGGCATCACGACCATGTGGTTCTTCGCGCCGCCGAGCGCCTGCACCCGCTTGCCCGCGGCCGACGCCCGCCGGTAGATCGAGCGCGCGATGGGCGTGGAGCCGACGAAGCTCACCGCATCCACGCGGGGCGAGTCGAGCAGGGTCTCGACGGCCTCCCGGTCGCCGTGCACGACGTTGAGCACGCCGTCGGGGAGCCCGGCCTCCCGGAACAGCTTCGCGAGCCAGACCGCGGCGGAGGGGTCCTTCTCGCTGGGCTTGAGCACGACCGTGTTGCCACACGCGATCGCGGACGCGACCATCCACAGCGGCACCATGACCGGGAAGTTGAACGGGGTGATGGCCGCCACGACACCGACCGGCTGCTTGACGGAGTGCACGTCCACGCCGCGAGCGACCTGTTCGCTGCGCTCGCCCTTGAGCAGGTGCACGAGCCCGGCGGCGAACTCGACGTTCTCGATGCCGCGCGACACCTCGCCCGCCGCATCGGAGAGCACCTTGCCGTGCTCGGACGTCACGATCGCCGCGAGCTCGGACGTGCGGTCGGCGAGCAGCTGCCGCAACCGGAAGAACACGTCGGCGCGCTTGATCAGGCTGCTGGCCCGCCACGCGGGGAGCGCCGCGGCCGCGGCGGCGACGGCGGCCTCGACCTCCGTGGCGTCGGCGAGCGCCACCTGCTTCGTGATCCGGCCCGTCGCGGGGTCGTACACGGGGGCGGTGCGGCGTGCCGCCGCGGTCTCGCTGCCGTCGATGATGTGTCGGACGATGTCCACGGTTCCTCCGCTGGGTGATGCGCGGCCGGACACTCTGACCGGCGCTCGCTACGCTGGGTGCGAGTCCATGGTCACAGAGCGGGCAGGAGATGCGGAGTGTCAGAACGTCGGGAGTTCTCCCCGTCCGAGACAGATCGTCCGGAGCGACACGGATCGCCGCTGCTGCGCGTGGCGGACGTGGTCGCGCTCCCCGTGGTGCAGGACGGTGCGCCGCGCGTGCTCGTGGGCGGGGCGGCGCTGGACGCGGGCGTGCGCTGGGTGCACGCGTCCGACAGTGCCGGGGTCGCGCGATTGCTCGACGGGGGAGAGCTGCTGCTGACCACGGCGGCCGCCTGGCCGCGCGACGCCCGCTCGCTGCGCGCGCTCGTGCGCGAGCTGGCCGCGGTCGGCGTCTCCGGGGTCGTGGTGGAGCTCGGCGACCGGATGCCGCGCGTGCCGGACGCCGTGGTCGAGGCGTGCGCGGAGGCGTCGCTCGCCCTGGTCGCGCTGGCCGGAGAGGTCAAGTTCGTCACCGTGACGGAGGCCGTGCACCGCGCACTGATCGACGCGCAGACGGCGGCCCTGCGCGAACGGCAGCGACTGCACGAGCTGTTCACGGCCCTCAGCCTGCGGGGAGCCCCGGCGGACGTGATCGTGACCGAGACGGCCCGCGCGCTCGACGCGCCGGTCGTGCTGGAGAACCTGGCGGGAGAGGTGATCGCCACCGAAGCGCTGTCCCGTCCGGTCGCCGAGGTGCTCGCGCTGGGCGCCGACGGGGCGTCCGAGCGGGTTCCCGTGCAGGCGAGGGGTGTGCGCTGGGGGTCGCTCACGGCACTCGTGGGGCCCCCGCACCCGGCCGGTCGGCTCACGGTCCTGGAGCTGGGGGCCACCGCGCTCGCGTTCGGATGCCTCGCAGACGGAGCGGCGGAGTGGACGGTGCTCGCGCATCGCACGCTGATCGACGACCTACTGGGGTCGCGGTTCGCGCGCGTCGACGATGTCGCGGCACGGCTCGCCCGACTGGGGTTCGACGTGGGCGGGCGTGCGGCGTGCGGCGTGGTCGTGCGCACGTCCGAGGCGGCGGACCGTATCCGAGCCCGCGCGACCGCGGAAGGGGTGGCCGCGCTCGCCGCCCGACGCGACGACGCGGTCGTGCTCCTCGTCGTCCCACCAGCCGGAGGTCTGAGCGACGCCGCCGCGCGCCGCATCGCCGGCCCCGCGGTCGCGGTCGTCATCGGTCAGCCGGCCGACGACGTACCCGGCCTCCTCGCATCCACCAGGGCTGCACTGGAACTCGCCGCCCGGGCCCCGGAGGACGCCGCCGACACCGTGCGCCGCGTGGCCGACCGTCCGCTGGCGCAGCTGGTGGCGGCGCTCGGCGATGACCGCCGACTGCAGGAGCACGGCGAACGCATGCTCGCGCCGCTGATCCGCTACGACCGGGAGCGCCGCGGGGATCTGCTCGACGTGCTCGCCGCGCTCGTCGCCCACCCGGGGAACCGGTCGGCGGCCGCGACGGCGAGCCACCTGTCCCGCTCCGTGTTCTACCAGCGGCTCGCGGTCATCGCAGATCTGCTCGCCGTCGACCTCGACGACGGCGAGGTGCTGGCGGCGCTGCACATCGCGCTGCTGGCGCGGCCCCGCGGAGCCCGAGAACGTTCCTGACGCCGCACGGCGTGGCTCAGAGCACCGCCTGCGCCCGCGTGAGCACGTCCCGCAGGATCTGCGTGATCTCGCGGAACTCCGCGGGTCCGACGGTCAGCGGCGGGGCGAGCTGGATGACCGGGTCGCCGCGGTCGTCCGCCCGGCAGTACAGCCCGGCCTCGAACAGCGCGGGCGAGAGGAAGCCGCGCAGCAGCCGCTCCGACTCCTCCTCGTCGAACGTCTCCCGCGTGGCGGTGTCCTTCACCAGCTCGATGCCGAAGAAGTACCCGTCGCCGCGCACGTCGCCCACGAGCGGGAGGTCGAGCAGTGTCTCCAGCTCCGCGCGGAACACCGGCGAGTTCTCCCGCACGTGCGCGTTGAGTCCTTCCTCGTCGAAGATCGCGAGGTTCTCCAGGGCCACCGCGGCCGACACGGGGTGGCCGCCGAACGTGTAGCCGTGCGGGAAGGAGACATCGCCCTGCGCGAACGGCTCGTACACGCGGTCGCTCACGATCGTGGCGCCGATGGGGGAGTAGCCGCTGGTCATGCCCTTGGCGCACGTGATCATGTCGGGCACATACCCCAGCCCCGTGCAGGCGAAGGTGTGCCCGAGCCGTCCGAACGCGCAGATCACCTCGTCTGACACCAGCAGCACGTCGTGTCGGTCGCAGATCTCGCGCACGCGGGCGAAGTAGCCGGGCGGCGGGGGGAAGCAGCCGCCCGAGTTCTGCACCGGCTCGAGGAACACGGCCGCGACGGTGTCCGCACCCTCGAACAGGATCATCTCCTCGATGCGGTCGGCGGCCCAGCGCCCGAACGCCTCGAGGTCGTCGGCGGGCGCGCCCATCTCGGCCGCACGATAGAAGTTGGTGTTGGGCACGCGGAACCCGCCGGGTGTGACCGGCTCGAACATCGCCTTCATGGCGGGGATCCCGTGATCGCGAGGGCCCCCTGCGGGGTGCCGTGATAAGCGACGGCACGCGAGATCACCTTGTGCTTGGCGGGCTTCCCCTGCAGCTTCCAGTAGTGCTTCGCGAGCTTGAAGGCCGTCTCCACCGCCTCGCCACCGCCCGTGGAGAAGAACACGCGGTTGAGGTCGCCGGGCGCCTCGTCCGCCAGCCGGTCCGCGAGCTCGATCGCCGCGGGGTGCGCGTACGACCACAGCGGGAAGAACGCCAGTTCGGACGCCTGCGCTGCCGCGGCCTCGGCGAGCCGGCGCCTGCCGTGTCCCGCGTTCACCACGAACAGTCCCGCCAGACCGTCGATGTACTCCCGGCCCTCGACGTCCCAGATGCGGTGCCCGTCGCCCCGGACGATGATCGGCACGCCGGAGTCCGCCATGGTCGACTGGCGGGTGAAGTGCATCCAGAGGTGATCCTTCGCCATGGACTGCAGCGCGGACGCGGACGGCACGGAGCGCGAGGTCATCGGGTCCCCCAGTTGTAGAGCTGCTTCTGCAGCTTCGCGTAGATGAACGTCTCGGTCGACAGCACGCCGTCGATCGGACGGATCACGTCGTTCACGAGGGCCAGCAGGTGGTCGTCGTCTTCGCACACGACCTCGACGATCACGTCGAACGAGCCCACCGTGATGACGACGTAGTCGACGGCGTCGATCTCCGCGATCGCCTCCGCCACGTGCCGGGCGTCCCCGGCCACACGGATGCCGATCATCGCCTGGCGGTGGAAGCCGAGCTGCATCGGATCGGTGACCGCGACGATCTGCATCACGCCGGTCTCGGTGAGCCGCTGCACGCGCTGGCGGACCGCCGCCTCGCTGAGGCCCACCACGCGGCCGATGTCGGAGTAGGAGCGACGCCCGTCGTCCTGTAGCAGTTCGATGATGGTCTTGGAGATCGCGTCGAGGGCGGAGTTCTTCTTCGCCGATGCCATGCTGCGATCCTGGCACTGACGGCGGTCATGGACAACCGGATCCGTCGAATCTGAGTGACCGACCTGCACGATCCGTGCGTTCGGTCAGGCCTCCACGGGTCCGAGCCAGGCGCTGGCCGCGGTCGCGTGCGCCGACTCGGGGTCGGACGGATGGAACATCCCGGCGAGCACATCGCGGTACAGCCGGGAGAGCTCGTTCCCAGAGAAGTAGGACCCGCCGCCCGCCACCAGCATCGCCTCGTCGACCACGCTCTTGGCCATCGTCACGGCACGGTGCTTGAGGCCGGACAGGGCGGGGAACCAGCGCGGCCCGTGGTCGACGCGCTCGTCCACGTCGCGCGCGAGCGCGGCGATCTGGGGCGGCAGCGCGTCGTACGCGATCGCCATGTCGGCGATGCGCCAACGGATGTCGGGGTCCTGGCTGTAGGCGGCACCGCTCTTCTTGGAGCGACGGGTCTGCGCGGTCGCGACCGCGAGCTCGAGGGCACGGCGGGCGATGCCGGTGTACACCGAGGCCAGCAGGATCTCGAACACCGAGAAGATGCCGAAGACGATGGGGTCGGCGCTCGGGCCCTGGTCGATCCGCCGGACCACGTGCGCCGCGTCGGCGACGGCGCGGTCGAGCCGCGTCGTCCTGCTCTGGGTGCCGCGCATGCCGAGCGTGTCCCAGTCGTCCGAGGTGGTGACGGCGTCGGTCCGCTCGACGAACGCGAACACGAGCTTCGGGGCGTCCGCGCTGGTGGTGTCCAGGCCGTGCAGTCCGAGCCTGGTCCAGACGGGCGCGAGCGAGGTGAAGATCTTGGTGCCCGTGAACGCGTAGCCCCCGTCGGCGTCGGGCACCGCGGCCGTGTCGCTGCCGAACAGCACGAGGTCGTTGCCGCCCTCGCTGATGCCGAACGCGAACACCTCGCCGGCGACCGCGCCGTCCTGCACGAACTCGAGCCCGGGAACACCCCGGTCGGAGAAGACCTTCGCGACCCCGGTCCACACCAGGTGCATGTTGATCGCGAGGGCCGTGGCGGGGGCTGCGCCCGCAAGACGCTGCTGAAGGATCGCGGCCTCGGCGAGCCCGAGTCCGGCGCCGCCGCGCTCGACCGGGACCAGGATCGACAGGTAGCCGGCGTCGCGGAGCTCGTCGAGGTCCTGCTGCGGGAACGTGTTCTCGCGGTCGTGGATCGGCGCGCGTTCGCGGATGCGGGCGAGGAGGTCGTCCGGGAGGTAACGGGTCGGGTCGAACGCGGTCATGCGAGTGCCTCCAGGAGCTGTCGGATCGCTTCCTCCGGCCGGTCGCGATGAAGGGAGTGCCCGGCGCCCGCCACGACCGACATCGTGATCCGCGGGTTGCCGGCGAGCACCTCGGCGGCGAGGTCGCCCGCGAAGATGCTGTACACGGCGGGATCGGCGCCGATGACATGGGTGGGGACGGTGAGACGGGCGGCGTGCGCGCGTACGTCCCACGGCTGGTTCTGCGCGCTGGTCTGCTCCACGGCCCAGGCGCTCGCGCGCCGCACGGCGTCGATCTTCAACTCGTGATCCTGCGGGTGCCAGTGCGGGTGCTCCTCCCGGACGACCTCGATCCGGTTGTCGGAGAAGGCCCGTTCCTGGCTGCGCCGCACGATGCCCGCGTCGCGTCCCTCGACGTGGAGGGCGGGGTCGATCAGCACGAGGCGTCGCGTCCAGTCCGGCGAGCCGGCGGCGGCGACCGTCGCGGCCGCCCCGCCCAGCGAGTGGCCGACGACCGCGTCCCACGGTCCTCCGCCGTCGGATGCCGTCGCCGCGAGGTCGGCGGCGTACGCGTCGACGGTGTAGTCGAGGGAGCGGGGGGCGTCACCGTGCCCGCGCAGGTCGACGGCGGTCGCGGCCGCTCCGGTCGCCGCGATGGCATCGCCCAGGCGCCACATGAGGGCGCCCGACGAGCCGAGTCCGTGCACGAGGAGAATGCGGCGCGCGGCTGCGGGATCGCCCCACGACCGTCGGGGCAGGGTGAGGGGTGCGGGCATGGCACCAGCCTACGACCGCGGCCGCGGCACCGGTCGGCCCGGCGGGGCTCAGCCGACGCGGGTCAGCGGGGGCAGGTCGGCCGCGATCCGCAGGACCCGGGCGGCGGCGGCGTGCCCGGCGGCCAGGCGTGCGGCGAGGTCCTCGCCCTCGAGCGTCGCCGCGAGGAAGCCGGAGGCGAACGCGTCGCCGGCTCCCACCGGCTCGACCACGTCCACCGTGGGGGCCGGGACGAACACGGGCTCGGCGTCGTGCGCGAACGCGGTCGCGCCCACGTCGCCGTCCTTCACCACGAGCAGCGCGCAGTGGGGGAGGTGCGCCCGGATCGCGGCCGGTGTCGCGGTGCCCCAGATGCGCTCCGCCTCGTCGCGGCCGACGAAGGCGATGTCGGCGGCGTCCGCGAGTCGCGCGAGCGTCGAGGCCGCGTCCTCCGGGCTCCACAGGGCGCGGCGGTCGTTCACGTCGAACGACACGGTGGCTCCCGCGGCGCGGGCGTCGGCGTACAGTGCATCGACCATCGCCAGGCAGGTGGCGGATAGCGCCGGGGTGATGCCGGTGGTGTGCACGATGCGCACGCCCTCGAGCCGGGCGGCGTCGAGGAAACCGGGAGCCATGCGGGAGGCCGCGGATCCGCGCCGGTAGTAGTAGACCGCGGATGACTCGACACCGGGATCCTTGAACATGACCCCGGTCGGCGCGTCCCCGTCGCGCTCGACCCACAGCTCGACCCCGCGACGCTCGAGCTCGCCGGCGAGACGGTCGCCCAGCGGGTCGTCGCCGAGGCGCGAGGCCCAGGCGGCGCGGTGCCCGGCCGCGGCGACGCCGACGGCCACGTTGGCCTCCGCGCCGGCATGGGTGAGGGTCGCGGTGTCGGCGTCCGCGAGCGGTGCGCCGGTGGGGGTGATCAGGGCCATCGACTCGCCGACGCAGACGATCTCGGGCGCGGGGGAGGGGACGGGGAGGCTCATGAGGGGGTGACCGCCAGGGGTTCGGTGTCGGGATGCGGGCTCGCGTCGCGGTGACGCAGGTCGGGGAAGGCGCGGACGAAGACGATGGAGACCAGGAGGCCGACGCCGGCGAAGATCGTGGCGGCGAGGTAGGCGCCGCGCCAGTCGCCGACGTCGACGAGGAAGCCCGCGACGGCGGACCCCGCGGCGGCGCCGATCAGCTGCCCGGTTCCCGCCCAGCCGAAGGCCTCCGCTGTCTCGCTGAACTTGACGCTCGCGGTCGTGATGGCGAACAGGACCGCGAGCGCGGGGGCGATGCCGATGCCCGCCAGGATCAGGGTGCCCCCGAGCCAGAAGACGTTGAGCATGACCATGGTGAGCGCGAGCCCGACCGTGACGATGAGGAGCCGTCGGGCCATGGCCCACGGGCCGATCGGGATGTGGCCGAACGCGAGGCCTCCGGCCAGGCTGCCCGCCGAGAACACCGCGAGGATGAGGCCCGCCGCGAGGCTGCCGTGCTCGAATGTCGCGACGACGCCGACCTCCACGGCCGAGCAGGCGCCGATCAGGAGGAAGCCGATCACGGTGGCCAGCAGCACGGGGGGCTTGAGCACGACCGTGCCGAGCGCGTTGCGGCTGCGCGGGATGCGCACGCGCCCCACCTCGGGGGAGAGGATGAACCACGCGCCGCCGCCCACGAGCACGATCGCGACCAGCAGCAGCCCTTCGGTCGTGCCGATCTGGGTGGAGACCAGGGTGATGACGACGGGGGCGAGCACCCAGATGATCTCCTGCAGCGAGGCGTCGAGCGAGAAGAGCGGGGTGAGCTGACCGGCGTTGACGAGCTTGGGGTAGATCGTGCGCACAGCGGCCTGCACGGGAGGGGTGGAGAGCCCGGCGACCATGCCGAGCGCCATGTATCCCGGCACCGAGAGCGGGAGGACGGCCAGGCCGAGCACGGCGAGTACGCACACCGTCAGGGTGAGGGTGAGCACGCGACGCATGCCCCACGCGCCCATCCAGCGGCTGGTGATCGGCCCGGCGACGGCCTGCCCGACGCTGGTCGCGGCGAGCACGAGACCGGCCGATCCGTAGGAGCCGGTCTGCTGTTCGACGTGCAGCAGGATCGCCAAAGACATCATCCCGTTGGGGAACCGCGCGGTGAGCTGGGCGGCGATCATGCGCCCGACTCCCGGCGTGCGAAGGAGATCCCGATAGCCCGCCACCCGACAACGGTACCGGCCCGCGAGGGGGCTGCGGAGACGGCGTCGGGGACGACACGCCGCGACACGCCCGCGACACGCCGAAGAGCGAATTCCACAGGCATTCGGATGTCCGAGGCCCGGCGTACGGTGCCCCCTGTGGATGGATCTCTCCCAGCGTCTTCCCAGCCGCGATTTCACGCGGTTCGGGAGGGCGGCGAGCGCACCTCCGCCTGTGGAAGAAACGGTGGAGAACCTGTGTTGTATCAGTGGAGAGCGGTGGAAAAACTACACGGATGTAACTACTACCCCTTGTGGTCACTCCGAATGTCCGCACCCATATGTAGTATTGAGATCCCGGCGGGGGCCTGCCGGAGAAACCAGAGATTCGAGGGGAATCAGATGTCGATCACGGTCTACACCAAGCCTTCCTGCGTTCAGTGCAACGCCACCTACCGCGCCCTCGACGCCAAGGGCATCGAGTACGAGATCCACGACCTGTCGGAGGACCCGACGGCCCTGGAGCAGGTCAAGGCGCTCGGCTACATGCAGGCGCCGGTCGTCGTCACCGACGAGGACCACTGGTCGGGCTTCCGTCCCGACAAGATCGACGAGCTCGCCTCCCGCCTGGCGTGATCGGCCATGAGCGCCGTCGCGACCGCAGCGCCGCTCCTGGTCTACTTCTCGAGCGTGTCGGGTAACACCGCGCGCTTCATCGAGAAACTCGGGTTCCCCGCCCGACGCATCCCCCTTCACCGCACGGACGAAGACCTCGTCGTCGACGAGCCCTTCGTGCTGGTCACCCCCACTTACGGTGGGGGTGCGGGGCGCGGCGTCGAGAAGGGCGCGGTGCCCAAACAGGTGATCCGGTTCCTCAACGACGAGCGCAATCGGCGCCACATCCGCGGAGTGATCTCCGCGGGCAACACCAACTTCGGCGACGCGTTCTGCCTCGCCGGCGACATCATCAGCCGCAAGTGCCACGTGCCTCACTTGTATCGGCTCGAGATCTTCGGCACACAGGACGACGTGGATCGCGTGAGCGACGGATTGGAACGACGGTGGGAACTTCAGTGACCGAGACGGTGGCCTTCAAGGTGAACCCCGCATACGAGGGGCTCGACTATCACGCCCTCAACGCGATGCTCAACCTGTACGACGCGAACGGCAAGATCCAGTTCGACGCCGACAAGCGCGCCGCGCGGGAGTACTTCCTGCAGCACGTGAACCAGAACACCGTCTTCTTCCACTCGCTCCGTGAGCGCCTGGACTACCTCGTGGAGAAGGAGTACTACGAGGGCGCGGTCATCGAGAAGTACTCGTTCGACTTCGTGCAGAAGCTCAACGACCTGGCCTACTCCAAGAAGTTCCGCTTCGAGACGTTCCTCGGCGCGTTCAAGTACTACACGAGCTACACGCTCAAGACGTTCGACGGCAAGCGCTACCTGGAGCGCTTCGAGGACCGCGTCGTGATGACGGCCCTCGCCCTGGCCGACGGCGACGAGAAGCTCGCGGTCAACCTGGTCGAGGAGATCATCTCCGGTCGCTTCCAGCCGGCCACCCCCACGTTCCTCAACGCGGGCAAGGCGCAGCGCGGCGAACTCGTCAGCTGCTTCCTGCTGCGCATCGAAGACAACATGGAGTCGATCGCCCGCGGCATCAACTCCGCGCTGCAGCTGTCCAAGCGCGGCGGCGGCGTCGCCCTGCTCCTGTCGAACATTCGCGAGGCCGGTGCGCCGATCAAGCAGATCGAGAACCAGTCGTCCGGCATCATCCCCGTCATGAAGCTGCTCGAAGACAGCTTCAGCTACGCCAACCAGCTCGGCGCGCGTCAGGGCGCCGGCGCGGTGTACCTCAACGCGCACCACCCCGACATCATGCGGTTCCTCGACACCAAGCGCGAGAACGCCGACGAGAAGATCCGCATCAAGACGCTGTCGCTCGGCGTGGTCGTGCCCGACATCACGTTCGAGCTCGCCAAGAACGACGAGGACATGTACCTGTTCTCGCCGTACGACGTCGAGAAGGTCTACGGCGTGCCGTTCGGCGACATCTCGGTCACCGAGAAGTACCGCGAGATGGTCGACGACCCGCGCATCAAGAAGACGAAGATCAACGCCCGCGAGTTCTTCCAGACCGTCGCCGAGATCCAGTTCGAGTCCGGCTACCCGTACGTCATGTTCGAGGACACGGTCAACAAGGCCAACCCCATCAAGGGGCGCATCAACATGTCCAACCTCTGCAGCGAGATCCTGCAGGTGAACACGCCGACCACGTACAACGACGACCTGTCGTACGACAGCATCGGCAAGGACATCTCGTGCAACCTCGGCTCGATGAACATCGCGCTGTCGATGGACGCCGACGACCTCGGCCAGACGGTCGAGACCGCGATCCGCGCGCTCACCGCGGTCAGCGACCAGAGTCACATCGGCTCGGTGCGCTCGATCGAAGACGGCAACGACCGCTCCCACGCGATCGGCCTCGGCCAGATGAACCTGCACGGGTACCTCGCCCGCGAGCACGTGTTCTACGGTTCGGAGGAGGGCATCGACTTCACGAACATCTACTTCTACACGGTGCTGTTCCACGCGCTGCGCGCGTCGAACAACCTCGCCATCGAGCGCGGCACCACGTTCGACGGGTTCGAGGACTCGACCTACGCGTCGGGGGAGTTCTTCGACAAGTACATCGAGCGCGCCTGGGTCCCCGAGACCGAGAAGGTGAAGGAGCTCTTCGCCGGCAAGCACATCCCCACGCAGGACGACTGGGCCGCGCTGAAGGCGTCGATCCAGGAGCACGGCATCTACAACCAGAACCTGCAGGCCGTGCCGCCCACGGGATCGATCTCCTACATCAACAACTCCACGTCGTCGATCCACCCGATCGCGTCGAAGATCGAGATCCGCAAGGAGGGCAAGCTCGGTCGCGTGTACTACCCGGCGGCGTTCATGACGAACGACAACCTGGAGTACTACCAGGACGCGTACGAGATCGGCTACGAGAAGGTCATCGACACGTACGCCGCGGCCACGCAGCACGTCGACCAGGGCCTGTCGCTGACGCTGTTCTTCAAGGACACCGCCACCACGCGCGACATCAACAAGGCGCAGATCTACGCGTGGCGCAAGGGCATCAAGACGATCTACTACATCCGCCTGCGTCAGCTGGCACTCGAGGGCACCGACATGACCGAGTGCGTCTCCTGCATGCTCTGACCGGCCTCCGTACCCCAAGGAACACGAGAAATGACTCCGCACGAACCCCTCAAGCTGGTCGACAGCGTGCAGGCGATCAACTGGAACCGCATCCAGGACGACAAGGACCTCGAGGTCTGGAACCGCCTGGTGAACAACTTCTGGCTGCCCGAGAAGGTGCCGCTGTCGAACGACATCCAGTCGTGGAACACGCTCACCCCCGACGAGCAGACGCTCACGATGCGGGTGTTCACCGGCCTGACGCTGCTCGACACCATCCAGGGCACCGTCGGCGCCGTGTCGCTCATCCCCGATGCGATCACTCCGCACGAGGAGGCCGTCTACACGAACATCGCGTTCATGGAGTCGGTGCACGCGAAGAGCTACTCGTCGATCTTCTCGACGCTGTGCTCCACGAAGGAGATCGACGAGGCGTTCCGCTGGTCGGTGGAGAACCCGAACCTGCAGAAGAAGGCGCAGATCGTCACGGACTACTACCGCGGCGACGACCCGCTCAAGCGCAAGGTCGCCTCGACCCTGTTGGAGAGCTTCCTCTTCTACTCGGGCTTCTACCTGCCGATGCACTGGTCGAGCCGGGCGAAGCTCACCAACACCGCCGACCTCATCCGCCTCATCATCCGTGACGAGGCCGTGCACGGCTACTACATCGGGTACAAGTTCCAGCGCGGGCTCGAGACGCTCGACCAGGCGCGCAAGGACGAGCTGAAGGACTACACGTTCTCGCTGCTCTACGAGCTGTACGACAACGAGGTGCAGTACACGCAGGATCTCTACGACGGCGTCGGCCTGACCGAGGACGTCAAGAAGTTCCTGCACTACAACGCCAACAAGGCCCTGATGAACCTGGGCTACGAGGCGATGTTCCCCTCGACGGTCACCAACGTGAACCCCGCGATCCTGTCGGCGCTCTCCCCGAACGCGGACGAGAACCACGACTTCTTCTCGGGGTCGGGCTCCTCGTACGTCATCGGCAAGGCCGAGGCCACGGAAGACGACGACTGGGACTTCTGAGTCCCCCGGCCGACGTCGACGATCGATAGGCCCCGCGACCCGCTCACCATGAGCAGGTGGCGGGGCCCTTCCGCGTGGACGTGCACCCGGCAGTCGTCACCGGGCGTCGCGCTCGTCGGCCAACCGGGCGCGGCGCTCCTCCTCGCGCTTGGAGTACGTGGCGGCCCGGATCGCCTCGTCGGACTCCAGGCCGGTGCCCAACGCCCCGCCGACAGTCGCCGCCGACGCGACGAACCAGGTGAGCACGAACAGATCGCCGAACTCGACGGACCGCCCGAGGTCTTCACTCATGACCGCGGGGTCGAGGACGAACAGCGCCCACGCCAGGTTCACGACGTAGAGCGTCAGATAGCAGATGACGATCCCGACGGTGAGGGTCAGCAGCGTCGAGGTGTTGTAGAGACGGGATCGCTCCCGCGCCGCGGGCGAGTCGTCGTCGGGTCGGTCCCACAGCCTGCCGTCGATCACGATCCAGGCGATGATGATCGCGATCGAGGCCACCGTCGCCGCCACCAGGCGCCAGGGCGACAGCGAGAGGGCGAGAGACCACACGGTCGGCTCGATGGTCGCCACCGCGCCGGTGGCGAGGGCGGCGACGAGCGCCGATTTGAGACCCGCGGCGAGCCGCCACGGGCGGTTGGCCAGCACCATGCCCAGGAGCACACGCCCCCGGGCGCTGAGCCGGGGGAGCGGCAGGCGCTGCTCTTCCGGCGAGACGGGTTCAGCCATCCCGTCCACGAGGCCCCGAACCGCGTGTCGTGCGCGGCGCTGCACCCGGAACCCTCCCAGTGCGGGAAGCGACAGGACGGCGGAGCGCCGTCGAGGGTGGACCGCTGCCAGGAGATAGCGGCCGTCGTCGTCGCGGAGCGGAAGCTCGGTGACGCCGATGACGAGGTCCCACCCGTGCTGATCGGCGTGCGAGCGGAGTCGCTCCAGAGCGACGTCGACATCCTCCGACCCGAGGGTGAACGGCTCGCTGACGAGCTCGACGATCCATCCGTCGGCCTCGGCGGCGAGCGGTGGAGTGAGGCCGGTCATCCGGCGCGCAACGGCGGTGGGCGACGCCGGATCCGCGACGAGACCCACTCTGATCGTCTCCATGCGCGGAACCTACACCCGCACCGCGCCGGGCCCAGGGCCTTGACAGCCCCGGACGAGTCCTCCTCCCGCGAGCGCAGCACGGCCTTCGCATGCGGGAGAGTCGCCCGCTACAGTCGTGGCATGGGAACCATGCAGTACGGGAGCGGCAGCGAGATCCAGATCGAGGACCGCGCCCTCGCACACCTCAAGGTCGCGATCGCGACCAAGCTCCGCCGCAACGAGAGCTTCACGCTCTCCTGGCGTCACCCGGAGGGCGACACCCCCGGCCGCTCGACCATCTGGCTGCACCCGTCCATCCCGCTCCGGTTCACGTTCGAGGAGCCGGAGACCCCGCAGCTCAACGTGAAGTGGATCCAGGCGCTGATGGTCGAGGCGAGCTCGTCCGGAGGTATCAGCCTGGTCGACGAAGTCATCGATGGTCCCGCCGAGTAAGCGCTCGGCGGTGCCGGCGTGGCACTGACCCGCGAGGCACTGCGCCGTGAGCTGGGGGAGGCCCTCGGTCGTCCCGTGTCGTCGGACACCGACTGGGCGGAGGCCTTCGCCGGGAGAGCGTCGACACCGCGCCTCCAGCTCGTCGCGCTGCTGCTGATCATGGACGTCAGCCCGCAGCTCGTGAACGGGTGGCGGCATCGATCGGCCGAAGACGATCTCATCCGCTCCCTCCCGCGCAAGAAGCTGCCCTGGGACGCGGAGACCGCGGCGTTCGCCCTGCGCGCCGCGCTCGCCATCGATGCCATGAGCTATGTGTGCGCCCCGGCGCTGCGCGGCGCCGAGACGGCGATGGACGCCGGGCATCGGGATGCCGAGCTGTATGAGGCGCTCGAGGCCAGCGTGCAGCACCTCGACGGGCTGATGTCCGGACGGTTCGCTTCGCGCTACGGCGTCGACAAGGATCTCAAGGTCGCGCGCCGCCTGCGGGCGTCGTTCCTGCCGTCGGGAGTCCTCGACCTCACGGTGGTCGACGACGGGGACGAGTGGGCCGAGCGGGCACGACGACTCGCCCGCGCGCTGCCCGTGGATGACATCGAACCGATCGTGCGGCACCTGGCCGCGCTCGGACACAAGGCGCCGTCCCAGACCTGGCAGCGCCAGGCGCGGCAGCACGTGCAGTCCGACGCCGGCCGCCGTCTGGTGCGCGAGTGGATACGCGCCGCGGCCGAGACCGGGGTGGCCGCGGACGGCCACCTCTTCACGCCGTCGAACGAGGATCTCGTGCGCGCGGCCGTCGTCGCCGCGCGCTGGCTGTCCTCGGACGACGTGCCCGCGCCGCTGCTCGGCGCGCTCGCCCGCCAGGGCGCCGCCACGCGACCCCCGCAGACCGAGTCGCTCGCCCTGCGGGTGGCGACCGCGGCGATCGACAGTCTGGTGCAGCGCGAGGCCCCCGCCGACACCGCAGAGCTCGAGGCGCTGCTGGAGAGCATCGCACGCCGCGATCTGGTGAAGCGCATCGGAACGGCGCTCGGCTCGGAGGCGACGGCCCGAGCGGCGACGCGCGACGACGACCTGAAGCGGGAGAAAGCGGCGGCCGTGCGGGCCAAGGCGAATCCGATCCCCCGGGTGCTGCGTGGTGAGGTCGATCGGCTGTTGCGCGACCACGTCGACGGCACGATGCGCGGATTCGGCTTCCGCAAGTCGGGGCGCACGTGGCGGCGGACCGTGGAGGATCGCGTCGAGGTCGTCGACTTCTTCTCCAGCGGCCTGCACATGAGCGTGCACTACGGCGTGCTGTTCCCGGCGCTGCATCCGGAGGACGGCGTCGCCATCCACCGCGACCCGCAGCGGGTGAAGCCCTACCAGCTCGATGTGTCGATCGTGGAGAGCGCGTGGTTCGCGGAGGAGGACACCCTCGAGCGGCTGGCCGCCCGCGTGCGCTCGGCCATCGTGCCGTTCCTGGGCGCCTGCGGCGACCGGGCTCGGCTCGCGGCGGTGCTCACCACAGGGGAGGGCATCCCGGCTGCGGAGGGCGTGCGGGATCCGGTGACCGGCCACACCGAGACGACGCTCCACCTGCGCACCCGACCGTTCACGCCCGGCATCGCGCTCGGCGCCCTGTCGTGCGTGGCCGGGGACCGGCTCTCCGCGCAGGCGTGGCTCGACGACGCCGATGCCGCGGTCGATCCCCTCAGCCATCCACGGTCGAAGGCGGAGATCGACTACTGGCGCCGGCGCCTCGCGGCCACGGAGTGAGGGCGCCGCGGCGGACGTCCTCGCGTCAGGACGCCGGGTACGGCTGCGCGGTCAGCTGCCGTGCGAGGTGTGCCGCGTTGCGCGCGGCCGTCTGGATGGCCGAGGCCACCTTCTCCGGGGTCTCCTCGAGGTCTTTGTAATCGACCGTCTGCATCGCCTCGCCGTTCCAGTACACCGAGGCCTGGGCGGGGATCGTGTAGCCGATGTCGTCGAGCGCCTGGAACAGGATCGCCGAGATGTGGTGGGCGCCGTCCTCGTTCCCGAGCACGCCGGCGATCGCGACCTTGTCGAACAGGATCGGGCGGCCCTGGTCGTCGGTCTCGCTCAGCTCGGCGTCGAGCCGCTCGAGCACGCGCTGCGCCACGCTCGAGTGCTGGCCCATCCAGGTCGGCGTCACGAACACGAGGATGTCCGCCGCCAGCACGCGCCGACGCAGGGCTGGCCACTGGTCGCCGTCGCCCATGTCCTTCTCGACACCGGGACGGATGTCGAAGTCGACGGCCCGCACCATGTCGCCGGAGACGTCGTGCGCGGACAGGGCGTCGAGCAGCTGGCGCGCGAGGAGGTCGGAACTCGACTCCGCGGGGGACGGCTTGAGCGTGCAGGAGATCGCGAGGGCGGTGAGCGTACTGGTCATGCGACGATCACACCAGGCCCGGAGACCGCGGCACAGGGCCTTCCCGGGGCCGGGCTATCCTGGTAGGGCACCGACGACAGGAGATCCCGTGATCCTCAGCTTCTTGTTCTTCATGATCCTCTTCCTCGGAGGCTTCTGGCTGCTGGGGATCGCGCACGAGCTCCCCGACACCGCCGCCGCGCTCACCTTCTGCGCCGGCATCATCCTGGTCTCGCTCGCCCTCGGTTTCGCGATGCGGCAGCGCGGTTCGGCCACGCGCCGCTCCAAGAACTGGACCGGCAGCCCGACCGAGTGAGGCCGACCCCGTCGGCGCGATCGCTCAGCGCCGACGGGACAACCGCGCCTCCAGGTTCGCCCGGACCGCGGGCCACTCGGGCTCGATGATGGAGTACTCGACGCTGTCGCGGAGCGCGCCGTTGCGGTAACGACTCATCGCGCGCATCACGCCGTCCTGCTTGGCGCCCAGTCGCTCGATCGCCGTGCGCGACTGGAAGTTGACCCACTGCGTGGTGAGCCCGACGCGGAACACCCCGAGCGTTTCGAACGCGTGCCGCAGGAGCAGCAGCTTCGACTCCGCGTTGGTTCCGGTTCCGTGCGCGGACGGGCGGTTCCAGGTGTAGCCGATGTGGAGCCGGGGCACGTCGGCGACGATGTCGTAGTACGACGTGAGGCCGAGGATCCGTCCGCTCGCGTCGATCGCGGTGAACGGCAGCATCTCGCCGCGGTCGACGAGCCCGAGCCGCCGATCCACCTCCGCGGCCACGCCGTCGGGCTCCGGGACCGACGTGTACCACGCCGTCTTCCACAGCTCGCCCTCGCGGACGGCGTCGACCAGCCCGTCGATGTGGGAGCGATCGAGGGGACGCAGCTCGACGAGGTCGCCGGTCAGGGTCACGGGGGCGGGTGGGACGAGGAAGGCCATGTCCCCATTCAACCAGCGCGATGCGGGTGGACCTCACGCCGCCCGGGTCGCGGTGGTCCCCTGGCGCAGCAGACGCTGGAAGGCGACGACGATCTCGACCGTGACATCGAGCTCGAAGGCGAGGCTCGCGAGGTGCGCGCCGCGAGCCCGCTCGGCGGCGGCATACGCCTGCGGTGTGAGGAGGAGCCGGGCGGCCCACTCGTCTGCCGCCCGTTCCTGGCGTTCGCGGGTGTGGGGAACCTCGGTGGGTCGATGACCGAGATGTGCGTGACCCAGCTCATGCGCCAGCACGCTGCGGGCCGTCCGTCTGCTCATGCCCGGCGCGAGGCGGATGGTGCCGGTCGCGGGGTCGAACCCGCCGCGCGTGCGTCCCGGGCGCTCGATCACGCGCAGACCGAGGTCTTCGGCGCGCAGGAGGAGCTGCTGCATGTGCGTCCTCCCACGGTCGTCGGCGTCAGTCGTAGAGGTCGTCGGTGTCGGCGTCGTGCCGCTCGTCGGATTCGAAGGCGACCTCGCGGGTATTGTCGCGCGGGGTGGCGACATCGGCGGTGCGGCGCAGGGGAGTGATGATGGCGGTGGTGCCGTCGGCGTCGAGGCGCTCCTCGGCTCTCGCGACCAGGACGTGCGGCTCGATCCCGAGAGTCGCGCACACGGCATAGACCACGGGCACCGGGATCGCGCGCTTTCCGGTGACGTAGTTGTCGAGGGCGCTGCGTGCGATACCCACGCTGCGTGCCATCGCCGCGATGCTGCTGCGCGCGGCGGCGATCTCGGCCCGCATCTGCCGCCCGACGGCCTCGTTGAACTGCTCGGCAGGTGTCCTCATTCGGCACACCCTAGCAGCGCTCCGAGATCAAGATGCCGTCATATCGGTTCATTCTTCCCGAGTGCGTGTCCGCGTGTGGGGGTAGTGTCGGCGTATGGGGACAGAACTGAGTCACACGATGGCATCGACGGTGGAGGCGGCGCGACTGCACGCCGGAGTGTCGCTCGACCGGCTGGTGGATCGATCGGGCATCTCCGCTCGTCGACTGCACGACCTCTTCGACGCGCGCGTGGACTTCACCATGGTCGACCTCGCGCGCATCGCGGCGGCGCTCGACATCCCGGTGACGGACCTCCTGCCGTTCTCGACTGCCGTGGACCCGTGAGTGCGCGATAGCGTGGCGACCATGAAGACCGTGCCCTTCGGAACCGCCACCGCCCCCGCCGTCATCGCCGGGATGATGCGTATCGCCGACAAGGACGACGCCCACATCCGCGAGCTGTATGCGACAGCCCGCGAGGCCGGCATCGACTTCTTCGACCACGCCGACATCTACGGCGGTGCGATGCACCGCTGTGAGGCCCGCTTCGCGGAGGCGCTCGCCCTCAGCCCGGGCGAGCGCGACGAGATCGTGCTGCAGACCAAGTGCGGCATCGTGCCGACGCAGGGGATGTTCGACTTCTCCTACGACCACATCGTCACCCAGGTCGAGGGATCGCTCGCCGCGCTGCGCACCGATCGCATCGACGTCCTGCTGCTGCACCGACCGGACGCGCTCGTCGAGCCCGACGAGGTCGCGCGGGCGTTCGACCACCTCGAGTCCTCCGGCAAGGTCAGGGCGTTCGGCGTCTCGAATCACACCCCGTCGCAGATCGACCTGCTCCGCACGGCCGTCCGCCAGCCCCTGATCGCCAACCAGCTGCAGCTGTCGCTCACCCACGCGCCGATCATCGCGCAGCCGGTCGCAGCGAACATCGGCGGACACGACCAGAGCATCGTGCGGGACGGCGGGGGCATCGTCGACTACTGCCGGCTGAACGGCATCACGGTGCAGGCGTGGTCGCCGTTCCAGAGCGGCACCGACGCCGGTGTCTTCCTGGGCAGTCCGGAGTATGCCGAGCTGAACGCCGTGATCGACCGGCTCGCGGCCCAGTACGGCGTCGAGCCGATCGCGATCGCCACCGCGTGGATCACGCGGCACCCCGCCGGGATGCAGGTCGTGCTCGGTACCACGACCCCCGAGCGCGTGCGGGACGCGGCGGCCGGCGCCGACGTCGTCCTCACGCGGCCCGAGTGGTACGAGCTGTTCCGCGCCGCCGGGCATCTCCTGCCCTAGGGCGGCGCGGCGCACGACCCGTCGTCTACCCTGAACTCATGCCGTTCCTGTTCTCGCTGCTGATCATCGCGCTGATGGTCGGTGCGCTGATCGACATCATCACCCGCGACGACGGGCAGGTGAAGCACCTGCCCAAGATGGTGTGGCTGATCATCGTGATCCTGCTGCCGCTCGTCGGAAGCCTGCTGTGGTTCGCGCTCGGACGCGAGTACGGCGAGGGCGGCGTCGCGATCCCCCGGATGCGGAGGGCCGAACGACCCGCCGCACCCACCGTGACGGCGCCTCCCTCCCGGCCCCGCGACACCCGCACGACGGAGCAGCAGATCGCCGACCTCGACCGCGAGATCGAGGAGTGGCGGTTGCGCGAGGAACTTGAGAAGCGGCGACGCGACGACGGCGACGCGCCCGCGGCGGGAGCGTAGACGGTTCGGAGACCGGCCGTTCGAGACGATCCTGGCTCGGGGTGCGCGTCGGTGCCATGATGCCGGTATGAGCACACCCGTGAACGTGGAGAACTTCGCCGTCGCCGAGACCCACCGCATGATGTCCGACCTGCAGCGCGACGCCGGGGGCGTGAACCGGTTCCGACACAACAGGGAGCCGGCCGCGATCGAGCATCAGACGGTCATCCGGCTCAACCGTGACACGCTCTACAGCTTCGCCGTCGTCGACATCCGCGCGGGGGCGACGCTCACGATCCCGGACCACGGCGATCGCTACCTCTCGGCGATGGTCGTCAACGAACGCCACTACGTGGACGCCGTCTTCCACGACCCCGGAGAGTACCGGCTGACCACCGAGCGGTTCGGCACACCCTACGTCGTGGTCGCGGTGCGCATCCTCGTCGACCCGGAAGACCAGGCAGACGTGGCCGTCGTGACGGCGCTCCAGGATCAGCTCGGGATCGACAGTGCGTCCGCCGAACCGTTCCCCCTCCCCGACGACGACCCCGCGGACCTGGACGAGACACGCGGGGCACTGCTGACTCTTGCGCGGAACCTGCGCGGCTTCGACCGCATGTTCGGAGCCGAGGCCGAAGTCGATCCGATCCGGCACCTGATCGGAACCGCGGCGGGGTGGGGAGGGCTGCCCTCCTGGGAGGCTCAGTACATCGGAGTCGACCCGCGGCTGCCGCAGGGGCGGTACGAACTCCGAGTGGTCGACGTTCCCGTGGACGGGTTCTGGTCCATCTCGGTGTACAACGCCGACGGCTTCTTCGAGCCGAACGACCGCGGTGCCTACACGATCAACAACATCACCGGAGTCCGGGACGACGACGGCGCCATCACGGTGCGGTTCGGCGACCACCCCGACGGCGTGCCGAACGTGATCCCGATTCCGGAGGGGTGGAACTACCTCGTGCGTCTGTACCGTCCGCGGGCCGAGCTCCTCGACGGGAGCTGGACGTTCCCGGCCCTGCAGCGTTCGGTGTGACCCTCGCCGGAGACGTCGACCTGATCGCGCGCCGGGGTGCGATCAGGTCGACGCGGCGAAGGAGGAGCGCAGCGCCTCATCGAGGTCGGGATAGCGGAACGTGAAGCCCGCGGCGCGGAGCTTCTCGGGCAGCACCCACCGGCTCTTCAAGACGAGCTCGGTCTCGGTGCGGATGCCGATCGCGCCCAGCTCCAGCATCCACCGCGGCGTCGGCGGGCCGAGACGCACCCCCAGCGCGCGACGCACGGCCGCCATGAAGGCGACGTTGTCCACGGGGTTCGGTGACGCGGCGTTCACCGGACCCTCCAGCGCCGGCGTCTGCTCCAGGAACTCCACGATCCGCGCCACATCCTCGAGGTGGATCCAGCTGAACCGCTGGCGACCGCGGCGCGCGCCGAAGCGATGCGCGGTGCCGGCCTCCCGGCGCGCACGGCTCACCGGCCAGCGCCCGTCGTACTGCGGGCCACCGAGGCCCAGGCGGGCGAGGGTGCGCAGCGGGCCGAGCACTCCGCCGTCGCCCAGAACGATCGCGCTGCGCAGGGCGACACGGCGCGTGCCGGGCAGCGCGCCCGTGAACAGCTCCCGCTCCCAGGCCTTCGCGACCTCGACCGAGAAGCCGCTGCCGAGCTCGCCGTCCGCCTCGGTCATCGGCCGGTCCTCGGCGTGGCGGTAGATCGTCGCGGTGGACGAGTTGATCCACAGGGCGGGCGGGGCCGAGGCGCGCGCGATCGCGGTGCGCAGGGCGGCGGTGGTGTCGAGCCGGGAGCGGAAGATCTCGGCGCGGTTCGCCGGCGTGTACCGGCAGTTGACGCTCTTGCCCGCGAGGCCGAGGACGAGCGCGGAACCCTCGACCGCCGCGTCGATCCCGGCCTGGTCGGTCCAGGCGAGGTCGGCGCCCGAGCGAGAGACCGTGACGACCTCCCGCCCCTGCCCGCGCAGGCGTTCCGTGAGGTACTGCCCCATGAATCCGGTGGACCCGCCCACCACGACCCGTCCTGTGCTCATGCGCGGTCATCCTCCGGTGGTCGGGGCTCGGCACCCGAGGTGGGGCGGAGCAGGCGGTCCAGCAGTGTCAGCGCCTCGTGCTGCGGGGCGTCGGGGTCGAGCAGCCACTGCGTCTGCAGGCCGTCCGAGGCGGCGATGACCAGGGCCGCGACCGCCTCGGGGTCGGCGTCGTCGCGGATGCGCCCCTCGCGCTGCTGCTGCCGCACGGTCGCGGCGATGCTCGCTCGCAGTCGCGCGAACCGGTCGGTGGCGAACTCCCTCGCCGCCGGATGGCCCTCCTCGAGCGCGGAGGCCACCAGGGCCGAGTACAGCTGCACGAGGCCTGGCACCTCGCGGTTGACCCTGGCCGACAGGATCATGCTCTCCACGGGTGTCGCGTCGTCTCGCGCCTCGGGGTGCCGGCCAGGGGCGTTGCTCTCGCGGTAGACCGCGACCAGGAGCTCCTCCAGGGAGCCGAAGTAGTGCGTGAGCGCGGCGTGCGTGACGCCGACCTCGCTGGCGATCGCGCGCAGGCTCGTGCGGTCGGCGCCGCGGGTCGCGAACACCTCGATCGCGCGGTCGAGGATCTCCTGCCGACGCGCGATCCCCTTGGCGTAGGCGCCACGGGCGCGTGGGCGCTCCGGACCGTCGGCGGAGGAGGGGGGCACGGCCCGAGTCTAGTGCGATCAAAACTTCCATGTGGAGGTATTCGGTGATAGCGTGCCAGCGCGGGGCACCACCCGCGAGTCGCCGACGACCCGAGGAGCACGACCGATGACGATCCAGACGTCCCTGCAGCTGTTCACCATCCGCGAGCAGCTGGAGGCCGACCTCGACGGCACTCTCGCCGCCGTCGCCGCGCGCGGGTTCACGGCCGTCGAGCCGTACGACTTCGTGCGCAGGGCCGAGGCGATGGCCGCCGCGCTCGCCGCCGCCGGTCTCACCGCGCCCTCCGGACACGCGTTCCTGGCGTCGGAGTCGTTCGTCAACCCGGACGGCAGCGGCACCACCCTGCCCGTGCCCGCGCCCGCCGAGGTGTTCGCGGCGGCGAAGACGCTCGGCATGCACACCGTGATCGACCCGTACACCGAACCTGCCCGCTGGGAGTCGGTGGAGCAGATCGCCGAGACCGCCCGACTGCTCAACGCCGCGGCCGAGGTCGGCGCCGCGATGGGCGTGCGCGTCGGCTACCACAACCACGCCCACGAGCTGGAGGCCGCGTTCGACGGCGTGACGGGGCTGGAGGTGCTGGCGGGCCTGCTCGACGACCGCGTGGTGCTGGAGGTGGACCTCTACTGGGTGGCGCGCGGTGGGGTCGACCCCGTGGCCCTGCTGGAGCGCCTGGGCGACCGCGTGATCGCGGTGCACGCCAAGGACGGCACGCTCGACCCCGCCCTGCTCGACGCCTACCCGCCGGCGGACCAGGTGCCCGCGGGCGACGGCGCCGTCCCGCTCGTGGCGGCCATCGCGGCGGCCCCCGCGCTCGAGCTCGCCATCGTGGAGTTCGACCACTACGAGGGCGACCTGTTCGACGCGATCGAGCGCAGTCGGCGGTTCCTCGACGCGGAGGTCGCGGGCTGATGGGGCGCACAGGCGACGCGGTCGGCGTCGGCATCATCGGCGCGGGCAACATCAGCGACCAGTACCTGCAGAACCTGACCCGGTTCCCCGACGTGCGGGTGCTCGCGATCGGCGACCTCCTCCCGGAGCGCGCCCGCGCTCAGGCCGAGGCGTACGGCGTGCCGCGGGCGGGCGGCGTGGACGTGGTGCTCGACGACCCCGACATCGCCGTGGTCGTCAACCTCACGATCCCGGCCGCGCACGTCGCGGTGTCCGAGGCGATCATCCGCGCCGGGAAGCACGTGTGGACGGAGAAGCCGCTCGGCGTGAGCCGGGAGGAGGCCAGCCGGCTGCTGCTCACCGCCGAGGCGGCCGGACGGCGCATCGGCGCCGCGCCCGACACGGTGCTCGGCCCCGGGGTGCAGACCGCGAAGCGCGCGATCGCGCGCGGCGACATCGGGCGGCCGCTGTTCGGGCAGACGACGTTCCAGTGGCAGGGCCCGGAGATCTTCCACCCGAACCCGGCGTTCCTCTACGCCAAGGGCGCCGGTCCGCTGCTCGACATGGGCCCGTACTACGTCTCGACGCTCGTGCACGTGTTCGGCCCGGTGGCGGCGGTCGCCGCGCTCGGGCTGCAGGGGGCGCCGACCAGGCGGGTGCAGGTCGGCGAGCTCGCCGGGCAGGAGTTCCCCGTCGAGATCCCGTCGACGCTGAGCGTGCTGCTCGACTTCGAGGGCGGCGGTCAGGCCCAGAGCCTCTACAGCACCGACTCGCCCCTCGTGCGGCAGGGCAGCGTGGAGATCACCGGGACCGAGGGCACGATCACGATCCCCGACCCCAACACCTTCGGGGGACCGATCACGATCACCCGCCCGCTCGCGCGCCACTTCGTGCCGCCGGAGCCCGTGGAGCAGGAGATCGTCGACGTCGCCCAGGAGGGCGTGCTCGCCGGTCGCGGCATCGGCCTGTTGGACATGGTCCGCTCGATCGCGGACGACCGCCCGCACGTCGCCACGGGCGAGTTCGCGTACCACGTGCTCGACACGCTGCTGTCGATCGAGGAGGCCGCGGAACAGCGCCGCTTCGTCGAGGTGGCCAGCACGCTCGATCAGATCGGCGCGCTGTCGGCCGACTTCGACCCCTTCGCCGCGACATAGCGGTCGACGCTCGCGGGGGAGAGCACCTCGCGGGCGACCATGATCGCCGCCCCCAGCACCGCGGCCCGGTCTCCGGCCTGGGACTGCACGATGGCCAGGTGCTGGGTGGCGAGGGGGATCGACCGGCGGTACACGACCTCGCGGACACCGGCCAGCAGATGCTCGCCGGCCCGCGCGATGCTGCCGCCCAGCACGATGATCGACGGGTTGAGGAGGTTCACGACGGTGGCGAGCACCTCGCCCACGTCGCGGCCCGCCTGCCGGGTCGCCTCGATCGCCGCCGCGTTGCCTCCGCGCACCAGGTCGACCACGTCGGAGGCGCTGTGCACCTCGTGCCCCGCCGCGCGCAGCGCGATCGCGAGGGCCGAGCCGCTGGCCAGGGCCTCGAGGTCGCGCTCGTCGTCCGGATCGCGCTCGGATCCCGCCCCCCGCGGCACCTGCACGTGGCCCATGTCGCCCGCCGACCCCTGGGCTCCGCGCTGCAGCTGTCCGCCCGCGATGATGCCGGCGCCGATGCCCGTGGACACCTTGACGAAGATCAGGTCGTCGACGCGGGGCCAGCTCGTGGCCTGCTCGCCGAGCGCGAGGATGTTCACGTCGTTGTCGACCAGCACGGGCACGTCGAATGTCCGCTGCACATAGGCGGGAACGTCGAAGCGGTCCCACCCCGGCATGATCGGCGGGTTCGTGGGCCGTCCGGTCGAGTGCTCGACGGGGCCGGGAACCCCGATGCCGACGCCGACCAGCGGTAGTCCGTCCGCGGTCGCCGCGAGCAGCGCGGCGCCGTCGGCGAGGATGGTGTCGAGGAGCTTCTCGGGGCCGTCGCCGATGTCGATCGTGCGCGTGCGGGCGTCGAGGATGACACCGGACAGATCGGCGACCGCGACCGTGGCGTGCGTGGCACCGAGGTCGACCGCGAGCGAGAGTCCGGCGCGGGGATTGAAGGCCACCCGCGCGGGCGGGCGTCCGCCCGTGGAGGCTGCTTCGCCCGCCGGCCGCAGGAGCCCGGCGGCGAGGAGCGCGTCGACGCGGAGGGCGACGGTCGAGCGGGCGAGTCCGGTGAGCGCCGCGAGCTCGGCCTTGGTGCGCGCCTGGCCGTCTCGGAGGATCTGGAAGATCTCGCCCGTCCCCGGGGAGGGCACCGTGACCGGCCTCAGCACGTCAACCATTCGGTCAGTAAACCACAGCACTTCGGAGTGCAGACGCAGAACTTCGAATTCGGTTCGAACAACTTTTGACGAAAAGCTAGCAAAAGTCGTTCGGAGTGTGTCAGACTCCCCGACATGACAACGGATGTCACAGACACCGGTCTCGGGACGATCCGAGCCGGCATCCTCGGCGGGGGATTCATGGCCCGCGTCCACCGCGCGGCAGCGCGCGACGCAGGGGGAGAGCTGCGGGCGATCGCCACCCGGTCGGCCGCGGGCGGACGCGATGCGGCGCAGGCCCTGGGGGCCGAGCGGGCGGAGGTCGACGCCGACGCCCTCCTCGACGCCGACGACATCGACGTGGTGCACATCTGCACCCCCAACGCCACGCACGCCGACCTCGCGCGCCGCGCGCTGCACGCCGGCAAGCACGTGATCTGCGAGAAGCCGCTCGCGACCACCGCGGACGACGCCCGCGAGCTCGCGGAGGCGGCCGCCGCGGCCGGCCTCATCGGCGCCGTCCCCTTCATCTACCGCTACCACCCCATGGTGCGCGAGGCCAGGGCCCGCATCGCCAGGGGAGAGGCGGGAGACCTGCTCACCCTCGACTGCTCCTACCTCCAGGACTGGATGCTGCTGCCCGGCGACGACGACTGGCGCGTGAGGTCTGAGGCAGGCGGCGCCTCGCGCGCCTTCGCCGACATCGGCTCGCACCTGTGCGACCTGATCGAGTTCGTCACGGGAGAGCGCATCCGTGCCCTCAGCGCCCGCAGCCGCCGCGTCTACGCGGAGCGCGGCGGGCACGCCGTCGACACCGAGGATCTCGTCGCCGTGCTCGTCGAGACCGGCTCCGGCGCGCTCGGCACGCTGCTCATCTCGCAGATGGCACCGGGGCGGAAGAACGCCCTCACCCTGGAGCTGCACGGCTCGCGGCAGAGCCTGCGGTTCGAGCAGGAGCGCCCGGAGGAGCTCTGGGTCGGGATGCGCGAGGAGTCCCGGCTGCTGCTGCGCGATCCCGCGACCGCCGGCGCCGATGCGGGCCGGCTGCAGCGGGTGCCAGCGGGGCATGCGATGGGCTACCAGGACGCGTTCAACGGCTTCGTGGCGGACGTGTACGCCGCGATCGGCGGGGCTCGACCGGACGGACTCCCGACCTTCGCCGACGGACACCGCTCCGCCGTGCTCACCGAGGCCGTGCTCGACTCGGCGGCGCACGACGGCCGATGGGTGGAGGTGACCGCATGACCGCCACGACGACGCAGCCCGTGCTCGCGGCGCGCGGCATCCGCAAGTCGTTCTTCGGCGTGGAGGTGCTGCACGGCGTCGACCTGGACGTGCGACCGGGTGAGGTGCACGGCCTCGTGGGCGAGAACGGTGCGGGCAAGTCCACGCTCATGAAGATCATCGCCGGAGTGCAGCTCGCCGACGAGGGCACCCTGACGTACCTCGGCGAAGAGGTGCACCACGCGCACCCGCGTCAGGCCATGGACGCGGGCATCGTGACCGTGTTCCAGGAATTCACCCTCCTGCCCGAGCGCACGGTCGCGCAGAACGTGTACCTCGGACGTGAGCCGCGCCGGGCGGGCTTCGTGGACGTGCGCGGCATGAACGCGAAGACGAGCGCACTGCTCGACGACCTCGGAGTGTCGTTCATCGACCCGCAGGCCCGCGTCGGCTCGCTCACCGTGGCCGAGCAGCAGATCGTCGAGATCGTGAAGGCCCTGTCGTTCGACGCCCGGGTCATCTCGATGGACGAGCCGACGGCGGCGCTCAGCGACCGCGAGGTCGAGCTGCTGTACGCCATCATCCGCCGGCTCACCTCGCGCGGGGTCGCGGTGCTCTACGTGTCGCACCGGCTCAAGGAGATCTTCGACCTCTGCGACCGCATCACCATCCTCAAGGACGGCGCCCTCGTGTCCACCGACGACACCGCGGCGCTCACGACCGACGAGCTCGTGCGGCGCATGGTCGGCCGCTCCATCCAGTCGTACTTCCCCGACGCGCTCGAGGGCACCGAGGTGGGGGAGCCGCGGCTCGAGCTCGACGGCTGCGGCAACGCCTACGTGGACGGGGTGTCGCTCACGCTGCGCGCCGGCGAGATCGTCGGCGTCGCCGGGCTCCAGGGCTCCGGACGCACAGAGCTCGTGGAGGGCGTGTTCGGCATCCAGGCGTTCACGCGCGGCACGATGCGCATCGACGGCGCCCCCGTGCGCATCACCGGCCCCCGGGTGGCCGTCCGTGCGGGGCTCGCGCTCGTGTCGGAGGACCGCAAGGCGCAGGGCCTCGCGCTCGGCCAGTCGGTGCTCGACAACGCCCTGCTGGTCGTGCGCAGCGTGTTCGCCGGGCGCACGGCCGCGTCGCGCCGCGAGGTGCCCGGCGTGCTCAGCGCGCTGGAGGTGTCGTCGCGCGGGCTCGACCAGGAGGTGCGGTACCTCTCCGGCGGCAACCAGCAGAAGGTCGTGCTCGCGAAGTGGCTGCTCACCGGACCGCAGATCGTGCTGTTCGACGAGCCGACACGCGGCATCGACGTGGGCGCGAAGTACGCGGTGTACGAGCTGATGCGCCAGCTCGCGGCGCAGGGCACGGCCGTGCTGATGGTCTCGAGCGAGCTGCCGGAGGTGATCGGCATGAGCGACCGCATCCTGGTGATGCACGACGGGGAGCTGGTCGCCGAGCTGCCCGCGGGCTCCGCGGAGCACGAGATCCTCGCCGCGGCGACCGGTGCGGATGCGCGCCCCTCGACCGAGGGAGGCCAGCGATGACCACCGCCACCCGCCCCCGGCTGCGCATCGACTCCACCGTGATCGTGCTCGGCATCCTCGTGCTGACCCTCGTGGTCGGGGCGATCCTCGTCGCGACCGTCGGCCGCAACTTCCTCAGCCCCGGCAACATCCGCGACGTGCTGACCGGCATGAGCGTGCTCGGACTGGTCGCGATCGGGCAGACGCTCGTGGTGCTCGGGGCGTCGCTCGACCTCTCCGTCACCTACGTCATCAGCCTGTCGAGCCTGCTCGCGGCCACCCTGATGAACGGCAACCCCGGCAACATCCCGGTCGCCGTGGCCGTCACGCTGCTGGTGTGCGCGGGCATCGGGCTGCTCAACGGCGTGATCGTGACGGTGCTCAAGGTGAACGGCTTCATCGCCACTCTCGGCGTGGGGCTGATCCTCCAGGGCATCCTCAACACGAACTTCGAGGGCTCGGCGGGCAACGTCCCCTGGGCGTTCCAGCTGATCGGCGCCACCGGCGTCGGGCCCGTCCCGGTGTCGACGATCATCATGATCGTGCTCGCCGTGGTGGTCTGGGTGCTGCTGAACCGCACCCGCACCGGCGCGCACCTGTACGCCGTCGGCGGCGACCCGGAGATCGCACGGCTCAGCGGCGTGCGCACGCGGATGCCGCTGATCTGGGCGCACGTGCTGTGCTCCGTGTTCGCGGGGCTCGCCGGACTGCTGCTCGCGAGCCGCCTCGGCGTCGGGAGCCCGACGGTGGGGCAGCAGGGCGGCTATGCGCTGCTCTCGATCGCCGCGGTCGTGCTGGGCGGCACGCTGCTCCTCGGCGGCCGCGGCTCCATCTGGGGCACGATCGGCGGCGTCGCGATCCTCGCGGTGGTCGACAACGTGATGAGCGTGCTGCAGGTGAACCCGTTCCTGAAGGACGTGGTGCGCGGCGTGGTCATCGTCGCGGCGGTCGCGGTGTACAGCCGTCGCGCGATCGTGCGGCGTCGCCCGCGCTTCGGCGCCGGGGGCACGCGCACCGGGGGCGATGCGGCGGCCAAAGCCGCGGAGGCCGAGATGGCGGCGGCGGCGCGGGAGCTCGCGCCCAGTCCCGGCTCCACGACGGAAGGAACGCGCTCATGAAGGCCCTGCGCACCCTCGTCAGCCCGCGCGGCGCCGTGTTCCTGCTGCTGGTGGTGCTGCTCGTCGCGGTCACGATCCTCAACCCGAGCTTCGCCGAGCCGGGGCAGTTCATGCGGTTCCTGCAGCGGGTCGCACCCATCGCCATCGTCGCGATCGGGCAGTACTTCGTGATCATCGCCGGCGAGTTCGACCTGTCGCAGGGCTCGCTCATCACGGCGCAGGTCATCATCGCCGGCAACCTGGTGGGCCAGGACGACGCCCGCACCATCCCGGTGCTGCTGCTCATGGTGGTCTTCGCGGTGGCCGTCGGGCTCGTGAACGGCCTGATCACGACGCTGCTGAAGGTGCCGTCGTTCATCGTGACGCTCGGCATGATGCTCGCGCTGCTCGGCGGGGTGATGTGGTGGACAGGGGGAGCGGCCACCGGAAACCCCGCCGACAGCTTCCGCGAGATCGGACGTGGCGGCCTGCGCGACGTGCCGCTGCTGGACTTCATCCCGTGGGCGGTGCTGCTGCTGATCGTGTGGCTCGCGCTGGGCATCGTCCTCACGAAGCGGCCGCTCGGCAAGACCCTCATCGCCATCGGCGACAACGCCAGGGCCGTGGACTACGCCGGTGCCCGCCGCGCCTGGGTCACCACGCGCGCGTTCGTGATCTCCTCGCTCTCGGCCACGCTGTCGGCCGTGCTGCTGGTCGGCTATGCGGGCGTGCACCCGTCGGTCGGCCGCGGCTACGAGTTCACCGCCATCACGGCGGTCGTGCTCGGCGGCGTCGTGCTCGGCGGTGGCCGGGGCTGGATCGTGGGCGCGGTCGCCGGGGCGTTCACGCTCGAGGCGCTGTTCATGCTCCTCAACATCGCGGGCGTGCCGTCCACGCTGCGCGACGCCGTGCAGGGCGTCATCATCATCGCTGCGGTGGCCTACTCCGCCGTCGCCTTCCGTGCCCGCCGCGCACGCGGCCCCCAACCCGCGGCGCCGGAGCCCGCGGAACCCGAACCCGCGGCGCCCGTGACCCACGGGGCCGCCACGACCTCACGCACCATCCACACAGAAACCAGAGGAGATTAGCAATGCGACGATCGATGAAGATCGCCACCGCCGGGGTGGCCCTCTTCGGCCTCATCGCGCTCGCCGGGTGCACGACCGACCCGTCCGTGGCGCCGGCGGAGTCGGAGAACCCCGAGCAGGCGGCGGAGACGACCGAGTGGTTCGACCAGGAGCTGTTCGACAAGCAGGACGAGGAGCGCGGCGTGGAACCCCAGGGTCCCGCCGACGAGCCCTACCTGCAGCACATCAACGCCGAGATGGTCGACACGTCCGAGTTCGCCAGCGCCGGGGCCAAGAAGGCCTGCTTCGCGAACGCCTCGATCTCCAACCCGTGGCGGCAGACGGGCTGGATCACCATGAACGAGCAGCTCAAGGCGCTGCAGGAGGCCGGGGCGATCAGCGAGATGGAGACGCGCGACGCGCAGGACTCCGATGACACGCAGATCGCCGACATCGACTACTTCATCTCGGAGGGGAACTGCGACGTGTTCCTCATCTCGCCGAACAGCACGGCGGCGATGACGCCCGCCGTCGACCGGGCGTGCGAGACCGGGAAGCCCGTGGTGGTGTTCGACCGCGGTGTGAACACCGACTGCCCCGTCACCTTCATCCACCCCATCGGCGGCTTCGCCTGGGGCATCGACACGGCCGAGTTCCTGATCGACAACCTGGAGGAGGGCGACAAGGTCGTGGCCCTGCGCATCCTCCCCGGCGTCGACGTGCTGGAGCACCGCTGGGCCGGTGCCGAGAAGCTGTTCGACGAGGCGGGCATCGAGGCCGTGGACTACTTCACGGGCGCCGACCCGGCGGAGATCAAGAGCATCATCAGCGACGAGCTCGCCAAGGGCGACGTCGACGGCATCTGGATGGACGCCGGTGACGGCGCCGTCGCGGCCATCGAGGCGTTCGAGGACGCCGGCGCGGACTACCCGGTCATGACCGGTGAGGACGAGATGAGCTTCCTGCGCAAGTGGAAGGACACGGGCCTCACCGGCCTCGCCCCGGTGTACTCGAACTTCCAGTGGCGCACCCCGCTGCTCGCGGCGCAGATGATCTTCGCCGGCCAGGAGGTGCCGAAGGAGTGGGTGCTGCCGCAGAAGCCCATCACCGAGGCGGAGCTGGACGACTACCTGGCGGCGAACGAGGGCATGCCCGACGGCCACTACGCCAAGTTCGGCGGGGAGAACCTCCCCGGCTACCCGACGGTGTGGCAGGAGCGGCAGATCCCGTAACCGCCTGCGCTCCCGCCCTTCCGCTCCGTGTCACCGGGGTGGGAGGGTGGGAGCGACTCCCTGATCGAAGGACAACGATGCCCCGCACGATCGCCGTCAACACCTGGGTGTGGACGTCTCCGCTCACCGACGAGACGCTGGAGCCGCTCGCGCACACCGCCGCACGGATGGGCTACGACGCCCTGGAACTGCCGCTGGAGAACCCCGGCGACTGGGACCCCGTGCGGGCGCGTGCCGTGCTGGACGGCCTCGGGATGGGCGCGGTCCTGGTCGGCGCGATGGGGCAGGGGCGGTCGCTCGTGGCACGCGCGGGCGACGTGCCGGCGACGCAGGAGTACCTGCGCGCCTGCCTCGACGCGGCCGCGATCCTCCGTTCCCCGGTCGTGGCCGGTCCGTTCTACGCGCCCACCGGGGCGCCCTGGCGGATGGACGCGGGGGAGCGCACCGCGGTCGTGGCCGAGCTGCGGGAGAACCTGGCGCCCCTGGCGGACGAGGCGGCGGCCGCCGGGCTCATCCTCGCCGTCGAGCCTCTCAACCGGTATGAGACGAGCGTGCTCAACACGGTCGCGCAGAGCCTCGACGCGCTCGAGCCGCTGCTGGGCGCGGGCGTGGGGCTCGCCCTCGACACGTACCACCTCAACATCGAGGAGAAGCGGCCGGCCGACGCGATCAGGGCCGCGGGATCCGCGATCGCCCACGTGCAGGTGTGCGGCAGCGACCGCGGGGCGGTGGGCGACGACCACACCGACTGGCCGGGCATCCTCGCGGCGCTCGACGACGCGGGCTACCGCGGGGTGCTCGGGCTGGAGAGCTTCACCGGCGAGAACGCGACGATCGCGGTCGCGGCGTCGGTGTGGCGCCCGCTCGCTGCGAGCCAGGACGAGCTCGCCGCGCGCAGCATCGCCCATCTGCGCGCCCTCGGTGCCTGACCTCGCGACCCCGCCCGCCCCGCCCCGTACCCCGTACCCGCGACCAAGGAGGATCCATGAGCACTCGTCCGGTCACCCTGTTCACCGGCCAGTGGGCCGACCTGCCGTTCGAGGAGGTGGCCCGGCTCGCCGCCGAGTGGGGCTACGACGGGCTGGAGGTCGCGGCCTCGGGGGACCACCTCGACCTGCGCCGCGCCGACGAGGACGACGCCTACCTCGCCTCGCGCCGCGAGATCCTCGACCGACACGGCCTGCGGCTCTTCGCGATCTCGAACCACCTGGCGGGCCAGGCCGTGTGCGACGCCCCGATCGACTTCCGCCATCAGGGCATCCTGCGCCCGTACGTGTGGGGCGATGGCGAGGCCGAAGGGGTGCGGCAGCGAGCGGCCGAGGACATGACGCGCGCCGCCCGGGTCGCCCGCAAGCTCGGGGTCGACACGGTCGTGGGCTTCACCGGCTCGTCGATCTGGCCCTACGTGGCGATGTTCCCGCCCGTGCCCGCCGCCGTGATCGAGCAGGGGTTCCAGGACTTCGCCGACCGCTGGAACCCGATCCTCGACGTGTTCGACGGCGAGGGCGTGCGGTTCGCGCACGAGGTGCACCCGGGTGAGATCGCCTACGACTACTGGTCGAGCGTGCGTGCGCTCGACGCGATCGACCACCGCGAGGCGTTCGGGTTCAACTGGGACCCCTCGCACATGATGTGGCAGAACATCGACCCGGTCGGGTTCATCGTCGACTTCGCCGACCGCATCTACCACGTGGACTGCAAGGACACCCGGATGCGTCCGCACAACGGCCGGGCGGGCGTGCTCGGGTCGCACCTGCCGTGGGGCGACCCGCGGCGCGGCTGGGACTTCGTGTCGACCGGTCACGGTGACGTGCCGTGGGAGGACGCCTTCCGGGCGCTCGACGCGATCGGCTACGACGGCCCGATCTCGATCGAGTGGGAGGACGCCGGCATGGACCGGCTCCACGGTGCCCCCGAAGCGCTCGGCTTCGTGCGGTCGCTGCTGTGGCCGCCGCCCGAGGCCGCGTTCGACGCCGCCTTCAGCAACCAGTAGGGGCCGGACCTCGGCCTGGATGGGCCAGGCCCCGCGCAGGCGGGTGGATCAGGCCCGGCGCAGGTGGGGGGATCAGGCCCCGCGCCGGCGGGTGGATCAGGGCTCGCGCAGGCGGGGGGATCAGGGCTCGCGCAGGCGGACGAGGCGCTCGTGCCCCGTCTCCTCGAGCTCGGCGATGTCGTCGCGCGACTTCAGGAAGTCGGAGAACGACCGGTAGCCGAGCGCCTTCTCGCTGAAGGACGGGTCCATGCGGCGCATGTGCGTCTTGACCGCTGAGCTGTGCAGCCACTCGTCGGCATCGGCCTTGTCGTGCCCGAGGCGCAGCGCCCGCTCCAGCAGACGCGTGGCCTCGCCCTGGTCGTCGATCTTCTCCTCAACCTTGGGCTCCTCGGTCTTCGCGGC
Source organism: Microbacterium sufflavum (assembly GCF_023101165.1). GTDB lineage: Bacteria > Actinomycetota > Actinomycetes > Actinomycetales > Microbacteriaceae > Microbacterium > Microbacterium sufflavum. Next base: position 3,529,289 of record NZ_CP078076.1, on the reverse strand, counting down.
CTTGGCCTTCGCGCGCGTCTTGGGTGCCGCCTTCGGCTTGGTCGCGGTGTCCGCCGGTGGGGCCGCGAGTTCCGCCGGGGCCTCCGCGGGCGTGCGGTTCACGCTCTTCGCCGGGCGGGCGACACCGGGCAGCGAGTCGTACGACTCGAACTCGTCGCACGCGGCGGCGAGCGACTTCGCGGTGGAGCCGGCCACGCCGACCCCGATCACGTAGCGGCCGAGGCGCTTGCAGCGCTGCGCGAGCGGCACGTAGTCGCTGTCGCCCGCCACGATCACCACGTGGGTGAGGTCGGGCAGGCGGAACATGTCCTCCACCGCGTCGACCGCGAGCCGGATGTCGGCGCCGTTCTTGGCGTACGCGGCGGCCGGGAACAGCTGCACCAGGTCGACCGCACGGGCCACGAGTTGCGAGCGGTACTCGGCGTTCACGGGCGACGACCAGTCGGCGTAGGCCCTGGTGAGCACGAGGGTACCGAACGAGGCGGCGTAGTCGATGATGGCGCCGACCTCGATCATCGCCCTGTTCAACCGCTCGGCGACCTCGGGGTCGTTGGGGTTCTCGGTGATGCGCTGGCGGTCCTTGCCGTACGAGTTGCGGCCGTGGACGCGGTCGTACCAGGAGATGACGATGTTGTCGAAGTCGAGGTAGACCGCGACACGGGCGTCGGGGGTCTCAGCCACGGTGGTCCTCCTCGCCGGGGTAGCGGACGCCGATCTGGGCGCGGATCTCGTCGAGCGCCCCCATGATCGCGACGCTCTCGGCGATCGGGAGGATGTCGCCGGCGAGGTTCCCCTCGGCCACGAGACGCTCCGCCGCGATCGCCTCGAACTGCATCCCGCGCCCGGTGATGTCGGTCACGTACTCCTCCGCGACCGTGCCGTCGGGCAGCACCAGACGGAACGTGGTGGGCGCGTACCAGACGCGATCGATGTCGATGCGGGCGGCGGTGCCCACGATGCTCGCCGCGTTGGGGCCCGCGCCGCGCGAGGACGACAGGCTGGTCGACACTGCGCCGCCCTCGTGCGTCATGACCGTGGCGACCTCGGAGTCGGCGCCCGTCTCGACCAGGCGGCCCACCGCGCGGATGCTGGTGGGGGCGCCCAGGATGTCCCAGATGAACGAGATCGGGTAGATGCCGAGGTCGAGCAGCGCGCCGCCGCCCAGCTCCAGCGCGTTCAGGCGGTGCGCCGGGTCGGTCGGCAGGAGCTGCGTGTGGTCGGCGCTCACCGTGCGGATCTCGCCCAGCGCCCCCTCGGCGATCAGCTCGCGGATGCGCACCATGTGCGGCAGATACCTGGTCCACATGGCCTCGGTGACCAGCAGGCCGCGCCCGGCGGCGAGCGCCTGCAGGTCGGCGGCCTCGGTCTGGTTCAGCGTGAACGCCTTCTCGACCAGCACGTGCTTGCCGTGCTCCAGGGCGAGCCGGGCGTTCTCGTGGTGCATCGGATGGGGTGTGGAGACGTAGATGATGTCGACGTCGGGATCTGCCACGAGCGCCTCGTACGAGGCGTGCGCGTGCGGGATGTCGAACCGCGCGGCGAACGCGTCGGCGGACTCCTGCGAGCGCGAGCCGACCGCGACCAGGTCGAGGCCCGCCGTGCGCAGGTCGGAAGCGAAGGCGCCGGCGATGCCGCCGGTCGCGAGGATTCCCCAACGAAGACCAGTCATCCTCTCAGCGTAGAGGGTGGGGTGGACATGTCGCCGTGTGACGTCGCGTGACCCCCGGCTTCCGCGCCGTGGTCGCCGCCGTCCCGCGCTCCTAGCGTGACGGCATGACCGAACCCCTCGTGATCGGCGCCATGGTGCGCACGCTCGGTGCCTACCCGTCCGGCTGGCGTCACCCCGGAGCACACCGCGACCCCGCACGCGACGCCGATGTCCTGCGGCGCATCGCCGCGGCGGGCGAGGAGGCCGGGCTCGACTACCTGTTCTTCGGCGACTGGCTCGCGACGGGCCCCGACCTGGAGTTCCGCGACCCGTACCTGCTCGCGCGCATCGACCCGGTCAGCGCCGTGCTGTTCCTCGCCGGCCTCACCTCGCGCATCGGGCTCATCGCGACCTACGCGGATCCATACACGACCGCGCGGGCGCTGGCGTCGCTCGACGTGCTCTCGGGCGGACGCGCCGGGGTGAACCTGGTCACCGGGGCCGAGCCGCGCGCGGCGGGCAACCACGGACGCGAGGCGCACGCCGACAACGAGACCCGCTACGACCGGGCCGAGGAGTTCGTCACGGCGCTGCGCCGGCTCTGGGACTCGTGGGACGCCGACGCCTGGATCGCCGACGCCGAACGCGGGGTGCTGATCGACGCCGACCGGCTGCGCGCCGCGAACCTGGAGGGCGCGCACGTGCGCGTGACGGGACCGCTCAACTCGCACGGCCGCCGCAGGGGCGCATCCCGGTGGTACACGCCGGCACGTCGCCGCGGTCGCGCGCGCTCGCCGCGACCGCGGCCGACCTCGCCCTCATCGCCTCGCCGACCCTGGCCGACGCGGTCGCCACGCGGCGGGGGCTGCGGGAGATCGCGGCGGAGGCCGGGCGCTCGCCGGAGGAACTGCGGGTGATCGCGCCCGTGCTGCCCGTGGTCGCCGAGACGCACGCCGAGGCGCAGCGCATCGTGGCGCGGTTGCTCGCGCTCGTGCCGCTCGCGGAGGGGCCCCAGGTCGAGCGCCCCGGTTTCCCAGCGAACCGCACGGTCGCGGCGCTCGCGGACGCCCTCGACGTGCCGGGGGACGACCCCCTGCGCGACGCGGCCTTCGACGCCCCCGTCGGTCCCGCCGAGGCGCTGCGCCTCGGCGGACGAGGGGCCGCCCTGATCGAGCGCGTGGCACACCTCGCGGGTCTCGGCATCGGCGCCGACGCAGCCCTCACCTGGCGGCACCTGGTCGCCGCGCACGCCGTGCCCGCCGCGTTCGTGGTCGGTGACGCCGCCGCGGTCGCCGACCACTTCGAGACGTGGCGCGACGCGGGAGCGGCCGACGGGTTCAACGTGCTCTCGGCGTTCCAGCCCGCGCAGTTCGAGGCGTTCACGCACCTGGCGGCGCCCGAGCTGCGGCGACGCGGACTGCTGCGCGAGCACGGTGACGGCGCGATCACGCTGCGCGACCGCCTGCGTGTGACGTCGCGTGTCGATGCGTGACCGCGGGTGTCGCCGGGCGACCTTCCGCGTCCGCCGCCCGGCGCGCACCGCCCGCCGCTTCCTAGCGTGAACCCCACGCCGCACCCCTACCCACCTGCACCCACCCGCACCCCCGAGGAGTCCTCCGCATGAGCCGCCGCCTGATCCGCACCGCCGCCGTCGCGCTGCCCCTCGTCCTGGCCGGGAGCCTCGCCGCGTGCGCGACCTCCGCCGCCCCCGCCGGCACACCGACCGACGCCGGGGCCCCTGTCACGGGCGGCACGCTCACGTACCTGGAGCACCAGGCGTACACGAACCTGTACCCGCCGCAGGCCGGCTTCTACCCGAACGGCGGCATCGTCAACAACATCGCCGCCCGGCTCACGTGGCAGAACCCGGAGACGCTCGAGATCGAGCCGTGGGTCGCCGCGGACTGGACCGTGAACGACGACGCCACCGAGTACACGTTCGACCTGAACCCCGGCGTCACCTTCTCGGACGGCACGCCCCTCGACGCCGCCGCCGTCGCGAAGAACTTCGACACCTACGGCCTGGGCGACGCCGACCGCGGGCTCACCGTGTCCGAGGCGATCAACAACTACGCCGGCAGCGAGGTGGTCGACGAGGACACCGTCACGTTCCGCTTCTCCGCCCCGTCGCCCGGGTTCCTGCAGGCCACGTCCACCATCAACTCCGGCCTGCTGTCACCCGACACGCTCGACGGCACGATCGAGGACTTCGGCGCGGGCAATGCGGCCGACATCATCGGCTCCGGTCCGTTCACCGTCACCGACGAGAAGCTCGGCACGGAGTACACCCTCGCCGCGCGCGACGACTACGCCTGGGGTCCGGAGAGCGCCGACAACGACGGCCGCCCGTACCTCGACGCCGTGCACGTGCTGATCACCCCGGAGGACTCCGTGCGCATCGGCTCGCTGCTCGCGGGGCAGGCCGACTACGTGCGCTACGTGCAGGCGTTCGACGAGGATCGTGTGGAGGGCGCCGGCTTCACGCTCTACGTCCCGCAGACCCGCGGCGTGAACAACTCGATCGCCCTGCGGCCGGACAACCCGCTGCTCTCCGACATCCGCGTGCGCCAGGCGATCATCGCGGCCGTGAACGCGCAGGAGGTGGTCGACACGCTCTTCACCGAGAACTACCCGGTGGCGACGTCGGTGCTGTCCTCCCAGGCGGTCGGCTACAAGGACGAATCGGAGCACTACACCTTCGACCCCGACCGGGCCGAGGAGCTGCTCGACGAGGCCGGCTGGACGCCCGCAGGCGACGGCATCAGGGAGAAGGACGGCGAGCGCCTCGCGATCACGGTCTACGAGGCGAAGCCGCAGCCGCTGTCGAAGCAGACGCTGGAGCTGATCGCCCAGCAGCTCGCGAAGGTCGGCGTCGAGCTGACCGTGAAGCCCGGCGATGCCGGCACCTATGCCGAGGACACGCGAGACCCGCTGAAGACCGGGTTCTATCACTCGATGGTCGGACGCGCCGACCTCGACGTGATCAAGAGCCAGTACTTCACGAAGAACCGCGACGTGCTGATCTCGCAGGACGCGACGCTCGACGAGCTGCTGCTCGCCGTGGCCTCCGAGCCCGACGCCGACGCGCGCATCGCCGCGTCGCAGGCCGTGCAGGACTACATCGCCGAGCAGGCCTACGTGATCCCGCTGTTCGAGGAGCCGCAGGTCTACGGTGCCGCGACGTACGTGCACGGCGTGGCGTTCGAGTCGGTCGGGCGCCCCACGTTCTCCGGCGTCTGGCTCGCGGAGCACTGAGGGCGACGGTGACGCGATGAGCTTCGTCCTCCGACGAGCCGGGCAGGCCGCGATCGTGCTGGTCGCGGCCTTCACGGCCACCTTCTTCCTGCTGCAGCTCCTGCCGGGCGACGCGATCCTGATCAAGTTCTCCGACCCGAGCCTCGGGCTCTCGCCGGAGCAGCTCGACGGGATCCGCGCGACCTATGGCGCCGACCTGCCGTGGTGGGAGCAGTACGTGCACGCCGGGCTCGGCTTCCTCGCCGGCGACTTCGGCTACTCGACGCAGTTCGGCACCCCGGTGCGCACGATGCTGGCCGAGGCGCTGCCCGCGACCCTGCTGCTCGCGTCGCTCGGGCTCGCGGTGGCGCTCGTGCTGGCCGTGCTGATCGCCGGCCTGTCGTCGCTGGCGCCGTTCGCGTGGCTGCGCACGGGACTGCGCCAGGTGCCCGGCCTCTTCGTCGCGGTGCCGGTGTTCTGGCTCGGGATCCTGCTCATCCAGGTGTTCTCGTTCGGCCTCGGCTGGGTGCCGATCGTGGGAGCCGACCCGGTGAGCGGTCTCGTGCTGCCCGTGCTCACCCTGGCCGTGCCGATCTCCGCGCCCCTCGCCCAGGTGCTGGTGCGGTCGATCGACCAGGTGCAGGCGCAGCCGTTCGTGACCGTGCTGCGGGCGAAGGGCGCACCGCCGGTGTGGGTGCTCACGCGCTCGGTCGCGCGCAACGCGGCGGTGCCGACGCTCACGATCGCGGGCGTGCTGTTCGGCGAGCTCGTGGGCGGCGCCGTCGTGACGGAGACCGTGTTCGGCCGGACCGGGATCGGACGCCTCACGGAGCAGGCCGTCGCGAACCAGGACATCCCGGTGCTGCAGGGGGTGGTGCTGCTGTCGGCACTCGGCTTCGTGCTCATCAGCTTCGCGGTCGACCTCGCCACGCCGCTCATCGACCCGCGGCAGCGCACCTCCGCCCGCCGCGGTCGCCCCGAACCCCGCCGGACGCTGCAGGAGGCCACCGCATGACCGCGCCCGTGATCGCCGAGACCGCGGACGTCGTCTCCGCGACCCCCTCGGCCCCCGCCCCCGCCGCGACCCCGCGGCGCCGTCGCGGCCTGCGTCGCCGCCCGTGGGGGCTCTACCTGGCCGTCGCCGCGGTGGCGCTCGCGGTGCTCTGGGCGCTGATCCCCGGAGTGTTCGCGCCGGGCGACCCGCTCACGGGCGTGCCGGCCGACAAGCTGCTGCCCCCGAGCGCCGCGCACTGGTTCGGCACGGACACGCTCGGCCGCGACCTGTTCGGCCGGGTCGTGCACGGCGCGGTGCACTCGCTCTCCGGCGCGCTGATCGCGGTGACGGTCGGCCTCGCCCTGGGCACGGTGCTCGGTGCGATCGCCGGATCGGTCGGCGGGATCGTGGACGACGTGCTGATGCGCATCGTCGACGTGCTCCTGGCGATCCCCGGCCTGCTGCTGTCGCTGTCGGTCATCATCCTGCTCGGGTTCGGCACCGTCAATGCGGCCATCGCGGTGGGACTCGGCAGCGTCGCGGCGTTCGCGCGCCTGATGCGCGCTGAGGTCGCGCGGGTGCGGCGCACCGAGTACGTCGAGGCGGCGTTCGGCAGTGGCGGGACGTTCGTCGCCGTGCTGCGCCGCCACGTGCTGCCCAACTCGCTCACCCCGATCGTCGCGCTCGCCGCGCTCCAGTTCGGCACCGCGATCCTCGCCATCTCCACGCTCGGGTTCCTCGGCTACGGCGCTCCGCCGCCCACGCCCGAGTGGGGCCTGCTGATCGCCGAGGGGCGCAACTACATCGCGACGGCCTGGTGGCTCACCGCCCTCCCCGGCCTCGTCGTGGTCGCGGTGGTGCTAAGCGCCAACCGCATTAGCCACCGCCTCGGAAGGGGAGTGCGATGAGCGCGATCTCTGCGTCCACGACCACGATCAGCCATCGCCTGGGAAGGGGAGTGCGATGAGCGCGAGCCCCGTCCTCACCGCCACCGACCTCACGGTGTCGTACGGCGACCGGGAGGTCGTGCACGGCATCTCGTTCGACATCGCCGAGGGTGAGACGCTCGCGCTCGTCGGCGAGTCCGGGTCGGGCAAGTCCACCACGGCGCACGCGCTGCTGGGGCTGCTGCCGGAGGGGGGTCGCGTCGACGCGGGGCGTGTGCTCCTCGGCGAGCTCGACATCTCCGGCTGGAGCGACCGCGCCCTGCGCAGCATCCGCGGCCCCGAGATCGGGCTCGTGCCGCAGGACCCCGCCACCTCGCTCGACCCCGTGCGCCCGGTCGGGGTGCAGGTGGAGGAGATCCTGCGCCTGCACGGGCACCGCGACCGGAGGTCGCGCCGGGCCAGGGCGATCGAGCTGCTCGACCGCGTGGGCATCGACGACCCGGGGCTGCGCGCACGGCAGTATCCGCACGAGCTGTCCGGCGGCATGCGGCAGCGCGTGCTGATCGCAACCGCGGTGGCGCTGCGCCCGCGGCTGCTGATCGCGGACGAGCCCACCAGCGCGCTCGACGCCACGGTGCAGCGCACGGTGCTCGACCTTCTCGACGAGCTCCAGCGTGAGGAGGGGACGAGCATCCTGCTGGTGACGCACGACCTGGGGGTCGCGGCCGACCGTGCCGCGCGGCTCGTGGTGCTCAAGGACGGCCGCATCGTCGAGCAGGGGGCGAGCGACGCGGTGCTCGCGGTGCCGCGGGAGCCGTACACGCGGCAGCTGCTCGCCGACGCGCCCGCCTTCGCGACCGGGTTCCGCCGGCCGGACGCACCGCCGTTCCTGCGGGATGCGGCCGCGGTCGCCGCCGAGAACCCCTACGCGATCGTCGCCGAGGGACTCGTGAAGGAGTTCCGCGTGGCGGGTCGCGAGCGGTTCCGCGCGGTGGACGACGTGTCGTTCCGCGTGCGCCGCGGCACCACGCACGCGCTCGTGGGGGAGTCGGGCTCGGGCAAGACCACCACGGCACGACTCGTCACCCGGTTCCACCGCCCTGATGCCGGATCGATCGAGGTCGCCGGGGCCGACGTGACGGCCGCGACGGGGGCGCCGCTACGCGCGATGCGCCGGCGCATCCAGCTCGTGTACCAGAACCCGTTCGCGTCGCTCGATCCGCGGCAGCACGTCGTCGACATCGTCGCGGAGCCCCTGCAGAACTTCCGCGTCGGAGGCAGGGCCGAACGGCGGGAGCGCGCACTCGCCCTGCTCGACCGGGTGGCGCTGCCGGCCGACGTCGCCCGCCGCACCCCGCGGGAGCTGTCGGGCGGGCAGCGGCAGCGCGTCGCGATCGCCCGTGCCCTCGCGATCGACCCGGAGATCGTGGTGCTCGACGAGGCGGTGTCCGCGCTCGACGTGACGGTGCAGGCCCGCATCCTCGAGCTGCTCACCTCGCTGCAGGCCGAGCTCGGGCTCACCTACCTCTTCATCTCGCACGACCTCGCGGTGGTGCGGCGCATCAGTCACACGGTGTCGGTCATGCGCCGCGGTCGTGTGGTGGAGGAGGGCCGGACCGAGGAGCTGTTCCACGACCCGCAGCACGAGTACACCAGGGAGCTGCTCGCCGCCGTGCCCGGCGTCGGCGACGCTCCCCAGAGCCGAGAGGTCCTCGCATGACCGCACCAGCCGCCGCACCCACCGTGGCGTTCTTCACCCGTCTGCTCGACGATGCGTCGCCCGCCGATCGCTACGCGCTGGCCACGGCGCAGCTCCAGCACGCGGAGCGGCACGGCATCGGTCGTGCATGGGTCGCGCAGCATCACTTCCGCGCCGCGGAGGGCGGGCTGCCGTCGCCGCTCGTGTTCCTGGCGCACGCGGCCGCGCATACGAACCGCCTCCGGCTCGGCACCGGGGTGATCACGCTGCCCCTGGAAGACCCGGTGCGCGTGGCGGAGGATGCGGTGGTCGCCGACCTGCTCTCCGGCGGGCGTCTCGATCTCGGGCTCGGCAGCGGGGGCACGCCCTCGTCGTTCGTACCGTTCGGGGAGGACGTGCGCGACAAGGCCGCCACGTACGACCGCAAGCTGCGCGTGCTGCTCGACGCGCTTGCGGGTGAGGACGTCGGCGGCGACAACACCCTGTACCCCGACCCGGGCGACCTCGCCTCACGCGTCTGGCAGGCGACGTTCTCGGCCGCGGGCGGGAGCCGCGCGGGTGTGCACGGCCACGGGCTGCTGCTCTCGCGCACGCAGCCGCGCACGGCCGAGCGCCTCCGCGCGCCGCTGTCGGAGCTGCAGGACCCCATCATCGACGCCTACCTCGATGCGCTGCCGGCCGGCGTCACGCCGCGCATCACGGCCTCGCGCACCGTGTTCGTGGCGGATGACAGGGCCGAGGCGCTGCGGTTCGCGGAGGTCGGGCTGCGGCGCGCCGCGGAGGGCTTCCGCCGCCAGGGGCAGACGATCCCGGGCGACGACCTCGACGACCTGATCGCCGCGCTCGACACCCACCTGGGCACGCCGGAGGAGGTGGCCGCCTCGCTCGCGGACGACGCGACGCTGTCCCGCGCGACCGAGGTCGCGTTCCAGGTGCACTCGGTCGACGCGCCCCACGAGCACGTGCTGCGCTCGATCGAGCTGTTCGCCGCCGAGGTCGCCCCGGCACTCGGCTACGCCCTCACCCCGTCCCCCGCGGACACGACCCTCAAGGAGAACGCATGACCGACGACATCGTCGACCGCATCGCGGAGGTGACGCCGGGGCTCGACGCGCTGCGGCGGCGCCGTCCGATCACGCGCGAGCAGTTGCAGGCGAGCTTCGACGCGCTGTTCCGCCCCGTCTCGGTGCAGCACGCGTCGCAGGCCGAGCGCGAGCTGATCGCGGCCTTCGCGACCGGGCTCGCCGGCGCCGACGACCCGACCGCGCTGTTCTACGCCGACCGGGCGGAGGCCGCCGATCCCGAGCGCGCCGCGGTGGTCAGGGCCGAGCTGGCCGGGGCCGCCGCCACCGGTCCGTTCGGCGCGTACACCGAGGCCGGGCTCCAGGGGGAGAGCACCGACGGGCTGAGGTATGCGCCGGACGCCACCGCCACGGACGCTCTGGGCGGGCGACTGGCCGCCGCGCTCGCCCACGCGCACCTGCTGGTGCTGCGGCCGCGCGAGGCCTCGGCCGCCGACCTGGGCCGCCTGCTCGACGCGGGGTGGACGCCCGACGGCATCGTCACGGTGTCGCAGCTCGTGTCGTTCCTGGCGTTCCAGCAGCGCGTCGTGACCGGGCTCCGCGTGCTCGCCGCCGCCGGACTCGCGACCGCCACCACCGCCACCACCGACCCCACCGCCGCGTCCACCGAGGAGGAGGCCGCATGACCACCACCGACGCCACCGCTACCACCGAGCCCGACACCACCGACCCCGCCATCACCGACCCCGACACCACCGATCCCGACACCACCACCGAGCCCGCCACCGCCGACACCGTGCTCCGGCACGACGACGCCCCGCACCCGCACGGGTTCACGCGCGCCGAGGTCGGGTGGACGCCGCACGTGCCCCCGCTCGCGGAGGACGAGTTGACCGAGCGGCACTATGACGGCCTGGTCGACGCCGCTCGCGCCAAGAACGACTACTTCCGTCTGCTCGCGCGCGACCCCGAGGTGCTCCGGGCGCGCACCCTGGTCGACAAGGACATCTTCTACAACGTCGCCGACGGACTGCCCAGGGCCGATCGTGAGCTGGCGGCCACCGCGGCCTCGCGGCGCAACGGCTGCGTGTTCTGCGCCTCGGTGCACTCGCGCTTCGCGGCCCATCACAGCAAGCGGCCAGACGACGTGGACCGGCTGCTCGACGAGGGCGTGTCCGCCCACCTCGGCGAGCGGTGGAACGCGATCGTCGCGGCCTCCGTCGCGCTGACCGAGACGCCCAGCGCGTTCGGGGCCGACCACATCGCGCTCCTGCGATCCGCGGGGCTCGACGACGGCGAGATCGCCGACGTGGTGCACGGCGCCGCGTTCTTCAACTGGGCGAACCGGCTGATGCTGTCGCTCGGCCGACCCGTGGCTCCGGCCTGAGCCGGGCGGCCCCGGCTATGGCACCAGGGTGATGGCTACGGCACCAGGGTGTTGGCTACGGCACCAGGATGATGGCTACGGCACCAGGATGATCTTGCCCGAGGCGGCGCCGGATTCCATGAGCTCATGGGCCCGCGCCGCCTCGGCGAGCGGGAGCTCCGGGCCGAGCTCGATCGTGAAGTCGCCCGCCGCCAGCAGCTCCACGGTCTTCTCCAGGGCCTCGGCGCGCCAGGCGAGCTCCTGCTCCGTGAGCGGGACGGGGGAGCCGCCCGAGAACGCGCGGATGCCGAAGTCGGCCGCGTCGGGGCCTCGCACGATCGTGGCGATGCGGTCGCGATCGGGCACCAGGGCGAGCGAGGTCTCGATGGCCTCGTCCGTGCCCGCGCAGTCGAGCGCCACCGTGACGGGCGACGGAGCGGCCGCGCGCACGCGGTCGAGCAGGCCGTCTCCGTATGCGACGGGGATGGCACCGAGCTCGCGCAGCTGCTCGTGCCGGGCGGGGCTCGCGGTGGCGATCACGGTCGCGCCGCCGGCCACCGCGAACTGCACCGCCGCCTGACCCACCGAGCCGGAGCCGCCGTGCACCAGGAGCACGTCGCCCGCGGTCACGCCGAGCGAGCGCAGCGCCTGATACGCGGTGCCGGCGGGGATGCCGATCGCGGCGCCCTCGGCAGCGGTCACCGCGTCGGGGAGCTTCACCAGCTTGTCGGCCTCGACCGCGAGCGCCGAGGCGTACGTGCCGACCGTGTCACGGATCGCGACGCGGTCGCCCACCTCCAGCCCGTCGACGCCCTCGCCGAGCACCTCCACCACGCCCGCGCCGTCGAAGCCGACGCCCCGCGGTTCGGTGATCGGCGGTGACGGACGCTTGCCGCTGCGCAGCTTCGCGTCGATGGGGTTCGCGCCGGCGGCCTCGATGCGCACCACGGCCTCGCCGCGCACGGCGACTGGATCGGGCACCTCCATCAGGTGCAGGACATCGGGGGAGCCGAACTCGGTGTAGACGATCGCGCTGGCCATGTCCCCAGGCTACCCGGGGAGGACACCGTCGGCGCCCGGACAGGATCAGCGCCCGGACCGGATCAGCGCCGGGGCAGGATCAGCGCCGGGGCAGGATCAGCGCCCGGACAGCGCCTTCATGATCCGCTGCGGCGAGACCGGCTGCGCGGTGCCGAGGCGCTGCGCGAACACGCTCACGCGGTACTCCTCCAGCAGCCACCGCACCTCCACCAGCGTCGGCGGCGCGTCGGGCGGCAGCGGGATCGTGCCGCCCGCCTCGGTGAACGCGGTCGCCATGCGCTCGAACTCGGTCAGCCGCGCCCGGTCCTTGCCCGGCTCGTTCGCCAGCGTCTTCAGGCGGTCGAGCATGCCGTCGAGGTAGCGGGGGTAGTGCGCGAGCCGGTCGATGCCCGCCGCCGACACGAACCCGGGGTGCAGCAGACCGCTCAGCTGCGTGCGGATGTCGTTCAGCGGTCCGAGCAGCGCCAGGGAGTTCTGCGCCTTGATGCCCCGCTCGACCTCGCGCGCCTTGACCAGGATCCGCGCCACCAGGGACACGGCGGCGAACAGCTCGTCCACGAGCACCGCCGACACCGCCTCCCGGACGCGGGCGAACGCGGCCTCCGTGCGCACGATCCCGCGACCGGCGCCGTCCGGCCCTCCGGTCGACGCGTCGATCACGCGGCGGGCGACCGCGGCCCTGGCGTCTTCGATCAGCGCCGCGGCGGAGGGATACGGCGACGCCGCGAGCGCCAGCTTCTCCTGGCTCGTCAGATGCTCCTGCACGTACGACGACGGCGAGGGCACCGTGAGCAGCACCAGCCGGAGCACGCCGTCCCTGGTCGCGGTCGCGGCGGCCTCCGCGGTCGCCTCCACGCGTACGGAGACGCTCTTGCCCGCGTCGACGATCGCCGGGTAGCCGCGCACGACGCCGCCGGCGACCCGGGTGTCGAGCACCTCGGGCAGGTCGCCGAAGGTCCACGCGGTCAGCCCGGTCTGCTCCACCGGGGCGGCCGCGACGCGCTCGGCGCCCGCCGCCGCGGTCGGGCTCGCGCGTCGTGACGGCGCCGCGATGGAGCGGGCGACGCTGCTGCGGGCGCGGTCCGACAGCTCGGTCTGCAGCGCCCGGAGGTCGCGCCCCGAGCCGACCACGCGGCCGCGTTCGTCCACGGCGCGGAAGTTCATGCGCAGGTGCGCGGGCACGCGGTCGTCCTCGAAGTCCGCGGCCGACACGAGCTGGTTCGCGAGAGGCTGGATGAGGCGGGCCAGTGCCTCCTTGAGCGTGCGCGGGGGAAGGCCCTCGTGCGACTCCGGGCCCTGGTCGGCCAGCTCGGCGCCGAACTTCTCCGCCCAGTCGGCGGCGGGCACCACGTGGCGGCGGATGGCCTTGGGCAGCGCGCGCAGCAGTCCCGTGACGAGCTCGGCGCGCAGACCCGGCACCTGCCAGTCGAAGCCGCGGTCCTCGATCTGCGCGAGCAGCGGCAGGGGCAGCACCACGCTCACGCCATCGTCGGGGGCTCCGGGCTCGAAGCGGTAGGCGAGCCCCAGCACCTGGTCGCCCTGCGTCCACCGCGTGGGGAACTCGCGCTGGTCGGCGCGGTCGGCCTCGTCGACCAGGTCGCTCTCGCGCATCACGAGCAGCTTCGGCGCGGTCGTGAGCGCCTCGCGCCACCACTTCTCGAACGAGCGCACATCGAACACGTCGGCGGGGATGCGCTCGTCGTAGAAGCGGAACACGGCCTCGTCGCCGGCGAGGATGTCGCGGCGGCGCTCCCGCTCCTCCAGCTTCTCCAGGCGGCGGCGCAGCTCGGCGTTGCTGCGCCAGAACGCGCTCACCCGCTTGTCGATGCGCGACGGATCCCACTCGCCCTCCACGAGCGCGTGCCGCACGAACAGCTCGCGCGACGCGGCTCGGTCGATGCGGGCGAACTGCACGCGGCGGCGGGGGATGATCTCCACCCCGAACAGCGTCACCTTCTCGAAGGCGACGGCGGCGCCGGCATCCTTCGACCAGTGCGGCTCCGTGACCTGACGCTTCGCGAGGTCACCGGCCAGCGGCTCGGCCCACGCGGGGTCGATCTGGGCGACCGTGCGGGCGAAGGTGCGGGAGGTCTCCACGATCTCCGCCGCCATCACCGCCCGCGGGCTCTTCTTGCGCAGCGCCGAGCCGGGGAAGATCGAGAACCGGATGCCGCGGGCCCCGCGGTACTCGGTCACCCGGCGCTTCGGGTCCTTCGCGGGGGAGTGGCTCTTGCTGGCCGGGGCGGTGCGCTCGTCGAGGATGCCGATCTGCGACAGCAGACCAGACAGCAGGGCGCGGTGGATCGCGTCGGGGTCGGCCGCGCCACCCGCCTCCGCGCCGCGCTCCGGGTTCTTGCCGAGCGTGCGCAGCTGGCGGTGCACGTCGAACCATTCGCGCACGCGCACGTAGTTGAGGTGCTCGGCGCGGCACAGCCGGCGGAACGCGCTCGACCCCAGCTCGCGCTGCTGCTCGCGCAGGTGGTTCCACAGGTTCAGCAGGGTCAGGAAGTCGCTCGTGGGGTCGGCGAAGCGCGCGTGCAGGCGGTCGGCCTCCTCGCGGCGCTCCTCCGGCCGCTCCCGCACATCCTGGATCGTGAGTCCGGCGACGATCGCGAGCACGTCGCGCAGGACGGCGCCGCTGCGGTCGCGTCCCGCCTCGAGGAGCATGCGCGCGAACCGCGGATCGATCGGCATGCGGGCGATGTCGCGGCCCACGCGCGTGAGATGCGTCGAGCCGTCCCGCCGCGACGGCTCGACCGCGCCCAGCTCGGTGAGCAGGTCGAACGCGGCCTTCACGCCGCGGGAGTCGGGCGGGGTGAGGAACGGGAACGCCTCGATGTCGCCGAACCCCAGCGACAGCATCTGCAGGATGACCGAGGCGAGCGAGGTGCGCAGGATCTCCGGCTCGGTGTACTCCGGGCGCCGGTCGTAGTCCTCCTCCGAATAGAGGCGGATCGCGATGCCCTCGCTCGTGCGGCCGGCGCGCCCCGAGCGCTGGTTCGCGGAGGCCTGGGAGATCGCCTCGATCGGCAGGCGCTGCACCTTGGAGCGGTTGCTGTACCGGGAGATGCGGGCGGTGCCGGTGTCGATCACGTACTTGATGCCCGGCACGGTGAGGCTGGTCTCGGCGACGTTCGTGGCGAGCACGACCCGCCGTCGCACACCCGCCACGCGACTGCGCTCGAACACCCGGTGCTGTTCAGCCGCCGAGAGCCGTCCGAACAGCGGCAGCACCTCGGTGGGGGAGCGGTCCTTCCCGTAGGCGCCGCGCACCGCATCGGCCGCATCACGGATCTCGGCCTCGCCGGGCAGGAACACCAGCACGTCGCCGGGGGCTTCACGGTCCAGCTCGCGCAGGGCCGCGACGATCGCGGACACCTCGTCCTCCGGGTCGCCGGATGCCGATGCGTCCTCGTCCGCGTCGTCCACGAGGGGCCGGTAGCGGACCTCCACCGGGTACGTGCGGCCGGAGACCTCGATGATCGGGGCGGGGGTGCCGTCGGCGGCGGCGAAGTGCCGCGCGAAGCTCTCCGGGTCGATGGTCGCCGAGGTGATGATCACCTTGAGGTCGGGGCGCTCCGGGAGGATGCGGGCGAGGTAGCCGAGCAGGAAGTCGACGTTGAGGGAGCGCTCGTGCGCCTCGTCGATGATGATCGTGTCGTAGCGCGTGAGCAGCCGGTCGCGGTGGATCTCGTTGAGCAGGATCCCGTCGGTCATCAGCGCGATGCGCGTGGCATCGGAGACCTTGTCGGTGAAGCGCACCTTGTAGCCCACGAGCGTGCCGAGCTCGACGTGCAGCTCCTCCGCGACGCGCTCTGCGATCGTGCGGGCGGCCAGGCGACGCGGCTGCGTGTGGGCGATGCGCTCGCGCCCGAGTTCGAGCGCGATCTTGGGCAGCTGGGTGGTCTTGCCCGAACCGGTCGCGCCCGCGACGATCACGACCTGGTGGTCGCGCACGGCGTCGGCGATCTCCTCCCGCGCGGCGCTGACGGGCAGCTCCGGGGGATAGGAGATCACGGGGGAGGACATAGCCCTCCATCGTATGCCGGGATGCGCGCCCTACGATCAACTCGTGACCTCCCCCCTCGCGCCCACCCGCTGGTTCCGGGACTTCGGCCGGCCCCCGCGCATCCTCGGCCTCGACGTGGCCAGGGCCCTCGCGATCCTGGGCATGGCCGCCGCCCACGTCGGCGAGCTCCGGCCGTTCGCGTGGGGCGACCCGTCCACCTGGACCGACCTGGTGAACGGCCGCTCCTCGATCCTGTTCGCTCTGCTCGCCGGGGTGTCGATCGCGCTGATGACGGGGCGCAGCACGCTGCCCGCTCCCGAGCGCATGCCGACGCTGCGCCTGAACCTGGTGGGCCGGGGTGCGGCGATCTTCCTGATCGGTCTCGCGCTCGAGATGCTGAACACGCCCATC
Source organism: Microbacterium sufflavum (assembly GCF_023101165.1). GTDB lineage: Bacteria > Actinomycetota > Actinomycetes > Actinomycetales > Microbacteriaceae > Microbacterium > Microbacterium sufflavum. The sequence continues at coordinate 3,512,978 of NZ_CP078076.1, read as the reverse complement.
GCGGTGATCCTCACGCTCTACGGGCTGCTCTACGTCGCGGTGATCCCGTTCCTGCGGTGGCGGGCGTGGCAGCTGCTCCTCGCGGCCGGGGTGCTCGCGCTCGTGGCCCCCGCCGCGCTCGCGCTGCTGAGCGCGCTCGCGCTGGAGCCCTACGGCGCAGGGCTCGGCTTCGCGCTGTACGGCGTGTACCCGCTGACGGCGTGGCTCGCATTCGTGCTGGGCGGCCTCGCGCTCGGCCGGCTGCACGTGGAGCGACTCCGCACGGCGGTCGTCGCGCTCGCTGTCGGCGTGCTGCTCGCGGTCATCGGATACGGGCTCGGCGCGGTCGGCCAGGCGGCCGGAGTCGGGGGCGAGGACGGTGGCATCGGCTCCGGCGACGGCGGCTTCGGATTCGGCTCCGGGTGGGACGCGTACCCCGCGGCGCTCGCGGGGCTGGACCCGCTGCGGTCGGTGCTGTCGGCGTTCTTCGGCGTGGAACCGCACTCCGGGGGCACGGCCGAGATCCTCGGCTCCGGGGGCTTCGCGCTCGCGGTGGTCGCGCTGTGCCTGCTGCTGAGCCGGCCGCTGCGGTGGGTGTTCCTGCCGCTCGCGGCGCTCGGCTCCATGCCGCTCACGGCATACACGGTGCACGTGGTGTCGATCGTGGTGCTGGTCGGCCCCGGCGGCTTCGTGCAGAGCACGGCCTTCTGGCTCCTCACGGCGGTCGCACTCGTGGTGGCCGCGACGCTGTGGTCGATCCTCTTCGGCCGCGGACCCCTCGAGCGCCTCGTGGGTCGGGCGGCGCAGGCCATGGCCTCGGTGCCGGTCGACCGACGCGGTGCCTCCGCCGACACGGAAAGACACGATCCCGCCACACCTGTCATCACAGGTCATAGGCTGGACCCATGACCACCATTCCCTCTCTCGAACTCAACGACGGCAACTCCATCCCGCAGCTGGGCTACGGCGTCTTCAAGGTGCCGCCGGCCGAGACCGAGCGCGCGGTGAGCGAAGCGCTGGAGATCGGCTACCGCCACATCGACACCGCCGCGATCTACGGCAACGAGGAGGGCGTGGGCGCCGCGATCGCCGCCTCCGGCATCCCGCGCGACGAGCTGTTCATCACCACCAAGCTCTGGAACGACCGCCACCACGACGACGAGCCGCGTGCGGCGATCGGCGAGAGCCTCGAGAAGCTCGGGCTCGACCGGGTCGACCTGTACCTCGTGCACTGGCCCACCCCGGCGAAGGACGACTACGTGCACGCGTTCGCGAAGCTCATCGAGCTGCGCGAGGCCGGACTGACCCGCAGCATCGGCGTCTCGAACTTCCTCGTGCCGCACCTGGAGCGCACCGTGAAGGAGACCGGCGTCGTCCCGGCCGTGAACCAGATCGAACTGCACCCGGCCTACCAGCGTCGCGAGGAGGTCACGTGGGCCGACGCGAACGACGTGCGCATCGAGGCGTGGGGTCCGCTCGGTCAGGGCAAGTACGACCTGTTCGGTATCCCGGCGGTCGCCGACGCGGCCGCGGCCCACGGCGTCACCCCGGCGCAGGCGGTGCTGCGCTGGCACCTGCAGAAGGGGATCATCGTCTTCCCGAAGTCGGTGCGCCCCGAGCGTCTGCGCGAGAACCTCGACGTGTTCGGCTTCGAGCTGACCGACGCGGAGATCGCCGCGATCGACGCCCTCGACCCGCTCGACGGTTCGGGTCGTGTCGGCTCGCACCCCGACGAGGTCAACTGACGGGAACCCCCGCCCCCCGGGAGCCGGCCCGATCGACCGGTCACGCAACGGACCGGTCGCGCCGACCGACCACCACCCCCGCACCCGGACGCCCCGTGTCGCCGCTCGCGACGCGGGGCGTTCGCGGGGGAGCCGCGATCCGTGCTCACCGGCGCAGCCCGCCGTGCCGCCGCGCGGCGTAGCGTGGACGGCATGACCAACCGGCTCGCGGACACCCTCAGCCCCTACCTCCGGTCGCACGCCGAGAATCCAGTCGACTGGTATCCGTGGGGCGAGGAGGCGTTCGCGGAGGCGCGACGGCGGGACGTGCCGCTGCTGATCTCGATCGGCTACTCCACGTGCCACTGGTGTCACGTGATGGCCCGCGAGTCGTTCTCCGATCCCGTCACGGCCGCGCTGATCGACGAGGGCTTCGTGGCGGTCAAGGTCGACCGCGAGGAGCACCCGCACGTCGATGCGGCGTACATGGCCGCGGCGTCGGCGTTCACGCAGAACCTCGGCTGGCCGCTCACGGTGTTCACGACGCCGGGTGGCCGCGCGTTCTTCGCCGGCACCTACTGGCCGCCCGAGCCCCGGCCGCCGATGCCCGCGTTCCGCGAGGTGCTCGCGGCCGTGCGGGAGGCGTGGACGGTGCGGCGCGCGCAGGCGGAGGAGTCGGCGGACGCGGTGACCGAGGCCCTCGCCAGGGCGGCCGAGTCCGCGCCGTCCGACCTGCCCGACGCGGCGGCGATCGTCACCGCCGCCGAGGGGATCGCGGCCAGGGAGGACCGGCTGTTCGGAGGCTTCGGCGGGGCGCCGAAGTTCCCGGTGGCGACCACGCTGCGGCTGCTGCAGCATCCGCTGGTGCGGGCGGGTTCTCCCGACGCCGGGGCAGCGGCCACGCGGGCGCTCGCGGCCATGTCCGGCTCCGACCTGCGCGACGAGGACGGCGGCTTCTTCCGCTACGCCACGCAGCGGGACTGGACGGTGCCGCACTACGAGCGCATGCTCACCGACAACGCGCAGCTGCTGGAGGTCGCGCTGGACGAGGGGGATACGGGCACCGCCCGCGGCATCGCCGGCTTCCTCCTGGGCGTGCTGCGACGCGACGGCGGCGGCTTCGGGGCTGCGCAGGACTCGGAGTCGTGGATCGACGGGGTGCGCAGCGAGGGCGGGTACTACCAGCGCCCGGTGTCCGCGCGCGGCGAGCTGGAGCCTCCCGCGGTGGACGGCAAGGTCATCACGGGCTGGAACGGCCTCGCGGTCGGGGCGCTGGCCAGGGCGGGGATGGCTCTCGGCAAGCCCGACTGGGTCGAGGCGGCGGCCGCGGCGGCCGATCATGTGCTGCGCGTCAACCGCGGCGACGACGGCGCGCTCGCCCGGGCGTCGCTCGACGACCGCGCCTCGGCAGCCCCGGCGACCGCGGCCGACCTCGCGCTGTTCGCTGAGGGGTTGCTGGGCCTCGCCGCCGCGACCGGGGAGGCCGAGTGGGCGGTCACGGCGCTGCGGCTGCTCGACCCGGCCCTCGACGGTGCCGCCGGCGCCGACCCGCTGCTTGCGGCGCAGGGCATCGCGACCTCGCCCGACCACACCGACGGCGACCTCCCCTCCGACGCGGCGGCGGTGGCGGGCGCTGCGCTGGCGGCGTGGCGGCTCGGTGCGGGGGACCGGTACCGCGAGGAGGCGGTCGCCCGGGTGCGGATGCTGGCGGCGCGTGCGCTCGGTCAGCCGTTCGCGCACGGGAGCCTGCTCCGGGTGGCCGCGGGGCTGGTCGCACCGCCCCGTCAGCTCGTGGTCGTGACCGACGACCGCGACGGGGCGCTCGCCCGCGCCGCGCGGGACGCCGACGCCGACGTGCTCGCGGTGGTGTCGCCTGCCCAGGCCGCCGCGTTCGCCGCGGCGGGCTTCGAGCTGTTCGAGGGCAAGGCCGCGACGCCCGAGCGCCTGTACGACTGCCGGGCGTTCGTGTGCCGGCTTCCCACCGCCGACCCCGCCGAGGTCACGAGGGAACGCTGACGCTCATCCCTGGTTGCGCGGATGCCGCCGCGCCACGCGCTCGTTGCCCCGCCGGTAGTCGCCGGTGAGGCGGGCCATCAGCAGTTGCGGGTCGCCGCTCTCGACCTCCGTGAGGAAGTCCCGTGCCCGCGGGCCGCGGAGGACCGTCGCGCGGACGCCGCGATGACGGATCTCGACCTCGTCGCCGTGCACCGTGTACTCGAATCCGGAGGGGCGTCCCATGCGGCGAGCGTACCGCGCGGCGCCCTCCACCCGCTCCCGGAGTCGACTGGGCAATCTGCCCAGGGTGGACGGCACGCCGGGCGTTCGATTGCGCGCGATGCCCACCATTCGCTGCACCGATTGCCCAGGGGGTGACGTGCGTTCTAGGGTGGCGCGACACCACCCGGATCACAGCAAGGATGCTCTGACGATGCCCCTCTCCGCCCGTCCCGGCCTCGACGCCGTCCCCGCCTACCGTCAGGGCCGCTCGGCCCCCGCCGGTGCCTCGAAGCTCTCGTCCAACGAGTCCCCGCATCCGCCCCTGCCCTCCGTCGTGCAGGTCGTCCAGGAGCGCGTCGCCGGCATCCACCGCTATCCCGACATGAGTGCCGCGGCCGTGCGGCAGGCGCTCGCCGCGCGCTACGGCGTCGACGTCGACGAGGTCACGGTGGGAGCCGGATCGGTGGAGATCGCGGCCCAGCTGATCCACGCGGTCGCCGGCGCGGGTGACGAGGTCGTGTTCGCGTGGCGGTCATTCGAGGCGTACCCCTCGCTCGTGCGCATCGCGGGGGCCACGCCCGTGCCCGTTCCGCTCGACGCGCAGCACGGCCACGACCTCGACGCGATGCTCGCCGCGATCACCCCGCGCACCCGACTGGTGTTCGTGTGCAACCCGAACAACCCCACCGGCACGGTCGTCGACGCGGACGCGCTCGAGCGCTTCGTGGCCGCCGTGCCGCGCGACGTGCTCGTGGTGATCGACGAGGCGTACGTGCACTTCGATCGCACGGCGAGCCGCGGCGCCGGCATCGAGCTGTTCCGCCGCCACCCGCACGTCGCGGTGCTCCACACGTTCTCCAAGGCCTATGGTCTCGCCGGCCTGCGCATCGGCTATGCGATCGCCCCGCGCGAGATCGCCGAGGCGCAGCGCAAGGTGGCCGTGCCGTTCGGTGTGACCGACCTGGCGCAGGCCGCCGCCCTCGCGTCGCTCGCGGCGGAGGAGGAGCTGGCCATCCGCATCGACGAGGTGGTCGCGCAGCGCGAGCGCCTGTACGCCGTGCTCACCGCCGCGGGCTGGCCCGCCGTCCCGTCACAGGCCAACTTCGTCTGGGTCCCGTCGGGGGAGCGCACCGCCGAGCTCGACGCCCTCCTGCACGCCGGGGGTGTCGTCGCCCGCGCCTTCCCCGGCGAGGGCATCCGGATCTCGTCCGGCTCCGCCGCCGACATCGACAGGGTCGAGGCCGCCCTCGCCGCCGCGGTCTCCGGCGGCGACGCCGCGCACGATTCCGACCGCGACTCCGACCTGATGGGGGTGTCCGCGTGAGCGTCGAGGTCCCGGTCACGACCACCACCACGAAGGGCCTGCATCCCGGGCTCACCCGGCGCCAGATCTCCATGATGGGGCTCGGCGGCGCGATCGGCGCCGGGCTGTTCGTCGGCTCCGGCCAGGCGATCGGGATCGCCGGTCCCGCGGTCCTCATCTCGTATCTGGTCGCCGGCGGCATCGTCGTGCTGGTCATGGCGATGCTGGCCGAGATGGTCGCGGCACGCCCCAGCTCCGGCGCGTTCAGCTCCTACGCCCAGAAGGCGATGGGGCGCAGCGCCGGCAGCGCGGTCGGCTGGCTCTACTGGATCCAGCTGATCGTGGTGATCGCGGCCGAGGCGACCGGGGCGGCGGGCATCGTGGCCGGCTGGATCCCCGGCGTGCCCGCGTGGGTGTGGGTGCTGGTGTTCGTGGTCGCCCTCACCGCGGTGAACCTGTTCGGGGTGCGCAACTACGGCACCTTCGAGTTCTGGTTCGCGGCGATCAAGGTCGCCGCGATCATCGCGTTCCTCGTGGTCGGCGTGTGCGCGATCGTCGGCCTCATCCCCGGTGTTCCGGCCACGGGTGTGTCGAACCTCGTGGACGAGGGCGGCTTCGCACCCAACGGCATCACCGGCATCGCGGCGGCGCTCCTGATCGTGGTGTTCGCGTTCGGCGGCACCGAGGTCGTGGCGATCGCGGCGGCCGAGTCCGACGACCCGGCGCGCAACATCCGCCGCATCGTGCGCGAGGTGCTGGTGCGCATCCTCATCTTCTACGTCGGCTCGATCTTCGTGATCGTCGCGGTGCTGCCGTGGGACGACCCCGCGGTGGAGGCCGGTCCGTTCTCGGCGGTGCTCGACACGCTCCATGTGCCGGGTGTCGGTCTGGTGATGGACCTCATCGTCGTGGTCGCGCTGCTGTCGGCCATGAACGCCAACATCTATGGCGCCTCCCGCATGGCGTATTCGCTGGGGGAGCGCGGACTGGCGCCGCTGGCGGTCACCCGCACGAGCCTCACGGGCGTGCCGTACCTGGCGGTGCTGGCGTCGGTCGCGTTCGGGTTCGTCACGGTCGGGCTGAACTGGGCGTTCCCCGATGTGGTGCTCCCCGCCCTGTTGAACGTGGTGGGCTCGACGCTGCTGGTGATCTGGACGGCGACCGCGGTCTCGCAGATCGTGCTGCGGCGCCGGGCGGACCGCGCCGGCGAGGCGATGCCGATGCGGATGTGGGGCTTCCCGTGGATCTCGTGGCTGTGCTTGGCCCTGCTCACCGGGGTGATCGCCCTCGCGATGATCGACCCCGCGGCACGCACGCAGCTGCTGCTGACCCTCGGGCTGACGGTCGTGCTGCTGGTGGTGGCGCGGCTCACCCGTGGTGTGTCCCGTCCCGGCGTGGTGCGGGAGTAGCGGCGTGCGCATCGACCGGCTGGACGCCGCGCTGATCCGGTTGCTCACCGAGTCGCCGCAGCTGCCCATCCTGGAGTGTGCGCGGCGGCTGGGCATCGCACGCGGCACCGCCACCAGCCGGCTCGCGCGACTGCACGAGGGCGGGGTGATCGAGGCGATCGTGCCGCGCGTCGACCCGGCCGGCTTCGGATACGGCATGGTCGCGTTCTGCCTGGTCGAGATCGATCAGAAGGTGGGGCACGACGAGGTGGCCGCCGCGCTCGCGGACGCGGTGCCGGAGATCGTGGACATGCACACCGTGACGGGGGCGAGCGACATGCAGCTGCGCCTGGTCGCGCGCGATGCCACGCAGCTGCAGGAGGTGCTCGACCGGGTCGCCGTCGTGCCGGGGGTGGCGCGCACGGCGTCGTCCATCGCGATGCGTACGCACCTGTCGGGGCGCGTGCTGCCGCTGGTCGAGCACGTGGCCACCGACGACGCCGGCTGAGCACCGGCCTCGCCGTCGGGGGCTCCCGTGCTCAGATCCAGCCGGGCAGCCAGTTGTGCAGCCGCCAGAAGTCGTACGGCACGCTGATCCCCAGCCACAGCGGCAGGAAGAACGCCGACACGAGCACGACCACGGTCAGGAACACCACCACGGTGCGCTGTCCGGACTGGCGCCGGTGCAGCGGATCGTCGCGTGTCCCGGCGATGATCCGCAGCGTCATCGTCAGCGCGAGCACCAGGAACGGCATCATGACCACCGTGTAGAACTGGAAGATCGTCCGCTCGGGGAACATCAGCCAGGGCAGGTAGGTCACGGCGAGCCCCACGAGCGGCAGCGTGAGCGCCGGTTCGATCGGCTGACGGGCGATCCACGCGCGCACCAGGCGGTACAGCAGGTACACGCCCGCGGCGACGCCGCCGTACCAGATCAGCGGGTTGGGGATCGCGGAGATCACGCCGATGCAGTGGTCGACCCCGCACGCGGTCGGATCGGGGTCGACCCAGACGGCGGTCGGTCTCAGCAGGAACGGCCACTCCCACGCGGGGCTGGCGTAGGGGTGCCCGCGGCTGAGCCCCACGTGGAAGCCCAGCATCGCCTGGTGGTAGTTCCACAGCGCGAGCAGGGGGTTCGCGTCGCTGCCGCGGTCGTAACCCTTGTCGGTCACGAGCCACCCGGTCCAGCTCGCGAGGTACACGGCCGCGGCCGGCAGCACCAGCAGCACGAACGACACGGGCCCCTGGCGGAACACGGCGGACGCGGGCCACACGACCACACCGCCGCGGCGCCGGGCCAGCGCATCGGTGACCACCACGTACAGCCCGAAGCCGGCCAGTACGTACAGGCCCGACCACTTCACGGCGCACGCCGCCCCCAGCGCGAGACCCGCGGCGACGAGCCACGGGCGGCGCCACAGCACCGGACCCCACAGCGGGTCGGGGGCGTCGGGGTCGCGACGCTCCAGGAGGGGGATGGTGCGTTGCCGGTCGAGCAGCACGAACAGCACGCCGAGCAGCACGAAGAAGGTGAGGATGCCGTCGAGCAGCGCGATGCGGCTCAGCACGATGCTCAGTCCGTCGATCGCGAGAAGGGTGCCCGCCACGGTGGCCGCGACCACTGATCCGGTCAGCCGGCGGGCGATCAGGTACACCAGCAGCACGGAGCCCGCACCCAGCAGGGCCGTGGCCAGCCGCCAGCCGGCGCTGTTGTCGGGGCCGCCGATGGCCATGCCGAGCGCGATGAGCCACTTGCCCAGCGGCGGGTGCACGATGAACGCGCCCTTGTTCGTGAGCGGCAGCTCCTGCAGGGTCTGGAAGGCCTCGTCGGCGCCCTGCCCCCAGACGCCCTCGTAGCCGAGGGTCCACAGCGACCAGGCGTCCTTGACGTAGTACGTCTCGTCGAACGCCAGCTGGTGGGGGTGCCCGACGTTCACGAGCCGCAGCACCGCCGCGAGTGCCGTGACCACGAGCGGTGCGAGCCACCCGATGGCCCGTCCCCAGTCGGCGGCGTGCAGCACGCGGTCGCGCAGCCGCTCGTACCGCGTCGCCCGCGCCTCGGGGGGAGGCAGCAGGGGCTGGGGCGCGGTCACCGCTCCAGCCTAGACACCCCGCTTCCGTGTGCCCGGAAGTGTGCGCTTCGCCGCGGTTTCGCCGCGTGCCGCGTCAGAGCACGAATGCCGATATTCCAGGAGTTCGAGGGCGGGAGCGAGAGCAGTCGAGTATCCGGCGCTGTAGCGTGAGACTGTCCACGTGTGAGGACAGATAGGACGCGTTCATGATCATTCGGTTCTCCTCAAGACTCACCGCGGCCGCGGCTCTGGCCGTCGCATCCGCCCTGGTTTTCCCGCCTTCGGCGTCAGCAAGCGTTGAAGCGGCGATGGGGCGAGGGGCGTCGGTCTCCGAAGTCGCGGTCGTGGGGCGCGCGCTGCCGTCGCGCGACCTCGGTCCGTGTTGGGCGCAGGCCGGGAGAGTTGTCGGAGGCTTTTTCGGTTCGATCGGTGTGACGATCGTCAGTCCCGGCTGGAGTGTCGCCGCATGGGCGGCGTATCTGGGACAGATTGCGCAGGAGAAGCGCACGAGCACCGGGGACTTCGCATGTTGACTCATCCTGTCGAGACGGAGAGGAGGTCCCCCATGGATCAGAGTCCGACGACGAAGGCGCGGCCCAGCGGGGCACGGATCACTGGGTGGATCGCCACTCTGTTCTGCGCCGGCCTGGCTTTCCTCAACGCCGCTCTTGCGACCGAGGTCGCTTTCCGGATCTTCTTCGTCGCCTGCGGGGTGCTGCTCGTGGTGGGCGTGATCTCCATGGTCATCCGCTGGTATCGCGAGAGCCGTCGCGGCGATCAGGATGGCCACCCGCCCGCCTAAGCTGGGCGGGTGATCATCCTCGCCGCCACGCCCATCGGGAATCTCGGGGACGCGTCCCGGCGTCTGGTGGAGGTGCTGGAGAACGCGGAGGTCGTGGTCGCGGAGGACACCCGCACCACGCAGCGGCTTCTGCAGGCGCTGCAGATCGCCAACCGCCCGCGCCTGATCGCGCTGCACGACCACAACGAGAAGCAGAAGGCCGCGGAGCTGGCGGCCCTCGCCGCGGACACCGATGTCGTGGTGATGAGCGACGCGGGCATGCCGACCGTGAGCGACCCGGGCTACGGGCTCGTGGCCGAGGCCGTGGCGCAGGGGGTCACGGTCACCGCGATCCCCGGTCCGAGCGCCGTGCTCATGGCGCTGGCGATCTCGGGTCTGCCGACCGACCGCTTCACGTTCGAGGGGTTCCTGCCGCGCAAGCCGGGGGAGCGCCGGGCGACCCTGACGGCGCTCGCCGCGGAGCCGCGCACCATGGTGTTCTTCGAGTCGCCGTCGCGCCTGGCCGCGACGCTCGCCGACATGGGGGCGGCGTTCGGCGAGGACCGCCGGATCGCGGTGTGCCGGGAGCTGACGAAGCTGTACGAGGAGGTGCGCCGCGGGACCGCCGCCGAGCTCGCCGCCTGGGCCGCCGACGGCGTGAAGGGCGAGATCGTGGTCGTGGTCGAGGGCGCGCCCCGCCGCGCGGTGTCGGCCGACGACGCGCTGGCCCAGGTGCAGGCCCTGGTCGCGGACGGCACGCGCCTGAAGGAGGCCGCGGCCGAGGTGGCGGCGCAGACCGGCCTCTCCACGCGCGACCTCTACCAGGCCGCCCTCGCCGCCCGTACCCGATGAGCTCGGGGGGCACCCGGTGACGACACCGGCGGAGGCGCACGACGCCATCGCGGCCGCCTACGACCGCCGCGCCGCGGAGTACGTCGCGATCGCCGGCACGGTGGAGCAGCTGGACCCCCGCGACCGCGACACGATCGATCGCTGGCGCCGAGCCACCTCGGGTGCCCTGCTCGACGCCGGGTGCGGTCCCGGGCTGTGGACGCGGTTCCTCCACGACGCGGGGCACGACGTGTCGGGCATCGACCTGTCGGCGGAGTTCGTCGCGGAGGCCCGCACGCGGCACCCCGGCCTCGACGTCACCCAGGGCTCCTTCCTCGCGCTGCCGCAGCCCGCCGGGTCGCTGGGCGGCGTCCTCGCGTGGTACTCGCTCATCCACACGCCGCCGACCGAGGTGCCCGCCGCGCTCGCCGAGTTCGCGCGCGTGCTCGCGCCAGGGGGACGACTGCTGCTGGGCTTCTTCGACGGCGAGCCGCGCGCGCCGTTCGACCACGCGATCACGACCGCGTACTTCTGGTCGGCGGAGGCGCTCACGCCGCTGCTCGCCGCCGCGGGGCTCGAGGTCGAGGAGACTGAGACCCGCGCCCGCGTGCCCGGGGAGGCGAGCACGCGCCCGCACGGTGCGCTGATCGCCCGCCGGGTCTGATCTACGCTGTCCTGACACCCGATCCGACGACTCGACCCTGGGGGATCCGCCGTGAGCAAGGCCGCGACCGTGTACGACGTCGCCGCGCACGCGGGCGTCTCGATCGCCACCGTGTCGCGGGTGCTGCGGTCGCCCGATGCCGTACGACCGGCGACCCGCGAGCGGGTGCTCGATGCGGTCACGGCTCTCGGCTACGTCCCGAGCGGGAGCGCGCGCGGGCTGGCCGAGCGCCGGACGGGCGTGCTGGGCCTGTACTTCCCGGGGTTCGACGCGGCGGAGGACGCCCCCGCGCTCGACGTCCTGTCGAGTGCGGGAGCCGCGGCCCCGCCGTTCACGGTGGTGGAGGACGAGGGCGAGCCCGGCGCCCCTGCCACCTCGATGCTGTTCCTGGACGAGGTGCTGCGCGGGGCCGAGCTGGAGGCGTGGAAGCAGGGCTTCGTGCTGATGGTGGGCGTGGGGCGCGACGACCCCGACCGGTCGACCGTGCGGGACATGGCTGGTCGTGTCGACGGGCTCATGGTGCTCGCGAGCAGCGTGCCGGACGACGTGCTGGCGCGGCTCGCGCGCCGCATCCCGGTCGTGGTCCTGTCCGGTCCGCCGCGCGGCGACGACTACGACCATGTCACGGTCAGCAACGCCGAGGCGATGGGCGAGCTCACGCGGCACGTTCTCGCGCAGGTCGGGGAGGGTGCGGTCGCGTTCCTCGCGGGTCCCGCGGACTCGCCCGACGCGGAGCAGCGGCGCGAGGGCGTGGTGGCGGCCGTGGCGGCGTCGGGCCGGGCGACTGAGGAGCTGCGGCTGCTGCGCGGCGACTTCACGCGGGCGTCGGGGCGGCGCGCGGCCGAGGAGCTGCTGCGCGACGGCGCACCCCCGTCCGCGGTGATCGCGGCGAACGACCAGATGGCGCTGGGGGTCGTCGACGTGCTGCACCGCGCGGGCGTGCGCGTGCCCGACGACGTGCTCGTGACCGGGTTCGACGGCATCGATGCCGCCGCCCTCTCCGTCCCCCCGCTGACGACGATCCGGCAGCCGATGATCGAGCTGGGCCGGGCCGCGGTGCAGGTGCTGGCGCGCCGGCTGGAGGAGCCGGAGGCCCCGCCCGCGGTGGTGCGGCTGCCGTTGCAGATCCTCCTGCGGGAGAGCTCCGCGCGACCCGCCTGACGCGCCTCGAACGGACGGGAGCGCGGTGTCAAGGGGTTGCCGATCGCAAATGTATGCGCTTACACTCGCTCATGCGGCTTCGGCCGACGGACGCTCCGACCCGTGGGGCGCCCATCATGACAGAGACGACATGAGGTCCCCCAGTGGCAGAGACGCACACCTTCCGACGCTGGCGCAGAGCCGCCGTCGTGGGGCTCGCGGCCGCGGCGATCGCGCTCAGCGGCTGCAGCATCCAGATCAGCTCCCAGCCCGACCCCTCCATCGGCGAGGACACGATGCTGATCAACGCCGACCACGGCAACCCGTTCTTCACGAAGAACTTCAACCCGTACCTGACCAACACGCGCACCGCCTCGCGGTGGATCTACGAGCCGCTGATCCTGGTGAACCCGCTCGACGGCGAGCTCAACCCGTGGCTGGCCTCCGCGTGGTCGCAGCCCGACGCCCGCACGATCGTGATGACGCTGCGCGACGGGGTCGAGTGGAGCGACGGCGAGGACTTCACGGCCGACGACGTCGCCTTCACGTTCCAGCTGCTGAAGGATGAGCCGTCTCTCGACATCAAGGGCGCCTGGCAGCACATCGACTCGGTCGAGGTCGACGGCTCCGACGTGATCTTCCACCTGCAGAGCGAGGATGCCCCGTCGCTGTCGATCCTCGGCCAGACCATGATCGTGCCGGAGCACATCTGGAAGGACGTGCAGGATCCGGGCACCTGGCGCAACGAGGATCCGGTCGGCACCGGCCCGTTCGTGCTCGGCAACTACAACGACCAGCAGTACTCGATGGACCGCAACCCCGACTACTGGCAGGCCGACCGGATCGAGATCGAGCACATCATCCTCCCGGCGACCAACAGCCAGCTCGACACCGTCACGCGCGGCTACGACTGGGCGTACGCGTTCATCTCCGACGTGGAGGGCACGTGGGGCGCCGCTAGCCCGGACAACACCTGGTGGTTCCCGCCGGGCGGCGTGATCTCGCTGGTGCCGAACCTCGAGGTCGCCCCGTTCGACGACGTCAACGTGCGCCGCGGCATCGCGCTCGCGCTCGACCGCGAGGAGATCGCCGAGACCGCGTCCGAGGGCTACATGAAGCCCGCCGGCCAGACCGGCCTGATCCTGCCGAACCAGGAGCAGTACCTCGACCCCGAGATCCCCGACGCGGGCATGATCGCGCAGGACGAGGACGCCGCGCTCGCCGCCTTCGCCGAGTCCGGCTACACGCTCGACGGCGATCGGCTGGTGGGGCCGGACGGCGAGCAGCTGGAGTTCTCGCTCACCACCGCGAACGGCTTCTCCGACTGGACCCGCGCCGCGCAGACCGTGCAGCGCCAGCTCGGAGACATCGGCATCAAGGTCTCGCTGAAGCTGCCGCAGCCCGCGGGCTACCAGAGCGCGATCGGCAACGGCGACTTCGAGATGGCGATCGGCGGCATGGGCAACGGCGACGTCTACCAGGCGTTCAACAGCCTGCTCTCCAGCGACTTCTACGTGCCGTCCGGGGAGTCGACCACGAACAACTTCGAGCGCTACCGCTCGCCGGAGGCCGATGCGCTGCTCGCGGAGTACCGCGCGACGGTCGACCCGCAGCGCCAGGGCGAGATCGTGCACGAGCTGCAGAACATCGTGTACGACGAGCTGCCCGTGATCGGCATGTATTACGGCGGCATCTGGGGCCTGTTCAACGACGCGAAGTTCACCGGGTGGCCGTCCGCCGACGACCCGTACATGATCCCGCAGAACTACGACTCGGCGCCCCTGATGATCTTCACCCACCTGAAGCGAGTGAACGGAGACGACCAGTGAAGTACGTCGCCCAGAAACTCGGCCTGTTCGTCCTGACCCTGTGGGCCGCGGTCACGCTGAACTTCTTCCTCCCGCGCATGATGCCCGGCTCGCCCGCCGACGCCGCGATCGCCAAGCTCTCGCAGAACGGACCCGTGTCGGATGCGACCAGGGCCGCGATCGAGGCGCAGCTCGGCGTGCCGACCGGCTCGCTGTGGGACCAGTACGTCGCCTACCTCGGTCAGGTCGTACGGCTCGACTTCGGCGTCTCGTACACGTTCTACCCGCAGTCGGTGTCGAGCATGGTGTCCACGGCGCTGCCGTACACGCTGGGCCTGGTGGGCATCGTCACGATTCTCGCGTTCGTGATCGGCACCCTCATCGGCGTGATGGCCGCGTGGCGGCGCGGCACCTGGCTCGACTCGCTGCCCACGCTGACCGGCTCGTTCCTCAGCACGTTCCCCTACTTCTGGACCGCGCTGCTGCTGCTGTTCTTCCTCGGGTACGTGCTGCACTGGTTCCCGACGACCGGCGCCTACTCGGCGACCACGACGCCCGGGTTCACGTGGGACTTCATCGTCGACCTGGTGCGTCACGCGTTCCTGCCGGCGCTGACGATCCTGCTCACGTCGCTCGGCGGCTGGATCATCGGCATGCGCAACGCCATGATCAACACGCTCGGCGAGGACTACATCACCTTCGGTGAGGCCAACGGGCTGCGCGGGCGCACGATCGCGCTCCGCTACGCCGCGCGCAACGCGATCCTGCCGAACCTCACCGGCTTCGGGCTCACGCTCGGCGGCGTGGTGGGCGGCTCGATCCTCGTGGAGCAGGTGTTCGGGTATCCGGGCATCGGCTACCTGCTGTTCAACGCCGTGATCGGGCAGGACTACCCGCTCATGCAGGCGCTGTTCCTGATGATCACCGTGAGCGTGCTCATCGCCAACTTCCTCGTGGACATCCTCTACGGGGTACTCGACCCGAGGACGCGCCGATGATGATCCCTCCTTTCCCTGTCCGCCTGCACTGCGTGCTCGACCCGAGGACCAGACGATGACCTCCACCATGAACGTCAAGATCCCGGCCGATCGGATCGCTGCCCCCAGCCCGTGGCGCTCCTTCGGGCGCATGGTCGGCACCCTGTGGGCCAACGGCAAGGCACGGCTCGGGCTGTGCATCCTCGCCTTCTTCGTCCTGGTCGCGGTGTTCGCGCCGCTCCTCGCGCCGTACGGCCCGAAGGAGAACGGCTTCGAGCGCAACGCCGACGCGTCGTGGGAGCACTGGCTCGGCACGACCGCCGCGGGCGAGGACGTGCTCAGCCAGCTGATCTACGGCGCGCAGGTGAGTCTGCTGGTCGGCTTCGCCGCCGGCATCCTGTCCACGATCGTCGCGGTGCTGATCGGCCTGAGCTGGGGGTACATGCGCGGCTTCGCCGGCGAGGTCGTCGGGTTCATCGTGAACCTGTTCCTCGTGATCCCCGGCCTGCCGCTCATGATCGTGATCGCCGCGTACCTGCAGAACGGCGGCATCCTCATGATCATCGCCGTGATCGTGGTGACCGGATGGGCGTGGGGCGCGCGCGTTCTGCGCAGCCAGACCCAGTCGCTGCGCGGCAACGACTTCGTCACCTCGGCCCAGTTCTCCGGCGACAGCAGGGCCCGCATCGTGTTCCGCGAGATCCTCCCGAACATGACCTCGATCATCGCGGGGACCCTGTTCGGCGCGGCCACCGCGGCGATCCTGGCGGAGGCGGGCCTGGAGTTCCTCGGCCTCGGCGACTCCAGCATCGTCAGCTGGGGCACCATGCTCTACTGGGCGCAGAACTCCAACTCGCTGCTCACCGGGCAGTGGCTGCTGCTGTTCGCCCCCGGTCTGTGCATCGCCCTGCTGGCCCTCAGCCTCACACTCATCAACTTCGGCGTGGACGGCATCTCCAATCCGCGCCTGCGGGAAGGGAAGGGGCGATGAGCGCCATGACCGCGCACACCTCGGATCGCAACGCCGGAATCCTCCTCGACGTGCAGAACCTGTCCGTCGAGTACGCCTCCCCGGGGCAGCAGCCCGTGCAGGCCGTGCACGACGTGTCGTTCACGCTGCGACGCGGCGAGTTCGTCGGACTCGTCGGCGAGTCGGGCTCGGGCAAGTCCACGCTCGGGTTCGCGCTGACCCGGCTGCAGAAGCCCCCGGCGCGCATCAGCGGCGGTCGCATCCTGTTCGACGGGCGCGACATCCGCGAGCTCGACGCCGAGGGACTGCGCCGCCAGCGGCAGGGCGGCTTCGCGATGGTGCTGCAGTCGGGCATGAACGCGCTCAACCCCGTGCGCACGGTCGCAGGTCACTTCCGCGACATCTTCGCCGCGCACGGGCATGTGCCCCGCGAGGCCCGTGAGGCCAGGGCCCGCGAGCTCGTGGGGAAGGTCGGCCTGAAGCCCGAGGTGCTCGACCGCTACCCCGGGGAGCTCTCGGGCGGCATGCGGCAGCGCGCCTCGATCGCCCTCGCGCTGTCGCTGGAGCCGCAGCTCATGGTGTTCGACGAGCCGACCACGGCCCTCGACGTGCTCGTGCAGCACGCGGTGATGGACACGATCCAGGAGCTGCAGCGGTCGGAACGGTTCACGGCGATCCTCATCAGCCACGACCTCGGCATCGTGCTCGAGGCCACCGACCGGGTCATGGTGATGCACGAGGGCCGCATCGTGGAGGACGCCCCGAGCCACGACATCCTGCACCGTCCGCAGGACGAGTACACGCGCATGCTGCTGAGCCACTACGCCGACCCCCGGGCGGAGAAGATCGAGATCCCCGGGTTCCTCGATGTGGGCACCCGCCGCCGCGAGGGCCGCAGCCGCACCGACGTCACCGAGACCCTGCCGACCGTGTCTGCGCGCGACACCCGGCGCGCGGACGCCGCGATCGTGGTGGACGGCGTCACCAAGCGGTACCCGGCGCCGCGGCGCGGGCAGGAGCCGGTGGTCGCGGTCGACGACGTGTCCTTCCGGCTGGAGCCGGGGGAGGCCCTCGCGCTGGTCGGCGCCTCGGGGTCGGGCAAGTCGACGATCGCGAAGATGCTCACCGGCGTCGAGAAGCCCACCGCCGGCACGATCCGCTTCGGCGACACCGACGTCGCCGCACTGAAGCGCCGGGGCCTGCGCGACCTCCGCAAGGACGTGCAGATGGTGTTCCAGGACCCGTATGCGGCCCTGAACCCGCTGCACACGGTCGAGTATGCGCTGTCCCGCCCGATCCGCAACTACACGACGCTGCGCGGCACCGAGGCACGGGCGCGCGTGCTCGAACTGCTGGAGACCGTCGGCCTCACGCCCGTCGAGCAGTTCGCGGCCAAGCTGCCGCACCAGCTCTCCGGCGGACAGCGGCAGCGCGTCGTGATCGCCCGTGCGCTCGCGAGCGACCCGCAGGTGCTGATCGCCGACGAGCCCGTGTCGATGCTCGACGTGTCGCTGCGTGCCGGCGTGCTCGCGCTGCTGGAGGACCTGCGTGAGCGCTGGGGCATCAGCATGCTCTACATCACGCACGACCTGCTGAGCGCGCGCCTGGTCACCGAGAACATCCTGGTGCTCAACGGCGGACGGGTCGTGGAGCGCGGCGAGACCTCGCACGTGCTCCAGCACCCCGAGGACCCGTACACGGTCGAGCTGCTCGACGCCGTGCCCAACCCCTCCCGCGCGCGCTGAACCGCGCCGGGAGATCTGCAAGAAAGAGAGAGGAGCGCATCCGTGCTCGCATTCCCCGACGGCTTCCTCTGGGGCGCCGCGACCGCCGCCCATCAGGTGGAGGGCAACAACACCACGAGCAACTGGTGGGCGATGGAGCACGCCCCCGACTCGCCCATGGTCGAGCCCTCCGGCGACGCCGCCGACCACTTCCACCGCTACCCGGAGGACATGCGGCTGCTGGCCGAGGCGGGGCTGAACTCCTACCGCTTCTCGGTCGAGTGGGCGCGGATCGAGCCGGAGCGCGGCTTCGTGTCACGGGCGATGCTCGACCACTACCGCCGCATGATCGACACCGCGCGGGAGCACGGGCTCGACCCGACGGTCACCCTCATGCACTTCACGGTGCCGCAGTGGTTCCAGCGCGACGGCTTCTGGCGCGCGGGCGACGCGGTCGACCTGTTCTCGCGCTACGTGGAGACCGTGCTGCCCATCCTCGACGGCGTGCGCTACGTGTGCACGATCAACGAGCCCAACATCGCCGCGATGCTGGCCGGGGGAGAGGACGCGGCCAACCTCGTCGCCTACGGCCTGCCCAATCCCGACCTCGCCGTGGCGGACACACTGCTGGCCGCGCACCGCCGGGCCTCCGAACTCGTGCACACCGTGCCGGGCGCGCAGGCGGGGTGGACCATCGCGACCCAGGCCTTCCACTCGACGGGCGAGCCGGGCGCCGACGAGATGCTGGCGGCCTACGGCGACCCGCGCGACCACTGGTACCTGGAGCAGTCGGCCGGTGACGACTTCGTGGGCGTGCAGGCGTACACGCGCACGTTCATCGGTCCGGAGGGCCCGCGGCCGGTCGCCGACGACGTGGAGACGACGCTGACCGGGTGGGAGTTCTACCCGCCCGCGCTCGAGCTGGGGGTGCGCAGCGCGTGGGAGCGCAGTGGCGGGGTGCCGGTGATCGTGACCGAGAACGGCATCGCCACGGCCGACGACACCCGCCGCATCGCCTACACGCAGGGCGCACTGGAGGGCCTGCATCGCGCGATCGCGGACGGCATCGAGGTGCGCGGGTATCAGCACTGGAGCGCGCTGGACAACTACGAGTGGGCGAGCGGCTTCCGGCCGACCTTCGGGCTGATCGGGTTCGACCACGAGACGTTCGAGCGGTTCCCGAAGCCGTCGCTGGCGTGGCTGGGCGAGGTCGCACGACGCAACGCGCTCTGATCCGCTGCGCCGGGGTTACCCTCGGTTCATGACGCACGGGGCGGGGTCGGCCCGGCGGGACCGGCTCCGGTCGGCCGCCGCCGGGCTGAGCGCCGCCCTGCTCGGCGTCGCGCTGGGCGAACTGGCGGCCGCGCTCGTCGAGCCGGCGGCGAGCCCGTTCGCGGTGATCGGCGGCGGGCTGATCGACCTCGCGCCGAGCTGGGCGAAGGACGTCGCGATCGCGCTGTTCGGCACCGGCGACAAGGTCGCGCTGCTCACCGGGATCGCGATCGTGCTCGCGGTGGTCGCCGCGCTCGCCGGGATCGCGGAGCGTCGCTGGTCCGGCGCTGGCGCCGCGGTCCTCGGGGCGCTGGGCGCCGTCGCCGTCGTCGTCGCGCTGATCCGCCCCGGCTCCGGCCCGTTCGCGTGGCTTCCCGGGCTGGTCGCCGGTCTCGTCTCCGTGATCGTGCTGCGCCTGCTGATCCGCCGCCTCCGCCCGGTCGCCGGACTCGCACCGGACCACGAGGATCGCCGCCGCTTCCTGCTGTGGACGGCCGGGGCCGCCGCGGTCGGGCTCGTCGCGCTCATCGGCAGCTCGCTCGCCCGGGGCGCGACGCGCTCCGTCGAAGCCGTCCGTGCGGCGCTGCGGCTGCCCTCCCCGGCTCGCCCCGCCGCTGCTGTGCCCGCCGGGGCCGAGCTCGACATCCCCGGTCTCGCGCCGGTGGTCACCCCGAACGCCGAGTTCTATCGCATCGACACCGCTCTCATCGTGCCGCGCGTGGACCCCGCCGACTGGTCGCTGCGCATCCACGGCATGGTCGATCGCGAGGTCGTGCTCACGTGGGAGGAGCTGCTCGCCCTGCCGCTCGTGGAGGCCGATGTCACGCTCGCGTGCGTGTCGAACGAGGTGGGCGGCTCGCTGATCGGCACCGCGCGCTGGCTGGGGTACCCGGTGCGGGAGATGCTCGCCCGCGCGGGCGTCGACCCCGATGCCGACATGGTGCTCTCGACCTCGGCCGACGGCTTCACGGCCTCGACCCCGCTCGAGGCCCTCACCGACGACCGGGACGCCCTGCTCGCGGTGGGCATGAACGGCGAGCCGCTGCCGCTCGAACACGGCTTCCCGGTGCGGATGGTGGTGCCAGGGCTGTACGGCTACGTGTCGGCGACGAAGTGGGTGACGCAGCTGGAGGTCACCCGCTTCGACAGGGCCGCCGCGTACTGGACGACCCGGGGGTGGTCGGAGCGCGGGCCCGTCAAGCTGCAGTCGCGCATCGACGTGCCGCGCCCCGGGCAGCGTATCGACGCGGGCGACGCGGTGATCGCGGGCATGGCGTGGCAGCAGCACACCGGCATCGAGGGCGTCGAGGTGCGGGTGGACGAGGGGCCGTGGCAGCGCGCGGAGCTGGCCGCCGCGATCTCCGCCGACACGTGGGTGCAGTGGCGTCTGCCGTGGACGGCGGAGAGCGGCGCGCACACCATCGAGTGCCGCGCCGTGAACGCCGAGGGGGAGACCCAGACCGCGGACCGGGCGGCTCCCGTGCCGGACGGCGCCCAGGGCTGGCACCGCGTCGAGGTGACGGTCGCGTGAGCGCGTAACCACAAGTGCCGCGCCACCTAGAATTGTCCCCATGCCCGCAGGCGAATCCTTCTACATCACCACGCCCATCTACTACCCGTCCGACGTGCCCCACATCGGCCACGGGTACACGACGGTGGCGGTCGACACGCTCGCGCGGTGGCACCGCCAGGCGGGGGATGACACCTGGATGCTCACGGGCACCGACGAGCACGGGCAGAAGATGCTGCGGGCGGCGGCGGCCAACGGCGTGACGCCGCAGGAGTGGGTGGACAAGCTGGTCAGCGAGAGCTGGTTCCCGCTGTTGAAGACCCTCGATGTCGCCAACGACGACTTCATCCGCACGACGCAGGAGCGCCACGAGACCAACGTGCAGACGTTCTTCCAGCGCCTGTACGACCGCGGCTACATCTACGCGGGCGAGTACGAGGCGCTCTACTGCGTGGGCTGCGAGGAGTTCAAGCCGGAGTCCGAGATCGTCGACGGCACCGGTCCCTTCGAGGGGCTGAAGGTGTGTGCGATCCACTCCAAGCCGCTGGAGCTGCTGCAGGAGAAGAACTACTTCTTCAAGCTGAGCGAGTTCCAGGACCGGCTGCTCGAGCTGTACAAGACCGAGCCCGACTTCGTGCGGCCGGACTCGGCGCGCAACGAGGTCGTGTCGTTCGTGAGCCAGGGGCTCAAGGACCTGTCGATCTCGCGCTCCACGTTCGACTGGGGCATCCCGCTGCCGTGGGACGAGTCGCACGTGATCTACGTGTGGGTCGACGCGCTGCTCAACTACGCCACCGCCGTGGGCTACGGCTCCGATGAGGAGACGTTCGCGCGCCGCTGGCCCGCGTACCACGTGGTCGGCAAGGACATCCTGCGCTTCCACGCGGTGATCTGGCCCGCGCTGCTGATGGCGGCGGGGCTCGACGTTCCCAAGGGCGTGTTCGCGCACGGCTGGCTGCTGGTCGGCGGCGAGAAGATGTCCAAGTCGAAGCTGACCGGCATCGCGCCGACCGAGATCACCGACGTGTTCGGCTCCGACGCCTACCGCTTCTACTTCCTGTCGGCGATCGCGTTCGGCCAGGACGGCTCGTTCTCCTGGGAGGACCTGTCCGCCCGCTACCAGGCCGAGCTCGCGAACGGCTTCGGCAACCTCGCCTCCCGCACGACCGCGATGATCGAGAAGTACTTCGAGGGCATCGTCCCGCCGGCGGCCGAGTACACCGAGGCGGACCTCGCGATCCAGAAGATCGTCGCCGACGCCGCGACGAAGGCGGATGCCGCGATCGGCCAGTTCCGCATCGACGAGGCGATCTCCGCGATCTGGACCATCGTCGACGCGCTCAACGGCTACATCACCGAGAACGAGCCGTGGGCGCTGGCCCGCGACGACGAGAAGCGCGAGCGTCTGGGCACGGTGCTGTACACGTGTGCCGAGGGCCTGCGGGCCCTGGCGGTGCTGTTGTCGCCGGTGATGCCGCAGTCCACCGAGAAGCTGTGGATCGCACTGGGCGCCGCCGAGACGCTGGGTCGTCTGCAGGACCAGCCGATCCGTGAGGCGGGGGCGTGGGGCGTGCTGAAGCCGGGCACGAGCGTCAACGGCCTCGCGCCGCTGTTCCCGCGCGTGGAGTCCACGGCCTGACCGACACCCCATGACCGAGACGTACGTGCAGCGCCGAGACGGCGACGGGCGCGAAGACCTGCGGTATCCCGCAGCCCCTGAGCCCCTCGCCGTCCCGGTGTACGACAACCACGCGCACCTGGAGATCATGGACGGCGACGAGCCGTTGAGCCTGACGGAGCAGCTCGACCGCGCCGAGGCCGTGGGCATCGCCGGGGTCGTGCAGGCATCGGGCGACATCGAGTCGTCGCGCTGGGCGGTCGAGGCGGCGGCTTCCGACCCGCGCGTGCTCGCCGCGGTGGCGATCCACCCGAACGACGCGCCGACCTATGCCGAGCAGGGCCGTCGCGGCGGTGTCGGTCTCGACGAGGCCCTCGCGGTGATCGACGAGCTGGCGGCGCATCCGCGCACCCGCGCGATCGGCGAGACCGGGCTCGACTTCTTCCGCACCGAGCCGGAGCGCCGCGGGCCGCAGTTCGAGTCGTTCGAGGCGCACATCGCGCTCGCGAAGAAGCACGGCATCGCGATGCAGATCCACGACCGCGACGCGCACGACGCGGTGCTGGAGACCCTGTCGCGTGTGGGCGCTCCCGATCGCACGGTGTTCCACTGCTTCTCCGGCGACGCCGCGATGGCCCGGGTGTGCGCCGACGCGGGCTACCACCTGTCGTTCGCGGGCAACGTCACGTTCAAGAACGCGCAGAACCTGCGCGACGCGCTGAAGGTCACGCCGCTCGACCGACTTCTGGTGGAGACCGACGCCCCGTTCCTCACGCCGACGCCGCTGCGGGGCCGTCCGAACGCGCCCTACCTCGTGCCGATCACGGTCCGCTTCCTGGCCGCCGAGCTCGGCATCGGCGTCGACGAGCTGTCCGCGCAGCTCGCCGAGAACACCCTGCGGGTCTACGGCTCGTTCACCGACTGAGCGTCCACGTCGTCCGGGCCGGTCTGGGCGACCGGTTTCGCGCTCACGATCTGCGAGATCGGCCTCCACACCAGCAGCAGCGTGATCGCTGCGCCGCCGAACGCGAACCACCACGGTGCGGTGAGCCCCCACAGCTGGGCGATCACTCCGCCGAGCGCCTGGCCGACGATCATGCCCCCGAACACCCCGACCATGTTGACCGAGGCGACGCGCCCCTGCAGCTCGGCGGGCACGAGACGCTGCCGGACGGTCGTGGAGATCGTGCCCCACACGAAGGCGTACGCGCCGAAGAAGAACATGATGATCAGCGCCACCCAGCCGGCGGTGGTGAGCGCGAACGCCAGGTGCATCAGCACCTCCAGCGAGAGCACGATGCGCATGAGGGTCGCGAACGACACGTGCCGTTCGAGCCACCCGAAGCTGAACGTCGCGAGGATGCCGCCGGCCGCGGACGCCGTGGTGAGGGCGCCGTACCCCACCGGGCCCATCTGCAGGTGCTCGGTCGCGTACAGCACGAGCACGCCCCACGGCGCCGCCCACGTGACGTTGAAGACGAGGATGATGATCACCAGCATGCGCACGGGCGGGTTGCGCCACAGCCAGCGCAGCCCCTCCGCGATGTCGGTGTGCACGGGCGGGTGTGCGGCGGCGTCCGCCCGGGGCGGCACGGGCGTGCGGGCCATGCGGGAGATCAGCACGACCGCGAGGCTGACGCACAGCACCTCGACCAGGAACGGCCAGGCGTGCCCCGCGGCGAACAGGAACGCCCCGAGGGGAGGACCGGCGAACTGGTTGGCCACGAGGTAGCCGGCCTGGAGCCGCGCGTTGCCGATCCCGAGGTCATCCGGCTTCACGATCATCGGCAGCAGCGTGCTGCTCGCGGTGTCGACGAACACCTCGGCCGAGCCGTACAGGAAGGCCACCGCGAGCACGATCCCGATGTTCGCGGTGCCCGTCACGAGGAACACGCACAGCGCCGCGAGCACGACCGCCCGCGCGGCGTTCGCGATCATCACCAAGCGCCGACGGTCGAAGCGGTCGGCGATGGCCCCCGCGTGCAGGCCGAACAGCAGCCAGGGCAGGAACTGGAGGACGGCGCCGGAGGCGACGAGGATCGGCGACGAGGTCATCGAGGCGATGAGCAGGGGAGCGGCGGCCAGCGCCACGCCGTCGCCGATGTTGCTCGTCCACGACGACGCGAGCAGCCAGCGGAAGTCCCTGCCCATGCGCCGCGGAGCGATCAGTTCACCGAGGGAGGGCATCCCCGCAGGATAGCGAGTGCCGGGGACGGTCGGGCTTTCGGCGAGAATGGACGCATGACCGTCACCCTGCTCGGAGCCGCCGAGATCCGCCGACTGGCCGCCGAGCTCGATGTCACCCCCACCAAGAAGCTGGGCCAGAACTTCGTCACGGACGCGAACACGGTCCGCAAGATCGTGCAGGCCGCGCGCGTGCAGCCGGGCGAGCGCGTGGTCGAGGTGGGGCCCGGCCTGGGTTCGCTGACGCTCGCGATCCTGGAGACCGGGGCCGCCGTCACCGCCGTGGAGATCGATCACCGCCTCGCCGCCCGCCTGCCGCAGACCGCCGCCGAGCACGGCGTTCCCGAGGGGGCGCTCACGGTGGTCGATGCCGACGCGCTGCGGGTGGCCGAGCTGCCCGGCGAGCCGACCGTCCTGGTCGCGAACCTGCCGTACAACGTGTCGGTGCCGGTGCTGCTGCACTTCCTCGAGACCTTCCCCTACCTGCAGCGGGGCGTCGTGATGGTGCAGGCCGAGGTGGCCGAGCGCCTGGCGGCGAAGCCGGGGTCGAAGATCTACGGCTCGCCGAGCGTGAAGGCCGCGTGGTACGGCGAGTGGCGGCTCACCGGCACGGTGTCGCGGCAGGTGTTCTGGCCCGTCCCGAACGTCGACAGCCTGCTGGTCGGGTTCGATCGGTCGGACGGGGAGCGCGGCTCCGAGGCCGAGCGTCGCCGCACCTTCGAGATCGTCGATGCCGCGTTCAACCAGCGCCGCAAGATGCTCCGCCAGGCGCTGTCCGGCGTCTTCGGCAGCTCGGCCGCCGCGACCGAGGTGCTGACGGCCGCCGGCGTGGCTCCGACCGCCCGCGGCGAGGACCTCACGGTCGACGACTACCAGCGCATCGCGCAGCAGGCACCGGCGGTGCCGGACGCGGCGGCCGCGGTCTGACGCCCCGCGCGCGGCCTGAGGTTCTGCCCCTCGACACCGCCGCCTGACGCCCTGCGCGCCGCCTGACGCCCAGCGCGCGGCCTGACGCCCCGCGCGCGGCCTGAGGTTCTGCCCCTCGACACCGCCGGGCTCCCGCCGTCGCGGCGGGAGCCCGGCGGAGGTGCGGGCAGGACGCGGAGCTCAGACCCCCGAGGGGATCTCCGTGAGCGTGCGGTCGTGCAGGGGCTGCACGGGTCGGTGGTTGTCGGGGTACACGGCGGTGAACGCGGCGAGCTCCTCCGCCGACACCGTCACCGGGGTGAGGTAGACGTTCCAGCGCACGCCCTCGGTGCACGGCGGCGTGGTGAGCGAGCCGTCGTACTGCACGCTCATGCCGTCCGCCGGGATGAGCGCGCTCGGGTCGATCTCGTGGCTCAGCGGTGTGCCCTTCTCGCTCACGGTGGTGGTGATCGACGAGAAGAACTCGTCGAGTGCCGTGCTGGCCGGCCCAGCCTGCAGCATCACGCCGAGCACGAGCACCGAGCCGTCCTCGGCCTTGTGCACCAGGTGGAGTTCGGCGGGGGCCGTGCGTCCGTCGATCGTGTGCTCGCTGCTGGCGTGCAGGTGGAACTGCTGCAGCTCGTACGTCTTGCCGTTCACCTCGATCGAGTCGGCCGCGGGGTCCTCCGGGATCGCCTCGATGGTGTGGCCGTTGTTCTCGATGTCGAACGCGGCGGGGGCGTAGTGCGTCACGACCTTCTGCGCGGCGGTCCCCATCTGCACCGTCGAGGTGTCGATGGCGATGGGGGACTCGTGGGAGCTGTCGACGTTCTCGCACGCGGCGCCGAACTTCCCCCAGTGCTCGGGGCCGTTGGAGCCGCGGTACGACCACTCGGCGTCCGCGGAGGCGCCGGGCGAGGGCGACGCAGACGCGGCGGGGGTCGTGGCGGGGGTCGTGGCGGCGGGTGCGCAGCCGGCGAGAGCGCCGATCGCGAGGGCCGCGGTGGACAGAGCGAGAGCGGGGCGGATCTTCATGTTGTTTCCTTCGGAGTGTGCGGCGCGCGCTGCAGGCACAGCGGATCGCCGCGCACCACACCGCGACGCCATCGGGACGATGCCCTGGCGGACTGCGTGATCACCCGGACGGCCAGTTGTCACTGCCCCGCGGCGTCCGAGCGGCACGAGTGTAGGCGACGAAACCCGGAGTTGCCCGTGGTCCCGCACCGCCCGTCGTCCCCGCCTACCAGCGCATCGGGCGCCACGCAACGGCGATCCCGGATCCCACACCGCCCGGTAATCTGGCACCGTGACTGACTCCCCGCGCTTCCGTCCCGATGTCCCCGAGCTCCACCGCCCGTACGCCGCCGACGAGGGCCGCTACGGACGGTTCGCCTACCGTCAGGTCGGGTCGTCCGGCCTCTACCTGCCGCCGATCTCGCTCGGGCTGTGGTGGAACTTCGGCGACAACATCCCGCTCGACAACCAGCGCGCACTGCTGCGTCACGCGTTCGACGGCGGTATCACGCACTTCGATCTCGCGAACAACTACGGTCCGCCCTACGGCTCCGCCGAGAAGAACTTCGGTCGCATCTTCGCGGAGGACTTCCGGCCCTACCGCGACGAGCTCATCATCTCGTCGAAGGCCGGCTGGGACATGTGGCCGGGCCCGTACGGCGACTACGCGAGCCGCAAGTACATCCTCGCCAGCGCCGAGCAGTCGCTCACGCGCATGGGCCTGGACTACGTCGACATCTTCTACTCGCACCGCGTCGATCCGGTCACCCCGATCGAGGAGACCGTGGGCGCGCTCGACACGCTCGTGCGGCAGGGCAAGGCCCTCTACGTGGGCATCTCGTCGTACAGCGCCGAGCGCACGGCCGAGGCGGTCGCCGTGGCGAAGGACCTCGGCACCCCGCTGGTCATCCACCAGCCCGCGTACTCGATCCTGAACCGGTGGATCGAGGACGGCCTCACGGCCACGCTCGAGGAGTCGGGCCTCGGGGCCATCGCGTTCACGCCGCTCGCGCAGGGGCTGCTCACCGACAAGTACCTGGGCGACGGCACCGCCGACCGGGCGCAGCAGCGCGGCTCGCTCCCGAAGGGCAAGCTCACCGACGAGGCCGTGCAGACGCTGCGGTCGCTGAACGACGTGGCGAAGGGCCGTGGACAGTCGCTCGCCCAGCTGGCGCTGCAGTGGACGCTGCGCACCCCGGTGGTCGCCTCGGCCCTGATCGGGGCGTCCCGGCCAGAGCAGCTCGACGAGAACCTCGCCGCGCTCGACGGGCCCGAGTTCTCCGCGGAGGAGCTCGCCCGCATCGACGAGCTGTCCGGAGGGATCGACGTGAACCTCTGGGCCACCTCCTCGGATCTGTGACCCGGTCATGAGCCTCGCCTCGGCCGCCGGATCCGTGCACGTGCGCGCGCCGGGGAAGATCAACGTCTACCTGGGGGTCGGCGGCCGCCACGACGACGGCTACCACGCCCTCGCCACGGTGTTCCAGGCGGTGTCGCTGTACGAAGACGTGATCGCGCGACCGGCGGACGACTTCTCGATCACGGTGTCCGGGGTCGAGGACGACGGCTCCGTTCCGCTCGACGACCGCAACCTGGCGATGCGCGCGGCGAAGCTGCTCGCCACGGCCACCGAGCACACCGGCGGGGTGGCGCTCGAGGTGCGCAAGAGCGTCCCGGTCGCGGGCGGCATGGGGGGCGGATCGGCCGATGCCGCCGCGGCCCTGGTCGCGTGCGATGCGCTGTGGGGGACCGGTCTGTCGCCCGCGCGTCTGCACGACCTCGCGGCGCGGCTCGGCGCCGACGTCCCGTTCGCCCTGCACGGCGGCACGGCGGTGGGCACGGGTCGCGGTGATCAGCTGAACCCCGCACTCGCGCGCGGCCGCTTCGACTGGCTGCTGGTGACGAGCGAGCAGGGCCTGTCGACCCCGGTGGTGTACGAGCGGCTCGACCTGCTGCGCGAGGAGGAGGGCGCGCTCGCCGACGACCCGCCGCTGTCGCTCGACGTGCCGATCCCGGTGCTCCAGGCGCTGCGCACCGGAGACCCGCGGCAGCTCGCCGATGCCTTGCACAACGACCTGCAGGCGGCGGCGCTGCACGAGCGCCCCGACCTGGGTGACACGATCGACCTCGGGATCGCGGCGGGTGCCCTGCACGGGATCGTCTCGGGCTCCGGTCCCACGGTCGCGCTGCTGTGCCCCGATCCCGAGACCGCGCAGGACGTGCAGACTCGGCTGCGGGACGAAGGGCTCGACCCGCTGCACGTGCACGGGCCGGTGCCCGGCGCCCGCATCATCGGCTGAGGTCTCCAGCCGCGACGTCCTCCGGCCCACCGGCCCGTGACGCCTTCGGGATGCACGGCGCGGTCCTGGCAGACATAATGAAGTGACGATGTGACCGTGCACACGCGAGGAGGCAGTGATGTCCACGTCCTCCGAGCGTGCCCGCCTGCCGAGCATCCGCGATGTCGCCCGGCTCGCGGGGGTGTCGCATCAGACGGTGTCCCGCGTGCTGAACGACCACCCCAGCATCCGGCCGGAGACCAAGGCGAAGGTGCTCGACGCGATCGCCGTGCTGGACTACCGACCGAACCTCGCGGCGCGCGCGCTGGTGACGAGCAAGTCGAACATGCTGGGCATCCTGTCCGCCACGATCGGCGAGTTCGGCCCCACCTCGTCCATCGCCGGGATCGAGGATGCGGCGCGCGAGGAGGGCTACTCGGTCTCCACGCTCAACCTCCCCTCGACCACGCCGGAGGCCATCGGCAACGCGGTGCGTCAGCTCGAGCGGGAGCAGGTCGACGGGATCGTGGTGCTCGCGCCACAGGTGCGCGTGTTCCATGTCTTGCGCGGCATGTCCGGCGCGATGCCCTTCGTCACTCTGCAGACGGCGTCGGGCTCGGACGGCGTGAGCCTGTCGGCCGATCAGGTCGCCGGTGCCAAAGCCGCGACGGAGCACCTCATCTCGCTCGGGCACAGCGACATCCTGCACCTGGCCGGACCGCAGGACTGGATCGAGGCGGAGTCGCGCATGCGGGGCTACCTCGACGCGCTGCGCGATGCCGATCTGCCCACGTTCCCGCCCATCCGCGGCGACTGGACGGCGGACTTCGGCTACTTCGCGGGCAAGGAGCTGTCGCACCGCCGCGACTTCACGGCGGTGTTCGCGGCGAACGACCTGATGGCGATCGGACTGCTGCACGGCTTCCGCGACGCCGGGGTGCGGGTGCCGCATGACGTGAGCGTGATCGGCTTCGACGACATCCCGGTCGCGGCCCACGTGGCACCGACGCTGAGCACCGTGCACCAGGACTTCCCGGAGCTCGGGCGCCGTGCGGTGCGCATCCTGCTGGCGCAGATCCGCGGTGAGGATCAGCCCGCGTTCGGGGCGCTGCAGACGCTGCTGCGGGCTCGCGAGTCGGCCGCCGCCCGCTGAGCCGATCCGGCGCGTTCGGAGCGTTCGAATCCCGCGGGCCGCGCCCCTCCACTGATCGAATCCTTTCGATCCGCCGCGCAGCCGGGATGCCCGTGTTCCTGCGGATCGCGGGGAGGTCACGGTCGCGACACGGAATGCCCGCGCCGACTTGACACCGCTCCCGCGGGAGACGACGATGTATCGATGTGAACGGTCACATCGAAGGTGACCGCACGTCGCGAGGAAGATCCGTGAGCACCACTGCAACGTTGCCGACCGTGTCAGGCCCGATCCTGGAGATGCGCAGCATCACCAAGGAGTTCCCGGGGGTCAAGGCGCTCGCCGACGTCTCGATCACCGTCCGCGCCGGCGAGATCCACGCGATCTGCGGCGAGAACGGCGCCGGGAAGTCGACGCTGATGAAGGTCCTCTCCGGGGTGTACCCGTACGGCAGCTACGACGGGGAGATCCTGCTGTACGGCGAGGAGCAGCGCTTCAAGGACATCGCCGCGAGCGAGCAGGCGGGCATCGTCATCATCCACCAGGAGCTGGCGCTCATCCCCGAGCTGTCCGTCACCGAGAACATCTTCCTCGGCAATGAGATCCGCCGCTTCGGCCGCATCGACTGGCAGGCGCAGAAGGAGCGCACGATCGAGCTGCTCGCCCGCGTCGGGCTGAGCGAAGACCCCGACGTGCCGATCAAGACCCTCGGCGTCGGCAAGCAGCAGCTCATCGAGATCGCCAAGGCCCTCAACAAGGACGTCAAGCTCCTGATCCTCGACGAGCCGACTGCGGCCCTGAACGAGAACGACTCCCAGCACCTGCTCGACCTGATCCTGGGGCTCAAGGCCAAGGGCATCGCGTCGATCATGATCAGCCACAAGCTCAACGAGATCGAGCAGATCGCCGACGAGATCACGATCATCCGCGACGGCCGCACGGTCGAGACGCTCGACATCTCCCGCGGCGAGATCAACGAGGACCGCATCATCCGCGGCATGGTCGGCCGGTCGCTGGAGAGCCGCTACCCCGACCGCACGCCCGAGATCGGCGAGGTGTTCTTCGAGGTCAGGGACTGGTGGGTGCAGCACCCGACGGTGCCGGAGCGCATGGTCGTGAAGGGGTCGAACCTGAACGTGCGCCGCGGGGAGGTCGTCGGCATCGCCGGGCTCATGGGAGCCGGGCGCACCGAGCTCGCCATGAGCATCTTCGGCCGCTCCTACGGCACGTTCCTCTCCGGCACGCTCGTGAAGGACGGGCAGGAGATCGAGCTGCCCGATGTCGCCGCGGCCATCAAGCACGGCCTCGCCTACGTGAGCGAGGACCGCAAGGTGCTGGGACTCAACCTGCTCGACACCATCAAGCGGTCGATCGTGGCGGCGAAGCTGTCGAAGATCGCCCACAACGGGGTGGTCGACGCGCGCGAGGAGTTCGCGGTCGCCGAACGCTACCGCAAGGCGCTGCGCATCAAGACTCCGTCGGTGGAGGAGGGCGTCGGCAAGCTCTCGGGCGGCAACCAGCAGAAGGTCGTCCTCGCGAAGTGGATGTTCACCGACCCCGACCTGCTGATCCTCGACGAGCCGACCCGCGGCATCGACGTCGGCGCGAAGTACGAGATCTACGCGATCATCAACGAGCTCGCCGCCCAGGGCAAAGGCGTGATCGTGATCTCCAGCGAGCTGCCCGAGCTTCTCGGCATCTCCGACCGCATCTACACCGTGTTCGAAGGCCGGGTCACCGACTGCATCCCGGCCGACCAGGCGACCCCCGAGGACCTCATGCGCAGCATGACCTCCGCGACCCAGAAAGCATCCGCATGACCACCGACTCGACCACCGCGAAGCGCGGCTTCCACTTCAAGGACATCACGAAGATGTTCGGCGGCGGCGGCACCTCCACGCTGCGCCAGTTCGGCATCCTCGGCAGCCTCGTCGTCATCCTCGTCGTCTTCCAGGTGCTGACGTGGATCGTGAAGGGCACCGGGCTCACGCTGTCGTCCGGGAACCTCATCAACGTCGTCAACCAGTACTCGTACATCCTGATCCTGGCGATCGGCATGGTGATGGTCATCATCATGGGGCACATCGACCTCTCGGTCGGTTCGGTCGCCGCGTTCACGGGCATCGTGGTGGCCAAGGCGATGCAGGACTGGAACCTCCCCTGGCCGCTCGGCATCCTGCTGGGACTGGGGGTCGGTGTGCTCGTGGGAGCCTGGCAGGGCTTCTGGGTCGCCTATGTGGGAGTGCCGGCGTTCATCGTGACCCTGGCCGGCATGCTGTTCTTCCGCGGGGCGAACCAGTGGGTCGGCGACTCGCAGTCGGTGCCCGTTCCCGAGGGCTTCAAGATCATCGGCGCGGGGTACCTGCCGGAGATCGCACTGCCGCTGCCGTTCAACATCCCGACCATGCTGCTGGCGCTCGCCGGTGTGGCGTGGATCGTGTTCTGGGAGATCCGTACGCGTCGCGTGCAGCGCAAGATGGGCTCCGACATGGCGCCGCTGTGGGTCAGCGTCACCAAGGTCGTGCTGATCTCGGCGGTCATCCTCATCGCGGGCTGGCTGTTCGCCACCGGCCGTGAGGGCACCAGCTTCCCGATCTCGGGCGTCATCCTGCTCGCCCTGGTCATCCTGTACTCGTTCATCACGAACAACACCGTGTTCGGCCGGCACATCTACGCGGTCGGCGGCAACCGGCAGGCGGCGCGCCTGTCGGGCGTGAAGGACCGCTGGGTCGACTTCTTCGTCATGATGAACATGTCGGTCCTGGCCTCGCTCGCCGGCATGATCTACGTCGCGAGGGCGACCGCGTCCGGTCCCCAGGACGGCAACGGCTGGGAGCTCGACGCGATCGCCTCGGTCTTCATCGGCGGTGCGGCCGTCTCGGGCGGCATCGGCACCGTGATCGGGTCGATCATCGGTGGTCTCGTGATGGCGTTCCTCAACAACGGCCTCGCCCTGCTCGGCGCCGGCGCCGACGTCGTGTCGATGATCAAGGGCCTCGTGCTGCTGTTCGCGGTCGGCATCGACGTGTGGAACAAGCAGCAGGGACGCCCCTCGATCACCGGCTTCCTCACGCGCCGCTTCGGCCGCAAGCAGGACCCGGCCACCGACACCTTCGACCCGACGAAGACGAATTACCCCACCAGCCAGAAGTACGAAGCCCCCGCCGTCGAGGAGACGCGCGGAAAGTAAGGGCCGCGTCGCGCAGCGCACGCGCGACGAGACCTGCACACACCAGAGAAAGAGATCACATGAAGAAGATTCTTCTGTCGGCGACAGCGCTTGTCGTCGCGGGCGCATTCGCCCTCACCGGCTGCTCCTCAGAGCGCGGCGGTGACACGGGATCGGGTTCCGGCGACGAGGCCACGAAGGGCTTCGCCGCCGACGCCACGATCGGTGTCGCCCTCCCGGACAAGACCTCGGAGAACTGGGTCCTGGCCGGCCAGCTGTTCACCGATGGCCTGGAGAAGGCCGGGTTCAAGGCCGACGTGCAGTACGCGCCGGCCAGCAACACGGTCGCCGAGCAGCAGAACCAGATCCAGGCGATGGTCACCGGCGGTGCCAAGGTCATCATCATCGGCGCGAAGGACGGCAAGCAGCTCACCACCCAGGTCGAGGCCGCGCGCGACGCCGGTGTCGCCGTCATCGCGTACGACCGCCTGATCGAGAACACCGACGCGGTGGACTACTACGTCGCGTTCGACAACTTCGAGGTCGGCAAGCTCCAGGGCCAGGCGCTCCTCGACGGTCTCGCCGAGCGCGCGGGCCACGAGGCGCCGTACAACATCGAGCTGTTCTCGGGTTCGCCGGACGACGCCAACTCCGCCGTGTTCTTCAACGGCGCGATGGAGGTGCTGCAGCCGAAGATCGACGACGGCACGCTGAACGTCGTCTCCGGTCAGACCGAGATCTCCCAGACCGCGACCGAGGGATGGAAGCCGGAGAACGCCCAGCGCCGCATGGACTCGATCCTCACCTCGACGTACGGCTCGGAGACGCTCGACGGCGTCCTGTCCCCGAACGACACGCTCGCGCGCGCCATCATCACCTCGGTGCAGGGTGCCGGCAAGCCCGTCCCGGTCGTGACCGGTCAGGACTCCGAGGTCGAGTCGGTGAAGTCGATCATGGAGGGCGTCCAGTACTCCACGATCAACAAGGACACCACGCTGCTCGTGGAGCAGGCCATCAAGATGGTCGGCCAGCTGCAGAAGGGCGACGAGGTCGACGTCAACGACACCGACCAGTACGACAACGGCAAGAAGGTCGTTCCGGCCTACCTGCTCCCGCCGGTCATCGTCACCAAGGAGAACGCGGCCGAGGCGTACGCCAACGTGCCGAGCCTCCTCGAGATCGTGAAGTCGTACCAGTAACACGATTCGCACAGCGCACGAGCCGTCCGTCCCATCAGGGGCGGGCGGCTCGTCCGCGTGAGGGCCCGTGCCTGTCCGGCGCCCGCGTCACGGGGCTGTGTCGTTCGCGGCGCCCGTGACGCCAGCGCACCGGCGCCGATCACGAGGTCGCGTCACGAGGTGCGCGTCATGGAGGCGCGGGTGAGGAGCAGGAGGGTGAGGGCGATCCCGGTGAGGGCGACCGCGACCCAGACCGGTCCGAGAGGTCCGGTGCCGGTCGCCAGTGCCGCGGCTCCGAGCACGGGGCCCGCGGCCGCTCCGACGTTCAGGGCTGTGGTCGCGGCGGAGCCGGCCATGGTCGGTGCCCCGGTCGCGGCGTACAGCACCCGTGTGACCAGGGTGCTGCCCACCCCGAACGACAGCACCCCCAGCACGAGCACGCCGGCGAGCAGAGCCGCGGGGTGGGTCGCGAGGAGCGCGAACGACGTCCAGCCGGCGAGCAGCAGCGGTCCGCCGATGCCGACCACCAGCCCGGGGTGCCGGTCGGAGAGTCGCCCAGCGACGGTCACACCGACGAACGACCCGACGCCGAAGAGCACCAGGGCGATCGCCACCCATCCCTCGGCCAGGTGCGCGGTCTCGGTCACGATCGGCGCGAGGAACGTGAAGGCGGCGAACGTGCCGCCGTTGATCAGCGCTGCGAGCGCCAGAGCGATGGCGACCGGTCGGGTGCCGAAGACGCGCAGCTCGGCACGCAGGGTCGGCGTGGCCGTGGCCGTGGGTGTGGGTGTGGGTGTGGGTGTGGGTGTGGGTGTGGGTGTGGGTGTGGGTGTGGGCGTGGCCGCGGGCGCGGGCGCGGGTGTGGGTAGGGGTGCGGACTCTGGCCGGAATGGAGCGATCACGCGCGCGGGGACGCCGCGGACGATCCCAAGGAGGGCGGGCACGCAGAGCAGCGCGACCGCCCAGAAGGTGGCGCGCCACCCCCAGACCGCGCCCAGCACGGCGCCCGCGGGAACGCCCGCGACCGTGGCGACGGTGGTGCCCGCCAGGAGCACTGAGATGGCGCGCCCGGTCTGGCCGGGCGGTACCAGCGACGTCGCGGTGCGCAGGGCGACGGCGAGGAAGCCGGCGTTGGCGATCGCGCTCGCCGCCCGCGTGAGGAGCAGGACCTCGAACGACGTGGTGAGGGCGCCGAGCACGTGGCACGCGCCGAACGCCAGCAGGCACAGGAGCAGGGTGAGGCGAGGCGGCCATCCGCGCGCGAAGGCCGCCATCACCGGGGCGCCCACGACCATTCCGATCGCGAAGGCGGAGGTGAGCAGTCCCGCGGACCCGACGGGGATGGCGAGATCGTCGGCGATCGCGGGGAGGAGCCCGGCGAGCATGAATTCGGACGTGCCCATGACGAACACCGTCAGGGCGAGGGAGTAGAGGGCAAGAGGCATCGAGGACTCCGAGGTGAGAGAGCAGAAGGGGTCTTCTGGTCACCACGGCCAGCCCGGTGCGACGGGTGCGACGGGTGCGACGGGGGAGCGCCCGCCCCGGGGGCGGATGCGACGAGTCAGCGAGTGTCGGGACTGGCGGTGCGACCGGCAGCCCCCGACCTGTCTGATTCGGGGCTCGACATGCTTCCACTCTAGGGGGAGGCGCACCCGCCGCACCTGCCGCGCTCGCCGCACTCGCCACACTCGCTGCATCCACCGCTCGCCGCACCCGCCGGCATCATCATTGCGCTCGCAGCCTCGCGACTCAGAACGGTGCCGCGCCCATGTCCGCACCCGCGTCCCATGCGCCTCCACCGGTCCCCGCGCCGCGGCCATCCTGCACACCCGCCTCCGCGAACACCACCGATGGCCGAGGCGGCGGGCGGTCGAGGTAGCTCCGTCCGGCCGGACTCGTCCACTCCAGAAGGCCGCCCGGCCGCTGCCGCACCTGCCACGGGGAGTGGTGCTTGAGGGTGTGGTGTCTGCGGCAGAGGGTCGCCAGGTTCCGGTGCTCGGTCTTCCCGCCGTGGGCCGCATCGTGGCTGTGGTCGAGGTCGCTCTTCCGCGCCGCGAGGCCGCATCCGGGGAAACGG
Organism: Microbacterium sufflavum; assembly: GCF_023101165.1. GTDB lineage: Bacteria > Actinomycetota > Actinomycetes > Actinomycetales > Microbacteriaceae > Microbacterium > Microbacterium sufflavum. Next base: position 3,477,061 of record NZ_CP078076.1, on the reverse strand, counting down.
CAGTGCTGGTCGCGCGCTCGCAGGTGCCGGCGGAGCTCCTCGCTCGGCCGGTAGCGGTCGACCGCGAGCATCGCGCCGCTGATCGGATGCGTGAGCACCCGGTCCCACCCCGCGGCGCCGCCGGTCAGATGTCGGGCGGTCTCCGCATCGATCGGCGTCTGGCCGTCGAGCTCAGCCGGAGCGCCCACCGCCGTGGGGTGATCGTCACGAAGAAGGGTCAGCACAGGCACCGTCACCTCCACGCGCGCCCGCAGCTCGCCCAGCAGACCGTCCGCCGTGTCGTGGCCGGCCGGGGTGCCAGTCAGCACCAGATTGGAGAGCAGGTCGGCTCGCAGCTGGTCGACCGTGCGGGTGTCGGGTGTGGCAGGGGAGGGCTCGGTCGCGCCCCGCTCCGCGCGCGCGTTCTCCTGCTGTACGGCGTGAGCCATCTGCGACAGCCGGTCGAACATGCCGTGGACGAGTGCCGCCGGTCCGTGCATGCCCAGGTCGGCCATCCCGTCGCCTGCGTCTTTCACCCAGACCCGCCGCTGCTCGCGGGCGTCGCGGTGCCGTTCGGTGACCGTGCGCTCCTGGAAGCGTTCGGCGAGGCGTCGCACGAGCGGCCGCAGCCGGTTGGGCGAGGTGGTCTGCGCGAGGGCTACGGCGTCGTCGGCGAAGGCCGACCGCTCGGAAGCGTCGTGGAGATGCGCGCCCGCGTCGAGGATCGCGCGCGCGTGCGCCGCGCTGATCAGCCCGCGGCCCTGCGCCTCCCACACCGCGGGGAAGCGCTCGACCAGCCAGGACGCCTCGGACATGCGCCGTTCGACCGCGCGATCGCTCGCGCGCTGGGCCGCGCCGATCTCGGCGGCGACCGTGCGGATCGCCAGGTCGCCGTGGTCGGGGTGGCGCCCCTGCCGGGCGATGTCGACCGCGAGGCGCCCGGCCAGGGCCAGCAAGCCGTCGCGGGCGGCCTGCATGCTGCTCAGCGTCTGCTCCGCCGCGACCAGGCCCGCGACCAGCTCGGCGAGCATCGCCCGCTGGGAGTCGGTGGCGTCGAGCAGCGCGGTCATGACTTCACTCCATCACCGACCACCGACATTCGAACAAAGGATCGAACGAGTATGGACGAAAGTCAGGTCACGGAAAGGTAACGGTCGTGGTTTACTGACGCGATGCTTCTCAACGTCGTCGAAGCCGGTTCGGGCGAGCACACGGTCGTGCTCCTCCACGGCATGATGGGCTCCGCCGAGAGCTGGCACCGCGTCGTGCCCGCGCTGACGGAGCGCGGTTTCCGCGTGCTCGCGCTCGATCTCCCCGGTCACGGACTCTCGCCGCGCGACCCGCAGCTCACGATCGAGAGCGCGGCCGACGCGGTCGTCGAGACCCTGGCGTGCCTCCTCGAGCCCCCGTCCGCCACCCCCGGCCCGCCCCTGATCGCCGCGATGGGACACTCCTTCGGTGCCACGGTCCTCGCCGCGGCCGCCCCGCGACTCGAACCGGCGCTCGCCGTCTACGTCGACGCGGCGCTGACCCTGCAGGGCGGTCAGGATCGCGCGGCGCTGGTGTCGCAGTACGAACACGACCGGCGTGCACGCCTGTCGCCGGCCGAGCTGCGCCGCGCGCGTCCGTTCTATTCGGTCGCCGATGCCGAGGCGGAGGCCCGCGCGGCCGAGCGGTTCGATGCCGCGACGGCCGCGTCCGTGTCGTGCGGCTCCGATGGGCACTGGAGCGCCGCACCGGGCTCGATCGTGGTCCGCGCCGACCCCAGCGCGTGGGTCACCGACGAGGACGCGCGCCGGTTCGAGCACGAGGGCGTCCGCGTGCGGAGCATCCCCGGCGCGGCGCACACCGTCTGGTACAGCCACTTCGACGTGTTCACCGCGGCGCTGCCGGAGCTCTTCGGCTCCCGCTGACGACAGGGCGGGCGGCCGGCGATCCGCGACTACCCTGGAGAGGACATGGCACATCTTCTTGGGGCCGAAGCCCTGCACCTCGAATACCCGACCCGCGTCGTCTTCGACTCCGTCACCCTCGGCATCGAGGAGGGGGACCGCATCGGGATCGTCGGCCGCAACGGCGACGGCAAGTCCAGCCTCCTCGGCATGCTCGCCGGCACCAAGGAGCCGGACTCCGGCCGGGTGACCGTGCGCGGCGGCACCCGCATCGGTGTGCTGACCCAGGCGGATACGCTCCCGGACGACCTCACGATCGGCGCGGCCGTGGTCGGCGACGTGCCGGAGCACGAGTGGGCGGGCGACGCCCGGGTGCGCGATGTGATCGACGGGCTGCTGCGGGAGCTCCCGTGGGACGCGCGGATCGGATCGCTCAGCGGCGGCCAGCGGCGGCGTGTGTCGCTCGCCAAGCTCCTGACCGGCGACTGGGACGTGATCGCGCTCGACGAGCCCACCAACCACCTCGACGTCGAGGCCATCACCTGGCTCGCCGGTCATCTGAAGAAGCGCTGGTCCCCGAACGCCGGGGCGCTGCTGGTCGTCACGCACGACCGCTGGTTCCTCGACGAGATCTGCACCGAGACGTGGGAGGTGCACGACCGCATCGTCGAGCCGTTCGAGGGCGGCTACGCGGCGTACATCCTGCAGCGGGTCGAGCGCGACCGCATGGCCGCGGCGACCGAGGCGAAGCGGCAGAACCTCGCCCGCAAGGAGCTCGCGTGGCTGCGCCGCGGCGCCCCCGCGCGCACCAGCAAGCCGAAGTTCCGCATCGACGCGGCCAACGAGCTGATCGCGGACGTGCCGGAGATCCGCGACAAGGTTTCGCTGCAGTCGCTCGCGGTGTCGCGGCTCGGGAAGGACGTGGTCGACCTGCTCGACGTCGGCGTGACCTACCCGACCGAGGACGGCGGCACCAGAACGGTGCTGAAGGACGTGGAGTGGCGCATCGCACCGGGGGAGCGCACCGGCATCCTCGGGGTGAACGGGGCGGGGAAGTCCACGCTGCTCGGGCTGATCTCCGGTGCCGTCGAGCCGACAGAGGGCCGGGTCAAGCGCGGCAAGACCGTGCAGGTGCGCACCCTCACGCAGCGCCTCGACGAGCTCACGCCGCACTGGAACGACCCGGTGCGCGTGGTGATCTCCGGGTTGCGCACCTCCTACACGCTCGGCGCCGGGTCGAAGGCGCAAGACCTCACGCCCGGTCAGCTGCTGGAGCGGCTCGGGTTCTCGTCGGCGCAGCTGTCGACACCGGTCAAAGACCTCTCGGGCGGCCAGCAGCGCCGGTTGCAGCTGCTGCTCGTGCTGCTCGACCAGCCCAACGTGCTGATCCTCGACGAGCCGACCAACGACATGGACACCGACATGCTCGCCGCGATCGAGGACCTCCTCGACTCCTGGTCGGGCACCCTCCTGGTCGTCAGCCACGACCGGTACTTCCTGGAGCGCGTGACCGACCAGCAGTACGCGATCCTCCCGGGGCCCGACGGCGCCGGACGGCTGCGCCACCTCCCCGGCGGCGTGGACGAGTACCTGCGGCTGCGCGAGCGGGTGGAGGCCGAGGGGCCGAAGCCCTCCGCGAGTGCCGCTGCGGCGGCACCGACCGGCCTCGACGGTGCCGCGCTCCGCACGGCGCAGAAAGAGGTCGCGGCGCTCGAACGACGCATCCAGAAGCTCACCGCGCAGGTCGACGCGGCCAAGCACGCGCTCGCCGACCACGACCAGTCCGACTACGCCGGACTGGGGGAGCGGATGAAGGAGATCTCGGCGCAGGAGGCCGAGATCGAGGAGCTCGAGCTGCGCTGGTTCGAACTCACCGAACAGATCGGCTGAGACCAGGAATATCCTTCTCCCCATAGCGTTGGGAGGTAGGGATGGAAGGCCTTGAAGTCACCGTCCTGCTCGGACTCACGATCCTCGTCGGAACCCTGATCGCCCCGCGCGTGCGTCTCGCGCTCCCGCTCGTCCTCGTCCTGCTCGGACTGCTGCTCGGTTTCGTGCCGGAGCTGCGCGAGGTGCAGCTGCCGCCGGAGACCGTGCTGCTGCTGTTCCTGCCCGTGATCCTGTTCTGGGAGAGCCTCACCACGTCGCTGCGCTCGATCCGCCGCGACTTCCGCTACATCCTGCCGATGAGCACCCTGCTCGTGGTGGCCTCGGCGTTCGCGGTCGCGGGCATCGGCGTGCTGTTCGGGATGCCGTGGGAGGTCGCGCTCATCCTGGGCGCCGCCGTCGCCCCGCCCGATGCCACCGCGGTTGCCGCGCTCGGACGTCTGCTGCCGCGACGCATGTTCATGAAGCTGAAGGCGGAGAGCCTCACGAACGACGGCACCGCGCTCGTCCTGTATGCGATCGCGGTGTCGCTCGCGCTCGGCGGCCAGGTCACGCCGCTCTCCGTCACGTGGGACGTGCTGGTGTCGTACGTCGGCGGGGTCGCGGCGGGCGTCGCGGTCGCCGCGATCGCGTACCTGCTGCTGCGTCGCATGTCGTCGACCATCGTCATCAACGTGACGCTGCTGCTCGTGCCGTTCTCGGCGTTCCTGGTCGCCGAGATGGTGCACGCCTCGGGGGTGCTGGCCGTGGTCGTGGCCGGACTCATCGTGGCCTGGGTGTCGCCGCGCGTGACGACTGCGGCGTCGCGGCGCCAGGCGGACGCGGCGTGGCCCTTCGGCGTGTTCCTCCTCAACGGCGCGCTGTTCGTGCTCATCGGGCTCGAGGTGCAGTACGTGGTGCACGAGGTGCCGCCGTCGGTGATCGGGCGACTGGTGCTGATCACGCTCGCGGTGTGGGCCACGCTGCTGGTCGTGCGCTACCTGTTCCAGCTGCTCAACGTGCTGTTCCAGGGCAGGCCGTCCGCCCGCCCGGCCCCTGGCTCGCGCTCCCGTGCCCGCCTCGTGTCCACCGTCGCGGGGATGCGCGGAGCCGTGTCGCTCGCGATCGCCCTGTCGGTGCCCACGACCGTGACCGAGGGCGGCGCGATCGCCGGCCGCGACGAGATCGTGCTCGTGACGGCCGGGGTGATCCTGCTCAGTCTGCTCGCGCAGGCCCCCATGCTGCCCGCCCTGGTGCGCTGGGCGCGGTTCCCGGTCGACCACGCGGAGGCCGAGGAGTTCGAGCTCGCGGAGCGCGCGATCTCCGGCGCCGCTCTGGCCGCGCTGGACGACCTGGCCGCCGAGCACGGCGTCGGCGCGGAGGTGCGCGATCACGTGCGGGCCGAGGGGTATCGCAACCTGGAGTTCGCGAACGCCCGGACCCTGGCGCGGGAGCAGGCCCTGATCGACGCGGAGGCCGAGGCGCTGGACGACATGCTCGGCGAGCCCGACCCCCTGGGCATCGGCGGGGAGGAGGGCACCGGGGAGCCGGAACCCGACGGCGGCGTCGGCGGCGCGGTCGACCCCGAGTCGAGCGACGGCACGGTGCTGCAGATGATCGCGACCTCGGCCGACGTCGACCTGGCCCAGCGCTCTCCGCTCATCCGGCACGAGGAGCACACGCGACTCAAGCTCGCGCTGCTCGACCGCAAGCGCGAGGTGCTGCTCGGGCTGCGCAGCGCCGGGACCGTGGACGACCTGGTGGTGCGGCGCATCTCGGCCCGGCTCGACCTCGAACAGGTGCGTCTGCAGGGCATCGAGGAGTTCGACTGACCCTCACCCGGTGGTCCGCCCCGGGCGCCGCCGGGACCTGTGACGCCGTGTGACGGCGCGATTCCGCCGCCTGCGCCCGACCTGCCTAACGTAGTCGGGTCCCGCCAGGAAGGAACCCCCTCATCATGTCCCGCCGCACCACCACCGTCCTCGCCGCGCTCGCCGCGGTCCCGCTGTTCGTCGCGCTCTCCGGATGCGCGACGGCCTCCTCCGACGCCGGTTCCGGCGACGCGGGGAACGAGACCGTCAAGATCGGGGTCGTCGGCAAGGGCGACGCGCAGTGGCCCGCCTTCGTCGAGGCTGCCGCCGACGAGGGCATCACGGTCGAGCTGGTCGACTTCGGCTCCTACGAGCAGCCGAACCCCGCGCTGAGCGAGGGCGAGATCGACCTCAACCAGTTCCAGCACATCGTGTACCTCGCCGAGTACAACAACGCCTCGGGCTCCGACCTCACGCCGATCGGCTCCACCGCGATCTACCCGCTCGGCCTGTACTCGAAGAAGTACGACGACGTGGACGACATCCCCAAGGGCGAGACCGTCGCCGTGCCGGACGACGCGTCGAACCAGGCCCGCGCGCTGAACGTGCTGCAGCAGGCCGGCCTCGTCGAGCTGAAGAGCGGCGGCACGCCCTACTCCGACCTCGCCGACGTCGACACCGAGAAGTCGAAGGTGCAGGTGAAGGCGCTGGAGGCGGCGCTCATCCCCACCTCGCTGCCCGATGTCGCCGCTGCGATCATCAACAACGACTTCGTGGAGGACGCCGGGCTCACGTTCGACGACGCGATCGCGCAGGACGACCCCGAGGACCCGAGCGCCCTGCCGTACGTGAACATCTTCGCGGCCCGCGCGGAGGATGCCGACAACGAGACCTACAACAAGCTGGTCGAGATCTTCCAGACGAACGAGGACGTGCAGGCGGGACTCCTCGAGTCCTCCGGTGGCACGGCGGTGGCGCTGCAGACGCCGGTGAAGGACCTCGTGGCCTCGCTGGAGAAGGTCCAGAAGGACGCCGACGCGAAGAAGTGACGCAGTGGGGGTGCGGGGCACCCCCACCCCATGAGGGAGAATCGGGTGGCGCCTCTCGCGTCGCCCGATTCTCCGTTTCCCGAGACCCAGACCGGAGCAGCACATGCCGATCGTCTCCCTGACGAACGTGTCCAAGACCTACCCCTCCCGCAGTCACGGTGAACCGGAGGTCGTCGCCGTCGACGACGTGACCCTCGACATCGACCAGGGCGATGTGTACGGCATCATCGGCTACTCCGGCGCCGGCAAGTCGACGCTGGTGCGCCTGATCAACGCCCTGGAGCCGGCGACGAGCGGCACCATCACGGTCGACGGCGTCGATCTCACCACGCTCGGCGAACGCGAACTGCGCCGCGTGCGCGGCGGCATCGGCATGATCTTCCAGCAGTTCAACCTGTTCTCCTCGCGCACCGTGCGGTCGAACGTGGCCTACCCGCTGACGCTGGCCGGCTGGTCGAAGCCCGACATCGAGGCGCGGGTGACCGAGCTGCTGTCGTTCGTGGGGCTGTCCGACAAGGCGAAGGCCTACCCCGAGCAGCTGTCCGGCGGCCAGAAGCAGCGCGTCGGCATCGCCCGGGCCCTGGCCACCAAGCCCGCGATCCTGCTCGCCGACGAGGCCACCAGCGCCCTCGACCCGCAGACCACGCACGAGGTCCTCGACCTGCTCAAGCGGGTCAACGAGGAGCAGGGCGTCACCATCGTGGTCATCACCCACGAGATGGACGTCATCCAGACGATCGCGACCAAGGTCGCCGTGATGGAGAACGGTCGCGTGATCGAGCGCGGCGACGTGTTCGACGTGTTCTCGGCGCCGCAGAACCCGGCGTCGCAGCGCTTCGTCGGCACGGTCGTGAAGGGCGTGCCGTCGCCGTCCGAGCTCGCCGTGCTGCGCGAGCGGCATCGCGGGCGCCTCGTCACGTTCTCGTTCCGCGACGGCGACTCGTCGCAGGCGCAGGTGTTCCTCGACCTCGCGGCCGCCGGACTCGACTTCGAGCTCGTGTACGGCGGCATCAACGACATCCGGGGCAGGGCGTTCGGGCACCTGACGCTCGCGATCCGCGGCGACTCCTCCGCGATCGACAGGGCGCTCACCACGATCGGTGAGCGCGTGGACGTGACCGTGATCGCCGCAGAGGAGGCCCGCTGATGGATCGTCTGAACGAACTGTGGCCCGAGTTCTGGTCGGCCGCACTGGAGACGCTGTACATGGCGTCGTTCGCGCTCGTGCTCGGCGGGATCCTCGGTCTTGCGATCGGCATCATCCTCTACATCACGCGCCCCGGTGGACTCCTGCAGAACCGGGTCGTCTCGGTGCTCGTCAACCTGGGGGTCAACTTCTTCCGACCCATCCCGTTCGTGATCTTCATGGCCGTCGCGCAGCCGTTCGCACGGCTCGTGGTGGGGTCGGGCATCGGCACCACGGCGGGCGCGTTCATCATCGGGCTCGCGGCGGCGTTCGCGATCGGCCGCATCGTGGAGCAGCACCTCGTGTCGGTGTCGCCCGGCGTGATCGAGGCGGCGCGGGCGATGGGGGCGGGGCCGTGGCGCATCCTGTTCACGGTCGCGATCCCGGAGTCCCTCGGACCGCTGATCCTCGGCTACACGTTCATCGTGGTCGCGCTCATCGACATGACCGCGATGGCCGGTCTGATCGGCGGCGGCGGCCTGGGTGCGTTCGCGCAGATCTACGGTTTCCGGCAGTTCGAGCCGATCGTGATGTGGGCCGCCATCATCCTTATCGTGGTGTTCGTGCACCTGGTGCAGTTGCTGGGAGCGCGGCTCGCCCGGAGGATCATGCGACGCTGACCCCCGGTGGGGCGCGGGTCAGCGTGCCGGGGCGTCCTGCAGGCTCCGGCGGGTGGTGAACACGCGCTCCTCACCGGTGAGCGGGTCGAGGAACCGCAGTTCCCGCGCCAGGAGCTGCAGGGGCCGGGAGAAGTCGTCGGGCTGCTCGGGCAGCAGCTCCGGGTAGAAGCCGTCGTGCAGGATGCCCAGTCCGAGCGCGGCCAGGTGCACGCGCAACTGGTGCATCTTGCCGCTGTGCGGGCGCAGCAGGGTGTGCACCACGCGGTCGTCGGCGTCGATCACGTCGATGAGCGTCTCCGAGTTGGGCTCCCGGGTGTCGTCGACCTGCACGCGCACCTCTCCGCGGTGCTTCTCGATGTGGGTGCGGTACACCAGCGGGAAGCGGGAGGGATCCCAGCCGGCGGGCCGGGCCGATACGGCCTCGTACACCTTCTCGACCCGTCGATCCTCGAACAGCAGCTGGTAGGCGCCGCGGGTGGCGGGGCGGACGGAGAACATCAGTAGCCCGGCGGTCGCGCGGTCGAGGCGGTGGATCGGCGTGAGCTCCGGGTTGCCGAGCCGGTTGCGCAGCCGCACGAGAGCGGAGTTCTGCAGGTACTTCCCGCCCGGGGTGGTGGGCAGGAAGTGCGGCTTGTCGATCACGACGAGGTGGTCGTCCTCGTGCAGGATCTCCTCGGTGAAGGGGATCTCCTTCTCGACGGGCGGCTCCCGGTAGTACCAGACGAACTCCTCGGCGCCCAGCGGCGTCTCCCGCCTGAGCGGTCGTCCGTCGCGGGCGACGATCTCGCCGCGGTCGAACCGCACGAGCAGCCGCTCGGGGTCGAGGTGGAAGAACCGCTCGACCATGTAGTCCGCGATCGTCGGCCAATCCCCGGTCAGCGGAACGTGCAACCGCGTGGCGCCGACGCCGTCGCGCACGGGGAGCGGGGAGGGCATGCCCATTGTTCGGCCTTCGGCAGGAGGGGCGGGACCCCTCCACCCTAGGCGACGGCGCCGGTCGGCTCGGCTCAGTCCGCCCCGGCGGCGATCCAGTCGTCGAACGTGGTGGGGGCGAGCCGGGCTCCCTCGGCGGGGAGCAGCACCTCGCCCGCGAACTCGACGCCCAGAGCCGCACCGCGCCACGAGGCGCGCAGCGGAAGCTCTCGTCCGCGGGCGGCGAAGGTGCGCCTGGCCATGTCGACGGCGTCTTCGGTGCGGGGCCCGGCGATGTCGAAGGATCCGCCCAGCGCGGGGGCAGCGGCCGTCTCGACGAGGGCGACCGCCACGTCCGCCGGGGCGATCGGCTGCAGCAGCAGCGGGGGGACGACGCCCTCGCCGTCGACGATCGACCACTCGGCGATCATGGCGGGGAAGTCGTGGAACTGCGTCGCGCGCACGATCGTGAAGGGCACGGCGCCGCGGGCGACATCGCGCTCCTGGGCCCGCTTGCCGAAGTAGTGCGGGTTGCCCTGCACCCGATCGAGCGCCGCGATCGACAGGGCCACGTGGTGGGCGACCCCGGCGGCGGCTCCGGCGACCAGGAGGGTGCGCGTCACCGTCGCGAACACGCGCTCGGCCTCTGCGACGTCGGACACCGGGGGATTGGTCGCGTCGATCACGGCCTCGACCCCGTCGAGCCTCGCCGCGAGACCCTCGCCCGTCGTCAGGTCCACCCCTTCGCCGCGGCTGAGGGAGATCGCGTCATGGCCTCGCCGTCGCGCCTCCTCCACCACGAGCCGCCCGATCCGTCCTGTCCCGCCTGCCACTGCGATGCGCATGCCGCTCCTTTGTCGTGATCCGTGGCTATCCTGCCCCGGGCCGCCGACATCCGCCGCGCACGCGTGAGCGGCGTCAGGCGTCGAAGCTCAGGCTGAGCTTGCGCAGCAGACCGGCGAGCCGTTCGCGGTCGCCGCGCGACAGTGCCCTGAGCAGCTCGGCCTCCGCGTCGACCAGCCGGGTGATCGCCGCGTCCACCCGGATGCGCCCGTCGTCGGTGAGCGTCACCAGCACGCTGCGGCCGTCGCCGGGGTCGGCCTCCCTGCGCACCAGCCGCCGCCCGACCAGCCGGTCGATCCGGTTGGTCATGGTGCCGCTGGACACGAGGGTCTGCTGCAGCAGCTGCTTCGGAGAGAGCTGGAAGGGGGCGCCGGCGCGGCGCAGCGCCGACAGCACGTCCCACTCCCACGACTCGAGGTCGCTGCGGCGGAACACCTCGCGGCGGGCGCGGTCGAGGTGACGCGACAGCCGGTCCATCCGCGACAGCACCTCGAGCGGGGAGAAGTCGAGGTCGGGCCGCTGCGTGTTCCACGCGCCGACGATCCGGTCGACCTCATCCGCCTCGCTCATGCGTTCATTATCGCGTGCGCCCCGTCGTCCGCCGACCCGCGGGCGGGCAGCTCCAGAGTCAGGAACACGCTGTGCGGATCCGGCCGGTAGCGGCCGAACGCCGCGCACTCGCGGAAGCCCGCGCGGGTGTACATCGCGACCGCGGGCAGGAAGAAGTCGTCGCGCCCGGTCTCCAGCGACACCCGGCGCACCCCGCGGGCGGTGGCGTCGTCGAGGAGGAACCGCACCAGGGTGCGTCCGATGCCGCGGCCGCGCAGTGCGGGGTCGGTGCGCATCGACTTGAGCTCCTCGTGCCCGTGGTCGACCGTGGCGAGGGCGCCCGTGCCGACGATGCGGTCGTCCAGGGTGGCGGCGAACAGGCGCACGTGCGGTGCGAGGAGTCCGTCGATGGGCAGGGCGTGCTGGCTCTCGGGTGGCGCGGTGCCCTGCATCTCGGCGTGATGCGCGGACACGAACGCCGCGAGGTCCGGCGTGGCGGAGGCGATGCGGGTGATGACGACGTCGCTCATGGCCCCAGCATCGCAGAGCCGTGTTTCGTCGCGATGTCGGCCACCCGGGCGTGCATCGGAACACGAGCGGGGACGTGGCAGACTTGTCGGGCGGTGCCCACGCGGGGGCCGCGGTCCGCCGTGGTGTAATGGCAGCACGACAGCCTTTGGAGCTGTGAGGTCTAGGTTCGAGTCCTGGCGGCGGAGCATGACTGGGAACAATCTCGCCATCGTCGTCCTCGCCGCAGGTCAGGGCACCCGCATGAAGTCGCGGCTGCCCAAGGTGCTGCACCCCATCGGCGGCCGACCGCTCGTCGGGCACGTGCTCACCACGGCGCGTCGGCTGCAGGCCGCGCACATCGAGGTCGTCGTGCGTCACGAGCGCGACCAGGTGGTGGCCGCGCTCGCGGAGGACTACCCCGATGCGGTGTTCGTCGACCAGGACGACGTGCCGGGCACGGGGCGGGCCGTGCAGGTCGCGGTCGATGCGCTGCCCGGCGACTTCGACGGCGATGTGCTCGTGCTCTCGGGCGACTGCCCGCTCGCGGACGCCGAGACGCTCACCGCGTTCCTGGAGGAGCACCGCGCCTCCGGTGCGGCGGCCACCCTCATGACGGCCCTGGTCGACGACCCCACCGGCTACGGCCGGGTGATCCGCGACGCGGACGGCGGTGTCGACCGCATCGTCGAGCAGAAGGACGCGACGGCCGAGGAGGCCGCGGTCACCGAGATCAACGCCGGCATGTACGTGTTCCGTGCCGCGACGCTGCGCACGTACCTGCCGCAGGTGGGCGTCGACAACGCGCAGGGCGAGATGTACCTGACCGATGTGCCCGGGCTGCTGCGCCGCGACGGCGACCGCGTGGCCGCCTCGGTCGTCGACGACGTCGAGGTCACGTTCGGGGTGAACGACCGTGCGCAGCTCGCCGAGGTCGGCCGCCGCTTGAACGCCCGCATCGTGCGCCGCTGGCAGCTCGAGGGCGTCACGGTGATCGATCCGGCGACCACGTGGATCGACGACGACGTCACCCTGGCACCCGACGTGACGCTCCTGCCGAACACGCAGATCCTGCGCGCGACCACCGTCGCCGCGGGCGCCACGATCGGTCCCGACACGACGCTGGTCACCTGCGAGGTGGGGGAGGACGCGGTGGTGCGGCGCACCGACGCCACGCTCGCCGTGATCGGCGCCGAGGCGACCGTCGGGCCCTTCTCCTTCCTCCGTCCCGGCACCGTGCTGGGCGCCAAGGGCAAGATCGGCGCGTACGTCGAGACGAAGAACGCCGAGATCGGCGAGGGCAGCAAGGTGCCGCACCTCTCCTACGTGGGGGATGCGACGATCGGCCGCGGGGTCAACCTGGGCGCGAGCACCATCACCGCCAACTACGACGACGTGAACAAGCACCGCACCGAGATCGGCGACGAGGTCCACACCGGCTCGCACACGGTCCTGGTCGCGCCCGTTAGGCTGGGTGCTGGTGCGAAGACCGGTGCCGGCGCCGTCGTCCGCAAGGACGTCCCCGCCGGTGCCCTGGCCATGAGCGTGGCCCCCCAGCGCAACGTCGAGGGGTGGGTCGAGAAGAACAGAGCAGGCACGGGGGCGGCGGACGCCGCGGCCCGGGAGAACACGGCGGAATAGGCGGAGCATGGCCCGGAAGAAGAAGACGGTCGACCTGGATCGCGACAACGGGGTGGCCCCCGGGATCATCGCGAAGACCAAGAAGCGGCTCGTCGTCGCGGGCGGGCGCTCCCACCCCGAGCTGACAGCGGCCGTCGCCGAGGCCCTGGGCACCGAGATCGCGCCGGTGGAGCACCGCACGTTCGCGTCGGGGGAGATCTACGCCCGCTTCGAGGTTTCGATCCGCGGCGTCGACCTCTTCCTCATCCAGACCTTCGGCGAACCGGTGAACGAGTGGCTCATGGAGACGCTCATCATGATCGACGCCGCCAAGCGCGCGTCGGCCAAGCGCATCACCGTCGTCGCCCCCTACTATCCGTATTCGCGCCAGGACAAGAAGGGCCGCGGCCGTGAGCCGATCAGCGCCCGCCTGGTCGCCGACCTGCTCAAGACGGCCGGCGCCGACCGCGTCATGAGCGTCGACCTGCACGCGGCGCAGATCCAGGGCTTCTTCGACGGCCCGGTCGACCATCTCTTCGCCAAGCCGGTGCTGCTCGACCACTTCGAGCGCACGCTGAGCCCGGAGGACCGCGAGATCCTCACGGTCGTCTCGCCCGACATGGGCCGCGTCCGCGTCGCCGACACGTGGTCGGACAGCCTCGGTGCGCCGCTCGCGATCATCCACAAGCGCCGCGACCCGAAGGTCGCCAACCAGGTGTCGGTGCACGAGATCGTCGGCGCCGTCGAGGGGCGCACGTGCCTTCTGGTCGACGACATGATCGACACCGGTGGCACGATCGTGAAGGCCGCTCAGGCGCTCAAGGCCAACGGCGCGCACCGTGTGATCGTGGCCGCGACCCACGCGATCTTCAGCGACCCCGCCTCGGAGCGGTTGCAGGACGCCTCGATCGATGAGGTCGTCGTGACGGACACGATCCCGCTGTCGGCGTCGCGCCGCTGGGACAACCTCACGATCCTGCCGATCGCCCCCCTGCTGGCCAGGGCGATCCACGAGGTGTTCGAGGACGGCTCCGTGACGAGCATGTTCGGCGGCGACGCCTGACGCATCGGCACAGCACAGCCGGAGCATAGGCGCGGTCCCTACCGTCGAAGGATCGACAGACCCCGACCCACGGAGGCCCCCATGATCCGCACGACCGCACCCACGTCCGTCCGCACCGGTTCCGCTCTTCTCGGGGTCGCCGGCCTGGTCGTGCTCGCGGGGTGCGCGGGCACCCCCGACGCCGCCGACTCGTCGAACGCTTCGACGGCGCCGACGGGTTCGATCTCGTCATCCGGCGGGGGCGACGCCGCGGGCTCCTACAACGACGGCACCTACACCGCCGAGGGGTCGTACCAGACCCCGGAGACGGTCGAGCAGATCTCGGTCACTCTCACGCTCGCGGACGGCGTCGTGACCGACGTCGAGGTGACGGGCGACCCGAAGGCACCCGAGACCGAGCAGTATCAGGGCCAGTTCATCGACGGCATCGCGGACGAGGTCGTGGGCAAGCCCATCGACGAGCTGAACGTGAGCCGCGTCGCGGGGTCGTCGCTCACCAGCGGCGGCTTCAACGACGCGCTCGAGTCGATCAAGGAGCAGGCCGCCTCCTAGGCGCGGGGCCTCGTCATGGCGGGTTGGCGTTTCGAGGCGATCGGCACGCACTGGGAGATCGAGACGTCATCGCCGCTCCCGGAGCCCGTCCGATCCGCCGTGTCGGCGGTGATCGAGAGGTTCGACCGCGCCTGGTCGCGGTTCCGGGCCGACTCGGAGGTCTCGCGTCTCGGGCGCGAGGGCGGGACGCTGGCCTCCGCCGACGCGGCGCCCATGCTCGACGCGTATCGCGCGCTGACCACGGCGACCGACGGGGCCGTCAACCCTCTCGTCGCCGACAGTCTCGCCGCCCTGGGCTACGACCGTGAGTACTCGCTCGTGCCGCGGGACCCGCTCGCCGCGCCCGCGGACTGGACGGAGCGGGTCTCGTGGACCTCGACCGGGGTGACCGCGTCGGCTCCGGCCCTGCTCGACGTCGGCGCGCTCGGCAAGGGTCGCCTGGTGGACCTGGTGATGACGGAACTGGCGGAGGTGCCGGACGACGTCGTGGTCGACGCGGGCGGTGACCTCCGGGTCCGCGGCTCCGGTGAGCGCGTCGCCCTGGAGCATCCGTACGACCCGCGGAAGGCCGTGGGCGTGGTCGAGGTGCGTGACGGCGCGCTGTGCGCCTCGGCCGTGAACCGCCGCGCGTGGGGAGACGGGCTGCATCACGTGCTGGACGCCCGCACCGGGGTGCCCGTGCGCACCTGGGCGGCGACCTGGGCGCTGGCGCCCGACGCGATGATCGCCGACGCCGTGGCCACCGCGCTGTTCTTCGACGGGGGCCCGGCGCTCGCCCTGGCCTGGGGCGTGGAGTGGGTGCGCATGACCACCGATGGGCGCCTGCAGTGGTCGCCGGGCTGTCCGGCCAAGCTGTTCACGGTGGGCGGGCCTGGCCGGGCGGCCGCTGACTAGGGAAGAGTGGAACCGTGATCACGACATTCGCCGCTGCACGCCAGCGCGTCCTCGCCGTGCTGGGCGCGCTGTCGATGTACCGCCTGGTGCTGTTCGCCCTCATCGCCCTCGCCGCGATCGCCCTCGTCCTGTCGCTGTTCGGGGTGATCGTGTCGCCGACGCCCGTCGAGCTCGTGGTGTCGTTCGCGGTGCTCGCGGCCGTGATCTCGGCGGTGGACGCGGCGGCGCAGCGTATCCTCCGGCTGCCGTGGCGGATCGAGTCGTCGCTGGTGACCGCGCTCATCCTGCTGTTCGTGCTGCGTCCCGGTGTGGAGCCCGCAGCCTTGCTCGGGTTCGCGATCGCGGGCGCCATGGCGAGCGTGTCGAAGTACGTGATCGCCTGGCGCGGCCGCCACATCTTCAACCCGGCGGCCTTCGGTGCGGCGGTCGTCTCGATCCTCGGCGCGTTCGGAGCCTTCGCGTGGCTGGGTACCTCGTCGTCGTGGTGGGTCGGCACTCCGGTGCTCGCCGTGCCGGTGGTGCTGCTCGGGCTCGCCGTGCTCTGGCGCACCGAGAAGATCCGGGTCGTGTCGTTCTTCCTCGTGGCCGCGGTGGCCACGTCCCTGGTGCGCCAGGCCGTGCAGGCGGCGCAGTTCGACATCCCGTTCGACCTCGTCACGGCGCTGTCGTTCGCGGTGCTGCAGTCGCCGTTCCTGTTCCTCGGCGCGTCATGCTGTCCGAGCCGCTCACGCTCCCGCCGCGACGGCGACAGCAGCTCGCGGTCGCGGTCCTGGTCGGTGTGCTCGCCGGCTGGCCGATCTCGGTGGCCGGGCTGTTCACGCTCGGCCAGGAGCGGGCGCTGCTGATCGGCAACCTGCTCGCCTTCGCGTTCGCGCTGCGCGGCTCGGTGCGGCTCGTGCTGGAGCGTCGCACCTTCGTCACCCCGACCGCGCAGGAGCTCACGTTCCGCGCGAAGGGGCGGGTCCGGTTCCTCGCCGGCCAGTACCTCGAGCTGGACGTGCCGCACCGCCGTCCCGACGCGCGGGGCACTCGACGGGAGTTCAGCATCGTCTCGGCACCGGCCGACCTGCCGACGCTGCGCATCGCGTACAAGAACGGCGACCAGAAGCACCCGTCCAGCTACAAGCGCGCGCTGGCGGCCGCGGAGCCGGGGGCGACGTTCGCGGTCACCGGCACGTGGGGCGACTTCGTCCTGCCGCGCGGCGAGCAGCCCGTGCTCATGGTCGCGGCGGGCATCGGCGTGACGCCGTTCGTGTCGCAGTTGCGGCAGCTGCGGGCCACGGGTCAGCAGCGCGACGTGGTGCTGGTCTACGTCGCCGCGGAGGCCGCGGAGCTCGCGTTCCGGGAGGAGCTGGAGGCGACCGGCGTGCGGACGGTGGTGTTCACGCGCGACGAGCCCACCGGGCTTCCCGCGCACTGGTCCTGGGCGCGGGGCGCGCGCCTGGGTGCGGAGTCGCTCGAGCAGGCCGTGCCCGACCTGGCCGAGCGGCACGCGTTCATCTCCGGACCGCCGCGGCTGATCGCCGACCTCGCGCCGGCGCTGCAGAGGGCGCGCAGCCTCACGACCGACGCGTTCGCGGGTTACTGAGCGGGGGCCGGAGCGGGCGCGGACGGGATCCGCACCGTGAAGGTGGTGTCACCCGGCTCGCTGGTCACGTCGATCACGCCCCCGTGCCCCTCGACGATGGCCTTCACGATCGCGAGGCCGAGCCCGGTGCCGCCGGTCTGACGGGCGCGCGAGGTGTCACCGCGGGCGAAGCGGGCGAAGAGCTCGTCGCGGATCGCGGGGTCGATGCCCGGCCCGTCGTCGTGCACGCGGAGCACGGCGTCGTCGCCCTCCCTGGCGACGCTGAGCGTCACCGTGGTCCCCGCCGGGGTGTGTGCCCTGGCGTTCGCGAGCAGGTTCGCGACCACCTGGTGCATGCGCCCGGCATCGCCCAGGATCAGCACCGGCTCGTCCGGGACCTCGATGCTCCAGTGGTGCTCGGGTGCGGTCGGCCGCGCGTCGGAGAGGCCCTCCAGCGCGAGCTGCGCGAGGTCGACGTTGCTGTAGACGAGCTCACGGCCCTCGTCGAGCCGGGCGAGCAGCAGCAGGTCCTCCACGAGCCTGGTCATGCGCAGCGACTGCGCCTGGATGCGCTCCAGCGACGACGTGGTGCCCTCGATCGCCTCCGGGGCCTTGGCGGGGTCGGTCGCGGCGTCCGCCTGACGGAGGGCGCGCAGGGAGAGCTCGGAGTAGCCGCGGATCGAGGCGAGCGGGGTGCGCAGCTCGTGGCTCGCGTCGGCGACGAACTGCCGCATGCGCTCCTCGTTCTTCTGCCGAGCGGCGAGGGAGACGTCCACGTGGTCGAGCAGCTTGTTGAGCGCCGCGCCCACCAGTCCGGTCTCCGTGCGCGGATCGGCCTCGGCGGGCGGCACGCGCTCGGTGATGCTGACCTCGCCGCGGTCGAGCTGCTGGTTCGCGACCCGGGTGGCGGTCGCGGCGACCGCGCGCAGCGGACGAAGGCTCACCCGGATGGTCACCGCGGTGGTGAGGGCGAGGAGGATCAGGCCGCCCACGGTCGCGAGCACGATCACGGTGAGCAGCTGCGTGAGCTGGTTCTGGATCTCGTCGCGGGGGAGTCCGGTGACCACGACGACGCCGTTGCTCGCGGTGGTCGCGAAGACGCGGTACGAGCCGAGCCCGTCGAACGTGATGGTGCCTTGGGTGCCGAGGGCGACCGTGCCGTACAGCTGTCGCAGCTGCTCGGAGGTGAGGGTGGTCGACCGGTTGCTGAGCTCGGCGCGGTTGTCGTGGAACGCGACGCCCGTGGCACCGGCGACGGGGCTTCCCACCGAGAGCAGCAGCCCGGGCACGGGGTCGATGCGGTAGAGGATGTTCTCGACGGTCGCGTCGGACGGCGCGACCCGCTCGACGACCTGGTCGCGGATCGTGACCGCGTAGCCCTTGACCTTGTCGTCGAGCTGCTGTTCGAGCGTGCTGCCGAGGGTGGCGCTGGTGATGATGGCGACGATGACGAGGATGAGCGACACGAAGCCGATCACGGCCGTCATGAGCCGCGTCTGCAGGCTCATGGGGCGTCGCGTCATCGTCGCTCCGCTCACTGCGGGGCCTTGATCATGTAGCCGACGCCGCGCACCGTGTGCAGCAGAGGAGTGCGTCCGGCGTCGATCTTCTTGCGCAGGTAGGAGATGTACAGCTCGACCACCGACGACTTGCCGCCGAAGTCGTAGCTCCACACCCGGTCGAGGATCTGCGCCTTCGACAGCACGCGGCGCTCGTTGCGCATCAGGTAGCGCAGCAGCTCGAACTCGGTCGCGGTCAGCTCGATCTCGGTGCCGTCGCGCACGACCTCGTGGCTGTCCTCGTTGAGCGTGAGGTCGGCCACGCGGAGGATGGACTGCCCGTCGTCTGCGGTGGCGTGGCCGGTGCGGCGGATGATCGCGCGCAGGCGGGCGATCACCTCTTCGAGGCTGAACGGCTTGGTCACGTAGTCGTCGCCGCCGGCGGTGAGGCCCGCCACGCGGTCGCCGACGGCGTCCTTGGCCGTGAGGAACAGCACGGGCACGAGGTTGCCCGCATCGCGGAGCCGCTTGAGCACGGACATCCCGTCGAGGTCGGGCATCATGATGTCGAGCACGAGCGCGTCCGGCTCGAACTCCTTGGCCACCTGGATGGCCTCGAGGCCGGACGACGCGGTGCGCACCTCCCACCCCTCCATCCGCAGGGCCATGGCGAGCAGGTCGGTGAGCATCTGCTCGTCGTCCACGGCGAGGATGCGCAGAGGGGAGCCGTCGGGGCGGCGCAGTTCGGGCAGGTCGCTGGTCATAGCGTCTATTCTGCGGAATCTCCTATGCGATTTCTATGGAGGCCGCTATGTGTTCTCTGGGAACAGCCCTCCCGAATGTCTGCGCCCGGGTCTACCGTGTGCTCATGACCGACAGCGTCGAGCATCCTTCCCCCATCGTCCACCGTCCCTCCACCGTCTCCGAGGTCGCCGACCTCGTCCGTCGCGCCGCGCGGGAACCCGTCCCGCTGACCGTCGTCTCCGGCGGCCACGGCCCCTGGTCGCACGCCCCCGCACCCGGCATCCGCATCGAGCTCGGCGCCCTGTCCTCCGTCGAGGTCGAGGGCACCAGGGTCCGCATCGGCGGCGGCGCCGTCTGGGGCCACGTGGCCGCGGAGCTCGCGAACCACGGCCTCGCGCTCAGCTCGGGCGACACCGCGAGCGTCGGCGTGGGCGGTCTCACCCTCGGCGGCGGCATCGGCTGGATGGTCCGCGCCTGGGGCCTCGCGGTCGACCAGCTGGTCGGCGCGCAGGTCGTGACCGCGACCGGCGACGTGATCGAGACCTCCGCCGACGAGCACCCCGACCTGTTCTGGGCGCTGCGCGGCGGTGGCGGCAACTTCGGCATCGTCACCCGCTTCGACTTCGAGGCGCACCGGCTCCCGGGCATCGCGCTGGCCGAGAACGTCGTCGACGGTGATGCCACCGACGTCCTCCGGGCGACACGCGACCTGATGCGCGATGCCCCGCGCGAGCTCACCGTCACGTTCATGGACGTGCCGCCGATGGACCCGAGTGCTCCGGCGGGCGCCAGGCTCACCGCGGTCTGGGCCGGCCCCGAGCCCAAGGCGCTGCAGGCCGCCCTCGCCCCGATCGCCGCGCTCGATGGCGTGCACAGTGAGGTCAGTACGCCGGCCTACCGCGACATCCTGCTGGAGATGCCGCAGCCCGAGGCGGAGGAGGCCCCCGCTCCTCCCGGGTTCATCGCGGCCAACGGGCTCATGTCCGACCTCGATGACGAGCTGATCGACCGCCTGATCGCCTTCCGGAGCGCCTATCCGGCGTCGGTCGTGTTCCTGCGCTCGCTCGGCGGCGCCTTCGCCGACGTGCCCCAGGAGGCGACCGCGTTCCCCGCCCGTTCCGCGACCTGGTTCGTGATGGCGGCCGCCTTCGACATCCCCGGACTGCTCGACGACGCCGCGCGCGAGCGCGCTGCCGTCGAGGTCCAGCGGATCGCCGCGGGGCGCCTCGCCGAGTACAGCAACTTCGTCGACACGGAGCAGTCCGAGACGGTCGCCGGCATGTATGCCGAAGAGGCGTTCGCCCGGCTCCGCGAGGTCAAGCGGCAGTGGGACCCGCAGAACCTGTTCCGCCGCAACCACAACATCAGCGTCTGAGCGACGACGCACGAGGGCCCGGGAACCATGCGGTTCCCGGGCCCTCGTCGCACGGAGGCGTCAGTGCGTGTCCTCGGCCTCGATCTCGGTGCGGTCGCCCGACCACAGCGTGTGGAACGTCCCGTCCTTGTCGATGCGCTTGTAGGTGTGGGCGCCGAAGAAGTCGCGCTGACCCTGCACGAGCGCGGCGGGGAGGCGGTCGGCGCGGATGCCGTCGTAGTACGACAGCGACGACGAGAACGCCGGGGCGGGGATGCCCGACTGCGCGGCCGTCACCACGACGCGGCGCCAGGCGGACTGGGCGCGGGTCAGCGCCTCGGCGAAGTACGGCGCCGTCATCAGCACGGGAAGGTCGGGCGTCTCGGCGTAGGCGTCCGCGATCCGGTTCAGGAACTGCGCCCGGATGATGCAGCCGCCGCGCCAGATCTTGGAGATCGCGCCGAGGTCGATGTTCCAGCCGTACTCGGCGGCCCCCGCGCGGATCTCGTCGAAGCCCTGCGAGTACGCGACGATCTTCGACGCGTAGAGCGCCAGGCGCACGTCCTCGATGAACGCATCGACCTGATCGGCCGGCACGGTGAACTCCTCGTCGGGTCCGGGGAGCGACGCGGCGACGGCGCGCTGCTCGGGGTGCGAGGAGAGCGAGCGGGCGAAGGTCGCCTCGGCGATGCCGGAGACCGGGACGCCGAGCGACAGCGCGGTCTGCACGGTCCAGGCACCGGTGCCCTTGGCGCCGGCCTGGTCGAGGATCACATCGACGAGGGGCTTGCCGGTCTCCGCATCCACCTGACGGAGCACCTCGGCGGTGATCTCAATCAGGTACGACTCGAGCTCGCCGCGGTTCCACTCCGCGAAGATCTCGGCGATCTCGGCGGGCGACTTGCCGGTGCCGCGACGGATGAGGTCGTAGGCCTCGGCGATCAGCTGCATGTCGGCGTACTCGATGCCGTTGTGCACCATCTTGACGAAGTGGCCGGCACCGTCGTGACCCACGTGCGTGACGCACGGTTCGCCCTCGGCGACCGCCGCGATGGACTTGAGGATCGGGCCGAGCGTGACCCACGACTCGTCGGAGCCGCCGGGCATGATCGAGGGACCGGTGAGCGCACCCTCTTCGCCGCCGGAGATGCCGGCGCCGACGAAGTTGATGCCCGTCTCCCGCACGGCCTTCTCGCGGCGGATGGTGTCGGGGAAGTAGGCGTTGCCGCCGTCGACGATGATGTCGCCCGGCTCGAACACCTCGACCAGCGAATCGATCACCGCGTCGGTCGGGGCACCCGCCTTGACCATGATGATGGCCGTGCGCGGCTTCTGCAGCGCATCGGCGAACTCCTGGTACGTCCGGGCGGGGATGAAGCCGGCTTCCGGATGCTCCTCGAGGAGGGTCTCGGTCTTCTCGTAGCTGCGGTTGAAGATCGCCACGGTGTTGCCCTCGCGGCTGGCGAGGTTGCGGGCGAGGTTCGACCCCATGACGGCGAGTCCGACGACTCCGATGTTCGCTGATGCTTCGGGCACAGAGGGCTCCTCGATCGTGAAGAAGGGTTGTGTTCAGCGTATCGCTGTGCGGTCGGTCGGTGCGCGATCGTGTCCGCGTGAGGCAGCGGCGGTGCGGCCCGCCTCGACCTCTACGCTGGTCGGAGCAGGCCTGCAGAGAGGGAGTCGCCGTGACGGAGTCCGAGAAGAAGGTGCGCGCCGTGGTGGCGGTGCCGCTGCCCGAGGAGCTGTGCCGGCTCATCGAAGAGCTGGAGCCGCGCCTGGAGGTGGTGAGCGATCCGTCGCTCGTGCCGCCGATGCGCGGGCCCGCGGACTGGTCGGGCGACCCCGGGTTCACGCGCACGCCGCAGCAGCAGGAGGCCTTCGACGCCCTGGTCGACTCCGCCGACGTGCTGTTCGGGATCCCGGACGTCGATCCCCGCGCCCTGGCGCGCACGGTGTCCGCGAACCCGCGGCTGCGCTGGGTCATGACCACGGCGGCGGGCGGCGGGAGCACGGTGCGCGCCGCGGACCTCGGTCGCGCCGACCTGGACCGGGTCGTCTTCACCACGAGCGCCGGCGTGCACGGTGGCACGCTCGCCGAGTTCGCGGTGTTCGCCGTGCTCGCCGGTGCCAAGGGGTTGCCGCGTCTGCTGGAGGATCAGCGCGACCGTCGCTGGCCCGAGCGGTGGGAGATGAGGCAGGTCGAGGAGATGACGGTGCTCGTCGTCGGGTTGGGCGGGATCGGAGCGGAGTGCGCGCGCCGATTCGATGCGCTGGGTGCGCGGGTGTGGGGCACGAGCCGTTCCGGCCGCCCGGTGGAGGGGGTCGAGCGGCTCGTCTCGCCGGATGCGCTGAGCGAGGTGGTCGCGGAGGTCGACGCGATCGTGGTCACGCTGCCCGGTACCGCGCAGACCCGGCACCTGATCGGCGACGACGTGCTGCGGGCGGTGCGCCCCGGGGTGATCGTCACCAACGTGGGCCGGGGGAGCGTGATCGACGAGGCCGCGCTGCTGCGGGCGCTGGACGACGGGCGCGTGGGGTTCGCCGGGCTGGACGTGTTCGAGGAGGAGCCGCTGCCGGAGGACTCGCCCCTGTGGTCGCACCCGCGCGTGCTCGTGAGTCCGCACACCGCGGCGCTCAGCTCCCGCGAGGAGGAGCGCATCGCCCGCCGCTTCGCGGAGAACGCCACCCGCCTGCTCGACGGCCGCGAGCTGCGCGCCGTGGTCGACACCGTCGAGTTCTACTGATCCGGGCGGCGATGAGCGTCCGCATCGTGGTGATGGGGCCGAGCGGCTCGGGCAAGTCGACGGTGGGCCGGGCCCTCGCGGAGGCGCTGGACGCGCGGTTCGTCGACGGTGACGATCTGCATCCGCTCACCAGCGTCGACAAGATGGCTGCCGGTGTCCCGCTCGACGACGAGGACCGCCTGCCGTGGTTGCGGGTCGTGGGCGAGACGCTGCGCGCGCACGACCGGATCGTGATCGCCTGCTCCGCGCTGCGGCGTCGCTACCGCGAGGCGATCAGGGCGGGGGCGCCGGAGGCGTTCTTCGCGGAGCTCGTCGTCGATCCTGCGGTGCTGGCCGCGCGGATGCGGGCGAGGGAGGACCACTTCATGCCGGCGTCGCTGCTGGACTCGCAGCTCGCGGCGCTGGAGCCGCTGGAGGGCGATGAGCGCGGGGTGCGGGTCGAGGCCACGCGGAACCCCGCCGGGGAGGTCGACGCCATCGTCGCCGCGTGGCGGGACGAGGAGCGTCGGAGGGGCGATCAGTCCTTGCGGTAGCCGGAGCGGCCGAGCGAGAACAGTGCGCCCGCGGTGCCGATCGCGGCGCAGAGCGTCATGGCGCCGATGAGCCAGAGGAGGACGTGCGAGAGGAAGGCGCCGTCGAGCATGGGGGTACTCCGAGTTCTGCAGAAGGGACGGTGTCCTCAGCCTATCGGGTGATCCGGTACCATGGACACGTACCTCGGCGAGGGATGCTTCTGCGCGTGCGCGGATCTCCGTAATCGACGCGGCGAAGCAAGCCCGGTGGCTTTCCTCACGCGTCCGCGTTCGAGTTCACAATTCCAAGACCACCGCGCGGCGCCTTCGCTGCGTGCCCCGAAGGAGAACCCATGTCTGAAGACACCACGGTCCACGCCGAGCTGCGCAACAGCTTCGGCAAGGGCTTCGCCCGTCGTCTGCGCGCCGCCGGCAAGATCCCCGCCGTCATCTACGGCCACGGCACCGAGCCCGTGCACGTCGCGCTCCCGGGCCACCAGGTCTCGCTGATCGTGCGTCGCGCGAACGCGCTGCTCGACCTCGACATCGAGGGCACCTCGCAGCTCGCGCTCGTCAAGGACGTGCAGAAGGACCCGGTGCACCAGATCATCGAGCACATCGACCTGCTGGTCGTGAAGAAGGGCGAGAAGGTCGCGATCGACGTTCCCGTCGTCGTCACGGGCGAGTCGGCTCCCGGCACCATCGTCAACCTCGACGCGACCACGCTGTCGGTCGAGGCCGAGGCCACCCACATCCCGGAGCACATCGAGGTGTCGGTCGAGGGTCTCGAGGAGGGCGCGCACATCACGGCCGCCGACGTCACCCTGCCCAAGGGCTCGTCGCTGCTGACCGACCCCGAGGTCCTGGTCGTCGCGATCGCCGTTCCGGCCGCTCCGGTCGAGGACGAGGCCGAGGCCGCCGAGGGCGAGGCTCCCGCCGAGGCTGCCGAGGAGGCCGCCGCGGAGTGATCTCCGACAGCTTCACCACGGAGGGGACGCGATCGCATCGCGTCCCCTCCGTCGTATCCTGACCGGGTGCGCGGCGCCCGCGAGAGAGGACGAGGAATGGCAGTCACTTGGCTCGTTGTCGGACTCGGCAACCCGGGCCCGCGGTACGAGGCGACCCGCCACAACATCGGCCAGCTGGTCGTCGACGAGTTGGCGAGCAGGCGCGGCGAGACGTTCCGTGAGCACAAGGGCGGTGCTCGTGTGGTGGAGACGTGGCTGCGCCCGGGGGCGGACAAGCTCGTGCTCGCCAAGCCGAACACCTTCATGAACGTCTCGGGGACACCGGTCGCCGCACTGGCCCGGTTCTACTCCGTCGCGCCGGAGCACGTGGTCGTGGTGCACGACGAGCTCGACATCCCGTTCGACACGGTGAAGCTGAAGACGGGCGGCGGCCACGGCGGACACAACGGCGTGCGCGACGTGGCGCGCGCGCTCACGACGCCCGAGTTCCCGCGCGTGCGCGTGGGGATCGGGCGCCCGCCCGGGCGTCAGGACCCCGCCGATTGGGTGCTGTCCCCGTTCGGGAAGGACGAGCGGGCGAACCTGCCGCTCCTCGTCGCGGATGCCGCCGATGCGGTCGAGCTGCTGGTGGACGAGGGGCTCCTGGCCGCGCAGCAGAAGCACCACGCGCCCCGCTGAGCGGTCGTGCGCTCAGGCGGGGGAGCCCGCGAATCCGGCGGCACCACCGACGGCGAACGTGACGAGCACGACGGCGGAGAAGATCACGACGCCGAGCACGGCGAGCACGAGCGCGGCGATCCCGGCACCGCGACCCTGCCGACGGCGGATCGCGATGATGCCGAGGACGAGCGCGGCGATACCGAACACCGTCCCGGTCCAGAACGACAGCTCCGCCCACAGCACCTGATCTCGCGCCGGGCTGAGGACGCTCAGGTCATTACCGCTCGAGACGCCGTTGGGGAGTCGTCGGCCGATCTCGAAGGCGCTGATGCCGCCGAGGATCGGGGCCACGACAGCCGCGACGAGGGAGAAGACGAGGGCGAGCGAGCCCAGGACGCCGGAGCGCTGCGGAGCCGCATCCGGCACGCTGTAGGCCCCGGACGGCACCGCGTAGCCGCCCACGGGCACGGCGTAGGCACCGGGAGGGGCGGCGGGTGCGACCGGAGCCGCGGTCGGGTACGCGCCGGGGGCAGCGGCGTATGCCGGGGGTACCGGGGCGGCTGCGTACGACGGCGGGACCGGGGCGGCATCGTATGCGGGCGGGACCGGGGCGGCGGTCGGCGCGGGGGCGTATGCCGGGGGTGCCGGCGGGGGTCCGTCGGGGGTCGAGCGTGCGCCGGGGGGAGGAGGCAGCTGGGGATCGGTCACGCCCCCATCCTAGAGGCGCTGCCGTCCTCGCCCCCGGGCGCCGCAGCCGTCAGACCCGCCGGAGCAGTCCGACGCGGTCGTACACGTCGGACAGCGTCGCATCGGCGACGGCGTCCGCGCGGGCGGCGTTCGCGGCGAGGATGCGGTCGAGCTCGGCCGGGTCGTCGAGGAGCTCGAGCGCGCGCTCCCGCACCGGCCCGAACTCCGCCACCACGACCTCTGCCAGGCCCTTCTTGAAGTCTCCGTAGCCACGGCCCGCGTACTCGTCCTCGATCGCGGCGATCTGCCGACCGGTGAGGGCTGCGTAGATCGTCAGCAGGTTCGAGACACCGGGCTTGTTCTCGCGGTCGAACCGCACCGAGCCCTCGTTGTCGGTCACGGCCCGCATGATCTTCTTGGCCGACTTGGCCGGGTCGTCGAGCATCCACAGGACGCCGGCGTCGCTCTCCGCCGACTTCGACATCTTCGCGGTCGGGTTCTGCAGGTCGTAGATCCGTGCCGTCTCCTTCTGGATGACGGGGATCGGCACCGTGAAGGTGGGACCGAAGCGCGTGTTGAAGCGCTCGGCGAGGTCGCGCGTGAGCTCGACGTGCTGCTTCTGGTCGTCGCCGACCGGCACGACGTCGGTCTGGTAGAGGAGGATGTCCGCGGCCATGAGCACTGGATAGGTGAAGAGTCCGACGCTGGTCGCGTCAGCGCCGTACCGGGCGGACTTGTCCTTGAACTGCGTCATGCGACCGGCCTCGCCGAAACCGGTGATCGTGCTGAGGATCCAGGCCAGCTCGGCGTGTGCGCGCACGTGGGACTGCACGTACAGCGTCGACTGCGAGGGCTCGATGCCCGCTGCGATGTACTGCGCAGCCGTCCGGCGCGTCTTCTCCCGCAGCTCCGCCGGCTCCTGGGCCACGGTCAGGGCGTGCAGGTCGACCACGGAGAAGAAGGCGTCGTACGAGTTCTGCAGCTCTCGCCACTGCAGGAGAGCGCCGATGTAGTTGCCGATCTGGAGGGAGTCGGCGGAGGGCTGCATTCCGGAGTAGAGACGAGGCTTGTTCACCCGTCAATCCTATGCGCCCGTCGCGCGGCCCTCCGCGCGGCCGTCGCCTACGCTGGCGGCATGACCGAGACACCCCCGCCCGCACGAGGCCAGGTCTTCCTCGACGCCCTCGGAGCGGAGGCGGAGCGACTGCATCCGGAACTGCTCGCCTCGTTCCGTCGCCCCTCGGCCGTCGGTCACGCGGAGGGGGTGTTCGCGATCGCGGGAAGCCGCTTCGGTCGATGGTCGGCGCTCGCCCGTCCCGTCGTGGGCCCGCGTCTGCTCGTCACCGCCCGGGGCCGCGCGGTGCCCTTCACGCTGATGACGGTGTCCGGGCGGTCTCCGTCGGGGCGTGCCACGCTCGACTCCGTCCGCGTGTTCGGCTTCTCCCGCGGTGCGCAGGAGATCGCCGACCGTCTGACCGTGAGCGTCCGCCCTGGGCTGGTGCGCAACCTCCTCGGCTCGCGCGGTCGGGTCGAGCTGATCGAGGCGTGCTCCGTGACACCGGAGGGGTTCCTCCGCATGAGCACGGTGCGGGTCGCGCTGCGTCTGTGCGGTCGACGGGTCGCGCTCCGCGGACCCCTCGGCGTGCACGTCGATCTCGTGGACGGCTGGGACGAGGAGCACCGTCGTCGCACGATCGACATGCGCGCGGTGAACCCGGTGCTGGGGACGGTCTTGGAGTACCGCGGGTGGTACCGCGAACAGGACCGGCACGCTGCTGCGCAGCCCGGCTCTTAGCCCGGCTCCTAGCGAGCCGATCCGTGTCCGGGGTGAGGCGTCGTCAGTACGAGTAGTCGACGACGACCGGTGCGTGGTCGCTCCAGCGCTGGTCGTAGGCGGCGGCCCTGGCGACGTGGTAAGCCTCGACCCGTTCCGCGAGAGCGGGAGTTGCGAGGTGGTAGTCGATGCGCCACCCGGAGTCGTTGTCGAATGCCTTCCCGCGCATGGACCACCACGTGTACGGACCGTCGACCTCACCGTGGAAGCGGCGCCCGACATCGACCCAGCCGAGGCCGGTGCCGACCGAGCCATCGGTCCCCGTGATCGACGTGCCCGCCTCGCCGAGGAACCGGTCGAAGTACGCGCGTTCCCGCGGGAGGAAGCCGGCCTTGGTACGGTTCCCGCGCCAGTTCTTGATGTCGAGCTCGCGGTGGCCGACGTTGAGGTCGCCCGTGACGAGGGCGAGGGCGCCGTCGGTGTTCAGCGACGCGAGTCGGGCCTCGAACGCGTCGAGGAACTTCCACTTCTCGTCCTGCTTCGGGGTGTCCGCCTCGCCCGAGTGCACGTAGGCGCTGACCACCGTCAGCGGCCGGTCGCCGATCACGTAGTCGGCCTCGATCCAGCGACCCTTCGAATCGAAGTCCTCGGGCCCGAAGTCGGTGCGGGAAGCGACGGCGGGGAGGCGGCTGGCGATCGCGACGCCTGCGCGCCCCTTCGCCGTCGCCTCGTCGTGCACGAAGGTCCATCCGGGGAGGGCGGCCTCGATGTGCTCGTCCTGACCGCGGACCTCCTGCAGGGTGAGGATGTCGATGTCCGCCGCGTCGAGCCACGAGCTCATCCCGTTGCGAGCCGCCGCTCGGATCCCGTTTACATTGACCGTGGCGATACGCAGATGAGGCATTCCTCCAGCCTAACGAGCGCCTCCGACATCACCGCGGTCCTGGCGGTGGTTGAGCTCCGTGAGCAGACGCTGTGCCAGCGGGGAACCCGCCGGCAGCGGCGGCGGGGCAGTGGCCTCGAGGTGCGCCACTTCCTCCCGTGCGCGGCGCAGCGCCCGCTCGGTCGCCCACACGCGGTACCAGGGGGCGGCATCGCGGTCCGCCTGCGCGTCTCGGGCTCGGATGCGCGCGGCGACGAGCAGCGCCCGGTGCTCGTCGATGCGGCGCTCCGCCTCGGTCTGGGCGAGGAGCGGCAGGTCGCGGTCCTGCGCCGTCACCGCCATCCACGACGCCGCGACGAGCATCACGACGCCGTTCACGCGGAACCACAGCAGCAGTCCGACGAAGATCGCGAACGTGGCCAGGAGAGGGTTCGACGGCGTGTAGCTCAGCAGGAAGCCGACACCGAACTGCAGCACGGTCATGGCCGCACCGCCGAGGAGTGCGCCCGGCCAGATCACTCCCCAGTGCAGCGAGGTCCCGGTGAGGAATCGCACCATCGCGGCCAGGGCCCCGGTCAGGAGCACGAAGGACACGAGCACGGTCCCGATCCGGATGCTGAGGTTCAGCCCGTCCGATCCGGAGTCCCACCCGAGGAGGGTGAGGAGCCAGCGCAGCACGGCCGCACTGGCCGAGCTGAGGGCCGACCCGAGGATCAGGGCCACCCCGAAGATGAGGGCCGCGAGCAGATCGCGGGCCTTCAGCAGCAGGTAGCTGCGGCGGTCGGGCTCGAGCCCGAAGATGTCTCGCACGGCGCGGCGGGAGAAGGTGACCCAGCCGATCGCGGTCCAGATCACCGTGCCCAGGGCGATGAGGCCGGTGACGCCGAGCACGCCGGTCGTGTTGGAGGCGATCTCCTGCACCTGCTGCGGTGTGAACACGCCGCCCTGATCGAGGATCAGGTTCGGGATGTAGTTGTTGATGATGTCGATGAGGCCGTTGACGGCATCTTCGCTGCCGCCCAGCCAGAGACCGGCGATGGCGAAGGCCAGGTACACCGCGGCGAAGATGGCGAACAGCGCCTGATAGCTCACGCCCGCGGCGAGCAGGAAGCCGTTGTGCTGCAGGAAGTGTCGCCACACCCGTACCGGGAACAGTCCCAGGGTGCGCTGCGTCAGCGCGGTCGCGCGCTCGACCGCCGCATCGAGACGACCGGGCTCGGTCGCGGCACCAGTGGGGTCGGACACGACCCCACCCTATCCAAGGCGCCCCACGCCGGGACGCCTCCGAGACGCGCGAAGGGCGGCTCCGCAGTCGGAGCCGCCCTTCGCGCGGGGGAGGAGATGCCTCAGGGGCGTCCGCGAAGGACCGCCTGCTTGACCTCTGCGATCGCCTTCGTGACCTCGATGCCGCGGGGGCACGCCTCGGAGCAGTTGAAGGTCGTGCGGCAGCGCCACACACCCTCCTTGTCGTTGAGGATGTCGAGGCGCACGGCGGCGTTGTCGTCGCGCGAGTCGAAGATGAAGCGGTGCGCGTTGACGATGGCCGCCGGGCCGAAGTACTGACCGTCGGTCCAGAACACGGGGCACGAGGAGGTGCACGCGGCGCACAGGATGCACTTGGTGGTGTCGTCGAAGACCTCGCGGTCGGCGATGGTCTGCAGGCGCTCCTTGCCCTTCTCCGGCACGGAGTTCGCGACGAGGAACGGCTGCACCTCGCGGTACGACGCGAAGAACGGCTCCATGTCGACGACGAGGTCCTTCTCCAGCGGCAGACCCTTGATGGCCTCGACGTAGATGGGCTTCGAGATGTCGAGGTCCTTGATCAGCGTCTTGCAGGCGAGGCGGTTCCGTCCGTTGATGCGCATGGCGTCGGAGCCGCAGATCCCGTGGGCGCAGGAGCGGCGGAACGTGAGCGAACCGTCGACCTCCCACTTGATCTTGTGCAGGGCGTCGAGCACGCGGTCGGTGGAGTAGAGCTCCACGTCGTAGTCGACCCAGTGCGGCTCGGCGTCGACCTCGGGGTCGAACCGGCGGATGTTGAACGTGACGATGAAGGACTGGATGCCGGTGTCTTCGGTCGTCTCCGCGGGGGCTTCGGCGATGGCGTTCGACATGGTCAGTACTTCCTCTCCATCGGCGGGTAGTTCAACTCGCCCTTGTCGTTCTTGGTGAACACGACGGGCTTCCAGTCGAGCTTGATGTGGTCGCTGGGGTCCGACGAGTGCGGGTCGCCCGTCAGGTAGGCCATGGTGTGCTTCATGTAGTTCTCGTCGTCGCGCTTCGGGAAGTCGTCGCGCATGTGACCGCCGCGGCTCTCCTCGCGGTTCTGCGCCGCGTAGACGACGACCTCGGCGATGTCGAGCAGGAAGCCCAGCTCCACGGCCTCGAGCAGGTCGGTGTTGAACCGGTGGCCCTTGTCGTCGACGTGCACGTTCTTGTAGCGCTCGCGCAGCTCGGCGATCACGCCCAGCACGTGCTGCAGCGACTCGTGCGTGCGGAACACCTGCGCGCCCTTGTCCATCTCGTCCTGCAGCGTCTTGCGCAGCACGGCGATGCGCTCGGTGCCCTGGTTGTTGCGCAGGTCCTCGAGCATGCCGGAGACGAACGCGGCGGGGTTCTCGGGGAGCGGAACGAACTCGGCGGTCTTGACGTACTCCACGGCGTTGCGGCCGCTTCGCTTGCCGAAGACGTTGATGTCGAGCAGCGAGTTGGTGCCGAGGCGGTTGGCGCCGTGCACCGAGACGCACGCGCACTCGCCGGCGGCGTACAGGCCGGGCACCACGGTGTCGTTGTCGGCCAGCACCTCGCCGTTGTTGTTGGTGGGGATGCCGCCCATGGCGTAGTGCGCGGTCGGCATCACGGGGACGGGCTCCACGACCGGGTCGACGCCCAGGTACGTGCGCGCGAACTCGGTGATGTCGGGGAGCTTGGTCTCGAGCACCTCGGCACCCAGGTGCGTGCAGTCGAGCAGCACGTAGTCCTTGTGCGGTCCGGCGCCGCGGCCCTCCGCGACCTCCTGCACCATGCAGCGCGCGACGATGTCACGCGGCGCGAGGTCCTTGATGGTGGGGGCGTATCGCTCCATGAACCGTTCGCCCGAGGCGTTGCGGAGGATCGCGCCCTCACCGCGGGCACCCTCGGTGAGGAGGATGCCGAGTCCGGCGAGTCCGGTCGGGTGGAACTGGAAGAACTCGAGGTCCTCCAGCGGGAGGCCCTTGCGCCAGACGATGCCGACGCCGTCGCCCGTGAGCGTGTGCGCGTTCGACGTGGTCTTGAAGATCTTCCCGAAGCCGCCGGTCGCGAAGATGACGGCCTTGGACTGGAAGACGTGCAGCTCACCCGTGGCGAGGTCGTAGGCGACGACGCCGGCGATCTGGGTCTTGCCCGCCTCGTCCTTCACGGTGATGAGGTCGAGCACATAGAACTCGTTGAAGAAGTTGATGCCGAGCTTGACGCAGTTCTGGAACAGCGTCTGCAGGATCATGTGACCGGTGCGGTCGGCGGCGTAGCAGGCGCGGCGGACCGGGGTCTTGCCGTGCTCGGCGGTGTGACCGCCGAAGCGACGCTGGTCGATCTTGCCCTCGGGCGTGCGGTTGAAGGGAAGGCCCATGTTCTCGAGGTCGATGACCGCGTCGATGGCTTCCTTCGCGAGGATCTCCGCCGCGTCCTGGTCGACGAGGTAGTCGCCGCCCTTGACCGTGTCGAAGGTGTGCCACTCCCAGGAGTCCTCCTCGACGTTCGCGAGCGCCGCCGCCATGCCGCCCTGCGCGGCACCGGTGTGCGAGCGCGTCGGGTACAGCTTCGAGATCACGGCCGTCTTCGCGCCGGGGCCCGCCTCGATGGCCGCCCGCATCCCGGCGCCGCCGGCGCCCACGATGACGATGTCGAACTGGTGGTAGTGCACGCCGTCACGGACGACGGAATCCTGGGTCTGGGTAGTCACTTCTCGTATGCCTCTTCTTCTAGCCCTGCGCCTGGCAGGTCTCCCACAGCGTGCTGGACTCGGTCACACCCAGGCAGGGGTCGAACGTGAAGACGACCAGCGTGCCGAGGATGATGAGCAGGCCGGCGGCCAGCCCGAGTGCCCACACGAGTGCCTTGCGGGCGGTGGCGTTGGTCACGTAGTCGTTCACGATCGTGCGCATGCCGTTGGCGCCGTGGATGAGCGCGAGCCACAGCATCAGCACGTCCCACCACTGCCAGAACGGCGTGGCGAACTTGCCGGCGATGAACGCGAAGTCGAGGGCGTGGATGCCCTCGCCGAGCATGAGGTTGACGAAGAGGTGGCCGAAGATCAGCACGACGAGCACGACGCCCGACACGCGCATGAAGACCCAGCCCCACTTCTCCAGGTTCACCCCGCGCTGACGGCGGGCGGGGGCGACGGCGGTCTGAGCGCTCATCAGTGTCCTCCTCCGAAGCCGGCGAATGCGAGCATCAGGTGGCGGGGCACGAAGCCGGCCATGATGATGCCCCAGACGAGCAGAACGCCCCAGAAGAGCTGGCGCTGGTACTTGGCGCCCTTCGACCAGAAGTCCACGGCGATGATGCGCAGACCGTTCATGGCGTGGAACACGATGCCGGCCACGAGCACGACCTCGCCGAGCGCCATGACCGGGTTCTTGTACGTGCCGATGACCGCGTCGTACGCCTCCGGCGACACCCTGATGAGCGCCGTGTCGAGCACGTGCACCAACAGGAAGAAGAAGATGGCGACTCCGGTGATGCGGTGAAGCACCCACGACCACATGCCTTCGCGACCCCGGTAGAGGGTGCCGCGGGGGGTCTTGGACGTGGTTTCCGAAATCGACGGTGTCAAGCGAGCGCTTGTGGACACGGTCGTCCTCCCTGGATCGATGTGACTCGGTCGCGTGCGCCGTCTCGACCCCTCGAAGTGCTGGGGAGGGGCAGGCACGCCCGATCGCCCTCCATCCTATTCCTGTGAGAAGGCCGTGGGCGACGAAGGGGACCCTAACCAGCGGGCGCCGCCCGGATCCGGTCGGGACCGCGTCGCCGCGGAGCGGCTCATGGGGACCGAGCGGGCCGGCTGGGTACGCTGGCCGGGTGAGCGAACCCATCGAGGACTTCTACGCGGTGATCCCGGCCGGAGGCATCGGCAGCAGGCTGTGGCCGCTCTCCCGGGCGGATGCGCCGAAGTTCCTGCACGACCTGACCGGCTCCGGCCACTCGCTGCTGCGCGACACGTGGGACCGCCTCGAGCCCCTCGCCGGACCCGATCGGATCGCGGTGGTCACGGGACGGGCGCACCGGGCGGCGGTGGAGGCCGAGCTGCCCGGCATCGCCGATCTGAACGTGTTCCTGGAGTCGGAGCCGCGCGAGTCCGCCGCGGCGATCGGACTGGCCGCCGCCGTGCTGCACCGGCGCGACCCCGATGTGATCATCGGCTCGTTCAGCGCCGATCACGTCATCCGCGGCACGCGCGTGTTCGAGTTCGCGGTGCGAGACGCGGTCGAGGTCGCTCGCGAGGGGTACATCTGCACGATCGGCATCGCCCCCACGGAGCCCGCGGTCGGCTTCGGATACATCAAGAAGGGCTCCGAGCTCGTCGTCGAGCGTGCCCGTGAGGCCGCGCTCGTCGAGAGCTTCGTGGAGAAGCCCGACCTGGAGACGGCCAAGGCGTACCTCGCCGACCGGGGCTACCTGTGGAACGCGGGCATGTTCATCGCCAAGGCGAGCGTCCTGCTCGACGAGCTCGCCGCGAACGAGCCGGAGCTGCACGCCGGGCTGCTCGAACTGGCCGAGGCGTGGGACGATCGCGAGCGACGGGGCCCCGTCGTCGACCGCATCTGGCCGCGCCTCAAGAAGACGGCGATCGACTACGCGGTCGCCGAGCCCGCCGCGCGTCGTGGTCGCCTCGCCGTCGTCCCCGGGCACTTCGACTGGGACGATGTCGGCGACTTCGCGTCGCTCACCAAGCTCATCACCAACGGCAGGAAGAACGACCTCGCCGTTCTCGGGCCGCGGGCGCGGGTGCTCACGGATGCCGCCAGCGGCATCCTCGTCAGCCAGACCTCCCGCGTCATCAGCCTCGTCGGCGTCAAGGACATCGTCGTGGTCGACACCCCCGACGCGCTTCTCGTCACGACGGTGGAGAACGCGCAGCGCGTGAAGGGCGTCGTGGAGTCGCTGAAGCTGAACGGACAGGGCGACGTGCTCTGATGAGCAGTGATCGGTGCTCATCGGGTGGGTTGATTTCAGCTTTGTAACCTTTCGCCAGCGCCGGGGGCGACGTGCGTGCACGAAGGCTGAAACACTAGGTAACTTTGATCGATCCGCGATGGTCGCGGTTCCGTTGAGGGAGGCATGAGTTGACCATCTCCACCACCAAGAAGCTTCTCGGCGCGACCGTCGCCGCGGGCGTCATCTTCGCGCTCGCCGGTTGCGGCCAGGCACCGACCGACGAGGCCGGGGGATCGGACAAGCCGGCCGACTCCGACTTCCTGCCCTGCCTGATCTCCGACGCGGGCGGCTGGAACGACAAGTCGTTCAACCAGTCGGCCAAGGAGGGCATGGACAGCGCCGCCGAGGAGCTCGACATCAAGCCGCTCGAGTTCGAGTCGGCGAACGACAACGACTACGCGCCGAACCTCGAGACCGCGGTGTCCGAGGGCTGCTCGCTCATCGTCTCGGTCGGCTTCAAGCTGTCGGCCGCCACGGTCGAGTCGGCGCTCGCGAACCCCGAGATCGACTACGCGATCATCGATGACTGGGCCGACAACGACTTCGACGGCGAGGTCGACGCGCCCAACATCAAGCCCCTCGTGTTCGACACGGCTCAGGCCGCCTACCTCGGCGGCTACGCGGCCGCGGCGTGGTCGGCGCAGAGCGGTGTGAACAAGGTCGGCACCTTCGGCGGCATGCAGATCCCGTCGGTCGCCGTGTTCATGGACGGCTACCAGCTCGGTGTCGAGAAGTACAACGAGGACAAGTCGGCTTCGGTCCAGGTCTTCGGATGGGATGCGGCGACGCAGGAGGGCTCCTTCACGGGTGGCTTCGACGCGAACGACACCGCCAAGCAGACCGCTCAGGGCGTGCTCGACCAGGGCGTCGACGTGATCCTCCCGGTCGGTGGCCCCGTCTACCAGAGCGCCGCGGCGGCCATCACCGACAGCGGCAAGGACACCCTGATGCTCGGCGTGGACAGCGACCTCGCGGTTGCCGACCCGAGTGTTGCCGGCATGACGCTCGTGTCGATCATGAAGGCCATCGACGTGGCTGTGCACGACGCGACGATCGCGGCCGCCAAGGGCGACTTCGACCCGGAGCCCTACGTCGGGACGCTCGAGAACGAGGGCGTCAAGCTGTCCGGCTTCGGCGACTTCGAGTCCCAGCTGCCCGAGGGCCTGATGGACGAGCTGAAGACGCTGCAGGAGCAGATCATCTCCGGCGACATCACGGTGGAGTCGAAGAACTCGCCGTGATCTGAAACGGTCCGACACGGGGCGAGTGGTGAGCAGGCTGCCACTCGCCCCGTGCCGTGGACGGACGAC
Organism: Microbacterium sufflavum; assembly: GCF_023101165.1. Taxonomy (GTDB): domain Bacteria; phylum Actinomycetota; class Actinomycetes; order Actinomycetales; family Microbacteriaceae; genus Microbacterium; species Microbacterium sufflavum. The sequence goes on along the minus strand of NZ_CP078076.1, from coordinate 3,440,815 downwards.
GATTCTCCTGAATGACACTTCTGGATAAGGTGCAGATATGAAGCTCGAACTTCGCGGCATCACCAAGCGATTCGGCAGCCTCGTGGCCAACGACCACATCGATCTGGTGGTCGAACCGGGGCAGATCCATGCCCTCCTCGGGGAGAACGGCGCGGGGAAGTCCACCCTCATGAACGTCCTCTATGGCCTGTACCAGGCCGATGAGGGAGAGATCCTCCTCGACGACGAGGTGCAGCACTTCCGCGGCCCGGGTGACGCGATGGCTGCGGGGATCGGCATGGTGCACCAGCACTTCATGCTCGTACCGGTGTTCACGGTCGCCGAGAACGTGATGCTCGGCCACGAGCAGACCAAGGCGCTCGGCACCCTCGACATCGCGAAGGCCCGCCAGCACGTGCGGGACGTCGCCGCGCGCTTCGGCTTCGACATCGACCCCGACGCGATCGTGGGCGACCTGCCCGTCGGCGTGCAGCAGCGGGTCGAGATCATCAAGGCGCTCTCGCGCGACGCGAAGGTGCTCGTGTTCGACGAGCCCACCGCGGTGCTGACCCCCCAGGAGACTGATGAGCTCATGGGCATCATGCGGCAGCTGCGCGACGAGGGCACCGCGATCGTGTTCATCACCCACAAGCTCCGCGAGGTGCGGGAGGTCGCCGACACCATCACGATCGTCCGCCTCGGCCGGATCGTGGGGGAGGCGTCGCCGACTGCGTCGAACGCGGAGCTCGCCTCGCTCATGGTCGGCCGCGCGGTCGAGCTGACGGTGCACAAGGAGGCGCCGCGACTCGGCGAGGGCGGGCTGGCGGTGTCCGGACTGCGGGTGCTCACCCCGGGCGGCGCGATCGTCGTGGACGGCGTCGACTTCACCGTGCGACCGGGCGAGGTGCTCGCGATCGCCGGCGTGCAGGGCAACGGCCAGACCGAGCTCGTGGAGGCCATCGTCGGTCTCGCGGCGCGCGTCGAGGGCAGCATCGTGCTCGACGGCAAGGAGCTGGTCGGCAAAAGCGTGCGCGCCATCCTCGACGCGGGTGTCGGGTTCGTCCCGGAGGACCGCACGGAGGACGGCTTGGTCGGCGGGTTCTCGGTCGCCGAGAACCTGGTGCTCGACCGCTCGGACGACCCGGCGTTCAGTCGCGCCGGCACGCTCAAGCGCGCCGTGCTCGAGGAGTTCGCGCGCGAGCGCATCAAGGAGTACGACATCCGCGCGCAGGGGCCCCACACCCCGGCGGGCACGCTGTCGGGTGGAAACCAGCAGAAGGTGGTCATCGCCCGGGAGATGAGCCGCGACCTGCGCCTGCTCGTGGCGGCGCAGCCCACTCGCGGCGTCGACGTCGGCTCGATCGAGTTCATCCACAAGCGGATCATCGAGACGCGCGACGCCGGGATCCCCGTCGTCGTGGTCTCCACGGAGCTGGACGAGGTCGCAGCTCTCGCGGACCGGATCGCGGTCATGTACCGCGGCACGATCGTCGGCATCGTCCCGGGTGACACGCCCCGGGAGACACTCGGACTCATGATGGCCGGTGCGGCCGAAGGAGAGGTGGCCGCGTGAGCGGAGCGACACCAGGCGCAGGGGACGCGACCAAGGGGCTCCCACCCGAACAGCTCGCCACGAGCACCGGCACCGTGCCGCGCGACCCCTCCGACGTCCCGCCGCCTCCCCGCGCGAACGTCGTCCTGAAGGAGATCCTGCGGGGGAGCGCCGTCACCACGATCCTGGCGATCGTGCTCGCGCTCATCGTGGGCGGCATCCTCATCGCCTTCACGAACGAAGACGTGCAGGAGGCGTCCGGGTACTTCTTCGCCCGTCCGACCGACACGTTGGCGGCGGCCTGGAACGCCGTCTACAACGGCTACGAGGCGCTCTTCCGCGGCGCGATCTTCAACGCCCGCGGAGCCGACTTCGCCGCGCAGATCCGTCCGCTGACGAACACGCTCGGGTTCGCCGCGCCGCTCATCGCGGCCGGTCTCGGTGTGGCGCTCGCGTTCCGCGTCGGTCTGTTCAACATCGGTGCGCGCGGCCAGATGCTCATCGGTGTCGCGGTCGCGGCGCTGCTGACCTTCTCCCTCGACCTGCCGCTGTGGCTGCACCTGCCCGTCACGCTCCTCGCCGGCATCGCGGGCGGGGCGCTGTGGGGTGCGATCGCCGGTCTCATCAAGGCCCGCACGGGTGCGCACGAGGTGATCCTCACGATCATGCTCAACTACATCGCGTACTACCTGCTGCTGTGGATGATCCGGACGCCCGGCCTGCTGCAGAAGCCGGGCACGAACCAGGCGCTCGGCTCGCCGACACCCGAGTCGGCGCAGTTCCCGACGCTGCTGGGCCCGCAGTTCCCGCTGCTGGACGTGGGCTTCGTGATCGTGATCATCGCGACACTGTTCGTCTGGTGGCTCCTCGAGCGTTCCTCCCTCGGCCTGCGCATGCGCGCCGTGGGCGAGAACCCGCACGCCGCCCGCGCCGCCGGCATCAGCGTGCAGCGCATCTACGTCTACGCGATGCTCTTCGCGGGAGGCCTCGCCGGACTCGCGGGGATGAACCAGCTGCAGGGCGCCGTGACCACCGGCGTCACCGAGACCATCGACGCGGGCATCGGCTTCGACGCGATCACCGTCGCTCTCCTCGGCCGCAGCCGCGCGTGGGGCACGTTCGCCGCCGGCATCCTGTTCGGCGCGCTCAAGGCCGGATCGTTCTCGATGCAGGCGCAGGACATCCCGGTCGACATCGTGCTGGTCGTGCAGTCGCTCGTGGTGCTGTTCATCGCCGCGCCTCCGCTGCTGCGCACCGTGTTCTTCCTGCCCAAGTCCGACGCGGAGAAGGCCGCCAAGGCGAGAGCCAAGGCCGCGAAGAAGGCGGTGACGGCATGATGTCGCTCGCACAGACCGAGGCCGCAGACGGCACCGTCCAGCTCGCGACCGTGAAGGAGCGCCACCTCAAGGCGCCCATCGTGCTCGCCGTGCTGACCGTGCTGCTCGCGCTGCTGTTCCTCGCGGTACCCCGTAGCGGCACCAGCACCTTCCGGCTCTCCGACCAGTCGTCGGCGTTCGCACTGCCCGACGTGGCCCTGCCCACCTCGTCGACCTTCTGGTTCGTGTTCGCCGTGCTGGTCGTGATCACGGTCGCCTCGTTCCTGAGGGCATGGGTGTATCGTCCGACCTCGCTCTGGCTGGTCGCTGCCTACGGTGTGTTCGCGGTGTTCGGGTTCCTGGTGTGGGCGTCCGCGGGCGGCCTCGTCCCCGTCACGAGCCTGCTGTTCGGCGCGGTGTCGCTGTCGGTCCCGCTGGTATTCGGTGCCCTCGGCGGCGTGATCGGCGAGCGCGCCGGTGTGGTCAACGTCGCCATCGAGGGGCAGCTGCTGCTCGGCGCGTTCTCGGCCGCCCTGCTGTCGAGCATCACCGGCAACCCGTTCGTGGGTCTGATCGGCGCGATGGTCGGCGGCGTGCTGGTCGCCAGCGTCCTCGCCGCGTTCGCGATCAAGTACCTCGTCGAGCAGGTCATCGTCGGTGTCGTGCTGAACGTGCTCGTCACCGGTCTCACCGGGTTCCTGTACGGCGCGCTCCTGGCACCCAACGAGGCCGAGCTGAACACGCCGGTGCGGTTCACGCGGATCGAGATCCCGCTGCTCAGCGACATCCCGATCATCGGTCCCGTGCTGTTCAACCAGACGTTCATCGGCTACCTGATGTTCCTCACGGTCGCCGTCGTCGCGTGGGGGCTGTACCGCACCCGCTGGGGGCTGCGGCTCCGCGCCGTCGGTGAGCACCCGCAGGCCGCCGACACGGTGGGCATCAAGGTCAACCCGACGCGGTTCTGGAACGTGCTGCTGGCCGGTGCGATCGCGGGCATGGGCGGTGCGTACTTCACGCTCGTCTCGGTGCCGCAGTTCGGCAAGGACATGACGGCGGGACTCGGCTTCATCGCCCTCGCCGCGGTGATCTTCGGCCGCTGGGACCCGATCAGGGCGACGCTGGCGGCACTGCTGTTCGGCTTCGCGACGAACCTGCAGAACCTGCTGTCGATCCTGAAGACGCCGATCCCTGGCGAGTTCATGCTGATGCTGCCGTACGTGGTGACGCTGCTCGCGGTCGCCGGGTTCGCCGGGCAGATCAAGGCACCTGCCGCCGACGGCAAGCCGTACATCAAGTCGTAGGACGCAGGAAGAAGGAACGACCGTCATGACCGACATCGACTGGGACGAGCTGCGCCAGGTCGCCGCCGACGCGATGACGAAGGCGTACGCGCCGTACTCGCGCTACCGCGTGGGAGCGGCCGCCCTCGTCAGCGACGGACGCATCGTCGCGGGCTGCAACGTGGAGAACGCCTCGTACGGCGTCACGCTGTGTGCGGAGTGCGCGCTCGTCGGCGACCTGCACATGTCGGGCGGTGGGCAGCTCGTGGCGTTCGTGTGCGTCAACAACGACGGCGACACGATCATGCCGTGCGGCCGGTGCCGCCAGCTGCTGTACGAACACGCCGTGCCCGGCATGCTGCTGGAGACCGTCTCCGGCATCCGCACGATCGACGAGGTGCTGCCCGATGCGTTCGGGCCGCGCGACCTGGAGGACGCACGATGACCGTTGAGCCGTTCGACGCCGTGGATGTGATCCGCGCCAAGCGCGACGGCGGGGCGGTGCCGGAGTCGGCGCTGCGCTGGATGGTCGACGCGTACACGCGCGGCTACGTCTCGGACGCGCAGATGGCCTCGTTCGCGATGGCGGTGTTCCAGCGGGGCATGGAGCGCGACGAGATCCGCGTGCTGACCGACGCCATGATCGCCTCCGGCGAGCGGATGAGCTTCGCGACCCTCGGCAAGCCCACGGTCGACAAGCACTCCACGGGTGGTGTCGGCGACAAGATCACCCTGCCGCTCGCACCGCTGGTGGCCTCGTTCGGCGTGGCCGTTCCGCAGCTCAGCGGACGCGGCCTCGGTCACACCGGGGGCACGCTCGACAAGCTCGAGGCGATCCCCGGCTGGCGCGCCGCGCTCAGCAACGAGGAGATGTTCGCCCAGATGCAGGGCGACGTGGGAGCGGTGATCTGCGCCGCGGGTTCCGGCCTCGCCCCCGCCGACAAGAAGCTGTACGCGCTGCGCGACGTGACGGGGACGGTCGAGGCGATCCCGCTGATCGCGTCGAGCATCATGTCGAAGAAGATCGCCGAGGGCACCGACGCGCTCGTGCTCGACGTGAAGTTCGGCTCCGGCGCCTTCATGCAGGACATCGACCGCGCGCGGGAGCTCGCACGCACGATGGTCGCACTCGGCACCGACTCCGGCGTCGCCACGACCGCGCTGCTCACGGACATGAACGTGCCGCTGGGCCGCGCGATCGGCAACGCCAACGAGGTGCGCGAGTCCGTCGAGATCCTGGCGGGCGGGGGCCCGGCCGACGTGCGGGCACTGACCGTCGCCCTCGCCAGGGAGATGCTCGCCCTCGCCGGGCAGCCCGACGCCGACGTGGAGGCCGCTCTCGACGACGGCCGCGCGATGGACAGCTGGAAGGCCATGATCCGCGCGCAGGACGGCGACCCCGACGCCGCGCTCCCGGTCGCGAGGGAGACGCACGTCGTGACCGCCGCGTCCGACGGTGTCGTGACGCGCATGGACGCGCTGCCCTTCGGGATCGCCGCGTGGCGCCTCGGTGCCGGGCGGGCCAGGGCCGAGGATCCGGTCATCCACGAGGCCGGCATCGACCTGCACGCCAAGCCGGGCGACCGCGTGACCGCCGGGCAGCCGCTGTTCACCCTGTCCGCGGCCGACGAGGCACGGTTCCCCCGCGCGATCGAGGCGCTGGAGGGGGCGTGGGAGCTCGGCGACCGGGCCCCGGAGGCCGGGCCGATCGTCCGCGAGCGCATCACGGCCTGAGGCCGCGGACGGTAGCCTGAAACCGAAGTCCCGCGACCGAGAGGATCCCCATGTCGATCGATGCGAACGGCGATGCCAGCCTGAACGGCGTCTCCCTGCGGAGCCTGCCCAAGGTGTCGTTGCACGACCACCTCGACGGGGCCGTGCGGCCGGCGACGATCATCGAACTCGCGGACGCCATCGGGCTCGACGTGCCGGAGAACGACCCGCGCGCGCTGGGCACCTGGTTCGCGAAGCAGAGCGACTCCGGCTCGCTGGTCGAATACCTGAAGACGTTCGACCTCACGACGGCCGTCATGCAGACGCGCGAAGGGCTCACCCGGGTCGCGCGCGAGTTCGTGCAGGATCTCGCGGCCGACGGCGTGATCTACGGAGAGGTGCGCTGGGCGCCCGAGCAGCACCAGGCCGCGGGGCTCACGCTGGAGCAGGCCGTGGAGGCCGTGCAGCAGGGCATCGAGGAGGGCGAGGACGCCGCCGACCGCAGCGGTCGCAGCATCCGCGTCGGCCAGCTGATCACCGCCATGCGGCACACCGACCGCGCCAGGGAGATCGCGGAGCTCGCGGTCGACTTCCGCGGCCGCGGTGCCGTGGGCTTCGACATCGCCGGGCCGGAGGACGGCTTCCCGCCGTCGAACCACCGCGCCGCGTTCGACTTCCTCGCCGAGAACTTCTTCCCCGTGACCGTTCACGCGGGAGAGGCCGCCGGACTCACATCGATCCGTTCGGCGCTGCTCGACGGGCGCGCGCTGCGGCTGGGCCACGGTGTGCGCATCGCGGAGGACCTGGAGGTCGTCACGCAGGAGGGCGACGAGGTGCAGGTGCGCTTCGGCGAGCTCGCCCGCTGGGTGCGCGACCGCGAGATCCCGCTCGAGCTGTCGCCGTCGTCGAACCTGCAGACCGGGGCCGTCGCGGCCTGGGGCAACGTGCTGGCCGACCACCCGTTCGACCTGCTCTACCAGCTGGGCTTCGCCGTCACCGTGAACGTGGACAACCGCACCATGAGCGCGACCTCGCTCACGCGGGAGCTGGCGCTGCTGGTGGAGACGTTCGACTACGACCTCGACGACCTCGAGACCTTCCAGTTCAACGCCGCGGCCGCCGCGTTCCTCCCCGTCGAGGAACGCGAGGAGCTCGTGGAGATGATCGCCGAGGGATTCGACGCCTGACCGTGGCTTCCGGGGGGAAGCGACGGGGGCGCGTCGCACTGATCATCTCGCTCGCCGCCGTGCTGGTGGTCGGGGGTGGCGCGGCGGCATACCTGCTGCTGAACCGGGGGGCGGCCGAGGCGGCACCGGCGCGGACGGAGTCGCCGCGCCCCGAGCCGTCGCCGTCGCCGACGCCGCTGACCGCGGTCGAGCAGCTGCTGGCCGACGCCGACAACCCGCTGGCGTGTGCCGTGAGCTTCGCCGGCGAGGGCGCCCCGGCGGATCCGCAGCTGCAGTGGCAGAACGGCCTGTACGTCGCGCTGCCGATCCCGGCCGTGGCGGGGAAGGTGTTCGCCGGGTGGTACCCGACGGCGGCCGACGCGGCGGCCTTCACTCCGGAGGCCCGCGTCAACGGCGCCGACCCCGTGGTGTGCGACGACCAGCGGATCGAGCTGTTCGCGGCCTGGAAGACCCCGGAGGAGAACGCGGCGGAGGGCACGCGCGTGCCGATCCTCATGTACCACCAGTTCACATCGAACCCGGACGGGGAGACGGGCTGGCTGCGCGGGAACTACGCCTACATCGGCGACTTCGACGCGCAGATGAACCACATCGCCACCACGGGCTTCTACCTGCCGACGTGGGACGAGCTCAGCGCGTTCATCGACGGCCGGCTGTTCCTGCCCGCGCGCTCGGTCATCATCACGGACGACGACGCCGACCAGAGCTGGTTCGACCTCGCCGTGCCCGTGATCGACAAGTACCGCCTGCTGTCGACCTCGTTCATGATCACGGCCTACCGGACCGATCCGCCCCCGTCGATCTACGTGCTGCGGCGCTCGCACACCAACGACATGCACCAGGCGGGGGAGAACGGCAAGGGGCGGATGGTGAACTGGACGGCCGATCAGATCGCCGCCGACCTCAACGCCTCGGGCGACGTGCTGGGCGTCCGTGAGGTCATGGCCTACCCCTTCGGACACTACAACGACACGGCGAAGCAGGGCGTGGCGCAGGCCGGCTTCGAGATGGCGCGGACGATCGAGCCCGGGTACGTGCAGATCGGTACGGACAAGCTCGCGCTTCCCGTGGTGCGCATCGACTACGGCATGGGGCTCGACGCCCTGGTGTCGCGGATCGGCTGACGCGTGGCCGCGGTCGTCATCGTCGGTCCCGCCGCCTGGAACAGGATCGTCGTGCTCGACCGGCTGCCGGAGCCGGAACCGCACATGCAGTTCGCCGAGGACAGCTGGGAGACGGTCGGCGGCACGAGTGCGGGCAAGGCGCTGAGCCTGACCGGGCTCGGGCGCGCGGTGGCACTGCACGCGATCGCGGGGTCGGACGACGACGGCCGGCGGGTGCGCGACGCCCTGGCCGCTGCCGGAGTGCCCGTGCACTGGTCGGACGGCGTGACGGAGCGCCACCTGAACCTCATGACGAGGGCGGGGGAGCGCGTGTCGCTGTACCTGGCGACGCCGGAGGCGGGCGACGGGCGCGACGATGCGGCCCTGGCGGCAGAGCTGGCGGTGGCGGACGCGGTCGTGCTCGACCTGGCCGCTGAACCGTTGCGCCTGCTCCCGCTGGCACGGCGGAGCGGCACGCCGCTCTGGGTGGACGTGCACGACTACGACGGCACGGCCGCGTTCCACCGGCCGTTCCTCGCCGCCGCGCATGCCGTGTTCTGCAACGCCGACCGCCTGGACTCTCCGGTGGAGTTCCTGCGGGCCACGGTCGACGCGGGTGCCCAGCTCGCGGTGTGCACGCTCGGCGCGGACGGCGCGGTGGCGATCGATGCGGACGGGACCGAGGTGCGCGTGCGCGCGGTGCCCACCACGGTCGTCGACACCAACGGCGCAGGCGACGCGTTCCTCGCCGGCGTGCTGGACGCCCGACTGGGCGGAGCCGGGCTCGCCGCCGCGCTGGAGGCCGGGGCGCGGACGGCGTCGCTCGTGCTCGGCACCCGGCACCTGCACCCGCTGCTCGACCCCGTCCTCGGCTGAGAGGTGCCGGTCAGCGGGGGACCGACAGCAGGAACCCGCCCACGATGTCGGTGAGCTGCGCGCGCATCTCCTTCTCGGACAGGGTCGGCTCGCCGTCGCCCGCCTGTGGCCCGTAATCGCCGAACGAGGCATGAGAGGCGCCGTCGATCTCGACGAGTTCGGCGTCGGCCGGGAGCATCGGCCGCGCATCGGCGATCTTCTCCGGAGTGGACAGGCCGTCCTCGCTCCCGGCCACGCTGAGCACCGGGAGCTCGGAATCGGACAGGTCGTTCGCGCAGTACGACGCGAACAGCACCAGAGCATCGGCGGCGGTGGCGAGCTGGCAGGCGCGGACGCCGCCCAGGGAGTGGCCGCCGACGGCCCAGGACTCGACATCGGGCGCCGCGGACGTGAAGTCGTCCAGGCCGCGGGGGTCGAAGAACGCGAGGTTCAACCACGGCCGGGTGATGACGACCGTGATGCCCTCCTCGGCGAGGCCCTGGAGCGGGGCCGCATAGGCCCACGGATCGACCTTGGCGCCCGGGATGAACACCAGGCCCCGTTCGGAGTCGCCGTCGGCGGGTTCCAGCACGATGCCTTCGTCGGCGTCGGTCACGGTGATCGCCGAATTGTCACGGACCTCGGCGAGCGGACCCGGTTCGGCCGGCATGACCCCGATCTGGGTGTAGGCGAGCACACCGCCGATCGCGAGGACCAGCACGATGGCCAGAGCCCACAGGACACGTCTCAGGATGCGGCGGCGGGGCTTCTTCTGCACGGAGGCAACGCTACTCCCGTCGGCGGGAGACGGAGGGGTGCGTGGCCAGGTACTCCTCGAACGCCTCCGCCGAGGTGCGCGTGGGCGTGAAGCCGAAATCCTCGATGAGTCGGCGGTTGGACAGCACGGGCCGCCAGCGCAGGAACGGCACCTTCTCCGGCCCGTGCTCGGTGAGCCGGAGCATCCGTCCCAGGCGGAGCGCCGCGTCCAGTGCCCACGCGGGGACCACGAGCTGTCGCTTGCCGAGCCGCGCGGCGATCTGCGGCACCGTGAGACGCCCGTCTCCGGCGACGTTGAACACCCCCGCCGGTCCGTCCGTCGCCGCCCGCACCATCGCGGTCGCGACGTCGTCGACCCAGACGAACACGAAGGGGGAGTCGGAGCCCGCGATGCCCAGGATGCGCCGCCCGTCCCAGAGCGCGGTGATCTGATTCCGCACGGTCGGACCGAGGATCGTCCCGATGCGGAACACGACCTGCTCGAGTCCGGGGTGCTCGCTCCGGCAGTCGGACAGCATCTCCTCGACCAGCCGTTTGTGGCGCGCGTACGGGAACGCGTCGTTGCCGCGCAGAGGCGTGCTCTCGTCGATCCAGGCAGGGTTGTCGGGGTGGTAGCCGTACGCGGCGCCCGAGCTCGACACGACGATCCGACGGACGCCGGTCTCGACGCACGCGGCGAGCACGTTCGCGGAGCCGATCACATCGACCCGGTACTCCCGGTCGACGTCGCGACCCGGGTTCACGATCGCGGCGAGGTGCACCACGGTGTCGATCCGGTGGGCGCGCAGCAGGGGCGCGACGGCTGCGGCATCGGTCACGTCGAGCAGCGCGTTCACGACGCCGTCCCGCGCGGGGGCATCCCGCACATCCGCGGCCACGACCAGCTCCACGTCGTCACGGCGCGCGAGGGCGCTCGCGACGTGCGTGCCGAGGAAACCCGCGCCGCCCGTGATCAGCACCCGCCGCATCAGGCCGCCTCGATGCTCATGCGACCACTCGCATCGCCGTCGGGGCTTCCGGTCCGCCGTCGGGTGTGCCGCGCCCACAGTCCGGCGAGCACGAGTCCGGCGATGATGTCCCAGATGCCCCACCAGCCCGCCACGATGGCCATGCCGCCCAGCCCGTCGAAGAACAGGAAGACCAGGCCCAGGCCGAGCCCGGCGTTGCGGATGCCCACCTCGAAGGTCATGGCCTTGCGCTCGCGGGTGCCCAGTCCGCCGACCACGGCCGTGCCGTAACCGAGGGCCAGCGCGACCGCATCGTGCACGGCGACCACCAGGAGGATGATGCCGAGCACCTGCACGAACACCGTCCAGTTGCCGATCAGGGCGGCCACGATGAAGCCCAGCAGTGCGAGCAGGCTGAACCACTTCACGAAGGGCTGCACGCGCGCGCTCACCCCCGGCAGCTTCGCCCGCAGCAGCAGCCCGAGGGCGAACGGGAGACCGACGATCAGCAGGATCTCGAGCAGCATGCGCCACGGGTCGAGCGAGATGTCGCGCAGCAGCGTGCGTGCGGTCGGGTGCAGCGACCCCCAGAACGTGATGCTCAGCGGCATCGCGACGATGTAGACCAGGTTGCCGACCGCCGTGAGCGACACGGACAGCGCGACGTTGCCGCCCGCGCGATGCGTGAGCACCTGCGAGATGTTGCCGGGCGGACAGCACGCGACCAGCAGCATCCCCAACGCCATCGACGGCGGGACGGGCAGCACCAGCGTGAGCAGGAACGTCGCGACGGGGAGCAGCAGGAGCTGGGCGAGGATCGCGATCGCGAACGGCTTCGGGTGCTTCGCCACGACGCGGAAGTCCTGCGGTGACGTGTCCAGCGCGATGCCGAACATGATCAGGCCGAGCACCACGTTGAGGATCGTGAGTGTGCCGGGGGTGAAGGAGAGCACCACGTCGTCGACGTTCACGCCCCGGCCTCCAGCGACTGCCGCTCCTGCCGGACCGCGCGGCGATAGGCGTCCTTGTTCACGTAGTAGGCCATCCGGTCGAGGCCGAGGTAGTGGTAGCCGCCGGTCACGTCCGGCCACGGGGCCCCGGTCACCCGCTCGCGGAATCGCGCGCCGCGCTCGGGAGCCGTCTCCACCGCGTGCAGGTAGGAGGCGAGGAGCTCGGCCTGCTCGTAGCGCCCCTGCCACCCGATCCCCGACGCCTCGATCATACCCATCACGAACAGCCCGTTGAAGGAGGAGGGGAACACGTTCAGGAACAGCCTCGGGGCCGCTCCGCGCCAGTGCAGGTGCTCCGGATCGACGAACGGGTAGTCGAGGCGGTAGCCGGTGGCGAGCAGGACCAGGTCGTAGTCGTCCGCGCTCCCGTCGCGGAAGTGCACCGTGGAGCCGTCGAAGCGGTCGATGTCGGGTCGGATGCGCAGGTCGCCCTGGCCGAGGTGGTTCAGGACGAGCGTGTTCACGATCGGGTGCGACTCGTACAGCCGGTAGTCGGGCCGGGGGAAGCCGAACCGTACCGGATCGCCCGTGAACGCCCGCAGCACGCGGGTGTCGATCGCCTGCTTGAGCCGGGCGGGCAGCGGTCGGCCCTGGTTGAGCGTGTCGCTGGGACGCCCGAACAGGTAGCGCGGCACGAAGTAGTAGCCGCGGCGCACGCTCATGTCGACCGACGCCGCATGGTGCACGGCGTCGACGGCGATGTCGCACCCCGAGTTGCCCGCGCCGATCAGCAGAACGCGCTTCCCCGCGAGCTGCTGCGGCGACCGGTACGCGCTGGTGTGCTGCAGCTCGCCCGTGAACGCACCGCGGAACGAGGGGACGTTCGGCGTGGCGAGCGTGCCGTTCGCGAGCACCACGCCCGCGTACCACCGGGTGTGCTCGCCGTCCGGTCCCGTGGCGGTGAGGTCCCAGCCGCCGTCGCGGGGTTCGAGCCTGGTCACGGCCGTGTCGAAGCGGAACAGCCCTGTGAGGCCGAAGTGCTCGGCGTAGTCGGTGAAGTACCCCTTGAGCACGCGGTGCCCCGGGTAGTCCGCGGTGGTCCGCATCGGGAACTCCGCGAACTCGGTCGTGGTGCGCGAGGAGATCAGGTGCGCGGACTCGTACATGGTGCTGCGCGGGTTGTCGATGTCCCACAGGCCGCCGACGCCGTGCGACGCCTCGTACCCGTCCACGGCGATGCCGCGCTTCTGCAGCGCTCTGGCTGCTGCCAGGCCCGATGGCCCCGCGCCGATCACGGCGTATCTGTTCATCCCGCTCCCCGCACGTCGCTGTGCTCGAAAAAACGCCCCCGCGCACCGATCGTAGCGGTGCGCGGGGGCGCGTCGTGGACGGTCGCGGCGGCGGATCAGGTGTCGCGCAGGACGGCCTGCCGGGCGGCGACGGCCTCGCGCACCGCGTCGTACAGCGGGTGTTCGGGGTCGAGTCCGGTGGCGCGGGTCGTGAACGCTCCGGCGTCCTCGCTGCGCAGGAGCGCCTGGAGCTCGACGGACTGCTCATCCGCGGGGTCGTCGAACTCGAGAGCGGCGGCGACGGCGGCCACCAGCGCCCCGGTCGGCAGCCCGCGCTCCGCGGCCATCGCGGCGGGGCCGATGAAACGCTCGTGGCGGGAGATCTTGCGCAGCGGCTGCCGCCCCACGCGCTGCACCGTGTCGACCAGTTCCGGGTTGCGGAACCGGTCGAGGATCGTGGCGCGGTACGCGGCGAGCTCGGCCGGATCGAGACCGTGCACCGCCGCGAGCACGGCCGATGTCTCCTGCAGGGCCGCGGACACCCGGGCGGCGATGTCGGGGTCGGCCAGCGCGTCCGAGATGCGCTCGATGCCCGCGCGAGCGCCGAAGTACGCGGTCGCGGCGTGTCCCGTGTTCACCGTGAACAGCTTGCGCTCGATGTACGGCGCGAGGTCCGCGACGAAGTGCGCCCCCGGGATGTGCGGCGGCGCGTCCCCGAACGGCCCCGACTCGATGGCCCACTCCACGTACGGCTCCACCGTGACGTCGACGCCCGCGCCCTCGGGCTGCGCGGGCACGATGCGGTCCACCGCGGTGTTCGCGAACACCGCGCGCGACAGCAGGGCCTCGGCGTCTGCCCCGGCGGCCGCGGCGACCTCGGCGCGCAGCTGGTCGGTGGCGCCGATCGCGTTCTCGCACGCCATGACCTGCAGCGGCGCGGCCGAGGGGGAGCGGAGCGCGAGCCCCGCGACGATCGACGGCGCCACGAAGCGCAGCACCGTCGGTCCCACGGCCGTGGTGACGACGTCCGCGGTCGCCACCTCCTCCGCGACGGCATCGGGGTCGGTGCGGCTGTTCACCGCGCGGAACCCGGTGACGACGTGATCGGTCCCCCCGGGGCCGGCCTCGTGCACGGTGTACTCGTCGACCGCGTTGATGGCGTCGACGAGAGCCCCGGCGACATCCGAGAACACGACCTCGTACCCGCCCTCGTGCAGCAGCAGGCCGACGAATCCGCGCCCGATGTTGCCGGCCCCGAAGTGGACCGCCTTCATGCCTCGTTCACCTCCGACAGGAGCGTGTAGAGCTCCTCCGGGGTCTGCGCCGCGGCGAGCTTCGCGACGTCGTCCTCGTCCGAGAACAGGATCGCGATGCGCGACAGGATCTCCAGGTGCTCGTCCCCGACACCGGCGATGCCGATGACGAAGGTCGCCTGCTCGCCGTCCCAGTCGACGCCGCCGTCGTAGCGCACGACCGAGAGGGCCGAGGCCAGGATGGCGTCCTTCGCGTCGTTGGTGCCGTGCGGGATCGCGAGCCCGTTGCCCATGTAGGTCGACACGGTCTGCTCGCGCTGCCGCATCGCGTCGACGTAGGCGGGGGTGACCGCTCCGGCGGCGACGAGGATGTCCGTCGCCTCCTGGAGGGCGTCGTCCCGCGTCGCACCCGACGGGTGGATCCGGATCTGCTCGAGGGTGAGCACGCTCATTCTTCGTCCTTTCGCTGTTCCCTGACCATCTCGACGACCTCTTCGTACTTCGGCGAGTTCATGAAGTTGTCGACGGAGACATGGATGGAGTTCGGCGACTTCGTCTGCGCCCGCTCCGTGAGCTGCTGCTGCGTGATCACCAGGTCGGCGGTGCCGTCGAGGTTCGCGATCGCCGCGTTGGTCACGGTGACGCCCTCGATCCCGGCCTTCTTGATCTTGTTGCGGAGCACGCTGGCACCCATGGCCGAGGAGCCCATGCCGGCGTCGCACGCGAACACGATCGTGGAGATCGGCCGGTCGGCGACCGCGGTCGCGGGCGCCTCGGTCGCGGCGGTGGCTGTCGCAGCGCCCGACGAGGTGCGCAGCGCGTCCATCGCAGCGGACGACTTGCCCTTGTTCGCCTCGGTCTGCGCGATCGCCGCACCGAACGTGTCGCCCTCCGCCGCGAGGTCGCGCTTGCGCGAGGCCCGCAGGATCACGGCGGTGAGCAGGAACGTGACGGCCGCGGCGAGGATGACGGACAGGTAGACCACGAGCAGGTTCGCGACGCCGGGGCCGATCGCCGCGGCGGTCACCGCGATGATGCTGCCGGGCGCCGCGGGGAAGGCGAGCCCGCCGCCGAGGAGCATATTGGTCGTGACACCGGTCGCTCCACCCGCGATGAGCGCGAGGATCGTCGCCGGCTTGCTCAGCGCGTACGGGAAGTAGATCTCGTGGATGCCGCCGAAGAACTGGATGATCGCGGCACCGGGCGCGGACGCCCGCGCGGCGCCGACCCCGAAGAAGCTGAACGCCAGCAGCAGGCCGATGCCGGGACCGGGGTTCGCCTCGATGAGGAACAGGATCGACTTGCCGGTCTCGGTCGCCTGCTCGATGCCGAGCGGGGTGAACACGCCGTGGTTGATGGCGTTGTTGAGGAACAGCACCTTCGCGGGCTCGACGATGATCGACACCAGCGGCAGCAGGTTCAGCCCGACGAGCCAGTCGACGGCGGCCCCCAGCGCGGTGCTGATGCCGAGCATGACCGGTCCGAACGCGAAGAAGCCGACGATCGCGAGGATCATGCCGAGGATGCCCGCCGAGAAGTTGTTCACGAGCATCTCGAACCCGGGGCGGATCTTGCCGTCCCACAGGCGATCCATCTGCTTCGTGAGCCATGCGGCGATCGGTCCCATGATCATGGCGCCGAGGAACATCGGGATGTTCGTGCCGACGATCACGCCGACCGTGGCGATCGTGGCCACGACGCCACCGCGCTCGCCGTAGACCAGGCGGCCCGCGGTGTTGGCGATCAGCAGCGGCAGCAGGTACGTGACCATCGGGCCGACCAGCCCGACGTACGCCAGGATGTTGCCGCCGTCACCCTCGGCCACGGCGGTCATGGCACCCTGCCAGCCGATCACGGCCGAGTCGCCGCCGCCGCCGATGATCTCGGCGACCCCGGCCCAGTGCCAGCCGAACGGGCTGTCCGCGCCGAAGAAGCCGGCGGGGATGAAGAGCATCGTGATGAAGCCCCAGGCGATGAAGGCCGCGATGTTCGGCATGATCATGCCCGAGAGGAAGGTGCCGAAGCGCTGGACACCCAGGCGGAGGCCGCCGGGTCTCGTGGCGGCAGGTGACGTCGTCGTCATGATGTCGTCTCTTTCTGGTGAGGGGGGAGTGCCGCGGCGAGGGTCGCCACGGCGGTTCGGGCGGAGGAGGCGTCGTCGGCGTCCAGCGCGGCTTCCGCCAGGCTGAGCGCGTCGGACGCGGTGCGTTCGGAGAGGGCGCGGCGCACGTCGGCCAACGCGGACGGCGCCATCGAGAGACTGGTCGCCCCGAGACCCACGAGCACGACCGCGAGGAGGGGGTCGGCCGCGGCCTCCCCGCAGATGCCAACGGGCTTGCCGAGACGGGCACCGGCCGCGCCGACCTCGCGCACCAGGCGGAGCACCGCGGGGTGCCACGGGTCCTGGAACGACGCGACCGAGCCGAGCAGGCGGTCGGCCGCCATCGTGTACTGCGTCAGGTCGTTGGTGCCGATCGAGGCGAAGTCCGCGTGGGCGAGCACCCGGTCGGCGAGCAGGGCGCTGGACGGGACCTCGACCATGACCCCGGCGGTCTTCAGCCCGTACTCGCGTGCGAGTCCCGTGAAGTACACGGTCTCCTCGACCGTCGCGACCATGGGCGCCATGACCCACAGGTCGGCGTCGGTCTCGGCGTCGGCTTCCGCGAGCGCCGTGAGCTGCTCGCGCAGGATGTCCTCGCTCGCGCGCAGCGCCCGGAGGCCGCGGAGCCCCAGGGCCGGGTTCTCCTCGTGCGCGTCGTTGAGGAAGGCCAGGGGCTTGTCGGCGCCCGCGTCGAGCATGCGCACCACGACCTTCCGGCCGGGGAACGCCGCCAGGAGCTCGCGGTACGACTCGCGCTGCTGCGCCACCGTCGGGGCCTGGGACGCCGAGAGGAACAGGAACTCGGTGCGGAACAGCCCGACGCCCTCGGCCCCCCGAGCGACCGCATCGGCGGCGTCCGCAGGCTTCCCCAGGTTCGCCAGCAGCGCGATGGGCGTGCCGTCGGCGAGGGCGCCGGGAGTGGCTGGTGAATCGACGGCCGAGCGTCGGGCCGCGGCGCGCTCCGCGGCTCGGGCCAGGGCCTCGGTGCTGGGCTCGCGGGTCACGACCCCGGCAGCGGCGTCGACGATCACGGTCTCGCCCGTGGTGAGGGCGGTGCCCTCGGACGCCCCGACGATCGCGACGATGCCCTTCTCACGGGCGAGGATCGCGGTGTGCGACGTGGGGCCGCCGTCCGTGGTGATGAGCGCGAGCACCTGGTCGAGGTCGAGCAGCGCGGTGTCCGCCGGGGCGAGGTCGCGCGCGACCAGCACGAACGGGTGCCCGGGGTTCGGCACGCCGGGGGCGTCGACCCCGCGCAGGCGGGCGAGCACGCGCTGGGCGATGTCGTCGAGGTCGGCGGCGCGCTCCCCGAGGTAGCCGCCCACGGCCTCCAGCGTCGCGCGGAACCCGGCGAACGCGTCGTGCACGGCCCACTCCGCGGTGGCGCCGCCGTCGATGCGGGCATCCACCTCGTCCTGCAGCGTCGGGTCCTCGGCGATCATGGCCTGCGCCTCGAGCACCTCCTGCGCCGCTCCTCCGGCGGCCTCGCCGCGCGCGGTCAGCTCCCGCGCCACCGTGGCGACGGCCTCGCGGGCTCGCGCGCGCTCGGCATCGGCGCCCGCGGTGCTGGGCGAGTCGTCCGGCGCCGGCAGCGCCTCGGTCATCCGGACGACCGGTCCCTGGGCGACGCCGAGGCCGATTCCCACCCCGCGCAGCTCGCTCATCCGGCCGCGTCCTGATCGTGATCGGTGGTCAGCAGCTCGGTGAGCGTGTCCAGCACGTCCTCCGCGCCGTCGCCCTCGGCCGTGAGCGTGACGTAGTCGCCGTGCTCGACCGCGAGCGCGATGACGCCGAGGATGCTGGCGGCGTTGACCGGCTTGCCGGAGTCCTTCGCGATGGTCACGGCGAGACCGGAATCCTTGGCCGCCTGCGCGAAGATCTTCGCGGGGCGGGCGTGCAGGCCGTGCGAGGAGCCGATCCGGACGGTGCGAGTGGCGGTCATGGTGTTCCTTTCGGTGTCTCGCCGGCGTCGGCGAGGATCGAGCGGGCGAGCCGGAGGGTGCGGCTGCCGTCGCGGTCGGCGAAGACGTCGTCGGGCAGCAGCGCCACCGGGCCGTCGGCGACGCGGCGGATGTCGGCGAGCCGGTCGCCGAGGTGCGGGCCGATGAGCACGAGGTCGTGGCGCCCTGCGGCGACGGAGCTCTCCGTTCCGGCCGCCGCATCCCAGTCCAGGCCGACGGACTCCGCCGCCCTGCGCAACCGCTGCGCGACGAACGTGCTCGACGCGCCAGCGCCGCACACCACGAGGATCCTCATCGATGCCGCCTTTCCTGAGAACAGTCTGAGAACGCGGAGCGGGGTCGCGCCAACACGTTCCTTTCCGCCCCTGCGGAACCTCGGTTTCCGCGCGCCCCGCCCGTCGGGCTGACATCATGGAGACACGTCGAGACAGTGCGGTCAGCACGCCAGAGCAGGGGGAGTCATGTCGCGCCAGCGCCAGGATCAGCTCCTCGCGCTGCTGCTGCGGCAGGAAGGCTGGGCGACCGCCGGGAGCCTGGCCGACCTCCTCGGCGTGACCCCGCGGAGCATCCGGTCGTACGTCGCCGCCCTCAACGCCCGCACGCCCGGCGCGGCCGTGGTGGAGTCGGGACCCGCCGGCTATCGCGCGGGGTCGGGCGCCCGTGGCGCGCAACGGGTGCGCCAGGGCCGCGAGGCCACGCCCCGCGACCGGTTGCACGCGCTCGTGCGCATGCTGCTCGACGCGCCGGAGGGCGTCGACGTGTTCGACGCCGCCGACGAGCTGCACGTGAGCGAGGCCACCCTGGAGGCCGACCTCGTGCGCGTGCGCGGTCTGCTCGACGGCACCGACCTCACCCTCGACCGCTCGCGCGAGATCGTGCGGCTGCGTGGCGACGAGGCGGCCCAGCGGCGGCTGCTCAGCCGGCTCGCGCACGACGAGATGGACGACGCGTCCTTCCACCCGGAGGTGTTCCGCCGCGCGCTGTCCGGCACGGCGGTCGATCCGCGGGCGGTCGCGCCCTTCAAGTCGGCCCTGGTGGGGGAGCTCGGACAGCTCGGCTACTACGTCAACGAGCTCGCGATCGCCGACGTGCTGCTGCACATCGCGATCGCCGCGGAGCGGGTGGCCGCCGGGCGGTCACTCGACACGCCGCCGACCGGGGCCAGGCCCGAGATCCCTCGCGTGGGCGCGGTGATCGCGCGTCTCGCCGCCGAGCACTTCGGCGTGATGCTCGGCGAGGGCGACAGCGCCCACCTCGCGTCCCTCGTGCTCACACGCATCGTGGCGCCGGGCGGCGACGAGACCCGCGAGGTCGCGCGCAGCGGAGTGGCGCCGGAGGTCGACGCGGCCGTGCGGGCCGAGATCGCCAGGGCCGCGGACGACTTCCAGGTCGACCTGGTCGACGAGACGTTCGTGCTGCGGCTCGCGCTGCACGTGCAGAACCTGCGGCGACGGGCGGAGGAGAGCGCCCTCACGCGCAACCCGCTCACGCGGTCGCTCAAGACCACGTATCCGATGATCTTCGAGGTGGCGGTGTCGATCGCGAGCGGGCTGCACGACCGCCTCGGCACCCCCGTCCACGACGACGAGATCGCCTACATCGCGATGCACGTCGGCGGGCGTCTCGAGCGCAGCCGCAAGGCCGAGTCGATCCTCACGGCGACGATCGTGTGCCCCGGCTATTACGAGCTGCACGAGCTGCTGCGATCGAGCGTCGACCGCTCCCTCGGCTCCGCGATCGAGGTCACGAGCGTCGTCACGAACGTCGACCCCGACTGGGCGTCGTTCGACACCGACCTGGTGCTCAGCACGATCGAGCCCGGCTCACCCGGTGAGCGGTTCGTGCGCATCCAGCCGTTCCTCACCGACGCCGACGTCGACCGCGTGCAGCAGGCCGCGGCCCGCGTCCGCCGCGGCCGGCGTCTCACGCGGCTGCGGGCCGAGCTGGCGCGCTACTTCCTGCCCGACGCCTACGTCTTCCCGCTGCCCGATGCGGGGGAGGAGGAGATCATCCGGCTCCTCGGCGCGCGGCTGGTGGCGGCCGGACTGATCGGCGACGACTACGTGGAGAACACGATCGTGCGCGAACGCCTGTCGTCCACGGCGTTCACCGACGCGCTCGCCGTGCCGCACGCGCTGCAGATGACGGCCACCCGCACCGCGATCGCGATCGGGGTCGCCGAGGGGTCCGCGGCCTGGGGCGACGCCCGCGTGCAGGTCGTCGCGCTCGCCGCGTTCAGCGAGGGCGACCGCGCGGCCTTCCAGACCGTATTCGAGCAGCTCGTCGAGGTGTTCAGCGAGCGCGACAGCGTGCAGCGCATCGTGCGGCGCGGCACCACGTTCGAGGCGTTCCTCGACGAGCTGGTGGCGGTGATCGACGGCTGAGCTCAGCCCCGTGGTGCGAGCACGTCGGCGAGCCGGTCCAGCAGCGTCTCCGCGGCGGGGGATGCCGCCGTCTCCAGCACGACGGCATCCCCCGGCACGATCGCGAGGTCCATGACCGCCAGCACGCTGCTCAGGTCGACGGTCGTCCCGTCGGCGGTGCGCAGCGTCACCGGGCGGTCGTGCGCCTGCACGAGCCGGACGATCTCGGCGACCGGGCGCGCGTGCACGCCGTTGTGCGCGCTCACGACGACGGTCCGCTCGGGCATGGTCAGGAGCGCTCGTCCAGCAGGGCGCGCACTCCGGCCTCGAGCTCGGCGACGGCCGCAGCCGCTCCCTCCGCCGAGTCGCCCCGCGCATCGATGTACACCTTGAGCTTCGGCTCCGTGCCGCTCGGGCGGACGATGACGCGCGAGCCGTCGCTCAGTCGGTACCGGAGCACGTCGCCCGACGGCTGACCGTCCGCGGCGTTCAGCAGGTCCTCCGCCGAGGCGATGGAGCGCCCGCCGATCTGCGTGGGCGGCAGGGTCCGCAGCGCCAGCATGACGGTGCCGATGAGGGCCAGATCGGCCACGCGCACCGACACCTGGGCGCTCGCGAAGTGCCCGTAGGTGTCGCCGAGCTCGCGGAGCAGGTCCGCGATGGTCGCGCCGCGCCCGCGCGCCTCCGCGGCGAGCCCGAGCAGCGCCACGGCGGCGGAGATGCCGTCCTTGTCCCGCACGGTCTCGGGGTTCACGAGGTAGCCGAGCGCCTCCTCGAAACCGAACACGATGCCCGGGGCCCGCGAGATCCACTTGAAGCCGGTGAGCGTCTCGTGGAAGTCGAGGCCGTGGTGCGCGGCGACCGCGCCGAGACCGGGGGAGGAGACCAGCGAGCAGGCCAGCGAGGCTCCGGGCGTGCCGGCGGCCGCACGGGCGGCGCGGGCGCCGAGCAGCAGGCCCACCTCGTTGCCGGTGAGCCGGCGCCAGCCCTCCGGCGCGGTGTCGTCGGGAATCGCCACGGCGAGCCGGTCGGCGTCCGGGTCGTTCGCGAGGATGAGGTCGGCGCGCGTCCGCCGGGCCTTCGCGAACGCGAGGTCCATGGCTCCCGGCTCTTCCGGGTTGGGGAACGACACCGTGCGGAAGGTGGCGTCGGGGCGCAGCTGCTCGTCGACCACGAGCGGCTGCGGGTAGCCCGCGGCCTTCACGATGCGCGACACCGTCTCCCAGCCCACGCCGTGCATGGCCGTGTACACCCACCGCAGCCCGGCCGCGTCGTCCGGAGCCGGGGCCACGGCGGCGGTCGCGGCGATATAGGCCTCGACCACGTCTTCGCGCGCCGTCTCGTACTCCGTGGAGCGCGGCAGCGACCGCACGTCTCCGGCGTCCGCGACCCGCTGGATGTGCGCGGCGATCTCGGCGTCCGCGGGGGCCACGATCTGCGAGCCCTGGTCGGCGCCGCCGAGGTACACCTTGTAGCCGTTGTCGTTCGGCGGGTTGTGGCTCGCCGTCACCATCACGCCGGCGGCGGCGTCGAGGTGGCGTACGGCGAAGGCCAGCACCGGGGTCGGCAGCAGGCGCGGCAGCAGGATCGCGCGCAGTCCCGCCCCGGCGAAGAGCTCGGCAGAGTCCTGCGCGAACACCCGGGAGTTGCGTCGGCCGTCGTAGCCGATCACGACGGTGGGCGTGCCGGCCCCCGCGCGCTCGCGGAGGTACGCGGCGAACCCGGCGGCGGCCTGGGCGACGAGCACCCTGTTCATCCGGTTGCTCCCGGCGCCGAGCTCACCGCGCAGTCCGGCCGTGCCGAACGCGAGCCGACGGCCGAAGCGGTCGTCCAGGTCGGCGACGGCCGCGGCGTCTCCCGCGGCGGCCCTGGTCACGACGCCGGCGAGTTCGTCCCTGGTCTGCGGGTCGGGGTCCTGCCGCAGCCAGGCGCGGGCCTGCGCGAGCCGCTCCTCGCTCACAGGGCCTCGACCACCCTCGCCAGCAGCGCGGAGATCACCGGCTCCGCCTCCCGCCCGGCCTCGATCACCTCGGCATGGCTGAGCGGCGTCTGCTGGATGCCGGCGGCGAGGTTCGTGATGAGCGAGAACCCGAGGATCTCCATGCCCGCCTCGCGCGCCGCGATGGCCTCCAGCGCGGTGGACATGCCGACGATGTGCCCGCCGATCGCCTTCGCCATCTGCACCTCGGCCGGGGTCTCGTAGTGCGGACCGCGGAACTGCGTGTAGACGCCCTCGTCCAGGCCGGGGTCGATGCTCCGAGCGACGTCGCGCAGACGCTTCGCGTACAGGTCGGTGAGGTCGATGAACGTCGCCCCCTCGAGCGGCGAGTCGGCGGTCAGGTTGATGTGGTCGCTGATCAGCACCGGCTGGCCGGGCTTCCAGGTCTCGCGGATGCCGCCGGCACCGTTGGTGAGCACCATGATCTTCGCCCCCGTCGCAGCGGCCGTTCGCACGCTGTGCACCACGCGACGCACGCCGTGGTTCTCGTAGTAGTGGGTGCGCGCGCCGATCACCAGCACGTTCTTCCCGCCGGGGGTGCGGATGCTGCGCAGCGTCCCGACGTGTCCCTCGAGGGCGGGCTTGGAGAATCCGGTGACCTCGGTCGCGGGGATCGTGGCGACCGTCTCGCCGATGAGGTCGGCGGCCTTGCCCCAGCCGCTGCCGAGCGTGAGGGCGATGTCGTGCTTCTCGACGCCGGTGAGGCGCGCGATGTCGGAGGCGGCCGCGGCGGCCACCTCGAACGGGTTCGCGGAGGGGTCGTCGAGGGGGTTGCTGTGCGTTTCAGGCATGGATCCACTCTAGGAAGGTGCAGGCTCGGGGGCCAGGATTGGGGAAGAATGGAAAGCATGTCTTCCACCACTTTCGAGCGCACTCAGCGCGTCGCCGTGCTCGGCGGCGGACCCGGCGGTTACGAGGCGGCCCTGGCGGCCGCCCAGCTCGGCGCCGAGGTCACCCTGGTCGAGCGCGTGGGGGTGGGCGGCTCGGCCGTGCTCACCGATGTGGTGCCGTCGAAGAGCCTCATCGCGACCGCCGACGCCGCGGTCGCGATCTCCGAGGCGAGCGATCTCGGCGTGAACTTCTACGCGAAGGGCGAGAACGGCAAGCCGCTCAAGCCCGAGATCGCGATCAACCTCGCCGCGGTCAACAAGCGGCTGGTCGCGCTGGCCGGGCAGCAGTCCGAGGACATGCGCACGACCCTTCTCGACGCGGGCGTGCGCATCCTCTCCGGCCACGGTCGTCTGGAGGGTCCGAACGCGATCGTCGTCTCGACGGGGGAGCGCGGCACCGACTTCGACCGCGTCGAGGCGGACACCATCGTGGTCGCTGTCGGCGCGTCGCCGCGCGAGCTCGACTCCGCCAAGCCCGACGGCAGGCGCATCCTCACGTGGACGCAGCTGTACGACATGAAGGCGCTTCCCGAGCACCTCATCGTGGTCGGCTCCGGAGTCACCGGCGCCGAGTTCGCCTCCGCCTACATGAACCTCGGCGCGAAGGTCACCCTCGTCTCCAGCCGCGAGCAGGTGCTCCCCGGCGAGGATCAGGACGCCGCCCGGGTGCTCGAGAAGGTGTTCAAGCGCGGCGGCATGCAGGTGCTGTCGAAGTCCCGCGCCGAGAAGGTGGAGGTCACGGGCGACGGCGTGACGGTGACGCTGTCCGACGGCCGCACGGTCGAGGGCAGCCATTGCCTCATGGCGGTCGGCTCGATCCCGAACACCGCGGGCATCGGGCTGGAGGAAGCGGGCGTCGAGCTCGATGACTCCGGCCACGTGCGCGTGAACCGGGTGGCCCGCACGTCGGTGCCGAACGTGTACGCGGTGGGCGACTGCACGAACTTCTTCCCCCTGGCCTCGGTGGCCTCGATGCAGGGCCGCACGGCGGTGTTCCATGCCCTCGGCGACATCGTGATCCCGCTCGAGCTCATCAAGATCACGTCGAACATCTTCACCGCCCCGGAGATCGCCACGGTCGGCTACGGGGTGAAGGACGTGGAGGACGGCCTGGCCGACGGCATGGTCTACAAGCTGCCCCTCGCCGCCAACCCGCGCGCGAAGATGATGGGCATCAAGGACGGGTTCGTCAAGCTCATCGCCCGCAAGGGCTCCGGCACCGTGATCGGCGGCGTGATCGTCGCGCCGAAGGCGTCCGAGCTGATCTACCCGATCGCGATCGCCGTCGAACGGCGCCTCACGGTCGACCAGGTCTCGCGCGTGTTCGCGGCGTACCCGTCGCTGTCCAGCAGCATCACCGATGCGAGCCGGGCCATGCACCTGGTGAACATCTCCTGAGTCCCGCTCCTCCGGGCACACAGGAGAGGGCACCCCGCTGCGGCGGGGTGCCCTTTCCTGTGTGTTCCGGGTGTCAGCTGATGGTGAGGAGCTGGTGCCCGGCGGACACCGTGGCCCCGGCGTCGGCGTTGATGTTGCCCACGACGCCGTCCTTGTGCGCCTGCAGCGGCTGCTCCATCTTCATGGCCTCGAGCACGACGACCAGGTCGCCCTTGACGACCTGCTGGCCGTCTTCGACCGCGACCTTCACGACGGTGGCCTGCATGGGCGACTTGACGGCGTCGCCGGAGGCGCCGGCGTTCGCGGTGGTCGTGTGGCTGCGGCGCGACGGCGGCACGACAGCGGGCCGTCCGGACGAGCCGGCGGAGACCGCGACGCGGTCGGGGAGGCTCACCTCGAGGCGCTTGCCCCCGACCTCGACGACCACCGTGTGCCGAGCACCTGCGGCGGCGGGGGACTCCAGTTCGCCGTCCCACGCGGGGATGTCGTTGTCGAACTCGGTCTCGATCCAGCGCGTGTAGACGCCGAAGTCGCCGTCCTCCGCCGTGAAGGCGGCGTCGCGCACCACCTTGCGGTGGAACGGGATGACGGTGGGGAGACCCGCGACCTCGAACTCGTCCAGGGCGCGGCGCGAGCGCTCGAGCGCCTCGGCCCGGTCCTTGCCGGTGACGATGATCTTCGCGAGCAGGGAGTCGAAGGCGCCAGAGACGGAGTCGCCAGCGGTCACGCCGGAGTCGAGGCGGATCCCGGGGCCGCCGAACGTCTTGAACACGTGGATCGGGCCCGGCTGGGGGAGGAAGCCGCGACCCGGGTCCTCGCCGTTGATGCGGAACTCGATCGAGTGGCCCTGCGGCTGGGGGTCGTCGTAGTCGATGGTGCCGCCCGCGGCGATGCGGAACTGCTCGCGCACGAGGTCGATGCCCGTGACCTCCTCCGACACCGGGTGCTCGACCTGGAGGCGCGTGTTGACCTCGAGGAACGAGACCGTGCCGTCGGCGCCGATCAGGAACTCGCACGTCCCCGCGCCCACGTAGCCGACCTCCTTGAGGATGGCCTTCGACGCGGTGTAGAGCTGCTCGTTCTGCTCCGGGGTGAGGAACGGGGCCGGAGCCTCCTCGACGAGCTTCTGGTGACGGCGCTGCAGCGAGCAGTCGCGCGTGGAGATGACGACGACGTTGCCCGCGGCGTCGGCCAGGCACTGGGTCTCGACGTGCCGCGGCTTGTCGAGGTACTTCTCGACGAAGCACTCGCCGCGACCGAAGGCCGCGACCGCCTCGCGCGTGGCCGACTCGAACAGTTCGGCGACCTCGTCGAGCTCACGGGCGACCTTGAGCCCGCGTCCGCCACCGCCGTACGCGGCCTTGATGGCGATGGGCAGGCCGTACTCCTTCGCGAACGCCACGACCTCGTCGGCGCCGGCGACGGGGCCGGGGGTGCCGGGGGCGAGCGGGGCGCCGACCTTCTCGGCGACGTGACGCGCGGTGACCTTGTCGCCGAGGGCCTCGATGGCCTCTGGCGACGGGCCGATCCAGGTGATGCCCGCGTCGATCACGGCTCGTGCGAACTCGGCGTTCTCGGCGAGGAAGCCGTAGCCGGGGTGCACGGCGTCGGCACCGGCGCGGCGGGCGACGGAGAGGATCTTGTCGATCTGGAGGTAGGTCTCGGCGCTGGTCGAGCCGCTCAGCGCGTAGGCCTCGTCGGCGAGACGCACGTGCAGCGCGTCACGGTCCTGGTCGGCGTAGACGGCGACCGAGGCGATCCCGGAGTCGCGTGCGGCACGGATGATGCGGACGGCGATCTCGCCGCGGTTGGCGATGAGCACCTTGGCGATTGCAGGCATGCTTGCCAGCCTAGCGAGTAGCCCCCCGATCCCTTTGACGACTCTCGACAAGAAACAATTGAAAACGTGGAGGGGAGTCTACGACCACAGGTCGGTCCAGCGGACCCCGAGCTCACCCGCCAGGCGGCGCACGGTCGACAGGGACATGCCGACCACGGTGGACGGGTCGCCCTCCACACGGGTGATGAAGGCACCGCCGAGGCTGTCGACCGTGAAGGCACCGGCCACGAGCAGGGGCTCACCCGACGCGACATAGGCGGCGATCTCCGCGTCGTCCAGGTCGTCGGCGAAGGTCACCGCGGCCTCCGCGACGGCGGTCGCCTCCACCGGGGTCGCGCCGGGGGAGACCCGGAAGACGGAGTGCCCGGAGTGCAGCACCCCGGTGGCGCCGCGCATCTCCTGCCAGCGGCGCGTCGCCTCCTCGGGGGTATACGGCTTCCCGTACACGCGTCCGGCGAGCTCGAACATCGAGTCGCCGCCGATCACCAGGCCGTCGAAGTCGCCGTCGGCGCTCAGCCGCTCGGCGACGGCCGCCGCCTTGGCCCTGGCGAGCAGCAGCACCAGGTCGGCGGGTGCGAGCGGGCCCACGCGCTCCTCGGCCGCGGCGGCGAGGGCGTCCTCGTCGACATCCGGCGCGAGGGTGAGCGGCTCGATGCCGGCCTGGCGCAGCAGCATGAGCCGGGCGGGAGACGTGGAGGCAAGGCAGACGCGCATGTGCACCACCGTATCCTCGAAGGATGACTTCCTCCGCAGCCGACGTGCTCGAACTCGACATCACCGGCATCGCCCACGGAGGGACCTTCGTCGCCCGTCACGAGGGTCGTGTGGTGTTCGTCTCCGACGCGATCCCCGGAGAGCGCGTGCGGGCGCGGCTGCTCACCCCCGCGGGTGCTGCGGACGCGGAGACGCGCAGCTTCTGGCGCGCCGAGACGGTCGAGGTGGTCGAGGCCTCCCCGCACCGGCGCCCGCACCTGTGGCCGGAGGCCGACGTGTCGCGCGACCCCGCCGACCGTCCGGGCGGCGCCGACCTGGGCCACATCGAGCTCGGGCAGCAGCGTGTCCTGAAGCGCCAGGTGCTGAGCGAGGCGTTCGACCGCTTCGCCGGCGCCGGGCTGGAGGCGCCGGAGATCGAGGCCGTGGAGTCCGGAGATGGCGCGCGCTGGCGCACCAGGGTGACCCTGCACGTGGACGACCGCGGTGTCGTCGGCCCGTTCGCGGCGCGCAGCCACCGCGTGGTGCCGGTCGGCTCGTACCCGCTTGCGCGGCCGGCGGTCGAGGCCGCCGCTCTCGCGCTCGACGGTGGTGAGCCGGGCCGCATCGAGCTCGTCGAGCCGACCGACGGCGAGGTCCGGGTGCTGCGTCACCCCGAGTCCGAGCGGCGGGCGCCGCGCCGAGGCCGCCGACCCGCGCCCGAGGTCGTGCACGAGCGCGTGGGCGACCGTGTGTTCCAGGTCGACGCCGGCGGCTTCTGGCAGGTGCACCCGCGCGCGGCCTCGGTGCTCGACGCCGCCGTCTACGGGCTGCTCGACGGGCGGGTGGACCCGGGTGCGACGCACTACGACCTGTACGGCGGGGTGGGACTGTTCGCCCGCACGCTGGCGGATCTGGGCGGCACCGACATCGTCACCGTCGAGTCGAGCAGGCGGGCGACCGAGCACGCCAAGGTCAATCTCGCTCCGGTCGAGGTGTCGGCGGTGACCGCCAGGGTCGACCGTTTCCTCTCCGGCGCGTCGAGCCGCGGCCGTACGGGCGCCGTGGTGCTCGACCCGCCGCGCGCCGGTGCGGGTCGCGCGGTCGTCGAGGGTGTGCACGCTCTCGCCCCGGAGGCGGTCGTGTACGTGGCGTGCGACCCCGTGGCGCTCGCCCGCGACCTCGGCACGTTCCGCGAGCTCGGGTGGCGGG
This sequence comes from Microbacterium sufflavum, assembly GCF_023101165.1. Lineage (GTDB taxonomy): Bacteria > Actinomycetota > Actinomycetes > Actinomycetales > Microbacteriaceae > Microbacterium > Microbacterium sufflavum. The sequence goes on along the minus strand of NZ_CP078076.1, from coordinate 3,412,157 downwards.
TGGGGACGCTGCGCGGCTTCGACCTGTTCCCGCACTCGCATCACTTCGAGGTCGTCGCGCTCCTCACCCGCTGACGGCGCGGCGACCCGCGAGCGGGACTCAGTAGGCTGTGGGCATGAGCACCGTCGCCCTCATCGACGACCACGAGTCCGTCCGCCTCGGTCTCGAGGCCGCGTTCGCCCGCGACGGGCAGACCGTGGTGTTCTCCGGCAGCACGGTGGGGTCGTATCTGACGTGGCGGTCCAGCGCGGTCGTACCGCCCGCCGACGTGGTGGTGCTCGACCTCACCCTCGGTGACGGGACGACCGTCACCGAGAACGTCACCTCGCTCGTGGCAGACGGGGCGAGCGTGGTCATCCACAGCGTCGCCGACCGGCCGGCCGCGGTGCGGGAGGCGCTCGCGGCGGGTGCCGCCGGCGTGGTCAGCAAGTCCTCGTCCCTCGACGACGTGCTCGACGCGATCCGCACGGTCGCCCAGGGCGAGGCGCTGAACAATGTCGAGTGGGCGAGCGCGGTGGATGGCGACCGGGCCTTCGCGGATGCCCAGCTCTCCACGCGAGAGCGCGAGGTCCTGCGGCTGTATGCCACGGGGCTGCCGCTGAAGGCGGTCGCCGAGCGGCTCGGCGTCGCCTACTCCACCGCGAAGGAGAACATCACCCGCATCCGGGTCAAGTACGTCGAGGTCGGGCGGCCCGCCCCCACCAAGGTCGACCTGTTGCGACGGGCGATGGAGGACGGCATCGTGGCCGCCGACGGGGCGCCGAGTGCCCACTGAGCCGCTCAGCGTCCGCGACGCCTGGAGCAAGATCCCGTCACCCGGCAGCGTGGAGAGCGGTTTCGAGCGCTTCACGTCGAAGCGGATGGAGCGGATCCTCGCGATCGTGGTGGCGCTGGGCTCGGCGGTGCTCGGCGTGCAGGCGCTCATCGCCGCGATCGCGACCCTGTCCAGGGCCGATGTGCCGCACATGCTCCTGCTCGTGGTCGTCTTCGTCCCGCTCATCGTCATGCTCGTGGCGTGCCTGGTCGGCCGCGCGGTACGCGTCGCGGCGGGGATCTTCGCGGTGGTCTACGTGGTCGCGCTCGCCGCGTGGCCCGTCGTCGTCGATCCCGCCGACAAGGTCGCCGGCGCACAACCCTGGATCTTCTTCCTGGTGAACGTCGGGGTGGTCGCCGCGATGCTGGCCTTCCCGCTGCGGCTGCAGTTCGCGTGGGCGGTGGGCGTGCCGTTCGTGTACGGCTACGTCCGGCTGGTGCAGGGCGGGTTCTCGCGCGAGTTCTGGGTCACGACCGCGTTCGACGTGTCGTTCACGCTGATCCTGGGCGTGGTCATCGTGTCGCTCGGCTGGATGTTCCGGTCGGTGGCGGGGGGCGTCGACGAGGCGAGGGGCACGGCGGTGGCGTCCTACGCCACTGCGGCCGCCGCGGCCGCCGCGGAGGAGGAGCGGGTGGCGATGTCGGCGCTCATGCACGACAGCGTGCTCGCCGCGCTGATCGCCGCGGAGCGTGCGGACGGGGAGAGGGCACAGGAGCTCGCGGTCGCGATGGCCAGGGAGGCGCTGACGCGGCTGGCCAACACGGAGGCCGCGGTGGCGGAGGAGGGCAGCGACGAACCGGTCGGCACCGCACAGATCGTCGTCGAGCTGCGCCGGGCGCTGTCGGAGCTCGGCGCGGACGCCATCGTCGAGGAGCGCGGAGGCATCGGCCTCATCCCCGGACGTGCCGCCAGAGCACTGGTGCTCGCGGCGCGGCAGGCGATCGGCAACGCGGTGACGCACGCGCACGGACGGGGACTGCACATCGTCGCGGAAGGCCACGGCGACGAGGGGATCGCGGTCACGATCTCCGACCACGGTCCCGGCTTCGACGTCGACGCGATCGGCCCCGATCGGCTGGGCATCCGCGCATCGATCCTCGCGCGCATGGCCGGTGTCGCCGGCACCGCGCAGATCGTGTCGGATGAGGACGGCACGACGGTCACGCTCGGATGGGAGCGCTCGTGAACCGGACGGTGCGCAGTATCGCGACGTCGCTGGCCGTGGGCTTCGCGCTGTACTTCGTCGCGCGCGGTGTCTGGTGGATCGAGCAGCCGACGGCACCGCTGCTCATGGTGCTCGGTATCGGACTGTTCCTCGCGGTGGTCACCGTCGCGATCCTCGGCCATCCCGCGACCGTGCGGATGCCGCTGTGGACGTCGCTGCTCGCGCTGGCGGCGACCGCGGTGATCCCGGTCCTGGTCACCGTGTCCCTCGACCCCGCCGACCGTACGGCACCGTTCGCCACGTGGTACATCGGCGGCCTCGGGTTGCTGGCCGTCGTGTGCGTCGTTCGGCGGCGACCCGTCATCGGGTGGTCGGCCCTGGCGATCCTGGTCGCCACGGCGTCCGCGGCGCTCGGCGTCGGCGTCGCTCTGAACCTGGGCGTGGTCGGCTCGATCATGTGGGTGGTGGTCGCGCAGCTCCTGGTGATGTTCTGGGACAGGGCGGTCAGGGACACGGAGCGGCTCTCCGAGATCCAGCAGGCGGTGTCGGCCTGGCACGCCACGCAGCGCGTGCGGCAGCGGGAGCGGCGGCTGCGCACGCAGTTCGCCCTCGCCGTCGCCGGGCCCGTGCTGAGTCGGGTCGTCGCCACGCGCGGTGCGCTGGACGAGGACGAGCGGCTGGAGGCGCGACTGGCGGAGGGGCGGCTGCGCGACGAGCTGCGCGGGGCGGACCTGCTGAACGACGACGTCCGCGATGCGATCGAGGCCGCCCGTCGACGCGGTGCATCGGTGACGGTGTTCGACGAGGGCGGGCTGGACGGCATCGGTGAGGACCGACGGATCGAGATCCGGGACGAGCTGGCGCAGGTGCTGCGCTCGGCGGGGACCGGTCGCATCATCATCCGCTCCGCCAAAGACCCCCTGGTGGCGGTCACCGTGGTGGGTCGTGCCGGACGGCGCGCGGCGGACGACGACTCGGTCGACCTGTGGCACGAGATCGTGCGCGAGGCGGGCAGCGAGCCCGCACGGCACTCGTGAGGAGAGTGGGCGAGGGGCGGCGATATCGCCTGCCCCTCGCCGTGCGGACAGTTACCCGAAAACCGTCCGCTGGTGGCCGATCAACGTCTGTCTACCCTGGGACAGAGAGACCAGCCGAACGCGAAGCGTCCCCTTCAGTCTGCGGGGTCGTCAACACCTTGTCTGTAGGTATTTTGGGGGACACGCGCAGCGACGCGTGAGGAGGATCATCGAACGATGGGTACACGGCGGGGAACCAACCTTCCGCGGATGGGCGACTTCAACCAGTCGGTCATCCTCGAGGCGGTCCGGCATGCGGTCGATGGGCTGAGCCGTATCGAGCTGGCGCAGGTCACCGGGCTCTCGGCCCAGACCGTGACGAACATCACGCGCCGGCTGCTCGACGAGGGGCTCATCCGGGAAGCCGGTCGGACCATCAGCGGACCGGGCAAGCCGCGGGTCATGCTGCGGCTGGTGGAGGAGAGCAGGTTCGCGGTCGGCGTGCACCTCGATCCGGCGGTGACGACCTTCGTGCTGCTCGACCTCGCCGGGGAGGTCGTGCGGCGGTCGAGCATGGCGACGCCCGCTGAGGCCCCCTCGTTGATCCTGGCCGATCTCGCGGCGCAGATCGAGGAGCTCGTCGAGGGCTCGGGAGTGCCGCGCGAGCGGATCGCGGGGGTGGGCGTGGCTGCTCCGGGACCGCTCGACGCCACCCGGGGCACGGTCATCGATCCTCCCAAGCTGCCCGGCTGGCACCGGGTGGCACTGCAGGACGATCTGGCGGCCGCGATCGGCTTGCCGGTCGTGCTGGAGAAGGACACCACGGCAGCGGCTGTCGGCGAGCTGTGGACGCGGCGCGGGCCGTCCGACGACTCGTTCGTGTTCCTCTATCTCGGTACCGGCCTCGGCGCCGCCGTGGTGCGAGACGGCGAGGCGGTGCGTGGCAGCACCCGCAACCTCGGGGAGATCGGGCACATCGTGGTCGATCCGGAGGGGCCGAGGTGTGCGTGCGGCTCGCGGGGCTGCGTCGACGTGGTGTGCACCCCCGAGGCGATCGTGGAACGGGCGGAGCAGCTCGGGGTTCTCGCCGGAGGTCGGCGCCCCGGGGACAGGGCCGCACTCGACGCGAGCCTCACCGAACTGTGTGTCAGGGCCGTGGCCGGGGAGGCGTCGGCGGGGGCTGTCGTGCAGCGTGCCGCCGAACACCTGGCGACGCTGACGCTCGTGCTCACGGACCTGCTCGACGTGGACCGGGTGGTGTTCGGCGGTCCGTTCTGGAGACGCCTCGCCGACCTGTCGCTGCCGGAGGTCGCCGCGCGGCTCGCGCGGTCCAGCGCGACGCGAGCCGTCCGGGCGCTCCCGGTGCAGAGCACGGTGGTGGGCGACGATGTCGGTGCGGTCGGCGCGGCGTGCGTCGTGCTCGATTCGATGCTCACGCCGCGCACGTCCGACCTGCTGCTGGGCCGGTGAACGTGCCTCCGGCCGAGCCCGTCAGCCTCGGCCGGAGAAGCGGCCCCAGGGGATGTCGCGGCGCAGGGGACGCCGGAGCGGGCGCTGCGTGCGTTCCCACGCGGAGACGCGCGGCTCGTCGACCGTCGCCTCCGCCTGTTCGGTGGCGTAGGCGTCTCCGATCACGGCGATCAGGGCGGCGAGCTCTTCCTCCGTCGCCGTGCCCCGGGTGATCTCGAGCATCGGAGGGGCCGCTGCCGTGCCCTCCGCCGCAGCGTCCTGCGCCGTCACAGCGGGATGTTCCCGTGCTTCTTGGGCGGCAGCTCGGCCCTCTTGCCGCGTAGAGCGCGCAGGGCCTTCGCCACGGACACCCGAGTGTTGGCCGGCTCGATGATGCCGTCGAGCTCACCCCGCTCTGCGGCGAGGAAGGGGGATGCGACGTTGTATGTGTACTCGTTCGCGAGTCGCGTCCGGACGGCCGCCACGTCCTCCCCGGCCTCCTCGGCCTTCTTGATCTCCCCGCGGTACAGGATGTTGACGGCGCCCTGGCCGCCCATGACGGCGATCTCGGCGGTCGGCCAGGCCAGGTTCACGTCGGCACCGAGCTGCTTGGACCCCATGACGATGTAGGCGCCGCCGTACGCCTTGCGCAGGATGACCGTGACGAGCGGGACCGTCGCCTCCGCGTACGCGTACAGCAGCTTGGCGCCGCGGCGGATCACGCCGGTCCACTCCTGATCGGTGCCGGGAAGGTAGCCGGGCACGTCCACGAGCGTCACGATCGGGATGGAGAACGCGTCGCAGAACCGCACGAAGCGACTGGCCTTCTCGCCCGCCTCGATGTTGAGGGTCCCCGCCATCTGCGAGGGCTGGTTGGCGATGATGCCGACGGAACGTCCCTCGATGCGGCCGAAGCCGATCACGATGTTCGGCGCGAAGAGCGGCTGCACCTCGAGGAAGTCGCCGTCGTCGACGACGTGCTCGATGACGGTGTGGATGTCGTACGGCTGGTTGGGGGAGTCGGGGACGATCGTGTTGAGCGTGCGGTCGGCGTCGGTGGTCTCGAACTCGAACGCGCTCTCGTACGAGGGGAGCTCCGCCATGTTGTTGTCGGGCAGGAAGCCGAGGAGCGTGCGCGCGTAGTCGATCGCATCGTCCTCGTCCTCCGCGAGGTAGTGCGCCACGCCCGAACGCGTGTTGTGCGTGTAGGCGCCTCCCAGTTCCTCCATGCCGACGTCCTCGCCGGTCACGGTCTTGATCACGTCGGGACCGGTCACGAACATCTGGCTGGTCTTGTCGACCATGATGACGAAGTCGGTGAGCGCGGGGGAGTACACGGCGCCGCCCGCGGCCGGGCCCATGATGATGGAGATCTGGGGGATCACGCCGGACGCGCGGGTGTTCAGGCGGAAGATCTCGCCGTACTTCCCGAGCGCGACCACGCCCTCCTGGATGCGCGCGCCACCCGAGTCGAGGATGCCGATGCACGGCATGCCTCCGGCGAGGGCGAACTCCATGATCTTGACGATCTTCTCGCCCGCGACCTCGCCCAGCGAGCCGCCGAACGTCGAGAAGTCCTGGGAGTAGACCGCGACGGTGCGCCCGTGGATGGTGCCGACGCCCGTGACCACGGAGTCGCCGTAGGGGCGCGAGCGGTCCATGCCGAAGGCGGTCGTGCGGTGGCGCACGTACTCGTCGAACTCGACGAAGCTCCCGGGGTCGACGAGGAGTTCGATGCGCTCGCGGGCGGTCATCTTGCCCTTCGCGTGCTGCTTCTCCTTCGCCTTCGCCTCGGCGTCGACGACGGCCTCGGTGTAGCGGGCGCGGAGATCCGCGATCTTGCCGGCGGTGGTAAAGAGGTCGGGCTTGTCCGTCACGGATTCCACCCTAGCGTCGCCGTCGTCGCGTCCGTTGGATGCTCGGCACAACGGGTCGGGCGATCCTTTGGTGAGGTGCGCGCCCTGCCGTCACCGCTCGGCGGTGTCCGCACCCGGACGCTCGGGCAGGCTGTGGTCGCCCGCGCCCGCGACCTCGCCCTCGCCCTCGCCCTCGTCGAGCTCCGCGACCGCGTCCCCGCGACGTCGCCCCGCGACCTCGCCCATGCGGTGGCCCACCCAGCCCGCTCCACGAGCGACCGTTCCGGCTGCTCCCGCGACCGCGTTGCCGGCGTAGCGGGCTCCGCGGAGCATGCGCAGCTCCAGCTTCTCCGCACCCGGCACCGGCTCCAGCTCCGAGGGCAGATCGACGGGGGCTGCCCCGAACGCCCGGTGCGAGGTCGTCAGCACGCGGCGGCCCAGGAGGTGGTTGCCTGCCCCGCCGATCGCCGCGCCGATACCGAACGGCATGGCTTTGCCGACGAAGGATGCGCCGCCCTTCGCCGCGAACTGCTTCACGAACATGCTCTTCAACTGATCGACCAGCGGGCCGACGGCAGCACGAGGCAGCGACTTGGTCACGAGTTCGCCCCAGTACGCCGAGCGGCTGACCCCGCGCCCCGCGATCTGTCCCGCCAGCTGACCGACCAGGTCGACGCCCTCCTTGCCGAGCATCAACGTCATCACCAGCGCCCGCGCGCGGTCGGGATTCCCGACAGCGATCCCATGGACCTCGGCCACCGACTGCGCGAAGAGCGCCGTCGACTCCACGAAACCGACCGTCTCCACGCCGGACAGCGCGAGTGTGACGCCGGTGCCGATCCCGGGGACCACCGCGGTCGCACCGACGGCGGCGCCGCCGGCCGTGACCGCCGCGAGGTACCGCCGCTCCAGGATGCGGATGATCTCCGCGGGCGTGGCGTGCGGATGGCGAAGGCGGATGCTCCGGATGTGCGCCAGGACGAGCGGTCGCTGGATAGAGAGAACGCGGTCGAGGCCGCGCACCATCATCGGGTGTTCGGGTGAGCCGGTCGGCGGGATGCCTTTGTCCCACGGGGCGTCATCCGGCAGGGAGTGGATCTTGTGCACCTTGGGGGCCATGGCGCCGATCCTACGGAATTCCACCGCGAAAACACCGAGAGCCCCGGTCCGCGGGGGACAGGGGCTCTCGGTGTCGTGGAATCAGACGAAGAGGTTCGCGCGCTCCAGGTCTTCTGCGAAGTCGACCTCGACCGCGTAGAGGTCCGAGACGTCCATCGGCTCGAGCAGCAGGCCGTCTTCGGCGATCGCGAGCTCGAGGCCGCGCTCGAAGTAGTCCTGGTCCTCGACGCGCTGCAGCTGACGCATGAACGCCTTCTTCTCGCGGGACGAGATGTAGTTGATGCCGACTGCCTCGCCGAGCCCGCCCTTGACGGTCTTGGACAGCTCCTTGATGTAGCCCTCGGCCGTGACCGTGTACTTGACCTCTTCGTCGCTCACCTTGGCGGTGTTGACGGTCACGAACGACTGGTCGCGCTCGATGTACTCCACCGCGCGGCCGAGGATCATCGGGTCGAACACGACGTCGCCGTTCATCCAGAGCACCCCGCCGCGGCCGGTGGCGCCGAGCGCACGAAGGAGGCTCTTCGACGTGTTGGTCTCGTCGTAGCGGTCGTTGTGGACGTAGTTCACGTTCGGGAACGCCTCGATGATCGTCTCGGCGCGATAGCCCACCACGGTGGTGATGCGCGCATCAGAGCCGAAGGCGGCGCGGATGTTGTCGTGCTGCTGGCGCATGATCGTGCGGCCGTCGTTGAGTTCGGTCAGCGGCTTGGGCAGCGCGCGGCCGAGTCGAGAGCCCATGCCGGCTGCGAGGATGACGGTCTGAAGAGTCACGAGTGCTCCTAAAGGAAGTTGTGTTCACGGTCGGTTCACCGACCAGACACTTCGTCGTGCCGGGAATCATGCTAGCGATTCGGCCTGGGAAGCCCGGGGCCCAGAGGTCCCTGTTGCCATTTCGTGACCGAGTACACACGCAACGCACAGCCTCGGCAACCCCCTTGCATTCCTCCTCGCGTTGCGGTCCGGATGTCGGATTGTCGCGTGGGGCCTTGGCTGGAAGCCGCCCATTGATACCGTAGGACGGTGACTTCCTCCCCTGACGACCGCACCGCCGAGGTGGACACGAACGAGACCCCTTCGGGAACGCCCGACGCGAGCGCGTCAGCGGCGGAGAGCGCGAAGAAGGCGACCGCCGCGACCGCGGCCAAGAAGCCACGTGCGCCTCGCCGCAGCACCACCACCGTGAAGAAGGCGACGGGCGGGGCGGCGGCGAAGAAGAGCGCCGACGAGAGCGGCGCGACGCCACAGCCCACGGGCGCGAAGACGTCGGCTGCGAAGACGTCGGCAGCGAAGACGTCAGCATCGCAAGGCGCGGGATCGAAGGCCTCGTCATCGAAGGCCACGGCATCGAAGGCTGCGGCGTCGAAGGCGGCGCCGAAGACCTCCGCATCGGCGAAGAGCGTCAGCGCAACGGCGGCACCGGCCAAGGCGGCCGCAGAAAATGCCGCCGCGTCGCTCGAGGTCGTGGTGGAGCCGACACCCAAGGGCAGCGTTGATGCTTCAGCCGTGGCGCCCGCAGCGCGCAGCGCCGATGCGGCGCGACTCGCGGCGGCGAGGAACACGGCAGCGCGCACACCCGCGCGACCCCGACAGGCCGGCGCCTCCCGGGCGGCGGCGGTGAAGAACGCGGCGGCCACGCCGACGTCCCCACGGGCGGCGACGTCCACAGCGACCGCTGCGAAGACGGCGGCGGCGAAGGCGGCGGCGGCCAAGTCGGCAGCGGCGAAGAGCACGGCGCGCTCCGCGTCGGCGAAGACGGCGGCGGCCAAGACGGCTGCCGCGAAGGCCGCGGCCGAGAAGGCGGCAGCGGAGAAGGCCGCAGCCGAGAAAGCCGCGGCCGAGAAGGCCGCAGCTGAGAAGGCGCCAGCCGAGATGGCGGCAGCCGAGCAGGCGACGCACGAGGGGACCGGCGAGGAGGCGGCGGCCGACGGGGCTGCCGCGTTCGAGACCGTCACGGAGACGCCCGCCGTGGACGGTGAGGGCGTCGCGATTGCGTCCGCCACCGCGGTGGCGGACGACACGGTAGCTCCGATGTCCGCCGGCTCTGTGGGTGAGGCGGTGTCCGATCATCCGGGCGCGGACACCCTCGTCGCAGAGCTCGAACCGACCGCCGAGAGCACAGCCGTTCCCGTGCCCGCCGATGCGGTGGAGCCCGTGCAGAACCCCACAGCCGACGCGCTGACGGACGGCTCCGTCGTCGTCGTCGATCCGGAGACCTCGCAGGAGCCGCCGCTGCGTGCCGAGGGTTCCCGTGAGGACCAGCCGAGCACCGAGGCGATCCGCATCCGCGGCCTGGTGAAGCAGTTCGGCGACAACCGCGCCGTCGACGGCATCGACCTGTCGGTGCCCGCCGCCTCGTTCTACGGGATCGTCGGACCGAACGGTGCGGGCAAGACCACCACGCTCTCGATCGTCGCGGGGCTGCTGCGCGCCGACGAGGGGAGCGTCGTGATCTGCGGCATCGACCAGGCCGTCGACGCTCTCGCCGCCAAGCGCGTCATGGGAGTGCTTCCCGATCGCCTTCGCACCTTCGACCGCCTGACCGGCCGACAACTCCTCTACTACTACGGACTGCTTCGCGGGCTGGCGGCTGACGTCATCGAGAAGCGCGCCGCGGATCTGGCTCGCGCCTTCGACCTCGGAGACGCGCTCAACCGCGTGGTGTCGGACTACTCCGCGGGTATGACGAAGAAGATCATGCTCGCCGGTGCGATGATCCACTCGCCCCGCGTGCTGGTGCTCGACGAGCCCTTCGAGTCGGTCGACCCCGTGTCATCCGCCGTCATCCTCGACATCCTCCGCGCCTACGTCGCCCACGGGGGCACCGTGATCCTGTCGAGCCACGGCATGGACCTGGTCGAGCGGGTGTGCTCGCGTGTGGCGATCATCGTCAACGGCGAGGTGCTCGCGGAGGGGACGATCGACGAGGTCCGCGCGGGGCAGACCCTCGAATCGCGCTTCGTCGAGCTCGCGGGCTCCAGCGGCGAGGTGGAGGGGCTGGAATGGCTGCACACGTTCTCCGACTGAGGTTCGCGCTCCTCCTCGGCGCACTCCGCGGTGAACGCCGGATCCGCACGCTGCTGTCCTTCGGGGCCGTCGTCGCCGTGACGGTCGTGGTCTGCGTCGCGGTGTTCAGCCTGACCGACGCCTCCGTGCCGGTCGCCAGCGCGGTCACCGTGCTCGGCGGTGCGGCGGTGCTGCTCGGCTTCCTCGTCGGGCCGCTGCTGGTCGGGGCGGTGGACCAGCTCGACCCCCGTCGGTTCGCGGTGTTCGGCGTCGACGAGCGCCGGCTGCCCTGGGTGCTCATGCTCGCCTCGCTGGTGAGCGTGCCGAGCCTCGCCCTTCTCGCCGTCTATGCCAGCGTGTGCATCGTCGCGATCGAGGCGGGCGCGCCGTGGCCACTCGCGGTGATCATGTCTCTGCTCGGCCTGTTCATCACGGCCCTGATCGCCCGGATCGGCATGGCGCTGAACGCGATGCTGCTCCCGGAGCGTCGATCGAGGGAGCTCACCGCCCTGTTCGCGCTCGCCCTGATCGTGATCGCATTCCCCGTCGCCGTGTTCCTCGGTTCGTTGCGATGGGACGGTGACGTGCCCGCGTCGATCGCGACGCTCACGTCGGTGATCGGTGTCACTCCGTTCGCTGCGGCTCCGGCCTCTGCGTTCGCCGCGGCGGCAGGAGAGACCGGGACGGCGTGGGCGAGCGGTGCCGTCGCTGTGGTCACGGCCATCGCCCTCGCCCTCGTCTGGGCGTGGTTCGTCCGTCGTCTGCTGACGACCACCGAGCGGCCCGTCACAGCACGGGAGCGCACGGGCCTCGGCTGGTTCGGCCTGCTGCCGTCCAACGCTTTCGGAGCGATCGCGTCGCGCAGCCTCGTGTACTGGCTGCGGGACCGTCGCTACATCATGAACGTGATCGTCGTGCCCGTCGCCGGGGTGCTGACGGTGCTGCCGCTCATCGTCGCCGGTGTCCCGATCGAGATCGCGGCCCTCATCCCGGTTCCGGTGATGGCGCTGTTCTTCGGCTGGCTCCCCCACAACGACATCGCCTACGACTCGACCGCGCTGTGGACGCACGTGGCGAGCGGGGTACGCGGCCTTCCCGACCGCCTCGGACGGCTCGTCCCGGTGCTCCTCGTGGCCGTGCCGGTGCTCGCGATCGCGGTGCCGCTGTCGTTGCTGCTCGTGGGGAGCTGGACCCTCCTCCTTCCGCTGGTGGGTCTCGCGGTCAGTCTCCTGCTGTGCGCCCTCGGCATCTCGAGCGTGGTGTCGGTGGTCGCACCGTACGCGGTGTCGCGACCCGGGGACAGCCCCTTCCAGCAGCCGCAGCGGCCGACGTCCCACGGTGCCTACGGCCCCGCCGCGGCGTTCCTCGGATCCATCGTCCTGAGCGTGCCGACGATCTGGCTCTTCGCCGCCACGATCGTCTCCGGTTCGGCGTTCGCGCCCGCGGCGTTCTGGGTGGGGCTGTTCACCGGCGCGATCGTGCTCGTCGCCGGGGCTGTGCTCGGCGGGCGCATCTTCGAGCACAGCGGAGAGCGGCTCATGGAGTTCGTCGAGACCGCGTGACGGCCGCCCACCGGCCCCCCGACGCGGCTAGAATCGCGGAATGAGTACTCCGCTGGACAGCCCCGATCAGGGCGGCGTGGCAACGCTTGATCGCGAACTGGAAGAGCTCCTCCGGGAGGAGAACCTCGAACCGGGCGACCACGAGCGCTTCTCGCACTACGTGAAGAAGGACAAGATCCTCGAGTCCGCGATCACCGGGAAGCCGGTGCGCGCTCTCTGCGGCAAGAAGTGGACGCCGGGCCGCGATCCGGAGAAGTTCCCGATCTGCCCGACGTGCAAGGAGATCTACGAGTCGATGGTCGGCTGACCTCAGTCGGCCTCGAGGTAGACGGTCGGGATCGCCGGGTCGGACTTGCTGAGCGCCAGGGCGCGCACCGGCAGCTCCTCGCGCACGCGAAGGTGATGTGCGCGGGCGGCCGCCGTCCCGGCGACTCCCTCGTGCGCGGTATCGATGTCGCCGTCCTCGACGAGAGTGACCTGGAGCGGCCGGCCGTCCGCGTGCTCAGCGGGCGTGTCGAGCTCTTCGAACCCGTCCGAGACGACGACGGTCTCCGCCGTCGCGACGCCGTCGGACAGCGTCCGGAACGCTGCCTTCCGCCCCCCGAACGACGCCTTGTCGGCGGAGGCCTTGGCCACCCCGATCCAGGCTCCGTCGGCATCCTGCCGCGCGACCAGCTTGTACACCATGCTCGCAGTGGGGTAGCCGGACCCGGTCACGACCGAGGTGCCGACGCCGTACGCGTCGACGGGTGACGCGGCGAGAGCGGCGATCGCGTACTCGTCGAGGTCGCTGGTGACGGTGATGCGCGTGCCCGTCGCTCCCAGCTCGTCCAGCTGTGCGCGGACCTCGGCGGCCACGATCGGCAGGTCACCGGAGTCGATCCGGACGCCGCCCAGCTCGGTTCCTGCCACGCGGATCGCCGTCTCGACGCCGCTGCGGATGTCGTACGTGTCGACCAGCAGGGTGGTGTCGACGCCCATGCTCGCGACCTGGGCGCAGAAGGCGTCCTCCTCGGAGTCGTGCAGCAGCGTCCAGGAGTGCGCCGCCGTGCCCATCGTGGGGATGCCCCACGTGCGGCCGGCCTCCAGGTTGCTCGTGGCGGTGAAACCCGCGATGTAGGCGGCGCGGGCCGCGGCGACGGCGGAGCGCTCGGCCGCACGGCGAGATCCCATCTCGGCCAGCGGTCGCTCACCGGCCGCGATGCTCATGCGCGCCGCCGCCGTCGCGACCGCGGAGTCGTGGTTGAGCACGCTCAGCGCGAGGGTCTCCAGGACGACGGCATCCGCGAAGGATCCCTCCACCGTGAGGATGGGGGAGCCGGGGAAGTAGAGCTCGCCCTCGCGGTACCCGCGGACCGAGCCCGTGAAGCGGTAACGCTCGAGGTGGGAGAGCGTCTCGGTGTCGACGACCTGCTCGTCGCGCAGGAAGCGCAGCTCGTCGTCGCCGAACCGGAAGTCGCGGAGCAGGCTCAGCAGGCGCCCGGTGCCCGCGACGACGCCGAAGCGCCGGCCGCCGGACAGGCGACGCGAGAACAGCTCGAACACGCTCGGACGGAACGCGGTGCCGTCCCGGAGCGAGGCGGCGAGCATCGTGAGCTCGTAACGGTCGGTGAGCAGCGCCGTCGACGTGGTCATCCGCCCAGCATAGTGAGCCGCGATACGCGGGCCCTGCCGCGCGCGGGTAGGCTGGGGAGTCATGAATGACGCGCCGATCGGGATCTTCGACTCCGGTGTCGGCGGGCTCACGGTGGCCAGGGCCATCCGCGCCCAGCTGCCCAGAGAATCCTTCGTCTACATCGGCGACACCGCGCACTCGCCCTACGGCCCGAAGCCGATCGCCGACGTGCGCCGCTACGCTCTCGAGGTGCTCGACACCCTGGTCGACCAGGGCGTGAAGATGCTCGTGATCGCCTGCAACACGGCCTCGGCGGCGATGCTGCGCGATGCGCGCGAGCGCTACGACGTCCCGGTGGTGGAGGTCATCGGCCCCGCGGTGCGCCGAGCCGTCTCGACCACGCGCAACGGCCGGGTCGGCGTGATCGGCACGGTCGGCACGATCGGCTCCCGCGCGTACCAGGACATGCTCGAGGTGAACGAGCGCCTGCAGGTCTTCACGGCCGCCTGTCCGCGGTTCGTCGAGTTCGTTGAGGCCGGGGTCACCGGAACCCCGGAGGTGCTCGCCGTCGCGGAGGAGTACCTCGCGCCGCTGCGAGAGGCCGACGTGGACACGCTCGTCCTCGGCTGCACGCACTACCCGTTCCTCCGCGGTGCCATCAGCTACGTGATGGGCGAAGGCGTGACCCTCGTGTCGAGCGATGACGAGACGGCCGGCGACGTCTACCGTCAGCTCGTGCGCGGCGATCTGCTGGCCCCTGCGGATGCCACCGCCACCTACGTCTACGAGGCGACGGGCGACTCGGCCGACGATTTCACCGCGCTCGCCAACCGACTGATGGGCCGCGAGGTGCGCGACGTGCAGCTCGTCCACACCGGCGTCATCACCCTCCCCGACCCCGCGCTCGACGCGCGCTGATCCGCTCGCCCGTCCCGAACCGAGAGAAGCCCATGACCGACATCGTCCGTGCCGACGGCCGTTCCGCCTCGCAGCTGCGCGAGATCACCATCGAGCGCGGCTGGAGCGCGCAGGCCGAGGGATCGGCCCTGATCAGCTTCGGGGGCACCAAGGTGCTGTGCACCGCCTCGTTCACGAACGGCGTGCCGCGCTGGCTCACCGGCAAGGGCAAGGGCTGGGTGACGGCGGAGTACGCGATGCTCCCGCGCGCGACCAACAGCCGCAACGACCGCGAGAGCGTGAAGGGTCGCATCGGCGGTCGCACGCACGAGATCTCGCGGCTCATCGGCCGTGCCCTGCGCGCCGTGGTCGACACCAAGGCGCTCGGCGAGAACACGATCGTGATCGACTGCGACGTGCTGCAGGCCGACGGCGGCACCCGCACGGCGGCCATCACGGGCGCCTACGTCGCCCTTGCCGACGCCATCGAGTGGGGCCGCGAGAAGAAGTTCATCGGGCGCAACTCGACGCCGCTGCTCGACTCGGTCGCGGCGGTGTCGGTCGGGATCGTCGACGGCGAGCCCCTGCTCGACCTCGCGTACGTCGAGGACGTGCGCGCCGAGACCGACATGAACGTGGTCGTGACCGGTCGCGGCCTGTTCGTCGAGGTGCAGGGCACCGCCGAGGGGGCGCCGTTCGACAAGCGCGAGCTCGACGCGCTCCTGGAGCTGGGACTCGCGGGCTGCGAAGACCTGAAGGCGCGGCAGCTCGCGGCGCTGGCGGGGGAGTGACCGTGCGCGTCGTCCTGGCGACCCACAACCCGCACAAGGTCGAGGAGTTCCAGCAGATCGTCGCCCAGGCCAGGCCCGACCTGGAGGTGGTCGGCTATGACGGCCCCGAGCCCGTGGAGGACGGCGTGACCTTCGCGGAGAACGCGCTGCTCAAGGCCAGGGCGGCCGCCGCGCACACCGGGCTTCCGGCGCTCGCCGACGACTCGGGCATCTGCGTGGACGTGCTCGGCGGATCACCCGGTGTCTTCTCCGCGTACTGGGCCGGACAGAAGAAGGACGCGGTGGCGAACCGGGAGCTGCTGCTCGACCAGCTCCGCGACATCGCCGACCCGCACCGAGCCGCACACTTCACGTCGACGATCGCGCTCGTGGTCCCGGGTGGGGCCGAGCACGTGGTCGAGGGGATCTGGCCGGGACGGCTCGCGCACGCGGCGTCCGGCGACGGCGGCTTCGGCTACGACCCCGTGTTCGTCCCGGACGGCCAGGACGCGGGAGCCGAGCGCACGGTCGGGGAGTTCACCGCCGAGGAGAAGCAGGCGCAGTCGCACCGCGCCCGCGCCTTCACCGCCCTGGTGGCCCTGCTCGCAGGACTCTGACCTGGGCGGTCGCGGAGAAGTCCTGCTGACGGTGAGAATCGTTACCCTTCCCGACTAGCCAGGATCGGCCGTTCCGGGGCGATCCCCGGTCTAGCCTGGAGGCATGCACGATCACGCGCCCGCGCCCGGCGGTCTCCGCTCGGCGAGCAGCAGACGCCTGCTCGCCATCTCGTTGACGCTGACCGCCACGGTCATGATCGTGCAGGTGGTCGGCGCTCTGCTCACCGGATCGCTGGCGCTGCTCGCCGACGCGGCCCACATGTTCACCGACGCCTCCGCGCTCGTGATCGCGCTCATCGCGGCCACCGTCGCCGCCCGACCCGCGGACGACCGTCGGACGTTCGGCTACCAGCGCGCCGAGGTGTTCGGCGCGCTGATCAACGCGGTGATCCTGATCGCGCTGGCCACCGTGGTGGCCGTCCAGGGGGTCGAGCGCCTGCTGAATCCGAACACGGTGGAGGTCGCCGGCGGTCTCATGCTCGTCGTCGCGGTCGTCGGCCTGGTGGCCAACGCCGTGTCGATGTGGCTGCTCAGCCGAGCCCAGAAGACCAGCATCAACGTGCGCGGGGCCTACCTGGAGGTGATGGGCGACCTGCTGGGCTCGCTGGCCGTCATCGTCGCGGCCGCCGTGATCCTGCTCACGGGCTGGATGCCGGCCGACGCCATCGCCTCGCTGTTCATCGCGGCCATGATCATCCCGCGGGCGATCTCGCTGTTGCGCGAGGTCTTCTCGGTGCTGTCCGAATCGGCTCCGAAGGGCACGGCCGTCAGCGAGATCCGCACACACCTGCTCGGCTATGCAGGGGTGGTCGGCGTACACGACGTGCACGTGTGGCAGCTCACGCGCGGAGCCCCGGTGTTCACCGCCCACGTGAGTGTGGAGCCCGCACTCCTGGCGGACGGGCGCTCCGCCGCTCTCCTCGCCGACATGCAGTCGTGCCTCGCCGACCACTTCGACGTGGCGCACTCCACCTTCCAGATCGAGCCAGCCGAGCAGTCGGACTGCGAGCCGCACCACGCGTGACACGGCGACCGGCGCTCACTCCTCGACGGTGATCTCGTCAGGGGTCTTGTCCGGCCGGAGGCCTCGCCACCGCGCGTGACGGAGGATGCCGTCCGGTGTCCAGTTGCCGAACTCGACCTCGCCCACGAGCTCCGGTCGCACCCACAGCGCGTCCGAGGCGTCGGGCCTCGGCACGCCGTCGAGCGGCGGAGCGGACACCCGCAGCGGCTCGAGGCGCGCCATCAGCTCGCGGAGCATCCGGTCGCTGAACCCCGTGCCGACCCGTCCCACGTAGCGCAGTTCTCCCTCGTCGGGCACGGCCAGCAGCAGGGACCCGAGCGTGCCGTCGCGTTCGCCCTTGCCCGGACGGATGCCCACGATCACGGCCTCCTGCATGCGCGTGTTCTTCAGCTTGAGCCAGGACGGTGAGCGGACGCCGGGGCGGTAGCGGGACGCGGGGTCCTTGACCACGACGCCCTCGAGACCGAACTCGTCGCTCGCGCCGAGGGCCGCGTCCACGTCGTCGAACACCGGCGGCACCTGGACCGGCGCCTCGAGGTCGGCGACCAGGTCTTCCAGCAGCGTGCGGCGTTCGCGCAGCGGCATGCCCGTGAGGTCGTGCCCGTCGAGCCGGAGCAGGTCGAACAGCATGTAGACGACGGGCGTGCGCACCACCTCGCGCTCGATCTCGCGCGGGCGGGTCAGGTGCATCCGGTTCTGCAACAGGGAGAAGCTCGGCCGTGCGTGGGCGTCGAACGCGACGATCTCCCCGTCGACGATCGCCTCGTCGACCGGGAGGAACGGCGCCCCGTCGGCCGTGAGCTCGGGGTATCGCGCGGTGATGTCGGTGCCGCGCCGGGCGTGGAGCAGCATACGGCCGTCGCGCCAGGTGCCGATCGCCCGGATCCCGTCCCACTTCACCTCGACCCACGACGGGGAGCTGAGGCCCCGAGCGAGCGCCGGCGTGCCGGTCTCGGCGAGCATCGGGTCGAGCGAGGGCAGTGTGGTGCCCGCGGTGGGCGCGGCGGCGGTGGCCAGCGGGCGCCGCTTGCGGGCGGGGGACTCGGCCGGCCGGGATGTGGCGGCGACCGCGGACTCGCGCGCGGGAGGCGCCGCGACCGGAGCGGCGGTGTGGGGGGACGGGTGGAGCGATGCGAGCGGATCGATGCCCGAGGCGGCCCGTGCCAGCACCTCGTCGAGTTCGAGGTGCGCGAGCCCCGGATCGTCGAGCTCGTCCCACGTGCGCGGCGCCGCGACCCACGGCCGCTCGCGCCCCCGCAGCGAGTACGGGGAGATCGTGGTCTTCTTGGCGTTGTTCTGGCTCCAGTCGAGGAACACGCGCCCGCCACGGACGGCCTTCGACATCACGCTGGTGGCGAGGTCGGGGTGCTCGTTCTCGATGATGCGGGCGAGCTCCTTCACGACCGCGGAGACCTCGGTGCTGGTCTGTTCCCCTGGCAGGGCGGCGTAGAGGTGGATGCCCTTGCTGCCGCTGGTCACCGGGAGCGGATCGAGGCCCATGCCCCGCAGGAGCACCCGGGCCAGGCGGGCGACCTCGGCGCACGCGGGCAGCCCGACGCCCGGGCCGGGATCGAGGTCGAGCACCAGGCGGTCGGGGCGTCCGGGCAGACCGTCCGCCGTGAACCGCCACTGCGGCACGTGCAGCTCGATCGCGGCCACCTGGGCGAGCCACACCAGCGTCGGCACGTCGTCGACCAGCGGATACTCCTTCGGTCCGTCGGAGTGCTGGATGGCCTGGCGGGCGATCCACTCCGGGGCGCCGGGTTCGAGCTGCTTCGTGAAGAACGCGTCGGCCGGGGCCTCTGCGGTCCCCACCCCCTCCACCCAGCGCTTCCGGGTGACGGGGCGACCGTGCAGGAGCGGCAGCAGCTGCGGCGCGATCGCGGTGTAGTAGGCGATGATCTCGCCCTTGGTGGTGCCGGTGGCGGGGTACACGATCTTGTCGAGGTTCGTGACGCGCAGCCGTCGGCCGTCGATCTGCACGACCTGCGCCTCTCCCACCATGGGCCCAGCGTAGTCAAGGGCTGGTCGTGACAGGTGGGGCTGGTGTCTACTGGTGGGATGAGGACCATCTGGAAGGGCGCACTGACGTTCGGGCTCGTGAACGTCCCGGTCAAGGTGTACTCGGCGACGGAGGACCACGACGTGCCGCTGCATCAGGTGCACGACAAGGACGGCGGGCGCATCCGCTATCAGCGCACGTGCGAGGTGTGCGGCGAGACCGTCGCGTACTCCGACATCGACCGCGCCTACGTGGAGGACGGACAGACGGTCGTGCTCACCAAGGACGACCTCGCGGCCCTCCCGGCGGAGAAGAGCCGGGAGATCGACGTGGTCGAGTTCGTGCCGTCCGACCAGGTCGACCCGCTCACGCTCGACAAGCCCTACTACCTCGAGCCGGATTCGAAGTCGCCCAAGGCGTACGTGCTGCTGCGCAAGACGCTCGAGCAGACCGACCGCACGGCGATCGTGCGCTTCACCCTGCGGCAGAAGACGCGACTCGCGGCGCTGCGCGTGCGGGGCAAGGTGCTGGTGCTGCAGACGCTGCTCTGGTCGGACGAGGTGCGCGAGGCGGAGTTCCCCTCGCTCGACGAGGACGTGCGGATCTCGAAGAAGGAGCTCGAGCTGTCGTCCTCCCTGGTCGACAGCTACTCCGCCGACTTCGACCCCGAGGAGTTCGTCGACGAGTACCAGAAGGAGCTCCGGACCCTGATCGACGCGAAGATCGACGCGGGGGAGACCTTCGATGTCGCGGAGACCTTCGGAGACACCGAGAAGGCGGCGGACGGCGGCGAGGTGATCGACCTCATGGAGGCCCTGCGGGCGAGCGTGGCGCGGTCGAAGGAGAAGCGCGCGAAGAGCGCCGGCTGACCGTGCCGGACCCGGTGGACCGGGTCAGTGCTTGCCGTCGCCGTCCAGGTCGGGCGCGCGGTCGAACACCTCAGGATCGAGGGCGAGCTCCTCGGCCTCGCGGTGGTCGGTCACCACATCCTCGCCCGCCGCCGCGGCCTTCTTCGCCTTGTGACGCTCCGTGAGGTAGTGCCACAGCGTGACCGCGGCCGTGCCGCCGACGGCGATCAGGAGGATCACGTCGATGTAGTCGACGACGAGGTCGCGCACCCAGGGGATGTACGCGATCAGGTAGCCGACCATCGTGAGTCCGAAGCCCCACAGCATCGCGCCGATGAGGTTGTAGAGGGTGTAGCGCCGCCACGGCATGTGGCCCACCCCGGCCGCGACCGGGGCGAAGGTGCGCACGATGGGGACGAAGCGGGCGAGGATCACGGTGATGCCGCCGAACCGCTCGAAGAAGGCGTTGGTGCGCTCGACGTTCTTCCTGCTGAAGAGGCCGGACTCCTTGCGTTCGAAGATGGCCGGACCGCCCTTGTGGCCGATGTAGTAGCCGACCTCGCCGCCGATAAATGCCGACAGCGCGATGAGGAGCGTGACGACCCAGATGTTCACGCCGAAGACGTTGCTGGTGTGGGTGAGCAGCCCGGCGATGATCAGGAGCGTGTCACCGGGGAGCAGGAAGCCGACCAGGAGCCCGGTCTCGGCGAACACGATGAAGCACACGACGAGCAGTGCCCAGGGCCCTGCCGCGGCGATGATCGTCTGCGGATCCAGCCAGGGGATGAGGGCGGTCGGTGCGTGCAGCATGCTTTCGAGCACGGAAGGAGTCCCGTCGGTCGTGAATTGTCGGCGGTAGTGCGATGAGGGATGCCACAGCACCCGTCGTGCGGAAGGTGGGACTTGAACCCACACGCCGTGAGGCACAGGAACCTAAATCCTGCGTGTCTGCCAATTCCACCACTCCCGCGCGGTGGGTTCAGTCTACTGACCCGGGCCGAGCTCCATTCTGGGGATCGGCCCGCAGTTTCCCGTCTCAGCGGCGCGGATCGCGCTCGAGTCCGACCACCGCGACGACGGCTCCCGCGACCAGGGCGCCGAGCCCGCCCATCGCCATGTCCCCGATCGTGTCCTCGTAGGTGACGAAGATCTCCGTCGTGATGAACGTGCGGCCCGCCCACTCGACCATCTCCCACAGCGCGCTGGCCGCGAGTCCGATGAGCGGGCAGACGACGAGCGGGAGACGCGGGCGGAACGCGGGGGAGCCCTGGGGAGGGACGATGCCGAGGCGCGCGAGCACCACGTAGCCGGTGGCGGCGATCACACCCGTGCAGAGGAAGTGCACCACGAGGTCCCAGCCCGGCAGCGAGCGGTACAGGTCGAACACGTTGCTCACGGCCGCGATCAGCACGATCGCTCCGACCGCGAGGTCGGCTCCCCCGCGCAAGCCGAGCGCTCGGGGCAGCATGAGGGCCGGGAGCGCGAACGCCAGCACGCCCGCGTCGGTGGGGGTCGACCAGATCGCCGCGATGATCACGCTCAGCACGCCGATCGCCCGCACGCCGTCGGCCGCGTACTCGGCGACGGTGCGGGGCGGGCGGAGGAAGTCGTCTTTCATGCGCCCTCCCCGAGGGGAGCCGGTGCCGGCGGAGCGAGGTCGACCAGGGCCTGAACCGGAAGGTGGTCCGACGGCCAGCCGCCGCCGTGCTGCCGCGGATCGATCCCCGCCCGGACCACGTGGACCTCCGCGGACGCGAGGATCGCATCGATGCGTCGGCCGACCCGGGGGGTCCGGTAGTGCGCGAACGTGCCCCACGCCGGCGTCGCCCTGGTGTCTGCCACACGCCAGGTGTCGCGCAGCGCCCCGTCCGCGGTGAGTGCCCGCCACGGCGCCGAGCCCTCGGCCGCGTTGAGGTCTCCGGTGACGACGACCGGTGTCCGCACCGCGACCGCTGCGGCATGCACCTCTGCGGCCTGCCGCCTCCGGGCCCACGGCGAGAACGCGTCCAGGTGCGTGTTGAGGAGCGTGAACTCGACCCCGCAGCGCCGGTCGCGGAACCGCGCGCCCACGACGACCCGCGGCAGGACGCTCGTCCACGCGATCGAGCCCGGCACCTCGGGACGGTCGGACAGCGCGCGCTGCCACCCGTCGAGCAGCTCGAGCCGCTCCCTGTCGTAGAACACCGGGCATCCCTCGCCGCGGGGACCGGGACGCCGACCGTGGCCGATCGAGCCGTACGCAGGGCCGAGGGCCGCCCGGATCGCACGCGCCTGCGCGGGCAGGGCCTCCTGCACCGCGAGCACCGTCGGCTGCTCGGCGCGCAGCATCGCGGCGACGCGGTCCCGGCGGGCGCTCCAGCGATCGGCCGCCCGCACCGCCAGCACACCGAGGTCGCGGCGCACGTTGACGCTCATGATCAGCAGCTCGGTGTCGCGCGGACGGCCGAGGAGCGGCGCGCTCACGACCGCGACCTCGCCGGAGCGGCGACGCCGAGCCGATGCAGCGTGCGGCGCAGGGCCAGCCGCGTCCACCGCACGGGCGGGAAGTCCTCCGGCCAGTGGATCAGCACCGTGCGGACGCCGCGGTGCACGCGGCGGGCGAACGAACGGCCGCTGTGGAAGGGACGCATCGAGATGCCCATCCCCGCCTCGCGCGCCCAGCGGATGCGGTGGCGTTCGCCGAGGTGGAACGCGAGGTCGAGGTCGTCGTGCACCTCGGGGTCGTCGCGGTGCACGCGGTCGCGCACGTCGCGCCACGCCCAGCGCCGGAGCGCGAGGTTCGAGCCGAACAGCGGTGCATGTCCGAGGGCGCTGCCGCACACCAGGGCGTAGGCGAGCAGATACGCGGTCGCGAGCGGGCGGCGCAGCGGTCGCGGTCCGTCGAGGAAGAGCGCGCCCCCGGTCCACGCCGCGACCCCGGGGTCGCGCACGCAGGCCGCGAGCATGACCTCGACCCACTGCCGGTCCGGGATGCAGTCGGCATCGAGACGCAGGAGCACGTCTCCCGACGCGGCGTCGTAGCCGGCTGCGCTCGCCGCGGCCGTGCCGGGTGTCGCGCAGTGGATGAGCCGCACGCCGTGAGCGGACGCGACCGCGCCGGACGCGTCGGTGGAGGCGTTGTCGACCACCAGGATCTCGTCCGGGGCGCGCGTCTGCGCGGCGAGCGCCGTGAGGCAGCGGTGCAGTTCGGCGGCGTCGTCCTTGACCGGGATCACCACCGTGACGGTGGGGTCGGGGGTGGCTGGTGTGGCGCGCTGCACGTCGTCTCCTCGCGGCTCGTCGGCCCAGCGTAGGCGGCGGGTGGGACCTGCCGCGACACGGTTGACAGCGCCCGGGGCTGGTCGATAGGGCGGTGTGGATAACTCCGGAGGGGCAGCGGCGATCCTTGTCAGGATGCTCGGGTGATCCATCCCTCCACGGCCATCGCCGAACACGTCCGTCGTCGCCTGCGTGCCGAGGGCGTCGACCCGGCCGACGACCCGGAGCGTGCGAGATCCATCGCGCGCTCGGAGGTGCGGCGCTACGACGATCTCGCGCTGGCGCGCGGGGCGGAGCCCGTGGACGACGAGACCGCGTGCATCAGCGAGGTGCTCGCCGCGATCGGCGGCTTCGGCGTCCTGCAGCCGCTCCTCGATGCGCCGGACATCGAGGAGATCTGGGTCAACGGCGACGGGGGCGTGCACGTGGCCCGCGGCGGCACATCCGAGCGCACCGGCCTGCGCCTCGACGAGACCGTCGTGCGCGACCTCGTGGAGCGCATGCTGCACTCCTCGGGACGCCGCGTCGACATCGGCCAGCCGTTCGTCGACGCGTCGCTGCCCGACGGCTCTCGGCTGCACGTCGCGATCGCCGACGTGGTGCGCGGCGCGTGGAGCGTGAACATCCGCAAATTCCTCACCGGGCACCGCACGCTGGACGAGCTCGTCGCGCAGGGCTCGCTGCCGCCCGCGACGGCGGCGGAGCTGGCGACCGCCATGCGCGAGGGGGCGACCGTGATCGTGTCCGGGGCGACGCACGCGGGCAAGACGACGATCCTCGGGGCGCTTCTCGCGGCGTGCGCGTCGTCTCAGCGCATCGTCACGGTGGAGGAGACCTTCGAGCTGGCGGTCGGCGGGCCTGACGTGGTGGCGTTGCAAGGACGGCAGCCCAGTCTGGAGGGCACGGGGGAGATCACCCTGCGACGGCTGGTGAAGGAGGCGCTGCGCATGCGCCCGGATCGGCTCGTGGTCGGCGAGGTGCGCGACGCCGAGGCTCTCGACCTCGTCCTGGCGCTCAACACCGGTGTGCTCAACAACGCAAAACACACATTAGACGAAGTGGACGTAGCTCTACTGATTCGTACTCCAGCGACGAAGGTCTGCCTCCAGCTGGGCGTAGATACGTCTGACCGAGGGGGCACGGATTTCGAGTGGACGCGCCCGGAAGCCGCCCGCGCTGCGGCGTCCATCACGACGCCAGATCAACTTGTCGATCAGCGGCCAATAGTCGGCAGCTGCCGAGTGGCTGATCCGGTTTGCTCCGACTTGGGAGGATTCATTCACGCAGCACCGAAAAGCACCGAGACAGATATCCACCGCCGAACTCAGGTGGGATGAATTGTTGTTGGTCATACCGAACAGCAGTATCCGGTCGTCCACTCGACGATTTCGGCCCGCCACGTCGAGCCCTTCTGTGAAACGCCTCGTGAAGTTCCGAAACTCGTCGTGGCCCCGCGCCGTATCGACGCGGTCGATGAGCATGATGCCCTTGTCCTGAGCGTCGCCAAGGAACTCCCAGTAGGCCATGGTCAAGGTGTTGATGGCCTGTTCGATGACGGCGTTGATATGTTGATCGCCCCGAATTCGAGAGTGCACCAGCGTCGCCGCGAATTGGACGCCTGCGTCTGGCAACCGAGCTAGCAAGTCTGCCTTCGCCGCCTCATGCGTCGCGACCTCCTGCCCTGAGCCGCCAACGGAGAACTTGAAGCTGGCATCTGGCGCGTAGCCATACTCGCGACGTACCGCTCTAACAGCCTGGTCAACGGATCCGGCCGAGTCGGAGTTCAGGAGCAGCCCGCCGTAGATGAAGAACTGATCCTCCAGGGGAGGCTTATTTGTCTCGTCAGTGAGCATCCAGTGCATCTCAGGATGCTACCCGAGACGAATTCGCGCGCTACAAGTAGTAGTTAATCGCCCCCGTTTCATGCGTCGGCCCCGAGCCAAGAGAGCTCGGTATCACCCACTCGTTGTGCCGACGTAGTCGGGAGACGCCGCATCTAGCTCATCCATCGCCACCGCTGTTGCCTCGAGCGTCGCGACGATCTGCTGATATCGAGTGAAGTCGGCGTTCGACAATGACTTATTGCGGCGATCCTGAAGCCACTGATACGCCGGTCGGTAGCCCCCGATGAACTGAGACCAAGCGGCCTCGCTCACATCCCCGAAGAACTGCGTTTCGTTGATCCAAACAGATCCGTCTTTGTACCTAACGGTGCGGACCACGTCATCGCCAACGATCGGGAACGTCGTCCTGGTCGGTAGCTTTCGCGAGAGCAGATGGAGCTCTCGAAGCTGTGCGCCGAGCTCAGCGATCTTGTGGAACGAATCGGCCGTAGTTGGCTTCGGTATCTTCGGGAATCCCGAGACCATCAGTTCCGCGTATGCCTCTCTAAACTTCGGTGTGTAGAGGACACCATATACGTAGTCGAAGATTTCCTGTGGGGAAGGAGACATGGCAAGCCCAGCCGTGAGCTCGGCTACCTGAGCAGGATCGAGGTTGGACTCTTTCGTGCCGTCGCTCGCAAATACGTATAGCGGAAAGAGCGAGTTTGAGTCGTACGAGTTGAACGCCTTGTGTCCAATCGGCATATTGCTTACGAATGCGCCAGGGTTTGTCTTCTGTAGCCGAGTAGTTACGAGGCCCACGTTAGGCCGCTTCGCTTGTAGAAAGTGGGTCATGACCTCTTCGCGCCATCGCCAGAGGACCTTGTTGCTGAAATAGGTGTAGCGATGGTCAAACGGTCGATAGGCAATCGATATGAGCTTGCTGCTATCGAAGTTTAGTGCGCCCCGGTTGGCGAGCACCCAAGGCGCGTACGCTTCGCCTAGTCCAAACTCTTCGGTCATGGCTGCTGCGTCGTAATCGCCCTTGACAAGTTTCTTCACTCGTTGCTCGATGACGCTCTTGTTCGTATCGACTATGAAGCTGTCGCCTCGGGTGACAATTCCCGTTGATCCGACGCGGAAAAGTTTGTCGACCGGGATGCCGCGATCGTACTCTTCCTTTCCGCGCGTCCCTCGGGGAACGAAAAAGAGGAACTCAGGATCGAGTTCAAGATCCTGCCATTCCAGCTCGTGATCGATCATGGCCGCGAACTTGTCAGCACGCTTACCCCAGAGTTCGCTGTGGTGAACGGTCGCCAGATCAGAACTTTCTGTAGTCTTTACCGCGATGATGATACCGACACCTTGGCGTATCGGGAAGACGTTCTCATCCTTTGACCCATCCGGCGCGACTTCTCCTTTGTTAGCGTTGCCGTGAAGGTCGAGCACGTAGATGTCGTCGAACGTGCGCAGCAGATGCCAGCGCATCCCTCTGAACGTTGGATTGTCCAAGTAGCCGTTATTTGTGATCATCGCGACTATACCGGTGCCGTTAGCTGCGATCATTCCCTCAGCGAACGAGAGGAACTTCACATAGTCGTCGTTCAGCCAGGTCTTTTCCTCATCGAGTTTACCCAAGCCACCAGGCTCAACCTTGTACTTTTCAACGAGCTTGTTTGCGAACTTGGTGCGGTTGTTGCTACTGGCTGAGTAGGGGGGGTTCCCGAGAATAACCATGATCGGCCGGTTGGTCTTGACATCCGCGGCGAGTTGGCTCTCCTCAGTGACCGCCTCGGACAGGCCGAACTCGAGCAGACCCGGTTCGGAGGCGAGACCTTCCTGGAGTGTATTAGTGAGAAACACATTCACGCGTGCCGCACTTTTTGGAGCGCCGGTCTCAGCAAGCGTCATCCCAAGCTTGAGATGTGCGACGGTGTAAGGCGCCATCATGAGCTCGAAACCGTGCACGCGAGGTAGCAGATCCTCGTCGACGTACTTCGGCCAACGCCCTTGCTGACCAGCAAACTGCGTGTGAATGTACTTGATCGTCTCATTAAGGAAAGTGCCGGTTCCGACGGCGGGATCGAGCAATTGCACTCGGTGAAGGTCGACTTCAGCGGACGACTCGACACGGGCGGCTTCGGCTTCCGCGGTGAGCGGGTGCGTGCTGGTCTTAGGCGTATAGGAGACCTTTTCTGTGTCCGCTAGTCCGTCAGATATCCCGAAATGCTGCTGCAGCACTTCGTCCACCCGGCGCACGATGTACCTCACCACGGGAACTGGGGTGTAATACGCACCCATAGATCGTTTCATTCTCGGGTCATAGGTAGCGAGGAAGTCCTCGTAGAAGTGGATGATCGGGTCCTTTTCGGATCTCGTCACTTCAGACACCTTTAGGTGCTTTGTTACGATGCCTTCGACATCGCTGACGCGGAATACTGCACACAACTCGTCGACGATATACCCAAGCCTGTCGTCGAACTCGGCGCCCGCGATGTGGTCGAAAAAAGCGCGGAGGAACGGGTTTGTTTTTGGGACAAGGTCCCTGGCTTCCTGACGGGAGAAGGTTGCAGGACTGTTATCAGCATATCGCGCAACGAAAAGTCCGTAAACAAGCGTCTGTGCGTACATGTCCGCAAACTTGGGCGGGTCGATGTCCGGCACAAGTCGGTCCTTGATCATCTGCATGATCTTGCTGAGTTCTTCGTCGCCATTCTTCACGAAATTGTCGACGTCGTCCCGGAGTCGTCGAGCCTTTGCACCCATGAGTGTGGCCAGACGGCGGCCAGACGTGATCTTCTCTGGGGGCAGAGCTACGAACTCGGATATCTCGCGGATCAGTGCATCGATCGCTTCCGCGTCGAATGTGAGCCCGGTGGGCGTGCGGGATCCAATCACAATGGTCTTGTACTTTTCGCCGTTCCGATAGAATCGGAAATCGAGATAGTTAGTCAGAAACAGGTTGGCGTACCCTCGATATCTTTCCATCTGTTCGGAACCCTCGACGCTGTCGAGTTTGATATCGATGTCTTTTGCCTCAGCGTATCCCCGCACAATCGCCGAGTTGTCCTTTTGAAGGAAAACAAAATCGGGGTTGCCGTGCTCGGATTTCTTCGGGTCATTGATGGCGATGATGTTCTCGAACGCCTCCATGACCGTCTTCAAAGCCGGGCGATACGCGTGCTCTTTCGCGTGTCCCGTTGCGTACTGACTGCTGAGTTCCTTGCAGTATGAAGTTAGGGCGGCGCGCAGAGAGCTGTTCATGGTGAGCGTCAGTCTATCCACGGCCTTCGGCACCGCGACAGCTCCACGAGTCCATCGACGCTCCGCAGCGATGGACTCGTGCTCCGCGGCGCCCGCCGCTGCTAGAACGACGAAAAGCCCCCGCACGAGGCGGGGGCTAGAGGGCGCGAGAAAACAATCGACCGATACGTATGGAGGAGAAGACGCTATGCCGCACCGGGGAGGCAACGGCCCGGGGAGGGGAGTAGCCCCCCACCGGGATCGGCGACGCGAGTACCCACGTTTACACGTCTCGCGATAGTTGTGAGGAGCCCGTCGCGCCGAGTTCCAGTCGGCCACGGGCTCACACCGCGCGGCTCCCAGTCCGCCGTGTGCACTCGCAACGCCTCATAAGGGGAAGGGCTGCAAGCTCACTAAGGACACCATGGCGGGGAGCGCCGTGCAGATGGGATATGTCCGGCGCACCGGAGCGATCGTTCTACACTCTGGCGGCGCGCTCCCGCAGTGCCGCGACGCGCGCTGCCCGGGCGGCAGGTGCCTCGCCGAAGGCGGGAGCCGTGCCAGCCTTGCGCATGTCCCGGCGGGCGATGCGGACCGCTCGCTCGGCGCTGGAGGTGTTCGTACGGCGGCTCATGCGAGTGCTGTCCCGGCGGACATGGCGGCGCGGGCGGGCGTCGCCCTGTATCCGTAGTTGGCGAGCCACTCGCGCAGTTCGTCAAGGGTTGCCTCGTTGGGGCGGGCGAGGACAAACGCTCCCATGGTCGGAGTGAGCGTGCAAAGCGCTGCGGCGGTAAGGAGCTCGACGATGTCTTCGGGGATACCGAAGCGGGACGCGGCGGCGTGCCGTGCAGCGGCCCATCGGCCCTCGTAGGCCTCTAGTGCAAGGCCAGCGCCGACTAGAACAAGGGCGTCGTCGGCGACCGTGGCCAGCCCGCGGGCGGCATCTTCGTCACGCACGAGACGGACGAATGCGGCGGTGCGGGAGCCGGTCGGATCGGAAATCGGGAGGGGAGCGACATGCATGAGTGATGGTCCATTCGCAAATAAAAGGGGCGAGCCCGCCCGCCGTGAACGCGGGCGGGCTCGCAGGGATGGCGTCAGGCGCGAGAGAAGGTGCTACACGCCGGTCGAGATCCGGACGGCGCCGCCGTGGTCCAGGAGAGTGACGCTGCCGTCCTCGTTGTCGACGGGGAGCGGCATTGCTTGCACCGCGGCGAACGTACCCACGAGGGAACGGTCGGCGGCCACGTTGCTGTCGTAGTCGTTCACCACGCGAACAGCGAATTGCGCACTGTTGTCGTCGCTGAACACGGGCGTCACGATGCTCGCGCCGTACGCGGCGCCCTGGGGCACCATGGGGGCACGCGCGACGAGCGTGAACGCTTGCGGGACGAACGCGACGATGTCCTCGGGGTCGAGGCGGGTGGATTCGACGACCTCGAAGCCGCGGACCTTACCGTCGGCGTCGAAGCCCTGTCCGACGGGCGCGTCGAGGAGGTCGGCGTACACCGACGAGCCGACGGCGGCACGGAGGATCGCGTCGCCGGGGACGCCGTTGTCGCGGAGCTCGCGACGGGCGGCGGTGAACGCCTTGGCCGGAGTAGCCGCCGAGTACATGATGCTCGCCTCGGCGGGCGTGGCCGACATCGCCGAGGCGGTGAGAGCCTCGATCTTGGCGGCGATGGCTCGCGTCTGCGGAGCCAGGACTTGGCGCCCGTAGTCGGTCATCGAAAGCGAGAGGTCGCCCTCGGAGAGCACGGCGAGGTTATAGACGTGGTCGGCGAGCGTGACCTCGATGAATTGCTCCGAGAGCTCGTCGGCCACGAGCGCCGTTGTCTTGTCGTACACGCCGCGGGTGCGCGTCGGGATGGCCGCGGGAACCGGAACGCGGACCTTGTTGCCCTTGCCGGGCATGAACTCGGCCTCGACGTCGCGGCTGATGAGCGCGGCGAGGTTGAAGTCGCGTCCCACGAGGACGGCGGCGAGCTTGGCGACGTTGTTGATGTCGAGATTGAAGGTGTTAGCCATGGTGGCGGGTCTCCTAGGGGAGTGTTAGCGCTGGCGCGCCTGAAAATGGATGGGTGGAGACCGCGTCTAGCGGTGGTGACGTGCTCGCGCCTTGGCGGTCACGTCGGATTAGACGGTGGCGCCCTGGGGGCTTCCACTTGGAGCCGCGACGAGGGCGTCATCCCGCGCCGGAGCGACCGGTGCGGGGTGCCCGCTGTCCCTCGTGCCGTCGCGAATCGGCTGTGAGGCGGGCGGGTGGGCCGACTCGTGGGATAGCGAGACGGATGCATGTGGGGGCTCGCCCTACGAGGCGAACTTGAGCGCGAAGCCCTCGCGAGCGAGTACCGAAAGATCCGCTGTGAGAGCGGCTCGGCGCTGAGCATGGCGACGGACTCGACACGAGCCGGAGCACGTCAGGGCGTGACGGCGGGCCGCGATGAACGTGCGGCCACAAGTGAGACAGTCGAGGCGGTGAGACAATGCAACCCCTTTCCGAAGGGTGAAGTAACGATTTCTCGTGCTACTTGGATATACCGCCTCGGTGCCCACCCATGCCCAGGGGGTCTCGACGCGTAGCTAAACAACGGGACCGTTTTTTAACTACGCGGTCTCTTTTTAACTACGCGGTCTCGACTTTTTAATTACGCGGTCTCGACCCGCATTAGAAGTTAGTGGTTGGGAAATAGCGAAAGCACCGTCCCTGAGGCGGCTTTTTCCGCGAAAACACGCGGAAAAACCAGGGACGGTGCCCAGGGACGGTGCCTCAAAGCACCGTCCAATTCCGTCGAGCACCGTCCCTGAGACCTCAAGCACCGTCCCTGCGGGAGGGTGAATAGGTGAACATAGGCGGCCCGTTGTGCACCTAGTAACACACCAACGCGCGACGAGGGACGGTGCTCAGGGACGGTGCTCAAGAGGCACCGTCCCTGCCGCAAGGGCAGCGGAGTCTGACTTCTACTCGTTCACCCGATCGGCAGACGCCGCGCGGCGAGCCTCTTGCCGCTCGCGGACCCATGCCACACCGCGGGGGCCAGAGTTCCCCACGGACACGACGCCGAGTTCCTCGGGCGAGGGCCGCCAGACGATGCCGAACCGCTCCGGGTCGAACTTTTTCCCGCCGCGCTGACCGTTCGCCACGGTGATGTGGACGATGGCTGCCGAGAGGAATGCTCGCCGCTCTTCAATGTCGGCGCGCTCCCAAATCTGGGCAATAGTCTCGCCAGTGTTGACGAGCTCGACTTCGGCGGGCGGCGGACCCTGGGCGGCGAGCTCGCGGACACGTCGCCGCAGAGCTCTCTGCTGAGCCTCCAAACGATCCTCAGCACTCTCGTCTAGGTCAGGGTCGGCGAGCCGCGCGCTGACGGCGGCAAGGGCGTCGCTCGCCTCGGCGAGCGCAAGCGCCGGAACCTCCCGCGCGACGGGGGAAAAGAGGGGCTTGCTTCCGAAGCTCTTGAGGTACAGGCCTTCTACGTAGTCCTCCAATTTGTGAGCCGTGACCGCAGGGGCACCGCCACCCTCGGGGCGACACTTCTGCGCGCGCGAGCGTTTGGAGCATGAGTAGCGCGCTACGCCCTCGCCAGTTACTCCCGCATACATCGGACCCCCGCAATACGCGCACACCAGGAGCCCCGAGAGGAGACGTGCTCGCTTGAAGGTCGCACGTTTACGACCCGCGAGCGGTGATGCGGCGTTACGCGCCTCCAGCGTGGCCCGACACGCTCGCCAAAGGTCGAGAGGGAGCACGGGCTCCCATACCTGCCTAGGGTTGCCCTCTTCGTCGCGGAGAACATCGAACTTGCGCTCTTCTGGAGTGGACCCGGGCACGCGCGCGGACACGCGCCCGACGATTGAATGGCCCATGAGAGCGCGACGCACGGTTTGGAAGGACCACGCCGCCGCCGACGGTGGCTTGAGTGTTGATGCGTTGAGGCGTTGAGTGACAGCGAACAGGGCCTCACCCGCGACGATGCGCCGGGCGGCATCCGTGAGAAGCTCGACCGCTTGGGGGTCCGGCTCCAGAGCTCGTCCGGTTCCGCTGGGATGCGGAACCGACCGATAGCCGACAGGTGCTCGACCGCCGTGCCACCGCCCGACCTCCTTGGCGTGGCGCACGAACGAAGAGACGCGGGCTGAGGTGTTCTCGGCCTCCATCCGGGCGACCTCGGCGAGCACGGAGGCGATGATGCGCCATGCAGGTTGATCGCTGTTGAGTCCGTCCTGCATCGCGACGAAAAGCGCGGCGGGCCGAGCGTCGAGTGCGTCGATGAGAGCCGAGACGGCGGACAAGCCTTGTCGGCTCCAGCGGTCAAATTTCCACACGAGGAGAGCATCGGCCCTGCCCTCTCGGAGCATGCCGAGCGCCTCGAACGCGCGTGCTCGCGACTTGCGCCCCGAGACGCCGTCGTCGACGAGCTCGGCGACGACGGAGAGTCCACGGCGCTCGGCCTCGACGGTGAGGTCGTTACGCTGACGCTCGATTGACGTGCTCGAGTCGTCGCGAGCGTCGCTCAGCCGGAGGTATAGAACCGCCGAGCGTCGGGGCGGTGGAGTGGCTCGGGGCGTCATGTGTCAATAGTACGTCCAGCGTGCCGGGGGCGTGCACGGTGCACGCCAACAGCGCGGCCGAGGCGATCGAGAAGCTTTGCCTGCTGCCCCTGCTCGCCGGACGGAACATCGACCGAGGTTTCATCGCTCCCGCCCTGGCATCCGCGATCGACCTCGTGGTGCACTGCGAGCGGGATCGGGAAGGACGACGCCGCGTCCGCGAGATCCTCGCCCCGTCCGGCGAGGTCCGCGACGGTCGCGTGCAGTGCCGGACGGTGTACGACGCGACCGCGGAAGCGCGGGACCGGGTGGCGTCGTTCGCGGACCTCGTCGGGGGAGCACAGGCGTGAGCGTGCTGCTCGGGGCGATGCTGGCGGCGGGCCTGCTCCTGGTGCTCTCGCCCTGGCTCTGGCCGGCGGAGCGCCGGGCGCCGCGTGCGATTGCTCAGGGGCGCCTCACACGGCTCGGGGAGGAGGCCGGTTTTCCCGCGCTTCCCGCCTCGGCGCTGATCGCCGCGATCGCCGCGGCGGCCCTCATCGCCGGGTCGATCGTCTGGCTCATGACCGGGGTCGTGGTGCTCGCCGCGCTGGCGATCCTCGCGGGAGGGGTCGCCCCCGTCGCCTTCCTGCGCGGCCGAGGGCGGCGGCTGCGGCGACTGCGGCGGCAGCTCTGGCCCGACGTGTGCGATCTGCTGATCGCGTCGATCAGGGTCGGGCTGTCGCTCCCGGACGCGGTGGCGTCGCTCGGCGAGTCCGCACCGCCCGCACTCCGCCCCGCTTTCCGCGCGTTCGCTCGGGACCTGGAAGGCAGTGGCCGGTTCGAGTCGAGCCTCGACCGGCTGAAGGATGCGCTGGCCGACCCGATCGGCGATCGCATCGTCGAGACGCTGCGGATGGCGCGGCAGGTCGGGGGCACCGAGCTGATCGGGGTGCTGCGCGCCCTGTCGGCGTCGGTCAGGGCGGATGCGGCGCTGCGCGGAGAGGTCGAGGCACGGCAGTCGTGGATCCGCGGGGCCGCGGTGCTGGGGGCGGTCGCGCCCTGGGTCATCCTGACGCTGCTGGTGCTGCGACCCGAGGGAGCCAAGGCCTACGGCACCCCCGAGGGGGTGGTGGTGATCTGCGTCGGCGCCGTGGTGTCGGTCGCGGCCTTCCGCATCATGGTCCGCATCGGGCGTCTCCCCGAGCCGCGGCGGTGGTTCGGATGACCGGGATCACGGCGCTCGCGGCCGCGGTCCTGCTGGGAGGCGGTTTCGCGGCCGGGGTCCTCCTTCTGCTCGCGCGGCTGCCTCGGGGGCGGGCGGCACCGCTGATGTCTCGGATCGCCCCCTACGTGCGCGACGTGGTGGACGATGAGCGGCTGCCGGCGACGGCGCTTCCGGGCGTCGGACGCCTCCCCGCGCACCGGAGCTCGCCGGGCGAGCGGGTGCGCGATGCCCTCGAGCGTCTGGTGGGCGACGGCGACGTGCTGCGCAAGCGCCTGGCGCAGGCGGGGTCGGCGCTGAGTCCTGTCGCGTTCCGGGGCAGACAGCTCGCCTGGACGCTGGCGGGCATCGCGACCGGTGCGATCGCGGTGATCGTGCTCGTGCTCACCGGTCGCTGGTCGGTGCCGGTCGGTGTGATCCCGCTGCTCGCCGGCGCAACGGCCGCGATCGGCTACGACATGCAGCTCTCCGCCCGCGTCAGGGCTCGGCGCACGCGGCTCGCCGACGAACTGCCGACGACCCTCGAGTTCCTGGCGCTGTGCCTCTCGGCCGGCGAGAGCTTCCTCGACGCGGTGCGGCGCGTGGCCGGGGTGGGGTCGGGCGAGCTGACCGGGGAACTGCGCCGCGTCGTGTTGGAGGTGGGGACCGGGTCGACGCTCGCGGAGGGGCTGGGCGATATGGCCGCACGGCTGGAGCTGCCCGGCCTCTCGCGCGTGGTGGACCAGATCGTCGCCGCACTGGAGCACGGAGCACCGCTGGCCGCCGTGTTGCACGCCCAGGCCGGCGACGCGCGGGAGGAGGCCAAGCGCACCCTCATCGAGCAGGCGGGGCGCAAGGAGATCCTGATGCTGCTTCCGCTGGTGTTCCTGATCCTGCCGCTGTCGGTGGTGTTCGCGATCTATCCCGGGCTGTTCATCCTGCGGCTCGGCCTCGGCTGACGTGCCTGGTGCCCGCCTGTGGATAACCGCGCACGCGGGTGGGCGCTCCCGGGCAGACTGACGGCATGATCACACGCCTGCGTTCTCCGCTCCGTGCCCTCGCCGACGACGAGAGGGGAGACGTCCCCGGCTGGGTGCTCGTGACACTCATGACGGCGGGGTTGGTCGTGGTGATCTGGGCCGTCGCGGGGCCCGCGCTGACCTCGCTGTTCGAGCAGGCGATCCAGCGGGTGTCGGGTCTCTGACGTGCCCCTCCGTGCGGCCGTGATCGATGACCGCGGGTCGAACCCGGTGGAGTTCGTCCTGGTCGGCACGCTCCTCACCGCCCTCACTCTCGCGGTGCTGCAGCTGGCGCTCGCGGTCTACGTGCGCAACGTGGTGCACGACGCGGCGGTGGAGGGCGCCTACTACGCCGCCCTCGCAGACGTCTCGCTCGGCGAGGGGAAGCAGCGCACGCAGGATGTGATCACCCGCGCGATCGGCCCCGCCTACGCGGAGGACGTCGCCGTCGGGACGTCGCGCGTCGCGGACCGGGAGTCGGTCGACGTGCGGGTGAGGACCAGCCTGCCGGTGTTCGGCCTGATCGGCGTGCCGTACGGGCTGCAGGTCGAGGCTCACGCACCGGCGGAGTCGTTCGATGCGGGATGATCGCGGCTCGAGCTCCCTGGAGTTCATCGCCGCCGGGGTTCTGATGCTCGTGCCGCTGCTGTATCTGGTGATCGTGCTGGGCTCCGTTCAGGAGCAGACGCTGGGGGTCGAGGCCGCCGCCCGGCACGCGGCGCGCGTGATCGCGACCGCTCCCGACGCGAGGACGGCCGCCTCCCAGGGTGATGCGGTGCTGTCGAGCATCGCATCGCAGTACGGCATCGACGACGACGACGTGCAACTGGCCGTGACGTGTCTGCCACAGGGCGTTCCGTGCCCCTCCGCCGGTGCGACCGTCACGGTCTCGGTCGCCACCAGCGCCCGCCTGCCGTTCGTGCCCGCGGTCCTGGGCCTGGACAGAGCCACGTCGGTGCCGATCGAGGCCGTGTCGGCGCAGAAGGTGTCGCGTCAGTGGGGTGCCGAGTGAAGGCGGGGGACGCCGCCCGGGGCACGGACGCGGAGGAGGGGAGCGTGCTGCTGCTCGTGCTCGGCTACGTGCTGCTCGCGCTCGCCGTGATCTTCGTGTGCGCCTGCGCGACCGACCTGTACATCGCCCAGAAGCGCCTGGACGCCCTCGCCGATGCGGCCGCGCTCGCCGGAACCGACGGCTTCGTCCTCACGGTGCAGGGGCAGACGCCGCGCGCGGAACTCACGGACGGGGCGGTGGCGGCGCAAGCCCGGCCGCTCGTGGACGGTGCGGGCGGGGACGAGGTGCTGGTGTCGGCGACCTCCCCGGACGGGGCTTCGGCGCGCGTGACCGTTCGCACGGCGTGGCATCCACCGCTCGTGTCGCCGTTCGTGCCGGAGGGTCTTACGCTGCAGGCGACCGCGACGAGCCGCACCGCCCTGCGGTGACCAGCCGGGGCCTCAGGCCTCCGCGGGCGGATCCGGGCGGGGGACGAAGCGGGGGATCCACCGCAGGAACCCGGCAGCGCCGAGCAGTCCGATCACGCCGATGGCGCCCGCGGCGACGGAGAGCGTCGACACCGCGGTGATGGCGGAGACGAGGAGCGGGGCGACGGCGCCGCCCGCATCGGTCAGCGTGCGCCAGGAGCCGAGGAAGGCGGCGGGCTCGCGCTCCGGGGCGACGTCGGCGCCGAGCGTGAGCAGGATGCCGCTGGAGAGCCCGTTGCCCACGCCCAGGACGGCGGCGAACATCCCGAACCACAGCACCGCGGCATCCCCGTCGTGGGTGAAGGCCAGGGCGAGGAACCCGACACCCATGAGCAGCATCGCAGGCATGGCCGCCCACAGCCGCCCGAACCGGTCCATCACCTGCCCGCTCGCGTAGAAGAGGGCGAAGTCGATCGCGCCCGAGACCCCGACGACCAGCGCGATCGTCGACGCGTCGAGCCCCAGCGACAGGCCCCACAGCGGCAGGACCACCTGCCGGGCGGAGCGGACGGCGGACAGAGACGCGGCGGCGAGACCGAGCCGTGACAGCAGTCGTCGCTGCCGCCACATGGTCTGGAAGATGCCCGCGCGCTCGACCGTCGGGATCGAGCCGCTCACGGCCTCTCCGCTGTCCTCCACGAAACGCTCGGTCGAACGCACCGGCGGGATCGTCGCCTCCGGGTCCGGCCCGAACAGCACGAGCAGCACCATCACCACGAGGCAGACGCCGAAGAACCAGATCGCCGCGGACTCGCTGCCGAACAGCTGCAGAAGCCCCGCGGCGACGAACGGGCCGATGAAGATGCCCAGACGGAAGCTGCCGCCCAACAGGGACAGCGAGCGCGCACGGAACGGCAGGGGAACGCGCGTGGTCATGAACGCGTGCCGCGCCAGCCCGAACGCGGCCGCGCACAGCCCGAGCACGAACACGGAGGCCGCGAGCACGCCGAGCGACGGCGCGAACAGCATGCCCGCTCCGGACAGCAGCGCCGCCGTTCCGGCGATCACCATCGTGTATCGCTCGCCGATGCGGCCCACGGCCCAGCCGGCCGGGAGGTTCCCGCAGAGCTGTCCCACCACGAGCGCCGACGCGACCAGCGCCGCCGTCGCCACGTCCGCACCCATCGACGCGGCGATCACCGGGATCAGGGGGATGACCGCCCCCTCGCCGAGGGCGAAGAGGACGGTGGGCAGATACACCATCGGTCCGAACTGACGAAGGACCGTGGATGCGCTGCTCACCCTGCTCACGCTACTCCCGCGCGGGAGCAGCACCCGACGACGGCGTCCCCGCGGGCGCGGGCGGCACGTTAGGCTGAGGTGTCATGCTCGAACTAGATCTCTCCGCCGAAATCCAGGCGCTCAGGCACACCTTCGGCGACATCAGCGAGGTCGTCGATGTCAACCGTCTGCGCGAGGACATCGCGCGACTCAGCGAGGAGGCCGGTGCGCCCGACCTCTGGGACGACACCGAGAACGCGCAGAAGGTGACGAGTGCGCTGAGCCACCGTCAGTCCGAGCTCGCGCGCATCACTGGCATCGCCCAGCGCCTCGACGACCTCGAGGTGCTCGTCGACCTGGCCAACGAGATGGGCGACGAGGACTCCGCCATCGAGGCGCGCAACGAGCTCGGCACCCTGACCGACCTCATCAACCAGCTCGAGGTGCAGACGCTCCTCGACGGCGAGTACGACGAGCGCAGCGCGATCGTCACGATCCGCTCCGGGGCGGGTGGCGACGACGCCACCGACTTCGCGGAGATGCTCATGCGCATGTACCTGCGGTGGGCTGAGCGGCACAAGTACCCCGTCAAGGTGATGGACACCTCGTACGCCGAGGGTGCGGGCATCAAGTCGGCGACCTTCGAGATCGATGCCCCCTACGCGTTCGGCACGATCTCCGTCGAGGCCGGCACGCACCGCCTCGCGCGCATCAGCCCCTTCGGCTCGGCCGACAAGCGGCAGACGTCGTTCGCCGCCGTCGAGGTGATCCCGCTGATGGAGGAGGCCACCGAGGTCGACATCCCGGAGAACGACATCCGCGTCGACGTGTTCCGCTCCTCGGGCCCGGGTGGGCAGTCGGTCAACACGACCGACTCCGCCGTGCGCATCACGCACCTCCCGACCGGCATCGTCGTGTCGATGCAGAACGAGAAGTCGCAGATCCAGAACCGGGCAGCCGCCATGCGCGTGCTGCAGAACCGCCTGCTGCTGCTGCAGAAGGAGCAGGAAGCGGCGAAGAAGAAGGAGCTGGCGGGCAACATCACCGCGAGCTGGGGCGACCAGATGCGCTCCTACTTCCTCTACGGCCAACAGCTGGTGAAGGACCTCCGCACGGGGCAGGAGTCGGGTAACCCCGCCGCGGTGTTCGACGGCGACCTCGACGACTTCATCTCCGCCGGCATCCGCTGGCGCAAGCGCCGCGACGACGACGACTGACGCGCGAAGGCCCCGGATCGCTCCGGGGCCTTCGTCGTGTGCGGCGGTCAGCGAGCGGCGCCGCGCAGCGTGCCGGTCACATCGTCGTAGCTGTAGGCGATGCACTGGATCGCGCGGTCGCCCGCACGGGTCCACGACGCCTTCGTGGGCTGGTAGCTGTAGAAGTCCAGCTCCGACTGCTCGTACGGGACGCCGACGAATCCCTCGAACTGCGCCAGGCAGCCGTCCCACGCCTCGTCGAGCAGTGCGCTCTCGCCGGGGAAGGTCTGGTCGTCGACCTCGTAGATGAAGTACACCTCGTCGGTGTGCGGCTGATCGCACGGCACGACCGGGAGCTCGAAGATCGTGTCCTCGCCGGTGTAGTCCACGTAGGGGAGGCAATCGCCCACCTCGAGGTCTTCGAACGCGACCATCTCGGCGCCGTCGATCGTCGACGGGTCGACGGGCGAACCGGACTCCGTCGCCGGCGTGCTCGGCGACGGCACCGGGTCTCCGGACGCCTCGACCGACGTGAGCCCGACCGCGATCAGGGCGACCGCGCCCGCGAGGGTCGAGCCGAGCACGGCCACGGCGAGCCCGGCGATGCCCGGCCACTTGGTTCCCCGCAGGAACAGCGAGACGAGCGACACGACGAAGCCGGCAGCCACGACGACCCATCCGATCGGCGCCGTGAGGGGCACGCACGCGAGCACGACCCCGACCAGCGCGACCGCGAGCCCGACCAGGCCGGGGATCGACGGACGCCGCGCGGTCGTGCTCGACGCGGCGGCCGGTGCGCCCGGGGAGATGGGTCCCGGTGGCACGGCCGCTCCGTTGCCCGGGGCCGCGGTGGCTGCGGACCCCGAGGCTGCGGCGTACGGGGGCGCCGCGTACGGGGAGGACGGGGTGAACGGCGAGGACGGCGGCACGAACGGCTCGAAGGCCGCCTGGACCGGGGTGGCTGCGAGCGGCACCGCGGGCGTCGGCATCGCGGGCGTCGGCACCGCGGGCGTCGGCATCGCGGGTGCGGGCTCGGTCCCCGCGGTGGAGGCGGGAGGCTGCGGTACGCCCGACGACGCCGGGATCTCGGGAGTGGTGGGATGCGGGTCGATGCTGCGGACGTGCGCGGTCCACTGCTGGCCGTCCCACCACCGCAGGCTGCCGGAGCCGTCGTCGTACCAGCCCTCGGGTGTCGTCATGAGCGGTGCCTCTGTCTTCTTCGGGCGACGCTCAGCGCGCGGTGGCTTCCACAGTCACGCGGGCGACCTCCTGGAACAGCTCGTCGCTGACGATCACGACGTACGATCCGCTCTGGGCGACATCGAACGACACGGTGCCCTGCGTGGTCTCACCCGCCGGGAGTTCACTCGATTCGAGCGTGGCATCGCCGAAGATGTCGTAGTCGCCCTCGGCACCCTCCGCGGTCTCGACCGAGAAGTACAGCGGGTTCACATAGGTCGTGCCCTCGAGCGTCTCCCATGTGAGGTCGATCACCAGGTAGCCGCCGTTGGTCGCCTCGAAGTCCGAGCCGTTGGTGGTGCCCCAGGTGGCGGACGTGATCGTCAGCTCCGCGCTGCCGGACATCTGCGTCACGGTGATCGGATCGCCGAGGCTGCCCTCGACGACCGTGCCGGAGCCGGTGCCGTCGTCCGTTCCGGAATCCGTGCCGGAGTCGCTCGTCCCCGTGTCGGAGCCGTCGTCGGGCAGCGAGTCGGAGCGGTCGACCTGGCTGGCGACGGCACCGAGGAAGAACACGAAGCTCATGATCGCGGCGATGATCGCGCCGAGCACCGAGACGCCCAGGCCCGTGATGCCCGGCCACTTCTTGCCCTTCAGGAACAGGGAGATGAGCGACACGATGAAGCCCGCGCCGAGGAACAGCCACGAGAAGACGACCGTGAACGGCGTGAAGGCGAGGAGCAGGCCGAGGGCGGCGAGACCGAGGCCGACGAGGCCCAGCACGGAGATCTTCGCCGGCGCCGGGGCTGCCGCGGCGTAAGCCGGAGCGCCGGGGTAGCCGCCGCCCTGAGCGGGATACGTCTGCGCGGTGGGGTAGGCCGCCTGTCCGGGGTAGCCGCCCTGGCCCGCAGCCTGCGCGGCGGGGGAGTACTGCCCGGGGTAGCCGCCCCGCGGAGAGGCGGCCAGTCCGGCGGGAGGCTGCACTCCGGTCGGAGGCGGCGTGACCGTCCCGGCCGCCGTGGCTCCGGGCGCAGACCAGTCGGCCACCGGCGCGGCACCGGGAAGCTCGTGGGCGCCCGAGGCCGGCGCGGCCCAGTCGCTCGCGGGCTCGGGTGCGACCACGGCCTCTGGCGCGTCGGCGGCGGGTGCGGCGGTGGCGTCGGGCGTGGTGGCGTCGGGCGTGGTGGCGTCGGGTGCGGCGGCGTCAGGTGCGGTGGCGTCGGCGGCGGTCGCGTCGGGCGTGGTGGCGTCGGATGCGGTGGCCTCAGGTGCGGTGGCGTCGGGGGCCGTGGCCGCGGGCTGCGCGTCGGGCACCGCCGCGGCGGGCGCACCCGGCGTCGTCTCGGACTCGGATGCCGGGGACTCCTGGGCGGGCACAGCGGGCGTCTCGGGCGCGAAGTGCTCGGTCCACTGCTGGCCGTCCCACCACCGCAGCCGACCGGAGCCGTCGTCGTACCAGCCAGCAGGTGTCGTCATGGAAGTCCCCTCCGTGTGCGCGCTCGCGTGGGTGACGCGAATCGACTCTCCATGTATAGCAGTGGGCAGCGACGCCGACACCGTTTGCACAGGTCGACGGCCTGAGGCCGCGCGGGGTGTCGCAGCGGGTCAGCGCAGAGCCCGCGCTTAGGCTCGAATCGCCATGATTCGGTTCGAGAACGTCACGAAGCGCTACCGCGGGACGTCGAAGCCCGCCCTGTCCGGAGTCGACTTCGAAGTGCAACGCGGGGAGTTCGTCTTCCTCGTCGGCGCTTCGGGATCGGGCAAGTCGTCCTGCCTGCGGCTCATCCTGCGGGAGGACGTGCCCACCAGTGGTCGCGTCGCCGTCCTCGGTCGCGATCTCCGCTCCCTCGCGAACCGGAAGGTGCCCTACTTCCGTCGCCACATCGGTTCCGTGTTCCAGGACTTCCGCCTGCTGCCGTCCAAGACCGTGCACCAGAATGTCGCGTTCACGCTGCAGGTCACCGGCTCCTCGCGCGGTTTCATCCAGCAGGCCGTGCCCGAGGCCCTGGCGCTGGTCGGGCTCGAGGGCAAGGAGAAGCGCATGCCGCACGAGCTCTCCGGCGGTGAGCAGCAGCGCGTCGCGATCGCCCGTGCCCTCGTGAACCGTCCGCAGGTGCTGCTAGCCGACGAGCCCACCGGAAACCTCGACCCCGCGACCTCCGTCGACATCATGCAGCTGCTCGCCCGCATCAACGCCGGTGGCACGACCGTGCTCATGGCCACGCACGAGGCGGGGTTCGTCGATCAGATGCGTCGCCGCGTGATCGAGCTGCGCGACGGCGAGATGGTGCGCGACGAGGTCCACGGCGGCTACGGCGACACCTCGAACATCCCGCGACTCGCGCCGGAGGAGGTACGGGGAGCCGCCGCCGCGGCCGCCCTCACCGCGGTGCAGGAGGTGCAGCGGCAGACCGCCGACCTGTCGGTGGTGCGTGCCGCCCTGGCGGAGGAGCTCGACGCGCAGCGCCGCGCCGCCGCAGCCGCGGCCCCGCAGCCGGAACGTGAGCCGCAGGTGGTCGAGCCGCCCGAGCCGCCGCGTCGCGGAGTGGTGGAACCGCCGGATGAGGCGGAGCGTGCCCCGGCCGCGGAGAAGGCTCCGGTCGAGCGTCCGGCCACCCCCCGCACGCACCCGATCGTGCTGCCGGAGGTCGACGTCGCCGAGCTCGGCGTGGCCGACCGTCTCGGCCTCTCCGACCAGGACGACGAGGAAGTGGGCCCGACCTCATGAGAATCGGCCTGATCCTGACCGAGGCCCTCGTGGGTCTCCGTCGCAACATCTCGATGGTCATCTCCGTCGTGCTGGTGACGTTCGTGTCGCTGACCTTCGTGGGCGCGGCGATCCTCATGCAGTCCCAGATCGGCGTGATGCGGGGCTATTGGGCCGAGCGTGCCCAGGTGGCGGTGTACATGTGCTCGGCGGTGTCGGAGTCGGACACCTGCGTCGACGGCGCCGCCAGCGAGGAGCAGGTCGCCGCGGTGCGCGCCCAGCTCGAGGGCGACGCGCTGGCGCCGCTGATCAGCTCCATGACGTTCGACACCAAAGAGGAGACGTACGCCAAGCTCGTCGAGCAGGTGGGCGAGGAGCAGGCGAGCGTGCTCACGCCCGACCAGGCGTTCGAGGTGTTCTTCGTGACGATGAAGGATCCGGGGCAGTCGCAGGTGCTCGCCGAGGCGTTCAGCGGACAGGCGGGCGTGGAGCAGGTGCAGGACCAGCTGCAGTACCTCGAGCCGCTGTTCTCCGCGCTCACCGTCGCGACCTACATCGCGGTCGGGATCGCCGTGCTGATGCTGATCGCCGCGACCCTCCTGATCGGGACGACCATCCGACTATCGGCCTACGCGAGACGCAAGGAGATCGGGATCATGCGCCTGGTGGGCGCATCCAACCGGTTCATCCAGACGCCGTTCGTGCTGGAGGGCGTCTTCGCAGCCTTCCTCGGCTCGGCGCTCGCGTGCGCGGCCGTCGTCGCCGGGGTGCACTTCGGCGTCAACGGCTACCTGCGCGGGCGGGTCCCGTTCATCACGACCTGGGTCACCATGAACGACGCGTTCCTCGTGGTGCCCGTGCTGGTGGGGATCGGCGTCGTGCTGGCGGCGCTGTCGGCCGGCTTCGCGATCCGTCGCTGGCTGCGCACCTGATACCCTGAAAGGCTGCTCGGCCGGATCCTCGGTCGAGCTCGTCACGGCAACAGGAGAGCATCATGCCCAGGGAACGCGGGGAGAAGGTCGTCGCGACCAATCGTCGCGCGCGTCACGACTACACCATCGAGAAGTCGTACGAGGCGGGAATGGTGCTCACCGGCACCGAGGTCAAGTCACTCCGTCAGGGGCGCGCGAACCTCAGCGACGGATACGCGTTCGTCAAGGGGAACGAGGTGTTCCTCGACGCCGTGCACATCCCGGAGTACTCGCAGGGGCACTGGACCAACCACTCCGCCAAGCGCATCCGCAAGCTGCTGCTGCACCGTGAGGAGATCGCCAAGCTCTCCCACGCGGTCTCGGCCGGTGGTTACACCCTGATCCCGCTGAAGCTCTACTTCTCCGACGGCAGGGCCAAGGTCGAGATCGCTCTCGCGAAGGGAAAGCGCGAGTACGACAAGAGGCAGACGCTGCGCGAGCGGCAGGACACGCGCGAGGCCGAGCGGGCCATGCGCCTGCGCAACCGCGTCGGCGAGTAGCCCGCGCCGTCAGGGCGCCGGGGTGAAGCCGAACACGCGGCCGAGGAACGCGAGCTCGCGCTGCAGAGCGTCCACGATGTTCTCCGCGCTGCGGAAGCCGTGCCCCTCTGCCGGATACAGCGCGTACTCGTGCTCGATGCCGTTCGCGGCGAGGGCGTTGCGGATCGCCTCGGACTGCGACGGAGGCACCACGCGGTCCTCGCCGCCCTGGAGCAGCAGCACGGGCACGTCGATCCGGTCGGCGTGCGTGAGGGGTGAACGCTCGACGTACACGTGCTCGTCCTCCGGCAGCCGCCCGACCAGACCGTCGAGGTACGGCGCCTCGAAGTCGTGCGTCTCGGCGGCCAGCAGGCGCAGGTCCGCCACACCGTAGCGGCTGATGCCCGCCGCGAAGGTCCCGCCCCGCACCAGCGCCGACAGAACGGTCCAGCCGCCGGCCGAACCGCCGCGGATCGCGATGCGCGCGGGATCGGCGAGCCCCGCATCGGCCAGGCCCCGCGCGGCGGCGACCACGTCGTCCACGTCGACCACACCCCACTGCCCGACGAGGCGGTCGCGGTAGGCGCGGCCGTAGCCGGTGGAGCCGCCGTAGTTCACATCGAGCACGCCGATGCCGCGGCTCGTGAAGAACGCGACCTCGGACGACGCGGCCCCCGTCACATGCGCGGTCGGTCCTCCGTGGACGAACACGATGTACGGCGGAAGCTCGCCGGGAGCCGCGGTGTGCGCGGGGTTCGCGGGCGGGTAGGCGAACGCGTGCACCGAGCCGTGCGCGCCGTCCACCACGATCGGCTGCGCGCCGGGCATCC
Source organism: Microbacterium sufflavum (assembly GCF_023101165.1). Classification (GTDB taxonomy): domain Bacteria; phylum Actinomycetota; class Actinomycetes; order Actinomycetales; family Microbacteriaceae; genus Microbacterium; species Microbacterium sufflavum. Next base: position 3,367,261 of record NZ_CP078076.1, on the reverse strand, counting down.
ACTCCGGATCGGACGGGACCCCGCCCGCCACGGCCTGCACGCGGCCCGAGTCGAGGTCGACGCACCACACCCCGGGCGTGGTGCCCGAGCTGTTGCCGCTGAGCAGCACGCGGGAGCCGGACACGTCGTCCACGCTCACGTGCCCGTCGGCGGGGAGGTCCAGCGCGGTGCTCGTCGTGCCGTCCGCCGGGAGCACGTGCACCTCGTCGCGGCCGTTCGTGCGCACGGCGACCACGCGTCCGTCCGCCAGCGGCTGGAACCACCGGTTGCCCAGCACCCACAGGCCGTAGCCGGTGTCGGCGTCGGTCCTGGTCAGGGCGACCGGCGCGGCTGCGGGTGTCACGCCGTCGACGTGAAGGCGCTGCACCTGCCAGCGCCCGGACGTGTCGTCGGCGTACACGAGCGCGGTGTCGTCGAGCCACTCCGGCTGCAGGGCCGCGGACGACGCGACGCGCACGACCTCGCCGTCGGCGAGCGACGCGATCGCGAGCTGCGCCTCGTCCCACGGCATCGTCCGCTCGTGCCACTCGACCCAGGCCACCCGCGTGCCGTCGGGCGACAGCGCCGGGTGCGCGAAGAAGCCCGTGCCCTCCGCGATCACCCGGAGCGCGCCGTCGTCCTCGGCCGCGGAGCCGTCCACCGGGATCTCGACGATGCCGCGCCGGTGCGGGTCCGGACGGAGGTCTTCGCGCACGGCCAGCAGTCGTCCGCTCTGCAGTCGGAGTCCGCCGTACGACGCACCGGCGGGCGTGAGCGGCTCGGGCTCGCCCCCGGGGACGAGGCGATGCACGCGCTGATCCGCGCCCGAGACGAAGAACAGCGCACCGTCGCCGGCCGTCCACGCCCCGCCGCCGTACTCGTGCACGCGCGACCGCGCGCTCCACGGAGCCGGCAGGATCTCGGCGCCGGAGGAGCTGCGTACGGTCACGCGTCCGGCTTCGGCCGGCACGGACTCGCCCCACCAGATCTCCGACCCGGCGAACCGGGCGCCGTCGATGCGCGGTGCGGAGATCGCGACAGACGCGGCGGTGAAGGGGGAGGGCCAGGAACCGAAGGGCAGCGACGACATGCCTCGAGCCTAGGCGGACCGACACACGGCGTCACACACGTGCGGGCCCGCGCGGGGCTGTTCTAGGTTGCTGGAAACGCCCGGTTCGTCCAGGGCGTGGAGCGACAGCCGAGCCCGGCACCCGCCCGCGAACGACACGCCTCCCGTGCCGTCCGCGCGCCCCGGCCCCCTGTCCCCAGGAGTGAAGATGTCCACCGAGATCGACACCACCGGCACCGCCCGCGTGCCGTTCTCCTTCGAGCTCTACCCCCCGCGCAACGCGTCGAGCGAGGAGGCGCTGCACGAGACCGTCCTGCGCCTGGCCGCAGCCGGTCCGGAGTTCCTGTCGGTGACCTACGGTGCCGGCGGCTCCACCGGGGGGCGCTCGCTCGACGTGCTGCGCTTCATCCGCACCCACACCGACGTCGAGCCCCTCGCACATCTCACGTGCGTCGGCAACACCTACGCCGGGGCGACCGCGCTCATCCGCGAGTTCCTCGACGCGGGGATCCTCAGCTTCCTCGCCCTGCGGGGCGACCCGCCCGCCGGGCAGACCGAGGACTTCCTCGGCGACCTGGAGAGCGCGGCCCAGCTCGTCCAGCTGATCGACCGCGTGCAGGCCGAGCGTGCGCCGTACGAGGAGTCGCCGGTTCCCGGGATCCCCGGTGCCGCCCGGGTCGCGCCGCGGCGGAGGGTGAACATCGCGGTGGCCGCGTTCCCGAAGGGCCACCCGCGGGCGACCCACCGCACGCAGGACGTGGAGGCCCTGCTCGCGAAGCAGGCCGCCGGTGCGACGTTCGCGATCACGCAGCTGTTCTTCCACGCCGACGACTACCTGGCCTTCGTGGAGCGTGCCCGCGCGGCCGGGGTGACCATCCCGATCCTGCCCGGCATCATGCCCATCACCTCGCCCGCTCGGCTTTCCCGCGTGCTGGAGCTCACGGGAGAGGAGCTGCCCGGAGAGCTCTCCATCGCCCTCGACGTGGAGCCGACCGCCGAGGGGCGCCGCGAGATCGGCATCGCCTGGGCCGCGCGCCTGGCCGCGCAGGTCGTGGCCGGCGGCGCCCCCGGCGTGCACCTCTACGCCTTCAACCAGCACGAGACCGTCCTCACCGTCCTCGCCGAAGCCGGCATCCTCCCGGCTCTGCGCCGTTAGACCCCCGCCGAAAGGAAACACCATGACCGCATTTCCCGAGGGAACCATCCTCGGCTACCCCCGCATCGGCCGTCGCCGCGAGCTCAAGAAGGCCGTCGAGGCGTTCTGGGCGGGCCGCATCGACGAGCAGGAGCTGGAGCGCACGGCCGCCGAGCTGCGCGCCGCCACCCGAGAGCGGCTCGCCGCGCTCGGCCTCGGTCGGGACGACTCCGCGATCCCGGAGTCCTTCTCGTTCTACGACCAGGTGCTCGACGCCGCGGTGACCGTGGGCGCGATCCCCTCGCGCTTCGAGCACCTGCGCGCCGCCGACGGCACGGTCGGCCTCCCGGCGTACTTCACGATCGCGCGGGGCGAGAGGGAGCGCGCGCCGCTGGAGATGACGAAGTGGTTCGACTCGAACTACCACTACCTCGTGCCGGAGATCGGTCCGGAGACGGTGTTCTCGCTGTCCAGCGACCGGCTCGTGCGCGAGGTCGCAGAGGCCGCTGCCGCAGGCTTCACCACGCGCCCGGTCGTGGTCGGCCCGGTCACCCTGCTGGCGCTCGCGAAGGCCTCGGACGACGCCCCCGAGGGCTTCGATCCGCTGTCGCGCCTGGACGACGTGCTCCCCGTGTACCGGGAGCTGCTCGCCCGCCTCCGGGCCGCGGGAGCGACCTGGGTGCAGCTCGACGAGCCGGCGCTCGTGAGCGAGTCGCTCCCCGCCGACACCGCCGCCCTGGCGACCGCGGCCGAACGTGCACTCGCCGTGCTCGGGGGAGCGGAGGACCGTCCGTCGATCCTCGTCGCCGCCCCGTACGCGGCGCTTGACGCCGTGTTCCCGGTCCTCGCGGCCGCGCCCGTCGAGGCGATCGCGGTCGACCTGGTCCGTGGCGCTGTGCCGTCCGTGGCGGAGGGTCTCGCGGACAAGACGCTCGTCGGCGGCGTGATCGACGGGCACAACATCTGGCGGGGCGACCTGGCCGCGGCGTTCGCCACGCTCGAGCGTCTGCGCGACCTGGGGGCCGCGGCCGTGTCGGCCTCCACCTCGACCTCGCTGCTGCACGTGCCGCACGACGTCGCCGACGAGACCTCGCTCGACCCCCGCCTGGTGTCGTGGCTGGCGTTCGCCGATCAGAAGGTGCAGCAGGTCGGCGTGCTGGCCCGCGGGCTGTCGCACGGCCCCGAGGCGATCGCCGCCGAGCTCGACGAGGCCTCGGCGGCCCTGCGCGACCGGCTGGATGCGCCCGGCGTGCGCGACGGCGCGGTGCGCGAGCGGGCGCTGGTCGACGCCGACTTCTCGCGGGTGTCCTACGAGGAGCGGGAGAGTGCGCAGGAGGCGCTCGGCCTCCCGGTCCTGCCCCTGACGACGATCGGGTCGTTCCCGCAGACCGCCGACATCCGTCGCGCACGGGCACGGTTCACGCGCGGTGAGATCCCCCGCGACGACTACGACGACTTCCTGCGCCGGGAGATCGCCGCGGTCGTGTCGCTGCAGGAGGACCTCGGACTCGACGTGCTGGTGCACGGGGAGCCGGAGCGCAACGACATGGTGCAGTACTTCGCCGAGAACCTCGACGGCTTCGCGGTCACGGAGCACGGGTGGGTGCAGTCGTACGGCTCCCGCGCCACACGCCCGTCGATCCTGTGGGGCGACGTCTCCCGGGCGGCACCGATCACGGTCGACTGGTCCGGATACGCGCAGTCGCTCACCGCGAAGCACCTCAAGGGCATGCTCACGGGGCCGGTGACGATCCTCGCGTGGTCGTTCGTGCGCGACGACCAGCCGCTGGGGGAGACCGCGAACCAGGTCGCCCTGGCGCTGCGCGAGGAGATCGCCGACCTCGAGGCTGCGGGCATCGCCGTGATCCAGGTCGACGAGCCGGCCCTGCGCGAGCTGCTGCCGCTGAAGAAGGCCGATCAGCCGTCCTACCTGGACTGGTCGGTGGCGTCGTTCCGTCTGGCGACCGGTGGGGCAGCACCGGGCACGCAGGTGCACACGCACCTCTGCTACTCGGAGTTCGGTGTCGTGATCGACGCGATCCGCGCGCTGGACGCCGACGTCACGTCCATCGAGGCCGCCCGCAGCCGGATGGAGGTCGTCGCGGACATCGCCGAGGCCGGGTTCGACCACGGCATCGGCCCCGGCGTCTACGACATCCACTCCCCGCGGGTTCCCGCGGTGGAGGAGGTGGAGTCCCTGCTGCGTCGCGCCGTGGAGGAGATCCCCACGCGGCAGCTCTGGGTCAACCCGGACTGCGGCCTCAAGACCCGCGGCTACGAGGAGACCACCGCGTCGCTGCGGAACATCGTCGAGGCCACGCGCCGCGTGCGCGCCGAGGTGGGCGCCTCGGTCTGATGATGTGACGAAGGCCCTCTCCGAGCGATCGGGGAGGGCCTTCGTCGTGTCCGGGTCAGACGGCTCGCAGCACCGCGACGACCTTGCCGAGCACCACGGCCTCGTCGCCGAGGATGGGCTCGAAGGCGGTGTTCCGCGGCAGCAGCCACGTGTGTCCATCGCGGCGACGGAGCACCTTGACGGTGGCCTCGCCGTCGAGCATCGCCGCGACGATCTCGCCGTTCTCGGCGTCGTGCTGCGAGCGGACGACGACCCAGTCGCCGTCGCAGATGGCGGCGTCGATCATCGACTCGCCGGAGACCTTGAGCATGAACAGGTCGCCCTTGCCGACGAGCTGCCGGGGGAGCGGGAAGATCTCCTCGACCTGCTGGTCCGCGGTGATGGGCACGCCGGCGGCGATGCGGCCGACGAGGGGCACGAGCGCGGCGTCGCCGACGGGAGTCGTGACATCGGCCGGGTTCTCGGCGCCGGAGCCGGTGCCGGGCAGGTCGATCAGCACCTCCATGGCCCGCGTCTTGCCCGGGTCTCGACGCAGGTAGCCGCTCAGCTCCAGCTGGCCGAGCTGGTGCGTGACGCTGGAGAGCGACTTGAGCCCGACGGCGTCGCCGATCTCGCGCATGCTCGGCGGGTAGCCGTTCTGGGCGATGGCGGCCTGGATGACCTCCAGGATCGCCATCTGCTTGGGGCTGAGGCTCTTGCGACGGCGGGTCCGCGGCGCCTCCGACTCCGGGGCTGTGGTCTCGCTCATGATGCTCCTTCAGTGCGTGAGATCCGACGTCGCTCTTCGAATGTCGGTGGCCCGTGGTGGGGTGTCCTTGTCGAAACCGTATCCGAGAATCGCGCCGATCTGGAAGATCTGTTCGAGCGTGTCGGACGATTCGTGGACAGGGTTTCGAAGACAGCTTGACAGATGTTCGAACTCGAAGATATCTTCGGAACGTAGCTTCGCATTCACGGCTCCCGGCCGAGTCGCGGATGCGAACGCTACGCCAACCTCCCCGGGCCCTCGCGGCGCCGGGACAGTGAAGGAGCAGACATGAGCACCATCAGCCTCAGCACCGCGACCGCGATCTCCGCCACGGCCCGTCCGGCCACGCGGCTCCGGCTCACGGCTCGCGGTCGCGGTGTGCTGCTCGCGGTCGCGTCCGTCCCGCTCGCCGTCGGCATCGCCTTCGCGGCGATCAGCGGCGGCAGCGCCATCGCCTCCGGTGCCGACAAGCCCGTGGCCGCCGTCGAGACCATCACGGTCATGCCCGGTGACACCCTCTGGTCGATCGCCGGCTCGATCGCTCCCGAGGCCGACCCGCGCGACGTGATCGGCGACATCAGCCGCATGAACCTGCTCCGCGGCGGAGAGATCCAGATCGGTCAGGAGCTCGCGATCCCGGCGCAGTACGCGGAGTGACGCATGGCCGTCGGTGCCGCCTCGTCCTCTTAACATGGATAGGGTGACCCTCTCCCTCAACGATCTCCCGCTGCGCGACGATCTGCGCGGACTCACTCCGTACGGCGCACCGCAGGCACCGCTCCCGATCGCCCTCAACGTCAACGAGAACACGCATCCCGTTCCTGACGAGGTCGCCAGTGACATCCTCGACGACATCGCCGTGGCGATCCGCGACGTCAACCGCTATCCCGACCGGGAGTTCACCACGCTGCGGGAGGCGTTCGCGGACTACCTCGGTCACGGGCTCACGGCCGAGCAGATCTGGGCGGGCAACGGCTCGAACGAGGTGCTGCAGCACATCCTGCAGGCGTTCGGCGGACCGGGGCGGACGGCGTTCGGCTTCGCTCCGACCTACTCGATGTATCCGCTGATCGCGCAGGGCACGGGTGCGTCATGGGTCGCCGGCACCCGGCACCCCGACTACTCGATCACCCCGGAGGAAGCCGCGGAACAGGTGAGCGCCGCCGACCCCGACGTGGTGATCCTGTGCTCGCCCAACAACCCCACCGGTACGCCGCTCGGGCTCGACGTCGTCGCGGCGGTCTACGAGGCCGCGCGCGGCGTGGTGATCGTCGACGAGGCGTATCAGGAGTTCGCACCGCACGACGCGCCGTCCGCGCTCACGCTCCTCGACGGCCGTCCGCGGCTCGCTGTGTCGCGCACCATGAGCAAGGCCTTCGCGTTCGCCGGAGCGCGCGTCGGCTACCTGGCCGCAGACCCCGCGTTCATCGACGCGCTCCGCCTCGTGCGGCTGCCGTACCACCTGAGCGCGCTCACGCAGGCCGCGGCGGTGGCGGCGCTGCGCAACGCCGACGTGATGCTCGGCATGGTCGAGGAGATCGTCGAGCAGCGCGACCGCATCACAGCGACGCTGGAGGCACTGGGGTACACGCCCCACGAGTCCTGGTCGAACTTCGTGCTGTTCGGTGGCGTGGCCGACCCGCAGGCCACGTGGCGGCAGTTGTACGACCGCGGCGTGCTCGTGCGCGACGTCGGCATCCCCGGCCACCTCCGCGTCAGCGCGGGCACCGAGGCCGAGACGACCGCGTTCCTGGACGCCCTGGCCTCGATAGGATCGGCATCATGACCACCCCCGCGAACCCCGCCCGCACCGCGCGTCGTGTGCGCAGCACGTCGGAGTCGACCGTCGAGCTGGAGCTGAACCTCGACGGCACCGGGGTGAGCCGCATCGACACCTCGGTGCCGTTCTTCGACCACATGCTGACGGCGTTCGCGAAGCACTCGCTGACCGATCTCACCGTCCGCGCCTCCGGTGACACGCACATCGACGCGCACCACACGGTGGAAGACGTCTCGATCGTGCTGGGTCAGGCCATCCTGGAGGCGCTGGGCGACAAGGCGGGCATCTCCCGCTACGGCGATGCGCTCGTGCCGCTCGACGAGGCGCTGGCGCAGGCCGTCGTCGACATCTCCGGTCGTCCGTACCTCGTGCACGAGGGCGAGCCCGTCGGTTTCGAGCAGCACCTCATCGGCGGGCACTTCACGGGCTCGCTCGTGCGCCACTCCTTCGAGGCCATCGCGTTCAACGCGGCGCTGACGGTGCACGTGCGCGTGCTCGGCGGCCGTGACCCGCACCACATCGCCGAGGCGGAGTACAAGGCCTTCGCGCGCGCGTTCCGTCAGGCGAAGGCGCTCGACCCGCTCGTCGACGGCATCCCGTCCACCAAGGGGGCCCTGTGAGCGCGGCACCCCGCGTCGCGGTCTTCGACTACGAGTCAGGCAACGTGCACTCCGCGGTCAAGGCGCTCGTGGCTGCGGGCGCCGACGCGGTGCTCACGCGCGACCGCAGTGAGGCGCTCGAGGCCGACGGCTTCGTCGTGCCGGGGGTCGGGGCGTTCCAGGCCGTGCGTGATGCGCTGCACGCGCACGGGGGCGACGAGATCATCGGGCGGCGTCTCGCGGGCGGTCGCCCCGTGCTGGGCATCTGCGTCGGCATGCAGGTGCTGTTCGAGCACGGGGTCGAGCGCGGCCACGACACCGCGGGCCTGGGGGAGTGGCCGGGCGCGGTCACCGAGCTCAACGCTCCCGTGCTGCCGCACATGGGCTGGAACACGGTCGACCCCGGCGAGGACACGGTGCTGTTCCGCGGCATCGAGGAGGAGCGGTTCTACTTCGTGCACTCCTACGCGGCGCAGTCGTGGGAGCTCGACGTGATCCCGCCGTTCCCCCAGCCGGTGCTGACCTGGGCCACCTACGGCGATCCCTTCCTGGCGGCCGTGGAGAACGGACCGCTGTCGGCGACGCAGTTCCACCCGGAGAAGTCGGGCGAGGCGGGCATCCAGCTGCTGCGCAACTGGGTCACCAGCCTCTGAGCCCGTGAGCCGGGGGCTGTCGCACGCGGCCGGTCCGGCCGCTCGGCGTCAGAGCCCTCTGGCGACGGCGGCCGCCGCCGACAGCCACGCTCGCTGCGTCCGTCCGGCGAGGGCGGTGTAGCGCAGCGGGCCGTCGACCATCTCCCGGTCGAACGGGATCGCATGCACCTCTCGGCAGAGCGAGCGATACCCGTCGGACACCGCGCCGATCTCGGTCGGTGTCGCGTGGGGATCGGCCTGCGAGACGATCACGACCGCCTGCTCGACGAGGTGAGCCGAGCGCTCGTCGCGTTCGGCGAGGGCCTCGAGCAGGAGGGCCCCGGCCTCGGCGTGGTCTCCGCGGGAGGTGGTCGCGACCACGAGCTGATCCGTGTGGTCGATCATCCGGCGCCACAGCGGGTCGGTCTCATCGTTGCCCGAGTCGACGAAGATGAGTCGGTAGAACCGGGAGGCCACCGTGTGCAGCACGTCGACCTCGGCCGGGCCCAGGCGATCGTCGTGTGCCAGGCGTGGCGGCTGCGAGCGGAGGACGTCGAACCGGTCGCGCGGCTGGTGATGAACGTAGTCCGCCAGGTCAGCGGCTTGGGCGCCCGGGCTGATCAGGCGGCTGCTGTCGGAGAGCATCTCCCGCAGGGTGTTGCGGTGTGATGCCGATTCCGTGCGCCAGCCGAGGGTCCCGCGCGTCTGGTGGTTGTCCCAGGCGAGCACGCCCGCACCCCCGAACCGGGCGAACACCGCGGCGAGAAGCGCTGTGGTGGGTGTCTTCCCCGCGCCGCCCTTGCTGTTCACGATCGCGATCGTGCGCGGCCCGGACCACTGGCGACTCACAGCGGCCTCGTCGCGGCGGAACGCCTCCTCGACGGAGCCGGGACCGAAGTCCATGCCGATGCGGTTGAGGGCGCCGCGGAACCCCATCCGGGCGGGCTCGGCCGGAAGCTCCTCGGTGAGGAAGGACGGGCGGGTCGTGGTCTCGCGCTGCGGCGAGCGACGGCGGCTTCGCCCTGACGATGCGGCGTGCGCAGATGCGTTCTGCGCGGAAGCGTCGGCGGATCCGGCGGCGCGGGACTCGGCGGGTTCGGGGGACCGGGGGGATGCGGATGCGTGGGCAGGGGACGCGACGGGTTCGGGGGACTGGGCGGATGCGGATGCGGGGGCGGGGGTCATGATCTCTGCCGGTGTGCTGGTGGGGGTGGGCGCCACAGCCGGCATCTGTGCCTGTGTCGGTGTCTGTACCGGTGTCGGTGCCGGTGTCGCGGTCGGTGTCGGTGCCGGTGCCGGCGTCGCGGTCGGTGTCGGTGTCGCGGTCACCGTCGGTGTCGGTGTCGGTGTCGGTGTCGGTGTCGGTGTCGGTGCCTGTGTCGGTGTCTGTACCGGTGTCGGTGTCGGTATCGCGTTCGGTTCCGTTGCCGAGGCCGGTACCGGTGCCGAGGTCGGTGACGGTGTCGCGGCGCGCGTGGTTGCCGCGATCTGTGCGGGTGCGCGGGTGGGGGTGACCGCGGGGGTCGCGGACTGGGACGCGCGCCCCGAAGCGCGTGCGGGCCACGGCGCCGGGGAGGCGGACGACTCGGCGGCCGGGCGGGGAGCGGCCGAGCCGCGGACGGCGGACCGGGGGCGGGGGACGGCGATCTCCTGGTCGGCTCGGACGCGTCGGTACTCGGACGGGGGCCCTGGTTCTCGCGCTGACATCCGTAGCATGTTACCCGACGAAATGTCAGGCATGGACGGCGGCGCCGCTGCGACCGATGGCCGGCGTCATGCATTTGAGTGGGTGCCGACCGCCGCGGTAGCCTCGTGTGTCGCGCCCGCTCGGGCCGCAGAGCCACCCGAACCAAGGACCCCATGAACGACTTCGCGCAGTCACCTTCGCTCACGCTCCTCCCCGCGGTGGACGTCGCCGGCGGCAAGGCCGTCCGACTCACTCAGGGCGAGGCGGGCACCGAGACGAGCTACGGCGACCCGCTCGACGCCGCAGGGGAGTGGGTCGCGCAGGGTGCCTCCTGGATCCACCTGGTCGACCTCGACGCGGCGTTTGGCCGCGGCAGCAACGCACCGATCCTGCGCAGGGTCATCAAGCAGTTCCGCGGCGTGAACGTGGAGCTCTCCGGAGGCATCCGCGACGATGCGAGCCTGGAGGCGGCGCTCGAGAGCGGCGCGGCGCGCATCAATCTCGGTACCGCCGCGCTGGAGAACCCGGAGTGGGCGGCCGACGTCATCAGCCGCTTCGGCGAGGCGATCGCGGTCGGCCTCGACGTGCGCGGCACCACTCTCGCCGCCCGGGGCTGGACCAAGGAGGGCGGCGACCTCTGGGAGGTGCTGGAGCGCCTGGAGGATGCCGGCTGCAGCCGCTACGTGGTCACCGACGTCACGAAGGACGGCACGCTCCGCGGCCCGAACCTGGAGCTGCTGCGCGAGGTGACCTCGCGCACGCCGAAGCCGGTCGTGGCCTCCGGCGGGGTCTCCAACCTCGACGACATCGCGGCGCTGCGCGAGCTGGTGCCGCTGGGCGTCGAGGGCGCCATCGTCGGCAAGGCGCTCTACGCCGGAGCCTTCACCCTGGCCGAGGCGCTGGATGTCGCCGGAGACTGACCCCCACGGCCACGGCCCGGAGGCGCACAACCACGCCGATTCCGCGGGTGTTCCGTGGGAGGGCCGCAGCTTCGAGTCGAACCCGCACGCGGCCGACGACGGCTCCGCCGATCCCGCCCTGCTCGACGCCCTTCAGCGCTTCCGGGCGGGCGAGGGATCGCAGGCGGAGGTCGTCGACGCCTTCCGCGCCGCGCGCGTGCTGATCCCGCTGATCGCGGAGAAGGGCGAAGAGGGGGTCGCGCCGAGCGGGCTCGCGGTCGACAAGACCCAGGAGCTGTCGATCGTCACGGTCGCGGCGCCCGATGGCCGGCGCGTCCAGCCCGTGTTCTCCTCGGTCGAGGCGATGCAGCGGTGGGACGCGACGGCGCGACCGATCCCGGTGGAGGCGGTGCGTGCGGCTCTGGCCGCATCCGCGGAGGACACCGACCTGATCGTGCTCGACCCCACGTCCGACACGGAGTTCGTGATCCGGCGCCCCGCGGTCTGGGCGGTCGCGCAGGGGCACGCGTGGGAGCCGAGCTTCCTGTCGCCCGAGGTGTTCACGGCGCTGCAGGAGAGCGTCGCGCACGAGCTCGCGGTGATCGACGTGGCCGTGGCCGCGGGCGACCCCGACGCCCGCCTGCGCGGGCCCGAGCTGGTCGTGATCCTCGAGCTGGTCGACGGGCTCGAGCGCGAGGTGCTCGACGCCGTGCTCGGTCGTCTGGCTCAGCGCTGGGCGGCCGACGACCGCATCGCCGTGCTCGCGGACTCGCTCACGGTCAAGCTCCGCCGCAGCGCCTGAACCGCGACGGGCGCCGGCTCAGGTGACCGGGCCGGTCCACTTCTCGCCGGGGCCCTTGCCGATCGGGTCGGGGATGGTCGATGCCTCGCGGAACGCGAGCTGGAGCGAGCGGAGGCCGTCGCGCAGCGACCGCGCGTGCATGTCGCTGATCTCGGGGGCGCCGGCGGTGATGAGCCCGGCGAGGGCGTTGATGAGCTTGCGGGCCTCGTCGAGGTCGAGCTGTTCGGCCGCGTCGGGCTCGTCGGCCAGGCCGAGCTTGACGGCGGCGGCGCTCATGAGGTGCACGGCCGCGGTCGTGATGACCTCGACGGCGGGGACGTCCGCGATGTCGCGAACCGCGGACGAGGCCGCCTCCTCCTGTCGTGCCCAGCGCTCTTCGCGCTCGCGTGCCGCCTCGTCGGGTGCCTGGTTCGTCACTTCGCCTTGCCTTCTGTTAGACTTTGGCGGGCTCCGGAGCGTCATGCTCTGGAACGAAAGAGGATTCACTTCCCACCCGCGCTTGCCGTTCCAGGCTACCGGGTCTTGCACTCCGCCGGTTCACTCGTCACGAGAGGACCGGTAGACAGGGTGTGGAGCCGGCGTCTGAGTGCCGGCGGGTGGGAGACGAGTTCGATTTCGCCCGGGATGCATCCGCATCACGGTGGCCGAATCACATCGTCTAAGGAGCTCCGCATCAGCGATCCCCGCACCAATGAGCGCATCCGAGTCCCCGAGGTCCGCCTCGTCGGCCCCTCGGGTGAGCAGATCGGCGTTGTCCGCATCGAGGCAGCGCTGCGTCTCGCACAGGAAGCCGATCTCGACCTCGTTGAGGTCGCCCCGAACTCGAAGCCGCCCGTGGTCAAGATCATGGACTACGGCAAGTTCAAGTACGAGGCCGCCCAGAAGGAGAAGGAAGCGCGTCGTAATCAGGCGAACACGATCCTCAAGGAAGTCCGCTTCCGACTGAAGATCGAGGCGCACGACTACACGACGAAGCTCAAGCGCGCCGAGGGCTTCCTCAAGGCCGGCGACAAGGTCAAGGCGATGATCCTCTTCCGCGGTCGCGAGCAGTCGCGCCCGGAGCAGGGTGTGCGCCTGCTGCGCAAGTTCGCGGAAGACGTCGCCGAGTTCGGCACCGTCGAGTCGAACCCGACGATCGACGGCCGCAACATGGTCATGGTGGTCGCGCCGATCAAGAGCAAGTCCGAGGCGAAGCAGGAGCAGAACGCGGTGCGCGACGCGCAGCGTGCGGCGAACAAGCAGGCTGCCCGCGACGCCAAGAGCGACTCGGCCGCCCCGGCCGCACCCGCCGCGGAGTGACATCCGCCCCACGAACTCCCGCAACGCGGGTAGACACCGTCGCCTGAGAAGGCGCCATCACGAAGGAAGAGAAGATGCCGAAGCAGAAGACCCACTCGGGTGCTAAGAAGCGCTTCAAGATCACCGGCAGCGGAAAGCTGAAGAAGCAGCAGGCGAACATGCGCCACAACCTCGAGCACAAGTCGAGCCGTCGCACCCGTCGTCTGAACCAGGACCAGGTGCTGTCGAAGGCTGACACCAAGGTCGCGAACAAGCTTCTCGGTCGCTGACGCGCCGAACGCACGATAGGAACACAGGAAAATGGCAAGAGTCAAGCGGGCAGTCAACGCCCACAAGAAGCGTCGGGTCATCCTCGAGCGCGCCTCCGGCTACCGCGGTCAGCGTTCGCGCCTCTACCGGAAGGCCAAGGAGCAGGTCATCCACTCCCTGGTCTACTCGTACCGGGACCGTCGCAAGCGCAAGGGTGACTTCCGTCGCCTCTGGATCCAGCGCATCAACGCCGCCGCGCGTCAGAACGGCATGACGTACAACCGCTTCATCCAGGGCCTCGGCCTCGCGGGCGTCACGGTCGACCGTCGCATGCTCGCCGACCTCGCGGTCAACGACGCGGCCACGTTCACCACGCTGGTCGAGACGGCGAAGAAGGCTCTGCCCTCCGACGTCAACGCGCCGAAGTCGGCTGCGTAAGCATCTCGCTCCGAACGGGCGTCTTCCTGCGGGAAGGCGCCCGTTCCGCGTTTCCGGGCGTCGTCGTCGCCCTAGACTGAGATCGTGCTGGAGAACCCTCGTTCCCCCCGAGTCCGTGCCGTCGCCAAGCTGACCAAGCGCAGCGCGCGCACCGAGACCGGGCTGTTCCTGCTGGAAGGACCGCAGTCGGTCCGCGAGGCGCTGACCTACCGCCCCGAGGCGATCGTCGAGCTGTTCGCGACACCCGGCGGCTGGGAGCGGCATCAGGACATCCGGGCGAAGGCGGCCGACGCCGACGTGCGGGTCGAATACGTCACCGAGGACGTGCTGCACGCGATGGCCGATACCGTCACCCCGCAGGGCCTCGTCGCTGTCGTGCGGCAGACCCCGACCTCGGTGCGCGACATCTTCGACGCGTCGCCCCGGCTGGTCGCGATCTGCGAGGAGGTGCGCGACCCGGGCAACCTGGGCACCATCATCCGCGCCGCGGATGCCGCAGGAGCGGACGCCGTGGTGCTGACGGGACGCACGGTCGACCCCTACAACCCGAAGGTCGTGCGCGCGACGACGGGCTCGCTCTTCCACCTGCCGGTGTCGGTCGGCGCCGAGCTGCCCGATGTCGTCGACCGCGCGCACGCCGCCGGTCTGCGCATCCTCGCGGCGGATGTGAAGGGCGACGACCTGCTGGGGGCCCGCGCGGACGGCGTGCTGGCCGAGCCCACCGCCTGGCTGTTCGGCAACGAGGCGCGCGGCCTGGAGGACGAGGCGCTGGAGCTCGCCGACCGCGTCCTGCGGCTGCCGATCTTCGGTCGTGCGGAGTCGCTCAACCTCGCCACGGCGGCGAGCGTGTGCCTGTACGAGAGCGCGTTCGCGCAGCGCGCGGCGCCGACGGGCTGAGCGGGCGGGAAGAGCGGGGAAGCGGGGAAGCGGGGGCGATGAGGGTACTGATCGTCGAGGACGACGAGCGGGTCGCGGCGGCACTGGAGGCGTTCCTGGCGCGCTCCGGGTACGCGACGGTGCGGGCGTCCGACGGTGCGCAGGCGCTCACCCTCGTGGACGCCGACACCGAGGTCGTGCTGCTGGACCTCGGGCTGCCCGACGTGGACGGCATCGACCTGTGCCGTCGCATCCGCGGGCGCTCCGACGTGCCGATCGTGATCGTGACCGCCCGCAACCAGGTGGCCGAGCGCATCAAGGGGCTGCGGGCGGGCGCGGACGACTTCGTCGTGAAGCCGTACGACGTGCACGAGCTGCTGGCGCGCATCGAGGCCGTGACGCGACGCTCCCGTCCCCTGCGCACCGAGGCGGACACCCGGGTGCTGTTGCACGACGGGAGCGTGCACATCGACCTGGTGGCGCGCGAGGTGCGGGTCGACGGCGCCGTGGTGGGCCTGACCCGCAAGGAGTTCGACATCGTGGGTGTGCTCGCCCGCTACCCCGGGGTGGCGGTACCGAAGGAGCGGCTGATCCGGGAGGTGTGGAACACGGACTGGCGCGGCTTCGGGCACTCGCTCGAGGTGCACGTGGCGGCGATCCGGCGCAAGACCGGCGACCGCGGCTTCATCGAGACGGTGCGCGGTGTCGGCTACCGCCTCGCGGAGTCCTGAGTCGTGCGCCGTCGCCTGATCGTCATGTTCCTGGTGCCGCTGGTCGCGGTCCTGGTGTCGCTCGGGGGAGTGGCGGCGTGGAGCGCGTCGCGCAGTGTCCAGCAGGCGTTCTACACCGAGCAGCTGGGCGACCTCGGCTACTTCGTCACCAGCGCACGACAGGCGCTGCGCTCGGGCAGCCCCGCGGTGGTCGACGCGGAGGAACGGCGCTTCCAGGAGGTGTACGGCATCGAGGTGACCGTGTTCGACCTCGCGGGGGCCGCGTGGGCCGCGGGCGCGCACGG
This sequence comes from Microbacterium sufflavum, assembly GCF_023101165.1. Lineage (GTDB taxonomy): Bacteria > Actinomycetota > Actinomycetes > Actinomycetales > Microbacteriaceae > Microbacterium > Microbacterium sufflavum. Next base: position 3,351,698 of record NZ_CP078076.1, on the reverse strand, counting down.
CGACGCGGTGCTGTCGGAGGCGGATGCGGAGCGCGTGCGGCTGGCGCTCTCCGGCCGTCGCGCCGAGCAGCCCGCGCCCGCGCCGCCGTGGGCCGTACCGGATGCGGCGCTCGTGGAGCCGGTGTTCGACGACGGTGACGTGATCGGCGCGGTGCTGGTGGCCGGCGACGTCGACCGTCCTCGCGCCGCGATCCTGCAGCAGACGCTGCTCCTGGGCGCCGTCGTGGTGGTGCTGAGCGGGCTCGGCGTGCTTCTCGTGGCCGGGCTCGCGCGGTGGGTGCTCTCGCCGGTGCGACGGCTGGACGAGGCGATGGTGGCGATCGAGCGCGGCGAGATGGATGCCAGGGTCGCAGAGGACACCGGGCCCCCGGAGCTGCGGCGCATGACGCGGGTGTTCAACGGCATGGCCGACGAGATCGAACGGGTGATGACGCGGCAGCAGGAGTTCGCGTTGAACGCCTCGCATGAGCTGCGCAACCCGCTGAACGCGCTGCTGCTGCGGGTCGAGCACCTCGCGACCGGCCTCGGAGCGGAGTGGGACGCCGACGTGGAGGAGACGCGTGAGGAGGGCCGGCGGATGAGCCGCATCCTGGAGACGCTGCTCGGGCTGGCCCGCGGCGGGCGCACGGACTCCACGCTGTCGGCCGTCGACCTGGCGGCCGTGGCGTCGCGGCGGCTGGAGGCCTGGCGCGACGTGGCCGAGCATCGGGGCATGACGCTGCACCGCACCGGCGAGGACTCGGTGATGACGATCACGGACCGCACGATCGTGGAGGCCGCCCTGGACGCGGCGATCGACAACGCCGTCAAGTACTCGCCCGCCGGAGGCACGATCGAGATCGGGGCGCGGCGCCACGCCGACGGGTGCCATCTCACGGTGCGCGACCACGGGGCGGGGCTCAGCCGGGAGGACGCGGAGGCGGCGACGGATCGGTTCTGGCGCAGCGCCGACAGCGGCGACCAGCCGGGCACGGGCCTGGGGCTGGCGATCGCGACGGACCTGCTGACGACGGTCGGCGGAGAGCTGCGGGTGAGCTCGGCCGACGGCGGCGGGCTGCTGGTCGCGCTGGTGCTCCCCGCGGAGGGCGCCGCGTGAGCCGGGTGGGGCGCCTGCTCGCCGGACTGCTCGTGACGTGCCTGGCGCTGACGCTCGGGGCGTGTGCGACCCGGTCGGGCGAGTGGGGCGACGAGGAGTACACGATCGCGAGCGGAGGCTCGACGGGTGTGTACTTCGCCTACGGCACCGCGGTGGCCGACGCGGTGTCGAGCGCCAGGACGGTCGACCTGGTGGCGGAGCAGACGGCCGGATCGGTCGACAACCTGCTGCGGGTGAGCGCCGGGGAGGCGCTGCTGGGGTTCGCGCAGGGCGACGCCGCTGCCGACGCGGTGGCCGGGACGGGAGCTTTCGCCGAGCCGCAGGACGTGACGGCGGTCGCACGGCTGTACGACGAGTACCTGCAGGTGGTCGTGCGCGGTGACTCCCCGGTGCACGACCTCGCCGATCTCGCCGGGATGACGGTGTCGCTCGGGGCGGAGAACTCGGGGGTCAACGTGATCGCGGGGCGCGTGCTGGACGCGGCGGGGGTGGACGCGGCGTCGATCCGCGACCCCCAGCTCGACCTCGGTGCGTCGATCGCGGCCATGGCGGAGGGCGAGATCGACGGGTTCTTCTGGGTGGGCGGGCTGCCGACCCCGGGGATCGCGCAGCTGGCACGGACCGCGGACGTGCGCCTGCTGCCGATCGAGCAGGAGTGGGTGAACGAGGTCAACGACCGCTACTCGCACGCGTACAGGCCTGCCGACGTGCCGGCGGGGACGTACGGGCTCGCTGCCGCGGTCACCACCCTCGCCGTGCCGAACTACCTGGTCACGGCGGGCTCGACGCCCGCGGGGGTGGTGCGCGATGTGCTGGCGACGCTGTTCGATGCCAGGACGGCTCTCGCGCAACAGGTGCCGGCGGCGGCGCTGCTCGACCGGAGGTCGGCCATCTTCACGGGTCCGGTGCCGTTGCACCCCGGCGCGCAGGAGTACTACCGCGACCTGCGGGGGTGATCCGCGGCGGCCGTCCGGCTGCTCAAGAAATCCTCAAGAAGTCGGACGGCACCCGAGCAGCTCTGCCAGGGTGAGGTCGATCGCACACGATCGGACACCTGCTGCCTGCTGTCGCTGGGAGCGTGGCAGCAGGGCGATCCCACGGCCCGAGGGGGCGGGCCGTGGGGCGACCCTGCACTGCCGCATTGTCGCCGCGATCAGGTGATTACGAACGTGTAAACCTCACCGTGGTGCCTGGAACCGCGCGCAACGCGTGGCTAGTTTGGAGAAATGATGACCTCTGAAACCCCTCTCGTCGTCGTGGAGAACGTCCAGAAGCACTACGGCGAGTTCCAGGCGCTCAGCGACATCGACCTGACCGTGAACACCGGCGAGGTCGTCGTCGTGATCGGCCCGTCCGGGTCGGGCAAGTCGACGCTGTGTCGCACGATCAACCGCCTGGAGACGATCACGAGCGGCTCGATCCGCATCGACGGCAAGGAGCTCCCCGCCGAGGGCAAGGCGCTCGCGCACCTGCGCGCCGACGTCGGCATGGTGTTCCAGTCGTTCAACCTCTTCGCCCACCTCACGATCCTGGAGAACGTGACGCTCGGGCCGATCAAGGTCCGCGGCCTCAAGAAGTCGGAGGCCGAGGCCGAGGCGATGACGCTGCTGAAGCGCGTGGGCGTCGCGCAGCAGGCGAACAAGCTCCCCGCGCAGCTCTCCGGCGGCCAGCAGCAGCGCGTCGCGATCGCGCGGGCCCTGGCGATGCAGCCCAAGGTCATGCTGTTCGACGAGCCCACCAGTGCGCTCGACCCGGAGATGATCAACGAGGTCCTCGACGTCATGGTCGAGCTCGCCCAGGACGGCATGACGATGATCGTCGTCACGCACGAGATGGGCTTCGCGCGCAAGGCCGCCGACCGTGTCGTGTTCATGGCCGACGGCCGGATCGTCGAGGAGGCGAAGCCGGAGGAGTTCTTCACCAACCCGAAGAGCGACCGCGCCAAGGACTTCCTCTCGAAGCTCCTCACCCACTGACCCCACCAGACCCTGCACCCACAGCACACGAAGGAGACGCACATGCGACGCACACGGACACTGGCAGGCATCGGGATCGCGGCGGCGGCGCTGCTCGCCCTGACCGCCTGCAACAGCGGCACCCCGTCCAGCACCGGAGCACCCGAGGACGGCGACGAGGACACCTCGAGCGCCACGCCGTGGACGGTGCTGGAGGACGTCAGCATCGACGGCAGCCCGACCTTCGACCGGATCTCGGAGTCGGGGACCGTCAAGGTCGGCGTCAAGGAGGACCAGCCCGGTCTCGGCTACCTCGACCCCGTGACCGGCGACCGCACCGGCTTCGACGTGGACATCGCGCGCTGGATGGCCGCATCGCTCGGCGTGGACCCGGAGAAGATCGAGTTCCAGGCGATCGCCTCCGCGAACCGCGAGCAGGCCATCGTCAACGGCGACATCGACTACTACGTCGGCACCTACTCGATCACCGACAAGCGCAAGGAGCAGATCTCCTTCGCCGGCCCGTACTTCGTCACCGGTCAGGGCCTCCTCGTCGGCGCCGACAGCGACATCGAGAGCGTGGACGACCTGAGCTCGTCCACCACGGTGTGCTCGGCGACCGGCTCGACCCCGATCCAGAACATCAAGACGAACTACCCCGATGTCCCGACCAAGGAGTACGACACGTACTCCAAGTGCGTCGAGGACCTGAAGAACGGTCAGGTCGACGCGGTCACGACCGACGAGGCCATCCTCATCGGCTACGCCGCGCAGGACCCCGACAACCTGAAGGTCGTCGGCGAGCCCTTCAGCGAGGAGCGCTACGGCATCGGCGTGGCCAAGGGCGACGACGCGCTGGTCGAGTACTTCAACACGCAGCTGACCGACGGTGGCGACATCTGGCAGCAGATCTTCGACAACAACCTCGGTGCCTCCGGTGTGAAGGCGGAGCAGCCCGAGGTCGACCCGGTCGGTTGATCACCGCGGGGCGGGCGGCACGGTCGCCCGCCCCGCTTCCGTCGCCTCATCTGACGTAGAAACGAACCGAAAGGCACAGCAGTGGGAGTGATCTCAGACCACCTCGATCTCTGGGGTGAAGCGCTGTGGGGGACCATCGCGCTGTTCCTCGGCGGTGGCCTCATCGCCGTGGTGCTCGGCCTCATCGTGGGCGCGGCCAGGGTGTCGCCGGTTCCGATCGCGCGCGCCGTCGGTGGCGTGTACGTGAACTGGATCCGCAACACCCCGCTCACGCTGGTGATGTTCTTCTTCGCGTTCTGCCTCCCGATCCTGCTGGGGGAGCGGGTCAACGCCCTGCTCCTCGCCGTGATCGCGCTGGGCCTCTACACCGCCACCTATGTCGCGGAGGCCATCCGCGCCGGCATCAACACGGTCCCGGTCGGGCAGGCGGAGGCCGCGCGGGCGATCGGACTGAACTTCGGCCAGGTCATGCGCTACGTCGTGCTCCCGCAGGCGACGCGGTCCGTGGTCCCGCCGCTCATGAGCGTGCTGATCGCCCTCATGAAGAACACCACGGTGGCCGCCGGGTTCTCGGTGGTCAACCTCGGCACCATCCGGGCGGCACTGAGCGAGCGCGGCGAGAACGCGCTGGTCGTGCTGCTGTGGGTCATGGTCATCTTCGTCGTGCTCGTGCTGCTGCTCAGCTGGGTGCAGCGCGTGCTCGAGAACAAGTGGAGGATCGCGCGATGAGTTCCGTCCTGTTCGACGTCCCCGGGCCCCGCGCGGTCGCCCGCAACCGTCTCATCGGCGCCGTCACGGTGCTGGTGGTGCTGGCCGTCCTCGGCTGGGTGGTCTGGCGGTTGTACGCCACCGGCCAGTTCGCCCCCGAGAAGTGGAACATCTTCACCTACTCCGCGGTCTGGGTGCGCTTCGGCGAGGGACTGCTGAGCACCCTGGCCGCCTTCGCGGTCGCGGGGGTCGGCTCCCTCGTGCTCGGTTTCGTCCTCGGCATCGGCCGGCTCTCCGAGCACGCCTGGGTGCGTGAGCCCGTGCGGTGGATCATCGAGATCCTGCGGGCCGTGCCCGTCCTGATCCTGATGATGCTGCTCTACTACGGTCTTCCCGTGCTCGGCGTCAAGATGCCGCCCTACTGGGCCGTGGTCATCGCGCTGATCGTCTACAACGGCTCCGTGCTCGCCGAGGTCCTGCGCGCCGGGATCGAGTCGCTGCCGCGCGGACAGCAGGAGGCCGGTTACGCGATCGGTCTGCGCAAGACGGGGGTCATGTCGCTCATCCTGCTCCCGCAGGCCGTGCGGGCCATGATGCCCGTGATCATCGCGCAGCTCGTGGTGGCGCTGAAGGACACCGCGCTCGGCTTCATCATCACGTACCAGGAGCTGCTGTACGTCATCAACCAGATCGGCAACCAGGCGCCCTACGGCTCGCCGCTGATCCCGGCGGCGATCGTCGGCGGCTCGATGTACGTCGCGGTCTGTCTCCTGCTCTCCTACATCGCCTACCGGCTGCAGCGTCGGGCGAAGCGCTCGCCGAAGGCGGGACCGGCCGAGCCGGACCCCCGCCAGCACGACGGCGAGACGAACACGTCGCTCATCGTGATGCAGCGGGGACTGGGCAAGCACGACGCGAACAACTCCGGCGGCCCGGGTCTCTGAGTCGCGACCGGCGCGGGACGCGCGTCCCGCGCCGGTAGACTCGACTCCCGTGTCAGAGTCTCCGGAAATCACCCCCGACGCGGTCGAAGCCGCCGTCGCCGACGCCCTCGCGGCGATCGATGCGGCCGCCGACACCGCCGAGCTGAAAGCAGCCCGAGCCGCGCACGTCGCCGAGGGATCGCCGCTCGCGGTCCTGAACGCCTCGATGCGCCAGGTCGCCCCCGAGAACAAGGCCGCGTTCGGCAAGCTCGTGGGCCAGGGACGGGGGCGCGTGACCCAGGCGCTCGCGGCGAAGGAGGCCGAGCTGGCCGCCGCCGAGGTCGCCGCACGGCTCGAAGCCGAGCGGGTCGACATCACCGCGGTCCCCTCGCGCACGCGCGTCGGTGCCCGCCACCCGCTCACGCTGCTCCAGGACCAGGTCGAGGACATCTTCGTCGGCATGGGATGGGAGATCGCGGAGGGGCCGGAGCTCGAGCACGAGTGGTTCAACTTCGACGCGCTGAACTTCGACGTCGACCACCCCGCCCGCCAGGAGCAGGACACGTTCTACGTCGACCCGACCTCGCGTCACCTGGTGATGCGCACGCACACCAGCCCGGTGCAGGTGCGGTCGATGCTCGACCGCGAGGTGCCGATCTACGTGCTGTGCCCCGGGCGGGTGTACCGCACCGACGAGTTCGACGCCACGCACCTGCCGGTGTTCACGCAGTTCGAGGGGCTCGTGATCGACAAGGGCATCACGATGGCGCACCTGAAGGGCACGCTCGACCACTTCGCGCGTCAGCTCTTCGGGCCGGAGGCGAAGATGCGCTTCCGCACCAACTACTTCCCCTTCACGGAGCCGTCCGCTGAGCTCGACCTGTGGCACCCGACCTTCAAGGGCGGCGCGCGCTGGATCGAGTGGGGCGGCTGCGGCATGGTCAACCCGAACGTGCTGCGCGCGGCAGGGATCGATCCAGAGGTCTACAGCGGCTTCGCGTTCGGCATGGGCATCGAGCGGGGACTCATGTTCCGCAGCGATGTGCAGGACATGCGCGACATGGCCGAGGGCGATGTCCGCTTCAGCGAGCAGTACGGGATGGTGGTGTGATGCGCGTCCCGCTTTCGTGGCTGCGTGAGTACGTCGATCTGGCTCCCGAGACCACGCCCGAGGATGTCCTCGCGGCGCTGGTGACGGTCGGCTTCGAAGAGGAGGACGTGCACCGCTTCGCCATCACGGGTCCCGTGGTGGTCGGCCAGGTCGTGTCGCTCGAACCGGAGCCCCAGTCCAACGGCAAGACCATCAACTGGTGCCAGGTGGACGTCGGGGAGGAGCACGGCGGCGTCCGCGGGATCGTCTGCGGGGCGCACAACTTCGTCGCCGGGGACAAGGTCGTCGTGACCCTTCCCGGTGCGGTGCTGCCCGGCCCGTTCCCGATCGCCGCGCGCAAGACCTACGGGCACGTGTCCGACGGGATGATCGCCTCCGCGCGCGAGCTCGGCCTCGGCGACGAGCACAACGGCATCGTCGTGCTGTCCGACCTCGGCATCGATGCCCCGGTGGGCACCGACGCCATCGCGCTGCTCGGCCTCGACGACGTCGCGGTGGAGATCAACGTGACCCCCGATCGCGGCTACGCCTTCTCGGTCCGCGGTGTCGCCCGCGAGTACGCCCACGCCACGGGCGCGACCTTCCGCGACCCCGCGGAGCGCGACTTCGCCGAGCTGCAGCCCGGCTCCGGTCACACGACCGTCGTCGACGACCGGGCCCCGGTGCGCGGCAACGTCGGTGCGAGCGAGTTCGTCACGCGCGTCGTGCGAGACGTCGACCCGTCCCGCCCGACGCCGCCGTGGATGATCGCCCGGCTGAGCCTCGCCGGCATGCGGTCGCTGGGCGTGCTGATCGACATCACGAACTATGTGATGCTCGAGCTCGGGCAGCCGCTGCACGGCTACGACCTGGACAAGCTCGCGGGCGGCATCACGGTGCGTCGCGCGACGCCGGGCGAGAAGATGACCACGCTCGACGGCGTGGAGCGTGCGCTGCACGAGGAGGACCTGCTCATCACGGACGAGTCCGGTCCCATCGGCCTCGCTGGTGTCATGGGTGGCGGCACGACCGAGATGAGCGACACCACGCGCAACGTGCTGATCGAGGCCGCGACGTTCGACCCCACGACCATCGCCAGGACGGCCCGTCGCCACAAGCTGCCCAGTGAGGCCTCCAAGCGCTTCGAGCGGGGCGTCGACCCGCTGATCCCCTTCGTGGCCGCGCGTCGGGCGGCCGACCTCATGGTTGAGCTCGCCGGCGGAACGCTCACCGACGAGGGCGGCGCGCTGTTCGCCGAGGTGTTCGTGGGGGACATCGCGCTGCCGGCCGGGTTCGTGCAGGGGCTCATCGGCGTGGACTACACCGACGACGAGATCACGAGCGCCCTCACGACGATCGGCGCCGAGGTGACGGAGGCGGAAGCCGGCTGGACCGTGATCCCGCCCACCTGGCGACCCGACCTCACCGACAAGTGGACGCTCGCGGAGGAGGTCGCCCGCATCCACGGGCTCGACCGCATCCCCGCGGTCTTGCCGACGCCGCCGTCCGGTCGCGGCCTCACCGCCCACCAGCAGGGTCGTCGCCGCGTGGCGAACGCACTCGCGGCGGCGGGCTTCGTCGAGACGCCGGCCTTCCCGTTCACGACCGAGGCGCAGAACGACCTGCACGGTTCCGCGTCGGGGGAGCACCTGCCGAGCATCCGCCTGGCGAACCCGCTCGACGGGCAGGCCCCGTACCTGCGCCGCTCGCTGATCCCGGGGCTGCTGCAGACCGCGCACCGCAACATCGCCCGCGGCATGACCGACCTGGCCCTCTTCGAGACGGGCCTCGTGTTCCTGCCGGAGCCGGGCGTCGAGTACGGAACCGACGAGGTGCCGCCGCTCGGCGTGCGCCCCTCCGACGAGACGCTCGCCGCGCTCGACGCGTCCATCCCACCCCAGGAGCGCCACATCGCGGTGCTCCTCACCGGCAACGTGTCGCCGCGTCAGCCGGGTCGTCCCGCCGAGGCGTCGGGGCTGGTCGAGGCGCTCGACGCCGTGCGCGTGATCGCTGCCGCCGCGGGCATCGACATCGACGTGCGACAGGCGCAGCGCGCCGCGCTGCATCCCGGCCGCACCGGGGCGCTCGTCGCGGCCGGCGAGGAGGTCGGCTACGTCGGGGAGCTGCACCCCTCGGTGGCGGAGGACGCCGACCTGCCCGGTCGCGCCACCGTGCTCGAGCTCGACCTCGACCGCATCCTCACCCTCGCGGGGACGCGGATCGTGGCGGCCTCGCTGTCGACGTTCCCCGCGGCCACGCAGGACGTGTCGCTGACCGTGGCCGCCGATGTGCCGGCGGGCGAGGTGCGGGCGGCGCTCGCCGAGGGTGCGGGCGCGCTGCTGGAGTCGGTGCGACTGGTCGACGACTACCGCGGTGAGGGCGTGTCCGAGGGAGCCAAGAGCCTGACGTTCGCGCTGCGTTTCCGCGCCGACGACCGGACGCTCACCGCTGCGGAGGCGACCGACGCCAAGCTGGCGGGTGTCGCGGTCGCGGCGGAGCGATTCGGCGCCGCACTGCGCGACTGATCGACCCCGTCGCGAAGGCCTTCCGCTCTGCCCTGAGCGGAAGGCCTTCCGCGTTTCCCCGGATGCTGCTGGCATGGGCACATGACGGATGTGCTGATCCTGGGCGGGACGGGCTGGCTCTCGGGGCGGATCGCCCACGGCTGGCTGGAGGCGGGCGCGGACGTGACCTGCCTCGCGCGCGGGGGGCGTGCCGCTCCCGACGGGGCGGCGCTGATCGTCGCCGATCGGGACGCACCGGACGCCTATGCGGAGGTCGCCCACCGCGAGTGGGATCACGTCGTGGACGTCTCCTCACGGGCGGCACACGTCGCGGGGGCCGTCGCGGCCCTGGGCGATCGTGCGGCGCAGTGGACGTACGTGTCGTCGATGTCGGTGTACGCCGATGACATGACCGCGGGCGCCGACGAGTCCGCGCCGCGTCACGCGCCGGCGCGTGACGGCCAGGGGGAGGACGACTACGCGGCCCAGAAGGTCGCGGCGGAAGACGCCGTCGCGGCCCTCGGCGCACGCGCGCTCGTCGCGCGTCCCGGGCTGATCGTGGGCGACGGAGACCCCAGCGATCGCTTCGGCTACTGGGCCGCCGCCTTTCTCCGCGCGGCCGACGGTCCGGTGCTCCTGCCGCCCCTCGACGGGAAGACCGCGCAGGTGATCGATGTGGACGATCTGGCGGCGTTCCTCGTGACGGCGTCTCCCGGTTCTCCCGTGAATGCGATCGGCGATGCGCGTCCGCTCGGGGAGGTGCTGGCCGCCGTGCGTCGTGCCGCTGGTCACGAGGGGGCGACGGTGATCGCCGACGCGGATCGGCTGGTGGCCCAGGGCGTGGAGTACTGGATGGGCCCGCATTCGCTCCCGCTCTGGTTGCCCGAGGAGATGACCGGATTCATGACGCGGTCGAACGCCGCCTATCGGGCGCGCGGCGGGGCGCTGCGTCCGCTGGCCGACACGATCGCGCGCGTGATCGACGATGAGCGCGCACGCGGCGTCGACCGGGAGCGGAGGGCGGGGCTGACCCGCGCCGAGGAGCTGCGGATCCTCGCGGCCGTCACGGAGGGACCCGCCGGGGCTCGCTAGACTGCGAGGCAGTGACACGGGGTGCCGCATCCGCGGCTGAGATCACACCCGTCGAACCTGATCTAGTTCGTACTAGCGAAGGGATGTCGCGATGAGCGATCTTCTGCGTCCTGTTTCCACCCCCGACCTCGCCGCCTCGGCGGGAAGACTGCGGGAGGCGCTGCGGCAGTCGCCTCCGTTGACGCACTGCGTCACCAACGCGGTCGTCACGGGCTTCACGGCCAACGTGCTGCTCGCCCTGGGCGCCGCGCCCGCGATGGTCGACATCGTCGGCGAGGCCGAGATGTTCGCCGGTGTGGCCTCCGGTCTGCTGATCAACCTGGGCACGCCGACGCCCGAGCAGCGCGCCGCGAGCGTGGAGGCCGTGACGGGAGCCGCGGCGTCCGGCACCCCGTGGGTGCTCGACCCGGTCGCGATCGGCGTGCTGCCAGTGCGCACGACCCTCGCGCATGAGCTCGCGGCGCGGCGTCCGACCGCGATCCGCGGCAATGCGTCCGAGATCCTCGCCCTGGCAGGCCACACGGCCGGCGGTCGCGGCGTCGACGCGACCGACGGCACCGAGGCCGCTGCCGGGGCGGCGCAGGAGCTCGCCCGCACCACGGGAGCCGTGGTGGCCGTGTCCGGGCCCGTCGACCTGATCACCGACGGCGATCGCGTCGTGCGCATCGCCAACGGCCACGAACTGCTCACGCGCGTGACGGGTGGCGGCTGTGCTCTGGGCGCCGTGATGGCGGCCTTCCTCGGAACCGCTCGGCAGACGGGAGACGATGCGCTCACGGCGGTCGCCGCGGCGACCCTCGTCTACACCGTGGCGGCTGAGCACGCCGCCCCGGTCGCCGCAGGGCCCGGCACTTTCGCTGTCGCGCTGCTGGACGCGCTCGACGCCGTGACCGCGGATGACGTCGCCGCGGGCGCCCGCGTGTCGGAGGAGACCCGATGAGTGCCGACTTCTCGCTGTATCTCGTCACCGATCCCGGGCTGTGCGGGAAGCGCGGTGTGGTCGAGACCGTGCGCCGCGCGGTCGACGGCGGCGCACGCATCGTGCAGCTGCGCGACAAGCACGCCGCGCACGAGGAGACCGTCGAGCAGCTCATCGCGCTCTCCGCCGTGATCGACGGGCGGGCGCTGCTGGTGGTCAACGATCGTCTGGACGCCGCTGTCGAGGCGCGGGCGCGCGGCGCGCGGGTCGACGGCGTGCATCTCGGCCAGGCCGATGCGTCGGTGCGGCGTGCGCGAGAGCTGCTCGGTCCGGACGCGCTCATCGGACTCACCGCGAACACCCGTGAACACCTCGATGCCGTGCGCGCACTGCCGCAGGGCACCATCGATTACCTCGGTGTCGGGGTGATCCGCCCCACGAGCACCAAACCGGACCACCCGGAGCCGCTCGGCGTCGAGGGGTTCGCGGCCTTCGCGGCCGAGAGCCCGCTCCCGTGCGTCGCGATCGGCGGGGTCGGCATCGATGACACCGAGGCGCTCCAGGCCGCAGGCGCGGCGGGGCTCGCCGTGGTCTCCGCGCTCTGCGCCGCCGCGGACCCCGCGGAGACGGCCTCCGCGTTCCGTCGTCGTTGGCGGGCGGGGGTCGTGCCGCGTGTGCTCAGCATCGCCGGCAGCGACCCGTCGGGCGGCGCCGGCATCCAGGCCGACCTGAAGGCGATCGCCGCGAACGGCGGATACGGGATGGCGGCGCTCACCGCCCTCACGGCGCAGAACACGCGGGGAGTGCGGGCGGTCCACGTTCCTCCGGCGGATTTCCTCCGCGCGCAGCTGGACGCCGTGTCCGACGACATCGTCATCGACGCCGTGAAGATCGGGATGCTCGCCGACGCCGAGGTCATCCGCACGGTGGCCGACTGGCTCGATGTGCAGCGCCCCCCGGTGGTGGTGCTCGACCCGGTCATGGTGGCGACATCGGGCGACCGTCTGCTCGCCCCCGACGCGGAGCGTGAACTGCGGGGGCTGCTGACGCGCGCCACGGTGGTCACGCCGAACCTCGCCGAGCTCGCCGTGCTGGTCGGTCGCCCCGTCACCGACTGGCCGGATGCGCTCGCCGCTGCTGAGGAGCTGTCGGCCGACATCGGCGCCGCGGTGCTCGTGAAGGGCGGGCATCTCACGGGTGACGAGGCGCCGGATGCGCTGGTGGACGCGGAGCGCGGCCTGCGGGACGAGTTCCCCGGAGCGCGCATCCCCACCACCAACACGCACGGCACCGGCTGTTCCCTGTCGTCGGCGCTCGCCACCCTGCTCGCCCGCGGTCTCACGCCGTCCGACGCGGTGCGTGCCGCGCGCGCCTGGCTGCGAGAGTCGCTGCGGGCGGCGGGTGCGCTCGCCGTGGGGCAGGGACATGGGCCCGTCCACCATTTCGCTGGAATGTGGGACCGCGGCGACCTGGAAACCCGGCAGACGGCGGAGGAGATCGCCGGCGACTGGTGGCAGGACATCGCCGACGTGCGCGACGGGATCGACGCGCTGCCCTTCCTCCGCGGTCTCGCCGACGGCACACTCGCGCGCGAGCCGTTCCTGTTCTACCTCGCGCAGGATGCGCTGTACCTGCGCGAGTACGCGAGGGTGCTCGCGGCCGCGGCGCGGACCGCCCCCACCTCGGCGGAGCAGGCGTTCTGGGCGCACGCGGCGCACGGATCGATCGTGGGGGAGCTGGAGCTGCACGCGTCGTGGCTCACGCCCGAGCGCGGGGTGAGCGCGGAGACGTTCGCGGCGGAACCCGCGCCCGCGACCACCGCGTACCTCGACCATCTGCGGCCGGTCGCGTTCGGCGGGTCTCGATGAACTCCCTCGTCGCCGCCGTGCTGCCGTGCTTCTGGCTGTACACCGATCTGGGCAGGCGGCTGCACGCGGGAGACTTCGGCGCGGAGGCCCGTGATCCCGATCACCCCTATGCCTCGTGGCTGTCGACCTACGCCGATCCGGCGTTCGAGGAGGCGACGGCGCAGGCCATCGCTTTCGCGACCGCGGCGGCATCGCGGTCTGACGCCTCCGGACGGGAGCGCATGCGGCGCGCGTTCCGCACGTCGAGCGCACACGAGCTGGCGTTCTTCGCCGCGCCGCTGGAGGCCGCAGCCGTCGGATGACGGTGGGGATTTGCGGTGGCGACGACGGCCGCGCTACTGTCGCGACATGCCTTCGGCCGCCACCGCTCCTTCGACGCTCGCTCCGAGCGTCATCGCTGTGCGCCGACGCCGCGGCCGCCGACTCTAGGCGACCCCGCCCTCCTGCCTGCGCGTGCGCGGCGGTCGAGTGCCGGTGTCGCCGCCTTCGGCCCCGCCCCCGGTCCCGAAATCGTCGAGGACCCGACCGTTAAGGTAGAAGCATGACGTACTCCGTCGCCGTCTCCGGCGCATCGGGCTATGCAGGCGGCGAGATCCTCCGCCTCCTGGCCGCCCACCCCGACATCGAGATCCGCACCGTCACCGCGCACTCGAACGCCGGTCAACCGCTCGTCGACCACCAGCCGCACCTCCGCTCGCTCGCGCATCTCACGCTCCAGGACACGACTCCCGAGATCCTGGCCGGTCACGACATCGTGATCCTCGCCCTCCCGCACGGTCAGTCGGGGCAGTACACCGACGCGCTCGGCGACGTCCCGCTGGTGATCGACGCGGGTGCCGACCACCGGCTCACCTCGTCGGCCGCCTGGGACGCCTTCTACGGCGGCGCGTTCCATGAGCCGTGGGCGTACGGCGTTCCCGAGCTGCCGGTCGCGGGCGGACGGCAGCGCGACGCGCTGCGCGGGGCGACGCGCATCGCGGCTCCCGGATGCAACGCCTCCACGGTCAGCCTGAGCCTCGCACCGGGTGTCGCCGCCGGAGTGATCGACCCGTCCGACATCGTGTCGGTCCTCGCCGTCGGCCCGTCCGGGGCGGGCAAGAGCCTCAAGCCGAACCTGCTCGCCAGCGAGATCCTCGGCTCGGCCAACCCCTACGCGGTCGGCGGCACCCACCGGCACATCCCGGAGATCCGGCAGGCGCTCGCTGCGGCCCGTCCGGCCGACGCCGACGCCTCGGGCGCCGACATCCGCATCTCGTTCACGCCGGTGCTCGTCCCGATGTCGCGGGGCATCCTCGCCACCTCCACCGCGCCGATCGTCGAGGGCGCGACCGACGCGGAGATCCGCGCGGCCTGGGAGAGCGCGTACGGCGAAGAGACCTTCGTGCAGCTGCTGCCGGAGGGCAGCTTCCCCCGCACCGCCGACGTCCTGGGCGCCAACACCGCCCTGATCGGCCTGGCGATCGACCGCTCCGCCAACCGGGTCACCGTCGTCACCGCCGTCGACAACCTCGTCAAGGGCACGGCCGGTGCCGCCATCCAGTCCATGAACATCGCGCTGGGGCTCCCCGAGGCCCGTGCCCTCTCGATCAACGGAGTCGCCCCGTGAGCGTTACCGCACCCGCAGGATTCGAAGCAGCCGGGGTCGCCGTCGGCCTCAAGTCCACCGGCAAGCCCGACGTCGCCGTGGTCGTGAACCGGGGTCCGCGCAAGGTCGGAGCCGCGGTGTTCACCAGCAACCGCGCCAAGGCGAACCCCATCATCTGGTCGCAGCAGGCCGTGGCCGACCGGGTGGTCGAGGCCGTGGTGCTCAACTCGGGCGGGGCGAACTGCTTCACCGGCAGCTTCGGCTTCCAGACCACGCACCAGACCGCCGAGACGGCCGCCGAGCTGCTGGGCATCAGCGCGGGCGACGTGCTCGTCTGCTCGACGGGCCTGATCGGCACGGGCGACGAAGCCTTCCGCGCCAAGGTGCTCGAGGGCACGGCGCAGGCCATCGCCGAGCTCAGCGCCGACGGGGGAGAGAGCGCCGCACACGCCATCATGACCACCGACACGGTCGCGAAGACCGCTGTCGTGTCGCGCGACGGCTGGACGATCGGCGGCATGGCGAAGGGCGCGGGCATGCTCGCCCCGGGCCTGGCGACCATGCTCGTGGTGCTCACGACCGACGCGGTGCTGGAGCCGCTGCAGGCCGATGAGGCGCTGCGCCGTGCGACGGGACAGACCTTCGACCGGCTCGACTCGGACGGGTGCATGTCGACCAACGACCAGGTCACGCTGCTGGCCAACGGGGCCTCCGAGGTCGTGCCCGACCTCGACGACTTCGCCGAGGCGCTCACCGCGCTCTGCCAGGAGCTCGCGGTGAAGCTGCAGGGTGATGCGGAGGGGGCGAGCCACGACATCACGATCGAGGTGCGTCACGCCGTCACCGAGCAGGAGGCCGTCGAGGTGGGCCGTTCGGTCGCGCGCAACAACCTCTTCAAGGCCGCGATCTTCGGCAACGACCCCAACTGGGGGCGGGTGCTCGCGGCGATCGGCACCACGAACGCGCAGTTCGACCCGTACGACGTGGACGTGTGGATGAACGGGGTCCGGGTGTGCACGGCGGGCGGCCCCGACCGTCCGCGCGAGGAGGTCGACCTCACGCCGCGCGCCACCCGCCTGCTGATCGACCTCAAGGTCGGCGAGGCCACCGCGACGGTGCTCACGAACGACCTGACCCACGACTACGTGCACGAGAACAGCGCCTACGCCTCATGACCGACATCCAGGACACCACGCCCGACGTCGCCGCGCAGAAGGCGACCACGCTGATCGAGTCGCTGCCGTGGCTGAAGACCTTCCGCGACCAGATCGTCGTGGTCAAGTACGGCGGCAACGCCATGGTCTCGGACGAGCTGCAGGAGGCCTTCGCGCAGGACATCGCCTACCTCCGCTACGTCGGCGTGCAGCCCGTGGTCGTGCACGGCGGCGGGCCGCAGATCTCCGACATGCTGCAGCGGCTGGAGATCCCGAGCGAGTTCAAGGGCGGATACCGGGTCACCAACACCGAGGCGATCAGTGTCGTGCGCATGGTGCTCACCGGGCAGGTGAACCCGCAGCTCGTGGCGAAGATCAACTCGCACGGGCCGATCGCCACGGGGCTCAGCGGAGAGGACGCCGGTCTGTTCGGCGGGCGTCGCCGCGGCGTGGTCGTCGACGGCGAGGAGATCGACCTCGGCCGGGTCGGCGACGTGGTGCAGGTCGACCCCACCGCGGTGCTCGACCACCTCGCGGCCGGTCGCATCCCGGTCATCTCGAGCATCGCGCCCGACCTCGACCACCCCGGCCAGTCGCTGAACGTGAACGCGGATGCGGCCGCCGCGGCACTCGCCGTGGCGCTCGGGGCGCGCAAGCTGGTGATCCTCACCGACGTGCCGGGGTTGTTCGCCGACTGGCCCAACCGCGACTCGCTCGTGTCGCACCTCACCTCGGATGCGCTGATCGAGATGCTGCCGCGCCTGGAGTCGGGCATGATCCCGAAGATGCGGGCGTGCCTGGACGCGGTCGAGGGCGGCGTGGACGCCGCGGCGATCATCGACGGACGGGTACCGCACTCGGTGCTCGTCGAACTGTTCACCAGTAAGGGAATCGGGACCGAAGTGGTCCTGGGAGAGAAAGGGGCGACGGCATGACCGTCTGGCAGGACGACGCGGCACGTGATCTCGTGCTCAACGCGGGGGAGCGGCTGGCGCTGCTGACCCGTGGAGAGGGCTCGTACCTGTGGGATGCCGACGGCCGACGCTACCTCGACTTCCTCGCCGGCATCGCGGTGACCTCGCTCGGTCACGCGCACCCGGTCTTCGTCGACGCGGTCGCCACGCAGGCGGCCACGCTCGCGCACGTCTCGAACTACTTCGCGACGCCGCCGCAGCTCGCGCTCGCCGCACGGCTCAAGCGTCTCGCGGGTGCCGGCATCGACGGGCGCGTGTTCTTCTCCAACTCGGGGGCCGAGGCCAACGAGGCCGCGTTCAAGCTCGCGCGCCTGCACGGTGGAGCGGAGCGCCCGCGCATCCTCGCGCTGGAGAACGGGTTCCACGGTCGCACCATGGGGTCCCTCGCGCTGACGGCGAAGGAGTCGATGCGCGCGCC
This sequence comes from Microbacterium sufflavum, assembly GCF_023101165.1. GTDB lineage: Bacteria > Actinomycetota > Actinomycetes > Actinomycetales > Microbacteriaceae > Microbacterium > Microbacterium sufflavum. The sequence continues at coordinate 3,334,434 of NZ_CP078076.1, read as the reverse complement.
GTTCGCGCCGATGCCGGGCGGGGTCGAGCACATCCCGGCCACCGTCGAGGCGTTGGAGGCCGCGATGGACGACCGGGTCGCGGCCGTCATCGTCGAGCCCATCCAGGGCGAGGCCGGTGTCGTCGAGCTGCCGGAGGGCTACCTCGCGGTGGCGCGCTCGCTCACGCTCGCGCACGGGGCTCTGCTGATCGTCGACGAGATCCAGACCGGTGCCGGCCGCACGGGCGAGTGGTTCGGCTTCAGTCACGAGGGCGTCACGCCCGACGCGATCACGCTCGCCAAGGGCATCGGCGGCGGGTTCCCGATCGGGGCCCTGGTCACCTACGGTGCCGCGAGCGCCCTGTTCACTCCCGGTTCCCACGGCTCCACGTTCGGCGGCAACCCGCTCGCGACCGCCGTGGCCGACGCGGTGCTGGCCGAGATCGAACGCGCGGATCTGGTCGGCAATGCGGCCCGCCGTGGCGCCGAGCTGCGCGAGATCATCCTGGGCATCGACTCGCCGCTCGTCGCGGGTGTCCGCGGCCGTGGCCTCCTCGTCGGCGTCGCGCTCACCGAGCCGGTCGCCGGAGCCGTGGTCGCGGCAGCCCAGGAGCGCGGTCTGATCGTGAACGCCGCGAACCCCGAGACCGTGCGCATCGCGCCCGCCCTCACGATCGGCGACGCCGAGCTGGCCGAGTTCCGCGAGCTGTTCGCGGCGAGCCTCGCCGACGTCCACTCCTCCGCCCCCGGAAAGGTACCCGCATGACCCGCCACCTGCTGCGCGACGACGACCTCACGCCCGCCGAGCAGGCGGAGATCCTCGACCTCGCCCTCGAGCTCAAGAAGGATCGCTGGGCCGACAAGAGCCTCGCGGGCCCGCAGACCGTCGCCGTGATCTTCGACAAGTCGTCCACCCGCACCCGGGTGTCGTTCGCGGTGGGCATCGCGGATCTGGGCGGCAGCCCGCTGATCATCTCGACCGCGAGCAGCCAGCTGGGCGGCAAGGAGACGCCGTCCGACACCGCACGGGTGCTGGAGCGCCAGGTCGCCGCGATCGTGTGGCGCACGTACGCGCAGGCGGGACTCGAGGAGATGGCGGAGGGCACCCGCGTTCCGGTCATCAACGCCCTGTCCGACGACTTCCACCCCTGTCAGCTCCTCGCCGACCTGCTGACCATCCGCGAGCACAAGGGCGACCTGAAGGGACTGACCCTGACGTTCTTCGGCGACGGGCAGAGCAACATGGCCCACTCCTACGCGCTCGCCGGGGTCACGGCGGGCATGCACGTGCGGATCGCCTCGCCCGAGGACTACGCGCCGCGCGCCGATGTGATCGAGGCCGCCGACCGCCGTGCGGCGGAGACCGGCGGCTCCATCACCCTGTTCACCGACCCGGTCGAGGCGGCGGCGGGTGCCGACGTCGTGGTGACCGACACCTGGGTGTCGATGGGCAAGGAAGAGGAGAAGATCGCACGCATCCGCGATCTGGGCGGTTACAAGGTGACGCCGGAGACCATGCAGCTCGCCGACGACGAGGCGATCTTCATCCACTGCCTGCCCGCTGATCGTGGCTACGAGGTGGACTCGTCGGTGATCGACGGGCCGCAGAGCGTGGTGTGGGACGAGGCGGAGAACCGCCTGCACGCGCAGAAGGCGCTGCTGGTGTGGCTGCTCGGCAAGAAGGACGCGTGATGACCGGACAGACGCACGAGGGCACGAACGAGGGCGCGCTGTGGGGCGCCCGCTTCGCCACGGGCCCCTCGCCCGAGCTGGTGGAGCTCAGCCGCTCGACCCACTTCGACTGGATCCTGGCGCCGTACGACATCGCGGGTTCGCACGCGCACGCCACGGCGCTCGCCGCGGCCGGGTATCTGGAGCCGGACGAGGCCCAGCGCATGCACGATGGGCTGGACGCGGTGGCTCGCAGGGTCGCCGACGGCACGCTGCTGCCCGTCCCGACCGATGAGGACGTGCACGGTGCGCTGGAGCAGGCGCTGATCGCGGAGCTCGGGCCGGAACTGGGCGGTCGGCTGCGCGCCGGACGCAGCCGGAACGACCAGATCGCCACCCTCGTCCGGATGTACCTGATCGATCACGCCCGGGTGATCGCGCGCGACCTGCTGCGGGTGATCGATGCCCTGGTGGCGCAGGCCGAGGCCCACCCCGAGGCGATCCTTCCCGGCCGCACGCACCTGCAGCACGCCCAGCCCGTGCTCCTCGCGCACCACCTCCAGGCGCACGCGTGGCCGCTCGTGCGCGAGCTGGAGCGCCTGGTCGATTGGCGTCGTCGTGCGGGCGTCTCGCCCTACGGCGGGGGAGCGCTCGCCGGCTCGACACTGGGGCTGGACCCGGCTCTCGTCGCGACCGAGCTGGGCCTCGATCGCCCGGCCGAGAACTCGCTCGACGGCACGGCCGCGCGCGATGTGGTGGCCGAGTTCGCGTTCATCGCGGCGATGACGGGCGTGGATCTGTCGCGCCTGTCGGAGGAGATCATCCTCTGGAACACCCGCGAGTTCGGCTTCGTCACGCTCGACGACGGGTACTCGACGGGCTCGAGCATCATGCCGCAGAAGAAGAACCCCGACATCGCCGAGCTCGCGCGCGGGAAGTCGGGGCGGCTGATCGGCAACCTGTCCGGTCTGCTGGCGACGCTCAAGGGCCTCCCGCTCGCGTACAACCGCGACCTGCAGGAGGACAAGGAGCCGGTGTTCGATTCGGTGCAGACCCTCGAGGTCGTGCTGCCGGCGTTCGCGGGGATGATCGCGACGCTGCGCTTCGACACGGAGCGGATGGCGGAGCTGGCGCCGCAGGGCTTCTCCCTGGCGACCGACGTGGCGGAGTGGCTCGTGAAGCAGCGGGTGCCGTTCCGCGATGCGCACGAGATCTCCGGCGCGCTGGTGCGCGCGTGCGAAGAGCAGGGGATCGGTCTGGAGGAGGCGTCGGACGAGCTGCTGCGGTCGGTGTCCGAGCACCTGGTTCCCGCGGTGCGGGAGGTGCTGACGATCGAGGGCTCCGTGGCGTCCCGGTCGGGCGTGGGCGGGACCGCGCCGGTGCGCGTGGCCGAGCAGCGCGCCGAGCTGGTGGCCAGGGCCCAGGCGGCGGCGCACGCTCTCGGGCTGTGAGCGGAGGGGGCCGCGGTCGTCCGCGGCCCGCTCCCGTCTCGGCGGTCTCGACCCGCGCGGCTAGTGCAGGTCGGCGTCTGCGGTGGTCCGCTCCCAGCGTGTGAAGCGGACGGTGAGCCCGGCGCGCGTGGGTGCGGCGAGGAACGGTCCGGCCGCGGCGGGGGCCTCGCCGTCGAAGGGCGCGACCCGCACGAGACGCCAGGGTCCGCCGTCGGCGGCGGCGCGGACGATCAGCGCGTCGCGCCAGCGGCTGACGCGGACGGTGATCTCGCTGTCCCGCCAGTCGTCGACGTGTCCGACCGACCAGTCGGAGACCACGGCGGTGACGACGGCGCCGAGCCCGAGGTGGCCGTCGGCGTGTTCGACGCCCGCCTTGACCCAGTGCTCGTCGTCGGCGCGCACGAAGAGGCCGGCCTGGTCGAACTGTCCTTCCCAGGGGGCGCGGAACGACACCTCCATCGCCTCGCCGACGGCCAGGGGAGCGAGGAGTGCGTGCTCGGTGTCGTGCACGAAGCCGTACGCGGTGTGCCGCCAGGCGTCGCTGCCCTCGGCGGCGGTCACGTCGAGGTGCGCTCCGCTGTCCGCGACGTCGGCGGGCGCGTGGGTCCAGGTTCCTGCGCTCCAGGGCATGATGCTCATATCAGGCATATCTCCGATCTATAACCAAAACATGCATAAACTCTGCTTATTCGTGCTACGGTTATTCCATGGTCATCGCCGTGATCGCCGACATCGTGGGCTCCCGCGAGCTCGACGACCGCAGTGCCGCCCAGCGGGCGCTCGACGACACCATCGCCGAGGTCGAGTCCGACCGACCTCTCGCACTGCAGCCGCTCACGCCCACGGTAGGGGACGAGCAGCAGGCCGTCTATCGAGAGCTGACCGATGCGCTCACCTCGCTCCTGATGATCCAGCTGCGGCTGCCGGACGACCTCGCCTTCCGCTTCGGGATCGGCGTGGGGGAGGTGCGCGCCGTCGATTCGATCCACGGTGAGCTCGCGGACGGGCCGGGATGGTATGCCGCGCGCGCCGCGATCGAGACCGTCCATGCCCGCGAACAGCGCGCCGTGCCGCGGACGCGCACCTGGATTGTCGGTGCCCCGGGTCAGGATGAGGTCATGCCCGCCGTGATCGCCGCCGCCAACGCCTACGTCCTCGTCCGCGACGAGCTCGTCGGCGCCATGACCGCGCGCGAGCGACGCCTCACCTACGGTCGGCTGATCGGCCGGTCGCAGCAGGAGCTGGCGGCACAGGAGAGCATCACGCAGCCCAGCGTCTCCAAGTCCCTGCGCAGTGCGGGGGCGGCGGCGCTCATCGAGGGACTGGCGGCGTTGCGAGGGGAGGGCGCATGATCCTCGCCGGCTTCCTGCTCCTCGCCATCGGCGCGGCCGATCTGGTGCGTCAGTTCGTGCCCCGTCGCTGGCTCGGATACGTGGTCGCCGCCGCGGTCATCGTGCTGCTCGGCATCGGAGGGGAGGCGCTCCTCTGGGCCGTCCTGGGCCTCGCCGGAGGTGCCCTCTGGGTGTGGAGCATGCCGGACGGCCGACCCTCCCGCGCCGGCTTCTGGCCCGCGGTCGCCGTGGCCGCCCTCAGCATCGGCGCGGTCGTGTGGGTGGGTGCGCGCGACGAGACCGGGCTCATCGGCGAGCTCTGGACGCTGCGGTCGCCCTTCGGCGAGGTGTCGTTCGACCTCGCCGTGCTCGCGCTCGGAGCCGGGGTCTTCCTGCTGGAGTCGTCGAACCTCGTGGTGCGGGCGGCCCTCGACGGCGAGCACACCTGGCGGCCGGCCGACCCCGCCCCGATCGCGGTCGCCCCGGAGCCGTCGTCGCCCGAGACCGCCGAACCCGCTGCGGCGGGTGCGGCGCATGCCCCGGTGGAGGCGGTGCTGCCGGCGACCGATCCGCGCAACGGCTTCAAGGGCGGGCGGCTCATCGGACCGCTCGAGCGCGTGCTGGTGATGATCCTCACCCTCGCGGCCGCCTATCCCGTGCTGGCGGCCATGCTCGCGGCCAAGGGCATCGTCCGGTTCCCCGAGATCTCCCGCGACGGAGAGACCGGCGCCAGGGCCGAGTACTTCCTGGTCGGCAGCCTCGTCAGCTGGGTCATCGGGCTCGGTGCGGCGTTCCTGGTGTGGTGGGCCGCGCACACCTGAGTCAGGCCAGCTGCCTCCGGTACCAGGTCAGCTTCTCCTGGAGGCGGCGCTGCTGCGCGAGGACCTCCGCGAGCTGCCGCTCCACGGTCTCGGCGTGTTCCTCCAGGAGGGCGATCCGCTCGGGGATGGTGTCGTCGTCGCGGCACAGCTGCCCGTACCGCCGGAGACGCTCCACGGGCATCCCGGTCTCGCGCAGGCACTTGAGGAACTCGAGCAGCCCGAGCTCCGCATCGGTGTACACCCGGTGGCCTCCGGCCGTGCGCGGCACCGCGGGCAGGATGCCCTCGCGTTCGTAGTACCGCAGGGTGTCGATGCTGAAGCCGGAGCGGGCGGCGGTCTCGGCCGGCGTGTAGGTCGTGGTCATGCCGTGATCCTAGGGCTTGACCTGGAGTGCGCTCCAGGTTGCATGCTTCCTGCATGACCGCTTCTCCGCATCGCGCATCCCCGATCGTCCTCGGTGCCATGTCCTTCGGCACCCTCATCGATGAGGACACCTCCTTCGCCCTGCTCGACCGCTTCGTCGAACGCGGCGGCAGCTGGATCGACACCGCCGACTGCTACAGCTTCTGGGCCAGCGACACCGGGCACGGCGGGGCGTCCGAGGCGGTGATCGGTCGGTGGCTCGCCGCTCGCCCCGGTGTCCGCGAGCGCATTCGTCTGTCGACGAAGGTCGGTGCCGAACCGCTGTGGCCGGGCTCGTGGCCCGCGCACCGCACGGGCCTGTCGCCGCGGGCGATCGCGCAGGCTGTCGAGGGCAGCCTGTCGCGCCTGGGCGTCGACACCATCGATCTGCTCTGGCTGCACCAGGAGGATCGCGCCGTCCCCATCGAGCGGACGGTCGACGGCCTCGCGTCGCTCACCGGCAGCGGGACGGTCCGGCGCGTCGGCGCGTCCAATCATCCCGCCTGGCGCATCGAGCGGGCCCGCGCTCACGCGGCGGCGATCGGCAGCGCGCCGCTCGATGCGCTCCAGCTCAACGCGACCTATCTGCGCGTGCGCCCCGGCACGTTGCCGCCGGGGGTGGTGCACCCGTTCGGCGTGCTGAGCGACGAGCAGCGCGACTACGCCGCCGCGAACGGTCTGGAGACCTGGGCGTACACGCCCCTGCTGTCCGGGGCGTACGACAACGCGGCGAAGGCGATCCCCGAGGTCTACGACCACCCCGGCACCGCGCGGCGCCTCGCGGTCCTCGACCGGATCGCGCACGCGCACGACGCCCAGCGCGGGCAGATCGTGCTGGCATGGCTGCTCGCGCACGGCATCCGGCCGATCCTCGGGGGGAGCAAGATCGCGCAGCTCGACATCGCGCTGGACGCGGCCGAGCTCGCCCTCGCGCCCGAGGAGATCGCCGAGCTCGACGGTGCGGTGTGAGGCGGGATGCCGCACCGCGCGCTGCTAGCCTGGAGCGCGTGTCAACTCCCGACCTGACGACCGCACCCCAGGCGATCGATCCCACGTTCGAGAACGTGTGGGACGAGATCGTATGGCGTGGCCTGGTCCACGTGTCCACCGACCAGGAGGCGCTGCGCGCCCTGCTCGCGGGAGACCCCATCACGTATTACTGCGGGTTCGATCCGACCGCGCCGAGCCTGCACCTGGGTCACCTGGTGCAGCTGCTCCTGCTGCGTCGGCTCCAGCTCGCCGGGCACCGGCCGCTGGGTCTCGTCGGCGGCTCGACCGGGCTCATCGGCGATCCCCGTCCGACCGCGGAGCGCACGCTCAACACACGCGAGACGGTGGCCGAGTGGGTGGATCGGCTGCGGGGACAGGTGGAGCGCTACCTCAGCTTCGAGGGCGACAACGCGGCCCGCATGGTGAACAACCTCGACTGGACCGCGCCGCTGTCCGCCATCGACTTCCTGCGCGAGATCGGCAAGCACTACCGCGTGGGCACGATGCTGAAGAAGGACGCGGTCGCCGCGCGCCTCAACTCGGACGCGGGCATCAGCTACACCGAGTTCAGCTACCAGATCCTGCAGGGTCTCGACTTCCTGGAGCTCTACCGTCAGTACGACTGCCGTCTGCAGACGGGCGGGTCCGATCAGTGGGGCAACCTGACCAGCGGCACCGATCTGATCCACCGTGTCGAGGGTGTGTCCGTGCACGCGATCGGCACGCCCCTGATCACGAACAGCGACGGCACCAAGTTCGGCAAGAGCGAGGGCAACGCGATCTGGATCGATGCGGAGCTCACCAGCCCGTACGCGTTCTACCAGTTCTGGCTGTCGACGGCCGACGCCGATGTGATCGAGCGGCTCAAGGTGTTCACGTTCCTGACGAGGGCCGAGATCGAGGAGTACGCCGAGCTCGTCGCGACCGAGCCGTTCCGACGCGCCGCGCAGAAGCGTCTGGCGCTCGAGGTCGTGGCGACCGTGCACGGCATCGAGGCCACGGCGGCCGTGATCGCCGCGTCGGAGGCACTGTTCGGACAGGGCGACCTGACCGCGCTCGACCCGGCGACGCTGCGTTCCGCGCTCGATGAGCTGCCGCATGCGACCGTCGCGCCCGGGACGCCCGTGGTCGATGCGCTGGTCGCGACCGGGCTCGTGTCGAGTCTGTCGGAGGCGCGGCGGGCCATCGCACAGGGCGGAGTGTCGCTCGACGGCGAGCGGGTGGCGGACGACACGGCGACCGTGCAGGGCACTCTCCCCGGTGGCGTCTCGGTGCTGCGCCGAGGCAAGAAGACCCTCGCCGGCGTGTTCCTGAGCTGACGCGGCCTCCGGATGCCGTTCACGCCGAGTCACGCGATCGTCGCGCTGCCGTTCGTGCGCACGCCCCTCGTGCCCGCGGCGATCGCGATCGGCGCGATGACGCCGGATCTCCCGCTGTTCCTGCGCGGCGTGGGTCTCGACTACTCGTTCACGCACACCGTGGCCAACGTGATCTGGACGGCGCTGCTGGCGTTCGTGCTCTTCCTGCTCTGGCGCCTGGTGCTGCGGCCGTCGGTCGGTGAGCTGGTGCCGCTGTGGGTCGCGCGTCGGCTGCCGCGCGAGTGGGACGACCGCGGCGCCGTGGCCGCGGGCCGTGCGGTGGGGGTCGGTCTCGGTCGCCCCTGGTATCCGCTGCTGCTCGCGGTGTCGCTCGTGCTCGGCGTGCTGTCGCACATCGCGTGGGACGCGTTCACGCACGAGGGGCGCTGGGGCGTCGCGCTGTTCCCGATGCTGGATGAGCACTGGGGTCCGCTGCTCGGGTACAAATGGGTGCAGCACGGCTCGAGCGTGCTGGCGTTGCTCGGCCTCGGGCTGTGGGCCGCGCTGCGGCTGCGGCGTGCGGTGCCTCGCGACGCGGTCACCCGGTGGCTGCCGTCGCCGGTGCGGGTGACCTGGTGGCTCTCGCTGCCGGTGATCCTGGCGGCGGCGTGGGTGATCGGTCTCGCGGTGCTCGGTCCCCTCACGGCGGAGTTCACCGTCGCTCACCTGGCGTATCGCGTGCTGCCTCCGGCGTGCGCGGTGTGGGGTGCGCTCACTCTCGTGCTGTGTGCCGTGGTGGCTCTGCGCCGAGGAGACCCCGTCCGGTCGCGCTGACCGCGCGCGGCACCAGCGGCTGTCGTCACCAGCGCGGTCGTCACCAGCGCGGTGCGTCCGATCCCCACGGGTGCGGCGCCGTGAACGCCGTGCCGGGGATGACCGGTGCCGCGGTGACGAGGGACACCCCGTCGACGTCGAACCTCGCCTCGTGCGAGGCCGCGTCCGGATCCGGCGCAGCGACCGGGTCCGTGCGGCGCGGCATCCCGAGAATTTCGGCGGCGACCCGGCGCAGCGAGGTGCGTGCGATCCAGGATCCGCCCTCGCGCGCACGCCGTCCGAGCAGCGTGGTCACCGCCGCGGCGAGCAGGTAGCCGCTGCTGTGGTCGAGCGCCTGTGCGGGCAGCGCTCCGGGCACGCCGTCGTCGCCCTCGATCACCGCGATTCCGCTCTCCGCCTGCACCAGGCTGTCGAAGCCCGCGCGCTCCGGCGCGTCGGCACCCCACGCGCTGAGCTCGGCCACGACGAGACCGGGGTACCTCTCGACGAGGGTGTCGGGAGACAGGCCGAGTCGTGCGAGCGACGCCGGACGGTACCCCAGGACGATCACGTCGGCGGTGGCGAGCAGAGCGGACATCGCCGGGTCACGGGCATCGAGGATCGTGCTGCGCTTCCCGTGACCGGTGTCGAGGTGCTGCCAGGGGAGCTCGGCGATGGCCGGGGGATCGATCCGCAGCACGTCGGCACCGAGCAGGGCGAGTGTGCGTGTGCAGACGGGACCGGCGATCACGCGCGTGAGATCGAGCACGCGGATTCCGGTGAGGGGAGACGGAGGCCCGGACGTCGGACGACCGGAGGGCGCGGCATCGCCGACACGGGCGACCTCGATCAGAGGCATGGTGCGGAGACGGGCGTCGTGCTCCGGCTGCTCGGCCCGCACGGAGACCGCGAGTCCTCCGTGGTGCACGATCCGCTGCACTGCCTCGTCGCGGGGGAGCGCGGCGAGAGCTGCGGCGACGTCGGGGCGGTCGGCGTCGGGCGCGAGCCCCAGGGCGGAGCGGAGACCGCGAGCGTGATGGGGGTAGTTGCCGTGGGTGCGGATCCACCCGTCGGCGGTGGCCCAGAACCCCGAGAGGGGAGACCAGATGGGCGGGGGAGCACCGTCGACCGTCAGGAGACGGTCGCTCCGGTATGCGGCGGCGACCCGGGCGACATCCAGGTCCGCGACCCTGCGCCCCGCCGCCAGCGTCGCGGCGGCCGTGCTCCCCAGCGCGAGCTCCCCGGCGGCGGTACGGGCAGGGAGCGGGACGTCGCCTAGACCGGGGAGGTCTGCGAGCGCGTCGTGCACGGCAGCGGGCTCTCCGCCGATCTCTGTCCAGACCCGGCGCAGCAGGGCGGCGCTCGGACGGGTCCTCGCGGGAGCGGCGGCACGGGGGGAGGGACGGTGGGGGCCCATGGCGCGATGCTACTCCGCGGCTTCCGAGCGGAAAAACCCGGCTGATCCGGGCTGATGTGGTCCTGTCGCGGTGCCGACACGCCCGGGGGTGGTGCCCCGATTTGCCAGAACCCCGGAACCCACGTAACTTATTACTTGTTCGCCCCACAGGGAAGCGGAGAAGCCCAGAGCTTCACCCCCCTCAAGCGGAGAACCACCTCCCACTCCTTCTCTCTTGAGAGATCAGGCGCGTGCGTCTAGGATGGGAGATCCACCCCTTCTGCGGCTGTCTCAGCTGCGCAGCGGATCCTCGATCTGCCCGGCGCGCTGATTTGACAAGCGAGTCGGGATGGCTAAGATAGAGAAGTTGCCCTGCGGGCCTGGTTGTGATGGCTGGGTCGTGGGAGCATCCGATCCTTGAGAACTCAACAGCGTGCACTTGTCAAATGCCAAATTATCCTCGTTCAGCTTCGGCTGGGTGAGAATTCCTTTGGATCAAAGACCAACTCCTTTTGGGGGGTTGGCATTCGGATGAAGTCAGCAATGATGTCATCTCTTTGGTCAGTTTCAAACTCGCTGCGGCCTGGTTTTTCCCCGGGTTGTATGCAATTTCTTTTTACGGAGAGTTTGATCCTGGCTCAGGATGAACGCTGGCGGCGTGCTTAACACATGCAAGTCGAACGGTGAACACGGAGCTTGCTCTGTGGGATCAGTGGCGAACGGGTGAGTAACACGTGAGCAACCTGCCCCTGACTCTGGGATAAGCGCTGGAAACGGCGTCTAATACTGGATATGTGACGTGACCGCATGGTCTGCGTTTGGAAAGATTTTTCGGTTGGGGATGGGCTCGCGGCCTATCAGCTTGTTGGTGAGGTAATGGCTCACCAAGGCGTCGACGGGTAGCCGGCCTGAGAGGGTGACCGGCCACACTGGGACTGAGACACGGCCCAGACTCCTACGGGAGGCAGCAGTGGGGAATATTGCACAATGGGCGGAAGCCTGATGCAGCAACGCCGCGTGAGGGATGACGGCCTTCGGGTTGTAAACCTCTTTTAGCAGGGAAGAAGCGAAAGTGACGGTACCTGCAGAAAAAGCGCCGGCTAACTACGTGCCAGCAGCCGCGGTAATACGTAGGGCGCAAGCGTTATCCGGAATTATTGGGCGTAAAGAGCTCGTAGGCGGTTTGTCGCGTCTGCTGTGAAATCCCGAGGCTCAACCTCGGGCCTGCAGTGGGTACGGGCAGACTAGAGTGCGGTAGGGGAGATTGGAATTCCTGGTGTAGCGGTGGAATGCGCAGATATCAGGAGGAACACCGATGGCGAAGGCAGATCTCTGGGCCGTAACTGACGCTGAGGAGCGAAAGGGTGGGGAGCAAACAGGCTTAGATACCCTGGTAGTCCACCCCGTAAACGTTGGGAACTAGTTGTGGGGTCCATTCCACGGATTCCGTGACGCAGCTAACGCATTAAGTTCCCCGCCTGGGGAGTACGGCCGCAAGGCTAAAACTCAAAGGAATTGACGGGGACCCGCACAAGCGGCGGAGCATGCGGATTAATTCGATGCAACGCGAAGAACCTTACCAAGGCTTGACATATACGAGAACGGGCCAGAAATGGTCAACTCTTTGGACACTCGTAAACAGGTGGTGCATGGTTGTCGTCAGCTCGTGTCGTGAGATGTTGGGTTAAGTCCCGCAACGAGCGCAACCCTCGTTCTATGTTGCCAGCACGTAATGGTGGGAACTCATGGGATACTGCCGGGGTCAACTCGGAGGAAGGTGGGGATGACGTCAAATCATCATGCCCCTTATGTCTTGGGCTTCACGCATGCTACAATGGCCGGTACAAAGGGCTGCAATACCGTGAGGTGGAGCGAATCCCAAAAAGCCGGTCCCAGTTCGGATTGAGGTCTGCAACTCGACCTCATGAAGTCGGAGTCGCTAGTAATCGCAGATCAGCAACGCTGCGGTGAATACGTTCCCGGGTCTTGTACACACCGCCCGTCAAGTCATGAAAGTCGGTAACACCTGAAGCCGGTGGCCTAACCCTTGTGGAGGGAGCCGTCGAAGGTGGGATCGGTAATTAGGACTAAGTCGTAACAAGGTAGCCGTACCGGAAGGTGCGGCTGGATCACCTCCTTTCTAAGGAGCATCTGACACTTTCGGGTGTCCAGAACCCAGATCGAAGGCGTACGTTCTTCGCTGGGAGCTCATGGGTGGAACATTTGACATGGTGCGAAGGATGTTGTTCTTCTTCAGTACGCCGCTTCGGTGGTTGGAACGGGGAGGGTGACGGATGTCGCACCTGCACGCTGTTGGGTCCTGAGGGACCGGATGCGCTTTGACCTTCGGGTTGGAAGCATTTGGTTACTCTGGGCCTTTCGTTGTTTCCCCGGTGGGGAAGCGGTGAAGGGTACCGCCCGTACTTTGAGAACTACACAGTGGACGCGAGCATCTTGCAACTGATCTTCGGATTGGTTGCGCAAGATGATCTTAAAGATCATTAGTCAATTTCTGATCCCGCCTTCGGGTGGGGTCGAGTTTTTGATTCGAACTCATGTGATTTCAAGTCTTTAAGAGCAAACGGTGGATGCCTTGGCATCTGGAGCCGAAGAAGGACGTAGCAATCTGCGATAAGCCTCGGGGAACTGATAAGCAAGTTTTGATCCGAGGGTGTCCGAATGGGGAAACCCCGCTGGGCGGCGTGCCGACCTAGTGACTCCCGCCTGAATATATAGGGCGGGTAGAGGGAACGTGGGGAAGTGAAACATCTCAGTACCCACAGGAAGAGAAAGCAACCGCGATTCCGTTAGTAGTGGCGAGCGAAACCGGATCAGGCTAAACCGAGTGTGTGTGATATCCGGCAGGAGTTGCATATTCGGGGTTGTGGGACTCACCAGTCAGTTCTGCCGAACTGGCGACGTTACAGAAGCGTATAGACGAACGGTCTTGAAAGGCCGGTCATAGAGGGTGCCAACCCCGTAGTCGAAATGCGTGTTCTGGCGTGGAGAGTATCCCAAGTAGCACGGGGCCCGTGAAATCCCGTGTGAATCTGTCAGGACCACCTGATAAGCCTAAATACTCCCAGATGACCGATAGCGGACAAGTACCGTGAGGGAAAGGTGAAAAGTACCCCGGGAGGGGAGTGAAATAGTACCTGAAACCGTTTGCTTACAAACCGTTGGAGCACCCCTGGTAGGTGTGACAGCGTGCCTTTTGAAGAATGAGCCTGCGAGTTAGCGATATGTGGCGAGGTTAACCCGTGTGGGGTAGCCGTAGCGAAAGCGAGTCTGAATAGGGCGATTCAGTCGCATGTCCTAGACCCGAAGCGAAGTGATCTATCCATGGCCAGGTTGAAGCGACGGTAAGACGTCGTGGAGGACCGAACCCACTTAGGTTGAAAACTGAGGGGATGAGCTGTGGATAGGGGTGAAAGGCCAATCAAACTTCGTGATAGCTGGTTCTCTCCGAAATGCATTTAGGTGCAGCGTTGCGTGTTTCTTGCCGGAGGTAGAGCTACTGGATGGCCGATGGGCCCTACAAGGTTACTGACGTCAGCCAAACTCCGAATGCCGGTAAGTGAGAGCGCAGCAGTGAGACTGTGGGGGATAAGCTTCATAGTCGAGAGGGAAACAACCCAGACCACCAACTAAGGTCCCAAAGCGCGTGCTAAGTGGGAAAGGATGTGGAGTTGCTCTGACAACCAGGAGGTTGGCTTAGAAGCAGCCACCCTTGAAAGAGTGCGTAATAGCTCACTGGTCAAGTGATTCCGCGCCGACAATGTAACGGGGCTCAAGCACGCCACCGAAGTTGTGGCATTGACATTATTGGTAGGCCTTCGTGGTCCAGCCGTGTTGATGGGTAGGAGAGCGTCGTGTGGCCAGCGAAGCGGCGGTGGAAACCAGCCGTGGAGGCTACACGAGTGAGAATGCAGGCATGAGTAGCGAATGACGTGTGAGAAACACGTCCTCCGAAAGACCAAGGGTTCCAGGGTCAAGCTAATCTTCCCTGGGTAAGTCGGGACCTAAGGCGAGGCCGACAGGCGTAGTCGATGGACAACGGGTTGATATTCCCGTACCGGCGAAGAACCGCCCAAGCTAATCCAGTGGTGCTAAACGTCCGAGCCTTCACATCGTCACCTTCGGGTGACACCGTGGAGGGGAGCACGTGACCCCATGCTGGTGCGGTTAGCGTATTAACAGGTGTGACGCAGGAAGGTAGTCCAAGCCAGGCGATGGTTGTCCTGGTGCAAGTGCGTAGGCCGAGTCATAGGCAAATCCGTGACTCATGAGGCTGAGACACGATGCGGATAAAAAGTGGATGATCCTATGCTGCCGAGAAAAGCATCGACGCGAGGTTCTAGCCGCCCGTACCCCAAACCGACTCAGGTGGTCAGGTAGAGAATACCAAGGAGATCGAGAGAATCGTGGTTAAGGAACTCGGCAAAATGCCCCCGTAACTTCGGGAGAAGGGGGGCCTTCGACGTATTAGGACTTGCTCCGAAAGCGTTTGGAGGCCGCAGAGACTAGTGGGTAGCGACTGTTTACTAAAAACACAGGTCCGTGCCAAGTCGCAAGACGATGTATACGGACTGACGCCTGCCCGGTGCTGGAAGGTTAAGAGGACCGGTTAGCCGCAAGGCGAAGCTGAGAATTTAAGCCCCAGTAAACGGCGGTGGTAACTATAACCATCCTAAGGTAGCGAAATTCCTTGTCGGGTAAGTTCCGACCTGCACGAATGGCGTAACGACTTCCCAACTGTCTCAACCGCGAACTCGGCGAAATTGCATTACGAGTAAAGATGCTCGTTACGCGCAGCAGGACGGAAAGACCCCGTGACCTTTACTACAGCTTGGTATTGGTGTTCGGTGTGGCTTGTGTAGGATAGGTGGGAGACTTTGAAGCGGTGACGCCAGTTACCGTGGAGTCATTGTTGAAATACCACTCTGGTCACTCTGGATATCTAACTTCGAACCGTAATCCGGTTCAGGGACAGTGCCTGGTGGGTAGTTTAACTGGGGCGGTTGCCTCCCAAAAAGTAACGGAGGCGCCCAAAGGTTCCCTCAACCTGGTTGGCAATCAGGTGGCGAGTGTAAGTGCACAAGGGAGCTTGACTGTGAGACTGACAGGTCGAGCAGGGACGAAAGTCGGGACTAGTGATCCGGCAGTGGCTTGTGGAAGCGCTGTCGCTCAACGGATAAAAGGTACCTCGGGGATAACAGGCTGATCTTGCCCAAGAGTCCATATCGACGGCATGGTTTGGCACCTCGATGTCGGCTCGTCGCATCCTGGGGCTGGAGTAGGTCCCAAGGGTTGGGCTGTTCGCCCATTAAAGCGGTACGCGAGCTGGGTTTAGAACGTCGTGAGACAGTTCGGTCCCTATCCGCTGCGCGCGTAGGAAGTTTGAGAGGATCTGACCCTAGTACGAGAGGACCGGGTTGGACGAACCTCTGGTGTGTCAGTTGTTCCGCCAGGAGCACCGCTGATTAGCTACGTTCGGGATGGATAACCGCTGAAAGCATCTAAGCGGGAAGCCGGCCTCAAGATGAGACTTCCATACCTTCGGGTGAGAGGCTCCCAGCCAGACTACTGGGTTGATAGGCCAGATGTGGAAGCACGGTAACGTGTGCAGCTGACTGGTACTAATAAGCCGATGACTTGATAACACACCGTTCGTTGGTGCTTGCGTCCACTGAGTGGTTCTCGATGTACGGTCGAGAACCACCTTCGATCACACACACGTGTGAACCTAGGTTTGATTGAAACATCAATAGTGTTTCGGCGGCCATAGCGTGAGGGAAACGCCCGGTCACATTCCGAACCCGGAAGCTAAGCCTCACAGCGCCGATGGTACTGCAGGGGGGACCCTGTGGGAGAGTAGGACACCGCCGGACTCCTTTTAGTCAAAATGGCCACCCATCGTTGGGTGGCCATTTTGCGTTTGACGAACAACGAGAATAGGGAGCACCATGCCGGAAGAGGAAGAGCGCCGTCCGCGTCGCAGTGACGATGGAGGACCGCGCGGCAACCGTTCCGGTGGGCGCCCTGTGTATCGCGATGGTGCCTCGCGCCCACGATCTGGCTCTGATGCCCGCGGTTCGCGAGGTGAGGCTCGCCCTGACCGTGATGGTGGGCAGCGTCGTGAGGGCGGGTACAGCCGTGATGGCGGCGGTCAGCGTCGTGAGGGTGGCTACAGCCGTGATGGCGGTCAGCGTCGTGAGGGCGGCTTCAACCGTGATGGCGGTCAGCGTCGTGAGGGCGGCTTCAACCGTGATGGCGGTCAGCGTCGCGAAGGGGGCTACAGCCGTGATGGCGGTCAGCGTCGTGAGGGTGGCTTCAGCCGTGATGGTGGGCAGCGTCGTGAGGGTGGCTTCAGCCGTGATGGTGGGCAGCGTCGCGAGGGTGGCTACAGCCGTGACGGTGGTCAGCGTCGTGAGGGTGGCTTCAGCCGTGATGGCGGTCAGCGTCGCGAGGGTGGGTACAGCCGTGACGCGGCTCCTCGTCGCGAAGGGGGCTACAGCCGTGATGGTGGTCCGCGTCGCGAAGGGCGGACGGAGCGTGAGCGGGGGAGTGACCGGTCCCGGTCGTTCCCGCAGCGCGGCGGTGCCGGGCGTGAGCGTCCGGCCAACGCGTCGAACGAGCGTGCCCGGTTCGACGAGCCGACCGTTCCGGACGAGGTCACGGCCCGGGATCTGCACTCCTCCGCGCGCAACGAGCTGAAGACGCTCAGCAAGGAGAACGCGGAGCACGTCGCCCGACACCTGGCGATGGCCTCGCGTCTGATCGACGAAGACCCCGCGTTGGCGCACGAGCATGCACTGGCGGCGTCGCGCCGGGCCGGTCGCATTGCGATCGTCCGCGAGACGCTCGGCATCACGGCCTATGCGACAGGTGACTTCGCCCTGGCTCTTCGCGAGCTGCGCACCTATCGCAGGATCTCCGGGAAGGACGACCAGATCGCGCTCATGGTCGACAGCGAGCGCGGAATCGGCCGTCCTGACCGAGCGCTCGAGACCGGTCGTGCCGTGGACCGCTCCACCCTCGACACCGCGGTGCGGGTGGCTCTTGCGATCGCGATGTCGGGCGCGAGGCTCGACCAGGGCGACCTGGAGCTGGCTCTCGGTGAGCTCGAGATTCCCGAGCTCGATCCCGATCGTGCGTTCGAGTGGAGCCCGGCACTGTTCTCCGCGCGGGCAGCCGTCCTGGAAGACCTCGGACGCACCGACGAGGCAGAATTCTGGGCCCACCGCGCCGACGTCGCGGCGGAGGCGCTCGGCGTCGACGAAGCCGGCGACGAGGAGATCTACGTCGAAGACGGCCTCATCGACGACGAGTTCCTGGACGATCACGGTGACAGCACTGCTTCGTCTGACGGTGACCCCGTTGGCGGCGGTGACGCCGTTGGCGGTGACGGCACCCGCGACGATGCCGCCCGCCTCGACGGTGACGCCGTGGACGGTGGCGTGGATGCTGATGGTGGCGTGGATGCTGATGGTGACGCCGTGGACGGTGGCGCGGATGCTGATGGTGGCGTGGATCGCGACGCGGACCTCGACGTCGAGGCGGGCCGAGACCTGGACAGCGACGACGATGCTGCCTCTGGACGCGACGGCGACAGCGATGGTGCCGGGACCGAGCTCTTCGGTGAGGACGGCGAGGCCGAGCCCACGATCGAGGCCGAGCCCACGATCGAGGATGAGGTTCGCGAGCTCCTCGGCGAAGACGTCGACGAGGTCGGCGAAGACGACGAGCCCGGTTCCTCGAAGCCGGAGGCGTGATGGCGCTCTTCACGCGCAGGCGTCAGACGCCCCGCACTCCGCTGGACGGCGTCGACACGATCCTCGCCGACCTCGACGGAGTCGTGTATGCCGGGCCCGGGGCCCTGCCGCACGCCGTGGAGAGCCTCAACGCCGCAGCCGCCACGGCGCGTCTGGGGTACATCACCAACAACGCGGCGCGGACCGACGCATCCGTCGCGGCGCACCTCACGAGCCTGGGCCTCACGGTCGCGCCGCACGACGTGGTCACGAGCCCGCAGGCGGCCATGCGACTGCTCTCGGGGATCGTTCCCCCTCCCGCGACGATCCTCGTCGTCGGAGGCGACGGTCTCGTCGATGAGGTGCAGAAGGCCGGGTACACGGTGACCCGCAGCGCTGACGCCGACCCACAAGCGGTCGTGCAGGGCTTCGCCCCCGAGGTCGCGTGGACCGACCTCGCCGAAGCGGCCTTCGCGCTCAAGGTCCCCGAGGAGGAGGGCGGCATCCCCTGGATCGCCACCAACACCGACTGGACGATCCCGCGCGAACGCGGCGTCGCCCCCGGCAACGGCACCCTCGTGTCCGCGGTGCACACCGCCGTCGGGCGGCTGGCCACGGTGGCGGGAAAGCCGGAGACCCCCATCTTCCAGGAGGCCCTGGACCGCTTCGGCGCGTCCACGGCGCTGTTCATCGGCGACCGCCTCGACACCGACATCATGGGAGCGAGCCGAGCCGGCATCGACTCCGCCCTCGTGCTGACCGGGATCGACCGCCCCAAGCACGTGCTCGCGGCGCCCGAGGGGTCGCGCCCGACCTACATCCTCGGCGACCTCCGCGGGCTGCACGAGCCGTACCCTGTCCCGACGGTGACGGACGGCGTGTACGACGTCGGCGGCGCGGCGGTGCGGGTGCACGGCGCGGACGTGGAGATCGTCGCGGAGTCCGGGAACCAGCTCGACCTGCTGCGGGCCGGAGCTGCCGCGATCTGGGCCTCGGGCACTCCGGTGTTCGTGCTGCGCGTGCCCGAGCGGCTGTACGACGACCCGTTCCACCGCCCCTGACCACACGCGTGGCTCCGTCGGCTGTCCGAGGAGCCGCGTACAGTGGAACCCGTGAGCGATGAGACGACCGGTGCGCCGACGGACGGCCTGTGGAGCCGCCTGCGCCTGATCGAAGGGCAGCCGCTTCCGGCTCGCGCCGACGCTTACTCCGCGCTGCACGACGAGCTCTCGCGGCGGCTGGAGAGCGGATCACGGCTCGACCAGCGGGAGACCCCGGGAACACGATGACGCGACTCGACGCCGCCCTCGCCTCGCGGGGACTCGCCCGGTCGCGCAGCCATGCCGCCACCCTCATTGCGGAGGGCCTCGTGAGCGTCGACGGTCGCCCCGTCGTCAAGGCGTCCACGCCGGTCCAGGACGACAGTGAGCTCACCGTGGCCGGCGCCGACCACTACGTCGGGCGCGCCGCGCACAAGCTCGTCGCCGCCCTCGACGGCTTCGGCGTCGCGGTCGCCGACCGGCTCGCGCTCGACATGGGCGCCTCGACCGGCGGATTCACCCAGGTGCTGCGCGAGCGCGGTGCGCGGCGGGTGCTCGCGGTCGACGTCGGACACGGACAGCTGGCTCCCGTCATCGCCGCGGACGACGGGGTCGTGTCGGTCGAGGGCTTCAACGTGCGGCACATGACACCGCAGAGCCTCGCGGACGCGACGGGCGAGCCCGCGCCGCCCGACCTGGTCGTCGGCGACCTGTCGTTCATCTCGCTCGAACTCGTCCTCCCGGCGATCGCCGCCGTCGCCGCGCCGGGCGCCGACGTGCTGCTGCTCGTGAAGCCGCAGTTCGAGGTCGGGCGCACCGCGGTGCGCGGGGGACTGGTCACCGATCCGGCCACCCGCGCCGACGCCGTGGCCCGCGTCGTCTGGAGCGCGTGGGACGCGGGGTTCGGGATGCTCGGCATCCTTCCCTCCCCGATCCTCGGCACGCACGGAAACGCGGAGTACCTCGTGCACCTCGCGCCGGGACGCGGTAGCAATCCGACAGAATGGATGGACACCATCAACCGGCTGGCAGGGGGACGATGAACGAGCGCTGGATCCTGGTGGTCGCGCACGCCGGCCGCGTCGAGACGGTGGAAGCGGCCCGTCGCGTGACCGATGCCCTGCGGGGAGCGGGTGCCCGCCCGGTCCTCGCGCCCGACGACCACGATGCGCTCTCCGCCGTCGACCCGTTCTTCGCCGACGTCGACGTCCTGGGCGTCTCCGCCGACCCGACCGCGCTCGAGCTGGCCATCGTCCTCGGCGGTGACGGCACGATCCTGCGCGCCGCGGAGCTCGTGCGCGACAGCGGTGCCCCCGTGCTCGGCATCAACATGGGCCACGTCGGCTTCCTCGCCGAGATCGACCCCGACGACATGGACGACGCGGTGCGCCGTGTGATCGCCCGCGACTACGACGTGGAGGAGCGCCTGGCGCTCTCGGTGCGGGTGAAGGACGCCGCCGGCGACGTCGTCTACGAGACCTGGGCCCTGAACGAGGCGACGGTCGAGAAGGCCAGCAGGGAGCGCATGATCGAGGTCGTGCTGGAGATCGACGGCCGCCCGCTGTCGAGCTTCGGCTGCGACGGCATGGTCGTGTCCACCCCGACGGGATCCACCGCCTACAACTTCTCCGCCGGCGGGCCCGTGATCTGGCCGACCGTGGAGGCCATCGCCGTGGTGCCGCTCTCCGCCCACGCGCTGTTCGCGAAGCCGCTCGTGGTGAGCCCCGACGCGGCGGTCGCGATCGAGATGCTCGAGCGCACGGACGGCTCCGGCATCCTCTGGTGCGACGGCCGACGCTCGCACGAGCTCCCGCCCGGAGCGCGTGTGGTGGTGCGACGGTCCTCGCGGCCGGTGCGCCTCGCGCGCCTGCACCCGACCGCGTTCACGAACCGGCTGGTGCGCAAGTTCCAGCTGCCGGTCGAAGGGTGGCGCGGACAGGACCGGAGGAACCAGCCGTGATCGAGGAGATGCGCCTGCGGGGCCTCGGTGTGATCGCCGACGCCGTGCTCCCGCTCGGACCGGGGTTCACCGCCATCACCGGCGAGACCGGTGCGGGCAAGACGATGGTCGTCACGGGGCTCGGGCTGCTGCTCGGACAGCGCGCCGACTCGGGCGCCGTGCGCGCCGGAGCCGGCCAGGCCTCGGTGGCGGGAGTCTGGGTCGTGCCCGAGACAGGGGACGTGGCAGACATCGTCGCCGACGCCGGGGGCGAACTCGAACCGGTCGGTGGCGGCAGCGCCGAACTGTACGTGTCGCGCACCCTCAACGCCGAGGGCCGAAGCAGGGCGAGCGTGGGGGGTCGCGCCGCTCCGGCCGGCGTGCTGTCCGCCCTCGCCGACGAGCTGGTGGTCGTGCACGGCCAGTCCGAGCAGTTGCGGCTGCGGTCCGCCGCTGCGCAGCGCGACGCCCTCGACCGCTTCGGCGGTGACGCGATCGCCCGGGCGCTGGAGCACTACGGCACGGCCTTCGAGCGCTGGCGCGGCCTCGACGCGGAGATCGCCGAGATCACGGGCAACCGCGACCGCCGGGCGGAGGAAGCCGCGCGACTGCGGGAAGACCTCGCGCTGATCGAGGCGACCGCACCCGAGGCGGGTGAAGATGCCGAACTCGCGGCCCGCGCCGAACGGCTCGCGAACGCCGAGGAGCTGCGACTGGCCGCCTCGCTCGCGCACGGGGCGCTCTCGAACGAGGAGGGCGAGCCGGATGCGTCGGCACTGGTCGCGGAGGCGCGGCGGGCGCTCGAACGGGTCTCGGATGCGACGCTCGCGGAGGTCGCCGAGACGCTCGCCGACATCGGCTACCGTATCGCCGACGCCGCCGGGCAGCTGTCCGGCTTCCTCGCCGACCTCGACGAGTCGGGCCCGCACGAACTCGCCGCGGTCGAGGAGCGGCGGGCGGCACTGGGCGTGCTGATCCGTGCGCACGGGTCCCTCGACGACGCCATCCGACTGTGGCAGACGGGCTCGACGCGCCTCGCGGAGCTCGACGACGACGGCGAGCGACTGCAGCGTCTCACCGCCGAGCGGGAGGAGGCGCGTACCGCGCTCGACGCCGCGGCGGACGCCCTGACCGCCGTCCGCACGGAGGCCGCCGTCCGCCTGGGCGACGCCGTCACCGCGGAGCTCCACGCGCTCGCGATGCCCGATGCCCGCCTGGAGGTCTCGGTCACCCCCGGCGCCGAGAGCACGCACGGGCGCGACGACGTGGCGATCCTGCTGGCCCCGCACCCCGGAGCCGAACCGCGGTCGGTGGCCAAGGGTGCCTCGGGCGGCGAGCTGTCGCGCGTGATGCTCGCGATCGAGGTCGTCATCGCGGCGACCGACCCGGTGCCCACGTTCGTGTTCGACGAGGTCGACGCCGGCATCGGCGGGGCCGCGGCCATCGAGGTCGGCCGGCGACTCGCCCGGCTGGCGGAGAAGTCGCAGGTGATCGCGGTGACGCATCTGGCGCAGGTCGCCGCGTTCGCGAACAACCACCTCACGGTCGTCAAGTCCAACGACGGGGCCGTCACCGCCTCGAGCGTGCGGCGTCTGGAGGGGGAGGAGCGGGAGGCCGAGATGGCGCGGCTGCTGTCCGGCCTCGCCGATTCCGACGCCGCGCTCACCCATGCCCGCGAACTTCTCAGCCTCGGCGTCTGAGGGAACTGTTAGGATAGAAGCCCGTGATGAACTCTTCTTCTGCGGGGCCCAAGAACGACACGACCAAGCACATCTTCGTGACTGGTGGTGTCGTTTCGTCTTTGGGCAAGGGCCTCACCGCGGCCAGCCTGGGCAACCTGCTCACCGCCCGCGGACTCCGCGTGGTCATGCAGAAGCTCGACCCGTATCTGAACGTGGATCCGGGCACCATGAACCCGTTCCAGCACGGCGAGGTGTTCGTCACCGACGACGGCGCGGAGACCGATCTCGACATCGGCCACTACGAGCGCTTCCTCGACATCAACCTGTCGCAGGCGGCCAACGTGACCACCGGCCAGATCTACTCGCAGGTCATCGCGCGCGAGCGTCGCGGTGAATACCTCGGCGACACCGTGCAGGTCATCCCGCACATCACCGACGAGATCAAGCGCCGCATGCGCCTGCAGGCGACCGAGGACCCGCGCCCCGACGTCATCATCACCGAGGTCGGCGGCACGGTGGGCGACATCGAGTCGCAGCCGTTCCTGGAGGCCGCGCGTCAGCTGCGTCATGAGCTCGGCCGCGACAACGTGTTCTTCGTGCACGTGTCGCTCGTGCCGTTCATGGGCGCCTCCGGTGAGCAGAAGACCAAGCCGACGCAGCACTCCGTCGCAGCTCTCCGTCAGGTGGGCATCCAGCCCGACGCGCTGGTGCTGCGCAGCGACCGTCCCGTGAGCGCGAGCAACCGCAACAAGATCGCCCTGATGTGCGACGTGGACGTCGAGGGCGTCATCAACACGGTCGACCTCCCGAGCATCTACGACATCCCCTCCACGCTGAACGAGCAGGAGCTCGACTCGTACATCGTGCGGCGCCTCGGTCTGGACCAGAAGGCGGACGACGTCGACTGGACGCGGTGGAACAAGGTGCTGCACGCGGTGCACAACCCGAAGCACGAGGTCACGATCGGCCTCGTCGGCAAGTACATCGACCTCCCCGACGCGTACCTCTCGGTGACCGAGGCCCTCAAGGCCGGCGGTTTCGCGCAGGAGACCAAGGTGCACATCCGCTGGATCCCCTCCGACCTGTGCGAGACCCCGGAGGGCGCCCAGGAGCAGCTCGCCGAGCTCGACGGCATCTGCGTGCCGGGCGGCTTCGGCATCCGCGGCATCGAGGGCAAGCTCGGCGCGCTGAAGTTCGCGCGCGAGCAGGGCATCCCCACGCTCGGCCTGTGCCTCGGCCTGCAGTGCATGGTGATCGAGTTCGCCCGCGATGTGGCCGGCATCGAGGGCGCATCGTCGAGCGAGTTCGACCCGGAGACGAAGGAGCCCGTGATCGCGACCATGGCCGAGCAGGTCGAGATCCTCGACGGCGGCGACCTGGGCGGCACCATGCGGCTGGGGCTCTACCAGGCCGCCCTCGCGGAGGGCTCGCTGGCGCGGGAGCTGTACGGCACCGCGGAGGCGTCGGAGCGGCACCGCCACCGCTACGAGGTCAACAACGCGTACCGCGACCGGCTGTCCGAGGCCGGGCTGGTGTTCTCCGGCCTGAACCCCGAGCTGGACCTGGTCGAGTACGTGGAGCTGCCGCGCGACGTGCACCCGTACTACATCGCCACGCAGGCCCACCCCGAGCTGCGGTCGCGCCCGACCGACCCGCACCCGCTGTTCCGCGGACTGGTGGGTGCGGCGATCGAGCGGCACCGCGCGAGCGAGCTGTTCGACGTCAGCGCCGATGAGTGACATCGGCGCCCTGCCCGACGGCGGTCCGCTGCGCGACGAGCCGCTCGACCCCGAGGTCCTGTCCTCCGAGCTCGTGTACGAGGGGCGGGTGTGGGACGTGCGCTCCGACCGTGTGCGCTACGGCGACGGTGAGATCGTGCGCCAGTACGTCGCCCATCCCGGCGCGGTGGCCATCGTCGCGCTGGACGACGAGGGCCGGGTGCTGCTGATCCAGCAGTACCGGCACCCGATCCGGCACCGCGATTGGGAGCTGCCCGCCGGTCTGCTCGACGTGCCGGGGGAGGACCCTGCCGCGGCCGCGCAGCGCGAGCTCGCGGAGGAGGCCGACCTGGTCGCGGCGCACTGGGAGCCCCTGGTGTCGTCGTGGACCACGCCGGGCGGGAACGACGAGCTGATCCAGCTGTTCCTCGCCACGGGCATCACGGCCGCCGACGCCGCGCACTCCCGGGAGGACGAGGAGGCCGACATCCGGCTCGCCTGGGTGCCCCTCGACGACGCGGTGGCCGCGGTGCTCGACGGTCGCATGCGTAACGGCATCCTCGCGATCGGTGTGCTCGCGGCCGCGCAGAGGCTCCGCGACCGGGGCTGACATGCTGCTCGATCGCGCCCTCGACGCGTATCTGCGTCACGTCACGATCGAGCGCGGACTGAGCGCGCACACGATCGCGGCGTACCGACGCGACCTCGACGGGTACCGGGGGTGGCTCGCCGCCGAGGGCATCACCGACACGACCGAGGTGACCCCCGCGGTGATCGACCGCTTCATCGCCGAGCGTGCGTCCGCCGAGCCCGCCCCCGCGGCCACGAGCCTCGCCCGGTTGCAGTCGTCCGTGCGCGGGTGGCACCGCTTCCTGGCGCGCGAGGGGATCGAGGCCGAAGACCCGAGCGGCCGGCTGCGTCCGCCCAAGGCCCCGCGGAGGCTGCCGAAGGCGCTGACGATCGAGCAGGTCGAGCGCCTGCTCGCGGCGCCGTCGCCGGAGGAGCCGCTCGGCATCCGCGACCGCGCGCTGCTGGAACTGCTGTACGCCACGGGCGCCCGCGTGTCGGAGGCGGTCGGGCTCGACGTCGACGACCTCGCGCACGGGGAGGTGCTGCGGCTGCGCGGCAAGGGGTCGAAGGAGCGCATCGTGCCCGTGGGCTCGTACGCGCGTGACGCGGTCGACGCGTACCTGACGCGGGTGCGCCCCGGGCTCGCCGCGAAGGGCAGAGCCTCGGCGCGCCTGTTCCTCGGCGCCCGCGGTGCGCCGCTGTCCCGGCAGAGCGCGTGGCTGGTGATCCGGGCGGCGGCGGAGCGGGCGCAGATCACGGCCGAGGTGTCGCCGCACACCCTGCGGCACTCGTTCGCGACGCATCTGCTGCAGGGCGGCGCGGACGTGCGCGTGGTGCAGGAGCTGCTCGGGCACTCGTCGGTCGCCACGACTCAGATCTACACGCACGTGTCGGTCGACGCGCTGCGCGACGTGTACGCCACGTCGCACCCGCGGGCCCGCTGACTCGCGCGGTCGCCTGGGTCCGCCGCCGCGCGCCGGGACGGCCCGTGACCGGCCCGGCCGCTACAATCGAGCAAGCACGAAGGAGCAGGAGAACCGGTGGCTGAGAACGCGGCGAAGTCCAGGGCGAAGGCGAAGAAGGCCGACGACACCCCCATGGGACCCACCGGCCGCCCCTACCGCGGCTTCCCGATCCCGGCGCCGCTGAAGTCGCACGGTCCCGCGCGCATCATCGCCCTCTGCAACCAGAAGGGCGGCGTCGGCAAGACGACCACCTCGATCAACCTCGCCGCGTCCCTCGCGGAGTACGGCCGCAAGGTGCTCGCCGTCGACTTCGACCCGCAGGGCGCGCTGTCCGCTGGCCTGGGAATCCAGACCCACGACGTCCCCACCGTGTACGACCTGCTGCTGGACACGAAGCGCGACGCGCACGAGGCGATCGTCCACTCCAACGTCGAGGGCCTCGACGTGCTGCCCGCGAACATCGACCTGTCGGCCGCCGAGGTGCACCTGGTCAACGAGGTGGCCCGCGAGACCATCCTCGCGCGGGTGCTCCGCCAGGTCGCGGGCGAGTACGACGTCATCCTGATCGACTGCCAGCCCTCGCTCGGCCTGCTCACGGTCAACGCTCTCACCGCCGCGCACGGCGTGATCATCCCGCTCGAGTGCGAGTTCTTCGCCCTGCGAGGGGTGGCGCTGCTGATCGAGACCATCGACAAGGTGCGCGACCGTCTGAATCCGTCGATCACGATGGACGGGCTGCTGGCGACCATGTACGACCCGCGCACGCTGCACTCGCGCGAGGTGCTGGAGCGGGTGGTGGAGGCCTTCGGCGACGACGTGCTGGAGACCGTGATCGGCCGCACGGTGAAGTTCCCCGACGCCTCGGTCTCCGGCGTGCCCATCACCGAGTTCGCGCCGGAGCACGCCGCCGCGCAGGCGTATCTGCGGCTGGCGCGGGAGCTGGTCGCCCGTGGCGCCGTCGCCTGAGCAGGCCGAGACCGATCCGACCGCCGAGGCCGTCGCCCCCGCGGAGGGCGACACGGGCTTCCGCGTCTCGCTGTCGAACTTCGACGGACCGTTCGACCTGCTGCTGAATCTCATCTCGAAGCACGAGATGGACATCACCGAGGTGTCGCTGAGCGCGGTCACGAACGAGTTCATCGCCTACCTCGCCGAGCTGGAGGACGAGGAGGAGCTCGACCAGGCGTCGGAGTTCCTCGTGGTGGCCGCGACGCTGCTCGACATGAAGGTCGCCGGCCTCCTGCCGCAGGGCGAGCTCGTCGACGCCGAGGCCGTGGCGCTGCTGGAGGCGCGCGACCTGCTGTTCGCGCGCCTGCTGCAGTACCGGGCGTTCAAGGAGGTGTCGGCGTGGTTCGCGCGGTGCCTGCAGCGGGAGGACCGCCGTCACGTGCGGGCGGTGCCGCTGGAGGAGAAGCACCGCCGCAAGACGCCGGAGCTGGTGTGGTCGCTGAGCGCGGACGACTTCGCGGCGCTGGCACTGCTGGCTTTCGCGCCCAAGGAGATGCCGCACGTCGGGCTCGATCACCTGCACGCACCGCTGGTGAGCATCCGCGAGCAGGCGGCGATCGTCGTGACGCTGCTGCGCGGCACCGAGTCGATCAGCTTCCGCGAGCTGGTCGCAGGCGTCACCGAGCCGGGGATCGTGGTGGCGCGCTTCATCTCCGTCCTGGAGCTGTACCGCCACGCGGCGCTTTCCTTCGAACAACTGGAACCGCTCGGCGAGCTGACGCTCCGCTGGGCCGCCGACACCTGGTCGGACGAGACACTCGCGACCCTGGGGGCCGACTATGACCGATGACGTGACCGAGACCGAGACCGCGCCGGAGGTCGCACCCGGGCCGGAGGTCGCACCCGGGCCGGAGGTCGAGCCCGGGGGTGACGACGCCGCGACGGTCGTGGGCTCCGAGCTGCCGCTGAGCGAGCGCGTCGAGGCGATCCTCTTCATCGTGGACGAGCCGATCGGCCTGGTCGCCCTCGCGGCCGCGGTCGGCGCGCCGGTGCCGGCCGTGCGGCAGACGCTCGAGGCGCTCGGGGACGACTACGACGGACGGGGCCGAGGACCGCGGCGCGGCTTCGAGCTGCGCGAGGTCGGTGGCGGGTGGCGGCTGTACGTGCGCGAAGACCTCGACCCCGTGGTGGCGGAGTTCGTGGGCGGGCAGGCGCCCGCGCGGCTGTCGCAGGCGGCCCTGGAGACGCTCGCGGTGATCGCCTACAAGCAGCCCGTCACCCGCAGCCAGGTCGCGTCGATCCGCGCCGTGAACGTGGACTCGGTCGTGCGCACGCTGCTCGCCCGCGGCCTCATCACCGAGCTCTTCGCGGACTCCGAGACCGGGGCGATCAACTACGGCACCACCGACGCGCTGCTGCAGCACCTCGGCATCAACTCGCTGGACGAGCTGCCGCCGATCTCGCCGTTGCTGGACGACGGCGCCGACGGCTTCGACGAAGGGACCCTCCGATGAACGCTGCCCACGACGACGCCACCGGGCCCGAGGGCGTGCGGCTGCAGAAGGTCCTCGCGGCGGCGGGCGTCGCCTCGCGTCGTGTCGTCGAGCAGTACATCGTCGAGGGGCGCATCCGGGTGAACGGGCAGACCGTGACCGAGCTCGGCCGTCGGATCGACCCCGAGCGCGACCTGGTCGACGTCGACGGCACCGCGGTGCAGCTCGACGTCACCAAGCGCTACGTGATGCTGAACAAGCCCACCGGAGTGGTCAGCAGCATGCGTGACGAGAGCGGGCGGCCCGACCTGCGTCGCTTCACGAAGGACTATGAGGAACGGCTCTACAACGTGGGGCGCCTCGACGCCGAGACCAGCGGGCTGCTGCTGCTCACGAACGACGGCGAGCTCGCGCACGTGCTGGCGCATCCGTCGTTCGGTGTGACCAAGGTGTACATCGCCAAGGTGGACGGCACGGTGACCCCGCAGACGATCTCCACGCTCACGAAGGGCATCGAGCTGGAGGACGGCCCCATCGCGGCGGACAAAGCGCGGCTGCTGGACACGTCGCGCGGCTCGAGCCTGGTGGAGCTCACGCTGCATTCAGGGCGCAACCGCATCGTGCGTCGGATGATGGCCGCGGTCGGCCACCCCGTGACCGAGCTCGTGCGCCGGCAGTTCGGCCCGCTGCACCTGGGAACCCTCCCGGCGGGGAAGACGCGTGACCTGAGTAAAATCGAACTCGGTGCGCTGTTGACCCTCGCGCGCCGTGAATCCGGTGTCGCCGCGGCGCCAGGCGAGCAGGAGACCGAATGACCGACACGACGAGTGCGCCCACGGCGCGGAAGACCGGTGCCGTCGCGCCGCGTCTGTCCGGCACCGTCCGCATCGTCGGTGCCGGCCTGCTCGGCGCGAGCGTCGGTCATGCGCTGCGGGCCAAGGGTGTCGATGTGGCGCTCACGGATGCCTCCCCGGCGCAGCTGCGACTGGCGGTGGACTACGGCGCCGGTCGCCTCGCCGCCGACGACGACACTCCCGCGCTGATCGTGGTGGCCGTGCCGCCCGACGTCACGGCCGACGTGGTGCAGGCCGAGCTGGAGCGGTACCCGGACGCGGTCGTGACCGACGTCGCGAGCGTCAAGCTCGAACCGTTCCGGACGCTGCGCGACCGCGGCGTCGACCTCGCGCGCTACATCGGCTCGCACCCGCTCGCGGGGCGTGAGCGCGGCGGCGCCATCTCCGCCCGCGCCGACCTCTTCATCGGGCGGCCCTGGGTGGTGTGCCGCGACGAGGACACGAAGGCCACGGATCTCGCGCTGGTCGAGGCGCTCGCGCTCGACGTGGGCGCGATGCCGCTGGAGATGACGCCGGAGGAGCACGACCGATCGGTCGCCCTCACCTCGCACGTGCCGCAGGTCGTCGCGAGCCTGCTGGCCGCGCGGCTCGCGGGAGCCGAGGAGGGCGCGCTGCGCCTGGCGGGTCAGGGCGTGCGCGACACGACGCGCATCGCCGCCTCCGCGCCCGAGCTGTGGGTGCAGATCCTCGGCGCGAACGCGGGGCCCGTCGTGGAGATCCTCGACGCGCTGGCGGCCGACCTGGGCGATGTCGCGGAGGCGCTGCGGGCGCCGGCGGCCCCCGGCGCGCGCCGTGTGATCGCGGAGACCATCCGGCAGGGCAACGACGGCGTGGATCGCCTGCCGGGCAAGCACGGCCAGAACCGGCGCTTCGAGACGCTCGTGGTGATGGTCGACGACACCGCCGGACAGCTCGGCCGCCTGTTCGGCGAGCTCGGCGAACTCGGCGTCAACGTCGAGGACCTGCGTCTGGAGCACTCGCCCGGCGCACAGTTCGGTCTGGCCGAGATCAGTGTCGACCCCGCGGCGCTGCACGGCGCGATCACCGGGCTCCAGGAACGCGGCTGGCGCATTGCAGGGAACACGAATGACTGACACCTCCACCGTCTCCGCCACGAAGTTCATCGCCATCGACGGGCCGGCCGGTTCCGGCAAGTCCAGCGTCTCCAAGGCGGTCGCGCGCCAGCTCGGCTACGGCTACCTCGACACCGGCTCGGCGTACCGGGCGCTCGCCTGGCATGTGCTGGAGCAGGGCGCCGACACCGATGACGCGGCCGCCGTGCGCGCCGCCGCGGCCGACTTCCCGGTCCGTCTCGGCCTCGACCCCGACGACCGCACGGTCCGGGTGGGCGACACCGACGTGACCGACGCCATCCGCGAACCGCGGGTCTCCGGCGCGGTGAGCGGCGTCGCCCGCGTGCCCGAGGTGCGCGCGCAGGTGAACGAGCTGTTCCGCGCGCTGGTCGCCGACGCTCCGTACCCCGCTGTGGTCGTGGAGGGCCGCGACATCACGACGGTGGTCGCGCCGGATGCCCCCGTGCGCATCCTCCTGACCGCCGCCCCCGAGGTGCGCGCGGCACGCCGTGCCGGCGAGCTCGCGGGGGAGAACGCCGCCGCCGTCGCCGCGGCCCTGCACCGACGCGACGCCTCCGACAGCGCCGTCGTCGACTTCCTCAACGCCGCCGAGGGCGTCGAGGTCGTCGACTCGACCGAACTCGACTACCCCCAGACCATCGACGCCGTGCTCACGGTGATCGAACGACTCCGAGGAGCACACCGTGGCTGACGACGAATACGAAGGCGGCCCCGACCAGCTCGCCGAGAAGATGGAGAACCTCGACGAGCACCTCGCCGAGCAGCGCGCCGAGACCCTGCGCGCCGGTCTCGCCGACTACGAGCTGGACGACGAGGACGCCGCGCTCCTCGCGGGCGTCTCGCTGGGCGAGGACGGCATCGAGTTCCTGCCCGCGCTGCCGGTCGTCGCGATCGTCGGACGGCCGAACGTCGGCAAGTCGGCGCTCGTGAACCGCATCCTCGGGCGTCGTGAGGCCGTGGTGGAGGACACCCCCGGCGTCACGCGCGACCGCGTCACCTACAAGGCCGAATGGAACGACCGTCGCTTCACGCTCGTCGACACCGGCGGCTGGGAGCCCGACGCCCGCGGCATCGACCGCTCGGTCGCGGCGCAGGCGGAGGTCGCGATCGACCTCTCCGACGTGGTGCTGTTCGTGGTCGACGCGATGGTCGGCGCCACCTCGACCGACGAGCACGTGGTCAAGCTGCTGCGCAAGAGCGGCAAGCCCGTGTTCCTGGTCGCGAACAAGATCGACGACGCCCGGCAGGAGCCGGAGGCCGCCGCGCTGTGGAACCTCGGTCTCGGTGAGCCCCACCCGGTCTCGGCCATCCACGGCCGCGGCGTGGCGGATCTCCTGGATGCCGTGCTGAAGAAGCTTCCCGAGATCTCGGCGGTCGCGAAGCAGGAGATCGGCGGGCCGCGACGTGTCGCGATCCTCGGTCGCCCCAACGTGGGCAAGTCCTCGCTGCTGAACAAGGCCGCGGGGGAGGAGCGCGTCGTCGTGAACGACCTGGCGGGCACCACGCGCGACCCGGTCGACGAGGTCGTGGAGCTCGGCGGCAAGATGTGGCGTCTGGTCGACACGGCCGGTATCCGTCGCCGCGTGCACATGGCGCAGGGCGCGGACTTCTACGCCTCGCTGCGCACGTCGGCCGCACTGGAGAAGGCCGAGGTCGCCGTTGTGGTCCTCGACGTGTCGGAGACGATCAGCGAGCAGGACGTGCGGATCATCGACCTCGTGCTGGAGTCGGGCCGTGCGCTCGTCCTCGCGTTCAACAAGTGGGACCGTCTGAACGACGACGACCTGGAGAACGCCGACCGCCGCCGGTACCTCGAGCGCGAGATCGAGCAGGACCTCGCGCACGTGGCGTGGGCTCCGCGGGTGAACATCTCCGCGAAGACCGGGCGACACCTCGACAAGCTGGTGCCCGCGCTGGAGACGGCGCTCGAGAACTGGGACCGCCGCATCCCGACCGGCAAGTTCAACGCCTTCCTCGCCGAGCTCGTGGCGGAGCACCCGCACCCCCTGCGCGGGGGCAAGCAGCCGCGCATCCTGTTCGGCACGCAGGCCTCGACGCGTCCGCCGACGTTCGTGCTGTTCACGACCGGGTTCCTCGACCCGGGCTACCGCCGGTTCATCCAGCGGCGCCTGCGCGAGC
Organism: Microbacterium sufflavum; assembly: GCF_023101165.1. Lineage (GTDB taxonomy): Bacteria > Actinomycetota > Actinomycetes > Actinomycetales > Microbacteriaceae > Microbacterium > Microbacterium sufflavum. Next base: position 3,302,086 of record NZ_CP078076.1, on the reverse strand, counting down.
TCTACCCGTTCGAGGGGACGCCGATCGTCATCAACATGCGCGTGCGGGAGCGCCGCCAGCGCTGACGCGTTCCGGCGTGTGTCGCCGGGTGGCGCCGCGATGCCGATGCTGTGAAAAGCTGAGGGGGTGACAGTCGTACCCCCCGCTCCCGGCGAACCGCGTCGCCCCGAAGGACCGCGCAACCCCGGCGACGCCTGGGTGGTCGCAGACACGGGGGAGCGCTACTGGGGGCGGTTCGGCGCGGCCGGTCTGCTCGCGGTCGACGCGACGCGCGGGATCCTGCTGCAGCACCGCGTGTCGTGGAGCCACTTCGGCGGCACGTGGGGGTTGCCCGGCGGTGCGCTGCACGAGGGCGAGTCGGCGATCGTCGGGGCGATCCGGGAGGCGCAGGAGGAGGCGGGCGTGCCGGACGGCGCCGTGCGTCCGCGCTTCACGAGCGTCCTCGACCTCGGCATCTGGTCGTACACGACGGTGGTCGCCGATGTGCGCAGTCCGTTCGACCCGGTGATCAGCGATCCGGAGAGCGTGGCGCTGGAGTGGGTCCCGGTCGACCGCGTGGACGAGCTGCCGCTGCACCCCGGGTTCGGGGCGGCGTGGCCGATGCTGCGTGCTCAGCTCGATGTGTTCCCGGCCGTGGTGGTCGACGGGGCGAACGTGGTCGGGTCGGTGCCCGACGGCTGGTGGAAGGACCGAGCCGGTGCGGCCGCGCGCTTGCGTGACCGGCTGGCCGGGCTGGCGGTGCCCGCGGACGATCTGGGGCTCGCCGGAGACGACTGGTACCCGGAGGTGGCGCTCGTAGTCGAGGGTCGTGCCCGCGACATCGGGACCGAGGCCGCGGAGACCGGTGCTGCCGAGGCCGGAGTCGCGGAGCCGGCGCTGGCGGTCGTGCGGGCCGATGCCGCGGGCGATGACGCGATCGTGGCCGAGGTCGAGCGTCGGGTCGCGGGGGCGCAGCGGGTGCTGGCGGTCACGAGCGACCGGGAGCTGCAGGCGCGGGTCGAGGCCGCGGGCGCGCAGGTGCGGTCGAGCGGGTGGCTGCGGAGGCTGCTGGACGCCTGACGCGAGCGGACGGGTCCGTCGGGCGGATGCCGCGGGGTCAGTCGGGCGGGGTGTCGCGGCCGCGGAGGCGGTCGATCTCGCGGCGCTCGCGTTTGGTCGGGCGGCCGGCGCCGCGGTCGCGCAGGCCGAGCGCGGCCTGCGGTTCACGTTCGGGTGTGCGGTCTTCGTAGGCGAGGGCGGCGAGTGGGGCGCCGACGCGTTTGACGAGCAGCTGCCGGACGATGAGGATGCGGTCGAACCCCGAGATGCGGATGCGCAGCTCGTCGCCGATGCGGACCGTCTGGGCGGCCTTGGCCTTGTCGCCGTTCACGCGCACATGCCCCGCACGGCATGCGGTGGTCGCGGCCGACCGGGTCTTGTACACGCGGACGGCCCACAGCCAGCTGTCGACGCGGACGCTGTCAGCCATCACGAGGCCTTCCGTGCGAGGACGACCAGGGTGCCCGCGATGAGGAGCCCCTGTCCGAGCGTGTAGGTCGCCATCACGGCGGGGCTGCTCCAGGCCGGGAGAGCATCGGGGAGGAAGAGCCGGAACGCGAGGATCGTGTCGCTGGCGAGGAAGAACGCGCCGCCCACCGCGACGAGGGGGTGGCAGCGGGCGGCCATCGCGGCCGTGCCGCCCAGCAGCAGCCCGTAGGCGGCGACGGCGATCAGCAGGGGGCCGGTGTGCGGGCCGAGCGTGAGGATCATCGCGACCCACCACGCCGCGTACACCAGCGTCCACCAGGGCAGCCGACGCCGGGCGAGGTGCCGCGCGAACAGCACGATGTACGCCACGTGCGCGAGGCCGAAGAACCCGAGCATGAGCGGAAGCTCGGGGGCGGCGGGGAACAGCGCCCCCGCGCCGTCGCCCAGCCAGGAGAACAGCAGCGCCGCGAGCACGAGCACGAGGGCGGAGCGCGGCCGGAGGCGTGGGGCGGCCACGAGCACCGGTACCGCGAGCAGCGGCATGAGCAGCAGCTTGGTCGCAGCGGCCAGGTCGTGGTCGAGCGCGAGCAGCACGACGTGCAGCAGCGACACCGCGACGTACGGCGCGAATGCCCACACGATCGGGCGGGAGAGGGTGCGGCGGCGCATCCCCTCATCGTATGGCCGCGGCGGTATATCCGGGGGAGCGGGGGTGTGCCGCGGGGTGGCGGGGGTCATGCGTCGGTGCGGGAGGACAGGTCGAGCGTCACGAGCACCCGTCCGGGCTTCATGACCGTCTGCTCCGTGAAGCCTGCGCCGAGGAAGGTGTTCAGCGTGCCGTGGAACAGGTCGTTCGCGCGCTGCTTCTCGCCGCGGGTGTCGACCGGGTAGCCCTCGACCAGACGCGCTCCGGAGGCCGCGGCGTAGTCGACCGCCGCCCGCAGCAGCGCCGCGTTGAGTCCGGTGCCCCGGTGCTCGCGGCGCACCACGAAGCACGTCACCGCCCACACGGACGGGTCGTCGAACGGCTCGGCGGACGACGCGGCGATGATGCGCGTGCGAGGGATGCGGGCCTGGGCGGTGCGCGGTCCGATACGGATCCAGCCCGCGGCCTCGCCGTCGACGTAGGCCACGAGCCCGGGCGGCGGACCCTCGTCGATCTCGGCCCGGAACATGTCGGTGCGCTGCGACGTGGTCGTCGTGTTCCAGTCCTTGTTGCTCAGCATCGGCCAGATGCACTGGCAGCTCGCCCCGTCGCCCCCGCCCGTGAGAGCCTGCTGCACATCGTCCCAGCGGTCGGACGTGGCGAGTTCGGTGGTGATCGTCGGCATGACCGCGACGGTACGCGGTGGGTCCGACACCCCGCAACGCCCCGGTTCGCGAGAGGGCCTCGGGTACGGCTAAGATAGGGGAGTTGCCTGCGCGAGAGTGCAGAACAACGGGCTGTGGCGCAGCTTGGTAGCGCACTTGACTGGGGGTCAAGGGGTCGCAGGTTCAAATCCTGTCAGCCCGACAGAACAGAAAAGCCCCGGTGAGAGCATCCTTCTCACCGGGGCTTCGTCGTCTTCGCACGCGATCGCTGCGAGCTCTTCGTGCGCGGTGGCTCGGGCGTTGTGCTCGTGTTCGCGCTGTCAGCTCTTGCGACGATTGCTCATCGTCTGGATGCCCCAGGCGATGAGCCCGCCGACGGCGCCGATCACCGTTCCGACGATCAGCCCGCTGGGGATGGCCGCGATGCGTGGGATCAGGCGCGCCCCGGCACCGTCACCGAGGGACGGCGGAGTGCCGCGATAAGCGAAGTCCCAGAGGAGTTGGTGCGTGATGACGAGCATCACCCCGAAGATCACCCCGATGACCAGCACCGTCAGGAACGGCTTGGGGACGCGCGCTACGACAGCGACGACGATCCACAGCACGACCGGGCCTATCGCGAGCACCCACGTGATCGGGCTGCCCTCGTCGATCACATGCAGGTCGTGGAGGATGACCCTGATGAGGGCGACGGCCGCGAGTCCGACGAGTGCCAGAGCCGACAGCCCGAGAGGGTTTCGTCGTGCGGTGGGAGAAGGAGGAGGTGGGTTCTCGGAGATCATGCGCCAACGGTAGGGGCGGGTGCCGCGGCGGATGGTCCGTACGGGGGCGACAATCGTGGTCGCATCAGGACGACGTCCGGCGCGACGGACGGTTCCTCCGTCGCCGGCGACGGGCCCTCTGGATCGACTCGGCGACCAGGCCGCTGAGCGCGCCGAACCCAGCGGATCGCCCGATCTCGATGGTGGCGGCGACGAGATTCAGGCCGATGCCGTGGTCGGGCCAGTCGCCGATGGCCACGGTGGTCGCCCCGAGGAGGAGGGCGAAGAGAACCCCGGACAGAGTGAGCGTCAGAACCGGTCGCGGAACATGGCCGAAGCCGGCACCCAGGACCCAGATGACGAAGGTGGCGAGGAAGGCGACCATCACGGTCGTCACCCCGCCGACGACCGCTTCGAGACCGATCAGTCGCAGGAGCGGCCACAGAAGCCCCAGGACGCCGAAGCCCATCACGGCCGGCCAGCTCAGTCGGGGACGTGGGCCGGGGATCTCTGGTGGCTGCGACGGCGTCGGTGACTCGCTCATCCTGTCAAAGTAGGCAACGGGCCCCTGGGGTCGCGTGCGCTCTGGATCAGTTGTGCTGTCGCTCTCGGACGACCGGGTCCTGCTCCTCCTGTCGCGCATCGCGACGGCTACCACCTCGAGCGGCGCGGGGGATGCGGGTCACCGTGCGAGGACAGCGGGGTCGTCACGGGGCGATCCGAGAAGTCGATCGAGGCGAGCATTCGGCGACATCACCGTCGCGCCACCGTGGGGTGATGACCGCTCGACGACGAGGACTGCACCGATGAGACATCGCGAACCGTACCTTCACCTTCGTTCTCTCGACCGCGCCGATGTGGCGGAGGTCGCGGCGCTGCTCGGGCGTGGAATGGCCGACAGCCCGCTCCACGTCGCGGTGTATGGCGGCGATGAAGCGAGGCGGACTCGTCGCCATGAGTCGCTGATGAGTGTGCTCCTCTCCGGTTCGCCCTCGATGCGGGTCGTCGGCGTCGAGCAGGGTGGGTCGCTGATCGGTGTCGCCGCGGCGGTACCCCCGGCGCGCTGCCGGCCCCCGGCGAAGACCCGGCTGCGGCTCCTCTCGCGTGCGCTGACCTTCGGCCCAGGCGCCGCTGCGCGCCTGCTGGCCTGGAACCGGGCATGGACAGCGCGGGACATCTCAGAACCGCACGTGCATCTCGGGCCGGTGTCGGTCGATTGGCACCTGCGCGGGCGGGGGATCGGCACTCTCCTGATGCTCAGACACACGAGCCATCTCGACTCCATAGGCGTGCCCGGCTACGCCGAAACGGATCGCCCGGAGGTAGTCGGCTTCTACCGGAGGCACGGATACGCGGTCATCGGAGAGGCAGATGTTCTCGGCGTTCCGAACTGGTTCCTGCGGCGCCCGCCTCGATGAGAGCTCACGACGTGACGAGCCCGGAACGGTGAGCGATCACCACGAGCTCTGGACGGTCACGCGCACCCACCTTCGCGAGGATCCGACTGACGTAGGTGCGCGCGGTCGCCGGGCTGAGGTGCAGGATGGCAGCGATCTCGTCGTTCGTATCGCCGTGTCCGATCCGCGCAAGGACCTCGATCTCCCGGGCGCTGAGGACGGCGAGTCGGGGATCCGGGGTCGCGGCGGCCCGACCGGACGCGACCATGCCCATCAGTCGTTCGACGATCGCCGGTGAAAGCAGTCTTTCTCCCTGGCCGGCCCGCGTCACGGCGTCACGCAGGTCATCCCGCGGCGTGTTCTTCAAGAGGTAGCCGACCGCCCCTGCACGGATGGCCTGAACGACGTCCGTGTCGTCGTCGAACGTCGTCAGGACGACGACACTGGTGTCGTGCAGCCGGTGGTCCGCGCGGATCACGCTCGTCGCCTCGATGCCGTCCATCACAGGCATCCGGAGGTCCATGAGGACGACATCTGGTCGGTACTTTCGGACCGCCTCCACGCCGCTCCTGCCGTCGGTGGCCTCGGCGACCACCCGGATGCTGCCATCCCGCGAGAGCAGCGTCCGCAGGCCGGCGCGGACGAGGTCCTGGTCATCGACGAGGACGACGGAGGTCATGCCCTCACCGCCAGGGGAAACGAGGCGTACACCGCGAAGCCGGCGTCGCGTGGACCTGCGGAGAACGTGCCGCCGAGCAGGTGAACGCGCTCTCGCATCCCCTCCAGCCCTCGCCCGGGCCGGACCGAGTCGTCGGACGGCTCCGTGGTGCGCGGCCTGCCGTCGTTGACGATGCTGACGGCGACAGCATCGTCCGCCTGCCTTATGTCGACGTCGACGCGCGCCGCGTCGGCATGTCGCACGACGTTGGTGATGGACTCCTGCACGATCCGGAACACGGCGGCTTCGACGGTCGACGGCAGCGCGGCGGAGATGGAGACACTCGCGCGCACCGTCAAGCCGGCCTGCGTCGCCGGGAGGATCGCTGACTCGAGGTCGTCGATTCCGAGCGGGGGGCGCGTCGCGCCCTCCTCCCTCCGCAGGTTCGCGACAGTACGGCGCAGATCCTCGAACGTCACCGAAGCGGTGCTCGCGATGATCGCCAGCGCCTCACGCGCCGCCGCGCTGTCCTCGTCAGAGGCAGTACCGGGGTCCAGCGCTTCCTCCGCGATCTGCGCATGCAGAGTCACCACCGTCAGCGCGTGCCCCATCGAGTCGTGGAGTTCACGTGCGATCGAGAGCCGTTCGGACATCGCGCGTTTCTCTGCCTCCCGGGCGTACCGTTCGACGGTCAGGGCCGCGATCTGAGAGGACTTCTGGCGGAGCTCCCGCCGGGATCTCACGTTGTCTCCCAGGGCGATCGCCGCTGCGAGTAGGAGAGCGTGTCCAGGCAGTTCGTAACCCACGACCACGGCGGGGTCCTGTCCGATGGCGAGCCTGTACGCCACCGAGATGACCAGGACGGTCACGGACGTGGCGATCGATGCCCCTGTGCGACCGTATTCGGCGGCCGAGAACACCGCGGCCGCGAGAGGCACCGCGATCCCGATCGCCGGGTAACCGGACGCGTAGTAGGCGACGACCCCTGCCGCGGAGAGTACGACGACGACGACAGGGTGGCGTCGCCGGGCCAGCATCAGTGCACCGAGGCCGACCGCCCACAGATAGGCCCACCCGTCCGGTTCTGCCCCGTCGATATCCGCGGCGATGAAGAGCGACACGACGAGAGTCACGCCGATGCCGAGGAGGCCGTCGAGCACCCAGGGAGCAGGACGCGAACCTGCCTCCGCCGCGGGCGCGTTGTCGGTCATGCTGTCATGGTAGGTCGGTCCGTGCTGGTGTGTGAGTCGTTGGAAAGCGACATCTCGGCGACCGCGGGAGTGCGAGTCCGGTGCGGAGAACCTCGGTGTCGCCCGGAAGCGACTCGACTTGTCGACGGGGGAGGGACGGCTTCCTCTGCACGGATTCCTAGCTTTACTGGCATGACCAGGATCGCCCGTGGGGCCGAGCATGTCGCACGACGCTCTGCATCGAGCCGGGGACGGCTCCTCGGTCCGGCGATCCTCTTCGGCGCTCTGCTCCTGACCGCTGCCGTGACGTTCACCGCCTGCGTGTTCGACTCGGGGTTCGGCCAGGACACGTCCGTCTTCACGCCGACGAAGCCACCCGCGTTCGAGACTCCGCTACCGATCCCCCCGCTGGCGGAGTCGGAGGTCGTCGACGGTGTTCGAGTGTTCTCGCTCACCGCCCAGGAGGGTCAGATGCAGTTCCTGGAGGGGATGACCACCCCGACCTGGGGTTTCGACGGCGACTACCTAGGCCCCACACTCCGGGCGCATCGTGGGGAGAAGGTGGCCGTCGAGGTCACCAACGCGCTCCCGGAGACCACGACGGTCCACTGGCATGGCATGCATCTGCCGGCTGCCATGGATGGCGGGCCGCACCAGCCGATCGAATCCGGCGGGCGCTGGCGGCCCGAGTGGCGGGTCGACCAGCCCGCCGCCACGCTGTGGTACCACCCGCACCCGCACGGCGAAACCGAAGAGCACGTCCTCCGCGGGCTTTCGGGCATGTTCATCCTCGACGATGAGCACAGCCAGAGCTTCGGGCTGCCCACGGAATACGGAGTCGATGACGTTCCGCTCATCGTGCAGGACAAGAAGTTCCGTTCCGACGGCGAGTTCCAGTTCGACTCTCAGGGCAATGAGGTCGGCCTTCTGGGGAATGTCCTGCTGACCAACGGAGCATGGGGCGCGGTCCTCGACGTCTCCACCGAGCTCGTCCGATTGCGGATCCTCAACGGGTCGAGCGCGCGCACCTACGACTTCGCGTTCGACGACCAGCGCGACTTCTCGCTGATCGCCACGGACGGCGGGCTGCTCGAGGCGCCGCACATCACCGATCATGTGCGTCTGTCGCCCGGCGAGCGTGCTGAGATCGTGGTGGCGATCGCCCCGGGGACGGAGACGATGCTGCGCTCGCTGCCGCCTGATCTCGGTGATGTCGCCGTGCCCGGTGCGTACGGAGGGTTGGACGAGTTCGACGTCCTCCTCCTGCGTGCTGCTGATCAGCTCCGGGCGTCCCCGCCACTGGCGGAGCGGTTCGGCGACATCTCCCGCTTCACCGCGGTCGACGCCGACAACGCGCGCATCTTCGACGTGCAGAACCGCGAGATCAACGGCCGCCGCATGGACATGAATCGTATCGACGAGGTCATGCAGGTCGACTCGACCGAGCTGTGGGAGGTCACCAATCGAGACCTGTTCCCGCACAACTGGCATGTTCACGACGTGCAGTTCCAGGTCCTCGACATCGACGGGGAGACGCCGGGGCCAGAACTCTCGGGATGGAAGGACACCATCTATCTGGAACCTCGTCGCGTCTACCGGATCATGATGCGATTCGAGGACTACGTCGATGACGAGAACCCGTACATGATCCACTGTCACCTTCTCCTTCACGAGGACGAGGGGCTGATGTCGCAGTTCGTGGTCAGCCGAGATGAAGCCAGCCGCAATGCGGGACCCGTCGATCCCAACGGAGGACACGGACATTGAGCACCCAGGAAGCCAGTGATGACCCGTCGGAGAGGGAGGCGGTGGTCTCACCGGGATGGCGGGACGGACGCACGGAGGGCGGGCCGAGGCGTGTGGCGATGTCTCGCCGCGCCCTCCTGGGCTCAGCGCTGGCAACCGCAGGCGGGGCGGCCGCGATGGGGTTCGCGACCGGGCGTCTCACGCTGCCGAACGCGGAGACTGCACGCCTCTCCGCAGATCCCGGGGCCGCGACGACGATCTCGCCGTTCGGTGCACACCAGGCGGGAGTCGCCACCGCGCAGCAGCAGTATGTCACTCTTGTCGCGGCCGATCTGGCCGTGACGGACGCGGTGTCGCTTCGCCGCTTCTTGGCGGACGTCTCGCGCACGATCGTCGCCATCGTGCGGGGTGAGGACACGCCGCCCTCGTCGATGTATCCCGACGGCGCGGTGACCCCCACCGACTTCGCGACCGGGCTGTCTCCTGTGGGTCTGACGGTCACGGTGGGCGTCGGCCCTGGCGTCTTCGCCCTGCCCGGGGTCGCCGGCGAAGCGCCCCGACGGCTGCGGCCACTTCCCGAGTTCACCGGCGATCACCTCGACCCGCGCTGGGGAGGGGGTGACCTGCTGTTTCAGATCTGCGCCGACGATCCACAGGTCGTCAGTGCCGCGACGCGAGCTGTGCGCGCCCGAATGCCCGGATCTGCGGTCATCCGCTGGACCCAGTCCGGATTCCTCAGTTCCCCGCACGACGGCGGCACTCCGCGGAACATGTTCGGTCACAAGGACGGAACGTCCAATCCCCGCATCGGAACCCGAGAGTTCGCGGACGTCGTCTGGGCGCTTCCCGACGAGCCATCGTGGTTCCGCGGGGGTACCTACCTCGTGTTCCGAAAGATCCGGATGCTGACGGCGAGCTGGGACCTCACAGCGCGCGACGAGCAGGATGCGGTGATCGGGCGCCGCCGCGGGGATGGCGCTCCGCTGACGGGGAAGGGCGAGTTCGACGCCCCCGACCTGGACGCCGTGGGGGCAGACGGCACCCCGGTGATCGCAGCGGACGGGCACATCCGCCGCGCTCATGGCTTTCCGATGCTGCGCCGCAGCTACACCTATGACTACGGATTCCTCACGGCGATGGCCGGCGGCAGCCCGGATCCGCTCAAGCATCCCGAGGACCATCCTCATGCTCCGGGAACGAAGGACCACCATCATGGCGGGCACGGAAAGCTCGACGTCGGGCTACTGTTCTGCGCCTACGGCAACGACCCCGATCGTCAGTTCATCGCCGCGCAGACGCGTCTCGCCGAGAACGATCGGCTCAACCGGTTCATCCAGCACACAGGCAGCGCGATCTTCGCCGTCCTGCCCGGGTTCGGCGAAGACGGATACGTTGGCGACACGCTGGTATGACGTCGTCACCCGCTCCCGACCGAGGATCTGAGGAACGAGATGAAAGAGGAGATCGTCACGACATCCGCGGTGACCCCGTCGGATCGCGCCCACCTCGCCGAGTTGGGGCGGCGATCGCGACTGTGGTCGCCCGGCGACGAGCCGACGCTCGTGACTCGGGGAGCCGAGAATACGACGTTCGCTGTCGGGGACTACATCGTCCGACGTTCCGCGGACCTCGAAGCCGTCGATCGCGAGGTCGAGCTGCTCACGACGCTCGCCCGTGCGACGTCGGTGCCGACGCCGACACCGGAGTTGCATGAAGCAGAGCGCGGGACGTTCGCCTACCGACGGCTTCGAGGTACTCCGTTGATCCATCGGCGCGAACGGGACTCGAAGAACGTGCAACGGGCCCTCATAGACGTGTTGTCCGCGTTCCGGGAGGCTCTTCCGGTCACGCGGCTGCCCGTCGATCGGTACCCGAATGAAGAGTGGCACCGGGACGCTGTGCAGACCTACCGGTCCGTGCGGAGTCACCTGAGCGCCGAGCAGGCTCGTCTCGTGCGCGCCTTCCTGGATGAGTCGCCGCCGCCCACACGATCGCTCATCATCGCTCAGCACAATGATCTGGGAGCTGAGCACATCCTCGTCGACGACCGGGGGCACGTGACCGGCGTCATCGACTGGACTGATGCGGCGCTGACGGACCCGGCACGCGACATCGGGTCGATCTACCGAGACCTGGGGCCCGACGCGGCGGTCTGCGTCGGAGAGGCCCTGGACGGCCCTCCGAGTGACGACGAACTCCGTCGTATCCGCTTCCACGCCCGCTGCCGATGGCTCGAGGATGTCGCCTTCGGCATCGGAGACCCGCTGAGGCGCCGGCCCTATCTCGACAATGCCTGGACCACCTTCGACCACACGTTCGCGGGCGGATCATGAGGGGCTCGGATCGACCGGCCGGCCCGTTCCGGCCGCGGCCGCGACCGAAGGAGTACACATGGAACCGCAGACTGTCCGCTTCGACACACGGATCGCGGTACTGATCCACGACGGCCTGATGCCCTGGCAGGAGCTCAACGTCACGGCGTTCCTGATCAGCGGCATCGCCACCAGCGCCCCGGGTCTGATCGGCGATATCTACGCGGACGCGGACGGAAACGAGTACCTCCCCATGCTCCGCCAACCCGTGCTCGTGTTCACGGCGGACTCGGAGCAGCTCGCACGAGCTCGCGAGCGAGCCGTCGAACGAGGCTTCGCGACGAGCATCTACACCCGTGACCTCTTCGCTACCGGAGACGATGCGTCCAACCGAAGAGCCGTGGCCGGGGTGTCCGCCGCAGATCTCGATCTGGTCGGTGTCGCGCTGCGCGGCCCCAAGAACACGATCGACCGCATTACCAAAGGTCTGGGCAGACACATCTAGCCGCCTGATCGAGGAAGCGAGAGATCCGAAGGGTGGTCGACGAAGCCGAGCGTGCGCCGGGTCAGGGGAGGAGCGAGTGCGCGCCCAGGGCGTGCCAGGTGCGGTCGTGGTAGACGAGGGCGCGCTCGGCGTCCCGGGCGATGTGCGCCTGCAGGCCGTGCGCGGCGATGACGGTCGAGCCGCCCGCCTCCATCCGGCTCACGACGGCGCAGCGCACCCAGGCGCGGGCTCCCGCGAACACGGGCTCCCCGGTGGCGAGCGGGGCCCAGGCGTTCGTATCGGCGAAGCGGTCGATGCCGCTGGTCGCCCCTAGGCGCGCGAGCTCGATGTCGTCCGCATCCAGGAGGTGCACCACGACCGTCGCGGCCGAGGTCAGGGTCTCCGCCGCCGACGACAGCGCCGACACCGAGAACACCAGCAGCGGAGGATCCACGCTCACCGACGACACCGACGACGCCGTGAGCGCCACGGGGCCGTCCGCCCCCTGCGCGGTGATCACGGCCACGCCTCCCGGGTGCCCGCGGAACACGGCCTTGAACGTGTCGGCGCCGACCGACAGCCGGTCCAGCACGTCGGAGGCGGCACGCTCGCGGGCGGGGGACGAGGACGAAGCGGCGGGGGCGGTCATGCCACGACGGTACGCACGGCCCCCGCGACCGCGCACGTGCACTGCAACACGGCGACATGCGCCGCCACATGCCGTCGCTCCGGCTCTCACACGGAAGACCGCTCCTCACATGGGCGTCTGCGTCGATCGTCCTCTCGGACCGTCCCTCGACCGCGGCACTCGCGTTCCGCTCGCTTCACCCGCCCCTGGTCAGTGCGCGAGCAGCGATTCCAGCGCCCGGCGGTGCGGGGCGAGCCAGGCGGACACGAGGCGGGTGCGGTCGTCGGCCTCGGCGGCCGGGAACGCGAGGCCGCGCACGGGCACCGTCGCCCCGAGCTCGACCAGCAGGGGGCGCAGCGTGTGCTCGACGGCGAGGGTGTGGGCGGGGGAGCCGATCGTGAGGACGGGCACCGCGACGACCCCGTCCAGCCCGCCCGTGTCGACCCGGTCGAGGAACGCCTTCAGCAGCCCGGTGTAGGCGGCCTTGTACGTGGGGCTCGCCACGACCACGACATCCGCCGTCGACACCTCTTCGACCAGGGCGTCGATCTCGGGGTCGGGCACGACGAAGACCCGGTCGGCATACGCCGCGAGCTCGATCGTGGGCAGCACCTCGGCGCCCACGAGCTCGGCGAGCTGCGCCGCGATCTCTTCCGCGACGCTCGTGGTGCGGGAGGACGGGTGGGGGTTTCCCACGAGGACCGCGATCGACGTCATGAGTCGATTTCAGCCCGGCGGGCCTGGCCCGGGCAAGCGCGGCGACGCGTAGCGTCACGAAACCCGAGGACGCGCCCAGGTCCCGGGCGCGGGTCAGCGGTCGCGGGCGTCGTCCGTCGTGAAGCCCTCGCGCGCCGCACGCTCCTCCAGCGTCTCCAGCTCCTGGAACAGGGTGATCTGCCACCCCGCTGGGCCCTGGATGCGCGCGTTGAGGCTCCGGAACGGCGTCTGCACGGGTGGCGCGATCACAGCGGCACCACCCTCCTCGGCGGCCGCGACGGCCTGGGCCGTGTCGTCGACCTCCAGGGCGATGCGCAGCGCTCCGGGCGTGTGCGGTGCGCCCTCCACCTCGTCGATGTTCGCGGCGTGCGTCGGCGTCGCGAGCTCGATGGTGGCGATGCCTGCGTGCAGGATCGCCACGCGGTCGTCGCCGTCGGTCGCGTAGGCGAGCTGCTCGGGCATGCCCAGCACGTCGCGGTAGAACCGGAGGGCGGTGTCGAAATCGTCGGTCTCGATGATCAGCCGCAGCTGCGTCGGGGTGGGGGCGGGAGTGGTCGCTGTCATGCCCTCATCCTGCCCCCGTCCGCGCGCGCCGTCACGGGTTCCGACGCCGCCGGAACCTACCCGCTGTGGTCGGCCCGCTCAACCCCCTCGGCACCGGGAACTCCGGGCGGCACACTGGGCGGACCGATCGAAGGAGGAGACATGGCATCGACACCCGACGACGTCGGCGGTCAGCCGCTGCGCGACGGCGACGCGACCACTGAGGCAGACCCGCGGGACGATCCGGCGCAGGCGGAATGGGAGCGCACGGAGGCCCTCGACGACGGCGCCTCCGCCGACGAGCTCGACACGGCGACCGCGACCGGGCGCGACCCGGACGAGATCCCCGATCCCGACGACGAGGTCCCCGCGGGCGACCTGCCCGGCTCCGGCCCGCAGCCGGAGAGCCAGGGCGAGGACCCGGTGCTCGCCGACCTCGGCGACGAGGGACAGGGCGACCTGGGCCCCGGTGACGTGTGATGGCCGTCACCGCCGTGGTCACGCGGTCGAAGAACGGCCAGTGGGTGAACGAGGCCGAGGGTGCCCCCGAGCTCTCGCGCAGCTACGCCAGCCGGGACGAGGCGATCGAGGAGGGGGAGGCGCTGGCGTCGGAGCACGGCGTGCGCCACACGGTCGAGATCAGCGAACCGACCGGCACGATCGTCGACCAGGACGACAGCGTCTGAGCCCTCAGCGCAGGCGGCCGAGGTCCTCGCGGTCCCGCGGCTCCTCGCCGTCCTGCGGCTGCTGGAGGTGCCCGCACTCCGGGCACCTCCAGCCGCCGGGCACCGCGAGCATCACCACGTCGTCCTCGGGACAGTGCGGTGCCGTGCGCTCGGCGTTCGTCATCGTCTCAGGGTAGAACCGCCGGCCCGCGGCGGATAGCGACCTTCGTCCGGGATCACCCGAGCAGGATGAGTTCCCGCGTGCTCCGGGTCATCGCGACGTAGCGGTCCACCGCGCCGGTCAGGTCCTCGCCGAACCGCTCGGGGTACACCAGCACCACGAGGTCGAACTCCAGTCCCTTGGCCGAGGTCGGCGTGAGCGAGCGCACGCGGGCGGTCGGGGCGAACGAGGAGTCCCCGATCACGCAGGCCACACCGTCGGGGTTCGCCGCGAGCCAGTCGTCGAGCACGGCGGGCAGCTCGGCCACGGCACCGGTCCGCACCGGGATGCCGCTCTCGCGCACCGAGGTCGGGACGTTCGCGTCGGGCAGCGCCGCGAGGATTCCGGGGGCCGCGACCGCCATCACCTCCGCGGGGGTGCGGTAGTTCACCCCGAGGTGGGCCACGCTCACCTCCCGCACGCCGACCCGGGCGAGCCGCTGCTGCCAGGTCTCGGTGAAGCCGTGTCTCGCCTGGGCGCGATCGCCGACGATCGTGATGCTGCGCGAGGGGCACCGGGCGAGCAGCATCCGCCACTGCGCATCCGTGAGCTCCTGCGCCTCGTCGACCACGATGTGCCCGAACGGCCCGGCGAGCTCGTCCGGCGGCAGCATGGGCGGTGCGTCCACGCCGACGAGCACGTTGCGGGCGTCCTGGCCACGCAGGATCGACATCACCTTCATCTCGCTGTCGTCGTCCTCGATCAGGTGGTCGACCACGTGCGACATCTGCTCCTGCGCCGAGGCGATCACGGCGTCGCGGCGGTGGGCGGCTCGCACGGCCTCCGGGTCGCCGATGCGCCGGTGTGCCGCGTCGAGCAGCGGGAGGTCGGCGTCGGTCCAGGCATCCGGACGGTCGCGCTGCAGCAGCGTCACCTCGTCGGGGGTCAGCGCGGGGGCGCACGCCCGCAGGAACTCGGGGGAGCTCCACAGCCGAGCCACCACCTCGCCCGGTGTCAGCAGGGGCCACGCGCGCACGAACGTGCCGGTCAGCTCGTCGTCCTGTCGCAGCCACCGTCGCACCGCGTGGGGCGGCACCTCGTCGTCGTCGACCTGTTCCACCAGCAGTTCCAGCAGCTCTTCCCACACCTCGTCGCGCGCCTCGTTGTGGGTCGCGGCGGGGTCGGCGCCCGCGAACACCTCCGCCCACTCCTCGCGGCTGAGCCACAGGTCGGCCCACGGGGAGTCGAGGCGGGTCGCGTGGCCGGGCGGCCGCTCGAACGCGGTGGCCGCGGCGGCGAGCACGGCCTCGGGGTCGAGCGCGGCCTTGAGCGCGGCGATCCTCTGGTCGGCTTCGGGCGGGGCCGTCGCGCCTTCCGGGGTGAGGTCGCGGAGGGTGCACAGCCGCACGGTGTCCTCGCCGAGGCTCGGCAGCACGTCTTCCACGTAGGCGAGGTAGTGCGGGTTCGGGCCCACCAGCAGCATCCCGCCCGCGCTCGCGGTGAGGTGCGGTTCGGCGTAGAGCAGGTGGGCCGCGCGGTGCAGTGCCACCACGGTCTTGCCGGTGCCCGGACCGCCGTCCACCACGAGGGCGCCGCGGGACGGGGTGCGGATGATCGCGTCCTGGTCGGCCTGGATGGTCGCCAGCACGTCGCGCATGCGGGCGGTGCGGTGCGTGCCGAGGCTCGCGATGAACGCGGACTGGTCGTCGAGGGAGGCCGCGCCGTCGAAGCCGTCGGCGGTCAGGGCCTCGTCCCAGTAGTCGCTGATGCGGCCGTCCGTCCACCGGTATCGGCGGCGGGAGATCAGACCACGGGGGTCCTCCAGTGTCGCGGCGAAGTAGGGCTCGGCGGCGGGCGCACGCCAGTCGATCAGCAGCCGGGTGCCGTCGGACGCGGCGAGCCCGGTGCGGCCGATGTAGACGGGCTCGCCGTCAGCGGGGGTCATGCGGCCGAGGCACACGTCGATGTCGAAGCGTTCGAGCACGCGCAGGCGCGACGACAGCCGCCGGATCTCGAGGTCGCGGTCCACGGCGGCGCCCCCGGAGCCGGCGCGCACGCGACGGACGTCGTCGAGCCGTCGGGCGACGTCGGCGCGCTGACCGTCGAGTTCGGCCGCGATGCGCTGGAGGTGTCGGCGATCGGCGTCGATGAGGGCGGGAGCGGTCTTGGCCTGTTTCTCGGGGGAGAGGTGGAAGGGGTCGATGGGCATGAATCTCCTTCGCGTTCCACGCGCCGGAGCGCGCGCAGACCGTCGATTCTGCCCGCGGGGTGGGGCCTTGCGGCAAGCCCCCACCGCGGAGATATCCTGGAAATGCAGGGAGAGACGGGGGACTCACCATGGCCCATCGGATCGGCTACCTCATCGGCAGCCTGGCGTCGGACTCGATCAATCGCACCCTCGCGAGGGCGCTGGTGCGCCTCGCGCCGCCCAGCCTGGAGCTGGAGGAGATCCCCATCCGCGGCCTTCCCCTCTACAACCGCGACGACGAGCTCGAGCCGGTCGAGGCGGTCACGGAGTTCAAGCGCGCGGTGGAGAGTGCCGAGGGCCTGCTGTTCGTGTCGCCCGAGTACAACCGGTCGATCCCCGGCGCGTTGAAGAACGCGATCGACTGGGGCTCGCGCCCGTGGGGTCACAACTCGTTCGCCCGCAAGCCGAGCGGCATCATCGGTGCGTCGACCGGGGCGATCGGCACGGCCGTCATGCAGTCGTCCATGCGCAGCGTGCTGAGCTTCCTCAACGCCCCGCAGCTGAACGCGCCGGAGGCGTACATCACGTTCCGGCCCGAGGTGTTCGGTGCGGACGGCGAGGTGCACGACGAGGGCACGAGAGACTTCCTCGCGCACTACATGGAGGAGTACGGGGCGTTCGTCGAGCGGGTACTGTCGCTTACCGCGCCGGGACACGTCGGCGACCGCTGACGCCTCGCCGTCACGCCGGTGGGGCGTCCACGAGGGCGCGCAACGCCAGGGCGTCGTGCGGGGCGTGACCGCGGGCGTCGTTGTCGAAGTACACGAACACGTCGCGCGGGCGGCCGTCCGCGGCGCCCGACCCGTCGGCCCAGGCCCGGATGAGCGTCGCCCACTCGCGCAGCTCGGTGCCGGTGTACCCGCTGTGGTACAGCATGCGTGCGCCGTGGAGCCGGATGTACACGTGGTCCGCGGTCAGCGCGTCGAACCTCGGCCATCGCCCCGCGGTGTCCGCGACCACCAGCGCGGTGCCGTGCGCCTGCAGCAGCGTCAGGCTCGCGGGGTCGGCGAAGGTGGCGGAGCGCGGTTCGAGCGCGTAGCGCAGCGGCCGGTCGGCGTCGATGTCGAGCCACGCGCGGTCACGGAGGCGTTCGTCGTGGCCGCGGGCGAGTTCGAGCGCCTCCCCGGTGGTGCGGGGGAGGCTGTCGAGGAACGACTCCAGGAGCGCCGGCACGAACTTCTGGCGCTCCGGCAGCTGCCACAGGATCGGCCCGAGCCGTTCGCCGAGCGCCAGCACGCCCGAGGCGAAGAAGTTCGCGAGGGCCTGGTCGACCGCGCGCAGGCGCAGCATGTGCGTGACGTAGCGCGACCCCTTCACGGCGAACACGAAGTCGTCCGGCACGCTCGACGCCCACGTGCGGTAGCTCTCCGGCCGTTGCAGCGAGTAGAACGAGCCGTTGAGCTCGACCGAGGGGAACTGCTCCCCGATGTACTCGAGCTCGCGGCGCTGCGGCAGGCCGCGAGGGTAGAAGTCGCCCCGCCAGCGGGCGTAGCGCCAGCCCGAGACGCCGATGCGGACGCGCCCGGTGAGGGGTCCCCCGGTCACGGTGCCGCCTCCGCGAGGGGGTGCGTAGCCGTCAAGCCCCTTGCCGCTGGCCGACGGGCGTTACAGGGTGGGAGCATCCGCCGAACGAGAGGAGACGCGATGTCCCTGAGCGACCAGCCGATCGACGAGGTCAAGCCGGAAGCCGACCTGCAGGAGCAGGAGCGGCCCGATCTGGAGGTGCCGGACGACCCGGAGGTGACGACGACCGGCGAACCGGACGTGCACTCGGTCGAGGCCGACCCGGCCGATGCGGCCGAGCAGCGGCACGAGGTGCCACTGGACGACGACGACCTCGACGACGCCGACGCCGACGACGACGTGCTGTAGGGCGATGCGGCACGCGCGGCGTCCCCCGGGTGCGCGCGGTGAGCGGGCGCCGAGTCTGTGGAACGCGCCGGTGGGACGAGAGGCGCTGCGGGAGCGGTGAAGGCCCCGCGGGTGCCTCCCGTCCGACGCGGGGTGCGAGTCGTTCGGAACGCGGTCGTCATGGGGGGTGACGCTAGCCCCGCGGTGGCGTGTGCGGGCCGGGGTTGACCGCGGCCCTGCCGACGGCTAGTCGGGGACGGCTGACGGGCGAGGATGTGGGGCGCCGTGGCGCGGGGTATGCCCTCTCGACCGGACCGCCCCAGCACGGTGCTGTCGAGAGGGCTCACCGTCCTTCCCGGACGGTTGGGGAGGCGGCGAAACTTCCGCTGCTCTCGACGGCTGATTCCCCAGTTCCTCAGCCTGTAGCCCCCGCTACGAAGAGCAGAATATCGCTTAATCGTCGTGTCCGCCATTTGGGGGACAAAGAAAGTTGCGAAGAGGTTTTCGCCCGGGGTGTCTGTCGGGTCCGGTGGCGGTTTCGTAGGGTGGGGGAATGGACAGGATGCTCGTGTTCGCCGGTCAGGTCGCGCTCCCGCTCGGGCATCGGATCGAGGTGACCGAGCACGATGAGGGAGAGGGCCGAGAGCCGATCGTGCTGTCGGTGGTCGACCTCGACACGGGGATCCGGTACCGGCGCGGCGAGGAGGCGCGCGGCGCGCTCTCGCGCTGGATCGGACGGGTTCTGGAGTGCACGGTCACGGTCAGCGGCGGCGTGACGCGCACGGCGCTGCTCGTGGACCCCGTCGGGCCTGCGGCGAGCGAGGCCGGGGTCGCGCTGCGGGGAGCGGATGCGGCGGTGGAGGCGGCGAAGGCGGAGGCCGACCGCTGGGGTGGCACCGACCGCCCGCCGGCCGAGGAGCCCGAGCGCTTCTGGTGACGCACGCGGGCCGCGCGGGGCCGGTGCGGGTGCCCGGCGCGGTCTCGGCGGACGTCCCTCGCTTCTGACGTCCTTCGCTTCTGAGGGGCCTGCGCTGTCGGTGCCCGGGTCATCGGAAGTCCCGCGATCGGTGGGCCACGCCGGTCTGCAGATCCTCGAAGGCGTCGGCGAGCACGTTGACCACACCCTCGGGTGAGCGTTCGAGGATGCCGCGGATGATGAGTGCCGGCGACTCGCGGGCGATCCGGCCGAAGCGGCCCCAGACGCCGGTGGAGCAGATCACGTTCACCAGACCGCTCTCGTCTTCGAGGTTCACGAAGGTGACCCCGGCCGCTGTCGCCGGTCGCTGTCGGTGGGTGACCAGCCCGGCGACCTCGATGCGTCGTCCCGTCTCGTGCTTCTGCAGATCGGCCGCGGTCAGCACCCCGCGGGTCTGGAGGGCTGCGCGGAAGTGTGCCATGGGGTGGTCGTCCGTCGAGATGCCCGTGGCCCAGAGATCGGCCGAGAGCCGTTCGTAACTCGTCTGGTCGGCGAACAGGGGAGGCTGCACAGCCACGGTCGTCCCCGGCAGGAAGCGGGAGCGGTCGTCGGCCGCGGCCCCGGCGAGCCAGATCGCCTCCCGCCGTTCGAGGCCGAGGCACGCGAAGGCGCCGGCGGTGGCGAGGGCTTCCAGCTGCGCCGCCGTCGCATCGGTCCGCCGCACCAGGTCGTGGAGATCGCGATAGGGGCCGTGGGCCTCACGCTCGGCGACGATCCGTTCCGCCAGCGGCACGCCGATGCCGCGGATGCCGCTGAGCCCGAGTCGCACTGCGAACCGCCCGTCCCTGCGGTGTGCCGCCGACTCGTCCGGCGCGCTCCGGTCGAAGCGCAGGACTTCCGGTTGCGGATCCGCCAGGCAGCTCTCCCTGCCCGTGGGCCCGGTGCCGCCGTCCGCGGCGACGGGTTCGAGCAGCTCGGTGGCCCCGGACAGGTGCAGATCGGGGCGGCGCACCTCCACCCCGTGCCGGCGGGCATCCGCCGTGAGTGTCGCGGGGGAGTAGAACCCCATCGGCTGCGACCGCAGCAGCCCGGCGAGGAAGGCCGCCGGGTAGTGCAGCTTCAGCCAGGAGCTCGCGTAGACGAGGAGCGCGAACGACAGCGAGTGCGACTCGGCGAAACCGAAGTTCGAGAACGCCTGGATCTGCGCGTAGATGCGGTCGGCGTCGTCGTCCACGAGTCCTCGCCTGGCCATCCCCGCGTAGAGCTTGCCCCGCACCTTCTCGATCTTCTCCAGCCCTCGTTTGGACCCCATCGCCCGCCGCAGCAGGTCCGCCTCGTCGGCCGTGCAGTCGCCCACCGCCGTGGCCATCTGGATCAGCTGCTCCTGGAAGATGGGGATCCCCAGGGTGCGCTTCAGGATGTCCTCCAGGTCGCTGTGCGGGTAGGGGATCGGGAAGTCCACCGGCGCCTCGCCCCTGGCCTCCCGCTCCCTGTTCTCCTCGTCCGTCCGGTCCTTCGCCATCTTGCGCCGCACGAACGGATGCACCGCGCCACCCTGGATGGGACCGGGGCGGATCAGGGCGATCTGGATCGCGAGGTCGTAGAAGCGGCGGGGCTGCAGGCGGGGCAGCAGGCCGATCTGCGCTCGGGACTCGACCTGGAAGACGCCGATCGAGTCGGCGCGGCACAGCATGTCGTACACCCCGGCCTCCTCCTTCGGCAGGGTCTCCAGCGTCCATTCCTCGCCGGTGGCCTCGCGCACGAGGTCGAAGCAGTGCTGCAGGGCCGCGAGCATGCCGAGGCCGAGCAGGTCGAACTTCACCAGCCCCATGAAGGCGGCGTCGTCCTTGTCCCACTGGATGACCGTCCTGTCCTCCATGCGGGCGTGCTCCACCGGGACCACCTCGCCGACCGGGCGCGCGGTGAGCACCATGCCGCCGGAATGGATCCCCAGGTGACGGGGGGCCTTGAGCAGCTCGGCGGCGTAGTCGAGCACGGTGTCCGGGATGTCGTGGCCCTCGACGGGTTCGAGCCCCGACCCCCACCCGTCGACCTGCCGTGACCACGAGTCCTGCTGGCCCGGCGAGTACCCCAGGGCCCTGGCCATGTCGCGGACCGCGTTCTTCGGCCGGTACTGGATGACGTTCGCCACCTGGGCCGCCCGCTCTCTTCCGTACTCGCGGTACACCCACTGGATGATCTCCTCCCGGCGCCGCGAGTCGAAGTCCACGTCGATGTCGGGCTCCTCCGTGCGCGTGGTGGCGAGGAACCGCTCGAACGGCAGCCGGTAGAGGATCGGGTCGACCGCGGTGATGCCCAGCAGGTAGCACACCGCGCTCGCCGCAGCGGAGCCTCGCCCCTGACAGAGGATCCCGCGGCGACGGGCCTCGGCGACGATGCCGTGCACGATCAGGAAGTAGCCAGGGAAGTCCTTCTCCTCGATCACGTCGAGCTCGCGCTCGATGCGGCGGTGGCCGTCGGCGTCCAGCCGGGGGTACTTCGTCGGCACCGCCGCCCACACCAGGTGTCGCAGCCAGCTCATGGGCGTGTGGCCCGGCGGCACGTCCTGCCGAGGGAGGGCCGGGCGTGCCATGCGCAGCGGGAAGGCGGAGGCGGCGGCGATCTCCAGCCCGTGCGAGATCGCTCCGGGGTAGCGCGCGAAACGTGCCGTCATCTCGGCCCCGCTGCGCAGGTGGGCTCCGCCGTGCGCGGGCAGCCAGCCGTCGAGCTCGTCCATGCTGCGCACCGCCCTGACCGCGGCCACGGCCTCCGCGAGGGGAGCCTGCATCGGCCTGGCGTAGTGCACGTTGTTGGTCGCCACGACCGGCAGGCGCATCCGCCGCGCGAGGTCGGCGAGAGCGTCGTTGCGCCGTGTGTCCAGGGGCTCTCCGTGGTCGAAGAGCTCGACGGCCACGCTGTCGCTGCCGAACAGGTCGACGAGTCGTCGGAGCGGGGTGGCGGCGTCGCCGGCGTCGAGCCCTCGCCGGACCGCGCCCTTGCGGCAGCCGGTCATGATCGTCCAGTGTCCGTCCGCGCGGGCGGCCAGGTCGTCGAGGTCGTACACGGGGCGTCCCTTCTCCCCGCCCCGCAGCTGGGCGGCGGTGATCGCCCCGGACAGCCGGTGGTAGCCCTCCATGCCGCGGGCGAGCACGAGCAGATGCTCGCCGGGCGGGTCGGCGGCGCCCTGCGGGGCGAGCGGCAGGTCGAGCGACAGTTCGGCTCCGAACACGGTCTGCAGCTGCACCTCCATGTGCTCCGCGAGCTCGGCGAAGCGCGCGGCGCCGTAGAACCCGTCGTGGTCCGTGAGGGCGAGGGCGTTCAGGCCCAGGCGTTCGGCTTCGGCCAGAAGGTCTTCGGGGGAGGAGGCGCCGTCGAGGAAGGAGTAGGAGGAGTGCGCGTGCAGCTCGGCGTAGGGCACGGCGTCGTCCGGCCGCTTCGGCAGGGCGGGAGGGAGGCGCTTGCGGCGTCGGCTCACGGGTCCGGGGTCCGCTCGTCGCCCGGGGGTCGCGGACGGCGGGGCCGGATCGCCGCTGAGGGTGCGCTCGAGCTGATCCCAGCTCAGCGGCGGGTTGTGCCATCCCATCAGCGATACCTCCCTTCGGCCCACCAGCGCTCGCCGGCGTGGAAGACGAGCCAGGCGCGGTCGCGGTCGTCGACGATCTGGAGCCGATGCCCCCGCTTGCCGCCCCCCGGAGCCCACCGGCGTTCCTGCACCGGCCACGGCCCCGCCCAGGCCTGCACTCCGGCACCGTCGATGCGGGCGGGGTCGTTCGACAGCGCCCCGCGGTCGTCCACCGTGAGGACGCTCCCATCGACCCCGACGACGCCGACCGGGCGGGGAGGGCGGAAGACCTCGGACGGCAGCGGATCGGGGAGGCTGCCCGGCCAGGGCGACCCGGGGTCCCGCGGGGGCACCACTCGTTCGCCCCACGGGGTGAGCACCTGACGGTCGGCCAGCCAGCGCCCACCCGACACGGCCGCCGTGACCACGCCCTGATGTCCGAGCATGGTCTGCACCCGGGAGACCGCGTGGTGCAGGCGCTCGTCGGTGCCCGATCCGAAGAGGCCGGGCTGATGGTGTGCCGTGTCGTCCACGGCGACGGGGAGGATGCGGACCGCCGCGATGCCGCCGAACGCCCTCGCCTCGTCCACGGGTTCCTTCGCGGTCAGCGCCGCCAGGGACTCCAGCTGCCAGCGCACCCGGTCGACGAGGTCGGAGGCGTCGAAGCACGTCGGGTGCAGCCAGGTGCGGGAGAAGACCTCGCCGCCATCGTCCGTCAGATCGATCCGCACCTCGGTGCAGACGACGGAGGCATCGGCGAGGGCGAGCAGTACGGCGTCGGCCGTCTGCCGCACGGCGAAGGCCACCTGGTCGGCGCCGCCCAGGGGGGTGTCGAACTCGATGCTCCGCGCCAGCTCGGGGTCGGGCGGGCGCGGGGTCAGCGGGCGGGAGTCGGCGCCGGAGGCGAGTGCGTGCATCCGGGCTCCCTGTTCGCCGAAACGGTCGCGCACGTCGAGCGGGTCGAGGGCGGTGAACGCGCCGAGGGTGCGCACCCCGAGTCGCAGGAGGAGCCCGCTGAGCTGCTCGTCGCGGAGCACCTGGACGGGGTACGGTGCCAGGAAATCCCGGGAGGCGCCGGGCGGGACGACCGTGCAGGGGGCCGTTCCCCGTGCGGCGATCTCGGCCGTGAAGGGACCGTCGGCGACCCCGACGCGCACCTCGGGGTAGCCGGCGTCGGCCAGGATCGCGGAGAGCGCCGCCGCCGCCTCCGCCTCGCCCCCGTGGTAGCGCGAGATGCCCCTGGCTCGCAGGATCGCGAGGCCCGGGCGCAGGAGCGTGACCCCGGGGGCGTGTCTCTCGATGAGCTGCAGCACCGGGGCGAAGGCCCGTTCGTCCTTCCCCGGGTCGTGCGGGAGGACCCGGAGCGAGGAGAGGAGTCCCTGGGCGACGCGGCGACGTTGGCCGATGCGGACGCCGTGCGCTCGGGCCGAGGCGGTGCACGCGACGACCGTGTTCGCCTGCACCAGGGCCGTGGGCGGATGCGGCTGCCCGCC
This sequence comes from Microbacterium sufflavum, assembly GCF_023101165.1. GTDB lineage: Bacteria > Actinomycetota > Actinomycetes > Actinomycetales > Microbacteriaceae > Microbacterium > Microbacterium sufflavum. The sequence goes on along the minus strand of NZ_CP078076.1, from coordinate 3,277,977 downwards.
ACCCAGGGCCGCCCGCAGGGGCCAGTCCGGGAACCACAGCACGAGGACGCGGAGGGGAGCGTTCATCCTGCCTCCGCCCAGAAGAGGAGCTCCGACGGGGCGGAGGTGCCCGACGCCTCCGGTTCGACGGAGAGCGGGGGCAGTGCGGTCAGCTCGGCCACCGCCGTCTCGACGGCACCGTGTCCGCCGGGGAGCCGCACCCGCACACTCGAGGCGCGCGGGCTGTGCCTGGTCCGGGCGGTGACCGTCACCGTGCAATCGGAGAGCAGGCCCCACCCCTCTCCGAGCCCGTGCCAGTCGGGGTCGTGCAGGCGGATGGTGCCCTCGCTCTGCGCCCACCGCCCCGCGCCCGGTTCCTCGGCGACCAGCAGGGTGGAGCCGCGGTCGCGCAGTCGAGCACTCAGCCGTGCGACATCCGCATCCCGGACCCTCGACTCCGGCTGGACGACGATCAGCGGCACCACTTCGGCGAGGGCGGAGGTCACTGCGAGCCAGCGGTCTCCGGGAGACGGGACGAGGATGAGCCTGGTCAGGTCGATGCCGTAGGCGGCGGCGGCCTCCACCCCGAGGGTCGGCATGCCGATCACCGCGCACCAGTGCCCTTTGCCCGAGGCGGCACTGAGCAGCGCCAGCACGAGGGCCGGGGAGGGGGAGACCGTGTAGGAGGTGCCGGTCTGGAGTCCCTCCTCGGGTAGCAGCGCAGCGAAGGCGGGGTCGAGGGGGAGCAGGGTGTGCTCGCTGCGCCGCCGCTGCATCCGGCTGATCTCGCGGCGCAGCCGCAGCACCTCTCCGGCGCGGTTGTCGCTGGTCGGAGAGAGCGCGGTCATCGCATCGAGCCCGATCCCCATGCATCCATCCTCGAAGATATGTACGAATAAAGCAAGTGACGTGAACGACGCTAATTCGTACATCGGACATCCGCGAAACCCTGTCCACAGGGGGTCATCGGCGCGCATGCTGCTCGCCTAGCCTGCCCGGATGGATCTCCGACTCGCCCTCATCGGCCTGGTGCACGGCGCCCTCCTCGGCGTCGGCGGATGGCTGGTCGTGATCGACGCCCGCACGCACCGTCTCCCCAACCGCATCGTGCTGCCCACGCTCGCCGCCCTGCTCCTGCTCGTCACCGTGGATGCCGTCGCGACGGGTCGGCCCGAGCCGATGATCCGTGCCCTGCTCGGCGGCGTCCTGCTCGGTGGCTTCTACCTGGTGCTGCGCGCGATCAGTCGCGCCGGCATGGGCGGGGGAGACGTCAAGCTCGCGGCGGTCATCGGGCTGCTGCTCGCGTGGCACGGCTGGACGGCGCTCGCGCTCGGCGCGGCGTCCGCGTTCGTCCTCGGAGCCCTGTACGCGCTCGTGCTGATGGCGCTGCGGCGCGCCGACCGGGCGACCAGGATCGCGTTCGGACCGTGGATGATCGCGGGAGCCGTCCTCGGCGTCCTGCTCGGCTGAGCGGCCGGGCGCCGCGCGGATGGGGGAGGTCGGGTCTACTCTGGGCACATGGCACTCGCACGACTCCACGGCGGCCCGCTGGACGGGCAGATCATCCCCCTCGGCGATGCGGACGACAAGCTGATCGTCCCCTACAGCGAGACGCAGGTGGTGTACAACCGCCGCGGCGAGCCGCAGAACACGGGCGAGGGCGACGGCCCGACCGAGGTCGACTACTGGTTCGAGGAGTCGCTCGAAGACCTCACGCTCGAGGATGACTGAGCCCTCCCGCACGGTCGAGGTCGAGCGCACGTACGACGTCGACGACGACACCCCGCTCCCGCGGTGGGAGGCGATCCCGGGGGTCGACGCCGTGTCGTCCGGTGAGCACCGTGCCCTGGACGCGCACTATCTCGACACCGACGACGGCGCCCTCGCGCGCTCGGGCGTCGCGCTGCGTCGGCGCACGGGCGGCCCGGACGAGGGCTGGCACGTGAAGGGGCCGCGGCAGGGCGACGGACGCGTGGAGCTGGGGTGGCCGCTCGGCGACACCGGTGAGACGGTTCCCGCCGTGGTCGTCGAGGCGATCTCCGGGTGGACGACGGCGCCGCTGACGCCCCTCGCGCGCATCGAGAACGACCGCATGGCCTATCTGCTCACGGGGCCGCGTGGCGTCGTGGCGGAGTTCGTGGACGATCGCGTCCGTGCGACCGACGTCCGCCGCGGCACGCGCCGCGCGTGGCGTGAGTGGGAGGTGGAGCTCGGTCCCGCCGCTCCCGCCGATGAGGCGGGACGCGCAGCCCTGTTCGCCGCGGTCGAGGGCGTGGTGCGTGCGGCCGGCGCCCGTGAGGCGTCCTCCGAGTCCAAGCTCGCCAGAGCGCTCGGGTTCTAGGCGCGCGACGGTCCCGACGCAACCCCTTTTCCCCGGAGCTCGCCGGATGGTTGAGTGGGCCCATGAGCCGACCGCCTGTGCTTCGATCGCTGCAGACGATCGTCCCCGAGACCGTTCTCGTGCAGGAGCAGGTGCGTGAGGTCTTCGCCGCGCAGCCCGGTCTCGGCCGGCTGGCTCAGCGCATCGTGTCGACGTCCTTCCGCGTGTCGGGCATCGACACGCGGCACACCGTGATCGACGAACTCGCCGAGGGGACGGAGCCGGACGAGCCGCTGTTCTACGACCGACGCTCCGGCCGACTGCTCGCCCCGGGGACGAAAGCGCGCAACGACTACTACACACGCGAGGCCTCGCGCCTCTTCGTCGCTGCCGCCCGTCGGGCGCTCGACGCGGATCCCGACGTGACCGCCGCCGATGTCACGCACGTGATCACGGTGTCGTGCACGGGATTCCACGCACCGGGGCCGGAGTACGAGATCGTGCGGGGGCTCGGCCTGTCTGATGCGGTCCAGCGCTATCACCTGGGCTTCATGGGTTGTTACGCCTCCATGCCGGCGCTGCGGGCCGCTGCTCAGTTCTGCGCGGCCGATGAGAACGCGGTCGTGCTGGTCGTGAGCGTGGAGCTCTGCACTCTGCACCTGCGCTCCTCGGAGGATCCGGACACGATCGTGGCCTCCTCGCTCTTCGCCGACGGCGCTGCAGCGGGCGTCGTCACCGCGCGTGACCTCCCCTCGTCCGTTCCCGCGCTCCGCCTCGACGGCTTCCACACCGCGATCGTCCCGGAGGGCGTGGACGACATGGCCTGGACGATCGGCGACTCGGGGTTCGAGATGATCCTGTCGACCGCGGTGCCGCAGATCATCGGTGCGTCCATCATCGGCGCGCTGGGCCCGCTCTACTCCCGGGAGGACGGCCTCGCGGAGGCGTTCGCCGCCGGACGGGTGGGTGAACAGGTGCGGCACTGGGCGATCCATCCCGGCGGGCGGAGCATCCTCGACAGGGTGCAGGAGCGGATGGCGCTGAGCGACGCACAGCTGCGACCGGCGCGCGAGACGCTGCGCGAGTACGGCAACATGTCGAGTGCGACCGTGCTGTTCGTGCTGAAGCGGATCCTGGAGCGCGAGGGGGCCGAGCCGGGCGACCGCGTGGCGGCGATGGCGTTCGGCCCCGGTCTCACGGCGGAGAGCGCGCTGCTGACCGTGGTCGCCCCGGCGGCTTCATGAGTGTGGATCTCCGGGGCCGCGCGACCCACGTGCGGGAGCTGATGGACGACCCGCAGGCCGATGAGGAGATGCTCGGTCGCACGTACCAGCGGTTCGGTGCCGTGAACGCGGTGGTCTCCCGGCCCGGACGCCTCTACCGTCAGGACATCCGCCCGCGCGCGGCCGCCCGCCGGATCCGCATCCTGGACATCGGTGCGGGCGGCGGAGATCTGTGCCGCCTTCTCGTGCGGCGGCTGCGGCGGGACGGGCTCGAGGCCGACGTCACGGCGCTGGATGCGGATGAGCGCGCGATCCGGTGGGCGTCAGCGCACGACGTGGGGCTGGGCATCCGCTACCGGTGTGCGCTGTCGTCCCAGCTGGTCGAGGAGGGCGATCGGTACGACGTGGTGCTGTCGAATCACGTGCTGCATCACCTGGATGCCGGGGAGTTCGACGCGGTGCTGCGCGACTCGCAGGCCCTCACCGCTCCGGGCGGGCTGGTCTCGCATCACGACATCGCGCGCGGCCGCCTGGCCTACACGGCTTTCGCGGGTGCCACGTGGCCGCTCTCCCGCACACTGCTCGCCGGTTCCTTCATCCGCGTGGACGGTCTGCGCAGTATCCGGCGCTCGTACACCGCGCGGGAGCTCGCCGCACTGGCGCCGTCGGGATGGAGCGTGCGCAGTCGTCTTCCCGCGCGACTGGAGCTGCGGTGGGAGGCGCCGCGTGCCGGAACATGACGTGCTCGTGGTCGGCGGCGGCCCCGTCGGGCTGCTCGTGGCGTGCCTGCTGGCACAGGACGGTCGGCGGGTGCGCGTGCACGAGCAGCGCGCGGAGCCCGGACGGCGGACGCGCGCGATCGGCATCCACCGTCCGGGGCTCGATGCCCTCGACGCGGCAGGGGTGGGCACAGCAGTGCGAGCGGAGGCGCTGCGACTGACGGGCGGCGAGGTGCGCAGCAGGGGGCGGCGCCTCGCGTCACTGGACTTCACCGCGGACCGACCCGTCTACACACTGCCGCAGCCGCGGACGGAGGGGCTGCTGCGGGAGAGGTTGCAGCGTCTGCAGGGGGATGCGCTGGGCCTGGGCTCGACCGTCCGCTCGGTGCGCGATGACGGCACGGTCGTGCGGGTGGGCGTCGACGGCACCGACGGGCGGCGCGAGGAGACGGCGTCGATGGTCGTGGTCGCCGACGGTGTGCGCAGTCGTCTGCGTCGCGCGTTCGGGGTGGGCTGGGCGCGCCGACCGGGGCGGGCGCGCTACGCGATGCTCGACGTGGAGGCGCCGACGACCGACGACCGCGCTGTGCTGTTCTTCGAGCCGGACGGCCTCGTGGAGTCGTTCCCCCTCCCCGGCGGCCGTCGGCGGTGGGTGGTGCGCGAGGGTCAGGGTGGTCCGGCGGCGTCCGCGGCCGAGCTCGCGGCGGTCGTCGCGGCGCGCACCGGGCAGCGGCTGGTCGTGGACGACCGCGCCACGGTGTCGTCCTTCGTCGCCGCGCAGCATGTGGCGGAGCGGGTGCACCGGGGGCGCGTGGTGCTCCTGGGCGATGCGGCGCACGAGGTGAGCCCGATCGGGGGTCAGGGCATGAACCTCGGCTGGACGGCTGCGCTCCGGCTCGCCGCCGTCCTGCGCGACACCGAGCCGGGCGACAGGCCCGACCTCGACGCCTTCGCCCGTCGCACGCGGACGGCCGCCGCGCGGGCCCAGCGGCGCTCGGCGTTCTTCATGGCGATGGGCGCCCCCGCGCCGGTGCCGGTCGTCGCAGGCCGGGAGTCCCTGGTCCGCACGCTCGGCTCACCGGCGCTGCGCGCATGGACGACCGGCCTCCTCACGATGCACGGTCTCTGACGCACGAAGGCCCGGTCCGTGAGAGCGGACCGGGCCTTCGTGTGCGTGCGATCAGAAGTTGATCATGTGGCCGGCGAGGCCGTGGAAGCCCTCCTGCAGGGCCTCCGACAGCGTCGGGTGCGTGTGCACGTTGCGTGCCAGCTCGAGCGCCGTGAGGTCCCACTTCTGGGCGAGCGTGAGCTCGGGCAGCAGCTCCGACACGTCGGGGCCGATCATGTGCGCACCGATGAGCTCGAGGTGCTCGGCGTCGGCGACGAGCTTGACGAAGCCGACCGGCTCGCCGAGGCCGTGCGCCTTGCCGTTGGCCATGAACGGGAACGTCGCGACCTTGATCTCGCGCCCCTCGTCCTTCGCCTGCTGCTCGGTGAGCCCGAACGACGCGACCTGCGGCGAGCAGAACGTCGCGCGCGGCATCATCCGGTAGTCGCCCAGGGTCATCGTCTCCGCGCCGCCGATGGTCTCGGCCGCGACCACGCCCTGCGCCTCGGCCACGTGGGCGAGCTGCAGCTTGGCCGTCACGTCGCCGATGGCGTAGATGCCCTCGACGTTGGTGCGCATGTGGTCGTCGATGTCGATCGCGCCGCGCTCGGTGAGCTTCACGCCCGTGTTCTCGAGCCCGAAGCCCTCGACGTTCGGGGCGAACCCGACCGACATGAGCACCTTGTCGGCCTCGATCGAGCTCTGCTGGCCATCCTTGCCCGTGTACGACACGGTGACGGACGAGCCGTTGTCGACGACCGACTCGACCTTGGTGGAGGTGAGGATGTCGACGCCGTAGTTCTTGTACTGCTTCGTGATCTCCTTCGACACATCGGCGTCCTCGTTGGGGAGCGCACGGTCGAGGAACTCGATGATCGTGACCTTCACGCCGTAGTTCGTCATCACGTAGGCGAACTCCATGCCGATCGCGCCGGCGCCGACGATCACGATGGACTTCGGCAGCTCACGGGAGAGGATCTGCTCCTCGTACGTCACCACGTTGTCGCTCAGCTGCACGCCCGGAAGCAGACGCACCTTGGAGCCCGTCGCGATGATCGCGTTGTCGAACGTGACCTCTTCGGTCGTGCCGTCGGCCTTGGCCACCGAGATGGCCTTCGGGCCGGTGAACGTGCCGCGCCCGTCGTACTCGGTCACCTTGTTCTTCTTCATGAGGAAGTGGATGCCCTTGACGCGCCCGTCGGCCACGACGCGGCTGCGGTCGAACGCCTTGCCGTAGTCGATGGTGAAGTCGCCGGAGATGCCGAAGAAGTCGGCCTTGTGCTTCAGAGTGTGCGCGAGCTCCGCGTTCTTCAGGAGCGCCTTGGAGGGGATGCAGCCGACGTTGAGGCACACACCACCCCAGTACTTCTCCTCGATGATCGCGGTGGACAGGCCGAGCTGTGCGCTGCGAACCGCAGCGACGTATCCGCCAGGACCTGCACCAAGGATGACGACGTCGTAGTGTGGCATGCCTTAAGCCTATCGCTCGGTGGGGGCGTCGGAATCGGACGGAGCGGTGCCGCCGCGACGGCGCATCGTCAGCCACACGGCGACGCCGATCACGATCAGGACGGCGAGGACCACGAGCACCCAGATCCACGCCGATGCGCCCGCGTCGTCGGGTGCCGTCGGGGCGGGGGATGCGGGCGTCGGGGTCTGGTCGGTCGGGGCCGCGGTGGCGGGAGCGGTGGTCGCGGGGGCGGTGGTCGGCGCGTCGGTCGCTGCCTCGTCGCCGGCGGTGACCGTGAAGGAGAACTCGCCGGAGGTGGGATGACCGTCGCTGGACACGACCTTCCACACCACGTGATAGGCGCCGGCGGGGCCGCTGCCGCTGAGCGGCTGCGTGACGATCGCGCCGTCCACGGTCGCCGGCCCTTCGGTGACCGTCGCGCCGGAGGGGTCGGTCACGACCACCTCGGTCGCGCCCTCGCCGTCGATCAGCTTCGCGCTGAAGGTGAGGGTGAGCTCGGAGGGAACCGTCTCGACCGAGGAGTCCGCTGCGGGCGACGACGACACCAGGGCGTCGTGTGCCGAGGCGGAGAGGGGGGAGAAGAGCACGAGGAAGGCGGCGAGGAGGGCCGCGGCGAGGGCGATCGGGGTGGCCGGGTGGCGCAGGGCTTTGGTCTTCACCCCTCCACCCTATGAATCACCGGTATGCGACGGCTGAGTGCGAAAGCGACCTCCCCGGGGGCCTGCGGCATCCGTTAGTCTGGACAGTCAGGAGGGCACAGTGACAGACAGCGACAGCCGACCGGCCGGTGAAGCCGCCATCCATCGCTCCGGCGACCAGAAGCACGATGTGACGCAGACGTTCGGACACGACTCCGACCTGTCGTTCGTGCCGTTCGGCGTGGAGTTGACAGATGTCGAGCAGTCGGCCATCTCGGCGCTGCCCTCCGGCTCGGCTTTGCTGCTGGTCCGTTCGGGCGCCCTGGCCGGGGCACGCTACCTGCTCGACACCGACGTGACCACCGTCGGCCGCCACCCCGAGGCCGACATCTTCTTCGATGACGTGACCGTGTCTCGTCGGCACGCGGAGATCACGCGCAACGGCGCCGCGTTCGAGATCATCGACCAGCGGTCGCTCAACGGCACCTACGTGAACGGGGAGCGCGTCGACCGCAGCACGCTCACCGACGGTGCCGAGCTCCGTGTCGGCAAGTTCCGGCTGAACTTCTTCGCCTCGCCCCTCGATCGTCCGGCGGCGAACGCCTGATGGCGGCGACTTCCGCCCGCGAACGCTCGTCGTCCGCGGGCCTGCTGAGTATCGGTCAGGTGCTCGCTCGCCTCACGCCGGAGTTCCCCGACCTGACCTCCAGCAAGCTGCGGTTCCTCGAGGTGCAGGGCATCGTGCGCCCGTCGCGCACCGAGTCGGGGTACCGCAAGTTCTCCACCGCCGACATCGAGCGGCTGCGCCTCGGGCTCACGCTCCAGCGCGACCACTACCTTCCACTGAGCGTGATCCGCGAGCAGCTCGATCAGGCCGAGGCGACCGGCGATGCCGCTGCCCTCGTGCCGCCGCCGTCGATCTCACCCGCGCCGCGTCGCTACCGCCGCGATGAGCTCCTCGCTGCCGCCGGCGCCGGCCCGCAGCTGCTCAACGACGCCATCAGCACCGGCGTCATCACCGCGCAGGAGACCTATCCGGAGAACACGGTGGCGCTCCTGCGGGGACTCGTGGCGCTCGACCGGCACGGCATCGAGCCGCGTCACCTGCGTTCGCTGCGCCAAGGGGCGGAGCGGGAGGTGTCGCTGATCGAGTCGGCACTGTCGACACTGCTCCGACGCACCGACGCGCCGTCGCGCGCGCGAGCGAGCGAACTGGCTCCGGAGCTCGCGTCACGGATCGACGACGTGCGGGCACTGTTCGTGAAGGACGCGCTGTCGCGCATCCTTTCGTAACGAACTGATTGCGACACACCTTCGGCCCCGCGCGGATGTCGTTGCCGGTGCCGGGGCACTGCTCTACCGTGGAGATAACCGTTCCAGGGAGGATTTCAGATGAATGCGGATGAGCTCGCAGGCGACCCGCGGTTCGTGACCGAACTCCTCTTCACCGACGGTCTCCCGGCCATGGACGACGAGGTCGGCTACCGCGGCGCCGTGGCCGCTCGCGCCGCCGGCATCACGTATCGCCAGCTCGACTACTGGGCCCGCACCGAGCTCGTCGTGCCCACCGTCCGTGGCGCCAGTGGCTCCGGATCGCAGCGTCTGTACGGCTTCCGTGACATCCTCGTCCTCAAGCTCGTCAAGAGCCTGCTCGACACCGGCATCTCCCTGCAGCAGATCCGCACCGCGGTGGAGGAGCTGCGCCGGGCCGGTATCCGCGACCTCGCGGGAACCACCCTCATGAGCGACGGCGCCTCGGTCTACCTCTGCACGTCCAACGACGAGGTCATCGACCTGGTCAGTCGCGGGCAGGGCGTGTTCGGCATCGCCGTCGGCAAGGTGCTCCGCGAGGTGGAGTCGACACTCGTCGCATTCGACCCGACCGCACCGGACCCCGTCGACGAACTGTCGGCCCGCCGGGCGAAGCGCACCGCCTGAGCGGCGCCCCGCACGCCAACGAAGAACGGCCACCCTCGAAGAGGATGGCCGTTTCGTCGTTCGTGCGTGTGTCAGCTCTGCGGACCGCTCTCCGGGACGGGGATCCGTCCGGTGCGGATGATGCGGTCGAGCAGCTGATCGAAGTCGGCCGCAAGCTCCTGTGCGGAGTCGCCCGGCCAGATGTGCAGCGGCTTCGCCGCGCCCTGCGCCTGCTGCAGCGACGTGCGCTCGGGCAGCTGGGGGGAGAGCACGAGGGGACCGAACATGTCGCGCAGCTCCTTGATGCGGAACTGGTGCTCGATGGACTGCGGGCGCACGCGGTTCACCACGATGCCGAGCGGCTGGAGGCGAGGCGACAGGCCGCGACGGATCTCTTCGATGGCGCGCAGCGCGCGGTCGGCCGCCGCCACGGAGAAGAGCCCGGGCTCGGTCACCACCATCACGCGGTCGCTCGCCGCCCATGCGGTGCGGGTCAGCGCGTTCAGCGACGGGGCGCAGTCGATGAGCACGAGGTCGTAGTCGGCCTCCACGGCCGCCAGCGCCTCCTCGAGCTTCCAGACGTCGCGGACGCTCGGGTGCGGTCCGTCGAAGTTGATGGCGGACGGGCTGCCGATCAGCACGTCGATGGTCCCGGGGTGGACCTTGGCCCAGCCGCTGGAGGTGATCGCCTGACGGACGGTCTTCTCCTTAGGGTTGGCCAGGACGTCGGCGACGTTGAGTCGCCCGGCGACCTGGATGTCCATCCCGGTGGAGACGTCGGACTGCGGATCGAGGTCGACGACGAGCGTCCGGACGCCCCGAGCGAAAGCCGCGGAGGCCAGCCCGAGTGTCACGGTCGTCTTGCCGACGCCCCCCTTGAGAGAGCTGACGCTGAGTACGTGCACGGACACCACGTTACCTTCCCCTAGGCTGGGGGAACACTCAGCCCCGCCCATGCGTGTGCGTCGACGCCGCGCATCGAGCTCTCAGAGGTGTGCATGTTCCAGAAGATCCTTGTGGCGAATCGCGGCGAGATCGCGATCCGGGCATTCCGAGCGGCAGTGGAGGTCGGGGCCCGCACCGTCGCGGTCTTCCCCCATGAAGATCGCGGTTCGGTGCACCGGCTGAAGGCCGACGAGGCGTACGAGATCGGTGAACGCGGCCACCCCGTCCGCGCCTACCTGGACGTCGACGAGATCATCCGCGTCGCCCGCGAGTCGGGCGCCGACGCGATCTACCCCGGCTACGGCTTCCTGTCCGAGAACCCGGAGCTGGCGGAGAAGGCTGCCGCGAACGGCATCGTCTTCATCGGGCCGCCCGCGAAGGTCCTGGAGATGGCGGGCAACAAGGTCGAGGCCAAGCGCCACGCGATCGAGGCCGGGGTGCCGGTGCTCCGATCGACCGAGGCCTCCGACGATGTCGACGCCCTGGTGGCGCAAGCGGAGGACATCGGGTTCCCGCTGTTCGCCAAGGCGGTCGCGGGTGGCGGCGGTCGTGGCATGCGGCGCGTCGAGACCCTGGGCGACCTCGCTCCGGCGCTGGCCGAGGCGATGCGTGAGGCCGGCAGCGCCTTCGGCGACCCCCGCATGTTCCTGGAGCAGGCCGTCGTGCGGCCACGCCACATCGAGGTGCAGATCCTGGCGGACAAGACGGGCGAGACCGTGCATCTGTTCGAGCGCGACTGCTCGGTGCAGCGACGCCATCAGAAGGTCGTCGAGATCGCCCCCGCGCCGAACCTCGACGACGACGTCCGGCACGCTCTGCACGGGTACGCCGTGGCCTTCGCACGCTCGATCGGCTATGAGAACGCCGGCACGGTGGAGTTCCTTCTGGAGACCGCGGGGGAGCGGGCCGGGGAGGTCGTGTTCATCGAGATGAACCCGCGCATCCAGGTCGAGCACACCGTGACGGAGGAGGTCACCGACGTCGACCTCGTGCAGAGCCAGCTGCGCATCGCCGCCGGCCAGACCCTGGCCGAGCTCGGTCTGCAACAGGAGAACCTGCACCTGCGCGGTGCGGCGCTCCAGTGCCGCATCACGACGGAGGACCCGACGCAGGGCTTCCGTCCCGACACCGGGAAGATCACCACCTACCGTTCGCCCGGTGGTGCGGGGATCCGGCTCGACGGGGGAACCGTGCACCAGGGCGCGCAGATCAGCCCGCACTTCGACTCGATGCTGGCGAAGCTCACCTGCCGCGGCCGCGACTTCCCCGCGGCGGTGGCCCGTGCCCGTCGCGCGCTCGCGGAGTTCCGCATCCGCGGGGTGTCGACCAACATCCCGTTCCTGCAGGCGCTGCTCGACGACGCCGCGTTCGTTCGTGGCGACGTCAGTACCTCCTTCATCGACGAGCGCCCCGAGCTCCTGCGCGGACGCGTGTCGAAGGACCGTGGCACCAAGATCCTCAACTGGCTCGTCGACGTCACGGTCAACAAGCCGCACGGCGCGCATCCCGGGGTCGTCGACCCGGTGACGAAGCTCCCCGTGATCGACCTCGCCGCGACGCCGCCGTCCGGGTCGAGACAGCGTCTGCTCGACCTCGGCCCCGAGGGGTTCGCCCGCAGCCTCCGTGCACAGACGGCGCTCGCGATCACCGACACCACCTTCCGTGACGCGCACCAGTCGCTGCTGGCCACCCGGGTGCGCACGAAGGACCTCGTCGCCGCGGCGCCCTACCTCGCCCGGCTCACGCCCGAGCTGCTGTCGGTCGAGGCCTGGGGCGGTGCGACCTACGACGTCGCGCTGCGGTTCCTCGGCGAAGACCCGTGGGAGCGCCTCGACAAGCTGCGTGCCGCCCTGCCCAACGTGGCGATCCAGATGCTGTTGCGAGGACGCAACACGGTCGGCTACACCCCGTACCCGACCGCGGTGACACAGGCGTTCGTGGCGGAGGCGGCGGCGAGCGGCGTCGACATCTTCCGCATCTTCGACGCCCTGAACGACGTCGAGCAGATGCGTCCGGCGATCGAGGCGGTGCGCAGCACGGGCACGGCCGTCGCGGAGGTCGCGCTGTGCTACACCGGCGACCTGCTCGACCCGGCGGAGGAGCTCTACACCCTCGACTACTACCTCGGCCTGGCGGATCAGATCGTCGCCGCGGGTGCCCACATCCTCGCGATCAAGGACATGGCGGGCCTGCTGCGACCGGCGGCCGCGGCGAAGCTCGTGACGGCGCTGCGCGATCGTTTCGACCTCCCCGTGCACCTGCACACCCACGACACCCCGGGCGGGCAGCTGGCGACGCTCCTCGCGGCCAGCGCGGCGGGCGTCGATGCGGTCGATGCGGCTTCCGCACCGCTGTCGGGAACCACGAGCCAGCCGTCGCTGTCGTCGCTGGTGGCCGCGCTCGCGCACACCGAGCGCGACAGCGGGCTGTCGCTCGCGGCGGTCTCCGATCTCGAGCCGTACTGGGAGGCCGTGCGGCGGCAGTATGCGCCGTTCGAGTCCGGGCTGCCGGGACCCACGGGGCGGGTCTACCACCACGAGATCCCGGGCGGTCAGCTGTCGAACCTGCGACAGCAGGCGAAGGCTCTGGGACTGGCGGACGACTTCGAGCTCATCGAGGACATGTACGCCGCCGCCGACCGGATCCTCGGACGCGTGCCGAAGGTGACCCCCTCCTCGAAGGTCGTCGGAGATCTCGCTCTGCATCTCGCCGCGGTGAAGGCCGATCCCGCCGACTTCGAAGCGAACCCGGAGAAGTACGACGTGCCGGACTCCGTCGTCGGCTTCATGGCAGGCGAGCTCGGTGACCTGCCGGGCGGGTGGCCCGAGCCGTTCCGTTCCAAGGTGCTCGCCGGGCGATCGGTGCGTGCGGGGCTGACGGCCCTCACCGCCGAGGACGAGGCGGATCTCGCCGGATCGAGCGAGCAGCGCCGTTCACGACTGAACACGCTGCTGTTCCCGGCGCCGACCGCCGAATTCCGTGAGCGCCGCGAGCTGTTCGGCGATCTGTCCGTGCTCGACACGAGCGACTACCTGTACGGGCTCGTTCCCGGGCAGGAGCACCTGATCGAGATCGACCGCGGTGTGCAGCTGTACGTCGGGCTCGAGGCGATCGGCGATGCCGACGACAGAGGCATGCGCACCGTGATGACGACGCTGAACGGTCAGCTCCGTCCGGTGTTCGTCCGCGACCGCTCCGTGGCGGTCGACGCGCACGAGGTGGAGAAGGCCGACACGTCCGTCCCCGGTCAGGTCGCGGCGCCGTTCTCCGGAGTGGTCACGCTCAAGGTCGAGGTCGGTGCGGCCGTCAGGGCCGGGGAACCGGTGGCATCGATCGAGGCGATGAAGATGGAGGCGGCCATCACCGCCCCCGTCGACGGCGTGATCGAGCGGCTTGCCATCGCCGAGACCCAGCAGGTCGACGCGGGTGATCTTTTGGTCGTCATCCGTCCGTCGCACTAATCTTGTGCGGGCGAGGCCGCGCACTGCGTTGCGCACCCGAGGCCCCGCACAGGCTTGGAGTGACACGTGACCACGAAGAAGACAGGCGACCCTGACGAGAATCCGCTGGGGGTGCTGGACGACACCGGGTCGATCGACACGGCGGGCATCGGCATCCTCGGCGGGACCGCCCAGGTGCGGGTGACGCTGCCGATCGAGGAGGACGACGACCTCGTCGATGACGGTGTCGTGGACGGCGAGGTGGTGGGCGACCTCATCATCGACGACGTCGCGGTCGAGGGCGCCCCTGTTCCGATCGCCGCTGCGGCGATCACGATCAGCTCGACGCCCGTGACTCCGCCGGTGGAAGAGGCGACGGCGGCGTCGCCGGTGTCGTCCGATACGCCGCCGCCCGCCCCGGCGCCGGAGAAGCCGATCGTGAAAGCCGCGATCGACGAGGGGGCTCAGCGACCCGCCGGGTCCGAGACCGATGCGGTGCGGGAGGTGATCGTGCTCGACGACTCGTCCGCGGGTGACGAGCCCGGCTCGGACGACGTCTCGTCCCCGCACGCCGAGGAGGAGGCGGCCGCCGCCCGCTTCCTCGCGAAGGCTGGTGCGGATGCGGGGGCTGCTGCCTCCCCGTCCTCCGTCTCGCCAGGTCCATCGCCCCGGAAGGAGCCACGGATGTCCACGTCCGACAGCCGATCCGTCACCCCGTCGCCGGTGCAGCCCGCACCCGCCGCCGAGGTCACCCTCGCCTCGAAGCGCCTCGGGGAGCTCAGCGAGTCCGCGCGTGAGTCCGCCGATCTGCTGACGGCCGACCGTCTGCTCGACCCGCACCACGTCACCAAGCCCGAGCCGGAGGGCGGCTGGAGCCACTTCCTCTATACGGTGTCCGGTCGGCGGATCAACATCGGTGACAGCCGACGGGCCCGCGAACGCAAGGCGCTCACGGCGCGCATCGGCGCGCCGCTGACGGGCGGTGCGCGCTTCATCCCCGTGCTGTCCCGCAAGGGCGGCGTGGGCAAGACCACCATCACCGCGCTTCTCGGCATGGCTCTCGCCGATGCCCGCGAGGACCGCGTGATCGCGGTGGACGCGAACCCGGATCGCGGCACCCTCGCCGACCGGGTCGTCCGTCCGCAGCACGGCAAGTCCGTGCGCGATCTCGTGCGTATCCGTGACGAGGTGCGCGGCTACCACGACATCTCCGCGATCGTGGCTCGTGACGCGACCAGGCTCGACGTGCTCGCGTCCGACGCCGACCCGCACGTGGCCGAGGCCTTCAGCGACACCGACTACCGCGATGTCGCCGCGGTCGCCGCGCACTACTACTCGCTCGTCCTCACCGACACCGGTACCGGCATCGTGCACTCGGTGATGTCGGCCACGCTCGATCTCGCCGATCAGCTCGTGATCGTGTCGGGTCTCAGCGTCGACGAGGCACGCCTCGCGTCCGAGACGCTCACGTGGCTGGAGACCAACGGCTACACCGAGCAGGCGCGCAACGCGATCGTGGTGCTCAACCAGTCCACGCCGGGCAGCCCGCTCGTGCGCCTCAACGAGCTGCAGGCCCACTTCGCCACCCGGGTGCGCAGCGTGGTGCGGGTCCCGTACGACCCGCAGATCGCGGGCGGAGGGAGCATCGTGTTCGCGAACCTGCAGCCGGAGACCCGCACGGCCGCGCGGGAGCTCGCCGCCCTGCTCGTCGAGGGCCTGCGGGCGAAGGCCGCCTGATGGCCGTCCGCGAGATCCGCATCTTCGGCGACCCGGTCCTGCGAACGGTGTGCGCTCCGATCGATGAGATCGACGACGGCGTCCGCGCCCTGGTGGCCGACCTCGTCGACACGGTCGCGCTCCCCGGACGGGCCGGTGTGGCCGCGAACCAGATCGGCGTCGCCGTCCGGGCGTTCAGCTACAACATCGACGGCGACATCGGCTACGTCCTCAATCCTGTGCTGACCGAGGTTCGCGGGGAACCCCAGCCCACGGGGGAGGGGTGCCTGTCCGTGCCGGGCTTGTGGCACGACGCGCAGCGCCATCCGTGGGCCAGGGTCGAGGGCATCGATCTCGACGGGCAGCCTGTGGTGCTCGAGGGCGAAGGGCTGTTGGCCCAGGCGCTCCAGCACGAGACGGACCACCTCGACGGCAAGCTCTTCCTCACCCGGCTCGACCCGGAGACGCGCAAGGTCGCGATGCGGCAGGTGCGCGAGAGCTCCTGGTTCTAGCCGCATGAAGAAGGGCCCCGCCGCGGCGGGGCCCTTCTGCGACTGAGGTGCCGCTCAGCCGCCGATGGCGACGTTGGTGGTGGCGACCGGCTCGTCGTAGATCGCGGAGATCTCGTCGGCGAAGTCGTTCATGATGACGTTGCGCTTGATGGAGAGCTTCGGGGTGAGGTGGCCGGAGGCCTCCGTCCACTCCGAGTCGAGGATCGTGAACTTGCGGATCGACTCGGCCCGCGAGACCCGCTGGTTGGCCGCGTCCACCGCGCGCTGCACCTCGGCGCGCACCGCCGGGTTGGTGGAGGCATCCGCGAGCGACATCTTCTCGTCCAGTCCGTTGTTGGCGAGCCAGGTGGGCAGCATCTCGGGGTCGAGCGTCACGAGCGCCGAGATGAACGGGCGCTGATCGCCCACGACGACCACCTGGCCGACGATCGGGTTCGCGCGGATGGGATCCTCGAGTGCGGCGGGTGCGACGTTCTTGCCGCCGGCGGTGACGATGATCTCCTTCTTCCGGCCGGTGATGGTGAGGAAGCCCTCGGAGTCGAAGCTGCCGATGTCGCCGGTGTGGAACCAGCCGCCCTCGCTGAAGGCTTCGGCGGTGGCCTCCGGGTTGTTCCAGTACTCCTTGAAGACGTTGATGCCGCGGACCTCGATCTCGCCGTCGTCCGCAAGCCGGATGCCGACCCCGGGAAGAGCGGGGCCGACGGTGCCGATCTTGGACTTGTCCGCGAGGTTCACGGTGGCCGGTGCCGTGGTCTCGGTGAGGCCGTAGCCCTCGAGGATGACGACGCCGAGGCTGTGGAAGAAGTGGCCGAGGCGGGCGCCGAGGGGAGCCGAGCCCGACACCGCGTAGACCACGTTGCCGCCCATGGCCTCGCGCAGCTTGCTGTAGACCAGCTTGTTGAAGAGCGCGAACTTGAGCTTCATGCCGAACGGGATCTTCTTGCCCTCTTCGAGGAGGCGCGAGTGCTCGATCGCGACGTCGGCGGCTGCGCGGAAGATCTTGCCCTTGCCGCCCGCTTCGGCCTTCTGCTCCGCCGAGTTGTAGACCTTCTCGAACACGCGCGGGACGGCGAGGAGGAACGTGGGCTTGAACGAGCCGAGTGCCGGCAGCAGCTGGCGCGTGTCCGGCTGATGACCCGTGCGCACGCCGGCGTGGATGTTGAGGATCGAGATGAAGCGTGCGAACACGTGCGCGGTGGTGATGAACAGCAGCGTGGAGGAGCCGGGCGTCTGCACGACCTCGTCGAGCGCCTTCGCGGCGTTGCGGGACAGCTCGACGAAGTTGCTGTGGGTGAGCACACACCCCTTGGGGCGCCCGGTCGAGCCGGAGGTGTAGATGAGGGTGGCGATGTCCGAGGCGACGGCGAGGGTGCGGCGGCGGTCGATCTCCTCGTCGGAGACGGACGCTCCCTGCGCGGTGAGGGTGTCGATCGCGCCGAGGTGCAGCTGCCAGACCTCGCGCAGCAGGGGGAGGTCGCTGCGCACCTCGTCGACGCGTGCGAAGTGCTCGGGAGACTCGACGATGAGCGCGATCGCACCGGAGTCCTCCAGGATCCACTGGATCTGGGAGGGGGAGCTGGTCTCGTAGATGGGGACCATCACCGCGCCCGCGTAGAACAGGGCGAAGTCGACCAGCGTCCACTCGTAGGTCGTCCGGGCGAGGAAGCCGACCTTCTCGCCGGGTTGGATGCCGGCGGCCGCGAAGCCCTTCGCCAGGGCGATGACCGCGGTCTGGAAGTCGGCGGCGGAGATGTCGCGCCACCCGTCGCCCTGGGGGACGGAGAAGAGGGGGCGGTCGGGCGTGGCGCGCACGCGCTCCGCGAGAAGGTCGGCGACGTTCGCGTCGGGATCGGCGGGGACGATCGCGGGGACTTCAAACTGGACCACGGCAGCTCCTTCGGTACCGGTCGGGCACGGGCGTTGGTTCGAGTCTAGGGCATGGCACCCGGTCGCGCTCAGGGTGAAACTGAGTCGCGCACGGCCTGTGCGAGCGGGGCTGGGGCGGACACCGGAGCGGCGCTAGACTTCACCTCGATGTTCTACTGGCTGATGAAGTACGTCGTGATCGGCCCCGTGGTCAAGGCGGTGTTCCGCCCCTGGATCGTGGGCCGGAAGAACGTGCCCGCGAGCGGTGCGGCGATCCTCGCCAGCAATCACCTCTCGTTCGCCGACTCCATCTTCCTTCCCCTCGTGATCGATCGGCCGATGTCGTTCCTCGCCAAGAGCGACTACTTCACCGGTCGCGGCCTCAAGGGCTGGTCGACGAAGTTCTTCATGAAGGCGACAGGACAGCTGCCCATCGACCGCTCGGGCGGCAAGGCCTCGGAGGCTTCGCTCAACACGGGACTGCAGGTGCTCGGCGGCGGCGAGCTGCTCGGCATCTATCCGGAGGGGACGCGCAGCCCCGACGGCAAGCTCTACCGCGGACGCACCGGCATCGCGCGGATGGCGCTCGAGGCGAAGGTCCCCGTGGTCCCCGTGATCATGGTCGACACCGACACCGCGATGCCGATCGGTCGACGCATTCCCCGCATCATGCGGGTCGGGATCGTGATCGGCGAGCCCCTCGACTTCTCTCGCTACGCGGGCATGGAGAACGACCGCTACATCCTGCGCTCCGTCACCGACGAGATCATGGTGGCGCTGCAGCGACTGGGTCAGCAGGAGTACGAAGACGTCTACGCCTCGACCGTGAAGGACCGCCTGCCCACCCGCGTCACATAGCCTCCGCAGCGCATCTCGGCACCGTCGCCGACCAGTAGGCTTGACGCATGCTCCCGCACCACATCGATGCCCTTGATGCCTGGCGCTCGCTTCCCATCAAGCAGCAGCCGCAGTGGCCGGACGCCGACCGCGTCGCCGACGTCTCCCGGCAGATCGCCGCTCTCCCGCCGCTGGTCTTCGCGGGGGAGGTCGACAATCTTCGCGACCGCCTCGCGCGTGCCGCCTCCGGCCAGGCTTTCCTGCTCCAGGGCGGCGACTGCGCCGAGACCTTCGCGGGCGCGACCGCGGAGCAGATCCGCAACCGCATCAAGACGGTGCTGCAGATGGCGGTGGTGCTCACCTACGGGGCGTCGATGCCGATCGTGAAGATGGGGCGCATGGCCGGGCAGTTCGCCAAGCCGCGCTCGAGCGACACCGAGACCCGTGGCGAGGTCACCCTGCCGGCGTACCGTGGCGACATCGTCAACGGCTACGACTTCACGGAGGGCTCGCGCCAGGCCGACCCCGGTCGTCTGCTGCAGGGCTACCACACGGCCGCGTCGACGCTGAACCTGATCCGCGCGTTCACGCAGGGTGGTTTCGCCGATCTGCGCGAGGTGCACTCGTGGAACAAGGGGTTCGCGCAGAACCCGGCCAACCAGCGCTACGAGCGCATGGCCGCCGAGATCGACCGGGCCATCAAGTTCATGGAGGCTGCGGGCGCCGACTTCGACGAGCTGAAGCGCGTCGAGTTCTTCACCGGCCACGAGGGCCTCCTGATGGATTACGAGCGGCCGATGACGCGCATCGACTCGCGCACGGACACCCCGTACAACACGTCCGCCCACTTCCTGTGGATCGGTGAGCGCACGCGCGAGCTCGACGGCGCGCACGTCGACTACTTCTCGAAGATCCGCAACCCGATCGGCGTCAAGCTCGGCCCGACGACGACGCCGGAGACGGCTCTCGCGCTGATCGACAAGCTCGACCCCGAGCGCGAGCCCGGACGACTGACCTTCATCACGCGCATGGGTGCCGGCAAGATCCGCGATGCGCTGCCTCCGCTGCTCGAGGCGGTCCGCGAGTCGGGCGCGCAGCCGCTGTGGGTCACCGACCCCATGCACGGCAACGGCATCACGACGCCCACGGGATACAAGACGCGGCGCTTCGATGACGTGGTCGACGAGGTGCGCGGCTTCTTCGAGGCGCACCGCTCCGTGGGCACGTTCCCGGGCGGCATCCACGTCGAGCTCACGGGCGACGACGTGACCGAGTGCCTCGGCGGCTCGGAGCAGATCGACGAGGCCGCCCTCGCGACGCGCTACGAGAGCCTGTGCGACCCGCGCCTGAACCACATGCAGTCCCTGGAGCTGGCGTTCCTCGTGGCCGAGGAGCTCGAGAAGCGCTGACGCCGCGGACACTGCATGACGAAGGGGCCGGAACATCGTTCCGGCCCCTTCGTCATGCGCCGACTCAGCCGGCGAAGCCCATCGTGAGCGTGATCGTCGCGCCCTTCCGCTGCGGGTCCGTCGGACTGTACGACTCGACGCGCGTGTTCTGATTGGCCAGCAGATCCCACACCGAGTCCGGGAGACCGGTGCCGCTCGTGTACGCCCACTTGAAGCCGGCGTCACGCAGTGCCTTGGTCGCCTCGTCGCGGGACAGCCCTGACACGTCGGGGACGTCGAACAGCGGCGGACCCTGGGAGACGATGAGCTGCACGGTCTCGCCCGGACGCCAGGACCCCTCCTCGCCACGCTCGGCGATACCGATGACGCGGTCCTTCCCGATCGTGTCGCTGGGCTGGTACTGGCTCTCGGCGTTGACCTTGAGGCCCTTGCTGGTGAGGGCGTCGGTCGCCTGGCTCACGGTCATATCGCTCACATCCGGCACGGGGCCGCGCGAGATCTGGATGGTGGCGGTGTCCTTCTCGAAGACCGTGCAGCCCTCGTCGCAGCCGTAGGCGTCGCCACCCGCGCGGGGGGTGATGCGCACGTTGATGACCGAGCCGTCGGCGACGTCGGTGAAGTACTCCTCGTCGTCGGTGATCTCCAGGTTCGCCCCCTCCAGGGCCGTGCGCACCTCGTCGGCAGGCACCCCGGCCACGGCGGCGATGTCGTGCGACGCGGGTCCGGCGGAGACGACGACCGCGACCGTCGCCCCCTTGTCGAGGCGTGAGCCCTCGCCCGGATCGGTCTCGATCACGGTGCCCTTGTCGACATCGACCGAGAACTCGTCGCGCTGCGTCGGCACGAATCCGGCATCGGTGAGCTCGGCGGCGGCCTGGTCGTACGTCTGACCCGCGACGGCGGGTACGGCGATGAGCGAGCCGGGGCCGGAGCCGAACCACCAGCCGACGCCGCCGGCGAGCACGGCCAGCAGCAGCACGAGGGACAGGAGGAAGGCTCCGCGGGCGCGGCGCTTGGATGCACGGCGCCGCAGGATCGTGGCGTTGTCGACCGTGCCGGCGGTGGGCGCGACAGCGTCGGGGATCACCATCGTGCCCGGCATCACCTTGGTCAGGTCGCCCGAGTCGGCGGCGCTCTGGGGGGGAACGGTCGCCCTGGTCACCGCGGGGGAGATGCCGAGCTCGCGCTCGATGTCGCGAAGGCGCTCGAGCATCTGCTGTGCATCGTCCGGCCGCTCGTCCGGCGACTTCTCGGTCGCCCACAGCACGAGCTCGTCCAGCTGCTCGGGAACGGCGGGATTGCGCACGCTGGGGCGCGGCACCGACTCCGTGGCGTGCTGGAACGCGATCTGCATCGGCTGCTCGCCCTTGTAGGGCTGCTCGCCCACGAGCATCTCGTACAGCATGATGCCGAGCGCATAGATGTCGCTGCGTGCGTCGGCCGTTCCGCGGGTGACGAGCTCCGGCGCGAGGTAGGCGATGGTGCCGAGGAGCTGCTGTCCGGTCGCGGTGTTCGCGGTCGTCGCGCGGGCCAGTCCGAAGTCGCCGATCTTGATGCGGCCGTCCTCGGCGAGCAGCACGTTCTCGGGCTTCACGTCGCGGTGCACGATCCCGGCACGGTGCGCCGCGGAGAGCCCGGCGAGCACGGCGTCCATGATCGTGATGGTCTGCGCGACCGTGAGGCGTTTCTGCTCCCGGAGGAGTTCGCGCAGGGTGATGCCGGGCAGGTACTCCATCACCAGGTAGGCGAGCTCGCCGTCCTGGCCCTGGTCGAAGACGTTCACGACGTGCGGATCGGCCAGTCGTGCCGCGGCGCGCGCCTCCTGGATGAAGCGGCTCTGGAACGCGGAGTCGTCGCTGAGGTGCGCGTGCATGACCTTGAGGGCGATGCGGCGTTCGAGGCGGAGGTCCGTGGCGACGTATACCGTGGCCATCCCGCCGCGCGCGATTCGAGCTCGGACTCGGTACCGACCGTCGACGAGCCGCCCGATGAGGGGGTCGGCCTGCTGATTGGTCGTCACGTCAGAATTCTAGGGAGGATTGCCTGAAAGCCCCGGGAGCGCCTCACCCCTGGACCCCGTATTCCCCGGACATCTCAGCCGTACAGCGCGAGCCAGGCGTAGGCCTGAGCCTCCCACTGCCCGTACTTGTCGGGGTAGGCGGAGATCTGCACGGCCTGCGCTGCGGCGGTGAACGACAGGCTCTCCCACCCGGGGATGTCGAGCAGGCCTCGGGTGACCGTGCCGTTCGGATCGCTCGGGCCGCCATAGAACACGCGGGTGCTGCGGTCGGCGTCCATGATCTGCTCCGGCGTGCCCCACCCGGTGCTCGGGCGCTGCTGGAAGATGCCGAGCGAATCCCGATCGCCCCAGTCCAGGTTGCGCAGCCCGGACTCGACCATGCCGGTCGCGAGCGCCGTCGCGATGGCGCGATCGGACACGCCGAGCTCGCGACCGATACGGATGATGAGGGCGGCGGTGCCGGCCTGCTCCGCGGTGAGAGCGGCGCTGAGTTGACCTCCCGGTGCGGGAGCGGCCGCCGGGGCTGTGGCCGGCGCAGGAGCCGCGGCCGCCTGCACGGCGATCTTCTGCCCGGGGTAGATGATCGACGACGGCCCGAGACCGTTCAGTGCGAAGAGAGCCTGCGTCGTGGTGCCGTAGGACTGGGCGATCCCGTACAGCGTGTCACCGGCAGCGACCGTGTGCGTCGTCGCCGCGGGAGCGGGCGCCGGAGCCGGAGCCGGAGCGGGAGCGGGTGCCGCGGCGGGCGCAGCCGCGGGCGCGCCGATGGCGAGGCTCTGCCCCGGGTAGATGATCGAGGCGCGGGTGAGCCTGTTCGCGGACAGGACCGCATCGACGCTCGTGCCGTAGCGCTGCGCGATGGCGTAGACCGTGTCTCCCGCGACGACGGCGTGCACGGTGGTGGCGGCCGGTGCGGGCGCCGGTGCCGGAGCAGGCGCCGGAGCGGCGGCAGGATGGAGCACGAGCGTCTGCCCCGGGTAGATCACGGAGCGCCAGGACAGGCCGTTCCAGGTCAGGACATCGGCCGTGCGCAGCCCGAAGCGAGCGGCGATCGCCGCCACGGTGTCGCCCGGCTGGACGATATAGGTTGCCGGCGCCACCTGGGCGGGCACGCCGCGCGGGGGAGCGGTGCGCTGCCGTTCGAGCGGCGCGACCGAGGCGTCGGTCACGGCGACGGCCGGCGCGGCTGTCAGCGTTGCGGCGAGAGCGCCGGCGATCGCGGCGGGCAGCCCCAGCTGCAGGGTTCGAGCGCGGCGAGCAGCGGTCTGAAGGTTCACGACGGGCCCCCTTTTCGAGCACTTCACGCTGACACGGATGTATAGAGATGTCAACAGAAGTGACACATGTGAACAGTGTGACGCGAGTGCTGAAATGCGTCAGGGACGCCGAGGTGAGATAGTGGGCATCGTGTCTGAGAACGTTGCCGCCTCACCCGAAGCCGCCCCCGTCGAGTGGTTGACGCTGCCCGACCTCGTCGAGGTCCTCGGTGAGCCGCTGGGACGCGTGCGTCGACTGATCGACGACCATCACCTGGTCGGATCGCGTCGTACCGGTGTCTTCGCCGTGCCGTCCGTGTTCATCGTCGACGGGCACCCGCTGAGTTCGCTGCGCGGCACGGTCATCGTGCTGCAGGATGCGGGCTTCAGCGATGACGAGCTCATCGACTGGCTTCTGGCGGAGGAGGAGAGCCTCGGCCGTTCGCCCATCGCGTCGCTGCTCGCCGGCCACAAGAGCGAGGTCCGCCGACTCGCGCGCACCCTGGCCTGAGCGGGCTTCAGGCAGAGCGCACTGTCGCGGCTCGCCCGAGGTCGCGGAGCTCGCCCACGGCGGCGTTGTCGAGCGGAGCTCCGGTCAGCGCCCTGTCCGCCTCGCGGGCGTAGGCGGAGATCATGTCTTCCACCCGTGCGAGCGCGCCGGAGTCCGCGATGGTCGACTGCAGAGCGGCCACCTGCTGCGCACTCAGGGCCGGGTCGCCGAGCAGCTCATCGAGGATGGTGCGTGCGGGCGCGTCGAGCGCCTCGCGGGTCAGCGCGACCAGAACCGTCCGCTTGCCCTCTCGCAGATCGTCGCCGGCCGGCTTGCCCGTCACGCTGCTGTCGCCGAAGACGCCCAGCACGTCGTCTCGGAGTTGGAACGCCATCCCGACCGGGTGACCGAAGCGCCGCAGCGCTGCGAGCTGCTCGTGGTCTGCGCCGGCGAAGGCGGCACCGAGGACGAGCGGCTGCTCGATGCTGTACCTGGCCGACTTGAGCGAGGCGATGCGCAACGCGCGTTCCGCGTGCTCCTCCGCCGGATTGACGCTCCAGGCGGACTCCTCTGCGATGTCCAGGAACTGGCCCGTGGTCACATCGCGTCGCATGCGGGCGTACTCCCCGCGCACGGCGCTCGCGTGCGGATGGCCGTCGAGGGCGGCTTCGAGCAGGTCGTCGCTCCACGCCACCAGGAGGTCGCCGAGCAGAACGGCCCCCGCGCGACCGAAAGCCTCCGCGTCTCCGCTCCAGCGGGCGCCGCGGTGCGACGCCTCGAGGGCGCGATGGGCCGCGGGGCGACCGCGCCTGGTGTCGGAATTGTCGATCAGGTCGTCGTGCACGAGGGCGGCGGATTGGAAGATCTCGAGGGCCGCGCACAGATCCCACAGGCGGTCGTCCTCGGTGGCCGTGCGCTCGTGGAAACGGGCGACGGCACGCCACCCGGCATGACAGAAGCGCGCGCGCAGTCGCTTGCCACCCGCTAGCGTGCTCGCCGCCATGTCGAGGAACGCGCCCGCATCCGGCCCGTAGGCCGATGACTCCTCCCGCATGCGTGCGAGGAAGCCGTCCAGTCGGGCGGCGACGGCGTCGGGGACGGGAGAGGCTGACGGCACGACTCCCAGCATACGTAAAGGAAGGGAGGGGCCTGACGCTGGCCCCGGACGCCCGTCGAGCGTAGACTGGAGTGCACCATACCCGAGGGGGACGAGATGCCACTCTCCGAACAGGAGCAACGTCTGCTCGACGAGATGGAACGCCATCTCCTTCACAATGACGCCGATGTGGTGAGCGCGCCGTCCGGTGACCGCGCACTCAGCTATCGCAACCTCGTCTACGGGGCGCTCCTGCTGCTCGCGGGCGTCGGCGGTCTCGTCGTCGGTGTCATCCTCGGCGATGTCTGGGGTGTGGTGGTCGGGGTCATCGGATTCGCGGCCATGCTTGCCGGCGTCATGCTCGCGGTCACCCCCGTGCGTCGCTCGGCGCCGGCCGAGCCGCGTCAGCGTTCGACCGCGAAGCGACAGGACTCCTCCTCCTTCATGGATCGCATGAACGATCGCTGGGATCGCCGCCAAGACGGACGGTGACCCGCCCCACCTTCTCTGAGAAGCCCGGATGCTCTGCATCCGGGCTTTTTCCGTGTGTGGACTCTTTCCTCCACTGGGCCTCCACGACCCTCCACTGACGCTCCACCCCGCTCCACCGCATAATCACGCGGTTCTCTGGCGCGCCCGGAGCCCTTAGAGCAGAATCTACGGGCATTCGTCATAGGAAAGTGGAGTAAAGTGGAGTAAAGTGGGGCGCACCTCGAGTTGGCCGGACGGAGAGGGGGTGAAGGCCGATGCTGCTGGGCACGCACTCACCGAAGCTGGACGACAAGGGACGGGTCATCCTTCCCGCGAAGTTCCGCGAGGACCTGGGCGGCGGCATCGTCGTCACCCGCGGTCAGGAGCGCTGCCTCTACGTCTTCAGCACGGCCGAGTTCGAGGCGATGCACGAGCGGATCCGTCAGGCGCCGCTCGCGAACAAGCAGGCACGTGACTTCATGCGCCTGTTCCTCTCCGGAGCAAGCGCGGAGATGCCCGACAGCCAGAACCGCATCACCATCCCCGCCCACCTGCGTCAGTACGCCGGTCTTCAGAAGGCGCTCATCGTGACCGGAGTCGGTGCTCACGCCGAGATCTGGGACGCCGAGAGCTGGAACGCCTACCTCGCCGCTGGTGAGGAGTCCTACGCCGAACTGGAGCAGGAGGTGATTCCGGGACTGTTCTGACCACGGCTGTGATGCCCCGCCGCTCCCGCCCCGACACACTTCCCCGGTGCCGGGTCGCGAAGCGGAGGGGGATCAGAGCCGAAGGTCGGACCCGAGAGAGATCATGAGCCTCCGCGACATCCACACCCCCGTCCTGCTCGACCGCTGCGTCGAGCTGCTCGCGCCCGCCCTGCAGGAGGACGGCGCCGTCCTGGTCGACGCGACCCTCGGAATGGGCGGCCACTCCGAGGCGCTGCTGGAGCGGTTCCCCGGCATCCGCCTGATCGGGCTCGACCGCGACACCGACGCGCTGCGGATCGCGGGTGAGCGGCTCGCCCGGTTCCGCGATCGCCTCACCCTGGTGCACGCCGTCTACGACGAGATCGGCCTGCACGCTCAGGGCGCCGCGGGCATCCTGTTCGACCTCGGGGTCTCCTCGCTGCAACTCGACGAGGCCGAGCGCGGTTTCGCGTACGCCAAGGACGCTCCGCTGGACATGCGGATGGACCAGACGAAGGGCGTCACCGCCGCCGACGTCATCGCGACCTACAGCGAGGGCAACCTGCGGCGCATCTTCGAGCGCTACGGCGAGGAGAAGCTCGCGGGCCGCTACGCCCGATTCATCATCGAGGCACGGCAGAGGCAGCCGATCCTGCGGTCGGGCGAACTCGTCGACATCCTCGTCGCTGCCACGCCCGCGGCCGCCCAGCGCGCTGGACACCCCGCCAAGCGGGTGTTCCAGGCGCTGCGCATCGAGGTCAATGCGGAGCTGAACGTGCTCGCCGACGCGATCCCGGCCGCGATGGACGCCCTCGCCGTCGGCGGGCGCATCGTCGTGATGTCGTACCAGTCGCTGGAAGACCGCCTGGTCAAGCAGGCGTTCGCGGCCGCGTCCGCGTCCACGGCCCCGGCGGGGCTGCCGGTCGAGCTCCCGGAGCACGCCCCCCGCTTCCGCATCCTGACCAAGGGCGCGGAGCTCGCCGACGACGAAGAGCGCGCCCGCAACCCGCGGGCGATCCCGGTGCGCCTGCGCGCCGCTGAGAAGGTGCGGGAGAGCGCATGAGCATGAACGCAGTACGCACGGCGGCCCGTCCGCTGCCCTCCGAGGCGCCGCAGCGCGCACCGAAGCGGCGACTGCAGCCGGTCACCACCCCCGCGGTCCGCCGCAAGCCGAAGCTGGCCTATGCGCTCGTGGCCCTGGCCGGCGCCCTCGCCATCGGCGCGGCGCAGGTCGGATTGTCCCTCGCGATCACGCAGGACTCGTTCACCCTCGCGGGCCTGTCGTCCCAGCAGCGGGAGCTGGATCTGCACACGCACGCCCTGCAGGAGGAGCTCACCGGCCTGAGCTCGCCGCAGGTGCTCGCCAGCAGCGCGGCCGCGCTCGGGATGGTCGTCGCCGGTTCCCCCTCGTACCTCCGGCTCAGCGACGGCGCGGTCTTCGGCACGGGGTCGGGAGCCGACTGGACCTCGACCGTCGACCCGAACGGCGCGGCGGCCGTCGGGAACGTGCTGATCACCGAGAACGCACCGCCCGCGGAGCAGACCGCGCAGGGCGAGGACGGCGTCGCGCCGCCCGCGCAGGATCTTCCGCCGGCCATCACCGACGGCCTCCCCAGCCCCACCACCCACTGATCGCAACGACCACGGAGAGATCCCATGACGACACGAGCCACGCGCGGACCGCGGCGACGCACTGTCGTCGCTCTGGCGGTCATCCTCTCGGTCCTGGTGGCGTTCGTCGTCCGCCTCGTCGACATCCAGGTCGTGAGCGCCGATGAGCACGTCTCGCAGTCGCTCGAGCACATCGGGGCGGGTTCCGCCATCCCCGGCCAGCGCGGCTCGATCGTCGACTCCGGGGGCACCGTGCTCGCATCGAGCGTCATGGTCTACGACGCCCAGCTGAGCCCGCAGGTGATCATGCTCGTCGAGGAGAAGAACCCGAAGCTGCCGTGGGCCGAGGCCTCGGACAAGATCGCCGCGATCACCGGTCAGACCGGCGAGGAGGTGCGGGCGCTGGTCTCCAACGCCCTCGCCGAGAACCCGAACAGCCAGTACGCGCCGCTCAAGAAGGGCCTGAACACCGAGCAGTACATCGCTCTGCGCGACCTCGGCATCGGCTCCTACCTGTCGCTCAAGCCGCGGGAGACGCGGGTCTACCCGAACGGTGCGGTCGCCGGGAACATCCTCGGCTTCCTCGACAACACGGGGGAGGCGAAGGCCGGCGTCGAGCAGCTCGAGGAGACGTGCCTCGCGCCGGTCGACGGTGAGGAGACGTACCGCAAGGGCAAGGACGGCGTCGTCATCCCGGGCAGCGAGAAGGTCGTCGACGCCGTGGACGGCGGCACCGTGCAGCTCACGATCAACAGCGACCTGCAGTGGTACCTCCAGCAGATGATCGGCGAGGAGGCGCAGAAGCAGGGCGCCAAGGGCGGCACCGTGACGGTCGTCGAGGTGGCGACGGGCAAGATCCGCGCTGCGGCCGAGTGGCCGGCGATGGACCCCAACGACCTCGACTCCTCCACGCCCGAGACGCGCTACAGCCAGATCTTCCACCGAGACTTCGAGCCGGGATCCACGTTCAAGGCGATCACCGCCGCGGCCGCGATCGAGGGCGCGGGTCTCACGCCCCTGAGCACGGTGACCGCCTCGTCGCGCGAGACGTTCCCGAACGGTGCCGTCATCAACGACGCCTTCTCGCACCCGGCCTACAACTACACGCTCGCGGGCGGCCTGATCGACTCGTCGAACGTCGCACTGTCCAAGTTCGGCACCATGGTGTCGCCCGAAGTGCGCTACGACTACCTGCAGCGGTTCGGCGTCGGCCAGAAGACGCTCGACTTCCCGTCCGAGGTGTCCGGCCTGCTGCACCCCGTCTCCGACTGGGACAGCCAGTCGCTGTACACGACCACGTTCGGCCAGTACTTCACGGTCACCGCGCCGCAGCTCGCCGGCGCATACCAGGCGATCGCGAACGGCGGCGAGAAGATCGACCTGTCGCTGGTCGAGTCCTGCACCGGCGCGGACGGCACGGTCTCCGAGGTGAAGAAGCCCGAGCACGAGCAGATCGTCGCACCGCAGACCGCGGCCGACCTCACCCGCATGCTCGAGAACGTCGCGGTCCAGGGCGGCAACGCCGATCGCATCCAGGTTCCCGGCTACCGCGTGACGAGCAAGACGGGTACCGCACAGGTCTCCGACGGCAACGGCGGATACAAGGCCGGCGTGTACTACACGAGCATGGTGGGCTTCGCTCCGGTCGACGATCCGCAGTACGTCGTCGTGGTCACTCTCGACGAGCCGACTAAGGTTGTATCGTCCGCGGCCACCGCATCCGCCTTCCAGAAGGCGATGACGCAGGTGATGAAGACCTATCGCGTGATGCCGTCCTCTGTCCCGATGGACGCGCTCCTCCCCAAGTTCGGATAGTCGGCGAGAGCCGCGCATGGAGATGACATGATCGCCCTGACGCTCGCTGAGATCACCGCCGCTGTCGGCGGTGATCTGCGTGTGGCCGGAGAGCACACCCCCGAGACCGTCGTCGACGGCCTGGTCGACACCGACTCGCGCACCATGCGGCCGGGATCGATCTTCGTGGCGAAGCCCGGCGCGGAGACCGATGGACACCGTTTCGTCGGTGCGGCGGTCGAGGCCGGTGCCGTGCTCGCGATCGTGGAGCATCCGGTCGACGTGCCCGTCAGCCAGATCGTCGTCTCCGACGCCGTGGTCGCCCTCGGCGAGCTGGCGCGCGCGGTCGTGGGCCGCGTGCGCGCGGGCGGTGGGCTGCGTATCGTCGGCATCACCGGGTCCAACGGCAAGACCACGACCAAGAACTTCCTCGCACGCATCCTCGCCGACGAGGGGGAGACCGTCGCCCCGATCAACTCCTTCAACAACGAGGTCGGTGCCCCCGTCACGATGCTCCGCGTGACCCACGACACCCGGTACCTCGTGAGCGAGTTCGGGGCGGCCGGCCCGGGGAGCATCGCCCGCCTCGCCGGACTCGTCGAACCTGACCTCGTCGTCGTGCTCATGGTCGGGCTCGCGCACGCGGGCGGCTTCGGCGGCATCGAGGCCACGGCCAAGGCGAAGTCCGAGCTCGTGTCGGCGGCGCGGGTTCCGGGCACCGCCGTGCTCAACGCGGACGACCCCCGGGTGTGGGCGATGCGCGAGCTCGCCGAGCACCGCGGCCTTCGCGTCGTCGGCTTCGGTCAGTCCGACGCGGCCGAGGTTCGCGCCCACGACATCGTCGTGTCCGCCTCCGGGACGACCTGCACGATCGAGGTCGCGGGGGAGCGCCGCCCGCTGCGGCTCCGCGTGCTCGGCGCTCATCACGTGACCAACGCGCTGGCCGCCCTCACCGCGGCCGTGCAGCTCGGCGTAGCTCCGGCCGACGCGATCGCCCGCCTGGAGACCGTCGAGATCGCCGAGCGCTGGCGCATGCAGCCGATGGGCAACGATCGCGTGCGCATCATCAACGACGCCTACAACGCGAGCCCCGACTCGATGGCCGCCGCTCTGCGCACGCTCGCGCAGATCACCGGCCCGGACGAGCGCACGGTCGCCGTCCTGGGGGCCATGAGTGAGCTGGGCGACAGCGCGGGCGAGGAGCACGACCGCATCGGCCTGCTCGCGGTGCGTCTCAACATCCGACGCATCGTGGTGGTGGGCCCTGAGGCGCGCCGCCTCTACCTGGCCGCGGTCGGCGAAGGCTCCTGGGACAGCGAGGCCGTGCATCTGCCCGACCAGGATGCGGCGTTCGAGTACCTGCGCACGGAGCTGCGCGACGGCGACCGCGTGCTGGTGAAGTCATCCAACTCCGTGGGCCTGCGGCATCTCGGCGATCGTCTGGGAGAATTGTTCTCGTGAGGTCACTCATCATGGCGGCGGCGATCTCGCTCGCCTTCACCCTGTTCCTGACCCCCGTCTTCCTCCGGCTCTTCCGGAAGTGGGGCTGGGGGCAGGTCATCCGCACCCCCGAGTCCGTGCACAACCCCAGCCACGAGGCCAAGCGCGGAACACCGACCATGGGCGGCGTGATCTTCATCCTCGGCTCCATCGTCGGCTACTTCACGGGCGTCCTGGTGAGCGGGGAGACACCAGCGCTGTCCGCGATCCTGGTGATCTGGCTCATGGTGGGCTTCGGCGCGGTGGGCTTCATCGACGACTACATGAAGGTGCGCAGCCAGCGCAGCCTCGGCCTCTCCGGGTGGCGGAAGGTGATCGGCCAGCTCCTGGTCGTCATCCCGTTCGGCATCGTGGCGTTGAACTTCCCGAACCGCTGGGGTCAGACACCCGCGAGCGCCTCGATCTCGCTGTTCCGCGACATCACGTGGCTCAACCTCTTCGCCTTCGGTGTGGTCCTCGGCTGGATCCTGTACCTGGCGTGGATCGCGATCATCGGCGTGGCCACGTCCAACAGCGTCAACCTCACCGACGGCCTCGACGGGCTCGCGGCCGGTGCCGGCGTGCTCGTCGTCGGCGCCTACAGCGTGATCGCGTTCTGGCAGTTCAAGCAGCCCTGCATCGGCGGCGACCCCGGCGCGCTCGGCGGATGCTACGAGGTGCGCGACCCCTTCAACCTGGCGATCATCTCGGCCTCGTTCGCCGCGAGCCTCATCGGCTTCCTGTGGTGGAACGCCCCGAAGGCGAAGGTGTTCATGGGCGACGTGGGCTCGATGGCGATCGGCGGCGTCGTGACCGCGATGGCGATCCTGACGCGCACCGAGCTGCTGCTCCTCGTGATCGCGGGCGTCTTCGTCCTCTCGTCCGGCTCGGTCATCCTGCAGCGGGCGTACTTCAAGGTCACGCGCGGCAAGCGACTGTTCCTCATGAGCCCGTTCCACCACCACCTCGAGATGCGCGGCTGGTCGGAGGTCACGATCGTCGTGCGCATGTGGATCATCGCCGGCCTGCTCGCGGTCTCGGCGATCGGACTGTTCTACGTGGAGTGGCTGACCCGTGTCGGCTGAGCGTCTGGCCGGACTGACCAGCTGGAACGCGGACTGGTCGGGGCTGCGCGTCGCCGTGCTCGGACTGTCGATGACCGGCTTCTCGGTCGCGGACACCCTGGCGGAACTGGGCGCCGAAGTGCTCGTGCTCAGCGAGTCGGCGGACGAGGAGTACGCGCGCCTACTGCCCGTGATCGGCGCGGCCCTCGAGCTGGGGTCGCTCGCCGAGGTGCCGGAGGCCCTGCGCGCGTTCGAGCCGGAGGTGGTGATCGCGTCGCCGGGCTTCTCGCCGTCGCACCCCGTGATCCGCTGGGCGCAGGACGCCGGCATCGCGCTCTGGGGGGACGTCGAGCTCGCGTGGCGGGTGCGGGACAAGGTGCTCCGCGCCGACGGGACCCCGGCCGACTGGGTGCTCATCACCGGCACCAACGGCAAGACCACGACCACGCAGCTCACCGCGACCCTGCTGGTCGAGGGCGGCCTGCGTGCGGCCCCGTGCGGCAACATCGGGGTGCCCGTGCTCGACGCGGTGCGCGACCCGGCCGGCTTCGACGTGCTCGTGGTGGAGCTGTCGAGTCATCAGCTCTGGTACCTCGGGTTGTCGCAGCCGGAGGGGGAGCTGTTCCCGTACTCCGCCGTGTGTCTGAACCTCGCCGACGATCACCTCGTGTGGCACGGCAGCGCGGAGGCCTACCGCGACGCGAAGGCCCTGGTGTATCGCAACACGCGCGTGGCCTGCGTCTACAACAAGGCCGACGTGGCCACGCGCCGCATGGTCGAGGAGGCCGAGGTCGTCGATGGCGCCCGCGCGATCGGCTTCGACCTGGGCATCCCCGGCCCGAGCGACCTCGGCGTGGTGGAGGGGCTGCTCGTCGACCGGGCATTCCTCGACGACCGCGCCCGCAGCGCCCTCGAGCTCACCACCGTCGCCGAGCTCGAGTCCGCTGGACTCTCGGCGCCGCACATCGTGCAGAACATCCTCGCCGCCAGCGCACTCGCCCGGTCGCTCGGCGTCGAGCCGGAGGCGATCCACTCGGCCCTGCAGGGCTTCCACCTCGACGCTCACCGCATCCAGGTGGTCGCGCGCCACGCCGGCATCACCTGGGTCGACGACTCCAAGGCGACGAACCCGCACGCGGCAGCCTCCTCGCTGCGGGCGTACCCCGGAGCGGTGTGGGTCGTTGGCGGTGATCTGAAGGGTGTGGACATCTCCGAGCTCGTGGCCGATGCCGGGGCGTCCGCCCGCGCGGCGGTCGTGATCGGTGTGGAGCGCGGCGATGTCGTGGCGGCATTCGGGCGACACGCGCCGGCGGTGCCGGTGTTCGAGGTCGACGCTGGCGACACTGGACAGGTCATGAACCGCGTGGTGGAGATCGCCGCGGGGATCGTCGAAGACGGGGGCACCGTGCTGTTGGCCCCGGCCGCGGCGTCCTTCGACCAGTTCTCCGGCTATGCGGAACGTGGCCGCCGCTTCGCCGAGGCGGTACGTGAGTGGATCGAGCGGGGGAGCGCCGATGACGCAGGTGGCTCGCCCTCCGCGCTCTGAGTCGGGCGGCCTCGCGGCCCGGGTGTCTCTGGGGCGCCGGTTCACGCCGGTGTCGACCGAGTTCCTCCTGATCGCGTCGACCGCGCTGCTCCTCACGATCTTCGGCCTGGTGATGGTGCTGTCGGCCACCAGCGCGACCGCCGTCGCGAACGACCAGAACCCGATGGACGGCGTGCTGCGCCAGGGCGTCTTCGCCCTGCTGGGCATCCCGCTGATGTTCCTCATCAGCCGTCTGCCGATCGCCTTCCTGAAGCGCATGGCCTGGCCCGCGCTGTTCGGCGCGGTCGCCCTGCAGCTGCTGGTGTTCACGCCTCTGGGCATCGCGGACGGCGGCAACCGGAACTGGATCCAGATCGCCGGGTTCCAGATGCAGCCGTCCGAGTTCCTCAAGCTCGCGCTGGCCCTGTGGATCGCCGCGGTGCTGCTGCGCAAGCAGACCATGCTGGGCACCTGGCACCACGTGTTCATCCCGGTCGTGCCGGTGGGCGCTCTCGCGATCGGGACCGTGCTGGCGGGCAAAGACCTGGGCACCGCGATGGTGATGGTCCTGATCCTGCTCGGCTGTCTGTTCTTCTCGGGCGTCAAACTCCGGCTCTTCATCATCCCGATGATCCTCGGCGTGGTCGCGGTGCTCGCGTACGCACTGTCCAGCGAGGATCGGATGCGGCGCATCACCGCGACGTGCGACGACATGGCGCTCTACTACACCGACTGCTACCAGTCGATCCATGGCATCTGGGGCATGGCCTCTGGCGGCATCTTCGGGCTCGGCCTGGGCAACTCGCAGGAGAAGTACGGCTGGCTGCCCGCCGCGGGCAACGACTTCATCTTCGCGATCGTCGGCGAGGAGCTCGGCCTGATCGGCTGCATCGTGGTGCTGGCGCTGTTCACGTTCTTCACGGTCGGCGCGTTCCACATCATCCGCAAGACGCCGGACCCCTTCATCCGGGTCGCCGCGGGCGGCATCACGGTGTGGATCGTGGGCCAGGCGGTGCTGAACATCGGTGTGGTGATCGGTGTCTTCCCCGTGATGGGCGTGCCGCTGCCGTTCATGTCGCAGGGCGGGACGGCGCTGTTCGCCGTGCTCGTGGCCTGCGGTGTGCTGCTCGCCTTCGCCCGGACGATCCCCGTCTCGGAGAAGCAGTCAGGTGCGCGGGGTAGGGTCGCTCGGTGACCTCGTATCTTCTCGCCGGCGGTGGCACCGCCGGCCATGTCAACCCGCTGCTCGCGGTCGCCGATGCGTTGCGCGAGCGTGACCCCGAGGCCACGGTCCTGGTGCTCGGGACGGCCGAAGGCCTGGAGTCGCGGCTGGTGCCGGAGCGCGGGTACCAGCTGCTGATCGTCGACAAGGTGCCGTTCCCGCGGCGTCCGAACGCGCAGGCAGCGGCGTTTCCCGGTCGCTTCCGTCGTGCGATCGCTCAGGTGCGTCAGCACATCCGCCGTCACCGCATCGACGTGGTGGTCGGCTTCGGCGGGTACGCCTCGGCTCCCGCGTACGTGGCGGCGCGCCGCGAACGGGTGCCGTTCGTGGTGCACGAGGCGAACGCCAAGCCGGGTCTGGCGAATGTGCTCGGCGCCCGGGCTGCCGCAGGGGTGGGCGTCGCGTTCGAGGGCACACCGCTTCGCCGTGGCGAGGTCGTCGGCATGCCGCTGCGACGTGAGGTGATCGCGCTCGACCGTGCCGCGACGCGTGCCGAGGCGGCGGAGCACTTCGGCCTCGACCCCGCACGACCCGTCCTGCTCGTGTTCGGCGGTTCCCTCGGAGCCCAGCGGCTGAACGACGCGATCGCCGATTCCTGGCGCGACATCCTCGACGCCGGGTGGCAGCTGCTGCACGTGACGGGGGAGCGCAGCGACCTCGAGGATCCCCGCGTGCCTGGCTATACGCTGCGCCGCTACGTGGACCGCATGGACCTCGCGTTCGCCCTGGCCGATCTGATCGTGTCGCGGTCGGGTTCGGCCACCGTGAGCGAGGTCAGTGCTCTGGGCATTCCCGCGCTCTACGTCCCGTACTCGGTGGGCAACGGCGAGCAGCGGCTCAACGCCGGCTCGGCGGTGGCAGCGGGAGCAGCCGAGCTGCTCGACGACGCCACCTTCGACGGCGACGCGGTGCGGCGGCTCGTCGTGCCCCTGCTCGGCGATCCCGAGCGTATCGCGCGCATGGCGGCGGCCGCGGAGAACGTCGGTACCAGGAACGGTACGGAGAACGTGATCCAGCTGATCGACCGTGCCCTCGGTGCGGCGTGACTCCGGCGTCCCGACCGGAACGAAAAGTAGACTGAAGCGGACATGATCAGACCCGACCTCTCCCTCCCCCTTCCCGAGACGATCACCTCCGCGCACTTCATCGGCATCGGCGGCTCCGGCATGAGCGGGCTCGCCAAGATGTTCCTCGACGCCGGCATCCGGGTGTCCGGAAGCGACCGCGCCGACAGTGACAACCTGCGTGCCCTGGCCGCCGCGGGCGCGACCGTGCACGTCGGTCACGACGCCGCGCACCTGGGCGACGCCGACACCGTGGTGCACACCGGTGCCATCTGGCCGGAGAACCCGGAGTTCGTGACGGCGAAGGAGCGCGGTCTCCACGTCATCCACCGCTCGCAGGCGCTGCACTGGCTGATCGGATCGCGACGTCTGGTGTCGGTCGCGGGGGCCCACGGCAAGACCACCTCGACCGGGATGATCGTGACCGCGCTGCGCGAGCTCGGGGCGGAACCGCACTTCGTCAACGGCGGCGTGATCGAGCAGCTCGGAGTGTCCAGCGCCACGGGAAGCGGTGACCTGTTCGTGATCGAGGCCGACGAGTCGGACGGCACGTTCCTGCTGTACGACACCGCGGTGGCGCTCATCACGAACGTCGACCCCGATCACCTGGACCACTACGGGTCGGACGAGGCGTTCCACGACGCGTTCGTGCGGTTCGCCGACGCGGCCTCGGAAGCCGTCGTGATCTCCAGCGACGACCCCGGTGCGCTGCGGGTCGGGGCGGGGCTGTCCCACGCCCACGTGCTCACGTTCGGTGAGGCGGAGGACGCGGATGTGCGCCTGACCGACATCGTCACGGACGGACCGGTCGCGGCGACTCTGGTGTACGCGGGGGAGCAGGTGCGCATGCAGCTCGCCGTCCCCGGGGCCCACAACGCGATCAATGCGACCGGTGCCGTCGCGGTGCTCGTCGCGCTCGGCTTTCCGTTCGCCGACGCGGTGCACGCGATGGAGGGCTTCGCGGGGACCGTGCGTCGGCTCGAACGCCACGGGGAAGAGCGCGGCGTCACGGTGTACGACGACTACTCGCATCACCCGACCGAGGTCAGGGCGGCGCTGGAGGCGATGCGCACTCTCGCCGGCGACGGCCGACTGATCGCGATCCAGCAGCCGCACACGTACTCCCGCACGCAGCACATGTATCAGGAGTTCGCCGATGTGCTCGAGCAGCTGGCCGACCACACCGTGATGCTCGACGTCTACGGCGCCAGGGAGGATCCGGTTCCCGGTGTCACCGGTGAACTCGTGAGCGGTGCGTTCCACGACCCCTCGCGCGTGCACTTCGTGGCGGACTGGCAGCAGGCCGCCGACTACACGGCCTCGGTCGCGCGCGCGGGCGACGTGGTCGTCACGCTCGGCTGCGGCAACGTGTACCAGATCATCCCGCAGGTGCTGGAGTCGCTGCGTCGGACCGACGGGGCGTAGCGCATGCGCCGGCCCGCACCGCTTCCGAGCGCTCCGGATGCCCCGGAGCAGGCGCCCGCCGCGCCGGAACGGACTGCGCGTGCGCGTCGCCGTGATCCGGAGCCGCCGATCCCGCTCGTCGACGAGCCTGCGGGCGAGGCCGTGCAGGATGACGGCGCGGAGCGTCCCACGTCGACGAGGGAGGTGTGGCGGGCGGCTCGCGCTCGTCGCAAGGCGCTGCGCGCGGAGATCCGCCGCTTCACGCAGCGGTCACGTCGGCGCCGGATCGTCTGGCTCAGCAGCCTGGGTGCCCTCGTGCTGCTGGTGGGCGGGAGCGTCGCGGCGGCGTACAGCCCGCTGTTCGCGGTCGAGCGGATCACGGTCGCGGGGGCGACGACGATCGATCCTGCCGTGATCGAGGCGGCGCTGAGCGACCAGGTGGGCACCCCCCTCGCGCTCGTGGACACGAGTGAGGTGAAGGCCGCTCTCCTGGCGTTCCCGCTGATCGAGACGTACTCCCTGGAGGCGCGCCCTCCGCACGACCTGACCGTGCGCATCGTCGAGCGGACGCCCATCGGGGTGATCTCGTCGTCGGCGGGCTACACGCTGGTGGATGCGGCGGGTGTGGCGCTGTCGACGACGGCGGAGCAGCCCGCGGGTCAGCCGCTCGTGGAGACCGAGGGCGGGGTGGATTCGGCCGCGTTCCGCAGCGCCGGCCTGGTGGTGCGTGCACTGCCGGAGGGGATCCGCACGGCGCTGACGGAGGTGAGGGCGTCGACCGCGGACGATGTGACGCTCACCCTCAGCACCGGGCTCACGGTCGTGTGGGGGAGTTCGGAGGAGTCGGGTCTGAAGGCGCTCGCGCTGTCGGCGGCGCTCACCGCGAACCCCGAGGCGTCGTCGATCGACGTGACCTCGCCGGACGTCGCGGTCGTCGGCTGACGGCTTTCGGCGGGAATGGGGCGACACGCCCGTGTCGCTGCGCGCGCGCGGCCGGGCGGCGCTTACCTTCGATCTGAGAGAACGCAATACCGGGAAATACTTTACACCTCTAGTTGAGGTTTAAGGTTCCCATCCAAGGCTCGACTAATCGGAGGCCGGCCATGAGCCAGAACCAGAACTACCTCGCCGTGATCAAGGTCGTCGGCGTCGGCGGTGGCGGCGTCAACGCCGTCAACCGCATGATCGAGCTCGGGCTCCGCGGAGTCGAGTTCATCGCCGTGAACACCGATGCGCAGGCGCTGCTCATGAGCGACGCCGACGTCAAGCTCGACGTCGGCCGCGAGCTCACGCGCGGTCTCGGGGCGGGTGCCGACCCGGAGGTCGGTCGCCGTGCTGCGGAAGACCACGCGGAGGAGATCGAGCAGGCGCTGACCGGTGCCGACATGGTGTTCGTCACCGCCGGTGAGGGCGGTGGCACCGGAACCGGTGGCGCGCCCGTCGTCGCCCGCATCGCCAAGTCGATCGGCGCCCTGACGATCGGTGTCGTCACCAAGCCGTTCTCGTTCGAGGGTCGCCGCCGCCAGAGCCAGGCGGAGGCGGGCGTCGCCAAGCTCAAGGAAGAGGTCGACACCCTCATCGTGGTGCCCAACGACCGCCTCCTGGAGATCAGCGACCGCGGCATCTCGATGATCGAGGCCTTCGCGACCGCCGACCAGGTGCTCCTCGCCGGTGTCCAGGGCATCACGGACCTCATCACCACCCCCGGTCTGATCAACCTCGACTTCGCCGACGTCAAGTCGGTCATGCAGGGTGCGGGATCCGCGCTCATGGGCATCGGGTCGGCGCGCGGCGCCGACCGGGCCATCAAGGCCGCCGAGCTCGCGGTCGAGTCTCCGCTGCTGGAAGCCTCGATCGAGGGTGCGCACGGCGTGCTCCTCTCGATCCAGGGTGGCTCGAACCTGGGCATCTTCGAGATCCATGACGCCGCGGACCTGGTGAAGGAGGCCGCGCACCCGGAGGCGAACATCATCTTCGGTACCGTCATCGACGACACGCTCGGCGACGAGGTGCGCGTCACGGTCATCGCCGCGGGCTTCGACGGCGGGGAGCCGTCGCTGCGCCTGGACCCGATGGTCGTCTCCCGGCCGTCCACCGCATCGCTGCCGGAGGTCGCCCTCTCGGACGAGGCCGAGAAGCCCGCGGAGACGCCCGCCACCGAGTCGGCCCCAGCACCGCAGCGCACGCCGGCCACCAGCATCGAGCCGGCATTCGCCGACGACGACATCGACATCCCCGAATTCCTGAAGTGACGGCTCCGATGGGTGCTCCGGCGCCATCGGAGCTCGCGGCGCGGCTGTCGGCGATCGACGAACGGATCGCCGACGCCGCGCGCGCGGCCGGTCGCGCACCGGAGGAGATCACCCGGATCGTCGTGACGAAGTTCCACCCGGCGGCTCTCGTGCGCGAGCTGCACGCCCTCGGCGTCTCGGCGGTGGGGGAGAACCGCCAGCAGGAGCTGACCGCGAAGGCCACGGAGCTCGCCGACCTCGACCTGCAGTGGCACTTCATCGGCCAGGGGCAGACCAACAAGGCGGGGGCCATCCGGCGCAGCGCCGAGGTGGTGCACTCCGTCGACCGCGACCGCTTCGCCGACGCGTTGCATCGAGCGGCCGACGGCGACGATGTGCTCGACGTGCTCGTGCAGATCAATCTGACCGACGACCCGGGTCGCGGCGGTGTCGCACCCGACGCGGCGACCGCTCTGGCCGAGCACGTGCTGTCGCTGCCGTCGCTGCGGCTGCGCGGCGTCATGGCCGTCGCGCCGCTGGACGAGGAGCCCGCCTCCGCGTTCGCGCGGCTCCGGGGCATCGCCGACGGCATCCGCACGATCGAGCCGACGGCCACGTGGATCTCGGCCGGTATGACCGGCGACTTCGTCGAAGCCATCGCCGCCGGCGCGACACACCTGCGCATCGGTTCCGCAATCACGGGACCGCGCCCCGACCGGGGTTAACCTGTGACAAGACCAGCCCGAGACGTTCGAACCGGAGGACACGATGGGTAACCCGCTGAAGAAGACCATGGTGTATCTCGGCCTCGCCGACGAGGAAGAGGTCTACGAGGAGGAGACGCAGGCACCCGCCCGCGCCCACCGTGAGCGCGAGCGCGAGCGTGAGGAGCCGACCCCGGCCCCCGTCACGCCCCTCCGTCGTCCCGTCGCCGTCCGTCAGCCCGCAGCAGGAGCCGTGAACGAGATCCTCACCGTCCACCCGAAGCAGTACCGCGACGCGCAGCTCATCGCGGAGAACTTCCGCGAGGGCGTCCCGGTCATCATCAACCTCTCCCAGATGAGCGACGCCGACGCGCGGCGCCTCATCGACTTCGCGAGCGGTCTCTCCCTCGGCCTGTACGGCCGCATCGAGCGCGTCACCTCCAAGGTGTTCCTGCTCTCGCCGGAGAACATCGCGGTGTCCGGGCACGGGGGAATCGCGCACGCGGACGCCGAGTCCGCGGGCTTCGACCACTCCTAACCCGTGCAGCTGGTCTCGGTCCTCGCCAGCATCGTCCACCTGGTGCTGCTGCTGTACATCTTCGTGCTCTTCGCGCGGCTCATCCTCGACTACATCCCCCTGTTCAACCGGGAGTGGCGTCCGAAGGGATTCGGCCTCGTCGCCGCGGAGGCCGTCTACACGGTCACCGATCCGCCGATCCGGTTCTTCCGGCGGATCATCCCGCCGCTGCGCATCGGGCAGCTGTCGCTCGATTTCGGGTTCGCGCTCACCCTGCTGGTGGTGCTGATCCTGATGAACATCGTCCGGCTCTTCATCCGCTGACGCCGTGGCGTGTCGCGCCTCAGGGCGCCGCTGAGTTCGCCGAGCCTGGGTGTCGCGGCGTCGCGAGGCCAAGGCTCGGGGGCTATGCTGGCACCCAGGTGCGCGCCCCGGGTTCGCGCCACATCACGAACACGCCATACATCGGTACTGGCAATCGAACTCATCGAAAGAGGAGCCACCCATGGCACTTACCCCGGATGACGTCGTCACCAAGCAGTTCCAGCACGTCCGCTTCAAGGACGGCTTCGACCCGGACGAGGTCGACGACTTCCTCGACGAGATCGTCATCGAGTGGCGCAAGGCCCTCGAGGAGAATGCCGAGCTGAAGGCCAAGCTGGCCGCGTACGAGTCCGGTGCCGCGCCCGCCGCCGCCGAGACCCCCGCCCCGAAGCCGGTGGCCGCGCCCGCCGCCGAGGCCACGCCCGCCGAGCCCGCTCCGACCGGTTCTGCCACGGCGACCGCCGGGATCATCGAGCTCGCCCAGCGTCTGCACGACGAGCACGTCGCCGAGGGTGAGGCCAAGCGCAACGCGCTCATCGCGGAGGCGGAGACCGAGGTCGCTCGCATCCGCACCGAGGCCGAGGCCAAGCAGCGCGAGGAGTCGGCGCGTCTGGAGCGCGAGCGCAACACGCTCGAGGCCCGCATCACCGAGCTCCGCAACTTCGAGCGCGACTACCGTGCTCAGCTGCGCGGCTACATCGAGGGTCAGCTCCGCGACCTCGACGAGAAGTCGGCTTCCACGGACTCCACGCCCGTCTCCGCGATCGGCCTGTAAGGCGTCGCGTTGACAGGACGTCGTCCCCTTCGTCGGTCGGCGGCCGGCGCGCTCGTTGCGATTCTCGCAGCGGTCGTGCTGGCCGCCGATCAGTTTGTGAAGTACCTCACCATCGAGCACCTTCCGCTGCACGAGGTCGTCCCCGTGCTCGGGGAGTTCCTGCAGCTGTATTACATCCGCAACCCCGGAGCGGCGTTCTCGCTCGGGTCCGAGGTCACGTGGATCTTCACGATCGCCCTCGCGGTCGTCGCGGGAGTGATCGTCTGGAAGGCCTTCGGCCTGAGGTCCCGGTTGTGGGCCGTCGTCCTCGGCTGCCTCCTCGGCGGTGTGCTCGGCAACCTCAGCGACCGGCTGTTCCGCGAGCCCGGGTTCCCGGTCGGCCACGTGGTCGACATGATCTCCATGCCGTGGATGATGCCCGCGATCTTCAACGTCGCCGACATCTTCATCGTCACCGGCATGATCTCGGTGGCACTGCTGGTGGTGTTCGGCCTGCGCTTCGACGGCACCCGCGAGCGCGACCACGCGCCGGTGGAGACCGATGAGGACGCGGAGGCCGTCGCGGCCGAGCACGAGGCTGCGGTGAGTGAGAGCGACCGCGTCGTCGACGGACGCGCCTCGGCCGAGGCGGGGCCGTCGTCTCCCGAGGAGCGCTGAGCGTGGAGTCGCGCTCTCTCCCCGTCCCGGACGGGCTCGACGGCACGCGCGTCGACGCGGCCCTCGCGAAGCTGC
Organism: Microbacterium sufflavum; assembly: GCF_023101165.1. Taxonomy (GTDB): domain Bacteria; phylum Actinomycetota; class Actinomycetes; order Actinomycetales; family Microbacteriaceae; genus Microbacterium; species Microbacterium sufflavum. The sequence goes on along the minus strand of NZ_CP078076.1, from coordinate 3,235,412 downwards.
TCGGCTTCTCGCGGACGTTCGCGGCGGAGGTCGCGGCGAGCGGCGGTGTGCGGCAGGACGGCGCGACGCTCGACAAGTCTGACCGTCTGCACGGCGGGGCCTGGCTCGAGGTGGAGTGGCAGCCCAGGGAGGCGCCGAGGATCGAGCCGATCGCGGTGCCCGAGCTGGGCATCGTGTATGACGACGACGACATCGTGGTGGTCGACAAGCCCACCGGGGTCGCCGCCCATCCCTCGCTGGGCTGGGAAGGGCCCACGGTCGTCGGGGCTCTGGCCGCCGCGGGTTTCCGGATCGCCACGAGCGGGGCTCCGGAACGGCAGGGCGTGGTGCATCGGCTCGATGTGGGCACGAGCGGGCTCATGGTCGTCGCCAAGAGCGAGAGCGCGTACACCGCGCTCAAGCGCGCGTTCAAGGAGCGGACGGTCGAGAAGATCTATCACGCAGTCGTCCAGGGACACCCCGACCCGCTCGTCGGCACGATCGACGCGCCCATCGGGCGCCATCCGAATCACTCGTGGAAGTTCGCGGTCGTGCCGGACGGCAAGCCATCGGTCACGCACTACGAGACGCTCGAGGCGTTTCCCGGAGCCTCGCTGCTGGAGATCCACCTGGAGACCGGGCGCACGCATCAGATCCGCGTGCACATGGCCGCGCATCGTCACCCCTGCGTCGGGGACCCGCTGTACGGCGCCGACCCCACGCTGTCCGCACGGCTCGGGTTGACGCGACAGTGGCTGCACGCCCACCAGCTCGCGTTCGCGCACCCGACCACCGGCGAGTGGGTGCAGTTCGCGTCGCCGTATCCGGCGGACTTCCGGCACGCGCTGGACGTGCTGCGCGGGGAGTAGCGGCTGTCCCGGGGTGCCGCGCACGCGGTGTCGGTGGTGTGCGCCACACTGACCGCATGAGCATCGTGGTGCGCCCCGCGACCGTCTTCGACGACGTCGCGACACTGGTGGGTCCGAAGAAACCGACGTCGAACGTCTGCTTCTGCCTCAGCTATCGGATCGGCAACAAGGAGAACGTGTCCCTGCGCGGGCAGGCTCGTGCGGATCGCGTGCGCGAGCTGTGCCACCAGGACCCGCCGCCGGGCGTCATCGCGTATCTCGAGGATGAGCCCGTGGGGTGGGCGGCTCTGCATCCCCGGCGTGACACCAGCTTCGCGCGCAATCGCCTCATCCCGCACGTCGACGATCTGGACGTCTGGTCGCTGTGGTGTTTCCGCGTGCGCCCGGGATTCCGCAAGCAGGGTGTCTCGCACGCGCTGATCGACGGCGCGGTCGCGTACGCCAGGGAACGCGGGGCTCCAGCGATCGAGGGATATCCGGTCGACAACGCGGGGGAGAAGGTGAACCTCACGATGGCGTACGTGGGGACCCGGTCCCTGTTCGAGGGTGCCGGCTTCACGAAGGCCGCCGACACCGGGTCCGTGCTCGACGGGTTCCCCCGGGTGCTCATGCGCCTCGACCTGCGGTGACGGGCCGTCGTGGAGTGACCGACCGGGTGAGTGAGGACCGGGGAACGCGCGGCGGATCGGTGGTCGACGGGGCGCCGCGACGAGTTTCGAACCGGATCGTGCTTCTGAGGCAATACATAGTGTGAGCACAGACAGCGAGATCATTCAGCGGTCGCTCGGGCAACCCCGGGCGTTCGCCGAACTGTTCGACAGACACGCCGGCGCGGTGGGTGGCTATGCCGCCCGCCGCCTCGGGATGGATGCCGGAGAGGACGTCCTCAGCGAGACGTTCCTCGTCGCCTTCGCGCGGCGGTCGTCGTTCGACACGTCCTGGGACTCTGCACTCCCGTGGTTGTACGGCATCGCGTCGCGGCTGATCAAGAAGCACAGGGCGCGCGAGGCGAAGCACCTGCGCTCGGCGGCGCAGTCGGCGGCGCGTGAGGAGCACATCGCTCACGGCGACCTCGACGGGACGATCGCCCGGCTCGACGCCGAGCTCTCGACCCGTCAGCTCGCGCCGCTGATCGCCGCGCTGTCGGCCAAAGACCGAGAGACTCTTCTGCTCTACGCCTGGGGCGACCTGAGCTACGAGGAGATCGCGCTCGCCCTCGGCGTTCCCGTGGGAACGGTGAGGTCCCGCATGAACCGGGTGCGGACACGGTTGGATCCGGCGCGCGCCCGCGGTCGGAACACGATGGTCACGGAGAAGAAGGGAGAAGTCGATGGACGTTTTCGAGCGCGTGCGTGAGGTCAACCGGGGGGCCGGCCTCAGCGAGGAGCACCTGACGTCGGCCAGGGCGCGGCTTCTCACGGGGATCGACGCGGGGGTGCCGGCCGAGCGGGCACGGAGGGTGCGCCGGCCGCTGTTCCTCGTCGCCGGGGCGGTCGCGGGGGTCGCGGCCGCCACGGCCGGGGTCGTGATGCTGAGCCAGCTGACGGCACCGGAGCCGCGCGTGGAAGCCGTGCCGGTGCAGACGCTCGATCCGCGCCCGCACGGCGACCCGCTGCCGCGTCCGTCGGCGACGTCGGGGACGGGTGCGACCGAGCCGTTCCCCGGTACGACCCCGCAGGCGGGGCAGTATCTGCACGTCACCACGACGGTGGACTCTCTCCTGTATCGGGACGCGCGGGTGACGGTGTTCACCTGGCCCTGGCATCAGGACGGCCTCGCGCCGATCGGCGCGCTCCTGGTTCGGGACCACAGCGAGACGTTCGTCCCCGCTGATCGCTCGGGCGAGTGGAGGGGGAGCAACGGCCCGAACTCCCAGCGGCTGCAGTTCTTCCCCGAGGACCAGTGGCCTGCGGGGGAGCTGGCCTGGGACAACCTGTTCCCGGCGAACGACAGCGTGGGCCGATGGACGTTCACCGGGGGATTCGATACCGAGGTGGGGCCGCCCACCGGCTCGACAGAGTACTTCGCGCAGTTCCCCCGCGATCCGCAGGCGTTGCTGGAGTTCGCGAAGAGCTTCGAGCGCGGGTACGAGATGGTGCCGGAGCAGGCGGACGAGGCAGCGGTCATCACGATCATGGACGCGCTCCGGTCTAATGTGGCCCCGGCCGATCTCCGCGAGGCACTGATCTCGGCCCTCGCCCTCTCCCCGCTCGTCGAGGCCACCCCGTCCGGTGGGACCGTGATCTACCGCGCACGGTTCCAGCACATCGATGCGCGGACCGACACCCTGACGGTCGATACGACGACCGGCTGGATGAGCGAGTACACGCTGCGCTACGACCGCACGGACGGTGCGGACGGCGACATGGTTCCGACCGACGTCCCCGACATCCGATACACCGCGACGGTGTCGATCGTCGACGCGATCCCCTGACAGCCACGGCGACCCGGACACGGGCCCCGGCACCGATCTCGGTGTCGGGGCCCCGCCGTAGACTCGGAGCATGGCATCCGATTCCTTCGTCCACCTGCATGTGCACAGCGAATACTCGATGCTGGACGGCGCGGCGAAGATCAATGCCATGACGCAGGCGGCGGCCGACTACGGCATGCCGGCGATCGCCGTGACCGACCACGGCAACACGTTCGCGGCGTTCGAGTTCTACCGGGCGGCTCAGGCCGCGGGCATCAAGCCGATCGTCGGGCTGGAGGCGTACGTCACCCCCGGCACGCACCGCAGCGACAAGACCCGCGTGCAGTGGGGCTCGCCCGATCAGAAGAGCGACGACGTCTCGGGGTCCGGCGCGTACACCCACATGACGATGTGGAGTCAGAGCACCGAGGGGATGCACAACCTCTTCCGCCTCAGCTCGCTGTCGAGCATGGAGGGCTACTACTTCAAGCCCCGCATGGACCGTGAGCTGCTGCAGACCTACGGCAAGGGCCTCATCGCGACGACCGGGTGCCCCTCGGGCGAGGTGCAGACGCGTCTTCGTCTCGGGCAGTACGACGCGGCGCGGGCGGCGGCGGCGGAGTTCCAGGACATCTTCGGCAAGGAGAACTACTTCGCCGAGATCATGGATCACGGCCTGTCGATCGAGCGCCGGGTGATGACCGACCTGCTGCGGCTGGCCAAAGACCTGGGCATCCCGCTGGTGGCCACGAACGACTCCCACTACACGCACCAGCACGAGGCCGACGCGCACGAGGCGCTGTTGTGCGTGCAGTCGGGGTCAACGCTCGACGACCCGAACCGCTTCAAGTTCGACGGCGACGGGTACTACATCAAGACCGCGGCCGAGATGCGGCAGCTGTTCCGCGATCACCCGGAGGCGTGCGACAACACGCTGCTGATCGCCGAGCGCTGCGAGGTGGAGTTCAACACCTCCGCCAACTACATGCCCCGCTTCCCCGTGCCAGACGGCGAGACCGAAGACAGCTGGCTCATCAAGGAGGTCGAGAAGGGCCTCCACTACCGCTACCCGAGCGGTATCCCCGACCGGGTGCGCAAGCAGGCGGAGTACGAGACCGGCATCATCCTGCAGATGGGGTTCCCTGGCTACTTCCTCGTCGTCGCCGACTTCATCAACTGGGCCAAGGACAACGGCATCCGCGTCGGTCCCGGCCGAGGCTCCGGTGCCGGATCGATGGTGGCGTACGCGATGCGGATCACCGACCTCGACCCCCTGGAGCACGGTCTCATCTTCGAGCGCTTCCTCAACCCGGACCGCGTCTCGATGCCCGACTTCGACGTCGACTTCGACGACCGCCGCCGTGGCGAGGTCATCGAGTACGTGACGGAGAAGTACGGCTCCGAGCGCGTGGCGCAGATCGTGACCTACGGCACGATCAAGTCCAAGCAGGCGCTCAAGGATGCCGGCCGCGTGCTCGGGTTCCCGTTCAGCATGGGGGAGCGTCTGACCAAGGCCATGCCCCCCGCCGTCATGGGCAAGGACATGCCCCTCGACGGCATGTTCGACTCCGCGCACCCGCGCTACAAGGAGGCGAGCGAGTTCCGGGCGCTGATCGAGACCGACCCCGAGGCGAAGACGGTGTTCGATCGCGCGCTCGGGCTCGAGGGCCTCAAGCGCCAGTGGGGCGTGCACGCTGCCGGTGTGATCATGTCGTCGGAGCCGCTGCTCGACATCATCCCCATCATGCGCCGCGAGCAGGACGGGCAGATCGTCACGCAGTTCGACTACCCGTCGTGCGAGACGCTCGGCCTGATCAAGATGGACTTCCTGGGGTTGCGCAACCTCACGATCATCTCGGACGCGCTCGACAACATCCGCATGAACCGAGGCGAGGAGCTCGACCTCGAGCACCTCGGACTCGACGACCCTGCGGTGTACGAGCTCCTCGCGCGCGGCGACACGCTGGGCGTGTTCCAGCTCGACAGCCCTCCGCTGCGGTCGCTCATGCGCCTGATGAAGCCGGACAACTTCGGTGACATCTCGGCCCTCATCGCGCTGTACCGCCCGGGCCCGATGGGCGCGAACTCGCACACGAACTACGCGCTGCGCAAGAACGGCCAGCAGCAGATCACGCCGATCCACCCGGAGCTCGAGGAACCCCTGGCCGAGATCCTGGAGGAGTCCTACGGCCTCATCATCTACCAGGAGCAGGTGATGGCCATCGCGCAGAAGGTCGCCGGGTTCAGCCTCGGTCAGGCCGACATCCTCCGTCGCGCGATGGGCAAGAAGAAGAAGTCCGAGCTGGACAAGCAGTACGAGGGCTTCGCCGGCGGTATGAAGGAGCGCGGCTTCGGCGAGGGCGCGATCAAGGCGCTGTGGGACATCCTCCTGCCCTTCTCCGACTACGCGTTCAACAAAGCGCACTCCGCCGCGTACGGTCTCGTGTCCTACTGGACCGCGTACCTGAAGGCGCACTACCCGGCCGAGTACATGGCGGCGCTGCTGACGAGCGTCGGCGACTCGAAGGACAAGATGGCGCTGTACCTGAACGAGTGCCGCCGCATGGGTATCCGGGTGCTGCCGCCCGACGTCTCGGAGTCGATCAACTTCTTCGCCGCCGTCGGCGACGACATCCGCTTCGGTCTGGGAGCGGTGCGCAACGTGGGCACCAACGTCGTCGACGGGATCGTGCAGGCCAGGAAGGACGAGCGCTTCACGTCGTTCCACCACTTCCTCGACAAGGTCCCGCTGCATGTCGCCAACAAGCGCACCGTGGAGTCGCTCATCAAGGCGGGCGCGTTCGACTCGATGGGCGACACGAGGCGTGCGCTGCTGGAGGTGCACGAGGACGCCGTGGAGGCCGCGGTCGACCGGAAGCGCAACGAGGCTCAGGGCGCGATCGGGTTCGACTTCGACAGCCTGTACGACGGGCTGGAGGAGGTCGCGCCGGCCAAGGTCCCCGCCCGACCCGAGTGGATCAAGAAGGACAAGCTGGCGTTCGAGCGGGAGATGCTCGGGCTGTACGTGTCCGACCATCCGCTCGCGGGCCTCGAGGTGCCTTTGGCGAAGCACGCGTCGATCTCGATCCATGACCTCAACAACTCGGAGGACCTGCAGGACGGCGACCAGGTGACGGTCGCGGGCCTGGTCACGAGCGTGCAGCACCGGGTGGCGAAGGCCAGCGGAAACCCGTACGGCATGATCACGGTCGAGGACTTCAACGGCGAGGTCACCGTGATGTTCATGGGCAAGACGTACACGGAGTTCCAGCACACCCTCCAGCAGGACGCGATCCTGGCCGTGCGGGGGAGGGTGTCGCGCCGCGACGACGGCCTCAACCTGCATGCCCAGTCGGCCTTCGCACCCGATGTGGGCTCGTTCGACGCCGCAGGCCCGCTGTCGCTCGTGCTCGCGGAGCAGCGCGCCACCGAGCGCGTGATGCACGAGCTCGCCGAGGTGCTGCGACGGCACAACGGCGAGACCGAGGTGCTGCTTCGGGTGCACCGCGGCGGGACGGCGAAGGTGTTCGAGGTCCCGATGCCGGTGAAGGTGTCGGCCGACCTCTTCGGCGACCTCAAGTCACTGCTCGGCCCGACCTGTCTGGGGTGAACGGGTAGGATCGGGAGCCGTCGACAGCACCGCCACGGCCAGAGTGCGCCGGTGATGAAAGGACCACTATGAGCACGGAACTTCCCGAGCCGGATGCCGCCGACGCGGTGTTCAGCGACGAGGACGGCGTCCTCTACGACGACGAAGTGACCCCGGAGTACGGCATCCTCGGCTTCACACTGCGTGAGCTGTTGATCGTCGGCGTCTGGCTGGTGTCGTTCCTCGTCTCCTTCTTCCCCCTCAGCGGCGGCGTCTCGCTGTGGGGCATCGGCATCCAGTGGATCCTGCCGATCGGCGTCCCGACGGTGGCCGTGTTCCTGCTGGTGCTGCGCCGGTTCTCTCCCGACGGCATCCGCCGCGTGGGCTCGTTGGGCATCGATCAGTTCGCCTCCGTCGCCTTCGCCGTATCCGCGTGCGTGTGGGCGGGCAACCTCTGGCTGGCGGTGTCCGCCGCGATCGCCACGGGTCAGTGGGGTCTGCCGTGGAACGCGCTCGTGCAGGTCATCACGTCGGTGGCGCTGGTCGTCCTGACCGTTTTCGCACCGCTGATCCCGGGGCTGCGTGAAGACTTCCAGGGTCGGCTGGTGACTCTCGCGCACCGGAACGCGAATCCCGTCCGGCCGGTGATCGCCCGTCCGCGCCCGGAGTCGACGTCCGGGGAGACTCAGGACGAGGCGGCGGTGGGGTCGCCGGAGGAGTCCGACACGGACGCGGTCATCGACACCGGACCCCCCACCAGCCCGGACACCGCAACCGACGCCGTCACCGACGTGGTACCCGATGCGGGCGATGGCGATCGGCGTCACGACGACACCGACGCGTACCCGGCCGACTACTCGGACCGGATCCCGCTCACTGCGCACGCGTCGGGCGGAGGCACGGGGACGATACCCGTGGCCGAGGAGGAGGAGTACACGCCGAGCTACTCCCGGCGTTCCCGGGCCGAGCAGCCCGAGATCGTCTCCGACACCGGGAGCATCGAGTCGCTCCTCGGCACGACCGCTCGAGAGGAGACAGGAGCGGTCGATGTCCCCGACGATGCCACGGCCGTCAATCCGATCGTCGCGGACGAGCAGGACGACGACGTCGAGGCCACGATCCCCCGCCAGTACACGGAGGCGGCGCAACCGTTCTGGATCCTGGCGCCCACCGAGCGCGATGTGCACGACGAGCGCGGCGAGCCGATCTTCCGGGTGGGGCCGACCGCGTGGGCGCTGGTGATCGAGGATCGCGGAGGGGCCTACGTCGTTCGCCATGACGACGGCCGCATCGGATACCTCCACGACATCACCGACATCACGAAGGGCTGACATGCGCACGATCGATCTGCGGGGGCGCGAGCTCTCGCCCGCGGACATGCTCGCGGCCGTCCCCCGCGCCACGCAGGCGCGCGCGGAGGCGCTCGACACCGCGGCACGCCTCGTCGAGGAGGTGCGGGAGCGCGGTGAGGGTGCGCTGCGAGAGCAGGCGGAGCGGTTCGACCGGGTCGTCGGGCACGAGGTTCGCGTGCCTGAGGCGCACATGACGCAGGCCCTCGACTCGCTCGATCCGGCAGTGCGGGCGGCGCTCGACGAGGCGATCCAGCGCGTGCGCCTGGCCTCAGCCGCTCAGGTCCCGGCCTCGCAGGTCACGACCATCGGCGCGGGTGCCACGATCACTCAGCGGTGGCAGCCCGTGCACAGGGTCGGTGTCTACATCCCCGGCGGAAAGGCCGTCTACCCGTCGAGCGTCGTCATGAATGTCGTCCCCGCGCAGGTCGCCGGGGTGCAGCAGATCGCCCTGGCCTCGCCGCCGCAGGCGGATCAGGACGGTCGTGTCCACCCGACGATCCTGGCGGCCGCGGCTCTGCTCGGAGTGACCGAGGTGTACGCCATGGGAGGTGCGGGAGCGATCGGTGCCTTCGCGCACGGTGTCCCCGGTCTCGGCCTCGATCCCGTCGATGTGGTGTCGGGCCCCGGCAACAACTACGTCGCCTCGGCCAAGCGGGCCGTGGCGGGTGTCGTCGGAACGGACTCCGAGGCTGGAGCGACCGAGATCCTCGTGGTCGCGGATTCCACCGCCGATCCGCGTCTCGTCGCCGCCGACCTGGTCAGCCAGGCCGAGCACGACGAGCAGGCGTCGGCCGTGCTCGTCACCGATGCGGAGGGACTCGCGGACCGGGTCGTCGCCGAGGTCGAGCGGCTCACCGCGGCGACGCGCCACAGCGCACGTGTCGCTGCCGCGTTGGCTGGTCCGCAGTCCGCGGTCGTCCTGGTCGACGACCGCGCGATGGCGGTGGCGTTCAGCAACGCGTACGCGCCGGAGCACCTGGAACTGCACCTGTCCGACGCCGAGCAGGCAGCGGCGGCGTTCACCAGCGCCGGCGCGGTGTTCGTGGGCGACCACACCCCGGTGAGCCTCGGCGACTACATGGCGGGGAGCAACCACGTGCTGCCGACCGGCGGCCAGGCGCGCTATGCACCGGGCCTCGGCGCCTATACCTTCCTCCGTCCGCAGCAGGTCGTCTCCTACGATCGCGCCGCCCTGGCCGCGGTTCGCGAGGGGGTCGTCGCCCTGGCGAACAGCGAAGCGCTGCCCGCGCACGGTGAGGCGATCGAGGCGCGGTTCACCGCGTAGGATCGGTCAGATGCACTGCCCCTTCTGCCGTCACCCCGACTCCAGGGTCATCGATTCCCGCACCAGCGACGACGGACTCTCGATCCGCCGTCGCCGACAGTGTCCGGAGTGCGGAGGACGGTTCTCGACGACGGAGACGGCCAGCCTGAACGTGATCAAGCGCTCGGGCGTGATGGAGCCGTTCAGCCGGGAGAAAGTGATCTCCGGCGTGCGAAAGGCCTGTCAGGGGCGTCCGGTGACGGAGGCCGACCTGGCGATCCTCGCGCAGCGCGTTGAAGAGGCGGTGCGTCAGACCGGGGTGTCCCAGCTCGATACCAACGAGATCGGCCTGGCAATCCTGGGTCCGCTGCGTGAGCTCGATGAGGTCGCGTTCCTTCGATTCGCGAGCGTCTATCAGGCGTTCGACTCTCTGGAGGACTTCGAGGCGGCCATCGGCGATCTCCGCGCCGACCACGCGAAGGCGGAGGCGGGCGACCGGTAATCTGGCAGGGATGTATCCCCTCCTCTTCCGCGCCGTCCTGTCGCGCTTCGATCCCGAGTTCGCCCACCACGCCGGCATGGCCGTCATCCGTGCCGTCGGTGTCCCGCCGCTGTCCTGGGCGACCCGCGCGATGACCAGGCCGGATCCGTCACTGCGTGTGGAGGCGCTGGGTCTCACGTTCCCGTCGCCGTTCGGTATCGCCGCGGGCTTCGACAAGAACGCGGTCGGCGTACGAGGTCTCGCCGCGCTCGGCTTCGGACACGTCGAGGTGGGCACGATCACGGCGATCCCGCAGGACGGGAATCCGAAGCCGCGGCTCTTCCGCCTGATCGCCGACCGTGCCGTGATCAACCGGATGGGCTTCAACAACAGGGGAGCGGACGCCGCGGCCCGTCGTCTGGCCCGGCTCCGGCGGGGCGCGCCGGACACGGTCATCGGGGTCAACATCGGCAAGAGCCGCGTGGTCGATGTCGAGGACGCGACCGCCGACTACGTCGCGTCAGCCACCCGGCTCGCGCCTCTCGCCGACTACCTCGCGGTGAACGTCTCCTCTCCGAACACTCCCGGCCTTCGCGGGCTTCAGGCGGTGGAGACGCTGGCGCCACTGCTGCGCGCCGTCCGCGACGCTTCGGGCTCGACCCCGCTGCTGGTCAAGATCGCGCCCGACCTCGCCGACGATGAGATCACCGCGATCGCGCAGCTCGCCGTTTCGGAGGGACTCGCGGGGATCATTGCCCACAACACCACGATCAGCAGGGACGGGCTCGTCACCGATGCCGCGACGGTCGAGGCTGCGGGTGCCGGCGGGCTCTCCGGTGCTCCCCTCAAGCGGCGCTCTCTCGAGGTGTTGAGGGTCGTCCGTTCCGCGGTGCCCGAGGACTTCTGCGTGATCGCGGTCGGCGGAGTGGAGACAGCCGCCGACGTGCAGGAGCGTCTGGACGCTGGAGCGACCCTGGTGCAGGGGTATACGGCGTTCCTCTACCGCGGCCCGTTCTGGGGTCGCGAGATCAACCGCGGGCTGGTCAGTCGGGGTACTGCCCGCGCTTGACCTGCGGCTTCGGCAGGCGCATGAACCGCATCTGCAGTGCGCGCATGCCGGCGTACCATCCGAGGCCCTTCTCGACGCGGTCGGCGCCGAACTTCGCGGCCGCCTTGCGCTTGACCCGAAGGCCGAGCAGGATCATGCCGCCGATCGCGATGACGAGGTACGCCATCATGAACAGGTACGCGTAGAACGAGATCATGAGGTTCGTCGGCAGGAGTGACGCCAGGATCACCAGCACCATGACGCCCATGACGAACTCCGCCGGGTGCCAGCCCGCGTCGACGTAGTCGCGCACCCAGCGCCGCTGCGGGCCCTTGTCGCGCACCGGGAGGTACTTCTCCTCACCGGCGGCCATCCCCGCCTGGGCGCGTGCGCGCCGCTCGTTCAGCTCGGCCCGGGCGGCCGCCTTCGCCTCCTTGGTGTTGGCCACCAGCGGCCGACGTCGCGCGGCCTCCTGCTCGGCGCGGGTCGGCGTGGCGCGCCCCTTGCCGACGGCGGGCGTCTGCGGGGCGTCGTCGTTCGTCGAAGGGGAGACGGGGGTAGTGGCCACGGGTTTCCTCGGTTCGCTGAAGATGGTCACCTTAAGATTACTCGCATGACCTCACCTGCACTTCCCAGCGAGTCCGACGCCGCCGTCCTCGAGGCCGTGGCCACCGGCATCCCGTCCGCGCTGTCCGATCTGGGGCACCTGGTCCGCATCCCCGGCATGGCCTGGCCCGCGTTCGATCAGACGCAGCTGGAGCGCAGTGCGGACGCCGTCGCGACGCTGGCCAGGGACACGGGGGTGTTCGACGAGGTGCGTGTGCTGCGTGCCGCGATCCCGGGCACCGATGAGCACGGGCAGCCCGCGGTGCTCGCGACCCGCGCTGCTCGCAACGGCAAGCCGACGATCCTCCTCTACGCCCACCACGATGTGCAGCCCCCCGGCGACGACGCCCTCTGGGAGACCCCGCCGTTCGAGCCGACGGTGCGCGACGGCCGCCTCTACGGACGCGGGGCCGCCGACGACAAGGCGGGGATCATGGCCCACATCGGTGCGATCCGCGCGGTGTCGTCGGTTCTCGGTGACGACCTCGACCTCGGGATCGCGATGTTCATCGAGGGGGAGGAGGAGTACGGCTCCCGCTCGTTCGCCCAGTTCCTCGCCGACAACAAAGACGCCCTCCGCGCCGACGCCATCGTCGTGGCCGACTCCGGCAACTGGGATTCGGTGACGCCCGGGCTCACCGTGTCGCTCCGGGGGAACGCCCGGTTCACGATGAAGGTCCGCACGCTCGACCACGCGTCCCACTCGGGGATGTTCGGTGGCGCGGTGCCCGACGCGATGATGGCCACCGTCCGGCTGCTCTCGACGCTCTGGAACGCCGACGGATCGGTCGCCGTCGAGGGTATGACGAGCCGCGAGGCGGAGACGCCGGAGTACGCGGAGGCGACCCTGCGCGACGAAGCGGGTCTCCTTCCCGGCACGATGCCGATCGGCGACGGGACGATTCTGAGCCGCATCTGGAACAAGCCGTCGGTGACCGTCATCGGCATCGACGCGACGAGCGTTTCGGCCGCGTCGAACACGCTGCTGCCGGAGGTCACCGTCGTGATCAGCGCGCGGGTGGCACCCGGGCAGACGGGGCAGGAGGCATATGACGCTCTGGAGCGGCATCTGCGTGCCCACGCCCCGTTCGGTGCCGAACTGTCGTTCTCCGACGTCGACCTGGGCAACCCGTTCCTCGTCGACACCAGCGGCTGGGCGGTCTCGCTCACCCGCGACGCGATGCGCGACGGCTACGGCGTGGCGCCGGTCGACCTGGGAGTCGGCGGGTCCATCCCGTTCATCGCCGACCTCGTCCGCGAGTTCCCCGACGCGCAGATCCTCGTGACGGGAGTGGAAGACCCGCATTCCCGCGCGCACAGCCCGAACGAGTCGCTGCACCTGGACACCTTCCGTCATGCGGTCGCGACCGAGGCCCTGCTGCTGGCACGGATGAACGCCGTCGAGCTCTGAGCCCGTCGCGGGAAGCGGCGGTAGAATCGTCACAGAAGCCGTGTATCGCGGCCCGTCCCAAGGAGTGACATGACCGACACCACCCTGTCCGCAGAGACCACCCGCGCACACGGCGTCAGCCTGACGGACGCCGCGGCCACCAAGGTCAAGAACCTTCTGGAGCAGGAGGGCCGTGACGACCTGCGTCTGCGCGTGGCCGTTCAGCCCGGCGGGTGCTCCGGCCTGATCTACCAGCTCTACTTCGACGAGCGCTTCCTCGAGGGCGACGAGACGGTCGACTTCGACGGCGTCGAGGTCATCGTCGACAACATGAGCGTCCCGTACCTCGACGGCGCGTCGATCGACTTCAAGGACACGATCTCCGAGCAGGGCTTCACGATCGACAACCCGAACGCCGCGGGAAGCTGCGCCTGTGGAGACAGCTTCCACTGATCTGCGGATTTCCGGACCACGGCCGTCGTCACCTCGCGTGACGGCGGCCGTTTCGCGTGCGGAACCTGCGTGGATGGCATGAATCGGGTGTGAGGTTGCTCTAGACTTGAACGTGCCCTGTCCGCAATCTGAAAGGTGCATCGTGCCCTCGAAACGCCGCCTTCGTTGGGCCGCACTCCCTGTGGGAGTCGTGGCAGCTGTGGCTCTGGCGGGATGTACTCCCACCGAGCTGAACGGCTTTCTTCCGGGCTTCGTGGAGGGTGGCCCGGCAGCGACCAACCAGACGGAGCGCGTGTCGTCGCTCTGGGTGAACTCCTGGATCGTTCTTCTCGCCGTCGGCGTCATCACCTGGAGCCTCATGGCGTGGGCCGCGATCGCGTACCGCCGGCGCAAGGGGCAGACCGGTCTCCCGGTGCAGATGCGCTACAACATGCCGATCGAGATCTTCTACACGATCGTGCCGCTCATCCTCGTGCTGGGCATGTTCTTCTTCACGGCGCGCGACCAGACCGAGATCGAGACCAAGTGGGACAACCCCGACGTCGAGATCACCGCGATCGCCAAGCAGTGGGCGTGGGACTTCCAGTACAACGGCGACACCGAAGACGACACGGTCTGGACGATGGGCATCCAGGCCCAGCCCGATGCCGAGGGCAACATCGACAAGGCCGAGCTCCCGACGCTGGTGCTCCCCGTCGACAAGAAGGTCACGATCAACCTTCAGTCTCGCGATGTGATCCACTCCTTCTGGATCATCGACTTCCTGTACAAGAAGGACATGTTCATCGGCAAGGACAACTCCTGGTCCTTCATCCCGACGCGCGAGGGCGAGTACGCCGGCAAGTGCGCCGAGCTCTGCGGTGAGTACCACTCGATGATGCTGTTCAACGTGAAGGTCGTCTCCCAGGAGGAGTACGACGCCTACCTCGAGTCGCTCGAGGAGAAGGGCAACACGGGCGACATCACCGACGCGTACGACCGTCTCTCGAACCTCCCCGGCACCTCCGGGAAGACCGACACCGAGGAAGGAGAGGAGTAAGTCATGTCGACCACTGAAGCTCCTCGCACCGACGAGGCACCCCGCTCCCGTCCCACCACTCTGCCCGCACGTCAGGCGGCTCTCATGAGCTCCTCGCGTGTGGAGCAGAAGGGCAACATCGTCGTCAAGTGGATCACCTCCACCGACCACAAGACCATCGGGTACATGTACCTGATCGCGTCTGTGCTGTTCTTCCTCCTCGGCGGCGTGATGGCCCTGGTCATCCGCGCCGAGCTCTTCGCGCCGGGCATGCAGATCATCCCGACGAAGGAGCAGTACAACCAGCTGTTCACGATGCACGGCACGATCATGCTGCTGATGTTCGCGACGCCGCTGTTCGCCGGTTTCGCCAACGCGATCCTGCCGCTGCAGATCGGTGCGCCCGACGTCGCCTTCCCGCGTCTCAACGCCTTCGCGTTCTGGCTGTTCCTCTTCGGGTCGACGATCGCCGTCGCCGGCTTCCTCACCCCGCAGGGTGCCGCCTCCTTCGGCTGGTTCGCCTATCAGCCGCTGGCCAACGCCTCGTTCTCGCCGGGTGCCGGTGGAAACCTCTGGATGCTCGGTCTGGGCATCTCCGGCTTCGGAACGATTCTCGGTGCGGTGAACTTCATCACCACGATCATCACGATGCGTGCCCCGGGTATGACCATGTGGCGCATGCCGATCTTCTCGTGGAACACGCTGATCACCAGCCTGCTCATCCTGATGGCGTTCCCGGTGCTCGCGGCCGCGATCTTCGCCGCCGCCGCCGACCGCGTCCTCGGCGCTCACGTCTACGACCCGGCCAACGGCGGCGTGCTCCTGTGGCAGCACCTGTTCTGGTTCTTCGGCCACCCCGAGGTCTACATCATCGCGCTGCCGTTCTTCGGTATCGTCTCGGAGATCTTCCCGGTCTTCAGCCGGAAGCCGATCTTCGGCTACAAGACGCTGGTGTACGCGACGATCGCGATCGCCGCGCTATCGGTCGCGGTGTGGGCGCACCACATGTACGTCACCGGTTCTGTGCTGCTGCCGTTCTTCGCGCTGATGACGATGCTCATCGCCGTCCCGACCGGCGTGAAGATCTTCAACTGGATCGGCACGCTCTGGCGAGGGTCGGTCACGTTCGAGACGCCGATGGTCTTCGCGCTCGGCTTCCTGGTGTCGTTCGTCTTCGGTGGTCTGACCGGTGTCATCCTCGCGGCCCCGCCGCTGGACTTCCACCTCAGCGACTCGTACTTCGTGGTGGCGCACTTCCACTACGTGGTGTTCGGCACGGTCGTGTTCGCGATGTTCGCGGGCTTCTACTTCTGGTGGCCTAAGTGGACGGGACGCATGCTCAACGAGCGTCTGGGCTACGTGCACTTCTGGATGCTGTTCGTCGGCTTCCACATGACCTTCCTGATCCAGCACTGGCTGGGTGTGGACGGCATGGTGCGTCGCTACGCGGACTACTCGGCGGCCGATGGCTGGACCTGGCAGAACCAGGTCTCCACGATCGGCGCGATCATCCTCGGCGCCTCGATGCTGCCGTTCTTCCTGAACGTCTGGATCACCGCGCGCAAGGCGCCCAAGGTGACGGTGAACGACCCGTGGGGTTACGGCGCCTCGCTCGAGTGGGCGACCTCGTGCCCGCCGCCGCGGCACAACTTCACGTCGATCCCGCGTATCCGCAGCGAGCGTCCCGCGTTCGACCTGAACCACCCGGAGGCGGCCGAGTTCGCGACCACCGCACCCGGCGAGCGAGAGGGCCACTGAGTCATGCGCGATAACGTCATCATCTGGTGGGTCCTGACCGCGTTCTTCGCCCTTGTGGGCGTCGTCTACACGGGCTGGAACATCCTCGCCCACCCCGGCCTGCCGCTCGTGAATCAGATCGAGTGGGTCGGCACCGTGGCGCTGTTCTTCTCCGCCTTCATGGGAGCGATGGTCGCGTTCTACCTCGACCGCACCCACAAGGCGCAGAACGGTGAGCTGCCGGAAGACATCCTGACCTCCGACATCGACGACGGTGACCCCGAGCTCGGAGAGTTCAGCCCGTGGTCGTGGTGGCCGCTCGTGCTCGCCGCTTCGGCCGGTGTGTTCGTTGTCGGGCTCGCGGTGGGGCACTTCCTCCTGCCGATCGGTCTCGCGATCTTCGTGGTCGCGATCGTCGGCTGGGTCTACGAGTACTACCGCGGGAACTTCGCCCGCTGAGCGCTGTACCTGCGAAAGGCCCCCCGGATCGTTCCGGGGGGCCTTTCCCGTGTGTGTGAGTGCGGCGTTCAGGCGCGCGTGCGGATCCGTGGAATCCCGGTGAGGGGATCGACGGGGCGGTGGTGCACGCCATCGGCATCTTCGACCGGGTATCCCTCTCGCACCCAGTACTCGAATCCGCCGATCATCTCGCGGACCCGATACCCGAGGCTGGCGAACTCGGCCGCGCCCCGCGTACCGCCGTTGCAGCCGGGGCTCCAGCAGTACACGACGACCTCGGCGTCGGGGGAGATCTCCTGCGGCGCCCGGGCGGCGATCTCACTGTGGTGCATGTGAACCGCGCCCGTCACGCGCCCCTGGGTCCACGCCTCCGAGGACCGGACATCGATCACGACGAGCTGTTCGCCCGCGGTGCGCGCGGCGTGCACGTCGGCGGGATCCGTTTCATAGGCGAGCTTGGCGGCGAAGTAGTCGGAGCGCGAGATCATGTCTCCACGCTAGTTCCCGCTCTGGCCGCGTGGCGCAGTGAGACGGACGTCGGTCGTGCGGATTCTGCCGTTGGCCCCCGCTGTCAGTGGCCCCCGCCGTCAGTGGCGCCGCGTCATCTGCACGCGTGTCCCGTATGCGTCCAGCCCGAGGGCGTGCTCGATGCTCACGAGGGACTCGAGGAACGGCGTATCGGGAGTGCTCACGGCGAACCCGCACGTGGCGTAGAACGGGGCGTTCCAGGGAACCTCGGCGTAGGTGCGCAGGGTGATGCGCTGATTCCTCCGTCGAACGCTCTCGTCCAGCGCGGCATGCACCAGCTGCCGACCGATACCCCGGCGACCATGATCAGGGTGGACCGACAGTTGCTCAAGGTGCCCGTCTCCGTCGATCTGCAGGACGTGGGCGAAGCCGACGACGGTGAGCGCAGAGCGGGCAGTCTGCGCGGCACGGCGCGAATCGACCGCCTCGGCGACCAGGACGTAGCCGTCATGCGCGGCGCGCTCGGCCGCCGTTGCCGGGGGCGGCCAGTCCTGCGCGCGGAAGCGTTCGACCAGGAGACGATCGGCCGCGAGCTCGATCTCCTCCAGAGCAGCGATGTCCTGCGGCTCCGCCGGCCGGATACGCACGCGTGTCATAGCGACGCCGCCGAGCCGATGACCGCGGGGGTGCTCCGTGTCGTTTCGTCCTGGGCCGCGTGCCCCATGTCCAGCGTGATCGGGAACATGTCGGTCGTGGCCGATGCAGGGGTCGATGGGTTCGGCATGGACCGCGTGCGAGACGCGAACCAGGGGTGCACGTCACGGGTTCCATGTCCAACGATGTGGATGTCGGTACGGGCTTCGGCGATGGGCTCAGCAGCGCCGGCGTGAGTGCCGTCAGGGGGAGCGGCGGGGGCAAGGGGCCCGGCGGCGGCGGGGGGACCGGCGAGGGGTCCAGGAGCGACGACGTGAGTGCCGTCAGGGGGAGCGGCGGGGGCAAGGGGCCCGGCGGCGGCGGGGGGACCGGCGAGGGGTCCAGGAGCGACGACGTGAGTGCTGCCGGTGGGAGCTGCGGCTGTAGAGGCGGCGGTGACGGGTCCTCCGGCGTCGTTGAGATCGTCGAGGAATTGGGATCCAGCAGCGCCGTGGGGACCGGCGAGGGGGCCAGCAGCGGCGTGGGGACCGGCGGCAGAATCAGCGGCGAGATGGAGCGCGCGTCGGGGCGAAAGCGCGCGCGAGCGAGCTGACCGAGCACTGGATGACATGAAGTGATCCTCTCATCGGTGAGACGACGAAGGCCCCGTCCGACGGGACGGGGCCTTCAGCGGGGGAGTGGCGACTACTCGTCGTCCTCCGACTTCTTCTTGCGCGGACGCTTCACGGGCTCGGTCGAGATCACCGTGCTGGGCGTGTTGGGCGTCTCGTCGACGTGCGTCTCATCGACGGTCAGCGGAGCGTCGGGGAAGCCGGCGCGCTCGTGAGCGCCCTGGATCTCCGCGGCCTCGGCCGCCTCGTTGTCCGCCGTGACGTGGTGCTGGTGTGCATCGGCGGCGTCAACCTCGGCCTGCGTGAGCGGAGCCAGACGGTCCTCGAAGAACCAGCGCGACATCGCCGAACGGAGGTTCTCCGTCCACGGGATGCGGCCCTTGGCGTTCGGGCGCACCACGAGGGGCTCGTAGCCGTCGATGTCGATGAGCTTCCAGCGGTCGTACTTGTCGACCGGCTGGTGCACCTCGATGTACTCGCCACCGGGGAGGCGGACGATGCGGCCCGACTCGAAGCCGTGCAGCACGATCTCGCGGTCCTTCTTCTGCAGCGCGATGCAGATGCGCTTGGTGACGAAGTAGCCGATGATCGGGCCGAGGAACAGCAGCACCTGGAGCGTGTGGATCACGCCCTCCATCGTGAGCATGAAGTGCGTCGCGATGAGGTCGGACGATGCCGCCGCCCACAGCACGGCGTAGAAGATGACGCCCGCGACACCGATCGCCGTGCGCGTGGCTGCGTTGCGGGGACGCTGGGCGATGTGGTGCTCGCGCTTGTCGCCCGTGACCCACGCCTCGATGAACGGGTAGATCGCCACGATCACGATGAACAGCCCGAGCACTGCGACCGGAGCCAGGATGCCGAACGACCACGTGTGGTTCAGGAACACGATGTCCCAGTTCGACGGGGCGAGGCGCAGCGCGCCGTCCGCGAACCCGATGTACCAGTCGGGCTGCGTACCCGCCGAGACGGGGGACGGGTCGTACGGGCCGTAGTTCCAGATCGGGTTGATCTGGAAGAACGTCGCGATCAGCACGATGGTGCCGAAGACGATGAACAGGTAGCCGCCCATCTTGGACATGTACACCGGCATCATCGGGTAGCCCACGACGTTGTCGTTCGAGCGGCCGGGGCCGGCGAACTGCGTGTGCTTGTTGATGACCATGAGCATCAGGTGCAGGACGATGAAGGCGATCACCAGCATCGGGAGCAGCAGGATGTGCAGGGTGTAGAGACGGCCGACGATGTCGGTGCCGGGGAACTCGCCGCCGAAGAGGAGGAACGAGGTCCAGGTGCCGATCAGGGGCAGGCCCTTGATCATGCCGTCGATGATGCGCAGGCCGTTGCCCGAGAGCAGGTCGTCGGGGAGCGAGTAGCCGGTGAAGCCCTCGGCCATCGCCAGGATGAACAGCAGGAAGCCGATCACCCAGTTCAGCTCGCGCGGCTTGCGGAACGCGCCGGTGAAGAACACCCGCAGCATGTGCACGCCGATACCCGCGATGAAGACCAGCGCGGCCCAGTGGTGGATCTGGCGGACCAGGAGCCCACCGCGCAGGTCGAACGAGATGTGCAGCGTCGACTCGAGAGCCGAGGACATCGCGATTCCGCGCATGGGAGCGTATGCGCCCGTGTAGTGCGTCTCGACCATCGAGGCCTGGAAGAAGAACGTCAGGAAGGTTCCGGAGAGGAACACGACGACGAAGCTCCACAGGGCGATCTCACCGAGCATGAACGACCAGTGGTCGGGGAAGATCTTGCGACCGAGCTCCTTGACGAAGCCGGAGAGGCTGGTGCGCTCATCGATGTAGTTCGATGCGGCGCCGACGAAGCGGCCGCCGAGAGGCGCCTTGGTGTCCTTCTCGTCCTTGGACAGCGTTGCAGTGCTCAATGGCGCTCCCAGAAGCTCGGGCCGACGGGTTCGGTGAAGTCGCTGCGTGCGATGAGGTAGCCCTCGTCATCCACGGTGATGGGCAGCTGCGGAAGCGGACGGGCGGCCGGTCCGAAGATGACCTTCGCGTGGTCGGTGACGTCGAACTGCGACTGGTGGCACGGGCACAGCAGGTGGTGCGTCTGCTGCTCGTACAGAGCCACCGGGCAGCCGACGTGGGTGCAGACCTTGGAGTAGGCCACGATGCCGTCGTACGACCAGTCCTTGCGGTCTTCGGCCTCGATCAGCTGCTCGGGCCGCAGGCGCATCATCAGCACGATGGCCTTGGCCTTCTCCTCGAGGTAGCCCTCGTCGTGGCCGAGTTCGGCGAGGTCCTCGGGGATGACGTGGAAGGCAGAGCCGAGCGTGACGTCGGCGGCGCGGATCGGCGTACCGTCGGGGTCGCGCACCAGGCGCATCCCCTTGTCCCACATCGTGTGCTTCAGCAGCGCCACCGGGTCGCCCTTGGTCGGGTCGTCCGGCGTGGAATGCGGTGCGAGACCGCGGAACAGCGTGACTCCGGGGATGATCGACGCCACGATCGCCGCGAACAGCGAGTTGCGGATCATGGTGCGGCGGCCGAATCCGGACTCCTCGTTGGCGTCGGCGAACGCCTTGATGGCGGCCTCGCGCGTCGAGTCCTTGCCCCGCGTGGGGTGGCGCAGCTCGACGTGCTCCTTGTCGGACATGAGCGCCTTCGACCAGTGGATCGCGCCGATGCCGAGGGCGAGCAGCGCGAGAGCGATGCCCAGACCGATGAAGAGGTTGTTCTGCCGGATGTCGATGAGCGCGCCGCTCTCGATCGGGAACAGCATGTAGGCGGCGACCGCCCAGATGCTGCCGGCGAGCGACAGGTAGAACAGCGTGTAGACGGTACGGACCGCAGCCTTCTCAGCGCGCGGGTCCTTATCGGTCATCCGCTCGCGGTGCGGCGGCAGCCCGGGGTTCTGCACGGGATCGCTGACTGCGACACCCAGCCCCGGAGAGGGCTGGTAGGCCCTGTCAAGAGCCTGCGAGTCGTCGTCGTGTGCCATGGTGCTCCTCGTACGTTCCTCTTCGATGAATATGCGTCAGTTGGACTTCGCCGTGATCCACACGGTGATGGCGACCAGAGCGCCGATACCGAAGATCCACACGAACAGGCCCTCGGAAACCGGGCCGAGCGACCCCAGCGAGAAGCCACCGATCTGCACCGACTGCTGCTGGAAGAGCAGGGCCGAGATGATGTCGCGCTTGTCCTCGTCGGACAGGTTCATGTCGCCGAAGACCGGCATGTTCTGCGGGCCGGTGACCATGGCGGCATAGATGTGCAGCGCGCTGGTCTCGGTGATCGCGGGGGCGTACTTGCCCTCGGTCAGAGCACCACCGGCGGCCGCGACGTTGTGGCACATCGCGCAGTTGACGCGGAAGAGCTCGGCACCGTGCGCGACGTCTCCCTCGCCGTCCAGGATGCGGTCGGACGGGAACGTCGGACCGGGGGCCTCGGACTGCACGTAGGCCGACATCGCGAGGATCTGCTCCTCGGTGAACTGCGGCTCCTTCTGCGGTGCCTGCGGGCCCTGCATCTGCAGCGGCATGCGGCCGGTCGACACCTGGAACTCCACAGCCAGCTCGCCGACGCCGTAGAGGCTCGGTCCGTTGGGGGTGCCCTGCAGGTCGAGGCCGTGACAGGTGGCGCAGTTCGCCTGGAACAGCTTCTCGCCGTCTTCCACCGTCAACTGCGTCGCCGCGCTAGGGGCGTCGTTGGCCGCGAAGGCGGCGGACGCTCCTGCGTACACGGCGCCCGTGATCATCAGTCCAGCTCCGATGAGCGCGGCCGCCGCCAGTGGGCTGCGACGACCGCTCGAACGGCGCTTCTTCTCTCGTGCCATCTCGGGGATCAGCTCCGCTCTTATTTCAGGAAGTAGATAACGAAGAACAGCACGATCCAGACGACGTCGACGAAGTGCCAGTAGTAAGACACCACGATCGAGGACGTCGCCTCCTTGTGCCGGAAGTTCTTGACGGCGTACGCGCGGCCGATGACGAGGAGGAACGCGACGAGACCGCCGGTGACGTGCAGGGCGTGGAAGCCGGTCGTCAGGTAGAAGGCCGAGGCGTACGAGTCGGCCTGGATGGGCATGCCCTCCGCGACCAGCTGCGCGTACTCCCAGACCTGGCCGGAGACGAAGATCGCGCCGAGGGCGAAGGTGAGGAAGAACCACTCGACCATGCCCCAACCGAACAGACGACGGCGACCGGCGCCGTTCTTCTGGCCCTTCGCGATGCGGTAGGGCTGGAGGTCCTCGGCTGCGAACACGCCCATCTGGCACGTGAACGACGAGAGCACGAGGATCGCCGTGTTGACGGCCGCGAACGGCACGTTCAGAAGCTCGGTACGGTCGGCCCAGAGCTCGGGTGAAGTGCTGCGGAGCGTGAAGTAGATCGCGAAGAGTCCCGCGAAGAACATCACCTCGCTGCCGAGCCACACAATGGTGCCGACAGCTACCGGGTTGGGCCGCTTGATCGTTCTCGCCGCCGGGGCATACGTCGCTGAGGTCGTCACCCCTCCATTATGGCCGATCCGCGGACGTGATTCTTGCACCCACGGCCGTCGAATCCCTCGACGGCGACTTAGGGGACCCTAAGAGATCACTGCGAATCATCGGTGAATCCGCGGGAAACGGCGGTCGCGGTCCCTCTGCGCGGAAGCGCGGATCGATCTGCACGTTTTCTCCGCGCCGATAGGATCGCACACATGGCTGAATCCCTGACCTGGTCCGATGTGCTCACCACCCTTCTGGAGCGTCGGGACCTCAGCGTCTGGGAATCGACGTGGGCGATGCGCCAGATCATGTCGGGCTCGGTCACCGAGGCGCAGCTCGCCGGGTTCCTCGTTGCGCTCAGGGCCAAGGGCGAGACCATCGACGAGATCGTCGGATTCCGTGATGCGATCCTCGAGGCTGCCGTCCCGCTACCGGTGTCGCCGGACGTGCTCGACATCGTCGGGACGGGAGGCGACCGGGTCGGAACGGTCAACGTGTCGACGACCGCGGCCATCATCATCGGCGCCACGGGCGTCCCTGTCGTCAAGCACGGCAATCGCGCTGCCAGCTCGGCATCCGGCTCCTCCGACGTGCTCGGCGCGCTCGGCCTGGAGCTCTCGCTGGACCCCGCTGCCGTGGCCTCGATCCTCGACCGGACCGGGATCACCTTCGCGTGGGCCGGGGCGTTCCATCCCGGTTTCAAGCACGCGGGAGCCGTGCGCGCGCAGCTCGGCGTTCCGACCGTGTTCAACATGCTCGGCCCGCTCTGCAACCCCGCACGAGCCGAAGCGAACGCGGTGGGGGTGGCGCAGATGGAGCGGGTGCCGCTCATCACCGGCGTCTTCCGCACCCGCGGCGCCACCGCCCTCGTATTCCGCGGAGACGACGGGCTGGACGAGCTCACCACGACCGGTCACAGTCGCATCTGGGAGGTGACCAGAGGCGACATCCACGAGCACGACCTGGATCCGCGCGACCTCGGCATCCCGCTCGCCGACCTCGCCGACCTGATCGGCGGCTCGCCCGAGCACAACGCGGACGTGCTGCGACGCACGCTCGCGGGTGAGACCGGGCCCGTGCGTGACATCGTGCTGCTCAACGCCGCGGCCGGGATCGTCGCGTTCGAGCTCTCGCAGGACGCCACGCAGGTGCAGCGGCCGATCCTGGAGCGTCTGCGTGAGGGATACGCTCGCGCGTCCGCGGCGGTCGACGACGGGCGGGCCCTCGCGAAGCTCGACGCGTGGATCGGTGCGAGCCGCGAACTGGCCGCCGTCGAGGAGTGACCATGGAGCCCGTCGACGCCCTCCTCGAGATCGCCTCGCTGCTCGAGCGCGAGCGGGCATCGCGGTATCGGGCGAAGGCGTTCCGGCAGGCAGCCGCCACGTTCGAGGATCTCCCCGAGGACGTGCGGAACGACCCCACCCGGCTTCGCGCCGCACGGGGGATCGGGGAGTCGACGTTCGCGGTGATCCGCCAGGCCCAGGAGGGCCGCATCCCCGAGTACCTCGTAGAGCTGCGCGGCGAGGTCGAACCCGAGCGGGTCTCGGAGCTGCGGGGCCGACTGCGAGGCGACCTGCATGCCCACACCGACTGGTCGGACGGCACCACATCCATCGAGGTGATGGCCGCCGCCGCTCGAGCCCAGGGGCACGAGTATCAGGCGATCACCGATCACTCGCCGCGTCTGCGGGTGGCGCGTGGCCTCTCCGCCGAACGGCTGCGGGAGCAGATGCCGCTCGTGCGGGCGCAGTCCGGCGACGGTTTCACGCTGCTCGCGGGCATCGAGGTGGACATCCTCGAAGACGGGTCTCTCGACCAGGACGACGATCTCCTCCGGGAACTCGACATCGTGGTCGCCTCCGTGCACTCGAAGCTGCGCATGGACGCCAGGCCCATGACCGCGCGCATGATCGCCGCCGTCTCGCATCCACGCGTCAATGTGCTCGGCCACTGCACCGGCCGGCTCGTGCAGGGCGACCGGGGGACGCGCCCGCCGTCGGCCTTTGACGCTGCGGCGGTTTTCGCCGCCTGTGCCGAGAACGGCGTGGCCGTGGAGATCAACTCGCGACCGGAGCGACAGGATCCACCCGACGAGTTGATCGCGATCGCTTTGGAAGCCGGGTGTCTCTTCTCGATCGACTCCGACGCCCACGCGCCGGGACAGCTCTCGCTGCTGGACTACGGTGCCGAACGCGCCGAGCGTGCGGGAGTGCCCGCGTCGCGCATCGTCACCACCTGGGGTCTGTCCCGCCTGCTCGCCTGGGCGGAGTGACGCTCACTCCTCGGTCGCTGCGCGTGCGGCCTCCGTCACCGCGGTGACCGCCCGCGTCATCGAGCCGCCGAGGTTCCACCTCTCCGCCAGTGCCGTCGCCGTCGTGACCTCGCTCTCCGACAGGGCACGGAGGGGGACGTCCGGTGTGGCGATCGGGAGATCCGTCGCCACGGCCACGACGGTCGGTGCGACATCGAGGTAGGCCGTCGCTGCGAGGATCTTGGCGCGCACCCCTGCGCTCATGCCCTCACCCGCCTCCGCCGCCTCCCGGATCCCCACCAGGTCGCCGTGCACCCCCAGCAGCGTGGCCGCCGTCTTCTCGCCCACCCCGGCGACGCCGGGGAGGCCGTCGGACGCATCTCCTCGCATCGTGGCGAAGTCGGCATACTGCGACGGGAGCACCCCGTACTTGGCGACGACGGTGGCGTCGGTGACCACCTCGAGGTTGCTCATGCCGCGCGCCGTATAGATGACCCGGACGTCGGCGGCGTCGTCGACGAGCTGGAAGAGGTCGCGATCGCCCGTCACGATGTCGACCGGCATGGATGCGTGCGTCGCCAGGGTGCCGATCACGTCGTCGGCCTCGTGCTCGGCCACACCGACGATCGGGATCCCGATGGCGGCGAGGGTCTCGCGGATGAGTGGGATCTGCGCCTCCAGGGGATCGGGCACCTCCTCGACGTCCGGCGCACCGGCCACGACCTCCACCACGCGGTGCGTCTTGTAGCTCGGGATCAGGTCGACGCGCCACTGCGGCCGCCAGTCGTCGTCCCAGCAGGCGACCACGTGCGTCGGCTGATACAGGGTGATGAGCTTCGCGACGATGTCGAGCAGTCCGCGCGCGGCGTTGATGGGGGAGCCGTCGGGGGCGGTCACCTTGTCGGGCACGCCGTAGAAGGCGCGGAAGTACAGACTGGCGGTGTCGAGCAGCATGAGGCGTTCGGCGCGGGGCATGGCTTCAGGGTAGAGCGTGCGTGCGCACGGGTCAGCAGCCGGGGGCGGTGGGTTGCTCGGTGCACGTGTGACGGACGAGCGCTGTGGTGGCCTCATAGATGCGGATGGCCTGGCTGGGCCCGGGGATGGTGAGCTCGCCGGGGAGGGGCACCCAGCCGCTGCCGGTGTCCAGCTCGGCGGTGTAGTGGACGGCGGTGGTGGCGGTGTAGGTGCCGCGGGCGCGGTACACGTGGCTGGTGGGGGTGGGAGTGAGCTGGGATTGACGGAGCGCAGCCCACGGGAGTCCCGGCGTCGTGGTGGATGCGGTCGTGCCGTCGCCGTAAACGAAGTCGTAGCGGACCGGGGTGAAACGCACGGTGATGGGCGTGCCCAGGAGAGTGCCGGTGCGGGCCGGAGGGGCGGTGGGGGTGAGGAAGTTCGTGGGGAGTCCGGCGACGCCGATGTTGGACGGCTCGGCGCTGGTGGCGGCCGGGTCCGGCGCGAACTGGGCGACATCGGTGATCGTGAGCGCGGGACCCGGGGCAGCAGGCCGGGGTGCGGGAGGAGTCTGAGGCGCCGTGGCGCGGCATCGTTCGTCGGCTATTCCCGCGCACACGTCGGTCTGACGGTTCTGGTCCGGGCGGGGGTAGCGGCGGGGCGTGCCCGAGTGGCGTGCGTCGGGGGTGGCGTCGACGGGGGATGAGCCGGGACGAGTCTGTGACGCCGACACGGTGACCTCTGACTCGTCAGTTCCTGCAAGAAAGTCAGAAAACCCTGGTGCGGCCGCGTCGCCGGAAGCGAGGAGGAACAGTGCTCCGACAGTCAGCGCCTTCCAGCCGGTCAACACGACACGTCCTCCGTAGGGGTTGCGCGATCAACCGTGTAGCGGCCCTCGCCGGCGGCTACGAACTCGACCGTAAGCGCATAAACACTGGGTCGATCGGGGGAGACTCCAGATGACCCATCCGCATTGGTGATCCGCACCGCCGAGACATCGAGGCATATCGCCGCCTCCACTGTGGTGAACGGCAGACGAGATTCCAGGCCCTGAAACGTCAGCACCTTCGTGCTTCCGCTCAGCACCTGTCGATCGGCGTGCATCGTCGAGAAGTTCTTGCGGTCCGACTTCTCGACCGTGCCACTCGAGAGCTTGAAAAGCGGTTCAAACGTATCCGGGTTGGTCGTATCGACCGCGTTGAGGGCTTCGACATACTCGCTGAGCGTTGCTTCGGCGGCGGCGAAGGCGTCTTCCTTGTTTGCGAACAGCGGGGTGGCGGTGGGGCTCGGGGTCGTGTGCGGGCTCGGTGCGCAGGCGGCGACGCTGAGGAGCGTCGCGACGAGTGCGGCGGTCAGCGTCGCACGGAGCCGGATGGCGGATGACGGGATCACCCGGTCACGGTACGGGGAATGCGGGATCAGGCGTCGCGGTTGTCCACAGGGGAGCGGCGGATTCCCCGCTCGCGGGCGGATCGCTTCTTCTGATAGCCTGAATCGTCACTCGTGGCGTGCATGCGCATGCCCAGGTGCCGAACAATCACAATCCAACCGCTGTGAAGCATGCTGTCGGCCGTGCGCGGCCGCGCTTCCAGCCCGAGTATCCATTCAACAAGGACAACCCACTACATGACTACCGCAACGACCGCCCCGGCCACCAAGCAGGTCGCCATCAACGACATCGGATCTGCTGAGGACTTCCTGGCCGCGGTCGAGAAGACCCTGAAGTTCTTCAACGACGGCGACATCATCGAGGGCACGATCGTCAAGATCGACCGCGATGAGGTCCTCCTCGATGTCGGCTACAAGACCGAGGGCGTCATCCCCTCGCGCGAGCTCTCGATCAAGCACGACGTCGACCCCAACGAGGTCGTCGCCGTCGGCGACCAGGTCGAGGCCCTCGTTCTCCAGAAGGAGGACAAGGAAGGCCGCCTGATCCTCTCCAAGAAGCGCGCCCAGTACGAGCGTGCCTGGGGAGACGTCGAGAAGATCAAGGAGAACGACGGCGTCGTCACCGGTACGGTCATCGAGGTCGTCAAGGGTGGACTCATCGTCGACATCGGCCTCCGTGGCTTCCTCCCGGCGTCGCTCATCGAGCTGCGCCGCGTGCGCGACCTCACGCCGTACCTCGGCCAGGAGATCGAGGCGAAGATCCTCGAGCTCGACAAGAACCGCAACAACGTCGTCCTCAGCCGCCGCGCGCTGCTCGAGCAGACGCAGTCGGAGTCGCGCACCACGTTCCTGAACAACCTGCACAAGGGTCAGGTCCGCAAGGGTGTCGTCTCGTCGATCGTCAACTTCGGTGCGTTCGTCGACCTGGGCGGCGTGGACGGTCTCGTGCACGTCTCCGAGCTGTCCTGGAAGCACATCGAGCACGCCTCCGAGGTCGTCGAGGTGGGCCAGGAGGTCACCGTCGAGATCCTCGAGGTCGACCTCGACCGCGAGCGCGTCTCCCTGTCGCTGAAGGCGACGCAGGAGGACCCGTGGCAGGTCTTCGCCCGCACCCACGCGATCGGTCAGGTCACGCCGGGTAAGGTCACCAAGCTCGTCCCGTTCGGTGCGTTCGTGCGCGTCGCAGACGGCATCGAGGGCCTCGTCCACATCTCCGAGCTCTCCAGCAAGCACGTCGAGCTGGCCGAGCAGGTCGTGTCGGTCGGCGAAGAGGTCTTCGTCAAGGTCATCGACATCGACCTCGAGCGTCGCCGCATCTCGCTGTCGCTGAAGCAGGCCAACGAGTCGGTCGACCCCAACGGCACCGAGTTCGACCCGGCCCTGTACGGCATGCTCGCCGAGTACGACGAGAACGGCGAGTACAAGTACCCGGAGGGCTTCGACGCCGAGACCGGTGCGTGGAAGGAAGGCTTCGACGCCCAGCGCGAGGCATGGGAGCAGGAGTACGCTGCGGCCCAGGCTCGCTGGGAGGCGCACAAGGCTCAGGTCGCCAAGGCGGCCGAGGCCGAGGCTGCGGCCGGCGACGACTTCGGTGGCCAGTCCTTCTCGAGCGAGTCGGCCGGTGCCGGCACGCTCGCCGATGACGAGGCTCTCGCCGCTCTGCGCGAGAAGCTCTCGGGCGGCAACTCCTAAGTAACATTCCGAGAAGGGCCGTCACCCCGCCTCACGGCGGGCGTGGCGGCCCTTTTCGCGTACCGGATTCGGTGGCGATCCGCTGCGTGACGGAACATTACGACCGCATTCGTAACACAGGAGCCGCTCCGCCAGCATGGGCCTATGACCGCCCTGCTGCCCGCGTCGCGCACCGCCGACGTCACGACGACCGCAGCGACGGCGCAGGACGTGCGACTCGACGCCGTCGAACGGTCCTTCCCGATCGCACGAGGCACCCGACGGGTGCTGCGCGGCATCGACCTGGACATCCGCGCGGGGGAGATCGTCGCTGTCGTCGGCCCCTCCGGGTGCGGCAAGTCGACTCTCCTGCGTCTCGTGGGCGGACTCGATGCCCCGAGCCGCGGCAGCATCCGCATCGGGGGCACCGCGGTCGCCGACGTGGACGAGCGCACCGCGGTCGCCTTCCAGGAGCCGCGGCTGCTGCCCTGGCGGACGATCGCACAGAACGTCGAGCTCGGCCTGCCACGAGGCACCGGGCGTCGAGCGGGACGCGCGCGCGTGCAGGAGCTGCTGCACCTGGTGGGACTCGACCATGCCGCCGATCAGCGCCCGCGTGAGGTTTCCGGGGGCATGGCGCAGCGGGCATCCCTCGCGCGAGCCCTCGCCCGCAACCCCTCCGTGCTGCTGCTCGACGAGCCCTTCGGCGCGCTCGACGCCCTCACGCGCCTGCGCATGCACGACCTGCTGCTGAAGATCCACGCAGCCGAGCCCACCACCGTGCTCCTCGTGACGCACGACGTGGAAGAGGCCCTCTACCTCGCCGACCGCGTGCTGCTGCTGCGCACCCTCGGCGACCACGACCACGCCTCCGTCGCCCGCACGATCGAGGTGCCGGGAGCCCGACCCCGCGACCGCGCCGACCGCGGCCTCGCCGACCTGCGCGCCGACCTCCTCGAGGGACTCGGCGTCGACACCCACCACCGCAGCACCGAGGAGACCCGATGAGCACAATCACCCGCCGAATCATCCCCGCGATCGCGATCGCCGGGACGATGATGCTCGTCGCGACCGGCTGCGTCGCGGGAGAGAACGCGACCGCCGACACCGACACCGCACCGGCGGCCGACGCCGAGTGGTCGTCCGACACCCTCACCATCGACTTCGCCACCTACAACCCGCTCAGCCTCGTCGTGCGCGACCAGGGGATCCTGGAGGACATCCTGGGCGACGACGTGACGGTCGAGTGGGTGCAGTCCGCCGGCTCCAACAAGGCGAACGAGCTGCTCCGCTCCGGTTCTGTCGATGTCGGCTCGACCGCGGGATCCGCGGCGCTGCTCGCCCGCGCCAACGGCTCGCCCATCCAGGTGATCGACATCTTCTCGCAGCCGGAGTGGTCGGCGATCGTCGTCGGACCCGACAGCGACATCACCTCGGTCGAAGACCTGAAGGGCGCCTCGGTCGCGGCCACCAAGGGCACCGATCCCTACTTCTTCCTGCTGCAGGCGCTGGACGAGGCGGGCCTCTCCCTGTCCGACGTCGAGGTGCAGAACCTGCAGCACGCCGACGGTCGCGCCGCGCTCGACGGCGGCTCGGTGGACGCGTGGGCCGGGCTCGACCCCATCATGGCGGCCGCCGAGGTCGAGTCGGGCGACACGCTCGTCTACCGCAACGTCGACTTCAACACCTACGGCTTCCTCAACGCCACGGAGGACTTCCTCACCGAGCACCCCGACCTCGCCCAGGCGGTCGTCGACGCCTACGAGCAGGCGCGCGAGTGGGCTCTGCAGAACCCCGAGGAGACGGCGGCGCTGCTCGCGGAGGTCGCGGGCATCGACGTCGAGGTCGCTACCACCGTGATCCAGGAGCGCTCGAACCTCGACGTGAGCGGCATCCCCGGAGACGACCAGCTCGCGGTGCTCGAGAAGATCGCGCCCGTGCTCGCCGAGTCCGGCGACGTGCAGGGAGGCCAGGCGTCGGTCGACAAGGCGCTCTCGTCGATCGTGAACGACACGTTCGCGAAGAAGGCGGTCGGGGACGAGTGACCGATCTCGACCAGCGGGCCATCGTCCCGGCGGACTCGCGGGACGCGCTCGACGTCGCGAAGGGCGAGCACCGGCGTCCGGCCGGCGCGGGGCACGGGTGGAGCCGCCCGGCCGTGCGGGTCGTCGCCGGGCTCGTGCTCCCGCTGCTGATCCTCGGCGCCTGGCAGTACGTGACCGCGACCGGGATCGTGCCCCCCTACCGGCTGCCCGCACCCGCCTCGGTCGTGACGGCCGGTGTCGAACTCGCCCAGCGCGGAGAACTGTGGACGCACATCGCGATCTCCGTGCAGCGCGTGCTGCTCGGCTTCGCGATCGGCTCGGTGATCGGTCTCGCGGTCGCCGGGATCGTCGGTCTCTCGCGCCTCGGCGACGTGCTGCTGAGTCCCACGCTCGCCGCACTGCGGGCCGTGCCCTCTCTCGCCTGGGTGCCGCTGCTCATCCTGTGGATGCAGATCGGCGAGGAGTCGAAGGTCACCCTGATCGCGATCGGTGCCTTCTTCCCCGTGTACACCACCGTCGCCTCGGCCCTGCGACACGTCGACCCCCAGCTGGTCGAGGCCGGCCGCTCCTTCAGCCTTCGCGGATGGTCGCTGTTCCGGGTGGTGCAGCTGCCCGCCGTGATCCCCTCCGTCGTGTCCGGACTGCGGCTCGCCCTGGCTCAGGCGTGGCTGTTCCTCGTCGCCGCGGAGCTCATCGCGTCCTCGATGGGGCTCGGCTTTCTGCTGACCGACTCGCAGAACAGCGGACGCGTGGATCGGATCCTGCTGTCGATCGTGCTGCTGGCCCTGCTCGGCACCCTCACCAACGGGGTGCTCGCGCTGGTCGAGAAGTACCTGCTGCGGCGATGGACGTGACCGCGACCGAGGCCCGGCTGCACGAGACGCGCGTCTACCCGCCGTCACTACTGTTCCCGGACGCCAACGTGACCGCCGAGGCCTACGCCAGGGCGGCCGCCGACCCCACCGCGTTCTGGGAGGAAGCCGCACGGCGGCTGGAGTGGTCTGCACCGTGGCACACCGCGCACGAGTGGGAGCCCCCGATCGACGGGCGCGTTCCCGCCGCGCGGTGGTTCGTCGGCGGACGGCTCAACGTGGCCGTGAACTGCCTCGACCGCCATGTCGCCGCGGGCCGCGGAGACCGGGTCGCGCTGCACTTCGAGGGCGAGCCCGGCGACCGGGAGTCGGTGACGTACGCCGAGCTGCTGCGCCGGGTGTCCCGCGCCGCGAACGCCCTCACGGCGCTCGGCATCGGCGCGGGCGACCGGGTCGTGATCTACCTGCCGGTGCTCGTGGAGACGGTGGTGGTCACCCTGGCGTGTGCGCGCATCGGCGCCGTCCACTCGCTCGTGTTCGGCGGGTTCTCGGCGGAGGCCGTGCGCTTCCGGCTCGAGGACACCGGCGCGAAGCTCCTCGTCACCAGCGACGGGCAGTTCCGGCGCGGCGCCGCGACCGAGGTCAAATCCACCGCGGACCGCGCGGCAGCGGGCCTGGACACCCTGGAGCACGTCCTCGTGCTGCGCCGCACGGGCCAGGACGTGCCGTGGACCGAGGGCAGAGACGTGTGGTGGCACGAGGTGGTCGACACGGCCTCGCCTGTCCACGACGCGGAGGCGTTCGACGCGGAGCATCCGCTCTTCGTGATCTACACCTCCGGCACGACCGGGGAGCCCAAGGGGCTGGTGCACACGTCCGGCGGCTACCTGACGCACGCGAGCTGGGCGCACTGGGCGCATTTCGACGCGAAGTCGGACGACGTGCACTGGTGCACGGCCGACCTGGCCTGGGTCACCGCGCACACGTACGAGATCTACGGGCCGCTGTCGAACGGTCTGACGCAGGTGATCTACGAGGGCACGCCGGACGCCCCGCATCGCGAGCGGCACCTCGAGATCATCGAACGGTACGGCGTCACGGTGTACTACACGGCCCCGACGCTCATCCGCACGTTCATGACCTGGTTCGGCGCGGACCTCCCCGCGGGTCACGACCTGTCCTCGCTGCGTCTGCTGGGCACGGTCGGCGAGGCCATCAACCCGGAGGCCTGGGTGTGGTTCCGCCGCGCCTTCGGCCGCGATGAGCTGCCCGTGATCGACACGTGGTGGCAGTCGGAGACGGGGGCCGCGATGATCGCGCCGCTGCCGGGGGTGACGGCTCTCAAGCCGGGTTCCGCCTCGGTCCCGCTGCCCGGCATCGACGTGGCCGTGGTGGACGAGCACGGCGACGAGGTCGCCGCCGGTCAGTCGGGCACGCTCGTGGTCCGGCGGCCGTGGCCCGGCATGGCGCGGACGGTGTGGGGCAACCCGCAGCGCTATCGCGACGCGTACTGGTCGGCGTACGCCGGCCGGGGCGAGCACGGCGGCTACTACGTCGCGGGTGACGGAGCGACGAGGGATGCGGACGGGTACATCTGGATCCTCGGCCGGCTCGACGACGTCGTGAACGTGTCGGGTCACCGGCTCTCCACGATCGAGATCGAATCAGCCCTCGTGGCCCACGACACCGTCGGCGAGGCGGGCTCGGCCGGAGTGCCGGACGCCGTCACCGGACAGGCCGTCGTGGCGTACGTGACCCCGTCCGGCCGGGCAGAGGTCGAACCGGCCGCGCTGCGCGAGCAGGTCGCACGGGCGATCGGCCCGGTCGCGAAGCCCCGACACATCGTCGTCGTGCCTGATCTGCCGAAGACCCGCTCCGGCAAGATCATGCGCCGACTGCTGGCAGAGTTGTGGGAGGCCGAGCACGACCGTCGAGCCGGTCGAGTGCCCCGCCCCCTCGGGGACACCACCTCGCTGCAGAACCCGTGGGCCGTCGACGACATCGCCGACGTGCTCTCCGCCGCCGAACTGAGGACATCATGACGGAAGAACATCGCTTCGGGTTCCGCACCAGGGCCCTGCACGCCGGCGGCACGCCGGACGCATCGACGGGCGCACGGGCGGTTCCGATCTACCAGACCACGTCGTTCGTGTTCGACGACGCGGCGGACGCCGGAAACCTGTTCGCTCTGCAGAAGTACGGCAACATCTACTCGCGCATAGGCAACCCCACGGTCGCCGCGCTCGAGGAGCGCCTGGCCTCGCTGGAGGGCGGCATCGGGGCCGTCGCGACCGCCTCGGGCATGAGCGCGGAGTTCCTCACCTTCGCGGCCCTCGTCGGGGCCGGGGACCACGTCGTCGCCGCGGCACAGCTCTACGGCGGCACGGTGACGCAGCTCGACGTGACCCTGCGCCGCTTCGGCGTCGAGACCACGTTCGTCGCCTCGACCGACCCTGTCGACTTCGCCGCGGCGATCCGTCCGGAGACGAAGGTCGTGTACGTCGAGATGATCGGCAACCCCTCCGGCGAGATCGCGGATATCGAGGGTCTCGCCGCGGTCGCCCATGCGGCGGGCGTCCCGCTCGTCGTGGACGCGACGCTCGCCACGCCCTACCTGGCGCGTCCGCTCGAGCACGGTGCGGACATCGTGATCCACTCGGTCACCAAGTTCCTCGGCGGCCACGGGACCACCCTCGGCGGTGTCGTGATCGAGAAGGGCACCTTCGACTGGGGCAACGGGAAGTTCCCGCAGATGACGGAGCCCGTCGCGTCGTACGGCGGCATCCGGTGGTGGGACAACTTCGGCGAGTACGGCTTCCTCACCAAGCTCCGCTCCGAGCAGCTGCGCGACATCGGGCCGGCGCTGAGCCCGCAGTCGGCGTTCACCCTGCTGCAGGGCATCGAGACGCTGCCGCAGCGCATCGATGCGCATCTGGCCAACGCCCGAGTCGTCGCGGACTGGCTGGCATCCGACCCGCGGGTCGCCTACGTCACGTGGGCGGGTCTGGAGGATCATCCGCATCACGAGCGTGCGGCGAAGTACCTCCCGCTCGGTCCCGGCTCCGTGTTCGCGTTCGGGGTGGCCGCGGACGACGGGCGTGCCGCGGGGGAGAAGCTGATCGAGAACCTGCAGCTCGCGTCGCACCTGGCGAACATCGGCGACGCCAGGACCCTGGTGATCCACCCGGCCTCGACCACGCACCGCCAGCTCACCGAGGAGCAGCTCGTGGACGCCGGGGTGCGTCCCGATCTGATCCGCATCTCGGTCGGGCTGGAAGACGCGGACGACATCCTCTGGGACCTGGATCAGGCCCTCACCATCGCGACGGGAGTCACCCGATGAGCGCCACGACCTCGACCGGCGACGCCTGCGCTCTTCCGGCGGCGCCCGCGGACGGGCAGAGCTGCGCCCTTCCCGCGGCCGCGCCCGCCCCTGGTCGCACGTGGACGGGGCCCACGCAGCAGGAGCGATTCGCGCTGCTCCGCAGGGCGAGGACCATCGCGATCGTCGGAGCGTCGAACAACCCGGCACGGGCGTCGTTCTTCGTCGCGACCTACCTGCTGTCCAGCACGGCCTACGACGTGTACCTGGTGAACCCGCGGGAGACCGAGATCCTCGGACAGCCCGTCTACGCCTCCCTCGCGGACCTTCCCGTGCGGCCGGACATCGTGGACGTGTTCCGTCGCCACGACGACCTGCCGGGCGTGGCGCAGGAGGCGATCGACGCCGGGGCCTCGACCCTGTGGCTCCAGCTCGGGTCGTGGAACGAGGAGGCCGCCACGATCGCCGAGGCCGCGGGGCTCGCGGTGGTGATGGACCGGTGCATCAAGATCGAGCACGCACGCTTCCACGGCGGACTGCATCTCGCGGGATTCGACACCGGCGTGATCAGCTCGCGACGGCAGTTGCTCGCGCGCTGAGGCCCGTGGTGGGGAACCTAGACTGACGTCATGCCCCTCATCGCCCTCACCGGTGGCATCGCCTCCGGGAAGTCGACCATCGCCCGTCGTCTCGCGGAGCACGGATCGATCATCGTGGATGCGGACGCGATCGTGCGCGACGTGCAGGCGCCCGGGTCGCCGGTGCTGGAGCGGATCGCCGAGGTGTTCGGCCCGGAGGTCATCGCGGAGGACGGCTCCCTGGATCGGCCGGCGCTGGGCGCGCGGGTGTTCGGCGACCCGGAGCAGCTGGCGCAGCTGAACGCGATCGTGCACCCCGCCGTGCGCGACGAGTCGCAGCGCCGCTTCACGGACGCGCTCGCCGCCGATCCGCACGCGGTGGTGGTGTACGACGTGCCGTTGCTGGTGGAGGCGAGGGTCGACGACCCGTGGGACCTGATCGTGGTCGCGCATGCCCCGGCGGAGGAGCGTCTGCGTCGGCTGGTCGAGCTGCGGGGCATGGACGAGGCTGCCGCCCGCGAGCGCGTCGGCGCGCAGGTGTCCGACGAGAAGCGTCTGGCGATCGCCGACGTGGTGATCGAGACCGGCGGCGCTCTCGCCGAGACGGTCGCGCAGGCCGACGCGCTGTGGGAGCGCCTCCGCACCGGCTGACCGACCGGACGTTCAGCATTTCTCCAGGTGCGCAGAACGTCGCCGATATTCTGGAAGGGCGTGGGGACGCACCAGGGGATGGTCTGCTGGGGGAGAGCTTTTTCCGCGCGCTGGGGAGTGGAAGAAGTGACTCAGTCGAGCCATGGCATCTCGCGTCGGACTCTGATCAAGGGAGCGGCCTGGTCGGCCCCCGTCATCGCGGTGGCCGTCGCTGCGCCGCTGGCGGCAGCCAGCGCGACCGTCGTCCCGAACAGCACGGCGAACTACTACTGGGACGCGGAGGCGCAGGGCGCGTTCACCAGCCTGGTCGCGGCGAGCGGTGGCCTGCGCGCCACCTTCAGCACCCAGATCAGCTATCGGGCGAACCCCTGGATGAGTCCGCCCGCCGGTGGCTCGCTTGTCGTGGTCGTCACGTTCTCCTCTCCCGTCACGCTCGATCCCGCGTCGTCGTTCGGGGCCTGGGCGCCGCAGCCCGTCGGCGGCTCCACCGCCACGAGCTTCACCTTCATCAGGACGCCGTCGAGCTTCGGCGACGCGCTGAGCTTCAACGTGATCGGCTCGGCGCCCGGCGAACTGCGCTCGACCGCGACCATGACGCTCCTCAACGGCGGGAGTGCGACCGCGACCACCGAGCCCTCGGCGGAGACGGCGGTCCTGGTCGCCTGACCCGGCCCCGATGTCGGAGGGGCGGCCTACGCTGGAAGCATGCAGCCCACGCGCAGTGTCCGTCCCTTCGAGGTCATCAGCGAGTACGCCCCGGCCGGTGATCAGCCGCAGGCCATCGCCGACCTCGCCTCGCGCATCAACGCGGGCGAGACCGACATCGTCCTCCTCGGCGCCACGGGTACCGGCAAGTCCGCGACGACGGCGTGGCTGATCGAGCAGGTGCAGCGTCCCACGCTGGTGCTCGCGCACAACAAGACACTCGCCGCCCAGCTCGCCAACGAGTTCCGCGAGCTCATGCCGAACAACGCGGTGGAGTACTTCGTCTCGTACTACGACTACTACCAGCCAGAGGCGTATGTGCCGCAGACGGACACCTTCATCGAGAAGGACTCGTCGATCAACGCCGAGGTCGAGCGGCTCCGACACTCCACCACCAACTCGCTGCTGAGCCGGCGCGACGTGGTCGTGGTGTCGACGGTGTCGTGCATCTACGGCCTCGGCGCGCCGGAGGAGTACCTGCGAGCCATGGTGGCGCTGCAGGTGGGGGAGCGGTACGACCGCGACGCGCTCATCCGGCAGTTCATCGCGATGCAGTACAACCGCAACGACGTCGACTTCTCGCGGGGCAACTTCCGGGTGCGCGGCGACACGATCGAGATCATCCCCGTCTACGAGGAGCACGCGATCCGCATCGAGCTGTTCGGCGACGAGATCGAGGCGCTGTACTCGCTGCACCCGCTCACCGGCGAGGTGATCGAGAAGCTCGACGCCGTGCCGATCTTCCCCGCGTCGCACTACGTCGCGGGAACCGACGTGATCCAGCGCTCCATCCGCACGATCGAGCACGAGCTGGAGGAGCGGCTGAAGGAGTTCGAGCGCCAGGGCAAGCTGCTCGAGGCGCAGCGTCTCCGCATGCGCACCACGTTCGACCTGGAGATGCTGCAGCAGCTCGGCTTCTGCTCGGGGATCGAGAACTACTCGCGGCACATGGACGGCCGCATGCCGGGCGAGCCCCCGCACACGCTGCTCGACTTCTTCCCCGACGATTTCCTGCTGGTGATCGACGAGTCGCACGTCACGGTGCCGCAGATCGGCGCGATGTACGAGGGCGATGCCTCCCGCAAGCGCACGCTGGTCGACCACGGCTTCCGGCTGCCCAGCGCGATGGACAACCGCCCGCTGCGGTGGGACGAGTTCAAGAACCGCATCGGGCAGACCGTGTACCTGTCGGCGACGCCGGGCAAGTACGAGATGGGCATCGCCGACGGCGTGGTGGAGCAGATCATCCGCCCGACGGGTCTGGTCGACCCGGAGATCATCGTGAAGCCCTCGAAGGGGCAGATCGACGACCTGCTCGAAGAGATCCGGCTGCGGGTCGAGCGCGATGAGCGCGTACTCGTCACGACGCTGACGAAGAAGATGGCCGAGGAGCTCACCGACTTCCTCGGCGAACACGGCGTGCGGGTCCGCTACCTGCACTCCGACGTCGACACGCTCCGCCGAGTGGAACTGCTCAGTGAGCTGCGCGCCGGCGTGTACGACGTGCTCGTGGGCATCAACCTGCTGCGTGAGGGCCTCGACCTGCCCGAGGTGTCGCTGGTGGCGATCCTCGATGCCGACAAGGAGGGCTTCCTCCGCTCCGGCACCTCGCTCATCCAGACGATCGGCCGCGCGGCGCGAAACGTCTCGGGTGAGGTGCACATGTACGCCGACAACATGACCGACTCCATGGCGAAGGCCATCGAGGAGACCGACCGCCGGCGCGAGAAGCAGATCGCGTACAACAAGGAGAACGGCATCGACCCGCAGCCCCTGCGCAAGCGGATCGCCGACATCACCGAGGTGCTCGCCCGTGAGGGCGCCGACACCGCCGACCTGATGTCGGGCCGTGGCCGGGCCTCGGGCAAGGGCAAGTCGCCGACGCCGAACCTCCGGCGCACGGGCATCGCGGCCGAGGGGGCGCAGCAGCTCGAGGCGACGATCCAGGATCTGACCGATCAGATGCTCGCGGCGGCCGCCGAGCTGAAGTTCGAGCTCGCCGGGCGCCTGCGCGATGAGGTGCAAGACCTCAAGAAGGAGCTCCGCTCGATGGAGCGGGCCGGGCACGCCTGAGTGGAGTGGCGATGGATGACGCAGGGAACGACCTCGCCGATCGGATCCGGGCGCTGTTGAGCGCGGACGACGCGATCGAGGAGCGCCGGATGTTCGGAACCAAGGCGTTCCTGGACGGCGGGCGCATCCTGGTCGGCGCGCGCACGGGCGGTGTGCTCCTCGTCCGCGTGGACGACGAGAACGGGGCGGCGATGCTCACGGAAGCGGGGGTCTCTCGCGCGGTGATGGGCTCGCGCACCATGAGTTCCGGGTGGCTCGACGTCGCGCCGTCGGCGATCGAGGACGATGCCGCGCTGATGCTGTGGCTCGATGTCGCGCGCGAGTCGACGGGCGCCGCGGTCGAGGCGGCTTCCGACGAGGGCTAGGGGCAGTGCACGAGGGTCTTCGGACCCGATCGGTCGATCACGTGCTGTGTCATCGGCGCCCCGCACAGCGGGCAGGCCCGCTCGGCGCGCTCGGCAGCGCTGGGAGGCGGCGTCTTCTCGTACGGTCCGACGGACGCGGGACCGGCGAGACGGACCAGGTTGGTGTTGACCCAGGTGTAGAGGCCCCCGGCCTCGCGGATGCGGGTGCGAAGCGGGGGCCGAGTGGAGTCGTTCGACATGTTCATTAGTGTACTAATGATTCGTGCAGATGTATAGTCGATCCGTGACCGCCTCCGACGACCTGCTCCGCCTCGAGAACCAGTTGTGCTTCGCGATCGTCACGGCCGCTCGCAACATCGTGGCGATCTACCGCCCGATCCTGGAGCCGCTGGGACTGACGCATCCGCAGTACCTGGTCATGCTCGCGCTGTGGGAAAGGGCGCCGCGCACCCTCAACGACCTTGCCGCAGACCTCGCGCTGGAGCCGGCGACGGCCTCGCCCCTCGTCAAGCGCCTGGAGACGGACGGCCTCGTGGCACGACAGCGCAGCGCCGAGGACGAGCGTCGGCTCGAGATCACGCTCACGGAGGCGGGCCTGGCGCTGCGTGCTCGCGCTGTCGACGTGCCCGTGCAGGTCATGCGCGCCGTCGGCATGAGCATCCAGGAGGTCGGTGCGCTCCGCGACGGACTCGGCGCTTTCGCCGGGCGCCGGCTCGACAGCGGCTCCACGGCAGCGCCGTCCGCCTGACCACGCCCGCGCCGCGCCCGACCCTAGGGTGGACTCATGTCGCGCACCGAGGCCCCCACTCGCGGAGTCCTGCGCGCGAGCGGTCGCGGAACACTCCGCCGGATCCTGCTCCTCGGCGGGGTGGTCGGTCTCTTCGCTCTGCTGATGCTCGCCGCGGCGCTTCAGGGGCAGCCGCAGTTCGCGCCGTCGTCGCCGCCCCCGCCGGAACAGCAGCCCGACGCGGTCGTCGTCCCCGAGACGACGAGCTCGCCCCTCCCGGAGCTGGAGCCGCCGGAGGACTCGGTGCTGCAGAACATCCTCGGCGTCGTGTTCGGAGCGCTGCTCGCCGCCGTCGCGGTGCTGGTGCTCGTGGTCGTGGCACGGTGGGCCGTCCGCCGCTTCCGTGATCTGTGGCGCGATCGTCCCCTGCGGCGCACGGACGCGGTCGTCCCGGACGCCGCGTCCGGCGGGCCTGTGGTCGAGGCGGCGCCCGACGATGCGGTCATCCGCCGGGGAGTCGACGCAGCGCTCCGAACGATCGCGGAACGTCCGCGGGCCGCCGACGCCATCGTCTCCGCCTGGGTCGGACTGGAGGAGTCGGCGGCGGATGCCGGGGCCGGCCGCTCGGCGACGGAGACGCCGTCGGAGTTCACGGTGCGTATCGTCGGGCGCCGGGCGGGCATCCGCGACGACGTGATCACGCTGCTCCGTCTCTACGAGCAGGTGCGCTTCGGCGGCCGCGTCGCCGACGAGGCGGATCGCGCTGCCGCGGCCGCGAGCCTGCGCGGCATCAGGGAGGGGTGGCGATGAGGGCGCGGACCGTCGCGATCGCCGCGGGCTGTGTGCTGCTCGCGGTCGCCCTCGTGCTGGGGCTGCGCGCCGCGGGTGTCCCGCTGGCGTTCGCGGTGTCGTGGACGACGGTCGCCGCGGCGGTGT
The DNA here is from genome assembly GCF_023101165.1 of Microbacterium sufflavum. GTDB lineage: Bacteria > Actinomycetota > Actinomycetes > Actinomycetales > Microbacteriaceae > Microbacterium > Microbacterium sufflavum. Next base: position 3,194,093 of record NZ_CP078076.1, on the reverse strand, counting down.
CCCTCGCGCTGCGCGGGGTCCTGGTCGACGATCCCGTCCTCTGGCCGCCCGAGCGTCCGCCGCGCGAGGCCAGGGGCTCCGAGGTCTCCCGGCTGGCATGGGCGATCAACACGCGTTCGGGCGTTGCGGGGACCATCCTCGTGCGCCGCGTGCAGAACGTGCTCCGCCGGCGGCTCGCGCACCGCGGCCTCGACCTCGACGATCCCGCCGACCACGCGGCCATCGACGCGCTGCTCGGCCAGGGCATCCGCGCGGGACTGTCCCGCCGCGAGGTGCGGCGCGACGACATCGAGAGAGCGTTGGACGCGCTCGAACGCATACCCACCGACACGGAGGAGACAGCATGACCACGGATGAGACCACCGAGATCGCGACCACGGGTCGCCGTGTGCTGGAGGGGGTGCGCAGCGTCGTCGTCGGTATGGACGAGACGCTCACACTCGCCCTCGCGGCGATCCTGGCCGGGGGTCACGTGCTGTTCGAGGACGTGCCGGGGCTCGGCAAGACGCTGGCCGCGCGGAGCCTGGCCCAGGCGCTGGGACTCGAGTTCCGACGGCTGCAGTGCACGCCGGATATGCTGCCCGGCGACGTGACGGGCTCGTACGTGTACGCCCCGACCGAGGGGGACTTCGTCTTCCGGCCCGGGCCGATCTTCACGGGTCTGCTCCTCGCCGACGAGGTGAACCGCACCACGCCCAAGACGCAGTCCGCGATGCTCGAGGCGATGGCCGAGCGGCAAGTCACGGTGGAGGGGAACCGTTTCCCACTGCCGCAGCCCTTCCACGTGATCGCGACCTCCAACCCCATCGAGTACGAAGGGACCTACGCCCTGCCGGAGGCGCAGCTCGACCGGTTCATGGTGCGCCTCACCGTGGGCTACCCCGCCCCGGACGACGAGACGCGCATCATCGTCGACAGGGTGCGGCGGCAGACGCCCGACGTCCGCGTGCCCGCCGTGGTCGACACGGAGGGGCTTCTCGCGCTCCAGGCGGCGGTCGAGCGCATCAACGTCGATCAGGACGTGGTGCGCTACGCCGTGGACCTGACGAGGGCGACCCGCGAGGCGGTGAACGTGTCGGTGGGTGCCTCGCCTCGCGGATCCCAGGCGCTCGTGCTGCTCGCCAGGGGCGTCGCGGCACTCGAGGGGCGGTCGTACGTGCGGCCCGACGACGTCAAACGCGTCGCCGTCCCTGTGCTGGCGCATCGGCTGACACTCACTCCGCAGGCCTGGGCGCAGGGGGTGGATCCGGGTGGAGTCGTGGCGGCGGCGGTCGAACGCACCCCGGTGCCGCCGACCGTCGCGGCCGTGCGATGACTGACGAGACCGCGACGACGGCATCCGCGGGGGTGACGTGGCATCGGACGCCCGTGATCGCGCTCGGCCTCGCCGGAGCAGCCGTGCTCGCGGGCCTCGGACTGGTGCTATCGCGCCCCGACGTGATCGCGGTGGGTCTGCCGCTCGCCCTCGCGGCGGTGTGGGCGCTGCTGCGCCGTCCGCGCGACGGGGAGCTGCGGGTCGCCCTGCACGCTGCGCCCGACGCGGGGGAGGACGCCGTGGTGCGCGTCACCGCGGACGTCGACCTCGACGCCGAGCACGTGCAGCTCGCGGTCGAGGGGCGGGGGCGTCGCACCGCGCTCGCGGAGGTGCGGCCGGGCACGGCGGTGCTGTCCGCTCGGATGCGGCTGTCGCACTCGGGGCCGGTCGAGCTGATGGGGCTGATCGCCCGGGGCACCGCGATCGACGGCGCCTGGGTCTCCGACCGCGGACCGCGCACGGCGATCGGGTGGAACGCCGCACCGAAGACGAGGAGGATCGATCGGCTGCCGGTGGCTCCGCGCCTCGCGGGGCTGAACGGCTCGCACGAGGGGCGTCGCGCGGGTCATGGCGGCGACTTCCACGACATCCACCCGTTCGTCCCCGGGGATGAGGTGCGGAGGGTGGATTGGCGCGCGACGGCTCGTGCCGCCCGACGCCCCGGCGACCTGCTGGTGCGGCGGGTGAACGCGCTGAGCGACTCTTCGGTGGTGATCGCGATGGACACGGCGGAGGACCTCGGATCGGTGGTGGCCGCGTGGGGGACCGACGACCCGGACCGCACGGGTGTCACCTCGCTCGACCTCGCGCGCGAGGCGGCTCTGTCCGTGGCGACCGCCGCGGTCGGAGCCGGGGATCGGGTCGCGTTCCACGCGCTCTCGCCGGGCGGACGCAGCGTGCCGATCGGCGGGGGAGCCCGGCACCTCGCGCGGCTGCGCGCCGCCGTCGCCGCCACGGGTCCGAGTGCCGACTCGTCCTACCGGCGCTCGCCTGTCGTACCGACGGGCTCGATCGTGTTCGTGCTCTCGACCTTCGCCGACGGGGTGGCTGCGCGACTCGCGACGCAGTGGCGGGCCGCCGGTCACGCCGTCGTCGCGATCGATGTGCTGCCGCAGCTCGACGGCGCACGGCTCACCAGGGAGCAGCGCATCGCCCTGCGCACGCTGCTGGCCGAGCGCGCCGACATCCTCGCCGAGCTCCGGCGCGCGGGGGTCGAGGTGGTGGCCTGGGCAGACGACGGCGTCGATGTGGCGTTGCGGGTGGCGGTGGTGCGCCAGCAGCGGAGCCGGAGGGTGGCGCGGTGACCGCTCGCACGCGAGGGTTCGACGTGGGCGCCTGGGTGCCCGGGGTGACGCTGCGCGTCCTGACCGTGGCTCTGGTGCTGCTCGGCGTGCTGGTGCTGCACCCCACGCCGTTCTGGCGGGGTGTGGCGGTGGTCGCGGCTCTCGTGGGGGCCGTGCTGCCCCGGTCGCTCGCAACATGGGTGGGGTCGGCCTGCCTGCCGTTCGGGCTGCTGCTGTCCGAGCCGGCGCCGGAACGGACGGCGGTCGCCCTCGTGCTCGTCCATGCGATCCACATTCTCGCCGCGCTCAGCCTCACGGTGCCCGCGGCCGCTCGCCTCACGCTGAGGTCGCTCCGGCCGACGGCGGTGCGGTTCGTCGTGATCCAGCTGGTGGCCCAGTCGATCGCGCTCGGCGTCTGGGCGGTGTCGCCGGGGCAGGTCGAGCGCGGGGCGGCATGGCTCGCGCCCGCGGCGGCGTCACTCCTCCTGGTCGTCGTGGTCGTCGCATGGCTGGTCCTGCGCCGGGGGAACGGCGCCGTCCCGCGGGCCGTTGCGGCCCCGTCGACGGGAGGGGATCGCCTCTAGCGGAGCCGATGTCCGTGGCCCCTCGTAGACTTGTTCGGTGCCCATCGTCCCCGTTGCCTCCCCCGGAAAACTCAGTGTCCGCGGTGCCCGCGTCCACAACCTCCAGAACGTCGACATCGACATCCCGCGCGACTCCCTCGTCGTGTTCACCGGCCTGTCCGGGTCGGGGAAGTCGAGTCTGGCGTTCGACACGATCTTCGCCGAGGGGCAGCGTCGCTACGTCGAATCGCTGAGCGCCTATGCGCGGCAGTTCCTCGGCCAGGTGGATCGGCCGGACGTCGATTTCATCGAGGGCCTGAGCCCCGCGGTGTCGATCGACCAGAAGTCGACCAACCGCAACCCGCGGTCGACCGTGGGCACCATCACCGAGATCTACGACTACATGCGCTTGCTGTGGGCGCGTATCGGCGTGCCGCACTGTCCCGAGTGCGGCGAGAAGATCCAGCGTCAGACGGTGCAGCAGATCGCCGACCAGCTCATGGAGCTGCCCGAGCGCACCCGGTACCAGGTCGTCGCCCCCATCGTGTCGCAGAAGAAGGGCGAGTTCGTCGACCTCTTCCGCGAGCTCGGCGCCAAGGGCTACTCCCGCGCGATCGTCGACGGCGACCTCATCCAGCTGGCCGAGCCGCCCACGCTGAAGAAGAGCTACAAGCACGACATCGCGGTGGTCGTCGACCGCCTGGTGGCGTCGCCCGACATCCTGGGCCGGGTCACCGACTCGGTGGAGACGGCGCTGGGACTCGCGGGTGGCGTCGTGCAGATCAACTACGTCGACGGCGAGGGCGACGACGCCTGGCAGACCTTCTCCGAGAAGCTCGCCTGCCCGAACGGCCACGCCCTCACCCTCACCGAGATCGAGCCGCGCACGTTCTCCTTCAACGCACCGTTCGGCGCCTGCCCCGCGTGCTCCGGGCTGGGCACGCGCATGTCGGTGGACGTCGAGCTGATGCTCGGCGACGAAGACCTCTCGATCCGCGAGGGCGTCATCATCCCCTGGACCACGCAGGGCAAGGGTCTGTTCCAGTACTACGAGCGCCTGCTCGAGGGGCTGGCGCGCGACCTCGACTTCTCGCTCGACACCCCGTGGCGCGAGCTGCACTCCGACGTCAAGGAGGCCGTGCTCCGCGGCGAGAACTACAAGGTCACGGTCAAGTGGAAGAACCGCTACGGCCGGGAGATGCGGTACGCGTCCGGGTTCGAGGGCGTCGTGCCCTACATCGAGCGGCAGTACCTCCAGGCCGAGTCCGACACGCAGCGCAACCGCTGGGGCGAGTACCTCCGTGAGGTGCCGTGCCCCGTGTGCAACGGCGACCGCCTCAAGCCCGAGGTGCTCGCGGTGCAGGTGCACGGCCACTCGATCGCCGAGGTGTCGCACCTGAGCCTCGCCGACGCGCGGGGCTTCATGGAGAAGCTGCACCTCACGGAGCGGGAGGCGAAGATCGCCGCCCAGGTGCTGCGCGAGATCCGCCTGCGCCTCGACTTCCTCCTCCAGGTGGGGCTGTCGTACCTCAACCTCAGCCGTTCGGCGGGGTCGCTGTCCGGCGGCGAGGCGCAGCGCATCCGGCTCGCCACGCAGATCGGCTCCGGCCTGACGGGCGTGCTCTACGTGCTCGACGAGCCGTCGATCGGCCTGCACCAGCGCGACAACCGCCGGCTGATCGAGACCCTGCTCACGCTGCGCGACCTGGGCAACACGCTCATCGTGGTGGAGCACGACGAAGAGACCATCGAGGCGGCGGACTGGGTGGTCGACATCGGTCCCGGCGCCGGAGTGAACGGCGGCACCGTCGTGCACTCGGGGCCGTACAGCGCGCTCCTCGGCGACAGCGATTCGATGACCGGCGACTACCTGTCCGGGCGCCGGGCGATCCCGATGCCGTCGAAGCGTCGCAAGATCGACAAGAAGCGCATGCTGAGCGTGGTCGGCGCGCGGGCGAACAACCTGCGCAACGTCACGGCAGACTTCCCGCTGGGCGTGCTCACGGCCGTCACCGGCGTCAGCGGCTCGGGCAAGTCGTCCCTCGTGAACGACATCCTGTACCAGGTGCTCGCTTCGCGACTGAACGGTGCACGGACCGTTCCGGGCAAGCACACCAGGGTGACCGGCCTCGACAACCTCGACAAGGTCGTGCACGTCGACCAGGCGCCGATCGGCCGCACCCCGCGCTCGAACCCGGCCACGTACACCGGCGTGTTCGACCGCATCCGCACCCTGTTCAGCGAGACGCCGGAGGCGAAGGTGCGGGGCTATCAGCCCGGTCGCTTCAGCTTCAACGTCAAGGGCGGCCGCTGCGAGGCGTGCTCGGGCGACGGCACCATCAAGATCGAGATGAACTTCCTGCCCGACGTCTACGTCGACTGCGAGGTCTGCCACGGCAAGCGGTACAACCGCGACACGCTCGCGGTGCACTACAAGGGCAAGAACATCGCCGAGGTGCTGGAGATGCCGATCGAGGAGGCCGCGGAGTTCTTCGAGCCGATCCAGGCGATCCACCGCTACATGAAGACGCTCGTCGACGTCGGGCTCGGCTACGTGCGGCTGGGGCAGTCGGCCACGACGCTCTCGGGCGGCGAGGCGCAGCGCGTCAAGCTCGCCACGGAGCTCCAGCGTCGCAGCAACGGCCGCAGCATCTACGTGCTCGACGAGCCGACCACGGGTCTGCACTTCGAAGACGTCCGAAAGCTCCTCGAGGTGCTCAACGGCCTCGTCGACAAGGGCAACACCGTGATCGTGATCGAGCACAACCTCGACGTGATCAAGTCGGCGGACTGGGTGATCGACCTCGGACCGGAGGGCGGTTCGGGTGGCGGGCAGATCATCGCGACCGGTACGCCGGAGCAGATCGCCCGCGTCGAGGAGAGCCACACCGGGCAGTTCCTCGCCGAGATCCTGGGTGAGGGGCGCGCCGCGCGGAAGGCCAGCTGATGGCCGACGTGCTCCCGTACAAGCCACGGACGGGGGAGATCCCGACCGACCCCGGCGTGTACCGGTTCCGCGACGCCAACGGACGGGTGCTCTACGTCGGCAAGGCGAAGAACCTGCGCCAGCGGCTGTCGAACTACTTCGCCCCGCTGCGCACGCTGCACGAGCGCACCCGGCGCATGGTCACGACCGCTGCGTCGGTGGAGTGGACGGTCGTTCCCACCGACGTCGACTCGCTGCAGCTCGAGTACATGTGGATCAAGGAGTACGATCCGCCGTTCAACGTGCGCTACCGCGACGACAAGTCGTACCCCTTCATGGCGGTCACCCTCGCCGATGAGGCGCCCCGCGTGATCGTCACCCGGAACAGGAAGATCCCCGGGGCGCGGTACTTCGGTCCGTATCCCAAGGTGTGGGCGGTGCACGAGACCATCGACCTGATGATCAGGGCCTTCCCGATCCGCACCTGCAGCGATGCGAGCTACAAGAGGGCGATGCAGACCGGGCGCCCGTGCTTCCCCGGGCAGATCGGCAAGTGCGGCGGGCCGTGCTCGATGACGGTGTCCATCGAGGAGCACCGGGCGATGGTCGACGACTTCATCGCGTTCATGGCGGGCGGAGACGAGCGCTTCACCCGCGAGCTCACGAAGCGCATGCTCGCCGCGTCCGCCGCGATGGACTACGAAGCCGCCGCGAAGTACCGGGACAAGCTGGCCGCGATCGAGGCCGTGCTCGGCAAGAGCGCCCTGGTGCTGCCGGCCGATGAGGACGCCGACCTGTTCGGCATCGCGGAAGACGAGCTCGCCGCCGCCGTGCAGCACTTCGTGATCCGCGGCGGCCGCGTGCGCGGTGTCCGTGCCCTCACGATCGAGAAGGAGATCGACATCACGGGCGCCGAGCTCGTCGACCAGGTGCTCCAGCAGGCGTACGGCGACGCGCAGGACGTTCCGCGACGGATCCTCGTCCCGACGCTCCCCGACGACGCGACCGAGCTGGAGCAGTGGCTGCGCGAACGCCGTGGCAAGAAGGTCGAGATCGCGGTCGCACATCGGGGTCAGCGTGCCGACCTGATGCGCACCGCGACGCTGAACGCGCAGCAGGCGCTGATCCGGCACAAGACCCGCCGGACGAGCGACTACGTGGCGCGCACCCAGGCGCTGACCGATCTTCAGGAGGCGCTGGGCATGGAGGAGGCGCCGCTGCGCATCGAGTGCTTCGACATCTCGCACCTCGGCGGCACCAACGTGGTCGCCTCGATGGTCGTGTTCGAGGACGGCCTTCCGCGCAAGGACCAGTACCGGTCGTTCAACATCGCCGAGACGACCGACGACACCGACTCGATGTACCAGGTTCTGCGCCGCAGGCTCGCACACCTGGATCGGCCGGAGGAGGAGCAGGAGGTCCTCGACCCGACCACAGACGAGGTCGTGGGGGAGGACCTGGGCGAGGCGACCGCACGGCGCAAGCCGCGGTTCGCGTATCCGCCGCAGCTGCTCCTCGTCGACGGAGGGAAGCCGCAGGTGGAGGCCGCCGCGCGCGCGCTCCACGACGCGGGGCACACGGAGATCGCCGTGTGCGGCATCGCCAAGCGTCTCGAAGAGGTGTGGCTGCCGGGAGACGACTTCCCCGTGATCCTGCCCCGCACCAGCGAGGCCCTCTACCTTCTCCAGCGACTGCGAGACGAAGCCCACCGCTTCGCGATCACGCACCAGCGCAAGAGGCGCAAGAAAGACATCGGCAGCGTGCTCGCCGAGGTTCCGGGGCTCGGCGCCTCTCGCATCAAGGTGCTGCTCAAGCACTTCGGCTCGGTCACGGCCCTCCGCGCCGCCGACCCGTCGCAGATCCAGGAGGTACAGGGGATCGGTCCGGTGCTCGCTCAGACCATCCATTCGCACCTGTCCACTCGCTAGGCTGGGAGACCGAGGGGGAGAAGGAGCAGGGAGCGATGACTGACGGGGAGAAGGGCGAGTTCCTCATCGTCACTGGGATGTCCGGCGCAGGCCGGACGACGGCGGCGAACGCACTGGAGGATCTCGGCTGGTATGTCGTCGACAACCTGCCTCCGCAGATCCTCCGGCCGCTGCTCGACCTGACCGGCATGGGTGGCGATTCGCTGCCCAAGGTCGCCGCCGTGGTCGACGTGCGCGGCCGCAACCTCTTCGACGATTTCCCGGGTGTCGCGCGACTGCTGCGCACGCGCGGCGAGATCCGGGTGCTGTTCCTCGACGCCTCCGACGACGTCCTGGTGCGTCGCTTCGAGTCGGTGCGCCGCCCGCACCCCCTGCAGGGCGATGGCACTCTGCTCGACGGCATCCGCACGGAGCGGACGCGTCTGGCCCCCATCCGCGAGGCCGCCGACCTGGTGATCGACACCTCGGCGCTGAACATCCACCAGCTCGCGACGCAGGTCTCCGACATCTTCTCGGAGGAGGGGGAGGCGCGGCATCGGGTGACGCTGCTCAGCTTCGGCTTCAAGTACGGGCTGCCCACCGACGTCGACCTGGTCGCCGACATGCGTTTCCTCCCGAATCCGTACTGGAACGAGGAGCTGCGCGGCCTCACCGGGCAGGATGAGACGGTTCGTGAGTACGTGCTGTCCCGCGAGGGTGCGACCGACTTCCTCGATTCGTATGCGAAGGCGCTCGTGCCGGTGCTCGAGGGGTATCAGCGGGAGAACAAGAGCCACTCGACGATCGCGATCGGATGCACGGGCGGCAAGCACCGCTCGGTCGCGATGTCCGAGGAGCTGGCCCGCAGGATCGCCGCGATTCCGGGGGTCGCCGTGAACGTGCGGCACCGCGACCTCGGCAGGGAATAGCCCCCCGGGCGAGTAAGCTGGAGGTTTGCGTCGCGATCCGGCGCGTGAACGTGAAGGAGTGTCGTGGCACTAACCACCGACGTCAAGGCTGAGCTCGTCAGCATCCGCAATGCACCCCCGACGGTGCGCGTGGCGGAGGTGACAGCCATCCTCCGATTCGCCGGTGGACTGCACTCCATCGCGGGCCGTGTGGCCGTGGAGGCCGAGGTCGACGCAGAGACCCTCGCCCGCCGCGTCGCCAGGGATCTCGCCGAGATCTACGGCGTGCGCCCGGAGATCGCGCAGGTGCAGTCGAGCACCGCGAACGACGGCGCCCGCTGGGCCGTGCGCGTGATCGCGCAGGGGGAGACCCTCGCCCGCCAGACCGGCCTGCTCGACCCGCGTCGCCGTCCGGTCCGCGGCCTGCCGAACCGTCTCACCACGGGTTCGCGCGCCGAGATCGCCGGTCTGTGGCGTGGGGCCTTCCTGGCCGCCGGATCGCTCAGTGAGCCCGGCCGTTCGGCGATGCTCGAGGTCGCCTGCCCGTCGTCCGAGGCGGCGATGGCGCTCGTGGGCGCCGCACACCGTCTGGGCGTCGCCGCGAAGGCGCGCGAGGTCCGCGGCATGCCCCGCGTCGTGGTGCGCGAGGGCGAGGCGATCCGTACGATCCTCAGCGAGATGGGCGCTCACCGTACCGCGCTGGCGTGGGAGGAGCTGCGTCAGCGTCGCGAGGTGCGCGCGGGCGTGAACCGCCTGGTCAACTTCGACGACGCGAACCTGCGGCGTTCCGCGCAGGCGGCGGTGGCCGCGTGCGCCCGTGTGGAGCGCGCGCTGGAGATCCTCGCCGACGAGGTTCCCGATCACCTGCGGGTCGCCGGCGAGCTGCGCCTCGCGCACCGGGACGCCAGCCTCGACGAGCTCGGCCACCACGCCGACCCGCCCCTCACCAAGGACGCGGTCGCCGGTCGCATCCGTCGTCTTCTCGCCATGGCAGACAAGCGCGCCCAGCAGGAGGGCATCCCCGGCACGGAGGCCGCTGTCCCCGCCGGGCTCGACGTCTGATCCACCCGCCTCTGCTCCGACGGCCCGTCGCCCCTACCCGGGGTGGCGGGCCGTCGTCAACGGGAGGAAGGATCCGGTCCGACCCGGTGTTGTCCTCACTAGGATGAGAGACGTCCGCTCCACGCCGCACATCGGTGGCGCGGAGGATCGGCAAGCGCCGCGGGCGCGGCGCGGATTGGATGAAAGCGATATGGCGACCTACACCCTCCCCGACCTCCCGTACGACTTCGCAGCCCTCGAGCCGCACATCAGCGGCAAGATCATGGAGCTGCATCACGACAAGCACCACGCGACCTACGTCGCCGGCGCGAACACCGCGCTCGAGCAGCTGGCCGAGGCCCGCGAGAGCGGCAACCTGGCGAACGTGAACAAGCTCGAGAAGGACCTCGCGTTCAACCTCGGCGGTCACGTCAACCACTCGATCTTCTGGACCAACCTGTCGCCCAACGGCGGCGGTCAGCCGGAGGGCGAGCTGAAGGCCGCCATCGACGAGTACTTCGGCTCGTTCGAGAAGTTCCAGGCGCACTTCACGGCTGCCGCGACCGGCATCCAGGGGTCCGGCTGGGCCGTCCTCAGCTGGGACTCGATCGGTTCGCGCCTGATCATCCAGCAGCTGTTCGACCAGCAGTCGAACACGGCGCAGGGCACGATCCCGCTGTTCCAGCTCGACATGTGGGAGCACGCGTTCTACCTCGACTACCTGAACGTGAAGGCCGACTACGTCAAGGCCGCATGGAACATCGCGAACTGGGAGAACGTCGCCCAGCGCCTCGAGGTCGCCCGCAAGCAGACGAACGGCCTGCTGGTACTGTCGTAACCGGGTCGCGTCCCGGCGGGCCCACGGCTCGTCGGGGCGCCATCTCAGCCAAAAAACCCGCGCATGGCGCCCGCTTCGACAGCGGTCTCCGGCGCATGAGAAACAGGGAGACCTGAGTGTCTGTCAAGATCGGTATCAACGGCTTCGGCCGCATCGGACGCAACTACTTCCGCGCGGCGCTCGCGCAGGGAGCAGACCTTGAGATCGTCGCGGTCAACGACCTCACCGACAACAAGACCCTGGCGCACCTCCTGAAGTACGACTCGGTCGGCGGCGTCCTCGACGCGCAGATCAGCTACGACGAGGACAGCATCACCGTCGACGGCAAGGAGATCAAGGCGTTCGCTGAGCGCGACCCCGCCAACCTTCCGTGGGGCGAGCTGGGCGTCGACATCGTCATCGAGTCGACCGGTTTCTTCACCAACGCCGACGCGGCACGCAAGCACATCGAGGCCGGCGCGAAGAAGGTCCTCATCTCGGCTCCCGCCACGGGCGACGACCGCACCATCGTGATGGGCGTCAACGAGGAGACGTACAACCCGGAGACGGACCACATCATCTCCAACGCCTCGTGCACCACGAACTGCCTCGCGCCGCTGGCGAAGGTCTTCAACGACGCCTTCGGCATCGACCGCGGCTTCATGATGACCGCGCACGCCTACACGGCCGACCAGAACCTGCAGGACGGCCCGCACAAGGACCTGCGTCGTGCACGCGCCGCCGCGATCAACATCACCCCGGCGTCGACCGGTGCGGCCAAGGCGATCGGTCTCGTGCTCCCCGAGCTGAACGGCAAGCTCAGCGGCTCGTCGTACCGCGTTCCGGTCCCCACGGGCTCGATCGTCGACCTCACGCTGATCACCGACCGCGAGAACCTCACGGTCGAGGAGGTCAACGAGGCCTACAAGAAGGCTGCCGCCGACGGTCGTCTCGCGGGCTACCTGCAGTACAACGAGGACCAGATCGTGTCGAGCGACATCGTGCACAACCCGCACTCGTCGATCTTCGACGCCACGCTCACCAACGTCAGCGGCAACCTGATCAAGGTCTCGAGCTGGTACGACAACGAGTGGGGCTACTCCAACCGTCTGGTCGACCTGACCGAGTACGTGGCCGAGCGCCTCTAAGCTCAGACACATGACTCTGCGCACCCTGGACTCCCTGGGGTCGCTCGAGGGCAAGCGCGTCATCGTCCGTTGTGATCTCAATGTCCCCCTGCGGGACGGGGTCATCACGGACGATGGCCGCGTTCGGGCCTCGTTGCCGACCCTGAACACGCTGATCAACGCGGGTGCCCGCGTGATCGTCTGCTCGCACCTCGGCCGCCCCGACGGTGCCCCCGACCCGCAGTACAGCCTGGAGCCCGTGGCTCAGCGTCTGTCCGAGCTCCTCGGCGCTCCCGTCGCGTTCGCGCGCGACACTGTCGGGGAATCCGCGAAGGACGCGGTCGCCTCCCTGGAGGACGGCGGGGTCGTGGTGATCGAGAACCTCCGGTTCAACCCGGGGGAGACGTCGAAGGACGAGGCGGAGCGCGAGGCGTTCGCCGGTCAGCTCGCCGAGCTGGGAGACGTGCTGGTCTCGGACGGCTTCGGCGTGGTGCACCGCAAGCAGGCGAGCGTGTACGAGCTCGCGAAGCGTCTGCCCTCGGCGGCGGGCCTGCTGATCGCGGCTGAGCTCGACGTGCTCGACCGCCTCACCGAGAACCCGGAGCGGCCGTACGCGGTCGTGCTCGGCGGCTCCAAGGTGAGCGACAAGCTCGGCGTGATCTCGCACCTGCTGCCGCGTGTCGACCGCATCCTGGTCGGCGGCGGCATGCTGTTCACCTTCCTCAAGGCGCAGGGCCACCCGGTGGCGTCGAGCCTTCTCGAGGAGGATCAGCTCGACACGGTGCGCGGCTACATCGCGGAGGCGCAGGAGCGCGGCGTCGAACTGGTGCTCCCGACCGATGTGGTCGTGGCGGCGTCCTTCTCGGCAGACGCGGCGCACGAGGTGGCGGCCGCGGACGCGATCGAGGAGACCGCGTTCGGAGCGTCGGGCATCGGCCTGGACATCGGTCCGGAGACGGCGGCCCGTTTCGCCGAGGTGATCCGCGGATCCAAGACCGTGTTCTGGAACGGGCCGATGGGCGTGTTCGAGTTCCCGGCTTTCGCGGCGGGCACCAAGGCCGTGGCGCAGGCGTTGACCGAGGTCGACGGCCTCAGCGTGGTCGGCGGCGGCGACTCGGCGGCTGCCGTGCGCCAGCTCGGCTTCGCCGACGACCGCTTCGGTCACATCTCGACCGGAGGCGGAGCGAGCCTCGAGTTCCTCGAGGGCAAGAAACTACCTGGGCTGGAGGTCCTCGGATGGGCGTGAGCTCCCGTACCCCGCTGATCGCGGGCAACTGGAAGATGAACCTCGACCACCTGCAGGCGGTCGCGTTCGTGCAGAAGCTGCACTGGACGTTGAAGGATGCGAAGCACGAGGACGGCTCGGTGGAGGTCGCGGTGTTCCCGCCCTTCACCGACATCCGTAGCGTGCAGACGCTGATCGACGCCGACAAGATCCCGTTCGCCTTCGGTGCGCAGGATGTGTCGGCGCACGACTCGGGCGCGTACACCGGCGAGATCTCCGGCGCGTTCCTGTCGAAGCTCGACGCGACCTACGTCATCATCGGTCACTCCGAGCGTCGCGAGTACCACGACGAGACCGACGAGGTCGTCGCCGCCAAGGTGAAGGCCTCGCTGAAGCACGGCCTGGTGCCGGTGATCTGCGTGGGCGAGACCGCGGAGGACCTGGAGAAGTTCGGGGCGAGCGCGGTTCCGGCCGGTCAGCTGGAGGCGGCGCTGCAGGGCGTCTCGCCGTCGGCGGACATCGTCGTCGCGTACGAGCCCGTGTGGGCGATCGGTTCCGGTCAGGCCGCGACCCCGCAGCAGGCGCAGGACGTGTGCGCCGCGCTGCGCGGGGTGATCGCGAAGGTCCTGGGCGACGAGGCGGCGGCGCGTACGCGCATCCTTTACGGCGGATCGGTGAAGGCGGCGAACATCGCCAGCTTCATGCGGGAGCCCGATGTGGACGGCGCCCTGGTCGGCGGGGCGAGCCTCGTCGTCGACGAGTTCGCCGCGATCATCCGTTTCGAGAAGCACGTCGGCGTGTGAGTGCGGCGGGGCTGCGGCCCCGCTGCACCGTATACTTGACCGTTACGGGGGCGCTCCGGCCCCAGCGAAAGGCTCTTTCTCGTGGCAATTCTCGAGTTCGTCCTGCAGGTCGTGCTGGGTATCACCAGCGTGCTGCTGACTCTCCTCATCCTCCTGCACAAGGGTCGCGGTGGCGGCCTGTCCGACATGTTCGGCGGAGGCATGACCACCGCGGTGGGTTCCTCCGGTCTCGCGGAGCGGAACCTCAACCGCTTCACCGTCGTCCTGGCGCTCACGTGGTTCGTCGCCATCGTCGCGCTGGGCCTCATCACGAAGTTCGAGGTGATCTGATGGCTACCGGTGGAAACGCGATCCGCGGTACCCGGGTGGGCTCCGGCCCGATGGGCGAGCAGGACCACGGCTACCACGCCGACCGCATCGCTGTCACGTACTGGGACGGCCTCGGCAATGAGACGGTCCGCTACTTCGCGGCCGGTCTGCCCGAGGAGGAGATCCCCGAGATCATCGACCACCCGCAGTCGGGCCTTCCCGCGGGGCGCGACAAGGAGAACCCTCCCGCCGTCGCCAAGACGGAGCCCTACAAGACGCACCTCGCGTATGTGAAGGAGCGTCGCACCGACGAGGAGGCCGTACAGCTCCTCGAAGACGCGCTGACGCAGCTGCGCGAGCGCCGGGGGCAGTGACCTCCCGCTGAGTCGGACAGACGCCGAGTCGAACTGAGAACCGCCACGGATCATCCGCGGCGGTTCTCTGTTTCCGTCAGCGGCAGCCGGCGGCCGCGTCGATGTAGTTCTGCGGTGGGTAGCCGTAGGCCCAGACGCCGTTCGCGTCGTCGGTGAAGCCCATGCTGATCGCCCAGGCCGTCGCCCACTTCTCGATGCTGTCCTGCGTGGAGGAGTCGTACATGCCCTGGCACTTGACGCTGATGGCATGTCCCACCTCGTGCGCGACGAGCGCCTTGCTCCGATCGGCGGGCCACTGCTGGGCGACCGAGTCCGACAGTTGGATGACGGCGCGACCCGGCTCGTCCCACCACCACGTGGTGTAGCCGCCCATGCTGCCGTTGGCGCCCGCGCCGTTGGCGCCCGCGCCGTTGACGGTCGCGGCCCAGTCGAACTCCAGGAGCACTCCGGGGGCCAGCGACCGGGCGAACGCCTCGATCTCGAGGCGTGCGCCGCGGAGGGGGCCGTCCTTCTCGCTCAACTCCGCCGCCTCGGTGGCGACGACCTGGGCCGCCGCATCCTGCAGCGCGACGTAGGCCGCGACCGCGGTGTCGTCGATGGTCGTCACGGCGGCGACGTCGGCCGCGGCGTCGCGCAGGGCGATCACGGCATCGTTGCGAGCCGACACGTGCGCCGCCTCGAACGCGGTCGCCGCCTGCCCTGCCGTCGCGAGCACGGCCAGTCCGCTCTCGGCCACGGCGTCCCGTCCGCGCGAGGCGTCCGCCGACGCTCGCTCGAGGTTCGCGTCGAGCTCAACGAGCGCCCGCTCGTCGTCCTCCAACTGGGCGGTGGTGCCGAAGAGCTCCCAGAACCAGGCCGGTTTGTCGCGTGCGGGCGGTCGATCGGCCGCCACGGCGTCCTCCACGGCCGCTCCGATCCCCTCGCCGTCCGCGACCGCGGCGGTGAGGGCCGACCAGGATTCCTCCGGCACCGGCAGAGTCGGACTGCCGGTGTCGAGGATCACGTGACCGGCGTCCGTGGACTCCAGCAGAGCGGCGTACCGGTGATCGACCTCCGAACGCTGAGCGTCCACGGCGCGCGCGGCTGTCTCGACGCGCGCCGACGCGTCATCGAAGCCGAGCGCTGCCGACACCTGGGTGATCGCGAGGGCCGCGACCACGGCGACCGCGCCGATCACGCCGGCGACGACGGGGCCCCGTGGCCGGCGTCGGCGGCGGCGGGTGAGCGGGGTGAGCAGGGGAGCGGAGGGCGCGCTCGCGAACCGCGGCGGAAGCCGATGGCCCGCGCCTCCCGGGGGGCCGGCGGGTGCGGCGCTCGGGGCGCCGGGGTCCGTCACGACGTGCCCATTCGCTGATGCCTTCCGGTCGGGCTGCGGAGATCTGCTGTCAGCGTATTGGACCGGCGCTGCGTCCCGCGACCGGCCGGTGACAGGATGAGTCGATGGCACAGGTGAGCGTCCGACGGATGACGACCGACGAGTTCGAGGAACGGATGGGGGCGATCGCCCGCGAGTATGCGGCGGAGCAGGTCGCTGCCGGCCGGTGGGAGCGGGACGGCGCCGTCGATCGCGCGCGGGCGGAGAATGCGCGGATGCTTCCGAAGGGACCAGCGACGTCGCGCATGCTCGTGCTGCGAGGGGTCGACGAGGACGGACGTCCGATCGGTCGCGCCTGGGTGGGGCTCGACCACCCGCGAGGGGCGCCCGGCGTCGCGTTCCTCTATGACATCGAGGTCGTGCGGGATCGCCGCGGAGAGGGCCTGGGCAGGGCGTTGCTCGCCGCGGTGGAGAGCGCGGCGCGCGATGCCGGTGCCGAGGCGCTGGAGCTCAACGTGTTCGGCGGCAACGCGGCGGCGATCCGCATGTACGACGCGGCGGGTTACGCGGTCGTGACGCAGCAGATGCGGAAACGGCTCTGAGCGCTGACGCTCTGCCGTGGGAGAGGGGGTGACGGGAATCGAACCCGCGCAATCAGTTTGGAAGACTGAGACTCTACCATTGAGCTACACCCCCGGAACCGGAGTCCGGACTCCCACGATCATAGCGGACGGTCGGGCATGCTCCGGTCCGTTAGACTCGGTGGGGCTGAATCTGCGTGCGGATTCCCCGGGGCGTAGCTCAGCTTGGTAGAGCGCCCGCTTTGGGAGCGGGAGGTCGCAGGTTCAACTCCTGTCGCCCCGACTCAGATCCTCGACTTTTCAGCCGCGTCCGCGCGGAAACCACAAGGAGAACACACCAGCATGGCGAACAGCACCGTCGAGAAGCTGACCCCGACCCGGGTCAAGCTCAGCATCACGGTCACCCCGGAAGACCTCAAGCCCAGCATCGCTCACGCCTACGAGCACATCGCCCAGGACGTGCAGATCCCCGGCTTCCGCAAGGGCAAGGTCCCCGCGCCGATCATCGACCAGCGCATCGGCCGCGGCGCGGTCATCGAGCACGCCGTCAACGAGGGCCTCGACAAGTTCTTCCGCGAGGCGACGACCGAGCACAAGCTGCGCATCGTCGGCCGCCCGGCCGCCGAGATCACGCAGTGGCCGAACGAGAAGGACTTCTCGGGCGACCTGCTCGTCGACATCGAGGTCGATGTCCGTCCCGAGATCGAGCTCCCCGACTACGCGGGTGTCACGCTGACCGTCGACGCCGTCGAGGCCGACGAGGCCGCGCTCGACGCCGAGCTCGACAACATGCGCGCCCGCTTCGGCACGCTGATCCCCGTGGACCGTCCGGCCGCGAAGGGCGACTTCGTCGAGCTCGACCTGGTCGCGACGATCGACGGCGCCGAGATCGACCGCGCCGAGGGCGTCTCGTACGAGATCGGCTCCGGTGAGCTGCTGGAGGGCATCGACGACGCGGTGGAGTCGCTCACCGCCGGCGAGGACACCACGTTCCGCTCCGCCCTGGTCGGCGGAGACCACGCCGGCAAGGAGGCGGAGGTCTCCGTCACCGTCAAGGCCGTCAAGGAGCGCGAGCTGCCTGAGGCCGACGACGAGTTCGCGCAGATCGCCAGCGAGTTCGACACGATCGCCGAGCTTCGCGCGAGCCTGGCCGAGCGCGTCGCGCAGCAGGGCGTGTTCACGCAGGGTTCCGCCGCCCGCGACAAGCTCGTCGAGACGCTGCTCGAGCAGATCGACATCCCGGTTCCGCCGCAGCTCATCGAGGACGAGGTGCACAACCACCTCGAGGGCGAGGGTCGCCTGGAAGACGACGTGCACCGCGCCGAGGTCACCGAGGCGAGCGAGAAGCAGTTCCGCACGCAGGTGCTGCTCGACACGATCGCCGAGCAGGCCGACGTGCAGGTCTCGCAGGAGGAGCTCTCGCAGTACCTCATCCAGTCCGCCGCGCAGTACGGCATGGCTCCGCAGGAGTTCGTCGAGGCGCTGCAGTCGTCCAACCAGCTGCCCGCCCTCGTCGGTGAGGTCGCCCGCAACAAGGCGCTCGCGATCGCGCTGGGCAAGGTCAAGGTCGTCGACACCAACGGCAAGCCCGTCGATCTGTCCGACTTCGTGGTGACCGACGACGAGGCCGCTCAGGACGAGGCCGCCGAGGAGACGCCCGCGGAGGAGAAGCCCGCCGCCAAGAAGGCTCCCGCCAAGAAGGCTCCGGCCAAGAAGGCTCCGGCCCAGAAGGACGCCGACGCGGAGGAGAAGCCCGCCGCCAAGAAGCCGGCCGCCAAGAAGGCTCCGGCCAAGAAGGCTGCCGACAAGGGCGAGTGATCGCTTGAACGGTGAAGAGGGCGGATGCTGCGGCATCCGCCCTCTTTCTTTCGCATCGACGAGGAGGATGCATGAGCGCGTGGGACGACCGGGTCGAGCAGGTGTGGGCCGAGGCGACCGGTGACGAGGTCGGCGACGAGACGATCGCACGGATCGACGCCCTGGCCGCCGAGCGCGGCCCGGACGACGCGCGGGCGGAGTTCGAGCGGGCGGGCGCCAGGGACTCCGCAGGACGCCCGGCCGAGGCGGTCGAGCTGTATCGCCGGGCGCTGGCTCTCGGGCTCGATGAGGAGCATCGCCCGCAGTGCGTGATCCAGCTGGCGAGCTCGCTGCGCAACCTGGGGGAGTACGACGGGGCGCTGGCGGTGATCCGCGCCGAGGAGGAGGCCTCCGCCGACGGCCCGTACCGCGACGCGGTCGCCGTGGTGCATGCGCTGATCCTCGCGAGTGCCGGACGCCCGCATCAGGGGCTCTCGGTGGCGCTGCTGGCGCTGGTTCCGCACCTGCCGCGCTATCACCGTTCGATGACCGCGTACGCGCAGGAGATGGCCGAGCGCGACACCTGATATGCCGACGGCGAACACGACCTGAGTGCTGCGTTGACGCCGGTAGATTCGAATCACTGAAACACGGAAGCAGGAGCTGACATGGCTGAACCCCTCGTCGCGACAAGCGTCTTCGACAGGTTGCTGAAGGACCGCATCATCTGGCTCGGCTCGGAGGTGCGAGACGAGAACGCCAACGAGATCTGCGCGAAGATCCTCCTTCTCGCCGCCGAAGACTCCGAGAAGGACATCTACCTCTACATCAACTCGCCCGGCGGCTCGATCACCGCAGGCATGGCGATCTACGACACGATGCAGTTCGTGCCGAACGACATCGTCACGGTCGGCATCGGCATGGCCGCCTCGATGGGTCAGCTGCTGCTGACCAGCGGCACCAAGGGCAAGCGCTACATCACGCCCAACGCGCGTGTGCTGCTGCACCAGCCGCACGGCGGCTTCGGCGGCACGGCGAGCGACATCCAGACCCAGGCGCAGCTCATCCTGTCGATGAAGAAGCGTCTCGCGGAGATCACGGCGGGTCAGACCGGCAAGCCGGTCGAGCAGATCAACGCCGACGGAGACCGCGACCGCTGGTTCACGGCGGAGGAGGCCCTCGAGTACGGCTTCGTCGACCACATCCGCGAGCACGCCAGTGATGTCACCGGCGGCGGCGGCACGGGCGCCGAGTGAGGATGCGAGAGGACACCATGTACACACCCACGTTCCAGTCCGCCGGAAACCTGCCGTCCAGCCGCTACGTGCTCCCGCAGTTCGAGGAGCGCACGGCCTACGGCTTCAAGCGCCAGGACCCGTACAACAAGCTGTTCGAGGATCGCGTGATCTTCCTCGGCGTGCAGGTCGACGACGCGTCCGCCGACGACGTGATGGCGCAGCTGCTCGTTCTGGAGAGCCAGGACTCCGAGCGCGACATCACGATGTACATCAACTCGCCCGGTGGCTCGTTCACGGCCATGACCGCGATCTACGACACGATGCAGTACGTCGCGCCGCAGATCCAGACCGTGGTGCTGGGCCAGGCGGCGTCGGCCGCGTCGGTGCTGCTCGCCGCGGGTGCGCCGGGCAAGCGTCTGGCCCTGCCGAACGCCCGCGTGCTCATGCACCAGCCGGCGATGGGCGAGGCCGGTCACGGTCAGGCGTCGGACATCGAGATCCAGGCCGCCGAGATCCTCCGGATGCGCACCTGGCTCGAGGAGACCATGGCGCGTCACACCGGCAAGCCCGTGGAGCAGGTGAACCGCGACATCGATCGCGACAAGATCCTCTCCGCCAACGAGGCGCTGGAGTACGGCATCGTCGACCAGGTGCTCACGTCGCGCAAGCGCGCGTAGGCCCCGCTGTTCGAGAGGGCGTCCGTCGAGAGACGGGCGCCCTTTCGCATGCCCGGCGGATGTGCGTCGGGACGGGGGTCGGGTGCGCATATGAGCAGAAGCGTGCGCGAACGCTGAATCGGGCCTACCCTGGACAGGGAAGGAGGATGCCGTGGAAGAAGACCTGCTCATGGTGCGCGTGGCCGAGCTGTACTACGACGAGGACAAGACGCAGGACGAGATCGGCGGCCTCCTCAAGATCTCCCGCTGGAAGGTCGGACGGCTGCTCACCCAGGCCCGGGAGAGAGGGATCGTGCGCATCGAGATCGTGCACCCCCGTGCACGTCGCCTCGGGCTCGAGAGAGAGCTGGTCGAGCGCTTCGGGCTCAAGGACGCGGTGGTCGTGCCCGCTCCGGAGGGCGACGACGGCACGCTCGAGCGGGTGGCCCAGGCGGCCGCCGACTTCCTGACCGCGATGCGTCCGGTGCCCCGCACGCTCGGCGTGAGCTGGGGCAAGACCCTCCGCGCCGTCGCCGAGGCGCTCCCCGACGGCTGGGCCAACGGCGTCACCGTCGTGCAGCTCAACGGCGGGGTCAGCCTCAACCGCCGCTCCGGAGGCGCGGCAGGACTGGCCGTCACGATCGCGCAGCGCGCGTCCGGCCAGGTCTCGCTGCTGCCGAGTCCCGCGATTTTGGAGCACGTCGAGACCAAGCGGGCCATCGAGGGCGACCGCACCGTCGCGGCCGTGCTCGAGGAGGCCGCGGAGGCGCAGGCGTTCCTGTTCACCGCCGGTCCCTGCGACGCGTCGTCGGCGCACGTCGAGAACGGCTACCTCCGCGCGGACGACGTGGAGGAGCTCGCACGCCGCGGAGCCGTCGGCGACGTGCTCGGCCGCTACGTCGACGCGGAGGGGAACATCGTCGACCCGCAGCTCGACGCCCGCACCGTGGGCGTCTCGCTCGACCGGCTGCGCGGCGCCGACCGCGCGGTCTTCGTGACCGCGGGACCCGCGAAGCACGACATCGCACGAACGGTGGTGACCAGCGGCCTGTGCAGCGTGCTGGTCACCGACGAGACCACAGCACGAGCATTGTTGGAGGAACAGTGACCACCACAGAACTCAGCCGCAGGGCGGCGGTGGACGTCCTCGGCGGAGAGCCGGACGACGCCACGCTGCGCCGCTTCCTGCACGGACTTCCGGGCGTCGACGCGGTCGGGCTGGAGCAGCGGGCGGCCGGTCTCGGCACCCGCTCGATCAAGACGACCTCGAAGGCCTGGGCGCTCGACACCATCATCCGTCTGATCGACCTCACGACGCTCGAAGGCGCCGACACCCCCGGCAAGGTGCGCTCGCTCGTCGCCAAGGCGAAGACCCCCGACGCCGCCGACCCCTCCACGCCGCGCGTGGCCGCGGTGTGCGTCTACGGCGACATGGTCGGCGGCGCGGTCGAGGCGCTGGGCTCCCTGCACGGCGACCCGGACGACGGCCTCATCTCGGTCGCCGCGGTCGCCACGGCGTTCCCCAGCGGCCGGTCGTCGCTCGCGATCAAGCTGGCCGACACCGCCGAGGCGGTCGCGGCGGGCGCCGACGAGATCGACATGGTGATCGACCGCGGTGCCTTCCTCTCCGGCCGGTACGGCCTGGTGCTCGACCAGATCGCCCAGGTCAAGGAGGCCTGCCGCCGCGAGGACGGCTCCTACGCCTCGCTCAAGGTGATCCTCGAGACCGGTGAGCTGAACACCTACGACAACATCAAGCGCGCGTCGTGGCTCGGGATCCTGGCGGGCGGCGACTTCATCAAGACGTCGACCGGCAAGGTGCAGCCCGCGGCCACGCTGCCCACCACGCTGCTCATGCTGGAGACCGTGCGCGACTGGTACCGCGGCACGGGCGAGCGGATCGGCGTGAAGCCGGCCGGTGGCATCCGCTCTTCGAAGGACGCGGTCAAGTACCTCGTCACCGTGGCGGAGACCGTGGGGGAGGAGTGGCTGCAGCCGCACCTGTTCCGCTTCGGCGCCTCCAGCCTCCTCAACGACGTGCTCCTGCAGCGACAGAAGCTCCGCTCCGGCCACTACTCGGGCCCCGACTACGTCACCATCGACTGACGGGAAGACGACCATGTCATTTCTGGAATACGCTCCGGCACCGGAGTCCACCGCGATCCTGAACCTCCGGGACAGCTACGGCCTGTTCATCGACGGCGAGTTCGTCGACGGCTCGGGCACCCCCTTCACGACCATCTCCCCGTCGAGCGAGAAGCGCATCGCCGAGATCGCGTCCGCGAGCGACGAGGACATCGACCGTGCGGTCGCCGCCGCCCGCCGCGCCTACGACAAGACGTGGTCAAGGATGAGCGGCCGCGACCGCGGCAAGTACCTGTTCCGCATCGCGCGCCTGGTGCAGGAGCGCGCGCGCGAGCTCGCGGTCGCCGAGAGCCTCGACAACGGCAAGCCCATCAAGGAGAGCCGCGACGTGGACGTTCCCCTCGTCGCCTCCTGGTTCTTCTACTACGCGGGCTGGGCGGACAAGCTCGACTACGCCGGGCTCGGCGCGAACCCGCGGTCGCTCGGCGTCGCCGGACAGGTCATCCCCTGGAACTTCCCGCTGCTCATGCTCGCGTGGAAACTCGCGCCCGCTCTCGCCGCCGGCAACACGGTCGTGCTGAAGCCGGCCGAGACCACGCCGCTCACGGCCCTGCTGTTCGCGGAGATCCTGCAGCAGGCCGACCTTCCCGCGGGCGTCGTGAACATCGTCACGGGTGCCGGGCAGACCGGGGCCGCGCTCGTGCGCCACCCCGACGTGGACAAGGTCGCCTTCACGGGTTCCACCGGCGTGGGTCGCGACATCGCTCGCGCGGTCGCCGGGACGAACAAGAAGCTGACGCTGGAGCTGGGCGGCAAGGCGGCGAACATCGTGTTCGACGACGCCCCGATCGACCAGGCCGTCGAGGGCATCGTCAACGGCATCTTCTTCAACCAGGGCCACGTGTGCTGCGCCGGCAGCCGCCTGCTGGTGCAGGAGTCCATCCACGACGAGGTCGTCGACCGGCTCAAGGCCCGGCTGTCGACGCTGCGCCTCGGCGACCCGCTCGACAAGAACACCGACATCGGCGCGATCAACTCCGCCGCCCAGCTGGCGCGGATCCGCGAGCTGAGCGACATCGGCGAGGCGGAGGGTGCCGAGCGCTGGACCGCCGACTGCGCCATCCCCGACCAGGGCTTCTGGTTCGCGCCGACGATCTTCACCGGTGTCGAGGCCGCGCACCGCATCGCGCGCGACGAGGTGTTCGGGCCCGTGCTGTCCGTGCTGACCTTCCGGACGCCCGCCGAGGCGATCGCGAAGGCGAACAACACGCCGTACGGGCTCTCCGCGGGGATCTGGTCCGACAAGGGCTCGCGCATCCTCGCCGTCGCCGACCGGCTGCGCGCCGGTGTGGTGTGGGCCAACACGTTCAACCGTTTCGACCCGTCGAGCCCGTTCGGCGGCTACAAGGAGTCCGGATACGGCCGCGAGGGCGGCCGTCAGGGGCTCACCGCGTACCTCAAGGGAGCCGCAGCATGAGCAAGCGACTGAGCGTTCCGAAGACCTACAAGCTCGCGATCGGCGGGGCCTTCCCCCGCAGCGAGTCGGGTCGCACGTACGAGGTGGTGTCGCGCAAGGGCGGCTTCCTCGCGAACGCTGCCAAGGCCTCGCGCAAGGACGCCCGCGACGCGGTCACCGCGGCGCGCGCGGCCGTGAAGGGATGGTCGGGGGCGACCGCGTACAACCGCGGCCAGGTGCTGTACCGCGTCGCGGAGGTGCTGGAGGGGCGCCGCGCGCAGTTCATCGACGAGATCGTGGCGCAGGAGGGCGTGTCGTCCTCGGCGGCCACCGCGCAGGTGGACGAGGCGATCGACCTGTGGGTCTGGTACGCGGGCTGGTGCGACAAGTACGCCCAGGTGGCGGGCAACGCGAACCCCGTATCCGGACCGTACTTCAACATCTCCGTGCCGGAGCCGACCGGCGTGGTCGCGATCGTCGCGCCGCAGGACTCGGCGCTGCTCGGGCTGGTCTCGGTCGTGGCACCGGCGCTCGTCGCGGGCAACACGGTCGTCGTGATCGCGAGCGAGCAGCACCCGCTGTCGGCGATCAGCCTCGCGGAGGTGCTGGCCACGAGCGACCTCCCCGGCGGCGTCGTGAACGTGCTGACGGGGTCGCCCGCGGAGATGGCGCCGTGGCTCGCCGCGCACCAGGACGTCAACGCGCTCGACCTGTCCGGCGCGGGAGCGCTCGACTGGGTCGACCTGCAGATCGCCGCCGCGGAGACCCTGAAGCGCGTGGTCGCTCCGGGCGAGGTCGTCGCCTCGCCCGAGCGGATCGCCGCGTTCACCGAGGTGAAGACCGTCTGGCACACCAAGAGCATGGTCTGAGCTCGGACCGCACGAGGGGCCCCGTCGCGCATCCCGCGGGCGGGGCCCTTCTCGATGCCGGGGCCGCGCGGAAGCGAGTCCGCGCCAATGCGGCCCGGTGTCGCATGCAGCGGTTAGGCTCGAAGGACGATCTCTGATCCCCCATAGGAGGACGCGCATGGCCCGCATCGGTGAAAGCGCTGACCTGTTCAAGTGTTCTTTCTGCGGAAAGAGCCAGAAGCAGGTGCAGCAGCTCATCGCGGGTCCCGGCGTGTACATCTGCGACGAGTGCGTCGAGCTGTGCAACGAGATCATCGAGGAGCGCATGGCGGAGTCGTCCGCCGAGGGCGTCGCCGAGTTCGAACTGCCCAAGCCGCGGGAGATCTTCTCGTTCCTCGAGGAGTACGTGGTCGGCCAGGAGCCCGCGAAGCGCGCCCTCGCCGTCGCCGTCTACAACCACTACAAGAGGGTCCGTGCGCACGGCACCCTGCAGCCGGCGGAGCAGAAGGCCGAAGAGGTCGAGATCGCCAAGAGCAACATCCTGCTCATCGGGCCGACCGGCTGCGGCAAGACCTACCTGGCACAGACGCTCGCCAAGCGCCTCAACGTGCCGTTCGCCGTCGCCGACGCCACCGCGCTCACCGAGGCAGGCTATGTGGGTGAAGACGTGGAGAACATCCTCCTCAAGCTCATCCAGGCCGCCGACTACGACGTGAAGCGCGCCGAGCAGGGCATCATCTACATCGACGAGGTCGACAAGATCGCCCGCAAGGCCGAGAACCCCTCGATCACGCGCGACGTGTCGGGCGAGGGCGTGCAGCAGGCGCTCTTGAAGATCATCGAGGGAACGGTCGCGTCGGTTCCGCCGCAGGGCGGCCGCAAGCACCCGCACCAGGAGTTCCTGCAGATCGACACGTCGAACGTGCTGTTCATCGTGGCCGGCGCCTTCGCCGGGCTGGAGGACATCGTGTCGGCGCGCGTCGGCAAGCACGGCGTCGGCTTCGGCGCCCCGCTCCACGACAAGGGCAAGGACCTCGACCTGTTCAGCGAGGTGCTGCCGGAAGACCTCCACAAGTTCGGGCTCATCCCCGAGTTCATCGGGCGTCTGCCGGTCGTGACCAACGTGTCGCCGCTCGACCAGGCCGCGCTGATCGACATCCTCACCGGCCCGCGCAACGCGCTCGTGAAGCAGTATCAGCGCATGTTCGAGCTCGACGGCGTGCAGCTGGAGTTCGAGGAGGAGGCGCTGCGCTCGATCGCCGACCTCGCGGTGGAGCGCAAGACCGGTGCCCGCGGGCTCCGCGCGATCCTCGAGGACGTGCTCGGCCCCGTCATGTTCGAGATCCCGTCCGCCGACGATGTCGCGAAGGTCATCATCACGCGCGCCGCGGTCGACGAGGGCGCCCCGCCCACCGTGGTGATGGAGCGCAAGCGCAAGAGCGCCTGACCCCGACCGACGCCGGCGGGGCGGTCAACCGACCGGCATGATGAGGTCGGTGCGCAGGTCCTCCGGCGCCGTGTCCGGGTCGGAGACGTACACCTCGATCCAGACGCCGCGCGGATGGAGGTCCGCCTCCGCCGCCCGTGCGACCAGAGCCGCCCATCCGGCCCCGAGACCGTCGTAGGAGCCGAGGACGGTGGTCGCCACCGCGGATCCGGACGGAAGCGTGGATGCGACGATGGCGGTGCCGTCACCGGTGGCGAGGGGGTCGGACGGCGGGGTCTGCACGGGGAACCCGAGCTCGAGATCGAACACGCCCATCGGGTCGCCCTGGTAGATCGCCAGTGCCGGACCGGCGGGAAGCAGCGTGCCGGCGGCGAACGCGTCGCCGATGGCGCGGTACCCGGAGTCGAAGGCGTCACGGAGGTCGGCGAGGCGGATGGCCTCGTGGCGGATGACCGCGAGCGGGACGGGGTCGAGGTCGAGCCGGTCGGCAGGGCCGAACGGGGCGTCGGAGAAGGCGTTCATGTGCTCAGGGTGCCACGGGTCAGCCGTCGAGTCCACGGCGCTTCAGGAGCGGCGCGATCTCGGCGTTGCGGCCGCGGAAGTCGCGATACGCCTCCAGGGGGTCCTTCGACCCGCCGACCCCGAGCAGACGCTCCCGGAAGCGGTCGCCGTTCTCGCGGGTGAGGCCCCCGTTCTCCCGGAACCACTCGACCGTGTCGGCGTCGAGCACCTCGCTCCAGATGTATGAGTAGTACCCCGCGCTGTAACCGCCGGAGAACACGTGCGCGAAGTACGTCGACGAATACCGCGTCGGCACGGCGGGGTCATCGAGCCCGATGTCTGCCAACGCTGCGGCCTCGAACGCCGCGACATCGTCCACGTGGTCGTCGACGGAGAGCCGATGCCAGGCCTGGTCGAGCCAGGCGGCGGCCAGATACTCGCTCGTCGCGTGTCCCTGATCGAAGGTCTCGGTCGCCCGGAGGCGGTCGACGATCGCGGGGTCGAGCGGTTCTCCCGTCTCGTGGTGGCGGGCGTAGTTGTCCAGGACCTCGGGCCACAGGATCCACATCTCGTTGACCTGACTCGGGAACTCGACGACGTCGCGGAACACGTTGGTGCCGGCGAAGTGGGGGTACGTCACCGTCGCGAACAGACCGTGCAGGGCGTGCCCGAACTCGTGGAACAGCGTCGTCACCTCATCGAGCGTCAGCAGCGTGGGCTCTCCCTCTCCGGGCTGGGGGACGTTGAGGTTGTTGACCACGACGGGCGCGCTGCCGCGGAGTCGTGACTGGCTGACGATCGCGTTCATCCAGGCGCCGCCGCGCTTGGAGTCGCGGGTGTAGAGGTCGAGCACGTAGAGGCCGAGCGGGGAACCGTCGGCGTTGCGCACCTCGAACACCCGGGCCCCGGGGTGGTAGGCGACCAGGTCGTCGCGCTCGCGGAAGGTGACTCCGTACAGCCGGGTCGCCGCGAAGAACACGCCGTCCTGCAGCACGCGCTCCGCCTCGAACCAGGGGCGCAGCGCAGCCGTGTCGATGTCGTAGCGGGCCGTACGCACCTTCTCGGTGTAGAACGCCCAGTCGTGCGCCTCGACCGGGAAGGGAGCGGGCTCCGACTCGTCGACCAGCGCCTGGAGCGCCGCGCGCTCGGCGCGCGCGTTGCGGGCCGACGGAGCAGCCAGCCGGCGCAGCATCCGCTCGACCGCCTCGGGAGAGCCCGCCGTCTCGTCGGCTGTGACGTATGCCGCGTGCGAGGGGTGCCCGAGAAGTGCGGCGCGCTCGGCCCGCAGGCGCACGATCTCGCGCAGGACCGGACGGTTGTCGTTCGCGTTGTCGCGCGAGCCCCGGGCGCGCGACGCGGCCAGGACGCGCCGCCGGGACTCCCGGACGCGGAGGCGGGCCAGGGCGGGATGGCCGGTGAACAGCGGCAGGGTGAGGAGGTACCGGCCGTCGAGCCCGCGGTCGGCGGCGGCGCGGGCGGCCGCGGAGAGCTCGCCCTGGCTGAGGCCGTCGAGTTCGGCCGCGGAGTCGAACACCACGGCGAGGTCGTTCGTGTCGCTCAGCAGGTTGCGCTCGAAGGTGTTGGTGAGGACGGACAGGCGCTGGTTGAGGGTCGTGAGCTCCGCCTTGGCCGCGTCGTCGAGGCCCGCGCCCGCGTGCGTCATCTCGCGGTGGTACCGCTCCACGAGGTAGCGCTGCTCGGGGTCGAGGGACAGAGCGTCGCGCTGCTCGTGCACGCGTTCGACGCGCCAGAAGAGCGCCGCGTCGAGGGTGATCGCGTCCTGGTGGGCGGCCATGAGCGGCGCGAGCTGCTCGTCGATCTCCTGGATCTCCGGTGTCGCGTCGGCCGAGCTGACCGTGTAGAACGTGTGCGCCACGCGGTCGAGCAGCTCCCCGGACCGCTCGAGCGCCTCGATCGTGTTCTCGAACGTGGGCATCGATCGCACCCGCGTGATGTTCGCGACCTCGGCGAGCTGCGCCGCGAACCCGGCCTGGAACGCCGGGAGGTAGTGCTCGGCGCGGATCGCCCGGTAGTCCGGCAGTCCGAAGGGAAGGGACGACGGCTGGAGGAGCGGGTTCGTGGCGTCGGTCATTCCCCGAGCCTAACGACCCGTGCCGAGCGCATCGTCGGCCTCGGTGCGCAGCCCGACCATCACGGCGCGCAGCGCGTCGACGACCACGCGGACGGACCGCCGGCGCAGGTTCTCCGGCCGCGCCAGGACGTCGATCATGCGGTGCGTGCTCACGCCACGCAGCGGGATGCGCACGATGTCACGGTCGTCGACGCTGCGCGACGTGAAGCGCGGCAGCATGCCGAGCACCCCGCCCGCGGCGACGACGGCGGACACGGCGCCGTAGTCGTTGATGCGGTGGAGGACGTCGACCGGGCGCCCCGCGACGGCCGACACGGCGCGCAGCACGTCGTCGGGGGAGTAGCCGGTGCGGCTGGTCACCCAGCGCTCTGCCGCCACGTCGGCGGGCTTCAGGCTCGACCGCGTGGCGAGGGGATGATCGGCGGCGACCGCCACGTCGAGCGGCTCGCGCACGAGCGTGACACTGCGCACACCCGCCGTGGGCCACGGATCGGAGTGCTCCATGCGATGCGCGAGCACCAGGTCGTACCGGGAGGTGAGGGCGGGGAACTCGCTCTGGGCGACATCTTCGTCGGTGAGCTGCACGGTGGGTGCGGAGTCCAGCGCGGCCAGCTCGCGCAGCAGCGGCCCGAACAGCGCCTGCCCCACGCTGTGGAAGCCGCTGAGGCTCACCACGCCCGTCGCCGCCTTCTCGAAGTCGTCGAGGGCGTGTCGTGCCGCGGCCATCGCGTCGATCGCCTCGGTGCCCGCCGCGGCCAGCACCTCTCCGGCCGCGGTGAGCACGAGCGAGCGTCCCTCACGGCGGGTGAGGGGCGTGGGGAACGCCCGCTGGAGGGCGGCGAGCTGCTGCGACACCGCGGACGGCGTGACGCGCAGGGCCTCGGCGACCGCGGTCACACTCCCGAGGGCGCCGAGCTCGCGGAGGATCTGCAACTGGTGGAGCTCCATCGCGATAGTTTAGCCAGCACTACAGGGACGATGCAGGATCTGCCGATTGTTCTACAGCGATGGATGCGCTGAGATCGAAGACATGAAGGCTTTGTTCAAGGAGGAGCCGGGCGCCGGACTCACCCTCGTCGACCGCCCCGAACCGACGGCCGGACCGGGAGACGTGGTCATCCGCGTGCTGCGGACGGGCATCTGCGGCACCGACCTGCACATCCACCGCTGGGACGACTGGGCGGCCTCCGCCATCTCGACCCCGCTCATCCCCGGGCACGAGTTCTACGGGGAGGTCGTGGAGGTCGGGCCCCTGGTGCACGACATCGTTGTCGGGGACCGCGTCTCCGGCGAGGGGCACATCGTGTGCGGCACCTGCCGGAACTGTCGCGCGGGGCGCCGGCAGATGTGCATCCGCACGATCGGTCTCGGGCTGCAGCGCGACGGGGCGTTCGCGGAGTACCTGTCGCTGCCTGCCGCGAACGTCTGGGTGCACCACGCCGACGTGACCCCGGAACTCGGGGCCGTCTTCGACCCCCTCGGCAACGCCGTGCACACGGCCCTGACGTATCCGCTGGTCGGTGAGGACGTGCTGGTGACCGGGTGCGGCCCGATCGGCCTCATGGCGATCGCGGTGGCGCGGCACGCCGGTGCGCGTTTCATCGCCGCGACCGATGTGAGCGCACCGCGGTTGGAGATGGCGCGGCGCATGGGCGCGGACGAGGTGGTCGACGTGTCGCAGCGCGACGTGCGCGACGCCCAGCGCGTGCTCGGCATGCGCGAGGGCTTCGACATCGGCTTCGAGATGAGCGGCGCGGCGTCGGCCCTCCCGGCCATGATCGACAACATGAACCACGGCGGACGGATCGCGATGCTCGGGCTGCCGAGCGCCGGCTTCGAGATCGACTGGGGCAAGCTCGTCACGCACATGCACACGATCAAGGGCATCTACGGCCGCGAGATGTTCGAGACGTGGAACGCCATGGGCGCGATGCTGCAGACCAGCGCCGCGCTGCGCGAGGCGATCGGCCGCGTGATCGCCGACGTCGTGCCGGCGCGCGAGTGGGAGCGCGGCTTCGCGGCCGCGGAATCGGCGGGAACGGGCAAGATCATCCTCGACTGGACGGAGCTGTGATGTACGGAGACTTCAAGACCCATGTGGCGGCGGAGCTCGCCGGGATCGAGGAGGCCGGGCTCACCAAGCGCGAGCGCGGCATCCGCGGACCGCAGAGCGCGGAGATCACGGCCGACGGGACGCCCGTGCTGAACTTCTGCGCCAACAACTACCTCGGCCTCGCGGACGACCCCCGGATCCTCGCGTCGGCCACCGCCGCGCTGCAGGAGTGGGGATACGGGCTCGCGAGCGTCCGCTTCATCTGCGGCACCCAGGAGCAGCATCTGGAGCTGGAGCGGCGCCTGGCGGACTTCCTCGGGACGGACGACGCGATCCTCTACTCGTCGTGCTTCGACGCGAACGGCGGGGTGTTCGAGACGCTCTTCTCGGCGGACGACGCGATCATCTCGGACGAGCTCAACCACGCGTCGATCATCGACGGGATCCGGCTCTCCAAGGCGCGTCGCCTGCGCTACCGCAACCGCGACATGGCCGACCTGGAGGAGCAGCTGCGGGCGGCGGCCGATGCCCGGTTCCGGGTGGTCGTGACCGACGGCGTGTTCTCGATGGACGGCTACATCGCGCCGCTGGCCGAGATCTGCGACCTCGCCGAGCGGTATGACGCGCTGGTGTTCGTGGACGATTCCCACGCCGTCGGGTTCGTAGGCGAGCACGGCCGCGGCACTCCGGAGCTGTGCGGGGTGTCGGACCGCGTCGACATCTACACCGGCACGTTCGGCAAGGCGCTCGGCGGCGCCTCGGGCGGGTACGTGGCCTCCCACGCCGACATCGTGGCACTGCTGCGACAGCGGTCGCGCCCCTACCTGTTCTCGAACACGCTGGCCCCCGCGATCGTGGCGGGAACCCTGACGGCGCTCGACCTCGTCGAGGGATCCGCCGAGCTGCGGGCGCGACTGCGCGAGAACGCGGCGCTGTTCCGGCGCCGGATGACCGAGGAGGGGTTCGAGCTGCTGCCGGGGGAGCACCCGATCGTCCCGGTGATGTTCGGCGATGCGGCGAAGACGGCGCGGATCGCCCAGGCCATGCAGGAGCGGGGCATCTACGTGACCGCGTTCAGCTTCCCCGTCGTCCCGCGCGGGCTCGCGCGCATCCGCGTGCAGCTGTCCGCCGCGCACACGCCGGAGCAGGTGGAGGAGTGCGTCGCCGCGTTCGTGGCGGCGCGTGACGCGGTGGGCTGACGGGAGCGGATCCGAATGCAAAGAAAAACTTGCAAAGAAGTGTTTGCAAGGGTACCTTTGCACTCATGACCGAACAGACCCAGGTGCGAACGCTCGACGCCGGAGCGCTGAAGGCCCTCGCCCACCCGCTTCGCGTGAAGATCTTCGACCTGCTCGCCTCGCGCGGCCCCCAGACCGCGAGCTCCCTCGCCGCGCTCGTGGGGGAGACCTCGGGTTCCACGAGCTATCACCTGCGCGCCCTCGCCGCGCACGACCTCATCCGCGAGGTCGAGGGCCGCGGCACCGCCAGGGAGCGCTGGTGGGAGCGGCCGAAGGGGCGCATCGACGTGCCGGGCCCGGACGACATGACCTCGCCCGCGAACCGCGCCGCCGCGCAGATCGTGACCTCCGAGTTCTTCCGGCTGCGGCACGAGACGCTGATGTCGTACCTGAACCGACCAGCGTCCGAGGTTCCCGACGGGTGGGGTGACGTGGGCATCACGCTCACCACGCACCTCGACGTGACCCCCGCCCAGGCACTCGCCCTGCGCGCGGAGCTGGAGGCCGTCATCGAGTCGGCGATCGAGCGGTACCGCGGCCAGACCGGGCCGGACGTGCGGCGGGTGTCGGTGCGCGCCGAGCTGTTCGACCTGCCGACGCCGCCGTCCGCGGCGGGTGCGGCCGAGCCGGAGTCCGCATCATGACCGCCGCCACGCTGCACCTCTCCGCCCCCACGCGCACGGAGCGGGGGCTGCTGCGCCTCGCCGACCGCCTCACCGGCCTCGTCGAGCATCGCGTGGCCGAGCGCGCGCGGCGCCGCCAGCTCGCCCTCGACCTGCTGGCGGAGCAGCAGGCTCGCCGCCACGACCCGCGCGCCGTCGACCACCTGCTCGCCCAGCTCGGGGCGCCGCGCCGCTGACGGCCCCTGCCACGGACGCGAGAGCCCCGGATCCGCAGAGGATCCGGGGCTCTCGTCGCACGGGGGGTGCTCAGTCCTCGAACGGACGCGCCACCACCTCGCCGGACGCCGTCTGCACGACCTCCCAGCCCGCGTCGAGCTCGGCGAGCGCCCGGCCCTCCAGCCAGGTGAGCGTCCAGTGTCCGGTGAGCCCGCGGGCCTCGACCTCGGCGATCGCGGAGCGCAGCGCCTCCGGGACCGACGCGGGCGGCTGCGTGCCGGTGGCCCAGCGGGTGCCCAGCTGCATCACGACGCCTCGACCGGGGCGAGCTCGATCGCGGTCACCGCGAACTCCTCGGCCTCGGTGAACTCGAGCTCGGCGATGCGGCCGACCGCGCGGAGGTCGTCGGCGGCGGCGCGCAGCGCGTCGAGCTTCGCGGCAGGGGCGGCGATCGCCGCGCGCGACACCGGGGTCTTCTGCGACGCCTTCGCCTCCGTCTTCGCACGACGGATGCCGATCAGGGCCTCGCTCGCGGCGGCCAGCACCGCGGCGTCGCCCTCGATGCCCAGCGGCTCCGGCCACGCGGCGGTGTGCACGGAACCCTGCTCGAACCACGACCACGCCTCCTCGGTCGCGAACGACAGCACGGGCGCGAGCAGACGCAGGAGCGTGGACAGCGCCAGGCGCAGCGCCAGTGCCGCCGACGCCTGTCCCACGTCGTTCTGGTTGTACGCCCGCTCCTTCACCAGCTCCAGGTAGTCGTCGCAGAACGTCCAGAAGAACGCCTCGGTGAGCTCGAGCGCGCGCGCGGCGTCGTAGCGGTCGAACGCCGCGGTCGCCTCCGCCACCACGGCGTCGAGGGCCGTGAGCATCGAGGCGTCCAGCGCGTGGGTGACCTGCGCGCCCTCCGGCACCGGGAACGACAGCACGAACTTCGCGGCGTTGAGCACCTTGATGGCCAGGCGCCGCCCGATCTTCACCTGGGTCGGATTCTGCGGGTCGAACGCGGCGTCCATGCCCAGTCGGCTGGAGGCCGCCCAGTACCGCACCGCGTCGGAGCCGTGCGCGTCGAGCACGTCGGCCGGGGTGACCACGTTGCCCTTCGACTTCGACATCTTCTTGCGGTCCGGGTCGACGATGAAGCCGGAGATCGCGGCGTTCTTCCACGGGGCCCTGCCGTCTTCCAGCGTCGAGCGCAGCATGGTGGAGAACAGCCAGGTGCGGATGATGTCCTGCCCCTGGGGACGCAGGTCGAACGGGGCCGTGAGCTGCCACAGCTCCTCGTCGCGCTGCCAGCCGCCGGCGAGCTGCGGCGTGAGCGACGACGTGGCCCACGTGTCGAGGATGTCGGCCTCGGCGTCGAACCCGCCCGGCACGCCGCGCTGGTCTTCCGTGTACCCGGCCGGCACGTCGGTGGTCGGGTCGATCGGCAGGCTCGCGGCGTCGGGGACGAGCACGCGGTCGTAGTCGCGGTCGCCGTTCTCATCAAGCGCGTACCAGAGGGGGATCGGCACGCCGAAGAAGCGCTGCCGGGACACGAGCCAGTCGCCGGTGAGACCGCCGACCCAGTTCTCGTACCGCACGCGCATGAAGTCGGGGTGCCACGCGAGCTCCTGCCCGTGCGCGAGCAGCTGGTTGCGCAGCTCTCCGTCGCGGGCGCCGTTGCGGATGTACCACTGGCGCGTGGACACGATCTCGAGCGGACGGTCGCCCTTCTCGAAGAACTTCACGGCGTGCTGGAAGGGCTTGCCGACCGCGGTCAGGTCGCCCGTCTCCTGCAGCTTCTCGACGATCGCCTTGCGGGCGCTGAACACGGTCTTGCCGGCGACCTCGGCCGCGTACCAGGCGCGGGCGTCGGCGTCGGCCACGAGGGACGGAGCCTCCGGGAGGAACCGGCCGTCGAGGCCGATCGTGGTCATGTTCGGCAGGTCGCGACCATCGGTCGTGCGCAGCTCACGCCACCAGACGATGTCGGTCACGTCGCCGAAGGTGCACACCATGGCGGCACCGGTGCCCTTGTCGGGCTGGGCGAGGTGGTGACCGTGGATCTCGATCTCGGCACCGAAGAACGGGGTGCGCACCTTCGTGCCGATCAGGTGCTTGTGCGGGCCCTCGGGGTGGGTCACGATCGCGATGCACGCGGGGAGGAGCTCCGGACGCGTGGTGTCGATCGCGATCGAGCCGGAGCCGTCCGCGAAGGGGAACTCGATCGTGTGATACGCGGCCTGCTGGTCGCGGTCCTCCAGCTCGGCCTGCGCGATGGCGGAGCGGAAGTCGATGTCCCACAGCGTCGGCGCGAGGGCCTGGTAGGCCTCGCCCCGGTCGATGTTGCGCAGGAACGCGAGCTGGCTCTGGCGGATCGTGTCGTCGGAGATCGTGCGGTAGGTCTGCGTCCAGTCCACGCTCAGGCCGAGCTGCCGGAACAGTGCCTCGAACTGCTTCTCATCCTCGATCGTGAGGCGCTCGCACAGCTCGATGAAGTTGCGCCGGCTGATGGGCTGCTGGTCGGCCGCACGGCTGGACTTGTTGTCTCCGCCCTCGAACGGCGGGGCGAAGTCGGGGTCATAGGGGAGCGAGGGGTCGCAGCGCACGCCGTAGTAGTTCTGCACGCGGCGCTCGGTGGGCAGGCCGTTGTCGTCCCAGCCCATCGGGTAGAACACGGTCTTGCCGCGCATCCGCTCGTACCGCGCCTTGACGTCGGTGTGGGTGTACGAGAACACGTGCCCGATGTGCAGGCTGCCCGAGGCGGTGGGCGGCGGGGTGTCGATCGAGTACACGCCCTCACGGCCGAGTTCCGCGGCGCGCAGACGGTCGAACAGGTAGGTGCCCTGCTCCGCCCAGGCGGCGTCCCACTTCGCTTCGAGACCTTCGAGTGCGGGCTTGTCAGGGATGGCGGACATGGAGGTCTCCTCGAGCGATGTATGCGGCACTGTGTGAGCGTGCCTGAGTGTGGGTGGTGCCGCCCAGTCTACCGAGCGTGCGGGCGGGTCGCTCGACCGCGGCGGACACTCGGCGCGGCGCGGACCCGCACCCGCCGCGACTGGGAGGATCGGAGCATGACATCGCCGTCGTCCTCGTCCACCCGTCCCCGGCTCGCCGACCTCGGCGTCGCGCCCGGAGCCTTCGCGCGCGGTTCGGAGAACGCGATCACCGACGTGCCCGGGGTGCGGGTCGGCCACGCCACGCTGCACGGCGACGGTCTGCACACGGGGGTCACGGCGATCGTGCCGGACGCGCTCACCGCGCGGCGCCGCAGCCTTCCCGCGAACCTCTCCGTGGGCAACGGCTACGGCAAGCTCGTCGGTGCCACGCAGCTGCGCGAGCTCGGCGCGCTGGAGACGCCGATCCTCCTCACGTCGACCCTGTCGGTGTTCCGCGTGGCCGACGCGCTGCTCGGGCACGTGCTGGCGACACCCGCGCACGCGCACACGACGACGCTGAACCCGGTGGTGGGGGAGACGAACGACGGGTTCCTCTCGGACATCCGTCGGCGGGCCGTGGGCGAGGAGCAGGTGGTCGCGGCACTGGAGGCGGCGGCGTCCGGTCCCGTCGCGGAGGGCTGTGTCGGTGCGGGTGCCGGGACGGTCGCCCTCGGCTACAAGGGCGGCATCGGCACGGCGTCGCGGGTGGTCGACGTGGCCGGAACCCCGTGCACGGTCGGCGCGCTCGTGCAGACGAACTTCAGTGGCACGCTGCGCATCGCCGGGGTGCCCCTGCCCGCGGAGGAGCTGCTCACGGACGACCCTGCGGAGCCGGTCGGGAACTCCTGCATGATCGTCGTCGCCACCGATGCGCCGGTCGACGGCCGCCAGCTCGGGCGCGTGGCCAACCGCGCCGTGTTCGCGATGCGGGGCGTCGGTGCCGACTACGCGCAGGGCAGCGGCGACTACGCCATCGCGTTCTCCGTGCACGACCCGGCGACGGGCGGGCTCGCGGCGGACGACGAGCTCTCGCCGCTGTTCGCCGCGACGATGGACGCGGTCGAGGAGGCGCTGATCAACTCCGTGCTGACCGCCGAGACCACCGTGGGCCGCGAGGGGCAGACGGCGCACGCGGTGCCGATCGATCGGGTGCGCGAGCGCCTGGCGCGCGCCGGGGTCGTCTGACCGGCGTTCACGACCCGGGGGGAAACGTCGCCGTGGAGGACGGACGCGCGACGTGTCGCGGCAACCGCGCCCGGATGTCCTGCGGTGCGAGCGGTGCTCAGTCGGCGAGCGCGGCGTGGATGCCCTCGCCGATCCGGCGCATGGCCGCCAGCACCGGGCCGCGGCCGTCCGCACCGCTGTTCCAGGTGGCCAGCACGGCGTAGGCGATGCGCCGGGTGGGCGACATGACGAGGCCCGTGTCGGCGCGGACCCGCGAGATCGTGCCGGTCTTGTTCAGCAGCCACACGCCGCGGTCGAAACCCCAGTGCGCGAGCGGGTCGAGCTCGAACGCCGAGGCGACCATCGACAGGTCCATGCCGGCACCGAGCCACCGCCGCAGCGTGTCGGCCGACGCGGGCGAGAGATCGGCGCCGTCGGCGAGCCGCGACATGAAGCGCACGAGCTCCGCGGCGTTCGCGTGCGACAGCGTCCGGGGAGCGCCGGGCGGGATCGGCCACCGCACGATGTCGTCGAGCGCGGAGGCGGTGTAGCCGAGCGCCCGGGTGTGCTCCTGCACCACGGGGATGCCGATCACGCGGCCCAGGGTGTTGGTGGCGGCGTTGTCGCTCACCGCGCCGATCAGCGCCGCCACGTCGTACAGCGACAGCTCGTCGGCCTGCAGCAGGTACCACAGCCCCGAGTCCTCGATGGCCTCCACGGGGCGCCGGGTCACGCGCTCTTCCAGCGTGCGGGTGCCCGCGTCGACCTCGGCGAGCAGCCGGTGCAGCAGGAAGATCTTGCCCACGCTCGCGGTGTCCTGCACGGCCTCGGGGTCGTGGCGCAGCAGCACCTCGCCGGTGTCGACGTCCTGCACGAGCACCGACCACACGGTGCCGTTCCCGCTCGGCAGCTCCACGTCGATCGCGCTCATGCGTCCCCTCCGTCGTCGCGCGGGCGTCCGGTCACGTGCGCCCGGATGAGCTCGCCGACCGCGCGCATGCCGTCGAGCACGGGCGCTCGCAGGTCGGTGCCCGCGGTCTTCCAGTTCGCCGCGACGGCGTAGGCGACCGCGCCCTCCGGGCCGCGCAGCAGTCCGACGTCCACCCGCGCGAAGCCCACGCTGCCGGTCTTGTGACGCAGCACCAGGCCCTGGTACTCCGCCTCGACGTGCGCGAGGGGGTCGAGCAGGAACGCGTCGGCGGTCATCGACGTGTCGGTGTCGGCGGCCAGCCAGTCCAGCACGCGCGCACTCACGGCGGGGGAGAAGACCTCGCCGGCGCCGAGCCGCCGCATCACGTCGGACAGCTCGGCCGCGGTGCCGAACGACGGCGTCCACGGCAGGTCGGGCGTGCGCTCGTTGCGGATGTAGTCGTGCAGCGCGGTGTCGCGGTAGCCGAGCTCCGGGGCGACCGCGCGGACGGCGTCGAGTCCGCAGAGGCGGAGGAGCGCGTTCGTGGCGAGGTTGTCGCTCACGGCGCCGACGAGGAGTGCCGCGTCGTGCACGGTGACGCGCTGGTCGTGCATCCGGTACAGCAGCCCCGAGTCCTCGACACGGTGCTCGTCGGGGATGTCGATGCGCGCGTCCGCCGCGAGCGTCCCGTCCTCCAGCCGCCGGGCGACCTCGATGAGCAGGAAGATCTTGCCGATGCTCGCGGTCTCGCACCGCACGTCCGGGTCGTGCTCGGCCAGGGTCGCCCCGGTGTCCGCGTCGAGCAGCCGGACGGACCAGGTCGCCCGGGGGTCGAGCGGGGGGAGGGCGATCATGCCGGCAGCCCGACCGTGAGGCGCGGCTCGTCCCCGGTCGCGTCGAGCACCCCGTCCACGCCGAGCGGGATCGTGAGCGCGTGCGGGTCGTGGCCGAAGCCCTGCTCCCACAGCACCGGCACCCCGCGGTCTTGGAACTCGTCGCGCATCAGGGCGTGCACGAGCTCGAGGTCGCCGCACTCGTGCCAGGAGCCCAGCACGATGCCCGAGGCCTGGGCGAGCCGCCCGGCCCGGCGCAGCTGCGTCACGAAGCCGTCCAGCCGGTACGGCTCCTCCGTGATGTCCTCCAGGAACAGGATGCCCGGGGCGGCGACGGAGGCCTCCGGCGCCCCCAGTCCCGCCGCCAGGAGGCTGAGGTTGCCGCCGGTGAAGCGTCCCTCCGCCCGGCCCCGCGTCATGATCTCGGTCTTCGGGCCGATGAGCTCCCGTCCGCGCCAGGGCTCGAACAGCCAGCGCTGCACGTCGTCGCGCACGGTCGGCGAGTCGCGGAACACGTTGTTGCCCGCCATCGGACAGAACAGCGTGGCGACGCCGAGGTGCGCGCGCCAGGTCTCGTGCAGCGCGGTCACGTCCGACGAGCCGGTGAGCAGCTTCGGCCGTCCGTCGCGCCGGAGGGCTCCGCGCCGCATGGCCGCCCAGTCGATGCCGTCGAGCAGCCGCAGGGCGCCGTAGCCGCCGCGGGCCGTGACGACCGCGTCGACCTCGGGGTCCAGCCAGGCGGCCACGAGGTCGGCGCGGCGCAGGTCGTCGGGGCCGGCGAGGTAGGAGGCGCGCGGGTGCGGCGTGAGCACGTGCTCTCCCACCCTCACGTTCAGGCCCCACGACTCGTAGTAGTCGACGGCGCGCTGCGTGTTCTCCTCGTTGCCGGGGCCCGAGGGCGACACGATCGCCACGGTGTCGCCCGGTCGCAGCGGCGCGGAGTCCAGGTAGGGCGAGTCCGTGCCGATCGCGGTGCCCTCCATCGTGTCGGTCATGCGGTCCTCTCCTCGATGCGCGGTGCCGCAGAGAGCAGGTGCCGCGTGTACTCGTGCTGCGGGTTCAGCAGCACCTCCTCCGTGGGGCCGTGCTCCACGATCTGCCCGTGGTACATGACGGCGACCGTGTGGGCGATGTTCCACGCGAGCCCGAGGTCGTGCGTGATGACGAGCGCTGAGAGCCCGAGGCGGCGGCGCAGGTCGAGCAGCAGTCCCAGGATCTCGCCGCGCACCGAGGCGTCGAGCGAGGCGACGGGTTCGTCGGCGATCAGCATCTGCGGCTGCACGGCCAGGGCCCCGGCGATCACGACGCGCTGCCGCTGACCGCCGCTGAGCTCCTGCGGGATCGCGCCGAAGTACTGCTCGGGCGGCGTCAGCTCGGCGTCGGCGAGGCTCTGCGCCACGCGCTCGCGCTCGTCTCCGGGGTAGCGCTGCACGCGCAGGCCTTCGGCGACCGACTCGTACACGCTGTGCTTGGGGTTGAGCGCCGCCCACGGGTCCTGCAGCACCAGCTGCACCTGCGAGCGGAACTGCGCGAGCGCCCGGCCCTTCGCCGCGATCGGAGAGCCCTCGAACAGGATCTGCGACCCCGGGTCGGCGGGCTGCAGTCCCATGAGGGCGCGGGCGAGGGTCGACTTGCCCGAGCCGGACTGGCCGACCAGCGCCACGATCTCGCCGCGCCGCACCGCGAGGTCGACGTCGCGCACCGCGTGCACGGGCCGGCCTCCCGAGCGGTAGGTGACGTTGAGGCCCTTCGCCTCCAGCAGCACCTCGTCGCCGTGGACGATCTCCGGCACGTCGTCGGCGTCGCGTCCGTGCCGGGTCACCGGCGCCATGCGGGAGGCGGGGTCGCCGATGGTGGGGAACGCGTCGGCGAGCTGGCGCGTGTACGCCTGCTCGGGCGTCGTGCACACCGCGTAGCTCTCGCCGACCTCGACCAGCTCGCCGTTGCGCATGATCGCGATGCGGTCGCACGCGGTCGCGAGCACCGACAGGTCGTGGCTGATCATCAGCATCGAGATGCCGCGCTCGGCGACCAGCCGGGAGATCATGTCGAGGATCTGCTTCTGCACGATCACGTCGAGCGCGGTGGTGGGCTCGTCCGCGATGATCACCTCGGGGTCGCACGCGAGAGCCATCGCGATCATGACGCGCTGCCGCTGCCCGCCGGAGAGCTCGTGCGGATACGCCTCGCCCTTCTGCGGCGGAAGGTCGACGACGTCGAGCAGCTCGCGCACCCGTTCCTTCCGCGCCTTCTCGGTCTTCCAGCGATCGGAGGCGTGCAGCTCCAGCGCCTCGTTCAGCTGCCATGCGACCGTGCGCACCGGGTTCAGCGAGTGCATCGCGCCCTGGAACACGATGGAGGTCTGCGCCCACCGCACGGCGCGCAGCTGTCCGAACGACAGCGTCGCCACGTCCTGGTCGCCCAGCAGCACGCGTCCGCTGAGTCGGGCGTTGCGGGGGAGCAGGCGCAGCACGCTCATCGCGAGGGTGCTCTTGCCCGACCCCGACTCGCCGGCGATGCCGAGGGTCTGCCCGGCGGGGAGGGTGAGGGAGACGTTGCGCACCGCGGCGACCTCGTCGCGGCCGGAGCGGCCGGAGGTGCGGTAGGTGATGGAGACGTCGTCGAAGATCAGGTCGGGCATCTCAGCGGCTCCTCAGCGTCGGGTTGGTGATGTTCTCGACCGCGCGGCCCATCACGGTGAAGGCCAGCACCACGAGCACGATCGCGATACCGGGCACGAGCACGTACCACCAGTAGCCGCTGGTCGCGGCGGAGACGTCCATCGCGTTCTTCAGGATCGAGCCCCAGGACTGCAGGGTCGTGTCGCCGAGGCCGAGGAACGCCAGCGTCGACTCGGAGATGATCGCGGAGCCGACCGTGAGGGTCGTGTTCGCGAGCACGAGCGGCAGCACCCCGGGCAGCAGGTGCTTGAGGATGATGTGCCAGTGGCCGGCGCCGAGCGCCCGGGAGCGCTCGATGTAGTCGCGCGACTCGACCGACAGCGTCTGCGCGCGCACCACGCGGGCCGTGCCCGCCCAGGAGGTGAGGCCGATGGCGATGATGATCGTCCACACCCCGCGGCTCAGCACCGACGACAGCACGATCGCGAGGATCAGCGACGGCAGCACCAGGAAGAAGTCGATGATGCGCATCATGAGGCCGCCGAAGAACCCGGTGAAGTGCCCGGCGGCGATGCCGACGAGCGTGCCGATGATCATCGACATCGCGGTGGCGGCGAGCCCGACGAGCAGCGACACCCTGGCGCCCCACACCATGCGCACCCAGATCTCGCGACCCTGGTGGTCGGTGCCCAGCGGGTGCTCCCACGAGGGCGGGGCGAACCGCTGCACGTCGACGAGCTTCGTCACGTCGAGCATGCTCGCGGGGGCGATGACGGGCGCGAAGATCGCGACGAGCGCCACGATGATGAGGAAGACGAGCCCCACCATGCCGGCGCGGTGGTGCGCGAACTCCCGGCAGAAGCCGGTGAAGGCGACGCCGCGGCGGTGCCAGGCCAGGGCGCGGGGCGAACGGATGGTCGGGGATGCCGTGGTCATGCGCGCCTCACCCTCGGGTCGAGCTGACGGTAGATGAGGTCCGCGATGAGGTTCATCACGATGATGATCGTGGAGAACACCACGAAGGTGCCCTGCAGGAGCGGGAGGTCGGGGCCGGAGATCGCCTCGAACGTGAGCTTGCCGAGGCCGGGCCAGGAGAACACCGTCTCCACGGTCACGGCTCCCGCGATCAGGCCGCCGATGTGCATGAACACGAGGGTGACGGTGGGAAGCAGCGCGTTCGGCACAGCGTGGCGGCGGCGCACGAGGTCTTCGCGGAGGCCCTTGGCGCGTGCGGTGGTGAGGTAGTCGGCGCCCATCTCCTCCAGGAGCGAGCTGCGCATCACCATGAGGTACTGCGCGTACACCACGGCGACCATCGTGATCACCGGCAGCACCATGTGCGAGATCACGTCGAGCACGATGCCCACCGGGTCGGTCGGCGGGTTGGGAGACACCATGCCGCCGGTGGGGAACCAGTGCAGCGTGCCGCCGAAGATCATCAGCAGCAGCAGGGCCAGCCAGAACGTCGGCACCGACCAGAACACGAGCGAGGTGCCGGAGACGATGCGGTCGAAGGTGGAGCCGTGCTTCCACGCCGCCTTCTGGCCGAGCCACAGGCCGAGCGCGATCGCGATCACCG
Source organism: Microbacterium sufflavum (assembly GCF_023101165.1). Lineage (GTDB taxonomy): Bacteria > Actinomycetota > Actinomycetes > Actinomycetales > Microbacteriaceae > Microbacterium > Microbacterium sufflavum. Next base: position 3,151,321 of record NZ_CP078076.1, on the reverse strand, counting down.
CCGCGGTCCCGGTGAGCAGGATCGTGTTCCAGAAGTACTGGCCGATCAGCTCGGACACCGACGTGCGGTACACGTAGCTCGTGCCGAAGTTGAGGGTGAAGACGTTGCCGAGGTAGTCGAAGAACTGCTGCCACAGCGGCTTGTTCAGGCCGAGCTGCTCACGCAGCTGGTCGGCCTGCTCGGCGCTCATGCCGCGTTCGCGGGCGATCGAGGCGACCGGGTCGCCGGGCAGGATCTTGAAGGCGAAGAATCCGAGGAGGATCACCATCGCGAGGCTGATGGCCGCGCCGCCGAGCTTGCCGAGGATGTACCGGAGGGCGCCGACGCCGGTCGGCTGCTCTTCGGCGGCCGCGCTCGTGGCGATGGCCGAGGTGGAGGGGGGTACCGCGTTGGACATGGGGGTCTCCTTGATGCGGAGCCGGAGACGTCGCGGGGGCGGGCTACCGCCGCCCGCGACGTCTCGCGGGGCTCATTCGACGTCGGCGATGTTGCGGCGTCGGATCAGGAAGAAGACCAGGGCGCCCACGACGATCACTCCCACGACGACTCCGCCGATGATGAGGCCCGTGTTGGTGCCCGTGCCGCCGGCCGTCGCGCCCTCGACCGGCTCCACGGTCAGGTAGCCCCAGTAGCCGGCCTGGTTGGCGATGATGCCGCCGTCCTTGGGCTGCAGGGTGAACCCGGTGAAGCGGTCGGAGCGGTACGCCTCGAGCGAGTTGGCGTACCAGGTGGCCACCTGCGCGGTGTCGGTGTAGTTCAGCGCGAGCATGTCGTGCACGATCTCCTGCCGCTTCTCCTCGTCGATCTCGGAGCGCTGCTGGGCGTACATCTCGTCGAACTCGGGGTTGCAGTAGCCGTCCTGCGTGGTGCCGCCGGTGCCGTCGGTCGCGGTCGGCAGGTTCATGCAGGTGTTGATGCCGAGCTGGTAGTCGGGGTCGGGGTTGACCGACCAGCCGCTGAAGTACAGGTCGTAGTCGCCGGACGTGGCCTTCGCGCTGATGGTGTCGGAGTCGGTGGACTCGACCGTGATCTCGATGCCGATGTCCTTCATCCACGGCACGAAGAAGTCGGAGATGGACTGCTCGTTCGCGTCGTCGGCGTCGATCAGCAGGCGCAGCGCGAGACGCTGCCCGTCCTTCTCGCGGATGCCGTCGGCCCCGGGCGTCCAGCCGGCCTCGTCGAGCTTCGCCTGCGCGGCCTCGGGGTCGAAGCCGACGATCACGTCGTCGTCCTCCGACAGGTGCCACTTCGGGAAGGACGCGGGGATGAAGCTCGTCGCCAGCGTGCCCTCGCCGTCGAGCACCTTGTCGAGCAGGGTCGCGGTGTCGGTGCCGAGGCGGATGGCCTGGCGCACCTCGAGCTCCTTGAGCGCGGCGTTGCCGGTGCCGTAGGGGACGTTGTCGCGGGTCTGCTGGCCCACGTTGATGCTGATCGAGTGGTAGCGGCGGCCCTCACCGGAGTGGGTGGTGACGCCGTCGACGCCGTCGAGCGCCTCGAACTGGGTGGGGGTGAGACCGGTGACGAGGTCGACGTCGCCCGCCTTGAGGGCCTGCACCTGCGCGTCGGAGTTCGTGTAGTACACGTACTGGATCGCGTCGATCTTGGGGGCGCCGCGCCAGAAGTTCTCGTTCGCCTTCAGGGTGATGGACTGGTTGGCGGAGTAGCTGTCCAGCACGAACGGGCCGGAGCCGACGACCTCGGAGTCGTTGGCGAACGTGGTCGGGTCGTCGACCTTCTCCCAGATGTGCTTCGGCACGATCGGGATCTCGGAGCCGGGGTTCGGGGCCTGCGGGGTCTTCAGGGTGATGACGACGGTCTTGTCGTCGGGCGTCTCGACCGTGTCGAAGTTCGACACCAGGTTGCCGTTGGCGGTGCCCAGCGCGGGCACCGTGAGCATCTGGTCGTACGTGTACTTCACGTCGGCGGAGGTGATCGGCTCGCCGTCGGACCACACCAGGTCGTCCTGCAGCGTGAAGGTCCAGGTCTGGCCCCCGTCGGTGGCCTCCCACGAGTCCGCCAGACCCTTGGTCGGGGAGCCGTCCTCAGCGTCGTTCTGCACGAGCGACTCGTACACGTACCGAATGATGTTGGTCGGCGTGAGGTAGATCGAGATGAACGGGTTGAACGTGTCGACGAACCCGGACGTCGCGATGCGCAGCGTGGTGTCCGATGCGGGGGATTCGGTGGCGGCGCTCGCGGTCTGCGCCTGGGCGGCACCGACCGGCGCGGCGACGAGAAGCGCGGTCGCGATCGCGGCGGCGGTCAGACTTCGCACTGATTTCGAGCGGGGGGCAAGACGCATGGAAGAAGTCCCTTCGGGCGCCGCCCGGATCCACGATGAAGCCGGGTCGGTGGAGACCATGCAAGCGGAAGTCGGGCCCGGGGTCAAGAGATTCGATGCGTATCGCGGAAGAAAAGCTGCGGTCGTGGAGAAGACCCCCCGGCGCCGTTCGGGTGTAACACGGCGGAAACACGGGGCTGCCAGGATGCGCACGTGCGGGAACCGTCGAGACGGCGTCGCATCGTCACCGTGGAGATCCGGAACGTATCCTCGCCAGGGGTCCCGGGGCACGCGAACGGGAATCGTATCGTCAGTCCGCGGCGATCGTGAGCACGGCACGCAGGAGCGCGACCCGGTCGTGCAGGGAGGAGCGCAGGAAATGCTCGTCCACCGCGTGCGCGCCCCCGCCCCGTGGCCCGAAGCCGTCGACGGTCGGCAGCCCGAGCCCGCCCAGCAGGTTGGTGTCCCCGGCGCCTGCGGCCGGACGACCCTCGATGCGCTGACCGACACCGGCCGCCGCTTCGGAGATCTGCTCCAGCAGGACGGCGTCCTGCGCGGAGGCCCGCCAGGCCGGCCGCGCGCTGAGCACCTCCGCCGTCACGGTCGCGCCCTCGCGCACCGGGTGCAGCGCGGCCAGGGCGTCGAGCACCCGGCGTTCGGTGTCGGGATCCGTGAAGCGCAGGCCGATCTCCGCCGCCGCCTCCGCCGGCACCACGTTCGTGCGGGCTCCTCCGGCGATCGTGCCGACGTTGCACAGCACCGGACCGGGCAGGGCAGGATCCGCGACGATGCGTCGCACCGCGAGCAGCTGGTCGACGAGTTCGTCCACGGCCGAGATCCCGTGCTCCGGATCGAGGGCGGCGTGGGCGGCGCGCCCGGTGACCGAGAGGCGCACCCGCGCGCTGCCGCGACGGCCGACCTTGAGGGCGCCGTCGGGGTGCGGCGACTCGAAGCCGATCGCCGCCGCGGCCCCGCGCGCGCGTGCCGCCAGCAGCGGCCCGGACACGGGGGAGCCGATCTCCTCGTCGCACACGAGCACCACCCGCACGGCCCGGCGCCGCTCGACCGCGAGCGGCTGGAGGGTGCGCAGAGCCTCGAGCATCACCGCGATCCCGGCCTTCATGTCGTAGGCGCCCGGTCCGCGGACGACGTCGCCGTCCTCCACCCAGGGCACTTCGCCGTCGAGGGCGCCGACGGGCCACACGGTGTCGGTGTGCCCGATGAACAGGAGCGGATCGCCCGTGCCCGGCACGTCGATCACCAGGTCGGTCCCGGCGCTCGTGGGCTCGCGGCGGACGGTGCCGCCGATGGCCTCGAAGCGGGCGCTCAGGACGTCGGCGATGCGGGCGCTGGCGGCGGTGTCGCGGCTCGGCGACTCGATCGACACGAGCTCGCGCACGAGTGCGATGATGTCGTCAGAAGAGTGGTCCGCGTGCTGCGCCGCCGGAGAAGTGGTCACAGTTACGAACCGTATCTGCCTCTTGATCCCCGTGCAAGCCGCCGATAACATCGCTCAGAGCAGCAGGACTCTTCAATCTTAGGAAACGTATCGTGCCTCATTTCTCCGTGGCCGCTGACGCGGGCATCGGCTACGGCTGTCGGGAGCTGACCCAGTACACCGAGTTCCGAGAGGCCGCGGCGCTGTACGCCAGGGTGTTCGCCTACACCGAGAGCGAGTACGCGCTGAACGCCAACCTGCTCACCGCGCTCGCCCGCAACGGCGGTTCGGCGATCGGGGCCTTCGCCGACGACGGCGCGCTCATCGGATTCGCCTACGGCTTCGCCGGGTGCGACACCGACGGCACGCTGTTCCACTACTCGCAGGCGGCCGCCGTCGAGGCCGCCCAGCAGGGCCGCGGCGTCGGTCAGGCCCTCAAGCTCGCGCAGCGCGCGGTCGCCCTCCGGTGGGGGCAGCGCACCATGCGCTGGACCTTCGACCCGCTGCTGTCGCGCAACGCGCACTTCAACCTCAGCTCGCTCGGCGCCGTCGGCATCGCGTTCGAGCGCGACTACTACGCGCGCCCCGACACCGACCGGCTCGTGGTCTCGTGGGACCTCACCGCCGCCACGCCGTCTCCGCGTGCCACGCCGCCGTCCGCCCCGGCGCTCGGGCCGGACGACTGGGGTCGCGCGGTCGCCGCACCGGACGGCACCTGGATCGCGATCCCCGTGCACCCCGGCCGCCTGAGCCCGGCCGAGCGCGCTGCGCTGCGCCGCGACCTCGAGCGCAGCATGACCGGGGTGTTCCACCGCGGGGAGGTCCTGGTGGCGGCGACGCGCCTCGACGATCAGACGGCGGTCTACCGCGCGACACCAGGGGAGGGCCCGGCATGAGCGACCACCACCACGAGGACCGCGACCTCGTCTCACCGCGCGACCGCTTCGGCGAGCGCATCCGCACCAACCAGTCGGCCGAGAGCATCCAGGCGCGCATCATCGAGACCGAGCAGCGCACCCTCGCGCAGACGTTCGAGGAGCTCAGCCGCTCGGCGCAGGTGCCGCAGGCGGCCGCGCTCCTGCTCGGCGCCCGCCGTCGCTACGTCGCGGGCGAGGGCAAGGCCGCCGCGTACGCGCAGCTGCTCACCGCCGATCTCTCCGCCACGCTGTCCAACGTGTTCCTCGTGGACGGGCACGCACTGCAGCCGCTCACCGTGCTGACCGATGTGCGCGCCTCCGACGTGCTGATCGCGTTCTCCCTGCGGCGCTACCGCGAGGAGACCGTGCGGCTCGGACGGCTGTTCCACGAGGCGGGCGGACAGCTCGTCGTGATCACCGACAGCGAGGACGCGCCGCTGGCACCGATCGCCACGTCGCTCATCCGCGTGCGCACCGGGTCGGCGTCGTACGCCGACTCGCCGACCCCGGTCGCGGCGGTCTGCCACCTGCTCAGCGCCCTGACCACGGCGAGCGCGAAGGGTGCGCGTCGCCGCCTGGCCGAGCGCGACCGGCTCGTGGCCCGCCTCGGCCTCTACGGCCCGGAGCAGCCGCGGCCGCGCAGCGAGGAGGGCGGCGCGTGAAGATCGACCGCATCCGCCTGTTCACGCTGCGCCAGCCGCTGCGGCACAGCTTCGAGACCAGCTCGCACCGCAAGTCCGGCATCGAGCACATCCTCGTCGAGGTCACCGACACGGACGGGCGCACCGGCTGGGGGGAGATCGCGTCCCCGAGCGACCCCTACTTCGGCGCGGAGACCACGGTGACCGCGTGGGAGATCGCCACGCGGTACCTGGTCCCCGCACTGCTCGGAGCGACCGGCGACGACCCGGCCGACCTGGAGTCGACGTGGTCGCGCGTGCGCGGACACGAGTTCGCGAAGGCGGGATTCTCCGGCGCGGTGTGGGACCTGTACGCCCGCACGCACGGCATCGCGCTCGCCGCGGCGCTCGGCGGCACCAGGGACGAAGTGGTCGCGGGGGTCTCGCTCGGCATCGAACCGTCGATCGACGAGCTCCTCGCGCAGGTCGAGCTGCAGCGCGCGGCCGGCTACCCGCGGGTCAAGCTCAAGATCGCGCCGGGGTGGGACGTGGAGCCCGTGCGAGCCGTGCGCGCCGCCCACCCCGACCTCGACCTCCACGTCGACGCCAACGGCGCCTACCCGGACGACGACGAGGCGGCCGCGGTGTTCGCGCGCCTCGACCGCGAGGGGCTCACCATGATCGAGCAGCCGTTCGGCCCCCACGAACTGGTGGCCCACGCGGAGCTGCAGGCGCGCCTCGACACGGACGTGTGCCTGGACGAGTCGGTCGTGGCGCTCGGCGACCTGCGCGCCATGATCCGTCTGGGCGCCGGGCGCATCCTCAACATCAAGGTCTCGCGGATGGGCGGGCTCGGGGTGGCACGCGCCGCGCACGACATCGCGCTCGACGCCGGCATCCCCGTGTGGTGCGGTGGCATGCACGAGTTCGGCGTCGGCAGGGCCGCGAACGTCGCCGTGTCGTCGTTGCCCGGCTTCCTGCTGCCCTCCGACGTGTCCGGATCGGACAAGTACTACGAGAGCGACATCATCGAGCCGCCCGTCACCGCTCAGGCGGGGCGTGTGCGGGTGCCGACCGGGCCCGGCCTCGGCCATGAGGTGCAGGTGGCGCGCATCGAGCGCGACGCCGCGCGGGTGTACGACTCCGCGGCGTCCGACGTGCGCGACACAGCCCTCACGCTCGGCTGACGGCCCCGGACCGCTGCGAGGAGTGGACCCATGCGCGCACTGCTGCTGTACCGGCTGGAGCTGTCCCCGGACACCGACCCCCCGGACACCGACCCCGCGGACGCCGTCGTCGAGGTGGACCCCGCGACCCCGATCATCCGCGCCACCGACCTGGGGGTGACCCGCGGGGACGGCGTGTTCGAGACCGCGGTCGTGCGCCACGGCGTGCCCCAGGCGCTGGAGGCGCACCTGCACCGGCTGGAACGGTCGGCTGCGCTGCTCGAGCTGCCGGCGCCGTCGCTCGACCGCTGGCGCACGGCCGTGCGCAGGGCGGCCGCCGCGGTGTCGCGACCCGGGGTGCTGCGCGACGGCGAGATCGCCTCGATCAAGTTCGCCATGACCCGCGGCGACGAGCTCGACCACGCGGGACCCACCGGCTGGGTGCTCAGCTTCGCGGGCGCCGACCCCTCGGCCGTGCGCGCCGCGGGGGTCACCGCGGTGGTGCTCGACCGCGGGTACCGGCACGACGTGATGCACACGGCGCCCTGGCTGCTGCAGGGCGCGAAGTCGCTCGCCTACGCGGTCAACCAGGCGGCGCTGCGGGAGGCGGCACGCCGCGGTGCGGACGACGTGGTGTTCGTCAGCGCAGACGGGTTCGTGCTGGAGGGGCCGCGGTCGACGCTGATCGCCCGCATCGACGACACCCTTGTCACCCCGCCGCCGGAGTTCGGCGTGCTGCCGGGCACCACCCAGGGGGATGTGTTCGCGGGGCTCGCCGACCGCCGCACCGCGATCGTGCCCGTGACGCGGGAGGATCTGCGGCGGGCGGATGCCCTGTGGCTGTGCTCCAGCACGCGCGGTGCGGTGCCGGTGCGCGCGCTTGACGGCGCGGCCCTGGCGATCGACCATGAGCTCACCGCGCGGATGAACGCGGTGCTGGATGCACGGGAGGACTGACATGACCGGCGACGGACGCACCCTGGACGGGGTGTTCGACGGGCACAACGACCTGGCCTGGGCGAGCAGGACGCTGCTCGGGTACCGGGTGGACGAGCTGGCCGGGCCGGTGGCGGCCACTCAGACCGACCTTCCGCGGCTGGATGCCGGGGGCGTGGCGGCCCAGTTCTGGTCGGTGTGGGTCGACCCGGTGCTGGAGGGTGCGGAGCAGGTGGTGGCGACGCTGGAGCAGATCGACTTCGTGCACCGGCTGGTGGACGCCCACCCCGATCGGCTCGCCTTCGCCCGGACCGCGGCGGACGTCAGGGCGGCGATGGCCGAGGGGCGCATCGCCTCGCTGATCGGCATCGAGGGCGGCGACCAGCTCGGCGGCTCGCTCGCGGTGCTGCGCCAGTTCGCGCGGCTCGGTGCGCGCTACCTGACTCTGACGTGGTCGCGCACGATCGCCTGGGCGGATTCCGCGACCGACGATGCGCGTCACGGCGGACTGACGGAGTTCGGGCGGGAGGTCGTGCGCGAGCTGAACCGCATCGGCGTGCTGGTCGACCTGTCCCACGTGGCGCCGAGCACGATGCGCGACGCGCTCGCGATCACCACGCGGCCCGTGATCGTGAGCCACTCCGGAGCGCGCGCGCTGTGCGACCATCCGCGCAACGTGCCGGACGACGTGCTCGCGGCCATCGGTGCGCAGGGCGGCGTGGTGATGGTGCCGTTCGTGCCGACGTTCCTGTCGCAGGCCAGACGCGACTGGTGGGAGGCGGGCGGTGCGGGCGAGGCCCCGGCGGTCGGGGTGAGCGACGCGGCCGATCACCTCGACCACGTCCGGCGCGTCGCGGGTGCGCACGCGGTCGGTATCGGCGCCGACTACGACGGTTCCGACGCGATGCCCGACGGTCTCGGCGACGTCTCGTGCTACCCGGCTCTGTTCGCCGAGCTCCGGCGACGCGGCTGGTCGGAGGAGGACCTGGCCGCGGCCGCCCACGAGAACGTGCTGCGCGTGCTCGCCGCCTCCGACCCCGACCACGAGGCGTTCCTCGCCGGCCGCGCGGGGTCTCCGGCCCCCGCGGCGCTGGTGCCCGCGGTCGACACCACCGCGCGAGAGGGGGCGGAATGAACGCCCGTGTGCTCGTGGTCGTGAACTCCGCCAGCTCGGGCCCGCGACGTCTGGGTGCGTGGCTCACGGAGCGCGGCCTCGACGTCCACCCGGTCGTGGGAGCGCAGGAGCCGCTGCCGACCTCGCTCGACGGCTACGCGGGGCTCGTGCTCCTCGGCGGGGGACTCATGCCCGACGACGACGACCGCGCGCCGTGGCTGGCGGCCGAGCGCGCGCTCGCCGCCGAGGCGATCGCCCGCGACTTTCCGACACTCGGCATCTGCCTCGGCGGTCAGCTGCTCGCGCATGTGGCGGGGGGCGAGGTGCGGGCCAAGACCGGGCCGGTCGAACGCGGGGCCACGCCCATCCAGCCCACGGACGCGGGGCGCGAGGACGCGGTGTTCGCCGCCCTCGGTGACGAGGCCCCCATGATCGAGAACCATCAGGACATGATCACGGCTCTCCCGCCCGCGGCCGTGCTGATGGCCTCCAGCGCGGCGGTGGAGAACCAGGCCTTCCGGCTGGGAGCGCACGTGCGCGGCGTGCAGTTCCACCCCGAGGCGTCCGCCGCCGACCTGGAGCGCTGGGACGACGCGGCGCTGCGTGGCGAGGGACGGTCGCTGCCGGCCCTGATCGCGGAGGCCGAACGCGTGCACGACCACAACACCGCCGCGAGCCGCGCGCTCATCGAGGCCTTCGCCGACGAGGTGCTCGCCGGGGTCTCGGCATGACGTCCCCCGGGCCCCGCGGGCCGTCGGAGGCGACGGACGAGGGCGTCCTCCGGCTCGGGCTGGACGACGACGCGCGGCGCGGGGCCCCCGCGGCCGTCGCGGCGGTGTGCGACCGGGGCACGGTGCGGGCGGTCGCGGTGCACGGACACCCGCACGGCGACGGGCGCCCGACCACACGCGACACCGTGTTCCGCATCGCCTCGATGTCGAAGAGCTTCCTCGCCGCGACGGTCCTGGTGCTGCGCGACCGCGGACTGCTCGACCTGCACGCGCCGATCACCACGTCGGTACCGGGCGTGCGACTGCTCCACGACGGCCGGGAGTGCACGGTGACGGGGGAGCAGCTGCTGTCGAACCGCTCGGGGCTGGGAGAGGACAACGCCTGGGTCGACCGTCACCTCGGCGCCGGCCGGGAGGAGCTCGCGGCGCTGTTCGCGTCGGGGCTGCCGCTCGCCGCGGTCCCCGGCACCGTGTATCAGTACTCCAACCTCGGGCAGTCGCTGCTCGGGCGGGCGGTCGAGGCCGTGACCGGGAGAGCGGTGGAGGACGTGGTGCGCGAGGTGCTCCTGGAGCCGCTCGGGTTGCACCGCACCGCGCACACCCCCGACGCGTTCCCCGACGACGAGCGGGCGCACGGTTTCCGCACGTTCGACGGCGGGGAGACCTTCCACCCCGAGCCGTTCGTGGGGGCGGGGGCGCTCGGGTGCATCGGCAGCATGGTCAGCACGGTGGACGACATCGCGACGTGGATGTGGTTCCTCGGCTCGGCGTTCACGGATGAGCCCGTGGCGCCGGAGGTGCTCTCACCCGCGTCACGCAGGGAGCTGCAGCAGCCGCGCACGCCCATCCCCGGGCCGCCAGGGGCGTTCCCCGGACACGAGCTCGCCGCCGCCGGCTACGGCTACGGGCTGGTCGTCGAGGAGGATCGACGGTTCGGGCGGATCGTGCAGCACTCGGGCGGGCTGCCCGGGTTCTCGTCGCACATGCGGTGGCACGCCGCGACCGGGCTCGGCGTGGTCGCCTTCGGCAACTCGGATAACTTCGCGGCGCGGCGCGTGGCCGGCGTCGCACTGGACGAGCTCCTCGCGGGCACGGGGGCGCCGTCGGCCGTGGTGCGACCGTGGCGGGAGACCGTGGCGGCGGCGCAGGCCATCGATGCGGCGATCCGTGAGGGCCGGTCCGCCTCCGCGTATCCCGTCCTCGCGGATCACGTGCTGGCCGACGTGCCCGCGGATGTGCGGGATGCGCGGCTGGGCGCCCAGCTCGAGGAGGTCGGCGGACTCGTGCCGGAGCAGGCGCCGTTCGCGGAGCGTGTGGTCGCCGCCGGGAGCGAGGCCGAGCTGCGCTTGCGGATCGCGGGAGTGCGGGCCGATCTGCGCGTCGAGGTGCGGATGATCGGGCTGCCCGAGCCGCGGATACAGTCACTGTCGGTCGTGGTCGTGCCGACGGGGGAGTCGCGGTCGGAGGGGGAGCAGCCGGGCCCGGCCGACCGCCACCGCCTCGTGCTCCCCGCACTCTGACCTCCGGCGCACGAGGGCCGCGGTTACAGATCGACCCCGTCCAAAAATCGGTTCTAGGATGGATCCATCCCACCCGATCGTTCTGAGGACCGTCATGCCCGCCACCCCCGTGCGTCGTCTCCTGCCCGCCGCCGCGCTCGCCGCCGTCACCGCCCTGGTGCTCGCCGCGTGCGCCGGTCCCTCCACCGATGCCGACGGCGAGGTGGGCGATGAGCTCGTCTGGTCGATCGAGGGCGCGAACCTCTCCGCGGGGCACATGGATCCGCAGGTCAGCCAGCTCGACGTCTCCGGCATGGTGCAGCGCGCCGTGCTCGACTCGCTCGTGTTCCAGGAGGAGGACGGCAGCTTCAGCCCGTGGCTGGCGACGGAGTGGGAGGTGTCGGACGACAGCACCGAGTACACCTTCACGCTTCGCGACGACGTGACCTTCACCGACGGCGAGCCGTTCGACGCCGAGGCCGTGAAGGCGAACTTCGACCGCATCGTCGACCCGAAGACCAAGTCCGCGCAGGCGGCCAGCATGATGGGCGCCGACTTCTACGAGGGCACGGAGGTCGTCGACGAGCACACCGTGAAGGTCACGTTCACGCAGCCGTACGCCCCGTTCCTGCAGGCCGCCAGCACGCCGCAGCTGGGCTTCTACTCGCCCGCGGTGCTGAAGGAGTCCGCGGCGAAGCTGAAGGCCGGGGGCCCGGGCGTCACCGTGGGCACCGGTCCCTTCGAGCTCACCGAGTACACGCCCGATCAGGAGCTCGTGTACACGCGCAACGACGACTACGCCTGGGGGCCGCACGGGGAGAAGGCGCCGTCGTTCCAGACGCTGCGCGTGGAGATCCAGCCCGAGGCCGCCGTGCGCAGCGGCGTCGTGCGCAGCAGCGAGGCCGACCTCGCCAGCGACATCCCGCCGAACCTGGTCGAGGAGCTCGGCGACGGCGTCACGGTCGACTCGGTCGAGTACCCCGGCCTGCCCTACTCGCTGTACCTGAACGAGAAGTACGGCGTGTTCGCCGACGAGAAGGTGCGCCAGGCGTTCGCGCGGGGCATCGACATCGACGCCGCCGTGGAGGAGATCTACTTCGGCCAGTTCCCGCGGGCGTGGAGCATCCTCGGCTCGACGACGCCCGGGTACGACGCGGCGCTGGAGGGCACCTGGCCGTACGACCAGGACGCCGCGAACGCGCTCCTCGACGAGGCCGGGTGGACCGAGCGCGACGCCGACGGCATCCGCATGAAGGACGGCGCGCGCCTCTCGGTGCGCTGGATCGCGTGGACCCCGGTGCCCGACGACCAGGCCGCGCTCGCGAACGCCATCCAGTCCGACCTCAAGGCGATCGGCTTCGAGGTGCAGCGCGAGGTGCTGGAGCCGGGCGCCTACAACGCGCAGTACGAGCCGAAGACGTTCGACCTCACGGACTGGGGCTTCTCGGGTGTGGACGCCGACTTCCTGCGCAACCACCTGCACAGCGAGGGCTTCCAGAACGCCTCGCAGGTCACCGACCCCCAGATCGACGCGCTGCTGGAGCAGGCGGTCTCCTCGAGCGACCAGGACACCCGCAACGCCCTGTACGCGCAGCTGCAGGAGTGGAACGCCACGTACACCGCGATCGTGCCGCTCTACAGCCCGTCCGCGATCACGGCGGTCGGCGAGCGCGTGAACGGCCTGCAGTACGACCTGTACGGCCGGCCGCTGTTCTACGATGTGACCCTCGGCTGAGTCCGCTCAGCCGCCGGGACGAGGGAAGCAGGACGCAACGGTGAAGGCTGCCCTGCCGCGGATCGCCGGCCTCCTCGCGACCGTGGTGGTGGTGCTGTGGGGCGCCGCCACCCTCGCGTTCCTCGCCTTCCGGCTCATCCCCGGCGACCCGGTATCGGTGATGCTCGGCCCGCAGGCGCAGGTGAGTGATGAGGTGAAGGACGGTATCCGCGCCGAGCTCGGGCTCGACCGGCCCGTCCTGGAGCAGTACGCGTCGTTCATCGGGCAGCTCGCCCGGGGCGACCTGGGCGAGTCGTATCAGCTGCGGCTGCCGGTGACCGAGGTGATCGGCCGTCAGCTCGGGGCGACCCTGCAGCTGTCCGCGCTGGCCCTGGCGATCGCCGTGGTGCTCGCGCTCGCCGTGACCGTGCTGGTGCGCGGACGGACGGCGCGCGCGGTGGCCGCGGCGGTCGAGCTGGTCGTGCTGTCCTCGCCGGTGTTCTGGATCGGGCTCGTGCTGCTGAGCGTCTTCGCGTTCGGTCTGGGGTGGTTCCCGGTGTCGGGCGCCCGCAACCCTGCGACCCTCGTGCTCCCCGCGGTCACGCTCGCGCTGCCGGTGGCGGCCCTGTTGAGCCAGGTGCTGCGCGACGCGCTCGTGCAGGCCGAGCGGATGCCGTTCGCCGAGACGGTCCGCGCGCGGGGGGCGAGCCCGTCGTGGTTCACGCTGCGGCACGGACTCCGTCACGGCGCGGCCTCGGGCGTCACGCTGGCCGCCTACCTCACGGGCTCGGTGCTGGGCGGCGCGGTGCTGGTGGAGACGGTGTTCGCGCGGCCGGGGCTGGGGCGCGTGACCCTCGCGGCGATCAGCGACCGCGACCTCCCCGTCATCACCGGCATCATCCTGCTGAGCGCCGTCGTGTTCGTGGCGGTGAACCTCGTGGTCGAGCTCGTGCATCCGCTGATCGACCCCCGGGTGCGGGCCGCAGCGGCCGGAGGCGCCCGATGAGCCGCGGTCAGCGGGCGGCCCTGTGGTCGGCGGTCGCGGTGCTCGCGGTGATCGCGGTCGCGGCGGTGTGGCCCGACCTCCTCGCTCCGCAGGACCCGCTGCAGACCGACGTGCGTTCGGCCCTGCTGCCGCCCAGCCCCGAGCACCTGTTCGGCACCGACCAGAGCGGACGCGACGTGTACGCGCGCGTGGTGCACGGGGCCGGGCGGTCGCTGGGCATCGGGCTCCTCGCGACCGGGATCGCGGTCGTCGTCGGGCTGCTGGTCGGCGCGGTGGCGGGGATGGCGCCGCGGGGCGTGGACCTCACCGTGATGCGGGTCAACGACGTGCTGATGGCGTTCCCCGAGTTCCTGGTGGCGCTCGTGGTGGTCGCGGTGCTGGGCCCGGGACCGGTGAACATCGCGATCGCGGTGACCCTGGCCGCGGTGCCGGTGTACGTGCGCCTGGCCCGGGTGCAGACCAGGACGCTGCGCGTGGCCGAGCACGTGGAGGCCGCGCGCATCCTCGGGGTGCCGCCGCTGCGGGCCTTCACCCGTCACGTCGCCCCCGGGGTGCTGGGCTCGCTCAGCGTGCTCGCGACGATCGGCATCGGATCCAGCATCCTCGCCGCCGCCGGGCTCAGCTTCCTCGGCCTCGGGCCGTCCGAGCCGACCGCGGAGTGGGGGCTGATGCTCGCCGGAGGCCGGAACGTGCTCGGACAGGCGTGGTGGATCTCGGTCTTCCCCGGCATCGCGATCACGCTCTCGGTCGTGTGCGCGACGGTCGTCGGACGGATCCTGCGGGCCAGGGCGGACGGGAGGACGGCATGAGGGCGCTCGAGCTGCGGGGTCTGCGGATCGCGTTCGACGGCACGGCGGTCGTGGACGGCGTCTCCCTGTCGGTCGAGCGCGGCGAGTGCGTCGCGATCGTGGGGGAGTCCGGTGCGGGCAAGACCCTCACCGCCCGCGCTCTGCTCGGGCTCACGCCGCGTGCGGCGACCGTGACCGCGGAGGGGCTCGTGATCGACGGGACGGATGCCGCCGCCCTCGGCGAGCGCGCCTGGCGGCGCCTCCGCGGCGCGCGGATCGGCCTGGTGTCGCAGGACGCGCTGGTCTCGCTCGACCCCCTGCGCCGCATCGGGGCGGAGGTCGCCGAGCCCCTGCGCCTGCACCGCCTCGCGCGCGGCCGGGGCGCCGTGTCGCAGCGGGTGCAGGAGCTGCTGCGGCGCGTGTGGCTGCCCGAGCCGGAGCGCCGCGCCCGCCAGTACCCGCACGAGCTCTCCGGGGGACTCCGCCAGCGCGCCCTGATCGCCTCGGCGCTCGCGGCGTCCCCGGCGGTGCTGGTCGCGGACGAGCCGACGACGGCGCTGGACGCGACGGTGCAGGCGCGCATCCTCGACCTGCTGCGGGAGATCGCCGACAGCGGGACAGCGGTGCTGTTCATCAGCCACGACGTCGCGGCCGTGCGCCGGCTGGCCGACCGGGTGCTGGTGATGAAGGACGGCGTCGTGGTGGAGTCGGGTCCGGTCGCGGAGGTGCTGGAGCGTCCGCAGCACGAGTACACCCGGGAGCTCATCGCCGCGACCCTGCACGAGCCGCGCGACGCACCCGCCGGCGAGGCGGCCCCGATCCTCGTGGCCGAGGGCGTGGCGAAGTCGTTCGGCGCCACGGCCGCCGTGGTCGGCGCGTCGTTCACGGTGCCGGAGGGGCGCACGCTCGGGATCGTGGGAGAGTCCGGGTCGGGCAAGACCACGCTCGCGCGGCTCCTGGTCGGCGTCGAGAAGGCGGACACCGGGTCGCTCGCCTGGCAGGGATCGCCGCGGGTGCAGCTCGTGCACCAGAACCCGCTCGGCGCGTTCGACCCGCGGTGGACGATCGGGCGGTCGCTGCGCGAGGCCCTGGAGGCCGGCGGGGTGCCCCGGTCCGAGCGCCGTGCACGGGTCGCGGGGCTGCTCGCCGAGGTGGGCCTCGGCCCGGAGCTGGCTGCCCGGCGCCCGCTCGCCCTCTCCGGCGGACAGCGGCAGCGCGCGGCCATCGCCCGGGCGCTCGCCGCCGACCCCGAGGTGCTGGTGCTCGACGAGCCGGTGTCCGCGCTCGACCCCTCGGTGCGCGAGCGCGTGCTGCGGCTGCTGGCGCGGCTGCAGCGGGAGCGACGGCTGACGATGGTCCTGGTCTCTCACGACCTCGACGTGGTGGGCGCGGTCGCCGACGAGGTGCTGGTCATGCAGGACGGGCGCATCGTCGAGCAGGGTGCGACGGCCGAGGTGTTCGCCGCGCCGCGACACCCGTTCACGCGCGAGCTCCTGGCCGCGGCCGGTACCGCGCGCCCCTGACCCGATGCCGTGGTCCCGGGGTGCCGCATCCGCGTACACTGGGAGCACGAGCATCGATCCGGCCATCACCGGGGAGCTCTCGGAAGAACGGTCCCGGCCCCGCGTCGTGGCTCAGTAGAACCGAGCGGGGCAGGCCCGTCACAGCCGCAGTGAGAGTGGTCGCGTCGCACGGCGCGGCACGCGAGGTGGTACCGCGGTCCGCGAGGGTCGTCCTCGCAGCAGCATCCGCCACGACGACCACTGCGAGACACGATGACCTACCCGCGCTCCTCCTTCGGACCCGCCGCCGACCAGGCCGCCACTGTGGCGCCGAGCCCCCGCTTCCCGCAGATCGAGGAGGAGGTGCTCGACTTCTGGAAGACCGACGACACCTTCCGCACCTCCATCGCGCAGCGCGAGGGCGCCCCCGAGTGGGTGTTCTACGACGGCCCTCCCTTCGCCAACGGGCTGCCCCACTACGGCCACCTCCTGACCGGCTATGCGAAGGACGTGTTCCCGCGCTTCCAGACCATGATCGGCAAGAAGGTCGACCGCGTCTTCGGATGGGACACGCACGGTCTTCCCGCCGAGCTCGAGGCGATGAAGCAGCTCGGCATCACGGAGAAGCGCGAGATCGAGGAGATGGGCATCGACGTCTTCAACGAGAAGGCGCGCTCGTCCGTCCTGAAGTACACGCACGAGTGGCAGGACTACGTCACCCGCCAGGCGCGCTGGGTCGACTTCGAGCGCGGCTACA
This sequence comes from Microbacterium sufflavum, assembly GCF_023101165.1. Classification (GTDB taxonomy): domain Bacteria; phylum Actinomycetota; class Actinomycetes; order Actinomycetales; family Microbacteriaceae; genus Microbacterium; species Microbacterium sufflavum. The sequence goes on along the minus strand of NZ_CP078076.1, from coordinate 3,134,852 downwards.
AGACGCTCGACCTCGGCTACATGGAGAGCGTGCTGTGGGCCTTCAAGACCCTGTACGACAAGGGACTCGCCTACGAGGGCTATCGCGTGCTGCCGTACTGCTGGCGCGACGAGACCCCGCTCTCCGCGCACGAGCTGCGCATGGACGACGACGTGTACCAGATGCGCCAGGACCCGTCGGTGACCGTGACCTTCCCGCTCACCGGCGCCAAGGCCGAGGCGCTCGGGCTCACCGGCGTGCGCGCGCTCGCCTGGACGACCACCCCGTGGACGCTGCCGACCAACCTCGCGCTCGCCGTGGGGCCCGACATCGAGTACGTCGTGCTCCCCGCGGGGCCTGCGGGCGCGGCGGACGTGCATCAGGGGCGTGGCGCGCCCTCGGCCGACCTGGTCGCCGTCGAGTCGTCGGCGCACCGCTACCTGCTCGCGAAGGACCTGCTGGGCGGCTATGCCAAGGACCTCGGGTACGAGAGTGCGGAGGAGGCGGCGGCCGCGGTCGAGGCGACGCTGCGCGGCGCGGAGCTGGCCGACATCACGTACGACCGGCTGTTCGACTACTACGCCGACGAGGAGACCTACGGCACCCAGCACGCCTGGCGCATCCTCGTCGACGACTACGTCACCACGACCGACGGCACCGGCATCGTCCACCAGGCGCCCGCCTACGGTGAGGACGACCAGCGCGTGGCGGGGGCCGCGGGCATCCCGACGATCCTGTCGCTCGACGACGGCGGCCGCTTCCTGCCGAACGTGACCGATGTCGCGGGCGAGCTGTGGATGGACGCCAACAGCCCTCTCGTGCGGATCATCCGCGACAACGGGCGTCTGGTGCGCCTGCAGAGCTACGAGCACTCGTACCCGCACTGCTGGCGGTGCCGGAACCCCCTGATCTACAAAGCCGTGTCGAGCTGGTTCGTCCGCGTCACCGACATCAAGGACGACATGCTCGCGAACAACGAGCAGATCACCTGGGTGCCGGAGAACGTCAAGCACGGACAGTTCGGCAAGTGGCTCGAGGGCGCGCGCGACTGGTCCATCAGCCGCAACCGCTACTGGGGCTCGCCGATCCCGATCTGGAAGAGCGACGACCCCGAGTACCCGCGCGTCGACGCGTACGGGTCGCTGGAGGAGCTGGAGCGCGACTTCGGCACGCTGCCGCGCAACCCGGAGGGCGAGGTCGACCTGCACCGGCCGTACATCGACCACCTGACGCGCCCGAACCCCGACGACCCGACGGGCCAGAGCACGATGCGCCGCATCGAGGACGTGTTCGACGTGTGGTTCGACTCCGGCTCGATGCCGTACGCGCAGGTGCACTACCCGTTCGAGAACCAGGAGTGGTTCGACTCGCACTCCCCGGCGGACTTCATCGTGGAGTACATCGGCCAGACCCGTGGCTGGTTCTACGTCATGCACGTGCTGTCAACCGCGCTGTTCGACCGCCCGGCGTTCACGGGCGTCAGCTGCCACGGCATCGTGCTCGGCAGCGACGGCTACAAGATGTCGAAGTCGCTGCGCAACTACCCCGACGTGTCCGAGGTGCTCGACCGCGACGGCTCCGACGCCATGCGCTGGTTCCTCATGTCGAGCGCCGTGCTGCGCGGCGGCAACCTGATCGTCACCGAGGAGGGCATCCGCTCCGGCGTGCGGGAGTTCCTGCTGCCGCTGTGGAACTCGTGGTACTTCTTCGCCACCTACGCCAACGCCTCGGGCGACGGCGGGTACGAGGCGTCGTGGTCCACCTCCTCCACCGACGTGCTCGACCGCTACATCCTGGCGCGCCTGGGCGATCTGGTGCGCGAGGTGCGGGCCGACCTGGAGGGCCTCGACTCGACCACCGCGTCGGCCCGCCTGCGCGACTTCGCCGAGGTCCTGACCAACTGGTACATCCGCCGGTCGCGCGACCGGTTCTGGGTGGGCGTCACCGACGACCCGCAGAGCCGCGAGGCGTTCGACACGCTCTACACCGTGCTGGAGACGCTGTGCCGCGTGGCCGCCCCGCTCGTGCCGCTGGTCAGCGAGCGCGTGTGGCAGGGCCTCACCGGCGGCCGCAGCGTGCACCTGCAGGACTGGCCGGACGCCGGGCAGTTCCCGGCGGCCGACGAGATCCGCGACGCGATGGACGCCGTGCGCGAGCTGTCGAGCGTGGGCAACGCGCTGCGCAAGAAGGAGAAGCTGCGCGTGCGGCTGCCGCTCGCGCGCCTCACCGTCGTGTCGCCGCTGGCGGGCGACCTCGGGCAGTTCGAGGACATCCTCCGCGAGGAGCTGAACGTGAAGTCCGTCGAGCTCGTGTCCCTCACGGAGGACGCCGCGGCGGAGTACGGCATCAGCCACCGGCTGAGCGTGAACGCGCGGGCGGCCGGTCCGCGACTGGGCAAGCACGTGCAGAAGGCGATCCAGGCCGCGCGCTCGGGCGACTGGTCGGAGAGCGACGGCGTCGTCACCGCCGGCGGCATCGCGCTGGAGCCGGCGGAGTACGAGCTCGTGCTGGAGACGACGGGCCGGCCCGAGGGCGAGGCCCTGGCGATCGTGCCGTCGGGCGGCTTCGTGCTGCTCGACACCCGCACCACACCGGAGCTGGAGGCCGAGGGGCTCGCGCGCGACGCGATCCGCGTGGTGCAGGAGGCGCGCAAGAACGCGGGGCTCGACGTGAGCGACCGCATCGTGCTGGCGCTGAATGCGGCGCCCGCGGAGGCTCCGGCGCTGGAGGCGCACGCCGAGCTGATCGCCGCGGAGACCCTCGCCGTCGCGTTCGCGGTGCAGTCCACGGACGAGCTCGACCGTCTCGTCGACGAGGTCACGAGCCCCGGCGACGGCGTGCACCGCAGTGGGGCGAAGGCCCTCGGGGCGGGCAAGGCGCCCCTGATCGTCACGATCGACACGAACCTGGAGAGGGTGGGCGCATGAGCGCGAGGGACAGGGCGGACGCCGTCTACGAGACGCTGCTGAGCCGTGCGGGGGAGCGGTGGGTGCAGCCGCGCAAGGAGCGCACGGCCCGCGTGCTCGCCTACCTGGATGACCCGCAGCGCACGTACCGCGTGATCCACATCACCGGGACGAACGGAAAGACCTCGACCGCACGGATGATCGAGAGCCTGCTGCGCGCGCACGACCTGCGCACGGGCCTGTTCACGAGCCCGCACCTGGAGCGCTTCACGGAGCGCATCATGATCGACGGCGAGCCGATCGCCGATGAGGCCGTGGCCGACGCCTGGGACGAGATCGAGCCGTTCGTCGCGATCGTCGACGCCGAGCTGCAGGCCGAGGGCGAGGAACCCCTCACGTTCTTCGAGCTGCTGACGGTGCTGGCCTTCGTCGCGGTCGCCGACGCCCCGGTCGACGTGCTGGTGCTCGAGGTGGGCATGGGCGGCGAATGGGATTCCACGAACACGGCGGACGGCGACGTGGCGGTGTTCGCGCCGATCGACATCGACCACGCCGACCGCCTGGGCGACACGATCGCGAAGATCGCGGAGGTCAAGGCCGGCATCATCAAGGAGGGCGCAGCGGTCGTCTCGGCGCAGCAGCCCGCGGAGGCCGCCGAGGTGCTGCGTCGCGTGGCCGCCGAACGGCACGCGACCATCGCCTTCGAGGGCGAGGACTTCGGTCTCGCAGAGCAGAAGCTCGCGGTCGGCGGGCAGCTGCTCACGATCCGCGGCCTGGCCGGGCAGTACGCCGAGGAGTACCTGCCGCTGTACGGTGCGCACCAGGGGCACAACGCCGCCCTCGCTGTCGCGGCGGTGGAGTCGTTGATCGGCGGTGCCTCGCAGGCCATCGCGGGCGGCATCATCTCGGACGGCCTGCAGGGGAGCACCTCGCCGGGGCGGCTGCAGCTGCTCGGCATCGCGCCGACGGTGATCGTCGACGGCGCGCACAACCCGCACGGCGCCGCCGCGCTCGCCCAGGCCCTCGACGACAGCTTCGACTTCGACGAGTGGGGTCTGGTGCTGGGCATCCTGGCCGACAAGGACGCGGCGGGCATCGTGGCGACCCTCGCGCCGGCCGCGGCGCACGTGTTCGCGACCGCGCCGGAGTCGGATCGCGCGAGCGATGCCGACATGATCGCCGACCTCGTCGAGCAGACGGGCCGCCGGGCGACCGTCCACCCGTCTCTGGCCGACGCCGCCGATGCGGCGCGCGAGTGGGCGGCCGCCTCCGACCGCCGCGCCGTGATCATCGCCGGATCGGTCGTGCTCGCGGGGGAGGCCATCGCGCTCTCGGAGGACGAGGACTGGAAGGCGGGGTGGCGCGCGTGAGTGCCGACGCCGCCTCGCCGCGCCCCGCGCGCCGGCCGCGTCCGCCGCGCACGCTGGTGCAGAAGCTCGCCCCGATCGTGCTCGGCTTCGAGGCGATCGTGGTGTTCCTGGTGGGTCTGACGCTGTTCGGCCTCAAGGCGCTGCCGGCGGGCATCGAGCAGTGGTGGGGCATCGTCGGCGGTGCCGTGGTGGCCCTCGCGTGCATCGTGATCGCGGGGCTCATCACGAAGCCGGGGGCGATCGCCGCCGGCTGGATCGTGCAGGTCATCGTGGCCCTGGCGGCGATCGCCGTGCCGGCGGTGCTGCTCGTCGTGCTGATTTTCGGCGGCATGTGGGCGTATGCGACCATCATGGGGGCTCGGCTCGACGCACGACGTCCCGCTCAGCCCTCGACCGAGACTCAGACAGAGAGTGAATGACATGGCCACCGAAGAAACCCTCGTCCTCGTCAAGCCCGACGGCGTCGCCCGCGGCCTCACCGGCGCGATCCTCGCCCGCATCGAGGCGAAGGGATACGCGCTCGTCGACATCCGCCTGGTCGAGCCCGACCGCGACCTGCTCGCGCAGCACTACGCCGAGCACGAGGGCAAGCCGTTCTACGAGCCGCTGCTGGAGTTCATGATGTCGGGGCCCTCCGTCGCGATCCGGCTCGCGGGCAACAGGGTCATCGAGGGATTCCGCTCGCTCGCCGGCACCACCGACCCGACGACCGCCGCGCCCGGCACGATCCGCGGCGACTTCGGGCGCGACTGGGGCCTGAAGGTGCAGCAGAATCTGGTGCACGGTTCGGACAGCCCGGAGTCGGCCGCCCGGGAGCTGGGCATCTGGTTCGACTGACGACCACACGACGAAGCCCGTCCGCCGAGAAGGCGGACGGGCTTCGTCGTGCGTGCGGCCGGCTCAGAAGACCATGCCGATGACCTCGCCCAGCAGGTCGAGCCCGCGCAGCTGCGCGAGCAGGATCACCACGGCGTAGGCCAGGACGGTCGCGAGCGGCACCCACGCCATGAGGCGGTTCGCGCGGGCCTGGGTCTTCTCGTTGCTCGTGAAGCTCCCGTTGCGGGTGAGGTGGAGCATGGTCGCGAAGAACGTGGGGATCGTGACAGACCAGGTGAGCATGCACCAGGGGCAGAGCACGCCGAGGTTGGGGGCGTACAGGCTCTGCCAGATCAGCCAGCAGACGAGCCCGAAGGCGAAGGTGATCCCGGCGCCGAACGTGAGCCAGAACCAGCGGGGGAAGCGGGCGCCGGCGAGCAGAGCGACGCCCATGAACAGCGGCGCCATCCAGCCGGCGATGCCGATGATCGGGTTCGGGAAGCCGAACACCTCGCCCTGCCACGAGCCGAGGTTCTTCCCGCACTGGATCATGACGCTCACGTTGCAGCTGAGGTCGGCGTCGGGGTTGGCGAGCTGGATGAACTTGTCCATCGTGAGCTGGAAGGCGGCGAACCACCCGATGACGGCCGCGACGATCAACCAGACGGCGTAGACGACGGGGCGGGTGCGCTGCTCGCTCATGTTCAGGATTATCTCAGCGAGTGCTATGGATGGGGCGAGAACGGCCCCGGGGAAAACGCGCCATCATCACCGATGCCGCGAACGGGGCCATGTGGTGCGATAATGACCTGTGATGCGATGAACGGCGCCGCCGCGACACGCATCGACGCAGACTTCGGGGCCCACGCCCCACGCGACCAGAGCCCAGAGCCGGTCGCACGCCGATTGAGTTCGCGGAACCCGCGGGTACCGCATGAGATTTCACGGAGCACCCGGTGCCCGTGCAGGGAGTACGCCAGAGATGGCCGATGAGAACAATGACCACAACCCCTCCGCTCTCGATCTCCCGGCTGGTGCCGCGGATCCGGTGACGGAGCCCACGGCTCCCGCGACCGACGACACGCTCGTCGCGCCGCTCGCCGAGGACGACACGGCGGACATCGCCGCCGACGTCGCCGCAGACGAGCTCGCCGCCGACAACGCCGCCGCGGAAGACGCGGCCGCCGCCGCCGACGATGCCGCCGCTGCCGCGGTGGAAGACGCCGCCGTCGCTCAGGACGCCGCCGACGCGGTCTCCGACCGGGCCGACGCCGCCTCGGCGTCCGGCGTTCCGGCCGACGAGGAGAGCGCGGCCGAGGCTCCTGCCGACGCGGGCGCCGACGTCGCTGACGCGCCGGCGAGCCCGGAGGCTGCCGGAGACGCTCCCGCCGAGGCCGCCCCCGCCGCCGATGTGCCCGCCGAGGACGCTCCCGTCACGGACGCGCCGTCCGCGCATGCTCCCGTCGCTGAGGCGCCGTCCGAGGAGGCTCCCGCCGAGGGCGAGCCCGCCGCCGAGGCGTCGTCCGACGATGCTCCCGCCGCCGAGGCGCCGTCCGAGGCCGCTCCCGCCGAGGCCGCTCCCGCCGCCGAGAAGACGGAGCCCGAGGCCCCGGCGCCCCTGACCGCCGTCTCCCTGGGCCTGCTGCCCGAGGTGTTCGTGTCGCAGGTGTCGACCCAGCTGCACTTCTACGCGCCCGAGGTCGTCCCGCTGCCGGCACGCCCCGGTCGCGACGAGCGTCCTGCCGAGCGCGACCAGGAGGAGTCGTCCTCCGGCCGCCGTGGCCGCCGCCGCCGCGGAGGTTCCGACGGCGACGAGCAGCGCGACGAGCCGCGTCAGCGCCAGCGCGTCGTGGAGTACATCACCGAGCCGAAGGCCATCAAGGGCTCGACGCGCCTGGAGGCCAAGAAGCAGCGCCGCCGTGACGGGCGCGACGCGGGTCGCCGTCGTCCGGTCGTCACCGAGGCGGAGTTCCTCGCGCGCCGCGAGTCGGTCGACCGCAAGATGGTCGTGCGCTCCAAGAACGGTCGCACGCAGATCGGCGTGCTGGAGGACGGCGTGCTCGTGGAGCACTACGTCGCCCGCAACCAGGACGCGTCGCTCATCGGCAACGTCTACCTCGGCCGTGTGCAGAACGTGCTCCCCAGCATGGAGGCCGCGTTCGTCGACATCGGCCGTGGTCGCAACGCCGTGCTGTACTCCGGCGAGGTGGACTGGGACGGCGTCGAGACCGGCAACCAGCCGCGCCGTATCGAGCTGGCCCTCAAGCCCGGCGACCGCGTGCTCGTCCAGGTCACGAAGGACCCGGTCGGCCACAAGGGCGCCCGCCTCACGAGCCAGATCTCGCTGCCCGGCCGCTACCTGGTGTACGTGCCCGGCGGGTCGATGAACGGCATCAGCCGCAAGCTGCCCGACAACGAGCGGGCCCGACTCAAGCGCATCCTCAAGGAGGTGCTGCCCGAGTCCTCCGGCGTGATCGTCCGCACGGCCGCGGAGGGTGCGACCGAGGAGCAGCTGACGCGCGACGTCCAGCGGCTCACGTCGCAATGGGAGCACATCCAGAAGCAGGTGGAGAGCCAGCAGGCACCCGCGCTGCTGCACGCCGAGCCGGATCTGCTGGTCAAGATCGTCCGCGACGTCTTCAACGAGGACTTCACGAAGATGCTCATCCAGGGCGAGGACGCGCAGCGCACGATCCGCGCCTACCTGGAGAGCGTCGCGCCCGACCTGCTCGAGCGCGTCGAGTCCTACGAGGACGAGGTCGACCCCTTCGACGCGTTCCGGATCACCGAGCAGATCGAGAAGGCGCTCGACCGCAAGGTGTGGCTGCCGTCCGGTGGCTCGCTCGTGATCGACCGCACCGAGGCGATGACGGTCGTCGACGTCAACACCGGCAAGTTCGTCGGCTCGGGCGGCAACCTCGAGGAGACCGTCACCAAGAACAACCTCGAGGCGGCGGAGGAGATCGTCCGTCAGCTGCGGCTGCGCGACATCGGCGGCATCATCGTGGTCGACTTCATCGACATGGTGCTGGAGTCCAACCGCGACCTCGTGCTGCGGCGTCTGATCGAGTGCCTGAGCCGCGACCGCACGAAGCACCAGGTGGCCGAGGTCACGTCGCTGGGCCTCGTGCAGATGACCCGCAAGAAGCTGGGCCTCGGGCTGCTGGAGACCTTCAGCGAGGCGTGCGAGGTCTGCGCGGGTCGCGGCGTCATCGTGCACCACGACCCGGTGGTCAAGCACCGCGCCAACGGCGGCAACGGCGGAGGCGGAGGAAACGGCGGTCGCCGCCAGCGCGGCAACGGGAACGGCAACGGCAACGGGAACGGCAACACCGCTCCGGTCGTGGCCGCGGTGACGCACAGCATCACGGAGGGCGCGAAGTCGGCGCTCGCCCAGATCGCCGCGTCGACCATCGCCCCCTCGGGCGACGCCCCCGCCGAGAGCGCACCGGCCGAGCAGGCCGCCGCGCCCGCCGCCGAGCGTCCGAAGAAGGCCCGCAAGAAGCGCGGGGCCGACCGCAAGGGCCCGAAGTCACCGGCCGAGGAGCTCCTCGACTCGGTGCTGGACGCGCTTCCCGAGCCGAAGGCACCGGGGCAGGGGCGTGGTCGCCGCCGGGTGACCACGGCCGCGCTCTCCGGCACGCCGGTGTCGGTGGCGGCGGAGAGCTCAGCGCAGCCGGTCGCGGCCGCGGACCCGGAGGCCTGACGCGATCAGGCGGCGCACCAGTTCCTTCCCCGGAACGTGCTGGGCGCCGCCGGCGATCAGCCGCGCCACCGCGTCCTCCGGGACGTCGTAGTGGTCGAGGTCGAACGCGCGCGCTGGGATGCCGTGCGCGCGGGCGAAGTCGTGCAGCTCGTCGAGGTCGGTGTCGCTGACCAGGTGCGCCCACAGGCGTCCGTGGGCCGGCCAGAGGGGGTCGTCGACGAGTACGGTCACCTCGCCAGCCTACGACCGGAGGCGCGACCGGTCTCACTTTGCGAGGGGCTCCGGCATCCGGTAAAGTAGTCCCTTGGTGCGCATGCCGCGTCGTCCTCGACGGCCGATGCGGAGAGTCTTGCATTCGCGCCCGTCGTACCAGCGACGCATGCAAGCAACAGTCTTCCCGTGAGATTCTCGGAGCCGCGTGCTCCCCAACGAAACAGGTATGAAGTGGTTTACGCAGTAGTGCGCGCCGGTGGCCGGCAGGAGAAGGTCGAGGTCGGCACCATCGTTCAGCTCGACCGTGTTCAGGCGGCCCAGGGCGAGAAGATCGAGCTGCCCGCTGTGCTGCTCGTCGACGGCGCCACGGTGACCACCGACGCCGACGCGCTGGCGAAGGTCAAGGTCACGGCCGAGGTCGTGGGCAACCTCCGCGGCCCGAAGATCGTCATCCAGAAGTACAAGAACAAGACCGGCTACAAGAAGCGTCAGGGCCACCGCCAGGAGCTCACGCGCGTCAAGATCACCGGCATCAAGTAAGACCGAGGAGACACAGGACATGGCACACAAAAAGGGCGCAAGCTCCACCCGCAACGGTCGTGACTCCAACGCTCAGCGACTCGGTGTGAAGCGCTTCGGCGGTCAGCAGGTCCTCGCCGGCGAGATCATCGTCCGCCAGCGCGGCACGCACTTCCACCCCGGCGTGAACGTCGGCCGTGGTGGCGACGACACGCTGTTCGCTCTGGCCGCCGGTGCGGTCGAGTTCGGCGCGAAGGGCGGCCGCAAGGTCGTCAACATCGTCGCTGCTGCTGAGTGATCACAGCACCACGCTAGACATCCGGTTCGGGGCGGGCTTCGGCTCGCCCCGTCCGCGTATCTGCCGTCCGTCTTCCCCCGCTACCCGAAGGACACGCACACATGGTCACGTTCGTCGACACCGTCACGCTGCACCTCCGTGCGGGTAAGGGCGGCAACGGCTGCGTCTCGGTGCACCGGGAGAAGTTCAAGCCCCTCGGCGGCCCCGACGGCGGCAACGGCGGCGACGGTGGCGACATCGTCCTGGTCGCCGATCCGCAGACGGGCACGCTGCTGTCGTACCACCACTCGCCGCACCGCTCCTCGGGCAACGGCGGGCCGGGCATGGGCGACCACCGGTCGGGCTTCGACGGCGAGTCCCTGGAGCTGCCGGTCCCGGTCGGCACGGTGGTCAAGTCGCCGTCCGGCGAGGTGCTCATCGACCTGATCGAGCCGGGGGAGCGCTTCGTCGTGGCCGCCGGCGGCCAGGGCGGCCTGGGCAACGCCGCCCTCGCGACACCCAAGCGCAAGGCCCCCGGTTTCGCCCTGCTCGGCACGCCCGGCTATGAGGGCGACGTCGTGCTCGAGCTGAAGACCGTCGCCGACGTCGCGCTGGTGGGCTACCCGTCCGCCGGCAAGTCGAGCCTGATCGGCGCCATCTCGGCCGCACGCCCGAAGATCGCGGACTACCCCTTCACCACGCTCCACCCGAACCTGGGCGTCGTGCAGGTGGAGGACTTCCGGTTCACGGTCGCCGACGTGCCGGGACTGATCGAGGGCGCGAGCGAGGGCAAGGGCCTCGGCCTGGAGTTCCTGCGTCACGTCGAGCGCTGCTCGGCCCTGCTGCACGTGCTCGACTGCGCCACGCTCGAGCCGGGCCGCGACCCGATCTCCGACCTCGACGTCATCCTCGCCGAGCTGGCCGCCTACGAGGTGCCGGAAGGCCAGACGCCGCTGCTGGAGCGCCCGCAGCTCGTCGCGCTCAACAAGGTGGACGTGCCGGAGGCGCGCGACCTCGCCGAGCTCGTTCGCCCCGATCTGGAGGCGCGCGGCTTCCGCGTGTTCGAGATCTCGACGGTGTCGCACGAGGGTCTTCGCCCGCTCACGTTCGCGCTGGGCGAGCTGGTGGAGAAGCACCGCGCCGAGAACATCGCGGCGGAGAAGCCGCGTGAGCGCGTGGTCATCCGGCCGCGGGGCTCGAAGAAGGACTTCTCGATCCGCGTCGAGGGCGGCACCTACGGCAACGTGTACCGCATCCTCGGCGAGAAGCCGGTGCGCTGGGTGCAGCAGACCGACTTCCAGAACGAGGAGGCCGTGGGCTACCTGGCCGACCGCCTCGAGAAGCTGGGTGTCGAAGACGAGCTGTTCCGCCTCGGTGCCGTGCAGGGCTCGACGGTCGTGATCGGCGAGGGCGACAGCATCGTGTTCGACTGGGAGCCCACCATGAGCTCGGCCGCGGAGCTCATGACCGCGCCGCGTGGCACCGACCCGCGCCTGGCGCCGAACTCCCGCCGCACCACGTCCGAGCGCCGCGAGCAGTACTACGAGCGGATGGACGCCAAGGCGCAGGCGCGCGCGGAGCTGGAGGCCGAGCGCCTCGCCACCGCCCGCGAGGGCGACGAGTGACCGCACGCACGCGCGCCGACCTCGCGTCGGCGTCGCGCATCGTCGTGAAGGTCGGTTCGTCGTCCATCAGCGGCGAGTCGTCCTGGCGCATCCCGGTGATCGTGGAGGCCCTGGCCGCCGCGCACGCCAGGGGAGCCGAGGTGGTCCTGGTGTCGTCCGGCGCGATCGCCTCCGGCATCCCGTTCCTCCGGCTCGACGCCCGCCCGACCGATCTGGCGACGCAGCAGGCCGCCGCGGCGGTGGGCCAGAACATCCTCGTGTACCGCTACCAGGAGGCCCTGCGCCCGTTCGACATCGTCGCCGGGCAGGTGCTGCTCACCACGGGTGACCTGGAGAACCCGACGTCGCGGTCGAATGCCCGTCGGGCCATGGAGCGCCTGCTGGGTCTGCGCACCCTGCCGATCGTGAACGAGAACGACACCGTGGCGACGCAGGAGATCCGCTTCGGCGACAACGACCGCCTCGGCGCGCTCGTGGCGCAGCTGATCGAGGCCGACGCGCTGATCCTGCTGAGCGACATCGAGTCGCTCTACACCAAGCCGCCGACCGACCCGGGTGCCGAGCCGATCGACGTCGTGGCCCCCGACGCCGACCTGTCCGGACTGGAGTTCGGATCGACGGTCGTGAACAGCGTCGGTACCGGGGGAGCCGCCACCAAGGTCTCGGCGGCACGTCTCGCGGCAGCCTCGGGGATCGGCGTGCTGGTGACCAGCGCCGACCTGGTCGACCGGGCCCTCACGGGCGACGACATCGGGACCTGGTTCGAACCGACGACCTCCTAGACTGGGCGGATGACCGACCCGACCCCCCAGGCGCGCCTGGAGCGCGCGAAGGAGGCCTCCCGCGCCACGGCCGGCCTCACCAGCGACGACAAGGCGCGCGCTCTCGAGGCGATCGCCCTGGCTCTGGAGGAGAACGCGCCGCGGATCATCGAGGCGAATGGGCGCGACATCGCCCGCGGCCGCGAGGACGGCATCGGCGACTCGCTGATCGATCGCCTGCGGCTCGACGAGCGCCGGGTCTCCGCGCTGGCCGCGGCGGTGCGCGAGGTGGCGGCGCTGCCCGACCCGGTCGGTCGCGTGGTCGGCGGTCACCGCATGCCCAACGGTGTCGCGCTGGAGCAGGTGCGGGTGCCGTTCGGCGTGGTCGGTGCGATCTACGAGGCCCGGCCGAACGTGACGGTCGACATCGCCGCCCTCGCCCTGCGGTCCGGCAACGCCGTGGTGCTGCGCGGGGGCAGTGCCGCGCGCGACTCGAACACCGTGCTGGTGGAGGTCATGCGTGGCGCTCTGGAGGGGGCCGGGGTCACCCCGGAGGCGATCCAGACGGTCGACGACTTCGGTCGCGAGGGCGCGAAGGCCCTCATGCACGGTCGCGGTCTGATCGACGTGCTCGTTCCCCGCGGCAGTGCCGGCCTGATCGAGACGGTCGTGACGGAGTCGACCGTGCCGGTGATCGAGACCGGCGCCGGCAACGTGCACATCGTGCTCGACGAGAGCGCGCCAGACGACTGGGCGCGCGACATCGTGGTGAACGCCAAGGTGCAGCGTCCGAGCGTGTGCAACGCGGTGGAGACCGTGCTCGTGCACCGGCAGGCCGCGCCGCGGCTGATCCCCCTCGTCGCGAGCGCGCTCATGAGCGAGGGCGTGGCGATCCACGGCGACGACATCGTCGCGGGGCTGGTCGCCACCGTGATCCCGGCGACCGAGGAGGACTGGGCGACCGAGTACCTCAGCCTGGACATCGCGATGAAGGTGGTCGACTCGCTCGACGACGCGCTCGACCACATCCGCCGCTACAGCACGGGTCACACCGAGTCGATCATCACGACCGACACCCGCAACGCCGAGCGGTTCCTGGCCGAGGTGGACTCCGCGGTGGTCATGGTGAACGCGTCGACGCGCTTCACCGACGGCGGGGAGTTCGGATTCGGCGCCGAGGTCGGCATCTCGACGCAGAAGCTGCACGCCCGCGGGCCGATGGGACTGTCCGAGCTGACCAGCACGAAGTGGCTCGCGCGTGGGGCGGGTCAGACGCGCGGCTGAGGGCTAGACTGGGGGACGCTGCATCCCCGACACCCGAGACAGCACGCCACGAAACGGAGCAAGGATGAACCTCGTCGCACAGATCGCGATGGCCGCCGCAGAGACCGAGCACCACGGCAACGTCGCGCTCGACACCCTGATCTTCGGAGTCATCGCCGCGATCGTGTTCGCCGCTCTCGGGTTCGTCACGCTGTCGTACAAGAATGTGGCGAACCGTCACTCGGCGAAGGCGGAGGCCTGGGCGGCGAAGCACGGCAAGGACGGCCACGAGGCGGGACACGGCCACTAGGCCTTTCATGAGCACTGCGACCACGCGCGCACCGCGCATCGGCGTGATGGGCGGCACCTTCGACCCGATCCATCACGGCCACCTGGTCGCCGCCAGCGAGGTCGCGCACTCCTTCGATCTCGACGAGGTGGTCTTCGTTCCCACCGGACGGCCGTGGCAGAAGGCGGAGGTCACGCCCAGTGAGCACCGCTATCTCATGACCGTCATCGCGACCGCGTCGAACCCCCGGTTCACGGTGAGCCGGGTCGACATCGATCGCGCCGGCCCCACCTACACGATCGACACGCTCCGCGATCTCAAGGCTCAGCGGCCCGACGCGGAGCTGTTCTTCATCAGCGGCGCCGACGCCGTGGCGCAAATTCTCAGTTGGAGAGACCATGATGAACTGTGGGAACTGGCCCACTTCGTCGCGGTCTCCCGCCCAGGACACGTTCTGAGCATCGACGGCCTCCCGAGCGACGACGTCAGCCAGCTGGAGGTGCCGGCGCTGTCGATCTCGTCGACGGACTGCCGAGAGCGAGTCCGCGACGATCAACCGGTCTGGTACCTCGTCCCCGACGGCGTCGTCCAGTACATCGCGAAGCACCATCTGTATCGGAGCAAGGAATGAGCACATCGGATCAGCGAGGTCCGCTCACGCGGAAGCAGCTGCGGGAGATCCGGTTGACTGGATCCACCCCGGTCATCACGGAGGAGCAGGCCGAGGCCGCTGCGGAGGCGGCGAACGCGACTCCGCCGGCGGCCCCGCTTCCCCGCGCGGCCGAGCCCGCCCCCGTGGCGCCGGCCCCGGTGGCCGACTCCGCGGTCGACCTCGGTGCCGCACCGCTCACCCGTCGCCAGGCGCGTGAGCAGGAGAAGATCAAGACCGCATCCGTGCCGGTGGTGGGAGCCGAGGCGACCGAGGACGACCGCGACACCGCCCCCCGCGCAGAGGAGTCGGACGACGACTCGTCGATCGTCTCGGGCATCCCCGACTTCTCCTCGCCATCGGCCCCGGCGGATGACGAGGTCGACGACGACGACGCCGACGACGAGGTGTCGATCGAGCCGGTGAGCGCCGCCGACGCCGTCGAGTCCGCCGGGAGCGTGCCGCTCGCCGAGCCGGCGGAACCGGAACCGGTCGACGTGGCCGAGTTGCTCGGCGTCCCCGGCACCGCGGAGGCCGACGAGGTCGAGACCGGGTCGACGGACGAGCGCGACGACCTGCTCGCCGATCAGGACGACGACCGCGGCGAGGTCGCCGACGGCGAGCGTCCCACCGTGAGCCCTGCGTTCGGCGAGGGCGTGCTGGCCGCCGAGGAGCCGGCGAAGCCCGCGTCGTTCCGGCCGTCCTTCGACGAGCTGCTCACGTCCAACGACTCGGGCGGCTCGCACCGCTCGCCCAACGCGCTGATCTTCACGCCGTCGCCCGGGGAGGGGTCGCTGTCCGGGCCCGTCGCGTCGACGGGGGAGATCCTCATCACGGGTTCCTATGAGCTGCCGAAGGGCATCGGCTCGCAGGGCCACGCACACGGCACCGCCGACGGCAAGGATGTCGACGCCGTCCTCATCGACGGGGAGCTGCCTCCGGCGTCCTCGCCCACCCCCATCGCTGCCAGCTCGGCTGTCAGCACCATCAAGCCCGCCGGCGAGGTCATCCGTCCGCCCGCGCCCGAGAAGGGCAATCGGCTGATGCTGATCCTGGCGATCGTCGCCGGTGGCCTCGCTCTCGCGCTGGGTGTGGCGCTGGTCGTCGCCTTCACCACGAATGTGTTCTGATGCAATCACCTGAAACCGCCGAAGAGATGCTGCGCATCGCCGCCGAAGCCGCCGTCGCGAAGGGCGGGGAAGACCTGGTGGCGCTCAACGTCTCCGAGCCTCTTCCGCTCGTCGACATCTTCCTGCTCGTCACGGGCAACAGCGAGCGCAACGTCGCCGCGATCGCCGACGAGATCGAGGACCGCCTGGTCGAGTCCGGCCACAAGCGCGTGCGCCGCGAGGGCCGCGCGGAGGCGCGGTGGGTGCTGCTCGACTTCGGCGACCTGATCGTGCACGTCTTCCATCAGGAGGAGCGCGTCTACTACGGGCTCGAGCGCCTGTGGAAGGACTGCCCCGTGATCCCGCTCGACGTCGTCGAGACCGCTGCAGACGCGGGCTGAGGTGGCCGCCCATCTGGTGACCGGCGCCGGTTCCGGTATCGGCGCCGTTCTCGCCCGTCGTCTCCTCGAGCGCGGCGACCACGTGGTCGTGCTGGCGCGCGACGCGGGGAGGGCGCGGCAGATCTCCGACGAGCTCCCCGGTGCCACGGCGATCGTGGGCGACCTCGCGCAGCCGGGGCGGCTCTCGTGGGCGCTGTCGAAGCAGAGCCTGCCCGACCGTCTCGACGGTCTCGTGCACGCCGCCGGTGTCGTGGACCTCGGTGCCGTGGGCGAGCTCACACCCGCCCTGTGGGAGCAGCAGCTCGCCGTCAACCTGGTCGCGCCCGCGGAGCTGACGCGCCTGCTGCTGCCGGTGCTGCGGGTGTCGCGCGGGCACGTGGTGTTCGTCAACTCCGGGGCCGGGCTCCGGGCGAACCCGGAGTGGTCCGCCTATGCGGCATCGAAGCACGGCCTGC
Organism: Microbacterium sufflavum; assembly: GCF_023101165.1. Classification (GTDB taxonomy): domain Bacteria; phylum Actinomycetota; class Actinomycetes; order Actinomycetales; family Microbacteriaceae; genus Microbacterium; species Microbacterium sufflavum. Next base: position 3,118,514 of record NZ_CP078076.1, on the reverse strand, counting down.
GGGCCCTCGCCGACGCGCTGCGTGCGGAGGAGGCGGAGCACGGCGTGCGCGTGACCTCGATCTACCCCGGCCGCACGGCCACGCCGATGCAGGAGCGGGTGCACCGACAGGAAGGGGCGGAGTACGACGCGTCGCGCTTCATCACCCCGGACGCGGTGGCGACCACGATCCTCACGGCGCTCGACCTTCCGCGTGACGCCCACCTCACCGACCTGACCGTCCGTCCCGCCGGCTGAGCTGCGGCGCTCAGGCCGACAGCCGCGTGCGTCGCTGGAGCATGCCCCGCTCGGCGCGCGTCTGCGGCGGGATGGCCGACAGCAGCGCCTGCGTGTACGGGTGCGCGGGGTGCCGGTAGACCTCCTCCGTGTCGCCGACTTCGACCATGTCGCCGAGGTACATCACGGCGACGCGGTCGGCGATGTGCCGCACGAGGGACAGGTCGTGCGCGATGAACACGATCGACATGCCCAGACGCTCGCGCAGCTCGCACAGCAGGTCGATGATCTGCGCGCGGATGGAGACGTCGAGCGCCGACACCGGCTCGTCGCACACCAGGACATCGGGGTCGAGCGCGAGGGCACGGGCGATGCCGATCCGCTGTCGTTGTCCGCCGGAGAACTGGTGCGGGAAGCGCGAGGCCATGTCGGGGTCGAGGCCGACGAGCTCGAGCAGCTCGGCCACCCGCTCGCGGCGCGACGCCGGGGTGCCGGTGCGGGTGGCGGCGAGCGGCTCGGCGATGATCTGCTGCACGGTCATGCGCGGGTTCAGCGACATGTACGGGTCTTGGAACACCATCTGCACGCCGCGGCGCAGCACCTTGCGGTCGCGCAGCCGACCCCGCGTCACGTCCTGGTCCCGGTAGCGCAGTGTGCCGGCGTCGGGGGAGTCGAGGCCGACGAGCATGCGCGCCAGGGTGGACTTGCCGCTGCCGGACTCGCCGACGATCGCGAGGATCTCGCCGCTGCGCAGGGAGAGGTCGACGCCGCCGACGGCCGTGACGCGGTGTGCGCGTCGTCCGCTCCCGGAGCGGAACGTGCGCTCGAGTCCTCGTCCCTCCAGGATCGGCGCGGAGCCGTCATCGTCCGCCGCGGCGCTCACGTCCTGCGGCATCGAGTCGAGCAGCTGCAGCGTGTACGGATGCTGGGGTGCGGTGAGCACGTCGTCCGCCGGACCGGACTCCACGATGCGCCCGGTGCGCATCACGGCGACCCGGTCGGCGACCTCCATCACGACGCCGAGGTCGTGGGTGATCAGGAGGACGCCCATGCCGAGGCGGTCGCGCAGCGACAGCAGCAGGTCGAGGACCTGCGCCTGCACCGTGACGTCGAGGGCGGTGGTCGGCTCGTCGGCGATGATCAGGTCGGGGTCGAGCGCGATGGCCATCGCGATCAGGATGCGCTGCCGCTGTCCGCCGGAGAACTGGTGCGGGTAGTCGCGGACGCGCTTCTCCGGGCTGGGGATGCCGACCAGGGTGAGCAGTTCGACGGCGCGCGCCTCGGCTTCGCGACGACCGACGGGCGTGTGCGCGCGGATCAGGTCGATGATCTGGTCGCCGATGCTGAGCACGGGGTTGAGTGCGGAGAGAGCGTCCTGCATCACGAGGCTCACCCGGACGCCGCGCAGGCGCCGATGCTGCTCCGGCGTGACGGTGAGCAGGTCGGTGTCGCCGAGGGAGAGGGTCGCGGCCTCCACGGTGCCGTTGTCGATGAGGCCCATGATCGCGCGCGCCGTCATCGACTTGCCGGAGCCGGACTCGCCGAGCAGGGCGAACACCTCGCCGCGGTGCACGGTGAGGTCGATGCCGTCGACCACGCGCTGGGGTCCGCGCGAGCCGTCGAGGGTCACGGTGAGGCCGCGGACGTCGAGGACGACGGTGTTCTCGGGGACGGATGTGTTCTCCATGGATGACATCATGCCAGCATCCTGGCGCTGAATTGTTTCGAACAGGAAACACCTCGGCCGAAAATCATCACAACAGTTGACTTTCGCGCCGGAATCGTCGAGATTCGAGGAAATCTCCCGCTCGACGAACGGGAGGCCACCCTCGTATCGACCCGAAGGAGCGCATCCGTGCTCGAACAAGCAGACCGCTACACCGGCTACACCGCGTACGACTACCTGGAAGCCGGCAAGGACTACCGCGAGTTCCGCTACGCCAAGCAGATCGGCCGCGTGCCGGCGTACGACCTCGGCCTCAGCGACGCGCAGAAGGAGCGCACCGAGCGCCTCCTCCGCGAAGAGACCGTGATCTCGCTGCACGAGCACGTGCAGGTCTTCCCCGAAGACATGGGCGAGCTGCGCGACCACATCCGCCAGGGCCGCGAACCCACCGGCTACCAGGGCCTCGCCCGCTCCGGTCTGACCGCGGTGTTCGACAACGGCATGGACGGCACCTGCTGCATCTCCAGCGACGCCGGGTGGAAGTACCAGGACGTGCTGTTCGACCTCGGCGTGCGCATGGCCGACCTCGCGCACCAGGACTTCGTGATCAAGGCCGAGTCGATCAAGGACATCCGGTACGCCGCGGAGACCGGCCGCGTCGCGCACATCTTCGCGCTCGAGGCCGCGACCATGATCGAGAACGAGGTCGACCGGCTCGATGTGCTGTACGGCTTCGGCGTCCGCCAGATGGGCATCGCCTACTCCGAGGCGAACTTGCTCGGCGGCGGCCTCAAGGAGCGCGGCGACGGCGGACTCACCTACTTCGGCGAGCGCGCCGTGGAGCGGATGAACAAGCTCGGCATCGCGATCGACATCTCGCACTCGGGCGACCAGACGTGCCTCGACGTGATCGCCCACTCCACCAAGCCGGTCTTCATCACCCACGCGGGCGCCCGCGGACTGTGGCCGACGAACCGCATGAAGACGGACGAGACGATCATCGAGTGCGCCAAGCGCGGCGGGGTCATCGGCATCGAGGCCGCACCGCACACCACCATCTCGCCCCAGCACCCGAAGCACTCGCTGGAGTCGGTCATGGACCACTTCCAGTACTGCGTCGACCTGGTCGGCCTGGAGCACGTGAGCTTCGGACCCGACACGCTGTTCGGCGACCACGTGGGCCTGCACGACGCGTTCTCCTCGAACCTGTCGCTGGGTCAGGCGCACGCCAACGTCGACTACGAGAAGCAGCCGTACGTCGACGGCATCGAGAACCCCGCCGAGGCCTTCTACAACATCATCGGCTGGCTCGTGAAGCACGACTACTCCGACGACGAGATCCGCGCGGTCGTCGGCGGCAACACCATGCGCGTCCTCGAGGAGGTCTGGGTCTGATGAAGCACAACACGTTCCTCGCACTCGGTGCGGCCGCGGTCCTCGCCGTCGGCCTCGCCGCGTGCGCCCCCACGGCACCCGAGCCGGGGGAGTCTTCCGCCGCGACCGGGCCGAGCGATGAGACGCTCAGCATCGGTACGACGACCGACGTCGTGAACTTCAACCCCGTGCTCGGCAACAGCCGCACGGACTCGTGGGTCACCAACCTGATGTACCCGCACCTGCTGAGCATCAGCGACGACGGGACCAAGGAGGCGCACGTCGCCACCGAGTGGGGCTACGTCGACGACACCACCGGGTTCTACGAGATCCGCGACGACCTGACCTGGAGCGACGGCGAGCCGCTCACGGCGGAGGACGTCGCGTGGACGCTGAACGCGGTCAAGCGCGACCAGGCGCCCGGCACGTTCTACGGGCAGCTGGGCAACCTCGACACCGCGACCGCGGTGAGCGACACCCGGGTCGAGCTGACGCTCACGCAGCCCGACTCGTCGATCATCGACGAGATCGGCTTCTGGGGTGTCGTCGTGCCGCAGCACGTGTTCGAGCCGAAGGGATCGATCGCGGAGTTCGCGAACGACGGCAGCGACGGCGGCTGGGTGGGCATGGGCCCGTTCATCATGACCGACTTCCAGGTCGGCCAGCACTACACGCTCGAGCGCGTGGAGGACTACCCGCTGGTCGACGGCGGCGTCCCGGGACCCGCCGAGGTCGTGTACCGCGTGTACCCCGACGTGAACACCGAGATCCTGGCGCTGCAGAGCGGCGAGATCGACGTGATCGCCAATGCCCTCCCGCCCGCGCAGGTCGAGCAGCTGAAGGGCACCGACGGACTGCAGGTGATCGAGGCCGCCGGTCTCGGCTACGCGCACCTCGTCTACAACATGGAGAAGCCCGACCTCGCGAAGACCGAGGTTCGTCAGGCGCTCGCCCACGCGGTGGACTACGAGGCCATCCGCACGGTCGTCCTGCAGGGGCAGGCCGTCTCCACGGGTTCCAGCGCCCTGATGCCGGTGCTCGCGAAGTACTACGACGACTCCGTCACCGAGTACGAGTTCGACCCGGAGAAGTCGCGCGAGCTCATGGAAGACGCCGGCTACACGGCGGACGCCGACGGCATGTTCCCCGTCTCGTTCCGCCTGATCTACTCGCTGCAGGACAGCGTGACCAGCCAGTGGGCGCAGATGGTGAAGGACAGCGCGGCCGAGGCCGGCATCACGATCGAGCTGCAGGGCACGGAGCGCAACACCTATCTCTCCATGACCAACGAGGGCGACTACGACATCTACGCCGGCAACTTCGCCATCATGGACGACCCGGTGACGAACTTCGCCCTGTCGTACCTGCCCGGCGGCGCGATCAACTACACCCACGTCGACGACCCCGAGCTGAACGCGCTGATCGAGGAGGGCATGGTCACGTTCGACGAGGACGACAAGATCGAGATCATGCGCAAGGCGAACAAGATCGTGCACGAGCAGGTCTACGACAACATCATGTACACGCAGAACCTGTTCTTCGCCGCGAGCGACGAATGGTCCGGCTTCATCTCCAAGCCGAGCGAACTGCTGTCGATCGTGAACCCGCTCTCGCTCGCGAGCGCGCACCCGGTCGAGTAAGAAAACCCCCACTCTCGAGGAAGGTCGCCCGGGTGTCCCGAGCATCGTTCATTCTCCGTCGCGCAGGTCGAGGTCTGCTCACGATCTGGTTCGCCGTGACCGTGACGTTCCTGCTCCTGCGTCTGCTGCCCGGCGATCCGGCCCTTGCGCTGGCGAGTCCGAACATGACGGAGGACATCCGGGCGACCATCCTCGAGCAGTACGGCCTCGATCAGCCGCTGATCGTGCAGTACGGCCTGTACATGTGGCAGCTGCTGCAGGGCAACCTCGGCATCTCCTTCACGCAGTCCATCCCGGTGACCGACGTGCTGCTGCAGCGGCTGCCGTGGACGCTGCTGCTGACCATCACCGCGCTCGTCCTCACGATCCTGATCGGGGTGCCGCTCGGCGTCGCGGCCGCCTCGCACCGGGGTCGCTTCATCGACAGGGCCGTGCAGGTGCTCGGCGTGACCGGGCAGTCGCTGTTCGTGCCGAGCGTCGCGATCCTGCTGCTGTTCGTGTTCGGGCTCAACCTCGGCTGGTTCCCCATCGGCGGCGCCTACACCAACAACACCTACGGCTTCGAGTGGTACCTCAGCGTCGCGCAGCACCTCGTGCTCCCGGCGGTGTCGCTCATGCTCATCCAGGTCGGCTCCTACGTGCTGACCATGCGCTCCACCCTCATCGAGACGCTCGGCGAGGACTACATCCTGCTCGCGAAGGCGAACGGCCTCCGCCGCCGCCGCATCCTGTGGAAGCACGCGCTGCGCAACGCGCTGCTGCCGACCACGACGCTGATCGGGCTCCAGCTCGGGTTCCTCGTCGGCGGGGCGGTGCTCACCGAGACCGTCTTCGCCTACCCGGGCATCGGCCGCGGCATCTACGAGGCCGTCACGCAGCTCGACTTCCCGGTGCTGCAGGGCGCATTCCTCATGCTCGCCATCACCGTGGTCGTGGCCAACACGGTCACCGACATCATCTACGGCTACCTGGACCCGAGAGTGAAGACCGCATGACCGCTCCGCTGCCCTCCACCGAGAACCTCGTCCCCAGCGAACCGACCGCGGCCGGCAGCGAGCGGGCCAGCGCGCACACCTGGCGCGCCTTCCGCCGCGACCCGCTCGGCATGATCTCGCTCGGCCTGCTGATCCTGCTCGTGATCGTCGCCCTCGCGGCGCCCCTGATCGCCCCGTACCCGGCGAGCTACGGGCCCGACGTGCTGCGCCCGCCGAGCGGGGACCACTGGTTCGGCACCGACGCGCTCGGCCGCGACGTGTTCTCCGAGGTCATCTGGGGCACGCAGCAGAGCGTGCTGGTCGCCGTGGCCGCCTCGGTGATCGCGATCGTCTTCGGCACGATCATCGCGGTGATCGGGGCCTACTTCCGCAAGCTCGACAGCATCATCAGCGTGATCGTCGACATGACCCTGTCGCTGCCCGTGCTGCCGCTGATGATCCTGATCGCGGCGCTCGTGGGGCCGAGCACCTCGACGATCATCTTCGTGGTCGCGGCGTTCTCGTGGCCCGAGGTCACCCGACTCGTCCGCTCCCAGGCGCTCACGGTCGTCGGGCTGCCGTACGTCGACGCGTCCCGGTTGATGACGACCTCTCCGCTGTGGATCATCACGCGGCACGTGCTGCCCGCGGTGACCCCGGTGGTCGTGGTCTCGGTCGTGGTGACCGCGTCGCGGGCGGTGCTGTCGGCCGCGGGGCTGGCGTTCCTCGGACTGGGCGACCCGACCACATGGTCGTGGGGCCGCATCCTGTACGAGGCACAGCAGGCGGGCGCCATGGTGAGCGCGTGGTGGCTGACGCTGTTCCCCTCCATCGCGATCCTGATCCTGGTGCTGTCGGCCACCCTCCTGTCCATCGCCTACAACGACGCGCGCAACCCGCGCCACCTGTCCCGCTAGGAGCACCGCATGACCGTCTTCGATCAGCGCCTCGCGCCGGAGTTCTTCGACACCGTGCAGCAGCGTGTCCGCGAGCGGATGGGGGAGGAGGGCTTCGACGCCTTCCTGACCGACCACCCCGAGGACATCGCGTACCTCACCGGCTTCTTCCACCACCCGTCCGAGCGGCCGGTCGCGATCTGGGTCGAGGCGGGAGGGCGTGTCGTGATGCTGCTGCCCGAGCTGGAACGCGAGTACGCGCAGTCGCAGTCCGCGCGCGCCGAGCTGGTCGCGTTCTTCGAGTTCCCGGGGGTCGTCCCGCCGTTCCAGGTGCTCGCCGACGCGGTGTCGCCGCGCGGCAGGGTCGGTTTCGCGACCACGATGCCGTATCAGCGCCTGGCCGCCGCCCGCGCCGCGATGCCGCACGCCGAGCTCGTGCCGTCCGACCTGCTCACCCGCACCCGATACCTGAAGTTCCCGGAGGAGGTGGTGCTGCACCGCGAAGCCGCCCGCATCACCGACCTGATGCTGGAGGCCGGGGTCGCACTGGTGCGCGAGGCCGTCGCGGCGGGCGGAGAGCTGCCCACCGAGGCCGAGCTGGAGCGGCACGTGACCTCCGCCGGCACCCGTGTCATGTATGCCGAGCACCGCAACGTGGTCGTGGCCTCGCTGCTCGCGGGCGGTCTGGTGTACTCCGGCGCGAACTCCGCGTTCCCGCACGGGCTGCCGTCGGTCAACCGGCTCCGGGCGGGGGACACCTTCATGCTCTCGCTCGGCTGCGCCGTGGGCGGCCGCTTCGTCGAGGGCGAGCGCACGTTCGTGCTCGGGGAGCCCACGGCCGAGCAGCGCCGCTACCACGACACGATCCGCGACGCCCAGCGCGTGGGCCGCGAGACCATCCGCGCGGGCCTGGAGTGCCGCGAGGCGAACCGGCTGTGCCTCGACGTGATCCGCGACGCCGGGCTGGGCGAGTTCATCCGGCACCGCCAGGGGCACGGCATCGGTCTGGGGATGCACGAGGCGCCGTGGCTGGAGGACGGCGACGCCACGCTCCTGGAGGCGGGCATGGTCGTCTCCAACGAGCCGGGCATCTACGTGCCGGGTCACGCCGGGTACCGCATCAGCGACAGCATGCTCGTGACCGCCGACGGCGCCGAACCCCTGACCACCTATCCGCGCAGCCTCGACGAGTGCACCATCGCGCTCTGAACGCCTGTTGAAGAAAGAGGACGACATGACATCCACCCCCGACGTCTCCCCGGAGTTCGCCGCCGCCACGAGCGACCACCAGTGGGTCGAGATCAACGGCAACCACCTGGCCGTCGAGGTGCTCGGTCCCGAGGACGCGCCCGTCATCATCACCCATCACGGCGCCCCGGGGCTGGGGTCGCGTGCCGAGCCGCGCGCGAGCTTCGGCCGGCTCGCCGACGAGTACCGGGTGGTCGTGTTCGACGCCAGGGGCAGCGGCCAGAGCGAGGGGAACGGCACCTACAGCCACGAGCAGTGGGCGGCCGACATCGACGGTCTGCGCGAGTGGATCGGCGCGGAGAAGATCGTCATGGCCGGCGGCTCCTACGGCGGCTTCATGACCATGGAGTACGCGCTGCGCTACCCCGACCGCGTGGCCGCGCTCGTGCTGCGCGACACCTCCCCGGACAACTCCAACGCGCACCTCGCGCGCGAGAATGCCCTCGCCTCCGACCGGGTCGACATCGACATGGAGAAGTTCGACCGCATCGACCTCGGGCAGGTGCGCGACGACGAGGACCTCAAGGACTGCTGGCGGGAGATCCTGCCCCTGTACGACTTCGTCTACGACCGCGAGGCGGTCGAGCGGAAGGTGCAGGCGACGCCCTACCGCTACCGGGCGCACAACTACGCCTTCTCCGTGAACCTGCCGGACTACGACCTGAAGCCGCGGCTGCCCGAGATCGCGGTCCCGACACTCATCACCGTGGGCCGGACCGACTGGATCACGCCAGTATCGTGTAGCCAGACGATCGCCGATCTCATCCCGGACTCCGAGATGGTGGTGTTCGAGAAGTCGGGGCACTCCCCGCAGATCGAGGAGGCAGAGGCGTGGACGGAAGCGGTGCGCACGTTCCTGCACCGGGTGTACCCGCCGACCCGATGACGAGCGTTCCACTGACGAGAGAAGTGAGCGATCTCGACCGGAGGATCGTCGTCGCACTTCAGCAGGACGGACGCGCGAGCTGGACGTCGATCGCCGAGTTCGCCGGCGCGTCCGTCTCGACGGTCACCCGGCGCGGGCAGCAGCTGCTCGCCGAGGGTGTGGTGAGCGTGGGCATCGTGCCGACCCTGGGCAGCGAGGGGCACGTGGAGACGTTCTTCGTGCGCATCAACTGCACCCCCGGGTCGCAGCTGAGCGTCGCGCAGGCGCTGATCGGCTCCCCGTACGTGCGGTTCGTGACCCTGGTGACCGGCAAGTTCGACGTGTTCGCGGAGGTCGTCATCCCGGGGGACTCGGCGACCTACGCGCACGTGCTCACGGATCTGCAGGCCATCCCCGGCGTGGAGCGCTGGCGCAGCGACCTCGTCGTGCACACGTACAAGGTGAGCTTCGACTGGGGACGTCAGCTGTACGACTCGCACGCCGAGGCCGCCAGCGACCCGAAGTCGTACATGCCGGCACCGAACACGTGCGACCCGACGCACTTCGACGACGCCGACCGGGCGATCGTCGCGGAACTGCGTTACAACGGACGGGCGTCGTTCCAGTCGATCGCCGATGCGCTCGACATGAACGAGAGCAGCGTGCGGCGCCGGTACGAGCGGATGCGCAGCGCCGGCTGCCTCACGACCGTGACGATGGTGCCCGCGTCGGCGCTGGGCATGAGCGCGGAGACGCTGCTGATGCTGCGGGTCGAGCCGTCGCGCATCGCCTCGGTGGCACAGACGCTCGCGCAGCACGTGTCCGTGCGGTTCCTGGCCGCGGCGCTGGAAGAGAACTCGCTGTACTGCGAGATCATCCTGCCGAGCACCGAGACCCTGCACGACTTCCTCACCGGGACGATCGCGCACCTCAAGGGCGTGCGCGGATGGAGCGCCGCGATGGAGCTCGTGTTCATGAAGCGCGGGTTCATCGAGACTCCGTGGTGGCGGGCGCAGGTGGCCTCCGCGGGCGGGCTCGACACCTAGTCCTGCACTTCGCCGGTCAGGTGTCAAGGGCCTACCCTTCCGTGCCCGCAGGGCGCACCCTCCTTATAAGAGAGTCCTGGAGGGCCCCCAGATGTCCGACATCCCCGATCCCCGTTTCGTGCTCCACCGCATCACACCGTCCGAGTGGGTGATCAACGACCTGCGCTATCCCCAGAACGACCCGCGCCACGTCGTCGCCTGCGTCTACGAGCTCGCCGACACCGAGGTCGAGGTGACGTGGCTGCGCGACCTTCCGCTCGCGATCCGCTACGGCACCGCGTTCGAGGTCCTCGAAGAGGTCGAGCGGATGCAGGGGGCGAGCCGGGCCACGCGCCCGATCGCGATCCCGCACCGCCCCCCGCTGCTGGCGACGTGAGCGCCGCAGCGCGGAGAGAAGGGCACCACCTCGGTCGAGGCGGTGCCCTTCTCTCGTCCGGCGGTCAGGCGTCGTCGCCGTCGACGTCCGCCGTCGTGGCGGCGCGGTCGGCCTCGGCGCTGTCGATCTGTGCGTCGTCGGCATCCTCGTCGAGCACGCGTTCGCCGTCGACCTCGCGCGTGGGCACGTCTTCCGCGTCACCCTCGGCGAACGGCGGGACGGGCGGGATCGGGGGAGTCGGGTTGGACATGGGGCATCCTTTCGTCGGCGGATGCGTCCTGTCTACGACGGCGCGACGGGCATCGGGAGACGGTTGACGCTCGCGCTCGGCGGCGCTAGCCCGATGCACAACCTCACCGGAAACGAAGAAATCCCGCGATCTCTCGCGGGATTCTCTGGTGGACCTGAGGGGACTCGAACCCCTGACCCCCTGCATGCCATGCAGGTGCGCTACCAGCTGCGCCACAGGCCCAGAAGCCGCTCCTCATCTGCCGGAGCAACTCGAACAGCGTACTACACGAAGCGACACCGGCACCAATCGGGGCGGGCAGCCCGGGCGCGTCGCCGGGGTGGAACAAGCGCGGCTCTCCGGGCGTTCCTGACAGCGTGAGCATTCTCGACAGTCTGGTGATCGGTGCAGGGCAGGCCGGCCTCTCGGCGTCGTACCACCTGACCCGGCTCGGGATCCCGCACGTGGTGCTCGACGCCGACGAGCGACCGGGCGGCGCCTGGCAGCACCGCTGGGACGCGCTGACCATGAGCGACGTGCACGGCGTCGCCGAACTGCCGGGCGACACCCCGCCCGCGCGCGACCGACGTCGAGCCAACGAAGCGGTGCCGGAGTACTTCGCGGCCTACGAGCGCGCACACGACCTCCCCGTTCGGCGCCCTGTACACGTGCGCCGCGTGGACGACCACGACGGGCTGCTCGTGGTGCAGGCACCGGAGGGGGAGTGGACGAGCCGCACGCTCGTGAACGCGACCGGCACCTGGACCCACCCGTTCGTGCCGCACGTGCCCGGCATGGAGACCTTCCTCGGTGAACAGCTGCACACGGTCGACTACCCGGGGTCGGAGCACTTCCGAGGCCGCCGGGTGCTCGTCGTGGGCGCGGGCGCGTCCGCGGTGCAGTTCCTCGGCGCCCTCGCCCCGATCACCGAGACGCTGTGGGTCACGCGGCGACCGCCCGTCTGGCGCAGCGACGACTTCACCCCTGAGGCGGGGGCCGCGGCGGTCGCGCTCGTCGAGCAGCGCGTCGCGGCCGGGCTCCCACCGCGGAGCGTCGTCAGTGTGACCGGGCTGATGCTGCGTCCGCAGGAGCGCGAGGCCGAGCGCCTCGGCGCCTATGCGGACCCTCGGCCGCTGTTCGCACGCATCGAGCCCGACGGGGTGCGCTGGGCCGACGGGTCGTTCGAACGGGTCGACGTGATCCTCTGGGCCACCGGGTTCCGGCCGGCGATCGGGCACCTGGCGCCGCTGCACCTCCGCAGCGCCGCGGGCGGCATCCAGCTCGACCGCCACGGCCGCGGTACGACCGCGGTCGCCGATCCGCGCGTACAGCTCGTGGGGTACGGGCCCTCGGCCAGCACGATCGGCGCGAACCGTGCGGGGCGCTCGGCCGCGAAGGGCGTGCAGCGGGCGCTGGCCGCCGCCGCCGTTCCCGTCTCGACCGGCTGAGGGCGCGTCAGCCGGAGTGCGGCCGGGCTTCTCGATACGCTGAAGACCATGCTGCGCATCATCCTCACGGTCGTCTGGCTCCTGCTCACGGCCTGGCTGGCGATCTGGGTGGGCGAGGGACTGTTCGGCGTCGATCAGCGCCACTCGATCCTCCCGTTCGCGGGCGAGGACACCCTGGGCGGCCCGATCCTGATCGGCGTCGCCTGGGGGCTGCTCCTCACGTTCGGCGGCACGATGACGGGGTTCGGCCGCCGCACGAAGCTCCGCGGCGAGACCCGGATCGGCGTCGGCACGATCGTCGAGCTCTCCCGCACGGGCGTCACGATCAACGACGTGCCGCAGTACGACCTCTTCCTGCGCGTGAGCCCCGCTGAGGGCGACGACTTCATCGGACAGCTGCGGATGCTCATCGACCCCTCCGACTCCGCGGGACTCCAGGTCGGGCAGCCCGTGCCGGTGCGGTACAGCACGACCGACCACGACACGGTGCAGCTCGCCGACCTCAGCGACCCGACCGTGCGAGAGGCGATGCTGCAGTGGCGCATCGACCGCGGGCTCATCGACCCCGCCCAGGTGCGAGCCAGGACCACGGGCACCGCGGTGCCCGCGTCGGTGCTCGAGGTGCGCCCGACCGGACGCCGCAGGGAGGGGCAGAGCGAGCTCGCGCTGAAGGTGCTGGTGGCACCGGAGGGGGCGGCGACCTGGGAGGCCGACACCACGGTGTTCGTGTATCCCCAGGCGGTGTCGCGGCTGCAGGTGGGCGCGCCGATCTGGGCGTACTACCGGCGGGAGGATCCGCACACGGTGGCGGTCACGATCGAGAAGGAGGCGACGCGATGAACCCGCTCGACACCCTCATGTGGCTCGTCAACTTCCCCGCGTCGCACGGCTACGCCATGGTGTTCATCGCCGGCTTCTCGATCCTCGGGCTCTTCGCCGTGTCGGCCAGAGGAGCCACACCGGGTGGGTCGCTGCGGGCCATCCGCGAGCGGGAGGGGCTGCTGCCGCTCGACACCCGCCCGCGGGCCGGGATCGGCGGGACGATCGTGCGGATCGTGTTCCGGGTGCTCGCCTTCGTGATGCTCGGGTCGCTCGTGATCGGCATCCTGAGCCTGACCGGCGTGCCTGTCACGCGCGCGTACATCTACGACAACGGGCGACCAACGACGGCCACGATCGACGGGGACTGGGTTACGTTCACCACCGCGGAGGGCGTGGAGTACACGCTGGAGAGCAACTTCTTCACCCCGGCGGTCTACCCCGACCGCGACGCGTACCTGCCGAGCGGCGCCCCGGTCGTGGTGCGCTACCTGCCCGACCACCCGCAGGCGTTCGTGATCGACAGCGCGCAGACCCCGCGCTGACGTCGGACCCGGCGCGTAGGGTGGAAGCATGTCGCGCGTCCTCGTCTTCGGCGGCCATGGCCGCATCGCCCTCCTGCTCGCCCCGCTGCTCGTCGCCCGCGGCGACGAGGTCACCAGCGTGATCCGCAATCCCGACCACGTCGCCGACGTGGAGGCCACGGGGGCCACCGCCCTGGTGGCCGATATCGAACAGCTCGACGTCGACGCCCTCGCCGAGATCATCCGCGGGCACGACGCCGTGGTGTGGTCGGCCGGCGCGGGCGGCGGTGACCCGAAGCGCACCTACGCTGTCGATCGCGACGCGGCGGAGCGGTCGATGGACGCCGCCGAGCGTGCCGGCGTCGAGCGCTACGTCCTGGTGTCCTGGATCGGCTCCACCGCGGAGCACGGGATCCCGCAGGACGACCCGTTCTTCGCGTACGCCGACGCGAAGTGGGCCGCCGACGAGCACCTCCGCGGCTCGAACCTCGCCGGGACGATCCTCGGACCGGGCGGTCTCACGTTCGACGAGCCGACCGGACGCATCCAGATCGACCCCGAAGACCGGGGAGAGGTCTCGCGCGCCGACGTCGCGGCCGTCATCGTCGAGGCACTGCAGAATCCGGCGACCGTCGGCCGCACGATCCGCTTCGGCAACGGCGACGCGGACTCCTCGCTCCCGATCGCCGAGGCCCTCGCGGGCTGACCGTGGCGGAGGCCCCGACGTGCCCCTGAGGCCCGCGCGACGGCGCACGGTCGGTGTGCTCGCCGCGCTGGCGCTCGCCCTCTGTGCGCCGCCCGCCGCCGCGCCGCCGCTGCCCGCTGCGACATCGACCGCAGCGACGTCGACCGCCCCTCCCGCGCCTGCCGCTGCCGCGACCACCGCGGGGGAGACTCCCGCGCCCACCGACGATGCCGGGAGCGCCGACGCCACGGTGGACGCCGCCGACACCGCGTATCTCCGCGAACGCGCCGCCGCCGCGGTCGCCGACCTGCCCGTGGCGCAGCAGGCGGCCTCCATCGTGATGGGACACATCGGCGGCACCGACCCGGCAGCGCTGGCCGCCTACATGCAGGCCGGGTTCGGCGGGTTCATCCTGATGGGGGCGAACATCCCTGGCACCGACGCCGAGCTGCACGCGCTCACGGATGCTCTCGCGGTGGACCCGACGCTGCCTCCGCTGATCGCGGTGGACCAGGAGGGCGGCCTGGTCTCCCGGCTCGACGGGGACGTGTTCCCCGCCTCGACGACCCTCAAGGACCGTCCGGTCGCCGACACGTCGGCCGCGTTCGCCGCCCGCGGTGCACTGGTGGCCCGTGCGGGCATCACGGTGAACTTCGGCACGGTCGCAGACGTCACCGCCGACAGCGGCTCGTTCATCTTCGGGCGGGCCCTCGGCGCCGACCCGTCCGGGGCGGCCGAGCGCGTCGCGGCGGCCACCTCGGCGCAGCAGCCGTTCGTCGCCTCCGCACTCAAGCACTTCCCCGGCCACGGTGCGGCTCCGGGCGACTCGCACCACGCGATCCCGACCACCGGACGGAGCCTGGAGGAGTGGAAGACGACGGACGCGGTGCCCTTCGCCGCGGGCATCGACGCGGGAGCCTCCCTCCTCATGTACGGGCATCTCGCCTACACCGCCGTCGACCCGCTGCCCGCCTCCCTGTCCGCGACGTGGCACACGCTCGCCCGTGACGAGCTCGGCTTCGACGGTGTCTCGGTGACGGACGACCTCGGGATGCTGCTGTCGTCGGGCGACCCCGCCTACGCCGATCCGGTGGCGAACGGGGTGGCGGCGGTCGCGGCGGGCAACGACCTGGTGCTCATGGTCGCCGGCTCCGACGCGCAGACCGCCGGACGCATGGCCGCGGGCATCGCGGCGGCGGTCGACGCGGGCACCCTGCCCGCGGAGCGGCTGGCGGACGCCGCGACGCGAGTACTGGCCCTGCGGATGCAGCTCGCGGGATCCACCGCGACCTGGGGAGTCTGCGACACCTGCACCCCGGCGGGCTGAGGCGGAAGCGACGGCTCAGGCGACGGCGCGTGCGTCCGAGCCGAGCCAGGCGCGGAGCAGAGCCGCGCGCAGCACCGCCCCCCGCTCCGCGAAGCCGCGCTGTCGTCGCACGTACTCGGCCTTGCCCTCCGGCGTCTCGATGCGCACGGGCTCCACGTCCCAGGCGGCCAGGTCGTAGGGCGCGGCCTGCATGTCCAGCAGGCGGATGTCCCTCGCCAGCTCATAGGTGTCGAGCAGCAGCTCACCGGGCACGAGCGGCCCGAGCTTCATGGCCCAGCGGTACAGGTCCATGCCGGCGTGCAGGCACCCCGGCTGCTCGACCTGGGGCTGCCCGTCCCTGCTGAGCGTCGTCCGGTTGCGTGGCACGGCCTGCGGGGTGAAGAACCGGAACGCGTCGAAGTGGGTGCACCGCAGGTCGTGCGACTCCACGACCGCGTCGGTGCCGTCCTTCCCGAGGCGCAGCGGCACGGGGTGACGGTGCTCGTCCGCGCGATACACCATCGCCCACTCGTGGAGTCCGAAGCAGCCGAACTGACCGGGCCGCGAGGCCGTGCGACGCAGCATGCGCTTGACCAGCGCGGCCAGCTCGGGCTTCTCGGCCGCGTACCGGTCGGCATCGGGAACCACCGCGTCGGGGGTCGCGCCGGGGGAGTACCAGCGCCACCCGGCACGCTCGGCGGCGTCACGTAGCTCGACCCCCGCACCGGGGTGCCAGCGCCGCAGCTGCGCGGGCTTGTAGGCGTAATAGGTGTGGAGGAAGTCCCACACCGGGTGCTTCTCGCCGCGGGACAAGCGGGCACGGTGGTCGGCGGTCAGCGCGTCGGCACGCTCCCGATGCGCCTGCTCCCGCGGGAGCCACTCCTCGCGCGACAGGGCCATGTCAGTGCAGGATGCCCACGGCGCCGAGCTGATCGCGCAACCCGGCGCCGTCTTCGGCGCTGACCCACGGGGCGGCGTCCGCCTCGTGCGACTCCATCTCGGCGCGCCCACCGGCGAGTACGGCCTCGGCGGGAAGGAGGCGCCGGATGGCCACACCGGCCACGGAGTCGGGGTGCTCTTCCTGGAACTGCGTGTAGATGGCCTCGTCGTGCTGGCCGTCGTCGCCGATCAGCAGCCACTTCACCTCGGGGAATTCGGTGGCCAGGCGGCGCAGGTTCGTGAGCTTGTGCTCGCGGCCGCTGCGGAACCAGCGGTCGTGCGTCGGGCCCCAGTCGGTCAGCAGCAGCGACCCTGCGGGGAACAGGTGCCGACCGAGGAACCGGGAGAGCGTCGGCGCGACGTTCCAGGCGCCCGTGGACAGGTACACCATGGGGGCGCCGGGGTGCTGACGCAGGAGCTGGTCGAGGAGCACGGCCATGCCGGGGACCGGGATGCGCGCGTGCTCGTCCACGACGAACGAGTTCCAGAAGGCGATGAACGGACGGGGGAGCGCCGTGACCATGACCGTGTCGTCCACGTCGGACACGACCCCGAACCGGGTGTCCTCCGCGACGATGAACGCCCGCGCCTCGATCGGCTCCTGCCCCTCGACCGTGATCGTGAACGTCTGCCAGCCGGGTTCGAGGTCGGCGCGGATCACGGCATCGATCACACCACCGCGGTCAGCGACGACCTGGTGTGTGCTGTCGGCCACGTGCACGCTGACCGACGCGAAGCCGACCGGGATGCCGACGAAGCTGCGCCAGCCGCGGATGCTCGCCGGCTCACCGTCCCGGTTGCTGCGCTGCGGCGGCACGATGAGCACCCGCCCCAGCACGCGCACCCACCCGGGACCGCCGTAGCCGGGGAAGGGGAGGATGGTGGCGTTGCGGCCGCGTCGGCGCGCTCGTCCCTCGCGCCACACGTGGAGGCGGTGCTCGAGCCGTGCGAACCAGTGGATCCTGGGCGCCGGGGGTGGGGAAGCCATTGCCTCAGTCTTTCACGTCGGCGTCCGCCCCCGCCTCCGGGGCCTCCAGATGCCGTGCCTCCAGGCGGTGCAGGAGCCGCTTGCCCAGGTACGCCAGGATCAGGAAGAGCGCGATCACGCCGACGAAGATGTAGCCAGCGAAGTGCACGCGGTCCACGAGCTCACGGAAGCTCCCCGCCGCGAGAGAGGTGACGCTGACGTAGGCGGACGCCCAGATGATGCACGCGGGCGTCGTCCATGCCAGGAAGCGGCGATACGGGTACTCGCTCATCCCGACGGTCAGCGGCACCAGGGAGTGCAGCACGGGAAGGAAGCGGGAGAGGAAGATCGCGATTCCGCCGCGGCGGGCGAGGTAGTTCTCCGCGCGCACCCAGTTCTGCTCGCCGATGCGACGCCCCAGCCACGATGAGCGGATGTGGGGGCCGAGCCACCGGCCGAGCCAGAAGCCGATGCTCTCGCCGATCAGGGCGCCGATCACGACGGCCGCGCCCATGGCGACGCCCTCCCACGGCGTCGCGACGCCCATGGAGGCGATGATCACGATCGTGTCGCCCGGCACGATCAGACCGATCAGGATGCTCGTCTCCAGCATGACCGCGAGCCCGGCGACCAGCGTGCGCGTGACCGGATCGATCGACTGCACGGTGTCGAGGAGCCAGAGCAGGAGGTCGTCCACCCCCTGAGAATATCGGCAGGCCCCCGGACCTAGGCTGGGAAGGTGCGCGCGCACCTGAGCCCCCGACCCCTGCCGACCTGGGCCGACCCCGAGCGGCTGTTCCGCGCGCTCGCCGCCAGAGCGGGCGACGTGTTCTGGCTGGACGCGGGGGACGGAGCCGCGGAGGGGTGGAGCCTGATGGGGGTCGGCGTGCCGTCGCCGCGACCCGACGATGTACGGCTGGACGGCCCCGCACCCGAGCCCGGGCTTCCTCCGTTCCTCGGCGGATGGGTCGGCTGGTGCGCGTACGAGGGCGGTGCCGCGGCCGCCGGTGCCCCCGTGTCCTCGGACGACCCGGTGCCCGACGGCTGGATGCGGGTGACCCACGCGATCGCCTGGGACCACGCGCGCCACCGCCTGTGGGCGCTCGACCCCGTGGGGACCGGCGCAGACCCCTGGGCGGATGAGCTCCTCGCCGCGGCGGTCGACCCCGCTGCCGCGCCACCGGATCCGGCACCGGAGACCACCGTGGCCCGGCACACCCCCGCGGAGTACGCCGAGCTCATCGAGCGGTGCCGCGCCCTGATCCGCGCGGGCGTCGCGTATCAGCTCTGCCTCACCACGCGCTTCACCGTGCCGGGGACGCACGACCCGGTCGAGGTGTACCGGAGGCTGCGGTCGGCGACCCCCGCGCACCACGGGGGGTTCGTGCGCATCGGCGGGCGCGCGCTGCTGAGCGCCAGTCCGGAGCAGTTCCTCCACGCGGCGGGCGGAGTCGTGCGCACCCGGCCGATCAAGGGCACCCGGCCGCGCAGCACCGACCCCGACACGGATGCCGCGCTCGCCGCCGAGCTCGCCGGCGACCCGAAGGAGCGCGCGGAGAACGTGATGATCGTCGATCTCATGCGCAACGACCTGTCGCGCGTGTGCGTGCCCGGCACGATCCGCGTCGACGGGCTGTGGGTCGTGGAGAGCTACCCGGCCGTGCACCAGCTCGTGAGCACGGTGAGCGGCACCCTGGCGGACGGCGTCACGCTCGGCGCGCTGCTCGCGGCTGCGTTCCCCGCCGGCAGCATGACCGGAGCGCCGAAGCTGTCGGCGATGACGCGGCTGCACGAGCTGGAGAGCGGCCCCCGGGGGGTGTACGCCGGCTGCTTCGGCTACGTGGGCGTGGACGGCGCGGTCGACCTCGCGATGGTGATCCGCAGCATCGTGATCGCGGGGGACGAGGCCGTGGTCGGAGCGGGCGGCGGGATCACGTGGGGCTCGGTGCCGGCGGCCGAGGTCGCCGAGGTCGCGACCAAGGCGAGGGCTCCGCTCGCGGCGCTGGGCGCGGAGCCGCCCTGGCCGTGGGGTTCCGATATCCTGAACTGATCCCGCAATTCCCCTCAGATTGGTCGTGCGTTCGTTGTCCGAGAACCTGTCCACCGCTCCCGTCGACGAGGAGATGCCCTCGGCGCACGCCATCCAGGCCAAGTGGCAGAAGTACTGGGCGGAGCACGAGACGTTCCTCACCGGCGGCGACGGCGACACCCGCCCGCGGCGCTACGTCCTGGCGATGTTCCCGTACCCCTCGGGCGACCTGCACATGGGGCACGCGGAGAACTACCTCTACTCCGACATCGTGGCGCGGTTCTGGCGTCACCGCGGGCACAACGTGCTCAACCCGATCGGCTGGGACTCGTTCGGCCTGCCCGCCGAGAACGCGGCGATCCGCCAGGGCGCGGACCCGCGCGAGTGGACCTATCAGAACATCGCGCAGCAGAAGGTCGGCTTCGAGCAGTACGGCGTCTCGTTCGACTGGAGCCGCGTCCTGCACACGTCCGACCCGGAGTACTACCGCTGGAACCAGTGGCTGTTCCTGAAGATGTACGAGCGCGGCCTGGCGTACCGCAAGAAGAGCCCGGTCAACTGGTGCCCGAACGACCAGACGGTGCTGGCGAACGAGCAGGTCGTCGACGGTCGCTGCGAGCGCTGCGGCTACGAGGTCGTGAAGAAGAAGCTCACCCAGTGGTATTTCCGCATCACCGACTACGCGGATCGGCTGCTCGACGACCTGAATCAGCTCGAGGGTTTCTGGCCGCACAAGGTGCTGCAGATGCAGCGCAACTGGATCGGCCGCTCGGTCGGCGCCGACGTGGACTTCCGCATCGAGGGCCGTGACGAGCCGGTGACGGTGTTCTCCACGCGCCCCGACACCCTGCACGGTGCGACGTTCTTCGTGGTGGCGCCCGACTCCGATCTCGCCGCTGAGCTGGCCGCCGAGGCTCCCGTCGAGGTGCGCCAGCGGTTCCAGGACTATCTGGAGCAGGTGCAGAAGGAGTCCGACATCGATCGGCAGTCCACGGATCGCCCCAAGACGGGCGTGTTCCTGGAGCGCTACGCGATCAACCCCGTGAACGGCGAGAAGCTGCCGGTGTGGGCCGCCGACTACGTGCTGGCCGACTACGGCCACGGCGCCGTGATGGCGGTTCCCGCGCACGACCAGCGCGACCTCGACTTCGCCCGCGCCTTCGACCTGCCGGTCAAGGTCGTGGTCGACACGACCGCGCCGATCACGGGGGCCATGCCGGTGATCGAGGTCGATGAGGAGGGCGTCCCGATCGACACGGGCGCCGCCCTCGACGAGCAGCACCCCGCATCGACGGGTGTCGCGCTCACGGGCGACGGCCGCATGATCAACTCGGGTCCGCTGAACGGGCTGTCCAAGCGCAACGCGATCGCCCGCGCGATCGAGCAGCTGGAGGCATCGGGCACGGGCCGTGCGGCGAAGAACTACCGTCTGCGCGACTGGCTGATCTCGCGACAGCGCTTCTGGGGAACGCCGATCCCGATGCTGCACGGCGACGACGGCCGCATCGTGCCTGTGCCCGAGGACCGGCTGCCCGTGAAGCTGCCGAGCGTCGAGGGACTCGACCTCAAGCCCAAGGGCACCTCGCCGCTGGGCGGGGCGGAGAGCTGGGTGCGCACGACCGACCCGGAGACCGGCGACCCCATGCTGCGCGACCCCGACACGATGGACACGTTCGTCGACAGCTCGTGGTACTTCCTGCGCTTCCTCTCGCCGAACAGCGACACCGTGGCGTTCGACCCCGCCCAGGCGTCGCGCTGGGCGCCGGTGGACTCCTACATCGGCGGCGTCGAGCACGCGATCCTGCACCTGCTCTACGCGCGCTTCATCACGAAGGTCCTGTTCGACATGGGCCTGATCGACTTCACCGAGCCGTTCTCGAACCTGATCAATCAGGGGATGGTGCTGCTCGACGGGCAGAAGATGTCGAAGAGCAAGGGCAACCTGGTGCTGTTTCAGGAGGAGCTCGACGCGCACGGCGCCGATGCGCTGCGCGTGGGTCTCGCCTTCGCCGGTCCGGTGGAGGACGACAAGGACTGGGCGGACGTGTCGACCACGGGCGCGCAGAAGTTCCTCTCGCGTGCGCTGCGCATCGGGCACGAGGTGTCCAGCCCGGTCGACGTGGTGTTCGACGGGGGAGACGCGGCCCTGCGTCGCGCCACGCACAAGCTGCTCGCGGAGGCTCCGGCCCTGGTCGAGCAGACCAAGTTCAACGTGCTGGTCGCCCGGTTGATGGAGCTGGTGAACGTCACCCGCAAGACCATCGACGGTGCGGGCGGTGCGGGCGACCCCGCGGTGCGCGAGGCCGCCGAGACCATCGCCGTGATGCTCGACCTGATCGCGCCGCACACCGCGGAGGAGATGTGGGAGCTGCTCGGGCACGAACCGTCCGTCGGACTGGTCACGTGGCGCTCGGCCGACCCCGCGCTGCTCGTGGAGGACACCGTGACGGCCGTCGTGCAGGTGGGCGGCAAGGTGCGGGCTCAGCTCGAGGTCCCCGCGCGCATCGGCGAGGCCGAGCTGGAAGCGCTCGCTCGCGCGGATGAGCGCGTGATCCGGTCGATCGGCGACCGCGAGATCGTGAAGGTCGTCGTGCGCGCTCCCAAGATCGTCAGCATCGTCGTCGCGGGCTGATCCGTCGCGACCTCCGGAGCCGCGGTCACGCGTCCCGGTCGGCGCGCGCGGCGTCCGCGACGGCGATGCCCCGGCGCATCGCCGCGCGAGACGCCTCGTCCCACGGGCCGGACTCCGCGAGCGGGATCTCGGTCAGGTAGCGGCGCTCGGACTCCGGCAGGAGCGTCACGAACCGGGTCGGATCGGAGCCGGCCATCGCATACAGAGCCGGACCGTCCGCGTAGTACAGATCGCACGCGACGAGACGCCCGTCGCTGCCGCGCATGATGTTGGACGGGTTCTGATCGAGGGGGCCGCACCAGGGCAGCGCCCGCGCTGCCCTGGCATGGATGCGGCGCACGACGTCGACGAGCTCGGCGACGTGCGGTGCGCGTTCGGCGATGGCGGTGTGGAAGGCGACCGCGTCCTTCTCGTCGACCGCGTGGAGCCACTCCATCACCTGCAGATCGCCGCCGCCCGCGAGTCGGCGGTGCGCGAACAGTCGCGGTACTTGACCGGTGTGCGCGGCTTCGCGATATAGCGCGGCCGTGTACGGTCCGACCGGATCGAACGGGCTGATGCGCACCGCGGCGACGCCGTCGGGTGAGCGCAGGGCGAGGGCCCAGTCGCCCGCGCCGCTCGGCGTCCAGCCCGCCTCGCGGAAAGCGCGCTCAGCGTCGCGATGAGAGGCCTCCGGGGGCAGGTCGTCGACGATGTCGGTCACCGGTCCAGTCTGCGTCACGCGGCGGGCACGCATCGGAAGAGAGAGCGGCGTGCCCGGGCGCCGGCTCCCGCGTGCTGCCGGCCTGGCGGCGTCGGAGCGAGCTCGGCTCCGATCGCCCCGCCTCCGGCTCTGCACGGCGGACCGGGCGCCGCTGTTGTCCACGACCGGCGGTTCTCCGTGGTCGCGGGGGGTCTGCGGAGACCTACCGTGACGGGGTGACTCCTCCCGCACCGACACCCGTACCCCGGCAGCGACGACTGCGGCTCGGTGTCGGCGCCGCGGTGGCGCTGGCGCTTGTCGTGCTGTCGGCCGCGGTGGGTCTGGGCATCCTGCGCGGCCAGGGCGCTCCGGCGGAGTCCTTCCCGGTGGGCGACCGCGCGACGGCCGCGCCGTCGTCCGACGTGCTGTACGTGCACGTGCTCGGCGCGGTCGAGCGGCCGGGACTGTACGTCGTCAGCGGTGATGCGCGGCTGGTCGATGCGGTGGCGGCTGCGGGTGGTACGACGGTCGACGCCGACCTCGCCGCGATCAACCTCGCCCGCCGGGTCGAGGACGGCGAGCAGATCCTGGTGCCCGTGGTCGGCGGGTCGGGCGCCGGTTCTCCTGCCGCGGCACCCACGGACGCGCGGATTGACCTCAACGCGGCCGACCAGGCCGCGCTGGAGACGCTGCCGCGGATCGGTCCCGCCCTGGCTGCACGCATCATCGCGTGGCGGGAGGAGAACGGACGCTTCCAGTCGGTGGACGACCTCCTCGGCGTGCCGGGCATCGGGGAGAAGCTGCTCGCGGGATTGCGCGACGGGGTACGGGTGTGAAGTCCCGCGATCTCCGGCTCGTGCCGGTTGCCCTCGCGGTGTGGGCGGCGGCGCTCGTCTGCGTGTTCCAGCCCGGTCTCGCGGCGGCCTGTGCGCTCGTGTGCGGCGTCGCGGCGGGCGTCGTCCTGCTGGTGCTGCTCGCGCGGGGGAGGCACGGCGCGGGGCTGGTCCTCCTGATGCTCGCGGCGGCCGCGGCCACGGCGCTGTCCGTGGGGTACGCCCTTCCGTCGCGCGAAGCCGCCGCGGGACAGGGCGGCCGCGTGGTCGAAGCGGTGGTCGAGGTCACGTCGTCCGCGTCCACCGGTCAGGACGGGCGGCTCTGGGTCGAGGCGACCACGCAGAGCCTCGGTCCGCCGGGTCGGGCGCGCCCGGTCGCGGTGCCGGTGCGGATCGGGACCGCGACAGCCGACGGCATCGACCTCGGCGCTCGGCTCCGCGTCGTGGGGGAGACCTCGGCGACAGAGGCGGGGGAGCGCGCGGTGCTGGTGCTCTACGCCACGACCACGGAGGTCGTGCAGCCCACGTCCGGGGTGTTCGGCGTGGCCGCCACGGCGCGCCGCGCCTTCGTCGACCGCGCGCTGCGGCTGCCCGAGCCGGGCGGCGCGCTCCTGCCGGGACTCGCCGTGGGGGACACCAGGGCGGTGGGCTCCGACCTGGACGAAGACATGCGTTCGAGCGGTCTCAGTCACCTCACGGCCGTCAGCGGGGCGAACTGCGCGATCGTGGTGGCGGCGGTCTTCGGGCTCACGGCGCTGTGCGGTGGCGGCCGGGCGCTGCGGGTGGTGCTCGCGGCCACGGCGCTCTCCGGCTTCGTGGTGCTGGTCACGCCGGAGCCGAGCGTGGTGCGCGCCGCGGTGATGGCGGGCGCGGGGATGCTGTCCGTGCTCCTGGGACGACCGAGCGCCGGTGCAGGCGTGCTCGCCCTGTCGACGATCATGATCCTGGTGTCCGATCCGTGGCTCGCCGCGACGCCCGGCTTCGCGCTGTCGGCCGTCGCGACGGGCGCACTCATCCTGCTCGCACCGCCGTTGTCACGCGGATTGCGACGGTGGATGCCGGGCCCGGTCGCGCTGGCGATCGCGGTCCCGCTCTCGGCGCAGCTCGCGTGCGGCCCCATCATCGCGCTGTTCGCGGAACAGCAGTCGCTCATCGGCGTGGCGGCGAACCTGATCGCGGAACCCGCGGCACCGGTCGCGACCGTGGTCGGGCTGCTCGCCTGCCTCGCGGGGCCCGTGCCCGCGGTCGCCGACCTCCTGGCCGCCACCGCGTGGCTGCCCGCGACCTGGATCGCGACGACCGCCCAGGTGACCGCGGACCTGCCCGGTGCGACCATCCTGCTGCCCGCAGGGATCGGCAGCGCGGCACTGGTCGCCGGGCTCGGCGCCGCGGTCGCGGTCGTGTGCCTGGAGGGCGGGAGCCGTGGTCCGCGGTGGCGCGTGCGCGGCGGCGCCGTGCTGCGCGGTGGCGCCGTGACGGTGCTCGTGGTCGCCGGCTCCCTCGCCGGGGCGCAGGCCCTTCTCGGCGGGCCCCTCGCGACGGCCGCGACCCCGGACGCCTGGTCGATCGCCGCGTGCGACGTGGGTCAGGGCGACGCGCTGCTCGTCCGATCCGAGGGCGCCGTGGCTCTGATCGACACCGGTCCGGCGCCGGAACCTCTTCGCGACTGCCTGCGCTCGCTCGGCATCGACCGACTCGACCTGCTCGTGCTCACCCACTTCGACCTGGACCATGCCGGCGGCGTCGAGGCCGTGCGGGGCCGGGTGTCCGCGGTGCTGCACGGGCCGACCGCCGACGCGGACGACGAGCGGACCCTCGCCTCGCTCGCGGCCGGGGGAGCACAGGTCGAGCAGGCGTCCGCGGGGCTCAGGGGAACCCTGGGCGGGGCGACCTGGCGCGTGCGGTGGCCCGTTCGCGATACGACGGCGTTCCCCGCGGGCAACGACCTCGGCGTCGTGATGGAGTTCAGCGGGGGAGAGGTGCCTCGCTCGCTCTTCCTCGCCGATCTGTCGGCCCCTGCGCAGCGGCTGCTCCAGCGTTCGGAGCGCCTCGGCCCGTACGCGGTGGTGAAGGTCGCCCACCACGGCAGCGCCGATCAGGACCCCGGGCTCTACCAGGCGCTCTCACCCGTGGTCGCGCTCATCAGCGTGGGTGCCGACAACGACTACGGGCACCCGCGCCGTGAGACGCTCGACCTGCTGGGCGCGCTGGGGGCCCAGGTGTATCGGACCGACGAGCGCGGACGCATCCTGCTCGGGCTGCGTCACGGCGCTCTGGCGATGTGGAGCGAGACGACCCCCGAGCGTCGAGGTCGTCGCCGCGGCAGCGGGACATCGTGCAGGTCTGCGCCGAACCAGCGGCAGCGCTCGTCCGATCGCGGTGTCGGACGCCGCCGGTAGGCTGGGGTTATGGCAGCGTCCCGTCCTCCCGCCCGCGGTGGCGCGAAGCCCGCGAAGATCCCGCAGGTGTCGTGGCGCGAGCCCCGTCCCGCCCCGATCGTGCTCGTCTCCGGTCCGGAAGAGGTCTGCGCCGAGCGTGCGATCGCCGGTGTCCGCGACTATCTGCGCGCCGAGGATCCGGCCCTCGAGGTCAGCGACGTCCGCGCCGACGACTACGCCCCGGGCACGCTCCTGGCCCTCACGTCGCCCTCCCTGTTCGGTGAGCCGCGCCTGGTGCGGGTCTCAGGCGTCGAGAAGTGCTCCGACGCGTTCCTGCAGGAGGCCGTGTCCTATCTCGAGCAACCGCAGGAGGGCGCCACGGTCGTGCTCCGTCACACGGGCGCGAGCGTTCGTGGCAAGAAGCTGCTCGACGCCCTGCGTGCCGGTACGGGCGGGGGCATCGAGATCCCCTGCCCGGCGATCAAGCGAGACGGCGACAGGGTCGACTTCGCGGCGGGGGAGTTCGCGGCCGCCAAGAAGCGCATCGCGCCCCCGGCCCTGCGAGCCCTGGTCTCCGCGTTCGCCGATGACCTCACCGAGCTCGCCGCCGCCTGCCAGCAGCTGATCGGCGACGTCGAGGGCGACGTCACGGAAGAGGTCGTCACCAAGTACTACGGCGGCCGCGTCGAGGTGTCGGCGTTCGTCGTCGCCGACACGGCGATCGCCGGGCGCTACGGCGAGGCCCTGGTGTCGCTGCGGCACGCCCTGGCCTCCGGAGCGGATCCGGTGCCCATGGTCGCGGCGTTCGCCATGAAGCTGCGCACGATGGCGCGGGTCGCCGGGAATCGGGAGCCGAGCCGTCAGCTCGCGCAGCGCCTCGGGATGAAGGACTGGCAGGTCGACCGCGCCCGCCGCGACCTCGCGGGCTGGAACGAGCGGTCGCTCGGGATGGCGATCCAGGCCACCGCCCGCGCCGACGCCGAGGTGAAGGGGGCCGCCCGCGACCCGATCTTCGCGCTCGAGCGCATGGTCACGGTCATCGCCACGCGGGAGCCCTTCGGCGGCTGAGCGCGCGGAGCCCGCAGCCTGGCAGCGGCCCGCCACCCGTGAAGAGCGCGTCGCCGGCGCGCAGTCCCGGCGCGAGCGTGTGCCGCTGCGCGCCGCCTCCGCGATGGAGGCATGTTCCCGGCCCCTCGCTTGTCCCGTGTCGACCTCACGCGTTCCGGGAACGACAGAAGGCCCGCCTCGCGAGGAGACGGGCCTTCCGGATGATCAGATGCTCAGAGAGCGGCGACCTTCTTGGCGATGGCCGACTTGCGGTTGGCCGCCTGGTTCTTGTGGAGCACGCCCTTGCTGACGGCCTTGTCGAGCTTGACCGTGGCCTTCTTCAGGACCTTCTCGGCGGCGGCCTTGTCGCCGGCGGCGACGGCCTCGCGGGTCTGGCGGACGAGAGTCTTCAGCTCGCTCTTCACGGCCTTGTTGCGCTCGTGAGCCTTCTCGTTGGTCTTGTTGCGCTTGATCTGCGACTTGATGTTTGCCACGTGTGGACGCTTTCTGTACAGGAGTTGTTCGGAGTGCCGGCAGCAGAAGAGGGCTGCTGCACGGCGGTCGTGAGGGAAGAACCCACACGCAAGCCAAGAGTCAACTCTACCAGTCCCGGATGCATCGCGCGAAACGAGGCCGCGTCCGCGAAACTGCGTCGCGCTCGGAGTGGTACCGGGTGCAGAATCATCCTGACCCGACAACGACGTCAAGGAGCCCCATGACCCCCGCCTCCGTTCCTTCCCCCGCGCTCGGCCGGCTCCGCTGGTCTGCGGCGACCTCGGCGCTCCAGATCGAGGGCTCGCGCTCCGCCGACGGGGGAGGGCGCTCGATCTGGGACGACTACCTCGAAGCTCCCGGCGCGATCGTCGACGGCTCCACCGCCGACCCCGCCTGCGACAGCTACCGCCATCCCGAGCGTGACGCCGACCTCGCCTCCGCCCTCGGCCTCAACCGCTACCGCTTCTCGATCCCGTGGGCGCGGGTGCAGCCCGACGGACGTGGGCGCGGGAACACCGCAGCCCTCGACCACTACTCCCGGTTCGTCGATCTGCTGCTGGAGCGCGGCGTCACGCCGTTCCCCACGCTGTTCCACTGGGAGATGCCGAGCACCGTGGAGGAGACGGGCGGGTGGCTCGCGCGCGACACCGCCGAGCGATTCGGCGAGTATGCGGCGATCGTGGCCGACCGCCTGGGCGACCGCGTCGCGCACTGGTACACCCTCAACGAGCCGGCGATGACGACGCTCCAGGGCTATGCCGTGGGTGCCCTCGCGCCGGGTAAGCAGCTGCTGTTCGACGCGCTGCCCACCGCGCACCACCAGCTGCTGGCACACGCGCGGGCCGCGGCGGCGCTGCGCACGCGGGGGGCTACGGCGGTGGGACTGGTCAACAACCACACCTGGGTCCTCCCGCTGCACGATGCGCCTGAGGACCACGAGGCGGCGTTCGTCTACGACCTTCTGCACAACCGGATCTTCAGCACCCCGCTGCTCGACGGCGCGTACCCCGACCTCGAGGCGCTCGGGCTGCCGCCGCTGCCCGTCGAGGAGGGCGACCTGACCGCGATCGGCGGCTCGATCGACTTCTACGGCGTCAACTTCTACAACCCCACGACCGTGACGGCATCCACCGCCGGAGGACCCATCCCGTTCGACATCGTGCCGACCCCCGGTGTGCCGGTGACGGGTTTCGGACAGGAGTGGCCGATCATGCCGTCCGCCCTGCGCGACCTGCTGGTCGACCTGCACGCCCGGCACCCGCAGCTGCCGCCCGTGATCATCGGTGAGAACGGTGCCTCCTTCCCCGAGCCCGACACGGCGGCCCGCGTGGACGACGCCGACCGGATCTCCTACCTGTCGGGGCACATCGCCGCGGTCGCCGAGGCCATCGACGCCGGAGTACCGGTCGAGGAGTACACGGTGTGGTCGCTGCTGGACAACTGGGAGTGGGCCGACGGCTACACCCAGCGCTTCGGACTGGTGCACGTCGATTTCGCCACGGGGGAGTGCACCCCGAAGGCCTCGTACGACTGGTACCGCGACCTGATCGCCTCCGTCCGCACCGGTGCCACGACGTCGGCGGCGCGGCGATGACCGCGGCTCCGGCGACGCACCGCGTCCGGGCCGGCGCGCGGTGGATGTCGCTGTTCACGCTGGCGTGGCTGGCGATCTGGACCGTGCAGCTCACCCCGGTGCAGCTGCTCCTCCCGCTGCAGCTCGATACCCCGGAGGACGACTGGATCCGCGGGGTCGTGTCCTCCGGCCTCGTGCTCGGGGTGGGCGGACTGGCGGGCATCGTCGCCGGTCCGGCCGCCGGTGCCCTGTCGGATCGCGCGCGCGCCGGACGGCACCGCCGACGCCCGTGGGCGCTGGGTGGTGTCTGGCTGACGGCCCTGTGCCTGGTGCTGACCGGTTTCGCGACCGGACCCTGGGCGGTCGGTGCCGGGTGGGTGGGTGTCTCGATCGGCGTCGCGGTGTCGTCGGCCGCCTTCACCGCCCTGATCGCGGATCAGCTTCCGACCACGCAGCGGGGGGCCGCCTCCGCCGCCGTCGGCTCCGCCCAGGCGGTCGGGATCGTGCTCGGCGTCGGGCTGGTCGTGCTCCTCGGACTCGACATCGTGTCGGGCTACCTGCTCCTGGCCGCGGTGATCGCGATTGCGGGGTCGGTGGCCGCGCTCCTGCTGCCCGACCCGCCGACGACCGAGGCGCTGCGTCCCCGGGAGGCCGGACGCCCCCGGCTGGCCTCGCTGCGCGACCGAGACTTCGCCTGGATGCTGTCCGGTCGGCTGGTGACCAACGTCGGCAACGCGCTCGGGACCGCGCTGTTCCTGTTCTTCCTGCTGCACGGGCTGCGGCAGGAGAACGCGACCGCCCAGGACAACCTGCTGCTGCTGATCGTCGTCTACACGGTGTTCGTGGTGCTCGCATCTGTGGTCACCGGCCTCGTGTCCGACCGGACGGGGCGGCGCCGCACGCTCACCGTCGCCGCGACCGTGGTGCAGGCGGCGTCCGGCGTGGCGATCGTGCTGGTGCCCACGTTCGAGATGACGATGGTCGCCGCGGCGCTCATGGGGCTCGGCTACGGCGCCTTCTCCACGGTGGGACTCGCCTTCGCGGCCGACCTGCTGCCGGACGAGCAGGACCACGCGCGCGACCTCGGCATCGTGAACGTCACCGCGGCGCTCGGTCAGCTGATCGGCCCGGTGCTCGGGGCGGGGCTGGTGGCGCTGGTCGGCGGCTTCTGGCTCGTCTTCCTCGCCGCCGCGGTGCTGTCGCTCGTGGGGGGCCTGCTCACGGCGTTCGCGCGGCAGCCCGCCCGCTCATGAGTCCTCGGCCTGCGCCTCGACGGTGGCGATTGCGAGGGCCAGCACCGCGTTGAACACCCGGGGTCGCATGGCCGTGACCAGGTGCGTGGTGCGGGGGACCACGATGAGCTCCGCGTGCGGTGCGAGCCGGCGGAACAGCGGTTCGTTCAGGCGCAGCTGGTCATACTGCCCGTTCACGAACCACAGTGGCACGTCGATGCGCGGGACGGCGGCGGCCACGTCCAGCGCGGCCAGGCTGCGCAGCGCGGTGTCCTGCATGTCGAGCGCGTAGCCACCGGCCTGGAAGTCGGCGCGGTTCTCGGCGGGGATCGTGGCGGCGAGCATCTGCCGCGTGAGCCACAGGCCGCGGTCGGGGAGCGAGTCGACGGCCCGCGCGAACAGTCGGTACGCGCGGAGCCCTGCGCCCTGGGGAAGCGAGGTGCAGGCGGCCGCGACGAGCCCGGCGACCGGAGGACGCTCGGCGCCGCCGGTGTAGGCGAGGGAGAGCAGTCCGCCCATCGAGTGCCCGACCAGGAGCACGGGTCCGCGCTCGGCGGCGGCGCGCACGGCGGCGTCGATCGTGTGGAGTGCCTCGTGCAGCGTGAAGTCCTCCGCCATGCGGGAGCCGTGGCCCGGAAGATCGAGCGCGGTCACGGGGTGCCCGTGCTCCTCCAGGTACGCCACCTGGGAGCGCCACATGGTCGCCGAGGTGCGGATGCCGTGCACGAGGACGGTCTGGACGCTCACTTCTTCAGCATAAAGAAGCGGGGCCGGTGGCGAACCACCGACCCCGCGTCGACACGAGACGTGTCAGAGGGTGTTACTTCTCCCAGCCGACGTTCTCGACCGGCGTGACGCCGAACAGGTCGAGGCCCACGTAGGGCTCCGGCGTGAGGTTCGCCAGGCCGTTCTTGACCACGTAGATCGACGGGCCGTTGTAGAGCGGGATGACGCCCCACGTCTGCTCGATGATCTTCGGCTCGAGCTCCATGGAGGCGGCGGTCCAGGACTCCGCGTCCTTCTGCGACTCGACCTCGTCGGCGATCTGCTTGTCGATCTCGGCCGTGCCGGTGCCCGACAGGTTCAGCTGGCTGTCCGAGCAGTAGAGCTGGCAGAACCAAGCCGGACCGAACGGGTCGGAGTCGGTGAAGCGGAGCGACACCGCGTCCCAGTTCTTCGACGTCAGGTCGTTCGAGAAGTCGGCCGAGGGGCGGACGTCGATCTGCACGTCGATGCCGATCTCCTTCTGCTGCGCCTGGAGCGACTTCGCGAGGGCCTCGAGCGTGGGGTCCTCACCGAACACCGGGTAGGTGATGGACAGCTTCTCGCCGTCCTTCTCGCGGATGCCGTCGTCGCCCTCGGTCCAGCCGGCGTCGTCGAGCAGCTTCTTGGCGGCGTCGACATCGTTCTTCAGACCGGCGGTCGCGAACGAGTCGGAGTAGCCGTCCTGGAACGCATACATGTTCAGCGAACCGGCGGCCGGCTCCTCGTAACCGAGGCCGTTCCACGCGATCTGCTTCTGCTGGTCGATGTTGATGCCCATGAAGAAGGCCTTGCGCACGTCGATGTCCTCGAACTGCGGCTTGTCGGCGTCGACCATGATGATCGTCTTCGCGGTCTGCTGCGCGCGACGCACCGTGGTGTCGTCGACGTCCTGCAGC
Organism: Microbacterium sufflavum; assembly: GCF_023101165.1. GTDB lineage: Bacteria > Actinomycetota > Actinomycetes > Actinomycetales > Microbacteriaceae > Microbacterium > Microbacterium sufflavum. The sequence continues at coordinate 3,086,735 of NZ_CP078076.1, read as the reverse complement.
TGCTTCAGACGGTCGTTGGTGTTGGCGCCCACCATGTCGATCTCGCCGTTCTTGAAGGCGTTGATCGCGGCGTCCGGCTCCATCGCCGTGAAGGTCACCGAGTCGAGCAGCGGTGCGTTGCCCCACCACTCGGGGTTCGGCTTGAACGAGACGAAGCCGCCGTTCGGGTCGAACGTGTCGACCGTGTACGGTCCGGCGCCCCACTCGGGGTGCATGTTGCCGATGAAGCCCTCGTTGAAGACGGTCGGGTCGGCGACGGCCGGGTGCAGCACGCCACCGGTCAGGAACGCCATGGACGGCCAGGCATAGATGCCGTCGAAGGTGACGACCGCGGTCTTGGCGGAGTCGCCCTGCTCGACGCTCTTGATCTGCTTGTAGCCGTCGGTCGCGTTGGGGGTGAAGCCCTCGTCGTAGGAGCGGTTGGCCTTCCACGTCGCGTCGATGGCCGTCCAGTCCATGTCCGTGCCGTCGTTGAAGTGGGCCTCGTCCGTGAACGTGAACGTGATGGTGGTGTTGCCGTCCTTCTCGCCGATGTCGTAGGCGTCGAGGTACGCGTCGTTCTTCGTGACCTCGCCCTCCGGCGAGACGAGCAGGATCTGCGGCATGTACCACGACCACAGACGCACGGTGTCCGCGCTGCCGTCACCGTTGAAGGCGTTCAGCTGCTCGGGGATCTCGTTGATCGGGAAGTTGACCTCGCCACCCTCCTGCAGGTTGCTGCGGTCCTGGGGGTTGTAGTCGGCGGACTTGGTCTCGACCTTGTCGCCGCCGTTGTCCCCGCCACCGGTGTTTCCGGACCCGCTCGCGCAACCCGCGAGGGCGAGTGCCAGGGCGCCGCTGATCGCGATCGCCCCCAGCAACTTCTTGTTCTTCATGGTGCTCCTTTCGCCTTTCGGCGTTTCATAAAGGGAAGAATAGTTCGCGGTCGCGACCGGCATACCGCCCCGGAGTGAATCGCGCCTAACCGTTATCGGACGGTGACCAGCAACCCCGCGACCGCGGCGATCAGACCGTCGCCGGCTTGGTCGACATGGTCGCCGCGTCGAACACGACGCGCTGGCGGGTGCGCTCCACATCCGGGTCGGGGACGGGGATGGCCGACAGCAGCGCCTGCGTGTACGGGTGCTGCGGGTTGTCGAACACGTCGTCCACGTCGCCGTGCTCCACGAACTCGCCGAGGTACATCACGGCCACGCGGTCGGCGATGTGGCGCACCACGGACAGGTCGTGCGCGACGAACAGGTACGACAGGCCCAGCTTCACCTTCAGCTCGTCGAGCAGGTTGATCACACCGGCCTGGATCGACACGTCGAGCGCCGAGACCGGCTCATCGAGCACCACGATCTTCGGGTTCGTCGACAGGGCGCGGGCGATGCCGATGCGCTGCCGCTGACCGCCGGAGAACGCCTGGGGGAAGCGGTCGCTGTGCGCCGGGTTCAGGCCGACGAGGTCCATCAGCTCGTCCACGCGACGGTGCGCCTCCTCCTTGGGCGTGCCGATCGCGAACAGCGGCTCGGAGATGATGTCGGCGACCGTCATGCGCGGGTCGAGGGCGCCCATCGGGTCCTGGAACACGATCTGGATGTCGCGGCGCAGCGCCCGCTCCACCTTGCGGCTGTGGATGTCGTTGACGCTGGTGCCGGCGATCACGATGTCGCCCTCGCTCTGCTTGACCATGTCCATGATCTGCAGCAGGGTCGTGGTCTTGCCGGAGCCGGACTCGCCGACGATGGCCATCGTCTCGCCCTCACGGACGTCGAAGCTGATGCCCTTGATCGCCTGCACCTCGCCGACCTTGCGCTTGAGGAACGCGCCCTTGAGCAGCGGGAAGGTCTTCGTGAGGTTCTTGACCTCGAGCGTGACCGGGCGCTCCTCGCGCGGGAGTCGCGTGAGGTCGCTCTCCGGCACCGCGCGCACGGGGTAGACCGGGAGGCCGCCCAGCAGGCCGCCGTCCTCGATCTCGTGCGAGCGGATGCAGGCGGCGCGGTGCAGGTCGCCCGAGCCGGTGGCCACGGGGAGCAGCTCCGGCTCCTTCGCGCGGCACGCGTCCATCACGATGGGGCAGCGGTCGGCGAAGGGGCACGCGTCGGGCAGGTCGATCAGCAGCGGCGGGTTGCCCTTGATCGGGGTGAGCGGCTGCTTGTCGCCCTTGTCCACGCGCGGGATCGCGCCCAGCAGGCCGATCGAGTACGGCATGCGCGTCTTGTGGAACAGCTCGTGCACGGGCGCCTGCTCCACGGGCTTGCCCGCGTACATCACCAGCACGTCGTCGGCCGTGCGGGCCACCACGCCCATGTCGTGCGTGATCATGATCACCGCGGCGCCGGTCTCGTCCTGCGCCTTCTCGATCAGATCGAGGATCTGCGCCTGGATCGTGACGTCGAGGGCCGTGGTCGGCTCGTCGCAGATGATGAGCTTGGGGTTGTTCGCCATCGCGATGGCGATCACCACGCGCTGGCGCATGCCGCCGGAGAACTCGTGCGGGAACGACTTCATGCGCCGCTCCGGCTCGGTGATGCCGACGAGCTTCAACAGCTCGACCGAGCGGTCCCACGCATCCTTCTTCGACAGGCTGCGGTGCACCGTGAGGGCCTCGATGAGCTGGTCGCCCACGGTGTAGACGGGGGTGAGCGAGGTCAGCGGGTCCTGGAAGACCATCGACATGCCGTTGCCGCGGATCACCGACAGCTGCTTGTCGCTCATGCCGATCAGCTCTTTGCCGTCGTACATGATCGAGCCGGTGACCTTGGCGTTCTCGTCGAGGAGCCCCATGATCGCGAGCGAGGTGACGGACTTGCCGGAGCCGGACTCGCCGACGATGCCGAGGGTCTTGCCGGCTTCGAGGTCGAACGAGACGCCGCGCACGGCGTCGACGCGGCCGGCCTCGGAGGCGAAGCTGACCTTGAGGTCGCGGACGGAGAGGACGTTGGTCATGCGCGGCCTCCTGCAGCCGAGGTCGGGTCGAGGGCGTCGCGCAGGCCGTCGGCGATCAACGCCATCGACACCGTGAGCAGGGTCAGCGCCGCCGCCGGGAAGTAGAACAGCCACGGGGCCGTGGTGAGCGAGCTCGAGCCGGCACCGATCAGCGCGCCGAGCGACACGTCGGGGATCTTGACGCCGAAGCCCAGGAACGACAGACCGGTCTCGGTCACGACGGCCGAGACGACGCCGAGGGTGAAGTTGATCACGAGGAGCGAGCCGATGTTCGGCAGCAGGTGGCGCAGCACGATCTTCATGCCGCCCACGCCCATGTAGCGGGCCGCGCTGACGTACTCGCGCTCGCGCAGCGACAGGGCCATGGTCCAGATGACGCGGGCGGGGAAGTACCACCCGATCACGAAGATCATGATGAGCGCGATCACGCGCCAGTCTCCGCCGGCCTTGTTCGAGATCATCGCGAGGATCAGGAAGCTCGGGATCACCATCATGAAGTGGATCACCAGGAGCGAGATGCGCTCGGTCCAGCCGCCGAAGTAGGCCGCGGCCGTGCCGACCAGGGCCGACACGATCGTGACGCCGATCGAGACGGTGAGCGCGATCATGAGGGAGCGCTGCAGGCCGACCGCGACCTGCGCGAACAGGTCGTTGCCGGCGTTGTTGGTGCCGAACCAGTGCTCCGTGGACGGCGGGGTGCTCAGGTTCAGGAAGTCGAGCTCCACGTGGTCGTAGCGCGCGATCAGCGGGCCGAAGATCGCGAACAGCACGAGCAGCGCGAAGATCACCAGGCCGATGAGCGCACCGCGGTTGCGGGAGAAGCGCCGCCAGTACAGGCTCCACTTCGACAGGCGCTTCGTCGCGACGCGGGTGGTCTCGGGGCCGGCGGCCGCGGGGTCCGGGTGGATGGTCGGGTCGAGCATGTCGGTGCTCATGTCAGCTCACTCTCACACGCGGGTCGAGGACCACGACGGCGATGTCGGCGAGGATCGCGCCGATCGCCGTGAGGACCGCGCCGAAGGCCGCGATCGCGACGGTTCCGTGGATGTCGTTCTTCGAGATGGTCTCGATGAAGTACTTGCCCATGCCGTTCCACGCGAAGATCGTCTCGGTCAGGACCGCACCGGTGAAGATGGCGGGGATCGTGAAGGCGACCTGCGTGGCGACGGGGATCAGCGAGGTGCGCAGCGCGTGCTTGCGGATGGCCTGCTGCTTGGTGAGGCCCTTGGCGCGAGCGGTGCGCACGTAGTCGGCGTTGATGTTGTCCAGCAGCAGCGAGCGCTGCAGGAAGTGGATGCTCGCGTAGCCCGTGAGCACCAGGGCTATGGTCGGCAGCGTCAGATGCTGCAGCACATCTATCAGGGTGGGGAAGAAGCCCTCGACCCCCTGACTGGCGTTCCCTGTCACATAGAAGATGCGCGTGCCGGTGGCGTTGTTGAGGCCGATCGCGAGCAGCACGATCGCGAAGGCCGCGACCACGATCGGGATGTTCAGCGTGATGATGCTGGTGGCCTGGCCGATGCGGTCGGCGAGCTTGTACTGGCGGGAGGCCGTGTACACGCCGAGCGCGATGCCGAGGATCGTGGTGATGATCGTCGCGCCGAGCACGAGCTCCGCGCTGACCCACATGCGGTACGCGACCTGCTCGTTGACGGAGCCGCCGGTCGGGCTCACCCCCCAGTCCCACCGGAGGAGGATGCTGGTGAACCAGTTCCACCAGCGCTCGATGAGCGGCACGGTGTCGCTGAGGTTGCGGGGCACGAGGAGGTTGTTGATCTGCTCTTCACTGAGCGGAGGACGACGGCCCACGTAGTTGCTGCGCGGATCGAGGAACCCCCACGCGAGGAAGTAGGTGAGGTTCGTCGCGACCACGATCATGAGCAGCCAGCCGAGGGCGCGGCGTGCGAGGTACTTGATCAAGGGGGATTGTCTTTCTCTTCTCCAGACGCGCTCGGGATCCGCCGACGCAACGCTGAGCCGGGCGGATGAATCGGGCGCCATCCGCCGTTCTGCGCGACGCGACAGCCCTCACGGAGTCTGTGACGGAGTCGTATCGCTTACGGGATCCGGTGTCACGGATTGATCCCGGGCAACTTCGGGAGACTATCACCGATGTCCCCGAATGGGGATTCCCCTGCGCCTCACCATAGAATCGACGGGACATGTCCCCACGCGCTCTCACCCCGCTTCAGCCTGCCGCGACGCCGGCTGCGCAGATCCGCAATTTCTGCATCATCGCCCACATCGATCACGGCAAGTCGACGCTCGCCGACCGCATGCTCCAGATCACCGGAGTGGTGTCGGACCGGGACATGCGGGCGCAGTACCTCGACCGCATGGACATCGAGCGCGAGCGCGGCATCACCATCAAGAGCCAGGCCGTGCGCATGCCCTGGGAGATCGACGGCGAGACGTTCGCGCTGAACATGATCGACACCCCCGGCCACGTGGACTTCACCTACGAGGTGTCGCGCTCCCTCGCCGCGTGCGAGGGGGCGATCCTCCTGGTCGACGCCGCACAGGGGATCGAGGCGCAGACGCTCGCCAACCTCTACCTGGCGCTCGAGAACGACCTGCACATCATCCCGGTCCTCAACAAGATCGACCTCCCGGCGGCCGACCCGGAGAAGTACGCGAAGGAGCTCGCCTCCCTCATCGGGGGCAAGCCGGAAGACGTGCTGCGCGTCTCGGGCAAGACCGGCGTCGGCGTCGAGGATCTGCTCGACCGCCTCGTGCGGGAGATCCCCGCGCCGGTCGGAGACGCCGAGGCTCCCGCCCGCGCCATGATCTTCGACTCCGTGTACGACGCGTACCGCGGCGTCGTCACCTACGTGCGCATGGTCGACGGCAGCCTCTCCCCGCGCGAGCGCATCCAGATGATGTCGACCGGCGCCAACCACGAGGCTCTCGAGGTCGGGGTGTCCAGCCCCGAGCCGACGCCCACGAAGGGCCTCGGCGTCGGCGAGGTGGGCTACCTCATCACCGGCGTGAAGGACGTGCGCCAGTCGAAGGTCGGCGACACCATCACGAACGCGCGCAAGCCCGCCGCTGAGGCGCTCCCCGGTTACACCGACCCGAAGCCGATGGTGTTCTCGGGCATCTACCCGATCGACGGCAGCGACTACGCGGAACTGCGCGAGGCCCTCGACAAGCTCAAGCTCTCCGACGCGTCGCTGCAGTACGAGCCGGAGACCTCGGTCGCGCTCGGCTTCGGCTTCCGCTGCGGCTTCCTCGGCCTGCTGCACCTGGAGATCGTGACGGAGCGGCTCGCGCGCGAGTTCGGCCTCGACCTCATCACCACGGCGCCGAGCGTGATCTACGAGGTCGTCACCAGCGACACCGGCGAGACGGTCACGGTCACGAACCCGAGCGAGTACCCCGATGGGCGCATCGGCTCGGTGTCGGAGCCGATGGTGAAGGCGGCGATCCTGCTGCCCAAGGACTACGTCGGCACCGTGATGGAGCTGTGCCAGTCGCGGCGCGGCACGCTGCTGGGCATGGAGTACTTCTCGGAGGAGCGCGTCGAGCTGCGCTACAACATGCCGCTCGGCGAGATCGTGTTCGACTTCTTCGACCAGCTCAAGTCCAAGACGCAGGGGTACGCCTCGCTCGACTACGAGCCCTCCGGTCAGCAGGAAGCCGACCTGGTGAAGGTCGACATCCTCCTCCAGGGCGAGAAGGTCGACGCCTTCAGCTCGATCGTCCACCGCGACAAGGCCTACGCGTACGGCACGATGATGGCCGAGCGCCTGCGCAAGCTCATCCCTCGTCAGCAGTTCGAGGTGCCGATCCAGGCGGCGATCGGTGCGCGCATCATCGCCCGCGAGACCATCCGCGCGATCCGCAAGGACGTGCTCGCCAAGTGCTACGGCGGTGACATCACCCGCAAGCGCAAGCTCCTCGAGAAGCAGAAGGAGGGCAAGAAGCGCATGAAGATGGTCGGCCGCGTCGAGGTCCCCCAGGAGGCGTTCATCGCGGCGCTCTCCGGCGACGTCGAGGGCAAGGACAAGAAGTAACCCGGGCGATCCTGGGCGCTCCCGTGGTGCGGGGGGTGTTCGCCCAGGGAACCCGAAGTAGGCTGGATCTCATGCGGCGCGGGACTTTCCGAGACGACACGGTGGACTATGCGGCCGTGGGTGCGACCCACGCCCCCGACCTGATGCAGTACCCGCCGGAGCGCAGCATCCCGGCGGAGGAGTCCTGGCGGATCGGCAGCGGCGAGGAGCGGTTCCAGACGGCGGGCGAGGCCCTGCTGTCGTGGACGGCGCAGCGCGCAGCGGGACTCTCGGTGGAAGACGTGCGTCCTGCCCCGGGCCCCGCGTACGCCGGGGTCAGCTTCGACGCCGAGGGCAACCCGATCGCGCCGAGCAAGCGCGATGTCGAGCCGCGCTACGACGCGGAGGGCATGCCGTTCGTCGGCGCCGGGATGACGCTGCACCTGCGCGGTCGGGTGGGCGGCATGCGCGCCGACTCCGAGCTGCGCGTGATCTCGGTCACCGAGGAGACACGGCGCATCGGCTTCGTGCTCGGGACGATCGGGGGCTCGGTCGTCAGCGGCGAGGAGTCGTTCGACGTCGACTGGCGCGAGGACAACGACGAGGTGTGGTTCACGGTGCGCGCGTTCGACGCGCCCAACGCGCTCGTCTACCGCCTGATCCCGGCACTCATGAAGCGGCGCCGCCGCGAGCTGTTCGCGCGGTACCTGCGCGCGATCTCCCCGCTGTACGCGACCCCCGTCTGATGGCGGGACCGCTTCCCCTCGGCGATCCGGCTCCCGCCGACGGCCGCCTGCCCGACGACCTGCCGATCTCTGCTGACACCCCGTTCTCGGCGTACCTGCACGTGCCGTTCTGCCGCGTGCGCTGCGGCTACTGCGACTTCAACACCTACACGTCGAGCGAGCTGCGCGGCGCGAAGCAGGAGGACTATGCGTCGACCCTGATCGCCGAGATCGCCCTCGCTCGCGGCGTGCTGGAGGCCGCGGGGGCGCTGCGACCGATGGACACGGTGTTCTTCGGGGGCGGCACGCCGACGCTGCTGCCCCCGGGCGACCTCGCGCGCATGCTCGGCGCGGCGACCGCGGCGTTCGGGCTGGCGCCGGGTGCCGAGGTGACGGTGGAGGCGAACCCCGACACGGTGACGCCCGAGGTGGCGCGCACCCTCGCGGAGGCCGGCGTCACGCGGTTGTCGATCGGCATGCAGTCGGCGGTGCCGCACGTGCTCGCCGCTCTCGATCGCACGCATCAGCCGGAGAACGTGCGGACGGCGGTGGCCGCGGCCAAGGGTGCGGGACTGGACGTCAGCGTCGATCTCATCTACGGCGCGCCGGGGGAGTCGCTCGCCGACTGGGAGGCGTCGCTCGATGCGGCCCTCCAGCTCGAGTCGGACCACATCTCCGCGTACGCGTTGATCATCGAGGACGGCACGAAGCTCGCGCGGCAGATCCGTCGCGGCGAGGTGCCTACCCCCGACGACGACCTGCAGGCGGACATGTACGAGCTGGCCGACGAGCGGCTGGCCGCGGCGGGCTTCGAGTGGTACGAGGTCAGCAACTGGGCGCGCACGCCGGAGCAGCGGTCGCGGCACAACCTGGCGTACTGGCGGGGGAGCGACTGGTGGGGCTTCGGTCCCGGCGCGCACAGCCACGTGGCGGGACTGCGCTGGTGGAACGTGAAGCATCCGGCCGCCTACGCGCAGCGGCTCGCGGCGTCCGCGTCTCCGGCGGCGGGACGGGAGCGCCCCGACGTGGAGGCCCAGACGCTCGAGCGCATCCTGCTGCTCAGCCGCATCCGCGAGGGCATCGCGGTGGACGACCTCCCCGCGGCGAACCGCCCCCGCGTGGCCGGGCTCATCGCGGACGGCCTGATCGACGCGGCGGCGGCGATCCGCGGGCGCGTGCAGCTCACCCTGCGCGGACGCCTCCTCGCCGACGCGGTGGTGCGCGAGCTCACCGACTGAGTGATCGGCGCGCGGGTTCGGAGAACTCCCGGTCGTACGCGGTAGGATTGGCACTCAGGGTGTCAGAGTGCCAGCGTCCGGTCGTCAGCGGGAAGGGGTGGGCCATGGTCACAGAGCGAGGACTCCAGGTTCTCCGCGCGATCGTGCAGGACTACGTCGAGACGCACGAGCCGGTGGGCAGCCGATCGATCGTCGACCGTCACTCGTTCGGCGTGTCCGCGGCGACGATCCGCAACGACATGGCGCAGCTCGAAGACGAGGAGCTCATCACCGCCCCCCACACGTCGTCCGGTCGCGTGCCCACCGACAAGGGCTACCGCGTCTTCGTCAACCACCTCGCCCAGCTCCGTCCCCTCTCCTCGGCGCAGCGCTCGGCGATCGAGTCGTTCCTCGCCGACCCCGCCGACCTCGACGACCTCATGGCGCGCACGGTGCGGGTACTGACGCAGCTCACGGGTCAGGTCGCGCTGGCGCAGTATCCGTCGTTCGCCCGCGCGCGGGTCACGCACGTGGAGCTCGTCGCGCTGGCCCCCAACCGTCTGCTGACCGTGCTGGTGACCGATGCCGGCGGCGTCTCGCAGCGGATGACCGTGCTGCCGGATGCCATCGACGAGGCCGATCTCGGTGTGCTCCGCGCCCGGCTCTCCGCGCTCATCACGGGACAGGCGATTGCGGAGGCGTCCGAGCGGCTGCAGACCCTGCTGGCCGCGGAGGAGACGCCGCGCGACCGCGTGCTGCGCACTCTCGCCGGCGTCCTCGTCGACGAGCTGGGCGGGTTCCGTCAGGAGCGACTGGTGATGGCGGGCGCGGCGACCCTCGCCCGCCGCGAGCACGACTTCCGCGGCAGCATCCACCCCCTCCTCGAGGCGATCGAGGAGCAGGTGACGCTGCTGCGGCTGATGAGCGAGATGGTGGCCGACGAGCACGGCCTGGCGGCCAGCATCGGCACCGAGAACGCGCCGTTCGGTCTCGGCGAGGCGTCGATCGTCGCGAGCGACTACGCGGCACCGACCGGAACGGCGCGCGTCGGCGTGATGGGGCCGACGCGCATGGACTATCCGAGCAACCTGGCGGCGGCGCGGGCGGTGGCCCGCTACCTGTCGCGGATGCTCGACGACGACGAGGCCGGCCGCTGACGCGGCCCCACGGAACACGCAGAAGGGCGATTGTGGCGGACCACTATGAGGTTCTCGGGGTGTCCCGGGACGCTTCCACGGATGAGATCAAGAAGGCGTACCGCCGACTGGCGCGGCAGCTCCACCCGGACGTGAATCCGGGCGAGGACGCGGCCGAGCGGTTCAAGCTCGTCACCCACGCGTACGACGTGCTCAGCGACGAGGAGTCGCGACGCCGTTACGACATGGGCGGCGGTGACGGCGCCGCGGGCAACTTCGGCGGCTTCGGCGGGTTCGGCGACATCTTCGAGACGTTCTTCGGCGCGGCGCAGGGCGGTGGCCGCGGAGCCCGACCCCGGTCGCGGCGCGAGCGCGGTCAGGACGCCCTGGTGCGCGTGACGCTCGAGCTGGGCGACGTCGTGTTCGGCGCGCACCGCGACATCGAGGTCGACACCGCGGTGCTGTGCGAGACGTGTCAGGGCTCGTGCTGCCAGGAGGGCACGTCGCCCGTCACGTGCGACATCTGCGGCGGCACCGGCCACGTGCAGCGTCAGGTGCGCAGCCTGCTCGGCAACGTCGTCACCTCGCAGCCGTGCGGCACGTGCGAGGGCTACGGCACCACCATCCCGTATCCGTGCGGCACGTGCGGCGGACAGGGGCGCGTGCGCTCGCGGCGCACCGTGTCGCTCGACATCCCCGCCGGCGTGGAGACCGGACTGCGGCTGCAGCTGCCCGGCTCCGGTGAGGTCGGTCGCGCCGGTGGCCCCAACGGCGACCTGTACGTGGAGGTCACGGTCACCCCGCACCCCGCGTTCAGCAGGGAGGGCGACGACCTCCTCGCGACGCTCGAGGTGTCGATGACCGATGCGATCCTCGGCACCGACACGTCGATCGAGGGCCTGGACGGCGAGGTCGACCTGGAGATCCGCCCCGGTGTGCAGTCCGGCGACGTGCTGACGATCAAGGGCCGCGGCATCACGCCGCTGCGCGGCACCCAGCGCGGCGACCTGCGGGTGGGCGTGCAGGTCGTGACACCCACGAAGCTCGACGCGTCGCAGCGCAAGCTCATCGAGGACTTCGCGAAGAAGGCGAAGGCTCCGGCCCCGCAGCTCGCCCAGTTCCAGCAGGGGCTGTTCTCGAAGCTGCGCGACCGGTTCCGCGGACACTGATCGTGGCGCTCCACTTCCTTGTCGAGACGGCGGGAGGCGCGGCCGTCGGCGACGTGGTCACGCTGACCGGCGCCGAGGCGAAGCACGCGGCCGTGGTGCGTCGGCTGCGCGTCGGCGAGGCCGTGACGGTGGGGGACGGCCGCGGCGTGTGGCTGACCGGTGTCGCGGAGGAGGTCTCGCCGTCGCGCGTCGAGGTGCGGGTGCAGGAGCGCGCGGAGTCGCCGGCGCCGTCGCCGAGGGTCGTGCTGGTGCAGGCGCTCGCGAAGGGCGACCGTGACGAGCTCGCGGTGCAGGCGGCGTGCGAGCTCGGCGTGGACGAGATCGTGCCGTGGCAGGCGGGTCGCAGCATCTCGCGCTGGGAGGGGCCCAAGGCGGCGAAGGGTCGCGAGCGCTGGGCGACGATCGTGCGCGAGGCGGCCAAGCAGGCCCATCGCGCATGGGTGCCGGAGGTCGCGCCGGTCGAGTCGACCGCGCAGCTGGCGGCGCGCGCGGCGCAGCAGCGGGTGCTGCTGCTCGACCCGACCGCGCCAGGGCGGCTGTCCGACCTGGAGCCCGACGGCCGCGACCTCGTGCTGGTGGTGGGGCCCGAGGGCGGCATCTCCGCCGAGGAGCTGGAGCGGCTCACGGCGGCGGGCGCGGAGCGCGTGCTCCTCGGCGACACGGTGCTGCGCACGTCCACGGCCGGACCGGCGGCGATCGCGGTGCTGTCGGTCGCTCTCGGCCGCTGGTGACCGCCGCCGCGTGCAGGGGCCCCGGTAAGCTGAACGCATGAGCGAACACTCGATCTTCACGCGCATCCTGAACGGGGACATCCCCGGCGAGATCCTGCTCGATGCGGGTCGGGTGTTCGTGATCCGCGACATCAACCCGCAGGCTCCGCTGCACGCGCTCGTGATCCCGAAGACCGAGGAGTACCGCGACGTGACGGAGCTCGCGGCGGGTGACCCGGGTCTGCTGGCCGAGATGGTCGCGGCAGCGAAGCGCATCGCCGACGAGCACGCCAACGGCGAGTACCGCCTCATCTTCAACAACGGCGCGAGCGCCGCCCAGTCCGTCTTCCACGTGCACGCCCATGTGCTCGGCAATCTCGAGGAGAACAAGCTCGTTGGCTTCTGACGATCAGGAAACCGTCACCGAACGCATCTACGTGGACGGTGTCGCGATGGTGCAGCTGCTCGGTCCGCAGGACCGCCTGCTGCGGATGCTGGAACGCGAGCACCGCGATGTGCAGGTGCTCGTCCGCGGCAACGAGATCACCCTGACGGGCGAGCGCGACGCCGTCGCGAAGGCGAAGAACCTCGTCGACGAGCTGCTGGCGATGACGAAGGCCGGTCACGACCTGGCGCCCAGCGACGTGTCCAGCTCGGCACGCATGCTCCGCACCGAGGGCGGTCCGCGCCCGAGCGAGGTGCTCGGCGAGGCGATCCTGTCGACCCGTGGCAAGGTGATCCGCCCGAAGACGCTCGGACAGAAGGAGTACGTCGACGCGATCGAGGAGAACACGATCGTGTTCGGTATCGGCCCGGCCGGTACCGGAAAGACCTACCTGGCGATGGCGAAGGCCGTGCAGGCGCTGCAGCGCAAGGAGGTCACGCGCATCATCCTCACCCGTCCGGCGGTGGAGGCGGGGGAGCGGCTGGGGTTCCTGCCCGGCACGCTCACCGACAAGATCGACCCGTACCTGCGCCCGCTGTACGACGCGCTGAACGAGATGATGGACCCGGAGATCGTGCCGCGCCTGATGGCCACGGGGACGATCGAGGTGGCGCCGCTCGCGTACATGCGCGGTCGCACGCTCAACGACTCGTTCGTGGTGCTCGACGAGGCGCAGAACACCACCCCGGAGCAGATGAAGATGTTCCTGACGCGGCTGGGCTTCGGCACCAAGATGGTCGTCACGGGCGACATCACCCAGGTCGACCTGCCGCAGGGGTCTTCGGGACTGCGGCTCGTGACGCGGGTGCTCGACGGGATCGACGACATCCACTTCACCCGGCTGACCAGCGACGACGTGGTGCGGCACTCGCTCGTGGGGCGCATCGTCGACGCGTACAGCGAGTACGACGAGAAGCGCACGGCGCAGCGGTTCGAGCGCGAGCAGGCCGCGGAGTTCGCCAACAGGGCCGAGCGCCGCGGGGCGCAGCGACCAGGACCACGCGACCGGATGCCGAAACGGGGGCTCTCATGATCGAGATCAACAACGAGTCGGCGATCGACGTCGACGAGACGGTGCTGCAGCGGCTCACCGACTTCAACCTGGAGCAGCTGCACGTCAGCCCGGACGCCGAGGTGGCGATCGTGCTGGTCGACGAGGGCGCCATGGAGGCGCTGCACGTGCAGTGGATGGACGAGCCGGGCCCGACCGACGTGCTCAGCTTCCCGATGGACGAGCTGCGCCCCGGCACCGAGGACCGCCCGACGCCTCCCGGCCTGCTGGGCGATATCGTGCTGTGCCCGCAGGTGGCGGAGACCCAGGCGCAGGCGGCCGGCCACACCCTGATGGACGAGCTGATCCTGCTCACCACGCACGGTCTGCTGCACCTGCTCGGCTTCGATCACGCGGAGCCGGAGGAGGAGCGGGAGATGTTCGGACTCCAGAAGCAGCTGATCCAGGGCTTCGCCGTGTCCGAGCGCCGCCGCCGATGACGGAGATCCTGCTGCTGATCGCCGCCGTGCTGCTGGTGGCCTTCGGCGGCCTCATGGCTGCGATCGACGCCGCCTACGGCGTCACGTCCCGGGCCGGCCTCGCGGATCTGGCGACCGAGGGGCGACGGGCGAAGGCGCTCGAGCGGATCGCCGCCGACCTCGACGCGCACGTCAACGCGGTCGCGTTCATCCGGGTGCTCGCGGAGGTCACCGCGGCCGTGCTCGTCACGGTGGCGTTCACGATCATGTTCGAGAGCATCTGGTGGGCGATGCTCGCCGCGGCCATCCTGATGACGGGCATCACGTTCGTGCTCGTCGGCGCCAGTCCGCGCACGTTCGGCCACCAGCACGCCGAGGCCATGATCCGCGGGAGCGCGGGCATCGTGCGCGGTCTGCGCATCATCCTCGGCCCGCTCGCCCAGGGGCTGGTCGTGCTCGGCAACCGGGTCACGCCCGGCACGGGTCGCAGCTCGTTCTCGAGCGAGGATCAGCTGCTGAGCATGGTCGACGAGGCCGCGTCGAACGACCTCATCGAGGAGGACGACCGCGATCTCATCCACTCGGTGTTCGACTTCACCGACCAGTTCGTGCGGGCGGTGATGGTGCCGCGCACCGAGATGGTCACCGTGGACGCGGAGGCCACCACCGACGAGGCCATGTCGCTGTTCCTGCAGCGCGGGGTGTCGCGCATGCCGGTCGTGGACGACGAGGCCGACGACGTGGTCGGGGTGCTGTATCTGAAGGATCTGGTGCAGTTCGCCTACCGCGACGACCTGGCCTGGCGCGCGGCGTCGATCCGCCCGATCGCCCGCCCCGCGACGTTCGTGCCGGAGTCGATGCGCGCCGAGACCCTGCTGCAGCAGATGAAGCGCGACGCGGTGCACGTCTGCCTGGTGATCGACGAGCACGGCGGGATCTCCGGCCTCGTGACGCTGGAGGACCTGATCGAGGAGCTCGTCGGCGAGATCTCCGACGAGTACGATCAGGTATCCGCGGAGTTCGTGGATCTCGGTGCCGGACGCTACCGCGTCAGCTCCCGGCTGTCGCTGGAAGACGTCGGCGACCTGTTCGGCCTCGAGCTCGAGGATGAGGACGTCGACTCGATCGGCGGTCTGCTCGGCAAGGCGCTCGGACAGGTGCCGCAGCCCGGGGCGACGGCGGTCGTGGACGGTCTGGTCCTCACCGGCGGGGCCTCTCGGGGGCGCGGCCGCGGGATCGCGACGGTCTTCGTCGAGAGGGCCGCGGTGGCGGACGAGGTGCAGGAAGAAGGAGAGCGACGCGATGACTGAGGACACCCGGAGCGGATTCGTGACCTTCGTCGGTCGGCCGAACGTCGGCAAGTCCACCCTGACGAACGCGCTGGTGGGCGACAAGATCGCGATCACGAGCGAGAAGCCGCAGACGACGCGGCGCGCGATCCGCGGCATCCTGAACCGCCCGGACGGGCAGCTCGTGATCGTGGACACCCCCGGCATCCACAAGCCGCGCACCCTCCTGGGCGAGCGTTTGAACGACCTGGTCGAGCAGGTCCTGGGCGACGTCGACGTGATCGGGTTCTGCGTGCCGGCGACCGAGAAGGTCGGGCCGGGCGATCGTCGCATCGCCGCCTCGCTCGACGGCTACCCGCGTGCGCAGAAGATCGCGATCGTCACGAAGACCGATGCGGCGGGGCGCGACGAGATCACGGAGCGCCTCATGGAGGTCGACTCGCTGCGTGAGGACTGGGCGGCCGTCATCCCGCTCTCGGCACTGACGCGCGATCAGCTCGATGTGCTCGCCGACGAGATCCTGCAGCTCATGCCGGAGGGACCCGCGCTGTATCCGGCCGGGATCACGACGGACGAGTCGAACGAGGACCGCATCGCCGAGATCATCCGCGAGGCGGCGCTCGACGGCGTGCGCGATGAGCTCCCGCACTCGATCGCCGTGGTCGTGGACGACATCGCCCCCCGCGAGGACAGCGACCTGACGGACGTGCACGCGTCGATCGTGGTGGAGCGCGACAGCCAGAAGGCGATCATCATCGGCCACAAGGGCTCGCGGTTGCGCGACGTGGGCGCTCGCGCAAGGACGGGCATTGAGGACCTGCTGGGCACGCGGGTGTTCCTCGGACTGCACGTCAAGGTCGCGAAGGAGTGGCAGCGCGACCCCAAGCAGCTCGGCCGACTCGGGTTCTGAGATGAGACGGGGCACGACGTCGAAGGCGGCGGGCAGACCGCCGACCCCGCGGTCATGAGCGGCCGCAGCGAGGACCCGAACACGCTGCGGCACGAGGTCTTCACACGAGTGTTCGACGAGCACTGGGCGGCGGTGCGCCACCACATCGAGGGCGTGGTCGGTGACGACGACGAGGTCACCGAGATCGTGTCGGAGGTGTTCCTGGCCGCGTGGTCGCGTCTGCGACCGAGTCGTCCGCCCGGTCGGGTGTGGCTGCTGCGCGAGGCCGACCGTCGTCTGCGCACCCGTGGTCGACGGGGGGCGACCCGGCTCAGGGCACTCGATGCGCTGCACAACGGGCTGTCCGGCGACCCGGCGCCGCTGGGGCTCGTCGGCCGCAGTGAGGTGCTGCACGCGGTGGGTACCCTCAGCCCGGCCCAACGGCGTATCATCATGCTCACGTATTGGGATGGACTCACGGTGGGGGAGATCGCGGAGCTGGTGCGCGCATCGGAGTCACGGGTACGGAAGACGTTGCGTCTGGCGGAGGATCGGCTTCGCGCGGCGCTGGGCCTGGAGGGGACGGATACGCGTGATGCCTGACAACGCCCTGCTCGAGCGAGCGCTCACCGCTGCGGATC
Organism: Microbacterium sufflavum; assembly: GCF_023101165.1. Classification (GTDB taxonomy): domain Bacteria; phylum Actinomycetota; class Actinomycetes; order Actinomycetales; family Microbacteriaceae; genus Microbacterium; species Microbacterium sufflavum. The sequence continues at coordinate 3,070,115 of NZ_CP078076.1, read as the reverse complement.
CGGCGCGGACTCCGCGCGACGCGGAACCGGACGCGCGGGCGATCGCGACGCGCGACCGCATCCTGCGCAGTTCGCGGGAGCCGCAGCGTCGCCGGGCGCGCCGAGTCGGGTGGGCGGCAGGACTCACCGCCGTCGCGGCGTCGGCTGCTCTCGCGTTCGGGGTGCTGCTGCCGCAGGGCGCGGCCGTTGCGGGCACACCCACCCCGCTCGCGTTCGACGGATCCGCCTCACTCGCCGAGACCGTGGCGACGGCCGACACCGACCTCGGCGTGTTCCACGAGCCGGAGACGCCTGAGCGCTCCGTGCGCGCCGCATCGTGGTCGTTCTCCGTCGACGTCGACGCCGGGCGGGCCGAGATCGTGCCGCAGCTGTCGACGTTCCAGTGGAGCGACGACCTGTCGGGAGAGGCGATCGCGATCAACGGTGTCGCCTACGACCCGGGCGACGCTGTCGCCAACCAGGAGGCCGAGGTCGTGAGCACGGGTGAGGTGGCGTCGCGCGTCACGTACGCACCCGGCGAGTTCGTGACGCCCGTCGTCGCGGTGCCGGGAGAGACGCCCGCCGACGTGCGGGCGCTGCTGGAGGCGTTCGGGCTTCCGAGGGAGCCGAGTGCGTTCGACGTGGTGACGGCGGTCACCTCCGTCTTCGGGCAGTGGACGCTGACGAACGCGCAGCACGCCGAGCTGCTCGCGCTCATCGAGGACTCGGGCGGTGCGCAGGCGCTGGGCGCGACGACGGACCGGCTCGGTCGTCCGGTCGCCGGCATCCGGGTGATCGCCGCGGACGGTGCCGTCAGCGACGACGTGCTGGTGTCGCTCGACAGCGGGCGCATCGTGGGCGTGGAGCGCACGGTGCTCGTGGACGACGGGATCGTGGCCCCTGGCTCGATCACGGACTACCGCATGTGGGATCTCGACGAGGAGATGATCGAATGAGGCGTACGCGCGCGACGATGGCAACCCTGGTGGGCCTGGTGCTGGTGCTGACCGGGGTGCCTACCGCGGCATCAGCGGCGGCGAACCCGGATGCGGTCGATCCGCAGGCGGCGCAGCTGCTCGAGGAGGTTCCGGGCGGCGAGCTGGTTGCGCCGGGTCACATCGTCTGGCCCGAGCTCGACATGGAGTTCGTGGCGGCTTCCGGCTCGTCCGGGCTGAGCGCCCGGTCCGTGGGCAGCTGCTCCACAGGTCGCATCTGCGCGTACACCGCGTACAACCTCTCCGGCAGCATCCTCAGCTGGGGGAGTTGCGGCAGCATCGCGATCCCCTCGACCTTCGTGACCCGGTCGATCGCCAACGCGCGCACCTCCGGCTACGCCCAGGCCCGCAACGGCAGCACCGTCCTCGCGACGGCGTACGCGAACGGCTCCGCCAACGTCTACGGCTCGGCGAACAACATCCGCTGCTACCTCTGAGCGCGCGTGGTGAACTTCCTCGTCATCCGGAGGTTCCGCGACGTGGCGAACGGTCCACCGGACACTTCGGACGCGGCTTCACCGGCCGACTGACGCGCCGCACGGTCCCGCGCGGGAGCATGATGGAGGCATCGACGAAGGGCGGGGTCATGGCGAAGCACTGGGTGGCGACGGCGGCGGGGTCTCCGCAGTCGTGGGAGTTCGAGGAGTACGACCCCGCGGCGCCGCGCGAGGGCGAGGTCACGATCCGCGTCCGCGCGGCCGGGGTGAATCCGGCCGATGCGAAGCATGTCGCGGCAGCTCGTCCGGGGGTCGAGTTCCCGGTGCCGATCGGGTACGAGGTGTCGGGCGAACTCACGGCCATCGGCCCCGCGACCCGCATCGGTTCCGGTGCGGCCGAGGTCGGCGATGAGGTCGTGGCCTTCCGCGTGCAGGGCGGTTATGCGACCGAGGTGACCGTGCCCGCCGCGAAGGTGTTCGCGAAGCCGACGACGCTCACGCATCCCGAGGCCGCGAACCTCCTGCTCGTCGGCACGACGGCGGCCGAGATGCTCGCGGTCACCGGTGCGGCGCCGGGCGAGACGGTCCTGCTGCACGGGGCGTCGGGAGCGGTGGGGGTCAGCGTGCTGCAGCAGGCGCGGCTGCGCGAGGTACGAGTGATCGGCACCGCCGCGCCGGACCGCTTCGATGAGGTACGACGCTTCGGGGGGATTCCGGTCGCGTACGGCCCGGGTCTCGCCGACCGGGTGACCGCACTGACGGACGGCCCGATCGCTGCGGCGCTCGACGCCGTGGGCACCGACGAGGCGATCGACGTGTCCCTCGCCCTGGTGGCCGATCGCCGCCGCATCGTCACGATCGCGAACTTCGCGCGGGCCTCCGCCGACGGGCTTCTGGCGATCGCGGGGTCGATGCCCGACAGCGCCCGCTTCCGCGATGAGGTGCGCAGCGAACTCCTCGCGCTCGCGCAGAACCGCGACCTCGTGGTCCCGGTCGCCCGCACGTTCCCGCTCGCCGAGGCACCGGCCGCGCACCGGCTGCTCTCCACCGGTCACCCCGGCGGCAAGCTCGCGCTGATCCCCGAGGACTAATCGGCCTCGCGCAGCAGCGACTCGACGATCACCACGCCGTCTCCGTACTCGTCGTCGGCCGCGCGCTGCAGCGTCCCGTCGTCCCACGAAACCTGCAGCCACACGTACCCACGGTCGGTGCCGACGAAGACCGCCCCGGGTCCGAGCCGCGCCGCGATGTCCTCCTGCACCCTGGTCAGCTCGCCCTCCGGGGTGATGCCCGTCTTCCCGCCCGTCGGATCCTCCGGCGCCACCGGGTCGAACAGGGCGAGGAGGATCGGCGGATCCGTGACGGTCAGACGCTCGCCGTCGAAGGTGCCGTACACCGCGTACGACCCCCACCGCGTGTCACGCGCGCTCACACTGCCGTCGACGCCGTCCCACGTCCAGTCGTCGAGCGGCACGCCGGCGCACTGCGGAGGGGACGAATCCATGACCGCGCCGAGGCAGAGCGTGGGGCCGTCCGTTCCGTCGATCACGGTGCCCGTTCCGAGCACGCGGCCTTCCGGGGGCGTGGGGTGCGCGTCTTCCAGCCGCTGGTCGGAGGGCACGGTGGTGCTGGTCGGCGGGAGGGTCGCACGGGGTCCGACCGCGCACCCGCTCAGGGTGACCGCTGCGGTCACGGTGGCGGCGACGAGGAGCAGGCGACGCGAGGAAGGGCTCATGTCCATCAGTGTCCCGCGTCGGCTCATCGTCTCAGCGCGGTCGAAACGGCCGCACCGACCCTGCTAGGATGGCGCCATGCCTTTCGGCGGTCTGCTTCTTCTTAGCTGCCGCGACGAGTCCTGACACTAGGGCCTTCCTCGTCGCGGCGCTTGTGTTGGCCCGTCCATTCCGACGAAGAGAAGTAGCCCATCATGCAGAACACTCAGCGCCCGTCCGCGATGCCGATCCACAAGTACCGGCCCTTCCACGAGCAGATCACCGTCCACCTGCCCGACCGCACGTGGCCCGACGCCCGCATCACCGAAGCCCCGCGCTGGTGCGCGGTCGACCTCCGCGACGGCAACCAGGCCCTCATCGATCCGATGTCCCCCGAGCGCAAGCGCGTCATGTTCGAGCTGCTCGTGAGCATGGGGTACAAGGAGATCGAGGTCGGCTTCCCCTCGGCCAGCCAGACCGACTTCGACTTCGTGCGCCAGCTCATCGAAGAGAACCTGATCCCCGACGACGTCACGATCCAGGTGCTGACTCAGGCGCGCGAGCACCTGATCGCCCGCACCTACGAGGCCATCGCCGGCGCAAAGCAGGCCATCGTCCACCTCTACAACTCCACGAGCGTGCTGCAGCGCGAGGTGGTCTTCCGCACCGACAAGCAGGGCATCATCGACATCGCCCTCGAGGGCGCCCGCCTGTGCCGGAAGTTCGAGAAGACGATCCCCGACACGCAGGTCTACTACGAGTACTCGCCGGAGAGCTACACGGGCACGGAGCTCGAGTTCGCGGTCGACGTGTGCAACCAGGTCATCGAGATCTTCGAGCCGACGCCCGACCGCAAGGTGATCATCAACCTGCCCGCCACGGTCGAGATGGCCACGCCGAACATCTACGCCGACTCGATCGAGTGGATGAGCCGCCACCTGGCCCACCGCGAGAACGTGATCCTGTCGCTGCACCCGCACAACGACCGGGGCACCGCGATCGCCGCCGCCGAGCTGGGCTACATGGCCGGCGCCGACCGCATCGAGGGCTGCCTGTTCGGCAACGGCGAGCGCACGGGCAACGTCGACCTGGTGGCACTTGGCATCAACATGTTCACGCAGGGCATCGACCCGCAGATCGACTTCAGCGACATCGACCAGGTCAAGCGCACGGTCGAGTACTGCAACCAGCTGCCCGTGCCGGAGCGCAGCCCGTGGGCCGGCGACCTCGTGTTCACGGCGTTCAGCGGCTCGCACCAGGACGCGATCAAGAAGGGCTTCGAGGCGATGGCGGCGAAGGCCGAGGCGCAGGGCGTCACGGTCGACGAGATCGAGTGGGCCGTGCCCTACCTGCCGGTCGACCCGAAGGACCTGGGCCGCTCGTACGAGGCCGTCATCCGCGTGAACTCCCAGTCGGGCAAGGGCGGTGTCGCCTACCTGCTGAAGTCCGACCACGCGATCGATCTGCCCCGCAAGCTCCAGATCGAGTTCTCCGGCGTCGTGCAGGCCAAGACCGATGCCGAGGGCGGCGAGGTGACGAGCGAGCAGATCTGGTCGATCTTCACCGACGAGTACCTGCCGGCGACCGACACCGAGGCGAAGTGGGGCCGCTTCGAGCTGCTGGCCACGCAGACCCGCAGCGACATGTCGGGTGACGTGGTGCTCGACGTGGTGCTGCGCGACGACGACCAGGAGGTCGCGGTCTCCGGCAACGGCAACGGTCCGGTGGCCGCCTTCGTCGAGGTGCTGCGCGGACAGGGCTTCGACATCACGGTGTACGACTACGTCGAGCACGCTCTCAGTGCGGGCGGCGACGCGCAGGCTGCGGCCTACGTCGAGCTGCAGGTGGGGGACCAGCGTCTGTGGGGTGTCGGCATCGACGGCGACATCTCGACCGCGTCGCTCAAGGCGATCGTGTCGGGTGTGAACCGGTCGATCCGCACGCGCCAGCAGGAGCTCGCGGCGGTCTGAGGTCGCACCACGGAAGCGGCCGGGTCCCGAGGGCCCGGCCGCTTCCGCGTGCTCCGGCGGGTGGTCAGACCCACTGCACCAGCTGCCAGATGAGGCCGTTGGGGTCGGCGAACTGGCAGTAGCGCTCGCCCCACGGCTCGGTCTCCGGCGGTGTGACGACGCGGGCGCCGGCGGCGGCGATGCGGGCGAAGGCGGCGTCGAGGTCGTCCACGACGAACACCAGCAGCGTGCCCTGGCCTGCCGATCCGGCGATCTCCTCCGGGCGGAACGTGGGGAGCCCGGTCTGCAGGAAGATCAGGTTCGGCGGGGAACCCGGGTGCTCGAGCGACACGAAGCCCTCAGCGGACATGGCCTCCGTGAATCCGAAGTGGGTGGTGGCGAAGGCTGCGGAGGCGGCGATGTCTGGCACGTTGAGCGAGAGGGCGGTCTGGGTGATGTTCATGGGTCTCCTGTTCTAAACAACGTACAACGTACAGGATTAAGTGCGCCGACGGCTAGGCTATTCCCAATGGCGAAGAATCTGGTCGATCTGCTGTGGCGTGACAGTGCCGCTGAGACCTCGTCGCGCCGTGGACCGCGAGCCCGCCACTCCACCGACGACGTCGTGACGCGCGCGATCGACCTGGCCGATGCCGACGGCCTCGCCGCGGTCACCATCCGCGCTCTGGCCCAGGCATTGGGCCTCACCCCGATGTCGATCTACACGCACGTCAACAGCCGGGCGGATCTGCTCGTGCTGATGGCCGACGCGGTCCACGGACAGCGCGCACCGTCGGGCGATGCTGACGGGTGGCGAGCCCGCGTCCGCCTCGTCGCCGCGCACAACCTCGCCCTCTACCGCGCGCACCCCTGGCTGCTCGACGTGCACGACCCCCGCACCGCTCTCGGCCCCGGCACCATCGCGACGTACGACCGCGAGCTCCGCGCCTTCGACGGGCTCGGCCTCGACGACGTGGAGCGCGACGCGGCCCTCACGTTCGTGCGGGAGTTCACGCGGTCCGCGGCCGCACGCCTGCGTGACGCCGCGGAAGCGGAGGACTTCGCGCCGATCTGGGCGGACGCCGCTCCGCGGCTCGCGGGCTATCTCGGCGACGACTACCCCCTGGCGCAGGCCGTGGGCCGGGCCGCTGGCGAGGCCATGGGCGGCCCGTCCGATGCGGACGCGGCCTGGGAGTTCGGGCTCGCGCGCGTCATCGACGGGCTCGCCGGTCTGATCGAGACCCGAGACGCGGCGCCCTGATCAGTCCTTCGGCTTGACGATCGCGATGGCCCCGGTCTCCGCGGCGACCTTGCGGCGGTAGAGGCGACGCTGCTCCGGCAGGGACACGTCGAACGTGACCGCCAGGATCCGGATGACCGCCGTCACGACGATGCCGACGATCGCGGCCAGCGTGATCGGCATGCCGACCGCGTTCGCGATCACGATGAACGTGCATCCTGCCGCAGCCGCGACCGCGTACAGCGAGCCGACGTGCATGATCGCCGTCGGCAGGCCCATCAGCATGTCGCGCAGCACGCTCCCGCCGACCGCGGCGCAGACGCCGATGAACACGGCGGGCACCTCGGGGATGCCGAACGCGAGGGCCTTGCTCGTGCCGAAGGCCCCGAACATGCCGATCACCACGGCGTCGAGCACCACGATCGCGGTGTTGAGGCGGGTGAACAGTCCCGCGAGCAGCATGCCGAGGAGCGCGGCACCGGCAGCGGTCACCAGGTACCACTGGTTCTGCAGGGTCGCGGGCGTCTGCCCGAGCAAGATGTCGCGGATGAGACCGCCGCCCATGCCGATCATGATCCCGATGATCGCGACGCCGAGCCAGTCGAGCCGCCGCTGCCCCTGGAATCCGGCGGCGAACATGGCACCCTGCACCCCGCCGAGCCCGACGCCGAGGAGGTCCGCCCACAGCGGAATGGTGAAGAGCGGTTCGGTCACCCGTCCATTGTCCCGCACGGAGGATAATCGGAAGGTGCCCACCTACCGAGACGAAGCGGTGATCCTGCGCACCCACAAGCTGGGCGAGGCGGATCGCATCGTCACGATGCTGTCGCGCCGGCACGGCAAGGTGCGGGCGGTCGCGAAGGGCGTGCGGCGCACGTCGTCGAAGTTCGGCTCGCGGCTCGAACCGTTCATGGTCGCCGATGTCCAGCTGTACGAGGGGCGCTCGCTCGACATCGTGCAGCAGGCGGAGTCGCTCGGCGCGTACGGCACCGACATCGCGGCGCACTACGACCGCTTCACCGCGGCCAACGCGATGGTCGAGACCGCCGACCGGCTGAGCGACGCGGAGGCCACCCCGGAGCAGTACCTGCTGCTGGTCGGCGGACTGCGTGCGCTCTCGCGCGGAGAGCACGTGCCACGCAGCATCCTCGACTCCTACCTCCTGCGCGTGATGTCGCTGTCGGGGTGGGCGCCGTCGCTCGACGACTGCGCCCGCTGCGGTGCCCCGGGTCCGCACACCGTGTTCGTCGCACAGCTGGGCGGGCTCGTGTGCCACGCCGACGCCCCCGCGGGCAGTCCGCGCATCGCCGAGAAGACCCTGGCACTGCTGCGCGCGCTCATCCGCGGCGACTGGGAGCTCATCGACGCCGCCCCGCACGCCGACACCGCTGCCGCCTCCGGCCTGGTGGCGGCCTATGCCCAGTGGCACCTGGAGCGCGGCATCCGCTCTCTCGCGCACGTCACCACCACCCCGGGAGAAGGAGCACGGTGAGCCCGAAGCCCTACACGCACAAGGACGCCGTCGCCTACCGGCCGCTCGACTGGACCGGGGTGTATCCGCCGCCGTTCCCCGCGGTGCCCGAGCACGTCGCGATCGTGATGGACGGCAACGGCCGCTGGGCGAACCGCCGTGGCCTCAGCCGCATCGAGGGGCACAAGGCGGGGGAGGAGGTGCTGCTCGACGTGGTCGCCGGCGCGATCCAGGCCGGGGTGAAACACCTCTCGGTCTACGCCTTCTCCACCGAGAACTGGGCCCGGTCGCCCGAGGAGGTGCGCTTCCTGATGGGCTACAACCGCGACGTGCTGCACCGCCGCCGCGACCAGCTCAACGAGTGGGGCGTGCGGGTGCGGTGGGCCGGGCGCAAGCCGCGCCTGTGGGGCAGCGTCATCAAGGAGCTGCAGTACGCCGAGCAGCTCACCCGCGGCAACGACGTGCTCACGCTCACGATGTGCGTGAACTACGGCGGCCGCGTGGAGCTGGTCGACGCGATGCGGGCGATCGCCGCCGATGTCGCGGCGGGGCGCCTCAAGCCGAACGCGATCACCGAGAAGACCGTCCGGCGTCACCTCTACGTGCCCGACATGCCCGATGTCGACCTGTTCCTGCGCAGCTCGGGCGAGCAGCGCACGTCGAACTTCCTGCTGTGGGAGTCGGCCTACGCCGAGATGGTGTTCCTCGACACGCTGTGGCCCGACTTCTCGCGCGAGGAGCTGTGGCGCGCGATCGGCGTCTACCTGTCGCGCGACCGGCGCTTCGGCGGAGCGATCGACACCCCCGACGCCTCGGCCTGAGCACGCAGCCAGCGCTCCGTCTCGCGCGGGTGCGTCAGCCGCACGACGGTGAGGTGCGGGAAGCGCTCGACGTAGCCCGGCATCCGCTCGCTCCAGGTGTGCAGCGTCTTCGTCTGCCACGCGAGGATGTTCTGCTCGGGGTCGCGGTTGAGCAGGTTCCACGGCCCCTTCTCGCGGTTTCCGTTCCAGAGTTCCTTCCGCAGAATGCCGCGGGCCAGCGTCCGCCGCAGCAGCCGGCCCCGCACCACCGGGTACGGGTAGTCGAGCCAGACCGCGAGCTGGGCGCGCGGCGTCAGGAACGCGTCGGTGCCCTTGCTCGTGTACTGCCACTCGGTCACCCAGCGGTCCTCCGCCGCGAAGGCGCGCACGTCGTCGAGGAACTCCGGGCGCGGAGTCCAGCCCGGCCCGTGGAACAGCGCGTCGATCTCGACGTGGCGGAGCCCCCACAGCTCGCCGAGGCGACGCGCGAGGGTGGTCTTGCCCGAGCCCGTGACGCCCGCGACGAGCACGCGCTCCGGCCGATGAGGGAGCGGGTCGTCGGCGGAGAGCATCCGAGCATCCTACCGAGCACGGAATACCCCGGGAGTGCATGCGGTTGGATGAAGGTGTGACTGAACCCATCTCCATCGACATCTGGTCCGACATCGCCTGCCCGTGGTGCTACATCGGCAAGCGCAATCTCGAGAAGGGTCTGGAGGCGGTCTCCGCCGACGAGGACGCCCCCCGGGTCACCGTCACGTTCCACTCGTTCGAGCTCTCGCCCGACACACCGGTCGACTTCCACGGCGACGAGGTCGACTTCCTCGCCGGGCACAAGGGCATGCCGCGTGAGCAGGTCGAGCAGATGCTGTCGCACGTCACCGGCGTGGCCGCGGACGCGGGGCTCGAGTACCGCTTCGACCTGCTGCAGCACACCAACACCGTGAAGGCGCACGAGCTGCTGCACTTCGCGAAGGCTGAGGGGCTTCAGCACGAGATGGAGGAGCGGCTGATGTCCGCGTACTTCACCGAGGGCAAGCACGTGGGTCGCATCGACGATCTGGTGGCGCTGGCGGCCGAGGTCGGCCTCGACGCCGACAAGGCCCGCGCCGCGCTCGAGAGCGAGCAGTATCTGCCCGACGTGCGTCAGGATCAGGCGCAGGCCCGGGCGTACGGCATCCAGGGCGTGCCGTTCTTCGTGGTCGACGGCCAGTACGGCATCAGCGGTGCGCAGCCGCCGGCAGCGTTCGAGAACGTGCTCCGCGACCTGTGGGCGCAGCGCGGCGAGGCCGTCGAGGCCTGACCGCCGCCGGCCGAGAGCATCAGAACGGCGGGACCCGATCGCGGGCCCCCGCCGTTCTCTCGTTCGCGTCAGACGCGCTGCTGGCGAGGTGCCAGCGGCAGGGGTTCCATAGGCTGGTCGTCGGCGGTGAGATCGATGCCGAGGTCCTTCGCATAGACGACCCGCGAGGCGATGCGCACCTGATCGCCGCTCTCGGTCAGCTCGAACACACGCCCGCCGCGGAGGCGGTTGCGCTCCGCTCCGTCGAGGCCGTACGCGCCGAAGCCGGTTCCCGGCGCGTAGCCGAGCAGCACGCCGTAGTAGTCGCCCATGTAGTCGTTGACGTGGTCGTGGCCGACGAACACGCCCTTCACGTCGCCGCGCTCGACGATCGCGTTGAACATGCCCGAGTTGAAGGGCCCGGGGCACTCGTCCTCGTTGCGCTCTCCGACGATGCCGTGGCGCGCGCGGCCGCGGGCGGCGTCGGCCTCCGTGCGGGTGTCCACGCCGCCCCACCACATGAACCGGTGCTCCCAGAGCGCGATGTGGAGGAACATGAGGGCGGGGACCTTGCGGCCGGCGCGCTGCTCGAGCCGCTGCGACTGCTCGCGATACCAGGCGACCTGGTCCATGCGCACCCAGTCCCAGGTCGGGTAGCCGGCGAAGTCCTGTCCGGCGAGGGCGTCCGGGGCGTAGCGGCCGGAGTCCAGCAGCCAGAGCGCGAACGCCTCCCGGTTCTTCTTCGCCGACGAGCCGATGGTCAGCAGCGTGTTGCTGGTGCCGGTCACGCCGCGCGTGCTCTCCGCGTTCACGTTGTACTCGTACGAGCGGTAGATCTTCAGCATCCCCGCCTCGTCTACGCCCGACTGCGGGAGCGAGTCCTCGTCGTGGTTGCCGTAGGTCACCGCCCACGGGATGCCGCGGGACTCCATCGGCCACACGACGTTGTTGATCGCCTGCTTCACGGCGAGACGGGTCTCGCATCCGCCCGTGATCACGTCGCCGTTGATCACCACGAGGTCGGGCTGCTCCTGGTCGAGCACCTTCTCGATCAGCTCGACGGTGCGGCGGTCGGTCTGCTCGTCGTCCTGCGTGTCGTTGAACTGCACGACCGTGAAGGTCCCGTCGGCGCGGAACCGCAGTCCACGCGCGGCTTTCGCTGTCGAGGCGGCCACGGTCGTGTCGGCGGCTGCGGCGGCGGTGCCGAGGGGCAGGGCGGAGCCGAGGGCGCCGAGCGCTCCGGCGGTGAGGACGGTTCGCCGGCTGATCGGCAGTCGGTCGGGCATGCGGTGTCTCCTTCATCTGCGGCGGGTGTGGCCGCAGGGGAGACTAGGGGCGCCGGATGGCGAGGGTCTGACGAGCGCGTGAACACCGCGGCCGTTCGAGGGCCGCGAGCCGCCCGTTCCGGGTGACGCGGGGGTGAACGAGCGCGGCCCCGGGTCAGCGGGGGAGTGCGGCCTCGATCGCCTCGACGATCTCGGGGGAGTCCGGCTTCTGCTTCGGGCGGAAGCGCAGCACCTCTCCGTCGGGCAGCACCAGGAACTTCTCGAAGTTCCACTCCACCCGTCCGGCCTTGCCGCCCGCGTCAGGGGTCTCCTTGAGCGCCTTGTACAGCTCGGACGCGTTCCTGCCGTTGACCTTGACCTTGTCGTTGACCGGGAAGGTCACGCCGTACGTGGTGGAGCAGAACTCGAGGATCTCGTCGACCGAGCCCGGCTCCTGACCGAAGAACTGGTTGCACGGGAAGCCGACGACCGTGAAGCCGCGGTCGCCGAAACGGCGCTGCAGCTCCTCCAGCTGCTCGTACTGCGGGGTGAGCCCGCACTTGGACGCCACGTTCACCACCATCACCACGTCGGCACCGAGATCGTCGAGGGTCTTCTCCTGACCCTGAGCGTCGGTGAACGGGATCGAACGGAGCGCGGAATCGGTCATATGCACAGCTTAGGTCGCCGCATCCGCAGGGGCTCCGGGTCTGGGAGAATGGACGTGCCATGACTGTCGCCACCGCCCCCGCCCGCCCCCTCCGCATCGGCCCGATCGACCTCGACGTGCCGGTCGTGCTCGCACCCATGGCGGGCATCACCAACACGGCCTTCCGGCGACTGTGCCGGGAGTACGGCGCGGGGCTGTACGTGAGCGAGATGATCACGTCGCGCGCGCTGGTCGAGCGCAACGAGACCACGATGCGGCTGATCCGTCATCACGAGTCCGAGACGCCGCGGTCCATCCAGCTCTACGGCGTCGATCCGAAGACGATCGCGGAAGCCGTGCGCATCATCGTGGCGGAGGACCACGCCGACCACATCGACCTGAACTTCGGCTGCCCGGTGCCCAAGGTCACGCGCAAGGGCGGCGGGGCGGCTCTGCCCTGGAAGTCGAAGCTGTTCGCCGACATCGTGGATCAGGCCGTGAAGGCCGCCGGCGACATCCCGCTCACGGTCAAGATGCGCAAGGGCATCGACCGCGATCACCTCACGTTCCTCGACGCCGGGCGCGCGGCGGAGGACGCCGGGGCGGCCGCGGTGGCGCTGCACGCCCGCACCGCGAGCGAGTTCTACTCCGGCCACGCGGACTGGAACGCGATCGGCGAGCTCAAGCTGGCCGTCACGAGCATCCCGGTGCTCGGCAACGGTGACATCTGGTCGGCCGACGATGCCGTGCGCATGATGGCCGAGACCGACTGCGACGGTGTGGTGGTCGGTCGCGGCTGCCTCGGGCGGCCGTGGCTGTTCGGCGAGCTGGCCAACGCGTTCGGCGGCGCGGGCAAGACGGTCGACGCCACTCTCGGCTTCGTCTCGGATGCGTTCCGCCGTCACGCCGAACTGCTGGTGGAGTTCTTCGAGGACGAGGACCGCGGGTGCCGCGACGTGCGCAAGCACGTGTCGTGGTACTTCAAGGGCTACCCCGTCGGCGGCGACATCCGCACGGGCCTGGCGACGGCGTCGAGCCTCGCCGAGATCGACGAGCTGCTGGGTCGCCTCGACCGGTCGGCACCGTACCCTGGAGCCGACGCCGAGGGGCAGCGCGGGCGCGCCGGCCACCCGAAGAAGACGGCGCTGCCGGAGAAGTGGCTGGAGTCGCGCGAGCTGGCCTCCAGCGCCTCGGAGATGATGCGTGGAGCGGAGATCGAGAACAGTGGCGGATGACCCCTCGGTCGGCGGTCGCGCCGACGGCTACCACCCGCGCGACGCCGAGCGCTTCTTCGCCGAGACGCACCGCTCCGAGCGCGACGACTTCGCGCGTGACAGGGCCCGCGTGCTCCACTCGGCCGCGCTGCGCCGTCTGGCCGCCAAGACGCAGGTGCTCAGCCCGGCGAGCACGGCCGACTTCGCTCGCAACCGCCTGACGCATTCGCTCGAGGTGGCGCAGGTGGGCCGCGAGCTCGCCGCGGCGCTCGGCGTCTCCGCCGACGTGGTCGACACCGCCTGCCTGAGCCACGACCTCGGCCATCCGCCGTTCGGTCACAACGGCGAGCGGGCGCTGAACGAGTGGGCGGAGCCGATCGGCGGCTTCGAGGGCAATGCGCAGTCGCTGCGCATCCTCACGCGCCTCGAGGCCAAGGTGCTCGACGCGGACGAGCACTCGGTCGGCTTGAACCTGACCAGGGCCAGCCTCGACGCGACCTGTAAGTACCCCTGGACGGTGGACAGCCCCGTGCCCGACCCGGGCGGCCGGCTCAAGTTCGGTGTGTACCCGGAGGACGAGGCGGTGTTCCGCTGGATGCGCGAGGGGGCGCCCGGCCGCCTGCGGTGCATCGAAGCCGAGATCATGGATCTCTCCGACGACATCGCCTACTCGGTGCACGACTTCGAGGATGCGATCGTCAACGGCTACGTCGACGTGGCGCAGCTCGCCGACCCCGCGGCCCATGAGGCACTGCTCAGCCGCATCCAGCAGTGGGTGGGCTATGACTTCACGCGCGACGAGCTCGCCGACGCCCTCTACCGTCTGGCATCGCAGCCGATGTGGCTCGCGTCGTTCGACCGCTCGCGACAGTCGCTCGCACGGCTGAAGAACCTCACCAGCGACCTGATCGGGCGCTTCGCCCGTGCGGCCGTGTCCGCGACGCGCGAGGCCTACGGCACGGCACCGCTGGTCCGCTACAACGCGCACGTCATCGTGCCGCGCGTGATCGAGGTCGAGATCGCCGTGCTCAAGGGCATCATGGGTCAGGCCATCGTCACGATCGACGCACGAAAGGGCGTGTACAAGGAGCAGCGGCGGGTGCTCAAGCGCCTCGCCGACGCCCTGTGGTCGACCGATGCGCTGTGGTCGGCCGGTGCCGACGTGCTGGAGCCCGCGTTCGCCGCCGACTTCGTCGCCGCCGAGAGCGACGCGGAGCGGGCGAGGGCCGTGGTAGATCAGATCGCGAGCCTCACCGACCAGAGCGCGGTGGACTGGCACAACCGGCTCGTCGGGGAGATCGACCCGGCGGAGGTCGGCATCTGGACCCCGCGTCACGCGCGACCCGGCACGCGCACCCCCGTCACGCGGCGTCCCGTCGCCGAAGGGGCGCACTGATGCCGCGGATCCGGCAGGCCGACGTCGACGAGGTGAAGGCCCGCACGAACATCGCCGACATCGTGGGCGAGCGCGTGGCGCTGAAGTCGGCGGGGGTCGGATCCCTCAAGGGGCTGTGCCCGTTCCACGACGAGAAGAGCCCGAGCTTCCACGTCCGCCAGCAGGTCGGCTACTACCACTGCTTCGGCTGCGGGGAGTCGGGCGACGTGTACTCGTTCCTCCGGGCGATGGACCACGTGAGCTTCACGGAGGCGGTCGAGCGCTTGGCGGGCCGCATCGGCTACACCCTGCACTACGAAGACGGGGGAGCGGCCCCGGAGACCAGTGGCCGCAGCCGCCTGTACGCGGCGAACACGGCGGCGGCGGAGTTCTTCCGCGCCCAACTGCTGACCCCCGACGCCGAAGCCGCGCGTCGGTTCCTCGGCGAGCGGGGCTTCGACGCCGGAGCAGCCGCGCACTTCGGGGTGGGCTTCGCGCCGCGCGGGTGGGACGGGATGCTCAAAGCGCTGTCGGCGCAGGGCTTCACGCGCGACGAGCTCAGCGCCGCGGGACTCGTGTCGACCGGGCAGCGCGGTGTGTACGACCGGTTCCGCGGGCGACTGGTGTGGCCGATCCGCGACGTGTCGGGACAGACGATCGGGTTCGGCGCGCGCAAGCTCTTCGACGACGACCAGGGCCCCAAGTACTTGAACACCCCCGAGACCCCGATCTACAAGAAGGCGCAGGTGCTGTACGGGCTCGACCTCGCCAAGCGCGACATCGCCCGCGGCGACCCCCGGCGCGTCGTTGTCGTCGAGGGCTACACCGACGTGATGGCGTGTCACCTCGCCGGTCTCACGACCGCGATCGCGACGTGTGGAACGGCGTTCGGCACCGAGCACATCAAGGTGCTGCGCCGTGTCATGGGCGACGACAACGCCTCCGGCGAGGTCGTGTTCACGTTCGACGGCGACGAGGCGGGGCAGAAGGCCGCGCTGCGGGCGTTCACGGAGGACGACCGCTTCAACGCGCAGACCTTCGTGGCCGTGGCTCCGGACGGGCTCGACCCGTGCGACCTCCGCCTGCAGCGCGGCGATGCGGCCGTGCGCGGGCTCATGGACGCCAAGCAGCCGATGTTCGAGTTCGCGATCGACCGCAAGCTCGCCGGCTTCGACCTCTCGACCGTGGAGGGCCGCGTGGGCGCGCTCCGGGCCGCGGCGCCGATCGTGGCGGAGATCCGGGACCGTCTGCTGCGCCCGGGATACGAGCGTGTACTGGCACGCCGTCTGGGCATGGACCCGACCGAGGTGCACGGCGAGGTCGAGCGGGCGGCTCGGGGCGCGGCGACCGGTGCGCCGAGGCGCGAGACCTCGACCCCCGACGCCACCTCGGGTGCCCCTGCGGTGGCCGCGGTCACGCTGGCGAGCCTGCCCCGCACCGCCGATGTGGCCGTGGAGCGCGACGCCCTCATGGGTGCGCTGCAGTACGGGCACCAGATCGACGCGGTGCTGCTCGACCGTGCGCTGTCACAGCCGTTCCGCACGCCGGGGCTCGACGCGGTGCGCGAGGCGATCGCGGCAGCTCCGGACCGCAGCAGGCCGGGGTGGGTGACCGATGCGGTCAATGCGGTGCGGGAGCCGTACCGGTCGCTCGGCGGCGAGCTGCTGATGACGCCGTTCCCGGCGCGCGACGAGGCGGGGGCGGTCGCCTCCGCGACGGATCTCGCGCGGCGGCTGGTGGTGCGGCAGCTCGAGCGGGAGAAGCAGGAGCTCCTGGGTGCGGTGCAGCGCGTCCCGGCGGACTCCGACGGCGGGCGGGCTCTGCGGGTCCGTCTCCGTGACATCGATGTGGAGCGTCAGCGCTTCTCGGCCGAGTCGTAACGGGGCGGGGCGCGGTGCAGCGGGCAGGATGGAAGACATGTCCCGCAGGCCCGTCTCCACGTCCGCGATCGAGTGCTCCGATCTGGTGATCGACCGGATCGGTCACGGCACACCGAACCGCGCGGTGGACGGGGTCACGTTCACCCTGGCGCCCGGCGGGCTCATCTGCGTCGCCGGACCCACGGGGTCGGGGAAATCGACGCTCGTCGCCGCTCTCGCCGGGTCCACCGACCCCTCCGTGCGCGTGGTGGGCGGCAGCGCCCAGGTCTGCGGCATCGACATCCGCCGTCCCGGTCGCAAGCACCGCATCCTCACGTACCGCACGGGATTCGTGCCGCAGGGTGCGGGCGCGGATCTGCCGCCGCGGCTCACGGTGAATGAGGTCATCGCCGAGCCGATCCTGATCCGCGAGCGCCGCGTCAACACCAAGGCGCTGTCGATCCGTGTCGCGACGCTATTGGACGAGCTGCACCTGCCCCTGGGGACGGCGTCGAAGTTCCCGTACGAGTTGAGCGCGGGCATGCGGCAGCGCGTCGCGATCGCCCGGTCGTTCGTGCTCGAGCCCCGGGTCCTGATCGCGGACGAGGTGCTGGCCAACCTCGACCTCGAGGTGCGCCCGGTGGTGTTCGACGCGATCACGCGGCGACGCACCGAGGAGGGCATGGCGGCGCTGCTGGTGACGAACGACGCCGATTTCATCCGCGAGCTCAATGCCGAGACGCTCATGCTGCGCGGCGGCCACGTGGTGGCGAGAGGGGTGGGGAAGGACCTGCTCTGGGTGCCCAACGCGGAGACCGATTCCCGCGGCTGATGGCGACACGCCCGGCGTCCGGCGAAGGGCCGTCGGTGTCACGAACGGCCTTCGGAGTTTGCTAAGCTTGTCGAGTTGCCCGCACAGCGGAGCACATTCCTCGGTAGCTCAATTGGCAGAGCAGCCGGCTGTTAACCGGCAGGTTCTTGGTTCGAGTCCAAGCCGGGGAGCCAACGAGAAGAGCCCCCTCTGCGGAGGGGGCTCTTCTCGTCTCCCGAGACGCGCGTCCTTACGGACGAGACCACTCAGCAGAGTATCGGTCTGTTCACAGTAAAATGTTACTCTCGTCGCACCGCTGACCTCGTTCGCGGTCGAAGGAGAGATCGATGACGACATCCGACCCCCGCGAACTGCGCTCAGGGCTCAAGCCGCGCCACATGTCCATGATCGCGATCGCGGGCGTCATCGGCGCCGGGCTGTTCGTGGGTTCGGGGGCGGTGATCCACGCCGCAGGACCCGCCGCGATCATCGCCTATGCGACCGCCGGGGTGATCGTCGTGCTGGTGATGCGCATGCTGGGGGAGATGTCGGTGATGAACCCCGACAGCGGCTCCTTCTCCACGTACGCGGACCGCGCGATCGGTCGATGGGCGGGCTTCAGCATCGGCTGGCTCTACGCGTGGTTCTGGATCGTGGTCCTCGGCGTCGAGGCGACCGCCGGCGCGTTGATCCTCCACCGGTGGATGCCCGGAGTCCCGCAGTGGGGATTCGCTCTGGCGCTCATGGTGGTGCTCACCCTCACGAACCTGGCGTCCGTCGCGTCGTACGGCGAGTTCGAGTTCTGGTTCGCCGGGGTCAAGGTCGTCGCGATCGCCGCGTTCCTCGTGATCGGGGTGCTGGCGGCGCTCGGCGCGTTCCCCGGGTTCCCCCCACCGGGGCTCGACAATCTCGTGGCCCACGGCGGGTTCTTCCCGAACGGCGTGCTCGCCGCGTTCTCGAGCATCCTCGTCGTGGTGTTCTCGTACTTCGGCTCGGAGATTGCGACGATCGCCGCCGGGGAATCGACCAACCCCACCGTGGCCGTCCGCAAGGCGGTCAATTCCGTGGTGTGGCGGATCATCGTCTTCTACGTCGGGTCGATCTCCCTGATCGTGCTGTTGCTACCCTGGAACGACGCCTCGATCGCGAAGAGCCCGTTCGTCGCGGTTCTCGACGCGATCGGCATCCCGGTGGCGGCGGTGATCATGGACGTCGTGGTGCTGGTGGCGGTGCTCTCGTGCCTGAACTCGGGCCTCTACACGGCGAGCCGCATGCTCTACTCGCTGGCTCGGCGGGGCGACGCCCCCGCGCTGCTCGGCCGCACGGCGCGGAACGGCTCGCCCCGGTACGCCGTGCTGGTCGCGGCGGTCGTGGGGTTCATCACCGTCGGGCTGAACTACCTGTATCCCGACACGGTCTTCCTGTTCCTGCTGAACTCGTCGGGGGCGATCGCCCTCTTCGTCTGGCTCGTGATCGCCGTGTCGCAGATCCGGCTGCGGCGGGCGGCGATGCGCCGAGGTGTGCAGGTGCCCCTGCGCATGTGGGGCTTTCCGGTGCTCAGCTACGTCGTCGTGGCGGTGATCGTCGCTCTGTGCCTGGCAATGTTCCTCCAGCCGGACACCCTCTGGCAGATCACGATCTCGCTCGCGATCGCGGTGCTCGTCAGTGTCGTCGGCATGCTCCGTCACCGCGCCGGAGGCGGCTCGACGCAGAAGGCGGCCGGGAGCGGATCGCTCCCGGCCGCCGATGCGGTGGTGGACTGACCGTCAGCGCGCGGCGCCGGCGAGGGAGCCCTCGACCTGCCCGGCTGGGTCGACGATCAGGCACTGGATCACCCGGTCGTTCGCCTGCTCCCACGAGTCCTGGCTCGGCGTGAGCGTGGTCACGTCGAGGGCCGACTCCTGGTAGCCGATGCCGACGAACGAGGTGAACGCGTCGCCGATGCACCCCTCGGACGCGGCGCCGATGGCGTCCTCCGAGTAGTCGCCGTCGTCCATCGTGATCTCGTGGAAGACCTCTTCGTCGTGCGGCTCGGTGCACGGCACGACGTTCGCGTCGGTGAGCATCCCCGAGCCGGTCTCGAGCATGCAGTCGCCGAGCTTCACGGAGAAGACGTCGATGTTGGCGCTCTCCGTCACCTGGCCGGTCTCCTCGTCGCGGTTCGCGTCACCGGAGCCGCTGCCCAGGATGCTGTTGATCGCGCTGCAGCCGCTCAGGGCGAGCGAGGCCGCCGCGATCGATCCTGCGAGCACGAGCGCGCGCCGAGTGCGCATCTTCATCATGTTTCCCCTCCAAAGCGTGGTGCGGGGCATGCTGATATATCCCCGCCGCGAACACGCTATAGTGCCCGAAGTCTGTGACGCAACTCGACGGATGCTGTGCGTGGGCTGAAAGCGCTCAGCCCTCGAGGTCGTCCACCCCGGGCAGCCAGCTCACACCGGGGCGACCCCATCCGCGCTTGCGGGCGATCTTCTGCGTGGTCTTCCAGTCGGCGTCCGACAGTCGATCGATGTAGAGCACTCCGTCGAGGTGGTCGAACTCGTGCTGCATGATGCGAGCGCGCCACCCATCCACTTCGAGCGTCACCGGCGCGCCGTCGAGGTCGATCGCCGTCACGCGCACGCGATCGGACCGGCGGAGCGGGAACCGCTCGCCGGGGAACGACAGGCATCCCTCCGCCTCGAGATCGGGGTCGGGTGCGCCCGGCTCGGGGGGCGTCATCCACAGCACGGGATTGATCAGCACGCCTCGCCAGGGGCGGTCCTCGTCGTCGACGTAGTTGTACGTGTAGATGCGCAACGGCACCCCGACCTGCGGGGCGGCCAGCCCGACGCCGGGAGCGGCGTCCATCGTCTCGAACATGTCGGAGACGAGCGTGCGCACCTCCTCGGTGATCTGCTCGACGGGGGATGCGGGGGAGTGGAGGACGGGATCGCCCATGATGCGAATCGGAAGTACGGCCACGTCACAACCCTAGTCCGCGAGACTCTCCGGGTAGGGTCGTAGTGTGAGCGCAGGGGTGTGGATGGGGATGGCCGAAGACGTCGGCGACCAGCTCGTCGGTGCCTTCCAGAACCCGGGGATCCTGCTCGGCATCCCTCTCGCCCTGGCCGGTGCCGTCTTCATGTCGCTCGGCGCGCAGTACCAGCACCGCGGGGTGGAGAAGGTCGAGCGGCTGAGCGGCTCCACCGGCACCTCCGGGCTCACGTTCGCCCAGATCAAGGGTCTGCTCACGCGCCCGTCCTGGATCATCGGCACGCTGATGCTCGGCCTCGCGATCGTCTGCCAGCTCGCAGCCCTCGTGCAGGCGCCACTGATCGTCGTGCAGCCGCTCGGCGCGATCGCCCTGGTCATCACGACGCTCCTCAACGCGCGGATCTCCGGGCATTCCCCGACCAGGCAGTCGCTCACGGCGATCGTGGCGTGCGTCGGCGGCATCTTCCTGTTCGTGTTCTTCGCGGCGATCTTCGCGACGGAGCAGGACGTCACCGACCGCGAACTGTTCGTGATCCTCGCCCTCCTGCTCGTCGTCATCATCGTGCTCGGTGCGTGCTGGCTGATCCTGCGTCACCGCATGCGCGCGCTGTTCTACGTGATCGGAGCCGGCATCCTGTACGGCTTCGTGGCGACGCTCGCGAAGGTCGTCATCAAGCGCATCGAGGCGGGCCAGTTCGAATGGATCACCGCCGTCTGCGTGCTTGCCCTGGTGTCGGCCGCGGCCGTGGGCGCGTACTTCGTGCAGACCGCCTACAGCTCGGGACCCCCCGACCTCGTGATCGCCGGACTCACGGTCGTCGACCCGCTCGTGGCGGTGCTCATCGGCATGGTCGTGCTGGGCGAGGCGGCCGCCGCGCCGTGGTGGGTGCTCATCATCTTCGCGATCGCCGGGGGCATCGCCGTGTGGGGTGTCGTGGGCCTCGCGCGCTACCACCCGCAGGTGCTCAGCGACAGCCAGGAGCTCGGCATCACCCGGGGCAGCTCGGCTCCGACGCACGCGGACGATGCCGCAGCCGCCGCACCGCCGTCACCGATGCGCGACGCGGCGTCTGCCGTCGAGGAGACGTCCGCCGCTGAAGCGCCGCGCTCTGGCGACGACCCCGAGGCGCGCACGCGCCCCGACGCCCCGTAGCCTCGTTCTCGGTTCGACGCGACGCACGCAGACGCCCGCCCGTCCCCGAGGACGAGCGGGCGCGCGACCGCGGCCGGAGGACCGGCTCAGTAGGTCTGATCGATGAGGTCGGGCGACACCTCGGACGCTGCGGCCTCGTCGACGAAGTACACCGTGCGCTTGCGCCCCTTGGCACCGGCCGCCGGCACGCTCGTATAGCTCGCGCCCGCCAGTGCGAGGCCCAGCGCGGAGGCCTTGTCCGCTCCCGTCAGCACGAGCCAGACCCGCTTGGACGAGTTCAGGACCGGACGCGTGAGCGTGATCCGCTCCGGCGGGGGTTTGGGGGAATCGCGCACCGGCAGCGCGGCAGCGTCCGTGACCGTCACTTCCTCGCGATCCGGGAACAGCGAGGCGATGTGGCCGTCGGGACCGACGCCCAGGAAGCACACCGCGAAGGACGGCCAGGGGTGGTCGTCCGTGCCGAACCGGGCGAGTTCCGCCGCGTACGCGGCAGCGGCCTCGTCGAGGTTCAGACCGCTGTCGGACGCCGCGGCCTCGTGGATGTTCTCCTCGGGCACCGGGATGTGGTCGAGCAGGGCGTTGCGGGACTGGAGCGCGTTGCGGTCCGAGTCGTCGCGGGGAACGAAGCGCTCGTCGCCCCACCAGAAGTGCACGAGCGACCAGTCGATGTCCGCCGCGCGCGGGTTGTCGGCGACCGCACGGAGCACGGCCCCGCCCATGGAACCGCCGGTGAGGGCGATGTGGGCGACGCGACCGTTCCTGGTGCGCGCCTTGACGCGGGTGAGGAAACGATCGGCGACCCGGAGGGCGAGGGCTGTCGGGGTGGCCTCGACCACGACCCGCTTCTCTGCGGACGATTCCGACATCGGTGTCACTCTCCCGTCTCGGGCGGACCGAGCTTCTCCCAGCCATCCGTGATGACTCGACCGTACAGGAGATCTGGATCCAATCTGCGCAGCTCCTCGGCGAGGCACTCGCGCAGCGTGCGCCGCGGCAGGTGGAGGTCGTGGTTGGGCTGGTCCGGCTGCGTGAGCACGGCGATGCCGGGCGAGGGACGCTCCAGCAGGATGTCACCGGACTCACGCGTCAGACGCACGGACTTGATGCCCTCCTGCCACTCCTCCGGGCTCTCGTACGACCACCGCACCGGCACGTCCAGCGCCATCTGCAGCCACGCGGCGAGCAGAGCGGTGGAGGGGGAGGCGGCGGCCCCGCGCACCTCGACGGCGGTGATGGTCTCGTACGGCGGCTGATCCAGCACGGCGGCCAGCTGCTCGCGCCAGTGCGTGAGCCGCGTCCACGCGAGGTCGGTGTCGCCGGGCGCGTGCGTGCGGCCGAGCAGCGCGAGCCGGTCGCGCACATCGGGCGAGGTCGCGGCGTCGGTGATCCGGCGCTGCGCGATGCGGCCGAGCGGGGAGGACGACGGCGACGCCGGAGCCTCCTCCGGCCACCACGCCACGACGGGTGCGTCGGGGAGCAGGAGCCCGGTGATCAGGCTCTCCTCGTTGCTGGCGGCGTCGCCGTAGGCGTGCAGCACCACGACCTCGCTGGCTCCGGCGTCTCCGCCCACACGGATCTGTGCGTCCAGGCGGGACTCGCCGTCTCCGGTCGTGAGCACGATCACGCGCATCGGGTGCTCACGCGAGGCGTCGTTGGCCGCGTCGATCGCGGCCTCCGCGACTCCGTTGCGCGCGGAGATGACGAGCGTCAGCACGCGTCCGAGGGCGACCGCGCCGCCCTCCTCGCGCACCTTGACGAGCTGCTTCGCGACCTGGCTGACGGTCGTGTCGGGAAGGTCGATGATCACGGGCGTCTCCAGACTCGTCCGTCGCGGGCCAGCAGGTCGTCGGCGGACGCCGGGCCCCACGATCCCGGAGCGTACTGCTCCACCGGGCCGCCCTGGGCCGCCCAGTACTTCTCCACCGGGTCGAGGATCTTCCAGGAGAGCTCGACCTCCTCGTGCCGCGGGAAGAGCGGCGGGTCTCCGAGCAGCACGTCGAGGATGAGCCGCTCGTACGCCTCCGGGCTCGCCTCCGTGAAGGCGTGGCCGTAGCCGAAGTCCATCGTGACGTCGCGCACGTTCGAGCCTGTGCCGGGGACCTTCGAGCCGAACCGGATCGTGACACCCTCATCGGGCTGCACGCGGATGACGAGCGCGTTCTGTCCGAGCTCGGAGGCGTTGCCCCGGCCGAAGAGGTGCTGCGGTGCCCGGTTGAACACGACGGCGATCTCGGTCACGCGACGGCCGAGGCGCTTGCCGGTGCGCAGGTAGAACGGCACGCCCGCCCAGCGTCGCGTGTCGATCTCCAGCTTGATGGCCGCGTAGGTCTCGGTCGTGGACTCGGGGTTCATGCCCTCCTCGTCGAGGAAGCCGGTCACCTTCTCGCCGCCCTGCCAGCCACCGGCGTACTGCCCGCGGGCCGTCGCGAGCGACAGGTCCTCCGGCACGTGCACGGCGGCGAGCACTTTCTCCTTCTCGGCGCGCAGATGCTCCGCCGACAGGCTGATCGGCTCCTCCATCGCGGTGAGCGCCAGCAACTGCAGGAGGTGGTTCTGGATCACGTCACGGGCCGCCCCGATGCCGTCGTAGTACCCCGCGCGTCCCCCGACGCCGATGTCCTCGGCCATCGTGATCTGCACGTGGTCCACGTAGTTGCGGTTCCAGATCGGCTCGTACAGCTCATTGGCGAAGCGCAGCGCCAGGATGTTCTGGACCGTCTCCTTGCCGAGGTAGTGGTCGATGCGGAAGATCGAGTCGGCGGGGAACGCGACCTCCAGCGCCGCGTTCAGCGCGCGGGCTGACTCGAGGTCGTGCCCGAACGGCTTCTCGATGACCACACGCCGCCACCGCTCATCGTCGTCGGCGTCCTGCCCGACGAGCCCGGAGTCCTTGAGCTGCTTCGCCACCAGCGGGAAGTCCTTCGGCGGGATCGACAGGTAGAACGCGTGGTTGCCCATCGTGCCGCGTTCCACGTCGAGACGCTCGACGGTCTCCCTGAGCTTGCGGAAGGAGTCCGGGTTGTCGAACTCGCCGGACACGAAGCGGATGCCCTGCAACAGCTGCGCCCAGGTCTCCTCGCGGAACGGCGTCCTGGCGTGCTCCTTCACCGCGTCGTACACGACCTGCGCGAAGTCCTGGTCCTCCCAGTCGCGTCGGGCGAACCCGACCAGAGCGAACCCGGGGGGCAGCAGGCCGCGGTTGGCGAGGTCGTACACCGCGGGCATGAGTTTCTTGCGCGACAGGTCTCCCGTGACGCCGAAGATCACGAGGGCGCTGGGCCCCGCGATCCGATTGAGCCGGCGATCGTCGGGGTCGCGCAGCGGGTTGTGCCCGCGCGAGAGGGGAACAGTCATCGGTGGGGGCTTCTCCTGCTGTTACTTCTGTGCGGCTTCGAAGAGGGTGAGCACGTCGTCGGACGACTCCGTGATCGTCAGCGAGACGACGGGACGCCCGTGCTCCGCGAGCACGCCCGCGTCGCCGGCGGCCTGCGCCTGGATGAGCTGACCGAACGTGAACGGACGATCGGGGATCTCCAGGTCGACGTCCGTGCGCTCCAGGATCTGCAGGAACACCCCCTGCGCTGGGCCGCCCTTGTGGTACTGGCCGGTCGAGTGGAGGAAGCGCGGGCCCCAGCCGAACGTGGTCGGACGACCGGAGTCGGCCGCGACCAGCTCGCGCAGGCCCTGCAGCTGCGGCACCTCGAGACGGTTGACGTACGCCTGGATCGACACGTAGCCGTCGGCGGGCAGCTGCGCCCACAGCGCGTCGAGCACGCCCTCGACCGTGCCGGAGGCCGCGAGAGCCGGGTCCGACACGCGCACCTCGACGCCGTTCTCCACGAACGCGGGGGCGGTGGGCTCGGGTCGGGCGTCGAGGAGGCCGCGCGCGGCCACCTTCGCCGACTCGACGTCGGGCTGGTCGAACGGGTTGATGCCGAGCAGGTGCCCGGCGATGGCGGTGGCGTACTCCCAGACGATGAACTGCGCGCCGAGCGTGCCGCTGACGAGGATCTCACCTTCGTGGCGCTCGTGCAGGTGGAACTCGTTCGCGTCGTCGACCAGTCGCACGATCTGCAGGTCGGCGGGCACGGGGTCGAGCTCGGGGGAGACGGGGAGCAGCACGACCGGGAGGATGCCGGTTCCCTCCTTGCCCGTGGACTCGGCGATGAGCTGCTCGATCCAGTCGGGCAGGCCCTTGATGTGGGTGCCGTCCGTGATCAGACCCAGCTTGTCGCGGCGCGGGGTGGTCGCGGCGATGGCCGCGCCCAGGCGCAGGGCCGGGTTCTCGGCGGAGTCGACGGCGACCTCGAGCAGCGAGGCCTCGGCCTCGTTCAGCAGTTCGTCGATGTCGACGCCCGCGAGGCCGGACGGCACCAGACCGAACGCGGTCAGCGCGGAGTAGCGGCCGCCCACGTTCGGGTCGGCGTTGAACACGCGGTACCCAGCCTCGCGCGCAGAGGCGTCGAGCGGCGAGCCCGGGTCGGTGACGACGACGATGCGCTCGGTCGGGTCGATGCCGAGGTCGCGGAACGCCGCCTCGAACGTGCGACGCTGCGAGTCGGTCTCGACCGTGGACCCGGACTTCGACGACACCACGAGCACGGTCTCGGCGAGGCCCTCGTCGAGCGCGGCCAGCACCTGGCCGGGCGCCGTGGAGTCGAGGATCGTGAGGGGGACACCCGAGGTCTGTGCGATCACCTCGGGCGCGAGCGACGACCCGCCCATGCCGGCGAGCACGACGCGCGTGACTCCCTTCGCGGCGAGCTCCTCGCGCAGGGCGACGATCTCGGCGACGAGCGGCCGGGAGACGGAGACCGCCTCGACCCACCCGAGCCGGATCGAGGCCTCGGCCTCGGCCGCCGGACCCCACAGCGTGGCGTCGCCGCTCGTGATGCGCGAGGCGACCAGGTCGTGGACGAGGCTCGGGACGGTCTCCTCGATCGCGGCACGCGCGGCGCCCGAGGCATGGATCGCGAAGGTCATCGCTGTGCCTCCAGCGCCTCGGCGACCTGGGTGAGCAGGTCGTGCCACGAATCGATGAACTTGGCGACGCCCTCGTCCTCGAGCACCTGGGTGACGTCGGTGAAGTCGATGCCGACCTCTTCCAGCCCGGCGAAGACCTGACGGGCCTCGTCGTACCCGCCGGTGATGGTGTCGCCGGTGACGACGCCGTGGTCGAAGGTGGCCTCGAGGGTCTTCTCCGGCATGGTGTTGACGACGCCGGGGGCAACGAGCTCGGTGACGTAGAGGGTGTCGGGCAGCGCAGGGTCCTTCACGCCGGTCGACGCCCAGAGCGGACGCTGGGCGTTCGCCCCCGCCGCGAGGAGGGCCTTCGCCCGGTCGGTCTCGAAGCTCTGCTCGAACAGCTCGTAGGCCAGGCGGGCGTTGGCCAGGCCGGCCTTGCTCTTGAGGGCCTCGGCGGCGTCGGTCCCGATCGCGGTGAGGCGCTTGTCGGTCTCGGTGTCCACGCGGGAGACGAAGAACGACGCGACGGAGTGGACGGTCGACAGGTCGACACCGGCGTCCTTCGCGCGCTCCAGGCCCGTCAGGTAGGCGTCGATGACCTCGGCGTACCGCTCCAGGCTGAAGATCAGGGTCACGTTGACGCTGATGCCGTGCGCGATCGCCTCGGTGATCGCCGGGAGGCCGGCCTTGGTCGCCGGGATCTTCACGAGCAGGTTCGGGCGGTCGATCTTCGCCCACAGCTCCTTCGCCTGCGCGACGGTGCCGTCGGTGTCATGCGCGAGGTCGGGGGAGACCTCGATGGACACGCGGCCGTCCACGTGACCGGACTGCTCCCACACCGGGCGGAAGATGTCGAGCGCGGCACCCACATCCTGCGTGGTGGCCGCGAACACGGCCTCCTCCGCCGAGGCGCCGGACGCGGCGAGCTCGGTGACCTGCGCGTCGTACGACGTGTCGTTCTTGTCGGTGATCGCGTTGGCGAAGATCGTCGGGTTCGTGGTGACGCCGACGACGTTGCGCGACGAGATCAGCTCCGCGAGGTTGCCGGAGGAGATGCGGGTGCGCGAGAGGTCGTCGAGCCAGATGCTGACGCCGGCCTCGGCGAGCTGTGCGGTGGGGGTGCTCATGCGTTCTCCTTGATGGTCTCGCGGGCGGCCGCGACGACGGCCTCGGTGGTGATGCCGAACTTCTCGAAGAGGGTCTTGTAGTCGGCGGAGGCGCCGAAGTGGTCGATGCCGACCGAACGACCGCGGTCGCCGACGATGCCGCGCCACGTGAGCACGGAGCCGGCCTCGACCGACACCCGCGCCGTGACCGACGACGGCAGCACGCTCTCGCGGTACGCCTCGTCCTGCTCCGCGAACCACTCGAGCGACGGGGCCGAGACGACGCGCACGTTCACGCCCTCCTCGGCGAGGGCCGCGCGGGCGTTCACCGCGAGCTGCACCTCGGATCCGGTGGCGACGATGATGACGTCGGGCGTGCCGTTCGGGGCCTCGGCGAGCACGTACGCACCCTTGACGGCCTGAGCGGCGGAGGCGAACGTGTCGCCGGAGGCCTCGCCGTCACCGCGCTCGAACACCGGGATGTTCTGTCGCGTCAGGGCGATGCCGGCGGGGCCCTCGTGGCGGCGGAGGATCTCCAGCCACACGGCGGCGGTCTCGTTCGCGTCGGCGGGGCGCACGACGGCCAGGTTCGGGATCGCGCGCAGCGTGGCGAGCTGCTCGATGGGCTGGTGGGTGGGGCCGTCCTCGCCGAGGGCGACGGAGTCGTGCGTCCAGACGAAGATGCTCGGCACGTTCATCAGAGCGGCCAGACGCACCGAGGGGCGCATGTAGTCGCTGAAGATGAGGAAGGTGCCGCCGAACGCGCGCGTCGGCCCGTGCAGCACGATGCCGTTCACGATCGCGCCCATCGCGTGCTCGCGGATGCCGAAGTGCAGCACGCGGCCGTAGGGGGTGCCCGACCACTCGTGCGTCGACCACTCCTCGGGGATGAACGACGCCGCGTCCTTGATCGTGGTGAGGTTGGACTCGGCGAGGTCGGCGGACCCGCCCCAGAGCTCGGGCAGCTGTGCGGCGAGGGCGTTGATGACCTGGCCGGACGCGGCGCGGGTCGAGACGTCCTTGCCGGCCTCGAACACGGGCAGCGCGTCGGCGATGTCGGCGGGGAGCTCGCGGGCCTCGACGCGGTCGAGCAGCGCCTTGCGCTCCGGGTTCGCCTCGGCCCAGGCGTCGAACGACTTCTGCCAGGCGGCGCGCTCCTCGGCCGCGCGCTCGGCCAGGCCGCGCGTGTGGGCGATCACGTCGTCGGCCACCACGAACGTCTGCTCCGGGTCGAACCCGAGGACCTTCTTGGTCGCGGCGAGCTCGTCCGCGCCGAGGGCGGAGCCGTGGATCTTGCCGGTGTTCTGCTTGCCGGGCGACGGCCAGCCGATGATGGTCTTGAGGATGATGAGCGACGGCTTGTCGGTCTCGCCCTTCGCGGCCTCGATGGCGGCGTAGAGCTCGGCGATGTCTTCGACGTACTCGCCCGTCTTCTTCCAGTCGACCGTCTGCACGTGCCAGCCGTAGGAGGCGTAGCGGGCGGCGACATCCTCCGTGAACGCGACGTTGGTGTCGTCCTCGATGGAGATCTGGTTGGAGTCGTAGATCGCGATGAGGTTGCCCAGCTGCTGGTGGCCCGCGAGCGACGAGGCCTCGCTGGTCACGCCCTCCTGCAGGTCGCCGTCACCCGCGATCACGTAGACGAAGTGGTCGAACGGGCTCGTGCCCGCCGCGGCCTCCGGATCGAACAGCCCACGCTCGTAGCGGGCGGCGTACGCGAAGCCCACGGCGGAGGCGAGGCCCTGCCCGAGCGGCCCCGTCGTGATCTCCACGCCCTTCGTGTGTCCGTACTCGGGGTGGCCGGGGGTCTTCGATCCCCACGTGCGCAGCGCCTTGAGGTCATCGAGCTCCAGGCCGAAGCCGCCGAGGTAGAGCTGCACGTACTGCGTGAGGGACGAGTGTCCGACGGAGAGGATGAACCGGTCGCGGCCGAGCCAGTCGGTGTCGGCGGGGTCGTGCCGCAGGACGCGCTGGTACAGCAGATACGCCGCGGGAGCCAGGCTCATCGCCGTGCCGGGGTGGCCGTTGCCGACCTTCTCGACCGCATCGGCCGCCAGGATCCGGGCGGTGTCCACCGCGCGTCGATCGATCTCGTCCCACTGCAATTCCGACACGTTCATGCCCTTTCCGACAGTTTCGAGGGCGCCCGTATTCCTTGGCGCATCCGCAACTTCCCTGGCGCATTCCGCACCGCCTCGAGGACGGGTGGGGGTGTGCGCAGCATCGGGCGCGCGAGTGCCTTCAGCATAGCGGTGACGGTGGATCCGATCGGTGGCCGGGCGGCACGGAAGGCGTCATCGCGTGTCATACACTGGAGAGGTTGTCCCGTAACGCGCGCGGAGGAGGCGATCGAGATCTCGACGATGTCTGATCAGACCGTACGGAAGTCGTCCATCGGTCGCACGGTGAGCGCTTACGTGACGCTGACGAAGCCCCGAGTCCTCGAACTCCTCCTCGTCTCGACCGTCCCGGTGATGTTCCTCGCCCAGGGCGGTCTCCCGAACCTCTGGCTGGTCCTCGCGACCGTCATCGGCGGATCCATGAGCGCCGGCTCGGCCGGGGCGTTCAACATGTATCTCGACCGCGACATCGACGCGCACATGCACCGCACGGAGAACCGTCCGCTGGTCACGGGCGAGGTGAGCCCGCGCGGCGCGCTGATCTTCTCCTGGACTCTCGCGATCGTGTCCACCGTCTGGCTCTGGTTCACCACCAACTGGCTCACCGCAGTGCTCTCGGCCTCGGCCATCTTCTTCTACGTCGTGATCTACACGATGATCCTCAAGCGCCGCACCGAGCAGAACATCATCTGGGGCGGCATCGCGGGCTGCTTCCCCGTGCTCATCGGCTGGTCGGCCGTCACGGGCTCTCTCGACTGGCCGGCGTTCATCCTGTTCCTGCTGGTCTTCCTGTGGACGCCGCCGCACTACTGGCCGCTGTCGATGAAGTACAAGGACGACTACGAGGACGTCGACGTCCCGATGCTCGGCGTCACGCGCAACGCCTCGCAGGTCGGCCTCCAGGTGATCCTCTACGCGTGGGCGACCGTCGCGTGCTCGCTGCTGCTGGTGCCGATCGCGAACATGGGTCTCGTCTACACGGTGTCCGCGCTGGTCTTCGGCGGCTGGTTCATCTACGAGTCGCACCGCCTGTACAACCAGGCGGTGCGGGGGACCGAGGCGCGGCCGATGCGAGTCTTCCACGCCTCGATCACCTACTTGACGCTGATCTTCGTGGCCGTCGCGGTCGACCCGCTGCTGCCGTTCTGATCCGCAGCGTCCTCCGACGCCGCGGACGCTGACGCGTCGTCCGCCGGCGTGCTGGCGGCGTCCGTGGTCGCCGTCGCATCCTGATCGGTCGCGGACCCGGTCGCGGCGATGGCCTCGTTGGGGGACGGCTCATCCATTCCGGCGTCGAGCGCGACGGGCACGGCGGGCACGGCCGGGACGAGTGCCCGCGCCGCCACGAGGCCGAGGGCGAGGAGCAGGCCGATCAGGCCGGCGCCGAGCACCGCGGCTCCGACCACCACGAGCGACTGGCCGACGTAGACCTCCACCCCCGTGGCCGTGCCATCGAGCAGGGTGCTCGTCATGGTGCCGATCTGGCCGGCGACGAGCCATCCGCCGACGCCGATCGCGGCGAGGGACACGATGAGGAGAATCCAGAATCCGATGCTTCTGGTCAGTGTTCTGTGCATGCCGACCAGGCTGACCGATGCCCTGATGAGGCCCCGGTGCGCACGCTATGGATCGTCTGTGCGGCTCAGCGCCCGGTGAGCGCCGGGGCGGGTTCCTCGGCCGCGACGTCCGTCCGCACCGGGCGCTTCAGGTGCAGCACGACCACGGTGTACGTCGCGGCCGACAGCGAGGCGAGCACCATGTGGATGCCGACCAGGATCGGCGGCAGCCCCTCGCGCGCCTGCCACACCCCGACGCCGACCTGCACCAGGATCGCGAGCACGAGCACGAGCAGCCAGCGGCGGGGCTCCAGGCGGAGTGCCCAGGCGGTGATCGTGAGGAACAGCACCAGGGCGGCCAGCACGTAGCCGGGCCAGGAGTGCACGTGCGCGAGGACGGTCGCGTCGAAGCCGTGGCGCAGCACGTCCGCATCACCCGAGTGCGGCCCGGAGCCGGTGGTGAGGACGCCGAACAGGATCGTCACCGCGAGCGCGAGTCCTGTCACATGCGTGACGATCGCGAACCAGCTCGGCACGGCGCGTTCGCGGGGCCCCGGTGCGGTCTTGAGGCGCACGAGGAACGCGGCCGTGACGCACACGAGAAGCAGCGACGAGGTGTAGTGGAAGCCCACGATGAAGGGGTTCAGCCCGGTCAGGACCGTGATGCCTCCGACGAGGGCCTGCGCCACCACACCGATCAGCACGAGCCACGCCAGGAGCACGAGGTCGCGACGCGTGGCCGTGGTGCGGACGGAGTGGACGGCGGCCGCGATGACGGCGAGCAGCAGCACGCCGGACGCGATCGGCGAGGCGGGGAAGTGGAAGGGGAAGGCGATCGCGAAGGCGATGCCGGCCGCGACGATGCCGCCGAGCGCGAACCACAGCGCCTTCGTGACCGCGCGACGCCCGTTCACCGTGTACAGGACGAGCAGCACGACGGTGAGCGCGATGATGCCGACGACGCCCGTCATCAGGCGGTTGCCGAACTCGATGATGCCGTGCACCCCCTGCACTTCGAGGATGGGCACGAGCGACTCGGGCGTGCACAGCGGCCAGTCGGAACAGCCGAGGCCGGAGCCGGTCAGACGCACCGCGCCGC
The DNA here is from genome assembly GCF_023101165.1 of Microbacterium sufflavum. Lineage (GTDB taxonomy): Bacteria > Actinomycetota > Actinomycetes > Actinomycetales > Microbacteriaceae > Microbacterium > Microbacterium sufflavum. The sequence goes on along the minus strand of NZ_CP078076.1, from coordinate 3,038,102 downwards.
CGGTGCCGATGATGATCGTCTCGCTGACGAACGAGAGCCACGCGAAGACGGTCAGCGCCTTCGCCCACCCGCGGGATCGCGGAACGGGGGTCGTCCGAGTCGTCGGAGGGGTGGTGATGGTCGTCTCGGGCATGAGTCCTCCGGCTCGTCGGCGACGTGGCGCGCGGCCCGTCCGCCAGGCGGAACCTGTAGAATCGGATTGTTGCGATGAGCGCTGACCGCGCTGAAGCATCGTCAACAGTTTAGGCGCGATGGAAGCGCCGATGATGAGGGCCCACCAACGGCACCCGCTCCCGCAAACTCGACGGGGATCAGGTGTGTCGGGGCGGATGACACCGTTTGGGACCTGTGAGGAGAGTGTTGCATGTCGGATGTGCTGATCGACCGCCCGGAGCTTGACGGTCTGGGGGTGTACGAGTTCGGCTGGCACGATGAAGACGCCGCGGGTGCCGTGGCGAAACGCGGCATCTCCGAAGAGGTGGTCCGCGGGATCTCTGCCCTCAAGAACGAACCCGAGTGGATGCTGAAGACCCGTCTGAAGGGGTATCAGCTCTTCGGTCGCAAGCCGATGCCGACGTGGGGCGCCGACCTCAGCGACATCGACTTCGACAACATCAAGTACTTCGTCCGCTCCACCGAGAAGCAGGCGCAGAGCTGGGAGGACCTCCCCGAGGAGATCCGCGAGACGTACGAGCGCCTGGGCATCCCCGAGGCAGAGCGCCAGCGCCTCGTGGCCGGCGTCGCCGCTCAGTACGAATCCGAGGTCGTGTACCACCAGATCCGCGAGGACCTCGAGGCCCAGGGCGTCATCTTCATGGACACCGACACGGCGCTGCGCGAGCACCCCGAGTTCTTCGAGGAGTACTTCGGCACGGTCATCCCGGCGGGCGACAACAAGTTCGCCGCACTCAACACGGCCGTGTGGTCGGGCGGCTCGTTCGTCTACGTCCCGAAGGGCGTGCACGTCGAGATCCCGCTGCAGGCGTACTTCCGCATCAACACCGAGAACATGGGTCAGTTCGAGCGGACCCTGATCATCGCCGACGAGGACAGCTACGTCCACTACATCGAGGGCTGCACGGCTCCGATCTACAAGTCCGACTCGCTGCACTCGGCCGTGGTCGAGATCATCGTGAAGAAGAACGCCCGCGTGCGCTACACGACGATCCAGAACTGGTCGAACAACGTCTACAACCTGGTCACCAAGCGCGCCGTGGCACACGAGGGCGCGACCATGGAGTGGGTCGACGGCAACATCGGCTCCAAGGTGACGATGAAGTACCCGTCGATCTACCTGATGGGCGAGCACGCCAAGGGCGAGACCCTCTCGGTCGCCTTCGCCGGTCCCGGTCAGCACCAGGACGCGGGCGCCAAGATGATCCACATGGCGCCGTACACGCAGTCATCGATCGTCTCGAAGTCGATCGCCCGCGGCGGCGGTCGCGCCGGCTACCGCGGTGAGGTCCGCGTCGACGCCAACGCCCACCACTCGGCGAACACCGTGCGTTGCGACGCGCTGCTCGTGGACACGAAGTCGCGCTCCGACACCTACCCGGCGATCGACATCCGCGTCGACGACGTGCAGCTCGGCCACGAGGCCACGGTCTCGAAGGTCAGCGAGGAGCAGCTCTTCTACCTCCAGTCCCGCGGCATGCCCGAGGACGAGGCGATGGCGATGATCGTGCGCGGCTTCATCGAGCCGATCGCGCGCGAGCTGCCGATGGAGTACGCGATGGAACTGAACAAGCTCATCGAGATGGGCATGGAAGGATCGGTCGGCTAAATGGCGGCCTCGACGACAGCGCCCACGGAGGCGCAGCACACGAACGCGCACATCGACCCGGCCGCCCAGGTCGCCGACGCCGGATTCGTCCCGGTGCAGACGCGCTCCGAGCGCCCGCACTCGTACGACCCGGACGACTTCGGCGCCCCCAGCGGCCGTGAGGTCAACTGGAAGCACACGCCGGTCGCGCAGCTGACGCCGCTGTTCCAGACGGCAGAGGCGAACGACGGCGTCGCGTACGCCTTCAGCTCCGGCGAGCAGTACGTGGCAGGACCGCTCGCCATCGGCGCCGCTCCGCGCGGCGAGGTCTTCCTCCCCGAGGACATCACGGCCGCCGTCGCCTGGCAGGGTGCGAGCGAGGCGGTGCACGTGCGCATCCCGCGTGAGGAGGAGGTCGCCGAGCCGATCTTCATCTCCGTCACGGGTACGGGTGCCGACCGCCGCGCCGACGCCCACATCGTGATCGAGGCGCTGGAGCACAGCGTCGCGACCGTGGTGCTGCAGCACAAGGGTTCCGCGCAGTACGCGCAGAACGTGGAGATCATCGTCCGCGATGGCGCGAAGCTCACCGTGGTCACGGTGCAGCAGTGGGAGGACGACGCGGTGCACGCGGCCGCGCACCAGGCCCGCGTCGGCTCCGACGCCACGCTCAAGCACTTCGTGGTGAGCTTCGGCGGCGGCCTCGTGCGCGTGAACCCGAGCGTGGAGCTCGCGGGCGCGGGTTCCGAGGGCTACCTCTACGGGCTGTCGTACGCGGACGCCGGGCAGCACCTGGAGAGCCAGGTCTACCTGCACCACAAGGGTCCGCACACCACGGGCGACGTGCTCTACAAGGGTGCCCTCCAGGGCGCGAGCGCGCACAGTGTGTGGATCGGCGACGTGCTGATCGGCGCCGACGCCACGGGCACCGACTCGTACGAGGCGAACCGCAACCTGGTGCTCACCGAGGGGGCGCGCGCCGACTCGATCCCGAACCTCGAGATCGAGACGGGCGACATCGTCGGCGCGGGCCACGCGAGTGCGACCGGTCGCTTCGACGACGAGCAGCTCTTCTACCTGCAGGCCCGCGGCATCCCGGAGGAGGAGGCGCGGCGTCTCGTCGTGCTCGGCTTCCTCACCGACATCGTGCTGCGCCTCGGTATCCCGACGCTCGAGGCGGAGCTGCTCGCCGCCATCGAGGCCGAGCTCGCCGAGGTGGACGCGTGACCGCCGAGCGCGTCTGCGCGGTCTCCGACCTGGAGCAGGACACCCCGCTCCGCGTCGAGCCGGGCGGCGTGCCCATCACGGTGATCAAGGACGGCGATGGCGTGATCCACGCCATCGGCGACACCTGCACGCACGGCGACATCTCGCTGTCCGAGGGCTTCGTGGAAGGCGACACGGTGGAGTGCTGGGCTCACGGCTCGGCCTTCTCCCTGATCACCGGCAAGCCCCAGAACCTCCCCGCTTACGAGCCCGTCCCGGTCTATGTCGTCGAGATCGACGGCGACGACGTGCTCATCGATCCTGCTGTGACGAAGGAAGTCTGAAGAATGTCTGTTCTCGAGATCCGCGACCTGCACGTGACGGTCGAGACCGAGGCGGGGACCACCCCGATCCTCAACGGAATCACCCTCACCATGAACACCGGTGAGACCCACGCCATCATGGGCCCCAACGGCTCGGGCAAGTCGACCCTGGCCTACACGATCGCCGGTCACCCGAAGTACACGGTGACCTCCGGCTCGATCACGTTCGACGGGGAGGACGTGCTGGCGATGAGCGTCGACGAGCGCGCCCGCGCCGGGCTCTTCCTCGCGATGCAGTACCCGGTGGAGATCCCCGGCGTCACCGTGACGAACTTCCTGCGCACGGCGAAGACCGCGCTCGACGGCGAGGCGCCCTCGATCCGCCAGTGGACCAAGGACGTCAAGGAGTCCATGGCGAACCTGCGCATGGACCCGAAGTTCGCGCAGCGCAACGTCAACGAGGGCTTCTCCGGCGGCGAGAAGAAGCGCCACGAGATCCTGCAGCTCGAGGTGCTCAAGCCGAAGTTCGCCGTGCTCGACGAGACCGACTCGGGTCTCGACGTCGACGCGCTGAAGATCGTGTCCGAGGGCGTGAACCGTGCCAAGGAGTCCACGGGACTCGGCGTGCTCCTGATCACGCACTACACCCGGATCCTGCGGTACATCCGCCCCGACTTCGTGCACGTCGTCGTCGCCGGCAAGATCGTCGAAGAGGGCGGACCCGAGCTCGCCGACCGGCTGGAGAACGAGGGCTACGACCGGTTCCTCGACCCTTCCGCCCCGATCGAGGCGTAGGCTGAGCCGTATGACAGCGACCCTCACGGATGAGAAGTACGACGCGGTCACCGAGGCGCTCAAGGACGTCATGGACCCGGAGCTCGGGATCAACGTCGTCGACCTCGGCCTCATCTACGACCTCGCCTGGGATGACGAGAACGATGCTCTCGTCATCCACATGACGTTGACCAGCGCGGGCTGCCCGCTGACCGACGTCCTCGAAGACCAGACCGCGCAGGCTCTCGACAACGTCGTGGACCGGTTCCGCATCAACTGGGTGTGGATGCCGCCGTGGGGTCCGGAGCGGATCACGGACGACGGGCGCGACATGATGCGCGCGCTGGGATTCGCAATCTGACGCTGAAGACAGTGATGCACGACGGAGCGGGCGCGGAGACGCGCCCGCTTCGCTGACTCCGCGGTGAGGCGGGGACGAGAACTCGGGAGATCGAATGTTGCATGTTCAGGCCCTGTCCCTGGCGGAGCTCCGTGAGCGCAGCAGCGAGAAGTGGCGCGAGTACCCCGCCGATGTGCTTCCGCTCTTCGTCGCCGAGACCGACTTCCCCCTCGCCCCCGCGATCACCGCGGCCCTGCACCGTGCGGTCGAGCGTGGCGACACGGGGTACATCGCCTCGAAGACGCCGCTGGCCGAGGCGTTCGCGGGCTTCGCGCGCCGCCGTTACGACTGGGCGGTGGATCCCGCTCGCACTCGCAGCACGGCCGACGTGAGCATGGGCATCGTGGAGATCCTGCGCCGCGTGACGCAGCCGGGGGAGCGGGTCGTCGTCACCCCGCCCGTGTACCCGCCGTTCTACGACCTCGTGGAGGAGGCCGGTGCGGAGGTGCTGCGGGTGCCGCTGCGCGACACGGGCACGGGGTGGGAGCTCGACCTCGACGGGATCCGCGGGGCGTTCGACGACGGTGCGACCGCGATCCTGCTGTGCAACCCGCACAACCCGACCGGCACGGTGCACGACCGAGACGCCCTCGCCGCGCTGGCGGAGATCGCTGCCGAGTACGGCGCCGCCGTCGTGTCCGACGAGATCCACGCGCCGCTCGCCCAGCCGGGGACCGGGTTCACGCCCTTCCTCGCGGCGAGCGAGACGGCCGCACGCGTCGGCTATGCGGTCGTGAGCGCCAGCAAGGCGTTCAACCTCGCCGGCCTGAAGTGTGCGCTGATGGTCACGGCCGACGACGACACCAGCGCCGTGGTGCGCGGGCTCCCCGTGGAGGTCGAGTGGCGCACCGGTCAGTTCGGTCTGCTCGCCTCGGTCGCAGCGTTCGCGGAGGAGAGCGATGCGTGGCTGGACGGGCTGCTCGACACGCTCGACCAGAACCGCGTGCTCCTGGAGGACCTGCTGGCGCGGCATCTTCCCGGTGCCCGCTACCGGATCCCGGACGCGGGCTACCTGGCCTGGATCGACCTGTCGGCTCTGGGCTGGGGCGACAACCCGGCCCGGCGGATCCTGCGGGATGCGAAGGTCGCCCTGCACTTCGGCCCGGCGTTCGGCACCGAGGGAGCGGGCCACGTGCGACTGAACTTCGGGACGAGCCCGGAGATCCTGACGGAGGCCGTCGATCGGATCGCCGCGCTCGTGGAGCGATGACCGCGCCGCAGCCCGTCGCATCGATCTGGGATCGCGGCCGAATCTGGGTGACGGTGGGCGCGGTCGCGCTCATCTTCCTCGCCGCGATCGAGGCGCTCGCGGTCACCACGGTCATGCCGATCGTGAGTGCGGCGCTCGACGGCGAGGCGCTGTTCGCCGTCGCGTTCGCCGGCACCCTTGCGACGAGCGTGATCGGGATGGTCGCGACCGGTGCCTGGTCCGACGCGCGCGGGCCGCGCGGCGCGCTGTACGTGGCGGTGGCGCTGTTCATCGTCGGCCTGCTGATCTCGGGCTTCGCGACCTCGATGCCGCAGTTCCTGATCGGTCGGCTCGTGCAGGGGCTCGGCACCGGCGGTCAGACGGTCGCGCTGTACGTCGTGGTCGCGCGGCTCTACCCGCCGGAGCTGCACGGGCGCGTGTTCGCGGCGTTCGCGGCCGCCTGGGTCGTCCCGTCGATGGTGGGGCCGTTCCTCGCGGGAGCGGTCGCGGAGTACCTGCACTGGCGCTGGGCGTTCCTGGGCGTCGCGGTGCTCACCGCGATCGCCTTCCTGATGATCGCGGTCCGGCTGCGTGGTGTCGACCTGGGCGGCGGCGAACCCCAGGACCGGCGTGCGCTGCGCCTCCGCCTGCTGCTGGCCGTCGTGGTGGCGGCGCTGGCGGTGGTGATCGGCGTCTCGGCCGAGCTCGACGACGGGGTGCGCTGGCCGGTCGCCGTGGCCGCGATCCTCGGGATCGGCGTCGCGGTGCTGCCGCTGCTCCCCGCCCGTACCCTCCGCGCGGGAGCCGGGCTGCCCAGCGTCGTGCTGATGCGCGGCGTGGCCGCCGGCGCGTTCTTCGCGGCGGAGGCCTACATCCCCTACCTGCTCATCCGGAAGTACGACTTCACCGCCACGTGGGCGGGGGTGGCGCTCATGCTCGCGGCGTTCGCGTGGGCTGGAGCCTCGGCGCTGCAGGGGCGCTACGGCGAGCGGCTGGGCAACCGCCGCATCACGCTGCTGAGCCTCGGAGCCCTCCTGGTGGCGATGCTGGCGGTGCTCGCGGCGGCCGTGTTCCCGGTGTCGCCCGTCGTGGTGATCCTCGGGTGGGCGTTCGCGGGTGGCGGCATGGGGCTGCTGTATCCGCGCCTGACGGTGCTCACGCTGGCCTACTCGGACGAATCGAACCAGGGGTTCAACTCCTCGGCGCTGTCGATCTCCGACGCGACGGGGTCCGCGGTCGCGATCGCGGTCGCGGGGCTCGCCGTGGCCACCCTCGGCGGCGGTCCTGGCGCCTTCGGCGTGGTGTTCGCGTTCGGTCTCGGTCTCGTGCTGCTGGCGCTCGTGCCGGGTCTCAGGCTCGGGCACGCCGCGGAGCCCGCGGTGCGCTGACCTCGCCCGCGAGCGCCCGCACGCCCAGGTCGAACGCGCGGTCGAGACCCGCCGTCACGTCGATCTCGTCCGAGGGTGGCAGGGCGCCGTGGCTGTCGGCGTGCATGCGCTGCTGCACGAGCGTCGCGTGGCCGAGGACGAAGTGAAGGATCGCGGTCGCGCGGGTTTCGGGATCGTCGGCGCCGTCGCTCCGCAGCGCGGCGATGAGCGCGTCGAGCGCGTGCGCCGAGCCGAGCTGGAGCGCGTAGGTGCTCAGCACGAGCTCGGCGCCGTCGCGGTGGGCGAACAGAGCATCTCGCAGGCCGCGGGCGGTGGCGAGGACGCCGGTGGTTCCGCGGGGGAGGCTCGCGGTGATGCGGTCGGCGAGATCGGCGAGCAGCTCCTGCTTGCTCGCGAAGTGCCAGTAGAGAGCACTGGGCTGCACGTCGAGCCGCGCGGCGATGCGCCGCATCGAGAGGTCGGCCAGACCGACCTCGTCGAGCAGGGCGAGAGCGCTGCGGGCGACGCTGTCGCGGTCGTGTCGGGCCGGATTGGGCTCGGGGGTCATGACCCCACTATAGTGAACGGCGTTCAGGTGAACGGTGTTCAGGAGGTGGGAGTGCGCGAGCAGCGTCGGGCCGAGGAAGCCGCCGCATCGATCGTGCTGGAGCACGTGCGGGTGGAGGTCGACGGCCGGGCGATCCTCGATGACGTGAGCCTCGACCTCACGGCACGACGCATCGCCGTGATCGGAGCGAACGGCTCGGGAAAGTCGACGTTCGCGCGTGTGCTGGACGGCCTGGTCGTGCCGACGGCGGGCACCGCGGTCGTGCACGGGCTCGACGTGGTGCGCGACACGCGGGAGCTCCGACGCCGCGTCGGCTTCGTGTTCACGGATCCCGACGCGCAGATCCTCATGCCGACGCCCGCGGAAGATCTCGCCCTGTCGCTGCGAGGCCTCCCGCGCGCGGAGGTCGACCGACGCGTGCGCGAGACCCTCGCGGTGCACAGGCTCGAGGCGCACGCGGACGTGCCGGCGTCGTCGCTGTCCGGCGGGCAGAAGCAACTGCTCGCGCTGGCGGCCGTGCTCGTGACCGAGCCGCGGCTGCTCGTGGCCGACGAGCCGACCACGCTCCTCGACCGCCGCAACGCCCGGCGCATCGCGGAGCTGCTGATGGCGCAGGAGGCGCAGGTCGTGGTGGCCACGCACGACCTCGACCTGGCCGCGCGCTGCGACCTGGCCGTGCTGTTCGAGGGCGGGCGAGCCGTGGCCGTGGGCCACCCGGATGCGGTGATCGACGAGTACTGCCGGGTGTCCGCGTGATCTCGCTCTACCGCCCCGGCACGAGCGTGCTGCATCGCCTCCCCGCGGGGATGAAGCTCGCGGGGCTCGTGCTCTGCGCCCTCGGCCTGACCCTGCTTCCGCCGCAGCCCGTCGTCGTGAGCGTGGCCCTCGCCGCCACGGTCGTGCTCTATCCGCTCGGAGGGCAGAGTCCGCGCACGCTGCTCGTCGAACTGTGGCGGTTGCGATGGATCCTCCTCGTGCTGGGGGTGATGCTGGCGGTGTTCGTCTCGCCGATCGCCGCGTGGGTCGGTGCCGGTCGGGTCGCGGCGCTGCTGCTCGTCGCCGCACTGGTGACGATGACCACGCGGATGTCCGACCTGCTCGATGTGCTGCAGACGGTGCTGCGGCCGCTGCGTCGCTGGGGTGTCGATCCGGAGGTCGTCGCGCTGACGCTGTCGCTCACGCTCACGATGGTGCCGGTGGTCGCGGCGTTCGTCCACCGGCTCCGTGAGGCCGAGCGCGCTCGAGGGGTGCGCCTGGGGCCGCGCGCGGCGGTGCCGCTCCTCGTGCTCACCCTCCGGCACGCCGACCGGGTGGGCGACGCCCTCGCCGCGCGCGGGGTGGCCTGAGCCTCACCCGATCGCGAGCGCTGGCACCGGTTCGGCCGCCCTGGCGAGGCGCAGCGCGGTCATCAGCAGGGCCACGGCCACGATCGCGGTCGTGACGGACGTGCCCACGACCAGCAGCAGCACCACGCCGCCGAGCCCGAGCAGCCCGGCCGAGACCAGCCGCCCGGACGATCGGGTGCCCGTCGGTGCCGGCTGTCGTTCGAAGCGGTCGACGGCGACGGCCACCCCGGCGGTCAGGGCCAGCGCCGACAGCAGCCACAGCGGGCGTGTCAGCCACCACTCCGGGCCGTCGAGCGCCGGGAGAGCGGCACCGGTGCCGAGGGCGACGACCGCGGTCACGCCGGCCATCGCCAGCAGCACGGGCATGTGCCACAGGTAGATCGTCATCGTGCGGCGGGTGACGAATCGCGTGAACGCCGCCGCCGCGACGGTGCTGCTCGCCCGGGCGATCCGCTCGCGGTGCAGGGACAGCAGGCCCGTGTGGACGACGCCGACCAGCAGGAGCGCGGCGGTGGGCGGGTTGATGTTGGCGATGAGGTCGGGGGAGTACACGCCGGCGACGAAGAGCACGGTGAGGAGCACTCCGGCGCCCGCGGTGACGGCGACCCGGGTGCGGCGGGCGAGGGCGTCGATGCGCCCGTCGGCGAGGAAGAATCCGAGCTGCTGCAGCGTGAGCCAGACGAAGGCGAGGTTGAGGAACCCCAGTCCTGCCACGCCGGTCACGCCGCGTAGCGCATCCACCGCGACCGAGGTGGCCGCGAGCGCGCCGATCGTGCGCAGCGGAGCACGCTCGTGGAGGGCCGCCAGGGCGGGCAGCAGCAGCTGGCACAGCAGGAAGACCCCGAGGAACCAGAGGGGCTGCCCGTAGCGGAAGCCCGCGACCGCGATCAGCTCGGCCGGCACGCCGAGGAGCGTCAGGACGGCCAGCGCCACGCCGACCGCGGCGATCGTGATGACTGTGGGACGCAGCAGCCGGTGTACCCGTGCGGTCAGGAAGTCGAGGGTGCTCGCGCCCCTCGCCCGCAGCCGACGGGAGGCGAGCAGCCCGGAGAACCCTCCGATCACGAAGAACAGCGGCATGACCTGCAGCACCCAGCTGAGCGGTGCGATCCATCCCGTGCCGTCGCTCGCGTTCTCGAACACCGGGGCGCCGTCGGCCACTGTGACGCCCACCATGATGGCGTGCAGCACCACCACGCCGAGCACGCAGAGCGCGCGGATGAAGTCGATGCCGGTGTCGCGTCGTGCGGACGGCGCGGGCGGGGGAGCGGCGGCGGGCAGCGCCTGGACGATGGCCATGGGTCCTCCTCGGAACGGTGTCCTCGGAGGCTAGGGACGGGGTGTCCGCGGCGGCATCACCCTGCGGTGTCGATCAGACCCCTACCGTGGGGCGAGTCAGGACGAGGGCTCGACCAGCCCGGTGTCGTAAGCGAGGATCACCGCATGAACCCGGTCGCGCAGGCCGAGCTTGGACAGCACCTTGCCCACGTGCGTCTTCACGGTCTGCTCCGCGATGAAGAGGTCCGTGGCGATCTCGGAGTTCGACCGTCCGCGACCGATCAGCACCAGCACCTCGCGCTCGCGATCGGTCAGCTCCGCCAGCACGGTCGCGGAGCGGGGGGCGCGCGGGCGTCGTCCGGCGAACTGCTCGATCATGCGGCGGGTGACGCTCGGAGCCAGCAGGGCGTCGCCGCCCGCGACCACCCGCACCGCGTGCACGAGCTCCTCGGGCAGGGCGTCCTTGAGCAGGAAGCCGCTCGCGCCCGCCTCCAGCGCGTCGTAGACGTAGTCGTCGATGTCGAACGTCGTGAGCATCAGGATGCGCGGCACGTGAGCGGCGGGATACGACGTGCCGAGGATGCGGCGCGTGGCCTCGATGCCGTCGAGCTCCGGCATCCGCACGTCCATCAGGATCACGTCCGGATCGAGCCGGGCGGACAGCGCCACGGCCTCGGCGCCGTTCGCGGCCTGTCCGGCCACGCGGATCCCGTCGTGGGCGTCGAGAAGGGCGGCGAAACCCGCACGGACCATCGCCTGGTCGTCGGCGATGAGCACGCTGATCGTCACGGGGTCTCCTCGTCTGCTGCGGCCGGCGGGGCTGCCGTCATGCCGTGGTCGGCGGTGGTCGGGGTCGAGCCGTTGGCCAGGGGGAGGGTCGCCTCGACGCGCCACCCGCCGTCGTCCGTGGGGCCGGCGGAGAGGCTGCCGCCGAGGATCTCCGCGCGCTCGCGCATTCCCCGCAGCCCGTAGCCCCCGGGGTGGGCTTCCGGCGGTCGCGGCGGCGCGGCGTTCTGCACGACGAGCCGCAGCGCCGCCGGGTCCGCGTGCACGCGCACCGTGACACGGGCCCCCGGAGCATGGCGCACGGCGTTGCTCAGCGCCTCCTGCACGATGCGGAACGCGGCGATCTGCACGGTGGGCTCCGCGCCAGACGCGGCATCCGTGCCCTCCATCACGAGCCCCACCTCGACGCCGGCGCGGCGGATGCTGTCGACGAGCGCGGGGACGTCGTCCAGGCCCTGCTGCGGGGCGAGCTCGGCGTGCTGGTCCTCCGTGCGCAGCACCCCCAGCATGCGCCGCATCTCGGTGAGCGAGGTGCGGGCGGTCGCGGCGATGTCCTCGAACTCGGCCGTCGCGGTGTCGTCGAGACCGGGGATCCGGTATCGCGCGGTGGACGCCTGCACCTGGATGACCGACATGCTGTGCGCCACCACGTCGTGCAGCTCGCGCGCGATCCGTGTGCGCTCCTCGACGAGGGCGCGGCGCGACTCCTCCAGCGCGCTGTGCTCCCGCTCACGCGTGAGCTCCTGGGCCACGCGGACACGTCCGGCGACGAGCACCGCGATGAGGTACATGGCCGCGGCGAGCGACGACGTCACGATGAGGTCGGCGGTCGCACTCCCGGCGGACGCGTCGCTGGCGACCATGTCGGCTCGCAGCAGCGGAGCGGTGAGCGACGTGAGGGCCCCGAGCACGAGGGCGACGGCTCCGAGGCGGGGGCCGTGCACGAAGGTCACGACCCCCACGAACAGGACGAAGGTGAGCAGTGCCGGCACCGACCAGGGCCACGGCGACTGGATGGCCTGCGCGGGGACCACGAGGAGCGGCAGGGTGAAGGTCGCGGCGGTGAACAGCGCGATGGCGGTGCGCGGTCGGGCGAGGGCGACGAGCGGCGCTCCGCACAGCGCCGCGCCGACGAGGAACGTCAGCGGCAGGGGGGTGCCGGAGAGCACGGTCTGCAGGGGCACGAGCAGCGCGTACAGCACGACGACCGCCGCATACAGCGCCGCGAGGGCGGTGGTGCGGCGGTTCATCCGCGGCGCGCGCGGGGGTCGGGCTCGGCGGCGTGCCATGACTCTCATCCTGCCAGGTGGGCCACGGGCGCACGGCGACGACGGGCGGCGGCGATCCGGTCGATCACGACACCGATCACCAGGGCCACGCCGATGCCGAGCAGAGCGCTGAGCAGGGGCTGGTCCTTGATCCATGCACCGGCGAGCAGCCCGATCGCGAGGCTGAAGACGCTCCAGCTCGCGCCCGCGATGAGGCTCAGGGGCAGGAACCGGCGCCAGGGGAAGCCCAGCGCACCCGCGGACATGTTCACCGCGACGCGACCGACGGGGATGTACCGCGCGCCGAGGATGAGCGTGGCGCTGCGTCGAGCGAGCGCGCGCTGGGCGTATGCGAAGGCCGTGACCACCCTCGGCCGCCGCATCCAGGCGAATCGTGAGGTGCCCAGCCGGCGTCCGATCAGGAAGGCGAGGTTGTCGCCGATGGCGGCGCCGACCGCCGCGACGAGCCCCAGGAGAAGCAGGTCTCCGTCGCCGGTGGATGCGGCGACGGCGGCCGCGGCGACGAGCACGGTCTCGCTCGGCACGGGCGGGAAGAACCCGTCGATCACCGTGACGGCGAACAACACCAGGTACAGCCAGGGGGAGGCGATCGCCTGCATGATGAGCTCGTTGAGGATGTCCACTCCTGCACGGTAGGCGGGCGGTCGCGCAGCGGGCATCCCTCTGCGGTATTCCGGCTCTCACTCTCGGGAGGGATCTTGCCGGGCGGTGAGGCTCTCCGGGCGGCATATACTGGGAGGCTGGCCGATCGGCCGCTCACCCGCCCCGAAGGAACGGACGTCCGCTGTGCTTGCCGTGCACGACCTCGAGATCCGCGTTGGCGCGCGCCTGCTGATGGAGAACGTGTCGTTCCGCGTGGGCGACGGAGACAAGATCGGATTGGTCGGGCGCAACGGCGCCGGCAAGACCACTCTCACCAAGGTGCTCGCGGGGGATGTGCTGCCCTCCGGCGGCTCGGTCACCCGATCGGGTGAGCTCGGCTACCTGCCGCAGGACCCGCGTTCCGGGAACCCCGAAGACCTCGCGCGCACGCGCATCCTCGACGCGCGCGGCCTCGGTCAGCTGAACCTCGGCATGACGGAGGCATCGCTCGCGATGGGCTCGGACGACCCGGCGGTCGCGGCGAAGGCCATGAAGCGCTACGCCACGCTCACGGAGCGGTTCGAGGCGCAGGGCGGGTACGCCGCGGAGGCGGAGGCCGCGTCCATCGCACACAACCTCTCGCTGCCGGACCGCATCCTCGACCAGCCGCTCTCGACGCTGTCGGGCGGTCAGCGTCGGCGCATCGAGCTGGCGCGCATCCTGTTCTCCGACGCCGACACGATGATCCTCGACGAGCCGACCAACCACCTCGACGCCGACAGCGTCGTGTGGCTTCGTGAGTTCCTGAAGAACTACAAGGGTGGCCTGATCGTCATCAGCCACGACGTCGAGCTCGTGGGGGAGACCGTGAACCGCGTGTTCTATCTCGACGCGAACCGCCAGGTCATCGACATCTACAACATGAACTGGAAGAACTACCTGCGCCAGCGTGCCGCCGACGAGGAGCGCCGGAAGAAGGAGCGCGCGAACGCGGAGAAGAAGGCGACGACGCTGCAGCAGCAGGCCGCGCGCTTCGGCGCCAAGGCGTCGAAGGCCGCGGCCGCGCACCAGATGATCGCGCGCGCCGAGAAGCTGCTCGCCGGACTCGACGAGGTGCGGCAGGAGGACCGGGTCGCGAAGCTGCGGTTCCCGAAGCCGGCCCCCTGCGGCAAGACCCCGCTCATGGCGTCCGGGCTGTCGAAGTCCTACGGCTCGCTGGAGATCTTCACCGATGTCGACCTCGCGATCGACCGCGGCTCGAAGGTGGTCGTCCTCGGACTCAACGGCGCAGGGAAGACGACGCTGCTGCGGATGCTCGCCGGGGTCGACCAGCCCGACACGGGCCAGCTCGAGCCGGGGCACGGCCTCAAGGTGGGCTACTACGCGCAGGAGCACGAGAACCTCGACGTCTCCCGCTCGGTGCTGGAGAACATGGTCTCCGCCGCTCCGCACATCACCGAGACGGAGGCGCGCAAGGTGCTCGGCTCGTTCCTGTTCACCGGCGACGACGTCCTGAAGCCCGCCGGGGTGCTTTCCGGTGGGGAGAAGACCCGCCTCTCGCTCGCCACGCTCGTGGTCTCGTCGGCCAACCTGCTGCTGCTCGACGAGCCGACCAACAACCTCGACCCGGCGTCGCGCGAGGAGATCCTCGGGGCGCTCGCGCACTACGAGGGCGCCGTGGTGCTCGTGTCGCACGACCCCGGAGCGGTGCAGTCGCTCAACCCGGAGCGGGTGCTCATCCTCCCGGACGGCGTCGAGGACATCTGGAACCAGGAGTACCAGGAGCTCATCGAGCTCGCCTGACCCGGCGCGGCCCGAGCGACGGCGGCGTGACATCATCGGGAGCATGAGCACGCCCGCGCCGAACCATCCGTCCGACATGCGCGCATGGCTGCGGAGCCGGCCGGCGCTCACCGGTCGCGGGCGATCGGTCGACGTCGCCGCGCTCCCGGCGGAGCCCCTGCCGCTGTTCCTCTCGTGGATCCGGCTCGCTGCCGATCAGGGGGTGCCGGAGCCGCACGCCGCCACCCTGGCGACGGTCGATCGCGACGGCATGCCGGATGCGCGCACGCTCCTCCTCAAGGATGCGGACGCCCGCGGATGGGCGTTCGCGGGGCCTCGTTCGTCGGGCAAGGGCGTCCAGCTCGCCGTGCACGCCGTGGCGGCACTGAACTTCTGGTGGCAGCCGCTCGCCCGGGCGGTGCGGCTCCGCGGGCCGGTGCGGGAGGCGACGCCCGCGGAGAGCGCGGTCGACCTGGCCGCACGGTCTCCGGCCGCGCGGTACGGGGTCGCCGCCGGGGACTGGGTGCTGTGGCGCCTGCAGCCCTCGCGGGTGGAGTTCTGGCAGGGGGCGACCGATCGACGGCACACTCGGATCGTGTACGAGGTGGCACGCGGCGGCTGGGGACGGCACGTGAGCGGTACGACCGACACCTGAGCGGCGCGGCACTCGGGCTCAGCGGGCGTCGAGCAGCTCGTCCTCGACGTCGGCGTCGCGGTCGCGCCGGCGCGGCGCCTTCACGGGTGCCGGCTTCCCCTCGAGCTCCTCGCGGTGCTTCACGATCTCGGTGCGGATGATGTAGCCGATGAAGATGAACCCCATGATCGCGAACAGGATCCACTGGATCGCGTACGACAGGTGCGGACCGGGATCGTCGGTGGGCGACTCGAAGCCGCCGAGGGTTCCCGAGCCCGCCGGGTCCTCCGACACCAGTCGCCCGTAAGCGCCGGTGAGGGCGCCACCGTCGATGGTCTCGGAGATCGACGGCAGATGGATCGTGGGCACCTGGCCTTCCGGCGCGCCGCGACCGGAGGCGGGAAGCGGCTCGCCGGGTCGAAGGCGCACGGTGACCGTGACCTCGCCGGACGGTGGGGCGGGGATGGCGTCCGGCACGTCACCCTCGCCCGGCGGAACCCACCCCCGGTCGACGATCAGCACGCGACCGTCGACATCGCGGAACGGCACCAGCACCTCGAAGGCGCTCGTGCCCCCGTGCGGGCGGTTGCGCACGAGCAGCTGTTCGTCGGCGAGGTACTCGCCCTGCAGGGTGACCGGCCGCCACTCGTCGTCGGGATCGAGCACGTCGTCGTCGCCCAGCACCTCGGTGAGGGGCACCGCGGGGGCGTCGTAGTTCTGCTCGACCAGCGCGATCTGCTCGGCCCGCGATTCGTTGCGCTCGAACTGCCAGTGCGACAGGAAGGCGCAGGCGATCGCGAACCCGATCGCGATCAGGGTGTAGACGCCCCAGCGGGTCAGGCGGTTGTTCACGAGGGCACACCGTCTCTCACGGTCACGGGGAAGTCACGGGCGGCCAGATAGTCGCGGAGGAAGTCCACGTGCTCGGGGCACGCCAGCCAGATCTTCTCGCGGTCGGGGGCGTGGATGCGGGGATTGCGCCACACGACCTGGCTGGTCGCCGCGCTCCGGCATCCGGCGCGCGAGCAGATCAGATCGGTCATTGCTCCGCGCGGCCTTCGCGGATCGTGAAGACGCCGAGGTTCGCCTCCTGCACAGGCGGAGGACCGGGAGCCGCATCGAGCTCCTGCAACGGCGACTCGGCGGAGGTCTCCGTGCTGTCGCTTCCCGCATTGGCGAACACCACGGCGATGTAGGGCAGCACAGCGGCGGCCAGGGCGAACACCCACGTGTACCACCCGAACGGCTGCACGAAGAACATCAGGCCGAAGCACACGATGCGGATCGTCATCGTGAGCGCGTAGCGGCGCACGCGGTGGTCGCTCTCGTCCCCGGGAGACTGGGGGAGAGAGGTGACGGCCGGGACTCGACGTGCGTTCTTCACGATGCTTCCAGCCTACGCCGGTGCGGGCTCGGCGGCGCCCCGATTCCGCCCGGGGCACGCTCGCTGCAGTCGCTAGGATCGTTCACGGCTCGGAAACCCGACCCCCGACCAGAGCAGGAGTGCCCCCATGAGTGCTGACCGCGTCGTCCTCGTCACCGGAGGCAACCGCGGCATCGGCCGCGCCATCGCCGAGCGCTTCGTGCGAGAGGGGCACCGCGTGGCCGTCACCGCCCGCAGCGGCGAGGGTCCGGAGGGCACGCTCACGGTGCGCGCCGATGTCACCGATGCCGCGTCCCTCGATGCCGCGTTCACCGAGGTCGAGCAGCAGCTCGGCCCGGTCGAGGTCGTGGTGGCCAACGCC
Source organism: Microbacterium sufflavum (assembly GCF_023101165.1). GTDB lineage: Bacteria > Actinomycetota > Actinomycetes > Actinomycetales > Microbacteriaceae > Microbacterium > Microbacterium sufflavum. The sequence continues at coordinate 3,021,071 of NZ_CP078076.1, read as the reverse complement.
GGGATCACGAAGGACACCCTCCTGCTGCGCATGAGCGAGGACGACTTCGACAGCGTGGTCGCCACCAACCTCGGCGGCACCTTCCGCGTCGTCAAGCGTGCGTCGAAGGGCATGCTGCGCGCACGGTTCGGACGCATCATCCTCATCTCCAGCGTCGTCGGGCTCTACGGCTCCGCCGGTCAGGTCAACTACGCAGCGTCGAAGAGCGCCCTGGTCGGCTTCGCCCGGTCGATCACGCGCGAGCTCGGGGCCCGCGGCATCACCGCCAACGTCGTCGCGCCCGGGTTCATCGAGACCGACATGACCGCGGAGCTCCCGGAGGAGACGCAGAAGCAGTACCAGGCCAGCATTCCCGCCGGAAGGTTCGCGACGGCGGATGAGGTCGCGGGTGTGGTCACCTGGCTCGCGAGCGATGATGCCGCCTACATCTCGGGTGCCGTCATTCCCGTCGACGGCGGCCTCGGGATGGGCCACTGACGCGCTGAGAGGCCCGGGCTCCGACCCGTCCGCACGTCCGACTCACCGGGCGACGGCGGCGACCAGCAGCTCACCCAGGCGCTGCGGAACCGAGAACTGCGGCCAGTGGCCGGACCCGATGCGCACGACCTCGGCGTCGGCGATGGCGTGGAATTCCTCCGCGTATGCACCCCACTGTGCGATCGTCGCCTCGAACGCCTCCTCGTCGAGCCCGCCCATGAGCAGCGTCACCGGCACGGAGTGGCGCGCGGGGTTCTCGAGCTGGATCTCGTCCGCGGGCACGCGTCCCGGCACGCTCTGCGTCAGCCCGACCGTGCGGGCCCGTGTCGCGTCGTCGAGGTCGTGCACATCCTCGTCGGGGAAGAAGTCCCACCCGGGGAACGGGACGGCACCGTCGACGACCTCGAACTCATTGATGCCCGAACCGGGCGGCGGCGGCACCGTGTCGACGAAGATCACGCGCCGCACGCGCTCGGGCCTCGCGTCGGCGACTCCCCAGGTCACATTGCCGCCTCCGCTGTGACCGACGACGACCACGTCGCCCTCGACCTCATCGACGGCGGCCACGCCCGCGGCCACCCACTCCGCCATGCCGATGTCGGAGGCGGCCGGACCGGAAGCCCCGAGACCGGGAAGGGTGAGCGGATGGGTGCGGTGTCCTGCCTGCTCCAGCGCCGGTATCACGTCGTCCCAGCTGCGCGCGTCGAGCCAGAGTCCGGGGATGAGGATGATGTCCATGCGGCGACGCTAGCGCTGGCCGCCGACATCCACCACCGCCCTCACGGCAGGAGAGGGATGACCTCGGCGAGATCCTGCGTGGCGACGACGAGGCTCGCGGCCTCCCGGACGGCCGGCTTCGCGTTGAACGCGAGTCCGAGTCCGGCGACGGCCATCATGGGCAGATCGTTCGCCCCGTCACCGATGGCGATGGTGGCGTGCGCCGGCACCCCGAGGTCGTCCGCCCAGGTCCGCAGCCAGGACGCCTTGGCCTTGCCGTCGACGATGTCGCCGTCGACATGACCGGTCAGCCTGCCGTCCGCGACCTCGAGGCCGTTGGCACGCCACCGGTCGACGCCGAGCTCGGGAGCGATGTGGTCGAGGATCTCGTGGAACCCGCCGGACACGACGCCCACCACGCCACCGCGCGCGTGCACGGCGGCGGTGAGCTCGCGGACGCCCGGGGTCGGCTCGATGCGGGCGCGGACGCGCTCGAACGCCGACACCGGCACCCCCTCCAGTGCGGCGACGCGGGAGCGGAGGCTGGATGCGAAGTCGATCTCGCCCCGCATCGCGGCCTCGGTGGCGGCCTGCACCTCCGCGCGGCGGCCGGCCTCGTCGGCGAGGAGTTCGATCACCTCGTTGCGGATGAGCGTGGAATCGGCATCGAGGACGACGAGGAAGCGCGCGGAGGTCACCCTCCGAGCCTAGCGATGCGGGCGCACGGGCCCGGACGGCGTGACGGCTCAGCGCTCGATGAAGACGCCCTTGCCGACCACGGTGATGCCCGACTCCGTCACGGTGAAGCCGCGCGCGAGGTCTCGCTCACGGTCCACACCGACCGTCGCGCCGTCCGCGAGGACGACGTTCTTGTCGAGGATCGCCCGGTGCACGCGAGCGCCCTGCCCGACGTGCACATGATCGAACACGACGGAGTCGGTGATGGTCGAACCGCCACCGGCCAGGGTCCACGGTCCCACCACGCTCCGCTCGAGGTGCGTGCCGGACAGGACGGAGCCGAGGGACACGATCGAGTCGATCGCGTTGCCGATGCGGCCGACGGAATCGCGCACGAACTTCGCAGGCGGCGAGTTCACCGCCTGCGAGTGGATCGGCCACTCCATGTTGTAGAGGTTGAACACGGGCAGTGTCGAGATCAGATCACGGTGCGCGTCGAAGAACGAGTCGATCGTCCCCACATCCCGCCAGTAGGAGCGGTCGCGCGGCGACGAGCCGGGGACGTCGTTCTGCTTCATGTCGTAGTAGCCGGCCTCGCCGCGGTCGACGAAGTACGGCACGATGTCGCCACCCATGTCGTGGCTCGACGTCGGGGACTCGCCGTCCGCCTCGACGGCGGCGATCAGGGCGTCCGCGTCGAAGATGTAGTTGCCCATCGAGGCCAGGACCTCGTGGGGGGAGTCCGCGAGACCGGTGGCGTCGGTCGGCTTCTCGAGGAACTGCCGGATGCGTCCGGACTCCGGGTCCGCGTCGATCACGCCGAACTGCGAGGCGAGGGCGAGCGGCTGCCGGATGCCGGCCACGGTGGCCTTGGCGCCCGACTCGATGTGCGCCTCGAGCATCTGGCGGAAGTCCATGCGGTAGACGTGGTCGGCGCCGATCACCACGACGATGTCCGGCTTCTCGTCGTTGATCAGGTTCATGCTCTGCAGGATCGCGTCGGCCGAGCCGGAGAACCAGCGCTTGCCCAGTCGCTGCTGCGCGGGGACGGAGGCGACGTACGAGTCGAGCAGTGCCGACATCCGCCAGGTCTGCGAGATGTGCCGGTCCAGGCTATGGGACTTGTACTGGGTGAGCACCACGATCTGACGCAGGCCCGAGTTGATCAGGTTGGAGATGGCGAAATCGATCAGGCGGTACTGGCCGCCGAACGGCACGGCAGGCTTCGCACGATCCCCTGTCAGCGGCATGAGTCGCTTGCCCTCGCCGCCGGCGAGGATGATCCCGAAGACCTTCTTTGGAGCGGACATGGCTCCACCATAGATGCCGCCGCGCCGGGGAAACTAGCGTCTGGACAAGCCGGTCGCTAGCGTCTAGGCATGCGAGTCGAGATGATCAGCAAGGAGTACCCGCCGGAGATCTACGGCGGCGCCGGAGTGCACGTGGCTGAGCTGGTCGCCGCCCTGCGCGAGAGCATCGATGTGACGGTCCGCGCCTTCGGTGCGCCGCGCGAGGAGGAGGGCACGTTCGCGTACCGCACGCCGACCGGACTGGCCGGCGCGAACCCGGCGCTGCAGACGCTGGGCACCGACCTCGAGATCGTCGCCGCGATCGGCGGGGCCGACCTCGTGCACAGCCACACCTGGTACGCGAACTTCGCCGGTCACCTCGCGTCGCAGCTGCACGGCATCCCGCACGTGCTGACCGCGCACAGCCTGGAGCCGCTGCGACCGTGGAAGGCGGAGCAGCTCGGCGGCGGCTACGCGGTGTCGAGCGGGATCGAGAGGCTGGCGTACGAGAACGCGGCCGCCGTCGTCGCGGTGAGCGCGGGGATGCGCGCCGACATCCTGCGCAGCTATCCCGGGGTGGACCCCGCGCGTGTCCGGGTGATCCACAACGGCATCGATGTGGAGCGCTGGCGGCCGGTCGAGGACGCCGCGTTCCTGGAGTCGATCGGCATGGACCCCGCTCGCCCGTCCGTGGTGTTCGTCGGGCGGATCACCCGGCAGAAGGGACTGCCGTACCTGCTCCAGGCGGCCCGGCTCCTGCCGCCGGAGGTGCAGCTGGTGCTGTGCGCCGGCGCCCCGGACACCCCGGAGATCATGGCCGAGGTGCAGGAGGGGGTGCGGCTTTTGCAGCAGACTCGCGAGGGCGTCATCTGGATCGAGCGCATGCTCCCCCGCGACGAGCTGTCGGCCATCCTCGCCGCAGCGACCACGTTCGTGTGCCCCTCGGTGTACGAGCCGCTGGGCATCGTGAACCTGGAGGCGATGGCGTGCGGCGCCGCGGTCGTCGGCACGGCCACGGGTGGGATCCCGGAGGTGGTCGACGACGGCGTGACCGGCCGCCTGGTGCCGATCGAGCAGGTGCAGGACGGCACGGGCACCCCGATCGACCCGGAGCGCTTCGTCGCCGACCTGGCCGCCGTGCTGACCGAGGTCGCGACGGATCCGGAGCGCGCCCGCGCATACGGTGAAGCCGGACGGGAGCGGGCGCGGACCCAGTTCAGCTGGACCGCGATCGCGGAAGCGACCCGCGCGCTCTACGCGGAGCTGATCCGTTGAGCCGATAGGCTGGCCGCATGCCGATCGCTCTGGATTTCGCTGACGTCGTCGTGCGCCGAGAGGGGCGCAACATCATCGATCACGTGACCTGGCAGGTCGCCGACGATCAGCGATGGGTGATCCTCGGGCCGAACGGCGCGGGCAAGACCACGCTGCTGCAGCTGGCCGACACGCTCATGCACCCGACGGCCGGCACGGTCACCGTGCTGGGCGAGACGCTCGGTCGCACCGACGTGTTCGAGATCCGCCCCCGGATCGGGTTCGCCTCCTCCGCGATGGCCAAGCGGGTTCCGCGTGACGAGACCGTGCTCAACACGGTGCTCACGGCCGCGTACTCGGTGCTCGGCCGGTGGAACGAGAGCTATGAGGACATCGATGAGCGCCGCGCCCTCCGCGTGTTGCGCGACTGGCGTCTGGATCACCTCGCCGACCGCACGTTCGGCACGCTCAGCGACGGCGAGCAGAAGCGTGTCCAGATCGCGCGCGCCGTCATGACCGACCCGGAGCTGCTGCTGCTCGACGAGCCGACGGCCTCGCTCGACCTCGGCTCGCGCGAGGAGCTGCTCGCCCTGCTCGGCGGGTACGCCTCGGCGCCGTCGACGCCCGCGATGCTGATGGTGACGCACCACGTGGAGGAGATCCCGGTCGGTTTCACGCACGTGCTGCTGCTGCGTGACGGCGTCGTCGTCGCGGCGGGGCCGATCGAGGAGTCGCTCACGAGCGAGTCGCTGACGGCCGCGTTCGGGATGCCGATCACGCTGTCTCAGGAGGGTGGCCGCTACGCCGCCCGCGCCGCGTCCTGACGCGGCATCTGATAGAATCGACCCTTGGTGCTCTCTGCACCGCAGACTTCCCTCGTCCCTGGCACAATCCAGGGCAGCAACTAAGGAATCCCATGAAGACTGACATTCACCCCGACTACCAGGCCGTCGTGTTCCGCGACCTCGGCTCGGGCGAGACCTTCCTCACCCGTTCCACCGTCACCAGCGACAAGACCATCGAGCTGGACGGCGTGGAGTACCCGGTGATCGACGTCGAGATCTCCTCGGCTTCGCACCCCTTCTACACGGGCAAGCAGCGCATCATGGACTCGGCCGGTCGCGTCGAGAAGTTCAACCAGCGCTTCAAGGGCTTCGGCGGCTCCTCCAAGTAAGGGCCCCCGACGAAGGCCCCGCGTCCCTCGGAACGCGGGGCCTTCGTCATGCCCGGCGCCCGTCACAGGTCGATGATGATCCTGGTGCCGCGGATGCGGTCGGGCGGGTCGCCCGGGGAGGGGGCGGGGGCGGTGCGCCGTGTCTGCCGATCGCGCTCCTGGCCGGCTTCGTGAGCAGAGGGGGACCACACGCTGTCGAATGCGCCGACGAGCCCGCCGCCGGTCGCGTGCTCGTACTTCTCCTCGACAGGCTTGCGCGAGAACGTGTGCCGCATCCCGGCGATCAGCAGCGCGGGACCCGTGACCAGGACCAGCGCGACCGTCGCCCACGCCATGACGTCTCGCATGCCCTCAGGATAGGCGGCTGCAGTGTCGCCGTGGGGCGTCAGCGCAGGCGTCGACCCGCGGCGAGGTCGATCAGGCGGGAGAGCACCTGGCCCGTCCGCAAGCCGTTGTGCTCGTGTTCGCTGGTCACCCACAGGGATACCCCGGGGAGCAGTCGCGCGGTCTCGAGTGAGAACTCGAGCGGCACGTACACGTCATCCACGTACACGGCGGCGGCTCCCGTCGCACCCGAGGCGGTGATCGCCGCGGGGTCGTAGATCTGCGGCCAGGCATGCTCGGCCAGGGCCAGAGTGACCTCGCGCCACGGCCGCAGCGCCGGAACCGTGTCGGTCCACTCGCGGCGGATGTGCTCGCCCGTGAACAGCGTGGGATCGTCCTGGAAGTCGGCGGGTTCGACGCGCTCGGCCGACCACCGGGTCGCATGGCCGCTCGCATAGCTCGACTCATGGAACACGTAGTACAGCGGATTGCGGCCGCCGAAGGGCATGGCGTGCATCAGGTCGTACCGGAAGGCGTTCGACGAGGGGTCGCGCTCCAGGAGCGACCACACCGTCTGCCATCCGTCGTCGGTGCCGAGCGCGGAGCCGACCGAGCGCAGGCGCGAGCGCGAGACGACCTCGCCGTCCGGCAGGACGATGCGGCCCTCGTCGGCGAGGTCGATCAGTCGGCGCATGGTGTCGCGGTGCTCGGGGAACCGGCGGTAGTAGCGCTCGGAGGCCATGCGCATCTTGTCGTAGCACAGCGCGTAGACCTCGTCGGGGTGCCGCTCGACGGTGCTGAGGCCGCCGGTGATGAACACGTCGCGCAGCGACCCGGCATCGGTCGACAGGTAGGCGAGTGTGGTGAACCCGCCGAACGACTGACCCAGCACGCTCCAGGTGGTGGCACCGAGGTGCTCGCGCATCGCCTCGGCGTCGCGCACGATCGCATCGGCGCGCAGGTGGGTCAGGTGCTCGGCCACCGCGTCGGCTCCCTGAGCGAGGTCGTCGTCGCCGACGGGGGTGGAACGACCGGTGCCCCGCTGGTCGAGCAGCACGACCCGGTAGTGCGCGAGCGCCTGGTCGAGCCACGCCGGGGCGGTGGAGGAGTGGAACGGCCGCGGCGCCTCGTGCCCCGGGCCGCCCTGCAGGAAGACCAGGTACGGCAGCTGCTCTCCGCCCTCGCGCGCGACCACCGCGGCGAACACGTCGATGGTGCGCGGGTCGGCGGGGTCGTCCCACACGAGCGGAACGGTCAGGGTGTGCTCGTCGATCGTCAGGTCGAGCAGGCGGCGGCGGACGGTGGTGGTCATGTCACATCACGTTCCCGATGTAGGAGTACTTGACGAAGACCTCGGAGGCGAGCCCGGACTCCTCCAGCACGCCCTGCACCGCGGTCATCATGTAGTTCGAGTCCCACCCCATGTACAGCGAGTGCTCGTCGTCGAGCCGGTCCCACTGGCCCTTCCACGCCTGGGCGTCGTAGATGGGGCCGCCGTGCGCGGCGCAGTACGCGACGGCCGCCTCACGGGTGTCGGTCCACGCACGCCGGAACACGCGGTTGAAGAGGTGCTTGACGTCGTAGACCTCCCAGCGCTCTCCGCGGTACTCGACGTAGTCGAACTCGCGCTCCCAGCCGGCCGGCCAGCCGCGCCGGCGGACGGCGTCGAGGATCGGCGTGAGGCCGTCGTCGTCGATCTCCGGCAGGGCAGGGCGGGCCCAGATCCGCAGCAGCTCGGTCGTCAGCGCGACCGTGCGGGCCGTGATGGCGGCGGTGCCCCATGCCGCAGCGGCGGTCAGCTCTCGCGTGGCCGGCACGGTGCTGCGCGCGTAGGCCTCGTCGCGCTTGGCCGGGAACGATGCTCCGAACACGCGCTCGGTCAGCCCCTGCTCGAGCAGCGTGAGGTTGCCGAGCGTGGGAGCGAGCGCGCGGTGGCTGTTCTGCTCGTCCTCGCTGTACTCGCTCCACGGACGCACGCCGTCGCCCGACCACGCGTCACCGGGGACGGCCGGGACGATGTGCTCGACATCGAAGCCCTCGACCTCGTCGACGCCTTCGAGTCGCCCGAGCACATAGGCGGGGTAGGGCAGCTCGCTGTACTTCAGGACGGCGCTCACACGCTCGTCCGACGGCGTGATGCGGGCGATCGCGCGGGCAAGCGCCTCCTGACCGTTCGCGCGCGCCCGGCAGAGCCGCGCGATCAGGCGCTCGGTCGGCAGATTCACCAGCACGCGGCGGAGGTACATGGCCTGCAGCCACTCGAGCGTCTGCAGGAACTCGGCTCGGTCGATGCGTCCGCGGACGTGGTCGCTGTAGGCGTTGAGCACCAGCGGATACGACGAGCGTCCGAACGTGTTGACGGCCCGCAGCTGCCGCGCGATCTCGAGGTCGGGCTCCCGTGACGGGTCGAGCAGGATGCCGTAGAGCTCCGCGAAGTGCCGCCAGTTCGCGGCATCGGCCTGGAGGTGCGCGACGTCGACGCGCGGGAACGACTGGCGGAACGCGCTGTACACGCCGTGCTCGCCGTTCGCCGCGACCTCTCGGCCGGTGACCATGACGAGGTAGTGGCGCCAGAACGCGCCGATCGCCTCGCCGGTGTGCTGTTCGATGGGCAGCCAGAAGCGCGACTCGACGTCGAGCTGTTCGGCGTGGCTCAGGCCCATCAGGATGTAGTTGTGGATGAGCTCGTGGTCGCGCAGCGGCTCGCCGGTGGAGTTGAGGCTCTCGAAGATCTGCTGCGCGTTGGCACGGGCGCCCAGTGTGATCGACACGTGCTCCAGGCGCTGCAGCCCCCGCCAGATCAGCGGCACTTCGTCGACGTGGATCTGGCTGCGGAAGAACGCGTAGTTGTCGTCGAACCGCGACTCGCGGTCGAGGTCGTCGCGGCGGTCGAGGACGACGGACTCGTACAGCTCGGCCCATGCGTCGTGGGGTCGGAGCTTGGTGCGTCCGGGAGCGTCCGCCAGGACGAGCACGCGGGAGAGCTCGGCGGCGAGGGCCGGATCGGTGTCGCGGACCGCGTGATGCAGGGCGGCGACGAGGAGCATGAGCGTGGTGATCCGCTGCTGTCCGTCGATCAGGATGAGGTCGGCGTCCTCGCCGCTGCCGTCCTGCGCGGAGAGGATGGAGCCGAGGAAGTGACGGTGGGCGTCGTCTTCCGCCGCGACCGCGCGGACGTCGGACAGGAGCCGTTCGCAGCCGCCGATGTCCCACCGGTACTGCCGCTGATACACGGGGACGACGATGGTCGTGCGTCCCGCCGCGAGCCATTCGATCGTGTTGACTGCTGTCGCCTCGACGTTGGTCGCGGTGCTCATGCTGGTGTCTGATCCTCCCGTTGCGACGGGCGCCGAGAACGCGCTCGACGCCCCGCCCAGTCTATTCGGGTTATGCACGGCCGCCCTCCGGGGAGGCGGCGAGCCCCGCTGTTAGGCTTGCCTTATCAGGGCCTGTTAAAACGTGCTGGCCCCCGATGAAAGGAACATGACTCGATCATGGGATACATCAAGTCCGCAGCGCTGGAGGAGAAGGGCTTCGTCGTCCTCGACAGCTACGACCAGGAGGCCGACCCCAAGGAGTGGCTGGACGTCGAGTACAACGACTGGAAGTCCTCGGGCGACACCCGGTTCGCGCCCCTCGCCAGCGCCTTCGGCGACATCGAGTGCAACGGCTTCTGGAACCACAAGCCGCCGCGCACCGACAAGGACGGCGTCTGGATCGACTCCCAGGTCGCGAAGGCACCGAACCTGACGCGTCGCGCGCAGGAGCCGGGTGCCAACGTCGGTCGGTGCCGCATCATCGAGCTGCAGCCCACCCCGTACGGCGACTGCCTGTACAACCTGCACCAGGACGACAACAACCGCCTGAACCCGGACGGGACCGGCTGGGTCGTCCGCGGCTTCTTCAACCTCACCGACGACAAGGACAGCTACTTCGTCCTGCGCGAGAACCGCACCGACCCGAGCATCGAGTACCGCATCGCACTGCCGGCCGGCGCGCAGCTGATCGTGGACACACAGCGCCTGTGGCATGCCGCCACCCACAACGGCACCGACCCGCGCTACTGCCTGATCACGTCGTGGACCTCGGGCCCCGAGCTCGACGCCTACATCGAGAAGTACCACGGCACCGACGACGTCCCGAACGTCGAGGTCCCGCAGGACGTGCTGGAGTTCGGCTACGCCGAGCAGGCGCGCAAGGACGCGGCGCGCGCCGCGTACTACGCCGCCAAGGGCCAGCAGGTCAAGCAGGCCATGAGCGAGGCGTGATCCTCCACTGATATGACGAAGGCCCCGGTCGCTCGACCGGGGCCTTCGTCATGGAATCACACGCTTGTGATTTATGCGGAACTCCGCGAGAATGGGCGCACAACCGCATACTCTCGCCACTTCGTGGGTCAGGTCGTAGGGGAAGACGCACCTGATGAAACGGAGAGATCATGGCGACGGCTTACGCACGCGGAGTGGTGTTCATCCACTCGGCGCCTCGCGCGCTCTGCCCGCACCTGGAATGGGCGGTCGGTCGCGCTATCGGGCGTGCGGTGAACTTCGACTGGACGGAGCAGCCGGTCCTCGACGGCGCCCGGCGCGCCGAGTTCTACTGGGACGGCCCCGTCGGCACGGGTGCTGCGCTCGCGACCGCGATCCGCGGCTGGGAGCACCTGCGCTTCGAGGTCACGGAAGACCCGACGCCCCGCAGTGACGGCGGACGCTGGCTGCACACTCCGGATCTCGGCATCCACTACGCGCAGACCGACGCCGCCGGCAACATCGTGATCGGCGAGGACCGCATCCGCTACGCGATGGAGATCGCCGCAGGAAACGCCGTCGAGCTGCAGCGCGAGCTGGACATCGCGCTCGGCTCCGCCTGGGACGAGGAGCTCGAACCGTTCCGCCACGCCAGTGACGATGCGCGCGTCGTCTGGCTCCACAAGGTCGGTTGACCGGCCCGCAGACCGGGGGCGCGGGAGGCGTGAGTATCGGATTCCGGTGAGTGATCCCGGACGCTGAGAAGACGTATCCTCGCCCCGCTCGACGAAGACCCCGCCACGGATGCCGCGGCGGGGTCTTCGTCGTCAGATGACAGCCGCGTGGCGCATCTCCGCCGCGGGCTGACGGCCGCCTCCCACGAGGTCGCCCCACGCCAGGGCGAGACGGGCCATCGCCTCCGCCGTGCGCTCCGGCGGAAGGGTGATCGGGATGCGGAGCCGGCGCTCCAGCACCCCGCCCGTCGTGAAGCGCGGCCCTGGGGGCAGGATCAGGCCCTGCTCGCGGGCGGCGAGCGACAACGCCGTCGAGACCGGCGCGCCCAGATCGATCCAGGCCGACAGGCCCCCCGGGGTGCGCGGCATCCGCACGCCGGGCAGGTGCGTGAGGCCCTCGGCGACGGCAGCGCGTCCCGCCGTGAGCCGGCTGCGCACGTGCGCGCCGAGTGCAGGCATGTCGCGCAGCAGCTCGACCGCGATGCACTGCTCGAGCAGCGCGGTGCCCAGCTCGAACGAGGGGCGGACGGCGAGCAGGCGCGCGATCACGGAACGCTCGGCCCGGATCCACCCGATGCGCATCCCGCCCCACGCGATCTTCGACATCGAACCGACGGTGATGACGTGCGGTCCCTCCGCGGCGAGGGGGACAGGAGCCCAGCCGCGATCGATGTCGAGCTCGGCTGTGGTCTCGTCGACGATCAGATGGGTTCCCACGTGGCGCGCGGTGGCGGCGATGCGGGAGCGCTCCTCCTGCGGAAGGGTGGCACCGGTCGGGTTGTGGAAGTCGGAGATGAGATAGGCGACGTGAGGCCTCGCGCTCAGCAGCGTGTCCGTGACGTGGCGGGTGTCCCAGCCGTCCGTATCGACCGGCGTGGGCACCAGGCGGTAGCCGTGCCGATGGAGGGCTTCGAGCGCGTGGGGGAAGGTCGGCTGTTCCACGAGTGCGCGTTCGCCCCGACGCCCGATCGCGGTGAGGATCAGGTTCACGGCGTTGAGCGCTCCGGACGTCACGATGATCTCGTCCGCGGTGGTGTCGGCCCCGCGTTCCGTGAAGCGCTGCGCGAGCGCCTCGCGCAGCTCCGGAAGCCCCTGCAGCGAGTAGCCGCTCGTGCCGCGCAGCGCCGCGAGTCGCGGGAGCGAGCGCACGGTCGCGTCGTACAGCCCGGGGGTGGAGTCCATCGAGGCGATGGAGAGGTCGATCGCGTCGCCGTCGCCGTCCTGTCCCGGCAGCGCGGGGCCGTGAGGGAGTGCGACCCGGGTGCTGCCGCCGTGGTGGCGCGTGACGTAGCCGTCCGCCTCCAGCAGGCCGTACACGCGCGTGATGGTCGAGCGGGAGCGGCGCAGCTCGACCGCGAGAGCACGCTCGCTGGGCAGTCGTTCACCCACCGTGAGCCGGCCGTCGAGGATGAGCGCGGTGATCTGGCGGGCCAGGGCGGTGGCCGAGGCACCGGCGACGCTGCGCGCTCCGAGCTGTTCCACGAGTCGTGAGGACATGACTCCAGCTTGCCGCAAAGTGGACTGCTATACGCAGGCCACTTTTGTCGCAGTGGTCTCGGCGACCGCGGCTCCCGTCGTTCCACGATGGAGAGATGCTCCTGCGCTCCATCCTCCTGCCCGTCCGCGCCACGAGCCCTCGCGACCTCGCGGAGCGCCTGCTCCAGCTCGTCATCGGACTGATGCTCTACGGCATCGCGCTGGCGTTCATGGTCCGCGGGGGCATCGGTGTGGCGCCGTGGGACGTGCTCGCGCTCGGTGTCGCGGGACGGAGCGGCCTCGGCTACGGCGCCGTCACCGTGCTGGTGTCGATGGTGGTCTTGCTGCTGTGGATCCCCCTGCGCCAGCGCGTCGGTCTCGGCACCTTGCTCAACGCCCTCCTGATCGGTCCCAGCGCCGACCTCGCGCTGCTGGCACTGCCCTCCCCGCCGAACGTGTGGATCGGCGCGCCCATGTTCGTGTTCGGACTCGTGCTGCTGGCGTTCGCCACCGGGCTCTACATCGCCGCCGACTTCGGTCCCGGCCCGCGGGACGGACTGATGACGGGTCTCGTCCGCACCACCGGATGGCCGGTCTGGCTCGCCAGGACCGTGATCGAGGGTTCGGTGCTCCTCATCGGATTCCTGCTGGGCGGCCCGGTGGGTGTGGGGACCGTGCTCTTCGCGTTCGGCGTCGGTCCGCTCATCGGCTGGTTCCTTCCCCGCATCGAGCGGCGCCGCAGGGCCCGGTCGCAGCGGCTCGCCGTCTCGAACGGCTGAGCCGGGTCCGTCGAGACAGGACGAGGCCCCCGGGACGTCCCGGGGGCCTCGTCGTGTCGTACGGGGTCGTCAGTCGGCGCTGCCCACCACGAGCACCGCGTTGTGTCCGCCGAAGCCGAAGGAGTTGCTGATCGCGATCTGCGGTCCGTCGCCCAGGGGCATCGGCTCTCCGGACAGGCGGAACGGGACCTCGGGGTCGGGCTCCGTCATGTTGATCGTCGGAGGGGCGACCCGATCGCGCAACGCGAGGATCGAGAAGATCGCCTCCAGCGCGCCGGTGCCGCCGAGCAGGTGCCCGGTCGACGCCTTGGTGGCCGACACCGGGATCTCATCGATCCGGTCGCCGAAGACCTTCTTGAGCGCTGTGTACTCGTTCGGGTCGCCCACCGGCGTCGAGGTGGCGTGGGCATTGATGTGCGTGACCTGGTCGGCCGTGATGCCGGCCTCCTCGAGAGCCTGCGTGACCGCACGGGCCGCGCCGTTGCCCTCCGGGTCGTTGCCCGTGATGTGGTAGGCGTCGGCCGTGACACCGCCGCCCAGGATGTAGCCGTAGATCTTGGCGCCGCGAGCCTTGGCGTGCTCCTCGGTCTCGAGGATCAGCGCGGCCGCTCCCTCGCCCATCACGAAGCCGTCGCGGTCGATCGCGCCCGGACGCGATGCGTGGGCCGGGTCGTCGTTGCGGCGGGAGAGGGCCTGCGCGGAGGCGAACGCCGCCATCGTGATGGGGTGGATCGCGGACTCGGTGCCGCCGGCGATCACGACGTCGGCGAGACCCTCCTGCAGGTGGTGGAAGGCGTGGATGAGGGACTCGGTGCTCGAGGCACAGGCGCTCACCACGGTCTGCGCGTAGGCGCGGGCCTCGAACTGCAGCGAGAGGTTGCCCGCGGCAGCGTTGGGCATGAGCATCGGGACCGTCAGCGGCATGACGCGGCGCGGTCCCTTCTCGCGCAGCGTGTCCCACGCGTCCAGCAGGGTCCACAGGCCGCCGATGCCGGTCGCGAAGTCGACGCCGAGGCGCTCGGGGGCGACCTCGGGGAAACCGGCGTCGGCCCAGGCCTCGCGTGCCGCGATCAACGCGAACTGCGAAGACGGGTCCAGACGCTTGGCCTCGTGGCGCGGCAGCACCTCTTCGGGGCGGACGATCGCCGAGGCGGCGAACGTGACGGGCAGCTCGTACTGCTGCACCCAGTCGTGCTCGATCGTGCGGGTGCCGGACACCCCGGCGAGGAGGTTGGTCCAGTTCTCGGGAGCCGTCCCGCCGATGGCGGACGTGGCGCCGATGCCGGTGACGACGATGCGCTTGGTCATGAAGGTGGTTCCTTGTCGAACGGGAGTCGTGCGGGAGATGGGCAGAGCGGAGGATGCCACGCCCCGCCGCAGCGGGGGTGGCATCCTGCCGTGTTACTCCTGGCCCGCGACGATGAAGTTGACCGCGTCGCCGACCGTCTTGAGGTTCTTGACCTCGTCGTCGGGAATGGTCACGCCGAACTTCTCCTCGGCATTGACGACGATCGTCATCATCGAGATCGAGTCGATGTCGAGGTCGTCGGTGAACGACTTCTCCAGGGCGACCTCGGAGGCGTTGATGCCGGTCTCGTCGGTGATGAGCTCTGCGAGGCCGGAGAGGACCTCATCGTTGGTGAAAGCCATGGTGGTCTTCCTCTTTCTTACGGGGTGTATTAGGAACCGTGGAACAGTCTAGGGAAGGTCGGCGCGGACTCAGGGGAGGACGACGACCTGTGCGGCGAACACGAGACCGGCGCCGAAGCCGATCTGCAGCGCCAGCCCACCCGAAAGCTCGGGGTGTTCAGCGAGGAGGCGGTGGCTCGCGAGCGGGATGGAGGCGGCCGAGGTGTTGCCCGTCGTCTCGATGTCGCGGGCGATCGCCGTGGTCTCCGGCAGACCGAGCTGCTTGGCGAACTCGTCGATGATGCGCATGTTCGCCTGGTGAGGGATGAACGCGGCGAGGTCCTCCGCGGTCACGCCCGCCTTGTCCAGTGCCTCACGGGCGACCTTCACCATCTCCCACACCGCCCAGCGGAAGACGGTCGGGCCCTCCTGGCGCAGCGTGGGCCACGGCACCTCGCCGTCGCGGAACTCGGTGAGGGTGGCGTTCATGCCCACGGCGTCGGCCTTGGAGCCGTCCGAACCCCACACGGCGGGGGAGATGCCCGGCGTCTCGCTGGGGCCGATCAGTGCAGCGCCGGCACCGTCGCCGAGCAGGAACGAGATGCTGCGGTCGGTGGGGTCGACCACGTCGGACAGCTTCTCGGTGCCGATCACGAGAGCGTGGCGTGCCGTACCGGCCTTGATGAGCGCGTCGGCCTGCGCGATCGCGTACGCATACCCCGCACAGGCGGCGTTGATGTCGTAGGCGGCCGCCGGGTTCGCACCGACGCGGTCGGCGACGATCGCCGAGACCGAGGGCGTCTGCTTCGGGTTGCTGATCGTCGCGACGATCACGAGGTCGACCTGGTCGGCGGGGACGCCCGACTTCTCGATGGCCTCGGCGGCCGCGGCGGTGGCCAGGTCGATCGCATCCGTTCCCTTGTCGGCGCGCACGCGAGTCACGATGCCGGTGCGCTGGCGGATCCACTCGTCGCTCGAGTCGATCGGACCGATCAGGTCGTCGTTCGGGACGGCGTTCTCGCCGCGCGCGGCACCGTACGAGTAGATGCGGGTGTACGCGGGGCCGGTGAGCTGGGCGAGCGTGGCGCTCATGCGGCGTCTCCGTTCAGCAGCGCGACGGCTGCGTCGAGGTCTTCGGGGGTCTTGACGGCGACGGTCGGCACACCACGGAGCCCGCGCTTGGCGAGGCCGACGAGGGCGCCGGCGGGGGCGAGCTCGATGACCCCGGTGACGCCCGCCTCGGCGAACGACGCCATGCAGAGGTCCCAGCGCACCGGCGACGACACCTGGTCGACGAGATACGAGAGCGCCTGCGCGCCGTCGGAGACCACGGAGCCGTCGCGGTTGGTCCAGAGCGTGATGTCGGGGTCGACGGGGGACACGTCGGCCACCGCGTCGCGGAGCGCGGCGACCGCCGAGCCCATGTACGAGGTGTGGAACGCGCCGGCGACCTGCAGCGGCACCACGCGCGTGCCCTTCACCGGCTCCTCGGCCAGGGCGGCCAGTGCCGGCAGCGGTCCGGCGACGACGATCTGGCCGCCGCCGTTGTAGTTGGCGGGGGACAGGCCGAGCTCGGCCAGGCGGGCGAGCAGCGCGTCTTCGTCGCCGCCCAGCACCGCGCTCATGCCCGTGGGGGTCTGCGCGGCGGCATCGGCCATCGCGCGGCCGCGGATCCCCACCAGACGCATGCCGGTCGTCTCGTCGATCACCCCGCTGCCCACGAGGGCGGCGACCTCGCCGACCGAGTGACCGGCGATGCCGTCCGCACGGCGGCCGGACCGCTGCACGAGGGCGTCTCCGGCGAGGAGCGACGCGGCGACGATCAGCGGCTGCGCGATGCGCGTGTCACGGATGGTGTCGGCGTCGGACTCGGTGCCGTGGGTGCCGAGGTCGACCTCGGCCGCCTCGGAGAAGGAGGCGAGACGCTCCTCGGCGCCGTCGAGGTCGAGCCAGGGGGCGAGGAAACCGGGGGTCTGCGAGCCCTGTCCAGGGCAGACGACGACAATCACCCACCCAGTCTGCCAACGATTGCCGACGAGCGGTGGATGATCCATCACAAGATTGCGAGGATCCCTTGTGTGTGGCGCACAGGGCCCGGCGGCGTCACCGCGGCGGGCGCCGTGCGGACGGGCGGCGACGCACCTGCTCCGCGGCACCGATGGACCCGAGGATGAGGGCCGTCTGCAGGATGAGGGCCTCGCGCGGGCCCGTGGCGTCCCACCCGATCACCTCGCTCACGCGCTTGAGGCGGTAGCGCACGGTGTTCGGATGCACGAACAGCTCGCGCGCGGTCGCCTCCAGCGAGCGGCCGTTGTCGAGGTAGCTCCACAGCGTCGTCACCAGATCGGTCGAATGGGCCTGCAGTGGGCGGAAGATGCGTTCGACCAGCGTCTGCTTCGCGAGGGGGTCGCCCGCCAGAGCGCGCTCGGGGAGCAGGTCGTCGGCTTCCACCGGTCGCGGTGCGCTCCGCCAGGCGCGAGCCACCGCGAAGCCGGCGAGGGCCGCCCTGGCGCTCTGGCTCGCATCGACGAGGGCGGCGACCGCGGGTCCGAGCACGACGAAGCCGGGCCCGAACGACGGCTCGAGCCGGGCGGCGATCTCCTGGAAGCCCAGCTCCTCGTCCTCGCCCTCCTGTCCGGCCACGCGGGCACGGCCGAGCACCAGGACGAGCCGTGAGCCCTGAACGCCGATCAGCACGTCGACCGCGAGCTTCCGCGCCGTCCGACGCACGAGGTCCACATCGAACTGCGGAGGCGTCGTGCCGACCAGCACCGCGACCTCGCCGTGTCCGTGCCAGCCCAGGGCGGCGATGCGGCTCGGCAGCTCCTCGTCGGCCTCTCCCGTGAGGATCGAGTCCACCACGAGTGCCTCGAGGCGCGCATCCCACAGGCCGCGGGCCTCTGCGGCGCGGGCGTACACGTCGGCCGCGGCGAACGCGACGTCGCGCGAGTACAGCAGGATGGCCTCGCGGAGATGCTCACCCTTGCCGGCGACGCGCTCCTCGGTCACCTCCACCGTCACGCGGATCAGCTGGAGCGTCTGCTGCAGGCTCACGCTGCGCAGGAGCTCCCGTGGCGCGGCGGCGAAGATGTCCGCCGCGATCCACGGGGTCGAGGTGGGGTCGTCGTACCACTGGATGAACGAGGTGATGCCCGCCTGCGCCACCAGCCCGACCGCAGAACGGCGGGCCGGTGGCATGTCGGCGTACCACGGGAGCGTGTCCTCCAGCCGCTTGATCGTCACCGAGGCGATGTCACCGGAGATCCGGCGCAGCCAGGTGAGTGTCGCGGCCTTGTCCATGCCGGCGGCAGACGACGGTGTCACCGAAGGCTCAGCTTTCCCCGCCTGCGTTACCGCTGGTGCCGGCGTTCACATCGTGCAGACGGTACTTCTCGATGGCCTGCGCGGCGAGCGAACGGTCGACCGTGCCCTCCTCCGCGAGCGACTGCAGCGTGCGCACCACGATCGACGGACCGTCGATCTTGAAGAAGCGACGAGCAGCGGCACGCGTGTCGGAGAAGCCGAAACCGTCGGCGCCGAGCGTGGCGAAGCGGTTCGGCACCCACGGACGGATCTGGTCCTGGACGGCGTGCATGAAGTCGCTCACCGCCACGACCGGACCCTCGACGCCCTGCAGCTTCTGCGTGAGGTACGCCGTGCGCGGCTCCTGCTCGGGGTGGAGGAAGTTGTGCTCGTCGGCGGCGAGACCGTCGCGGCGCAGCTCCGTCCAGGAGGTGACCGACCACACGTCGGCGATCACGCCCCAGTCGTTCTTGAGCAGCTCCTGCGCCTCCATCGCCCACGGCAGTCCCACGCCCGACGCGAACAGCTGGGCGCGAGGCCCGTCGCCCTCGCCGACCGAGACGCGGTGGATGCCGCGGACGATGCCGTCGACGTCCACGTCCGCCGGCTCGGCGGGCTGCACCATCGGCTCGTTGTACACCGTGAGGTAGTACATGACGTTCGGGTCTTCGTGCTCGCCGCCGTACATGCGCTCCAGACCGGAGCGGACGATGTGCGCGATCTCGTAGCCGTAGGCCGGGTCGTAAGACACGGTGGCCGGGTTGGTCGCGGCCAGCAGGTGCGAGTGGCCGTCGGCGTGCTGGAGGCCCTCACCGGTCAGGGTGGTGCGTCCGGCGGTCGCGCCGATGATGAAGCCGCGTGCCATCTGGTCGCCCGCCGCCCACTGGGCGTCGCCCGTGCGCTGGAAGCCGAACATCGAGTAGAAGATGTAGATCGGGATCAGCGGCTCGCCGTGCGTGGCGTACGACGTGCCGGCCGCGGTGAAGGCCGCGAGGGCGCCCGCCTCGTTGATGCCGACGTGGACGATTTGGCCCTGCGGGCTCTCCTTGTAGGCGAGCAGCAGCTCCCGGTCGACCGACGTGTAGTGCTGACCGTTCGGGTTGTAGATCTTCGCGGTCGGGAAGTAGGCGTCCATGCCGAACGTGCGCGCCTCGTCGGGGATGATCGGCACGATGCGGTGACCGAACTCCTTCGAGCGCAGCAGGTCCTTCAGCAGGCGGACGAAGGCCATGGTGGTGGCGATCTCCTGCGTGCCCGAGCCCTTCTTCGGCAGCGCGTACGCGTTCTCCTCGGGGAGCGAGAGCCCCACGTGGGTCGAGCGGCGCTCCGGCAGGAAGCCGCCCAGCGCGCGACGGCGCTCCAGCATGTACTGGATCGTCTCGTCCTGCGGTCCCGGGTTGTAGTACGGGGGAAGGTACGGGTTCTCCTCGAGCTGCGCGTCCGTGATGGGGATGTGCATCGCGTCGCGGAACGTCTTGAGGTTGTCCAGCGTCATCTTCTTCATCTGGTGGGTCGCGTTGCGGCCCTCGAACTGCGGGCCGAGCCCGTAGCCCTTGACGGTCTTCGCGAGGATGACGGTCGGCTTGCCCTTGTGCTCGGTCGCGGCCTTGAACGCGGCGTAGACCTTGCGGTAGTCATGGCCGCCGCGCTTGAGGTTCCAGATGTCGTCGTCGGAGTAGTCCTTGACGAGGGCGGCGGTGCGCTCGTCGCGCCCGAAGAAGTGCTCGCGGATGTATGCGCCCGACTCCGCCTTGTAGGTCTGGTAGTCGCCGTCGGGCGTGACGTTCATCAGGTTCAGTAGCGCGCCGTCGGTGTCGCGGGCGAGCAGGTCGTCCCACTCGCGGCCCCAGACGACCTTGATGACGTTCCAGCCGGCACCGCGGAAGAACGACTCCAGCTCCTGCACGATCTTGCCGTTGCCGCGCACCGGGCCGTCGAGACGCTGCAGGTTGCAGTTGACGACGAAGGTCAGGTTGTCGAGGCCCTCGTTCGCCGCGACCTGCAGCTGACCGCGGCTCTCGACCTCGTCCATCTCGCCGTCGCCCAGGAAGGCCCAGACGTGCGACTGCGAGGTGTCCTTGATGCCCCGGTTCTCCAGGTACTTGTTCGACATCGCCTGGTAGATCGCGTTGATCGGGCCGAGTCCCATCGACACGGTGGGGAACTGCCAGTACTCGGGCATCAACCGCGGGTGCGGGTAGGAGGGGATGCCGTTCGGGGCGTGCGACTTCTCCTGGCGGAAGCCGTCGAGCTGGTCCTCGGTCAGACGACCCTCGAGGAACGAGCGGGCGTAGGTGCCGGGGGAGGCGTGACCCTGGATGAAGATCTGGTCGGCACCGCCGGGGTGGTCTGCACCCTTGAAGAAGTGGTTGAAGCCCACCTCGTACAGGGCGGCGGAGGAGGCGTAGGTGGAGATGTGACCGCCGACACCGATGCCGGGACGCTGCGCCCGGTGCACCGTGATGGCCGCGTTCCAGCGGATCCAGGCGCGGTAGCGGCGCTCGATCTCCTCGTCGCCGGGGAACTCCGGCTCGTTCTCCGGAGCGATCGTGTTGATGTAGTCCGTGGTGGGGACCATCGGCACGTTCAGGTGCAGCTCCTTGGAGCGCTTGAGCAGGCTGAGCATGATCTCACGGCCGCGGCCGTGTCCCTTGGCATCCACCAGCTCATCGAGCGACTGCTGCCACTCGCCGGTCTCCTCCGGATCGCTGTCGAGGGGGCCCTGAGAGTACGGATCCTGGTCGTGGACGGTCACGGGGGAACCTTTCGTCAAGCTGGCAGGTCATGCCAAGGAAACGGGAAGCGACACGGGCAGCCTTGTCGGCCGTGCACAACGCGCGCCGACCTCAGCCTATCCCTCTTCCACGACGTGGGTGCGCATGCGCCGCCGGATAGACTGAGCGCACCAGGGCCTTTAGCTCAGCTGGTAGAGCGCCACGTTTACACCGTGGATGTCGTCGGTTCGATCCCGGCAGGGCCCACCGTCTCGAGGAGACCGGGGGAGCGACCATGGCGCGACGCATCGTCATCAGCGGGGCATCCGGCCTGATCGGCTCCGCCCTCGCGGCCTCGCTGCGAGGCGACGGGATCGAGGTCGACACGCTCGTGCGTCACCCGCCCCGGGAGGACGGCGAGCATCAGTGGATGCCCGGTGTGAGCTCCCTCAACCCCGACGTGCTCGCGGGTGCGGAGGCGGTCGTGGCCCTGGGCGGTGCCAGCGTCGGCCGGCTCCCGTGGACGCTGCGGTACCGCCGGGAGCTGGTGGAGTCCCGGCTCGATGCGACGCACACCCTCACGACGGCGCTGCGCTCGCTCGGCTCCGACGCTCCGGCGCTGGTCTCCGCGTCGGCCGTGGGCTACTACGGCTCCGCGCCGGGGGAGACCCTCACGGAGGACTCGCGGCCGGGCGACACGTTCCTCGCCGACCTCTGCGTGCGATGGGAGGCCGAGGCCAGACGGGTGGAGGACCTCACCCGGGTCGCGCTGCTGCGCACGGCCCCCGTGATCCATCGCCGCGGCGTCCTGCGGCCGCTGGTGCTGCTCACCCGGCTCGGGGTCGCGGGACCGCTGGGCCCTGGCACGCAGATGTGGCCCTGGATCTCGCTCGAGGACGAGGTGCGGGCGATCCGGCACACGCTCGACGCGAAGCTCACCGGTCCGGTGAACCTCGCGGGTCCGACGCCCGCAACCATGAATGACATCGGACGCGCCCTCGCCGCGCGGATGCATCGCCCGTACTGGCTCCGCGCTCCCCGGTGGGCGCTGCGCCTGGCGCTCGGGGACGCGGCCGACTCGCTCCTGCTGCCGGATGCCGATGTGCGCCCGGAGGTGCTCGAGCGCTCGGGGTTCCGGTTCACCCACCGGACCGCGGCGGATGCGGTGGCCGCGGCGGTCTGACCTGCGCGCTTTCGCACGGCTCGCCCCCTCCCGGAGCGACGAGCCCGCTGTCAGTATGGGCGCATGGAGATCATCGAGAACTCGAAGCTCACGGTCGTGGGTGCGGGGAGCGTCGGCTCCAGCGTCGCGTACGCCGCACTGATCCGCGGCTCCGCCCGTCACGTCGCGCTCTATGACATCGCCACCGAGAAGGTCGAGGCCGAGGTGCTCGACCTCGCCCACGGGACCCAGTTCACCGGGTCGAGCGCGATCGTCGGCGGCAGCGACATCTCGGTCGCGGCCGGCTCGCACGTGGTGGTCATCACCGCCGGGGCCAAGCAGAACCCGGGGCAGACCCGCACCGAGCTGGCCGG
Organism: Microbacterium sufflavum; assembly: GCF_023101165.1. Classification (GTDB taxonomy): domain Bacteria; phylum Actinomycetota; class Actinomycetes; order Actinomycetales; family Microbacteriaceae; genus Microbacterium; species Microbacterium sufflavum. The sequence goes on along the minus strand of NZ_CP078076.1, from coordinate 2,998,740 downwards.
GGTGAACGCGGGCATCATCCGGCGCATGATGCCCGACCTGCTCGCCGTCGCACCGAACGCGGTGTACGTCATCGTCACGAACCCGTGCGACGTGCTCACCGTGATCGCTCAGCAGGAGACGGGGCTGCCGCCGGAGCGGATCTTCGCCTCCGGCACGGTGCTCGATACGTCGCGTCTGCGATGGAAGCTCGCCGAGCGGGCGGGAGTGTCGACTGCGAGCGTGCACGCGCACATCATCGGCGAGCACGGGGACACGGAGTTCCCCCTGTGGTCCCGCGCCACGATCGGCACGGTGCCGATCCTGGAGTGGGAGACGCCAGGACACCCGCGGTTCACGCTGGAGGAGCTGGACGAGATCGCGGTGGAGGTGCGCGACGCCGCGTACAAGGTGATCCGCGGCAAGGGGGCGACCAACTACGCGATCGGGCTGTCGAGCGCGCGGATCGTGGAGGCCATCCTCCGCGACGAGCACGCCGTGATGCCGGTGAGCACGGTGCTGCGCGACTTCCACGGCCTGGACGGCGTCGCCCTGTCGGTACCGTCGATCGTGAGCGCCGCCGGGGCCGAGCCGATCCGCGCCACCTCCTTCTCGGAGCGCGAGCTGGAGCAGCTGCGGCAGTCGGCCGATGCTCTCACCGCGGTCGCGGGGTCCCTGCAGGCGTGAACTGGGGGCGGTGCGCGGGCACCGCCCCGGCCTCAGCGGGCGTGACGATCGGTGCTGTTGAGCGCGGCGACGACGCGGGCGTAGTCCCCCCTCGCCTCGGCGTGGCGCAGGAACTTGACGCGCTCGACCTGCACCTCGGGCGCCTCCGGGTCGGTCTCGATGAGCGCCATGACCTCGTCGGCGAACTCGTCGAGAGGCATCGCCGACTCGTCCTGCTCCTGCCCGGGCATGAGAGCGGTGCGCACGGCCGGCGGCTCCAGCTCGACGACGGAGATGCTCGTGCCGGCGAACTGCAGGCGGAGGGATTCGCTGAGCATATGGATCGCAGCCTTGCTGGCGTTGTAGGTCGGCGTCGCCTTGAGCGGGACGAACGCGAGCCCGGACGTCACGGTCATGATCGTCGCGGCGGGCTGCGCGCGGAGGTGCGCGACGAACGCGGCGATCAGACGGATCGGCCCGAGGACGTTGGTGGTCACGATCTCCTCGGCGGTCGCGAGGAAGCCGTCGGGTGAGCGCCAGTCCTCGGCGCGCATGATGCCCGCCATGGTGACGAGCACGTTCAGCGCCGGATGCTCGGCGAGGACGGTGCGGGCGGCTGCCTGGATGCTGTCGGCGTCCGCGGTGTCGATCTGCACGGTGTGGATGCCGGGGTGTGCGTCGGCGATCGCGGTGAGCCGGTCGGCGCGGCGCCCGCCGACGATCACGGTGTTCCCGCGTTCGTGGAGTCGGAGGGCCAGCGCGAGGCCGATGCCGCTGGTCGCGCCGGGGATGAAGATGGTGTTTCCGGTGATGTCCATGGTTCCAGCGTCGACGGCGGCGGCTGGACGCTCCAGAGAGGGATCGTCCAGGGACCGCCGATCCCTGGTTCGGGTGCCGCGGCGGGGGGATACTTCAGGAATGGATCGTGATGCGCTGGCCGACTTCCTGCTGCGCCGCCGGGAGGCGTTGACGCCCGCCGACGTGGGGCTGCCCGCGGGAGCGCGCCGCCGAACCGCCGGTCTGCGGCGCGAGGAGGTGGCCCAGCTGGCCACGATGTCGACGGACTACTACGCACGCCTGGAGCAGCGGAGGGGACCACAGCCGAGCGTGCAGATCCTCGGCTCGCTCGCCAGGGCGCTGCGGCTGACCGAGGACGAGCGCGACTACCTGTTCCGGTTGAGCGGCCACAGCGCCCCGGATCGCGTCACGGCGACCGACTACGTGCGGCCGGGGATCCTCCGGGTGCTGGACCGGCTGCACGACACGCCGGCGTTCGTGGTGTCGGTGCTCGACGAGGTGCTCGTGCAGAACGACGCCTCCCGGGCGCTGATCGGCGATGCGGGAAGCCTGACCGGGATGGATCGCAGCGGGATCTACCGCTGGTTCGCCTCCCCGGAGACGGAGCGCCTCCGCTATCGGGAGGTCGATCACGTGCGGCAGTCGCGGTCTCTCGTGGCGACGCTCAGGGCCGCGCACGCGGTCCCCGGTGCGCGCTCCCGCGCCTGCGAGATGGTCACGGCCCTCTCGGCCATGAGCGACGAGTTCGTGCGGTTGTGGGAGGCGCACGAGGTGAGCCGTCGCTTCGAGCAGCACAAGGTGATGGTGCACCCGGAGCTCGGCGAGATCGAGGTCGACTGCCAGGCGCTGTTCACGGAGGACGAGTCGCAGGCGCTGATCGTGCTGACCGCGCCGCGGGGGAGCGAGGCGGCCGGCAAGCTGGAGTTCCTGCGGGTGCTGGGGACGCAGACCGTCTGAGCGCTCCCGCGGTCAGGACTCCTCGTGGACGGCGGGGTCCGCGTCGAAGAGCCGTCCGTCGGGGCGACCGAGCGCGGTGATCGCGGCCACCTCGGCGTCGTCGAGCACGATCTCCGCCGCGGCGAGGTTGTCGAGCTGGTGAGCGAGCGACGAGGCCTTGGGGATCGCCACGGTCCCCCGGGCGACGTGCCAGGCCAGCACCGCCTGCGCCGGTGCGATGTCGTGTGCGGCGGCGACCTCCCTGATCACGGGCTCGTCGAGCAGCGCCTTCGCCCGACCGATCGGACTCCACGCCTCGGTGATGATCCCCTGGGCGCGGTGGTGGGCGAGCTGCTCCTCCTGCGGGAAGTACGGGTGCACCTCGATCTGGTTGACCACGGGGCGGACGCCGGTCTCCCTCTCGATGCGCTCCAGGTGCTCCGGCAGGAAGTTCGACACGCCGATCTGCCGCACGACGCCGCGGGACTGGGCCTCGACGAGCGCGGTCCATGCGGGGACGTACTCGTCCTGGTGCGGGTTCGGCCAGTGGATCAGATGGAGATCGGTCGCATCGAGCCCGAGCCGGGAGCGGCTCTCCTCGATGCTGATCCGCGCCCGGTCGGCGGGGTGGTGTCGGCCGGGCAGCTTGGTGGTGACGATGATCTCGGCGCGGTCGACGTCGGCGGCGGCGACACCGCGCCCGACGGACCCCTCGTTCTCGTAGTTGAAGGCCGTGTCGATGAGGCGGTAGCCCGCGCCGATGGCCGCGGCGACGGCGTCGGCTCCCGCATCGCCGTCGAGGCGATAGGTGCCCAGCCCGATCGCGGGGAGGGTGAAGCCGTTGTGGGCGGTGACGGTGGGGATGGCGGGCATCGGTGCTCCTTCGGTGGCTTGTGTTCAGCGTAGGCCTTGTCCGCAATATCCCTAAGGGGTATATCTGGAGCATGCAGTTCCTCATCCTCGGGATCCTTCTGGACGCTCCGCTCACGCTCTACGACGTGCACAAGCGGTTCCGCGCCGGGATCTCGCTCTTCTACGCCGCGAGCTTCGGAAGCATCCAGCGCGCCCTCCGTCAGCTCGAGTCGCAGGGCTGGGCACGCGTGGACGAGGCGGCCGCGAACGGTCGGGGAAGGAAGCTGTACCGCGTGACGGCGGAGGGGCGTCGGTCCTGGCACACGTGGATGACGTCGCCGCTCACCGGATCCGACCCCGAGCCCCTGATGCTCGCGCGGATCCACCTCCTGGGACACCTTCCGCCCGCGGAGCGTGCGCTGTGCGTCGAGGTCATCCGCACACGGATCGCGGAGGACCAGTCCCGGCTCGCCGCCCTGGCGGAGGAGCTCGATGCGACCGACGTGCCTGAGGCCGTGCGCGAGCTGTACCGCTTCCGTCGCGCGACCCTCGACTACGGTCTCCGCTCGCACGGGCTCGCGCTCTCCTGGCTCGACGATCTCGACCTGTCCGCATGACTCCCGACACCCTGGAGGTCTCCGCATGCTCGCCGTCGCTCTGACGGGCGCCCTCGTCCTTCTCGCGGCTCTGACGCTGTTCCAGGTCGCCCTCATCTTCGGCGCGCCGCTCGGCCGCTTCGCCTGGGGCGGTGCGCACCGCGTTCTGCCCGTGCGGCTCCGCGTCGGCAGCATCGTCTCGGTCGTCCTCTACGCCGGGTTCGCCGCACTGCTGCTGAGCCGTGCGGGAGTCATCGCCGGGGGTGAGCTGCCCGTCGTCGTCGTGTTGTGCTGGGTGCTGTTCGCGTACTTCGTGATCGGGATCCTGCTCAATGCGATCTCGCGGAGTCCCGCGGAACGGTGGACCATGACCCCGGTGTGCGTGATGCTGGCAGGCATGACCCTGATCGTCGCGCTCTCGTGATGTCGTCCGCACGCTGCCCCTGCGGCTCCGGCAACCCGTTCGACGAGTGCTGCGCGCCCCTTCTCGGAGGTGCGCCCGCTCCGACCGCTGAGCGGCTCATGCGCTCCCGCTACACCGCTTTCTCCCGGGAGGACGCCGCGTACCTGCTGCGCACCTGGCATCCGAGCACGCGGCCCCGCGACGTCGAGTTCGACCGGGGTCTGGAGTGGCGTCGGCTGCTGATCGTCGACCGCGTGGCCGGGGGACCGCTCGACCGCGACGGCGTCGTGGAGTTCGAGGCGTTCTGGCGGCACGGCGCCGAGCGCGGCTCCCTGCGCGAGCGCAGCCGATTCGTCCGCGAGGGCCGCACGTGGCTCTACGTCGACGGCGTCATCGGCTGAGGCCCGGACGACGGCCGACCGACTAGATTTGAGAGCGTGAACGCCACCCCGGAGAACCAGCGCACCCTGCTCGACATCGCGGACCTCGACCGGCGCATCGCGCAGGCCGAGCGCGCCCGCACCCAGCCGAGTCAGGCGGCGCGGATCACCGAGCTCGTCGCCGTCCGCCAGGAGCAGCTCCGCGAGCTCACGGTTCTCACCGGCGCGCGGGACGATGCGCGGGCCGAGCTCGCGCGGCTGGAGTCCGACGTGTCCCTGGCCGAACAGCGCCGGGACCGCGACACCGCGCGTCTGGCGGCGGCGACCAACGCGAAGGAGGCGCAGGCGCTCGAGCACGAGCTCGCCAGCCTGGCCAAGCGCCTGAGCGATCTGGAAGACGCGGAGCTCGACGTGATGGGGCGCGTGGAAGAGGCCGATGCCGCCGTCGCCGCTCAGCAGGCGCTGCTCGACACGACCACGACCGAGGGCACGGCCCTGACCGCGCAGGCGAAGGCCGACGTGGCGGCGGCCACCGAGCTCGGCGCTCAGCTGACGCGTGACCGGGAGGCCGTCGCCGGCTCGATCCCCGCCCCGCTGCTGGCGGAGTACGACCGCCGCGCGCAGAACAGCGCGGGGGCGGCGCTCCTCACCCGCGGCACCTGCGAGGGCTGCCGCATGATGCTCCCTGGCACCGACCTCAACGAGATCCGCCGAGCCCCGGAGGACGCCGTGGTCTCCTGCCCCGAGTGCGGCTGCATCCTCGTCCGCACCGAGGAGTCGGGGCTCTCGTGAGCGCATCCGTCGTGCACCGCCGATGACGGTGCCGGCGTCGGGCACGGAGCGCCGCATCGCCCTGATCGCGCTCGGGGCGGCCGAGTACGCGGCGGTCGAGCTCGACGAGCACGACCGGGAGAGCGGTCGGACGCTCGTGCCCGCGGGCGAACTCGCCTCCTGGGTCGCCGCGACGGAGGCGGAGGACGGCCCCCGGTGGATCCTGCGCTCGGCCGCCGAGGTGTACGCACTGCTGCTGCGGGAGGGAGTCCGCATCGGCCGCAGTCACGACCTGGTCCTGTGCCATGCGATCTTGCGGGACACCGCGACGGTGCCCGCGCCGCTGCCTCCGTCTGCCGCCTGGGAGCCGCGGCAGCCCGCCGACGCGACGCCCTCCCTGTTCGACGTGTTCGACGAGGAATCGGGGGAGCCCGCGGTCGTCGCGGCCCTGGAGCAGTACCGCGCGCAACGCCGGGTGATCGCCGCCGCGCGGGACGGGCGGCTGACGCTCCTGTGCGCCGCCGAGTCCGCAGGTGGCCTGATCGCCGAGGAGATGCGCGCCGCCGGGTTGCCCTGGGACACGGCGGTGCACGACGCGATCCTCACCGAGACCCTCGGCGCCCGGCCCGCGGGCGGCGGTCTTCCCCGGCACATGGTGGAGCGTGCGGACGAGGTGCGAGCGCTCCTCGGCGATGCGACTCTCCACCTGGACAGCCAGCCCAAGCTGCTGCGCGCCCTGCATCGCGTCGGAGTGCAGGTCGAGTCCACGAGCAAGTGGGAGCTGTCGACGCAGGACCATCCCGTCGTCGAGCCGCTGCTGGCGTACAAGAAGCTGTCCCGGCTGCTGAGCGCGAACGGGTGGACGTGGCTGTCCGAGTGGGTGCACGAGGGGCGGTTCCGTCCGGTCTACATCCCCGGTGGCGTGGTCACGGGGCGCTGGGCCTCGGCCGGCGGGGGAGCGCTGCAGCTGCCGCGGAACCTGCGACCCGCCGTGCGGGCCGACCCCGGATGGACGCTGGTGGTCGCGGATGTCGCGCAGCTGGAGCCGCGGATGCTGGCGGCCATGGCGGCGGATGAAGCGATGGCCGAGGCGGCGCGCGGTGGCGACCTCTACGCGGGTGTCGTGGCGTCGGGCGCGGTCGCGACCCGTGAAGAGGCGAAGTACGCGGTGCTCGGGGCCATGTACGGCGCGACGAGCGGCGACAGCGGCCGTCTGGTGCCACGGTTGCGCCGCGTCTACCCGCGCGCCATGGCCCTCGTCGACGAGGCGGCGCGCACGGGCGAGGACGGCGGGATCGTCTCGACGTGGCTGGGCCGGTCCTCGCCGCGGCCGTCGGACGAGTGGATGCGGTTGCAGTCGGATGCGACGGCCGCGGAGGCTGATCCCGCCGTGGTGGCCCTCGCTCGTCGGCGAGCCCGGGACTGGGGACGCTTCACCCGCAACTTCGTGGTGCAGGGCACGGCGGCCGAGTGGTCGCTCATCTGGCTCGCCGAGATCCGACACCGGCTGCAGCAGCTGCCGCCCGTGTTCGGGGCCGCCGAGGCCTCCGGCCCGTTCGCCCGCGAGCCGCATCTGGCGTTCTTCCTGCACGACGAGATCATCGTGCATACCCCGCGCGAGCACGCCGAGGCTGCTGCGGCTGCGGTGCGGGAGGCGGCGGAGGTCGCGACGACCCGCCTGTTCGGCACGTTCCCGATCGAGGTGCCGCTCGACCTGCGCATCGCGGATTCCGCGGAGAAGTGAGCGCCGTAGACTGGTGGGGCGAATGGGTCGGCTGGACGGTCGCGTGGCGGGTGACCGCACCGAGGAACGTCCGGGCTCCACAGGGCAGGGCGGTGGGTAACACCCACCCGGAGTGATCCGCGAGAAAGTGCCACAGAGAGCAGACCGCCCGTGATCCTCGGATCGCGGGTAAGGGTGAAAGGGTGGTGTAAGAGACCACCGGGGGCCGTGGTGACACGGCCCGCCAGGTAAACCTCGCCCGGAGCAAGGTCAGACAGAGGATGTTGACGCGGCCCGCCGAGTCCTCGGGTAGACCGCTGGAGCGGCACGGCAACGTGTCGCCGAGAGAGATGGCCGTCGAAGGGGCGAAGAACCCCGGAACAGAACCCGGCGTACAGGCCGGCCCATTCGCCCCACGAGGAAAGGCCCCGCAGATGCTCTGCGGGGCCTTCCACGTGTCGCTGGTGTCAGTCGCCGGCGAGTGACGCGGCGCCGATGATGCCCGAGTTGTTGCGGTGGATCGCCGGGACGATCGGGGTCTTGAGGTCGAGCAGCGGGAGGAAGTCGCCCGCGTTCTTCGACACCCCGCCGCCGACCACGAAGAGGTCGGGGCTGAAGATGAACTCGATGTGGGAGTAGAACTCCTGCAGCCGCTCCGCCCACTCGGCCCAGCTGAGCCCTTCGCGCTCGCGGGCGGAGGTGGCCGCCCAGGTCTCCACCGACTCGAAGCCGCGGAAGTTGAGGTGGCCGAGCTCGGTGTTGGGCAGCAGCACGCCGTCGTAGAGGAAGGCCGAGCCGATCCCGGTTCCGAGAGTGGTGAGCAGCGTGAAGCCGATCACGTCGCGCGCGGCACCGTGGCGAGCCTCGGCCACACCCGCCGCGTCGGCGTCGTTCACGAACACGATGTTGCGGCCGAGCCCGTCGCGGAAGAACCGCTCCGCGTCGAAGTCGATCCACTTCTTCGACACGTTGGCGGCGGACAGGGTCTTGCCGCGCTTGACGATCGCCGGGAAGGCCACGCCGAGGGGGAGCGTCGACTCGTGCACGTCGAGGGTCTTGAGCACGGTCTGCACGGCGAGGAGCACGTCCTCCGGCGCCGCACCCTCCGGGGTGGGCACGCGTACCCGATCCGAGGCCATGGTGCCGTGTTCGAGGTCGACGATTCCCGCTTTGATACCCGTGCCGCCGATGTCGACGCCGATCGCTTTTGCCATGGCCGATAGCTTAGCGACCGCTGTGTGCGCCAGTAGGATCGATGACATCACCCGAACGACTCGCGGGAAGAAGGAGAAGCCATGACCGACGGCGATCACAAGTACTGGTACAACTCCGCCACGGGCGAGGTCGAGTTCGGCATGCTGTCGCCCTCGATCGACCGCGTCGGCCCCTTCGACACCGAGGCCGAGGCGCGTCGTGCTCCCGAGGTCCTCCAGGAGCGGTCGCGTGCCTGGGCCGAGGAGGAGGCCGCGGAGCAGGGCTGGGACGCGAAGCCGTCGAGCGGCTTCGGCTCCGACGCGAAGGGCCAGGGCGCAGAGTAGCCATGGACAAGCAGAGGGACTTCGTGCTTCGCACGATCGAGGAGCGCGGCGTCAAGTTCGTGCGGCTGTGGTTCACCGACGTGATCGGCACGCTGAAGTCGGTCGCGATCGCGCCGGCCGAGGTCGAGGGGGCGTTCGCCGAGGGCATCGGCTTCGACGGCTCGGCCATCGAGGGCCTCACCCGCACGTACGAGTCCGATCTGCTGGCGCAGCCCGACCCGACCACGTTCCAGACGCTGCCGTGGCGCGGGGAGATCGACCCGACGGCGCGCATGTTCTGCGACCTCACCACCCCGGACGGGCAGCCGGCGGTGGCGGATCCGCGTCACGTGCTCAAGCGCGCGCTCGCGAAGGCCGCTGACGCGGGCTTCACGTTCTACACGCACCCGGAGATCGAGTTCTACCTGCTCAAGTCCTCGTCGTTCGGGCCGGAGGGTCCGGTCCCGGTCGACTCCGCCGGGTACTTCGACAACGTGCCGGGCGGTACAGCCCATGACTTCCGGCGCCGCTCGGTGCGCATGCTCGAAGACCTCGGCATCTCGGTGGAGTTCAGCCACCACGAGGGCGGTCCCGGTCAGAACGAGATCGACCTGCGCTACGCCGACGCCCTCACCACGGCCGACAATGTCATGACGTTCCGCACCGTGATCAAGGAGGTGGCCATCGAGCAGGGCGTGTACGCCACGTTCATGCCGAAGCCGCTCAGCGGTCAGCCCGGCAGCGGCATGCACACGCACATGTCGCTGTTCGAGGGCGATCAGAACGCGTTCTACGAGGAGGGGGCGAAGTACCAGCTGTCCAAGACCGGCCGTCACTTCATCGCCGGGCTCCTGCGGCACGCGAACGAGATCTCCGCCGTGACCAACCAGTTCGTCAACTCGTACAAGCGGCTGTGGGGCGGCGACGAGGCCCCCAGCTTCATCACGTGGGGTCACAACAACCGTTCGGCGCTCGTCCGGGTGCCGATGTACAAGCCGAACAAGGGGCAGTCGTCGCGCGTGGAGTACCGCGCGCTCGACTCGGCCGCGAACCCCTACCTGGCTTACGCGCTCATGCTCGCCGCCGGCCTCAAGGGCATCGAGGAGGGGTACGAGCTGCCGCCGGAGGCCGAGGACAACGTGTGGGCGCTGAGCGACGCCGAGCGCCGTGCGCTGGGCTACTCCGCCCTGCCCGCCAGCCTCGACCACGCGCTGGAGTACATGGAGGAGTCCGAGCTCGTGGCCGAGACGCTGGGCGAGCAGGTGTTCAACTACGTGCTGCTCAACAAGCGCAAGGAGTGGGAGGCGTACCGCGGGCAGGTCACGCCGCTGGAGCTGAAGAACAACCTCGAGCTCCTCTGAGGCGCGGCATGGCCCGACCCGACGCCTCCGTCTCGCTCTCCGCGCTCGCACGGATCGGTTTCTCCGAGCTGTCCGAGGCCGCCGCGTCGCTGGCAGAGCTGGAGTCGTTGCTGGGCCGACCCCGTGCGGGGCTGCTCGACGGCATGGGCGCCGCAGACCCGGATGCCGCGGTGCGCGGTCTGCTCCGGGTGGCGCGCCGTGACCCGGAGGCGGTGCGGCCGCTCGTCGACGATGCGGAGGCCCGCCCCACGGTGTGGCGGGTGTTCGGCGCCTCGACCGGGCTCGCCGAGTTCTTCCTGCGCCACCCCGCACAGCTCTCCGTGCTCAGCGAGCCCGTGTCGGCGCTGTCATCGGCCGACGCGCTGCGCAGCCGCCTCCTCGCCGCCGTGGACGCCAGCGACGGTGTCGCGGCGGCGGGCGACGACGACGCGGTCGTGGCGGTGCGCGTGGCGTATCGGCGTGAGCTCGCCGCGATCGCCGCGTTCGACCTCGCGCACGAGCGCCCGGAGGACGCGGTGCCCGCGGTCGCCGCGGCGCTTGCCGACCTCGCCGGTGCGGCGCTGGAGGCGGCGCTGGCGGTAGCGCGGGCGCGGCTGCGCGCGAGCACCGGCCACGACGAGCTCGCCGCGACCCGGCTCGCGATCATCGGCATGGGCAAGGCCGGCGCGCGGGAGCTGAACTACGTCAGCGACGTCGACGTCATCTTCGTCGCGGGAACCGCCGATGACGCGGTCGTGTCGGAGGCACGGGCCATCGACATCGCGACGCGACTGGCGCGCGAGACGATGCGTGCCCTCAGCGCGATCGAGGTCGAGCCGCCCCTGTGGGAGGTCGATGCGGCGCTGCGGCCCGAGGGCAAGCAGGGGGCCCTGGTGCGCTCACTCGCCTCGCACGCCGCCTACTACGACCGCTGGGCGAAGGGGTGGGAGTTCCAGGCGCTGCTGAAGGCACGGCCGCTCGCGGGCGACCCCGTGCTGGGTGCGGAGTACATCGCGGCCGTGCAGCCCCTCGTGTGGTCGAGCGCCGCGCGCGAGGAGTTCGTCGAGAACGTGCAGCGCATGCGCGAACGGGTCATGGAGCACATCGATCCGGAGGACGCGCCGTACCAGCTCAAGCTCGGCGCGGGCGGTCTGCGCGACATCGAGTTCACGGTGCAGCTCCTGCAGCTCGTGCACGGGCTGACCGACGAGACGCTGCGCACCCGCGGCACGCTGGAGAGCCTCGACGCCCTCGTCGACGGCGGGTACATCGGCCGGGCGGACGCGGCGACCTTCGCCGCCGACTACCGCGTGCTGCGGCTCATGGAGCACCGGCTGCAGCTGCGCGAGCTCTCCCGCACGCACCTGATGCCCCGCACGCCGGCCGGACGACGGTTCCTCGCCCGCGCGACCGGACTGGCCGACAGCGGCGACGCCATCTGGGCGCGCTGGGAGGCCGTGCGCCGCGAGGTGCGCGAGATCCACACGCGCCTGTTCTACCGCCCGCTGCTGAGCGCGGTCGCCGGTCTGCCGGAGGAGGAGCGCACGCTGTCGCTGGAGCAGGCGCACGACCGGCTCGCGGCGATCGGGTTCCGCGACCCGGCCGGGGCGCTGCGCCACATCGGTGCCCTGACGCGGGGGTTGAGCCGCAAGGCCACGATCCAGCGGCACCTGATGCCGATCATGGTGCGCTGGTTCGCCGACGGCAGCGACCCGGACTACGCGCTCCTGGCGTTCCGTCGCATCAGCGAGCGGCTGGGCGACACCTCGTGGTTCCTGCGGATGCTGCGGGATTCCTCCGGCGCGGCCGAGAGTCTCACGCGGCTGCTGTCGTCGTCGCGCTACATCGGGGAGCTGCTCGAGTGGATCCCGGAGTCCGTGGCCTGGCTCGACAGCACGGAGCGCCTGCGACCACGTGGCGCGGAGGCGCTGGACGAGGAGGCGCGGGCGATCCAGACGCGGCACGAGACGGTCGCGGACGCGCTGCGGGCGGTCAGGGCCCTGCGGCGGCGCGAGCTGCTGCGCACGGCCATGGGCGCGGTGCTCGACGTGCTCACGATCGAGGAGGTGGCGACGGCCCTCACCGACATCACCGCCGCGACGATCCAGGCCGGGCTGCGCGCGGTGATGCGTGAGGTCGTGCCGCCGGAGGACGCGCCGCTCGACTTCGCCGTGATCGCGATGGGCCGGTTCGGCGGTGGCGAGCTCGGGTTCGGCTCCGACGCGGACGTGCTGTACGTGTACGACGCGAACGGCGTGGATCCGCAGCGCGCCGAGAAGCTCGCCACGAAGATCGTGGCGGGTCTGCGCGAGCACCTCACCGACCACCGGCTGCCGCTGGAGCTCGACGCCGGACTGCGTCCGGAGGGGCGCAACGGTCCGCTGGTGCGCTCGTTCGACGCGTACACGGCGTACTACCGTCGCTGGTCGCTGTCGTGGGAGGCGCAGGCGCTGCTGCGCGCGCAGGGCGTCGCGGGGAGCGTCAAGCTGATCGCGCGGTTCACGGAGCTCGCCGATTCGATCCGCTACCCCGACACGGTCGACCTCCAGGGGCTGAGGGAGATCAAGCGCATCAAGGCGCGGGTCGAGGGGGAGCGGCTGCCGCAGGGCACGGATCCGCGACGGCACCTCAAGCTCGGGCCGGGAACCCTGAGCGACGTGGAGTGGCTCGTGCAACTGCTGCAGTTGCAGCATGCGGCGGAGGTGCCGGGACTCCGCACCACCTCGACACTGCGGGCGCTGGACGCCGCGGTGGCTGCCGGGCTCGTGGAGGAGGAGGACGCGGAGCGTCTGCGCGCCGCCTGGCTGCTGTCGAGCCGGCTCCGGTCGGCCATCACCCTGCTCACCGGACAGACCAGCGACGTGCTCCCGGCCGACCGCCGGCAGCTCGACGCGCTGGCGCGGCTGCTGGGCTACCCGAACCGCGCGGCCACGCAGCTCGAGGAGGACTACCTGGGTGTCACGCGCCGGGCTCGGCGGACCTTCGAGCACCTGTTCTACGGGTGACTGTCAACCGAGTTGCGGGAACGGCTCCGGTCGCCCAGGCTGAGCGCATGACGTCTTCTCCTCTGGCAGTGATCTGGAACCCCACGAAGTCGGACAGGGCGGTTCTCGAGGAGGCCGTCCGGCTCGCGTTCGGCGATGATGCGGAGGTCCGCTGGTGGGAGACCACCCCGGAGGACGCGGGCCGTGGCATGGCGGCGGAGGCGGTCGCGAAGGGCTGTGACCCGGTCATCGCGGTGGGCGGAGACGGGACCATCCGAGCGGTCGCGGAGGCCCTCGCGGAGACCGGGGTCGCCCTCGGCATCGTGCCGCAGGGCACCGGCAACCTCCTGGCCCGCAACCTCGGCATCCCCCTGGAGGGCGTCCTTCCCGCGCTGGAGCACGTCCGCGACAGCGAGCCGCGGAACATCGACCTCGGATGGGTCGAGATCGACGGGGAGGAGCACGCGTTCTCGGTCATGGTGGGCTTCGGCGTCGATGCCCAGATGCTGGTGGAGACCAATGACGACCTCAAGGACCGCGCGGGATGGCTCGCGTACGTCGAGGCGATGGGCCGGGCACTCGCCGGCACGGAGATGACCGACATCACGCTGCAGTTGGACGACGGTGAGCCGCAGGAGCTGCGTGGGCACACCCTCCTGATCGGAAACTGCGGCATGTTGCAGGGCGGTATCCGGCTGCTGCCCGACGCCCTCGTCGACGACGGGCTCCTCGACATGCTGCTGATCAGCGCCGACGGACCCCTCCAGTGGCTCGACACCGTCCGCTCCGTGGTGTGGGACAACGGCATCCGACGGATTCTCGGGAGTGTCGATCAGGCGGTGAGCACGGACTCCACCACGCACGTCTCCGCCGAGCGCATCGAGGTGCGCCTTGCGGCTCCGCAGATGTTCGAGATCGACGGCGAGGAGGTCGGGGAGATCTCGTCGTTCGCGGTGCGCGTGCAGGCGGGCGCCGTCACCGTCCGCTGATCACGCGACCGTCACGGCCGGTGGTGCCTTCTTCCGGTCCTGTGTCGGGAACACCACCTTCTGCATGATGATGATGATGCTCGCCGCGATCGGGATGGCCACCAGCGCGCCGAGGATCCCGCCGAGCGCACCACCCGCGACGGCCGCGATCACCACGAGAGCCCCCGGAACGGCGACCGCGCGGCTCATGATGCGGGGCGACAGCACGTATGCCTCGATCTGCATGTACACGAGGTAGTAGATGATCGCGATGAGCGCGGTCGTGGGCGACTCGAACAGGCAGATCAGCGAGATGATGATCGATGCCGACAGGGTTCCGACGAGCGGGATCATCGAGCCGATGAAGGCGATGAGGGCCAGCAGCGCCGGCACCGGTGCGCCGATGATGCTGAGGAAGATCAGGCTGAGCACGCCGTTGGTCAGGGCGAGGCTCGCCTGACCGATCACGTAGCGACCGACCGCGCTCGAGACGTCCTCCAGGAGTTCGCTGAACGTGTCGCGCTGGTAGGCGGGCACGAAGCGAGCGGCGACACGCTTCATGCTGCGCAGCGACGCCATGAAGTACAGCGTCAGGATCAGGACGATGGTGACGCCGGTGATGCCTCCGGCGATCCCGGCGCCGACCGCGAAGACACCGCCGCCGATGTCGAAGAAGTTGTCGGGGTCCTGCACGAAGCCGAGCACGCCGTTGACGGCATCGGTGATGGTCGAGCCGAACTGGGCGCTCATGTCCTTGTACCAGTCCGTCTTCATGAAGTCCTCGATCATCTTCGGACCGTCTTTGATCAGGTTGGTGATCTGTTCGACGAGGATCGGGACGATGGCGAGGATGATCCCGGCGAACGCGAGGACGACGCCGGCGACGACGATCGCGACGGCGGCGGGACGGGGGAGCTTGCGCTCGATGCTGGTGACGATGGGGTCGAGTCCGAGCGCGAGGAAGATCGCGACGCCGATGTAGACCAGTACGGTCGCGAGCTGATTGACGATGCCGCCGATCGCGAGAGCGACCAGGACGCCCAGGGCTCCCAGCAGCCCGAACATGAACGGGTTCGCTCTCGCCCCTGCGACCACCGAGGTGGGGGAGCGGCGCTGGGCCGATACGGTCTGCGCCTCGTCGGTCGCGATGATTCTCCTGCGGCGCATGTCCCCTCCAACTGTGCGTGCTCGCACTCGATCTTGCTCCACACCGGGGCCCGGCGCGCTCAGCGACACCCGAGGGCGTGCGGCTGAACGCCGGGCCTAGTCGTCCGAGCCCTTGCCCTGCGAGCCCTTGCCCTTGTCACCCTTGCCCGGCGTCTCGACCGCGGCTCCATCATCCGTGGCCGGTGAGGCGGGCTGCTCGACAACCGTCGACGTGTCGACCTTCGTCTGGCTTGCGGAGCCCGGCTTTCCACCCGGGCCCGTCTCCTCGCCCTTGCCCTTCGCGCCCTCGTTCTGGTTACCCTTGCCCTTGTTCTGCTTCTCCGCCCCGTTCTGCGTCTCCTTGTCCGCTTGCTCGGTCGAGTGCTCGTCGTCGACAGACTCGACGGTGACGGACTCGGCGGGGGCCGGGGCGACAGCGGCGGGCATTTCGACCACGGAAGGCGGGGTGCTCTCCGTCGCGGTGGGCGCTTCGAAGGACGAGGCCCCGCGCAGCACGGCGCCGGAGCTCGCCACGGCTTGCGTGCCCTGGCCCGACAGCGACACCGCGATCGTGGTGACGGCTCCGATGGCGACGACGGCGGCGAAGAGCAGACTGTCGCGTCGCCGCGGTGTCCGGCGCGGTGCAGCGACCGCACGGGCGGCGAGCCGCCGCCGGGCCTGGGCACGGGTGAGCGGCCGAGCCGGAGCCGCGGGGGCGGGGAGCGGCGGCACGGGAGGGATGACCAGCGGGGCCACGGGCGCCGAGGATGCGGCGGGCGAGGGGATGCCGGGAACGGGCAGGACGCGCGTGGCGGCGGGCGCGACGACGGCTGGAAGGGGAGCGGTGGCGCGCTCGTCGGCCTCCGCGAGTGCTGCGCTCAACCGCCGCAGCTCGACCGCGACCTCGGCGGCGTGCGGCCGTTCGGCCGGATCGATGCTCGTCATCGCGGTGAGCAGCCGCCCCCAGTCCTGTCCGAGCGACGCGGGAACGTCCGGCGCCAGGTGCAGGCGGGCGAGGGCGGTCTCGACGCTCAGGGTGGGCGCGAAGCCGGGTGTGCCGGTCAGTGCCTCCAGGAGCACAAGGCCCAGCGCGTAGATGTCGACCGACGGCCGTACCTCGCCGTTGCGCAGCTGCTCGGGCGCCATGTACGTGAGGGTGCCGAGGACGATGCCCGGCGCGGTGACCCGCGACGTGTCGATCATGCACGCGATCCCGAAATCCGCGAGCTTCGCCGTCCACCGGTCACTGCCCGACGCCGGCGGGGTGAGGAGAACGTTGGAGGGCTTGACGTCACGGTGCACGATGCCCGCCGCGTGAGCGGCATGGAGGGCGGAGGCGACGTCGGCACCGATGGTCGCGACCTCCTGGGGGGTCACGGCGGAGCGGGAGAGGCGGCTGCTGAGCGTGGGGCCGGGAACGAACTCCATCACCAGGTACATCGCCCGGCCGGGGTCGAGGCGGGCGTCGAGGAGCGTGACCAGGTTGGGGTGGTTGAGGGAGGCGAGCAGCGCCTTCTCGGAGTGCGCACGGTCCGTCGAGGTCACGGCATCGTCCGAGGTGCGGAAGATCTTGACCGCGACCGCGCGCTCCAGCGCGATGTCCTCGGCGCGGTACACGGTCGCCATGCCGCCGACGCCCACGGCATCGCCCAGCCGGTATCGGCTGTCGAGCAGAGCCTCGGTCGGCGTCGCCTCCTGCGTCCACATGGTGCAGCCTCCCCGTCGCCGGGTCGGGTAGCCCGGCGACTTTCTCACGCTAGGGCCCTGCACGATTCCCGTCTTCGGGCTTGACTCCGGGGCAGGGACCTGCAAGAGGGTGTGTGGAATGACCCCCGGACACGCGGAAGCGCCCGCCAGGAATCCCGGCGGGCGCTTCGCGGTGCGGGTCAGACCCCGAAGTACAGCTCGTACTCGAACGGGTGCGGACGCTGCGCGATCGGCAGGATCTCGTTCTCGTACTTGTAGGAGATCCAGGTCTCGATGAGCTCCTCGGTGAACACGCCGCCCTCGAGGAGGAACTGGTGGTCGTTGCGGAGCGCCTCGAGCGAGTCGAGCAGCGAGTTCGGCACCTGCGGGATGTTCTTGGCCTCCTCGGGCGGAAGCTCGTAGAGGTCCTTATCGACCGGCTCGTGCGGCTCGATGCGGTTCTTGATGCCGTCGAGACCCGCCATGAGCTGCGCCGCGAAGGCGAGGTACGGGTTGCCGGAGGCGTCGGGAGCGCGGAACTCGATGCGCTTGGCCTTCGGGTTGGAGCCCGTGATCGGGATGCGGATCGCGGCGGAGCGGTTGCCGGCCGAGTACACCAGGTTGACCGGAGCCTCGAAGCCCTTCACCAGACGGTGGTAGCTGTTCAGCGTCGGGTTCGTGAAGGCGAGCAGCGCGGGAGCGTGCGCCAGGATGCCGCCGATGTACCAGCGGGCGATGTCGCTGAGCTGGCCGTAGCCGGCCTCGTCGTAGAACAGCGGCTTGCCGTCGTTCCACAGCGACTGGTGCGTGTGCATGCCGGAGCCGTTGTCACCGTAGAGCGGCTTGGGCATGAAGGTGGCGACCTTGCCCCACTCCTCGGCCGTGTTCTTCACGATGTACTTGAACTTCAGGATGTCGTCCGCCGAGTGCACCATCGTGTCGAAGCGGTAGTTGATCTCCTGCTGGCCCGCCGTGCCGACCTCGTGGTGCGAGCGCTCGAGGATGAAGCCGGCCTCGATCAGCTTGAGCGTGATGTCGTCGCGCAGGTCGGCCGTCTTGTCGACCGGGCTCACGGGGAAGTAGCCGCCCTTGTACGGGGTCTTGTTGGCGAGGTTGCCGCCCTCCTCCTCGCGACCGGTGTTCCACGCGGCCTCCTCGGAGTCGACCTTGTAGAAGCTCTCGCCCGCCGTGACGGAGTAGCGCACGTCGTCGAAGATGTAGAACTCGGCCTCGGGCGCGAAGTACGCGGTGTCGGCGATGCCGGTCGACGCGAGGTACTTCTCGGCCTTCTTGGCGACCTGACGCGGGTCCTTCGAGTAGATCTCGCCGGTGCGCGGGTTGTAGATGTCGAAGATCATCACGAGGGTGCTCGCCTCGCGGAACGGGTCCATGTAGGCCGTCGTCACGTCGGGGATGAGCTGCATGTCCGACTCGTGGATGCTCGCGAAGCCGCGGATCGAGGAGCCGTCGAACAGCTGCCCGTCCGTGAAGAAGGCCTCGTCGACCGTCGCCGCAGGGATGTTGAAGTGCTGCTGCACGCCAGGGAGATCGGTGAACCGGATGTCAAGGAATTTGACGTCGTTCTCCTTGATGTAGGCCAGTACCTCGGACGAATCTTTGAACATGTAACGACTCCTGTGATGCGGATCGATGGCTTCGGGGCCACTCTGCACAGTACGGACGGGGGATTTCTCCACGGTAT
Source organism: Microbacterium sufflavum (assembly GCF_023101165.1). Lineage (GTDB taxonomy): Bacteria > Actinomycetota > Actinomycetes > Actinomycetales > Microbacteriaceae > Microbacterium > Microbacterium sufflavum. Next base: position 2,980,295 of record NZ_CP078076.1, on the reverse strand, counting down.
CCGCTTTGTTTCGAGCGTGTTACAGCGTGAGGGCGGAAGGGGCTGTTCCGACGGCTCGGTAGGCTGGTGTGGTGACGGATGCGGTGAACAGGTACCCCGGTGAACGACTCGGACTCCCGGAGTCGGGAACGGGAAGCATCGCCCGTCCCGGACGACGCATCGGCGCTCTCGTGATCGACTACGCGGCCGCCACGATCATCGCCACCGGCTTCCTCGGCTTCGACCAGTTCGCGCTGCCGTCCGAGGCGGGTCTGACGCAGTTCGCCCCGCTGCTGGTGTTCGCGGTCCTGCAGATCCTGTTCATCCCCACCGCGGGGGGTAGCCCGGGTCACCGCATCCTCGGCATGCGCCTGGTGCGTCTCGACGGCGCCTGGATCGGGCTGTGGCGGCCGGTCGTTCGCGCGCTGCTGCTGCTCGTCGTGATCCCGGCGGTCGTCTGGGACGCGGATCAGCGCGGCCTGCACGACAAGGCGGTCGGCACCGTCCTCATCCGCGCCTGAGCCGCGTCGGGTCGCCCGCTTCCCTCAGGCGCGTCCCCGGTTGCGGCGGCGTGCCTCGCGCGGTGCCCTTCCACCGAGGAACGAGCGCGCGGGGTCCACGACGTAGCCGTGACGCAGGGCCTCGCGACCGATGAGCATGCGGAACCCCATCTCGTCCCGGTTGCTGAGGGTGACCTCGGCCAGCACCTCGCGGTCGACCAGGCGGATGATCAGTTGCACCACCAGACGCTCCTGCGCGTGCCCGGACGAGCTGCGCACGGCGCGGCGATCGTGCACAGGGCACTCGACGACGACCGCGTCGTCCTGGCTGTCCTGCCACGGGTTCACTCGGAAGCGGACCCACGCCTCGCCCTCGCGCTCGAACTCGTGCACGTCGAACGCGTGCAGCGATGAGGTGCGCGCGCCGGTGTCGATCTTCGCCTTGATCCAGTCGACGCCGAGATCGGGCAGGCTGACCCACTCTCGCCACCCCGTGAGGGTGTTTGAATGGGTAGACCTACTCACCTGATACATCCTGGCAGGAAATCCCCCGTGAAGATCGCAGTGCTGTCCCGTGCGCCGCAGGCGTACTCCACCCAGCGCCTCCGGGCCGCCGCGCTGCAGCGGGGGCACAACGTCAAGGTGCTGAACACCCTTCGCTTCGCGATCGACCTCACCTCCGATGAACCCGACCTGCACTACCGGGGACGCCAGCTGAGCGACTACGACGCGATCCTGCCGCGCATCGGGAACTCGATCACCTACTTCGGTACGGCGGTGGTCCGCCAGTTCGAGCAGATGGACGTGTACACCCCGAACACCGCCAACGGCATCTCGAGCGCGCGCGACAAGCTCCGCGCCAACCAGATCCTCTCCCGGCACAACATCGCGATGCCGCCCACCGCTTTCGTGCGCAACCGCGCCGATGTGCGCCCGGCGATCGAGCGCGTCGGCGGTGCCCCCGTCGTGATCAAGCTGCTCGAAGGCACGCAGGGGATCGGCGTGATCCTCGCCCCACAGGTCAAGGTCGCCGAGGCGATCATCGAGACCCTGCACTCCACGAAGCAGAACGTGCTGATCCAGAAGTTCATCTCCGAGAGTCGTGGGCGCGACATCCGTGCGCTGGTCGTGGGCGACCGCGTCGTCGCGGCGATGCGGCGCTCGGCGGCCGGCGACGAGTTCCGCTCGAACGTGCACCGCGGCGGATCGGTGGAGGCGATCGAGCTCGACCCGGTGTACGAGCGGGCGGCCGTCCGTTCGGCGCAGATCATGGGGCTGCGGGTGGCGGGAGTGGACATGCTCGAGGGCGACGAGGGACCGCTCGTCATGGAGGTGAACTCCTCGCCGGGACTGCAGGGCATCGAGACGGCCACGAAGCTCGACGTCGCCGGCGCCATCATCGACTACATCGCCGGGCAGGTGGCGTTCCCCGAGATCGACGTGCGACAGCGTCTGACGGTGTCGACGGGGTACGGCGTGGCGGAGCTGATGGTGCACGGCGCCGCCGACCTGGTGGGGAAGACCCTGGGTGACGCCGGACTGTGGGAGCGTGACATCACCGTGCTCACGCTGCACCGCGGGGTGAGCGTGATCCCGAACCCGCGCAAGCACGTCGTGCTGGAGGCGGACGACCGGTTGTTCTGCTTCGGCAAGCTCGAAGAGATGCGCTCGATGATCCCGGAGCGTCGTCGTCGCCGGGCGAAGGTGCGGCGCCTGCCGAAGCAGCCGCTGTCGGAGTGACGACGCGCGGCCGCCCTCCGAGGAGGACGGCCGCGCGTCGATCGTGCGGTGTGCGGGTCAGCGCGGACGCTGCGGGCGCACCTTGGTGGGGTCGATGCCCTTCGGGATCGGCAGCGACGAGAGCGACTGCGACACGGAGTCGACGCGACGGATCACCGCGGCCATGGTGGCCTTGTCGATGGCCTTGGGAAGCTTCTTGATGGTCTTGGCGAGGTCGGCGATGGGTACCTCGTCCTCGCCGTGCCCGACGTAGAGCACGGTCACGGGGACACCGTGCGCGACGCGCTGCGCCTTGCTCCGCTCCTCGTTGACCAGGCGCGTGAGGCGGCCGCGGGCACCTTCGCCGACCACCACGATGCCGCCGCGACCGATCGTTCGGTACACGGCCTCCTGGGTCTTCGGGTTGATCCCCACCGGGGTCTCCGATGCCTGCCAGCGACGCCCGAGACTGGTGCTCAGCACGTGACCGGTCGCGCCGGGCATGCCGTCGATCTTGGTGTACATCGCCGAGGTCGACAGTCGCGTCATGAGGAACAGAGCGCCGAGCACGCCCAGCATGAGGCCGGTGATGCCCCAGAGCACGAGGGTCCACACCTGGAACGGCGGGATGAGGTAGCCGGCGACGAGGCCGAGCAGGATGCCGCCGACGAGGATGCCGGCCTGCGCCCAGGGGAGCCACGGGTAGGCCTCGCGCGTGAACCGGAAGAGGGACTTGATCTGGGAGAAGAACCCAGGACGCTTCTCGGGTTCGGGAGCACGCTTTGCCATGACATCCAGCCTACCGAGTCCCAGACCCTGACGATGTCGTCGTTCGCGCGGAGCGGAGCAGCACGAGGACTCGCTCTGCACAGCCAGCCGCAGCCTGCGGACCTTTCCGCTCACGCCGTGGATGGCTCCGGGCGCACGGTCCCTCGGGTGAGATGGGCGCATGACCGACGCCCAGACGATCGAGACGGCTCCACCGCCCCTGCTGGCACGAGCGCACCGCACGCTGCGGATGCTGTCATCACCGGACACCCCCTTCGCGGGGGCGCTCGTCACCAGCGGCGACGGCGTGGCGGTGCGGTGTCCGAGCGAGGAGCTCGCGGGATGGGCGGGCTGGCACTTCGCGGGCGCACAGCACGTCGCCGGACCGCTGGACATCGTCCGACGTGCGGACGGCCACGATGTGCTGCTGCCCTGGTGCACCGATCGGTTGCAGGCGTTCATCGACCGACGGTCCGCCTCGGGGCAGCGGTTGCGTCAGGGTGAGGTGTGCACGGTGGCGGTGAGTCTGCTGCGCGGCATCGGTGAACTGGCGCGCGTGGGCAGCGGCGTCGAGGGTACGTGGTGGCTCACCGACGGCGGGCGACCCCTGTTCGTCATCGGTGAGGGGAGTGGGATCCGGTCCGCGGCGGCGTCGATCGTCGAGACGCTCAGGGACGGCGAGACCGATCGAGCGCTGAGGCGTGTTCTCGACCGGGTGGGGGATGGACTGCGCGAACGACTGGAGCACCCCCGGGTCCCGCGGCGGCTTCTCGACGAGTGGGAGTGCGAGCTTCTCGCCCTCGTGTCCCCACGTCCCCTGGAGCATCAGACGACGAAGCCGGTGCGGGCGCGAGACCTCTCCCGCGTCGTCGAGCCCGCTGTGGGCGGCGTCGCCCCGACCCGGAGGAGCCTCGCGACGCGGAGGTCCGCCGTTCGTACCCCACGGACCACCCGGGCGAGAGTCCGCAGCGCCGTGCGGATGCTGCGGGAGGACATCGCGTCGCGGATCGCCGACGCCAGGGAGGCCGTCCGCGTGCGGCGGGCGACGAGCGGTAGGGGGCGGGATCGGGCCGCGGCTCCCCGCGCACCCCGTCGCCGACTGCTGTTGATCGCGGCAGCGGGTGCGGCCGTCGTGCTCGTGGGCGGGCTGATGTGGCCGAGCGGCGACGGCGAGAGCAACGCCCGAGGTGCCTCCACCGCCGCGGGGACAGCGCCGACGCCGACGTCGACCGCGGATGGTCGGGCGAAAGGCGGGTCATCGACGACAGGAGCCGAGCACGCGTCTGCTGCCCCCACGCCGCCCGTCGCGGAGGCGGGCGACCCCGCCGCCGCCGTCCCGACGCTCGTCTCCGCCGCTGAAGCCTGTCACTCCGCCGGGGACACGGAGTGCGTCGCCGCGATCGCGCCCGGTTCCGCAGGAACCGTCGACGCCGTGCGCGCGCTCAGCGGTGAGCTCACGGTCGAGCTGGTCGACGAGTACGGCGACGTCGCGGTCACCCGCGTCGCTCGGCCGGCGGAGGCGGACGCCGCGAGTCCCACCGCGATGGTCGTACTCGTGCGGCAGGACGACAAATGGCTGGTCCGCGACGTGTACGACGTCGCGGACCAGCCAGAATGATCGTTCGGTCAGGCGCCCAGCTGCGGGGCGAACTGCGCCGCTTCGAGGCGCGCCTTCACCGCACCGAGGAAGCGCGCCGCGTCGGCGCCGTCGATGATGCGGTGATCGTACGACAGAGCGAGGTACACATACGAACGGACCGCGATCGCGTCGGTTCCGCCGACCTTGACGAGACCCGGACGCTTGACGACCGTGCCGGTGCCGAGGATGGCGGACTGCGGAAGGAACACGACGGGCGTGTCGAACAGCGCACCGCGGGAACCGGTGTTGGTCAGCGTGAAGGTCCCGCCGGCCAGCTCGTCCGGCTTCAGCTTGTTGTCGCGCGTGCGGGCCGCGAGGTCGGCGATCTCGTGAGCGATCTGAGCGATGTTCTTCGACGCGGCGTCGCGCAGCACCGGAGTCAGCAGCCCGCGCTCGGTGTCGACCGCGATCGAGACGTTCTCGGTGGCCGGGTAGACGATCTGCTCACCGTCGACCGTCGCGTTCACGATCGGGAAGGCCTGCAGCGCCTCGGCGGCGGCCAGCGCGAAGAACGGCAGGAACGAGAGCTTGTCGCCGGTCTTCTCGAGGAACGAGCCCTTGACGCTGTCGCGGTACTCCGCCAGCGCGGTGACGTCGACCTCCACAACCGTGGTGAGCTGCGCCGTCTGCTGCATGGACTCGACCGCGCGCTTGGCGAGCACCTTGCGCAGACGCGACATCGGCTGGGTCGTACCCCGCAGCGGGGAGACCTCGAGCGGTGCGGGAGCCGGAGCCGCATTCGTGGCGGCCGGAGCCTGCGATGCGGACTCGGCAGCCTTGAGCACATCCTCCTTGCGGATGCGCCCGCCGACACCGGTACCCGTCACGGAAGCGAGATCCACGCCCTGCTGTGCGGCCAGACGGCGCACCAGCGGGGTGACGTAGAGGTTGTCGTTCTCCGTCGGCAGCGAGAGCTTCGGAGCGGGCGCCTCGGTCGCTGCGGGAGCCGGTGCGGCCTGCGCCGGAGCAGGGGCAGCCGGTGCAGGGGCCGCGGCCGGAGCCTGGGGCTGGGCGGGAGCCGCCTGCGGTGCGGCCGGAGCCTCAGCGGGTGCCGGGGTGGCGGGCGCCTCGGGCGCGGCCTGCGGCGCGGCAGGTGCCTCGGTGGCGGCAGGCTGGGCAGCGCCGGAACCGACGCGGGCCAGGACGGCGCCGACCGCGATGGTCTCGTCCTCGGCCGCGACGATCTCCTGGAGCACGCCGGCGACGGGCGAGGGGATCTCCGTGTCGACCTTGTCCGTCGAGATCTCCAGAAGAGCCTCGTCGACCTCGACCGAGTCACCGACCTGCTTGAGCCAGCGGGTGACCGTTCCCTCGGTGACGCTCTCGCCGAGCTCGGGGAGCACGATGTCGGTGGCGTCACCGGACGGCGCAGCCTCGGCGGCGGGAGCGGGAGTCTCGGCCGCAGGAGCCTCGGCCGGAGCCGGCGCTTCAGCAGGAGTCTCGGTCGCGGCAGGGGCCTCGGCAGGGGCGGCCTCCGCTTCGGGGGTGGCCGCAGCGGGCGCGTCGCCCGCCGGGGCTGCGGCGCTGCCGTCGCCGATGCGAGCGAGCAGGGCACCGACCTCGACGGTCTCGTCCTCGGCGACGAGGATCTCCTCGATCACGCCGGTGACCGGGGAGGGGATCTCGGTGTCGACCTTGTCGGTCGAGATCTCGAGCAGGCCCTCGTCCGCCTGGACGGTGTCTCCCACCTGCTTGAGCCAGCGGGTGACCGTACCCTCTGTGACGCTCTCACCGAGAGCGGGGAGGACCACGGATGTGCTCATGACTGAGTCTCCTTCAGAAGTTGTATGACGCTTGTCTAGCTTAGTGACTCAGGCACCGGTTGGTGCTCAGAGGGCGTGCAGGGGCTTTCCGGCCAGCGCGAGGAAGGCCTCGCCGAGCGCTTCGCTCTGCGTGGGGTGCGCATGGATGAGCGGAGCGATGTCCTCGGGGTGCGCCTCCCAGGCCACAGCGAGCTGACCCTCGGTGATGAGCTCGCCGACGCGGTCACCGATCAGATGCACGCCGAGCACCGGGCCGTTTTTCTGGCGGACGACCTTGACGAGGCCGCCCGTTCCGATGATCTCGCTCTTGCCGTTGCCGGCGAGGTTGTACTCGTAGGACGACACCGCGTCGGCGCCGTGCGCGGCCACGGCCGCCTCCTCGGTCAGCCCGACCGAGGCGACCTCGGGGCTGGAGTACGTGACCTTCGGGATCTGCACGTCGGGGACCGTCGCGGGGGAGAGGCCGGCGATGCGCTCGGCCACCGCGATGCCCTGCTGGAAGCCCCGGTGGGCGAGCTGGAGTCCTGGGATGATGTCGCCGACGGCCCACACCCCGGGAACCCCGGTGCGCAGTTCCTCGTCGACCGTGACGAATCCGCGGTCGAGGACGACGCCCGCCTCCTCGAAGCCCAGATCGGCCGTGGCGGGACCGCGACCGACTGCGACGAGCAGGTAGTCCGCGGTGAGCTCCGTGCCGTTCTCGAGGGTCACGCTGACGGACGTGTCGTCCTGGGTGGCCTGCTGGAACCGCACTCCGAGCGAGTACTGAATGCCGCGGCGCCGGAACGCGCGCTCGAGCCCCTTGCTCATCGCGATGTCCTCGTTCGGCACGAGGTGCGGCAGCGCCTCGACGATCGTGACCTCGACACCGAAGGAGCGCCAGACGCTCGCGAACTCCACGCCGATCACACCGCCGCCGAGCACGATGACGCGCTCGGGGATCACATCGAGCGCGAGCGCCTGCTCGCTGGTCAGGATGCGGCCGCCGATGTCGAGCCCTGGAAGCGTGCGGCTGTACGAGCCGGTGGCGAGCACGACGTCCGTCCCGACGTACACGTCGTCGCCGACGCTGACGCTCCGGTCTGCGTTGAGCCGTCCCGTCCCGGTGACCGTGGTGATGCCACGCGCCTTGACGAGGCCCTCGAGCCCCTTGTACTTCTTCGCGACGATGCCCTCGCGGTATGCCCGCACGCCCGCCGCGTCGATGCCGTCGAGGGTGGCCGAGATCCCCACCGCTGCGGCGTCGCGCACATGCTCCGCCACCTCCGCCGCGTGCAGCAGCGCTTTGGTCGGGATGCAGCCGCGGTGCAGACAGGTGCCTCCGACCTTGTCCTTCTCGATCAGCGCGACCGACTTGCCGAGTTCGCTGGCGCGCAGCGCGGCCGCGTAGCCGCCGCTGCCACCGCCGAGCACGACGATGTCGAAGGTGTGGGTTGTCATCGGTGTTATGCCTCCGTGTGGGATGCTGCTTCGGCGAAGGCGACGATCGATCGGACCATCGCCCCCGTTGGACCCTTCTCCGTGAAGCCGTACGGCGCACCGGCGTGTTCGCCAGAGCCCGCGATGTCGAGGTGCACCCAGGGGATGCGGGCGGCGTCCTCGGCGTCCGAGACCGGTCCGACGAAGCGTCGCAGGAACAGACCGGCGAACGAGGCGCCGCCCATCCGGTCGCCCATGTTCGCGTTCTGCAGGTCGGCGATCGGCGACTCGAGGGACTCCTCCATGTACGAGGGCAGCGGCATGTGCCAGGCGGGCTCTCCGGTCTGCTCCGCCGCGGCGAGGAACCGCGTCACCGTCTCGTCGTCGCCGAACACGCCCGTGTGCCGGTGTCCGAGGGCGGCGACGATCGCACCGGTCAGCGTCGCGACGTCGATGATGACGTCGGGGTGCTCTCGGCTGGCGGCGACCAGGCCGTCGGCGAGGACCAGGCGCCCCTCGGCGTCGGTGTTCTGCACCTCGACCGTCGTGCCGTCGAGGATGCGGATGACATCACCGGGGCGCAGGGCCCGGCCGGACGGCATGTTGTCGGTGATGCAGAGCCAGGCGGTGACGCGCACCGGGAGCCCGAGCCGGGCGATGGCGCGAAGGGCGGCCAGGGACGTCGCGGCCCCGGCCATGTCGAACTTCATGCCCACCATCGAGGCGGCCGGCTTGAGGGAGAGGCCACCGGTGTCGAACGTGATGCCCTTGCCGACCAGGGCGAGGTGCCGCACGGCGTCTGCGGGGGAGTAGTCGAGGCGGACCAGACGCGGCGGCCGGTCGGACCCCTGCCCGACCCCGAGGATTCCGCCGAAGCCCTGCTCCGCCAGCGCGGCCTCGTCGAAGATGTCGACGGTGACGTCGAGCTCGGCGACGCTGTCGGCCGCGCTCTGCGCGAGCTGCGCGGGGCTCTGCCACTCCGCGGGGACGTTCACCAGATCCTTGATCAGCGCGACGGCTTCGCCCAGGGTCTGCGCTCGGGTGATCGTCTCGTCGTCGAGGTCGGCGTGGACGGTGATCCGTTCGGCGCGCGCCTTGCCCTTCTCGGTGCGGTAGCCGTCGAAGCGGTGACCGCCGAGCACGGCCCCCTCGGCGGCGGCGGCGGCGTGGCCGTCGAGGCCGGAGGCGAGCCCGAGCGCGACGTGCGGGAACCCGGTCAGCGAGCGGAGGGCGACACCGGCGGCGCTGCGGATCGCGGCGTCGTCGATGCTCTTCCCTGCACCGACGACGGCGAACGGCAGGGTGGAGACGTCGGGCGCGTACACGCGGGCGAACGATCCGGCGGCACCGGTGAACCCGATGCCTTCGAGGACCTCGGCGAGGCCGGGGTAGGCCCCCAGCGACTCGGCCGAATCCGAGAGATCGGGAACGACGAGCACTGCGGCATCGGCAGCGCTTCCGGGGAACTGATCGGTGGTGTGCGAGAGCACGGGAAGCGTCATGCTCTCCATCCTAGGAGGACCTCTGCGACCGGGCGGCCCCGCGTGCCCCCGCGTGTTCGCTCTCAGCGAGACGGCCCGGGGCCCCTCGTCGGGACCTGCTCGTAGCATGGAGTCATGCCCTTCTCCGGAGAGATCCACGAACGCGTCGCGAACGCGCCGACGGTGTCGCACGGACTGCCCCTCGTCGTGCTCCTGACCGGCTTCACGGATGCCGGGAGCGCGGTGTCCGGACTGATCGACCACCTCCGCGAGTCCACATCGCCGCAGCCGCTCGTGATCTTCGACAACGATGTGCTCCTCGACTACCGGGCCCGCCGTCCGGTGATCTCCTTCGATCAGGACCACCTCACCGAGTTCCGGCCGCCTCGGCTGGAGCTCTCGCTCGCGACGGACGCCCTCGGTCGCCCGTTCCTCCTCCTCGCGGGCTACGAACCGGACTTCGCGTGGAACGCCTTCGCCGAGACCGTGCTCGACCTCGCCGCGGAGTACGAGGCATCCGGACTGCACTGGGTGCATTCGATCGCCATGCCCGTGCCGCATACCCGCCCCATCGGCACGACGGTGAGCGGCAACCGTCGTGACCTCGTGGTCTCGCACTCGGTGTGGCGCCCGCGTACGCAGGTGCCGGCGACCGCGGGGCATCTGCTGGAGTTCCGTTTCGCCGAGCGCGGCGAACGAGTGGTGGGCTTCGTGCTGCTCGTGCCTCATTACCTCGCCGAGACGGAGAACCCCGACGCGGTCAGCGCCGCGGCCGAGAAGCTCATGGCATCCACGGGACTGGTGCTCATGCTCGACGCCGTGCGCGAGCGCCGGGAGGACTACATCGCCAGGGTGGACGAGCAGGTCGCGGCGAACGACGAGCTGCAGCAGATGGTCCACAACCTGGAGCGCCGCTACGACGCCTACATGGCAGGCCGCGACCCCGAGGACGACAGCTACGACGAGGGCGGGTTCAGCGAGCGCGACCTGCCGAGCGCGGACGAGCTGGCGGCGGAGCTCGAGCGCTACCTGGCCACGCGACCGTCGGGCGACGAGGACAAGCCCGGCCGCGGCTGAGCCGGATCGACGCGAACTTCGCCGGATTGCATCCGGAGCGCCACACGTGTGCGATACTAGGAGTCCGACCCGTTGTCAATCGGCGTTTTCGAACTCCGGACTTGACAAGGGTCTTACTAGTGTCCGAAATGTCCCGGGGCCCGTGATCGGCTCCGTGAAAGGCGAAACGTGACTCCTGCCACGACGAAGAACACACGGACGAAGAAGGCCGCCGAAGAACCCACGCCCGACGAGGAGATCGAGGTCGAGAACCTCGACGAGGCAGCGCCCGCCAAGCGCGGTGCCGCCAAGCGCGGCGCGGCGAAGAAGAAGAAGTCGGAGGAGGTCGTCGAGGAAGACGACGCCGCGACCGATTCCGCCGAGGAGAGCGCGGGGGACGACGAGGAGGAGGACGCCAAGCCGGCGTTCACCGAGCCGCTGCCCACCGGCGCGATCGTCATCTCGTCGAACGACGACGAGGACGTCCCCGTCTACTCGACGCAGATCACCGGCGCCACGGCCGACCCCGTCAAGGACTACCTGAAGCAGATCGGAAAGGTCGCGCTGCTGAACGCGGCCGAAGAGGTCGAGCTCGCGATGCGCATCGAGGCGGGTCTGTTCGCCGAGGAGAAGCTGTCCGCGATGACCCCGGCCGAGAAGTCGAGTCAGCTGGGTCTCGACCTCCAGTGGGTCGCCCGCGACGGCCAGCGAGCCAAGAGCCACCTGCTCGGCGCGAACCTGCGGCTCGTCGTCTCGCTCGCCAAGCGGTACACCGGTCGCGGCATGCAGTTCCTCGACCTGATCCAGGAGGGCAACCTCGGTCTGATCCGCGCCGTCGAGAAGTTCGACTACACCAAGGGCTTCAAGTTCTCGACCTATGCGACCTGGTGGATCCGTCAGGCGATCACGCGCGCCATGGCCGACCAGGCCCGCACGATCCGCATCCCCGTGCACATGGTCGAGGTCATCAACAAGCTCGCCCGCGTGCAGCGGCAGATGCTGCAGGACCTGGGTCGTGAGCCCACCCCGGAGGAGCTGAGCCGCGAGCTCGACATGACCCCGGAGAAGGTCGTGGAGGTGCAGAAGTACGGCCGTGAGCCCATCTCCCTGCACACTCCGCTCGGTGAAGACGGCGACAGCGAGTTCGGTGACCTGATCGAGGACACCGAGGCGGTCGTCCCCGCCGATGCCGTGGGCTTCACGATGCTGCAGCGCCAGCTCGAGCAGCTGCTCGACTCGCTCTCGGAGCGGGAGGCGGGCGTGATCCGCATGCGCTTCGGCCTGGGCGACGGTCAGCCCAAGACGCTCGACCAGATCGGTGACACGTTCGGCGTGACGCGTGAGCGGATCCGTCAGATCGAGTCGAAGACGATGGCCAAGCTGCGCCACCCGAGCCGCTCGCAGTCGCTGCGGGACTACCTCGAGTGATGCAGGCGAACGAGGGCAAGGCGCTCGAGACCAGCGTCGACGGCACGAGCTACGCGCGCATCCCGTTGCGCACCCGCGTGGTGATGCCGGACGACGACCTCGACGCGGTCATCACCGAATACGCGAAGGACGCCGTGCAGCCGGGAGACCTGCTGTTCGTCACGGAGAAGATCGTGGCGATCACGCAGGGTCGGTCGTACCGCCTGGACGAGATCACGCCGCGCAAGCTCGCGCTGTTCCTCTCGAAGTACGTCACGCGCACGCCCTACGGCATCGGGCTCGGCATGCCCGAGACCATGGAGATGGCCCTGCGGGAGTGCGGCACGCCGCGTATCCTGTTCGCCGCCGCCGTCTCGGCGGTCACCAAGGCGTTCGGACGAAAGGGTGACTTCTATCGCATCGCCGGGGACAAGGCGCGCGCGATCGATGGCCCCACCAAGCACACGATCCCGCCATACAACCAGGCCGTGGTGCTCGGCCCGAAGGACCCGGACGGCGTCGCAGCACGGCTCAAGGGCCTGCTCGGTGGGCAGGTGGAGGTCGCGGTGGTGGACATCAACGACCTCGGCGGCAACATCCTCGGATCGACGCTCGACAAGGCCGGCGAAGCCCGGCTGGTGAAGATCCTCGGCGACAATCCGCTCGGCCAGGGACTGGAGTCCACGCCGCTCGGCATCGTCCGCGCGGTCTGATCCGCTGGTTCGACGAGAACGCCCCCGGAGGAATCCGGGGGCGTTCTGTCGTGGTGGTCAGAACCCGATGACCTCGCGGTAGCGCGGCTTGTGGCCGGTGCGGATCCCGGTGACGCTGGGCTTGTTCTCGTACACGCCGGCGCCCCAGTTGCCCTCGACGAGCACGGGACCGTCCGGCGTGACGACGACGTCCCAGCCGACGTACTGCACCTCGGGCACGACCCTGGCCACGCGGTCGATGAAGGCTCGCACCTCGTCCATGAAGGGCAGCTGGAAGTCCGCGATGCGGAAGCCCGAGTCCGGGTGCGTCTCGTGCACGTGGCCGTGCGAGTCGTACCCCGCGCCGACCGCGTGTCCGTTCTCGTCGAGCATCGTGTAGAAGCCCCCGAAAGTCATCTGATCACTCACGGCGCCCCGCCCGAACTTCTGAGCCATCGCGAGGATGTGCGCCTTCTCGCCGTCGAAGAACGCGGTGATGCGGGTCGTGTTCACGGTGCCAGGGCAGACGGCGGCGAGGTCGTCGTGCTGTCGGATGACCTCTTCGATGAGGAGCTCGCCGCGACTCAGCAGCCCGCGGTGGAAGGCATCCCAGTCGTCGATATCGGCCGCGTGGTACCGGTGCACACCGGTGCCCGCCTGACCGATCGGCTCCTTGGTGACGATGGTCCCCAGGCGTTCCGTGAGCGCGCGCACCTCGGCGGCGTTGCCCTCTTCGACCACCAGCCACTCGCGATGGAGGTGCTCGGAGAACTTCCGGTTGAACTCGATCTTGTCCTGGAAGATCCACCGGAAGTCCGGGCGGTCGTACTTCTGGGAGAGCTGGTTCGACACGGGGTGCGTCATGTAGGTGTCGCGCTCGGCACGGGTGAGCATCGCGAAGTCGTAGTCGATGTAGTCCTGGAACCCCACGTTGTGCCGCGCGGCGGACCACAGCATGTCCACGACGATCGTCGGGACGGGCTTGTGGTGCTGTGCAGAGGCCTCCTTCGCTCGCTCGACGACGGAGCCGACGTCGATGCGACGGGCGCGGCCGAGGAGGTAGCGGATGCGGGGCGCGAGAGAAAGACGAGTCATGGAGCTCCGGGGGTTGGGGATGCCGTCCAGTCTACGGGGGAGTCACACCGGGATCCCGGAACACGAAGCTAGGCTGGATCACGTGTGTGACACGACCTCGAGTGCGCTTCCGCGGGCGCTGATCTCCCGCTCCGCCCTCACCGCCGCAGCGGTTGCGGCCGTCCGCGAGGGGGGAGTGCGAGCAGACCTGCGCCGCGACGCCTGGGGTCACGGGCTGCTCGCCGTGGCCCACGCCGTGACGGTGGCCGGTGCCCGCGAGGTGCGCGTGGACAGCGAGGGCGAGGTGGAGATGCTGCGGCTGGAGGGCATCGCGGGGGTCACCACGGGGGAACCGGACATCGACCCGTCGATCCTCTACGGCCTCCCCGGCAGCAATCACGACGCGACACCGGTCCTGCGGCTGACGGGACGCGTGATGTCGACCAAGCCGCTGCGCGCGGGCGACGCCGTCTCTTACGGCTACACGTTCCGCGCGTCGGGCGACACCACGGTCGCGCTCGTGACCGGAGGGTACGCCCAGGGCATCGTGCGCGCGCTCGGCAACATCGCCCTGGTCGAGGTGGACGGCATCCTCCGCCCGATCGTCGGCCGCGTGGCCATGGACGTCTGCGTCGTCGATCTGGAGGGCACGGAGGCCCCGGTCGGCGCCGAGGTGACGTACTTCGGTGGCACCGGACCCGCCCGAGACGAGATCGTCCGATGGTCCTCGGCGACGGACATGTCCGCCGCGGAGCTGGTCGCGGTCGCCGGTTCGCATGCCGTGCGGGGGTGGGAGGCATGAGCCGCCCCGAGCTGCGGCTGAGCGCGCGGACGCTCCGCGACAACATCGCGGCGGTCACCTCCCGCCTCGACGGATGCGAGCTCATGCTCGTGCTCAAGGACGACGCCTACGGCCACGGCCTCACCTGGACCGTGGAGACGGCCGTACAGGCGGGGGTGACGTCGTTCGGAAGCTACGACGTGCGGGGCGGCCTCGACGTGCGACGGCTCGTGGGCCCTGAGGCGAGGGTGTTCGCGTGGGCCACCTCGACGGATGCGGAGATCGACGAGGCGCTGCTCCAGGGGATCGACCTCGGCGTGGGCACTGTGGAGTACCTGCACCGCATCATCGCGCGCGCCGAGGCGCTCGGGGCTGTTGCGCGCGTGCACCTGAAGATCGACACGGGCCTGCACCGCAACGGCGTGCTCCCGGAGGACTGGCCCGGGGCGATCGCGCAGGCTCGGGCTGCAGAGGCTGCCGGACACCTGTCCCTGGAGGGGATCTGGAGCCACATCGCGGAGGCGAGCGATCGCGAGGACGATGACGCGCAGGCCGTGTTCCTCGATGCGGTCCGCGCCGCCGGGGGGACGGGCCCGACACCGGCCGCCCTTCACCTCACCGCGTCCGCCGCGTCGTGGTGGCGTCCCGAGCTGCGGGGCACCGTCGCCCGCATCGGTGCGTTCTGCTACGGGATCCGCTCCGCGGACGGGCCCGAGCTGGAGGGTGTGCGCCCGGTCGCGCGACTGGTGGCGCCGGTCGCACGCGTGGAGGAGGGCCGCGCGGTGATCGAGGTCGGCGCCTTCGACGGATTGCCATCGACGCTCGTCGGGGCCCGGGTCGGCACGCCGGCCGGAGCACGCGTGCTCGAAAGGATCGAACCGTTCTTCGCGCAGATCGAGGGATGGGCGGGACTGTCCGTCGGGGACGAGGTGACGATTTTCGGTCCCGGAGAGGCGGGCGAGTCCTCGGCCACGACGCTCGCGGAACGGATCGACACGGTCGGAGAGGAGATCCTCACGCGGCTGAGCCCGCGGATCCGTCGCGTGCCGGTGGACTGAGCCGGCGGGTCCGGCTCACTCCACCCGCGCGATCAGACCGTCTCGACGAGGCGAGCGGTCTCGTCGTGCCAGCTGGTGGCGACGCTGCGGAGCTTCTCCTCGTACTTGCGGCCGTGGTGGGCGCAGAACAGGAGCTCGGAGCCGTTGACCTCGGCGGCGATGTAGGCCTGCGCACCGCAGGAGTCGCACCGGTCCATCGCGGTCAGCCGGAACTCGACAGCGGAGGTCTCACGTTCGGTCGTTGCATTCATCTCGGGGCCTCCTCGGGTGTCGGCGTCCTTGTTGGTCGTGCTCAATACAACCACGCCCCGCCTGTGGGCATGCCCGGTTGTCGGCGTGTTTCGCTCAGCGCGTACGGGCCCGCGCCGACTGCCGACGCGTGGGGAGTGTCGGCCGAGTCCACGGCGCCCGCGCGAATAGACTCGGAGATTGTGAATGCCGAGTACTCCGCCCATCATCTCCAGGTGCTCGAAGGACTCGAGGCGGTCCGCAAACGACCGGGCATGTACATCGGCTCGAACGGTTCGCCCGGGCTCATGCACTGCCTGTGGGAGATCATCGACAACTCCGTCGACGAGGCCGTCGCCGGCAACGGGTCGCGCATCGACATCATCCTGCACGAGGACGGCAGCGTCGAGGTGCACGACCGAGGCCGCGGCATCCCGGTCGACGTCGAACCGCGCACCGGGCTGTCCGGCGTCGAGGTCGTCTACACCAAGCTGCACGCCGGCGGGAAGTTCGGCGGCGGCTCGTACGCCGCGTCCGGTGGACTGCACGGCGTCGGCGCCTCGGTGGTCAACGCCCTCTCCGAGCGTCTCGACGTCGAGGTCGATCGCGGCGGCAAGACCTATGCGATGTCGTTCCACCGCGGCGAGCCTGGCGTGTTCCGCGACTCCGGCGAGAAGCGGCCCGACGCGCCGTTCACGCCGTTCGAGGAGAAGAGCGAGCTGCGGGTGATCGGCAAGGCGCCGCGCGGCGTCACCGGCACGCGCGTGCGCTACTGGGCCGACCGGCAGATCTTCACGAAGGATGCCGCGTTCCAGCTGGCGGAGCTGGAGACGCGTGCGCGACAGACGGCGTTCCTGGTCCCGGGCCTCGAGATCGTGGTGCGCGACGAGCGCGCCGGCACGGCGCCCGTCGGCGACGACGGCGCTCCCGCCGGGCCGATCGAGACGTCGTACCTGTACGAGGGCGGCATCTCCGAGTTCGTCGACTACCTCGCCATCGATCCGCCGGTGACGGACACGTGGCGCATCCAGGGCGAGGGCACGTTCCGCGAGACGGTGCCCGTGCTGCAGGCGGACGGCCACATGGTCGCGACCGAGGTGGAGCGCGTCTGCGAAGTAGATGTCGCGCTGCGCTGGGGCACGGGCTACGACACCCGCATCCGCTCGTTCGTCAACATCATCTCCACGCCCAAGGGCGGCACGCACCAGCAGGGCTTCGAGCAGGAGCTGCTGAAGGTTCTCCGCGCGCAGGTCGAGCAGAACGCCCGCCGGCTGAAGGTCGGCAACGACAAGCTGGAGAAGGACGACGTGCTGGCCGGGCTCACGGCCGTGCTCACCGTCAACGTGCCCGAGCCGCAGTTCGAGGGCCAGACCAAGGAGGTGCTCGGCACGCCGGCGGTGCGGCAGATCGTCGCCCAGGTCATGCGCAAGGAGCTCCTGCAGCGCTTCACGTCGACCAAGCGCGACGACAAGAGCCAGGCCACGCAGCTCCTCGACAAGATCGTGTCCGAGATGAAGGCCAGGGTGTCCGCGCGGGCGCACAAGGAGACACAGCGTCGCAAGAACGCGCTGGAGTCGTCCACGCTCCCCACGAAGCTCGTCGACTGCCGCACCAACGACGTCGAACGCAGCGAGCTGTTCATCGTGGAGGGCGACTCCGCTCTCGGCACGGCCAAGAACGCGCGCAACAGCGAGTTCCAGGCACTCCTGCCCATCCGCGGAAAGATCCTCAACGTGCAGAAGGCCTCGGTCGGGGACATGCTCTCCAATGCGGAGTGCGCGTCGATCATCCAGGTGATCGGAGCGGGCTCCGGTCGCACGTTCGACATCGAGGCGGCGCGCTACGGGAAGATCATCCTGATGAGCGACGCCGACGTCGACGGCGCCCACATCCGCACCCTGCTGCTCACGCTGTTCTTCCGGTACATGCGACCACTGATCGAGCACGGCCGCGTGTTCGCCGCCGTTCCTCCGCTGCACCGCATCATCGTGATCAACCCGGGGTCCAAGCCGAACGAGACGATCTACACGTACACCGAGCAGGAGATGCACGCGCTGCTGGCGAAGCTCCGCAAGGCGGGCAAGCGGTGGCACGAGCCGATCCAGCGCTATAAGGGTCTCGGGGAGATGGACGCCGAGCAGCTGGCGAACACGACCATGGACCGCTCCGGGCGTCTGCTCCGTCGCGTCCGCATGGAGGACGCGGAGGCCGCCGGTCGCGTGTTCGAGCTGCTGATGGGCAACGAGGTCGCTCCTCGGCGCGAGTTCATCATCGACTCGGCCGACCGGCTGTCGCGCGAGTCCATCGACGCCTGACACGCAGCGGGGAGCCCGAAGCCCGGGCACCCCGCTCGACGGCTCTCCGCGCGCTCAGACGATCGTGCGCCCGATGCTGCCGATCACGCCGTCGATGGGCTGACCGGAGGCATCGCGACGTGCGCCGGACTCCGGAAGCTTGCGGACGGCGCCGGTCGGGTCGACCGCGAGCGGCGGGTTCGGGCCGACCCACGCGACCGTCAGCCGGTCCTCGCCCTTCAGGAAGGCGTGGGCGCGCACCCCGCCGGTCGCTCGTCCCTTCGCGGGGTACTCCGCGAACGACGAGACCTTCGCGCGTCCTGGATCGGTTCCGGGCAGAATGCTCTCGGCGCCCGACACGGTCGCCACCACCGCGTCGACCCCCGGTGCGACCGCCCCGAAGAACAGCACCGTGGCGCCGGCCCCGAGCTTGATGCCGGCCATACCTCCGGCGGCAGCGCCCTGCGGTCGCACGCTCGCGGCCGCGAAGCGGAGCAGCTGCGCATCGGAGGTGAGGAACACGAGCTCGGCGTCGTCGGGGGACTCCGCCGCACCCACGACCGTGTCGCCGGGCTTGAGGCCGATCACCTCGAGCTCCGGGCGGACGGGGAGCGTCGACGGCACGATGCGCTTCACCACCCCCTGCGCGGTGCCCAGGGCGATCGGCGTGTCGCTGTCGAAGCGGACGAACCCGAGGATGCGCTCGCCCTTCGTGGTGATGCCGAGGTAATCGCGCAGCGGGGCGCCGGCCGCCAGCTGGACCGAGCTCGCCGGAACCGACGGAAGGTCGACGGGGGAGAAGCGCACGACCCGTCCGCTGCTCGTGAGCGCACCGAGCTCTGCGCGCACCGTGGTCTCGACCGTGGCGAGGATGGCGTCGTGTTTGCTCCGGCGGGTGGGGGCCGTGAGCTCCTGGCCGTCGCCCAGGTCGACCCGGACGGCACGACCGGTGGTGGACAGCACGAGCGTGGTCGGCGCGTCGGCGATCTGCAGGTCAGCGGCCCCCTTGGCGGCGCGGGGCTTCGGCGGAGCCGCGTTGAGCAGCAGCGTGCGTCGCGGGGTCCCGTATGCGTCGGCCACGGCGTCGAGCTCGCGGGCGACGGCGGCGCGGAGCAGCGCTGGACTGCCGAGCAGCTCTCGCAGGTCCGCGATCTCGGCGAGCAGCGCGTCGCGCTCGGTCTCCAGCTCGATGCGGGAGAACTTGGTCAGGCGCCGTAGCCGCAGCTCGAGGATGTACTCGGCCTGCGGCTCGCTGAGATCGAAGACCGAGCGCAGGCGGGTGCGCGCCTGTTCCGAGTCGTCGGAGGAGCGGATGACCTGGATGACCTCGTCGATGTCGAGGATCGCGATGAGGAGGCCCTCGACGAGGTGCAGTCGCTCCTCGCGCCGGGCGAGGCGGTAGCGGCTGCGGCGGGTGATGACCTCGATGCGATGCCCGACGTAGACGCTCAGCATCTCCTTGAGGCCGAGGGTTCGCGGCTGCCCGTCCACCAGGGCGACGTTGTTGATGCTGAACGAGTCTTCCAGCGGTGTCAGCCGATACAGCTGTTCCAGGACCGCGTTCGGATCGAACCCGGTCTTCACGCCGATGGCCACGCGCAGTCCGTGGTTGCGGTCGGTGAGGTCGGTGACGTCGCTGATGCCCTGCAGCTTCTTGGCCTGGACGGCGTCGCGGATCTTCTCGATCAGTCGCTCGGGGCCGACCATGTAGGGCAGCTCGGAGACGATGATGCCCGTGCGGCGGGGGCCGAGCGGCTCGATCGATGTCTTGCCGCGGACCTTCAGGGCGCCGCGACCCGTGGTGTACGCGTCCTTCACGCCGTCGAGGCCCATCAGGATGCCGCCCGAGGGGAAGTCGGGGCCGGGCACGTACTCCATCAGCTCTTCCGTGGTGGCGTCCGGGTGCTCGAGGAGGTGCACGGCTGCGGCGACGACCTCGATGAGGTTGTGCGGGGCCATGTTCGTCGCCATGCCGACGGCGATACCGCTGGCGCCGTTCACCAGCAGGTTCGGGAAGGCCGCGGGCAGCACGGCGGGCTGCTGGAATTGGCCGTCGTAGTTGGGGATGAAGTCGACGACGTCCTCGTCGAGGTTCTCCGTGAGGGAGAGTGCGGCGGCCGCGAGTCGCGCCTCGGTGTACCGGGCGGCCGCCGGGCCGTCGTCGAGTGAGCCGAAGTTGCCATGCCCGTCGACGAGCGGCACGCGCAGCGCCCACTCCTGGGCGAGCCGCACGAGCGCGTCGTAGATGGCCGAGTCGCCGTGGGGGTGCAGCTTTCCCATCACCTCGCCGACGACGCGCGCGCTCTTGACGTGACCGCGGTCGGGGCGCAGACCCATCTCGGCCATCTGGAACAGAATGCGGCGCTGCACCGGCTTGAGCCCGTCCCGCGCGTCCGGAAGGGCGCGGGAGTAGATGACGGAGTACGCGTATTCGAGGAAGGAGCCCTGCATCTCGTGAGAGAGATCGATGTCCTGGATGCGTTCGTCGACGGGCTCGGACGGCGGGGTTTTCGGCATGGACTTCCTGGGGGCGTACGGGAGCCTGTGTCAGACTGGCTCGGATGTCCCTCATGCTACCGTCCGCCTCGCCCAGCGCCCGGAGCGTCGTCGGGGTGGCGGGCGACCTGAGCGCCGCTCTCCGCGGCGAGTCGGAGCTGCTCCCGCGCGCGGAGTCGGTCGTGCTGGTGGTGGTCGACGGGCTGGGGGCGCTCGGTCTCCGCGGCCACTCCGGTCATGCGCGTACGCTCAGCGGGGCGATGACGAAGCGGGATGTCGCGCACAGCGTGTTCCCGTCGACGACGGCTGCCGCGCTGACCAGCATCGTGACGGGCGCCTGGCCCGGCGAGCACGGGCTGGTGGGGTACCGCGTCCTCGACCGCGAGCGTGACGTGCTCGTGAACCAGCTCAGCGGGTGGGAGAGCGACGGGCTCGACCCGCTCGCGTGGCAGCCGGTGCCGACCGTCTTCGAGGGGGAGGCTGCCGCGGGCCGAGAGACGTTCGCCGTGGGGCTCGCCGCGTACGCCACGAGCGGGTTCACGCGCGCGACGCTGCGCGGCGCGACCTTCGTCCCCGCGCTGACCCCGGAGGATCGGGTCGAGGCGGCCTTCGCTCTCGCCCACGACCATCCGGGCTCCTTCGTCTACTGCTATCTGCCCGAGGTCGACAAGGCGGGGCACCGCTACGGGATCGCCTCCGCGGAGTGGGTCGCGGCGCTGGAGCGCATCGATGCCGCCCTGAGCGTTCGTGTGCCTGCGGGCGTCGGCGTCCTGGTGACCTCCGACCACGGCATGGTCGATGTCCCCGTCCATCGGCAGGCGGTCCTCGATGAATCGCACCTGCGCGGGGTGCGGCACCTGGGCGGCGAGCCGCGCATGCTGCACGTGTACCTGGAGCCGGCCGCCGACGAGAGCGCGGTGCTCTCCCGGCTGCGCACCGACCTGGAGGGCGCCGCCGATGTCGTGACGCGCGACGACGCCATCAGGGCCGGCCTGTTCGGTCCCGCGGTGACGGAGGCCGCGGCTGCCCGGGTGGGGGACGTGCTCGTGATCGCGCGCGCGTCCTGGGCGGTGTACGACGGCACCGCAGCGGATCAGCGCAATCGCGGCATGATCGGACAGCACGGTGCCATGACCGATGAGGAGACGCGGGTGCCGCTCATCCGTCTCGGTGCCTTCGCGCGGTGACGCCGACGCCACCGCGGAGAGCGCGACTCACTCGTCGGTGCGCGCTCCGAAGACGATCTCGTCCCACGACGGCATGGCGTTGCGCCGACGACGACGGCCGCCGCTCTCCGCCGGTTCGGCAGGGCTGCGCGGCGACTCCGGTTCCGTCGTCTCCGGCTCGCTGACATCGTCGAAGGCCTCGAAGAGAGAGATCGGGCTCGACTCCTCGCGGCTCTCCTCGTGCTCCTCGAGCAGCGGTGACGACTCACGCTGACCCCGACGCCGTCGCAGGGCCTCCAGCAGGTCGGCGGTCTCGGCGCTCGGGGCGCTGGAGTCGGGGGCGCGGTTGATCGCCGCGTCCTGGACGGCGGGGGCGGAGCGCTCCGGCAGCGACGGCTCTTCGACCTCCGCCTCCGGGGTGGGCACGAGGCGCGGTCCGAAGGCACCGGAGTCGAAACGGCTGTCGTCCTTGTACGGCGACGTCGTCCGGTCGGCTTCCACCGCGCGGAGCCGGGGGATCAGTCCCTCGGGGAGCGAGCCCTGGCGGGAGAGCTGAGTGGCGTCGGCGTTGAGGGGCGAGAGCGCGCTGCGCCGGGGGTCGAAGCTCCACCGGGCGTCGTGATCGACGTCGTTGGCTGTGAACTCGAGCTTCACGATCCAGCCGGTGTCCTCCTTCCAGCTCGCCCAGCGCTCGGATGTCGCCGCGACCTCTGCGAGCTTGGCGCGCACGGCCGCGCCGAACGTCGGCTGGGCGTCCGGTTCGACCTCGCTGCCGATGAGCACGGGCACGGCGAGAGCCTGGCCGATGATGTGCTCGCGCTCGGCGAGCACCGGCCCCTCGAAGCGGACCACGTCGTCGACCGCGATAGCGAGCAGCTCGGCGACCTCCGGTGCGGTGAGACCGGCGCGGATCTGCGCCTGGATGTCGCGCGGGCTCGCGGCGAGCTTCTGGGCGGTCGGTTCGGCCTGTCGGGTGGCGCGGCGGATCTCCCGCTGCAGCACGTCGTCGATGGGCAGCGCGAAGCGTTCGCCCGACTCGGTCGCGAGCACGAGGACTCCTGCTTCAGTGCCGACGATGGTGACGTTTTCCATGCGAATGCCCCTCTGATGGGTGTGCGTTCATGGTGTCACGGGGGAGGGGGCGGAACAGGGAATATCGCGGGCGTGCCGTGAGTTTGCCCTGTCGCATGCGGAGGCATTTGCGAAATGCCCCACCGTCATGCAAACTATGGCCGCCGATTACCCGACGGCACACCCGCCCACTCGCACCATGAAAGTGGAGATTCACCGCATGGCAACCGATTACGACGCTCCCCGAAAGAGTGAAGACGACTCCGAGTCGATCGAAGCCCTGAAGGAGCGTGTGCCGGACAAGCTGTCCGGCACGACGGGGGACGAGGACTCCGACAACCCCTCGAACTTCGACCTGCCGGGCGCGGACCTCTCCGACCTCGAGCTCGACGTCGTCGTGCTGCCCGCGCAGCAGGACGAGTTCACGTGCATGAGCTGCTTCCTCGTGAAGCACCGTTCGCAGCTCGACCACGAGGGACCCGACGGCCCCATCTGCAAGGAGTGCGCTGCCTGAGCAGTCCTCCGAGCGACGCATGACGCGCCCCCGACCATCCGGTCAGGGGCGCGCTGTCGTTGGCGGGTGGCTCAGCCTTTCGCGGCGCGGATCGCCGCAGCGAGGCGGTCGGGGGTGCGGGTCGAGATGGTCCACGCCACGACCGGATCCGCGTCGTCGAGGTTGGGCACCACGACCAGGCCGTCGATGCCGCCGCGGATGAGGTGCCACCCGCGGGCGGGGAGTCCGGGTCCTCTGGCGTGACGTGCGTCTGCTCCATCGAGCGCGAGCGGCTCGCCGAGGTGGGTCACGTCGATGTGCGCGCGACCGGCGCGGAGCACGCCGTCCTCGACCGAGACGACCGGGGCAAGACCGATGACCGCGAGGACGAGCGCGGCGGAGACCAGCGCGCCGAGGACGAGGGCGACCGTCGATCCGACCGGGACGAAGATGAGCGAGACCATCGGTCCGGCGAGAGCGACGGTGACGAGGAGCCAGAGGCTCGGTGCGAGCCGCTCCCGGTAGCGGGGACGTGCGGCGGTGGCGGGGTTCTGCATTAGCCTCATGGGGTGACCGATTCCGTTGATGTCCCCATTATCGCCGCAGTGGTCCCCGGCTATGCGCACCCGGGTGACGCGGGCGCCGATCTGGTCGCCGCGGAGGCCGTGCACCTGGAGCCGGGGGAGCGGGCTCTCGTCCCGACCGGCGTGCGCATCGCCCTCCCGGACGGCTACGCGGCCTTCGTCGTTCCGCGCAGTGGTCTCGCGGCGAAGCACGGGATCTCCATCGTCAATGCACCGGGCACCGTCGACGCCGGCTACCGGGGTGAGATCAAGGTGAGCCTGATCAACACGGACATCCACAGCGCGTACGATGTGGCCGTCGGCGATCGCATCGCCCAGCTCATCGTGATGCCCGTGACCCGCGCCCGGTTCCTGCCGGTCGAGGAGCTCCCGGACAGCGTCAGGGGCGACGGGGGATTCGGATCGACCGGCTACCAGGCACAGGCCACCGCGAACGAAGCAGGACAGGCGAGATGAGCGACAACAACGCGACCCCCTCCAAGTCGGCGCCGGAGAACCGCGCCACGGAGGGTCCTTTCGACGACTCCGAGGCGAACCCGGTCCGCCCGTACATCGACCTCGGCGGGATCAAGATCCTTCCGCGCGAGGGTCTGAACCTGCGCCTCGAGGTCGAGGAGCAGTCCAAGCGCATCGTCGCCGTCGGACTCGACTACGCGGAGTCCTCGTTGCAGGTGCAGCCGTTCGCGGCACCCCGGTCGGGCGGTCTGTGGGACGAGACCCGCGTGCAGCTACGTGATCAGGTGAAGGCGCAGGGCGGACGGGTCGAGGAGCGGGAGGGCCCGCTGGGCAAGGAGCTGCTCGCCGAGGTCCCGGCCACGGCGGCCGAGGGCTCCGGCCTGCGTCTGGCACGCTTCATCGGCATCGACGGCCCGCGGTGGTTCCTGCGCGGTGTGATCGGCGGGGCGGCGGCGTCCGATCCCGAGGCGGCCGCGAAGGTGGAGGACCTGTTCCGTTCCATCGTCGTCGTGCGTGGCGGCGCCCCCATGCCCCCGCGTGACCTCATCCCCCTGAAGATGCCGGCGACCCCGGGCTCGGCGTGAGCTCCCCGGTTCCCGAGGAGCCGGAGCGCCCGCAGACCGCGTCGGAGATCCTGGGTGCCGCGCTGGGGGGAGCGGCCAGGAAGGCGGGCCTCGATCCCGCGCAGAGCGCGAGCACGCACACGGTCGTGTGGTCGGCGATGGGCGGCTGGCGCGGCATCGTCGAATCGGTGCTCCCGAGCCTTGCGTTCGTCATCCTCTTCACCCTCCGCCCGCAGCCGCTGATCCTTCCGCTCGGTGTCTCCGTCGGGCTTGCCGCGATGTTCACGATCGTGCGCCTGGTCCAGAAGTCGCCACCGTCCGCGGCGCTCGGCGGCCTGATCGCCGCGGTCGCCGCCGCAGGACTGGCGCTCTGGACCGGGCGCGGCGAGGACAACTTCGTCCCCGGGCTCATCACCAACGCCGTGTACGGGTCGGCCATCCTCGTGTCGGCGCTCATCGGGTGGTCGGTCATCGGTCTGGCCGCCGGCTTCCTCATGGGCGAGGGCACCGCGTGGCGGACGGACCGCCGCAAGCGTCGCGCCTTCTTCTGGCTCGGCATCGCGTGGGCGGCCCTCTTCTTCGCGCGACTGGCCGTGCAGTTCCCCCTGTATCTCGCGGGCGACGTGACAGCGCTCGGAACGTTCAAGCTGGTGATGGGGCTGCCGTTGTTCGCGCCGCTCATCGCGGTCACCTGGCTGGTGGTCCGAGCGCTCTATCCCCGCGCGCCTTCGCGCGAGGATGCCGCCGCGGCGTGATAGATTTATCTCGACATCAAGATAAATCGCAGGCTTTCGCCCACGTGTCGCGGGGAGCAGACTGGTTAGGTCCGCCTTCCTAGCCGCCGGGGTGCGCGGGCGAGCAAGATGGAGGCGCCTGTCGCTCCCATCCGAATAGAAGGAGACGGATTCGTGTCCACGGTGAACAGCTTCGGTGCAAAGAGCACCCTGACGGTCGGCAGCACCGACTACGAGATCTTCCGCATCGACACGGTGCCCGGTTTCGACAAGCTTCCCTTCAGCCTCAAGGTCCTGCTGGAGAACCTGCTTCGCACCGAGGATGGCGCGAACGTGACGAAGGCGCAGATCGAGGCGCTCGGCTCGTGGGATGCCACCGCCGAGCCGAACACCGAGATCCAGTTCACGCCGGCGCGCGTGGTCATGCAGGACTTCACCGGCGTGCCCTGCATCGTTGACCTCGCCACGATGCGCGAGGCAGTCACGGCGCTCGGCGGCGACGCCAACAAGATCAACCCGCTCTCGCCCGCCGAGATGGTGATCGACCACTCCGTCATCGCCGACCTCTTCGGGACCGAGAACGCGCTCGAGCGCAACGTCGAGATCGAGTACGAGCGCAACGGCGAGCGGTACCAGTTCCTGCGCTGGGGCCAGACGGCGTTCAGCGACTTCAAGGTCGTCCCGCCCGGCACCGGCATCGTCCACCAGGTGAACATCGAGCACCTGGCCAAGGTCATCTACGACCGCGAGGTCGGCGGCGTGCTGCGCGCGTACCCCGACACCTGCGTCGGCACCGATTCGCACACCACGATGGTGAACGGTCTCGGCGTGCTCGGCTGGGGCGTCGGCGGCATCGAGGCCGAGGCCGCGATGCTCGGCCAGCCCGTGTCGATGCTCATCCCGCGCGTCGTGGGCTTCAAGCTCTCGGGCGAGATCCCCGCCGGTGTGACCGCGACCGACGTCGTGCTCACCATCACCGACATGCTGCGCAAGCACGGCGTGGTCGGCAAGTTCGTCGAGTTCTACGGCGAGGGCGTCGCCTCGGTGCCGCTCGCGAACCGCGCCACGATCGGCAACATGTCGCCGGAGTTCGGCTCCACCGCCGCGATCTTCCCGATCGACGACGTCACGCTCGACTACCTGCGCCTCACCGGCCGCAGCGAGGAAGCCGTCGCGCTCGTCGAGGCGTACGCCAAGGAGCAGCAGCTCTGGCACGACGCGTCGCGCGAGCCCGTGTTCAGCGAGTACCTCGAGCTGGACCTCGGCACGGTCGTCCCGTCGATCGCCGGCCCGAAGCGTCCGCAGGACCGCATCCTGCTGTCCGAGGCCAAGTCGCAGTTCGAGCAGGACATCCTGGCCTACGCCTCGCCCTCGACCAGCGAGGACATCGTCGACCTCGAGTCGAAGCACTCGTTCCCCGCGTCCGACCCCGGGCAGGTCCCCGGCGAGGAGGAGCCGACCACGCGTCCGGTGCACATCAGCAGCGGCGCCCCGGTCAACGCCTCCAACCCGGTGCCGGTCACCACCCCGGACGGCGAGAAGTACATCCTCGACAACGGCGCTGTGACCCTCGCCGCCATCACGTCGTGCACGAACACGTCGAACCCGTCGGTCATGATCGCGGCCGGTCTGCTCGCACGCAAGGCGCGCGAGAAGGGCCTGAAGCAGAAGCCCTGGGTCAAGACGACGCTCGGCCCCGGATCGAAGGTCGTCACCGACTACTACGAGAAGTCCGGCCTCGACAAGGATCTCGAGGGCCTCGGCTTCTACACCGTCGGCTACGGCTGCACGATCTGCATCGGAAACTCCGGCCCGCTGATCGAGGAGGTGTCGGAGGCGATCAACTCGCACGACCTCGCCGTGACGGCCGTCCTCTCCGGCAACCGCAACTTCGAGGGCCGGATCAGCCCCGACGTGAAGATGAACTACCTGGCCAGCCCGCCGCTGGTCATCGCGTACGCCCTCGCCGGATCGATGCACTTCGACTTCGACACCGACGCGCTGGGTCAGGACGCCGACGGCAACGACGTGTACCTCAAGGACATCTGGCCGTCGCCGGAGGAGGTGCAGGAGATCGTCGACTCGTCGATCTCGCGCGACCAGTTCATCAAGCAGTACGCCACGGTGTTCGACGGCGACGAGCGCTGGCGCAACCTGCCGACGCCCGACGACGACACGTTCCAGTGGGACGAGAACTCGACCTACGTGCGCAAGGCGCCGTACTTCGACGGCATGACGATGGAGCTCACCCCGGTGCAGGACATCCAGGGCGCGCGCGTCATGGCGACCCTGGGCGACTCGGTCACGACCGACCACATCTCGCCCGCCGGCAACATCAAGCCGGGCACCCCGGCGGCGCAGTACCTCACCGAGCACGGCGTGGACCGCAAGGACTTCAACTCCTTCGGCTCGCGCCGAGGCAACCACGAGGTGATGATCCGCGGCACGTTCGCGAACATCCGCCTGAAGAACCTCATGGTCTCGGCCGTCAACGACGGCCAGGTCGTCGAGGGCGGGTTCACGCGCGACTTCACCCAGCCGGGCGGTCCGCAGTCGTACATCTACGACGCGTGCATGAACTACGCCGAGCAGGGCACCCCGCTCGTCGTGTTCGGCGGCAAGGAGTACGGCTCCGGCTCGTCGCGCGACTGGGCGGCCAAGGGCACGAGCCTGCTGGGCGTCAAGGCCGTGATCACGGAGAGCTTCGAGCGCATCCACCGCTCCAACCTCATCGGCATGGGCGTCGTCCCGCTGCAGTTCCCGGCCGGCGAGAGCTGGGAGTCGCTGGGCCTCGACGGTACCGAGATCGTCTCGATCACGGGCCTCGAGGAGCTCAACAACGGCGTCACCCCGAAGACGGTCAAGGTCACCGCCACCCCGAGCGAGCACTCGCCCGAGGGCAAGCAGCCGATCGAGTTCGACGCGGTCGTCCGCATCGACACCCCCGGTGAGGCGGACTACTACCGCAACGGCGGCATCCTGCAGTACGTGCTGCGCTCGCTCGTCTGACGCGTCTCACGGAGGGGCCCGGGTCTACGGACACGGGCCCCTTCGCCGTGTCAAGGGGGCGTCGTCCTCGGCAGCTTCTCCGACTCCGCGAGGTAGGATCGGTAGGCGCTCGCACCCGTGACGGGCGTCTCTGTCGAAGCCTGTGAGGAGGCGCAGATGCCCATTCTTCCGAGCATCTCTGGACCCCGCGACCTGGACCGCCTGTCGCCAGAGCAACTGGAAGAACTCGCCTCCGAGATCCGCACGTTCCTCGTCGAGAACGTTTCGCGTACCGGGGGTCACCTGGGGCCGAACCTCGGCGTCGTGGAGCTCACCATCGCCCTCCACCGCGTGTTCTCGTCTCCCGACGACCCCTTCATCTTCGACACCGGGCATCAGTCCTACGTGCACAAACTGCTCACAGGGCGCCAGGACTTCTCCGGACTGCGCGTGCGCGGCGGTCTGGCCGGCTACCCGCAGCGCGGCGAGAGTCCGCACGACGTGGTCGAGTCCTCCCACGCCTCGAGCTCGCTGAGCTGGGCAGACGGCGTGTCCCGCGCCCTCACCGCGACCGGACGCGCCGACCGGCATGTGGTCGCGGTCGTGGGCGACGGTGCGCTCACCGGCGGCATGACCTGGGAGGCGCTGAACAACATCTCCGACGACAACGACCGCAACCTGGTGATCGTCGTCAACGACAACGGCCGCTCCTACGCACCCACGATCGGCGGGATGTCGCGGTACCTGAACCGGGTCCGCACGGCGGCCGCGTACAAGGACCTCCACCACAAGTCGGACCGTCTGTTCCGCGCGTTCGGCCCCGTCGGCAGGGCCGTGTTCCGTGGGGTGCGGGGTGGCACGCACGGCTTCCTCTCCCGCTTCACGAACAACGAGGCCCTCTACTCGAACCTCGACATCAAGTACCTCGGCCCGGTGGACGGCCACGACCTCCCGGCCCTGCTGGAGACCCTGGAGCTCGCGAAGTCGTACGGCGCGCCCGTCATCGTGCACGCCATCACCGAGAAGGGGCGCGGGTACCAGCCCGCGCGCGACGACGACGCCGATCAGTTCCACGCGGTCGGGCGCATCGACCCCACGACCGGGGAGACGCTGTCCTCCGGCGGGCGCGGATGGACCGACGTGTTCTCCGACGCGCTGGTCGACGTGGGCGAACGGCGCTCCGACGTGATCGCGATCACCGCGGCGATGCTGCGGCCGACCGGCCTGGCCCCCTTCGCCGAGCGCTTCCCGGATCGGGTCTACGACGTGGGCATCGCCGAGCAGCACGCCGTGGCCTCGGCGGCCGGACTCGCCTACGGCGGACTGCACCCGGTGGTCGCGGTGTACGCGACCTTCATGGGCCGCGCCTTCGATCAGGTGCTCATGGACGTCGCGCTGCACCGTGCCGGCGTCACCTTCGTGCTCGACCGGGCCGGGGTCACCGGTCCCGACGGTCCGAGCCATCACGGCATGTGGGACCTCGCGATGCTGCAGATCGTGCCGCACATCCGCATCGCCGCGCCGCGCGACGGCGTGCGACTCACCGAGGCGCTGGACGAGGCGGTCGCCGTCGAGGACGCGCCCACCGTGATCCGGTTCCCGAAGGGGGAGGTCGCGTCCGACCTCCCGGCGATCGAGCGCCTCGCTGACGGCGTCGACGTGCTGGCCAGGGGGGAGAGCGAGGACGTGCTCATCGTCGCGATCGGCCCGTTCGCCGAGCTCGCCCTCGATGTGGCGGACCGCCTCCGCGCGCAGGGCATCGGTGCGACGGTGCTCGACCCGCGGTGGGCGATCCCGGTGCAGCCGTCGGTCGTCGAGCACGCCGCTCGTCATCGCCTGGTCATCACCCTGGAGGACGGCATCCGCGTCGGCGGCATCGGCACGCGCGTGCGCCAGGTCCTGCGCGAGGCCGGGATCGACACCGCCGTGGACGAGCTGGGGCTGCCCGACGAGTTCCTCGACCACGCGTCGCGCGACCAGATCCTCGCGGATGCGGGGCTCACCGCGTCGAAGATCGCCCAGGACGTGGTGGCGCAGGTGCTCGGGACGCGCATCCCCAAGGCGCGCCACGCGGGGGAGACCGGTACGATCGACCTCCCGCTGCACGAGCGCCACTGATCCGGGGCCCGCGGCGGGATCAGTCCAGATCGGCGAGGGTCTCCGCGACGATGCGCTCGACGGTCGGTCGTGCGCGCTCCGCGTCGGCGGCGACCAGCGCGAGGCGGCTGCGTCGTTCCAGGACGTCGTCCGCGGTCAGAGCGCCCTCGCACCGCACGGCGAACTCGACCGCGGCGCGTGAGAGTGCGGGCGGATCCGACGTGTCGTCCGGTGCACCCCACCGCGCGCCCGTGTCCTCCACGAGCCGCAGAGCCGCGGTGCTGCTGGGCGGTGCGTCGATCCCGCGGTGACGCAGGGCGAGGTCGACCGCGTCCTCGGCCATCCGACGGTAGGTCGTGAGCTTCCCGCCGAGCACCGACACGAACCCGCCGGGGGAGATGTGCACCAGGTGCCGCCGGGACACGTCCGCGGAGGACGCGGCACCATTGTCCACCAGGGGCCGCAGTCCGGCGAACGCCCCGCGGACGTGGTCTCGCGTGAGGGGGGTCGCCAGCAGTCGGTTCAGCGTGGCGAGCAGCGACGCGATCTCGGGCTCGGTGGGCGCGGCGACGCGCGGGACCGGCCCGGGGGCGTCCTCGTCGGTCAGCCCCACGATCACCCGCCCGTGGCGCTGCGGCAGCGCGAACACGTAGCGGCTGATCGAGCCCTCCCGGGGAACGGTCAACGCCGCGGTCGGGCGGCCCAGGTCGTCCGCGTCGAGCACGAGGTGCGTGCCGCGGCTCGGGCGCACGCGGATGCTGTCGTCGAGCGTTCCCGCCCAGACGCCGGTGGCGTTCACGACGGCCCGGGCGCGCAGCTCGAGCCGCTCGCCCGTGAGCGTGTCGACGACGGTCGCTCCACCGTCGTGCAGCTCCTCGGCCCGCACCCGTGTGAGGATGCGCGCGCCCCGCCCCGCCGCCGTCCGTGCGACAGCGACCACGAGCGCGGCGTCATCGACCAGTTGCCCGTCGAAGCCGAGCACGCCGCCGCGCAGGTCACGGCGACGCAGAGCGGGGAACAGCCGCTGGGCCTCGCGCGGCCCCACCAGTCGCGGCGGTGGCAGCACCCGACGCGGCGTCCTGGCGCGCAGTCGCAGCGCGTCGCCCATGGCCATGCCCATCGAACCGGCGGAGCGCTGGCGGAGCGTCACCCCTGCGGCGAACGGCAGCAGCTGCGGCAGCGGACGGATGAGGTGCGGCGCGATCACCGTCATCAGCAGGTGTCGTTCGAGCGCACTCTCGTTCGCGGTGGCGACATCCCCGGTGGCGAGATAGCGCAGTCCGCCGTGTACGAGCTTCGAGCTGAAGCGGCTCGTGCCGAACGCGAGGTCTTCGGCCTCGATCAGTGTGACGCGGAGTCCGCGTGAGGCGGCGTCGAGAGCCGCACCGACACCGGTGATGCCTCCGCCGACCACCAGCACGTCGCAGGTCTCCTCCGCTCCCGCGGCGAGATCGCGTCGGCGGCGGGCGGCGTGAAGGGCGGTGGCGGGGTCGGTCACGGTCGCAGGTGCCCGTCCACGGCGGCGCGGAGCTCGCGCTCCCATGCGTCCTCGTCGATCAGGTCGGCCACGGTCGCGTGCGACAGCACGGCCGACTGGGCGATCAGGAGCAGCATCACGGCGATCTCCTCGGGCGCTCCGGCCCGCACGGACCCGTGCCTCTGGCCCCGTCCGATGGCCGCGGCGAGCCAGCCGAGGATGAGCCGTTGGCTCGACCCGACGCGCTGCAGCGTGTAGCGCGTGAAGGCCTCCGGCTCCTCGTCGAGCAGCCGGGCGTAGACGTCGTCGGCGCGGAACAGGGCCGTGAACGTCAGGATGTCGTCGACCAGGGCGGCTCGGGTGTCCGCGACCGCGGAGAAGCGTCCGATGAGGGTGCCGACGCGCCGCAGCAGAGCGGCGCGCACCACGTCGTCGGCATCGCTCCAGGTGCGGTAGATCGTCGGACGGCTGAGTCCGGAGCGGCGCGCGAGCGCGGCGATCGTGACCCCGTGGATGCCGGTGCGCACGATGAGCTCGTCGGCCGCGTCGAGGACCCGCGTCTGCGTCGGTTCCCACACGGGTGGGACTCCGACAGGTTGACGTTCTTCCATGATGTGTCACACTGTAACGCATGCAGGACGAGATCGGCAGGGCCGCCGAACAGGAGCCCATGCGGTGGAACGGCTGGGGTGATCCGGCGAAGGCGAAGGAGCTTCCGCGCGCCGTGCGAGCCCTGATCCCGCTGCTGCTGGGGCGAGTGCGTCGCCCTGCGCCGCCGCCGTCGCTCGCGGAGGTGCGCGTCCGACCGAGCGCGCTCACCGACGACGACCGGGCGGCGTTCGCGGCCGTCGTCGGCGTCGACGGAGTGGACCACGCGGACGAGGCGAGGATCCGTCACGCCGGCGGGCGCTCCACCCCGGACCTGCTGCGGCGCCGCGAGCACGAGCAACGCGTGCCGGACGGGGTCGTGCTCCCCGCCGACCACGCTCAGGTCATGGCATGCCTCGCCGTGGCCGGGGAGCGCGACATCGCGGTGATCCCCTACGGCGGGGGCACGAGCGTGGTCGGCGCGCTCGATCCGGAGCGCGGGCCGCACCGCGCCGTGATCAGCCTGGATCTGCGCCGCCTGCGCGGCCTGCTGCGCGTCGATGCGCTCAGCGGCGAGGCGGTGTTCGCGGCCGGGACGACCGGCCCCGACGCCGAGGCGCAGCTGGCAGCGCACGGGCTCGAGCTGGGACACTACCCGCAGAGCTTCCGCTATGCGACCATCGGCGGCTTCGCGGCCGCGCGTTCGTCGGGCCAGAACTCCGCAGGGTACGGACGCTTCGACACCATGGTCACCGGGCTCCGGGTCGCGACACCGACGGGCGACCTCGAGGTCGGCCGGGCTCCCGGATCCGCCGCGGGACCCGACCTGATCCGGCTGTTCCTGGGGTCGGAGGGCATCTTCGGCGTCATCACCGAGGTCCGCGTGCGCGTGCACCCCGTGCCGGCCGAGCGGGTGTTCGAGTCATGGTCGTTCCCCGACTTCGCGCACGGGGTCGACGGACTCCGCCGCGTCGCGCAGCACGGCAGGGGTCCCACCGTGATCCGTCTGTCCGACGAGGCCGAGACCGCCGTCGGTCTCGCGCAGGTCGGCCGGATCGGGAAGGCGATCGCGCGCGGCGCCAGCGTCGTGACCGTGTACGAGGGCGATGACATCGACGCGCGGCGCGCCCGGACGACCGCGCTGCTGCGCGCGGCGGGCGGGACGTCGTCGGGCGCAGGGGATGCGGAGGAGTGGGCGGCCGGCCGATTCGACGGGCCCTACCTGCGCGACTCCCTGCTCGACGCCGGTGTGTTCTGCGAGACCCTCGAGACCGCCACCACCTGGACGGGGCTCGCGACGCTGAAGGCCGCGGTCGAGACCGCCCTGCGCGAGGGCTTCCGCGACGCGGGGGCCCGGTCGACCGTGATGTGCCACGTCTCGCACGTGTACCCCACGGGGGCGTCGCTGTACTTCACCGTCCTGGCCGGGATCCGCAGCGATCCGCTCCCGGTGTGGACGACCGTCAAGGCACGCGTGAACGACGCGATCCTCGCGCACGGGGGCACCATCAGCCACCATCACGCGGTCGGACGGGATCACGCGCCCTGGCTGGCGCGGGAGCTCGGGCCGGCCGGGATGCGGATCCTCGCAGCGATCAAGCGCGAGCTCGACCCGCAGGCGCTCCTGAACCCGGGCGCCGTGATCCCCGCTGCCCTCCCGGCGGGGGACTGACGTGGGCCACATCGCGGTGCTGTCGAACCCCCGCGCGGGCAAGGGGCGAGGCCGCCGTCTGACCGAGCTCGCGGTGGCACACCTTCGACAGCGCGGCGCGAGCGTCAGACTCTACGTCGGGGACTCGGCGGCGGACACGACGGCGCTGGCGTCTGAAGCCCTCGTGGGCGGGCCGGACGGGCTCGTGGTGGTCGGCGGGGACGGCACGCTGTCGGGGATCCTCGATGTCGTGTGCGCCGCCGCCGTCCCGATCACCCTGGTGCCCGCGGGGACGGGCAACGACCTCGCCCGCGCGCTCGGCCTGCCGCGACACGACGCCGCCGCAGCCGTCGAACTCGCCCTCACCGGCACGCCCCGGGCGATCGACGTGGGTGAGGTCGAGACGCGCGCGGGTCGTGCCGCCTTCCTCACGGTCGTGGCGTTGGGCTTCGACGCGAGGGTGAGCGACCGCACCAACCGTCTGCGCTGGCCCTCCGGCGCCCTCCGGTACTACCTGGCCCTGCTCATCGAGCTCGTCCGGCTGCGGCCGCTCGACTTCACCGTCACGGTCGACGACGAACGGCCGATCACCGCCCGGGGGACTCTGGTGGCCATCGGGAACACGGCCAGCTACGGCGGAGGCATGCCGGTGTGCGTCGGCGCCCTGCCCGACGACGGGCGGCTCGACGTCGTCCGCGTGGCACCGCTCGGCCGCGCCCGACTGGTGCGGCTGTTCCCCCTCCTGCTGCGCGGGGCCCACCTGGCCCGCCCCGAGGTGCAGCACACGGCAGCGCGCCGTGTCACGGTCGCCGCGCCCGGACTCGTGGTGTACGCCGACGGCGAGCGCCTGGGCGAGGACGTCTGCACCATCTCCGTGCGGACGGGTGCGCTGACGATGATGACCCCACCGAGCGAGGGAGACGCCCGTGTTCGATGAGGACGTCGTGGTCGTGGGGTCGGGTTTCGGCGGCTCGGTCGCGGCGCTGCGGCTGAGCGAGAAGGGCTACCGTGTCCGCGTGTTCGAGGCCGGGCGGCGCTTCGCCGACGACGACTTCGCGAAGACGAGCTGGAACGTGCGCCGGTACCTGTGGGCGCCCGCGCTCGGGTGCTTCGGCGTGCAGCGCATCCACCGCCTCCCGCACGTCATGATCCTCGCGGGAGCCGGTGTGGGCGGAGGCTCGCTCAACTACGCCAACACGCTCTACGAGCCGGGCCCCGCGTTCTTCGCCGACCCGCAGTGGGGCTCGATCCGTGACTGGCGGGCGGCGCTCGCTCCGCACTACGCCACCGCGAAGCGCATGCTCGGCGTGGTCGATGCGTATCCGCACAGCGGGCCGGTCGAACGGATCATGGCGGGCGCCGCGGACGACCTCGGCGTGGGGGAGAGCTTCCGCCGGGCACCCGTCGGGGTGTGGTTCGGCGAGCCGGGGCGCCGCGTGCCCGATCCGTACTTCGGCGGGGAGGGTCCCGACCGCACGGGGTGCACGCTCTGCGGCAACTGCATGGTGGGGTGCCGCGTCGGTGCGAAGAACACCCTGGTGAAGAACTACCTCGCGCTGGCGGAGCGACGCGGGGTCGCGATCGAGCCCCTTCGCACGGTCACCGAGGTGCGGGAGCTGGCGACGGGCGGCTTCGCGATCACGACCGTGCGCAGCGGGGCCTGGCTGCGGCGCCGGGCCCGCACCGTGACGGCGCGGGAGGTCGTGCTCGCCGCCGGCACCTGGGGCACGCAGCAGCTGCTGCACCGGATGAAGCACACCGGCGCGCTCCCTCGGATACCCGACGCCGTGGGGCGCCTGACCCGCACGAACTCCGAGGCGCTCGACGGCGCCGTGGCCGTGCGCGTTCCGGAGCAGCTTCAGCTCGCGCGGGGTGTGGCGATCACGACGTCCTTCCACGTGGACGAGCGCACCCACGTCGAGAACGTCCGCTACGGTCCGGGGTCGAACCTGATGGGAGCTCTGGCCACCGTGCTCGTGCCGGGGGAGAGGTCGCTGCCCGGACGCCTGGCAGCGCTCGTGCGGGGAATCCTCCGCGCACCGGTCACCGCGGTCCGGCTCGGGTCGCTCCGGCGGTGGAGCGAGCGCGGGATCATCGCCCTCGTCATGCAGACCGCCGACAACTCCCTCACGCTGTCGCTGCGGCGGCGGTTCGGGCGCTGGCGTCTGACCAGCGCGCAGGGGCACGGTGCGCCGAACCCGAGTCACCTGCCGGAGGCACACCGCGCGGCGCAGGCGATCGCGGCGCGGCTCGAGCAGGAGAGCGGGATCCGTGCCGAGGCGCGCGGGTCGTGGCCGGAGGTGTTCGGTATCCCGCTGACGGCGCACTTCCTCGGCGGGGCGGTCATCTCCTCGGCCCCCGAGACCGGCGTCGTGGACGAGTACCACCGCGTCTGGGGTCATCCCGGGCTGCACGTCGTGGACGGTGCTGCAGTCCCCGCGAACCCCGGTGTCAACCCGTCGCTCACCATCACCGCCCTGGCGGAACGGGCGATGTCGCACTGGCCGCGCCGCGGGGAGCCCGACGAGCGCCCTGCCCAGGACGCGACGACGGGGGCCGCGCGCTCGGCACGGCCCCCGTCGTCGGACTGATCAGCGGTTCTCGATGCCGCGGATCTGCGGCGTGTGGAACGAGCCGCCGAAGGTGCGTTCCGAAGCGCCCTCGCGGTCGAGGTAGGGCGAGGCGCCGCCGTCGATGAACGGCCAGCCTGCGCCGAGGATGAGGCACAGGTCGATGTCCTCCACCTCGGGCACGACGCCCTCGTCCAGCATCAGCTTGATCTCCGTCGCCAGGCCATCCTGCACGCGCTGCAGGATGGTCGCCGCAGAGGCCGGACTCTTGCCGAGTGCGGGCTTGATGACCTTCTCGGCCTGCTTGCTCCAGCCGACCACCCGGCCGCCCTTGTCCTTCTCCACGACCTGGTCGAGCGCGGCGAGGGCGTGGAAGTTCTCGTTCGCGTAGAACCGGTCGGGGAAGGCGTGCACCATCGTGTCCTGCACGTGGGCGGCGACCTTCCATCCGACCAGGTCGATCAGCTGGAACGGCCCCATCGGCAGGCCGAGCGGCGCGAACGCCTTCTCCACCTCGGCGATCGGGGTGCCCTCGTAGACCGCGCGCGCAGCCTCGCCCATGACCTTGGCCAGCAGACGGTTCACCACGAAGCCGGGTGCGTCGGCGGTCAGGACCGCGTTCTTGCCCAGGTTCTTCGCGACCACGAACGCCGTGGACAGCGCGGCCTCGGAGGTGCTCGGCGTCTTGACGATCTCGATCAGCGGCATGACGGCGACCGGGTTGAAGAAGTGGAACCCGACCAGGCGCTCCGGGTGAGCGAGCGTCGCGCCGATCTCCTGGACCGAGAGCGAGGAGGTGTTCGTGGCGAGGATGGTGTCCTCCGCCACGATCTTCTCGATCTCGCCGAAGACCTGCTGCTTGACGCCGACCTCTTCGAAGACCGCCTCGATCACGAAGTCGCAGTCGGCGTACAGGCTCTTGTCGGTCGTGCCCGTGACCAGCGCGCGCAGCTTGTTGGCGGTGTCGGCGTCGAGGCGCCCCTTGCCCTCCAGCTTCCCGATCTCGTCGTGGATGTACGCCACGCCCTTGTCGACCCGCGCCTGATCGAGGTCGGTGATGAGGACGGGGACCTGGAGCTTGCGCACGAAGAGCAGCGCGAACTGGCTCGCCATGAGTCCGGCGCCGATGATGCCGACCTTGGTGACCTTCTTCGCGAGCGCCTTGTCGGGCGCGCCGACCGGGCGCTTGGCCCGCTTCTGCACGAGATCGAAGGCGTACATCGAGGCGGCGAACTGATCGCCGGTCACGAGCTCGGCCAGTGCCTCGTCCTCGCGGGCGAAGCCCTCGGCCTTGGTGCCGCTCTTGGCCTTGTCGAGCAGGTCGAGCGCCGCGTACGGCGACTTCGGCACGGTGCCGATCTTCGACTCGAGCATGCCGCGCGCCATCTTGATCGCGATCGGCCACTTGGTGAGCCGCTCGATCTTGCCCGGCTCGTTCTTGCGCTCCACCTTCTTGCCGCCGAGGACCGCGTCGGCCCAGGTCAGCGAGTTCTCGAGGTAGTTCGCGGCGGGGAAGATCGCGTCGAAGATGCCCAGGTCGAACGCCTGCTGCGGCTTCAGCATGCGGTTCTGCTTGAGCGGGTTCGAGATGACGACCTCGAGCGCGTTCTCGATGCCGATGAGGTTCGGCAGCAGGTAGGCGCCGCCCCAGCCGGGGATGATGCCGAGGAACACCTCGGGGAGCGCCACGGCGGCGGCCGAGGCGTCGACGGTGCGGTAGCTGGAGTTCAGCGCGATCTCCAGCCCTCCACCGAGCGCCAGACCGTTCACGAACGCGAACGACGGCACGCCGAGCTCACCGAGCTTGCCGAGCACCCGGTGCCCGAGCTGCGCGATGAGGCGGGCGTTGTCGCGCGAGCCGACCTTGCTGATGTCGGACAGGTCGGCGCCGGCGGCCAGGATGTACTGCTTGCCCGTGATGCCGACGGCCTGGATCTCCCCGGACGCCGCCCGTGCCTTCAGCGCGTCCAGCGTCTCGCCGAGCTCGGTGAGCGTGGCCGGCCCGAGCGTGTTCGGGCGCGTGTGGTCGCGGCCGTTGTCGAGGGTGATGAGGGCGAGGACCTTGCCGGAGGGGAGGCGGATGTCGCGCACGGGGGAGTGCGTGATCACCTCGCCCTCCGTCAGCGCCTGGATGGGCGAGAAGTCGACGTCGTCGTAGCTCACTTCTTCTTCTTTCCGTCGTAGTGCGGGTTCTCCCAGATGACCGAGCCGCCCTGACCGAGGCCGACGCACATCGCGGTCAGGCCGTAGCGGACGTCGGGACGCTCGGCGAACTGTGCGGCGAGCTGGATCATCAGTCGGACGCCGGAGGCCGCGAGGGGGTGTCCGAGCGCGATCGCCCCGCCCCACTGGTTGACGCGGGGGTCGTCGTCGGCGATGCCGAAGTGGTCGAGGAGCGAGATCACCTGGATCGCGAACGCCTCATTCAGCTCGAACAGCCCGATGTCGGAGATGTCGAGTCCGGCCTTCTTGAGCGCCTTCTCCGTGGACGGGATCGGGCCGATGCCCATGATCTCCGGCTGCACGCCCGCGAAGGCGAACGACACCATGCGCATCTTCGGCGCGAGACCGAGCTCCTTCACCGCACCCCCACCGGCGAGCAGCGACATGGTCGCGCCGTCGGTCAACGGCGAGGACGTGCCCGCCGTGACGCGTCCGTGCGGACGGAACGGCGTCTTGAGCCCGGCGAGGTCCTCCATCGTGGTCTGCGGGCGACGGCCCTCGTCCTCGGTGGCCAGACCCCATGCGCCGTCGGCGCCCTTGATCGCGACGGGAACCAGGTCGGGCTGGATCTTGCCGGCGTCGTACGCCGCCTGCACCTTGTGCTGGCTCAGCATGCCGAAGCGGTCGGAGCGCTCCTTGGTGAGGTGCGGGAACCGGTCGAAGATGCGCTCCGCCGTGACACCCATGTTGAGCGCGCCAGGGTCGACCATCTTCTCGGCGACGAAGCGCGGGTTGGGGTCGGCGTTGGAGCCGATCGGGTGGTGGCCCATGTGCTCGACGCCACCCGCGAGGGCGAGGTCGTACATGCCGACGCCGATCGACGCGCCCATCGTGGTGACGCTGGTCATCGCGCCCGCGCACATGCGCTCCACCGCGAGTCCGGGCACCGTCTGGGGGAGACCGGCCAGGATCGCGACGGACCGGCCGAGCGTGAGCCCCTGGTCACCGGTCTGGCTGGTCGCCGCGATGGCGACATCGTCGATGCGGTCGGCCGGCACGGCGGCGTTGCGCTCCATCAGCCCGATGGTCGCCTTGACGGCGAGGTCATCCGCGCGGGTGTTCCAGTACATGCCTTTTTCGCCGGCGCGCCCGAACGGGGTGCGCACGCCATCGACGAAGAAGACGTCCGAGATCTCGGCCACTCTGCCTCCAGGTTTCTTGGGGTTGACCTCAGTCTAGGAAGCCGTGAAAACCGGGAGGAATCGGTTGGATCGAACCTACGAAGCGGTCGGGGAGGTGGTGTCGGGCGCTTGCGCCGCCTCTACAAAGGCGTCCGCGATCTTCTGTGCGGTCTGTTCAATCTGCCAGGGACGCGCACCGAGCGCGGCGAGGGCGTCGCCGATCTCCGCCGCGGTGGTGCCGGGGGAGTCCCAGCACACGCGGCGCAGGTAGTCGGGCGTGAGGAGATTCTCGGTGGGCATGCCCAGCTCCTCCGCCACCGCCTCGACCGCGGGTCGTGCGGCCTTCAACCGTGCGTCCGCCTCGGGGTTCCGGTCGGACCAGGCGCGCGGCGGGGGAAGGGTGTCGCTGGGGACGCGCTCGCGCGGCAGCTGCTCGGCCGCGCGACCGTCGACGATGGCCTGCC
Source organism: Microbacterium sufflavum (assembly GCF_023101165.1). Taxonomy (GTDB): domain Bacteria; phylum Actinomycetota; class Actinomycetes; order Actinomycetales; family Microbacteriaceae; genus Microbacterium; species Microbacterium sufflavum. The sequence continues at coordinate 2,939,695 of NZ_CP078076.1, read as the reverse complement.
ACCAGCGGTCGAGCTGGGTGCGGCTCGCGCGACCCTGGAACTCCTTGATGCCGGCCAGCGCCTGCTTCGACGCGGGGTTGGCGAGCACGGCCGCCACGAGCGAGCGGTCGGGGACGAGCCGGCCGGGGGAGATGTCCTGCTGCTGCGCGTACATCTCCCGCGCCTCCCACAGGGCGCGGGCGACGGCGAGGTTACGGGCGCCGCGCACCTGGTGCAACCCGCTGAGGCGCCGCCACGGATCTTCGCGCGGGGCCTTGGGCGTGCGCGCCAGCGTGGCCGCGAACTCCTGGGCGGCGAAGTCGGTCTTGCCCTGCTCCTCGAGCTCGGCGACCAGGGCGTCGCGCACGTCCACCAGGTGCAGCACGTCGAGCGCGGCGTACTCGAGCCAGGCGGCGGGGAGCGGACGGGTCGACCAGTCTGCCGCCGAGTGCTCCTTCTTCAGCGTGATGCCCAGCGTGTCCTCCACCACCGCCGCGAGCCCGACGCGGTCGTGACCGAGCAGCCGCGCCGCCAGCTCCGTGTCGAAGATCGTGCGCGGCTCGAGGTGCAGCTCCCGCAGCGACGGCAGGTCCTGACTCGCGGCGTGCAGCACCCACTCCACATCGCCGATCGCGGTCTGCAGTGCGCCCATGTCACCGATCGCCGGAGGATCGAACAGGAAGACGCCGCTGTCGCGACGGAACACCTGCACCAGGTAGGCCCGCTGTGAGTAGCGGAAACCGGACGCCCGCTCGACGTCGACCGCCACGGGGCCGGAGCCCGCCACGAGCGCCGCGCACGCCGCCAGGAACTCCTCGGTGTCGGAGATCACGGAGTATTCAGTCACGTACAGCCTTTCGCGCGCCGATCACGGCGATGCCCTCGGAGCCCGGCGGAAGTCCCGCCAGCATGCCGACCAGCTCGGCCCACGCTTCGACGTGCGGTCGGAAGGGGCCATCCGGTGTCCAGGACGCCCGCAATTCTATCTGTGCCCCGTCGCCCTCGTCGGCCAGGCCGCCGAAACCCTTGGACAGCGTCTTGGTCGAGGTGCCCGACGGCGCGCGATAGACCGCGCCGCGCGAGTCGAGCGCGTCCACCAGCCACGACCACGTCACGTCGGCCAGCAGCGGGTCGGTGCCGATCTCCGTCTCCAGCGGCGCCTGCGCGAAGATCACGATGCGCCAGGCGCCGCCCCAGGCATCGGGCTCGTCGGGATCGTGGAGCAGGATGAACCGGCCGGTGCCGTACACGGAGTCGCCGTCCTCGCCGGGCCGCACATCGGCGGAGAGCGCGATCGCGAACGGGGCGAGGCCCTGCGGCGTCGGGATCTCGCGCACCGTGATGTCATCGCGGAACGCGGTCTCACGCAGTTCGGCGACGGCGCTGTCGAAGGGCGTCCCGGCCTCGGGATGTGCGGTCACGGCAACAGGCTAGAGTCGGAAGGCGATGAAGAGTCTCAGGCACGCCGCCCAGTTCATTGTCCCCGCGCTCCTCGCGCTGGGAGCCGCCGCCGGATTCCTGGTGCTCGCCGTCGCGCGACGCGTGGTCACCCCGATGCGCAAGGTGCCAGACACGGAGATCCTCGCGATCGACACCGGTGCGCAGACCATCGAGCTCGGTCGCACTCTCGACACCGAGCTGCCGGGGCGCTACGGGCTCTTCACCACGGGGACCTACGGCTACGTGAAGCTGGGGGCCGTGCTGAGCGCGGACAGCACGACGGTGCGTCGCAAGCTGCTCACCAAGATCGAGCCGGGCGCCAGCGTCGACCGCGGCGCCTCCTTCAGCGGTTCCTACTACACCTCTCCCAGCGAGCTGCACCTGCGGTGGGAGAACGTGCTGATCGGCTCGCCCGCCGGGCCGTGCCCCGCCTGGTTCTTCCCGGCGTCGTCGTCCACCTGGGTGATCCAGGTGCACGGCCGCGGCACGACCAGGTCGGAGTGCCTCCGCGCGGTGCCCGTGCTGCACGCCGCCGGGCTGCCGAACCTCGTGGTGTCGTACCGCAACGACGGCGAGGCACCGCGCACGCGGGCCGGCGCCTACGCCCTCGGGGCGTCCGAGTGGCGCGATGTCGACGCCGCCATCGCCTACGCGCTGCGCCACGGCGCCGAGCGTGTCGTGCTGATGGGCTGGTCCATGGGCGGCGCGGTGTCGCTGCAGGCCTCGGTGAGCTCGGGCAACCGGCACCGGATCGCCGGTGTCATCCTCGAGTCCCCGGTGGTCGACTGGCGCACGGTGCTGCGCTTCCAGGCGAAGCTCCTCCGCGTCCGGCCCCCGCTGCCCGACCTGGCGATGAGCGCCCTGCAGCTGCCGCTCACGGCGCGGTTGAGCGGCGCCGACGAGCCGATCCTGTTCGACCGGCTGGACATGGTCGCGCGCGCCGACGAGCTCGCCGCACCGATCCTGATCCTGCACAGCGACGACGACGGCTTCGTGCCCGTCGACGCGTCACGGGCGTTGCAGGAGGCGCGACCCGATCTGGTCACCATGCCGCGGTTCACCGTCGCCCGCCACACGAAGCTGTGGAACTACGATGAGCGGGGCTGGAGCACCGCGATCACGTCGTGGCTGGCGGACCAGAGTCTCAGCGCTTCTGCCTGACCTGGTTCTTGGCGCGCATGAGCATTCCCGTCATCCCGCCGATGCGCAGCGGCGACACCGCTCTCGTGAGCCCGATCGACTGCGGGTAGTCCTCGGGGATCGCCAGCACCTGGTCGGACGTGAGGCCCGTGATGCCCTGCACGAGGATGCTCGCGAAGCCGCGCGTGGTCGGCGCCTCCTCCGGTGCGGTCGCGTGCATCGTCACGATGTCGTCGTTCACCTCGACGTAGATGTACACGGGCGACTGGCACTCGGCGACGCGCTCGCACATCTCGGGGTGGTTCGCGACCTCCTCCGAGACGGGAGGCAGCTCGTCGGCGAACTCGAGGAGCAGCAGGAGACGGTCGGCCTCGGGAGTCTCCAGGAACCCGTCGCGGATCTCGGCGAGGGTGTCGGGCAGGTCGGTGGCGCTCATCCCCGCCATTGTCCCACGGTCAGACCGTGCCGGGCTCGGCTCCGGTGACGATCGGAACGCGCACCGCGCTGCCCCACTCGGTCCAGGAACCGTCGTAGTTGCGCACGTTCTCGAAGCCGAGGAGGTGCTTCAGCACGAACCAGGTGTGGCTCGACCGCTCTCCGATCCGGCAGTAGGCCACCACGTCGTCGCCGTCCTTCAGCCCGGCGCCGTCGCGGTAGATCGCCTCGAGCTCGGCGCGGCTCTTGAAGCCGCCGTCCTCCGCGACCGCCTTGGCCCACGGCACGCTCTGCGCGGTCGGGATGTGACCGGCGCGCAGCGTGCCCTCCTCCGGGTAGGCCGGGGCGGTGGTCCGCTCGCCGCTGTACTCCTCGGGGGAGCGGACGTCGATGAGCGGGTTGCCGAGGTGGGCGAGAACGTCCTCCTTGTAGGCGCGGATCACGGAGTCGTCGCGCTCCACCACCGGGTACTCGGTGGTCGGGCGCTCGGTGACCTCGCGGGTCAGCTCGCGACCCTCCGCGATCCAGCGGTCACGGCCTCCGTCGAGCAGTCGCACGTCCTCGTGCCCGAAGAGCGAGAACACCCACAGCGCGTACGCCGCCCACCAGTTGTTCTTGTCGCCGTAGATCACGACCGTGTCGTCGCGGGCGATGCCCTTGCGGCTCAGCAGCGCCGCGAAGCCCTCGCCGTCGACGTAGTCCCTGACCACGGGGTCGTTCAGCTCCGTGTGCCAGTCGACCTTCACGGCACCGGGGATGTGGCCGGTCTCGTAGAGCAGCACATCCTCGTCCGACTCCACCACGACGAGCCCGGGAGCGCCGAGCCGCTCCGCCAGCCACTGCGTCGTCACGAGCCGTCCGGGCTCGGCATACTCGGCGAACTTGGAGGAGGAGGAGTCGAACTCGATGGCCATGGGGTCTCCGTAGCGGGTGAGCGGGCGAGCGGTCGGGTAAGACGGCGTAGTGTTGATCCGTCTCTTTCGACGATAGATGCTCCCCGTGCCCCCGGCACCGGATCCGTAAGACTTCGACACAGGCCGCCGCCTGATTCAGGACCGTGATGACCGACCCGACCACCCGCACCGGCACCGTGCACCTCACCGACCGCACGCCCACCGTCACCGGGCCCGAGATGCTCGCGAGCCTGGTGCCGCCGCCCCAGTTCGACGAGGCCACGTTCGACAGCTACCGCGCCGACCCCGCGTATCCCTCGCAGGAGGAGGCGAAGCAGACGCTGCTGCGCTTCTCGGGCCGCGGCGCCCCGGTCAAGCGCGGGGGACTGTTCAGCAGGGCGAAGAAGGAGCCGGAGCTCAAGCCGGGCGTCTACCTCGACGGTGGCTTCGGTGTCGGCAAGACGCACCTGCTCGCGTCGATCTACCACGCGATGCCCGCCCGCCGGAAGTACTTCGGGTCGTTCATCGAGTACACGGCGCTCGTCGGGGCCCTCGGCTACAAGAACACGGTCGACCTGCTCAAGGGCGCCGATCTGCTGTGCATCGACGAGTTCGAGCTCGACGACCCGGGCGACACCATGGTCATGACGCGGCTGCTGGGCGAGCTGGTGCCCACCGGGACCAAGCTCGCCGCGACGTCGAACACGCCGCCGAATGCGCTGGGCGAGGGGCGCTTCGCCGCGCAGGACTTCCTGCGCGAGATCCACGCGATGTCCGACAGCTTCCAGACGCTGCGCATCGACGGCGTGGACTTCCGTCAGCGGGCGATCGACGGCCACGCGGTCGTCCGGGATGATGCGGCCTACGCGGCAGCGATCGACGGGGCCGAGGGGCCCGCGTCCGACGACGCGTTCGACGACCTGATCCGGCACCTCGCCCAGGTGCACCCCTCGCGGTACATCCGCCTCATCGACGGCCTCGCGCTGGTGGGCCTCCGCGGCGTTCGCCAGCTGACCGATCAGTCCGAGGCGCTGCGCTTCGTGGCGTTCGTCGACCGGGTGTACGACGCGCAGCTCCCCATCGTCGCGACCGGCCTGGGCCTGGACGCGGTGTTCTCCGACGAGATGCTGGCCGGCGGATATCGCAAGAAGTACCTGCGCGCCATCTCCCGCCTCAACGCCCTCACGCATTCTGCGTAAGCCCGAAGGGCCGCGTAACGCGATGTTCACACCGGAGCGCACGCTGTAACAGCGGGGAAACAAACCTCACGCATGGGCGAAACCGTGCGTGGTCACACTGAAGCTCTCAATTACTTCGGATGTGAGGTTTTCCTTATGGATGCTCCCGGCAACATCTCGTGGGCGATCACCGCGACGGCGCTCGTTCTGCTCATGACGCCCGGCGTCGCCTTCTTCTACGGCGGTCTCGTCAAGGCGAAGAGCGTCGTCAGCATGATGATGATGAGCTTCGGCTCCATCGGACTCGTCGCCGTGCTGTGGATTCTCTTCGGCTTCTCCATGAGCGCCGTCGACAGCCCGACCGCGTTCGCGGGCAACCCGTTCGCCGACTTCGGCCTCTCGAACCTGGCATCGGGCGAGGGATCGAACGTCGCGCTCCTGGGCGTCGCCTACGGCGCCACGTTCGCGATCATCACGGTCGCGCTGATCTCGGGCGCCATCGCCGACCGCGCCAAGTTCGGCAGCTGGCTGATCTTCGCTGGCGTGTTCGCCACGGTCGGCTACTTCCCGGTGGCGGCCTGGGTCTGGGGTGGCGGTTGGATCATGAACCTCGGCACGACGCTGTTCGGGGAGGATAGCGGCATCGGCGTCATCGACTACGCCGGTGGGACCGCGGTGCACATCAACGCGGGTGCGGCTGCTCTCGCCCTGGCGCTCGTGCTCGGCAAGCGCATCGGCTTCCAGAAGGGCATCCTCAAGCCGCACAACGTGCCGCTGACGCTGCTGGGCGCCGCGCTGCTGTGGTTCGGCTGGTTCGGCTTCAACGCCGGTGCCGAGTGGCTCGCGGAGGACATGGGCGGCGTCGGGCTCATCGGCCTGAACACGCTCGGTGCGACGGCGGCGGCGATCCTCGGCTGGATCCTGATCGAGCGCATCAAGGACGGCAAGGCGACCTCGGTCGGCGCCGCCTCGGGTGCCGTGGCGGGTCTGGTCGCGATCACCCCGGCCTGCGCCAACCTCACGCCCGGCTGGTCGCTGCTGCTGGGCGCGGTCGCCGGTGTGGTGTGCGCGCTGGCCGTCGAGCTGAAGTTCCGCCTGGGCTTCGACGACTCGCTCGACGTCGTGGGCATCCACCTCGTCGGCGGCCTCATCGGCACCGTGTACCTCGGCTTCTTCGCCACCGGCACCGGCCTGTTCGTGGGCGGCGACGCCCGTCAGCTCGCGGTCCAGGTGATCGCCGCGCTCGGCGTGCTGATCTACTCCTTCGTGGTGGCCTTCGTGATCGGCTTCGCGATCCAGAAGACGATCGGCTTCCGGATCACGAGCGAGGACGAGATCGCCGGCGTCGACCAGGTCGTCCACGGCGAGGAGGGCTACGCGCTCGCGGACGCGTGATCGCGGTTAGGGTGACCGTGTGGGCAAGACCAACGGCATCCTGACGACACTCGCGGAGATCCTGCTCAAGGCGGTGAACTCCGGTCGGGCGTCTCGGACCACCTCCGGTCCGAGGCGCCCGACCGCGCGTCTGCGCACACCTGAGGAGCAGGCCGCCCGCCACGGCTCACCGCGACAGGCGGACACGCTCGATGCCGGGCGGACCGCCGGGACCGAGACGATCAGGATCGACCCCGCGCGGATCCGCGCGCTCCGCGTCGCCTACGCCCCGGCACGGGACGGGGCCCCCGACGCCGGCGAGGTCGTGTGGACGTGGGTGCCGTACGAGGAGGGGGACGGGCGGGGGAAGGACCGGCCGGTGCTCGTGATCGGGCGGCAGTCCGACGACCGTGTGTACGCCGTACGGATGACCAGCCGTCCGCATGACGGCGACCGCGACTACCTCTCGATCGGCTCCGGCGCCTGGGACGCCCAGGGTCGCGAGTCGTGGGTGGACATCGAACAGTTGTACAGCGTGCACGAGCGCGGGTTGCGGAGGGAGGCGGCTGCGCTCGACCGCCAGCGCTACGCCAGGGTCGCCTCGGCCCTGGCCGCCCGCTACGGGTGGGCGCGGGCCTGACGCGCGCGCACCGATCCGCGACATCCAATCCGATCGGGCGATGGCTGCGAACCCTTGGTGAGTCGCGCACAGCGGCGCCACACAAGGAGGAATCATGCGTTTCATCCCCACCAAGGTCCACGGAATCCTCGACTACGTCGTCGGGATCGCCCTGATCGCCGCGCCCTGGCTGTTCGGCTTTGCGAGTGTCGGCGGTGCCGCCGTCGTCATCCCGATCGTCCTCGGCGTCGGGCTCATCGTCTACAGCCTGTTCACGAAGTACGAATGGGGTCCGTTCGGGCTCATCCCGATGCCCGTGCACCTGGTGTTCGACATTGTCGCGAGCCTGTTCCTGGCGCTCTCGCCGTGGCTGTTCGGTTTCGCCGACCAGCCCCTGAACGTCTGGCTTCCGCACGTGGTCGTGGGCGCGGCCGTGATCGTGGTCGTGCTGTTCTCGCAGCCGCAGCCGCAGACCGTCCGGGGGCGCGCGGCGACCGCGTGACATCCCCGCGGAACGGCGGCGGGTGGTCAGCCAGACAGCGGCCGCCCGCCGTCTCCGTGCGCGCGGGACGCCGGTCAGCTCGCCGGCCGGTACCGGGTGACGACGGCGCCCGAGCGCAACTCCCGGCGCTCCACGAGCTCGAGGCGCAACTGCCCCGTGAGCCCGCCGAGCAGCGGCGGTCCGTGTCCGGCGACGACCGGGTGCACCACGAACTCGTACTCGTCGATGAGTCCGTGCTGAGCCAGGGTCACGGGGAGGGTCACGCCGCCGACCGACAGTCGGGCGTGCTCGGTCTTCAGCCGTGCGACCTGCTGGACGAGGTCGCCGCGGAGCAGTTCGGCGTTCCAGTCGACCGCGTCGAGGCCGCTCGAGACCACGTACTTGCGGGCGCGGTCGATGGCCGTGGCGAACGGCACCTCCCACGGGCGCATCCACTCCGGCCACGTGCCGGAGGCGGGGCGGCGCCACGCGGACTCCATGAGCTCGTACGTCACCCGGCCGAACAGCATGGCGTCGGCCTCACGCACCTGCGCGGTCCAGTAGCGCATCGACTCCTCGTCGGGCGGCAGCCCGGCCTCGTGGTGGCACGAGCCGTCGAGCGTCACGTTGATCGAGTAGCGCAGCGTCCCCATGGCTCCTCCGTCCGCGGTCAGGCGTCTTCGTCGTCGTCCGCGGCGTGCTCGGCGACCTGCTCGGTGTCGACCTGCGCGGGCGGCAGATCCTGCAGGAACTCCCGGTCGGTGTTCGGGTCGCCGCTGCCGTCGCCCGCGAGGGGGTCCTGAGCGCTCAGGTCGTCGGCGGGGGTGTTCTCTCGTCCGGTCATGTCGGCTCCTCTCGTGCACGGGTCGCCGGTCGCGCCCCGTTCTGGCATGCTCTCGCGATCGCCGCCCGGCGACCAGGCCCTGGTGCGGGAGCCGAGGCGGTGGTACGGGATCAGGCGCGGAGTGCCGTGCTCAGCCAGCGTGCGTAGAGCAGCCACGGCTCGCCCGCGTCGCGCAGCCCGGCGATGTGTGCGCGCACGCGAGGGGTGAGCGTGAACCACTCTCCGCCCTCGCGTTCCGCGGCGAACTCGCGGTGGCGCTGCTGCTCGAGGGCACGCCCGCCCTGCTCGAAGGCCAGCAGCTCGTGGTGCCGGATGCTCGCCAGGCGCTGCCGTGGCCGGCGGCTGGTGCCGATCTTGACCCGCTCGTCGAAGCGGAGGTAGTAGACGACGTCGATGCGGGGGAACGGGAGGTCGGGGTCAGGCGCATCACCGTAGCGCCATCCGCAGGCCGCGCAATGCAGGGCCCCGTCGATGCGGACTCCCGTGGGGTGACCGCAGAGGCCGCACGGGGAGGGGAGGGGACCGGGGGTGGGCACAGCGGCATCCTACGGAGGGTGGCCGACACGCGGTCCACGGTCGCCCTCGGGCGCACCGACCGAGAACGAACGCTCCTGCCATCACCGAGCGTTCATGTCAAGCACGGCGCCCGGCGCGGCCGGAGTTGCCACACTCGCGATATGGCCTTCATCGGATTCCACGCGTCACACGAGCAGATCCCCCCGAGCGCGCTTCTCGACGCCGTCGTCGCCGCGGAAGCCGCAGGGTTCGACGGCGCGATGTGCTCCGACCATCTCGCGCCGTGGCTGCCGGAGCAGGGCGAGTCGGGATTCGCGCTGAGCTGGATCGCGGCGGCGCTGGCACGCACGAGCTTCTCGATCGGGATGGTGAACGCGCCGGGACAGCGGTATCACCCGGTGGTGATGGCGCAGGCGTTCGCGACGCTGGAGGAGATGTTCCCCTGGCGGTTCTGGGCGGCGCTGGGCAGCGGGGAGGCGATGAACGAGCACGTCACGGGCGACCCGTGGCCGAGCAAGGAGGTCCGCAACCTGCGGCTGCGGGAGAGCGTCGACGTGATCCGCCGGCTGCTGGACGGCGAGGAGGTCACGCGCGACGGGCTCGTGCGCGTGCATCGGGCGCGGGTGTGGAGCCGTCCCACGCAGCCGCCGCCCCTGCTCGCAACCGCGGTGAGCGCGGAGACGGCGCGGTGGGCGGCATCGTGGGCTCAGGGCCTGGCGACCGTGGCGCAGGAGCCCGCGGCGCTCGCCCGCGTGGTGGACGCGTACCGGTCGGCGGGCGGAGAGGGGCCGTGCGTCCTGCAGGTGCACGTCAGCTCGGCCGATACCGACGCCGAGGCGCTCGACCTCGCCCGCACGCAGTGGCGACAGGGGGTGCTGACGCCGCCGCTCGCGTGGAACATCGAGCAGCCGGAGGACTTCGACGCCGCGGTGGGCGCGGTCGACGAGAAGGCGCTGCGGTCGGCGGTGCTGGTCGAGCACGATCCCGTGGCGCTCGCGGAGCGGGTCGCCGCACTCGCCGGGATCGGCTTCGACCGCGTGTACCTCCACCACGTCGGACAGGAGCAGTCCGGCTTTCTGGCCGCCGCGGCCGATGCGGTGCTGCCCCGGATGACGGAGCTGCTGTGAAGATCACCGACACGAGCGACCTCTGGTGGAAGACCGCCGTCGTCTACTGCCTCGACGTGGAGACGTTCCTCGACACGAGCGGCGACGGCGTGGGCGACCTCCGGGGCCTCGCGCAGCGCATCGACTACCTCGCCCAGTTGGGGGTGACGTGCCTGTGGCTCATGCCGTTCTATCCCACGCCCGACCGCGACGACGGCTACGACGTGAGCGACTTCTACGGCGTCGATCCGCGCCTGGGCACCCACGGCGACCTCGTGGAGGTGATCCGCACCGCACGTGACCGTGGCATGCGCGTGATCGTCGACCTGGTCATCAACCACACCTCCGATCGGCATCCATGGTTCCGCGCCGCGATCCGCAGCGTGGACTCGCCGTACCGCGACTACTACGTGTGGCGAGACGACGCACCGCCGAAGGACCAGAAGAACGCGGTGTTCCCCGGACAGGCCGACGGGATCTGGACGAAGGACGAGAAGTCGGGGCAGTGGTACCAGCACAGCTTCTACGAGCATCAGCCGGATCTGAACGTGGCCAATCCCCGCGTGCGGGACGAGATCGCGAAGGTGATCGGCTTCTGGTTGCAGCTCGGCATCTCCGGGTTCCGGGTCGACGCGGTGCCCTTCTTCCTGGAGATCCCGGCCGGAGCCGACATCCCCGACCCGCACGAACTCCTGCGGGATATGCGCCGCTTCCTCCAGCGGCGTTCGAGCGAGGCGATCCTGCTCGGCGAGGTGAACCTGCCCTACGACCAGCAGGTCGAGTACTTCGGCGGCACGGACGGCGACGAGCTCACGATGCAGTTCGACTTCGTGGCGATGCAGGCGCTGTACCTGTCGTTGGCGCGGCGCGATCCGGCGCCGCTCGTCGAGGCGCTCTCCTCGCGGCCGGCGTTGGGTCCCGAGGTGCAGTGGGCGAACTTCCTGCGCAACCACGACGAGCTCACGCTCGACAAGCTGAGCGACGCCGAGCGCCAGGAGGTGTTCGAGGCGTTCGCCCCGGACGAGCGGCAGCGGGTGTTCGGGCGTGGCATCACCCGCCGTCTGCCCCCGATGCTCGAGGGTGATCCCCGCCGGATCCGCATGGCGTACAGCCTGCTGTTCACGCTCCCCGGGACCCCCGTGCTGTTCTACGGGGAGGAGATCGGGATGGGGGAGAACATCGACATCGCCGGGCGGGAGTCCGTGCGCACCCCCATGCAGTGGTCGGCGGACCGGAACGGCGGGTTCTCGGACGCCGCCCCGTCCCGACTGGTGTCGAAGCCACCCGCAGACGGCTACGCGCCCGAGCACGTGAACGTCGCCGCGCAGCTGGAGGACCGCGGTTCGCTGCTGTACTTCCTCCGCGAGCTCACGTCGCGGTACCGGGTGTCACCGGAGCTGGGCTGGGGCGAGTTCGCGGTGGTCGAGCAGCCGGTGGACGCGCTCCTCGTGCACTCGCTGCGGGCCGACGTCGGCCGGATGATCGCGGTGCATAACTTCGCCGAGCGTCCAGCCACGACGCGGTTCCGCCTCGCGGATGAACCCGCGGGGACGGCGCTGGTCGACCTGTTGGAGGCGCAGCGCATCACGCTCGACGACGATGGAGCCGTGGAGCTCGAGGTGCCGGCTTACGGCTACCGCTGGCTGCGCGTATCGCGACCGGGAGACGGACGAATCCTCTGACGGGCAGTGAGCCTGCGAAGGAGAATGTGGTGGGCGATACCGGACTCGAACCGATGACCTCTTCCGTGTGAAGGAAGCGCGCTACCAACTGCGCCAATCGCCCATACCCGCGGGGTACGTCAACCGATACTACCGGACGCTCGGAGCCTCCGATGACCACTCCGCGAGACACGCGCGAGATTCGGTCCGGGTTTGGCAGGCGGGGATTCATCGGCTAATGTTTCATGAGTGCCCGGGACAACCGGGAACGAAATGCGGATGTAGCGCAGTTGGTAGCGCACAACCTTGCCAAGGTTGGGGTCGCGAGTTCGAGTCTCGTCATCCGCTCGAGTGCAGTAGGTCTTCTCGAAGATCGGCAGCACGTGGGGTCAATCCACACGGTGGCGTGGCCGAGCGGCTAGGCACCGGCCTGCAAAGCCGTTTACACGGGTTCGAATCCCGTCGCCACCTCACCTGAAACTGAATAGCCCCAACGGGCGCGATTGGCGCAGCGGTAGCGCGCTTCCCTGACACGGAAGAGGTCACTGGTTCGATCCCAGTATCGCGCACAGATAAAAACCCCGGTCTGCCGGGGTTTTTGCTTTGGCGGAGCACGACGCGTGCGTTATGCGTGCCTCATCGTTTTCTGTGAGTGCCTGCCTTTCTGTGACTCACGGCGTGTCGTTCACGGGGGCTCAGCGGGTGCCGACTCGATCTTTCGCGCGTTCGATGAAGCTTGCGCGAGCGTCCGCGTAGGCGTCGCGTGCGGCGGTAACCACGGCTTGATTCTCCGGGTCGGCGCCACCGCGCCACACCTCGAAGACACTTTGGGCCATACGCATGCCCGAGGCAATCTTCTCGGCCGTCGCCTGCACGTCGGGCGAACCAACCAGTTCAATCGCCCCGAACCCGCGGTTCGCTTCTGCCACCGCGGCCTGGGATACCTTCGAATCGTTCTCGTCTGTCGCGCGCCAGTACTCGTCTGTCGCCGCAATGTACTCCGCATACACGCGGAGCCGCTGATCGCGGAGCCACTTGGAATGCTCGCGGCGGTGCTGGATGAGCGCGCCGATGCCACCAGCGATGATCGTCAGGAGCACGCCGCCGAAGATCGACAGCAAGGCGAGGACGGTGGGATCGAGAGGCGGCACGAGCCACAGTCTCGCGCTCCGCGGCGTGCTGACGAGCGCGACACGCTCAGCGGGGCCGACGCACCGTGCCGCGGGCGAGCCGTTCGCCGCCGAACGTGCCGGTGCCGCGCACAGCGCGCCCAAGGTCGCCGCACTCAGCCACGACGGTCGTCGCGCCGCCGTTCGGCGCGACGGCCTGGGGGTCGTTGGTGGGAGTGCTCATGGTGTGTCCTTCCGTGGGTGGTGAGCGGGGTCTGGGGTGCTGGCGATCACGGAACTGTGATGCCGACGAGGTGGGCGACGTGCTGACGGAGCGCGTTGCGGTCGCCGCTGTGGCTCCATGCGGTGCCGGTGCCGCCGTGAGACTGCGACCAGGGGCGGATGCCGTCGAGGTCGAGCGTGCCGGGGATGTGGCGGCGGATCGCGCGGTCGGGGTCGATGTAGGCCACGAAGGCGTCGTACCAGCCGCCGCCGTCGCGCTTGGTGAGCCAGCACGTCACGCAGAGCCCGTCACCGGGCCACGCCTCCGACGTGCGGCGTCCGTAGGCGCTCCTCGCACCGCACCAGGAGCACGGCCCGCCGTCGAGCGCGCGAGCGGGCCGCATGTCCACCGTCACGTCCGCGATGCCGCGCTGGCAGTCGCTGAGCACGAACGGATCGACCGCTGACCAGCGTTCGCGTGCTGACCGCTTGGTCGTCGCGCCAGGGAGCCATGTGGGCGAGAAGCGGCGCGAGTACGGCGCGAGCGCTCCGGGCATGCCGAGGCGGTTCACGAGCGCCCAGAGCCGCTCCGGCTTGATGTCCGGGCCTGAGATCGGGTGACCGAGCACCGACAGCGCGTAGAGCGCGGACTGCACGCGCCACGTCGCGACGGAGCCGAGCGAGTGCCGCAGGTGCGGATGCGCCGTGACGATGGCCTCGGCGGTGCTGGCGAGCGCGCGGCAGTCATCGCACGTCGGGAGGTCTACGGTTGCACCGTCCTTCACGTCTTCGGCGCGCTCGCCGTGCGGCATCGCGACGATGCGGCTGAGGACAGAGTGCGGCGTGAGACGGTCCGGCGTCGTCGCGATGCCGCATGCACCGCACGGCAGGAGCCCTTCGGGCGTCTCGCGGAGCCCGAACGGGCTGAGGTCAGTTGTCGTGGTCATGCGTGTCTTCCTCCAGGACTGAGTAGAACGAGGCCGGATCGACGTAGCGCAGGCGGCGCTGTCGTGGTGGCTCGGGTGGTGCGGATTGTGCGGGTGGCTCGGGACGGATGACGTGCTCGGCGGCGACGAGCACGGGCGCGGCTGGGCGGCGTTCAGCAGCGCGAACGCGGGCGGCGCGCTTCCGCTCAGCGTCGGCCTGTTCGGCGTCGCGGCGCGCGTGTGCGGCGGCGAGGTCGCGGCGTGTGTTCTCGCTCTGCCAGGACTCGCCCGGGTACGTCATGGCGTCGCCTCCGCTCGGAGCCGCACCGCGATGTGCACACGCGAACCGCACGCGGCGACCATGGCACGAGCGCACGACGCGCCAGGCTCAGCGCCGCAGTCGGGACACCGCCTCGTGAGCGCGAGCGGCACGAGGGCATCGCGGGCGAGTTCGACAGCGACGCGGGCGACGGCGGCAGGGTCGGCCTCGGGATGCCGGTTCCAGGCCTCGGCGTCACGCTCGCGCGGTTCGACCGTGCGGTACTCGCGGTTCATCACGCGGTCAGCCGTCTCGCCGTCGAGCCTGGGAGCGTGTGCGCGTCGGACGCGCTCAGGGATGGTGTCGGTGCGGTGGGTCATGTCGTGCTCCAGTCGTAGGCGTCGTGGCTGTCGGGGGTCGCGGCGAGGAGGTCGGCGCGTCGCGTCGCCTCGAAGCGCTCCACGTCGGCGCGGTACGGCGCGCGGCGGCGCTCGCGTTCAGCGGCGGCGGCGAGCGGGTCGATGCGGACGGCTTCGACGCGCGTGTCGAGGGCGTCGAGGCGTGCCGCGAAGGCGTCGAGGCGAGCCCGCGCGCTGTCAGCCACCGCGCGGGCGTGTGCGGCTGTCTCGTGACGCTTGCGGCGCTCGGTGGCCTGGCGCATGCCGCGCAGGATCGCGGCCTTACTCATGGCGATCATGTCGGGGCTCCAGTGCTCGAAGGCCGGTCGGCTCTGGTGGCTGAGGTCTGCGAGGCTTCGGTGCTGGGACAGCGAGGCCAGCTAGGAACGTCTCGACCTGCTCGCGGTACGCCTCGCGCATCTCGCGCTCCACCTCGGTTTCCGCTTCGATGTCGAGCCCGAACATGCGAGCACGGCGCGCCGAGAGCCTGATGTACACGTCCACGGCCCGCACGTCGCCGCTGACGACAGCGGGCCACAGCGCGCGCTGAGCGTCGTCCAGCCGCTCGCCTTCGATCTGGCGCAGGCGCTCGGTGCCGTCCACGAGCACGAGCCGCAGAGCGTCGTCCACGAGCCGCCACGCGGTGCTGGGACTGACGCCGAGCGACCGCGCGATGCTCCGGTAGTCAGCGCCCGCGCGGCGCAGGTTGACGGCGCGGATGCGGCGCTCCTGGAGGCTCAGGTTGTCGCTCACGTTCCGCTCCCTGGTTCCGTCATTCCAGGCGAACGGAGGTAGGCCTGCACGTCGCGCATGAACGCCCCGCGCGGCTTCTTGGCATAGGCGGCGAGTGCGGCCTGGAGGCGTGGCACAGCCTCGGGGTCGGGGTTGGGCTTGGTTGGCACGGGGACTCCGGCGCGGGCGCATGCGGTGCGCTGGAGGGTGAGCAGGACGGCGGTCAGGTTCTCGCGGTCGGCCTGCTCGCGTGCTCGGTCAGCGGGTGTACGTCGGGGCATGGTTCTCCTCGGGCATGTCGAACAGCGCGGGCGGCTGTGAGGTTGGTGCCGCCAACGTCACGCGGCGGGGCTCGGAGCGCTTCGGGAGCGGCGACAGCGCCAGGTGTGCAGCGGCGCGACGCACGGCGGTGTGCTCGCGGTCGGTCGCGGCACGGCACGAGTCACACGCGGCGGCGTAGTCGCTGAGGTCGCGGCTGAACGTCACAGTGCGGCCCTCGGCGTTGCGGCCTGGCACACGGTCGGCGGCGGATGCTGTGCACGCCCAGCCGCTCGCACGCTTGCCGCATCGGAAGCACGGCAGGCCGACCGCTGAGCCGCGAGAGCGACGGAGCGCGGCGTGCGTGGCGGCGTAGGACGCACTCATGCTGACTCGCTGAGGCGCACACGGTGCCCGCCGTTGGGTGAAGGCTCCACGATGATGCGCGGCGAAGTCGTCACGACATCCCACAGGTGGCGACGCTGTGGCGCGCTGAGCGCGGTGGACAGGTCGGTGTACCGCATCGTGCCGCCCGAGGCGAGCACAGCGATAGCGCGAGCCTCGACAGACTCGGGAGTGGCGCGAATGGCGGGCACGGGAACCTCCTGGGTTCCTCAGCCCGACCGCCTCATGCGATCTGACCCGCCGCGGGAGGCGAGCACCTTCAACACGACCAGGCTAGTGCCAATCGGTGCCGTGCGGTACCGCGAATCAGTCGATGTAGAGCGTGCTCGCGTACTCCTTGCGGCGGAAGCGCCCCTGTGGACGACCCTCTCGCCATGTGACGCGGACAACGGTCGGCCAGGGGTCGGCAAGCGAGCGCGAGTGGGTGAACGGCATGAATGCTCCAGGCTCCACGACGGCGGGCAGGTCGAGTTCGCCTCGGAGGGCGGCGCTATCCTCGCCGACGCTCTCGAACGACGTGACCTTGGCTTTCACGCCCGACGAGGTGTTTACGAGCCGCCACACGTCGGATCGCCGCCCATCAGGCTTGCGCTCGTTGGTGAGTTGCCACTCCACGTGACGCCGATCTGCGCGGATCGCCAGCCACAGGGCGTAGGCCGCGATCAGGACCGAAAGGATGCCTCCGACAGCGCCAAGCCATGCTGCGAGCGTGTCCTGCATGGGGTCGAACGCGAGAGGCACCATGCCGCGAAGTCTATGTCGAGCGGCAGGCTGAGCCAGCGACCGACACTCAGACGTCAGGTGAGCGGCGGCGTGCGCCCGACTGTGGCGCGAATGAGGCGGCTCGGCTGTTTATGGACTGGTACGGTGCTCTATCGCCTCAGATCGGCGCACAGTGCCTCGTCTCCATCTTCGACGGATGCAGGGCTCAGCCGTACCTGACGCACGTGTGAGGCACGCGCCGCCCGACAGAGCGCCGGCTCGGGCGTCGTTTCGCGGAACGGAGCCGGGGGCGAGTGCTGCTCGGGTAGTTGTATCCGCCGCAAGCGTGGTCGGTCAGAAGGATGAGCTCAGGCTCGCCTGGCACGCCGCGGGCCGCCCGTCTGCGGCACCACCTCGACCGTGACGACGTACTCTGCCAGTTGTGACACGGCAACGACAACGGACTGTGTGCGCAGGTCAGCGGGCAGACCCGCTTCGGCTTCGGCTCGTGTCTCGGGCGGGATAAGCGTGTCGAGCGCTTCCTGAACCCGCTTGGCCGGGAGTTCGGCGTCGTCGTCCGAGCCATCGGGCAACTCTTCGAACGCCGACAGGAACTCCAGCGATCCGAGCCGCCACACGTACCGCGCCTTCACGACCTGCTCGGCAGCTGCGCGCTCGCGACGACGTGCTAGCCGCTCATCCCGTTTGCCTTTGCGCTCTTCGTTCTTGAGGCGCGCCGCGGCGATGATGTCGATGCTCTTGGCGATGGTCAGCCACACGCCTGCGACGACGCCGACTGGCACCGCACCCTGCGCGACGACGCCGAGCACGACCATGAAGTCGCTGCCGTACTGCACCTTCTGCACGACGGATGGCGCGACGGTGCGCAGGTCGGCGTTGAAGAACTCGGCCTCGGGCGAGTTGCGCACGCTCGTCACGACCGCATCGTCCAGCGCGCTGACAGCGTCCACGAGTGCGGCGAACTCGTCGGCCCCGAGGTCGTCGGGAAGTTTGGCGGAGAAGGTGATGGTGGCAGGGGAGTTTGACTCTGGCGGCGGCGTCACGCGACCAGACTACTGATGGGGCTGGCCGCTGGTCGACCCGCCATGCCCGCAGGAGAGCGAGTTCCGCACCCTCGTTCACGTTGAGGTCGAGGTGGGCCCAGGTTTGCGCGTCGAGGCCGGTTGCATGCGTCGTCGCGGCATCGCTCCTCCCCGCTCGGGCTGTCGAGGGTACGCCTCGCCGGAGTCGCTCAACAGTTCACGCGCGTCCCGGCTCTAGGCTCACGACGTGTCTCCAGAGGAAATCGCCGCCACGGCAACCGTTAACGCCGCATGGATCGCCCTCGCGGGTGGTCTCGTGGGCGTCGCCGTGACGGTCCTCGCCGGGTTCATCGGCGCGGGCATCCAGTCGCGGCGCGAGCATAAGAAGTGGGTTCGCGAGAAGCAGTACGAGGCGACGGTGAGCATGTACGCGCTCATCAAGGCGTTCCAGTTCAACCGCACGAAGATGGACAGGGTTGCGCGGGACGAAGGTATGACGCCCGAGAGCCCTGAGGTGGTCGCCTTGGTAGCGCGCGACGATGCGCTGTACGACAGCGTGGCAGAGGCGATGGCTCCGCTCGCCATCCTCGGCCCAACGCCGGTCGGCATCGCGGCGGCAGAGATGCAGGTGGCGTTGGAGGCGCGTGACAGGAGCAAGGCCGAAGCCGCGCAGGAGCGCTTGATCGTGGCCGCGCGACGGTCACTGAAGGTGCGTCGGTAGGGACTGGCGTGATGGATGCGCTCGTACCTGTCGTCGTCGGTGGTCTGCTGGCGCTCGTCGGCGGACTCTTCGGAGCCTGGATTCAGGGTCGGCGCGAGCACCGCAGATGGGTGCGCGAACAGCGCTTCGAGGCGTACCAACGCGCGCTCCGGTTCATCGAGCGCATTCGGGCGCTCGGCTACGATCCGGTGGACAACGTGATCGAGGAGTTGATCGCTGAAGACATGTCGGATGCCCCCGAGGCTGAGAAGGACGAGATGCGGGAGCGCATGCGTCGCAGGCTCGGCGAGGATGACCGTCGCGCTGAGAAGTTCCGCGCGATGCGAGCGATGGACGAAGAGCGCGCGGATGTGATGTCGCTCCTTGCGCTTGTCGGGCCCAGTGAGGTCGCCGTGCACCTGTCAGAGACGATTGCGGCGAACACGAGCGAGGACGACGACCGCTACCACGCCGCGCTCGAAAACCTGATGGGCGCGATGTGGAGGCCGCTCGGGATCATGAAGCCGCACCAGCTCACGCTCTCGACCACAGCCCGCCAACCTCGACAGCCAGACCGCGACGACGAAGCGCGCTGAGCACGGAGCCCGCCGTTGCTCGCGACCAGCCGCAGGTGTCCGCCACCTCGGGCGTCAGACGAGGCCCAGCGGTCAGCACGACCATCGCGGCGCGCTGTGGGCCGCTGAGGCTCGGCCACGGCTCGGACAGGGGCTCCGGGGAGTCGTCGCACGAGGACGACGTCTTGGTCTTCACGTAGCCCTCTAGCGCGCTCAGCACGTTCGGCACCGCGTGGTCGCCCCAGCGCTCCACGTAGGCCCAGACGGCGGTGGCCATCTCTGCCCAGTCGCTCGCGTGCGTCATCAGCCCCACCTCTCCACGTCGTCTGCTGTGATGAGGCGCAGGCCGACCGGGAGGCTGTCGGGCGATGCCCGGAGCGCAGCGGCGACGACGGCGGCTGTCGAGCCGCCGAGGCGCCGACGGGTGGCCTCGATTGCCTCGGCGTGCGCACTGGGGTCGGTCAGCGCGGCGGCTCGTGCTCGTCGCGCGTCGGCGGCACGCTCAGCCTCAGAGGCGTCGTACGCCTCAGCGGCCAGGCGAGCATCGCGGCATGCTCCGCACGGCGGCGCGTCAGCCCGCCCAGCATGTCGAGAGCATTGGGCGGCGGGGCGCGCGCTCGCGCGCTCCTCCTCATGTTCTCCTCTGTCCTCATTGGCCCGGCGCTGAGCGCTGACCTTTCCAAGCGCTGAGCGCTGACCTTTCGAGCGCTGAGCGCCGGGCTTTCGCGGTTCAAAGGTGGGCGCTGAGCGCTGATCTTTCTCGGAGTTATCCGCAGGCCGCACGTGGAGCGCGTACCTGGCCGCACCCGAGCGGTTGCCACCTTCCAGGAGCGTGATGAGGCCCGCCTTCACGAGTGCCTTCGTCGCGCGTTCGACTGCCCAGCGTCCCGCCTGATCGTTGTCCCGACCGAGCGCCGCGCACCGCTCGTCCATGCTCAGCCGCGACCACGGCTGAGCGTCGGCATCGATCGCATGGAGAGCCATGTATCCGAGGAGCCGCATCGGCACGTCACCAAGACCTGCGCGCATGGCCGCGGCGTAGGCCGCGCCGATGAGCCCCGCACCGTAGGTGGTCGCATCGTCGGTCGCGAAGCGGCGACGGCCCGGCGTCACGATGACGCCGTCCATCACGCCCGCTCCACTTCCGGGAGCATGCGGACGTGGACGTCCAAGTCCGTGTTGAGCGAACGGCCCCCAGATGTCCCCTCGGAGGCCGTTGCTCCTGATGTCGCACGCATGAGGCACGGCACGGGCGTGGACAGCACGACTCCTGCGTGTTGCCGCGCGATCCCGCCGACCGGCCTGCACCTGGACAAGTTGTACCGCCTCACGACGTGCCCGCCGTAGCCGCGCCTGTGCGGCGATGAGCATCAGGATCTGCACGCTGACACGGAGCTGGTGACGATCTGCGGCGAGTGGGCGGCGTGAGGCCGCTGTGCCCCACGAGCGCGGTGGTCATGCTTGGCTTTCCCTACAGTTCGGGTCGGATTCGATGGGCGGGAGCAGCGCGGCGGCTCTCGCGTCCGCGATGAGGTGATGGAGCGCGGCGGCTTGTGCCAAGCGCTCAGCATCGGGAATTTCGGGGTGTCGTCCGCCGACCTCATCCACGATGCGGACATCTGCGTCCGCATACGGCGCGATGAGCCATTCATCCTCGCCGCGTGTGCCCTCACCGTGGATGCGTGCGAGCACGTCAGAGGCGGGCACGTTGCGGGCTTCGAGCAGAGCAGACGGCCATCCGAAACGGTCGCGATTCCGACGATGGAACCACTCGGCGCGCTTGCGGTTGTCCGTCCACGACAGGCCGGGCGGAGTGCTGTCGTCGTGCCAACCGTCGAGCGGCGGCACTGTCGCACGCCACAGCGTCGGCACGCGCTCGGGGAGCGGGGCAGGCTCGCCGTTCACTGTGAAGCCCACTTCGCGGAGGAAGAACTCCCAGGTTGTCGAGTCCAACAGCCTGGCGGGGAACTCGGCAGCGCTATAGGCCGACGCGGCGGCGACGCCGAGCAGATCGGAGCGTCCGTCGAACTCACCCGCCTCCCAGGCGTCATACAGAGCGGCGGGCTGATCATTCCGCCCGTGCACCTCTCCGGCGTAGCGCGCGCACAGCTCGAACCATTCGGCCTGTAGGGGCGTCAGGCCGCTCTCGGCCATCGGACTGTCGCCGTTCATCGCTTGCCGCCGAGGTCAGGGCGGAGCGGCTGGGCGAGCGCGGCCACGCTGTCGAGGTCAATGACCACGCGACGCGGGCCGAGGCGGCTCGCCGTGATCTTGCCGCTGGAAGCCCATCGACGAATCGTCTCGACGCTGACGCGAGCGAGATCGGCGGCTTCCTGCTGAGTGCCCCAGCGGGGGAGCGGTGCTCGTGGTTCGGGCGTGGTCTTGGTGCTGGGCATGCGTGCCTCCTCGTGTCGTTGCGTGTGGCGCTATGTGCGTGCAACGACGTTACGTGATTTACCGTCTGACCTGGGTTTAGTTGTACATCTCACGCACACAACTCACGGCGTGTCGCTGTTGTCGTCACGCACACAAGCCGCAACTGAAAACGCAGGTCAGGAGCGCGTTCGCTCCCAACCTGCGTATTCGCTGTGAATGAGTCAGTCAGCCACGCGGCGAACCATCTTGGCGACAAGTTCCGACGAGCGGCCTGTCTCGTGCTGGTACCGCATCGCCGCGCCAGTCGAGGAATGGCCGAGTCGTGCCATCGTGTCGCGGAGCGTCGCACCCGTCGCCGCGTACCGCGTGCCTGCGAAGTGACGGAGCGCGTGGAACGGCATGTCCTCGCGTCCAGCCGCCTTGCGCGCCGGGTACCAGTAGCGCGTGAACGACGACTGCATTAGGTGGCTCGCACCGTCAGCGCCTGGGAACAGCAAAGACTCACCGAAGCGGCCCGTGTGCTCCTCAAGGTGCGCGAGCACGTCAGCGAACACGAACGACGGGAGTTCCACCACGCGCACGCCGCTGTCCGACTTCGGCGGGCCGACCTTGAAGCCCTGGCCCGTGATGTGCACGACAGCGCGCTCCACGCTCAGCGCGATGGACACGACCTCACCAGCGCGGCGCTTCACGTGCACGTCTTTCCGCCGCAGTTCGGTTGCCTCGCCATAGCGGAGCCCACCCCACGCGGCGACGAGCACGAGCGCACGGAACCGAGGCGTGATGCTCGCGACGATGACATCGAGCTCGTCGTCGGTGGGCGGCGCGACCTTCCGGCCCGTGACCGTCGTGGCTCCGCCCTTGATCGTGCACGGCGTCGCCGTGATGAGTTCGTTCTCCAGCGCGCTCGCGTAGATCGACTTGAGCAGGCCGTAGGCGCTGGCCGTCTGCGTGCGCCGTCCCGTCGCCAACAGCGACGCGCGCCACGCCTCGACCTCGGCGCGCGTGACGGCTGAGAGCGGACGCTGTGCGAACGGCGCGAGCGGAGCGGCGAGCAGTCGCCGGTACTCCTGCATGGTCGTAGCCCTCAGCGGCTCGCCCTTGCTGTTGAAGCGCGTCCCGAGCCATGTCTCCGCATACGCGGCGAACGTCAGGCCGTCGCGCTGTCGAGCCGCCGTCTCATCGGCGGGTGACTGCCATGTGCTCAGCGCGATCCGATCCTGCACCGAGCGCAGAAACGCGCGAGCATCAGTCATCGTCGTGAATGTGCTGGGCGCGTTGTGCCGTACCCCGTCAGGCCCGACATAGGTGGCCTGGTAGCGCCCACTGGGCAACTTGCGCAGGGAGCCGAACGTCTCGCGGCGCTTTCGCTTGGGCGCGCTCATCGCTCGTCGTCCCGTGCGCGGTCGTCCTCGACGGCCAGCATTGCGCGGGCTGTAGTGTCGTCCATGATTCGCTCCTTCTCAGCGAGTCGAGACGCCCTGGGCCTAGCCGCCTGGGGCGTCGTCGTTGAGATGAGGTGCGCGTGCATTACACGTGCGTTCCAGCATCCCGACTTATGTGCGCTTCTGCGCGCTCATGACGATAAGGCACGGACAGTCGTTGCCAGGCAGGACAAGACATATTGCGTGCGCGTGCCCGCGCATGACCGCCTACGAGGATTTCGCGGCCAGACAAATTCGATCCCAGTATCGCGCACCACCAAAAACCCCCGGGATCCCGGGGGTTTTTCGCGTTTCAGGGAAGCGCTCGACCGTCTGGTCAACCGCGGCGGAACACCGTGCGTACGAGGGACACCGTCATGACGACGGCGACGACCCAGGGCCCTGCCACGATGATCGGGTCGAGCCAGGTGTGCCGGACGTCGACCCGTCCCCGCCCGAACCGCGAGGTGAGCGGACGGTGTCGCGGCTCTGCGAGGATCCCGGTCTGCGTGATCGGGTTGTCGGGGCGCGGAGTGGCCAGCGAGCGCACATGGGCTCCGACGGCCTCGATGCGGTCGCCGGCCACGAGCAGCAGCCACCGGGTGTTCTTCGTCTCGCTGAAGTGGTCATAGGCGAAGCGGCGCACTCTCCCGGAGACGCCGTGCAGCGGTTGCGCCGTACCGAACACCGGAGGCACCATCGCGTGCTCGATGGAGTGTTCCCGTCCCTCCCTGCCGGGCTGCGGATCCGGGCGCGTCCAGTGCGCACCCGTGTCGCCGTAGTCCTCGAGCTGCTGCCACGTGCGGCGGTGCTCGGGGGGAAGGTCGGTGCCCCAGCCCGGGATGCGGTCGCGGAGCTCGTCCGCTGTCGGTGCCAGCGTCGGCTTGTGCGCTTCGTACGGCATGGCTCAGTCCTCTCCGATCGTGATGACGGGTTTGATGCAGTCGTCCAGCTTGCTGGAGAACACGTGGTAGGCCTCGGCGATGTGCTCGAGCGGGAAGCGGTGCGTCAGGAGCTCGCTCGGCCGCACGTGACCAGCCTGGATGTGCTCGAGCAACCGCGGCCACTGCCGCAGGACGGGTGCCTGGTTGCCGCGGATCGTGAGGCCCTTGTTCATCGCGTCGCCGAGGCGCACGGCGGATACCAGTGGGCCGTACGCGCCGATCATCGATACGGTCCCGCCTTTGCGCACGGAGTCGATCGCCCAGTTCACGGCCACGGGGGACCCGCCCTGCAGCTTGAGCTTGGCCGCCGTTACGTGCTGGAGGAGGTTGCCGTCGGCCTCCGCGCCCACGGCGTCGATCGCCACGTCGGCACCCAGGTATCCGGTCGCCTTCTTCATGGCGAGCACGGGGTCGCCGACCTCGCCGATGTGCATCGTCTCGGCGAACGCGAAGTCCCTGGCCTTGTCGAGCCGGTAATCCAGGTGGTCGAGGACGATCACCCGGCCTGCGCCGAGGAACCAGGCCGAGCGGGCGGCGGCCAGACCCACGGGTCCGGCACCGAAGACCGCGACGGTGTCGCCCTCCGCGATGTCGCCGAGCTGCGCGCCGAAGTACCCGGTGGAGAACGCGTCGGTGAGCAGTAGCGCATCCTCCGACGAGAGCCAGTCCGGCACGACGGAGGGTCCCACGTCGGCGAAGGGCACGCGCACGAACTCCGCCTGCCCGCCGTCGTAGCCGCCCGTCGTGTGGGAGTAGCCGTAGATGCCTCCTACGGCCGTCGCGTTCGGGTTCACGTTGTGGCAGTTCGAGAAGAGACCGCGGGTGCAGAAGTAGCAGGACCCGCACGCGATGTTGAACGGCACCATCACCCGGTCTCCGACCGAGAGGCTCTGCACCGAGGATCCGACGTCGTGCACGATGCCGACGATCTCGTGGCCGAACGTGTGGCCGATCCGGGTGTCCGGCATCATGCCGTGGTAAAGGTGCAGATCCGACCCGCAGATCGCGGCGTGCGTGACACGCACGATCGCGTCGTTCGGGTGCTCGATCCGCGGGTCCGGTTTCTCAGCGACCTGGACCTTGTAGGGTCCGCGGTACGTCATGGCGCGCATAACTGTTCCTCTCGTTCGACGATCGGTGGGGTGCAGGCGGCCGGACGAGCGTCGTGCCGTGATGTCACCGGAGTGACGAGCATGGGGACCTCCGAGCTGCGGTGAGGTGCCGACGCTAGGTCGGCGGTTCTCACCGACGCAGACCGTTGACGATCGTGCGAGCGAGGAGTAGCTTCACGCCCCCGCGCGCTTGACCTCGTCGTACGCCGCGAGTGCGGCCTTGCGGGTCTCGGCCAGGTCGACGATCGGCGCGGTCGGGGCATCGGGGGCCCACCGCGCGACGTACTCTCCGTCCCCGTCGAACTTCTTCGCCTGCAGCTCCGGGTTGAACACACGGAAGTACGGGGCCGCGTCCGCCCCGGACCCCGCGACCCACTGCCAGTTGAACGCGTTGTTGGCGCCGTCTGCATCGACCAGCGTGTCCCAGAACCACTCCTCGCCGAGCCGCCAGTCGATTAGCAGGTTCTTGATGAGGAAGGACGCGGTCACCATCCGCACCCGGTTGTGCATGTACCCGGTGTGCCACAGCTCGCGCATCCCCGCGTCGACGAGGGGGATCCCGGTCTCGCCGTGCTGCCAGGCATCCAGCTGCCGCGGGTCGAGTCCCGGCCAGGGGAACGCATCGAACTCGGGCCGGAGGTTCTTCGTGGCCAGATCGGGGAAGTGGTAGAGCGTGTGCCAGGCGAACTCGCGCCAGCCGAGCTCGGACAGGAACCGTGCAGAGCCCTCGACCCGGGTCGCCTCGGCCCACACGGTGAACGGGCTCAGCTCGCCCCAGCGCAGCCGGGGGGAGAGCAGGGAGGTCGCACCGGCGGCCGGCGCGTCCCTGGCCGCGTCGTACGCCGGGAGATCGTGGTCGAGGAAGTGTCGCAGCCGCCGTCGTGCTGCCGGCTCGCCCGGCTCCCAGGTGTCGCGGAGACCGCCCGCCCAATCCGGTGTCGTGGGCAGCAGCTCCCAATCACCCGGGGCATCGGAGCGCGGCGGTCGCGCCACCCCGTCGAGTTCGCGCGGCTCCGGCAGGGGAGCACGGGGCGCGGGCAGTGCGCGGCAGGCGCGCCAGAACGGGGTGAAGACGGAGTAGTGCGTGCCGCTGCCCGTGGTGACGGTCCACGGCTCGTGCAGCAGGGAGCCCGCGAATGACTCCACCGTCAGGCCCTGATCGCGCAGCGAGCTCTTCAGCGCCGCGTCGATCTCCCGCTCCGGTCGCCCGTATCGACGGTTCCAGTAGACGGCGCCCGCCCCGCTCTCCGCGACGACCTCGTGCACCACGCGCTCGGCCGGGCCGCGCCGCAGCACGAGCCGGGCGCCCTTATCCCGCAGCCGCTCGTCGAGGGAGAGCAGCGAGTGATGCAGCCACCACTTCGCAGCACCTCCGAGCGGGCGGATCCCCGGCGACTCCTCGTCGAGCACGAACATCGCGATCACGGGCGCGTCCCGATCCATCGCGGCACGCAGCGCCGGATGGTCGGCGAGGCGGAGGTCGTCGCGGAACCAGACGATCGAGGGGGAGGTCATCGCGTCGCCCACAGAGCCCAGGCGATCAGGGCCGGTTGCAGGAAGAGACGGCCGAACCGACGCGCGTCCGTGTCGAGCCCCGGAGTGGAGCGTCCGGTGCGCCACTGATGCCAGTTGCCGGGGAAGACCGCGGCGAAGAACCCCGCCGTCGCCCAGCCGATCCGGCGGCGCTCCCGCGGCAGCGCGATCAGTCCCGCGGCGAGCGCGACCTCGACGGCGCCCGACGCGATCACGATGGCATCCTTGTCCATCCGCGTCGCCTCGGTCGCCCAGTCGGGCACCACCACCCGGAAGCCGCGCGTCTGCGTGAAGTGCAGCACGCCGACGGCGCCGAGGGCGAGAGCGAGGATCCAGCGGGCGATCGTCCGGGTCATGGGGCCACGCTACCGTCCGGTCCGGCGGTTGCGGCGCCCCGTCGTTCGCGAAGCCGTCCTCGTGTCCTGACACACTGAGGTGGTGACCGTCTTCCGCATCGTCGTGCTGTTCGTCCTCGCCGCCGTCGCCGAGATCGGCGGTGCCTGGCTCATCTGGCAGGCCGTCAAGGAGGACCGCGGTTGGCTCTTCGCGGTCCTGGGGGTCATGGCGCTGGGGGCGTACGGCTTCGTCGCGGCGCTCCAGCCCGACGTGAACTTCGGCAGGGTGCTCGCCGCGTACGGTGGGATCTTCATCGCCGGATCCCTCGCCTGGGGCATCATCGTCGACGGTTTCCGTCCCACGGTCTGGGACTGGGTCGGGTCGGCGGTCGCGCTCGTGGGCGCGGCGATCATCATCCTCGCCCCGGCGGCCGCGTCCTCCTCGGCCGAGCCGGTGGCCTGACGGTCGGCGGCCCCCGGCCATACGAGTAGCCTAGATCCAGACCCAGATGGAGTGATCAGTGCCTGAAAACGCCCAGCCGACCGACGGCTTCGCCCTGTTCTCTGACCGAAACGTCGTCGCGATGCGCGTCAACGGCGAGCTCAAGGACCTCGCCACGACCCTGACCGGCACCGAGCAGGTCGAGCCGGTCACGATCGACAGCCCCGACGGCCTGAACATCCTGCGCCACTCGGCCGCGCACGTGCTCGCGCAGGCCGTGCAGCGCATCAACCCGCAGGCGAACCTCGGCATCGGCCCGCCCATCACCGACGGGTTCTACTACGACTTCGGCGTCGACACCCCGTTCACGCCGGAGGACATCAAGGCCATCACGAAGGAGATGCAGCGCATCGTCCGCGAGGGCCAGCGCTTCGTGCGTCGTGTCGTGACCGATGACGAGGCGCGCGCGGAGCTCGCCGACGAGCCGTTCAAGCTCGAGCTGATCGGGCTCAAGGGCGGCAAGGAGGCGGCCGAGGGCGCGTCGGTCGAGGTGGGCGAGGGCGAGCTCACGATCTACGACAACACGACCCGCGACGGCGAGGTCGTCTGGAAGGACCTCTGCCGCGGGCCGCATCTGCCCAACACGCGCATGATCGGCAACGGCTGGGACCTCACGCGCATCGCCGCCGCCTACTGGCGCGGCAGCGAGAAGAACCCGCAGCTGCAGCGCATCTACGGCACCGCCTGGCCCACGAAGGACGAGCTGCGCGCGTACCAGCACCGGCTGGAGGAGGCCGCCAAGCGCGACCACCGGCGACTCGGCAAGGAGCTCGACCTGTTCTCCTTCCCCGAGGAGATCGGGTCGGGCCTGAGCGTCTGGCATCCGCGCGGCGGCGTGGTGCGCGGCGAGATGGAGCAGCACGCGCGCAAGCGGCACATCGAGGGCGGCTACACCTACGTGTACACGCCGCACATCTCCAAGGAAGACCTCTTCCTCACCTCGAACCACCTCGTCACCTACAAGGACGGCATGTTCCCGCCCATCGTCATGGACGAGGAGCGCGACGAGAACGGCGAGATCACCAAGCAGGGCCAGGACTACTACCTGAAGCCCATGAACTGCCCGATGCACATCCTCATCTACAAGGAGCGCGCGCGCAGCTATCGCGACCTCCCGCTGCGGTTCGCGGAGAACGGCACGGTCTACCGCAACGAACTCTCCGGGGCCCTGCACGGCCTCACGCGGGTGCGCGGCTTCACGCAGGACGACTCGCACCTGTTCGTCACACCCGAGCAGCTGGAGGAGGAGGTCGGCAAGGTCCTCGAGTTCATCCTCTCGATGCTCCGCGACTTCGGCCTCACCGACTTCGAGCTCGAGCTGTCGATGAAGGACGACGAGAAGTCGAAGTGGATCGGCTCGGACGAGTTCTGGGAGTCGTCCACCGACGCCCTGCGCCGCGTGGCCGTGGCCTCCGGTCTCAAGCTCACCGAGGTGCCGGGCGAGGCGGCGTTCTACGGGCCGAAGATCGACCTGAAGACGCGCGATGCGATCGGCCGCACGTGGCAGCTGTCCACGGTGCAGGTCGACCCCAACCTGCCCGAGCGCTTCGACCTCGAGTTCATGGACAAGGACGGCCAGAAGAAGCGTCCGATCATGATCCACCGGGCGCTGTTCGGCTCGATCGAGCGGTTCTTCGCGATCCTCCTCGAGCACTATGCGGGCGACTTCCCGGTATGGCTCTCGCCGGTACAGGTCGTGGGGATCCCGGTCGCGGACGACTTCGCCGACTATCTGGGTGAGGTGATCGACACGCTCCGCTCCCGCGGTGTGCGTGCCGAGCTCGACACCTCCGACGACCGCATGCAGAAGAAGATCCGCACGCACACGACCGGCAAGGTCCCGCTGCTGCTGATCGCCGGGGAGCAGGACCGGGCCGCTGGCACCGTCTCCTTCCGCTACCGCGACGGCTCGCAGGAGAACGGCGTGCCGATCGCGCAGGCGGTCGACCGCATCCGCGCTGCCATCGACAGCCACGCCCTGGTGCAGACGGCCGGGGACCTGGCATGACCGAGGGGGAGCAGTCGCTGGAGGATGCAGGTCGCCTCGCCGGCGTGCCCGACGAGTTCCAGCGGCTGTGGACCCCCCACCGGATGGCCTACATCCAGGCGGGACCGGAGCCCCTGCGCGAGGAGTGCCCGTTCTGCGAGGCGCCGAAGTACCCCGACGCCGAGCGGCTCATCGTGGCACGGGGCACGACCGCGTACGTGCTGCTGAACCTGTTCCCGTACAACTCGGGGCACCTGCTGGTGTGCCCGTACCGTCACATCGCGACGTACGACCAGGCGAGTCCGGAAGAGGTGGCCGAGATCGGCGTGCTCACCCAGACGGCCATGCGGGTGCTGCGCGAGGTCTCCGGATGCGACGGCTTCAACCTGGGAATGAACCAGGGGGCGGTGGCGGGAGCCGGCGTGGACGCGCATCTGCACCAGCACGTGGTGCCGCGGTGGCGCTCCGACGCGAACTTCTTCCCGATCATCGCGAAGACGAAGGCGCTCCCGCAGCTCCTCGGCGAAGTGCGGGAGGCCGTCGCCCACGCGTGGCCGGAGTGACCGTCAGCGCACCTGCCGTGCGGTGAACTGCATGCGCGGGTGCGCGTAGAACTCCTGCGCCTCGATGAGCTGCAGCTCGCGCTCACCCGAGTCGAGCGTCGCCTGCAGCAGGTCGTACACGCTGGAGGCGGTGCGCTCGAGCGCGGTCTTGGCGCTGCCGGTCTCGACGTAGTGCGCCGTGAACAGGGCGGCGGTCACGTCACCGGAGCCGTTCGCCTTCATGGGGAGGTGCGGCGTCTGGACGAGCCAGGCACCGTCGCCGTCGACCGCGAGCATCTCGATGGTCCCCTCCTCGCGGTCGGGCCGCTCGACGCTCGTCACGAGCACCGTGCGGGGGCCCATGGCGCGGGCGAGGTCGACCGAGGCGAGCGTGGACTCGAGCGTGTCGGGTTCGGTCTCGGTGAGGAACCCGAGCTCGAACTGGTTGGGGGTGATGATGTCCGCCACCGGGACGACGCGCTCGCGCAGCAGGATCGGGATCGCGGGGGCGACGAAGCAGCCCGACTTCGCGTTGCCCATGACCGGGTCGCACGCGTAGACCGCGTCGGGGTTGGCGGCCTTGACGCGCGCGACCGCATCGATGATCACGTCACCGATGCCCTCGCCTCCCTGGTAGCCGCTCAGGACGGCGTCGATCTGCCCGAACACTCCGCGGTCCTCGATGCCGGTGATGACCTCGCGCACGTCGGCGGGGTCGATCAGCGGTCCGCGCCAGGCGCCGTAGCCGGTGTGGTTGGAGAAGTTCACGGTGTAGACGGGCAGCACCTCGACGCCGATGCGCTGCAGCGGGAACACCGCGGCGGAGTTGCCCACGTGCCCGTATGCCACGGCGGACTGGATGGAGAGGATCTTCATGAGCGAGCGCTTTCGGTCAGGGCGGGCAGGTGCCCGCGACGGGTGGTCATCGCGCGGCCGCGACGAGGTCGGCGACGAGCGTGTCGGCTTCCGCGTCGGTGAGGTCGTGGACGGTGAGACGGAGGTGGTGGGACGGATCGGCGCGGTCGTCGAGGGAGAACTCGTCACCGGTGCGGGCAAGCCACCCCCGCCGCATCAGGTGCTCGGCGACCTCGCGCGCGGGCCGGGGGAGTCGCACCCAGAGGCTCAGCCCGTCTGGCGCGGCGACGTCGATGCCGTGCGCGCGCAGGCGTGCCGCGAACGCGGCGTTGCGCTCCGCGTAGTGCGCACCGGCGGTCGCGACGGTCGTCATCGCATCCTCGTCGGTCAGCTGTGCCAGGGCGAGGCGCTGCAGCAGGTGGCTCACCCACGTGGTGCCGGGGCTGAGTCGCATCGCGAGACGTTCTGCGGTGTCGGGGTCGGTCGCCGCGATCGCGAGGCACATGTCGGGTCCGAGGAACTTCGACACCGAGCGCACGAGGGCGAAGCGCCGATGGTCCTCGCTGATCAAGGACTCGTACGGGCGCTGCGACAGCAGCGAGAAGTGGTCGTCCTCGATGATCAGGACGTACGGGTGATCGGCGAGGACACCGCGCAGCTCGGCGGCGCGCTGGGCCGTGAGACCCACGCCGGTGGGGTTCTGCGCCCGCGGTGTGCAGATCACGGCCCGCACGCCGGCGTCGAGAGCCGCCCGCAGTCCGTCGACCGTCATTCCCTGGTCGTCGACGGGGACCGGGACGGCCCGATAGCCGCCGAGCCGCACCGTGTGGATGCTGGCGAGGAAGCACGGATCCTCGAGCGCCACGGCGTCGTCGCGCATGAGCGCTTGGGCGAGCAGCCGCTCCACCGCATCGACCGCTCCGCTCGTCACAGTGATCCGGAAGTCCGCGTCCGGAAGGTCGGCCGCCATCCACCGGCGCGCCCACTCCTCCAGCCCCGGGTCGATCACGGGTTCGCCGTAGAGCACGGGACGGCTCGCGATCGTCATCAGCGCGGCCGACGGGTCGGGGATGCGTGCGGGGTCGGGGTTGCCGGTGCCGATGTCGCGGAGCACGGTGTCGGCCGCGTAGCCCTCCTGTGCCACGGCCTCGATCCCCGCGACCGTGGTGCCGGCGCGTCCGCGCGACAGGACGAGTCCCGCCTGGGCGAGCTGGCGGTAGGCGGCGACGGCGGTGTTGCGGTTGACGCCGAGGGTGGCGGCGAGCTCGCGCACCGGCGGGAGGAGGGCTCCGGGAAGCAGGATCCCGCGGTCGCGCAGGGCGCGCACGCTGTCGGCGATCTCCGCCGCCGTGCTGCCTGTGATCCGGTCGCTCATGATCCTCCTCCGCGATTCTAGGTGGGATCGGACAGTGCTACGTTTGATCTAGATCAAACCCGATTACGGATCATCCGACAGGAGCTCCCCATGTCCGAGCAGAACACCACCGGATCGTCGCGCGTCAAGCGCGGTCTCGCCGAGATGCTCAAGGGCGGCGTCGTCATGGACGTCGTGACCGCCGAGCAGGCGAAGATCGCCGAGGACGCGGGCGCCGTCGCCGTCATGGCGCTCGAGCGCGTGCCGGCCGACATCCGCGCGCAGGGCGGCGTCTCGCGCATGAGCGACCCGGACATGATCGACAGCATCATCGATGCCGTGTCGATCCCGGTGATGGCGAAGGCGCGCATCGGTCACTTCGTCGAGGCGCAGGTGCTGCAGGAGCTCGGTGTCGACTACATCGACGAGTCCGAGGTGCTCTCGCCGGCCGACTACGTGAACCACATCGACAAGTTCGGCTTCACGGTGCCCTTCGTGTGCGGCGCCACGAACCTCGGCGAAGCGCTGCGACGCATCAACGAGGGGGCGGCGATGATCCGCTCGAAGGGCGAGGCCGGAACGGGCGACGTGTCCGAGGCGATGAAGCACATCCGCAAGATCCGCGGGGAGATCGCTGCGCTCACGGCTCTCCCGAAGGACGAGCTGTTCGTCGCCGCGAAGGAGCTGCAGGCGCCGTACGAGCTGGTCGCCGAGATCGCCGAGACGGGCACGCTCCCCGTCGTGCTGTTCGTGGCCGGCGGCGTCGCGAC
Source organism: Microbacterium sufflavum (assembly GCF_023101165.1). Taxonomy (GTDB): domain Bacteria; phylum Actinomycetota; class Actinomycetes; order Actinomycetales; family Microbacteriaceae; genus Microbacterium; species Microbacterium sufflavum. Next base: position 2,906,966 of record NZ_CP078076.1, on the reverse strand, counting down.
CCCCGCGGACGCCGCGATGATGATGCAGCTCGGAGCGGACGGCGTGTTCGTCGGCTCCGGCATCTTCAAGTCGGGCAACCCGGCCGAGCGCGCGAAGGCGATCGTGAAGGCCACGACGTTCTTCGACGACCCGAAGGTGATCGCCGAGGTGTCCCGCGGGCTCGGCGAGGCGATGGTCGGCATCAACGTCAGCGACCTGCCGGCGCCGCACCGGCTCGCCGAGCGTGGCTGGTAGCCCGCGGGTCGGCGTGCTCGCGCTGCAGGGCGATGTGCGCGAGCACGCCGCCCTGCTCACCCGGCTCGGCGCCCAGGTGGAGCTCGTCCGGCGCCCGGAGGAGCTGGCCGCCGTGAACGGCCTGGTGATCCCGGGTGGCGAGTCCACCGTGATCGACAAGCTGTCGCGCACGTTCGGGATGCAGGAGCCGATCCGCGACGCGATCGCCGCCGGGCTCCCGGTGCTCGGCACGTGCGCGGGGCTGATCATGCTGGCCGACACGGTCGTCGACGCGATCGAGGGCCAGCAGTCGTTCGGAGGGCTCGACGCGGTGGTCAGGCGGAACGCGTTCGGCCGTCAGGTGGAGTCGTTCGAGGCGCAGCTCGACGTGGCGGCCTTCGGTGCACCGCCGGTGTCGGCGGCGTTCATCCGCGGACCGGTCGTCGAGTCGATCGGTCCTCGTGCGACCCCGCTCGCGGCGCTACCGGACGGCCGCGTGGTGGCGGTGGAGCAGGGAGCGCTGCTGGGCCTGAGCTTCCACCCGGAGATCTCCGGCGAGACCCGCTTCCACGAGCGCTTCCTCGCCCGCGTCGAAGGCGGCCACTCCGTCGCCGCCGCCTGACCGCCCGAGGCGTCGTCACACCAGGGCGGCCAGCCACCGCAGCGCGGGACCGGCTTGCGCCCGCTGGAAGGCGCGCAAGCCGGGGAGCTGCGGAATCTCCGGCCTGCTCTGTTCGGCCCAGAGGTACGAGGCGAAGCCCGCGATGACCGGCAGCAGGTCCCTCGGAGGGGGAGCGCCGTGCTCCTCGAACACCGGGTAGGCCTGCGTGCAGGTCGGTCCGCCGCTCGCCTCGATGCTCGGCAGCACGCAGGGGAGGTCGACCCATGCGGCCCCGCGGCGCGCATGCGGCCAGTCGAGCAGGTGGGCGCGACCGTCGGCGATGAGGATGTTGTCGGCCCGGACGTCGTCGTGGACGAGGACATCTCCGCGCACGGCCCCCGCGAACTCCGCCTCCAGTTCACGCAGTCGGGGCAGCGAATCCCGGACCGACGGGGGCAGAGCGCCGCGGAGGTCGGGGGTGGCGGCGATCTCCTGCCAGCGCGTGAAACCCGGCACCATGCTCTCGTCCGCGGCCGTCAGGGTTCTCGGTGCCGGCGTGGTGCCGACGACGGCGAGGGCGTCCGCCACCGCGTGCAGGTCATCCGCTGTCCACGGGCGCCCCGGATGGCGGCCGTCGATCGCCTCGACGACCAGCACCGCACCGATGTCGTCCTGCACCGTCCCCAGCACTCGGGGCGCGACGCCCGAGGGGAGGGTCGACAGCGTGACGATCTCCTGGCGGAGCAGGCGCACCGAGTCGGCGTGCCAGTCCGCGCCCGCGGCCTTCACGAAAGCCCGACCGCCGGTCGTGACCACGGTGCCCGCGTACGTGGCGCTGAAGCCGCCGTGCGCGGGGGCGTCGGAGATGTACTCTCCGCCGATCACGTCCAGCGCCGCGGCGCGGAGGCTCTCGGGCAGGGAGGTCCACGCGGGGCGGAGGCGGTCGGCTCCTGCGGTCACACCCTGCTCCTCTCGCGCGCGATCAACGGCGGCCTCGACCGTAGCAGGCGGGCGAGTCGGGTCAGGGGAGAAGGGCACGGATGGCGTGCACCGTGCGGTCGATGTCGTCCGCGGTCGTCGCCCACGACGACATCGAGCAGCGCAGCGCGGCTCGCCCCCGCCATTCCGCTCCGGTGACGACGGCCGTGCCGTCGACCAGGATCGCGGCACCGAGCTCGCGGGTCGCCTCGTCCGTGCCGAGCCGGAACATCACCTGGGTGTAGTCGACGTCGTTGATCACCTCGATCGCGTCGAGCCCGCGCAGGCCGGAGGCCATGCGTACGGCGTTGTCGTGGAGGCGGTCGACGAGATCGGCTACCCCGGAACGCCCGAGGCTGCGCAGCGCCGCGTACGCCGGCACCCCGCGGGCGCGGCGCGACAGCTCCGGCGTCACATCCCACGGGTCGAGGCCGGAGTACACGAGGTAGTCGCCGCCGGTGCGGAACGCCGCGATCGAATCGGCGGGATCGCGGACGATCGCCATGCCGCAGTCGTACGGCACGTTCAGCGTCTTGTGTGCGTCGGTCGCCCAGGAGTCCGCGTCCTCCATGCCGGCGGTCAGATGTCGCAGCGCGGGGGAGGCAGCCGCCCACAGACCGAAGGCGCCGTCCACGTGCACCCAGGCGCCGTGTCGGCGTGCGATCGCGATCAGCGCGCGGAAATCGTCGAACGCTCCGGTATGGACCTCTCCCGCCTGCAGGCACACGATGAGCGGGCCGGATCCGCCGTCGAGGACGCGCTCGAGCTCGGCGGGGTGCATCCTGCCCTGCGCGTCGGCATCCACCACGTCGACCTCGGCGCAACCGATCCCGAGGAACCGTGCCGCGCGGTCGATCGATCCATGACGATCGGCACCCACCACGAACCGCACCGGCGGCGAGGAGCGCAGCCCCCGTTCGGCGAGGTCCCACCCCGCCCGCGCGAGCACGGCGTTCCGTGCGGACGCGAGGCAGGTGAAGTTCGCGAGCTGACCGCCCGTGACGAAGCCGACGCTGCTCGCGGACGGGAGGCCGAGCAGCTCGAGCAGCCACTGTCCTGCCACCCGCTCCATCGCGACGGTCGCCGGGGTGAGCAGGGAGGAGCCGGAGTTCTGATCCCACGCGGACACGAGCCAGTCCGCGGCGAGAGCGGCCGGATGAGTGCCGCCGATCACGAATCCGAAGAACCGTCCGCCGGGGATGGCCACGAGTCCGGGCTCGGCCTTCGCCGCGATGTCCTCGACAACGGCCGCGGGGTCCTCCGCCCGCTCCGGGAGAGGCGTGCCGAACACCTGCAGCATCTCGTCGAGGCTCGCGCGCGGCCACACCGGTCGATCGTCGAGGGTGCCCAGGAACGCCTCGGCTCGACGGCGAGCGGCGTCGAGAGCACGCTCCCGGTCGCCCATGCGGTCAGTCTCCCACCGCCGCAGCGCCCCGACAAGGCACTGTGCCGCCGGGTGTTCCGCGGTGTTCCTTTAGAATGGACGACGCCCTGGACACGCGCCGGGGCCCTGACGACGAGCGGAGACTTATGTCCGGGCATTCCAAGTGGGCCACGACCAAACACAAGAAGGCCGTCATCGACGCGCGCCGTGCCAAGTCCTGGGCCAAGCTCATCAAGAACATCGAGGTCGCGGCCAAGCTCGGCGGCGCCGACCTGCAGGGCAACCCGACCCTGTTCGACGCGGTCCTCAAGGCCAAGAAGACGTCCGTCCCGAAGGACAACATCGACCGGGCCATCAAGCGCGGTGCGGGCATCGGCGGCGAGGCCGTCGAATACACCTCGATCATGTACGAGGGCTACGGCCCCAACGGTGTGGCGCTCATGATCGAGTGTCTGACCGACAACAAGAACCGTGCCGCCGCCGAGGTGCGCACCGCGCTGAGCCGCAACGGGGGCACGCTCGCCGACCCTGGCAGCGTCGCGTACAACTTCAGTCGCAAGGGCGTCATCGTGGTCGGGTCGGAGGGCACGACCGAGGACGACGTGATGATGGCCGCGCTCGAGGCGGGGGCCGAGGAGATCGAGCCGCACGCCGAGGGCTTCGAGGTCATCACCGAGGCGAGCGACCTGGTCGCCGTGCGCAGTGCGCTGCAGGAGGCGGGCATCGAGTACGAGTCGGCCGACGTCGAGTTCGTGCCGAACCTCAAGGTCGAGATCGACGCCGACACGGCCCGCAAGGTGTTCCGACTGATCGACGCGCTGGAGGACAGCGAGGACGTGCAGAACGTCTTCAGCAACTTCGACCTGTCGGCCGAGGTCCAGGCGGAGCTCGAGAACGACGACGCGTAGGCGCGGCTGACCTCGATGGGCACGTTCCGCGCCTAGCCTGGGACGGTGACGTCGACCATCCGCGTGCTGGGCATCGACCCGGGACTCACCCGCTGCGGTGTCGGGATCGTCGACGTCGACCGGACCCGCCGGGGCACCCTCGTGCACGTCGGTGTGATCCGCTCGGCGATCGATGCACCGATCGGCGAGCGACTCGCGGTCGTCGCCGCCGGGATCCGCGAGGCGATCGCCCAGCACCGCCCTGACGCGGTCGCGGTCGAGCGCGTCTTCGCGCAACAGAACAGCCATACGGTGATGGGCACGGCGCAGGCGAGCGGGGTCGCGCTCCTCATCGCCGCCGAGTCAGGGCTTCCCGCGGCGACCCACACGCCCAGCGAGGTCAAGGCGGCCGTCACGGGCTACGGCTCCGCCGACAAGAGGCAGGTGCAGGCGATGATCGCCCGCATCCTGCGTCTGGATGCGCCGCCGCAGCCGGCGGACGCCGCGGACGCTCTCGCGATCGCCCTATGTCACGCCTGGCGCCGCGGGGCGCCCCGAGCCGGCGGTGCGGCGGGCGGACTGACCCCCGCGCAGCGGGCCTGGGCGGACGCGGAGCGTGTCGCTCGAACATATGTGCGAGCGACCTCCTAGGCTGGGAGGATGATCTCCTCTCTGCACGGCACCGTGCTGCACACGACGCCGGACCAGGTCGTCATCGACGTGGGTGGCGTGGGCTTCGCGGTCGCTGTCCCCGCCGATGTCGCGCACACGGCGACGGTGGGGGAGAAGCTGCGCCTGCACACGAGCCTGATCGTGCGCGAGGACGCCCTCTCGCTCTTCGGCTTCGCCGATCGGGCGGAGCTGGAGATCTTCACGCTGCTGCTCAGCGTGACGGGCGTGGGGCCGAAGTCGGCGCTGGGCGTGCTGTCGCATCTGACGACGGACCAGATCGCCGAGGCCGTCACCGCCGAGGACGACGCCCCGTTCCGGCGTGTGTCCGGCATCGGGCCTAAGACGGCCAAGCTCATCGTGGTGCAGCTCGCGGGGAAGGTGCACGCCGTTGCCGCCCCGGCCGCGACGCAGGCCTCGGGGGGGAGTGACATCGTGTCGCAGGTCGCCGCCGCGCTCGTGGGTCTCGGGTGGTCGGAGAAGGTGGCCGCCGAGGCGGCGACCGAGACCGCTGCCGCGGCGACCGAAGCCGAGCGGGCGTCGGTCGCGTCGCTGCTGCGGCGCACGCTCGCCCTGCTCGGCCCGGCGCAGGGAGGATCGGCGCGTGTCTGACCCGCTCGACCCGACCGAGCCCACCGACGAGTCGGAGCTCGCGATCGAGGGCGCGCTGCGCCCCTCCAGCCTCGGCGACTTCGTGGGCCAGCAGAAGGTGCGCGGCCAACTCCAGCTGCTGCTCGAGGCCGCGCGCCTGCAGTCCCGACCCGCCGATCACATCCTGCTCGCGGGTCCTCCGGGACTCGGCAAGACCACGCTCGCGATGATCGTCGCCCACGAGAGCGAGCGTCCGCTCCGTATGTCCAGCGGCCCCGCGATCCAGCACGCGGGAGATCTCGCAGCTCTGCTGTCGAGCCTGATGCCGGGCGAGGTGCTGTTCATCGACGAGATCCATCGCATGGCCCGCTCCGCGGAGGAGATGCTCTACCTCGCGATGGAGGACTACCGCATCGACATCATGGTGGGCAAGGGTGCGGGCGCCACGAGCATCCCCCTGGAGCTGTCGCCGTTCACCCTGGTCGGGGCGACGACGCGCTCGGGCCTGCTGCCCAATCCGCTCCGCGACCGCTTCGGGTTCACCGGCCATCTCGAGTTCTACGAGGAGGGCGAGCTCGAGCAGGTCATCGCGCGTTCCGCGTCGGTGTTGGGGGTCGGGCTCCCGACCGACGCCCTCTCCGAGATCGCGCGCCGATCTCGAGGAACCCCCCGAATCGCCAACCGCCTGCTGCGCCGCGTGCGCGACTACGCGCTGGTGCACGGCGACGGTGCGGCGACGCTGCACGACGTGCGGGCGGCGCTGGAGCTCTATGACGTCGACGCGATCGGTCTCGACCGGCTGGACCGAGCGGTGCTCGACGCGCTCGTCCGGCGTTTCCGCGGGGGACCGGTGGGTCTCAGCACCCTCGCGGTCGCGGTGGGCGAGGAGGCCGAGACCGTGGAGAGCGTGGTCGAGCCGTACCTCGTCCGCATCGGATTCCTGGGGCGCACGCCGCGCGGACGGGTCGCGACACCCGAGGCGTATGCGCACCTCGGGGTGGCGCACCCCGACGGGATGCTCACGCTGGATGACCTATAATCGCTGAAGGCTTCCCCCGATACCTCTGTGCGCCCAATGGCTGGTGCGTGCACCTGAGAAAGGCGCTTCCCCATGCCCATGGAATTCGTGCTCTTCGGCCTTCTGGCCGTGCTCCTGATCTTCATGATCTTCAACACGCGCAAGCGGACGAGGCAGATGAAGGCCGAGCAGGAGGAGAAGGCCACCAAGACGGTTCCCGGCGCCAAGGTCCTGCTGCAGGGCGGCATCTACGGCACGATCGTGGCGTTCGACCCGGACGACCTGGACGCGCCGGCCCTCGTGGAGATCGCCCCGGGCACCGTCATCGAGGTGCACAGCCAGGCGATCCTGCGCATCGTCGAGCCGAAGGACGCTATCGTTGAGGCGCCCGTGGACGGCGTGGATGACCACATCGTCGACGAGCCCGCCGCCCCCACGGCGGAGACGCCGGAGGAGACCCGCGCCCGTCTCGAGCGGGACGCCGACGACAAGTAAGACAGCGGCCCTCGTGGTCGCTCGGATCATCGTCCTCCCAGAAAGCTGAACACACGTGGCTTCATCTTCACCTGTCCGTCACGCCTGGCGGGTCCTCCTCGGCCTGCTCCTCGTGACGGGCGTGCTCTTCGGCATCAACGCGCTGGGTGTGTACGTCTTCAAGCAGAGTTCGTGGGCGCCGGAACTGGCGCTCGACCTGCAGGGCGGCACGCAGATCATCCTCAGCGCCGAGACCGAGGACGGCGCAGCGCCGTCACAGGAGCAGCTCGACCAGGCCGCGGCGATCATCCGCCAGCGCGTGGATGCTTCGGGTGTCGCCGAGGCCGACATCACCACGGAGGGCGGCCGCAACATCGTCGTCCAGATCCCGGGTGAGGCCGACGAGCAGACCAGGGAGCGCATCCAGTCCAGCGCACAGCTCGAGTTCCGTCCGGTCCTGTACACGACGGCCGCGAGCACCGAGTTCGTGGGCGACGACGGCAACTCCACGCCGTTCCCGAGCCCCGACCCCGGCCTGAACGCCACTCCGACGGCGGAGCCGACCGACGCGAGCGATCTGTCGTGGGTGACCGAGAAGCTGGCCGCGGAGTTCCAGGCGTACGACTGCGCCAACCCCGACAACGATCCGTCGCGTGCGCCGAAGGACGAGCCGGTCATCGCCTGCTCCCCGGACGACACCCAGAAGTTCCTCCTCGGCCCGATGGAGCTCGACGGACGCGCGATCACCGACGCGTCGGCAGGCCGCGACCCCAAGAGCGGCGCCTGGATCGTGCAGCTCACGATGAACGGCGATGGCGCGGACGCGTTCGGCAAGGTCAGCACGCGCCTCAACCAGAACCGCATCGACGGTCTGTCGCCGCGCGACCAGTTCGCGTTCGTGCTCGACGGCGACGTGATCAGTGCGCCGCGGATGAACGGCGTGATCCTCGACGGCCGTCCCAGCATCTCCGGCAGCTTCACTCAGGAGAGCGCGACGACGCTCGCGGATCAGCTCAAGTTCGGTGCGCTGCCGTTGAGCTTCGAGGTGCAGAGCTCCGACACGATCTCCGCGACCCTCGGCACCCAGCAGCTCCAGATCGGGCTCATCGCGGGTCTGATCGGCCTGGCGCTGGTCGCGGTCTACTCCTTGCTGTCGTACCGCGCTCTCGGGACGGTGATCATCGCGTCGATCGCGGTGATGGCGGTGCTGACGTACATCGTGATCTGCATCCTCGCGTGGCGCATCGGGTTCCGCCTGTCGCTCGCGGGCGTCGCGGGTCTGATCGTGTCGATCGGTTTCACGGCCGACTCGTTCATCGTCTACTTCGAGCGGATCCGAGACGAGCTGCGCGACGGCAAGTCGATCACGGCGGCGGTCGAGGACGGATGGGGTCGCGCGAAGCGCACGATCTACATCTCGAAGTCGATCAACATCCTCGCGGCCGTCGTGCTCTACATCCTCGCGGACTCCACGGTGAAGGGCTTCGCGTTCACGCTCGGCCTGACCACCGTCATCGACGTGATGATCTTCGTCATCTTCACTCACCCGGTGATGCAGCTCCTCGCGCGGACGCGCTTCTTCGGCGGCGGCCACAAGCTCTCCGGGCTCGACCCGGCGGCACTCGGCGCCGTGTACCGGAGCCGGTCGCAGTACCGCGAGGTGGCGACGGCATCGGCAGGTCGCGGCGCGAAGAACGCGCGCTCACGCGGTGAGGCGGACCGCCGTCAGACCATCGCCGAGCGCAAGCGTGCCGAGGCCCTCGCCGCGGAGAAACAGACCAAGGGCGGAAGCGAGGGAGACGCCTGATGGCTTCCATGAACGAGTTCGGTAACAACCTCTACACGGGAAAGACCTCCTTCCCGTTCGTCGGACGCCGTCGGCTGTGGTTCATCATCGCGATCGCGCTGGTCGTGGGGTCCGCGCTCGTGCCGCTGTTCCGTCCCATCCAGTTCTCGATCGAGTTCACGGGCGGGTCGCAGTTCACGGTGAACGCCCCGGCCACGCTGAATCAGGACACCGCGAGCGAGGCCGTGCAGTCCGTGGTGCCCGGCGCCGCGACCAAGGTCGTCATCGTGAACGACCAGGACATCCGAGTCCAGACCGACCAGATGACGGCGGCGGAGACGCAGCAGGTCGCCGGCGCTCTCGCCGACGCGTACGAGGTGGAGCCCGACGCGGTGACCTCCTCGTTCATCGGTCCCGCGTGGGGTGAGAGCGTGACGCGGCAGTCCCTGTGGGGTCTGGCGATCTTCCTCGCGCTGACCTTCCTGATCCTGGCGATCTACTTCCGCACCTGGAAGATGTCGGCCGCAGCGATCATCGGGCTGCTCGACGTGCTCGTGATCACGGTGGGCGTGTACGCCCTGGCCGGTTTCGAGATCTCCCCGGCGGCGGTGATCGGGTTCCTCACGATCCTGGCGTACTCGCTCTACGACACCACCGTGGTGTTCGACAAGATCCGGGAGAACACGACGGAGGACGGGGAGAAGACCGCGCGCCTATTCGGCGAGTCGGTCAACCTTGCGGTGAACCAGACGCTGATCCGATCGATCAACACCTCGGTCGTGGCGGCGCTCCCGGTGGGCGCGATCCTGTTCATCGGTGCGTTCTGGCTGGGCGCGGAGACGCTGACCGACATCTCGCTCTCGATCTTCGTCGGCATCCTCGTGGCGACCTACTCGACGCTGTTCGTCGCGGCACCCCTCTACTCGCTGTTCCGCGAGAACGAGCCGCAGATCAAGGAGCGCGACGCCCGCATCCGTGCGGCGCGCGAGAAGGCGGCCGTCGAGGCCTGACGCCCCCGCTGCGCGGGGCTCGCCCCCTCTCAGCACGCGTAGGATTGTCTGATTCGGAGGTGAGTGGATGGCGGAGCCGCAGACGGCGTCGCAGGGTTCGAGTCTGCGACGGCTCGTGCCCCGCATCTTCTCTCGCGCGTCCCGCATCAACGATCTCGACAACCTGATCCGCACGGTCAGGGCGAATCATCCCAAGGGCGACTTCTCCGTCATCTCCCGGGCCTACGCGGTCGCGAAGGAGAAGCACGAGGGGCAGAAGCGGCAGAGCGGCGAGCCGTACATCACGCACCCGCTGGCCGTCGCGCAGATCCTCGCCGAGCTCGGCCTGGGCCCGCGCGCGATCGCCGCGGCCCTCCTGCACGACACCGTCGAGGACACCGGCTACGCGCTGACCGACCTGACCGCTGAATTCGGCGACGAGGTCGCGATGCTGGTCGACGGCGTCACCAAGCTCGACAAGGTCAAGTACGGCGAGAGTGCGCAAGCGGAGACGGTCCGCAAGATGATCGTGGCGATGTCGAAGGACATCCGCGTGCTGCTGATCAAGCTCGCCGACCGCCTGCACAACGCCCGCACGTGGGGCTTCGTACCGCCCGAGAAGGCGGCGAAGAAGGCGAAGGAGACGCTGGAGATCTATGCGCCTCTGGCCAACCGCCTCGGTATCCAGGCCATCAAGTCGGAGCTGGAAGACCTCTCGTTCGCGGTGCTGCACCCGAAGATCTACAACGAGATCCACAGCCTGATCGCCCAGCGCACACCGCAGCGGGAGAAGTACCTCGGCCAGGTGATCGAGGAGATCGACGAGGACCTGCGGGATCTGCGGATCCGTGGCAAGGTCGTCGGCCGGCCGAAGCAGCTCTACTCCGTGTACCAGAAGATGGTGATCCGGGGGCGCGAGTTCGACGACATCTACGACCTCATCGGCATCCGCGTGCTGGTGTCGTCCGTGCGCGACTGCTACGCCGTGCTCGGCGCGATCCACGCGCGCTGGACGCCGTTGCCCGGCCGCTTCAAGGACTACATCGCCACCCCGAAGTTCAACCTCTATCAGTCCCTGCACACGACCGTGATCGGCCCGGCAGGTCGCACGGTGGAGATCCAGATCCGCACGCACGAGATGCACCAGCAGGCGGAGTACGGCGTCGCGGCGCACTGGATGTACAAGGAGCGGATGAACGGCGGCGGCAAGGCCGAGGTCCGCGCCTCCGACACCGACATGGCGTGGCTCGCGCACATCTCCGACTGGCAGGCCGAGACCGCGGACCCCGGCGAGTTCCTCGACTCGCTGCGCTTCGAGATCGGAGCCAAGGAGGTCTACGTCTTCACGCCGAAGGGACGGGTCATCGGCCTTCCCGCCGGCGCGACGCCCGTCGACTTCGCCTACGCCGTGCACACCGAGATCGGCCATCGCACGATGGGCGCCAAGGTCAACGGCCGCCTCGTGCCGCTCGAGTCGGAGCTCAAGAGCGGCGACGTCGTCGAGGTGTTCACGTCGAAGAACCCCGACGCCGGCCCCAGCCAGGACTGGCTCGGCTTCGTCAAGAGCACGCGGGCGCGGAACAAGATCCGCGGCTGGTTCACGAAGGAGCGTCGCGAGGAGGCGATCGAGCAGGGCAAGGAGGCGATCGCCCGGGCGATGCGCCGACAGAACCTGCCGCTGCAGCGCCTGATGAATCAGGACTCGTTCACCGAGGTCGCGCATCAGCTGCACTACGAAGACGTGTCCGGGCTCTACGCGGCTGTCGGCGAGGGACACGTGTCCACGCAGTCCGTGCTCGAGAAGGTCACCGCCCTGGTGGCGGCGAACGACACGACGACCGGGGCGATCGATCTGCCGGGCAGCGTGCAGACCAGGGAGCCGCGCGGCGGCGACTCCGGGGTGCTCGTGCGCGGTGCGAACGACATCCTCGTCAAGCTCGCCAAGTGCTGCACCCCCGTGCCGGGCGACCCGATCGTGGGCTTCGTCACGCGGGGGAGCGGCGTCTCGGTCCACCGTGCCGACTGCGTCAACGTCAAGGCGCTGAGCGGCGAGCAGGACCGCTTCGTCGAGGTCTCCTGGGCACCGACCACCAAGAGCGTCTTCCGCGTGCAGATCCAGGTCGAGGCGCTCGACCGGTCCGGGCTCCTGTCGGATGTCACTCGAGTGCTGAGCGAGCACCACGTCAACATCCTGTCCGCCACGGTCAGCACGACCGATGAGCGCCTGGCGCTGAGCCGCTTCGTGTTCGAGATGGGCGACGCCGTGCACCTGGACCGCGTGCTGAACGCCGTGCGGCGCATCGACGCGGTGTACGACGTCTACCGCGTCACCTCGTCCTGAGCGCGACCCGCTCGAGGGCGGCGATGCCGACGCGGCTCCCCGGGACACGGCTGGTCCCGCGCAGCTCGACGAGGGCTTGTGCGGTCACCGCCGGGCAGGCGACGGCGAGGGCATCCATCCAGGGAAGCACGCGGGGGTCGCGATGCAGGCTCGTCGCCAGGTCGACCATCGTCCGCGCGGGCGTCGACACGGCGACGCCACCGATCACGACGACGTCCGCGGCGGCGAGCACGGTGTCGTGGAAGACCAGGCGGGCACTCGTACGCGGGCGCACGCGACGCTCGACGCACCGCTTCACGTGATGCACGGGCGGCGGTGCGTCTCCGGCGCCGTGGATCCATGCGGCAGTCGGGCCGCAGGCCGCGGCGCCGTCCTGCACGAGAGGCCCGATCGACGCGGCACGCACGTCCGCACCCTCGATGAGGTCGGCCGGGATGTACGCCTCGCCGAGGTCGACGACGTGGCCGTCGAGTCGAGCGGCGGCGAGCTCCGGCAGACTCAGCCGCGCGCCGGGCAGATACAGAAGAGCGGGATGCATCACGCCAGTGTGGCGCAGCGCATCCCGCTCCTGTGGCGGTCGTCGCGGGTTGTGGATAGCGTCAGCCGCCCAGGGCGTTGAGCCAGGCGCGGCGGGCTTCGAGCGCGTCAGCCGCGGTCTGGGCGGCCTTGGTGTCGCCCGACTTCTCCGCGGCGGCCAGCTCGGCCTCGAGCTTCTCGATGGCCTCGTGCAGCTGCGAGCTCATGTCGTTCGCGCGCGCCTTGGTCTCGGGGTTGTTCTTCTTCCAGTCGACGTCCTCGCGGGCCTTGAGCGCCTGCTCGATCACCCGGAGCTTGTCGTCGAGAGCGCGCTCCTTCTCGCGCGGGAAGATGCGGCCCACCTCGTCCCACTCGCGCTGGATGCGGGTGAGCAGTGCCCGCGCACGCTTGATGTTCGACTCGTCGGCCACGGCCTTCGCCTGCTCCAGAAGAGCCTGCCGTGCCTCGATCCGGGGCGCGGAGTCTGCCTCTTCCGCGGCGGCCTGCTCAGCCCGCGCGGCGTACAGCGCATCGCCGGCCGCCTTGAACCGCGCCCAGAGCGCGTCGTCGGCCTTGCGCCCGGCACGGCCGGCGGCCTTCCACTCGTCGAGCAGGGTGCGGTACGCGGGGATGCCGTCGACGCCGCGGGGAGCGAGCGCCTCGGCGCGCTCGACCAGCCGCGACTTGGCGTCGCGTGCGGCCTTGTGCGTCTCGTCGAGCTCGGAGTAGAAGGCGCGCCGGTGCTTGTCGACCACCGAGCGGGCGTCACGGAACCGCTTCCAGAGCTGTTGCGACACGCTCTTCGACAGGCGCGGACCGTTCTGCTGCTGTGCCTGCCACGACTCGAACAGCTCGTTGAGCTCGGCCGTGACCTGCTTCCACTGCACCTTGCTGAGGTCGCGGGCGGCGATGGCCTCGGCGCGCTCCACCAGGGCCGTGCGCTCCGCGACCGCCTGCTCCACGAGCGCCCTGGCCTGCTGAGCCTCCTGCTCCGTCGCCTCCGAGAGCGAGGCGGTCAGGGCGTTCAGCCGGTCGCGCAGTCCCGCGAGGTCGCCGACCGCTGCGGCATCCGTCGCCTCGGCGATGAGGTGCGAGGCCTGCTTCGCGAGGTCGCTCGCCGAGGCGCCGCCGGCCTGATGGCGCTGCTCGAGCGCGTGCACCTTGAAGGCGATGTCGTCGTACTTGCGCACGAAGTAGGCGAGGGCCTCTTCCGGGGTGCCGTCGGGGTACTGGCCGACCACCCGCCACGACTCGCCCTCGCGGACCTCGACCGTGCCATCGTGGGAGACGCGACCCCATTCGAGCGCCGAGGCGGAGGGCGCGGGCGTCGCCGGTGCGGCGGGCGCGACCGCGGCGGGCGTCGGGGCCTTCCGGGGCATGGGCACGGCGGGCGGTGCGGGGATGGGCGGGGTCGGCTTCGAGGGCTCGGTGGCAGACACGGTGATTCTCCTTGCGCGGTCGGGCCGCGGGAGGCGGAAAGGACGAGGCTCAGCCTAGTACGACCCGCGCTGCGGGGTGAGGCCGAAGGCGCGTTATCGATTTGTGAGGAGAACGTTCGACGCGCGAAACACGCGACGTCATCTCCGGGTAACACGGCGCTCCTATCGTCGTCCCACGACGGTCCGCAGGTCGACAGGAGGTCCATGGACGACAGCGCATCCCGGAGGACGGAGGTCCTGATCGTCGGCGCGGGGCCCGCGGCGCACGCGTTCGTGGCGCACCTCCTGGGCGATCCCTGCGACGACGTGCGGGTCACGGTGATCGGCGACGAGGGGCGCCTGCCGTACGACCGCACCCGGTTGTATCGACTGGTCCGGGGGGACGACCCCGCTGACCTGGACCTCGACCGAGGGGTGTTCCGCGACGACCGCGTGCGCCTGATCCGGGATGATCGGGTGCGGAAGATCGACCGGAAGCTCCGCCGCGTCCGCACCCGCTCCGGACGCGTGTACATGTACGACGTGCTCGTCCTCGCGACCGGGCGGCACCCGGTTCGTCCGACGCTCGACGGGGCCGGACTGCCCGGGTGCTTCACGTTCCAGTCCGCAGCGGATGCGTCGGCGCTGCGAGCCCATGTGCACGCGCCGCGCGGCGAGCAGTGGCGGCGTCCGCGCGCGACGGTCGTCGGTGACGGGCCGGGCGGGTTCGCCGCCGCGCTCGCGCTCGCGGAGAGCGGAGTCGAGGTCGCGGTCGTGCACGAACGAGGGGACCACGCGGATCCGGGTCGTCGCACCTCGGCGGCAGTCGACGCACTCCTGCGGGAGCGCGGGATCGCGGTGCGGAGGTCGACGCGCGTCACCCGCATCGATGCGGACGAGTCCGGCGCGGTCGCGAGCATCGAATTCCACGACGGTTCCTTCGCCCGGACGGATGCGGTCGTGTTCGCGCCCGCGGTGCGCCCGCGTGACGAGCTCGCGCGGAACGCGGGGCTCACCGTGGTGCCGGGCGGCGGCGTGCTCGTCGACGCCGACGGTCGCACGAGTGATCCGCACATCCTGGCTGTGGGGAGCGTCGCTGTCGCGGCGGACGACGAGCCGGGCCCGCGGGCACCGGGCGGTGGCGGGCGCGTGGCGGACAGGATGCGGGAGGCCGTGGCGACGACACGGACGCGGTGGCTGACGACGATCGTGCGTGCGGGAGGCGTCGAGTTCACGGATCTCCGGTCGTCGCCGGACGGCGAAACCGTCGGAGTCGTCGTCCCCCTGGCGGACGCGCCGGGACGGATCGCGGGCGACCTCCTCCTCTCCGAGGACGGACGAGTCCTGCTCGGTGCGACGGTGCTCGGCGACGAGGACCGGCTCGCGACCCTCCGCGCGGCCGCGGATGACGGCGCTAGGGCGCGGGCGGTGTCCGAGCTGCTTCGCGAGCACGAGAGCGATGTGACCTGCGGTCATGCGTTGCTCACGGGGCCATCCCCGGTCACGGCGGTGACGGAGCGACGAGAGCACGGCCTGAGCGGCCTTGCGGAGTTCCCCGAAAGCGCGGAGTGCGCGTTCTGCGCACGGGCGGTCGCGCGGCGCCTCATCGCGCGCGCCGGAGCGGTTGCGATCGGCTCAGGGCGACGGGGTGTCCCCGAGCGGGGCCCGGTCGGACGCCCCCGTACCAGGGAGACCGTGCTCGGCGTGACCCTCGCTGTCGCGGGGGAGCTGTCCGGCGCCCAGCTCGTCCTCATCGGACGGCTGGCGGAGGAGCACGGGTTGCGGGTGCGGCCGTCCGATGGCGGAGTGCTGGAGCTGCGTGGCGCATCCGCCGCAGAAGTCCCCGCCGTGCTGGGCAGGTTGCGTGCCGCCGGACTGGAGGCTGCGACGCGCGACGGGGGTGGACGTTTCGTCGAGGCGCGGACCACGGGATCCGTCACGCGGCGACGCGAGGAGAGTCCGGCATGAGCATTCCGACGAGCGTGGGCCGGCCGCTGACCGGGTGCCGGATAGCGATCGCCGATGACCCGTCCGCGGGTACTGCGCACGGAGCGGTGGCGTCGCCGACGCCGGTCGACCTCGGTGCGCTTCTCGCCGCGGCGGGAGCCGAGGTCGTCCGCGTGCCGTCGGTACGCGCGGATCATTCCGTGCCGGCCGGTGTTCGACGGTCGGTGCACCGCGTCGCGACCGGGCGCATCGACGGCGTGCTGCTCTTCTCGGTCGAGGGCGCGCGTTCCTGGTGGCGCACCGTCGAGCGCCTCGGTCTGGGGGACGCGATCCGAGCCAGGGCGCGGGCGTCGCGTCTGCTGCTCGTCGCCTCGGGTGCGGAGGCGGCCCGGTCACTCGCCGATGCGGACATCCCCGCCACGACGGTCGACGGGGCGCTCCCGGACGACCTCGCACGCGCCGTCGTCGGGTTCTTCTCGGAGCAGGCGCCGATGCAGCGGACGGACGCCGGAGAGCTCGTCGTGCGCAGCGGCGGGGTGCTGCTCGATGAGCGGTTCCTCCCGCTCTCGGCGGGCGCCGCGGAAGTCCTGGAGGCACTGTTCCTCGCGGAGGGGCGGGTGCTCTCCCGGGAGGAGCTCGGGCGGATGCTCGCCGGACGACGACGCAGTGCACGGGCCGTGGAGGTGGCGGTCGCACGGTTGCGCGAGGCTCTGGGCGACGCGGAGCTGGTGCAGACGGTGGTGAAGCGCGGCTACCGTCTCGCTGTCGCCGATCGCTGAGCCGGCGCCGCGGGGTCAGCCCGCCGGTGTGTCCGTCGGAACGGGCGACGGGGAGGGAACGGGAGAGTCGGAGGGAAGGGGGGACTCGGACGGCACCGGGGAGTCGGAGGGGGAGATCGTGGGACTCGGCGTCGGTTCGGGGGCGGTCACCTGCGCGTGCACGACCTGGCTCCCGATCGCGGCGACGACGATGAGACCGCCGACGATCACCGCGACGGTGTTGTCGCGGCGACGGCGGCGGATCTGGTCCTCGTGCCAGCGCGTGCGCGCGGCATGCAGTCGTGCGCGCTCCGCCTCGGTGCGCGACTGTGCCTTCTTGGAACCGCGTGCCGCCATGCCCGATATCTCCATCCCGACGCCCGTCCGCGGCGTCGCCTGAGAGCCTACCGTCGCCCACGGGCGGGTTCCGTCGCCACGGTGTCGGCGCCCGCCGTTAGCCTGGAGGGGTGACTTCTCCTGCCGCGCTGCTCTCCGGGCAGACGCCTCTCGCCGTGCGCATGCGCCCGGTCTCGCTCGATGAGGTCGCGGGACAGCGTCACCTGCTGCGGGCGGGATCCCCGATCGTGGCTCTCGCCGATCCCGAGGCGGCAGCGCCCGGGGCCGTGTCGATCATCCTGTGGGGGCCTCCCGGCACGGGGAAGACCACGCTGGCGCAGGCCATCGCGCGCTCCTCCGGTCGACGGTTCGTCGAACTGTCGGCGATCACGGCCGGGGTGAAGGACGTGCGCGAGGTGATGCAGGAGGCGATCACGCAGCGTGACCTGTACGGCCAGACGACCATCCTCTTCCTCGACGAGATCCACCGCTTCACGAAGGCGCAGCAGGATGCCCTGCTGCCCGGAGTGGAGAACGGCTGGGTCATCCTGATCGCGGCGACCACCGAGAATCCGTCGTTCTCCGTGATCTCCCCGCTGCTGTCGCGGTCGCTGCTGCTCACGCTGCAGCCGCTGACCGACGACGACATCGGTCTGCTCGTCGACCGCGCCGTGACGGATGCGCGCGGGCTCAAGGGTGCCGTGGTGCTCGACGACGAGGCGCGCACGGCTCTCGTGCGACTGGCGTCGGGCGATGCGCGGCGCGCGCTCACGGGGCTCGAGGCCGCGGCCGCGGTCGCGCTGTCCCATGCCGCCGCGGTCGAGGACGACGGCGACAGCGCATCGGACGGTGTCCCCGCGGTGACGGCGGATGATGTGGCGCAGGCGGTGGACAAGGCGCTGCTCCGCTACGACCGTCAGGGCGACGAGCACTACGACGTGATCAGCGCGTTCATCAAGTCGATCCGCGGGTCCGATCCCGACGCCGCACTCCACTACCTGGCGCGCATGATCGAGGCGGGGGAGGACCCGCGTTTCATCGCTCGGCGCCTGGTGATCTCGGCGTCGGAGGACGTGGGTCTCGCCGATCCCCAGGCGCTCGGCATCGCAGTCGCTGCTGCGGACGCCGTCGCCTTCATCGGCATGCCGGAGGGGCGCATCCCGCTCGCCGAGGCCACGGTGTACCTCGCCACGACGGCGAAGTCCAATGCCGCGTACGTCGGCATCGACGCCGCGATCGCCGACATCCGCGCGGGCGGCTTCGGCCGGGTGCCGCTCCACCTCCGCGACGCCCACTACCCGGGGGCGAAGAGGCTCGGCCACGGCCGCGGTTACATCTACTCGCACGACAGCGAATACGGGATCGTGCCGCAGCAGTACCTGCCGGACGAGTTGGACGGACGTCACTACTACGAGCCGAAGAACCTCGGTGCGGAACGCGACATCGGTGCGCGGCTGGAGCGCATCCGACGCATCCTCGGCGACCGCTGACAGACCGGTCGGTCGGCGCAGCGTCGTCTGTTAGACTTGAGCGGCTCGAAACCGAGTTTTCGGGCATCTCCGCGTTCACACCACACCTCGACGGCGCCCCGGCGTGCGCTCCGAGGCAGAGCGCGGACGATACGTCCGTCGGACGTGAAATCCACGTCCACGTCATCGGAAGGAACACTTCGTGACCACGAAGTCCCAGGACCGCCGCAAGGTGCGTCTCAGCCGTGCCCTCGGCATCCCGCTCACCCCGAAGGCCGCCCGCTACCTCGAGAAGCGTCCCTACGCTCCGGGCGAGCACGGCCGCACCAAGCGCAAGGCCGACAGCGACTACGCCGTCCGTCTGCGCGAGAAGCAGCGTCTGCGCGAGCAGTACGGCATCCGCGAGAAGCAGATGCGCAACACGTTCAACGAGGCTCGTCGTCAGGACGGCCTGACCGGTGAGAACCTGGTCGAGCTCCTCGAGATGCGTCTCGACGCTCTCGTGCTGCGGTCGGGTTTCGCCCGCACCACGGCTCAGGCTCGCCAGCTCGTCGTGCACCGTCACATCCTCGTCGACGGCCAGCTCGTCGACCGCCCGTCGTTCCGCGTGAAGCCGGGTCAGCTCATCCACGTCAAGGCCAAGAGCGAGGGCACCGAGCCCTTCCAGGTGGCGGCAGCCGGCGGTCACGCCGAGGTGCTTCCTCCCGTTCCCGGCTACCTCGAGGTCGAGCTCGACAAGCTCCAGGCCCGCCTGGTCCGTCGCCCGAAGCGCGCCGAGGTCCCCGTGACCTGTGAAGTGCAGCTCGTCGTCGAGTACTACGCGGCTCGCTGATCCAGCGATCGAGCATCAGGCAGGAGGCGTCGGGGATTCCCGACGCCTCCTGTCGTTTCCGCCTACGATGGAGAGACCGCGCCTTCGCGGCTCTCAGGCAAGGATGACGACATGAAGACTGTGCTGTGGTTCCTCATCGGCGTGATCGGCGGCTTCGTCGCGGCTCACTTCATGAACAAGGACCCGCGCGGCCATGACATCCTCGCCGACGTCGACGCCCGCATCAACGGCTTCACCGCCGCGCTCGGCGACGCGTATCGCGCCCAGGAGGCGCGGCTCACCGAGCCGGGCGAGAACTGAACCACCGCAGCCGCGCATCGACGCGCTCCCTCACACAAGGACAACCGGGACCTATGAACACTGCGGAAATCGCGCAGCGCTATCTCTCCTACTTCGAGAAGAACGATCACCTCATCGTCCCCTCGGCCTCCCTCGTCAGCGACGACCCGTCGCTGCTGTTCACGGTCGCCGGCATGGTCCCGATGATCCCGTACCTCACGGGCGTGGTCCCCGCTCCGCATCCGCGCATCGCCGATGTGCAGAAGTGCATCCGCACCAACGACATCGAGGAGGTCGGACGCACGGCGCGTCACGGCACGTTCTTCCAGATGCTCGGCAACTGGTCGTTCGGCGACTACTTCAAAGAGGGCGCGATCCGCTACGCGTGGGAGCTGCTCACGACCTCCGAATCCGACGGCGGGCTGGGCTTCGACGAGAAGGACCTGTGGGTCACGGTCTACGAGACCGACGATGAGGCGGAGTCCATCTGGCGCGACATCATCGGGCTGAAGCCGGAGCGCATCCAGCGCCTCGGCCGCGCGGACAACTACTGGAACACCGGGCAGCCCGGCCCCGGCGGACCCGACTCCGAGATCTTCTTCGACCGTGGCCCGTCCTACGGCAAGGACGGCGGTCCGGCGGCGGACGACAACCGGTTCATGGAGCTGTGGAACCTCGTGTTCATGCAGGACTTCCTCGAGAACATCCGGAGCAAGACCGAGTTCGACATCGTGGGCGAGCTGCCGATGAAGAACATCGACACCGGCATGGGCCTCGAGCGCGTCGCCTTCCTCAAGCAGGGCGTCGAGAACATGTACGAGATCGACCAGGTGCGGCCCGTGCTGGACCGCGCCGTCGAGCTCTCCGGACGCCGTTACGGAGCCGTGCACGAGGACGATGTGCGCTTCCGCGTGATCGCCGATCACGTGCGCTCCTCGCTGATGCTGCTGTCCGACGGCGTGCGTCCGTCGAACGAGGGCCGCGGGTACATCCTGCGCCGCCTGATGCGGCGGACCGTGCGGGCGATGCGTCTGCTGGGCGTCGACGAGCCGGCCTTCCCCGAGCTCTTCTCCGCGTCGCGGGACGCCATGAAGTCGGCCTACCCCGAGCTCGAGCGCGACTGGTCGGTGCTGTCCTCGGCCGCCTTCGCCGAGGAGGAGACCTTCCGGCGCACCCTCGCCCAGGGCTCGACCATCCTCGACCTCGCCGTGGACGACACGAAGAAGAGCGGCGGGACGACCCTGAGCGGCTCCGAGGCCTTCCTGCTGCACGACACATACGGCTTCCCGATCGACCTCACCCTCGAGGTCGCCGCGGAGGCCGGGCTCGACGTCGACCGTGCCGCGTTCGACGCGCTCATGCAGGAGCAGCGTCAGCGCGCCAAGGACGACGCGCGCAACCGCAAGCGGCAGCTCGCCGACGTGTCGGTCTACCGCGACCTGCGGGCGCTCGGCGAGACCGGTTTCGACGGCTACACGGCCCTCGAGGTCGACTCGCGGGTGCTCGGCATCCTGGTCGACGGTGCCTCCGTGCGCAGCGCCGCGGAGGGACAGATCGCCGAGGTCGTGCTGGCGGAGACGACGCTGTATGCGG
This sequence comes from Microbacterium sufflavum, assembly GCF_023101165.1. Lineage (GTDB taxonomy): Bacteria > Actinomycetota > Actinomycetes > Actinomycetales > Microbacteriaceae > Microbacterium > Microbacterium sufflavum. Next base: position 2,885,886 of record NZ_CP078076.1, on the reverse strand, counting down.
AGTCCGGCGGCCAGGTCGCCGACAAGGGCACGATCGTGGGCCCTGGCTACGAGCTCGAGGTGCTCGATGTGCAGCGCCCCGTCCCCGGGCTGATCAGTCACACCGTCGAGGTGACGCGGGGGAGCGTGGCGGTGGATGACGCGGCCACGACCATCGTCGACGCGGCCAACCGTCGTGCGGCGCGGCAGGCGCACTCGGCGACCCACCTGGTGCACGCCGCTCTGCGCGACACGCTGGGCCCGACCGCGACCCAGTCGGGCTCGCTGAACCGTGCGGGCTATATGCGATTCGACTTCGCGTGGTCGCAGGCGCTGTCGGGAGAGACGCGCTCGGAGATCGAGGAGATCACGAACCGCGCCGTGCAGGACGCCCTCGAGGTGACGACGCGCATCGTGACGCTCGACGAGGCCAAGGAGGCCGGGGCGATGGCTCTGTTCGGCGAGAAGTACGGCGACGTCGTGCGCATGGTCGACATCGGCGGCCCCTGGTCGCGTGAGCTCTGCGCGGGCACGCACGTGTCGACGAGCGCCGAGATCGGGCTGGTCAGCGTGGTCGGCGAGTCGTCCGTCGGGGCATCGAACCGCCGTATCGAGGCTCTCGTCGGTGCCGACGCGTTCCGCGAGCTGGCCGCCGAGCGCGCGCTGGTCTCGCAGCTGACCGCGTCGCTCAAGACTCCGCGCGAGCAGCTGCCGGAGCGGATCGCCGATCTCGCCGCGAGCCTCAAGGCCGCCGAGAAGCGCATCGCGCAGTTCGAGGCCAAGGAGCGGGCGGGGCAGATCCCCGCGATCGCGGAGGCCGCGTCCCGCATCGGCGCGTTCCGGGTGGCTGCACAGTCGCTCGGTGAGGTGGCCTCGGCGGACGACGTGCGCGATCTGGTCAACGGCGTCCGTGAGCGGCTGGGGTCGGAGGCGGCAGTGGTCGCCCTCGGCGCGATCGTCAATGGCCGGCCGGTCGTGGTCGTCGCCACGAACGAGGCGGCGCGTTCGGCGGGCGCGAAGGCGGGTGCGCTCGCGAAGCGCGCAGCCGGCGTGCTCGGCGGTGGCGGCGGCGGGCGCGACGACCTCGCCCAGGGCGGCGGCACCGACGGTGCGGCGCTTCCGGCAGCGCTGGAGGCCATCGCACAGGAGCTCCGCGGAGCGTGACCGGCTTCCGTCGCGGAGTGCGGCTCGGCGTCGACGTGGGACGCGCCAGGGTGGGCGTGGCACGGTGCGATCCGGACGGCATGCTGGCCGTCCCGGTCGAGACCGTGCCGCGCGACGACGCGGCGATCACGCGACTCGTGGCGATCGCCGCGGAGTACGAACCGCTGGAGTTCGTGGTCGGGCTGCCGGTGAATCTGCAGGGCGCGGACACCCCGTCCACCACGGATGCGCGCGAGTTCGCAGCGCTGTTGCAGCGCGAGAGCGGTGTGCCGGTGCGGCTCATCGACGAGCGTCTGAGCACGGTGTCCGCACACGCGGCATTGCGGAGTTCCGGGCGTTCCCAGAAGAACTCTCGTAGCATTGTGGATCAGGTCGCCGCGGTGGTTCTGCTGCAGCAGGCGATCGACACGGAGAAGAGCACCGGAAACCCGGCCGGTGCACCGGTCCCCGTCGATGAGGAGCCCGCCTGATCATGTCCGAACGCGATAGCGCTTCGCCACCGCACGACACCGACGCGCGCTTGGGCGACCTCTTCGAGAACCTGCCGGCTCCGGCGCCGCAGGTCCCGACGGCCGACACGAGCGGCCCCGTGCCAGGCTCGCGCCGCGCCGCTCGTGAGGCCGCGCGGCGAGCCGCTCGTCAGCAGCAGGCGGGGGAGCCGTCGCTCGACCAGTCCGGTACCGCGCCCGCGCCCGCTGCGTCCGGGTCCGCTGACTCCGCGTCGGACGCGCGCCCCGCACGGGTCGCGCCGCGCGCGGAGGATCGGGCATCGGCCGCCGCCGAACCCGTGTCCGCGGCAGAGCCGTCCCGTGCTCCGGAGACGACGGCCGTCCCCATCGCCCGTGGCTCGCGTGAGACGTTCATCGAGCACGACGCGGATGCGACGCGGCCGCTGCCCCGTGTCTCCGCACCGGCAGCCGCCTCGACCGCGCGGACCTCTCCCGTCGAGCCCGCCGTCGGCGGCGGGCTCGACGACCTGTTCGTGTCGGGTGACGACGACCACCGCGGGCCGGGCGCGCCGAAGAAGAAGCGCCGCAAGGGCTGCCTGATCGCCCTCATCGTCGTCCTCGCCATCATCGGCGGCATCGTGGCCGGCGGCGCCTGGGCGTGGAGCACCTACGGTGAGCGGATCAGCGACGCCATGGGCTGGGGAGACGCGAAGGACTGGGAGCCGGGGCTCGCGACCGGCGAGGTGTATGTCACCATCAAGTCGGGCGACACCGGCCAGCCGGTCTCGGCAGCGCTCCACGAGGCGGGCGTGACCAAGACCGCCGATGTCTTCTACGACTACCTCATCGACGAGGGCATCGCCGTCACGTTCTATCCCGGCGTCTACCGCCTGCAGAAGAAGATGACGGCCGAGGCTGCCCTCGCCGCCCTCCAGGACAAGGAGAACAAGCTCGAGAACACCGTCTCGGTGTCGGAGGGCGGCACGATCAAGTCCTCGCTCCCGGCGATGGCGGAGACGCTCGGGCTGCCGCTCGCGGACTTCGAGGCCGCGGTCGCCGATCCGTCCGTCTACGGCGTCCAGGCGCAGAGCCTGGAGGGGTGGCTGTTCCCCGCCGTGTACACGTTCGATCCCGGCGTCACGGCGACGCAGGCCATCCAGCAGATGGTGGATCGTACGCGGGAGGCGCTCGACGCGGCCGGCGTGCCCGCGGACGACGCGCAGCGCGTGCTGACGATCGCCTCGATCATCCAGCGCGAGGGTCGCACGGACGACTTCGCCAAGGTGTCGCGTGTGATCGAGAACCGCCTGGCGATCGACATGAAGCTGCAGATGGACTCGACTGCGCAGTATGGCTACGGCTCGCTGCACGAGGGCGTGGTGTCGAGCTCCGCAGAAGCGCTCGAGGACCCGAACCCCTGGAACACCTACGTGAACACCGGGCTGCCGGTCACACCGATCGCGAGTCCGAGCGAGGCGGCCATCAAGGCGGCCATGCAGCCCGCCGACGGTCCATGGCTGTACTTCGTCACGGTGAACCTCTCCACCGGGGAGACGCAGTTCTCGGAGACGCTCGCCGAACACGAGCAGGGCGTGGAGAAGTGGCGCGAGTGGTGCAGGGCGAACCCCGACGGGGGCTGCTGAGGCCGTGACGTCGACCCGACTCGCGGTCTGGGGCGACCCGATCGCGCACTCCCGGTCGCCCGAGCTGCATGCCGCGGCCTACCGCGTGCTGGGCCTGGACTGGGAGTATGGACGCCGGCGGGTGGCGGCCGACGACTTCGCGGCTGCCGTGCGTGGTCTCGACCCCTCGTGGCGTGGGCTGTCGCTCACGATGCCCCTGAAGGAGGAGGCGTACCGGTTCGCCGCGGCGCGCGACGGGCACGCGGAACTCACGGGCGCGGTCAACACCCTCCTCCTCGGCTCCACCCCGGCGGGCTTCAACACGGATGTGGGGGGCATCGTCGACGCGCTGGCGGAGGCGGGGATCACCACCGCGGACACCGCGCGGCTCCTGGGAGCAGGAGCCACGGCAGCCTCGGCACTCGTGGCCCTCGCCGACATGGGGGTGTCGCGCGTGGACGTCCGGGCTCGTCGACCCGAGCGGGCATCGGCTCTGGTGGCGCTGGGGGAGCGTCTCTCGGTGGTCGTCTCCGCGCACCCGCTCGCGGACGCCGATGCCGGGTCGCGGCCGGGCCGGGTGGACCTGACCGTGGCGACGCTGCCGTCCGGCACGATCCTGCCCTCCGCGGTGACAGAACCCCTGGCCGCTCGGGGCGGTGCGCTGTTCGATGCCGCGTACGCGCCGTGGCCATCGTCGCTCGCCGCGGCGTGGGGCGACGGCACGGTCGTGTCGGGGCTGGGGATGCTGCTGCACCAGGCTGTGCGACAGATCCGCATCTTCCACCACGGCGATCCGGCCGCGCCCCTCCCGGCCGAGACGGACGTGATCGCCGCCATGCGCGCAGCGCTCTGACCCGCGACGACACGCGGCGCGGCGGACGCGAAACGCATGGGAGACTGGAGCAATGCTCCGCGTGCTCACGGCCGGCGAATCACACGGCCCAGAACTCATCGCCGTCATGGAGGGTCTGCCTTCCGGCGTCCCGGTGTCGTCCGAGGCCATCCAGGCCGATCTCGCGCGTCGCAAGCTGGGCTACGGCCGCGGCTCGCGCATGAAGTTCGAGCAGGACGAGCTCACGATCTCGGGCGGGGTCCGGCACGGCAAGACGCTCGGCAGCCCCATCGCGCTCCGCATCGGCAACACGGAGTGGCCGAAGTGGATCGAGGTCATGAACCCGGAGCCCGTCGAGCTCACCGACCGGTCGCGCGGTCGCGGTGCACCTCTGACCCGCCCGCGGCCCGGCCACGCGGATCTGGTCGGGATGCAGAAGTACGACTTCGACGAGGCTCGTCCGATCCTCGAGCGTGCGAGCGCGCGGGAGACCGCGGCACGGGTCGCGCTCGGCGCGATCGCGCGGTCGTTCCTGTCCGAACTGGGCATCCGCCTGGTCAGCCACACGCTGTCGATCGGCCCGGTCCGGGTGCCGGACGGGGCACCGCTTCCCACGCCGGATGACGTCGCCGCACTCGACGCCGATCCGCTGCGCTGCTTCGACCGGGCGACGTCCGCACTGATGGTCGCCGAGGTCGACGATGCGAAGAAGGACGGCGACACCCTGGGCGGCATCGTCGAGGTGCTGGCGTACGGCCTTCCGCCCGGGCTCGGGTCCCACGTGCACTGGGACCGGCGCCTCGACGCCCGTCTCGCGCAGGCGCTCATGAGCATCCAGGCCATCAAGGGGGTCGAGGTCGGCGACGGCTTCGAGACCACTCGGCGTCGCGGGTCGGCAGCCCACGACGAGCTCTTCGCCGCCGCCGGGGGCATCACCCGCGGTTCGGACCGCGCGGGCGGCACCGAGGGCGGGATGTCCACGGGCACGGTGCTGCGCGTCAGGGCCGGCATGAAGCCGATCGCGACCGTCCCGCATGCGCTCCGCACGATCGACGTGGCGACGGGGGAGGACGCGACAGCGCACCACCAGCGCTCCGACGTGTGCGCCGTGCCGGCCGCCGGTGTGGTGGCCGAGGCGATGGTCGCGATCGAGCTCGCCCGGGCCGTGCTGGAGAAGTTCGGCGGAGACAGCATCCGCGAGACACGGCGCAACCTGGCGGGATACCTCGACGGCATCCCCGATGAGCTGCGCACAGCACCCGCGTCCGAGGCGGCGCTCGTCGCGCATGACGAACGCGGCTGATCCGCTGTCGGTGGTACTGGTCGGCCCGATGGCGTCGGGCAAGACCAGCGTCGGTCGACGGGTCGCTCGACGACTCGGGGTGGGTTTCATCGACACCGACAAGCGGATCGTCGCGGCGCACGGCCCCATCCCCGCCCTGTTCGCCGAGCACGGGGAGGCGCACTTCCGCGACCTCGAGCGGGCGGCGGTCGCGCAGGCGCTGAGCGAGGGCGGCGTGATCTCCCTCGGCGGCGGCGCCGTGACGGACGCCGACACCCGGCGCCTGCTGCACGGCCACCCGGTGGTGTTCCTCACGGTGAGCGAGGACGCGGTGGCCGACCGGCTCCGCGGCGGCACGAGGCCGCTGCTGGCCGGCGACGACCCCGTCGAGCGGTGGAAGCGGATCTTCGCGGAGCGGCGCGAGTGGTACGAGGAGGTCGCGTCGATCTCGTTCGACACCTCGCGACGGCCGATGCAGCGCATCGCGGACGAGATCGTGGCATGGAGGAGAGAACAGAGATGAGCACGACCACCATCGGCGTCACCGGCGCCGACCCCTACGACATCGCGATCGGGCGCGGCATCCTCGACAGCGTCTCGGCAGCCCTCGCCCCCGGCGTGCGGAAGGTGCTCGTGGTGCACCCGCCGACCCTCGCGAACCGTGCGGCGGAGCTTCGTGACCGCCTCCTCGCCGACACCGCCGACGGCCCGCGCGAGGTGCTGCTGGCCGAGATCCCCGATGCCGAGCAGGGCAAGCGCATCGAGGTGGCCGCCTTCTGCTGGCAGATCATGGGCCAGGCCGACTTCACCAGGACCGACGCGGTCGTCGGCTACGGCGGAGGGGCCGTGACGGACCTCGCCGGGTTCGTGGCGGCGACCTGGCTGCGCGGCGTGCAGGTGGTGCACGTGCCCACGACGGTCCTCGGGCTCGTGGATGCCGCGGTGGGAGGCAAGACCGGCGTGAACACGGCCGAGGGCAAGAACCTCGTCGGCGCGTTCTGGGCGCCCCGTGCGGTGATCGGAGACCTCGACGAGCTCGGCAGCCTGAGCCCGAACGAGGCGACGGCCGGTTTCGCCGAGGTCGTGAAGGCCGGCTTCATCTGGGCACCGGAGATCCTGGACATCGTGGAGGCGGATCCGGCGCGGGCGGTCGACACGACCACGGATGAGTTCCGCCGGGCCGTGGAGCTCGCGGTCGGCATGAAGGCGCAGGTCGTGTCGGACGACTTCCGTGAGTCGGGTCTGCGGGAGATCCTCAACTACGGGCACACGCTGGGCCACGCGATCGAGCACGCCGAGCGCTACCGCTGGCGGCACGGCGCGGCGATCTCGGTGGGCATGCTGTACGCCGCGGAGCTGTCGCGGCTGGCCGGCAGGCTCTCGGATGCGGCTGCCGAGAGGCACCGGTCGATCCTGGAGTCCCTGGGCCTTCCCACGTCGTATCGCGCCGGCGCGTGGCCGCAGCTGCTGGCGACGATGCAGCGCGACAAGAAGAGCCGCGGCGGGATGCTGCGCTTCATCCTGCTCGACGACATCGCGAAGCCCACCGTGCTGCAGGCACCCGACGAGTCGCTGCTGTTCGCCGCCTACCAGGAGGTGGGCGAGTGAGCGTCCACGTGCGTCGCGTCGAAGCCGGGGAATGGCCGCAGGTGAAGGCGCTGCGGTTGCGCGCCCTGGCCGATCCGGCCGCCCCGATCGCGTTCCTCGACACCGTGGTACATGCGAGCGGCCAGCCCGACCGTTTCTGGCAGGAGCGCACCGTGAACGCGGCCGAGCCGTCGTCGGCTGCGCAGTTCGTCGCGGTGACCGATGCGGGGGAGTGGGTGGGCACCGCCACCGTGCTGCCGCACCGCGAGCGACCCGAGGCCGGACTCGTCGTCGGCGTCTACGTCGCGGACGAGCACCGGGGCTCCGGCGTGATCGACGCTCTGCTCGACACGGCGGCGGCCTGGGCCCTCGAGCAGGGTCTGGCCGCGCTCGAGCTGGAGGTGCACGTCGACAACGACCGGGCGCAGGCCGTGTACGCGCGCGCCGGGTTCGCACGGACCGGGGAGATCGAGACGACGGGCTTCGGTCGGGAGTGGGTTCTGCGGCGTGAGCTCGCCGGGTCGGAGGGCGTGAGGGCATGAGCATCGAGCGTCGGCTGCTGCTGGTCAACGGCCCCAACCTCAACCTCCTCGGGACGCGGGAGCCCGACATCTACGGCACCGCGACCCTCACGGACGTCGAGCGGATCACGACCGAGACCGCGGTCGAGGCCGGTTTCGCGGTGCGGGCGGTGCAGAGCAACCATGAGGGCGTGCTCATCGACGCCATCCAGGCCGCGCGCGCCGACTGCATCGGGATCATCATCAACCCGGGCGGCCTGACGCACACCTCGGTGGTGCTGCGCGATGCGCTGACCGGGGTGGGCTTGCCATTCGCGGAGGTGCACATCTCCGACGTGTACGCGCGGGAGGAGTTCCGCCATCACTCGTTCCTGCACGATGTGGCCGCGGTGCGCGTGATCGGGCGCGGTGTCGACGGCTATGCCGACGCGGTGCGGGAGCTGGCCGCTCTTCTCTGACCCCCGGCCAGAGGCGGGCGCACGCGGGGCGTGCGTGATCATCCCGTAGAATCGACTGTCGGCCGACTCCGGCCCCACGGACTCACGAACGGAACCTTCAGCGCATGGCATCCACCGCAGACATCAAGAACGGCGTCGTCCTCAGCATCGACGGGCAGCTCTGGAGCGTCATCGAGTTCCAGCACGTGAAGCCCGGCAAGGGTGGCGCGTTCGTCCGCACCAAGCTGAAGAACGTCGTGTCGGGCAAGGTCGTCGACCGCACGTACAACGCGGGCGCGAAGATCGAGATCGAGAACGTCGACCGCCGTGACTACACCTACCTGTACACCGACGGCGACGGCTTCGTGTTCATGGACCAGACCGACTTCGACCAGATCACGCTTCCGGCGGCGACGGTCGGCGACGCGAAGAACTTCCTGCTCGAGAACCAGCAGGTCACGATCGCCCTCAACAACGGCAACCCTCTCTACATCGATCTGCCGGCGTCCGTGATCCTCGAGGTCACATACACCGAGCCCGGCCTGCAGGGCGACCGCTCGTCGGCCGGCACCAAGCCCGCGACCCTCGAGACCGGGTATGAGATCCAGGTGCCTCTGTTCCTGGAGACCGGCACGAAGGTCAAGGTCGACACCCGCACGGGTGACTACCTCGGCCGCGAGAAGTAAGGCGTGAGCGCCCGCACGAAGGCGCGCAAGCGCGCTCTCGACATCCTGTTCTCCGCCGACGTCCGCGGCGACGACCTCGCGATCGCGCTGGCGGCCGAGGCCAAGCGCGCGGCGAGCGAGCCCGCTCGCGAGGCCTCCTGGCTGTACGCCAGGGAGATCGTCGACGGCATCATCGACCAGCGCGACGAGATCGACGAGCAGATCACCACGCACAGCCGCGACTGGAAGCTCGAGCGGATGCCTGCGGTCGACCGGGCGCTGCTGCGCATCGGCGTCTGGGAGATCCTGTACAACGACGAGGTGCCCACCGCCGTCGCGATCGACGAGGCCGTGGAGCTGGCGAAGGAGTTCTCGACCGACGACTCCGGTCCGTTCGTGCACGGCGTGCTCGCCCGGGTGGCTCGCGCCGCCTGAGCGCACCGGCGCCGGTGTCCGTGGCCTCGGAGAGGATCGGGGTATGACCGTTCCCTCCGATGCCGCGCGCGACGACGGCGCGCCGTCCGACTGGCGGTCGATCCTCGGTGCGGCGATCCCGGCCGAGCCGCGGACCGCGCTCGCGCTGGGCGTCGAGCTCCGGGTGCGCGATTCCCGTGGTGCGAACCCCTGGGCCGCGCGACCCCAGCGCACCGCGACGCCGCGCGACGTGGCGAAAGGGACCGGTGAGCTGCTGCTCGGCATCCGTCCCCTCCAGCGCAGCGCCGCGACCGGCGCGTGGGTGCTCGGCGCCGCCACCTGGGACGCGGTTCGTCGCGCGCCGGACGAATACGGACGTGAGCGCTCTCGATGGTTCGCCGATCTGCTCAGCATCGCCAGAGACAGTCTGCTGTCCGGCACGGCGGGCGACTGGCTGGTCGCGGACCTGATCGAGTCGAGCCTGCTGTGGGGGCACCTCAGGGTGGCCGGCGCACTCGGCATCCCCCTGGTCGCGACGCAGAAGTCCACGACCGTGGCGATCGCGGAGTCCGCGTCGGTCGAGGCCACCGTGGCTCGGGCCGACGACGGGACGCTGGTGGTGCGTCCTGCCATTACGCTCGACGGACGCGCGGTCGAGCCCGACTCCGTGCATCCGATCGGTCGAACGGGGCTCTACGCGGTCGACCAGTCGGGGGCGCGGCTGCACGTGACGCTCGCGGAGTCTCCGGTGGCCGAACCGCTGCGACCCCTCCTCCTCGCGCCGGGCGGCCTCACCGTGGCGGCGGCCGACGAGGAGGTGTTCCTCCGCGACGCCTACCCGGTGCTGGCACGGCGGGTACCGACCCGTGGGCTCGGACGGGTGCGGCTTCCGGAGCTGCCCGCGCCGCAGCCCGTGCTGCGCCTCTCGTTCCGCCGCGGGGACACGGTGGCCTACGCGTTCGAGTGGGACTACCGCGGCTTCGGGCGCGTGCCGTTCGCCCCCGGACCGCAGGCGGTGCGGGATCTGCGGGCGGAGAGTGCGGCGGGGCACGACCTCGCCGCGCGGTGGGCCGAGCTGATCGGGGAGCCGTTCGCCGCGGAGGGGGCCTTCCACGACGTCGAGGCGGCGGAGTTCGTCACCAGGGCCGTGCCGGCGCTGGAGGCGCAGGGCGTGACCGTGGTCGTCGACGGTCGCCGGAAGACGTATCGCGAACTGTCGGGCGAGCCCGAGATCACCGTGAGCACGGTCGAGTCCACCGATCCGGACTGGTTCGACCTGGGCGTGCTGGTGCGCATCGACGGGCGCACGATCCCGTTCGAGCCGCTGTTCACCGCGATGAGCAGGGGTCGCAGGAAGCTCCTGCTCGTCGACGGCACCTACTTCTCGCTGAACCATCCGGCGCTCGATCGACTCCGTGAGCTGATCGACGAGGCGGGCGACCTCGACGAATGGGAGACGGGGCCGCGCCTCAGCCGCCACCAGATCGACCTGTGGGAGGAGTTCGAGGACCTCGCGGACGAGGCCGTGCCCGCCGTGAGCTGGCGCGCGACGGCCGACGGCCTGCGCGGCGCGGCGGGGGTGCCCCCGGTCCCGGTGCCGTCCGGCGTCCGGGCGCAGTTGCGGCCGTATCAGCAGCAGGGGCTCGACTGGCTGGCGTTCCTGTGGGGGCACCGGCTGGGCGGCATCCTCGCCGACGACATGGGCCTCGGCAAGACGCTGCAGCTGCTCGCGCTCGTCGCTCACACCCGCGAGGCGGGAGCGACGCGCCCCTTCCTCGTGGTCGTCCCGACCTCGGTGCTGCCGACGTGGCTGAGCGAGGCCGCGAAGTTCACCCCGGGGCTCCGCGTCGCCGCCAGGTCCACCTCGTCCGGGCCGTCGCTGTCGACGGTCGCCGCGGGCGCGGACCTGGTGGTCACCACGTACGCGGTCGCGCGGATCGACGCGGAGGCCTTCGCCGGGGTGACCTGGGCCGGCCTGATCCTCGACGAGGCGCAGTTCGTGAAGAACCCGGCCACCAAGCTGCACCGCGCCGTCGCGAGGTTTCCCGCCGATGTGACGTTCGCGGTGACGGGCACCCCGCTCGAGAACAGTCTCAGCGAGCTGTGGGCGCTGCTGAAGCTCACCGCTCCCGGGCTCTTCGCGTCGGCGCGGAAGTTCCGGGAGCAGTACATCCAGCCGATCGAGCAGGGCAAGGTCCCGGAGAACGCGGAGGGCGGCGAGTACCGCGCGCGTCGCCTGGCCCGCCTCCGCCGGCGGATCCGGCCGCTGCTGCTGCGGCGCACGAAGGAGCTGGTGGCGGCCGACCTCCCTCCGAAGCAGGAGCAGGTGCTCGAGGTGGAGCTCAGCGCGGCGCACCGGTCGCTGTACGAGACGGTGCTGCAGCGGGAGCGCCAGAAGGTGCTGGGGCTCCTCGAGGACCTCGACCGCAACCGTTTCATCGTGTTCCGTTCGCTCACGCTGCTGCGGATGCTCAGCCTCGCACCAGGACTGGTCGACCCCGCCGACGCCCGGATCGGCTCGCGCAAGCTCGACGTGCTGCTGGAACGCGTGGTCGAGCTCCAGGCGGAGGGCCACCGCGCCCTGGTGTTCAGCCAGTTCACGTCCTTCCTCGACCTCGCGGCGGAGCGACTCGCGGCTGCCGGGATCCCCTACGCCCACCTCGACGGTGCGACGCGGCGACGGGATGCCGTGGTCGAGGGCTTCCGGACGGGCGAGCAGCCGGTCTTCCTGATCAGCCTGAAGGCGGGCGGGTTCGGTCTGACGCTCACCGAGGCCGACTACGTGTTCCTCCTCGACCCGTGGTGGAACCCGGCCGCCGAGGCGCAGGCCGTCGACCGCACGCATCGCATCGGCCAGCCGAGCCAGGTGTTCGTCTACCGGATGATCGCGACCGGCACGATCGAGGAGAAAGTGCTCGCCCTGCAGCGGCGCAAGGCCCGGCTCTTCACCGCCGTGCTCGACGACGATGCCCTGTTCGCGCAGTCGCTCTCGGCCGACGACATCCGCGGGCTCTTCGAGGCCTGAGGGTTATCTCCGGCTCGTCCGACCGGTCGCCCAGGGACACCTCGGTACAATCGAACGGTTCATCTTCGAGAGGAATGCAATGCGGATCACGGGACTCGGCCACGCCGGGATGTTCATCGAGACGGTCGGCGGGAACATCATCTGCGACCCGGTCCTCGGGCCCTCGTTCTTCGGCTCCTGGTTCCCGTTCCCCGACAACCGCGCGCTCGACTGGGAGCGATTCGGCCGCGAGGCGGACTTCCTGTACATCTCGCACCGGCACCGCGACCACTTCGACCCCGCCCTCCTGGAGCGGTACATCCGCAAGGACATCGAGGTGCTGCTGCCGGAGTATCCGATCGACGACCTGGAGCAGGACATCCGGGCGCTCGGGTACACGAACATCACCTACGCGCCCGCGGGCGAGATCATCCAGCGCGGTGATCTCAAGCTGATGATCACGCCATTGCGGGCGCCGAGCGACGGCCCGATCGGCGACTCCTCGCTGAGCGTCGACGACGGCACGGGCTCGATGCTCAACCAGAACGACTCGCACCCTCTCGACCTCGAGAAGCTGCTGCACTTCGGCAAGCCGGATGCCTATTTCACGCAGGTCTCCGGCGCGATCTGGTGGCCGATGGTGTACGACCTGCCGCTCGACGCGAAGCAGAACTTCGCCCGGCTCAAGCGCGAGGCCCAGAACAAGCGGGCGATGTACTACATCGACAAGGTCGACGCCCCGCACGTGTTCCCGATGGCCGGTCCGCCGATGTTCCTGCGCGACGACCTGTTCGACTTCAACGGCACGGGCCGCAACGGCGAGTCGATCTTCACGGATCAGAAGCAGTTCCTGGCGCATATGAAGGAGCTGTCGCCGCAGTACGACGGCCAGCTGTTCATCCCCGGCACGGTCGTCACGATCGACGGCGGCGAGGTCACGACCGCGCAGACCCTGTACACCGAGGCCGAGATCAGCCGCATGTTCGACGACAAGTGGGACTACCTGGAGGAGCAGCGGGCGTCGCGACAGCAAGAGATCCGCGACGAGGAGGCTTCCCGCGCGGAGATCATCCCGCCCGCCGAGATGCTCGAGGCCCTCAAGAACTGGTGGGAGCCGCTGCTGAAGAAGTCGCGCACGATCCGACTCGGCGTGGGCGGCCACGTGCGGTTCCGCATCGGCGAGCTCGACATGGTGGTGGACTTCCCGCGTGCCAAGGTCCGCGAGTACGCGGGGGAGGAGTGCGTCTACTGGTACACGATCCCCGCCGACCTCGTCTCGACCAACATCCGCGATCACGAGATCGACTGGTCGAACTCGATCTTCCTGTCGATGCAGTTCTCCGTGGGCCGCAGCGGCAAGTTCAACGAGTTCCTCACCACGTTCCTCAAGTGCCTGTCGGTGGACCGCATCGAGTACGTCGAGAACTGGTACCAGGAGCAGACCGACCAGACCGAAGACGCCGAGGTGGGCGACTGGGTGGTGCAGCGCCGGTGTCCGCACCTGCGCGCCGACCTGACCCGCACCGGCTCGGTCGACGAGGACGGCGTCCTGACGTGCAGCATGCACGACTGGAAGTGGGATCTGAAGACGGGGCGGTGCCTCTCCACGAGCGGCCACCCGATCCGCGCCCGCAAGATCGACGACGTCACCGACGCCGTGCTCCAGGAGGCGAGCTGAGCGGACGCGGTCTCCCGCTCCGATAGACTGACATCGCAAGCAACCTTTAACACCGTCCTGTGAGGCGGAGAAGGGAGCGGCTGATGAGCGTGCGCACTGTGCTGCACCAAGCCGACATCTCACGAGCGCTGACCCGGATCGCGCACGAGATCCTCGAGTCGAATCGAGGCGCCGACGGCCTCGTCCTCCTCGGGATCCCGACCCGCGGCGTCACCCTGGGGCATCGCCTCGGCACCCTGATCAGTGAGATCGCGCAGGTCTCCGTCCCCGTCGGCTCGCTCGACGTCACGCTCTTCCGTGACGATCTGGCCAAGCACCCTACGCGGTCCCCGCAGCCGACCGAGATCCCGGCCGGCGGCATCGATGGGAAGACCGTGGTGCTGGTCGACGACGTCCTCTTCTCCGGTCGCAGCATCCGTGCCGCGCTGGACGCCATCCAGTCGATCGGCCGCCCGAGCGCCGTGCGCCTGGCGATCCTCGTCGACCGCGGTCACCGCGAACTCCCGATCCGACCCGACTTCGTCGGCAAGAACATCCCGTCCGCCCGCACCGAGCGCGTGAACGTCCGTCTGTTCGAGACGGACGGCGCCGAGGAGGTGACCATCGGCGAATGAGGCACCTCCTGGACACCCGCACCCTCGACCGCGCCACGGCGCTGCGCATCCTCGATGTCGCGGAGGACATGTCGGACACGCAGTCGCGCGAGGTCAAGAAGCTCCCGACGCTGCGTGGCAAGACGGTCGTCAACCTCTTCTTCGAGGACTCGACCCGCACCCGGATCTCGTTCGAGGCCGCGGCCAAGCGGCTCTCCGCCGACGTGATCAACTTCGCCGCGAAGGGCTCCAGCGTCTCCAAGGGCGAGAGCCTCAAGGACACGGCGCAGACCCTGGAGGCGATCGGCGCCGATGCGGTCGTCGTCCGTCACCCCGGCTCGGGCGCCCCGCAGACCCTCGCGACGAGCGGTTGGATCTCTGCGGGCGTCGTCAACGCGGGTGATGGCACGCACGAGCACCCGACGCAGGCGCTGCTTGACGCGTTCACGATCCGCAAGCGCCGCTATGGCGCGGACAGCCGTGGACGCGACCTGACCGGGCTCCGCGTCACGATCGTCGGCGACGTGCTGCACTCGCGGGTCGCGCGCTCGAACGTGTGGCTGCTGACGACCCTGGGCGCCGAGGTCACGTTGGTCTCGCCGCCGACGCTGGTGCCGCAGAACGTGTCGCTCTGGCCGGTCCGGGTCGTCTACGACCTCGACGAGGCGCTGGCGGCCGGGCCGGACGCGGTCATGATGCTGCGGATCCAGCTGGAGCGCATGAACGCCGCGTATTTCCCGACTGAGCGGGAGTATTCGCGCCGGTGGGGGCTGGACGCACGGCGTGTGGCCGCTCTTCCGGCCGGTAGCATTGTGATGCACCCCGGACCCATGAACCGGGGACTGGAGATCTCCTCCGAAGCAGCCGATTCCCCCCGCTCGACGGTGCTGGAACAGGTCTCGAACGGGGTCTCCGTGCGGATGGCTGTGCTGTACCTGCTGCTGGCGGGCGAACGAGACGACGAACGAGGGGGAGACCTGTGAGCGAGACCCTCGTCATCACCGGTGCACGGCTGCTCGGCGCGGAGAGCGCCGACCTGATCATCGAGGACGGCCGGATCGCCGAGATCGGCTCCGGGCTCAGCCGTGGCGGCGCGCGCGTGATCGATGCCGCCGGCCTCATCGCCCTGCCGGGGCTGGTCGACCTGCACACGCATCTGCGCGAGCCCGGATACGAGGCGTCGGAGACGATCCTCAGCGGCACGCGCGCGGCGGCGGCCGGTGGCTTCACGGCCGTCTTCGCGATGCCGAACACGTCGCCCGTGGCCGACACGGCCGGCGTCGTCGAGCAGGAGCTGGCCCTCGGCGAGGCTGCGGGTTACGCCACGGTGCAGCCGATCGGCGCGGTCACGGTGGGCCAGAAGGGCGAGCGCCTCGCCGAGCTCGGCGCCATGGCGACCTCGCGTGCGCAGGTGCGGGTGTTCAGCGATGACGGCTTCTGCGTGTGGGACCCGCTGATCATGCGCCGCGCATTGGAGTACGTGAAGTCGTTCGGCGGTGTGATCGCCCAGCATGCCCAGGACCCCCGCCTGACCGAGGGCGCCCAGATGAACGAGGGCACCGTCTCGGCGGAGCTCGGCCTCACGGGCTGGCCCGCGGTCGCCGAGGAGTCGATCATCGCGCGTGACGTGCTTCTCGCCGAGCACGTCGGCTCGCGCCTGCATGTGTGCCACCTGTCGACGGCCGGCTCGGTCGACATCATCCGCTGGGCCAAGAAGCGCGGCGTGAACGTGACGGCGGAGGTCACTCCGCACCACCTACTGCTCACCGACGAACTCGTCCGCGGTTATGACGCGCGGTTCAAGGTCAACCCGCCGCTGCGCCGCGAGGAGGATGTCCTCGCGGTGCGGGAGGGCCTCGCCGACGGCACGATCGACATCGTCGCGACCGATCACGCCCCGCACCCGAGCGAGCACAAGGCGTGCGAATGGCCGGCGGCCGCGAACGGCATGGTGGGGCTCGAGAGCGCACTGCGCGTCGTGCACCAGGCCATGGTGCAGACGGGCCTGCTCGACTGGTCGGACGTGGCCCGCGTGATGAGCGCGGCACCCGCGCGCATCGGCGGTCTGGCCGGGCACGGCACCCCGCTCGAGGTCGGGCAGCCGGCGCAGCTCGCGCTGTACGACGCGGCGGTCGACGGCGTGTTCACCGAGGCGGACCTGCGCGGACGCAGCACGAACTCGCCGTACCTCGGCCGCGAACTGCCGGGCCGCGTGCAGTACACCCTGCACGGCGGCGTGCTGACCGTCGACGGCGGAGCTGTCGTCGAGGAGCTCGGCGCATGAGCGCACGGGACCTCGCGGTCGCGATCCTGATCGCCCTCGCGCTGCTGGTGCTGCTCGCGATGCTGTTCGCCTGGCGACGACGAGTGCGGCGCGATGCCGCGTTCACCGCGCCCCTCGGTGTGCCGGAGCACGCGGAGGTGATGCGCCGCGACGAGGTGCTGTACGTGTCGACGACGACGCACGAGCAGCCCCTCGAACGCGTGGCCATCACGCCGCTCGCCTTCCGGGCCCGTGGGGAGCTGGCGGTGACCGACCGCGGTGTCGCGCTGGCCCTCGACGGCGCCCCCACGGTCTTCCTCGCGCGCGACCAGCTCGTCGCGGTCGACCGGGCCACCGTCACGATCGACCGCGTGGTCGAACCGGGCGGCCTCGTCCGCATCGCGTGGCGCGTCGCCGACACGACGATCGTGGACAGCTACCTCCGGCTCACCGGCGGCGATCCCCAGAACCTCATCTCCGACCTGCAGCGGCTCGTCCCCGCTGCACCCGACACAGGAGCAACGTCATGACCAACCAGACATCCTCCCCGGCGGACTCCCCGTCCCGCCTGCCCGATCCCGCCGTGCTCGTCCTCGAGGACGGCACCCGTCACGCCGGTCGCGCGTACGGCGCCCGCGGCCGCACCCTCGGCGAGGTCGTGTTCGCCACCGGCATGTCGGGATATCAAGAGACCATCACCGACCCCTCGTACGCGGGTCAGATCGTGCTGCAGACGGCGCCGCACATCGGCAACACCGGCATGAACGACGAGGACACTGAGTCGCGCCGCATCTGGGTCGCCGGCTACATCGTCCGCGACCCCTCGCGCGTGGTCTCGAACTGGCGGGCCAACGCCTCCCTCGACGACGTCCTGGTGGAGGACGGCATCGTCGGCATCAGCGGCATCGACACCCGCGCGGTCACGCGCCACATCCGGTCCGCCGGATCCATGCGCGGCGGCATCTTCTCGGGCGACGACGCCGCTCTCGACGCGGAAGAGCAGCTGCGCATCGTGCGGGAGGCCCCCGAGATGACCGGACTCAACCTGTCGGCGCAGGTCTCGGTCGAGAGCGCGACCGTGACCCCGGCGGTGGGGGAGCGCATCGGCAACCTCGCCGTGCTCGACCTCGGCGTGAAGCAGGCGACGATCGACAACCTCGCCGCCCGCGGGTTCGACGTGCACGTGCTCCCGCAGGACGTGAGCATCGACGACATCCGGGCGATCGAGCCGGTGGCGGTGTTCTACTCCAACGGCCCGGGCGACCCGGCCGCCTCGGGCGACCACGTGGAGCTGCTGCGCGCCGTGCTGGACGACGGACTGCCCTTCTTCGGGATCTGCTTCGGCAACCAGCTGCTCGGCCGTGCCCTCGGACTCGGCACCTACAAGCTGCCGTTCGGCCACCGCGGCATCAACCAGCCCGTGCTCGACAAGCAGACGGGCAAGGTCGAGATCACGGCCCACAACCACGGCTTCGCGGTCGAGGCGCCCCTGGAGGGCTCCTTCGACAGCCCGCACGGCTACGGCAAGGTCGAGGTCAGCCACGTCGGCCTCAACGACAACGTCGTGGAGGGTCTGCGCGCCCTCGACATCCCGGCGTTCTCGGTGCAGTACCACCCCGAGGCCGCGGCCGGTCCGCACGACGCCAACTACCTCTTCGACCGCTTCCGCGACATGGTCATCGCGAACAAGAAGGACGCCCAGTAATGCCCAAGCGCGACGACATCTCCTCCGTCCTCGTCATCGGCTCCGGCCCGATCGTCATCGGCCAGGCCTGCGAGTTCGACTACTCCGGCACCCAGGCGTGCCGCGTGCTGCGCGAAGAGGGGGTCAGGGTCATCCTGGTCAACTCCAACCCGGCCACCATCATGACCGACCCCGACTTCGCCGACGCGACCTACATCGAGCCGATCACCCCGGCCGTGATCGAGACGATCATCGCCAAGGAGAAGCCCGACGCGATCCTGCCGACCCTCGGCGGCCAGACCGCCCTCAACGCGGCCATGGCGCTGCACGAGCAGGGGATCCTCGAGAAGTACGGCGTCGAGTTGATCGGCGCCAAGGTCGACGCCATCCGCAAGGGCGAGGACCGCCAGATCTTCAAGGAGCTCGTGCTGGAGGCCGGCGCCGACGTCGCCCGCAGCGTGATCGCGCACACCATGGACGACCTGCTCGCCGGCGCCGCAGAGCTCGGCTATCCGCTCGTCGTGCGGCCGTCGTTCACGATGGGCGGCCTGGGTTCCGGCTTCGCGTACGACGAAGAGGACCTGCGGCGCATCGGCGGTGCGGGTCTGCGCGACTCGCCCACCACCGAGGTGCTCCTGGAGGAGTCGATCCTCGGGTGGAAGGAGTACGAGCTCGAGCTCATGCGCGACACCGCCGACAACACGGTGGTCGTGTGCTCGATCGAGAACGTCGACCCGGTCGGCGTGCACACGGGCGACTCCATCACGGTCGCGCCCGCGCTGACCCTCACCGACCGCGAATACCAGAAGCTGCGCGACATCGGCATCGACATCATCCGCGCGGTCGGCGTCGACACCGGCGGGTGCAACATCCAGTTCGCGGTGAACCCGGAGAACGGGCGCATCATCGTCATCGAGATGAACCCGCGCGTGTCGCGGTCCAGCGCCCTGGCGTCGAAGGCCACCGGCTTCCCGATCGCCAAGCTGGCCGCCAAGCTCGCCCTCGGCTACCGCCTCGCCGAGATCCCGAACGACATCACCGGCGTCACCCCGGCCAGCTTCGAGCCCACGCTCGACTACGTCGTCGTCAAGGTGCCGCGCTTCGCGTTCGAGAAGTTCCCGGCCGCCGACGCCACCCTCACCACCACCATGAAGTCGGTGGGCGAGGCGATGGCGATCGGCCGCAACTACGCGACCGCGCTGCAGAAGGCGCTGCGTTCGCTCGAGAAGCGCGGCTCCAGCTTCCACTGGGGCGACGAGCCGCGCAGCGTCGAAGAGCTGCTGGAGGTCGCCAAGACCCCGACCGACGGCCGCATCGTGACGCTGCAGCAGGCGCTGCGCAAGGGTGCGACCATCGAGCAGGCGTTCGAGGCGACGGCGATGGACCCGTGGTTCCTCGACCAGATCGTGCTCATCAACGAGGTCGCCGAGGTGGTGCGCACGGCCCCCGAGCTCGACGCGGCGACCCTGCGCTACGCGAAGGAGCACGGCTTCTCCGACGCGCAGCTCGCCCAGCTGCGCGGCGAGACCGAGGCGGAGATCCGCGGCGTGCGCCACGGCCTCGGTATCCGGCCGGTGTACAAGACGGTCGACACGTGCGCCGGGGAATTCCCCGCGCTCACGCCGTACCACTACTCCAGCTACGACGCGGAGACCGAGGTGGAGCCCTCCGACCGCACCAAGGTCGTGATCATCGGCTCGGGCCCGAACCGCATCGGGCAGGGCGTCGAGTTCGACTACTCGTGCGTGCACGCCTCGTTCGCGCTGTCGGACGCCGGGTTCGAGACCGTCATGGTCAACTGCAACCCCGAGACCGTCTCCACCGACTACGACACGTCCGACCGGCTCTACTTCGAGCCGCTGACCCTGGAGGACGTCCTGGAGGTGCTCGACGCGGAGGCCGCGAGCGGCACCATTCTCGGCGTGGTCTGCCAGCTCGGCGGCCAGACGCCGCTCGGGCTCGCGAAGGGCATCGAAGCCGCGGGATACACCGTGCTCGGCACCAGCCCCGAGGCGATCGACCTGGCGGAGGAGCGCGAGCTCTTCTCGCGCCTGCTCGACGACGCCGGGCTGCTCGCGCCGCGCAACGGCACGGCGATCGACGTCGAGGGCGCCGTGCGCATCGCGGAGGAGATCGGCTACCCGGTGCTCGTGCGCCCCAGCTTCGTGCTCGGCGGACGCGGCATGGAGATCGTCTACGGCACCGACGCGCTGCGCGACTACTTCGTCCGCACGGCCGGGGAGGTCGTGATCGAGGAGGGCAAGCCCCTCCTGGTCGACCGCTTCCTGGACGACGCGATCGAGCTCGACGTGGATGCGCTCTACGACGGCACCGACCTGTTCATCGGCGGGGTCATGGAGCACCTGGAGGAGGCCGGCATCCACTCCGGTGACTCCAGCTGCACGCTGCCGCCGGTTTCGCTCGGCCGCAGCGACGTCGACCGGGTGCGCGAGGCCACGCTCAAGATCGCCGAGGGCGTCGGCGTCCGGGGCCTGCTGAACGTGCAGTTCGCGATCAGCGCCGGCGTGCTCTACGTGATCGAGGCCAACCCGCGCGCGAGCCGCACCGTTCCGTTCGTGTCGAAGGCGCTCGGCATCCCGATGGCGAAGGCCGCGAGCCGCATCATGGCCGGCTCCACCATCGCCGAGCTGCGGGCCGAGGGCATGCTGCCGGAGCAGGACGGCTCCCGGGTGCCGCTGGACGCCCCGGTCTCGGTCAAGGAGGCCGTGCTGCCGTTCAAGCGGTTCCGCACGGCCGACGGCAAGACGGTCGACTCGGTCCTGGGCCCGGAGATGCGCTCGACCGGTGAGGTCATGGGCATCGATCGCGACTTCCCGACCGCGTTCGCGAAGAGCCAGGCCGCGGCGTACGGCGGGATGCCGACCTCCGGCACCGTCTTCATCTCGGTCGCCGACTCCGACAAGCGTGCGGTGATCCTCCCGGCCCACCGGCTGCAGCAGCTCGGCTTCACGATCGTGGCGACCGAGGGCACGGCGGAGATCCTGTCGCGCAACGGCATCGCGGTGACCGTGGTCGAGAAGTACAGCGAGACGCAGGAGTCCGGAGCGCGCAACATCGTCGACCTGATCAACGACGGGGAGATCGACATCGTCGTGAACACGCCGTCCGGTGGGGCGGCGCGCGCGGACGGCTACGAGATCCGCGCGGCCGCCGTCGCCGCCGACAAGGCGCTGTTCACCACCATCGCGGTGCTGGGTGCCGCGGTGAGCGGCATGGACGCGGCCGACGAGGGCTTCCAGGTGAAGAGCCTGCAGGAGTACGCGCTCGACCGGGCGGCCGCGGTATGACCGCACGCTTCGGAGAGCGGGTCCGCGCGGCGCTGGACGCGCACGGACCGCTCTGCGTCGGCATCGACCCCCACGCCGCCCTGCTCGCGGCGTGGGGGCTCTCCGCCGACGCCGCCGGGGTGCGGGAGTTCGGGCTGCGTACCGTCGCCGCCGCGCAGGATCACGTCGGCGTCGTGAAGCCGCAGGTGTCGTTCTTCGAGCGCTACGGATCCGCCGGGATCGCCGCACTGGAGGACGTGGTCTCCGCGGCGCGGACGGCGGGGCTGCTGGTGATCGCCGACGCCAAGCGCGGAGACATCGGGTCGACGATGGACGACTACGCGCAGGCGTGGCTCGCTCCGGGGACGCCGCTGGAGGCCGACGCGCTCACCGTGAGTCCCTACCTCGGCGTGGGCGCTCTCGGCGGCGCGTTCGCGCTGGCGGACGAGCACGGCAAGGGCCTGTTCGTCCTCGCGGCGACGAGCAACCCGGAGGCCGCCGACCTCCAGCGCGCGCGGACCGCGTCGGGCGAGACCGTGTCGGCGGCGGTCGTCGCCGAGGTCTCGGCGCGCAACGCGACGAGCACCCCGGCGGGGGAGTGGGGCAGCTTCGGCTTCGTGATCGGTGCCACGCTCGACCTCGCCGCGACCGGGATCGACGCGATCAGCCCGGCGGCGCCGATCCTCGCGCCCGGCTTCGGTGCGCAGGGGGCCGAGCCGGCGGACCTCGGGCGGCGCTTCGGCTCGCTGTCGCCCACCGTGCTCGCGAGCGAGAGCCGCAGCATCCTCTCCGCGGGTCCCGACGACCTGGCCGAGACCATCGCCCGACGTGCCGCCCAGTACCGCGAGGTGACCCGTGCCTGACACCAACCGCACCGTTCCCGAGGTCGACAGGGCGGCCGCCGCCCGCCGTGCGGTCGAGCGCCGCCGGGCCCGCGCCTCGCTCAAGCGCGACCTGACGATGCGTGTCGTGACGCCGCAGGCCGTGCTGCGACGCGCGACCGCCGACCCGGACTCCGTCGAGGGCTCGCTGCGCATCACCGACTTCCTCCTGGCCCTCCCGGCCATCGGTGCCGGCAAGCGCGACCGCGTGCTGGAGGAGCTGCGTATCTCCCCGGTGAAGCGGCTCGGCGGCCTCGGAGCGCGTCAACGACGTGTCCTGGAGGAGTGGCTCGACGGCCGGTTCCCGCCGGCCACGCCGCGCGAGGCCCGCAGTCGCCTGCTGGTGCTGGCCGGGCCGACCGCGGTGGGCAAGGGCACCGTCGCGGCGCACATCCGGGACAACAACCCCGAGATCCACCTGTCGGTGTCGGCGACGACCAGGGCGCCGCGTCCCGGCGAGATCGACGGCGTGCACTATTACTTCGTCGACGACGCGGAGTTCGACCGCCTGATCGCCGACGGCGAGCTGCTGGAGTACGCCGTGGTGCACAACCGCTCGCGCTACGGCACCCCGCGCGCTCCGATCGATGCGGCGCTGGCCGAGGGCAAGACGGTGCTGCTCGAGATCGACCTGCAGGGCGCACGGCAGGTGCGCGCCGCGGAGCCCTCGGCGACGCTCATCTTCCTGCTGCCCCCGAGCTGGGACGAGCTGGTGCACCGGCTGGTCGGCCGCGGCACGGAGGACGCGGAGGAGCGGGCGCGGCGACTGCGCACCGCGAAGGTCGAGCTGGCCGCGCAGAACGAGTTCGACCACCTCGTCGTGAACGAGGACGTCGCCACCGCCGCTCGCGAGGTCGTAGACTTGTCTACAAGCTCTGCGCGCTGACGCTTTCCTCGCGCGCCCGCAGCACCGTCTTCGCGACGAACCCCGTCGCCTGATCAGGAGGTCCCCCCATGGCCGGACGCAACAACGGCATCATCGATCCCCCCATCGACAACCTGCTGGAGCGCGTCGACTCCAAGTACGAGCTCGTGATCTACGCGGCCAAGCGCGCACGCCAGATCAACGACTACTACTCCGACCTCCACGAGGGCAACCTGTTCGACAACGTCGGTCCGCTCGTGGACTCGTCCGTCGAGGACAAGCCGCTGACCATCGCGCTGCACGAGATCAACGAGGACAAGCTCCGCCTGCGTCACGCGGAGTGACTCGACGACCGCGCCGCCGCTTCGACGGTGGCGCGGTCCAGAATGGGTGCCACACCCTCCCCCCCGTCCGTCCCCGTTCTGGAGCATCGATGAGCGCGCTGCGTCTGTTCACGTCCGAGTCCGTCACCGAAGGGCACCCGGACAAGATCTGCGACCAGATCTCGGACAGCATCCTCGACGGCCTGCTCGCGAAGGACCCGGGGTCCCGTGTCGCCGTCGAGACGCTCGTCACGACCGGGCTGGTGCACGTCGCCGGAGAGATCCGCACCGACGCCTACGTCGACATCCCGACGATCGTGCGCCAGGTGGTCAACGGCATCGGCTACACGTCGTCCGACACCGGATTCGACGGGGACTCCTGCGGCGTGAGCGTCTCCGTCGGGGAGCAGTCCACCGACATCGCCCACGGCGTCGACAACGCCCAGGAGCACCGTGACGGCACGTCGGTCGATCCGCTCGACGGCCTCGGAGCCGGCGATCAGGGCATCATGTTCGGCTTCGCGACGAACGAGACGCCACAGCTCATGCCGATGGCCGCGTGGACGGCGCACCGCATCGCCGAACGCCTGACCGAGGTGCGCCGCAGCGGCCTGCTGCCGTATCTCCGCCCCGACGGCAAGACCCAGGTCACGCTCGGGTACGACGGCTTCACCCCGAAGACGATCGACGCGGTCGTGCTCTCCACGCAGCATCACCCCGACATCTCGCAGGACGAGCTCAAGGCGCAGGTGCGCGAGCACGTGATCGACCCCGTCCTGGCGACCACGGGCCTCGCGCTCGACGACGTGACCTACTACATCAACCCCGCCGGTCCGTTCGTGACGGGCGGGCCGAAGGGCGACGCGGGCCTCACCGGACGCAAGATCATCATCGACACGTACGGCGGTGCCGCGCGTCACGGTGGCGGCGCGTTCAGCGGCAAGGACCCGTCCAAGGTCGACCGTTCCGGCGCCTACGCCACACGCTGGGTGGCCAAGAACGCCGTGGCGGCGGGACTGGCCGACCGCCTCGAGGTGCAGGTCGCCTATGCGATCGGTGTCGCGCGCCCCGTGGGGCTCTACGTCGAGACGTTCGGCACCGGCCGGGTGTCGGACGAGGTCATCACGCGCGCGATCGAGGAGGTGTTCGACCTGCGCCCGCAGGCGATCATCGAGCAGCTCGACCTGCTGCGCCCGATCTACGCGCAGACCGCGGCGTACGGCCACTTCGGGCGCGAGCTCCCCGACTTCACCTGGGAGCGCACCGACCGCGCCGACGAGCTGCGCCGCGCTGCCGGGCTCTGAGGGGGCCGAGGTCCTGATGTCGCCCGAGAGCCGTCGCATCGCGCGCGTGCTCCTCGACTCGCCGCTGCCGCAGCTCGACCGGCTCTTCGACTACGCCCTTCCCGCCGAGCTCGGGCCCGTCGAGCCCGGCGTGCGGGTGAAGGTGCCGCTGCGCACCGCCGGCCGCGTGGTGGACGGCTATGTGGTGGAGGTCGACGTCGAGAGCGACGCGGAACGACCCCTGTCCGAGGTGGAGACCGTGGTGTCGGCGGTCCCGGTGCTGCCCGACCGCCTGTACCGCCTGGCGCGGCGGGTCGCCGACCGTGCCGCGGGCTCGGCGTCCGACGTACTGCGGCTCGTGATCCCGAAGCGACAGGTGCGCGCGGAGAAGGCCTGGCGCGCCGACGCCCCGGTCGTGGCGCCCGACGCCGAGCAGTCGGCCGAGGCGGAGCGTGTGCTGGCGGCGTACGACGGTCTCGATGTCGTGCTCGACGAGGGAGGCCGCGCCGCGGTCGAGGCCATCCCGCAGCTGGACGACGGCGCACAGGGCTGGGCGCGACTGCTCGCGGCCGCGGCGGCGCGCACTCTCGCCGCGGGACGCTCGACGATCCTCGTGATGCCCGACCATCGCGACCTCGACCGTCTGCTCACGGCGCTCGAGGCCGTGGTGCCCCCGGAGGCCGTGGTGCGGCACGACTCGCGCCAGGCGAACCCCGACCGCTACCGGGCGTTCCTGCGGACCCTCGAGGACGCCCCGTGCATCGTGGTGGGCAACCGCTCGGCCGTGTACGCCCCGGTGACGGCGGGCCTGGTGGTCGTGTGGGACGACGGGGACCCGCTGCTCGGCGAGCCGCTCGCCCCCTATGTGCACGCGCGTGATGCGGCGCTGCTGCGGCAGGAGTCGGAGGGCTCCGCGCTGCTGTTCGCCGGGCACACCCGCACGACGGAGGTCGAGCGGCTCGTGGCGCGCGGCTGGCTGCGCGACGTGCGGGCCGGGCGCCGGGTGCTGCCGCGCGTGCTGCTGAGCACACCGCAGGAGCTGGAGCGTCCCGCCGCCCAGAGGCTGCCGTCGTCGGCGTTCCTCGCGGCGAGGGCGGCGGCCGCGGAGGGGCCCGTGCTGGTGCAGGTGTCGCGCCCGGGGTTCTCGCCGTCGCTCGTGTGCGCGGACTGCCGGACCCCCGCGCGCTGCGCCCACTGCGGCGGGCCGCTCGGCGCGCGGCATCGCGGTGCCGTTCCGGTGTGCGGCTGGTGCGGGCGCGGCGCGAGTGCGTGGACCTGTCCGGCGTGCTCGTCCCCGCGGCTGCGGCTGGCGTCGTCGGGCAGTGAGCGCACCGCGGAGGAGCTCGGCAGGGCGTTTCCCGGCGTGCGCGTGATCGTGGCGGACGGCAGCCACCCCGTGGAGCGGGTGGACGCCCGCCCCGCGCTCGTCGTGGCGACCCGCGGCGCCGAGCCCCTCGCGGAAGGCGGGTACCGCGCGGTCGTGCTGCTGGACGGGCCGCGCATGCTGCAGTCGCCCGACCTGCGGATCGGCGAGGCGTGTCTGCGCTGGTGGTCGAACGCTGCCGCCCTGGCCGCCCCCGGAGCTCCGGTGCATCTGGTGGGGGTGGACGGCGCGGTCGCCAAGGCCCTCGCGACGTGGAACCAGGCGGGCTACGCGCGCTCGGAGCTGGAGAACCGCGCCCCGCTGCACATGCCGCCCACCGCGCGCGTCGCGCTCGTGGAGGGCACGTCGGCCGCGGTCGCCCGCGCTCTTGCCGCGCTCGGGGAGCTGTCGCTGCCGTCCGACGCCGTGCTCGGCCCCGTCCCCGTCGAGGGCGACGACGACCCTCCGCGCGTGCGCGCCCTGGTCCGCTTCGACTACGGCGCCGGGGTGCGGGTGGCGACCGTCCTGCGCGCAGCCGTGGTGGCGGAGGCCGTGAACGGACGGCGGGGCCGAGCGCGCGCGGCCCGGAGCGCGCTCACGGTGCGCCTCGATATCCTCGATCCAGAGCTCTGACCCCTTCCGGAGAACCTTCATGCGCCTCGTCTTCGCCGGCACGCCCTCCGCTGCCGTGCCCACACTCCATCGCCTCGCTGCGGAGCATGACATCGCCGCGGTGGTGACGAGACCGGATGCGCCGCTCGGCCGCAAGCGCGTGCTGACGCCGTCGCCCGTCGCCCAGGCTGCCGCAGAACGGGGCCTCCCGGTCATCCGGGCGGCGCGTCTGGATGACGCGGTGACCGCGGAGATCGCCGCGCTCGAGCCCGAGCTGGGCGTGATCGTCGCCTACGGCGGGCTCGTGCGCGAGCCGTTGCTGTCGACGCCGGACGCCGGATGGATCAACCTGCACTTCTCCCTGCTGCCCGCCTGGCGTGGCGCGGCGCCGGTGCAGCGCGCGCTGATCGCGGGCGACGAGGTGCTGGGCGCCAGCGTCTTCCAGCTCGTGCCGGAGCTCGACGCGGGCGACGTGTTCGCACGGCGCACCGTGGCGGTGCCGTCGTCGGCGACGGCCGGCGAGGCGCTGGAGGCGCTCGCGAGCGACGGCGCCGACCTGACCGCGGAGGTGGTCGCGGCGATCGCGGCGGGAGAGGCGCGGGCGGTGCCGCAGGAGGGCGAGCCGACGTTCGCGGCGAAGCTGAGCCTGGCGGACGGACTCCTCGACTTCACGCAGCCCGTGTCGTCGGTGTTCGCACGGTTCCGCGGGGTGACGCCCGAGCCCGGCGCCCACACGACGGTGGACGGACAGCGCCTGAAGATCCTCGCCGCCGAGCCCGCGGTCGGGGAGGAGCAGTTGCCTCCCGGCGTGCTCTCGGGCACCAGGACGGCGCTGCTGATCGGCACCGCGACCGCGCCCCTCGCGGTGACCCGCGTGCAGCCGGCAGGCAAGGGGGCGATGAACGCCGCCGACTGGTGGCGGGGCCTGCAGGGCGGCGAGCGGCGGGCGGGATCGTGAGCAGGCAGGAGCGACACCAGCAGCAGGGGGTCCGCCGTCCCCGACCCGCAGCGCGCACCGACGAGCGCGGGCCCCGGCGGACGGTGCAGCCGGCGCGGCTCGTCGCCTACGAGGTGCTGCGGGCGGTGTCCGACTCAGACGCGTACGCCAACCTCGTGCTTCCCCCGGCGATCGCGGAGGCCGGGCTGGACGCGCAGGACGCGGCCCTCGCCACCGAGCTCACCTACGGGACGCTGCGCCGCCGAGGCACGTACGACGCGGTGATCGCGGCGGCCGCGGATCGCAGCACCTCCTCGATCGATCCGGCCGTGCTGGATGCACTGCGGCTCGCGGTCCATCAGCTCCTGGCGACCAGGGTCGCCTCGCACGCGGCCGTGAACGAGTCGGTGAACCTCGTGGCGACGCGGGCGGGCCGTGGCGCGGCCAGTTTCGCGAACGCGGTGCTGCGTCGCGTGGCGCGCGAGTCGCCCGGGCAGTGGATGGAGCGCATCGAGGCCGAGGCGCGCTCCGACGATGAGCGTCTCGCCCTCCGCGCGGCGCATCCGGTGTGGGTCATCCGGGCACTGCGGCGCGCACTGGCGGCCGAGGGCAGGGTCGACGAGCTCGACGCCCTGCTCGAGGCCGACAACGCGTCGCCCGAGGTGACGCTGGTGGCCCTCCCCGGGCTCGCGCAGCCGGGTGAGCCCCGTCGCCCGTTCGCGCCAACCGCGTTCGCGTCACCCGGGGGCGACCCTCGTCGTCCGGTCGCGGAGTCCGCCGGCACGGTGCGCGTCCAGGACGAGGGGTCGCAGCTCGTCGCCCTCGCGCTGGCCGCCGCGGCACCGGTCCGGGCGGGGGAGCGGTGGCTCGACCTGTGCGCCGGGCCGGGCGGCAAGACGGCGCTGCTGGCCGCGATCGCCCGCGAGCACGAGGTCGCGTTGGAGGCCAACGAGGTCGTGCCGACGCGCGCTCGACTGGTGCGGAAGGCGCTGCGGGCCGTCCCCGGAGACGTGACCGTGCACGAGCGCGACGGCAGAGAGCTGGCGCGCGAGAACCCGGGCGGGTTCGACCGCATCCTCGTGGACGCGCCGTGCACCGGGCTGGGAGCACTGCGGCGTCGTCCGGAGGCGCGCTGGCGCAAGACGCCCGCCCATGTGGCCGAGCTCGTGCCGCTGCAGGTGGACCTGCTGTCCGCCGCTCTCGACGCACTCGCTCCGGGCGGCGTCGTGGCCTACGTCACGTGCTCGCCGCACCTGGCCGAGACCACCGGGGTCGTGCGGGAGGTGCTGCGGGACCGCGCCGACGTGGTGGAGCTGGATGCGCGGCGCGTGGTGCGCGACGTCTCCCGCTCGCCGATCGACCTCGCCGACGACGGTCGTGCCGCCACGGGCAGCGCCCAGCTGTGGCCGCACCGCCACGGCACCGACGCCATGTTCCTCGCGCTCCTGCAGCGCACCGACGACACCGAAGGGTAGGACAGAGACCGTGGAGCTTCCTCGCGCACCGCGCATCAACCCGAGCATCCTCGCCGCCGACTTCGTCAACATGCAGACGGAGCTCGCCCGCATCGCGACGGCCGACTTCGCCCACGTCGACGTGATGGACAACCATTTCGTGCCCAACCTCACGTTCGGGCCGCAGATGGTGCAGCGCATCCAGGAGACCAGTCCCGTCCCGCTCGACGTGCACCTCATGATCACGGACCCCGAGCGCTGGGCACCCGGGTACGCGGAGCTGGGCGCGGCGAGCGTCACCTTCCACCTGGAGGCCGCGGTCGACCCGGTGTCGCTCGCGCGGCGGTTGCGCGACATCGGTGCCAGAGCCGGTGTCGCGGTCAAGCCGGACACTCCGGTCGACGGACTGTTCCCGGTCCTCGACGAGTTCGACCAGATCCTGGTGATGACGGTGGAGCCCGGGTTCGGCGGTCAGGGGTTCATGCCGGAGACGATGCCGAAGCTGCGCGCGCTGTCGGAGGAGGCACGACGTCGAGGGTCGCAGGTGTGGCTCCAGGTCGACGGAGGGATCTCCGACGACACGATCGCGCAGGCGGCGGCCGCGGGGGCGGACACCTTCGTCGCGGGCTCGGCCGTGTACGGGCAGGACGACGTGGAGGCGGCGGTCTCGCGGCTCAGGCACCTCGCGCGAGCCGCTAGCCTGGAATCGTGAAGACTTTCGACGAGCTGTTCGCCGAGCTCAGCGTCAAGGCCGAGACCCGACCGGAAGGGTCGGGCACGGTCGCGGAGCTCGACGGCGGCGTGCACACGATCGGCAAGAAGATCGTGGAGGAGGCCGCCGAGGTGTGGATGGCGGCCGAGTACGAGTCCGACGAGGCGGCGGCGGAGGAGATCTCGCAGCTGCTGTACCACCTGCAGGTGATGATGCTCGCGAAGGGCCTCACCCTGCAGGACGTCTATCGACATCTGTGATGCGCTCCGCCCCCACTCCTTCGAACTGAAAGCCGTTCATGCTGCGCATCGCCGTTCCCAACAAGGGCTCGCTGTCCGAGACCGCCGCCGAGATGCTCGCGGAGGCGGGCTACGCCGGCCGCCGCGACCCCAAGACCCTGCACGTCGTCGACACCGAGAACGACGTCGAGTTCTTCTTCCTGCGTCCGCGTGACATCGCCACGTACGTCGCCTCCGGCGCTCTCGACGTCGGCATCACCGGACGCGACCTGCTGCTCGACGTGCAGCAGCCGGCGCGCGAGATCGAGCAGCTCGGCTTCGGCGCGTCGACGTTCCGCTTCGCCGGCCCTCCCGGACGCTTCACGTCGATCGACGACCTCGACGGCGTGCGCGTGGCCTCGGCCTACCCCGGACTGGTGGGCTCGTTCCTCCGGGAGCACGGCGTGAACGCCGAGCTGGTGCAGCTCGACGGTGCGGTGGAGTCGGCCGTGCGCCTCGGCGTCGCCGATGCCGTCGCCGACGTGGTCTCCACGGGGACCACGCTGCGACAGGCGGGGCTGGAGATCTTCGGCCCCGTCATCCTGGAGTCCGAGGCCGTGCTGATCAGCCGCCCGGGTGACGCGGATGGCGTCGACACGCTGCTGCGCCGTCTCCGAGGCGTCATGGTGGCCCGCCGGTACGTGCTCCTCGACTACGACCTGCCGACCGAGCTGGTCGACCAGGCGGTCGCGATCGCTCCCGGCCGGGAGTCGGCCACCATCTCCCCGCTGCGCGACCCGGCCTGGGTGGCCGTGCGCGTGATGATCCCGCGTCGCCGGGTCAACCAGGTGATGGACGACCTGTACGCATTGGGGGCCAGGGCGATCCTCGTCACGGCGATCCACGCGGCGAGGCTCTGATGACTCTCGCGAGCAGGGTCATCCCGTGCCTCGATGTGGCCGACGGCCGCGTCGTGAAGGGCGTGAACTTCGAGAACCTGCGCGACATGGGGGATCCGGTCGAGCTCGCCCGGCACTATGCGGCGCAGGGCGCGGACGAGATCACCTTCCTCGATGTGACCGCGACCGTCGACGCGCGGGCCACGACCTACGACGTCGTGCAGCGCACCGCCGAGCAGGTGTTCGTGCCGCTGACGGTCGGCGGGGGAGTGCGCAGCGTGGAGGACGTGGCCCGGCTGCTGTCCGTCGGCGCCGACAAGGTGGGGGTGAACTCCGCCGCGATCGCCCGGCCCGAGCTGATCGGCGAGATCGCGGACCGCTTCGGCGCTCAGGTGCTCGTGCTCTCGCTCGACGTGAAGCGCGCCGACACGACGCATTCCGGTTTCGTCGTCACGACGCACGGCGGTCGCACGCAGACCACCCTGGACGCTCTCGACTGGGCCAGGGAGGCCGCGGAGCGCGGGGCGGGTGAGCTGCTGGTGAACTCGATCGACGCGGACGGTACGCGCGACGGGTTCGACCTGGAACTCGTCCGGCTCATGCGCGAGGCGGCGCCGGTGCCCGTGATCGCCTCCGGCGGCGCCGGACGAGCGACCGATTTCGCCCCGGCCATCAAGGCGGGTGCCGACGCCGTGCTCGCGGCGAGCGTCTTCCACACGGGAGCGCTCACGGTCGGCGACGTGAAGGACGCGCTGCGCGCGGAGGGGGTGCTGGTTCGATGACGGAGGCGCAGCAGGGGCAGAGCGAGCCGGATGTCGAGGCGCGCATCGCCCAGGTGGCTTTCACGGCCGAGGGCCTGGCGCCCGCGATCGTGCAGCAGTGGGACACGCGCGAGGTGCTGATGCTCGCATGGGTCGATGCGGAGGCGCTGCGGCGCACGCTCACGTCGGGTCGTGCGACGTACTGGTCGCGGTCCCGGCAGGAGTACTGGCGCAAGGGCGACACCTCCGGGAACATCCAGGTGGTGCGCGAGGCCCGACTCGACTGCGACGGCGACGCGATCCTGCTGCTGGTCGACCAGACCGGCCCGGCGTGCCACACGGGGACCCGCACGTGCTTCGACACGACCGACCTGGGTGCCGTCGACGGATCGGCGTCGTCGTGAGCCTCGCCCGGCGGGGGCGCTCGCTCGCGGTCTCCGGCTTCCTGCTCGCCGGCGCCCTCGGCATCATCTCCTCCACGCAGACCTGGTTCACGGTCGAGCGCGCCGATGCGGGAGAGGCGATCCTCGTGCCGGGGGCCGCGGCGATGGTGCTGCTCGCGCCGCTGAGCCTCGCGGTGCTGGCGCTCGGCGCGGCCCTGTCGATCGCCGGTCGCGCGGTGCGACTGGTCTTCGGGGTGCTCGCCGCGGTCGCGGCGGTGTTCCTCGGCTGGTCGACCGTGCAGCTGCTGGTCGCTGAGCCCTTCGACGCCGTCGCCGCGACCGTGACCGAGACCACGGGGCTCGCGGGCGACACCGCCGTGCACGAGGTGGCGGCGCACATCGTGGCGTCCGCGTGGCCGTGGGTCGCACTCGTCGGCTGGGTGATCCTGCTGCTCGCGGCCGTGCTGGTACTGGTCACCTGGCGTCAGTGGAAGTCGGGCGGCCGCCGTTACCGCACCGAGACCGCGCACCCCGCGACGCACGAGGGCCCGGTCGACGCGGTCGACTCGTGGGACGACCTGTCCCGCGGGACGGATCCCACGCGCTGACCCCGATAGACTGAAGACATCCGCACGTCGTCCCCGGAGGAAACATGACCAACCCGATCGCCGACCCTGGCCACGGACACTCGCCTGCGGCCTGGACCGCCGTCGTGATCATGCTCGTCGGCTTCACCGCCGCGACCGTCGCGTTCTGCTTCGAGCAGCCGACCCTGGTCTGGATCTCCGCCGCGCTGATCCCGATCGGGGCCATCGTGGGTTGGGCGCTCGCGAAGGCGGGCTACGGCGTGAAGGGCCCCAAGTACTCCC
Organism: Microbacterium sufflavum; assembly: GCF_023101165.1. GTDB lineage: Bacteria > Actinomycetota > Actinomycetes > Actinomycetales > Microbacteriaceae > Microbacterium > Microbacterium sufflavum. The sequence continues at coordinate 2,852,866 of NZ_CP078076.1, read as the reverse complement.
CGAAGGCGCACTAGTGGTCCTCGCCGACCTGACGGCCGGCGCTGTCGCAGACGCCGAGCGTCGCTCCCTCTCCCGGCCGATCGAGGTCGTCGAGCGCGAGGCTCTCGCGCGCCCGGCGGCGAAGGACGCCCTTGCGTTCCTCGCTCCCGCCGAGCGGGTCAAGATCATCGCCGAGGTCAAGCGGGCGAGCCCGTCCCGTGGTGCACTCGCCGAGATCCCGGATCCCGCCCACCAGGCGTCGCTGTACGAGCAGGGCGGCGCCTCGGCGATCAGCGTCCTGACCGAGGAGCGCCGTTTCGGGGGCAGTCTGGCGGATCTCGAGGCCGTGACCGCGCGGGTGTCGCTGCCGGTGCTGCGCAAGGACTTCATCGCCACGCGGTATCAGGTGCTGGAGGCGCGGGCGGCGGGTGCTGATCTCGTCCTGCTGATCGTCGCCGGGCTCGAGCCGGAGGTGCTGCGCGACCTGTACGCGTTCACCCTGGAGCTCGGCATGACCCCGCTCGTCGAGACGCACTCGGCGGAGGAGCTCGACGTGGCGATCGATCTCGGCGCCGCGCTCATCGGCGTGAACGCGCGCGACCTGAAGACTCTCGAGCTCGACCGTGACCTCTTCGGTCGGCTCGTCGACCGCATCCCGGACACGGCGATCAAGATCGCGGAGTCCGCGGTGCTCACCCCCGCCGATGTCGCGCACTACCGTTCGGCCGGTGCCGACGTCGTGCTGATCGGTGAGGCCCTGGTGACCGGGGATCCGGTCGCCACGCTCGAGAGCTTCCTGGAGGCGAAGTGAGTCTGCGTGACCAGCACGGCCCGTACTTCGGTGACTTCGGCGGCCGGTTCATGCCGGAGTCGCTGATCGCCGCGATCGACGAGCTGACGGTCGCGTACGAGGTGGCGATCGCCGATCCGGAGTTCCGTGCCGAGCTGGCCCACCTGCTGTCCTCCTACGCCGGACGCCCCTCGGCGCTGACCGAGGTGCCGCGGTTCGCCGAGCACGCCGGGGGCGCGCGGGTGTTCCTCAAGCGCGAGGACCTCAACCACACCGGCTCGCACAAGATCAACAACGTGCTGGGCCAGGCGCTGCTCACCAAGCGCCTCGGCAAGACCAGGGTGATCGCCGAGACGGGTGCAGGACAGCACGGTGTCGCGACGGCCACCGCGGCGGCCCTGTTCGGCCTGGACTGCACGATCTACATGGGCGAGGTCGACACCGAGCGCCAGGCGCTGAACGTCGCCCGCATGCGCCTGCTGGGCGCCGAGGTCGTGCCGGTGACCTCGGGCTCGCGCACGCTGAAGGACGCGATCAACGACGCGTACCGCGACTGGGTCGCCTCGGTCGAGACCACGAACTACATCTTCGGCACCGCCGCGGGGCCGCATCCGTTCCCGGCGATGGTCCGCGATTTCCAGAAGATCATCGGCGAGGAGGCGCGCGCCCAGCTGCTCGATGAGGTGGGCCGGCTGCCCGACGCGGTGTTCGCGTGCGTGGGCGGCGGCTCGAACGCGATCGGCATGTTCGACGCGTTCCTCGACGACGAGGGCGTGCGCCTGTACGGCGTCGAGGCGGCCGGCGACGGAGTGGACACCCCGCGGCACGCGGCGTCGATCGAGCGCGGTCGTCCCGGTGTGCTGCACGGCGCGAAGACCTATGTCCTGCAGGACGAGGACGGCCAGACGGTCGAGTCGCACTCGATCTCCGCCGGGCTCGACTATCCCGGCGTCGGCCCGGAGCACTCGTGGCTGGCCGACATCGGCCGCGCGGACTACATCCCGGCGACCGACGACGAGGCGATGCAGGCCCTGCGGCTGCTGAGCCGCACCGAGGGCATCATCCCGGCGATCGAGTCCGCGCACGCCCTCGCGGGAGCCCTGCGGATCGGCCGCGAGCTCGGACCGGACGCCGTCCTGGCGATCTGCCTCTCCGGCCGGGGCGACAAGGACATGGACACGGCCGCCCGGTACTTCGAGCTCTACGACGAGGCGGCGCTCGCGCACGACGCGACCGAGGAGAGCTCCGCCGAAGAAGCCGCCTCGAAGGGAGAGCCGCAGCTGTGAGCCGCGTCGAACAGGCCATCCAGCGCGCGCACGACGCCGGCCGCAGCGCCTTCGTCGGCTACCTGCCCGTCGGCTTCCCCGACCTGGAGACGAGCATCCAGGCGGCGATCGCCCTCGCCGAGAACGGCGTGGACATCATCGAGCTCGGGCCGCCCTACAGCGACCCCGTGATGGACGGCGCGATCATCCAGGAGGCGACGACCGCCGCCCTCGCCGCCGGCTTCCGGATGAAGGACCTCTTCACCGCGATCCGCGCCATCACTGCCGCGACCGACGTCCCGGTGCTCGTGATGACCTACTGGAACCCGGTGCTGCAGTACGGCGTCGATCGCTACGCCGACGACCTGCTGGCGGCGGGCGGCGCCGGGCTGATCACGCCCGACATCACGCCGGACGCGGCGGCGGAGTGGATCGCGGCGAGCGAGCGGACCGGGCTCGACCGGGTGTTCCTGGCCGCGCCGACCTCGTCGGACGAGCGCCTCGAGCTCGTGGTGAAGTCGTCGACCGGTTTCGTGTACACCGTCTCCACGATGGGCATCACGGGGGAGCGGGCCGAGCTCGACCGCGGCGCACGCACCCTCGTCGCCCGCCTGCGCGAGCACGGCGCCCGGCGCGCCTGCGTCGGAATCGGCATCTCCACCGCCGAGCAGATCGCCGGTGTCTCCGAGTACGCCGACGGCGCCATCGTCGGCACCGCGCTCGTGCGCGCCCTGCGCGACGGCGGCGTCCCCGCCCTCGCGGCCGTCGCCCGAACCCTCGCCACCGGCACGTCGTCGGTGCGCTCCGTCCCCGAGAACTAGAATCGCACTCATGTCCCTCGCGCTCCCCAGCAGCTTCACCGGCGTGCTCGCCAGCATCCCGAGTCCTCCCGTCGCGTACTTCGACCTGGGCCCGGTGCGGATCCACTTCTACGCGCTCTGCATCATCGCCGGCATCATCGTCGCGGTGCTGCTGACCAACCACCGCCTCACGAAGCGCGGTGCGGAGCCGTGGGTCGTGATCGACATCTCGATCCTCGCGGTGCCGCTGGCCATCATCGGCGCCCGCATCTTCCACGTGCTGACCCACCCGAACTTCTACTTCGGCGAGGGCAAGAACACCTGGAACCCCTTCGAGCCCGGCTCGGTGTGGGCGATCTGGGAGGGCGGCATCGCCATCTTCGGCGCGCTGATCGGCGGCGCCATCGGCGCGTACCTCGGCTGCCGCTGGACCGGTATCCGCTTCTGGACGTTCGCCGACGCACTCGCTCCCGGGCTGCTGCTCGCGCAGGCCATGGGCCGGTTCGGCAACTGGTTCAACCACGAGCTCTTCGGCCTGCCGACCGACCTGCCGTGGGGCCTCGAGATCGAGTCCACCAACTCGGCCTTCCCTCCCGGGCTCCCCGAGGGCACGCTGTTCCACCCGACGTTCCTGTACGAGGTGCTGTGGAACGGGCTCGGCGTGATCGTGCTGCTGTGGCTGAGCCGCAAGCTCTTCTTCCAGTGGGGCCGGCTGTTCGCGATCTACCTCATCTGGTATAGCGCTGGTCGCATCGTGTGGGAGTCGATCCGCATCGACCCGAGCGAGATCATCCTGGGTCTGCGCAGCAACGTCTGGGCGGCGATCATCGGCGTCGTCGTCGGCCTCGTCATCCTCGTGGTGCAGACGCGCCGTCACCCGGGTCTGGAGCCTTCGCCGTATCAGCCCGGCCGCGGCCGGAAGGACCTGGACGCTGATGTACAATCGCAAGACAATCCCTCTGATTTCGTGGACGTGAGCGAGCCTCCGACCGACGAGGTCACCGCAGGAGCCACCGCCACAAGCACTGCTCCCACGAGCGAGGACGGCTCCCGATAACGCCGCGTCCCGCGGCGGGAGAACCATTGCACTGAACGAGCGGGCCGACGACGTCCCCGGGTTTCACTGAAGATCTGAGGACGGTAACTGGTGTACTTCCAGCCCCCTTACGGCGCCTCCGGCGCATACCCCCCGAAGCAGGGCATGTACAACCCGGCGTTCGAGAAGGACGCCTGCGGCCTGGCCATGGTCGCAACGCTGCGCGGCGAAGCCGGGCACGACATCATCGCGCTGGCCCTCGAGGCCCTGCGCAACCTGGAGCACCGCGGGGCCATCGGGTCCGACGCGGGCACGGGAGACGGGGCCGGCATCCTCACGCAGATGCCAGACGCCTTCCTCCGCGCGGTCACCGGCTTCGAACTGCCGCCCGTGGGGGAGTACGCCGCAGGACTCGCGTTCCTGCCTCGCGACTCGAGCGAGCGCCGCCAGCAGAAGGCCGGCATCGAGAAGATCGCGCGCGCCGAGGGCCTCCGCGTCCTCGGGTGGCGTGAGGTCCCCACCGCGAACGAGAACCTCGGCAAGCTCGCCGACGAGGCCCGCCCCGCGTTCGAGCAGCTCTTCGTGAGCGCCGGCGGGGCCACGCACGCCGACGCGCCGCTCACCGGTATCGCCCTCGACCGCGTCGCCTACCGCCTGCGCAAGCGGGCCGGCCACGAGCTCGGCGCCTACTTCGTGTCGCTGTCCAGCCGCACCCTCGGCTACAAGGGCATGGTCACCACGCTGCAGCTGGAGCCGTTCTACCCCGACCTGCAGGATGAGCGGTTCGCGTCCGAGCTCGCGGTCGTGCACTCCCGCTACTCCACCAACACATTCCCGTCGTGGCCGCTCGCGCAGCCGCTGCGCATGCTGGCGCACAACGGCGAGATCAACACGGTCGGCGGCAACCGCAACTGGATGCGCGCCCGCCAGTCGCAGCTCGAATCCGAGCTGCTCGGCGACATCTCACCGCTGCTGCCCATCTGCACCGACGGCGCGAGCGACTCGGCCTCGTTCGACGAGGTGCTCGAGCTGCTCACCCTGACCGGTCGCAGCCTGCCGCACGCGATCATGATGATGGTGCCGGAGGCGTACGAGAAGCAGGCCGACATCACGCCGGAGCTGCGCGCGTTCTACGAGTACCACTCCAACCAGATGGAGCCGTGGGACGGCCCGGCCGCGCTCATCTTCACCGACGGCACGCTGGTCGGCGCGACGCTCGACCGCAACGGACTGCGCCCGGGGCGCTGGACCGAGACCACCGACGGACTGGTCGTGATCGGCTCGGAGACGGGCGTGCTGCACTTCGAGCCCGAGCGCATCAAGCGCCGCGGGCGTCTGCAGCCCGGCAAGATGTTCCTCGTCGACACGGCACAGCGCCGCATCGTCGAAGATCGCGAGATCAAGCAGGAGCTTGCGACGCTGCACCCGTGGCAGGAGTGGCTCGACGCGGGGGCCGTGCGCCTGGCCGACCTGCCCGAGCGCGAGCACATCGTGCACCCGCCGGCGTCGATCACCCGCCGCCAGCGCACCTTCGGGTACACCGAGGAAGAAGTGCGCATCCTGCTGACCCCCATGGGCCAGACCGGCGTCGAGCCGCTCGGTGCCATGGGCTCGGACACCCCGATCGCGGTGCTCAGCAAGCGACCGCGACTGCTGTTCGACTACTTCACGCAGCAGTTCGCCCAGGTCACGAACCCGCCGCTGGACTCGATCAGGGAAGAGGTCGTCACGAGCCTCAAGCTCGGCCTCGGTCCCGAGTCGAACCTGCTCAGCTGGGGTCCGGAGCACACCCGCACGGTGTCGCTCGACTTCCCCGTGATCGACAACGACGAACTGGCGAAGATCCGCCACATCGACAAGGCGCTGCCCGGCCGGTCGAGCGCGACGATCCGCGGCCTGTACCACTTCGACTCCGGCCCGCACTCGCTCGCCGAGCGCCTGACGGAGATGTGCGCCGAGGTCGACCAGGCCATCGCGGACGGCGCGGAGTTCCTCATCCTGTCCGACCGCGACTCCAACAAGGACCTCACGCCCATCCCGTCGCTGCTCATGGTGTCGGCGATCCACCACCACCTCATCCGGCGCGAGAACCGCATGAAGGTGGGCCTGATCGTCGAGGCCGGAGACGTGCGCGAGGTGCACCACGTCGCGACGCTGATCGGCTACGGCGCGTCGGCGATCAACCCGTACCTGGCGATGGAGACGGTCGAGCACCTCGTCCGCACCGGCTACATCACCGGCATCACGCCCGAGAAGGCGGTCAAGAACCTGATCTACGCGCTCGGCAAGGGCGTGCTGAAGATCATGTCCAAGATGGGCATCTCCACCGTGTCGTCGTACGCCGGCGCCCAGGTGTTCGAGGCCGTCGGTCTCAGCCAGGAGTTCATCGACGCCTACTTCACCCGCACGGAGTCGAAGCTGGGCGGCATCGGGATCGAGGAGATCTTCGCAGAGAACCAGGCGCGGCACGACTACGCGTACCCCGAGGATGCCGCAGCCCGCGCGCACGAGCGCCTGTGGACGGGCGGCGAGTACCAGTGGCGTCGCGACGGCTCCCCGCACCTGTTCAACCCGGAGACGGTGTTCAAGCTGCAGCACTCCACCCGGACGCGGCGGTACGACATCTTCCGCGAGTACACGAAGCTCGTGGACGAGCAGGCCGCCGAGCTCAAGACCCTCCGCGGACTCTTCACGCTGCGCACCGGCACCCGCAAGCCGGTCCCGCTCGACGAGGTCGAGCCGGTGTCCGCGATCGTGAAGCGCTTCTCGACCGGGGCGATGAGCTACGGCTCCATCTCCAAGGAGGCGCACGAGACCCTGGCGATCGCGATGAACCGGATCGGCGGCAAGTCGAACACCGGTGAGGGCGGCGAGGACCCCGACCGTCTGGTCGACCCCGAGCGGCGCAGTGCGATCAAGCAGGTGGCCTCCGGCCGCTTCGGCGTCACGAGCCTGTACCTCACCGAGGCGGACGACATCCAGATCAAGCTCGCCCAGGGCGCGAAGCCCGGCGAGGGCGGTCAGCTGCCGCCCACGAAGGTGTACCCGTGGGTCGCGCGCACGCGTCACGCCACCGCCGGCGTCGGGCTCATCTCGCCGCCGCCGCACCACGACATCTACTCGATCGAAGACCTCAAGCAGCTCATCTTCGACCTGAAGCGCGCGAACCCCGAGGCGCGCATCCACACGAAGCTGGTGAGCCAGTCCGGTATCGGTGCGGTGTCGGCGGGTGTGGCGAAGGCGCTGAGCGACGTCATCCTGGTGTCCGGCCATGACGGCGGCACGGGTGCGAGCCCGCTGAACTCCCTCAAGCACGCGGGTACCCCCTGGGAGCTGGGGCTCGCCGAGACGCAGCAGACGCTGATGCTCAACGGCATGCGCGACCGCGTGGTGGTGCAGGTCGATGGCCAGCTCAAGACCGGGCGCGACGTCGTGATCGGCGCGCTGCTCGGCGCGGAGGAGTTCGGCTTCGCGACGGCTCCGCTCGTGGTGAGCGGCTGCATCATGATGCGCGTCTGCCACCTGGACACCTGCCCGGTCGGCGTCGCCACGCAGAACCCGGTGCTGCGCGATCGGTTCACGGGCAAGCCCGAGTTCGTCGTCAACTTCATGGAGTTCATCGCGGAAGAGGTGCGCGAGCTCCTCGCCGAGCTGGGCTACCGCTCGATCGACGAGATCGTCGGACGCACCGAGCTCCTGGAGACGAATGTGGCCGTCGAGCACTGGAAGGCCGAGGGTCTCGACCTGAGCCCCGTGCTGGAGGGCCCGGCGTTCCCGGCCGGCGAGCCGCGCCGCAGCGGTCGCGCGCAGGACCACGAGCTCGACAAGCACTTCGACGTGCAGCTCATCGACATCGCGAAGGGGGCGCTGCTCAACGGCGAGCCCGTCGTGGTGGAGCTGCCGATCGCCAACACGGAGCGCGCGGTGGGCACGATGCTCGGCCATCAGGTGACGTCGCGGCACGGTGCTACCGGGCTGCCGAAGGAGACGATCGACGTCACCCTCACAGGGACTGCGGGGCAGTCGCTCGGCGCGTTCCTCCCGCCGGGCATCATCCTCCGCCTCGAGGGCGACGCGAACGACTACGTCGGCAAGGGCCTCTCGGGCGGAGACATCACGATCCGTCCGCCGCGCGGGGCGTCGATCGCACCGCACGAGAATGTGATCGCGGGCAACGTGATCGGCTACGGCGCGACCTCGGGCACGATGTTCATCTCCGGTGTCGTCGGCGAGCGGTTCCTGGTGCGCAACTCCGGGGCGACCGCGGTCGTCGAAGGCGTGGGCGACCACGCCCTGGAGTACATGACCGGCGGGCTCGCGGTGATCCTCGGGCCGACCGGGCGCAACTTCGGCGCCGGCATGTCCGGGGGAGTGGCCTATGTGCACGCTCTCGACACCGCGAAGGTGAACGCGCAGTCGCTCGGCAGCGGAGAGCTGCGGCTGGAGCCGCTGGACCGCGCCGACCTGGAGGTGCTGCGCGGACTGCTCGTCGAGCACGTCGAACGTACGGCGTCCCCGCGCGCGACCGAGCTGCTGGACGACTTCGACGCGCGCGCGGCGGAGTTCGTGAAGGTGCTTCCCCGTGACTTCGCCGCCGTGCGGAGCATGCGCGAGGAGGCTCTGGCCGAGGGGATCGACCCCGACGGCGACATCGTGTGGAACCGCATCCTGGAGGTGACCGGTGGCTGACCCCAAAGGCTTTCTGAAGGTGACCGAGCGGGAACTTCCCGCTCGCCGTCCGGTGCCGGTGCGCATCATGGACTGGAAAGAGGTCTACGAGCCGGGCGACAAGGCCGTCCTGCGCCGTCAGGCCGGTCGCTGCATGGACTGCGGTGTGCCGTTCTGCCACTCGGGCTGCCCGCTCGGCAACCTCATCCCCGAGTGGAACGACCTCACGTGGCGCGGTGAGGGCCGGGCCGCGATCGAGCGCCTGCACGCCACGAACAACTTCCCGGAGTTCACCGGTCGCCTGTGCCCGGCGCCCTGCGAGAGCTCGTGCGTGCTGGGCATCAACCAGCCGGCGGTCACGATCAAGCAGATCGAGGTCTCCATCATCGACGAGGCCTTCGCGAAGGGCTGGGTCGAGCCCGAGCCGCCGCAGCGCCTCACCGGCAAGACGGTGGCCGTCGTCGGCTCGGGGCCCGCGGGCCTCGCCGCCGCCCAGCAGCTGACGCGCGCGGGGCACACGGTCGCGGTGTTCGAGCGCGACGATCGCATCGGCGGGCTGCTGCGCTACGGCATCCCCGACTTCAAGATGGAGAAGACGCAGCTCGAGACGCGTCTGCGCCAGATGCAGGAGGAGGGGACCCGGTTCCGTGCGGGTGTCGAGATCGGCAAGGACATCTCCTGGGCCGACCTCCGCGCGCGGTACGACGCGGTCGTGATCGCGACCGGTGCCACGGTTCCCCGCGACCTGCCCATCCCCGGGCGCGACCTCGACGGCGTGCACTTCGCGATGGAGTACCTCGTGGAGTCCAACCACGCGGTCGCCGGCGACGCGGTCCCAGGGCAGATCACGGCCGAGGGCAAGCACGTCATCGTGATCGGCGGCGGCGACACCGGTGCGGACTGCATCGGCACGGCGCACCGTCAGGGAGCGCTGAGCGTGACGAACCTGGCGATCGGCAAGCAGCCCGGCGACACGCGCCCCGACCACCAGCCGTGGCCGATGATGCCGACCGTGTTCGAGGTGTCGTCCGCGCACGAGGAGGGCGGGGAGCGCGTGTTCCTCGCCTCCACGGTGGAGTTCCTGTCGAACGAGGTCGGCGAGGTGCGCGCGCTGCGGGTGGCCGAGACCGAATACATCGACGGACGCCGGGTTCCCAAGAGCGGCACCGAGCGGGAGATCCCCGCCGATCTCGTGCTCATCGCGATGGGCTTCACGGGTCCGGAGCAGGACGGCTACACGGAGGACACCCGTCCGCAGGTGACCGACCGCGGCTCCTTCCACCGCGACGCGTCGTACGAGTCGTCGGTGCCCGGCGTGTTCGTGGCCGGTGATGCCGGACGCGGGCAGTCGCTCATCGTGTGGGCCATCGCGGAGGGTCGTGCGGCGGCGGCGAACGTCGATCGCTACCTCATGGGCACCACGGTGCTGCCCGAGCCGGTGCGTCCGAGCGATGTCGCGATCGGTCTCCAGCCCGCGTAGGCTGGGGCAGGCACCGTCGCCCGAACGTTCATCCCCCACTTCTATCCTGGAGAGTTCTTTGAGACGCGCGAAAATCGTCGCCACTTTGGGTCCGGCCACCTCGACGTATGAGACGGTGCGTGCACTGATCGATGCGGGTGTGGACGTGGCACGTCTGAACCTCAGCCACGGCGACTACTCCGTGCACGAGAACAACTACGCGAACGTGCGTCGCGCGGCGGAGGACTCCGGCCGCGCCGTGGCGATCCTCGTCGACCTGCAGGGACCGAAGATCCGTCTCGGCCGTTTCGAGGACGGGCCGTACGAGCTCGCCAAGGGCGACATCTTCAAGATCACCACCGAAGACATCATCGGCAACAAGGAGATCTGCGGTACCACGTTCAAGGGGCTGCCCCAGGACGTGAAGCCCGGTGACTTCCTGCTGATCGACGACGGCAAGGTCCGCGTCGAGGTGGTCGAGACCGACGGCGTCACCGTCACCACGCGCGTGGTCGTCGCCGGCGCCGTGTCGAACAACAAGGGCATCAACCTGCCCGGTGTCGCCGTGAACGTCCCCGCTCTGAGCGAGAAGGACGAAGACGACCTGCGCTGGGGTCTGCGCACGGGTGCCGACCTCATCGCCCTGTCCTTCGTGCGCAACGCGGAAGACGTGTCGCGCGTGCACGAGATCATGGCGGAGGAGGGCGTGCGCGTCCCCGTGATCGCCAAGATCGAGAAGCCGCAGGCGGTCGATGCGCTGGAGGAGATCGTCGACGCGTTCGACGGCATCATGGTCGCCCGTGGCGACCTAGGTGTCGAGCTGCCTCTGGAGGCCGTGCCGATCGTGCAGAAGCGCGCGGTGGAGCTCGCCCGGCGCAACGCGAAGCCGGTGATCGTGGCGACGCAGATGCTCGAGTCGATGATCAACAGCCCGGTGCCCACGCGCGCGGAGACCTCCGACGTCGCGAACGCGGTGCTCGACGGCGCCGACGCGGTGATGCTCTCGGGCGAGACCAGCGTGGGCGACTACCCGGTCGTCGTGGTGGAGACCATGGCCCGCATCATCGAGTCCACCGAGGAGCACGGCCTGGAGCGGATCCTCCCGCTGACGACCAAGCCCCGCACGCAGGGTGGTGCCATCACGCTGGCCGCCCTCGAGGTCGCGGAGTTCGTCGACGCGAAGTTCCTCTGCGTCTTCACCCAGTCGGGCGACTCCGCCCGCCGCCTGTCGCGTCTGCGCTCGCGCATCCCGATGCTGGCGTTCACCCCGGAGCCGGCGATCCGTCGTCGGATGGCGCTCACGTGGGGCCTGCGCTCCACGCTGGTCGACATGGTCCAGCACACCGACCTGATGTACCACCAGGTCGACGAGTACCTGCTCGAGAACGGCCTGGCGGTCGAGGGCGACAAGGTCGTCGTGATCTCCGGTTCCCCTCCCGGGATCGTGGGCTCGACGAACGACCTCCGCGTGCACAAGGTGGGCGACGCGATGCGTGGTGCTGCGCCGATCTACAAGGCCGGCGTCTGACGCACGAGGTGTCCGGAAGGGGCGGGGCTACGGCCCCGCCCCTTCCGTATGTCCCGGGCCCGCGTCAACCCTCTGCGACCGCGCGGGCGGGGCGGATAGCGTGGGCGCATGGTCGTTCGTACGCGCCTCGTGCTCACGTCGGGGTTGATGTTCCGCCTTCGGGAGACTCCGCGACCGGCGGGATCCGTCGTCCCCACGATGGTGCTGGTGCATGGCATCGGCATGTCGCACCGCTACCTGTCCCGCCTGCACGATGCGCTCGCGGAGCACACCCGTGTGGTGTCGGTGGATCTTCCGGGTTTCGGCGGACTGCCCAAGCCCTCCGTCGACGTCGGGGTGGAGCGGATGGGCAGCGCACTGGCCGAGGTGATCGGAACGCTCGGCGATGACCGCGTGGTGCTCGTCGGACACTCGATGGGCGCGCAATGGACCGTGGAGGCTGCTCTGCACCGCCCGGAGTACGTGCGCGCCGTGGTCGCGATCGGCCCGGTCGTGGACGAGCGGTGGCGCACGATTCCGGCACAGGCGCGTGCCCTCGCGATCGACACCGTGGGGGAGACACCCGCGATCAACACGATCGTCTTCACCGACTACCTCCGCTGCGGCGTGCGTTGGTATCTGCGGCAGGCGCGACACATGATCGGCTATCGGCTTCAGGAGCGGGTGGCGGAGCTGACCGTGCCGCTCCTGGTGATCCGCGGGGGAGCGGATCCGATCGCGGGTCGCGCGTGGTGCCGCCGGCTGCGGGACAGCGCCCGCGTCTCGCGTCTCGTCGAGATCCCCGGTCACCACCACGTGGCCCAGCAGTCCGCGCCCCGCGCCGTCGCGTCGGCGATCCTGGCGCACACGGCCGGTGCGTGGCCGCACGCTGCCACGTCGAGGAGCATGGACGAGAAGCGGAGCGCGCCATCGGCGCCGTGAGGCGGCTGGGCTGGTGGGCCGCCGACTACGCGTATGCGGGGTTCTGGCAGGTGCGCTCCTTCTTCGGACGAGATGACGCGAGGGCGTTCACCGACGGCGATGGCGTGCCGATCGTGGTGCTCGCCGGGGTGTACGAGACGTGGCGGTTCCTGGAGCCGCTCATCGTCGCGCTGCACCAGCGGGGTCATCCGGTCCACGTGGTGGATGCGCTGCGGCGCAACCGGTTCCCGGTCGCGGACGAGGCGGAGCAGATCGCGGAGCATCTGCGTGCGCGCGACCTCACCGGGGTGATCCTCGTCGCGCACAGCAAGGGAGGTCTGGCGGGCAAGCTCGCCATGACCGGACCGGAGGGGCACCGCATCCGGGCGATGCTGGCGGTCGCGACGCCGTTCGGAGGTTCCCGGTACGCCCGGCGCATGCCGGGACGGGTGCTGCGCGCCTTCTCTCCGGACGACCCGTCCATCCTGGCGCTCGCGCGCGAGGTCCAGGTCAACGCCCGGATCGTGTCGGTCTATGCGGAGTTCGACCCGCACATCCCCGAGGGCAGCGCGTTGCCGGGAGCGAAGAACGTCGTGCTCGACACCGGCGGCCATTTCCGCATCCTCGCCCACCCCCGGGTGCTCGCCGAACTCGCGGCACTGGCGGAATCCTGAGCGCTCACCCGCAGGTATCGTGGGGCTCCCGTGGCGAGTCCAGCGTCGGGAGCCACAGGAGGAGCTCGGGCAGGGTCGCGTACGCCGCATAGCCGTGGTCGACCGCCGGGAACCGGTGGTAGGCGACATCGGTCCCCGCCGCGCAGAGGCGGGCGACGTACCCGTCGGTCGCGGCGGGACGCACGAGCTCGTCCGCCTCGCCCTGGCCGACGAGCACGGGGACCGTGATGGGCTGGCCGCCCGCGCTGTTCTCGGCGAGCATCGTCCGCCAGGGCTCGGTCGTGGCGGGATCGGCGGTGACGTAGGAGCCGACCAGGGGCTCGGCGATCGCGTGGATCTCCTCGGTGTGGGTCAGCAGGCAGAGCGCGGCCATGTCGGGAGTCGCAGCCGCGCCCTCCGGGGTCAGGATCGACAGGATGGCCTCCTCGCCGAACCGTTCGGCGTAGGCATCCCGGTAGGCGGCGATGGCGAACGAGGCGATGGTGATCCCGGAGACGTCGACGATGTCGTCGGTCATCAGGGCGTTGAGATCGGCCGCCGGCGCCGCCACCGCCACCCCGCGCACCGACAGCTCGGGCGCGTACGTCTCGGCGCGCTCGGCGGCGAAGAGCGCCGCCTGACCGCCCTGGGAGTGCCCCCACAGCACGACGCGAGCGCTCGTCCCCGCCCCGTCGAGGCGGCCGGCCGCACGCACGATGTCCAGCACGCTGTTCGCCTCCGGGACGCCCAGCAGATAGGACGACGCGCCCTCCACACCGAGGCCCGGATAGTCGGTGGCCACGACGGCGTATCCCTCGGCGAGCAGCTCGTGCATCCCGGCGATGAGCTCGAACGGATCGAGCGCGAGCGACGGGGCGCACGCCGTCGCCGCTCCCGTGGTCGGGTGCGCCCAGGAGACGACCGTGCGTCCGTTCTCCGGCGCCGGCCCCTCGGGCACGACGACCAGGCCGGACACGGCGATGTCCGAACCGGCCAGGTCGCGGGAGTGGTACAGCACGCGCCACGCTCTCGTGCCGACGGGAGCACTGTCGATCTCCTCGGAGCGGATGAGCGAGCCCGGGGCTCCGGAGGGCAGCGGGGTCGGGGCGGTGACGAAGGCCGGATCGCTCGCGCGCTCCGCCTCCTCCGCGCTCGTGCGCCTGAACACCTCTGCGGCGATCAGGAGCAGGATGACGAGCGCGACCGCCAGGACGACGAGAGTGGCCCGCGCGGTGCGATGCGACCTCCGGGCATGAGCTGCCGGTGCGTCCCCGCTGTGCATAGAGCATGTATAGCGCACCGTGTGCCGGCGGTGGGACTCGAACCCACACGCCCTTTCGGACAAAGCATTTTGAGTGCTCCGCGTCTGCCATTCCGCCACGCCGGCCCGTGTGTCGCGTCTTCGACTGTAGCGCAGGGCGAGCCGATCACCCGGCGCCGATGAGCGCTTCGGCCGAGCGCCGCGCCCTCTCCAGTAGGATGGAGTCCGTGACCGAGCAAGAACAGGCTGAGCAGCCCACGGCATCCGCACCCCGACGCGTCGTCGTCGCCGAAGACGAGTCGCTGATCCGTCTCGACATCGTCGAGATCCTTCGCGACAACGGCTTCGATGTCGTCGGCGAAGCCGGTGACGGGGAGACGGCCGTCGCCCTCGCGACCGAGTTGCGCCCCGACCTGGTCATCATGGACGTCAAGATGCCCCAGCTCGATGGCATCAGCGCGGCCGAGAAGCTGCACAAGGGCAACATCGCCCCGGTCGTGCTGCTGACGGCCTTCAGCCAGAAGGAGCTCGTGGAGCGGGCGAGCGAGGCGGGCGCCCTGGCGTACGTCGTCAAGCCGTTCACCCCGAACGACCTGCTTCCGGCCATCGAGATCGCGCTCGCGCGTCACGAGCAGATCATCACGCTCGAGGCCGAGGTCGCCGACATGGTCGAGCGCTTCGAGACCCGCAAGCTGGTCGACCGCGCCAAGGGACTGCTGAACGAGAAGATGGGCCTGAGCGAGCCCGAGGCGTTCCGCTGGATCCAGAAGGCCTCGATGGATCGCCGCCTCACGATGCAGGACGTCGCGAAGGCCATCATCGAGCAGCTCGCCCCGAAGAAGTAGCCGGTCCGGTGCTCCGCCTCGACGCCGAGCACCTGCTGCGGCCCGTGCGTGCGGGCGACGGCCCCGGCATCGCCGCGGCCTACCGCGCGAATCGTGCACACCTGGCTCCGTGGGAGCCCGAGCGCGACGCCGCCTTCTTCACCGACGAGTGGCAGGAGCGGCACGTCGCGCAGTGCCTGGCGGAAGCCGAGGCGGGACGGAGCCTGCGGTTCGTCGTGGTCGGGGATGATGGTTCGATCCGCGGCCGCGTCAACCTGAACTCGATCGTCCGCGGCGCGTTCTGGAGCGCGGACCTCGGCTACTGGATCGACGCCTCACGGCTGCGGCGCGGGCTGGCCGGGCGTGCGGTGACCCTCGTCGCGGAGCACGCGAGGACGGAGCTCCACCTGCATCGGCTGCAGGCTGCCACGCTGCTCCACAACCTGGCTTCGCAGCGCGTGCTGGCGGGATGCGGTTTCGAGCGCATCGGCCTCGCGCCGAAGTACCTGCGCATCGCGGGGGAGTGGCAGGATCACCTGCTGTTCCAGCTTCTGCTGGAGGAGCCTCTCAGCGCACCGCGGGAACGTCCTTGATCATGTTGGTGATGCGGATCGTCGAGCAGCGTCGGCCCTGATCATCCGTGACGACGATCTCGTGCACCGTGATGCTGCGTCCGAGGTGCACCGGCGTGCATACCCCCGTGACGGTCCCGGAGGTCGCGGAGCGGGTGTGGGTCGCGTTGATGTCGACGCCGACCGCGAGGCGCCCCTCTCCGGCGTGGAGGTTCGCCGCCATCGAGCCGAGGGACTCGCCGAGCACGACATACGCGCCGCCGTGCATCAGGCCGACGGGCTGGGTGTTGCCGGCGACCGGCATGGTCGCGACGCACCGGTCGACGCCGAACTCCACGAACTCCATGCCCATCTTCTCGGCCAGTGCGCCCATGCCGCGGGCGGCTGCCCACTCGAGCCCTTCGCTGGTCGCGACCTCGCCCATGCATCCTCCTCTGCGGGTGTCCGTGCTCCTCGTTAGGCTGACAGGGTGACGGACTCCGCAAAGCCTACCCTCATGGTCGTCGACGGCCATTCGCTCGCCTACCGCGCTTTCTTCGCCCTCCCGGTCGACAACTTCACGACCAAGGACAACCAGCACACGAACGCCATCTACGGCTTCCTGTCGATGCTGGTGAACCTCATCAAGGCCGAGCAGCCGACGCACCTCGCCATCGCCTTCGACACGTCACGGCACTCGTTCCGCACCGACGAGTACCCCGAGTACAAGGCCACCCGCTCCGAGACCCCCTCCGAGTTCAAGGGCCAGATCCCGCTGCTGCAGGACTGCCTCGCGGCCATGTCCATCCCCGTCCTGACGCAGGAGGGCATCGAGGCCGACGACATCCTCGCCACGCTGTCGACCCAGGGCGCCGCGCAGGGCTACGACGTGCTCGTGGTGTCGGGCGACCGCGACACCATCCAGCTGGTCACCGACGACATCACCCTGCTGTACCCGTCCGTGCAGGGCGTGTCCCAGCTCAAGCGCTACGACCCCACGACCGTGCAGGAGCGCTACGGCGTCCGCCCGGAACAGTACCCCGACATCGCGGCGCTCGTGGGCGAGACCAGTGACAACCTGCCCGGCGTCCCGAAGGTGGGGGAGAAGACCGCGGTCAAGTGGCTCACCCAGTTCGGCTCTCTCGACGAGCTCCTCGATCGCGCCGACGAGATCAAGGGCGTCGTGGGCGGCAACCTGCGCGACCACATCGACGACGTGCGTCGCAACCGCAAGCTGAACCGTCTCCTGACCGACGTCGAGCTGCCGGTGGCCCCGGGAGACCTCGCGGTCACGCCCATCGACGCCCAGGCCGTGCGCGA
The DNA here is from genome assembly GCF_023101165.1 of Microbacterium sufflavum. Classification (GTDB taxonomy): domain Bacteria; phylum Actinomycetota; class Actinomycetes; order Actinomycetales; family Microbacteriaceae; genus Microbacterium; species Microbacterium sufflavum. The sequence goes on along the minus strand of NZ_CP078076.1, from coordinate 2,835,832 downwards.
CATCTTCGCCCGCCTGGAGTTCCGCACGCTGCTGCCGCGGGTGTTCGAGGCGGTGGGCGCGGGCGAGGTGGCCGACGACCCGGCGGCCGTGGTCGAGATGCCCGTTCCCGCGCAGGTGAGCGGCGCCGAGCTCGCCTCGTGGGCTGCCGCGCAGGAGAGCGATGTGGCACTGCGCGTGACGATCGCGGCGGGGGCTCCCGTGCGCCTGGGGGCCGCCACCGAGACGGAGCTGCGCGAGCTCGACTGGTCCGACGACGCGGCCGCGGCTCTTCGCGAGTGGCTCGAGTCCTCTGCCCCGAAGGTGCTGCACGACGCGAAGCCGCAGGTGAAGGCGCTGCGGCGCCACGGCATCCGGCTCGGCGGACTGGCGTACGACACGAGTCTCGCGGGCTGGCTCCTGCGCCCGAGCTTCCCCGACAAGACGCTGTCCGACCTGGTGCAGCGTTACCTCGGAGAGAAGCTGCCCGAGGCCGACCCCTCGCAGCTGGTTCCCGAGACCGAAGGGGCGACACCGTCGCAGGAGGCCTGGTTCGTCCTGCGCGTGGCCGAGGCGCTGCGCGGCGACCTGCCGGAGCCGGTCGCCGCCGTGCTCACCGACATCGAGCTGCCGACCCTGCTCACCCTCGCCGACATGGAGCTCGCGGGGGTCGCCGTCTCACACGAGGTGCTGTCCACGTTCTCGAGCGAGCTGGCGGCACGAGCGGATGTGCTCGCGCAGGAGGCGTTCTCGGTGGTCGGGCGCGAGTTCAACCTCGGCTCGCCCAAGCAGCTGCAGGAGGTGCTGTTCGAAGACCTGCAGCTGCCGAAGACGCGCAAGACCAAGACGGGCTATTCGACCGACGCCGCGGTGCTGGCCGATCTGCAGGAGTCCCACCCGCACCCGTTCCTGAGCCTGCTGCTGCAGCACCGCGAGGCGACCAAGCTGCGGCAGATCATCGAGTCGCTGGACGGGGCGATCGGACCGGACCATCGGGTGCACACCACGTACGTGCAGACGGGGAGCCAGACCGGCCGACTGTCGAGCACCGACCCCAATCTGCAGAACATCCCGGTGCGCACCGAGGAGTCACGTCGGATCCGCAGTGCGTTCGAGGTGGGCGAGGGGTACGAGACGCTGCTGACCGCGGACTACTCGCAGATCGAGATGCGCATCATGGCGCACCTGTCGGGCGACGAGGGGCTCATCGAGGCGTTCAACAGCGGCGAAGACCTGCACCGGTTCGTGGGTGCGCGGGTGTTCGGCGTCGAGCCGGGCGATGTCACCCCGGCGATGCGCACCAAGGTCAAAGCCATGTCGTACGGTCTGGTCTACGGGCTGTCGGCGTTCGGTCTGTCGAAGCAGCTGCGCATCGAGCAGGCCGAGGCCAAGCAGCTCATGATCGAGTACTTCGCCCGCTTCGGCGCGGTGCGCGACTACCTGCGCGCGTCGGTCATGAAGGCGAAGGAAGACGGCTACACCGAGACGATCTTCGGTCGGCGCCGCCCGTTCCCCGACCTCGCGAGCCCGAACCGGGTGCTGCGCGAGAACGCCGAGCGTGCCGCGCTCAACGCCCCGATCCAGGGCAGTGCGGCGGACATCATGAAGATCGCGCTGTTCCACATCCACGACGACCTGCAGGCCGCGGAGCTCTCGTCCCGGGTGCTCCTCCAGATCCACGATGAACTCGTGGTGGAGGTCGCGTCGGGGGAGTGGGATCGGGTCGAGCAGATCGTCCGCACCCGCATGGGCGATGCCGCGCAGCTCTCGGTCCCTCTCGACGTGCAGGTCGGTCGCGGTCGAGACTGGAACGAGGCCGCGCACTGACCTCACTGGCGAGGGGTCGGGGATTAGGCTGGAAACCATGACTTCCGCACCCCGCACCCCCTCCGCCATCGACAAGGTCGCCGATGACTGGGTCGACACCATCGCCGTGCTCGCCCCGACCCTGGGCACCTACATCGGTCGTTCGGAGGTCAACGATCGATTCGGCGACCTGAGCCCGGAAGGCCACGAAGAGGTCGCCGCGGCGACCAGGGCGACGCTCGACAAGCTGTCCGCGCTCGAACCCGTCGACGCGATCGACGAAGTCACGAAGACCGACCTGAGCGCCGAGCTGCGCCTGGACCTCGAACTGCACGACGCGAAGTGGCATCTGCGCGACCTCAACGTGATCGCCTCCGCGGCGCAGGACGTCCGCGCCGTGTTCGACCTGATGCCGACGTCGACGGTCGACGACTGGGAGGTCATCTCGACCCGTCTCGCGGCGGTCCCGGGTGCCCTGCGCGGGTACGTCGAGACGCTGCGCACGGGGATCGCCGAGGGGGTCACGCCCGCACGGCGCCAGGTCGCAGAGGTCGCGACGCAGATCGACCGCTACATCGCCGACGACGGGTTCTTCGCGGCCTTCGTCGCGCACGCCGACCCGGACGAGGGGCAGCTGCCCGCGTCGCTCGCGCGCACGCTCGCCGACAACTCCGCCGCCGCGCGCGTGGCCTACGGCGAACTGCGCCGCTTCCTCGCCGAGGAGCTCGCCCCCGAGGCGGGGGAGCAGGATGCGGTCGGACGCGAGCTCTACGCCCTCAACTCGCGTCGGTTCCTCGGGGCGACGATCGACCTCGACGAGACGTACGAGTGGGGCCGCGAGGAACTCGCGCGGATGGTCGCCGAGCAGACGGCGATCGCGAACGAGATCCTCCCGGGAGCATCGGTCGAGGAGGCCGTCGCTCACCTCGAGGGCGATCCCGCACGCAAGCTCGTGGGCACGGAGGCACTGCAGGCGTGGATGCAGGAGACCAGCGACCGCGCGGTCGCGGAGCTCGGCGCCTCGCACTTCGACATCCCGGAGGCGATCCGCACGCTCGAGTGCATGATCGCCCCGACGCAGGAGGGCGGGATCTACTACACCGCTCCCACGGACGACTTCTCCCGCCCCGGTCGCATGTGGTGGTCGGTTCCCGAGGGCGTGACCGAGTTCGACACCTGGCGTGAGCTCACGACGGTGTACCACGAGGGTGTTCCCGGTCACCATCTGCAGATCGCCCAGGCCGTGTACAACCGCGCCGAGCTGAACTCCTGGCGCCGGCTGCTGGCGGGTACGTCCGGTCATGCGGAGGGCTGGGCGCTGTACGCCGAGCGTCTGATGGAGCAGCTCGGGTATCTGGACGACCCCGCCGACCGCCTCGGCATGCTCGACGGACAGCGCATGCGCGCCGCTCGGGTGGTGCTCGACATCGGAGTGCACCTCGGCAAGCCCCGCCTCGACGGCGAAGGTGTCTGGGACGCGGATTATGCACTCGACTTCCTGCGCCGCAACGTGAACATGTCGGACCAGTTCGTGCAGTTCGAGGTGAACCGCTACCTCGGTTGGCCGGGGCAGGCGCCGTCCTACAAGGTCGGTCAGCGCATCTGGGAGCAGGTGCGGGACGCGGTCGAGCAGGCGGAGGGCGACGCGTTCTCCTTCAAGGACTTCCATAAGCGCGCACTCGACCTGGGCGGCGTCGGTCTCGACACGCTGCGCAGCGCTCTGCTTCCGCGCTGAGACCACGGGAATGCCCCTTCGGCGTCCGCTGTTCATTCAGCTGAATAGAGAGGCATGACATGGACATCGAATTCGGGCTGGACACCTTCGGGGACATCACACGGGACCAGGACGGCGAGCTGCTGACGGCCGCGCAGACGATCCGCAATGTCGTCGCTCAGGCGGAACTGGCGGATGCGGTCGGTGTCGACTTCTTCGGCGTGGGGGAGCACCACCGTCGCGAGTTCGCGGTGTCGTCTCCGGAGATGGTGCTCGCGGCGATCGCGGGCCGGACGAAGAGCATCCGTCTCGGCACCGCCGTGACCGTGCTGTCCTCCGATGATCCCGTCCGGGTGTTCGAGCGGTTCGCCACGCTCGACGCGCTGTCCGACGGTCGCGCCGAGGTCGTGCTCGGTCGCGGCTCCTTCATCGAGTCGTTCCCGCTCTTCGGCTACGACCTGCGCGACTACGACACGCTGTTCGAGGAGAAGCTCGACCTGTTCGTGCACCTCCTGGAGGAGAAGCCGGTGACCTGGTCGGGCACCATGCGGGCATCGCTGGAGAACGCCGACGTCTTCCCGAAGACCGAGAAGGGTCTGCGGACGTGGGTCGGCGTCGGCGGCAGTCCGGAGTCGGTCGTGCGCGTGGCACGCCATGGTCTGGGATTGATGCTCGCGATCATCGGCGGACCGGCCGCGCGGTTCCGGCCCTTCGTCGACCTGTACCACCGCTCCGTCGCCTCGTTCGGCACGACATCGCACCCCGTCGCGGTGCACTCGCCGGGACACATCGCCGACACGGACGCCGAGGCCTGGGACGCCGCGTACTCGGGCTTCGAGGCGATGAACAACACCATCGGACGCGAGCGTGGATGGCCGCCGTACAGCCGTGCGCGCTTCCAGAACGACGTGGGGCCGGAGGGCGCGCTCTATGCCGGTTCGCCCGATCGCGTGGCGACGAAGATCGCCGACACGGTGACGACCCTCGGCCTCGGCCGCTTCGACCTCAAGTACGCCACCGGCACCCTGTCGCACGAGGCGATGATGCGCAGCATCGAGCTGTACGGCACCGAGGTGATTCCGCGCGTGCGGCGCTTGCTGGCCGACCGCGACTGACGACGGCGGGCGGGCGGGCACCGCGCCCGCCCGCCTCTACGATGAGTGGCATGGCCAACACCGCCCTGCCGAGCCGCACCTCGCTCGCCCAGCGCCTCGATGTCCTTCCGTTCACGCGCCGGCACCTGCGAGTGCTCTCCGGCTCCGGGGTGGGGTGGGCGCTGGACGCGATGGACGTCGGTCTCATCTCGTTCATCATCGCGGCGCTCACGCAGCAGTGGGACCTGTCGAAGGGCGAAGCGGGGCTCATCGCATCGATCGGCTTCGTCGGCATGGCTCTGGGGGCGACGCTCGGGGGACTGCTCGCCGACCGGTTCGGCCGTCGTCAGGTGTTCGCCCTGACGCTCCTCGTGTACGGCGTCGCCACCGGAGCGAGCGCCCTCGTCGGGGGAGTGGCGGCCCTGCTGGTGCTGCGCTTCTTCGTCGGCCTCGGACTGGGCGCCGAGCTTCCGGTGGCCTCGACGTACGTCAGCGAGTTCGCCCCGGCACGCATCAGGGGACGCCTGATCGTGATCCTCGAAGCGTTCTGGGCCGTGGGCTGGACCGCCTCCGCGCTGATCGGCTTCCTCGTGATCCCGGCGTCGGAGTCCGGGTGGCGCTGGGCGTTCGCGGTGGGTGCGATCCCCGCCGTCTATGCGCTCATCGTGCGGTGGGGCCTTCCGGAGTCGCCGCGCTGGCTCGCCTCGCGCGGCAGGATCGCGGAGGCCGACCGGATCGTGTCCGCCTTCGAGGCCGAGGCGGGGATGACGGCGGCCCCCGCGATCCGCAAGGAGCCGGCCTCGCGGGCGATCGCCGCCACGGCCGGGGCGAGGCTCGCGACGCTGTGGAACCGGGAGTTCCGCGTGCGCACGCTCTGTCTGTGGCTGGTGTGGCTGTCCGTGAACTTCGCGTACTACGGAGCGTTCATCTGGATTCCGAGCATCCTCGTCGACGCGGGTTTCGACCTCGTGCGGTCGTTCGGCTTCACGCTCATCATCACGCTCGCGCAACTGCCGGGGTACGCGGTGGCCGCGTGGCTGATCGAGGTGTGGGGGCGCCGCGTCACGCTGTCGGTGTTCCTCCTCGGCTCGGCCGTCTCCGCCGTGCTCTTCGGCACCGCGAGCACCGAGGCCGCGATCATCGCGACCGGTATGGCGCTGTCGTTCTTCAACCTCGGCGCCTGGGGGGCACTGTACGCGGTGACACCGGAGATCTATCCGACCTCGCTGCGGGGGACGGGCGCCGGATGGGCCGCGGGCATCGGCCGCATCGCCTCGGTCGTGGCACCGATCGCGGCCCCGGTGCTGCTCCTCGCGGGTGGTGCGCCGGTGCTGTTCGTCGTCTTCGCCGCCTGTTTCCTCCTCGCGGCGGGGGCGTCGTGGGGGCTCGTGGATCGACGCGGTGCAGCCCTCGACGACCGCTGACGCCGCTGTCCGGGCACGGCAATAGGCTGGGTCCGTGACCGATGTGCGATTCGTGGCGATAGGCGACTCCTTCACGGAGGGCGTGGGGGATGTGCTGCCCGACGGGCGCGAGCGCGGATGGGCGGACATCGCGGCACAGGGGTGGGCCGACGCTGCCGGTCACCCGATCCAGTACGCCAACCTCGCGATCCGCGGCAAGCTCGCCTGGCCGATCGTGGAGCAGCAGCTCGAGCCCGCGCTGGCGCTGCGCCCCACCCATCTGTCGTTCAACGGGGGCGGTAACGACATGCTCCGTCCGCGGGCCGATCCCGAGCACATCGCCGACGCGTTCAGCCGCGTGCTCCGGCGCTGCGACGAGGAGGGCGTCACCATGATCCTGCTCTCCGGAGCGAACCCGAGCGGCCAGCTGCCCATGGGGTCGCTCGTGCAACGCCGGGGCGACCTGCTGTCGGAGGCCGTGCTGCGCCGCATCGAGGATCGCCCTGATGTGATCCGCGCCCTGAACTGGCCGGACCGCGAGCTCTCGAAGCCGCCGTACTGGTCGGAGGACCGCCTGCACATGAACGCCGCCGGACATCACCGGGTGGCTGCGCGGGTGCTCCACGCACTGGGTTTCGAACCCCCGGAGGCCTGGTGGGCGCCACTCGACCGCCCGGGTCTCGGCCCGTCGGGTCTCGCGTACTATCGCGAGTTCGTGGGTCCCTGGGTGCGTCGCCGGGTCACCCGCACCTCCTCGGGTGACGGTCGCACGGCGAAGTACCCGACCTGGATCGAGTGCACGCCCGCGTGAGCGACATCGAGCTGACGCGCCTTCCCGCCGGAGAGGTCACACTGCACGATGCACGGACGCGTTCGACGCGGCAGGTAACCCTGGAGCCGTTCCTGCTCGGCGTCTTCCCGGTGACGGAGGAGCAACTGGCCGACGTGCTGGGCGTCGCCGTGCGACATCCCCGCCGCCCGGCCGCCGACGTGAGCTGGCTGCGAGCCGTGCACTTCTGCAATGCGGCGTCGGAGTGGGAGGGCTTCGACCCCGTGTACCGCTTCGACGGCGAGGACGTGACCTGGGACACGACGGCGGACGGGTACCGGTTGCCGACCGAGGCGGAGTGGGAGTTCGCGTGCCGTGCCGGTTCCGCGGGCCCGCACTATGCACCACTCGCCGATGCGGCGTGGACAGCGGCTGATCACGTCTCCGCGCCGCAGGACGTCGGCGGGAAGCTGCCCAACCTCCACGGGCTGTTCGACACGCTCGGCAACGTGTGGGAGTGGTGCTGGGACCTGCTCGACCCTGCGCGGTACGACGACTATCGCGTCTTCCGCGGGGGCGGGTTCGCCGACGAGGCGTGGAGCGTGCGTGCGTCCGTCCGCCGCGGGGGAGCGCCCCGGATGCACCATGACGACGTGGGCTTCCGCGTCGCTCGCGGCGGCTTCGATCGCGAGGAAGAGGCCCAGGGGTGGTCGGCCGCCGGCGACCGCGCGCGCGCCACCGTCGACGGGCCGCTGCCGGGCGGCTGGACGCCCCGCCGCCGCTGAGTCGTCGCGGCCGTGCCGGACGAGGATGGGAGACTGGGGGGATGTCCTCCCCGTTCTCGCTCATCCTGTCCCAGGGCCGTGTGGCCGACCGCACCGACGGGGCCCTGGTGGGCGCCCGGCTCGTGGCCGACGCCCTGTCCGCGCTCCTCGGCACTGACGCGCAGGTGGTGGGCACTCCCGACGCTTCACGCCAGGACGACTGGAGCGAGGCGCTGCCGGCCGCGGCGACGACGCTCACGGGCCTGCGTCACGCCGTCGATACCGCGATCTCCTCGGGCGCGACCCCGCTGCTCGTGACGAACACCTGCGCCGCGAGCCTCGGCACCCTCCCGGCCGTCGCGGAGCATCACCCCGATGCGGTCGTGCTGTGGATCGACGCGCACGGCGACTTCAACACACCGGACACGACCGGATCGGGCTACCTCGGCGGCATGGTGCTCGCGGCCGCCTGCGGGCTCTGGGACAGCGGTCACGGTGCCGGGGTGGATCCGCGCCAGGTGGTCGTGGTGGGCGGGCGCGACATCGACCCTGCGGAGGCCGAGCTGCTGGCGGCCAACGGCGTCACGGTGCTCAGCCCGGGGGAGAGCACCCCGGAGCGACTCCGGGAGCTGGTCGCCGGACGACCCGTGTGGATCCACGTGGACTGGGACGTGCTCGAGCCCGGGTACATCCCCGCCGCGTACCGCGTGGGCGACGGGCTGCTCCCGCACCAGATCGCCGCGCTGTTCGCCTCGCTCCCGGCTGAGAGCGTCCGCGGTGTCGAGCTGGCGGAGTTCGAAGCGGGCGACGCCGAGGTCCCGGAGCGCGTCAGCGTGGAGCTCGTCCTCGAGACCGTCCAGCACCTGCTGCGCTGAAGACAGGGAGCGTACCGGCTACGGGGCTGCCCCGGCGGACGTGTCGAGCTTCCACGCCGTGACCTCGACGGTGGATCCCGCGACGATGTCGAGCTCGACCGGCCACGAACCGCGCTCCAGCCCCGGAAGGCGAGCTGCGTAGAGCTGCCGTGCCACGAGCGCCCCCGCGGTCGCGTTGGCGTCCCAGCCGAGCACCGCGGTGGCCTGTCCCTGCGGGGGAACGGTGATCGTGGCGCTCCCGTCGTCCGTGGCGAGGAACGACGATCCCGGAACCACCTCGACGTCGAGCGCGTGTCCGTTCTGGTCGGCGAAGGCGATGTCCGGATAGCCCTCGATCACGCACGGCTGCTCGCTCACGTTGACCAGGTGGATCGCCTGGGCCCGGTGTCCTGTGGCTCCGTCCGCTGCACCGAGGAGCAGCGTGGCGCGGTCAACGGTGCAGGCGTCGGTCTGGAGGGTCGGTGCACCGACGCCCGGAGCGGTCTCGGCGACGGGATCGCCGACGGCGGTCGGATCGATGAGCGCGCCGGTGTCGTCCGTCGTCGCCTGTTGTGCGGCGTTCTCGCGGATGATGTCCTGCTGTCGCGCGTCGTCGGCGAGCCCGCCGCCGACGACGAACAGCGCGACGCTGACGAGCGCACTGATCAGCGCGGTGCGCGCTCGAACCGGCGGAGCCGCCTGCCCGTCACGACGGCCGAGGAGGACGGCCGGGATCCAGCCGCTCATCACCGCCCAGTACGTCGTCATGGGGGCGCTTTCCACGACGGCCACGGTGAGTCCGCGCAGGCCGAAGTCCTGCAGGTACGAGATCGCCCGGATCGCGTCCAGCCCGAGCCCGAGCACGGCCCCCGCGATGACGGCGGCGAACCACAGAGCCCAGATGCCGCGACCGGATGGAGCGACGCGGTCGGACACGAACCAGGTGACCGAAGCAAGCACCGCCGCCACGAGCACGAGCATGACGGGCGTCCATGCCGCCGGGAGGCCCCAGGTGTTGGCCTGAACGGGACCGACGCCGAAGAAGCTGAGGAGTCGGGTGACCATGATGTCGGAGCCCCAGAGCCTCGCGGCACCTCCGGTGAGCAGCCACAGCGCGGCGAGGATCAGACCGGCCGTGACGCCACGGGGGAGGCGAGCGATCCGCCGCCGGTCCGACTCGTCGAGACGGGAAGGAGCCGAGGGGGGAGCGGAGGCCATGCGCTCATCCTAGGGGCGAGCGTCGGCGTCGCTCGGGATCCAGACCCATGCGGATGCGTGTGCGCTTGCGTTCGACCAGGATGAAGGTCACACCCAGCGCCCAGAGGGGGAGGGGCGCGAGGAACGCCAGCCGGAATGCGTCGAGGGAGTAGGTCTCGGGCGTGCCTGCGCCCTGCACGTCGAGGAGCAGCCCGATCAGGAAGATCGCGAGGAGTGCGGCGATGAAGCCCCCCGCGTTGGTGACGCCGGTGGCGGTGCTCAGCCGGTGGCTCGGGTTGTGGGTGCGGGCGTGGTCGAACGCGATCATCGATGCCGGGCCCCCGGTGGCCAGGGCGACGGCGAGCACGGTGAGCAGCCACGCCGGAGCCGGCCCGGGGAGGGCGATCACCGCGATCCATGCCGCCGCCTGCACCCCGACAGCCGGGAGCACGAGGGCGAGGGAACGGTGGTTCGGAAGGCGCCGCGACAGATCGCCGATCACCGGCCCCAGGACCATTCCGGCGACCACGTAGATCGAGATGATCCCAGCGGCAGCCGCGGGCCGAAGCCCTTCGCCGACGGTGAGGAACGGCATGCCCCAGAGGAGGACGAAGGCCGTGCCGGCGAACGGTGTGGTGAAGTGGGACCAGAACGCGAGGCGGGTTCCCGGGTGCGCCCACGCCGCCCGGATTCCGACGCCGGTGTCGATGGCGGACGTGACGACGCGGACGACGCCGGTGTCCGTGTTCACCGTCACGTCCGCGCCCCGCTCCGGCGGATGGTTGCGGATGACGAGCCAGACCAGCACCGTGAACAGCAGTCCGAGCCCGGCGATGCTGCCGAACGTGATGCTCCAGCTGGTCGCGTGCAACAGTGCAGCGACGGGTACCAGGGCGATGAGCTGCCCCGCCTGACCGATGATCCCGGTGAACTGCACCATGAGCGGTCCGCGTTGCGCGGGGAACCAGGTCGCCACGAGGCGCAGCACGGCGGGGAATACCGCGGCGTCGCCCGCGCCCAGGAGCACACGCGCGACGATGGCGATGCCGACGCTGGGGGACAGCGCCATGGTGAGCTGCCCGGCCGCCATGAGCAGCATCCCGATCGTGATGATGGGCCGCGACCCGTAGCGGTCGAGGAGCACGCCGATCGGGATCTGCATCCCGCCATAGACCGCCAGCTGGACGACGGCGAACAGCGCGAGGGTGGATGCGTCGGCCTGGAAGCGATCCGCCGCCTCGACACCCACGGCCCCCAGCGAGGTGCGGTTGGTGATCGCGAGCACGTAGGCGGCGACACCGACCGACCAGATGGTCCACGCGCGCCACCCCGGAGAGGCGGATGCGGGGGAGAGGGGCGGCACCGTTCCACGCTACTCCTGCCCGCCGACGCGCCGGACGAGCGCGATGTCGGTGCCCGCCGGTAGCGTGCGCCGCATGACAGGAACCTCGCAGCACCACACCATCGACTATGTCGAGCTCGTCGTCACCGACCTCGCCGCAGCGAAGCAGTTCTATGCGTCGGCGTTCGGGTGGGAGTTCGTCGACTACGGCCCCACGTACGCCGGGATCGCTTCGGGCAGGGGAGACGGCAGCGAGGTCGGGGGACTGCTCCTCGCCGAGGAGCCGCGGCCCGTCGGAGGCCCCCTCGTGCTGCTCTACTCCGACGACCTCGATGCCACGCGCGACGCGATCGAACCCGCCGGCGGGCGCATCCTGCAGGAGCCGTACGACTTCCCGGGCGGACGGCGACTGCACTTCGCGGACCCGTCGGGCAACGAGCTGGGAGTCTGGTCGGCCGCGTGAGTCCGGGGCGACGGCGCTAGTCTCGTGAGCATGGCCATCGATCCCCACGACAGAGTTTCGGTGGTCATGTTCATCCGTGAGCACGGGCGCGGCGTCGCGGCGACCGTGTCAGCGGGCGGCGAGCCGGAGGCCGCGCTCGTTGGAATGGTGGCTCTCGACGATGGGACGATCCTGTTCACGAGCCGCTCCGAGTCCCGCAAGGTCGCGAACCTCGTGGGCAACGGGGCGATGGCGCTCGTGGTGGGCACAGAGGGAGCGGTGACCCTGCAGCTCGAGGGGAGCGCCGAGGTGGCTTCGGCCGCGCGGGCGAAGGAGCTGGAGCCGGTGTTCGTGCGGCACGCTCCGGGATCGCGCGTGACCGATCCTGGATTCTCGCTCGTCATCGTGCGACCGCGGTGGGTTCGTTCCTACGACGTCTCCGATGCCGTACCCGTGGTCGTCGAAGCCCTCTGGAGCTGAGCGGCCGCGTCAAGACAGCGCGAATCCCTACCGGTCGACCGACGGTACTGCGAGACGCACCGCCTGGGCGCTCGTGCAGCGGTGGCGGGGAAGGGCGGCAGGGAGAGGCGGCAGGGTCGACGGCCCCACCCGCTTCTTGTCTGACCTGACATAATGTGCATTATCGGTTAATGCACGAGGGGCACCGCCGAGCCACGTCGCCCACACGCTGTCATGATCGAACCCATGAAGGCTGCACACGAACGCCCGATCGAGTTGTGTTGCCTGCTCTGGGGCGCGTCCCGGGCTGGCCGCGGAGCTGAGCCGCTATGAAGACGTGGTACTGGCGTTCCTTCCAGACCACGGCGGCGTTCTCCTGCAGCGTGCGATCTCCACATCCGGTGACGACGCGCCCCACGAGGTCCAGTTGTATCGATTCCCGAACGGTGCGGCGCTGGACGCCTCTCTCGCCGATCCGCGTCGACGTGAACGCTCCGCCGAACGGGACCGCGTCGTCGCACGCACGACGCGGTCCCGTGGGATCACGTCTGCGTGATCAGCGTCCGCTCACGTACTCCGCCAGGTGCTCCCCCGTGAGCGTCGATTTTTGGGATACCAAATCTTCGGGCGTCCCTTCGAACACGATTCGGCCGCCGTCGTGCCCGGCGCCGGGTCCGACATCGACGATCCAGTCGGCGTGCGCCATGACCGCCTGATGGTGCTCGATGACGATCACGGTCTTGCCCGCGTCCACGAGGCGGTCGAGCAGCCCCAGGAGCGTGTCGACGTCCGCGAGGTGCAGCCCCGTCGTGGGCTCGTCGAGCACGTAGATGTCGCCCTTCTCCCCCATCTGGATCGCCAGCTTGATGCGCTGACGTTCTCCGCCCGACAGCGTCGACAGCGGCTGGCCCAGCGACAGGTAGCCCAGACCGACGTCTTCGAGGCGGCCCAGGATCGCGGCGGCCGCGGGAAGCTTCGCCTCGCCCTCACTGAAGAAGGCCCGGGCCTCCGCGACGGGCAGATCGAGCACCTCGGTGATGTCCTTGCCGCCGAGGGTGTACTCGAGCACCGCCGCCTGGAAGCGCTTACCGCCGCAGTCCTCGCACGGTGTCTCGATCGTGTCCATGAACCCGAGCTCCGTGATGATGACGCCGGCGCCCTTGCACGTGGGGCACGCGCCCTCGGAGTTCGCGCTGAACAGAGCGGGCTTCACGCCGTTGGCTTTCGCGAAGGCCTTGCGGATGGGCTCCAGCAGACCGGTGTAGGTTGCGGGGTTGCTGCGTCGCGACCCCTTGATCGCGGACTGATCGATCGCCACGACGCCCTCGCGACCGGACACCGAGCCGTGGATGAGGGAGCTCTTGCCGGATCCGGCCACACCCGTGACGACCGTCAGCACGCCCGTCGGGATGTCGACATCGACGTTCTGCAGATTGTTGGTCGAGGCGCCGCGGACTTCGATGCGCCCCGCGCCCGTGCGCACGGCGGGCTTGAGCTTCGCGCGGTCGTCCAGGTGCTCTCCCGTGCGGGTGCCGCTGGCCTTCAATCCGTCGACCGTGCCTTCGAAGCAGATCTCGCCGCCCGCGCTCCCCGCTCCTGGACCGAGGTCGACCACGTGATCGGCGATCGCGATCGTCTCGGGCTTGTGCTCCACGACCAGGACCGTGTTCCCCTTGTCCCGGAGTTGCAGCAGCAGCCTGTTCATGCGCTGGATGTCGTGCGGATGCAGGCCGATCGTCGGCTCGTCGAACACGTACGTGACGTCGGTGAGCGCGGACCCGAGGTGCCTCAGCATCTTGATGCGCTGCGCCTCACCCCCCGACAGCGTGCCGGACGGGCGTTCCAGGCTGAGGTAGCCGAGGCCCAGCGTGACGAACGCGTCGAGGTTCGCGCTGAGGGCCTCCAGCAGAGGCGCGGCACCGGGAAGCGTCAGGCCCCGCACCCAGGCGGCGAGATCGGTCACCTGCATGCGGCACGCGTCGGCGATGCTGATCCCCTCGATCTTCGACGACCGCGCGCCCTCGGTGAGGCGGGTCCCGTCGCACTCCGGGCATACCGCGAACGTGGCGACGCGCTCCACGAACGCACGGACGTGCGGCTGCAGCGCGTCGAGGTCTTTGGAGAGCATCGACTTCGTGATCTTGGGGATCAGGCCCTCGTAGGTCATGTTGATGCCCGAGATCTTCACCTTGGTGACCTCGCCGTAGAGGAAGAGGTGCCGCTGCTTCTCGGTGAACTCCGCGATGGGCTTGTCCGCGGGGTAGAAGCCGGACTGCGAGAAGCCTTTCACCATCCAGCCGTCTGCCGTGTACCCGGGCACCATGATGGCGCCCTCGTCGAGCGACCGGGACTCGTCGACGATCTGCGACAGGTCGAGGTCCGACACCGCTCCCCTGCCCTCGCAGCGCGGGCACATGCCGCCGAGGTAGATCGCGTCCTTCACGATCTTCTTCTCGCCGCCCGGCCCGGTCATGACGCCGCTGGCTTTCTGCGTCGGGATGTTGAACGAGAACGCGGTCGGTCCCCCGATGTACGGCTGCCCGAGCTTGCTGAACAGGATGCGCAACATAGCGTTCGCGTCGGTCACGGTCCCGACGGTCGAGCGCGGGTTGGCGCCCAGCCGCTCCTGGTCCACGATGATCGCGGTGGTCAGACCCTCCAGGACATCGACGTCGGGGCGCGGCACCGACGGCATGAATCCCTGCACGAACGCGCTGTACGTCTCGTCGATCATGCGGCGGGACTCCGCGGCGATCGTGTCGAAGACCAGCGAGCTCTTGCCCGAGCCGGACACACCGGTGAACACCGTGAGCCGTCGCTTCGGGATGTCGGCGCTGACGTCCTTCAGGTTGTTCTCGCGCGCACCCTGCACGCGGATCAGGTCGTGGGTGTCCGCGGGGTGCGGTGCAGCGGTCATCGGTGTCCTTCTGTTCGGGGCGGCGTCGCCGGTGGCGTCAGCCGGCCTGGTTGATACGGAGGAGGTTGCCCGCCGGGTCGCGGAACGCGCAGTCGCGCACGCCGTACGGCTGATCCATCGGCTCCTGCACGACATCGGCCCCCGCCTCCACGAGACGCTCGAACACGGCGTCGAGGTCATCGCTCGCGAGGGTGAGCGCGCCGTAGCTTCCTTTCGCGATCAGCTCGAGGATGGTCTGCCGCTCGGTGTCGGTGATGCCCGGGTCCGTCGCCGGCGGATGCAGCACGAGGGAGGTCTCCGGTTGGTCCGTCGGGCCGACGGTCAGCCAACGCAGCCCGTCGTAGCCGACATCGTTGCGCACCTCGAAGCCGAGGGCGTCGCGGTAGAACCCGAGCGCCGCCTCGGCGTCGGTGTGCGGGAGGAACGCGTAGTGGATGCTGATGTTCATGATGCTCACGTTAGGTCCGCGTCGGGACGCGGCGCTTCTCGATTCCTGATCGGTCGGATGACCTGCTTCGCCTGGAACGACGGGATCCCCTCGACGGTGGCGGCGCGTTCACGGTACACGCTGGGTGGGACACCGACCAGCTCCGAGAACCGCGTGCTGAACGTTCCGAGCGATGAGCAGCCCACCGCGAAGCAGACCTCGGTCACGCTGAGATCTCCGCGACGCAGCAGCGCCATCGCACGTTCGATCCGGCGCGTCATGAGGTACGCGTACGGCGACTCGCCGTATGTCTCACGGAACCGACGACTCAGGTGCCCCGCCGACATGTGCACGCCGCGGGCCAACGCCTCGACATCGAGCGGTCTGGCGTATTCGCGATCGATCCGATCCCGCACCTTGCGCATCAGGACGAGCTCACGCAGCCGGGCATCATCCACCGCCATCACGAGACGATCCTGCCATGACGTGGGGTGTCGCGTGGTGTCGGAGTGCGACGCGTTCCGGCGGTCCTCCCCCGCGAACGCCTGCCGAGCGCTACCCTGGGGGCATCCTCACAGGATCTTCTCAGAAAGGGTCCCCAACCATGTCTGAAGCAATCAACGAGACGAAGTCGTTCTTCTCCTCCATCCGCATCGCCCTCGCCGTGTCCGGCGTGCTCGCCCTGCTCGCAGGTATCGTCCTGCTCGTCTGGCCGGTCAAGTCGGCCGTCATCGTCACGGCGATCTTCGCGTCGTACCTCGTCGTCGCCGGCATCGTCTACATCGGGCTCGGCATCTTCTCGCAGGCGAAGGGCGGCTGGGCACGGGTCGGCCACATCGTCCTCGGCCTGCTGTACATCGCGGCCGGAGTCATCGCGTTCTTCAACCTCAACGTGGCGGCGGCGACGCTCGCCCTGGTCGTGGTCATCTTCATCGGCGTGAGCTGGATCGTCGACGGTGTCGTGGCCCTCTCGCTCCTCGGCAGCGACGGGTCCCGCGTCTGGACCGTGCTCTACGCGATCCTCAGCATCGTCGCCGGAATCATCGTGCTGTTCTCGCCGGCCATCGCGGGCTTCGCGTTCTGGCTGCTCCTCGGCATCTCGCTGATCGTGCTCGGCATCGTCCAGATCGTCCGGGCCATCACGCTGGGCAAGGACGAGAAGAACGTGATCGCCGACGTGCAGGGCTCCCCCGCCGTCTGACCTCACGAGACGACTCCGCCCCGGTGCCGCACAAGCGGGCCGGGGCGGAGTCGTATCCGAGGATCAGGAGGCGGTGAAGGCGCTCACGTCGCCGACGAGCCGCGTGTTGTCCTCGGGGACCGGATCGATGACCGCCTTCGCGACCTCGGCCGCGAACTCGGACACGTTGTACAGGCGCCCGGCCGACTCGCGGCGCTCCGCAATGGCCCCGGGGTTCGCACGCTCCAGGAGCGTGGCCGTGATGGTGCCCTCGATCATGTCGCCGGAGACCACGGTGAAACCGACGCCCTTCTCGGCGAGACCGGGGATGAGCTCGCGCAGCGCATCCTCACCGGCGCGCTTGGAGAGGGCGACCGGCTCGTACTCCGGCATCGTCGGGGTGGTGCGGATGAAGTGGGCCTGGTGGCTCGTCACGAAGACGACACGGGCGCCGTCGTCGAGCAACGGGGTGGCCGCGTTCAGCACGTTCAGCTGCGCGTCGCGGTTCAGCGTGAGGGCGTAGTCCTCCGCCATCCCGGACTCCATACCGCCCGAGGCGTTGAGCACGAGCACGTCGAGGCGGCCGAACTCCGCGCGCACCGCGTCGAACATGGCGTCCACCGACGCCGTGTCAGTCAGATCCGCGCCGACGACGAGGACCCTCCGACCGAGTTCGCGCAGTTCTGCAGCGAGCTTCTCCGCGCGCGGAGCCTTGTTGCGGAAGTTGATCACGACGTCGGCGCCCGCCTCGGCGAGGTAGCGGACGGTGTCGGCGCCGATCCCCCGGGACGAGCCGGTCACGAGGGCGACCTTGCCGTCGAGGGATCCTGCGGGAAGAACGTCGGTCACGGTGACTCCTCATGATGCGTGAAACGCCGTGAGCGCACGGCTCTCTCACATTACCAAGCGGTCGCGAGGGCACCCCGATCGCCGGGGCAGCGCGTGATACGTTGACCACAAAGGAGGCCGAATGGACAACTTCTCGACTTTCGTCGTGTTCATCGACCAGTGGGCGTGGATCGGATGGCTGGTCCTCATCGCCGTCTTCCTCGTGATCGAGATGCTCTCGCTGGACTTCACGTTCCTCATGCTCAGCTTCGGCGGCCTGGTCGGACTCGTCACGGACTTCCTCGGCGTGCCGGTGTGGATCCAGATCATCATCGCCGGCATCGCTGCCGCCCTCTTCATCCTGTTCCTCCGGCCTCCGCTGCTGCGGCGGCTGCATCGCGGCGCCGACCCGGCCCGGTCGAACGTGGATGCTCTGGTCGATCTGCGCGGCTTCGCACTGAGCGACATCACGCAGGTGTCCGGGCAAGCCAAGCTCGCCAACGGCGACACCTGGACGGCCCGCTCGTCCTCCCCCGTGCCCATCCCCCAGGGCGCTCCGATCGCCGTCACCGCCATCAACGGCGCCACGGCGATCGTCCGTCCCCTCAACGACTAGGAGAACACGTGGACGACGCATCGTTCATCCCCACGGTGATCATCTGGATCCTGGTGATCGCGGTCATCATCTTCGTGATCGTCACCATCGCCAGGGCCATCCGCATCATCCCCCAGGCGACCGCGGGTGTCGTCGAGCGGCTCGGGCGCTACCACAAGACCCTCTCCCCCGGGCTGAACATCCTGGTGCCCTTCATCGATCGCCTCCGCCCGCTGATCGACATGCGCGAGCAGGTCGTCTCCTTCCCGCCCCAGCCGGTGATCACGGAGGACAACCTGGTCGTGTCGATCGACACCGTCGTCTATTTCCAAGTGACGGACGCGCGCGCGGCGACATACGAGATCGCCAACTACCTCGGCGCCGTCGAGCAGCTCACCACGACCACGCTGCGCAACGTCGTCGGCGGTCTCAACCTCGAAGAGGCACTGACCAGCCGCGACAACATCAACGGGCAGCTCCGCGTGGTGCTGGACGAGGCCACCGGCAAGTGGGGCATCCGCGTCGGTCGCGTCGAGCTGAAGGCCATCGACCCGCCCGTCTCGATCCAGGACTCCATGGAGAAGCAGATGCGCGCCGAGCGGGACCGTCGTGCCGCCATCCTCACGGCGGAGGGCACCAAGCAGTCCGCCATCCTCGAGGCGGAGGGTCTGCGGCAGGCGGAGATCCTGCGGGCGGAGGGCGACAAGCAGGCGGCCGTGCTCCGTGCCCAGGGCGAGGCGGAGGCGATCCAGAACGTCTTCAGCGCGATCCATCAGGGCGCTCCCGACGACAAGCTCCTTGCGTATCAGTACCTCCAGATGCTGCCGAAGATCAGCGAGGGCCCGTCCAACAAGCTGTGGATCGTGCCCAGCGAACTGACGGAGGCACTGAAGGGCATCGGCAGCGCCTTCACCCCGAAGTCGGGCCAGGGGCCCACGGACCCCGCACCCCGCGTGTGACGCACCCGTTCTTCTCGAACGCCCGCTCCCCGCGGATCTTCGCGCATCGCGGTCTGGTGACCGCCGCAGGCGAGGAATCCGGGGTGTGGGAGAACACGGCGGGGGCCTTCGCCGCCGCGCACGCGGCCGGCGTCGAGTACATCGAGACCGACTGCCAGGTGACCGCCGACGGGGACGTCGTCCTGGTGCACGACCCCGACCTGCGCCGCCTCGCTGACGACTCGCGCGCGGTGAGCGAGGTCCGCACCCGTGAGCTGCGTGCACTCTTCGCCGATCACGGCGGGCTGCTCACCGTCGGTGATGCGCTCTCGTCCTTCCCCGACGTGCGCTTCAACATCGACGTCAAGACGCCGGCTGCGGCCGGACTCCTCGGCCCCGTCCTCGCCCCGCACACCGAGCGCGTCCTGATCACGAGCTTCTCCGACGCGAGCCGTCGAGCGACGGTCGAGGAAGTGAGACGCGCCGGGGCCGCGCAGCGCCCCGCCACGTCGGGCGGACGCCGCACGATCGCCTCGGCCCGCGCGCTGTCGGCCCTCCGCCTCTCCCCCGCGCGTGCCCTGCGTGACATCGACGCGCTCCAGATACCGGAGCGTCGTGGCGCCCTGACCGTCCTCACCCCCGCGCTCCTGCGGGCGGCGCATCGGGCCGGGATCGAGGTGCACGTCTGGACGGTCAACGACCCGGATGAGATGCGTCGCCTCCACCGGATGGGGGTGGACGGGATCGTGTCGGACCGCGCCGACCTCGCGGTCTCGGTCCTCGCTCCAGAGTAGGGCGAGCTCTTTACCCGCCGGCGCTGGGATTCCACTGTGAATACCGCCGAGATCGCGGTCACGTGGATGAAGCCCACAGGCTCGAGCGTTATACCTGACAGCGACGAGAGGACCACACAATGGCAGATCGCAGCCTGCGCGGCATCCGACTCGGCGCCCAGAGCCTACAGAGCGAAGAGGGCGTCGTTTTCATGGAGCGCCGTGAGACCACCTACACCTGTGACACGTGCGGACACGACACCACCCTGATGTTCGCGGCCGACGCCGAACCCCCGCAGACCTGGGAGTGCCGCGCCTGCGGTGCTGAGGCCCGCCTGCAGGTCGACGGTCAGTCCGTCACCATCGAGGCGAGCGACGAGAAGTCCGCCCGCACGCACTGGGACATGCTGATGGAGCGCCGCACCCGCGCCGAGCTCGAGGAGCTCCTCGAAGAGCGGCTCGCCTTCATCCGTGCCCGCCGCGGCGCGGGAGAAGATCCCACCAGGGAGAAGATCGGCGCCTAACGCCGACGGGCGCGCCACCACCCGACCACGAGCGCGCCCACCCCGCCCCACAGCAGCACCTGCTGCACCCAGGGGCCCAGGACGACACCCGCCGTGAGGCCGGAGCGCAGCTCGACATCCTCGAGCATCGCTCCGGCCTCATCCGCGTCCAGGCTGGTGATGGTCCGGCCATCGTGGCGGATCACCTGACTCGTGCCGACCGTGGAGATGTTCACCACACTCCGGCCCGTCTCGATCGCCCGCATGCGCGCGAATGCGAGCTGCTGGAGGTTCTCGTCGGTACCGCGGAAGTCCGCGTTGTTGGTCTGGAACACCAGCACCTGCGCGCCGTCGCCGATGCCCTCGAGGATCACGTCGTCGTAGATCACGTCGAAGCAGATCGCGAGACCCACCTTCACACCGTCGACCTCGACGATGGGAGCGTTCGTGCCCGGCGTGTACTCGCGCTGGATGAGCCCGATCAGATCAGGGACCAGCGCATTGAAGAAGGCGCGGTCGGGAACGTACTCACCGAACGGCACGGGGTGGCGCTTGTCGTGCGACTGCGACGCCTCACCGCTCTGGGTCCACAGCATCGACGTGTTGTAGAAGCGGTCGCCTCGCGCGGTCGCCGCGTTGGCGAGCAACGGGGCATCCACCCGATTGGCGACCAAGGTCATCCGGCGGGCGAGAGCCGAGCTCTCGGCGGGATCGGCGTCGAGGGATCCCTCCGGCCACACGAGCAGATCGAGATCTTCGCCGTAGAGGGGCGCAGTCGCCTCGGTCTGGGCCTGGATCACGGAGAACGGTTCGCGCGAGTCGAAGTAGCCCGTCGGTCCGTTCCCCTGCACGGCTCCGATGCGCATCGTCCCCGTGGCTGCCGTCGGGAACAGCGGGGTGAACACCAGCACCACCACGACTGCTGCGGGAACGACCAGCCGCAGTGGACGCCGCCAGGACCCGGTCCGGATCAGCTCGATCACCATGGCCGTCAGCAGCACCATCAGGAAGCTCAGCCCGCTGACCCCCAGCCACGAGGTGACCGGAGCGAGCGGACTC
This sequence comes from Microbacterium sufflavum, assembly GCF_023101165.1. Lineage (GTDB taxonomy): Bacteria > Actinomycetota > Actinomycetes > Actinomycetales > Microbacteriaceae > Microbacterium > Microbacterium sufflavum. Next base: position 2,814,791 of record NZ_CP078076.1, on the reverse strand, counting down.
TCGGCCTGACTCATGCCCAGGCGCGCCCACGGGAATCCGCCGTAGGGCCACCAGCCCAGGAAGAGCTCCCGCCCGACCCACAGTGCGGCGACCACCGTCGGCAGGACGAACAGGCGGCCAGCCGTGCCGGGGAATGCCCGCGGAAGCCAGCGGTAGGCCAGGGCGATGGGGACGAGCGCGACCGCGGTCAGCGCACCCTCGACAACGCTGAGCGCCGCCCAGGGCAAAGGCCCGAGGTAGCGGGAGGTCCAGGACACCAGCAGACCGAAGAAGACGACGCCGTACACGAGGCCGACGAGCAGGGCGCCGCCCGCCCGTCGCCCGATCAACGCCAGCAGCAGGAGCCCGGTGGCCGGGAACGCGAGGATCCAGACCGCGGCCTCGGGGAACGCGAGATCCATGAGCACCGCCGCCCCGACAGCAGCGAGCACCGCGCCCCACAGCGGCAGGAGGGCACGCGGGCGGACGGGAACGGACGGATCGGTCACGGCGCTCACCCTCACATCGACGAGTAGGCGACGATGCCCCGCCGCACGCCGTCGAGGGCGAGCCGAGCGGTGCGCGCGAGAGCGGGGTCTTCGGCGACGATCGAGAGCTGGTCCAGCAGGTCGATCGTCTGCTTCGCCCAGCGGACGAAGTCTCCGGCGGCCATGTCGGCGTCGATCAGGACGCGGTCGAGCGTACCCCCACGCGCCCAGGTGTGCATCGCCCCCGCAAGGCCGGCGGCCAGGGGCTCGCTGCCGGGCAGCTGGTGATCCCGCTCGAGGTCGTCCAGCTCGGCCCAGAGGGCTGTCGTCCGGTCGTACGCGGCGCGGAACGGCCCCCGGGGCAGACCTCGCTCCCCCGTGTTCGACTCGTCCCGCCGCGGCTCGTACACGAGGCAGCAGGCCATGGCGGCGAGAGACGGAGCGTCCAGGCTCTTCCAGAGGTCCTGACGCAGCGACTCGGCGACCAGGAGGTCACGCTCCCCGTAGATCCGCCGCATGGTGCGGCCGGCCTCCGTCAGCAGGGTCTCGTCGTCGTCTCGGCGGAGGTAGTCGAGTGTCTCCAGCACCTCCACCACGCGATCGAACACCCGCGCGACGGTCCCGGTGCGGTTCTCGATCTGGCGGCGCGTGCGATCGGTCTGCCTCTTGAGCTTCCAGTAGCGTTCGGCCCACCGCGCGTGCGCCTCGCGATCCGGACAGCGGTGGCAGGGATGTCGCTGCATCTGCGTGCGCAACGACTGGATGCGTTTCATCCGCTTGTCCCGTGCGGCGCGCGGCGCGTTCGCGTCCTGCCGGTTCTTCTTCTCCAGGTCGCTGAGCTCACGGCGGATCGCGGCGTACTCGGGGAAGTCGCCGTGTTCGCAGGCCATGGCGGAGCGATAACCGGCAAGAGACTCCTCCGCCTCACGCACCTGGCGCGCCAGGCCGACGACGGCGCGATCGGCCTGGAACTGCGCGAACGACGACTCCAGGATCTGCCGCGCCCTGCCCTTCCCGAACATGTCGATCAGGTTGACGGCCATGTTGTAGGTCGGCCGGAAGCTGGAGTTCAACGGATACGTGCGTCGGGAGGCGAGGGCGGCCACGGCCTGCGGATCCATGCCCTCGGTCCACTGCACGACCGCGTGGCCCTCCACGTCGATCCCCCGGCGACCCGCCCGCCCGGTGAGCTGCGTGTACTCGCCGGACGTGATCGCGACACGCGCCTCGCCGTTGAACTTCTCCATCTTCTCCAGCACGACGGTCCGGGCCGGCATGTTGATGCCGAGAGCGAGCGTCTCGGTCGCGAACACGACCTTCACGAGCTTGCGCTGGAACAGCTCCTCGACGACCTCCTTGAACGCCGGAAGCAGACCAGCGTGATGGGCGGCCACGCCGCGCTCGAGGTTGTCGAGCCACTCCCAGTAGCCGAGCACACCGAGATCTTCGTCCTGCAGGGTGCGCGTGCGCTCCTCGACGATGGCGCGGATCTCGGCCCGCTCCTCGTTCGAGGTGAGGCGGATGCCCGCGCGCCGGACCTGCTGCACGGCGGCATCGCAGCCGACACGGCTGAAGATGAAGAAGATGGCGGGCAGGAGACTCGACCGCTCCAGGAGCTCGACCACATCCGGGCGATCCATCCGCTCGATGCGACGCGCGTTGGCCGAGCGCACCGGGCGTCGTCCGCCGCGAGGCGGGCGCTGCGCCTGCCGCCCAGCGTGACGGTTGCTGCGATACGACTGCGCCTGCCGATTCGCCTCGTACGTCGAGCCCGTGAAGGAGCGGATCCGCATGAGCTCCTGGTTGACCTGGGCCGTCGCGAGACCCGCCCTGTCGTCGAACAGCGGAAGCAGGTCGTCGCGCACGAGCACGTGCTGCTCCAGGGGCACCGGCCGCACCTCGGACACGATCACCTCCGTGTCGCCCCGGACCGTGTCGAGCCAGTCGCCGAACTCCTCCGCATTCGACACCGTCGCGCTGAGGGAGACCAGACGCACGCGCGGGGGCAGGTGGATGATCACTTCCTCCCACACGGCTCCGCGGAACCGGTCGGCCAGGTAGTGCACCTCATCCATCACGACGTAGCGCAGGTCGCGGAGCGCGGCGGAGTCCGCGTAGATCATGTTCCGCAGCACCTCGGTCGTCATCACGACGATGCGGGCGTTGCCGTTGATGTTCGTGTCGCCGGTGAGCAACCCGACCTCGTCGGGGCCGTAGACGTCGACGAGCTCGCGGAACTTCTGGTTCGACAGGGCCTTCATCGGCGTCGTGTAGAACGCCTTGTCCGTCGGGCTCTGCATCGCGAGGTGGATCGCGAACTCACCGACGATCGTCTTGCCCGCCCCGGTCGGCGCCGCGACCAGCACGCTGCGCCCGTTCTCCAGGGCGTGACACCCGGCCACCTGGAACGGATCGAGCTGGAATCGCTGGCGCGCGGCGAAGGCGACGGTCTGCGGATGGCTCGCCGCGTCCTGCGCCTGCGCGTAACGGTCGGACGGAGAACTCATACGGCGTCAGGGACGATGCCGGCGGCCGCATCCCTCTTCCGTTTGCGCCGATCGAAGAGCAGAGAGAGTCCCGCGGCGGCGAAGAACAGCACGATGAGGATCCCGGCGAGCATCAGCATGCTCACGACGTCGGCGGCGGGAGTCGCGAGGGCGGCGAAGATCGTCGCGATGAGGACCGCGACTCGCCAACCCTTGAGGATGGCGCGACCCGACATGACGCCGGCCAGGTTCAGCGCGACCAGGAACACCGGGAGCACGAACGACACCCCGATCACGATCATCAGCTTGAAGACGAAGTCGTAGTACTCCTGCGCGTAGTAGAAGTTCGTCCCGCCCTCGGGGGTGAAGCTCCACATGAGTTCGATCACGTGCGGCATGATCATGACGCCGAGGTAGCACCCGGCGAAGAAGAGCGGAACCGCGGCGAGCACGAAGCCGACCGTGTACTTGATCTCCTTGCGCGTGAGCCCCGGCATGATGAACGCCCAGACCTGCCACAGCCAGATGGGCGCGGACAGGAACAGCCCGATCGAGAAGGCGATGCGCATGCGCATGTCGAAGGCCGCGGTCACCGTGCCGAAGTTCAGCGCGCTGAAATCGTCGCCGCGTTTCTCGGTGATGATCCGGATGGGCTCCGTGATGAAGTGGATGACCGGGTCCGCGACGATGAACGCGATCACCATGCCGACCACCAGCGCGAGGGCAGCGTACATGAGACGCTTCCGCAGCTCGACGAGATGCGCGCCGAGCGACATCCGCCGATCCCGGTCGGCCTTCGCCTTCACGGTCGGTTCGATGGCTGCCACGGCCGGTCAGGCGCGAGGCGGAGTCTCAGGTTCGGCGCCCGTGTCCTTCACCGAGGTGGGCTCAGCGACGGCGGACTCGGCGCGCGTCGCATCTTCTTCCTTCATCGCCTTCATCTCACCCTTGAACACGCGGGCGGACTGCCCCATGCTCTTCGCGAGCGCCGGCAGCTTGGCAGCGCCGAAGAGAAGGAGGATGACGGCGAGCACGATCAGCAGGTGCCAGCCTTGCATTCCAGCGAACATATCGACATTCCCGTCGTCGGGGGGCTTTCGTCCCCAGTCTACAGATCAATCCTGCGTATCGGGCTGGTGGTACAGCGCGAGTCCCGCCTCCGCCCACTCACGCGTCGCCGACCGAGCGACTCCCGGCTCCCGGACTTCCATCGCTCCGCCGAACCTGGCCGCGAGGCGCTTGATGCCGCGCGGGTCCGCCAGATGCAGACGGGCCGTCACGACGCCGTTCGCGGGCTCCATCGCTTCCGCCGGCAGGAACCCGCTGAGCAGCGGGGCGAGCCGCTCCGGCACGCGCACCGTGACCTCGCCTTCGTCCTCCAGGCCGGCGAACGCCTCGGGAACCTGGTCACCGCCGTGGGTACTGGGGATGTCGGTCAGCGTCGGCTCGCTCACCCGATCCAGGTGAAAGGTACGCATCGCTTCGCGCATGTGGCACCATCCCTGCAGGTACCACTGCCCGTTCGTGATCAGGATCTGGACGGGATCGACGGTGCGCGTGGTCGGAGCCGAGTCAGGCGCCTGGTAGGTGAACGAGACGGCGACGCCCTGCTGCAGCCCGCGCGACACCACGGAACGGACCTCGTCGACGGCGCTCGGCGCCACGACGACATCGGCGGGGGCATCGGCCGCACCGCGGGAGAGCTTCGAGATCAGACCGGCGACGAGACCCGAGTCGGAGACCGCCGGAACGGCCGCCACCATCTGCAGCCCGGCCAGGAGCGCGGCGGCCTCCCGGGCGGTGAACCGCGGAACCCGGCGCAGCGCGACGTCGTTCGTGATCTCGATGACGTCCTCCAGCTCGAGCAGGTCCCAGTTGATGTCGAACATCTCCTGAGGCTGCTGCCAGAATCCGGCCTCGCCCGGCAATCCGATCACGGTGAGCTTCTCGACCATCGCGCGCATCTCGCGCGGCGTGACGCCGAACTCCTCCGCGGCCTCCGCGAGAGATACCTGCCCGTGCTCGAGCAGGTAGGGAACGAGTGTCAGGTACAGGCGTACGCGATCAGCGGCAAGGAGCGGCTTCTGCTGCGGGCTCATGCGCGTGCCCCCGTGTCGGTGTGCGCATCCACGACAGCGGACAACCGGGCGACCACGGCGTCGCGCAGCGGGGCAGGCTCGACCACCCGTACCTCGGGACCGTACGAGGCCAGCTCGTCGGCGAGGATGTGCAGGTCCACGAATGGCACGCGGATGCCCTGCGCGGCCGCGGTCGCGCGTCGTCCGAGCCTCAGCGCGGCCTCGGTGCCCGGAGTCACCTCCAGAAGCGCGGAGTTCGCCGCCGCGACCTGCTCGAGTCCGCTCAGCGCGCGCTCCCCCGCTCCCTCGCGCAGGGCGGGGTCGAACGACGTCGCGCTCACCGCCACGTCGCCCACGATGCGGCTCAGCAGGAAGGTGCGGTCCTCCTCCACATCCACATCGACCCCGTAGACGTGCCAGCGCGCCTCATAGTCCACCAGTGCCAGCGGCCGGACGCGGCGACGACGCGGCGCATCCTCTCCGGGCTTCAGATAGTCGAACGACACCACACGGCTGCGCTCGATCGCGTCCTGCAGCGGAGAGAAGGCCGCGTCCCGCGCGGTGATGCGCGGAGCGAAGCCGATGATCGGCTCATCGCCGTCGATACCGAGAGCGCGGATCTTGCGCACGCCCGACTGGGCGTCGCCCGAGACCGACTCCGCACTCCACACGCTTCCCGCCAGGCGCAGCACCGCGAGCTCCGCCGCGGTGAACTCGATGTCGCTCGGCAGGTCGTACTCCGCTTGGGGGATGCGGTACCGCGCCTCCCGGAGATCGTTCGGGTCGGCAGCATCGCCGATCGTCTCGATCGGCACGCCGAGCGACCGGAGCTCGTCCTTATCGCGCTCGAACATCTTCTCCAGGGCATCGGAGCGCGTACCCGCGTCCGCCCGCTGCCGATACCCCGAGACGTTGTCGAGGATCTGCTGCTTCGTCAGCCCGATCTCCGTCGCCATCAGCGCCACGACGAGGTTCGTCAGGCGCTCTTCGGCAGGGATCCGGGCGGCCATCACGGAGCGGCTGAGGGGGCGATGCCGAGGATGTCCACCACGACGGCCATCGCGACGGAGTTCTCGGTCTTCGGGAGCACGACGAGCACCTGCGAGCCGACCGGGTGCCCCACCAGGGCCTCAGCCACGGGGGGTGCGATCTGCGCCATCTGGTCGACGGCCTGCTGGCCCCAGGAGCTCTGGATGACCTTCTTGTCGTCCCAGCCCACGGCCGTGAAGTGAACGAGCGGAGAGTCGTCCTTCGTGACCTTCTCTCCGTCACCGAGGATGAGCGTCTGCACGACCTGCTTCTTCGGTGCGGCGCTGTCCGGGATGATCACGCCGGGAGTGCCGTCGGGAGCACGGACCACGGTCGGCATGCCCTGCGCGTCGTTGAACTGCAGCGAGCCCTCGGCGCGCGGGTGGAACGCATCAACGACGTCGACCACGAAGACGGCGACGTCGTCTTCCGCCATGCCGAAGCCCTTGAGATTCGCGGCACCGAAGTCGTCGGGCGTGAGCCCCGCCACGACGCGGCTTCCGGCGGTCGCGCACTCGAGGACGTCGGCAAGGCCGGGCGCCTGCGAGGCCCACGAATCGATGCTGGACGCGCGCGTGCTGTCGCTGTCGTAGGACGTGGCGAACACCTTCTCACCCGTCTCGCCGCTGTAGATCGAGAGCTGCACGATGATCGGCTGCGCGTCGTCGACGATGCGACGGCCGTCTCCGGTCACCGCGTCGGTGAACGACGTCTGGGTCAGGCGGAGGGGACTGAAGATGTCGACGTCGGGCGTGGAGCCGACCTCTCCGTCGACAGTCACGGCGTCGCCGATGCCGTTCGCGTGGCCCGTGCGATCGCACGAGGCGTCGGCGGAAGACGCGGTCACGCTGCACCCGGTCAGAGCGAGGGCGGCGAGACTGAGGGTGGCCAGAACGGCGGACGTTTTACGCACGCGCTCCAGTCTATTCCGTCGACTGCCCGGATTCGCGCGACGCGGCGGCCTGGCGCGCGCCTTCGGCGGCCTTTCCCGCCTCGCGAGCCCGCTTGCGGAGGTTCTTGTCCGTGATCTCGCGGTCGCCGACGGCCCCCGGCGTCCACAGCTCGACGTCGGCGTCGCTGTAGCTGCTCTTCGACGCGCGCCGCTTGACCGACGGCGCGACCGCGCCGGGCGCGAGCCGGCGGGCCGTGAGGAGGAAGCCGGTGTGCGCCACCATCCGGTGATCCGGTCGCACCGCGAGCCCCTCGACGTGCCAACCGCGCACCATGGTCTCCGACGCATCGGGATCGGTGAACAGACCGGTTCCGCGGATGTACTCCGCAACCCTCGAGAGCTGGGTCGCGGTCGCGATGTAGCAGAGCACCACGCCGCCCGGTGTGAGCGCGTCGGCCACCGCGTCGATGCACTCCCACGGAGCGAGCATGTCGAGGACGACCCGGTCGACGGAACCGGCCTCGACCTCGGCGGGCAGGACCTCGACGAGATCGCCCACCACCACTCGCCAGGTGTCGGGGGTCTCGCCGAAGAACGTCTCCACATTGCTGCGGGCCACGTCGGCGAACTCCTCGCGCCGCTCGAACGAGATCAGGGTCCCGGCGGGTCCGATCGCGCGCAACAGCGACAGGGACAGCGCGCCGGAGCCGACGCCCGCCTCGACCACCGTCGCCCCGGGGAAGACGTCCGCCTGCATCACGATCTGCGCTGCATCCTTCGGGTAGACGATCGCCGCACCGCGCGGCATCGACATCGCGAAGTCGCGCAGCAGGGGGCGCAGGGCCAGATACTCGTGCCCGGAGCTGTTCGCCACGACGGAGCCGTCAGGAAGCCCGATCAGGTCGCGGTGCCGCAGCACGCCGTGGTGCGTATGCAGCTCGCCGTCCTCGCGCAGCGTGACCGTGTGCAGGCGCCCCTTCGGGCCGGTGAGCTGAACGCGGTCGCCCTCGCGGAACGGACCGCTCGGTCGCTGGGTCGCCGTCATCGGGTCGCCTCCGTGGTCGTGTGCGCGCCGAACAGCTCGGCGATGTCCGCGGCACCGCGGAGGTGCAATGTGGGCCAGAGTTGGTGGGCGCCGAGGCCGTCGAGCGGCACGATGTGCGGCACACCCAGCGTGAGCGCCCCCGACGCGAGACCCGCTCGCAGCCCCGTCGGGGAGTCCTCGATCACCACGACCTCCGCGATGTCGACATCCAGCAGCGCAGCGGCCTGCAGATACGGCTCAGGGTGGGGCTTGGGATTGTCCACGTCGTCGCCGGCGACGACGACGTCGAAGGCCTCGAAGTCGATCAGGTCCACCACGTCCAGGGCCATCCGGCGCAGCGACATCGTGACCAGGCCCGTGCGGATGTCGGCGGCGCGCAGGTCGCGCAGCAGCTCGCGAGCCCCGGGGCGGAACGGCACCCCCTGCGTGCGCAACGCCTGCTGCACGGCGTCGGTGAGGTGCGAGACGATCGCCTCCGGCTCCATGTCGACGCCCGCGTCCTGCAGGATGATCGCACTGTCGAGGAGCCCGCTGCCGACGAGCCGCAGGGCGTCTTCGTGCGTCCAGGTCCCTCCGAACGACTCGACCAGCGCGGTCTCGGCCGCCATCCAGTAGGGCTCGGTGTCGACGAGTGTTCCATCCATGTCCCAGAGGACCGCGCGGGGCTTGCTGCTCACTGAACCCATGCTAGCCGGGCGCGGCCCACATCCCGCCGTCGCGGGCTAGCCTGGGGTGACCGGAACCGCGAACCCGATGGGAGCACATGGTGGATGTCCTCGGTCCCCGCATCGTCATCGCCGCGTTCGACGGCTGGAACGATGCGGGCGAAGCGGCCAGCGGCGCGATCGCGGCGCTGCAGTCGTCCGGCGACTACGACCTCGTGCATTCCGTCGACCCCGAGCTGTACTTCGACTACCAGTACACGCGTCCCGCCACTCGCATGGATGCGGAGGGGCGCCGTCAGCTCACCTGGCCGGAGGCCGGGCTCTGGCGTCCGCGGAACCCCGGGCCCGGCCCGGAGTTCTGGCTGCTCACCGGCGCCGAGCCCGCCCGCACCTGGCAGGCGTTCGCCTCGGAGTTCATCGACGTCGCGCTGCGCGACGACGTCACCGGTTTCGTGACCCTCGGCGCGATGCTGTCGGACGTGCCGCACACCCGACCCATCTCGATCTTCGCCTCGAGCCAGAACGACCAGGTGCGTGAGGCGCACGGCCTCGAGCGATCGGTGTACGAAGGTCCCGTCGGCATCCTCACGGTGTTCGAGCACTTCGCGGAGAACGCCGGTATCCCCTCGGTCAGCCTCTGGGCCAGCGTGCCCCACTACGTCGCCTCTGCCGCCCCCTCGCCGAAGGTGACGCTCGCCCTCCTCGACCGACTCGAGGAGCTCACCGGTGTCGACGTCGACCGCCGGCACCTGCGCACCGAGGCAGCCGCATGGGAGGCGTCGATCGACGCTGCGGCATCCGAGGACGAGGAGATGGCCGAGTACATCCGTCAGCTGGAACGCACGCGCGACACCTGGGACTCGCCCGATGCCTCCGGCGACGCGATCGCCCAGGCGTTCGAACGCTACCTGCGCCGCCGCGACGACGGTCCGGGCGACCGCAAGCGCTGACGGTGACGCGCCGCGCTCAGGCGGGGATGACGCCCATACCCAGCAGCACGAGCAGCACGGTGCCGAGCAGGATGCGGTAGATCACGAACGGCAGGAAGCTGCGCTTCGAGATCCAGCTCATGAAGAACGCGATCACTCCGAGCGCCACCACGAAGGCGACACCGGTGGCCGCGAGCGTGTCGCCGAAGGAGAAGAACGACGGCTCGCCCCAGCTCTTGAACACCTGGTAGAAGCCGCTGCCGAAGACGGCGGGGATCGCGAGCAGGAAGGCATAGCGCGCAGCAGCCGCCCTCTCGTAGCCCAGGAACAGCCCCATCGTGATCGTGCCGCCCGACCGCGAGACGCCGGGGATCAGCGCGAGAGCCTGCGCGAAACCGAACGCGATGCCGTGCGGATACGTCAGATCTCCGAGCTTGCGCCGCTTGGCGCCCACGTAGTCGGCGATTCCGAGCAGGATGCCGAACAGGATGAGCATGATCGCCACGAGCCACAGCGAACGGAACACCGTCTCGATCTGGTCCTGGAACAGCAGACCGAGCACGACGATCGGAACGCTGCCGATGATGATCAGCCACCCCATGCGCGCATCCGGGTCGTTGCGCGGCACCGCGCCGGTGAGCGAGCGGAACCACTGGGACACGATGCGGACGATGTCGCGCCAGAAGAACACGACGACGGCGGCCTCGGTGCCGATCTGCGTGATGGCGGTGAACGCCGCACCCGGGTCCTCCCCCGACGGCAGGAAGGTCCCGAGGATGCGCAGATGCGCACTCGATGAGATCGGGAGGAACTCGGTCAGTCCCTGGACGATCCCCAGGATGAGCGCTTCGAACAGATGCATGGCAGGGCCTTCAGATCTCGGGAGGGCACGGAGGGCGCGAGCGTCACTCAGTACGTGCGCAGCAGATCGGTCAGCACCCGCTGACCGAAGACAAGAGAGTCTACGGGCACCCGCTCGTCGACTCCATGGAACATGCCCGTGAAATCCAGGTCGGCGGGCAGTCGCAGCGGTGCGAAGCCGTACCCGGTGATGCCGAGAGCCGCCAGCGCTTTGTTGTCGGTCCCGGCGCCGAGCAGGTAGGGGATGACGGGAACGCCCGGATCGTGGCGTCCGAGAGCCGCGACCATCGCGTCGACCAGGTCGCCGGAGAACGCCGTCTCCATGCCGATGTCCCGCACCACCGTCTCGATGCGGATGTCGTCGCCCACGATCTGCTGGAGCTCGGCGAGCACGTCGTCCTCGGTGCCGGGGATCACGCGCACGTCGATCAGCGCCTCCGCACGCTCGGGGATCACGTTGTGCTTGTATCCCGCGGCGAGCACGGTGGGATTTGTGGTGGTGCGGAACGTGGAGCGCAGGAACGCCTCCGCCGGGCCCGCGGCCGCCGCCAGCGCGTCCGGGTCGTCGACGCTGCGCCCGCTGAGCGCGCTGAGGCCCTCCAGGAGCGCCGTCGTGGTGGGCGTCAGTCGGATGGGCCAGCGCGTGCGGCCGATCGCGGCGACGGCCTCGGCGAGCCTGGTCACCGCGTTCTCCTCATGCAGACGACTGCCGTGGCCCGCGCGACCGGTGGCGACCAGCCGGATCCAGATCAGCGCCTTCTCGCCCACCTGCAGGAGATAGGCCCGGCGATCGTCGACCGAGATGGAGTACCCGCCCACCTCGCTGATCGCGTCGGTCGCCCCGGCGAACCACTCCGGGCGATCCTTGACCACGAGCGCCGACCCCTCGACACCACCGTTCTCCTCGTCGGCGAAGAACGCGAGCACGAGATCGCGCTCCGGCTGCTCCCCCGCGCGGAGGATGTCGGCGACCGACGTGAGGATCATCGCGTCCATGTTCTTCATGTCGACCGCGCCTCGGCCCCACAGCATGCCGTCGCGCACGATCCCGGCGAACGGATCGACGCTCCAGTCCTCGGCGACCGCCGGTACGACGTCGAGGTGACCGTGGACCACGAGGGCGGGCTTGCTCGCATCGCGTCCCCGCACCCTCGCCATGACGTTCGTGCGTCGCGGCACCGGCTCGTAGTACTCGACCGGCAGCCCGAGCGCCTCCAGAAAGGCGCCGACGTACTCCGCGGCCTCCCGCTCCCCCTTCGCGTTTCCGCCTCCGTAGTTGGATGTGTCGAAGCGGATGAGGTCGCTCGCGACGCGCGCGACCTCGGGCAGCGAGGGTTCGGTCATGCGTCCCAGGCTATCGAAACAGCGAGCCACGCCCGGGCGTCGCGCCCAGTTCGATCGCCCCTTCAGAACGTGCTAATGTCATTCTTCGGTCGGCAACGACACATCCCACACCTGCGCGGGTGGCGGAATGGTAGACGCGCTAGCTTGAGGTGCTAGTGCCCGATAGGGCGTGGGGGTTCAAGTCCCCCTCCGCGCACAGACACGAAGGCCCCGGATCCCCACGGATCCGGGGCCTTTGTCGTACCGCCTCGCCGTCAGACGGCACCCACGCCGAACAGCAGGCCCAGCGCATAGGTGATCGCCGCGGCTCCGAAGCCGATCGCGAGCTGACGCAGGGCGCGGCGCAGGGGCGGCCCGCCCGACAGCACCCCGACCATGGCTCCCGTGCTCAGCAGCGCGACGCCGACCAGGACGAGGGCGACGATGATCGCCGTCGGCCCCTCGAGCCCGAAGATCCACGGGAGGACGGGCACGATCGCTCCGGACGCGAACAGCAGGAAGCTCGAGATGGCCGCCGTCCAGTCGCTGCCGACGATCTCGTGGTCGTCGGCCCCCTGGACCGCGACCGGACCCGTGGCCGCCCGACGCACGCCCTCCTGGGCGGCCGACACGATCCGACGAGCCCGGGCGAGCGACTCCGTCTGATCCATCCCGCGGGCGCGGTACACGAGGGCCAGTTCGTTCTCGTCGATGTCGAGGTCGGCGGCGGCGGCCGCGGCGTCCTCATTGGCCTCCGTCGCCGCGAGCAGCTCGCGCTGCGACCGCACCGACACGAACTCGCCCGCACCCATCGACAGCGCCCCGGCCAGCAGGCCGGCGATCCCGCTGAACAGGACGAAGCCCGAGCTCACCCCGGTCGCCCCGATGCCGAGCACGAGGGCGAGATTGCTCACGAGACCGTCGTTGGCGCCGAACACCGCCGCACGGAAGGAGCCGGAAAGCCGTCGCCGTCCGCGCGCCGCCAGGCCGCGCACGACCTCGTGGTGGACCTTCTCGTCAGCGCGCATCGCAGGGGTCGCCCAGCGCTCGGCATCGTACGGCGACCGAGCCTCGGCACTCTGCGCCAGCGCGAGGACGAAGATCGACCCGAACCGTCCCGCCATCCAGCCGAGAAGACGCGAGCGCAGGCCCGCCCTCGGAAGCCGCCGCGGTTCACCGCCGAGCAGATCGAGCCAGTGCTTCTCGTGCCGGCGTTCGGCCTCGGCCAGTCCCAGCAGGATCGCGCGCTCCTCCCCCGTCCGACGGGCGGCGAGGCGGCTGTACACGGCTCCCTCGGCGCGCTCCTCCACGAGGTAGCGGGCCCATCGGCGGCGGTCAGAGGCCGTCGAATCCGCGGCGGCAGGGGCAGTCATGGGTCCTCCAGGAATCAGCGTGCCCGATGCGCGGGCAACCGTTCCACGCTATCCGCGAGCGGAGCGCGCAACCGCGTCCTGGCACCGATTGCCAGCATTTCGGGGATCCGAAGCAGACGCGGTGGTGATCCCGGTCAGGAGCGGACGCGCTTGCGGAGGACCTCGATGCGCGACTGCAGCTGAGTGACCGTGGCCTGCGCGACCGCCGGCCCCCCGCAGATGCGCCGGAGCTCGGCGTGCACGGCGCCGTGCGGTTGTCCCGACTGGCGCGCGTACAACCCGACCAGGCTGTTCAGCAGCTGCCTCTGCTCGCGGAGGGTGCGGTGGAGCGGCGCGGGAAGCGTCGTGGTGGCCGTCGCCGGCTCCGCGGCCTCGCGCACCTCCCGGTGCCGGGACTGCCGCGCCTGGCGCTGCATCAGGAGCTCGTGCACGTGCTCGGGCTCGAGCAGACCGGGGAAGCCGATGAACTCCTCCTCCTCCGGCGTGTTCGGCTCCGCGAGCTGACCGAACTCCTTGCCCTCGAACACGACGCGATCGAAGTGCGCGACGGACGAGATGGCCTGGTAGCTGAACTCCTGGGTGAGTGCGTCGGAGGTCTCCTCCTCGCGGTTCGCACTCTCCAGGAGCGAGTCGTCGAGACCGTCCTCGTCTTTCGAGCCGCGGTCGAGCGCGTGATCGCGCTGCTTCTCCATCTCGTTCGCGAGCTTCATCAGCACGGGCACGTGGGGCAGGAACACGCTCGCCGCCTCGCCCCGGCGTCGGGCCCGCACGAACCGGCCGATCGCCTGCGCGAAGAACAGCGGGGTCGACGACGAGGTGGCGTACACGCCCACCGCGAGCCGCGGCACGTCCACGCCCTCGGACACCATGCGCACGGCGACCATCCAGCGCTGGGTGCCGGCGGAGAACTTCTCGATGCGCTCCGACGCCGTGGCATCGTCGGACAGCACGATCGTGGGCTGCTCGCGCGTGATGCTGTGGAGGATCTTCGCGTACGCCCTGGCCACGGTCTGATCGGTCGCCAGCACGAGCCCGCCCGCGTCCGGCACGTGATGGCGGATCTCGGTGAGGCGACGGTCGGCGGCGGAGAGCACGGCCGGCATCCAGTCGCCCTCGGGGTCGAGGGCCGTGCGCCATGCCTGCGACGTGACGTCTTTCGTGTTGTCCTGACCGAGATGGGTCTCCAGCTCGTCGCCCGCGCTCGTGCGCCAGCGCATCTTGCCCGCGTACATGTGGAACAGGACCGGACGGACGACGCCGTCGGCGAGAGCACGCCCATAGCCGTACGCGTAGTCGGTGCTGGACACGCGGGCACCCGTCTCGTCGGGCAGGTACTCCACGAACGGGATCGGCGCGGTGTCGCTGCGGAACGGGGTACCCGAGAGCAGCAGCCGCCGCTTCGCCGGGCCGTACGCGTCGCGGATCGCATCGCCCCAGCTCAGCGCGTCGCCGCCGTGGTGCACCTCGTCGAGAATGACCAGGGTCTTCGCGTCTTCCGTGAGGTGGCGATGGATCGACGACTTCGCGGCGACCTGCGCATACGTGACGACGACGCCGTGATAGTGCCGCGCGGGGGCCCAGTGGCTGTTGCGGAACCGCGGGTCGAGCCGGATGTGCACCCGAGCCGCCGCATCGGCCCACTGCGTCTTCAGGTGCTCCGTCGGGGCCACCACGATCACCCGGTCGACCTCGCCCATCCGCATGAGCTCCACCGCGAGCGTCAGCGCGAACGTGGTCTTGCCGGCGCCCGGGGTCGCAGCGACGAGGAAGTCGCGCTGGTCGGCCTGGAAGTAGGCGTCGAGGGCCTCCTGCTGCCACGCGCGCAGCTTGCTCGCCGTTCCCCACGGGGCGCGCTGAGGAAAGGAGGGAGAGAGCATCGACTCCACGATAATCGCTGCCGGGGACACCACGGCATCCGCCGCGATCGCCGCGCGCGTCCGCCCCCGCGGAACCCCCGACGGGTAGGCTCGGTCACTGCGCAGCGGCCGACCGCCGCCCGCAAGCCCCCGCGAAGGAGAGCTGGATGAGCGACCAGGAATCGACCAGGAGCCCCTACGTCCCGAACGAGACTCCGCATCCGTGGCGACGGTTCGTCGCCATCGGCGACTCCTTCACCGAGGGCATCGGCGACCCCGACCCCGTGAACCCCGGCGCCCACCGCGGCTGGGCCGACCGCGTCGCCGAGGTCCTCGCACAGCAGGTCGACGACTTCGCGTACGCCAACCTCGCCGTGCGCGGCAAGCTCATCGCCCAGATCGTCGCCGACCAGGTGGAGCCGGCCGTGGCGCTGCGACCCGACCTGATCTCGATCTGCGCGGGTGGCAACGACGTCATCCGCCCCGGCACCGACCCGGACGCGATCGCCGCCCAGCTCGAGGACGCCGTGTCGCGCCTGTCGTCCACGGGCGCCGCCGTCATCCTGTTCACCGGGATCGACACCGGGTTCACCCCGGTGTTCCGACCCTTCCGCGGCAAGGTCGCGATCTACAACGAGAACGTGCGCGCGATCGCGGAGCGGCACGACTGCATCGTCGCCGACCAGTGGGCGCTCAAGGTCGTGCAGGACGCGCGATTCTTCGACGACGACCGTCTGCACTACAACGCGCTCGGGCATCACGAGGTGGCCCGCATGGTGCTGCGCGCCCTCAACGTCCCGAACGATCTGGAGGCCATGCAGCCCGAGCCGCTCCCCCTCCGTACGTGGCGGGCGGCCAGGGCCGAAGACCTGGGCTGGGCGCGGGAGCACCTCGTGCCGTGGGTGCTGCGGCGGCTGCGGCATCAGTCCTCGGGCGACAACATCGCCGCCAAGCGGCCGGAGCCCGGACCGGTGATCCTCCCCGGCCGCGACTGATCGGTCAGTTCTGCAGCGCCCACAGCGCGACGGCAGCGGCGGAGGCGACGTTGAGCGAGTCGACGCCGCCCGACATGGGGATCGTCACCACGGTGTCTGCCGCTGCCAGCGCCTCCCGCGACAGACCGTCCCCCTCCGAGCCCATCAGCAGGGCGACCCGCTCCGGGCGCTCCGCAGCGTAGACATCCAGCGGTACCGCGCCGTCGTCGAGGGCGAGAGCGGCGACGTCGAACCCCTGCGCGGTGAGGTCGCGCATCCCCGCACCCAGGTCGGCCATGCGGGTCCACGGCACCTGGAACACCGTTCCCATGCTCACCCGCACGCTCCGGCGGTACAGCGGATCGGCACAGCGCGCCGAGACCAGCACCGCGTCGGCCCCCAGCCCGGCGGCCGCCCGGAACGCGGCGCCCACGTTCGCATGGTCACCCAACCCCTCCAGCACCAGCACCAGCCGGGCCCCGCGGATCACGTCGGCGACCGGGGCGAGGGCGGGGCGCTGCATCGACGCGAGGGCTCCGCGGTGCACGGCGTAGCCCGTGACGCGTTCGGCCAGTTCGTCGGAAACGACCAGCACCGGGACCGGCAGCTCTCCGAGCACACGCGCCATCTCCTCGACCCGACGTTCGGCGACGAGCACGGAGCGCGGGCGGTGACCGGCCGCCACCGCGCGCTCGATCACCGTCGTCGTCTCCGCGATGTAGAGCCCCTCGGCCGGCTCGGTGACGGCCCGCAGCGCCGTATCCGTCAACCCGCGGTAGTCGTCGAGCCGCGGGTCGTCGAGGTCGGTCACGGACATCAGGTGCATCCCTCCACTCTGCCAGCGCGAGACCGGCCCCGTCGCCGCGCCGTAGACTCGCACGGGGAGGTCCTGTGAGCGCGTCGAACACCGCCGAGTCATCGGCCACCCTCGGCAGGGTCGCCGACCTGCTCCGCGGCCGGCGCATCGCCTTCCTCACCGGAGCCGGGATCTCGACCGACTCGGGCATCCCCGCCTATCGCGGCGAAGGCGCGCGCACGCGCAGCGACCCCATGACGATCCAGACGTACCTCGGTGACGAGGCCGCCCGACGGCGGTACTGGGTGGGCGGGCACCTCGGCTGGCGCGCGTTCGCACAGGCCGCCCCCAACCCGGGACACCTGGCCGTCGCTGCGATGGAAACCGCCGGGACCGTGTCCGGTGTCATCACCCAGAACGTCGACGGCCTGCACCTGCGGGCCGGCAGCTCGCACGTGATCGAGGTCCACGGCACCATGCGCCGCGTCCTGTGCCTGCACTGCGGACAGGTGTTCGACCGACGCGACATCGCCGTGCAGATCGAGGAGCTCAACCCCTGGATCACCGTGCCCGAGAACGTGGCCCTCGCACCGGATGGCGATGTGCTGCCCGAGAGCACGGACGGCTTCGTGATCCCCGCGTGCACGGTGTGCGGCGGGATGCTCAAGCCCGACGTGGTGTTCTTCGGCGAGTACGTGCCCCAGGACCGATTCCGCGCGGCCGAATCCCTGCTGCGCTCCAGCACGGCCCTGATCGTCGCTGGCTCGTCCCTGGTCGTCAACTCCGGCGTGCGGCTCGTCGACCGCGCCCGACGCCGGGGGATCCCGCTCATCATCGTCAACCGCGAACCGACACGCGCCGACGCCTGGGCGGACGCCACGCTCGCCGCAGGCACCAGCGACGTCCTTCCCGCCCTCCAGGAGCTGCTGCAGTGACCCACCTCACCCTCATCCGCCACGGACAGACCGACTGGAACCTCGCGAGGCGCATCCAGGGCTCCACGGACATCCCCCTCAACGACACCGGGCGCGAGGACGCACGCTGGGCCGCGGAGAAGCTCGCCGGGACCGCGCACCACGCCGTGTACACGAGCCCGCTCTCCCGCGCCAGGGAGACCGCGGAGATCATCGCGCACCGTCTCGGGCTCGACATCGCCGGTGTCGTCCCCGACCTGCGCGAGCGGGAGTTCGGCGAGGGCGAGGGACTCCTGGTCCCCGACTACATCTCGACGTACGGCGACTGGCACGCGGAAGTTCCCGGCGCCGAGTCGCTGCCCGACGTCGGGGTGAGGGCGATCGCGGCCCTGCACCGCATCGCCAGGGAGGCGCGACGGCGTTCGGCCCCGCAGGCGGAGTCGGTGCTCGTGGTCACGCACGGCGGAGTGATCCGCGCCGTGATCGATCACGTCTCCGGCGGCACGCTCCCCCGCGAGGGCACCGTTCTGGGCAACGGCTCGGCGCACCGCTTCGTCGCGGCACCGGGGTACCTGCGACTGCTCGACGAGTCGCCCGTGCTCTGACGCCCCGGCACTCCGGTCACGCGGTGGATGACGCGGCCTCAGCGGGCGCGGGAGACCACGAAGCGCGCGTGCCGGAGCACGGGCTCGTCGACCATGCGACCGTCGAACCGGAAGACACCGCGCTCCGTGGCGGCTGCCTCCAGCACGGCCCTCGCCCACGCGACGGTCTCGGCGTCTGGGCGGTAGGCCTCTCGCACGATGGACACCTGGCTCGGGTGGATGCACGCCGTGGCGCGGAAGCCGGATGCCGCAGCGTCGGTGGCCTCCTGCTGCAGCCCTTCCAGGTCGCCGATGTCGACGTGCACGGCATCGATGGCTGCCTTGCCGTGCGCGCCCGCCTCCAGCAGCACGCGCGAGCGGGCGTAGCGGGCGACGTCGCGGTAGAGGCCGGCCGCGGTCCGCGAGGACGTGCCGCCGAGTGAGGCGACCAGATCCTCCGCTCCCCACATCAGGGCGACCACCCGCGGGTGCGCCGCGATGTCGGGCGCCGCGTGGACACCGCGCGCCGTCTCGCACAGCGCGATCAGGTCGTACGCGTCGCCGAGACGGTCGAGATCGGACGCGCTCTCGCTCTTCGCGACCATGACCGTCCGGAAGCCCGTCTCCGCCAGGGCCGCGAGGTCGGCGTCGAACTCGGCGGAGCTCGGCGCGTTCACCCGCACGATCACGCGCGCCGGGTCGAGCGCGGCCGATCGCACGTTCGCTCTGGCCTCGGCCTTCGCCGCCGGAAGCACCGCGTCCTCCAGGTCGAGGATGACCGCGTCGGCGCGGTCGACCGCCTTCGCGAAGCGCTCCGGGCGATCCGCCGGGCAGAACAGCAGCGCGGGGCCGAGGTCGAAGCTCATGCGGACGCCTCCGGGCGGCAGCGGACCAGTACCGTGCGCGTGGCCGTGGCGACCACGGTGCCGTCCTGGTTCCGCCCCGTGTGCGCGAGTCGCACGACCCCCGTCCCCGGGCGGGAGGATGACAGGCGCTTCTCCTCCACGACGGTCTCCGTGGTGAGGGTGTCGCCCGCGAACAGCGGGTGCGGGAACGCGATGTCGCCCATGCCGAGCTGCGCCACGAGCGTGCCCTGCGTGAGCTGCGCCACCGAGGTCCCGACCATCGTGGACAGGGTCCACATCGAGTTGATCAGTCGCGCGTGGAACGGCTCGCTGGCGTCGGCGAAGGCGGCGTCGAGGTGCAGCGCCTGCGTGTTCATGGTGAGCGTCGTGAAGAGCACGTTGTCGGCCTCGGTCGCCGTGCGCCCCGGTCGATGCAGGTACCGCACGCCCGTGTCGAACTCCTCGAAGTACAGTCCGCGCTGCTCGATGTCGCGCATGCTCATCCCTCCACGCTACCCGGCGAGCCCCAGGGCCCTGGCGATCACCAGCAGCTGGACCTCCGTCGTGCCCTCGCCGATCTCGAGGATCTTGGAGTCGCGGTAGTGGCGTGCCACGGGGAACTCGTTCATGAAGCCGTTGCCGCCGAAGATCTGCGTCGCATCCCGCGCGTTGTCCATCGCGGCCTCTCCCGCCACGAGCTTCGCGATGGCCGCGGCCTCCGCGAACGGGGAGCCCGCGTCGCGCAACCGGGCGGCATGGTGCCACGCGAGTCGCGCGGTGTGCACACGCGCACGCATGCGGGCGAGCGTGAACTGGGCGTTCTGCCGGGTGCTGAGCGCGCTGCCGAAGATCGTGCGACTCTTCGCGTAGGCGACCGCCGCCTCCAGGCACCCCTCGGCCGCACCGGTGGAGAGGGCGGCGATCGCGATGCGACCCTCGTCGAGGATGCTCAGGAAGTTGCGGAACCCGCTGCCACGCGCCCCCAGCAGGTTGCCGGCGGGCACCCTCGCCCCGTCGAACGTGAGCGGGTGGGTGTCCGAGGCGTTCCAGCCGACCTTGTCGTAGGGCGGCTCGACCGTGAACCCCGGGGTGCCGTTGGGCACGATGATCGTCGAGATCTCCTTGCGTCCCTCGGTCGCGCCGGTCACGGCGGTCACCGTCACGAAGCGCGTGATCGGCGTGCCGGAGTTGGTGATGAACTGCTTGGACCCGTCGATCACCCAGTCGTCGCCGTCGAGCCGTGCGGTGGTTCGCGTGGCGCCGGCGTCGCTTCCCGCCTCCGGCTCCGTCAGCCCGAACCCGGCGAGAGCGCGTCCGGCGAGCAGGTCAGGCAGCAGTTCGCGCTTCTGCTCGTCCGAGCCGAACCGGTAGATCGGCATCGCGCCCAGGCTGACCCCCGCCTCCAACGTGATCGCGATCGACTGGTCGACCCGGCCCAGCGCCTCGATCGCGATGCCGAGCGCCATATAGTCGCCGCCCTGTCCCCCGTACTCCTCGGGGAAGGGAAGGCCGAACAGCCCGAGCTCGCCCATCTGCGCAACCACGTCCATCGAGAGCGTGTGCGTGCGGTCGGCCTCGTAGGACTGCGGGGCGACCACGGTGTCGGCGAACTCCCGCACCATCCCCGCGAGCTCGCGCTCCTCGTCGGTCAGGCTCTCGATCATCGGTCGTCCTCCATCGTCGTCACCCGGGCGACCGGTTGGTCGCGCCGTACCTGGTCGCCGGTCGCGACCAACAGGTGCACCACCCCGTCGTGCGGGGCGAGCACCTGGTGCTCCATCTTCATGGCCTCGATCGCGACGAGCGGCTCGCCGGCCGCGACGACCGCGCCGTCCGCGACGTGCACGGCCACCACGCTCCCCGGCATCGGGGCTCGTCCCTCCGGCTCGCTCGCGCGACCACCGTCGCCGGTCGCGGCCAGCCGACGCTGGAGGCGCGCGCGCCGATCCACGGGCAGAAGCCTCATGGTGGCCCCGTCTTCGACGACCCACACCGCCCCGTCGGCATCCACGGCCGCGCGCACCGTCGAACGTCCGGGATCGGCGTCGTGCAGCTCGACCACCGCGTCGTCATCGGTGAGCACGGTGAGGGGCGCGACCGGAGCGGGATCGGCGCCGAGCCGCCACCCGGCGAGTCGTCCCCACAGCGGGTCGGCGGCTCGCGGCGATGCCCCGACGGGCTGGAGAGCGGCGGCTGCAGCGGCGAGCTGCGATGCGGAGGGTCGGCTCGGCTCCAGCGGGAGCAGCGTCTCGATCAGCCCCGTGTCGAGGTCGCCCGCGACGACACGCTCGTCGTGCAGCAGCCGCCTCAGGAACCCGATGTTCGTGTCGACCCCCAGCACCACGGTGCGCGCCAGGGCGTCGTCCAGGCGGCGGAGGGCGGTCGCCCGGTCGTCGGCGTGAGCGATCACCTTCGCGATCATCGGATCGTAGTAGCCCGTCACCACGCTGCCCGTCTCGACAGCCGCGTCGACCCGGACCCCGTCCGGGGCCTCGAACAGCAGCACGGTCCCGGTGGACGGCAGGAAGCCGCGCTCCGGAGCCTCGGCGTACACGCGCGCCTCGACGGCATGACCCCGCCCGCGTGGCTCGACCTCGAGGGGACGACCGTCGGCGACCTGCAGCTGCAGCGCCACGAGGTCGAGCCCTGTCACCTCCTCCGTCACCGGGTGCTCGACCTGGAGGCGCGTGTTCATCTCGATGAAGAACACGTTCTCCGGGGCGTCCGCATCGACCAGGAACTCCACGGTGCCGGCCCCGACGTAGGCGACGCTCTCCGCTGCGCGCACCGCCGCCGTCCGGAGCCGGTCGCGCGTGTCCTCGGGGATGCCGGCCGACGGCGCCTCCTCGATGACCTTCTGATGCCGTCGCTGCAGCGTGCACTCGCGCTCGCCCAGCGCCACCACCCGGCCGTGTGCATCGCCGAAGACCTGCACCTCGATGTGCCGCGGCCGGGCGATGAGCCGTTCGAGGATGAGCGCGTCGTCGCCGAAGGCCGCGGCGGCGACCCGTCGCGCGGAGGACAGGGCGGGGCGCAGTGCGGCCGCGTCCGCGACGACCTCCATGCCCTTGCCGCCTCCGCCCGCGCTCGGCTTCACCAGGAGGGGGAACCCAACCGCGTCCGCCTCCTCCTCGATCTCCGCGTCGGACAGCCCACGTGCGTCGAACCCCGGCACGACCGGCACCCCGCTCCGCGCGACGTGCTCCCGCGCCCTGGCCTTGTCGCCCATGACCTGCAGCGCCGTCACGGAGGGGCCGACGAACACGATTCCGCTCTCGGCGCACGCCTCCGCCAGCCCGACGCTCTCGGACAGGAAGCCGTAGCCGGGGTGGATCGCCTGCGCGCCGGTGGCCCGCGCGGCCGCGACGACGGCATCGATGTCGAGATAGGACTCGGCCGCCGGAGCCGGCCCGATGCGGACCGCCACGTCGGCCTCGCGCACATGGGGTGCCCCCGCGTCGGCATCGCTGTAGACCGCGACACTGCGGATACCCAGAGCGCGGAGCGTGCGGATGATGCGTCGGGCGATCTCGCCGCGGTTCGCGACGAGGACGGTGGTGAACGAGAGAGAGGGTGACGAAGACATGGGGCTCACATCCGGAAGACGCCGAAGCGCGGTTCGGGCAGCGGGGTGCGGGAGACGACATCGAGCGCCAGCCCGAGCAGGTCGCGGGTCTGCGCGGGGTCGACGATGCCGTCGTCCCACAGGCGCGCCGTGGCGTAGTACGGCTCGCCCTGCCGCTCGTACTGCTCGCGGATCGGCTCCTCGAACGCCGCACGGTCGTCGGGCGCCCAGGTCTCACCGCGCGCGGCCAACTGGTCTTCCTTCACCGTGGCCAGGACGGATGCGGCCTGAGCACCGCCCATGACCGAGATGCGGCTCGCCGGCCACGTCCACAGGAACCGCGGGGAGTAGGCGCGTCCGCACATCGAGTAGTTGCCCGCCCCGAACGACCCGCCGATGATCACGGTGAGCTTCGGGACACGGGTGGTCGCGACCGCGGTGACCATCTTGGCCCCGTCCTTCGCGATCCCTCCGGCCTCCGCGTCCGACCCGACCATGAAGCCGGTGATGTTCTGCAGGAACAGCAGCGGGATGCCGCGCTGGTCGCACAGCTCGATGAAGTGGGCGCCCTTGAGCGCCGACTCGCTGAACAGCACGCCGTTGTTCGCGACGATGCCGACCGGGTGTCCGTGGAGGCGCGCGAAGCCGGTGACGAGGGTGGTGCCGTATTCGGCCTTGAACTCCCGAAAGCTATCGCCGTCGACGAGCCGGTCGATCACGACGTGCACGTCGTAGGACGCGTTCACGTCCACCGGGACCACGTCGTACAGTGAGCCCGTCTCGGACGGCGGTCTGCTCTCGACGACCTCCCAGGCGGGCGGGGCGGGCGCGGGAAGCGTCGCGACGATGTCCCGCAGGATCTCCAGTGCGTGCTCGTCATCTTCCGCGAGGTGGTCGACGACGCCGCTGCGCTTCGCGTGGAGCGCTCCACCCCCGAGCTCCTCCGCGGAGACGACCTCGCCGATCGCGGCTTTCACGAGCGGAGGTCCGCCCAGGAAGATGGTGCCCTGATCGCGCACGATCACCGTCTCGTCGCTCATCGCCGGGACGTACGCTCCCCCGGCGGTGCACGACCCGAGCACGGCGGCGAGCTGCGGAACACCCGCGGCCGAGAGGCGCGCCTGGTGGAAGAAGATGCGCCCGAAGTGGTCGCGATCGGGGAAGACCTCGTCCTGTCGCGGCAGGAACGCCCCGCCCGAGTCGACGAGATACAGGCACGGGAGGCGGTTCTCGAGCGCGATCTCCTGTGCCCGCAGGTGCTTCTTGACCGTGAGCGGGTAGTAGGTGCCGCCCTTCACGGTCGCGTCGTTGCAGACGACCATGACGTGGCGGCCGTGCACGAGTCCGATACCCGCGATGACGCCGGCCCCCGGCGCCTCTCCCCCGTACAGGCCGTCCGCCGCCAGCGGAGCGATCTCCATGAAGGGGCTGCCCTCGTCGAGCACCCGCGCGACTCGGTCGCGCGGAAGCAGCTTGCCGCGCGCGACATGACGTTCGCGCGACGCCTCCGGACCGCCGAGGGCGGCGGTCGCGATCCGAGCACGCAGCTCGTGCGCCAGATCTTCCTGGGTTGCCGGCATCGTGATGTCCTCCTCGACCCACGACCGCGCCACGGACTGCCCTGGCGCGGTGCACGCATTCTCGGTTAGTGTTCACTAACCCGATGATTCAGGTTAGCGAGGATTAACTGAGATGACAAGCCCGCTCACCGCCAGGGACCGTGCGAAAGCCGAACGGTCCGACGCGCTGCTGCACGCTGCCGCCCGGCTGTTCGCCGATCGCGGCTACACCGGCGTGAGCCTCGAGGAGATCG
Organism: Microbacterium sufflavum; assembly: GCF_023101165.1. Taxonomy (GTDB): domain Bacteria; phylum Actinomycetota; class Actinomycetes; order Actinomycetales; family Microbacteriaceae; genus Microbacterium; species Microbacterium sufflavum. The sequence continues at coordinate 2,790,296 of NZ_CP078076.1, read as the reverse complement.
GTGCCGCGGTCGGCGTCTCCGGCCCCGCCGTCTATCGACACTTCGCGGGGAAACAGGCGCTGCTCGGCGCCGTGCTCGTCAAGGTCAGCCACGACCTGGTCGACGGGGGTGACCGCGTGGCGACCGCCGCCGCGGACCCCCAGGAGCGCATGCGCGCGCTCATCCGGTTCCACGTGGACTTCGCTCTCGGCAACGCCGAGGTCATCCAGGTGCAGGACCGCGACGTCGCGCATCTGGCCGACGGCGATCGCGCCGAGGTCCGCCGGCTCCAGCGTGCCTACATCGAGCTCTGGATGGACGCGCTCGCGGCGATCGATCCCCGCGACGACGTCGCCCGCGACGAACTCCGGCTGCGCGTCCAGGCGTGCTTCGGGCTGATCAACTCGACGCCCCACAGCACGCGCGCCGCGATGAGGCGGCACTCCGCCACCGCGACCGTGCTGGTCACGATGGCGGAGGCGGCGCTGCGCGCCCTCATCTGAGCAGCATCGCCCTGCCGGGCTCCTCGAGTACGTCGGCCACGGCCTTCAGGAACGCGGCGCCCTCCGCGCCGTCCACGATCCGGTGGTCGAACGAGAGGCTCAGCGTCATCACCTGACGCAGCGCGATCTCCCCGGCGTGTTCCCACGGCTGCCGCCTGACCGCGCCGACCGCGAGGATGCCCGACTGACCCGGCGGCAGGATCGGCGTCCCGGCATCCACGCCGAACACTCCGATGTTCGAGATCGAGAACGTGCCACCGGACAGCTCCGCGGGCGACGTCTTGCCCGCGCGGGCCGTCTCCGCGAGCGACGCGATGGCATCCGCGAGTTCGACCAGGGTCATCCGCTCCGCATCGCGGATCATCGGCACGATCAGGCCCCGGTCGGTCGCCGCGGCGATCCCGAGGTCGACGTAGCCGTGCTGGACGATCTCGCCCGCCTCTTCATCCCACCGCGCGTTCAGGCCCGGCGCTCCGCCGAGGGCAAGGCACACCGCCTTCGCGACGACGGCGAGCGGACCGATCCGGTGGCCACTGAGTGCGCGGTCCTCGCGCAGTCGTGCCAGCAGGTCCATCGTCGCGGTGACGTCGACCGTGTGGAACACGGTGACGTGCGGCGCCGTGAACGCGCTCTGCACCATCGCCGCCGCGGTGTGCTTGCGCACTCCCCGGATCGGGATGCGGGTCTCGCGGTCGGGCTGGTGGCCGGTCGGACGAGCGGCACTCCCCGGCACGGGCGCGGGCGTGCGCGTCGCGTCCGAGCGGGCCGCGAGCCGCTCGGCGTACGCGTCGACATCCTGACGTGTGATCAGCCGGTCGCCGACCTCCGCCGCGACCAGCACCAGGTCGACGCCGAGGCGCTTCGCGTGCGCCCGCACGGGCGGCGTCGAGCGCGGCCGTTCGATCACGGTCTCCACGGACGCCGAGGGCGAGGCGTCGTGGGGGGCGGCCTCCAGCACCGCGGTGTCCGCCGCCGGACTCGCGCCACCGATCCGACGGGCACGCCGCGCGGGCCGGCCCGCCGTCGTGGGAGCAGCACCGTAGCCGACGAGGTTCGGCTGCGTCTTCTCGCTGCCTTCGGCCTCGGCACCCTCGACCGCGGGGGTCGGAGTCTGCGGTTCCTCACCGGCGACGTCGAAGGCGATGAGCGGTGCCCCCACCGCCACGGTCTCGCCCGCCTCGGCATGCAGGCTGGACACGGTGCCCTCGTAGGGCGAGGGCAGTTCCACCACGGCCTTCGCGGTCTCGACCTCGGCGAGGGTCTGGTTCAGCGCCACCTTCTCGCCGGGCGAGACGAGCCACTGCACGACCTCCGCCTCGGTGAGCCCTTCCCCCAGGTCGGGCAGACGGAACTCGGCGATCATGCGTCCGCTCCCGTCAGGCTGTTCGGGCGGTCCATCACGCGATCCACGGCGTCGAGGATGCGGTCGAGGTCGGGCAGATGGTACTTCTCGAGCTTCGCGGGCGGATACGGCACGTCGTGTCCGGTCACGCGCAGCGGCGCGTGCTCGAGGTACTCGAAGCAGCGCTCGGTGATGCTGGCGATGACCTCGGCACCGAGCCCGGCTTCCCTGGAGGCTTCATGCGCGACCACGACCCGGCCCGTCTTGCGCACCGAGGAGGCGACCGAGTCGTAGTCCACGGGCGAGAGCGAGCGGAGATCGACGACCTCCAACGACAGCCCCTCGTCTTCAGCGGCGTCGGCGGCCTGCAGCGCCGTCGTCACCATCGCACCGTAGGCGATCACCGTCGCGTCCGTGCCCGCACGGACCACACGGGCGAGTCCCATCGGCGGCGCGTCGGCGAGCGGTGCCTCCAGGTCGACCTCGCCCTTGTGGTGGTAGAGGCGCTTGGGCTCGAAGAAGACGACAGGGTCGTCCGAGGCGATCGCCTGGCGCAGGCTGCGGTACGCGTCCTCCGGGTTCGACACCGCGACGACGCGCAGCCCCGCGGTGTGCGCGAAGTAGGCCTCCGGCGACTCGGAGTGGTGCTCCGCGGCTCCGATGCCCCCGGCCCACGGGATGCGGATCGTGAGGGGCATCTTCACCCGGCCCTGAGTCCGATAGTGCAGCTTCGCCACCTGCGACACGATCTGATCGAATGCCGGGTACACGAAGCCGTCGAACTGGATCTCGACCACCGGGCGGTAGCCGCGGAACGCGAGCCCGACCGCCGTGCCGACGATGCCCGACTCGGCGAGCGGGGTGTCGATCACGCGCGCGGCGCCGAACTCGTCGAGCAGCCCATCGGTGATGCGGAACACCCCTCCGAGCTTGCCGATGTCCTCGCCGAGGAGCACGACCTTGTCGTCGTCGCGCATGGCCTGACGCAGTCCGGCGCCGAGGGCCTTGCCGAGCGTGAGCTGGGTCATGTCACACCTCGCTCTCGAACGACGCGAGATACGCGGCGTATTCGTCGCGCTGACGCTCCAGCCCCGTGTGCGGCTCGGCGTACACGCCGTCGAACACGGCCAGCGGCGGACGCGTGACCATTCCGAGACAGGCCGCCCGCATCTCCTTCGCCACCGCGTCAGCCGCCGCCTGCGTGTCCGCCACGTGGTCGTCGTCGAACTCCCCCACACTGCGCAGGTACGCCTCGAGCCGAGCGATCGGATCCCGCCGACGCCAGGCCTCCAGCTCCGCGTCGTCGCGGTACCGGGTGGGGTCGTCCGCGGTGGTGTGCGGGCCCATGCGGTAGGTCACGGCCTCGATGTACGCGGGTCCACGGCCGGAACGCGCATGGTCGAGGGCCCACCGCATCGCCGCCAGGCACGCAAGCACGTCGTTGCCGTCGACCCGCAGGCTGGGGATCCCGAATCCGGGCGCCCGTCCCGCGATCGGGTACTGCGACTGCACCGCGACCGGCTCCGAGATCGCCCAGTGGTTGTTCTGACACACGAACACGACGGGGGCCTGGTACGAGGCGGCGAAGATCATCGCCTCGTTCACGTCACCCTGACTCGTCGCACCGTCCCCGAAATAGGTGACCGCCACTTCCGGCGCCTTCTCGTGCTGGATCCCCAGTGCGTAGCCGACGGCGTGGAGCGTCTGCGCGCCGATGATGATCTGCAGCGGCGCGACACCGAGAGCGGCGGGGTCGTACGCCGCCCCCTCCTCCCCGCGCCACATGCGCACGTAATCGCCCGGCTGGGCGCCGCGCGCGTAGATCACGCCGGTCTCGCGGTAGCTGGGGAACACGAAGTCGCGGGGGTCGAGAGCTCGAGCGGTGCCGATCTGCGTCGCCTCCTGGCCCTGACACGGCGCCCACAGTCCGAGCTGACCCTGACGCTGCAGCGCCACGCCCTCCGCGTCGATGCGACGGAGTACGACCATGTCGCGGTGGAGCGCGCGGAGCTGCGCGGCGTCCACGTCCACGACGAACGGGTCGAGGCGCGGGTTCTGAACGCGGGACCCGTCCGGGGCGAGAAGGCGCTCCGAGAGTTCCAGATCCTGGGCGGTGTCTGCGATCGGTGTGGCCTGCGGTGACATCGTCGTCCTCCTCGTCCGGCGGCCCTCGTGGGGCTCCGCGCAACGGTGCCGGCGTCATCACCGGCATGGTCTGAGGGTACGTCTGCTCAACACCTCGCTCAAGCAATCGTCCACCACTTGAGCATGTTGCTCATTTTTCGCCAGTTCGAGCCTGCTAGGGTTTGGCACTATGCCTGGACTGGACCGAATCGATCTCGAGCTGCTCGCGTCGCTCGCCGACGATCCGCGGATCACGATCGTCGCGCTCGCGGAGAAGATGGGGCTGTCTCGCAACACGATCCAGGCGCGGATGGCCCGCCTGGATCAGACCGGCGTCTTCCTCTCCTACGAGCGCGCCTTCTCTCCCGACGTCCTGGGCTTCCCGCTGCAGGCCTTCGTGAGCATCGGCGTTCGTCAGACCGAGTTGCCCCGCATCATCACCGAGCTCGCGCGCATCCCTGAGGTCGTCCAGGCGCACGGACTCAGCGGATCGATCGACTTGCTCGCCCGGGTCGCCTGCCGCGATGCCAGACACCTGTTCGACACCGACGCGCGCATCCTGTCGATCGACGGGGTCGAGCGCACCGAGACCTCCCTGGCCATGGGCGAGGTGATCCCGTTCCGGGTGGCGGGGCTCATCGGCCTCGCGCGACGGGAATCCTCAGGAAGCGCCTGATCGCCCCGGCTGCTTCGACCGGGGTCTCGTAGTGGATCAGATGACCGACGTGGGCGATCTCGACGAGTTCCGCGTCGGCGAACAGGGTCGCCAGCCGCCGCTCCGCCTCGATGGGCGTGATGTCATCGCGCTGCGCCGCGACCAGCAGCGTCGGCACGTCGATGCGCGGCGCGAACTCGCGCACGTCGTGCGACACGCTCGCGACGAACGCATCGTGCAGCACATCGCGGTCGGAGAACCGGGAGAAGTAGGTGTCGTGCTGATCGTGGATGAAGCGGCGCAGCCCCGGGTCGCGGGTCTTCGCCATCGTGATGCTCATCACGCGCACGATGACCCGGTTTCGCAGCACCGCGGTACCGAGCCGGTCGGGCAGCTTCGCGCCGAGGGCGTAGTAGAGCACCGCCAGCCGGGTCATCAGCCCCTTCGGCCCCTCCAGTGCCGGCGCGCCAATGGGGTTGAGGAGGATCAGGCGCGGCGTCGCGAGACCTCCCGCGACGGCGGCCGCCGCGACGATGGAGCCGAAGGAGTGGCCGAGGATCACCGCTCCGGGGGCGGTGGCTGCGACGAAGTCCGACAACCACGCGGCGTATTCGTCCAGGTCGTGGCGCCGTCCGGGGAGCGGCGCGGTCTCCCCGAAGCCCGGGAGATCCGGGACCAGCACCCGCACCTCCGGAAGGTACGCGAGCACCGGCTCGAGGCCGTGGTGCTCGCCGCGGAACCCGTGCACGGCGACGATGGTCGTGTCGGCGTCGCGCGGACCGTACTCCCAGTACGCCGTGACACCGCCGCGGACGGCGACCTCGTGGCGCTCCACGGGCAGGGTGCTCAGGCGGTCCGCGTAGGGGGAAGGCACGGTCATACCCCGAGTCTACGAGCGACCGTCAACACCCTCTGCCTCGGTGTCAGCATCATGGGTTATCGTCCCAAGTGGCCTTCCTCTTCGGGTCGGTCACGCAACGAGGGGCCGAAGGTGCAGTTCACATCCAGGGATGTCGCGCAGGTGGAGCCCACCTGGAAGCAGTTCGTGCCGTCCGCCACGCTCGAAGACGTCGACCCCCATCGCTTCCGCTTCGATTGGCGTTCGATGGAGCTCGGGGCCACCACGGTCCTCCGTTACGACCTCGCCGCACAGGTGCACGCCAGAACGCAGCCGGACGATCAACTGCTGGTGTGCCGCGTGGATGCTCCGGACGCGCAGGTGTGGTCGCATCGTCAAACGCTACACGGCGGTGTGCCGTGGATCACCGACGGAGCACAGGTGGACGCGACGTGGGAGCGTGGCGCTCGCGTGCGCGCGATCGTGTTCGATCGGACGCACGCCGAGACGGCCCTGCGTCAGGTGACCGGTGACGACCGGGTCCAGCTCAAAGCCACCGGGCTCTCCCCCCACTCGCCCGCCGATGCCGAACGATGGGGATCGATGTTCTCCTACCTCGACGGCACTCTCGTCGAAGGCGAGGCCCTCGACCCGCTGGTGATGAAGGAGTTGGAGCGCCACGCGCTCATGCTCACCATGACCAGCTTCTCGACGACCTTCAGCGATGCGTTGCGCCGGCCGAGCCAGCGGTCGGGCGCCCCTGCGTCGGTGCGGCGCGCCCTCGCGTACATCGACGACAACGCCCATCTCCCGATCACGATCGATGACGTGGCAGCCGCCGCGTACATGTCCACGCGGGGACTTCAGTACGCCTTCCGTCGGGCGCTCGACATCACCCCCACCGAGGCACTGCGTCGGGCCCGCCTCGACGGAGCCCATAGAGACCTGCTGGCCCGCAACGGGGCCTCCGTGGCGACGATCGCGCGGCGGTGGGGGTTCAGCAACTCCTCGCGCTTCGCCGCGGCCTATCGTGAGGCGTACTCCATGCCGCCAACGTTGCCCCGGACCTGACACCGCGCGCACACTTGTTTCGTGCGTGACGGCGAGTTGCGCGCCCTCTCGGGCTCTATCGGCTGAGCCGATTAGAGTCCGAAGTATCCGGATCACCCCGTCCGGCCCCCAGCATGTTTCGAGGAGCCCCCATGAACACCGCAGTCCTCTGCAGCACCAAGGTCGGTTGACGATGGGAAGCCTCTACTACGGAGACACTCAGACCCCGATCCAGATCGACGACAGGGCGCTCGCCCACCTCAAGGTCGTCATCGCCACCAAGCTTCGTCGCAATGAGAGCTTCACGCTCTCCTGGCGGCACCCCGAGGGCGACGCACCCGGCCGTTCGACGCTGTGGCTGCACCCCTCCATCCCGCTGCGCTTCGTGTTCGACGCTCCCGAGCCGCCGGAACTGAGTCGACGGTGGATCGAGGAGCTCGCCCATTCCGCGAACTCGAGCGGCGGCATCACCCTCGTCGAGGAGCATCTCGAGGGCGCCGACATCAGCTGACACGCAGACGGCTCGCGGGGCCCAGGGTCCCCGCGAGCCGTCCGTGTCGCTCAGAGCCCGTCGTCGGAACTCGAGCTCACCGACCGTCGGGTGGTGGGTTCCCCCGTGGCGGGATCGACATACGTGCGCGAGACGGTCTCGGTCCGACGGCGACGTGCCAGGAGCACGATGCCGATCAAGAAGACGACGACTCCGGCTCCCATGAGGATGTATCCGACCATGTCGAGATTCACCCAGGTCACCTCGACGTTCACCGCGAAGACGAGGATCGCCCCGATCACGAAGAGCACGATTCCAGTGCCGATGCTCATGTTGCCTCCCGTTCAGCGGCGGACGCCGCACAGAAAGAGGGTGGCGCGTCCAGAAGGTCGACAGGAGGGGCTTGACACGGCCCTCTCCTGGCGTTCCGCTGTCGGAAGGCCCCGGTGAACCGGAGTCCGCGACCGGTCGCTGCTCACGCCGCCGACGCGTCCGCTGGATGGCGCATCCAGGTGTCGGGGCCGAACACCTCGTAGTCGATCCGCTCCGCGGGGACGCCGCGCCCGAGCAGTGACGCGCGCATGTCGCGCATGAAGCCGAGGGGGCCGCACAGGAGCACCCGTGCCCCGGCGGGAAGCTCGACATCCGTCAGGTCCATCCGCCCGGCGCGCACGCCGTCGAGGACAGGAGCGTCCGTCGGGGCCGACGAGTACCAGCGCACCGCCGTCGCATCCTCCAGGCCGCTGAGGTTCTCCTGCACGGGGCCGACCAGCGCGTGCGACGACGGTGTGCGATCGGCATGGAAGAGCCGCACAGTGCGCTCGGGCTGCGTGCGTCGAACGCCGTCCAGCATCGCCGCGACCGGGGTGATGCCGATCCCTGCCGAGACCAGCACCAGCGGGTCGTGCGACTCATCGAGGACGACGTCACCGGCGGGCTGTGAGACGTCGAGGATCGTGCCGGGCATCGCGTTGTCGTGCAGCCACGTGGACACCTGGCCGTCGGGCGTACCATCGACCCCGCGCACCCGCTTCACGGTCACCCGCAGTGCTCCGCCCCCGGGCGCAGACGACAGCGTGTACTGACGCGGCTGCCGTGAGCCGTCCGGCAGATCCACGGCGACGGCCACGTACTGCCCCGCGCGGTGATCGGCGACCGCACCGTCGAGGGGTTCGAGCACGAGGGTGATCACGTCGTCGGCCTCCGCGATCCGCTCGACCACGCGGTGCTTGCGCCACGGGTGTTCGGGGTCGGTGCCGGCCAACGCATACAGTCGAGCCTCTTCCGCGATGAGTGAGCACCCGAACAGCCAGTACACCTCGTCCCAGGCAGCACGGACCTCCGGGGTCACCGCGTCGCCCAGCACGATCCCCACGGCGTCGAGCAGATGGTGTCCCACGATCGTGTACTGACGCGCGCGGATCCCGAGCGAGACGTGCTTGTGAGCGATACGCCGCATCACGGGCGTGAAATCGGGCGCCTCGGGATCGATCAGGGACACGGCAAATGCGACGACCGAGGCGGCGAGTGCCCTCGGCTGCTCACCGTGCGCCTGGTGCGCCCGGTTGAAGACCCTGAGAAGCTCGGGGTGCGCCGCGAACATCCGCGGATAGAACAGTCGAGTGATCTCCTCGGCGTGCTCGGCGACCACACCGGCGGTGGCGCGAACGACGGTCTCGGATTCTGGTGAGAGCTGCATGACTTCCCTTCGGAGTGCGGATGCTCTCAGCCTCCTCATCCGGTGCGCCCCATGGCGGCATGGATCCCGTGCAAATCCGAGTCGTAGGGCGGGCGGGACTTGAACCCGCGATCGTTGGGTTATGAGCCCACTGCCTTAACCAGCTTGGCCACCGCCCCCTGCCCTCCGAGACTACCTCCCGTCCGAACCGCTCTCCTCCCCGGACGCGTCGGCGTGCGCCGCACCACGATGGGTCTCGACGTGTGCGCGATAGATCCGAGCGTTCTCCCGTAACCCGGCACGCTCCTCGTCGCTCAGCGCGCGACGAACGCGGGCCGGGACGCCCGCCACCAGCGAGCCGTCCGGCACCTCCGCGGCGCCGAGCACGAGCGCGCCGCCGGCGATGAGGCACTCCGAGCCGATACGGGCGCCTGACAGCACCACGGCTCCCATTCCGATGAGCGAACCGTCGCCGATCCGACAGCCGTGCACGACGGCGTTGTGCCCGATCGAGACATCGTCTCCGATCACGACCGGGTGTCCGCTGTCGACATGGATCGACACGTTGTCCTGCGCGTTGCTGCCGGCGCCCATCGTGATCGCAGCGGAGTCCGCCCGGAGGACCGCGTTGTACCAGACGCTGGACCCTTCCCCGATGGTCACCTCCCCGATCACCCTGGCGCCCGCAGCGAGGAACACCGAGTCGTCGAGATCGGGAGTGCGGCCGGGCAGAGACAGGATGGTCGCGTCGTCGCTCATGCAGCGACTCTAGCCGTCGCCCGTCCCGCGCCGATTCGCGGCGGTAAGCGATGCCTCATCTTGCTTGCGGAACATTTTCAGCTGAGTAGCGTTGTTCCCATCAGACACGAGAATCTCCCGGAGGAGCACAAGATGAGCAAGGCACAGACCGTTTCCCCCACCGCCATCGACCCCACCGTCGCCGCCGGCGCCGCGCAGTTCCTCTCCCCCGTCGTCCTCGGCCTTCAGGCCCTGACCATCAACGGCAAGCAGGCGCACTGGCACGTGCGCGGGGCGAACTTCGTCGGCGTCCACGAACTCCTCGACACCATCGTCGCCCACGCCGGCGACTTCGCCGACACCGCCGCAGAGCGGATCGTCGCCCTCGGACTCCCGATCGACGCGCGCGTCTCGGCCGTCGCAGAGAAGGCCGGTTCGACGTCGGTCGCCGCCGGCTTCGCGCAGTCGGATGAACTCATCCGCGCGGTCATCGCCGATATCGACGCCATCCTCGTCGACGTCAAGGCGGCCGTCGAGGGCCTCGACGAGGTCGACCTGACCAGCCAGGACGTCGCGATCGAGATCCAGCGCGGACTGGAGAAGGACCGCTGGTTCCTCGTTTCGCACATCGCGGCCTGACCAGTCAGCACCTTCGGAGAGGGCGGCCCCGGGATACCGGGGCCGCCCTCTCCGCGTGCGCGGGGCTCAGCCGACGTGGGTCACGCGGCCCGCGAGAAGGGTGGCGGCCACGGGCATCGCGCGCAACGCGGCGGCATCTGCGGTGCGCGGATCCGCGGACGTGAGCGCGATATCGGCGATCTCCCCGGGGCGGAGCGTGGAGCGCACGCTGGCGCTCAACGCCTGGTCGACCGTGAGGCGTTCCTCCGGGTGCCACGATTCCCGCTCATCATCCGTGCGCCAGACCGCCGCCGACAGAGCCTGCCACGGGTCGAGGGGCGCCACCGGGGCGTCGGAACCGAACCGTACCTCGGCACCAGCGGCGAACAGAGACGACAGCGGGTAGCCGAGAGAGGTCTGCCCTGCCCAGTGGTGCTCGACGAAGTCACGGTCGTCGACGGCGTGCTGCGGCTGCACGCTGGCGATCACACCGAGGCGCGCGAACCGCGCCAGGTCGGCATGACGCACGAGCTGGGCATGCTCCAGGGAACCGGTCGCCCCGGTGACCATGAAGGCGTCGAGGGCGGACGTGACAGCGCGGTCGCCGATGGCGTGCACGGCCGCCGTGATGCCCGCGCCGGTCGCGGTGGTCAGCAGGGCGACGAGCTCATCGCCCGGTACCGTCAGGACCCCGTAGTTGCCGGGGTCGTCCGGATAGGCGTGAGAGCACGCGGCGGTGCGGGTTCCCAGCGACCCGTCCGTGATGATCTTGAGCGAGCCGACACGGATCAGACCGCGCGCCTCGGCGGGAGTGTCCGGTTCCTCGTGCGGCTCGCCGCTACGCAGCCCTTCGGTAACGGCACGATCGAGGTCTGTGGGATAGAACGCGAACTCCACGCGGTGCGAGGCGAAGCCCGCACGGATGCGGCGCGGCCAGGCAGCGGCGTTCCACGCCATGTCGAAATCGACCAGTCCGGTGACGCCTCGCGCCGCTGCGGCCTCACCGGCGCGGAGCACGGCCTCGTCGCTGTGCGCCGGGTCGACCGCGTTGAGGCGGCGCGAGATCTCGAAGGCGTCCTCTTCGCGCAGGACCCCGTCGTCAGCACGGAAGCCTTCGCGGGCGAGAGCAGCGGTGTTCAGCCACACGCTGTGCACGTCGGCGTTGATGAGGTAGGTGGGCGCCGCTCCCGTCGTCGCGTCCAGCAGCTCCAGGCTCGGCCGATCCGGCCACAGGGCGTCGCGGAATCCCGTACCGACGCGGCGTCCGTCGGGGAGCGTCGGCGCCTCGCCCATCCGCAGCGCGGCTTCCGCCGCCGAGGTCGTGTCATGCAACGGGACCCGCTCCGCCGCCAGCGCCCACTGGACCGTGTGCACGTGGTTGTCCCACAAGCCGGGGACCGCCCAGAGACCATCGGCGTCGAGCACCTGTCCACGCGGTCGCAGGGCGCCGGTCGGCGCGATGTCGACGATGACGCCGCCGTCGAGGTGAAGGTCCACCGGCTCGTCGTCGATGAGGAACTCCCGGCCGGGACCGGCCAGACGAACGGCGCGCACCGTACCGACGGTGTCGTTCCGCGCCGTCATGCCCGGTTCCCCTCGCGCGCCACCTGAGCGCGCCGCATCTCCGCCGCCAGAGGACGGTTGGTGTACGGGCCTTCGCTCTCGAGTGCCGCGATCACCGACTCGATCGTCTCGACGGGCTTGTTCTGGCTGAGCTTGCGCTTTGCGACGACGCGCGCGGGGGTGAGGCGGAATCCCACTGTCCCTGCGGCGAGCCGTTCCACGAACGCGGCGTCGTTGGGACGCTGCCACATCAGCCGCGGCTCGGGCATGCCGTTCTCGAACCGCTCCACGAGGCGGTCGAGCACCCGCAGGTTCTCGTCCGGCGTCAGGATCTCGGGTGTGCCCGCCAGGTGCACGGCGGTGTAGTTCCATGTGGGCACCGCGGGGACATCGCCGTACCAGCCGGGCGACACGTAGCCGTGCGGGCCCTGGAAGACCACCAGCAGTTCCCGCTCCCCCAGCCCGTGGATGAGGTCGTCGGGACGCCCGACGTGCGCCACGATCGTCAGGTCGTCGCGGTCGTCGTCGAGCAGCACGGCATAGTGCGAGGCGACGAGCCCGTCGTCGGTCGAACTCACGATGGTGGCCCAGGGGTTGGCCTCGATCACGCGCCGGATCTCGGTCACGTCGGCGAGCGTGAAGCTCGGATTCTGTCGCATGGATTCAGCCTAGGGGCGCCCGCACACGCCAGCGCGGACTCACGCCTGGCAGCGGGGGCACCAGTAGAGCTTGCGCGCGCCGATCTCCTCGAGCGCGATCTCGGTGCCGCAGACCCGGCACGGGAGTCCGGCGCGGTGGTACACCCAATGCCGGTCGTCGCGGCTCGCCATCGCAGCACGGTACTCGTCGGGCGACAGGTCGTCCATCGTCATCATCTGCCCCGTCTCGACACCGATCGCCAGCAGGCGCACCCAGTCGTGCCAGAGGGCGCGCACCACATCCTCCGGCACGTCTCGTCCGGGCGTGTGCGGATTGAGCCGCTGCCGGTAGAGCATCTCCGCGCGATACACATTGCCGATGCCGCTCACCACCGCCTGGTCCATCAGCAGCAGCGCGATGGGCGTCGACTTCTTGCGCACCGCACGGACGAAGCGCTCCTCGTTCTCGGCCGGATCGCCGACGAGCGGATCCGGACCGAGCTTGGCGACCGTCGCGAGCATCTCCTCGGGCGTCTGCAGGACGCACGCCGTAGGGCCGCGCAGGTCGGCGGCCGTGATGTCGGTCATGAGCCGCAGACGCACCTGCCCCACCACGGGCGGCGGCCATTCCACCCCCTCGTCCGCGAGACCCTTCGTCTGCTCGGACATGCGCACGTGCACCCGCGTGCGTCGCGGGGCGCCGATCGAGGCGAGAGAGTTCTCTCCGGCGTCGTCCAGGATCGGGTCCTCCAGCACGGTGCCTCGCTGGTTCGTCTGACCCATACGACCATTCGCAGACGCGATCGTGGGGTCGACGAGGATCTCGCCAGCGAAGTCCCAGGCACCGTAGAGCCCGAGGTGCACGCGAAGCCACAGGTCGCCCTCGGTCTCCAGGAACATCTGCTTGCCGACCGCCTGCACGCTCGTCGCCGTGCGCCCGTCGAGGATCGCCGCGCCCTCGGCGAAGCGTCCCTGGGGGCTGGAGGCGCAGAGCACCTTGCCGACGAAGTTGCGGTCGAACTGCCGGGCGATGCGGTGGACGGAGTGACCCTCGGGCATGTCAGCCCCGCGGATCCGGGAGCAGCGAGCCGTCGCGCTCGAAGTCGGCGATCTGTCCGATGCGGCGCACATGACGCTCATCGCCCGAGAACGGGGTCGAGATGAACCGGTCGATGAAGGAGGTCACCTCGTCGTACGTGTGCTGCCGCGCGCCGATGGAGATCACGTTGGCGTCGTTGTGCTCCCGTGCGAGCTCGGCCGTGGAGAGGTTCCACACCAGGGCCGCGCGGACACCGCGCACCTTGTTCGCCGCGATCTGCTCGCCGTTGCCGGATCCGCCGAACACGACACCCAGCGCCTCGACGCCCGCCTCCTGATCGGCGACCACCGCCTGAGCAGCCCGGATGCAGAACGCCGGGTAGTCGTCGAGCGCGTCGTACTCCACCGGACCGTGGTCGACGACCTCGTGCCCCGCCGCCCGCAGGTGCTCCTGCAGCTGCGTGGAGAAATCGAGTCCAGCGTGATCGGTGGCGATGTGGATGCGCATGGCTTCCATCCTAGAAGCGGCCGCCGACACCCGTTCCGGTCACGGGGCGACGCCGGCGGCCGCCGGCTTGAACCCCGCCCTGACGTTCTCGCAGCAGCCGGGCCGGCAGACGTCGAAGCCGCCGGGGAGCGACGTGACGTGAGCGCGCTCCTCGTTCGGACGCCCCTGCAGCCGCTCTTCGATCAGGTCGACGATCCCCTCGACGAACGTCGGCGACACGCCAGGCGTCGGCGTGCGCGTGAACGCGAGTCCCGCGTCCTCCGCCGCCTCCGCCGCCTCGGTGTCGAGATCCCAGAGCACCTCCATGTGGTCGCTCATGAATCCCACCGGCACGACCGCGACCGCGCGCCGCCCTCGCGCGGGAAGCTCACCGATCACGTCGCACACGTCCGGCTCGAGCCACGGCTGCGACGCGGGCCCCGAGCGCGACTGGTAGACGAGCTCCCAGGCCACGTCGGCCGCCGCCGGCACGGACTGCCGTACCCGGTCCATCACCCAGGCCGCGACGGCCAGGTGCTGCGCGGCATAGGCGCCGCCCTCGCCCCAGTCGATGTCGCGCGCGCCGGACCGCTCGGCGTCGGCCGTCGGGATGCTGTGCGTCGAGAACAGGATCTGGATGTCCGGCGCGGCGATGCCCTGCGCCAGGAAGCCCTCGATGGCCTCCCGCACTCCCGACTCGAAGGCCTCGACGAAACCCGGGTGGTCGTAGAACGGGCGGATCTTGTCGATCGTGACGGTCTCCCCGAGGCCGGTCTCCTCCAGCACGCGCGCGAAGTCCTCGCGGTACTGGCGGCAGCTGGAGAACGAGCTGTAGGCGCTCGTGGCGAACGCGAGCAGCGTGGTGTGCCCGTTGCGCGCCGCCTCGGGCACGACCTCCTCGAGGTAGGGGGCCCAGTTGCGGTTGCCCCAGTACACGGGCAGCTCGATGCCGCGCGCGACGAGCGCCTGCTCGAGCGCCTCCTTGAGCACGCGGTTCTGCCCGTTGATGGGGCTCACTCCGCCGAAGTGACGATAGTGGTGCGCGACCTCCTCCAACCGCTCATCGGGGATGCCGCGGCCGCGCGTGACGTTGCGGAGGAACGGGATCACGTCCTCCTGACCCTCCGGGCCACCGAAGCCGGCGAGGAGGATCGCATCGTACGCGACGGGCGTGGTCACGAAGGGCGCACCGCTGGCGGCGGCAGGCGAGGCAAAGGGGACGACATTCGGCTCGATCGCAGTCACCCCTCCATCCTCCCACCTCGTCGAGGCACCGGTGTCCGCTCGCCGCCGGGAGAATGCGCACAGAGCGTGAGCCCGCCTCGCGCACTGGCGTAGGCTGTCATGGTTGCCGTCGGCGCCAACTGCGCCGACCCCGGTGACATCCCCTCACCCCTGGGAGTACAGCTGTGCCTGGAGAGAACCTCACCCGAATCGAAGCGCAGGAGCGCCGCGATGTCATCGACACGCACTCCTATGAGGTCGCCCTCGATCTGACGAAGGGCGCCGAGGTCTTCGGTTCCCGCAGCGTCGTGCGCTTCTCCGCGACGCCCGACGGTTTCACCTTCATCGATCTGATCGCCCGCGACGTGCGCGAGATCTCTCTCAACGGCGAGCAGCTCGACCCGCAGGAGGTCTTCGCCGACTCTCGCATCGCGCTGTCCGGGTTGCAGGCCGAGAACGTGCTCGTCGTCGACGCGGACTGCCTCTACACCAACACGGGCGAGGGCCTGCACCGATTCGTCGACCCCGTCGACGGCGAGGTCTACCTGTACTCGCAGTTCGAGGTGCCGGACTCGCGCCGCGTCTTCGCGGTCTTCGAGCAGCCCGACCTCAAGGCGACGTTCCAGTTCACGGTCACGGCGCCCGCGGCGTGGAAGGTCGTGTCCAACTCCCCCACGCCCGAGCCCATCGTGCACGACGACGACGTCACCGCCACCTGGGGCTTCGAGCCGACGCCGCGCATCTCCTCGTACATCACCGCCCTCGTCGCGGGACCCTACGAGTCCACGTTCTCCGAGCTCACCAGCGCCTCCGGCCGCGTGATCCCGCTCGGCGTCTACGGCCGCAAGAGCCTGTGGCAGCACCTCGACGCCGACTACATCTTCGACAAGACCCGTGAGGGCTTCGCGTACTTCGAATCGAAGTTCGGCGTCCCCTACCCGTTCGCGAAGTACGACCAGCTGTTCGTGCCCGAGTTCAACGCCGGGGCGATGGAGAACGCGGGTGCGGTCACGTTCACCGAGACCTACGTCTTCCGCAGCAAGGTCACCGACGCCGTCAAGGAGCGCCGGGTCGTCACGATCCTGCACGAGCTCGCGCACATGTGGTTCGGCGACCTGGTCACCATGAAGTGGTGGAACGACCTGTGGCTCAACGAGTCGTTCGCGGAGTGGGCCTCCACCATCGCGACGGCCGAGGCCACCGAATGGACCGAGGCCTGGACCACGTTCAACGCGATGGAGAAGACCTGGGCCTATCGCCAGGATCAGCTCCCCTCTACGCACCCGATCGTCGCGGAGATCAACGACCTGGAAGACGTGCAGGTCAACTTCGACGGCATCACCTACGCCAAGGGCGGCTCGGTGCTGAAGCAGCTCGCCGCGTGGGTCGGCATCGAGGCGTTCTTCGCCGGGGTGTCGCAGTACTTCCAGAAGCACTCGTGGGGCAACACCGAGCTCAGCGACCTGCTGTCGGAGCTCGAGGCCACGAGTGGACGCGACCTGGGCACCTGGTCGAAGAAGTGGCTGGAGACGGCCGGCGTCAACACGCTCGAGCCCGTGGTGGCCGAGGGCGACGACGGCAAGATCTCGCGTTTCGCGATCACCCAGACCGCCCCGGCGGACTACCCGACCATCCGTCCGCACCGCCTGGGCATCGGCTTCTACTCGCTGCAGGACGGCACGCTCACGCGCGTCCACCACGTCGAGGTCGATGTCGACGGCGACCGCACCGAGGTCCCCGAACTGCAGGGCCTCGCGCGCCCCGACCTGATCCTGCTGAACGACGACGACCTCGCCTACGCCAAGATCCGTCTCGACGAGAAGTCGCTGGCGACGGCGATCGCACACCTCGCCGACATCCACGACCCGCTTGCGCGCTCCCTCGTGTGGGGCGCCGCCTGGGACCAGACGCGCGACGCGGAGACGGCGGCCTCGGACTACATCGACCTCGTGCTGGGCAACATCGGCCGCGAGACCGAGTCGACCACGGTCCGCACGACACTCGCCCAGCTGCGCACGGCCGCCACGCTGTACGTGCGACCCGAGGAGCGCCAGGCGGCGCGGCTCAAGGTCGCGGACGGCCTGTGGGCCCTCGCCGAAGCCGCAGAGGCGGGCAGCGACAGCCAGCTCCAGTTCGTCACGGCGTTCGCGAACGCCCTGGTCACCCCTGAGCACGCCGGCATCGTCGGGCGCCTGCGCTCCGGCGAGGAGACCCTCCCCGGTCTCGAGATCGACGCCGACCTGAACTGGCAGCTGCTCGTCGGACTCGCGACCATCGGAGCGACGGACGCCGCGACGATCGACGCCGCTCTCGCCGCCGACAACACCGCCAAGGGCGCGGAGTTCGCCGCACAGGCACGAGCCGCTCTTCCCGACGCCGCCTCGAAGCAGGCCGCGTGGGCCTCTCTGATCGAGCGGGATGACGCGCCGAACACGATCGTCCGGTCGGCAGCCCTCGGCTTCGTGCACCCCGCAGGCGCCGAAGTGCTCGGCGAGTTCGTGCCGAAGTACTTCGAGATGCTGCTGCCGGTGTGGGAGTCGCGCACCTACCAGATCGCCCAGTACCTCATCGTCGGACTGTTCCCCACGGCTCTGGCCGACGTGGCGCTGCGCGACGCGACGCGCTCGTGGCTGTCCTCGCACCAGGACGCTCCGCCGGCGCTCCGTCGCCTCGTGCTGGAGAACCTCGCCGACGTCGAGCGCGCGCTGGCGGCGCAGTCCCGCGACGCCGAGGACTGATCGGCGCCACTGTCCGTCCGGGCCTCTGCCGCCGCGCTTCCAGCCGGGGCAGAGGCCCGCTCGGTAAACTCGGCAGTGATGATCCTCCCCCTCGAGACCACGCCAGACCCCACTCCCACCCCGCTTCCCGACTGGGTCCAGGATCTGCTGACCCTGCTCGGACACATCGGCGGCAAAGCGCTCGTCGTCGCGATCATCATCGCCTCCTGCGTGGTGATCGCTTTCGTGCTGCGGGGCGTGATCAGGCGCGTCGTGCACCGGATCGTGGACAGCGCGAAGAACAAGGCGTCGGTCGACGACACCCAGGCGCTCGAACGCTCTCCGCTCGCCGATATGCGTCTGGTCCAGCGCACGAGGACCCTGGGCACGATCCTCCAGAACATCGTCAACGTGATGCTGGTGGTCATCGCGATCGTGCTGGTCGTGAACGCTCTCAGTCCCAGCCTGCTCGGGTCGCTCACGCTGCTGACCGCCGCCGTGGGCGCTGGTCTCGGTTTCGGCGCCCAGAACATCGTCAAAGATGTGCTCAACGGGATGTTCCTCGTCGCGGAGGACCAGATCGGCATCGGTGACGTGGTCGACCTTGGTCTGGCGAGCGGCGTGGTCGAGTACGTGAGCGTGCGCATTACCCAGGTCCGCGACGTGAACGGCACGCTCTGGTACGTCCGCAACGGCGAGGTCACGCGCATCGGCAACATGTCGCAGGGCTGGGCGCGCGCGATCGTCGACACCGGCGTCGCGCCGGACGCCGACCTCGACCAGGTCGAGCACATCATGCTCGAGACGGCACAGGGCCTCGCGAAGGACCCCAAGTGGCGGACGCGCATCGTCGAGAAGCCCGAGCTGTGGGGCCTGGAATCCATCGACGGCGACGCCCTCGTGGTCCGCGTCGTCATCAAGACCAGGGCGAACGCCAGAGACGACGTCGCACAGGAGCTGCGGCGCCGGCTGCGGGCCGCTCTGCTGGAGAAGGAGATCGCGGTGCCGCGCATGTCCGATGTCGTGCCGACGGGGCTCGAAGGCGCACGGCGCGTACGCGGGGCGAACCCGCCGAAGACCCGGCCGAACGCCGTCACGGGCGTGCCGGTCATCCCGGACCGCGGCATCTGGCGCCGCAAGAAGCCGTCGACCGAAGGGAGTGGCGACAGATGACGTTCTACGACGAGGTCGGGGGCGCAGAGACGTTCCGGAAGATCGTCTCCGTGTTCTACCGCGAGGTCGCCCTCGATCCGGTGCTCAAGCCGATGTATCCCGAGGAGGATCTGGGTCCCGCCGAGGACCGCCTGCGGATGTTCCTGGAACAGTACTGGGGCGGTCCGACCACGTACGGCGAGACCCGCGGACACCCGCGCCTGCGCATGCGTCACATGCCGTTCCACATCGACCCCGACGCGCGTGATCGTTGGCTTCGTCACATGCGCACCGCCGTCGACGAGGCTCGATTGTCTCCGCTGCACGAATCCACGCTCTGGGACTACCTGGAGCGCGCCGCCTATGCCATGGTGAACACATTCGAGCCGTCCGGCATCGGCACGACTCCCCACGGGCGCCCGACGCTCGAGACCCGCGCACGTCAGGAATCAACGGAGAACACATGACGACGAAGCCCCCGACCACGGACGTCCTGGTGATCGGTTGGGGGCTGGCCGGACTGGTCGCCGCCCGCGAAGCACTGGCGGCCGGGCGCCGGGTCATCGTCGTCGACCAGGAGCCGCGGACGAACCTCGGCGGCCAGGCGTGGTGGTCGTTCGGCGGACTCTTCTTCGTGGACTCCCCCGAGCAGCGCCGATTCGGCATCAAGGACTCGCTCGAGCTCGCCACCCAGGACTGGTTCGGCAACGCGGGCTTCGACCGCCCGGAGGACGAGTGGCCGCGCCGCTGGGCCGAGGCGTATCTGCAGTTCGCCGCCGGAGAGAAGCGCTCATGGCTGCGCAGCCTCGGCGTGGGCTTCTTCCCCGTGGTCGGCTGGGCGGAGCGCGGCGGCTACGGCGCGATCGGACCGGGCAACTCGGTGCCGCGATTCCACATCACCTGGGGCACCGGCCCCGGGATCGTCGCCCCCTTCGCCGCGGCCGTCGAGGAGGGCGAGCGCAGCGGTCGGCTCACCGTGCTCGCGCGGCACCGCGTGGAGAGCCTCATCGTCACGGATGGACGTGTCACCGGCGCCCGCGGCTCCGTCCTCGCCTCCAGCGGTGCGGAACGGGGAGTGCCTTCCTCCCGCGAGGTGATCGGCGCGTTCGAGATCACGGCGAAGGCGACCGTCGTGTCGTCCGGAGGGATCGGCGGCAACCACGAGCTCGTCCGTGCGGCGTGGCCCGAACGGCTGGGAACGCCGCCGGCGCACATGCTCTCCGGCGTCCCGGCGTATGTCGACGGCTCGATGCAGGCCGTCACCGCGGCCGCCGGCGCCCGCCTGATCAACGGCGACCGCATGTGGCATTACGTGGAGGGGATCACGAACTGGGATCCGGTGTGGCCCGCGCACGGCATCCGCATCCTCCCCGGCCCCTCGTCCCTGTGGCTCGACGCGACGGGCGCGCGCCTCCCCGTGCCGCTGTTCCCCGGGTTCGACACGCTCGGGACGCTCGCGCACCTCCGGCGCACCGGTCACGACCACTCCTGGTTCGTCACGTCGCGGCAGATCGTGGAGAAGGAGTTCGCCCTGTCCGGCAGCGAGCAGAACCCCGACCTCACTGGCAAGGATGTGGGGCTGCTGCTGAAGTCGCGGCTCGCCAAGGGACCGACCGGCCCCGTCCAGGCGTTCCTCGACGAGGGACAGGACTTCATCGTCGAGAACGACCTGGAGTCGCTGTTGGAGCAGATGAGCCGGCATGACGGTGGCGAGCTGCTCGACATCGACACCGTGCGGCGCGAGGTGGTCGCGCGCGACCGCGAGATCGAGAACGAGTTCACAAAGGATGCCCAGATCGGCATGCTGCGCTCGATGCGCGGCTACCGCGGTGACAAGCTCATCCGGACGGCAGCGCCGCACCGGCTGCAGGACCCGGCCGCCGGCCCGTTGATCGCGGTCAAGCTGCACGTCCTCACCCGCAAGTCGCTCGGCGGCATCCATACCGACCTCGACGGTCGTGCGCTGGACGCCCAGGGCATCCCGATCCCTGGCCTGTTTGCCGCGGGCGAGGCGAGCGGCTTCGGCGGTGGCGGTGTCCACGGGTACCGGGCGTTGGAGGGCACGTTCCTCGGCGGGTGCCTGTTCTCCGGGCGACGGGCGGGAAGGTCGGCCGCCGCGGCGGCGGACTGACCCCGCGCCACACGGCTCGTGACGAAACCGTCGGATACGCCCCGGCGCGGTCAATCGACGAGCGGGGCTCTCCCCCTCGGGTCACGCCGGCGCTTCGACCGTCCCATCAGGCGCTGGCGCCCGTCCCGTCGCGCCGTGGTGGCGGCGCCGTCAGGCTCGGGTGCCGGTGGCCCGCACGCCCGTGAGCCCGGACGCCACGGGGCCTCGTGCCAGCACATGCCCGCGACGGAAGGCGAGCCGCGACCAGCGACCGGCGCGCGACACCCCGACCTGTTCCTCGCCCGAGATGAAGCCCATGGCGTCGGCGGCGAACGCCACACCGCGCGGCAGCCCGCCGAGATCGTCGTCGGGCTCGCCCCAGATGGCCGCTCGGAGCGCGCGAACCGCTTCCTCGCCCGAGCCGGTGCCCGCCCCCCGCGCCACGGCGGAGATCCCCCACTGTGCGCGCTGCGCGACGACGGACGCCTCCAGCGACGCCTCCACGGTCCAGCCCTGGCGCGGCGGGGACACCCCGGCCCAGGACGGCGACAGGCCGGTGTCCGGCAGCATGAGGCGTTCGGGGGTGTCGGCGGGCGACAGGCTGTCGACGACCAGGTCGCATTCGAGCTCAGGGTCCGCGTGCACGATACGCATCGCGAGGATCGTGGGGGTCTGATCGAACAGGGTCTGCGGCGAGAGCACGGCCGTGGTGAGCGCCAGGACCCCGCGCGAGGCCTGAAGTCGTACTCCCCCGTCACCCGCGCGACCGGCGCGGCCCACGAACGTCAGGACATCCTTCGCCGTGTCGGGATCGGCGAGCAGGAGCGTAGGCGGCACGCGTTCTAAACTACCAAGAGGTGCGGCGCCTGCGGTCGCGGAGAGGAACCCATGAGCGCGGACGACCACGCCATCCAGACCGTCGATCGACTCCTCGAGGTTCTCGACCTCGACGCCACCCAGGCCCGGACGACCGAGGACATCTTCACGGGCTCCTCGCACCCGATGCCGAGCGGCCGCATCTACGGAGGCCAGGTGCTGGCGCAGACGCTCCTCGCGGCGGAGCGCACCCTGCCGGAGGATCGCGCCGTCCATTCGATGCACGGCTATTTCCTGCGGCCCGGTGACGCGAGTCAGGGCATCACGATCGCCGTCGACCGCATCCATGACGGCCGCTCATTCTCGACGCGCCGCACGCAGGCGTACCAGAACGGGGTGCCGATCTTCTCGATGATCGCGTCCTTCCAGGATGCGGATCCCGGAGTCGAGCACGCGGAGCCCATGCCCGAGGGCGTGCCCGACCCGGAGACGCTGTCCCCCGACGAGGATCGCGTTCCCGGACTCACCGGGGGCGCGCGGCGGATGCTCACCGATCGCGCCGCGGACATCCGTCACGTCGAGTCGCCGCTGTACCTCCCCAACGACGATGCCCGGGTCCCGCGTCAGGCCGTCTGGATGCGACTGCGCGCTCCGCTCCCCGACGACCAGCGGCTGCATCGCGCGGCACTTGCGTACCTCAGCGACATGACGATCCAGGAGTCCATCCTGCGCGCGCACGGGGTCTCGTGGGCACACCAGGGACTCAAGGTCGCGAGCCTCGATCACGCGATGTGGTGGCACCGTCCCGCGCGCGTCGACGAGTGGCTGCTGTACGCGCAGGAGTCCCCGAACGCGCGCGGCGGGCGCGGGCTGGCCACCGGGCGGATCTACACGCGCGACGGCTCGCTGGTGGCGAGCGTGGCGCAGGAGATCATGATCCGCGTGCCGTCGGAGGCATCCTGATCCGAGCGTTCGGCGCGGGTCACACGGCCGTCGAGGTCAGCGGTGCGCGTACTCGATGGAGGGGCCGACGTACGGCTCCCAGGCCTCGCGCATCTCGGAGGTGAGTCGCGTGGGGCGACCCGTCGCGGCCTCGACGAGCACGATCACTGCTGTCGACCGCGCGTACAGCACCCGCGGCTCCGCGGCCGGGTCGTTGTGCACCTCGTAGCAGACCTCGACACTGGATCCGCCGAGCTTGCCGAACCACATCTGCACCTCGAGCGGTCGACGCTGATACGGCACCGGCGCGAGGTACTCGATCTCCTGCCGGGCGATCAGCGTCAGGATGCCCTCGTCGATGCCGGAGTCGAGCACCGCGGTGGACGGCGCCTCCTCGCCGGGACCCGCCCGCCAGAACGCGCGGACGCGCGCCTCCTCGAGCAGCTTGAGCATCGAGGTGTTGTTGACGTGGTTGAACGCGTCCAGATCCCCCCAGCGGAGGTGGATCGGGATGTGCAGGCGGGTTCCCGGCGAAGGCGCAGTCATCGGGTCAGTCGCGCGTGAGCTTGCGGTGCGTCGACCGGTGCGGCTTGGCCGCGTCGGGCCCGAGGCGCTCGATCTTGTTCTGCTCGTAGGCCTCGAAGTTGCCCTCGAACCAGTACCACTGGTCGGGTTTCTCGTCGGTGCCCTCGTACGCCAGGATGTGCGTCGCAATGCGGTCGAGGAACCACCGGTCGTGGGTGATGACCACGGCACAGCCGGGGAACTCGAGAAGGGCGTTCTCCAGCGAGCTCAGCGTCTCGACGTCGAGGTCGTTGGTCGGCTCGTCGAGGAGCAGCAGGTTGCCGCCCTCCTTCAGCGTGAGCGCGAGGTTCAGGCGGTTGCGCTCACCGCCCGAGAGCACACCGGCCTTCTTCTGCTGGTCAGGACCCTTGAAGCCGAACTTCGACACGTAGGCCCGCGAGGGGATCTCCGTCTTGCCGACCGTGATGAAGTCGAGCCCGTCGGAGACGACCTCCCACAGCGTCTTGTTCGGGTCGATCGACGAGCGCGACTGGTCGACGTAGCTGATCTTGACCGTCTCGCCGATCTTCAGGTCGCCGCCGTCGAGGGGCTCGAGACCGACGATGGTCTTGAACAGTGTGGTCTTGCCGACGCCGTTCGGACCGATCACGCCGACGATTCCGTTCGGCGGAAGGCTGAAGCTGAGGCCATCGATCAGCGAGCGTCCGTCGAAGCCCTTCTGCAGGTTCCTCGCCTCGATGACCACGTTGCCCAGGCGCGGCCCCGCGGGGATCTGGATCTCCTCGAAGTCGAGCTTCCTCGTCCGCTCCGCCTCCGCGGCCATCTCCTCGTAGCGCGCGAGTCGCGCCTTCGACTTCGTCTGGCGACCCTTGGCACTGGAACGGACCCATTCGAGCTCGTCCTTGAGGCGCTTGGCGAGCTTCGCGTCCTTCTTGCCCTGGATGTCGAGACGCTCGGCCTTCTTCTCCAGGTAGGTCGAGTAGTTGCCCTCGTAGCCGATCAGCCGACCGCGGTCGACCTCCGCGATCCACTCGGCCACGTGGTCGAGGAAGTACCGGTCGTGGGTGATGGCGATGACGGCGCCCTTGTACGACTGCAGGTGCTGTTCGAGCCACAGCACACTCTCCGCGTCCAGGTGGTTGGTCGGCTCGTCGAGGAGCAGCAGATCCGGCTTCTGCAGCAGGAGCTTGGCGAGGGCGACACGTCGCTTCTCTCCACCGGAGAGGGGAGCGATCGCGGCGTCGCCGGGGGGCGTGCGCAGTGCGTCCATGGCCTGCTCGAGCTGGGAGTCGAGGTCCCAGCCGTCGGCCGCGTCGATCTCCTCCTGCAGGGTGCCCATCTCGGCGAGCAGCGCGTCGAAGTCCGCATCGGGATCGGCCATCAGCGCCGAGATCTCATTGAAGCGGTCGAGCTTCGCCTTGATCGCGATGCCGTCCTGGATGTTCTCCAGCACGGTCTTGGACTCGTCCAGCTCCGGCTCCTGCATGAGGATCCCGACCGAATAGCCGGGCGACAGCTTCGCCTCGCCGTTTGATGGCGTGTCGAGCCCGGCCATGATCTTCAGGATCGTCGACTTGCCGGCGCCGTTGGGGCCGACCATGCCGATCTTCGCTCCCGGGAGGAACGCCATCGTGACGTCGTCGAGGATGAGCTTCTCGCCCACCGCCTTGCGCGCACGCACCATCGAGTAGATGTACTCAGCCACCGAAAACCGCTCCTTCTGTTGGCGTCGAAGATCGACACTCCAGCCTACCGGCCGTCGGCGGCAGGGTTCGTGACCGAAGCATCACCAGTCGATCGGACGCGTCGTCCCGACCAGGCAGCGTCCCTCGGCGAGCTGGGGCATGACGACGGCCACCACCTGTCCCGTCGAGGGACCGACCTGTCCCACCAGGCAGGACTCCTCTCCCCAGCGCACCGAGAACTGGAGGCTCTCCACCGGGTTGCCCACGGTGGTCTGGTCGGGCGTGACCTGCATGGCGGTGCGATCGAAGCCCGCGGCCACCAGCGCGTCGATATAGGCCCGACCCTCCGCCCGCTGTTCCGAGGCCCACACACCCTCCGCGATCGCCCGGAAATACGGAAGATTGTCTTCCGCGGTGCCCTCGGGCTGCAGTGCCGGCGACGCCGTCGCCGTATCCGCGGGCGAGGGCGACAGGGAGCTCGGCGGCGTCGGATGCTCGCCGGCAGCGGCCGTGCATCCGACGAGGAGGACGAGGATCGCACCGGCTCCGACGAACGCGCGGGCGGTGCGGGCGAGTGACGGGGCCGTTCGGAGCACGAGCCGAGTCTACGTCGCCCACACCCACAGCCCGGCGTGCTGACGGTGCGTGGCTGACGCTGCGCGCCTGCCCCTACTGCCCCGCCGACACCCTGGCTCCCGCTCCGAGGAAGCCGTCGGGGAACGCCTGGTCCGTCGCCGCACCCCCGTCCCCGGAACCGTCGATGCCCCACAGGTCACCCAGATCGTCTCCGGTTCGGCCACTCGCCGTCGTCCGCGCGCCTCCACTCGCGGAGTCGGCACCGGGAGACTGCTCCCCATCCTTCTCCCCCTCCGCCACGGTCTCCGGAGAGCGTCTCGGCGACGGCCGGAACGCGGTCGTCCCCCACCGCAGGTCGTGCCCGATCGCGTCGGCTTCGATGTCGGCACTCGTGCCCTGCTTCCCATTGCTCTCCCAGGCCCGGATGCGCAGGCGGCCGGTCACGACGATGCTGTCGCCCACCCGCAGCGACGCCCTGGCGTTCTGACCGAGCTGCCGGAACGCCGCCACGGAGAACCAGTTGGTCTCGGAGTCGACCCAGGTCTGGGTCGTCGGTTCGAAGCGGCGGTGCGTGCTCGCCAGCCGGAAGTTGGTGACGGGCACCCCCGCGCCGGTGTGCCCCTGATGCGGATCGGTCGCCACTCGCCCCACGACGGTGATCATCTCGGTCATGCTGTTCTCCTTCTGTCGCCGGAGCCTCTCCGGATGTCTCCAGCCTGCGGTGACGGCAGGAGCATCGACTGACGCATCCACGCGCTGTGGGGACGCATCGCCGACATCGACGAAGCGTGGAGGAAGAGCCCGGTCAGACGCGTGTCCCGGCGCGGCGCGAATGTCGGTGGCCCGTCCTAGCGTTGATGCAGGAAGGGAGAAATCGATGTCTGAACGAACGTCCGCCACGGCCCCCGAGGTGCCCTTCGCCGCACCTCGTCTCTCCTCGGAGAAGGAGCATCTCGTCCGCGCCGCCGACCACCTGTGGCGGGTTCAGGACTCGCGGGAGTATGTCCTCGGTCACCTGAGGATCGTGCCGGACCCGCTCGGTCTGCGCTACCGGGCGGAGCGGCTGCACCTCGCGACCGGCCGCTTCCGGCTGATCGGAGAGTTCTGGCGTGCCGACGATGCCGTGGCCGCGCTTCGCCACTGCTGATGCCATCGCTACGTCGATCGGAAGCGCCCCCGGCAGGATTCGAACCTGCGACCAAGAGATTAGAAGGCTCCTGCTCTATCCCCTGAGCTACGGAGGCGGACAGTCCTACCGTACCGCGGGCAGGCGGGCGATGTCGGTGCCCTCGATAGGATGACGACATGGTAGCTGCCTCCGAGAACGATCGCCTGGTCTGGATCGACTGTGAGATGACGGGCCTCGATCTCTCCGTGGATGAGCTCGTCGAGATCGCGGTCGTCGTCACCGACTTCGAGCTACGTCCCCTCGACCCCGGATTCCAGGTCGTGATCAAGCCGAGCGATCAGGCGCTGTCCCACATGAACGACTTCGTCACGAAGATGCACGAGACCTCCGGGCTGATCGAGGAGATCCCGCGGGGCGTCACGCTCGCGGAGGCCGAGGAGCAGACGCTCGCCTACATCCGTCGTTTCGTCCCGCTCGAGCGCAAGGCACCCCTCGCAGGCAACACGATCGGCACCGACCGCATGTTCCTCGCCAAGTACATGCCGCAGGTCGACCAGTGGCTGCACTACCGCAACGTGGACGTGTCGAGCATCAAGGAGCTCTCCCGGCGCTGGTATCCCCGGGTGTTCTTCCAGGCCCCGGCCAAGGACGGCGGACACCGGGCCCTCGCCGACATCCTCGAGTCCATCCGTGAGCTCCGCTACTACCGGGAGGCCGTGTTCGTCGACGAGCCGGGTCCGTCGAGCGACGACGCCAAGGAGATCGCGACGCGCACCGTGTCGGAGTTCACCTCGAACATGTAATAGACTCGTAGGGTTGCCCGCGCAGGCGGGCGCATGGTGGGTATAGCTCAGTTGGTAGAGCGCCTGGTTGTGGTCCAGGAGGTCGCGGGTTCAAGCCCCGTTACTCACCCGGAGAGAAGAAGCCCGGTTCCTCGGAACCGGGCTTCTTCCGTTTCGAGGCGCGGATCGACGCTGCCCTGCGGCTCTAGACTGGAGCCGTGTCACTGGCGGTCTGGTTCTCGCTCCTCACCGCGTCGGTGGTGATCAGCTTCACGCCCGGCGCCGGCGCGATCAACACGATGTTGAACTCCCTGTCGCAGGGCTGGCGGCGCTCCATCTGGGGCATCATCGGCCAGCAGATCGCTCTGATCGTTCACGTCGTGATCGTCGCCGCGGGCGTCGGTCTGCTCGTCTCCCGCTCCGAGGTGCTGTTCACCCTCATCCGCTACGCGGGCGCCGCCTACCTCGTCTTCCTCGGCCTCCGCCTCATCCTCAGCCGCCCGACACCACCGCTCGACGACGCGCCCATCCCCGCACCGGCGCACGAGAGCCATTGGTCGATGATGCGCCGGGGCTTCTGGGTCAACCTGCTCAACCCCAAGGCGATCGTCTTCTTCCTCGCGTTCATCCCTCAGTTCATCCGGCTCGACCAGCCACAGCTTCCCCAATACCTCGCGCTGATCGCGACGGTCGTCGTGGTCGACGTGCTGGTGATGTGGGGGTTCTTCGCGGTGGCGGCCCGGCCCTTCCGCCGCCTGACGGCCTCGCCGCGCGGGCAGCGCATCCTCAACGGCGTCTTCGGCGGCCTGTTCATCCTCGTGGCAGCGCTGCTGGTCCTGCTGCACTGACCGGTGTCCCGAATGGCCCCTAGGCTGGTCTGGATGGACATGGACGCCGGCGCATTCGAGGCCCTCGTGATCGAGGAGCTGGACCTGCTGCCCGACGACATGGTGGACCGCCTCGACAACGTCGTGTTCGTGGTCGAGGACCGCCCCGAGGACGGCAGTCTCGACCTGCTGGGGATGTACGACGGTCTCGCACTGACGGAACGCACACAGTACGGCATGGGCGAACTCCCGGATCGGATCATCGTCTACCGCGAGCCGCACCTCGCCCAGTGCGAGACCCTCGATGAACTGCGCGACGAGATCCACACGACGCTCGTGCACGAGATCGCGCACTTCCACGGCATCGACGATGCGCACCTGCACGAGCTGGGATGGGCGTGACGATGAGCACGGCACTCCCCGATCTCGACGAGAGCACGGATCTGTCCGCCGCGCCGCTCGAGCCCTGGCAGGTCGTCGTCTGGAACGACCCGGTGAACCTCATGAGCTACGTGGTCCGTGTCTTCCGCACCTACTTCGGCTACACCGAGGAGCACGCCACCGCACTCATGCTCGCCGTGCACAACGAGGGCCACGCGATCGTGGCGACAGGGCCGCGCGAGACGATGGAGGTCCACGCGCAGGCGATGCACGACTACGGGCTCTGGGCGACCGTGCGGAAGGCATCCGCATGACCGCCCCCCTCATCCTCACCGTCGCCGCCATCGAGGGCGCCCAGCTCCTGCGGATCGTCGACGACTTCCTCGCCCTCATCGCCGAGCAGGATCCGAATGACCCCGCGATCGCCCGACTGACGCCCAACCCCTATCCCGACGACGAGGGGGCCGCCGCCGCGTTCGCAGCGGCCACTCGCGACGACGTGACCGACCGGCGTGTCCTGGATGCGCGCACCGTGCGGTCGGCGCTCTCCGCCTTCGACCCGGAGGCGCCGCTCACGCCGGAACAGGCCCGCGAGCCCCGGGAGGTGACGATCCGGCGAAGCGACATCGACGCCTGGCTGCGCACCCTCACCGCCATCCGTCTGGTGATCGCGACGCGGCTCGGCCTCACCGTGGAGGAGCCCGTCGCGGGTGGTGAGGCGATGGCCGTGTACGACTGGCTCGGCTACCGGCTCGAACTGCTCATCGAAGCGGCCGACGACATCGGGGCCTGAGACCGGATACCGGCGGTCACGGCACCGTGACGATGCGCGTCGCCAGCTCGCGCGGGTGGTGCTGCAGGAGGTGCTGACGCTCCTGCGCCGCCCACCGCTCCCAGTGCGGTCGGTACGTGTCGCCGTCCCTCGCGAGCGCGCGCGCCTTTCGCGACTCCTCCCCCGCCTCCACCCAGATGCGGACATCGGCGAGGTCGGCCGTCGGCGGACGGAGGATGCCGCTGCCTTCGACGATCACACCGAGCGATGGGTCGACGGCATGACTCTCCGCCTCCGTGTTCTGCTCCCAGTCCCACCGACGCCAGGAGCCGAGCAGGCCCCGCCCGTGCGGCCGCAGGATTCCGTCCACCGCTCGCTCCACGCCGGACTCCAGGCCGTCCCAGCCCGGGTACAGCGAGTCGAGGGCGATGACCTGCACCCGTCCGACGAGCGGCCAGTTCCGCGCGAGCAGCTCCGCCAGCGAGGTCTTGCCAGCACCGCTCCCGCCGTCGATGACCACCATCGGGTTCGCCGCAGCGAGGCCGCGGATGTCCTGCGCGATCAGTGCCGCGGCCTGGCGAAGCGCCGCCGCGACGGGATCGTCACTTCTTGAGGGCACGGATGATGCGCGTGAGGGCACGACCGGTGACCCACACGAAGGGCACCGCCACGACGAGCAGCGTCACGATGTTCGGCTCGAAGCGGAGCCCCTCCTCGCGGCGCACGTAGACGCCGACGGGAATCGAGACACCGCCCCCACCGCCGCCCTCGGCACCGTCGCCGCTGCCGCCCCCGAAACCGGAGTAGGTGAATGCGACCGGCGTCACGCTCACGCCGTCGACATCCTGCGGCTCACCGTACGCGCTCTTCACGCCGAAGGACGCGACCTGCTTCCCGAGTTCCAGTGCAATGTTCGGCATGCTCCCACGGTAGCCGACCCCGCCCGCGTGCGCGCCCCTCAATCCGCGATGCCGTGGTCTTTCGGATGCCGCGCGGCCCCGCGACCCTCGCCGCGACCGATGTGACGCGCGCGGCTGATCGTCGCCGTCCCGAAGCGGGCGATCGCCTCGTCCACCGCCCCCTCCACGCGGCGCCAGTCCTCGTCGTCGTCCCAGAGCGCCAGGGCGGAGCCGCCCGCCGGCTGCAGTCTCTCGGCCCGCACGCCGACCAGACGGATCGGATCGCGCCGATCGATCTGCTCGAACAGAGTCTGCGCCGCTTCCCCGATGCGCTGGCTCACGGCGGTCGGGTCGCTCAGGGTCTGCGACCGGGTGACCGTGCGGAAGTCGGCGAAGCGGATCTTGATCGACACGGTCGACGTCTCCCACCCGGCACGACGCAACCGCGCGCCCACGCGATCGGCCAGCCGCAACAGCTCCGCACGCAGGAACGCGCGGTCGTCGACATCGACGTCGAACGTCTCCTCGTGTCCGATACTCTTCTCCACGCGCTCGGTGTCCACCGCCCGCGCATCCCGGCCCCACGAGAGCTGCGCCAGCCGCGCACTCAGCGCCGGGCCCACTGCACGGTCGAGCATGTCGGCCGTGGTCGCCCTGATGTCGCCGATCGTACGGATGCCTCGCGCCTCCAGCGCCTCCGCCGCCTTCGGCCCCACACCCCACAACGCGCGCACCGACCGCGGGGCCAGGAAGTCGAGCGTCTCCGCGGCCGATACCACGAGCATGCCGTCGGGTTTCGCGATCGTCGACGCCATCTTGGCGACGTGCTTCGTCTCGGCCACGCCCACAGAGCACGTGATGCCGACCTCCGCCGAGACGCGCTCCCGGATCTGCGCGGCGATCCTCGCCGGGCTCCCCCACAGCCGACGCACGCCCTGCACATCGAGGAACGCCTCATCGACGGACAGGGGCTCCACCAGCGGGGTGAACGACTCGAAGATCGCCATCACCTGGCGCGAGACCGCCTGATAGCGGGGGAAGTGCGGCGGTACCACCCTGGCCGTCGGGCACAGGCGGAGAGCCTGCGAGACGGGCATCGCGGACCGCACGCCGTAGCGCCGCGCCTCGTACGAGGCGCTGGAGACGACGGAACGACCGTCCGGCGAGCCGATGATGAGGGGCAGGCCCCGCAGACTCGGATCGTCGAGCACCTCGACCGCGGCGTAGAACGCGTCCATGTCGACATGCAGGATGCGGGTTCCGGTGTCGTCGGCATCGGCCGCGGACACCATGCGCCCTCTGCCGTCACCGTGTCCCATGCATCCATTCTCTCCCGGGCCCCGGACACGAGGCCCGGGAGAGACGGCTACTGGGCAGCGCGCTCGAGGATGAGCTCGCGCACGCGTGCGGCGTCGGCCTGACCCTTCATGGCCTTCATGACCGCACCGATGATCGCACCGGCGGCCTGCACCTTGCCGTCCTGGATCTTCGCCATCACGTCGGGCTGTGCGGCGAGGGCCTCATCGATCGCCGCGACGAGCGCGCCGTCGTCGGACACCACGGCCAGGCCCCGGGCATCGACCACCTGCTGCGGACTGCCCTCGCCGGCGATGACGCCCTCGAGCACCTGGCGGGCGAGCTTGTCGGTGAGGGTCCCCTCGTCGACGAGCTTCTGCAACGCTGCGACGTTCTCCGGGGTGATTAGTTCCGTAGCGTCCTTCTCCTGCGCGTTCGCCAGGCGGCTGATCTCACCCGTCCACCACTTGCGCGCGGTCGCCGGCGACGCGCCCGCCGCGATCGTCGCCTCGACGGCCTCGAGCAGGCCGCCGTTGCGGACGTCCTGGAACTCGAGCGGCGTGAAACCCCACTCGGCCATGAGCCGGCGGCGCCGGGCGACGGGCTGCTCGGGCAGTGCCGCGCGCAGCTCCTCGATCAGCTCCGGTGCGGGCTGCACTGGGAGGAGGTCCGGCTCGGGGAAGTACCGGTAGTCGTCCGCGTCGGACTTCGGACGGCCCGGCGAGGTGGTGCCGGTGTCCTCGTGCCAGTGGCGGGTCTCCTGGATGATCGTGCCGCCGTCGGCGAGGATCTGCGCCTGGCGCTGGATCTCGTACCGGACGGCGCGTTCCACGGAGCGCATCGAGTTGACGTTCTTCGTCTCGGTACGCGTGCCGAGCTTCTCCTGCCCCCGCGGACGCAGCGACACGTTGGCGTCGCAGCGCAGGTTGCCCCGCTCCAGCCGGGCCTCCGAGATGCCCAGACCGCGCACGATGTCGCGGATCGCCGCCACGTACGCCTTCGCCACCTCCGGCGCCCGGTGCTCGGTGCCGAAGATCGTCTTGGTGACGATCTCCACCAGCGGCACCCCTGCGCGGTTGTAGTCGACCAGCGAGTACTCCGCGCCCTGGATGCGTCCGGTCGCGCCGCCCATGTGGGTGAGCTTGCCCGCGTCCTCCTCCATGTGCGCGCGCTCGATCGGGATGGTCACCATGGTGCCGTCTTCGAGCTCCACCTCGACCGACCCCTCGAACGCGATCGGCTCGTCGTACTGCGAGATCTGGTAGTTCTTGCCGAGGTCGGGGTAGAAGTAGTTCTTTCGCGCGAACCGGCTCGACTCCGCGATCGAGCAGCCCAGTGCGAGTCCGAGGCTGATCGACGAGCGCACGGCCGTCTCGTTCACGACCGGCAGCGACCCGGGCAGACCGAGGTCGACCGGGGCGATGAGCGTGTTGGGCTCGGCGGCGTGATACGCCTCGTTCGCCGGGTTCGGCGCGTCGGAGAACATCTTGGTGTTCGTGTTGAGCTCGACGTGCACCTCGAACCCGAGCACAGGCTCGAACAGCTCGAGAGCCCTGTCGAAGTCCATCAGCTTGGCTGCGGCGGCCATCAGCGGTTCCCTCCTGCGAGCTGCGGTGCGCGGGTGAGGAGCGGTGCCCCCCACGAGTCGACGAGGAGCGTCTCCAGCGCCGCTCCCACGCGGTAGAGACGGGCATCCTCCCTGGCCGGAGCCAGGAACTGGATGCCCACGGGCAGGCCGTCGTCGTCGGACAGGCCGCTCGGGATCGAGATGCCGGGCACACCCGCGAGGTTCGCGGGGATCGTGGTGATGTCGTTGAGATACATCTGCAGCGGATCGTCGATCTTCTCGCCGAGCTTGAACGCCGTGGTCGGCGCCGAAGGCGTGGCGATCACGTCGACCTGGCCGAAGGCGGCGGCGAAGTCCTGCTGGATGAGCGTGCGGACCTTCTGGGCGCTGCCGTAGTACGCGTCGTAGTAGCCCGCGGACAGCGCGTAGGTGCCGAGGATGATGCGTCGCTTCACCTCGTCGCCGAATCCGGCGTCGCGCGTGGCGGACATGACGTCCTCGACCGTGGGGTTGCCCTCCGGCGTCACGCGCAGACCGAAGCGGACCGAGTCGAACTTCGCCAGGTTGCTGGACGCCTCCGCCGGGAGGATCAGGTAGTACGCGGCGACGCCGTACTCGAAGTGCGGCGCGTCGATCTCGACGATCTCGGCGCCCTGAGCCTCCAGGAGCGCGAGGGCGCTGCGGAACGACGCGGCGACCCCCGGCTGGAAGCCGCTGTCGGGAAGCTCGCGGATGACACCGACGCGGAGACCTCTGAGGCCGTCCCCGCTCGCACCTTCACGCGCTGCAGCGGCGAACGACGGCCACCGCTCGTCGAGCGACGTCGAGTCCTTCGAGTCGTGGCCGCCGATCGCATCGTGCAGCAGACCGGCGTCGAGCACCGTGCGGGTGACCGGGCCGACCTGGTCGAGGCTCGACGCGAGGGCGATCGCGCCGTAGCGGCTGACTCCGCCGTACGTGGGCTTCACCCCGACCGTGCCGGTCACGTGAGCAGGCTGACGGATCGAGCCGCCCGTGTCCGAGCCGAGCGCGAGCGGGGCCTCGAACGCGGCCACGGCGGCGGCCGAACCGCCGCCGGATCCACCGGGGATCCGGTCGAGATCCCAGGGGTTCCGCGTCGGGCCGTACGCGGAGTGCTCCGTCGACGAGCCCATGGCGAACTCGTCCATGTTCGTCTTGCCGAGCGGGATGAGACCGGCCGCGCGCGAGCGGGCGACGACGGTCGCGTCGTACGGCGACCGGTAGCCCTCGAGGATGCGCGAGCCGCTGGTGGTCGGCTGGTCGGTGGTGACCAGGACGTCCTTGATGGCGAGCGGGACCCCCGCGATCGGGCCGAGCTCCTCCCCTGCCGCACGGCGTGCGTCGACGGCAGCGGCCGCGTCGAGCGCGTGCTCGTTGATGTGGAGGAACGCGTGCACGTCGCCGTCGACCGCGGCGATACGGTCCAGGTGCGCCTGGGTGGCCTCGACGCTGGAGACCTCACGCGCCGCGAGCTTGTCGGCGAGTTCCGCCGCGGTCAGCCGGATGATGTCGCTCACTGCTCTTCTCCCAGGATCGCGGTCACCCGGAAGCGGCCGTCGGCGGCGTCGGGGGCGTTCTGCAGCACCTGCTCGTGCGTGAGCGTCTGCCCGACGACGTCAGGACGGAAGACGTTGCTCAAGGGGATCGGGTGGCTCGTGGCGGCGACGTCGGCCGTGGCCACCTCCGACACCTTGGCGATGTTGTCGACGATGGCGTCGAGCTGGCCCGTGAGCCGCGTCACCTCGTCGTCGTTCAGCTGGATGCGCGCGAGCACGCCGAGATGGCGCACAAGATCAGGGGTGATTTCAGACACGACCCCAGTCTAGTTGGGGTGCCGTCGCCCGCTCGGCGCGTCGCGGCGCGCATAAGCTGGGCGCGTGAGCACGTTCCAGCCTCCTCGCCCGTGGATCGCCAGCTACGCCGACGGCGTCCCCGAGGATCTCGCCCCCGTCACCGGTTCCCTCGTCGACATCGTCGCCGCGTCCGCCCGCGACTACCCCGACGCTCCCGCGCTGCAGTTCTTCGGCCGTGAGACCACGTACGCCCGACTGCAGGATGCGATCGACCGGGCCGCCACCGGACTCCGCGACCTCGGCGTGCGTGCGGGCGACCCGGTCGCGATCGTGCTGCCGAACTGCCCACAGCACATCATCGCCTTCTACGCCGTGCTGCGTCTGGGCGCCGTCGTCGTCGAGCACAACCCGCTCTACACGCCGCGCGAGCTGCGGAAGCAGTTCGAGGATCACGGCGCCAAGCACGCGATCGTGTGGAACAAGGTCGTCGCCACCGTGCAGGACTTCCCCGCCGACCTCGCCGTGACGAACCTCGTCTCCGTCGACGTGACGCGCGCGATGCCCGCCCTCACCCGCTTCGCTCTGCGGCTGCCCGTCGCGAAGGCGCGCGAGTCCAGGGCAGCGCTGACCGAGCGCGTGCGCGGAACCGTGGTGTGGGACTCGCTCGTGGCCTCCGACCCGCTTCCGGCGTCGCATCCGAGACCGAACACGGACGACCTCGCGATCATCCAGTACACCTCGGGCACCACCGGAACTCCGAAGGGCGCCGCGCTGACGCACCGCAACCTGCTGGCGAACGCGGCGCAGGCGCAGGCATGGGTGCCGTCGATCCAGCGCGGCAAGGGCTGCGTGGTGTACGCCGTGCTGCCGATGTTCCACGCCTACGGGCTGACGCTGTGCCTCACGTTCGCGATGTCGATGGGGGCGCGGCTCGTGCTGTTCCCCAAGTTCGACCCCGACCTCGTGCTCGATGTCGTCAAGAAGCACCCCGCCACCTTCCTCCCGCTCGTGCCCCCGATCGCCGACCGGCTGCTCGCGGCCGCGCAGGCGAAGGGCGTCTCCCTGGACGGCATCGAGGTCGCGATCTCCGGGGCGATGGCCCTGCCGCACGAGCTGGTCGTCCCCTTCGAGGCCGCGACCCACGGGTACCTCGTCGAGGGCTACGGGCTGAGCGAGTGCTCGCCCGTGCTGATGGCGAACCCCGTGGCCGACAACCGCGTGCCGGGCACCGTCGGCCTCCCCCTCCCCGGAACGGAGTGCCGCGTGGTCGACCCCGAGGACCCGACGCAGGACGTACCGGCGGGGTCGGCGGGCGAGCTCGTCGTCCGCGGCCCGCAGGTGTTCTCCGGCTACTACGGCAAGCCGGAGGAGACCGACGCCGTGTTCGTCGACGGCTGGTACCGCACGGGAGACATCGTCACGATCGACGAGGCCGGCTTCGTCCGCATCGTCGACCGCATCAAGGAGCTCATCATCACCGGCGGCTTCAACGTCGCCCCCACCGAGGTCGAGAACGCGCTGCGGCAGCACCCGTCGGTCGTGGACGCCGCCGTCGTCGGACTGCCCAGCGAGCACTCGGGCGAGGAGGTCGTCGCCGCGATCGTCGTCGACGGCGGAGCCGACGTCGACGTCGAAGCGATCCGCGCGTACGCCCGCAGCATCCTCACCCCGTACAAGGTGCCGCGCCGCGTGTTCGTGGTCGACGAGCTGCCGAAGTCGCTCATCGGCAAGGTCCTGCGCCGCCAGGTCAAGGAGAAGCTGCTCGCGCTCACCACCGGCGCCTGAGCCGTCTGCACAGGTGGTGGCGGCCGGCGCGCGCTACCCTTGGGAAGTGACCCCTGAAGACGCAGTGCCCACCGACGCCCCCGACGAGTCCCCCGCAACCCCCGGATTCGAGGAGCTCGGCATCACCGGGCCCGTCCTCAAGGCCATCCGAGACCTCGGCTACGAGACCCCCTCCCCGATCCAGGCCGCGACGATCCCGACCCTGCTGTCGGGTCGCGACGTGGTGGGCATGGCGCAGACCGGTACCGGCAAGACCGCGGCCTTCGCGCTCCCCGTGCTGGAGCGCCTCGACACCGCACAGAAGACCCCGCAGGCCCTCGTGCTCGCCCCCACGCGCGAGCTCGCGCTGCAGGTGTGTGAGGCGTTCGAGTCGTACGCCTCACGCATGAAGGGCATTCACGTGCTGCCCGTGTACGGCGGTCAGGGGTACGGCGTGCAGCTGTCGGCGCTGCGCCGCGGTGTGCACGTGGTCGTCGGAACCCCCGGTCGCATCATGGACCACCTCGCCAAGGGCACGCTCGACCTCTCGGAGCTGCAGTACCTGGTGCTCGACGAGGCGGACGAGATGCTGAAGATGGGCTTCGCGGAGGATGTCGAGCAGATCCTCGCCCAGACGCCGGAGGAGAAGCAGGTCGCGCTGTTCTCCGCCACGATGCCCGCCCAGATCCGGCGCCTCGCGCAGCAGTACCTCCGCGACCCCGAGGAGATCACGGTCAAGTCCAAGACCGCGACCAACACGAACATCACCCAGCGGTACCTCGTGGTGTCGTACGCGCAGAAGGTGGACGCCCTCACGCGCATCCTCGAGGTGGAGAACTTCGACGGGATGATCGTCTTCGTCCGCACCAAGAACGAGACCGAGACGCTCGCGGAGAAGCTCCGCGCTCGCGGCTACTCCGCCGCCGCGATCAACGGCGACGTGCCCCAGGTGCAGCGCGAGCGCAGTGTCAACCAGCTCAAGGACGGCAAGCTCGACATCCTGGTCGCGACCGACGTCGCCGCGCGCGGTCTCGACGTGGAGCGCATCAGCCACGTCATCAACTTCGACATCCCCACCGACACCGAGT
This sequence comes from Microbacterium sufflavum, assembly GCF_023101165.1. GTDB lineage: Bacteria > Actinomycetota > Actinomycetes > Actinomycetales > Microbacteriaceae > Microbacterium > Microbacterium sufflavum. The sequence continues at coordinate 2,752,489 of NZ_CP078076.1, read as the reverse complement.
CGTACGTGCACCGCATCGGTCGGACCGGGCGCGCCGGGCGGACCGGCGACGCGATCAGCTTCATCACCCCGCGCGAGCGCTACCTGCTGAAGCACATCGAGAAGGCCACGCGTCAGACGCCGACGCAGATGCAGCTGCCGACCACGGAGGACGTCAACACCACGCGCCTCGCGCGCTTCGACGACGCCATCACGACCGCGCTGTCCGAGACCGCCCGCATCGACGCGTTCCGCGACATCATCGCCCACTACGTGCGCCACCACGACGTGCCGGAGAGCGATGTCGCCGCGGCTCTCGCCGTGGTCGCGCAGGGTGAGCGTCCACTCCTCCTCGACCCCGCGGACGACCCGCTCGCCCGAGCTGTCGCCGCCGACAACCGTCCTCCGCGTGAGCGCGCACCGCGCGACGCGCGGGAGACGCGTGAGCCCAGGGAACGCCGGGGCCGTGGCGACTATGCGGCGTACCGCATCGAGGTCGGACGACGGCACCGCGTGGAGCCGCGGCAGATCGTCGGCGCGCTCGCGAACGAGGGCGGCCTCGGTCGCGACGACTTCGGCGCCATCAACATCCGCCCCGACTTCTCGATCGTGGAACTGCCGGCCAACCTCGACCCCGCCGTCCTCGAGAAGCTCCGCGACACCCGCATCTCCGGGCGGCTGATCGAGATCGCGCCCGACCGTGGCCCCGGGGCACGCCGGGGAGCTGCGCGCGACCGCGGGAACGACGACAGCGCGGGCCGCGGCTACCGCGGTGACCGCCATGACCGTGACGATCGCGGACCCCGCGGTCCCCGCGAGGACAAGCCGTTCCGGAAGCCCCGTCACAAGAGCTGATCGTGCGTATCGACCGTGCGGACCGCCGAGACGTCGCGGGGCTCGCGCTGCTCAAGTGGCAGGACGTGCCGGACGAGCTGACGGCGGGACGGTCGTTCGACGAGTTCACGGCGAAGCTCGCCGCCTGGTGGAGCCTCCACGAGGACACGCACTCGGCGTTCGTGGCGAGGGCGGACGACGGCGACCCCGTCGGGGTCGCCTGGGTCGCGATGCTCCCCCGGGTGCCGCGCCCCGGGGCCGCGGACCGGGTCTCGGCCGACGTGCAGAGCGTGTTCGTGCTGCCGGAGCACCGCGGGCGCGGGACCGGGCGAGCACTGGTCGCGGCGGCGTGCGCTCACGCGGTGTCCCTCGGCGCAGGACGCGTCACCGTGCACTCGAGCGAGGAGGCCGTGACGCTGTACCGCGGGCTCGGCTTCGCCGACTCCCCTCGGCTGCTGCAGTTCCTGCCTCCCACGGAAACCTGACCCGCGGGCACCCGTTCAGCCGAGGGCGTCGGGTCCCTCGGTCACCAGCAGGTGGAACTGTGCAGCGTCGAGGATGCGGATGCCCAGTTCCTCGGCCTTCGCGAGCTTGGAGCCGGCGCCCGGACCTGCCGCGACGAAGTCGGTCTTCTTCGACACGCTCGACGCGGCCTTGCCCCCCGCCTTGATGATCGCCTCCTGCGCTCCCTCGCGCGTGTAGCCGTCGAGCGAACCCGTCGCGACGACCGTGAGCCCGTCGAGCACTCCGCCCTCGGCGACCGCAGCCCCGGGCCCCGGGTGCCCCGGCGTCGCCCACTGCACCCCCGCCTCGCTCCAGCGCCGCACGATCTCCTGGTGCCAGTCGACCTCGAACCATGCGAGCAGCGAGTCGGCGATGATCCCGCCGACGCCCTCGACCGCGGCGAGCTCCTCCCGGGAGGCCGCCCGGATCGCGTCCAGCGAACCGAACCACTGCGCGAGGGCTCGAGCCGCCACCGGGCCCACGTGACGGATGTTCAGCGCGACGAGGAGTCGCCACAGGTCTTTCGTCTTGGCCTTCTCGAGCTCGGCGAGGAGCGTGAGCGCCTGCGAGGAGGGCTGGGGGCCCTCGCGCCCCGCCTTCCTCTCGGCCGCCGTCGGGTTCCGGCGGAACGGCGCCCTCGTCTTCACGAGGCCGTCCTCGTCCTCACGCGGCAGCCCGGTCTCGGCATCCCGGACCACGACCTCGATCGGTACGAGCTGGTCGAGCGTCAGCGCGAACAGCCCGGCCTCCGTCTCCAGCGGCGGCACGGCGGGTGACGTCGGCTGCGTGAGGGCCGCGGCCGTGACCTCGCCCAGCGCCTCGACGTCGAGCGCGCCGCGCGACCCGATGTGCTCGACACGCCCGCGAACCTGTGCGGGACACGAGCGCGCGTTCGGGCAGCGCAGGTCGATGTCGCCCTCTTTCATCGGCCGCAGCGGTGTTCCGCACTCCGGACAGTCGGCAGGCATCACGAACTCGCGCTCGGTGCCGTCCCGCTTCTCCACGACCGGCCCGAGCACCTCGGGGATCACGTCACCCGCCTTGCGCAGCACCACGGTGTCGCCGATGAGCACGCCCTTGGCCTTCACGACGTCCTTATTGTGCAGCGTGGCCTGACGCACGACCGACCCCGCGACGTGCGCGGGCGCCATCACCGCGAACGGGGTCGCCCGGCCCGTGCGTCCGACCGACACCACGATGTCGAGGAGCGTCGTCTGCACCTCCTCCGGCGGGTACTTGTAGGCGATCGCCCACCGGGGTGCCCGGCTGGTCGCGCCGAGCTCGTCATGCAGCTCCAGCTCGTCGACCTTCACCACGATCCCGTCGAGCTCGTGCTCGATGTCGTGCCGGTGCTCGCCGTAGTACTCCACGAAGTCGACGACCTCATCGATGCTGCGGCACACCCGCGTGTGCGGGCTCGTCGGCAGGCCCCATTCAGCCAGCAGGTCGTACACCTGGCTCTGCGCGGCCACCGGCGGCTGTGCCCAGGCGCCGATTCCGTGCACGTACAGCGCGAGCGACTCGATCCGCAGAAGCCCCGCCTCCAGTTCGAGCCCGTCCTTCTTGTCGATCTGCTGGCGCAGACCACCGCTGGCGGCGTTGCGCGGATTCGCGAACGCGGGGAACCGACGTGCCGCAGCCGTGCGCGCCTTCTCCTCGTCGAACGGCTTCTTCACGCCGCCGCGCGCCTCCCACCGGGCGAGCGCGTCGCCGTAGGCGCGCTCGCGGAAGGCGGCCTGCGCGGCGTTGAGCCGTTCGAACGCCGCGACCGGGATGAACACCTCGCCGCGGACCTCGACGATCGGCGGATGCCCCTCACCACGCAGTCGCTGCGGGATCTCCGGCAGACGGAGCGCGTTCTCCGTCACGATCTCGCCCACCCGGCCGTCACCGCGTGTGGCGGCGGAGGTGAGCACCCCGTTCTCGTAGCGGAGGTTGATCGCGAGCCCGTCGATCTTGAGCTCGGTGAGCCAGTCGACGTCACGACCGGCCGCCGCGCGGGTCTTGGCCGCCCACTCCCGCAGCTCGTCGACGGAGAACACGTTGTCGAGGCTGAGCATGCGCTCGGCGTGCTCGATCGTGGCGAGACCGGTGGCCTCCGCCGCTCCCACCATCTGCGTCGGCGAGTCCTGACCCTGCAGTTCGGGGTGCAGGCGCTCCAGCTCTTCCAGACGCCGCATCCACCCGTCGTAGGTCGCGTCGTCGACGAGCGAGGTGTCGCGTCCGTAGTAGGCGTCTTTGGCCTCGAGGATGCGGGTCGTCAGCTCCTCGGCCTCGACCCGAGCGTCTTCCAGTGAGATGTTCTCCGCCACCTGCTCAGTCTAGGAGCGGCCGCCGACATCCGCCGGGATCAGACGCCGACCGGAACCGCCGAGACCGTGGTGTCGATCGTGAACTGGCCCAGCACGCGCGTGCCGACGTACAACACCGCGGTCTGCCCCGGTGCGACGCCGTCGAGCGGAACCTCCGGAGCCACACGGACGCCGTCCGCGGTCACGGTGGCCGTGGCGGGAACGGGGTCGGCGTGCGCGCGGATCTGCACGTCGCATGCGAAGGACGACTCCACGGGCGCCGCGCCGGCCCAGCTGAACCGCTCCCCCGCGATCTCGGCGATCGCGAGCGCCTCCTTCGGCCCGACGACCACGGTGTTGGACACCGGCCGGACCTCCAGCACGAACCGGGGCTTGCCGTCCGCGGCCGGCACCCCGAGCTTGAGCCCTCGCCGCTGCCCCACCGTGAAGGCGTGCGCGCCCTCGTGCTCGCCGACCACCGCGCCGCTGCGGTCGACGATCTCCCCGGTCTCCGCACCGACCTTCTCCGCCAGCCACCCGCGCGTGTCGCCGTCCGGGATGAAGCAGATGTCGTGGCTGTCGGGCTTCTGGGCGACGGTCAGGCCCCTGGCTGCCGCCTCAGCGCGCACGACCGCTTTGGAGGGCGTCGTGCCGAGCGGGAAGTAGGTGTGCGCGAGCTGCTCGGCAGTGAGCACACCGAGCACGTACGACTGGTCCTTGGCGTTGTCGGATGCCCGGTGCAGCTCCCGGCCGTCCGGCCCCTCGAACAGGGTGGCGTAGTGCCCCGTGCAGACGGCGTCGAAGCCCAGCTCGATCGCCCGTTCCAGGAGCGCGGCGAACTTGATCTTCTCGTTGCAGCGCATACAGGGGTTCGGGGTGCGCCCGGCGCGGTACTCGGCGATGAAGTCGTCGATCACGTCGTCACGGAACCGCTCCGAGAAGTCCCACACGTAGAAGGGGATCCCGAGCAGGTCGGCGGCGCGGCGCGCGTCGAGCGCGTCCTCGATCGTGCAGCAGCCGCGGCTGCCCGTGCGCAGCGTCCCGCCCGCGCGGGACAGGGCGAGGTGCACGCCGACGACGTCATGCCCGGCCTCGACCGCCCTCGCCGCGGCGACGGCGGAGTCGACGCCGCCGCTCATCGCCGCAAGGATCCGCATGGGTCCAGTCTACGAGCGCGCAGCTGAGCCGGCGCCGGACGCACGCGCATACGCGTCCGCGATCACCGACAGCACGGCGTCCACGTCATCATCGCGGGAGGTGCGCCCCAGAGAGAAGCGCAGCACGCTGCGGGCGTCTCGCTCCGACCGGCCCATCGCCATCACCACGTGGGAGGGCTCCGCGACCCCCGCCTGACAGGCCGAGCCGGTGGACACCGATACCCCGGCGACGTCGAGGAGGAAGAGCAGGCTCTCCCCCACGGCCCCCGGGAACAGCAGCTGCGCATTGCCCGGCAACCGCACGTGCGGGTCGCCCAGGAGCTCGGCGGCGGGCACCCGCGCGCGAACGCCCTCGACGAGGCGGTCACGCAGAGCACGCAGCCGCCGCGCCTCCTCCTCGCGCTCGCTCTCGGCCAGCTCGACCGCGGTGGCCAGCGCCGCCGCGCCCGCCACGTCCTGCGTGCCCGCCCGGAGTCCCCGCTGCTGTCCACCGCCGCGCAGCAGCGGAGCGAGACGAGCCGACCGGGCGACCAGCAGTGCGCCGGCCCCGACCGGAGCACCCACCTTGTGGCCCGCGATGCTCAGCGCGACGAGCCCGCCATGACCCTCCGCCGACCCGCGCAGGCCCCGGAAGGAGAGCGGCACGTGGCCCAGGGCCGCGACCGCGTCGAGGTGCAACGGCACGCGGTTGTCGGCCGCGGCCGCCGCGAGGGCGGCCACATCGTTGATCGTGCCGGCCTCGTTGTTGGCGACCAGAGCCGTCGCGAGCGCGGCACCCGGAAGCGCGGCGGCGAAGCGGGGGTCATCGATGCGCGCCTCCGGCGACACCGGGACCGCGCGGACCTCCGCGCCCTCCGCGGCGAGAGCCGCGACGGTGTCCATCGTGGCGTGATGCTCCCCGTCGGGCAGCACGATCGCGGTGGTGCCCGCGTCCCGTGCGCGCCAGAGCCCCTGCACGGCGAGGTTGATCGACTCCGTGCCCCCCGAGGTGAACACGACCTCGATCGGGTCGGCGTGGAGCACCGCGGCGAGCCGCTCCCTCGACTCCTCCAGCAGGCGCCGCGCGTCCTGTCCGGCGCCGTGCGTCGACGAGGCGTTGCCCACGACGGTCGCCGCCTCGAGCCAGGCGTCGCGGGCCTCCGCGCGCAGAGGCGTGGTCGCCGCGTGATCGAGGTAGTGCCGCATACCTCGATTCTCCCCCGATCCCCGGTCGTGCGGACACTGTCGTGCCTCTGGGACCGGGTCCGCGCCGACATGAGACTGAAATGCAACACGCCTAGGGTGTATTCATGCCTGACTCCCGCGTCCCCGTCGTCCCCGGCGGATCGGCCCTCGACGATCTCGGCGTCCGCCTGCACGACGGCGGCGGCACCCTGCGGGTCTGGTCGGGCAACGCCTCGTCGATGGAGCTGGTCGTCTTCGACGCGACCGACCTCGACTGGGTCACGGACCAGGCCGCGCTCGAGCGTCGGCCGGGCGGCGTGTGGGAGGTCACGTCTGCCCTGCTCCAGCCAGGAACCCGGTACGCGGTCCGCGTGGGAGGGCCGCACGGCCCCGGCAACACGTTCAACCCCGAGACGCTGCTGCTCGACCCCTACGCGAAGGGCCTCGCCCAGGGACACGGCTACCAGGAGTGGCGGTCGGTGGTCATCGTCGACGGCTTCGACTGGGGGAACACGAGCAAGCCGCGCATCCCGCTCGATCGCACCGTGATCTACGAGGGCCATCTCAAGGGCATGACCAAGCGCCACCCCGAGGTGCCGCCCGCGCTGCACGGCACGTACGCGGGTCTCGCACACCCCGCGATGATCGAGCACTTCCACGCGCTCGGCATCACCTCCGTCGAGCTCCTGCCCGTGCACGCCTTCGTGCCGGAGCCGCGCCTGCTCGAGCGCGGCCTCACCAACTACTGGGGCTACAACACCCTCAACTACTTCACGCCTCACGCCGCGTACGCCACCGAGGACGCCCGCAAGCGCGGACCGGAGGCGATCATCGCCGAGTTCAAGGGCATGGTGAAGCTGCTCCACGAGGCCGGGCTCGAGGTCATCCTCGACGTCGTCTACAACCACACCTCGGAGGAGGGCATCGGCGGCCCGCGCTCGAGCCTGCGCGGTATCGACAACGCGAGCTACTACCGGCAGGACGGGAACGGCGTCTACATCGACACCACCGGGTGCGGCAACACGCTGGACACCAGCACCGACGCCGGCGCCCGCCTCGTCCTGGACTCGCTGCGGTACTGGGCGGAGGAGATGCAGATCGACGGTTTCCGCTTCGACCTCGCGACCGCGATCGCCCGAGACGCCGCCCACACATACAACCCGGAGCATCCGCTGCTGCGGGCGATCGCCGCCGACCCCGTGCTCGCCGACACCAAGCTCATCGCCGAGCCGTGGGACGTGGGGCTGGGCGGCTGGCAGACGGGCAACTTCCCCACGGGGTGGCACGAGTGGAACGACCGCTACCGCGACCGGGTGCGCAACTTCTGGCTGAGCGACATCGACTACGCCCGTCGCGCCTCCGCCCCGGTGGGCATCGGCGGCTTCGCCACGCGCCTCGCGGGCTCCTCCAACACCTTCAGCGAGGAGCGCGGTCCGCTCGCCAGCATCAACTTCGTCACGGCGCACGACGGCTTCACGCTCCACGACCTCGTCTCCTACGACGTCAAGCACAACGAGGCGAACGGCGAGAACAACCGCGACGGCGCCGACACCAACCGCGCCTTCAACCACGGCGTCGAGGGCCCCACCGACGATCCTGCGATCCTCGCTGCCCGCCGGAAGGCCATGCGCAACCTCCTGGGCACGGTCCTGCTGTCCGCGGGCATCCCCATGCTCACCGCCGGCGACGAGGTCGGGCGCACTCAGCGCGGGAACAACAACGCCTACGCCCAGGACTCTCCGCTCACGTGGCTCGGATGGGAGCTGGAGCCGTGGCAGCAGGATCTGCGCGCGCACGTCACGCGACTCATCCGGCTGCGCCAGGAGAATCCCGCGCTGCGCCCCAGCCGCTACGCCCGGCTCGGCGAGCACATCCCGAACGCCTCGGTCATGGACTGGTACGACCAGAACGGCGAGACGATGGAACCGGGGCAGTGGAACGATCCCGGCAACCGCACGCTGCAGTACGTCGCCGCCTCCACGCCCGACACCGAGGCGGCGAACCGCATCCTCCTGATCGTGCACGGCACGGAGGCGCCGATCGACGTGCGACTGCCGCTGGAGATCGACGGCGCGAACCGGTTCGTCTCGCTCTGGTCGAGTGCCGACGAGCACCCCTCCGCGCACGCGGAGGTCTTCGAGCCCGGCGACGTCCTGTCCGTTCCCGGCACTTCGATGCGCCTGTTCCGCGTCGAGTGATAGCACGGTTCTGCGCCCGGGTCGAGCGGTAGGCTCCGGCACACCGGAGCGGTAGATTCGCACTGTGACTGCACGTGCTGGTACCCGGCCCCCGGCTCTCCGGAGCCCCGCTCAGATCCCGCCGCGCGAGTTCGACGGCGCCGACCTCCCCGGCGAGCTGCGCACGACGCGGATCCCGCTCCTCGACGGCTCGCCCTCGGTCCCCGGCGGCTTTCCCGCGAAGGCGTTCGCCGGCGAGGTCGTGCCGTTCCGGGTGGTGTCGTTCCGGGAAGGGCACGACCTCATCGGCGTGCACGTGCGCCTCACCGCCCCCACCGGAGAGCAGAGCCTGCACCGTCTGACCGCGCTCGCGGACGGCACCGACACGTGGACGGTCTCGATCGCGCTGGACCTGGAGGGTCCGTGGCGGTATCGCTTCGAGGCCTTCTCCGACGACTACGCCACCTGGGCGCATGCCGCACGGCTCAAGCTCGCCGCCGGCGTCGATGTCCCGGTCGTGGCCGCACTCGGCGCCGAGCTGCTGGCCAGGGCCGCCGCCGAGAAGGACCGGCCAGCGGCCCAGCGTCGCCGCCTGCGCGAGGGCGCCGAGGCGCTGCGCACGGGAGACGCCGCGATCGCCGCCTCCCTCGCGGCAGACCCGGAGCTCGCGGTCGTCTTCGCCGAGCGTCCCCTGATGTCGCTGCGCTCCGCCTCTGCGGACCAGCACCTCCACGTCGATCGCACGCGAGCAGGGGTGGGTGCCTGGTACGAGTTCTTCCCCCGCTCGGAGGGGGCGCGGCGGCTGAAGGACGGCTCGGTGCGGAGCGGCACCTTCCGGACGGCTGCGAAGCGGCTCCCCGACGTGGCGGCCATGGGGTTCGACGTGATCTACCTCGTGCCCATCCACCCCATCGGCTCGACCAACCGCAAGGGACGCAACAACACGCTGGTGGCCGAGCCGGGCGACCCCGGCTCCCCGTACGCGATCGGTGCGGCCGAGGGCGGGCACGACGCCATCCATCCCGACCTCGGTAGCGCCCAGGACTTCCGGGCCTTCGTCCGGGCTGCCGAGAAGGAAGGGCTCGAGGTCGCGCTCGACCTCGCGTTGCAGGCGTCCCCCGACCACCCGTGGGTCCGCGAGCATCCGGAGTGGTTCACGACCCTGCCGGACGGCACGATCGCCTACGCGGAGAACCCGCCCAAGAAGTACCAGGACATCTATCCGCTCAACTTCGACAACGACCCCGAGGGCATCGCCTCGGAGATGCTGCGGGTCGTGCAGCACTGGGTGGCACAGGGCGTGCGCATCTTCCGGGTGGACAACCCGCACACGAAGCCGCTCCGGTTCTGGGAGTGGCTCATCCGCACCGTGAACGAGAGCGATCCGGGGGTCGTGTTCCTCGCGGAGGCCTTCACCCGTCCCGCCGTCATGCGGGCGCTCGCTGCGGTGGGATTCCAGCAGAGCTACAGCTACTTCACCTGGCGCAACACCAAGGCGGAGCTGGAGGAGTTCCTCACCAGCATCTCCCACGACACCGCGGACTACATGCGACCGAATCTGTTCGTGAACACGCACGACATCCTCACCGAGTACCTCCAGTTCGGCGGCCGGGCGGCCTACCGCATCCGGGCCTGCATCGCGGCCACCGCGGGGCCGGTGTACGGGGTGTATGCGGGATACGAGCTCTTCGAGAACGTGGCGCGTCCCGGCTCGGAGGAGAACATCGACAACGAGAAGTACGAGTACAAGTTCCGCGACTGGCGCGGTGCCGAGGAGCGCGGTGAGTCCCTCGCCCCGCTGCTGCGTCGGCTCAACGCGATCCGCGCCGAGCATCCGGCGCTGAGGCAGCTGCGGAACCTGGAGACCCACTGGAGCGACGACGACGCCGTCCTGGTCTACAGCAAGCACCTCGATGCGGCGTTCACCGGCACGGGACAGGCAGACACGATCATCGTGGTCGCGAACGTCGACCCGCACTCGGTCAGGGAGACCACGGTCCACCTCGACACGACCCGCTGGGGTGTCCCCCCGGGCGAACCGTTCGAGGTCGAGGATCTGCTGACCGGCAGTGTCTGGACCTGGAGCGACCACAACTACGTGCGGCTCGACGCCTTCGCCGAGCCGGTGCACATCCTGAAGGTGAGGGAGAGAGCATGAGCTTTGCCGAAGAAGCGATCGCATCCGCCGAGTGGGTCGCCGTCGCCGAGGGACAGCACCACGATCCGCACGCCGTGCTGGGAACCCATCCCGCCGAGGACGCCGCGGGGCGGACGGTCACGATCATCCGCGCCCGCCGCCCGCTGGCCTCCTCCGTCGCCGCCGTGTTCGCCGACGGCACCCGGCTCGAGCTCTCGCACGTGACCCACGGGCTGTGGGAGGGCCGTCACCCCGGGCCGCCCGTCCCCTATCGACTGGCGACGCGCTACCGCGACGTGGACGACGAAGCGATCACCGGCGACCCGTACCGTCACTCCCCCGCGCTCGGCGAGCTCGACCTGCACCTCATCGCGGAGGGACGGCACGAGCGGCTCTGGGAGGTGCTGGGAGCGCATCCCACCACGCACGGCGGCGAGGCGGGTGTCGCGTTCGCGGTCTGGGCGCCGAACGCCAGCGCCGTACGCGTGGTCGGAGACCACAACGGGTGGAACGGCGAGACGCACGCCATGCGGTCGATGGGCGTGAGCGGCGTCTGGGAGTTGTTCATCCCCGACCTGCCGCTCGGCACCCGGTACAAGTACCAGATCCGCACCCGCGCCGGTGCGTGGATCCTCAAGGCCGACCCGATGGCGCTCGCCGCGCAGCTGCCGCCGGAGACCGCGTCGGTCGTCACCGCCTCGACCTATGCGTGGCAGGACGGCGCGTGGATGACCCGGCGCGCCGCGACCCACGCGGTCGCGCAGCCGCTCTCGGTCTACGAGGTGCACCTGGGCTCCTGGCGGGGCGGTCTCGGCTACCGTGAGGTCGCCGATCCCCTCATCGAGCACGTGCAGCAGACGGGGTTCACCCACGTGGAGTTCCTCCCGCTCGCCGAGCACCCGTTCGGCGGCTCCTGGGGCTACCAGGTCAGCGGGTACTACGCGCCGACGAGCCGCTACGGCACGCCGGACGATCTGCGCTACCTCATCGACCGCTTGCACCAGGCGGGCATCGGCGTGATCCTCGACTGGGTCCCCGGCCACTTCCCGAAGGACGAGTTCGCGCTCGCCCGCTTCGACGGCCAGCCCCTCTACGAGCACCCCGATCCCCGCCGCGGCGAGCATCAGGACTGGGGCACGCTCATCTTCGACTACGGTCGCCCCGAGGTCCGCGGCTTCCTCGTCGCGAACGCCCTCTACTGGCTGGAGGAGTTCCATGTGGACGGGCTGCGCGTCGACGCGGTCGCCTCGATGCTGTACCTCGACTACTCGCGCCGCGACGGCGAGTGGGAGCCCAACGTCCACGGGGGTCGCGAGAACCTCGAGGCGATCCGGTTCCTCCAGGAGGTGAACGCCACCGCCTACCGCCTGCACCCCGGGATCCTCATGATCGCGGAGGAGTCGACGAGCTTCCCCGGCGTCACCGCGCCCACGGATCACGCGGGACTCGGGTTCGGGTTCAAGTGGAACATGGGCTGGATGAACGACTCGCTGCAGTACATCGCCCGCGACCCGATGTATCGCGCGCACCATGAGGGCGAGATGACGTTCTCGTTCGTCTACGCCTTCGGCGAGAACTACGTGCTGCCCATCAGTCACGACGAAGTGGTGCACGGGAAGGGCAGCCTGCTCGCGAAGATGCCCGGCGACCACACGCACAAGCTCGCCAACGTCCGCGCCTACCTGGCCTACATGTGGGGACACCCGGGCAAGAAGCTGCTGTTCATGGGCCAGGAGTTCGGGCAGCTCGCCGAGTGGTCGGAGGGGCGCGAACTCGACTGGTGGCTGCGCGAGCAGCCCTCGCACGCCCAGCTGCAGGACTTCGTCGGCGCGCTCAACGGCGTGTACCGCGCCCAGGCGCCGCTGTGGGAGCGTGACAGCGACGGATCGTCGTTCACGCGGCTCGGCGCCCCCAGCTGGGACCCCTCCGTGATCGCCTTCGAGCGGCGCGACGCCCACGGCGGGCGGCTGGTGGTCGTGAGCAACTTCGCCGGGGTCGAGCGCACCGACTACCGACTCGCACTCCCCCGCGAGGGCGTGTGGCAGGAGGTGCTCAACTCGGACGCCGCGGAATACGGAGGACACGGATCGGGCAACCTCGGGATGGTGGTCGCCGTGCGCGACGACAGCGGCACCGCGACGGCGGCGATCACGCTCCCCGCACTGTCGACCCTCTGGCTGCGTTACCAGCCCGAGCCGCACGTCCCCACCGTCAACAACGGCTGAGCTGCGCCGGCCGCGCCCCGCGAGGACGACCTCGCCCGGGGCGCGGACTCAGAACAGCAGCGAGGACAGCCGGTTGCGCGCCGACACGACGCGCGGGTCGGCGGGGCCGATGAGGCCGAACAGCTCCACGAGCCGCTCGCGCACCGGCGCCCGCTGGTCCGACGGGAGCTGAGCGAACAGATCGAGGAGCCGCGCGAACGCGTCATCCACGTGCCCTCCGGCGAGGTCGAGATCCGCCACGTCGAACTGCGCCTGCACGTCGAGCGGTCCGGCGGCGGCCGCGGCCCGCGCCTCCTGCAGATCGAGGCCCTGCACGCGGTGGAGCAGGCGCACCTGCCCGAGCCCGGCGATGGCGTCTTCATCGCGCGGGTTCTCGGCCAGCGCCTTCTCATATGCGCGGATGGCGGCGGCGTAGTCGCCCGCCTCGATCGCGGCGTACGCCTCGGCGTGGAGCGGGGGCAGCTCGGGCTCGACCGGCTCGGGCGCATCCGCTGCAGCATCGCCCGAGATCGAGAGCGTCCCGGACACGCCGTTCTGCGCCGCTAACTGGAGCAGCTGGGCGAACACCTCGCGCACCTGCTGCTCCGGCACGGCACCCGTGAACATCGGCACCGGCTGCCCGGCGATCAGCGCGACCACCATCGGGATCGACTGCGCGCGGAAGCTCTGGGCGAGCTGCGGGTTCGCGTCCACGTCCACCTTCGCCAACAGCACGCGACCGCCCAGCTCGCGGGTGACCTTCTCGATGATCGGGCTCAGCTGCTTGCACGGCCCGCACCACTCGGCCCACAGGTCGACCACGACCGGGACGGTGCGGGAGATCTCCAGGACCTCGCCGAAGGTCTCGTCCGTCGCATCGACGACCACATCGGTGATGCCCTGGCCCTGCGTCGCGGGGCCGCCCCCGGAGGACGGGGTGGGGCGGTTGCGGAGACTCGAGAGGTCGACGGCGCCACGCAGCGCCGCGGGAGAGATGTCGGTCACTTGATCACCTTCACGGAGAGCAGGTCCTGGGTGGAGGCCAGGAGCTTGATCGGCTCGCTCGAACCCTGCGAGGGGACGGCGAAGAACAACTGACTCAGGTACGTCGTCTCGACACCCGTCGACGACTCGGTCACGCCCGTGAGCGCCTTGGCCTGCTCGTTGTTGCCGAAGCGGATGACGACGTCGGAGTTGACCGGGGTGATGGTCTCGACGTCGAGCACCGAGACGGCGACGATCGCGCCGCTGTCGAGGGTGGTCATGGAGACCGGCTCGGTGGTCGTGGGCGCCGCCTTGAACGCCGTCTTCGATGTCTCGGCGGCATTCGCATCCACGAGCCCCTGCACCACGGTCTGCCGCCCATCACGGATCGACTGGGCGACCGCCAACGAGAGATCGTCGAACTGGCCGTAGTACTGGCTCTTCTCCACGTTGTCGACCACGTCGGAGAACGCCGTGGCCACCTGGTCGGGCGGCAGCGTCAGGAACGCGGAGTCGGCCGGCACCATGGAAGTGCCGAGCCAGCTCGCCGCGACCTCCGGGAACTGTGCGTCGGCGGCCATCTGGGCCAGGTTGGTCACCTTGTAGTTCGACCACGGGTCGTCCTGCGTCATCGTGAGCAGCACGGGCGGGACGGTGTCGTCGTCGGCGCTCTGCGAGAGCATGAGAACGGTGCGCGGCCAGCGGTCCGTGGCCTCGGGCAGCACGACCCGCACGTCGTCGGTGGGGATGGCCACGGGAGGCGCGTCGTTGGTGACCTTCGCGCGGATGGCGTAGTCGGCGACGCGCTCCTCGAGCGCGGGGCCGACGAGGCGGGTGGCCGCGAGGTCGGCGTCGAGGGTGCTGTCGGCCTCGGCGACCGTGTCGGCCAGGCTCTTCAGGATGCGCTTCGCCTGGGCCTCGGTGACCGCCGGCGGCTTCTGGTTCTCGGGGGCGATCACGGTCGGCGACGGCGAGGGCGTGGCGGAGGCGTCGCCCAGCTGCGGCCAGGAGTCGGCCGAGCACCCGGCGGCCAGGAGCGCGGTGAGCCCCAGGGCGGGCAGGACCAGCATCCGACGGCGGCGCGTCGCTCCGGCGGCGCGCAGGGAGGACTTCCCCTCCGGCTCTGCGCGAGGCGTCGGCTCGTCCTCCACCACCTCGGCGTCCTCGACACCGGGGTCGGACGTCGGCTTCGCGTCGGCCGCATCGAGAGCCGCGCGCTCGCCCGCGGGCAGTGCGGCGACCTCGATCGGCTCCGTCATCGGGAGCGGCCCGGGGCCTTTCCGGCGCGGCCCACGTCCGCGGCGCTGGTGGCGGATCGCGAGGATGTAGAGCACGAGGCCGATCACGAGCACGATCCCACCCGCGACCATCAACGGTCCGGCGAGCGGGGTGCTGTTGTCGAGGGGCCAGGAGACCACGATGTCGTCCGGAGCGTCTCTCGTGCCGTCGTAGGCGATGAGTACGCTCGTGCCCTCTGGGAGCTGCATGTTGTCGGCCGTGAGCAGGTTCTCCTCGCTGAAGGAGTCCAGCCACAGGTCGGAGCCGACCGGGTCGCGACCTGCGGGCTCCTCGGTCTCGGCGTCGGTGGCCGGCGTCTCTTCGGGTGCCGGCGTCGCTCCCGCCTCGTCGCCGGGCTCCGTCGTCTCCTCCTCAGCAGGAGCCGAGACGTGCTCCACCACGAACTCACCGTCGTCACCGACCGAGACGTGGTTGTAGTCGGAGTCGGCCAGCCAGGCCTGCATGTCGGCGGTCCGGCCGTAGCTGGCGAAGATCTCGCCCTCGCCGCTCACCACGAGCTTCTGCGAGCCCGGGTTGGTCCGCAGCACGTCGCCGTCCATCAGCACGAACGGCGCGGGCTCCTCGATCGAGACGCGCTCCTGCTGGTTCGATGGGCCCATGAAGACGGTCCGCTGAGCGATACCCGCGCCGATCAGCACGGCAGCCAGCACGAAGGCCACCACGGCCCATACGAAACGCACGAATAGTCTCCTCACGCATCGCGAATACCCGCCCGCGACGCCACACTCGACATTTCAGACTAGCGAAGTCACCTGTGTGTTGCCCACGAGCAGTTCGCGTGGGCAACGGACGGCACGTCGTCGCGGCACCGTGCTCCGGGCTCGATAGCCTTGCTGCAGCCGTCTCGAGGAGCACCGATGAAGATCCACAATCCGTTCCGCACCGCCCTCGTGGCGACGCTCGGCGTGGGACTCGGGATCCTGCTGATCAGCAGCGTGCAGACCCTCTCGACCGTGCTGCTCTACATCGGGACGGCGCTCTTCCTGAGCCTGGGCCTCGATCCCCTCGTCTCGTTCCTCGAGCGACGGCGACTCCCCCGGTGGCTCGCCGTGCTCGTCACGATCCTCGCGGTCCTTGCGGTCTTCGTCGGGATCATCCTGATCGTGCTGCCGGTGCTCGTCGACCAGATCTCGCAATTGATCGCGCAGATCACCACGATCGTCCAGCGCGGCACCGCGATCGACGACCTGAAGGACTGGATCCAGGAGACGTTCCCGAACCTTCTGGTCGACGACGTCTTCAACTACATCGAGGACTGGCTGACCACGAACCTGGCGGAGATCGGGGGGTCGATCGGACAGGGAGTGCTGATCGCCAGCGGCGCCGTGCTGAGCGGCGTGTTCGGGGCCTTCATCGTGCTGATCCTCACGATCTACCTCACGGCGTCGACCCCGTCGCTCAAGCGAGCCGTGTACCAGCTGGTGCCGTCGTCGAAGCGCGACCGGTTCATCGACCTGTCCGAGCAGATCACCGATTCGGTCGGCTACTACGTCATGGGCCAGGTGTCCCAGGGCGTCATCAACGGCGTGCTCAGCGCGATCTACCTGACGATCATCGAGGCGCCGTTCCCCGCCGTCCTCGCGGTCATCGCGTTCTTCTTCTCCCTGATCCCGCTGGTGGGCACACTCACCGGTTCCACGATCATCGTGCTGGTCTGCCTGATCCCCGGGCTCGGCTCCCCCGCCACCGCGCTGGCCGCGGGGATCTACTACCTGATCTACATGCAGATCGAGGCGTACGTCATCTCCCCGCGCATCATGAGCCGCGCGGTCTCCGTCCCCGGCGCGGTCGTCGTCGTCGCCGCCCTCGCCGGCGGCAGCCTGCTGGGTCTGCTCGGGGCGCTCATCGCCATCCCCGTCGCGGCGAGCATCCTGATCATCTACCGCCAGGTGCTGATCCCGCGCATGAACGACCTCTGACGCGTCGTCCGACGCGCCGTGCGGTGGTCAGGAGTCGTCGGACCAGTGCGTCGGTAGTGGGAGCGCCGACGGGTTCACGGCAGCGACCACCTCGGTGAGCACGCGTCGCGTCTGCGTCTCCCCCACCCAGAGGTGCTTGCCGCCCTCCACGGGGATCAGACGCGCGTGCGGGATCGAGGCGAAGCGCTTCTCGGCCTCGGCCGGCCGCAGATAGTCGTCGAACTCCGGAACCAGGACCACGACCTCACGATCGGCTTCCGCCCAGGCGGCGACCTCTTCGTCCGTCGCGCGGTGCAGCGGCGGCGACAGCAGGATGATGCCCTCGATCGCGTGGTCGCGGCCGTACTTCAGCGCCAGCTCCGTGCCGAACGACCAGCCCAGCAGCCAGGGGCGCGGCAGCGCGCGAGCGTGCACGAACTCCATGGCCGCGGCGACGTCGAACTGCTCCAGAGCCCCGCCGTCGAACGCACCATCGCTCGTGCCGCGCGGAGACGTGGTGCCACGGGTGTTGAAGCGCAGGACCGCGAGATCGGCGAGGGCGGGCAGACGAGCCGCCGCCTTCCGCAGGATGTGCGAATCCATGAATCCGCCGGCCGTGGGAAGCGGATGCAGCGTGACGAGCGTCGCGACCGGCTCGCTCTCCGCGGGCAGGGCGAGCTCCCCGACCAGGGTCAGGCCGTCCGCCGTCGTCAGCTCGATGTCCTCGCGGCGCGCCGGCAACTGCAGCGGTCCCCGGATCTCGATGGTCATGCGATCCTCCAACAGTGGTTGTGCCAGTGCCGGCGGTCGGCGAGGGCGGCAGCCTCCCCCAGAACCCCGTCCGCCCGCCAGGCGACGACGTGCGCGGTACCGGGCTCGATCACCCGTCCGCACCCCGGGCAGACGTACTCCTTCAGCGCCTGCACCGCGGAGACGGGCTGAACGGTCCACTCGACACCGCGACGGATCTCCGTGCGCTTCCACCCCGCCAGCAGGCGATCGAGCGACGCGTCGGGGTCAGGGCGCGCCGGAGGGCGTCGACGTGAGCGGGGCATGGTGCCTGCTCACCACCAGTGGTTGGTGGTCCAGAAGTTGTACGCGCCCGCCCAGCTGCCGTAGCGACCCGTGGCGTAGCCGGTGGCCCAGCGCAGGTTGTCGACCGGGTTGTAGCCGTTTCCGGGCACCTTGCTGCACGGCAGCGCCTGCACGAGACCGCAGGCACCGGACGACTTGTTCGTCGCGTTGGGGTTCCAGCCGCTCTCGCGCGACACGATGTAGTCGACGTACTGCCAGTCGCTCTGAGCGATGCCCGCCGCAGCCATCCACTCGGCCGGCGCACCGCCACCGCTGTACGGCGGGAGCGATCCACCGCCGGAGGGCTTGCCCTTCGAACCGCTCGTCGCGGTCGGGGCGGGCGGCGGGGGCGGCGGCTTCGGCTTGACGTAGATCTCGAACGTGCCACGGGCGAGCGGAGTGATCTCGGCGCCCTTCACCGTCACCGTCAGGTCCTGCGTATCGGCGAGGGCAGCGGCGTAGACCGACTCCGGCGACTCCTGCGGCGCGGGCTCTGCGAGAGCGACGCCGGTCGGTGCGACCATCGCGGCGGCCAATCCGACGACAGCCAGCCCGCTGAAGGCACCGGCGACGCCACGACGGCGCGTCCACCGGCGGGCCCCTCGGGTCACCGACGTCGCGGTCGCGGCAGGCACCGGCGACGCAGCGGTTCGATCGAGGTTCATGTCGTTTCGGGAGTACACGATGGGAGACAGTTTACGCACAGGAGCCTGGACAGGCCATCCACGACTCAGCGGACCGCCAGGATCACGTCGATCGTCGCGTCCAGGAGCGCGTCCACCTGCTCCTCCCGGTACCCCCCGCGCTGCATGCGGAACGCCGCGGATCGGAGCTGCTCCGCGGTCAGGGGGTCGCCGTCGCGCAGGTAGCGGACGATGCGCGACATCACATGATCGACCTCGTCGACGCGGTAGCCGAAGGTGAGGATGCCGGTCCGGCCGAAACGGTGGCGCGCCGGCCGCGCGAGGTGATCGAGGATGACCTGCGCGTCCGCCCTCGCCTGCTCGACCCAGGCACCCGCACCCAGCGATCGCACGGCGCGCTCCCGCTCGCGTGCAGCGAAGGCGTCCTCCACCCGTCCGAGTGCGGCGTCCACGTCAGCGACGACGTAACCCTCCTTGACGAGGGGGAACGAGGCCGTGCGGACGGCGTCCGCCGTGAGCTCGTCGCTCCCGGTCTCGAACGCGCGGCGCGCCGACGCGAGGAACGTGTCGACGGCTGCACGGTGATATCCGCGCGTGCGCCCCGACGTCACCGCGAACGCAGGGGGCGCCGAAGGCCGGGTCTTCTCGTCGGTCCGGTTGTCGGTCATCACAGCACCACCCAGGGAGAGAGGAGGAAGTAGAGGCACAACGCGGGGATCGTCGAGGGCAGGATGCTGTCGAGTCGATCCAGCAGACCGCCGTGACCGGGCAGCCAGGAGCTCATGTCCTTGATGCCGAGATCGCGTTTGAGCATGGACTCGCCGAGGTCACCCAGCGTCGCGGACAGCAGGATCGCTGCTCCGAAGATCAGCCCGCCCCACCAGGGCAGATCCAGCAGAAGGATCGCGAGGAGCACACCGGCGACGAGCGACGCCACGACAGCACCGCCGAAGCCCTCCCAGGTCTTCTTGGGACTGATCCGCGGTGCCATCGGATGGCGTCCGAACGCGAGACCGGCCGCATAGGCACCGGTATCAGCGGCGACGGCGATGGCGATGAAGCTCAGGACCCACCACTGCCCGCCCTCCTGCTCGAGCAGGATCAGCGCCACTCCCGCCAGGAACGGGACGTACACCTGCACGAAACCGCCGATGACCGCATCGGTGAGCACGTCGCCGTAGGTGCGCCCGTCCTTGGCGATCATCTGGGCCACCAGGCGCCAGACGATGACGAACGCCACCGACACGAACAGCATGACCCACGACAGCCACGGCGCCGCGAAGTAGGCGCCGAGGACGAGGAACGTCGCAGCGATCAGCTGCGGCACGACGTCCACACGGCGTCCTGCCGCCCGCAGCGCGCGGGACAGCTCGTACACACCGAGCAGCGCGGCGGCGAGGGCGAACGGCACGAACAGCGCCTTGATGAAGAGAAGCGAGGCGAGCAGGGCACCGCCGAACGCGAGCCCGATCAGGATCGCCAGCATGAGGTCGCGCCCCGTCCGCTGCTTGATCCGCTCGTTGGCCTGATCGAACTGATCCCGTGCGTGCGACACGTGCGTGCCGAACTCGTCGCGGGCGGCGCGCCACTGCTCGCGGATCGCGTTGTGATCGGCCGTGTCGAGACGTCGCGCCGGACCGGCCGGCGTCTCGGGCTCGGGAAGCGGCGGGCGGGGCGGCACCGCGGCGACGTCGAACCCCGGGAACGCTGCATCGGCGAGCGGGGCGCCGGCCTCGGACACGCCATCGTCACGCGCATCGCGGCGCGTGAGCGGCTTGCCCTCCTCGGCGTCTCGCGTTTCGTCGGTCATGCGGGCTTACACCTCGAGGAGTTCGGCCTCTTTGCGCTTGAGCGCGTCGTCGATCAGATCGACGTGCTGACGCGTCAGCGCGTCCAGCTCCTTCTCGCCGCGGGCGATCTCGTCTTCACCGAGCTCGCTCTTCAGCGCATCGAGCTCGTCCTTCGCCTTGCGACGGATGCCGCGCACGTGCACCTTCGCGTCCTCGGCCTTGGACTTCACGAGCTTGACGTACTCCTTGCGACGCTCAGCCGTGAGCTCCGGCATCGTGACGCGCACGAGGTTGCCGTCGTTGGTGGGGTTCGCACCGAGGTTCGGCATCTCGCGGACGGCCTGCTCGATCGCCTTCAGCGCCGACTTGTCGTACGGGGTGATGATGAGCGTGCGCGCCTCCTGGTTCGCCAGGGAGGCCAGCTGCGCGAGCGGCGTCGGGGTGCCGTAGTAGTCCACGAGCACCTTCTGGAAGAGCTGGGGGTTGGCGCGGCCCGTGCGCACCGTGGAGAAGTCCTCCTTGGCAGCCTCGACGGCGCGAGACATGCGGGTAGTGGTTTCAGCGAGGACATCCGCGATCACGGTGACTCCTATCGTCGGGGTGTTCAGAAATTCTATCGGTCGGGCGTGCTCGAACCGCGCAAGCCGTCAGGCGGTGACGAGCGTGCCGATCGTCTCGCCCAGAAGCGCGCGGGTGACGTTCCCGGCCGGCTCCATCCCGAAGACGCGCATGTCCATGTTGTTGTCCATGCACAGGCTGAAGGCGGTGGAGTCGACGACCTTGAGGCCCTGCTGCAGCGCGTCGCGGTACGTCACGCGTTCGATGCGCTCGGCGTCGGCGTGCTTGTTCGGGTCGGCGGTGTAGATGGCATCGACGCCGTTCTTGGCGACGAGCACCTCCTGCGCACCAATCTCCAGGGCGCGCTGCGCCGCGACGGTGTCGGTCGAGAAGTACGGCAGTCCGGCACCCGCGCCGAAGATCACGACGCGCCCCTTCTCCATGTGTCGCTCCGCCCGCCGCGGGATGTACGGCTCGGCGACCTGCGTCATCGCGATCGCCGACTGGACGCGGGTCGCCGCCCCCGCCTGCTCGAGGAAGTCCTGCAGCGCGAGAGCGTTCATCACGGTGCCGAGCATGCCCATGTAGTCCGCGCGGCCGCGGTCCATGCCGCGCTGACTCAGTTCGGCGCCGCGGAAGAAGTTGCCACCGCCGACGACCACGGCGACCTCGACCCGATCCACCGCCGCCGCGATCTCCCGCGCCATCTGGCTGACGACGTCCGGGTTCACCCCCAACTGCCCCGCTCCGAAGGCCTCTCCGGAGAGCTTGAGCAGGACGCGGCGGCGTCCGGTGCGTTCAGTCATGGGTGGTGTCCTCTCGTCCCGATTCAAGATAGTGCCTCGTGGGCATGAAGAAGGGGTTCGGATCATGCGATCCGAACCCCTTCGACGGTGTTACGCGCCGACCTTGAAGCGCGCGAAGTCCGTCACGGTGATACCGGCGTCCTTCGCCACCTGGGCGACGGAGAGCTTGTTGTCCTTCGCGTAGTCCTGCTCGAGCAGGGCGACCTGCTTGATGAACGCGGCGACACGGCCCTCGACGATCTTCGGCAGGGCGGCCTCGGGCTTGCCCTCGTTGCGGGAGATCTCGGTGACGATCTCACGCTCCTTCTCGACCGCGTCCGCCGGCACGTCCTCGCGGGACAGGTACGACGGGTTCGCGAACGAGATGTGCTGAGCGATGCTGCGCGCGGTCTCGGCGTCGTCACCCGAGTAGGCGACGACAACGCCGATCTGCGGCGGCAGGTCCTTGCTGGTGCGGTGCAGGTAGACCTCGACCTTGTCGCCGGAGATCGTGCGCACGCGACGCAGCTCGACCTTCTCGCCGATGATCGCCGCCTCCTCCGAGATGACCTGCTCGACGCTCTTGTCGCCGGCCTGGGCGGCCAGCGCGGCCTCGACCGAGTCCGCCTTGACCGCGGCCGCGGCGTCGGCGACCTTGTCGGCCAGCGCGATGAATCGGTCGTTCTTCGCGACGAAGTCGGTCTCGCAGGCGAGCTCGATCAGGGTCACGGCGCCGTCCTGCTCGCGAGCGACGACGAGGCCCTCGCTCGTGGAACGGTCAGCGCGCTTGGCGTTGCCCTTCGCACCCTTGAGACGCAGGATCTCGGTGGCCTTCTCGACGTCGCCGTCGGCCTCCTCGAGCGCCTTCTTGGTGTCGACCATTCCGGTGCCGAGCTGCTCGCGCAGCGCCTTGAGGTCCGCGATGGTGAAGTTGGCCATGTGTGGTGGCTCCTTGCTTCGTGATGTGGGTGTGAACGAGGGATTACTTGTTGTCTGCGGCCTCGGCGGCGGCGACCTCAGCGGTCTCCTCACCGGAAGCGGCGGCGATCGCCTCGTCGTGCGCCTCGGCACCGGCCTTGTCGGCGGCGGTCTCGTCGGCAGCGGGCGTCTCGACGACAGCGGCCTCATCGGCGGCGGTGACCACCTCAGCGGCGTCGGCCGACTCCTCGACCGGAGCCTCGAGCAGCTCCTTCTCCCACTCGGCGAGCGGCTCGGCGTCACCCGACTCGGGGTTGTGCTTCTGCTGCAGGCCCTCGGCCGCGGCGTCGGCGATGATGCGGGTCAGCAGCGAGACGGAGCGGATCGCGTCGTCGTTGCCGGGGATCGGGTACTGGAAGTCGTCCGGGTCCGCGTTGGTGTCGAGGATGCCGATCACCGGGATGCCGAGCTTCTTGGCCTCGTCGATCGCGAGGTGCTCGCGCTTGGCGTCGACGACCCACAGGGCCGACGGCGTCTTGGTGAGGTTGCGGATGCCGCCGAGCGACTTGTGCAGCTTGTCGAGCTCGCGCTTCTTGAGCAGCAGCTCCTTCTTGGTGAAGCCCGAAGCGGCCGGGTTCTCGTAGTCGAGCTCCTCGAGCTCCTTCATGCGGGCGAGACGCTTCGCGATCGTGGAGAAGTTGGTGAGGAGTCCACCCAGCCAGCGCTGGTTCACGAACGGCTGGCCGACGCGCGTGGCCTGCTCCGCGAGGATCTCCTGCGCCTGCTTCTTGGTGCCGACGAAGAGGATGGTGCCGCCGTGCGCGACGGTCTCCTTGACGAAGTCGTACGCCTTGTCGATGTAGCCGAGCGACTGCTGGAGGTCGATGATGTGGATGCCGCTGCGCTCCGTGAGGATGAAGCGCTTTACCTTCGGGTTCCACCGACGGGTCTGGTGTCCGAAGTGCACGCCGCTGTCGAGCAGCTGGCGGATGGTGACCACAGCCATGGTCGTCTCCTGGTTCTGGCGCTCGAAGGCGCCGTTGAGGTTGTTCACGCCGACCGGATGATCGGACGCCCTGGTGCCCGGCTCACGCCCACCTGCGGGAAGCAGGACCTGCGGGAGTGGATGCCACGAGAGAATCGCTGTGGGCACGCGTAGTCACCCCGAGATCGAGGTGCTCGTCCAGCATACAGGATCACGGTGCGGCGCTCGCACTGCACAGCCTGGAGCTCGCGCGACTTGTTCCCGGCCGCCGAACCAGCGACTCGCCCGCCCGCCATGCGTCCGCCGCCTCCCTCAGACTCGCCGCATGACCTCAGAACACCGATCGGTCGTCCTCGCTCTCGGGCTGGTCGCAGCCGTGCTCTCGGGCACCCTGAGCGGCGCGGCGGCCACGACCGCTCCCGTCGCGGGCTCGGGCCCGGAGCTGACGAACGTCGCGGCGGTTGATCGCGCGCCGACCGGTCTCTCCCTCGGGGTGTCGCGCGTACGGATGGAGGGTTCGAGCACCGGGAGGCCGCGCGACCGCACGCGCGAACCCGCCGGCGACTGGCACTGGCCCGTGGAGGGCGCGCGCTCCGTCGTGGTCCGCTTCCGTGCTCCGACGCAGCCGTACGGCCCGGGTCATCGCGGTGTGGACATCGCTGCGCCCGTCGGCGCCGCGGTCATGGCTCCGGCGGACGGTGTCGTGGCCTTCCGGGGTGTCGTCGTCGATCGGCCTCTTCTGACCATCACTCACGCCGGCGGTCTGGTCACGACGTTCGAGCCGGTGGACTCTTCGCTCTCGCCGGGCGAACGTGTGACACGTGGACAGCAGGTCGGCACGGTCGCGCGGGGCGGACACGCGTCCGATGGCACCGTCCATCTCGGCGTGCGGCTGCAAAGCCTGTACGTCGATCCACTGACGCTGTTCGGAGAGGTGCGACGCGCGGTGCTCCTCCCCTGCTGTCGCGAGTGATCCGGCGGGTCCGACGACCGGCAGCCTCCTCGCGAGCCCGTCGCACCCCGGGGTGCTGCAACAGGGGTGCGGGACGTGAGCGGCTCGGGCGCCGTCAGGCGCGGGGATGAGCGAGACGATAGGTCGCCGTGAGGCGCTCCGCGGAGACATGCGTGTAGATCTGGGTCGTGCCCAGGCTGGCGTGGCCGAGGATCTCCTGCACGGCACGCAGATCCGCGCCTCCGTCGAGGAGGTGGGTCGCCGCGCTGTGTCGCAGCGCATGCGGGCCGATCGTCTCCGCCCCCACGACCGGCGCCAGCGCTCGGGCCACCAGGGCGTACACGGCTCGCGGTCCCATGCGTCCCCCTCGCGCTCCGAGGAAGACTGCCGTTCCGGGGGACATGGCGCGGGCGAGCAGCGTGGGCCTGGCACGGGTGAGGTACGCACCTGTGGCCACGACCGCCGGAGCCCCGAAGGGCACGACCCGCTCCTTCGCGCCCTTGCCGAGGACGCGGACGGTCCCGCGCTCGAGGTCGACATCGTCGACGTCGAGGCCGCACAACTCGGAGACGCGGATGCCTGCCCCATACAGGAGCTCCAGGATCGCGTGATCTCGCAGTGCCACCGGGTCTCCGTCGCTCGCGGCCGCGCGGTGCGCGTCGAGCAACTGGGTCATCGCGTCCTTCGACGCCACGGTCGGCAGCGTCTTCGCTCGTTTGGGGGCCACGAGGCGGATGCTCGGGTCGGTCGCGATCAGCTCGCGTTCGCGCGCCCAGGCGAAGAAGGATCGTGCGGCGGCCGCGCGTCGTGCCAGGGTGGAGCGGGCGTCGCCACGCTGGGTCGCCTGCCAGAGCCACTCCCGGAGATCTTCCAGATCCACGCTCGCCACCGGCCCGATGCCCACCGTGGACCCGAGGTCTCGCAGGTCTGCACGGTAGGCGCGCACGGTCGCGGGCGAGAGCCGGCGCACCTTCTCCAGGTGGTCGGTGAACGCCTCCACCGCGACTGCGTAATCCACGTCTCCAGCTTGCCCGGATCGTCGGCGAGTTCGTTGCGCCCCGCCGCACCGCGACGTTCGGCAGTACACGGGCAACTCAGCGGCGGCGCCACCCCCGCTCGTCTCGGCGCACGGTGCCCTCCAGATCGAGAAGCCCGAGGATCGCGCGCGCCCGCCCTGCCTCGACCCCCGCTCGTTCCGCGATGTCGGCGATCGTCAGGGAGACCGCCGTGCTCATCGCTGCCTCGACACGACTCCGATCGGGGCCGAGGGAGGAGACGCCAGGAGGCGCCCCCACCGACTCCCCCATGAGCTCTCTGACCTCCGCGGCCGACGTCACGCAGGTCGCGTCGTACTCCCGCAGGAGCCGATGGCACCCGGCCGATGATGCGGACGTCACGGGTCCCGGCACCGCGCCGAGGGGCCGTCCGAGAGTCGCGGCATGGCCCGCGGTGTTCAGGGAGCCGCTTCGCCACCCCGCCTCGACGACGACCGTCGCATGCCCCAGCGCCGCGATGAGTCTGTTTCGAGCGAGGAACCGCCACTTGGTGGGAGCGGCCCCGCACGGGGGCTCGCTCACCACGGCACCGCGCTCCGCGATGCGCGTCAACAGGTCGTGATGACCGGCGGGGTAAAGACGGTCCACGCCGCCGGCGAGCACCGCGACCGTCTCCCCTCCCACCCCGAGAGCAGCGCGGTGTGCCGCTCCGTCGATGCCATACGCACCACCCGACACGATCACCGCGCCGGTCGTCGCCAGGTCTCCCGCCAGCTCCGACGCCACGCGGTCGCCGTACCCGGTCGCAGCCCGCGCGCCGACGACGGCGACCTGGGGCTGCGCAACCAGGAGCTCGCAGCGCCCGCGCACCCAGAGAGCCGCGGGTGCCTGTGTGCCGAGATCGGACAGACGGACCGGCCAGCAGGCGTCACCGGGCACGACGAGGTGAGCCCCGACCGATTCCGCCGCGCGGAACGCACGACACACCGCTGCTGGTGACGCGCGGGGTGCCCAGCGCCTCCGCGCCTCAGCGAGCGCGCGTACAGCTCCGGCACGGCGCACTTCGGGTTTCGTGCGCGCACTCGCGTCGAAGGCGTAGCGGAGCCCACCCACCGCCCCGAACTCCTGCGTCAAGACTCCGGCGACGGCATCTCCGGGTTCGGCGATGACGCTCCAAGCCGCGCGGGCGACGACGTCCGCAAGTCCTTCGGATTGGCCTCCTCGAATCCGACGGGCGACCGCACACGTGCTCTCGTCGGCGAGCAGAGCGTCGATCATGCCGCCACCCCTCGACGCAGGTGCAAGGCGCGACCGATCTCCTCTTCGCCGGGCCGCCCCCGGCCGGCGAGGTCCGCCATCGTCCACGCGACCCTGAGCACACGGTCGTAACCGCGGAGCGTGAGCGCACCGCGCTCGAGGGCACGATCGAGGATCATCCGCTCGGTCTTCTCCACATGGAACGGGGCCCGTCGGAGGACGGGACCTGGCACCTCGGCGTTCTTCTGCCAGGGTGTCCCACGCCAGCGATGCGCCGCGCGCTCCTGTGCTGCCTGCACGCGCTCACGCGCGAACGCCGTCGTCACCCGAGCACGCGCGTCGGAGATGGCTTTCGACGCGGCAACACGGGTGAGCCCGAGATCGATGTCGACTCGGTCACGCAAAGGGCCGGATATCCGAGCGGCATACCGTCGGACGGCGCTCGGCGGACAGGTGCATTCCGCGTTCCGCACACCGAAGTTGCCGCAGGGACACGGGTTCGTGGCGAGCAGGAGTTGGAAGCGGGCAGGGAAACGCGCGGTGAAGCCGGATCGGTGCACGTCCACCACCCCCGATTCCAACGGCTGGCGAAGCGCGTCGAGCGCGACGCGGGAGAACTCGGCCGCCTCGTCGAGGAACAGCACCCCGCGATGCGCACGAGCCACGGCTCCCGGCCTCGCAGAGCGCGATCCTCCGCCGATCAACGCCACGGTGGAGGCCGTATGGTGGGGCGCCTCCAGCGGAGGTCGACGGTCCAGAGAGGTGACGGACTCGCCGCTCAGCGACCGGATCGATGCGACCTCCAGCGCCTTTCGCTCATCGAGCAGCGGCAGGATCCCCGGCATACGTGCGGCGAGCATGGACTTCCCCGCGCCAGGAGGACCGCTGAGGAGCAGGTGATGGCCGCCCGCGGCGGCTGCGATGAGGGCCTCGACCGCCTCGTCCTGTCCGATGACGTCTGCGAGGTCGTGCTCGTCCTCGCGCCGGGAGACGGGGGCCGGAAGCAGGACCGGCTCGACGTCGTCCACGTCCACGGCGGCGCCATGCCAGACGGCGACCTCGGCCAGCGACGCCGCGGACCGCACTTCCACACCGGGAACCAACCGCGCCTCCGGCTCGTTGCCGCGCGGCACCACGACCTGGGTGAACCCCGCACGCACGGCGGCGAAGACCGCCGGCAGGACGCCGGGCACCGGGCGGATCCTCCCGTCGAGCCCGAGTTCGCCGAGATGTACCGTCCGTCGGACCGCTCGCTGGTTCAGAGTGCCGCCCGTGGCGAGGCTGGCGATCGCGATGGCGAGGTCGAAGGCCGAGCCGTGCTTCGGGAGACTGGCCGGCGACAGGTTGACGGTGAGACGGCGCCGTGGGAGATCCAGCCCGGAGTTCTGACAGGCGTTGTGGACTCGCTGTACGGCCTCGCCGAGCGACTTGTCCGGAAGCCCGATGATGCGGAACTCGGGCGTCTGATTGGACAGATCGGCCTCCACCTCGACGAGGTGTCCGACAGCACCGTTGAGGGCGACGGACCAGGTGCGCGCGGTGGTCACGCGATGTCCTCGAGATGGTCGACGACGCCCTGCGCGGCGTCCGGACCGGTGATCCCGATCGCCTCGAGGCGCAGCGCCAGGCCCGCCACCGCATCCGCGTGCGCGGCCCGCCAGGCGTACGCGAGCTGCCAGAGACGACGGCGTTTCCGTGCATCGATCGCCTCGAGCGGATGCCCGAATGCGGCGCTCCGCCGTGTCTTCACCTCGACGATCGCGAGCCATCCGTCCCGCTGGGCGACGATGTCGATCTCGCCCTGCGCACACCGCCAGTTCCGGTCGAGGATGGTGTACCCGCGGTATCGGAGGTACTCCGCCGCACGTCGTTCGCCCGCTCGTCCGAGCTCGTCTTTCGCTGCCATGCGGAGAGGATCCCGCACTCCCGCCCTGCGCCGTGGGGCTGTCGGGCTTTACGAGGGACGCCGCGGAGAAGACCCTCGTTCCTGCGGTCGGTGCAGAACGGGAGTCGCAGCCGACCGGCGCGTCTGGACCTCTACGACGGCGTCAGGTCACTCGCCGTCGAGGGACAGCTCCTGCGGGAGCTCGAACTCGCGTCGCTGCAGTTCCTCGACGTTGACGTCCTTGAAGGTGAGGACCCGCACGGCCTTCACGAAGCGGTCCGCGCGATAGATGTCCCAGACCCAGACATCGCTCATGGAGATCTCGAAGTAGAAGTCGTGCTCGGTGTCGCGTCGCACGACGTTGACCTCGTTGGCGAGGTAGAAGCGCCGCTCGGTCTCGACCACGTACTGGAACTGCGAGACGACGTCACGGTACTCACGGAACAGCGCCAGCTCGAGCTCGCGGTCGTAGTCGTCGAAGGCTTCCTCATCCATGATGACTCCATCCTATGGCGGCGGACCGCACGGAGCGGTATCCGCGGGCGCCCTCAGAAGAGCGTCGGGGCATCGGCGATCGCCCAGGACGACCGGTGGAACGGTGACAGGCCCAGAGCGCGGATGGCGTCCCGATGCTCGGGGCTCGCGTAGCCCTTGTTCCGATCCCACTGATAGCCGCTATGACCCTCGTGCAGCTCGGCCATGTGCCCGTCGCGTGCGACCTTGGCGATCACGGAGGCGGCCGACACGGAGGCGCAGTCGCGGTCGGCCTTGACCACCGGCCGCACACGGAGGGGGACGGGATGGACGCGGGACACGTAGTCGTGATTCCCATCGAGCAGCACCAGCGCATTCTCGAGGGCGGCCCCCTGGTCCACCACGGCCTGAACGGCCCGCGACGCGGCGAGACCGAGCGCCCGCATGATCCCCACCTCGTCGACCTCCCTCGCCGTTGCCCAGCCGACGGCGGAGGCCTGGACCCACGCCGCGGCGCGCGCAGCCACCTCAGGGCGCCGTCGTTCCGTGACGAGTTTCGAATCGCGCAGACCCTCGGGAACCCGCCGGCGCGCTCCCTTGGCGTCCATCACGGCGGCCCCCACGGCGACCGGCCCCGCGAGGGCACCGCGACCGACCTCGTCGAGCGCGATGATCAGCTCGCATTCGCCGAGGAGCCGTCGCTCGAGCGTCAGACGGGGCGCGACGACGGTCATTCCGACTCCGGTACCCCGTTGAAGATCTCGTGATGCCCGTCGATCGTGCCGAACCGATCGAGCGGCCAGGTCGTCAGGAACGCCTTGCCGACGATGTTGCCGACGGGCACGAAGCCGCCGCTCGGGAGATCCTGGTGGGCGCGCGCGTCTCGCGAGCGATCGCGGTTGTCGCCCAGGAGCCACACCGAGTCCTCAGGCACGACCACGTCGAACGGCTCGTTGGAGGCGGCGGTGTCGCCCTGCGGGAGGTTGAGGTATCCGAGCTCGTCGATCGGTGCACCGTTGATCGTAATCTGCCCCAGCGCGTTGCAGCACACCACGTGGTCGCCCGCGACCCCGATCACGCGCTTGACGAGATGGTCCTGCGAGTCCGTCGCCGAGATACCCACGAAGTTCAGCACCCAATCCACAGCCTGGATCAGAGGCGGCTGCGCCGGTGTCTGCACTTGACCGTCGAGCCATCCCCCGGGGTCCTTGAACACGACCACGTCGCCCCGCTCGTAGCCGGTCCAGCGCGGTGTCAGCTCGTCGACGAGGATCCTGTCGTTGATGAGTAGCGTCCGCTCCATCGAGGCCGAGGGGATATAGAACGAGCGGACGACGAACGTCTTGATGACGAACGACACCAGCGCCGCGATCAGGACGATCACCAGCACATCACGGAGGAAGACCAGGAACCCGCGGCGCCTTCTCGTCGGACGTGCGGACGGAGAGTCAGTCATCTGGTTCCTTCTCGAGTGGAGCACCGTTGGCACACGGCAGTAACAAGGGTCGCACACCCCGCGCACGACAAAGCACCCCGGGACATCGTGTCCCGGGGTGCTGTGAGGAAGCTGCGACTCAGTTGTCGCGCTTCTCCTTGATCTTCGCCTTCTTGCCACGCAGCTCGCGCAGGTAGTAGAGCTTCGCACGACGAACGTCACCGCGCGTGACGACCTCGATGTGGTCGATCACCGGGGAGTGCACGGGGAAGGTGCGCTCCACGCCCACCTGGAAGCTGATCTTGCGGACCGTGAAGGTCTCGCGCACGCTGTCGCCCTGGCGGCCGATGACGACGCCCTGGAAGACCTGGATACGGGAGCGGTTGCCCTCGGTGATGTTGACGTGCACCTTGACGGTGTCACCGGGGAAGAACTCGGGGATGTCGGAACGGAGCGAAGCCGCGTCGACGGCGTCGAGGATCTGCATGATCGTCTCTCTCTGCACTCGCCACAGGTCGGATGCATGATGATGGAAGGAACAAGAACGGGTGTGTGCTGAACGGCGCTGACGCGTCCGCGGGCTCCCCTGAGGCAGAGCCGGTCACGGCACAAGAATCCATTCTGCCACGGATGGCAGATGCGACCAAAACGGTCACTCAGTCCCGGGGATCACTCTCGCGCACGACGATGATCTCATGGGGCTCCGCGCGCACGGTCGGCTCGTCCGCGGCGGGGATCGTGGACCACGTGATGGTCTCTCTGATGCGCGCCCCACTGCCACGGGCCTCGTTCCACAGCTGCCACAGCTGCAGCCAGACGAGCGCGATCCCGACGACGATCGCCGCCGCGAGCAACCAGCCGAACGCGCCGTCGATGAAGAACCCGACCGCGATGGTGAGGCCGTGCCACAGCGCGAAGCCGGCGACATCCCACCAGGACACGGCACGCTCAGCGCGGACCGACGGCCGCGAACGCGTGAGCAGTGTGAGCAGGAGCTGCCCGATGAAGACGGACGGCATCGCGATGAGCAACACCCACAGGATGGCCCAGCCGCCCTGGAACACGCCCCAGCCGACGAGGAGCCACAGCGGGAGCACGAAGGCAGACGGCAGGAGCCACCGGAAGAACGCCTGACGCAACCACATGCTCCGATGCTACGTCGATCGCCCCTCGTCGGGTCAGCGTGTTCGCTCTGAGCGCGCGGCTCCCCTGGGCGCTTCGATCAGGGAGAATGGAGGAAACGAGAGGACACCCATGATCGAACTGCGCACCCCTGCAGAGATCGACGAGATGCGCGCGGCAGGCCGGTTCGTCGCCGAGACCCTGGCGACCCTGCGCGACGAGACGAAAGTGGGCACCAACCTTCTGGCGATCGACCGTCGCGCCCACGACATGATCCGCAGAGCGGGCGCGGAGTCCTGCTACATCGACTACCACCCGTCCTTCGGGGCGAGCCCCTTCGGCAAGGTCATCTGCACCTCCGTGAACGACGCGGTCCTGCACGGCCTCCCCCACGACTACACCCTGCGCGACGGCGATCTGGTCACCCTCGACTTCGCGGTGTCCGTCGACGGATGGGTGGCCGACTCTGCCGTCTCGTTCGTGGTCGGCACGCCGCGCGACGAGGACCTGCGCCTGATCGACACCACCGAGCGGGCTCTCACGGCCGCGATCGAGACCTCTGTCGTGGGCAACCGCATCGGCGACATCTCCGCTGCGATCGCCGCCGTCGCCCACCGCGAGGGCTACTCCATCAACACCGACTTCGGCGGGCACGGCGTCGGACGCACCATGCACGGAGACCCGCATGTGGCGAACGACGGCAGAGCGGGCCGCGGCTTCCCGCTCCGCGCCGGCCTGGTCCTGGCTCTCGAACCGTGGTTCCTCGCGACCACCGACGAGCTCGTGACCGACCCCGACGGCTGGACGCTGCGCAGCGTCGACGGCTCCCGCGGTGCGCATTCGGAGCACACCATCGCGATCACGGATGACGGGCCGATCATCCTCACCGACCGTTCCTTCCTCGGCGTCGACTGACCCGCGACGTCACGCCCGTTCCCACGACGCCACGGGGCCCTCGACCACGACGAACAGCGGATGAGGCGCCGGACGGTGCGTGTGCGCATGCAGGGCCAGGCGGTCCGGGCTTCGGGCGGCGAGCTTGGCACGCAGATGGCGCCACTCGAGGTCGAGTTGACCGGTGGTGACCTCGAGGGGCGGCACAGTGGTGCCGAGGGTACGGATGCGCGAGCGATCGAAGCGGTAGCCACGCGCGTCAGCCTCATCCGCAAGATCGCGCAGATAGGCCGACACCGCCGTCGACGGCTCGGGTGCCTCGCGGAAGCGCGCCAGTTGGGGGTGCTCGCGATAGCCCTTCGTCGTTCCGGCGAGCACAGCCTGAGCGAGCAGGGTCTCGCGCCAGCACGCCACGAGGCCCTGCCGGTCGAGGTACACCGGATGCAACGACCAGATCCTCATGCGCGCCGGTAGCGGAAGACGTCAGTCAGATGCGGAAGGTCGAAGGCCGACCTGCCCGCTGTCTCCGGGCTGTCGTCGAGCACGGCCTCGATCGCATCACGCATCGCGCGGCGCCCGGACTCGTTCGCGACGAGATAGCTGCTGACCGTGGCCCACCGGGCGACGTAGCCGGCACGGCTGATCCGTTCCGCCCAGCGGATCTCGTGGTGCCCGACGAAGTCGAAGCCCGGCAGCTCCGCGGCGGTCGCGGTCGTGGCATCGGCGTCGCCCACGGCCGGGTGCGCGATGCGGTGACATGCGACGTCCCACGCGCACGCCGGATCCGCGCGGTTCCAGAGCAGACCCAGCACACCCGTCGGCACCAGCACCCGCGCGATCTCCGCCGCGGCCGTGTCTCGGTCGAACCAGTGGAAGGCCTGCGCAACGCAGACCGCGTCGACGGCGCCGTCGCCCAGGGGGATGCGCTCAGCCGTACCGTCGAGAGCGCTGACCGTTGGCAGCTTGGACCGAAGCACCTCGCGCATCGGCGCGGAAGGCTCGACGGCCACCACCCGATCCGCGCGCTCGAGCAGGAGCTCGGTGAACTTGCCCGTCCCCGCGCCGAGGTCGAGCACCGTAGGAACCGCGACGGGGAGGATCGCTTCGACCGCTGCGACGGGGAATCCCGGCCGATGACGGTCGTACTCCTCGCCGATCGTCTCGAACGACTGCGCGAGTGCCCTGTCCACCATGCTCCGACGCTAACAGGTGCGCGACACGCGTTCGGAGGTCGGTTCAGGCCTCCGCCGGTGGCAGGAGGTCCGGCCGACGGCGCCGAGTCCGTTCGATCTGCTGTTCGCGGCGCCAGGCCGCGATCGCCCCGTGGTTGCCGCTGAGCAGCACCTCCGGCACCGCACGCTCGCGCCAGACCGAGGGCTTCGTGTACGACGGGTACTCCAGCAGCCCGTCCTCGTGCGACTCCTCGACGAGGCTCTCCGGATTGCCGACGACACCGGGGATGAGCCGTCCGACAGCCTCGATCATCGCCATCGCGGCGACCTCGCCGCCGTTCAGCACGTAGTCGCCGAGGCTGATCAACCGGACCTCGCCCAGGCCGGACGCGTACTCGAAGACGCGCTCGTCGATCCCCTCGTAGCGGCCGCAACCGAACACGAGATGTCCCCGCGTCGAGAGATCGCGCGCCGTCGCCTGCGTGAAGACCTCCCCCGCCGGAGACGGGAAGATGAAGGTGGGAGCTTCGGTGCCGGACACGTCGGAACCGGCGATCTCATCGAGGGCGAGCCCCCACGGCTCCGGCTTCATGACCATGCCCGCTCCCCCGCCATACGGGGTGTCGTCGACCGTGCGATGGCGGTCGTGCGTCCAGTCGCGGAGGTCGTGGACGCGCAGATCGAGCAGACCGGTGTGCCGAGCCTTTCCGAGCAGCGACAGCGTCAGGCCGTCGAAGTACGACGGGAAGATGGAGACGACATCGATGCGCACGGGGGAACCGTATCAGCGCGATTCGGAAGCGTCGTCCGCCTCCGTCGACTCGTCCGCCTGGGCATCCTCCGAGTCGGGGAGTTCCTCGAACAGACCGGACGGCGGCGTCACGATGACGCGGCCGCCCGCGACATCGACGGTCGGCACGATCGCCTCGACGAACGGCACCATGATCTCCTGCTCGCCCGCCTTCACGATGAGGAGGTCCTGGGCGGGGAAGTGATCGACGCGGACGACGCGACCGACCACGGTCTCGTCGCGGACGACGTCGAGTCCGACCAGCTGGTGGTCGAACCAGGCGTTCTCCTCGACCTCGTCCTCGTCCTGATCGATCCAGAGGATCGCGCGCACGAGGCTCTCGGCGGCCGTGCGGTCGTCGACGTCGTCGAAGAACACGACCGGGTTCCCGTTCATCACGCGGTACTCGCGGACGGTGATCTCCTTGCCGTGCCACGGAGATGCCTCGGGCACCTGCAACGTGAACACGGCCCCCGGGGTGAATCGGCCCTCGGGGTTGTCGGTGTACAGCTCCAGCTTCAGGGCGCCCTTCAGCCCGTGCGCCTTGACGAGCCGTCCGACGCGAAGCTGGTTCCTGCCCTGGCTGCGGTCCTTCGCCACCACGTCAGTCGTCCGCGACGTCGACACGAACGCGACGCCCGTCCGCGAGAGCGCTGACGAGAGTGCGCAGGGCTTTGGCCGTGCGGCCGCCGCGCCCGATCACGCGTCCACGGTCGTCGGGGTGCACACGCACCTCGAGGAGGTCGCCTCGCGGCGAGGTGGATTCGGTGATGCGCACATCCTCCGGGTGATCGACGATCCCCTTGACGATGTGCTCGAGCGCGGCGGCAAGCACGATGGATTACTCGGCGTCGGCGGCGGGAGCCTCGGCGGCCTCCGCGTCGGCGTCAGCGGCGGGAGCCTCCTCAGCGGGAGCCTCCTTCTTCTCCGCCTTCGGCTTGATGACCGACTTCTTCGAGGAGTCGGCCTCGAACGCCGTCTTCTCCTCGGCGACCTTGAGCGTGGACTTCGCGTCCTTGTCGCCCTTGAAGATGCCCCAGTCGCCCGTGATCTTGAGGATGGCGGTGACCTGCTCGGTCGGCTGAGCGCCGACGGACAGCCAGTACTGCGCACGCTCGGAGTCGACCTCGATGAAGGAGGGCTCCTCGGTGGGGTGGTACTTGCCGATCTCCTCGATCACACGACCGTCGCGCTTGGTGCGCGAGTCGGCGACGACGATGCGGTAGTAAGGCGCGCGGATCTTGCCCAGGCGCTTGAGACGAATCTTGACAGACACGATTCTCCTGAATGGTGTGGAAGGAAACGAACCGATCGCCTGGAGAGTGGGGTGCACACCCGGCGGAAGCTCAATAGGGAGGACGAATGCTGGATAGAGGGTCGAGCACGTCGTCCGACCCTCTATTCTGCCAGATGCACCGGCCCCGCGCGAAACGCGGCGACACGGCGTGGCCGCGTGTCGGCGACGCCGTGACAGACTGTGGTCGTGCAGCTCGACTTCGCCGCTTCGGCCCGCTCCACCGTCGGTCTCGAATGGGAGATCATGCTCGCCGATCCCGCGACCGGCGATCTCGTCGGCCGCGCGCCCGAGCTCCTCGCCGCGCTGGAAGCGGAGAGCGAGGACGAGCGCCACACTGTGACCGGGGAGCTCCTCACGAACACGATCGAGGTCACGAGCGGCATCGGCGACTCGGTGGCCCACGCGGTCGACGACATCGCCAACGCCATCTCCGCGGTCCGGGCCTCCACCGACCCGGCAGGGATCGAGCTCCTCTCCGCCGGCAGCCACCCGTTCGCGCAGTGGTTCGATCAGCAGGTGACGGACAAGACCCGGTATCACACCCTCATCGAGCGCACCCAGTGGTGGGGACGCAACATGATGATCTGGGGCATCCACGTGCACGTCGGGGTGGAGGACCAGCGCAAGGTGTTCCCGATCATCAACGCCCTGTCGGCCTACCTCCCCCACCTGCAGGCTCTGTCGGCGTCGAGCCCGTTCTGGGCCGGGGAGCGCACGGGATACGCCTCCAACCGCGCCCTGGTGTTCCAGCAGCTTCCGACCGCTGGGCTCCCCTGGCCGCTGCGCGACTGGGCACAGTTCGAGCGGTACCTCGACGACATGGTCCGCACGGGCGTCATGGCCGACGCGACGGAGGTGCGCTGGGACATCCGCCCCGCACCGCGCTGGGGCACGATCGAGGTGAGGGCGTGCGACGGGCTGTCCACGCTGTCCGAGATGGCCGCCGTCGCGGCGCTCGTGCAGGTGCTGGTCGAGCACTTCTCGCGGCTGCTGGACGAGGGCGCCGCGCTTCCCGAGCTGCCCGCCTGGTACCACCGGGAGAACAAGTGGCGCGCCGCCCGCTACGGCCTCGACGCGCGCGTGATCGTCGACGCGATCGGAACTCAGCGCCTCGTAGGAGATCATCTGGCGGAGAAGATCGAAGAGCTCGCCCCGGTCGCGGTCGAGCTCGGCTGCGGGCGGGAGTTCGCGAGCATCGGCGGCATCCTCGAGGGAGGCGCGAGCTATGCGCGTCAGTTGGCCGTCGCCGACGCGACGGACGGCGACCTCGCCGCGGTCGTGCAGCACCTGATCCGCGAGTTCCGCTCGGGGCCGGAGTCGTCGATCGACGGCGAGTGACGCCCCGCCGGCGGTTCAGTCCTCGATGAGCCGGCGCGCGAGGCCCTCGTCGAGCACGACGTCGGTGATGAGTTCCGCGGCGATCGCCGCCCGCAGGCTCGCGAGCTTCGGCACCCCGGACACGACGCACACCCGCCGGGGCACGCGCCGCAGACGGTCGAGGCCCGGCCCGGTCGCCCTGGCGTTGACGCGGATGTCGCGCCACGAGCCGTCCGCGCGGAAGAACACGGTCGCGACGTCGCCGATCGCGTGATCCTCGCGGAGGCTCCGGTAGTCCTCACGCCCCAGATACCCGCCGACGTAGACGCGACTGGGGACCTCTGCCGCGGGCGAGCCGAGGCTGAACACCGCGATGTCCATCTTCGCCTGGAGGTCGAGCACCCGCCGTGTGCTGCGCTCCCGCC
The DNA here is from genome assembly GCF_023101165.1 of Microbacterium sufflavum. Lineage (GTDB taxonomy): Bacteria > Actinomycetota > Actinomycetes > Actinomycetales > Microbacteriaceae > Microbacterium > Microbacterium sufflavum. Next base: position 2,715,093 of record NZ_CP078076.1, on the reverse strand, counting down.
ACATCGCCTCTCGCGTCGCGGGGTCGTCGAAGAACGCCGGGACCGGGAACTGCTGCACCTGCGCGCCGAACGCACTGCCGAAGCGCTGCAGGATGTCGCTGGAGTACTCCACACCGCTGGTCTGCGTGTTGCCGGCGCCGTTGAGCTGCACGAACGTGGTGTTGTGCGTCTCCTTCTGCGTGAGACCACGGCTGACGGCACTGATGGTCGATCCCCACGCCACGCCCACGATCATGTTGGAGTCGACGAACTGAGACAGGAGTCGTCCCGCCGTCAGGGCGACGCGCTCCAGCCGCTCCACCTCGCTCACGATCTCGGCCATCGGCACCACGTGTGCGACGACGCGGTGGCGATCGCGGATGCGCTGTTCGAGCATGCCGAGCCGTTCGAGCGGTGAGTTGATGCGGATGTCGACGAGTCCGCTCTCTCGCGCGAAGCTCAGCAGCCGTGAGACCGAGGACCGCGACGTGCCGAGCTCCGTGGCGATGACCTCCATGGTCTTGTCCTGCATGTAGTAGAGCTGAGCGGCGGTGAGCGCCGCGATCAGCTTGCTGTCGCGGGATTGCGCGCCGGAACCTGCCATGACTTCCTCCTGTCCTTCGATCCTTGCACATATGTGCAGCGGACTTGCGCGCCCACGTCAGACGGGTCGATGCTGGTGGCAAGCAAGGAAGAGAGGGTCGACGATGATCGATTCCACACACGCGTCCCCCGAGCGCGCGGACGTCCGCGCTGTCCGCGAGTCCGGACGCACCACCGTCCTCGTCATCGGCGGTGGCATCAACGGCATCTCCACGTTCCGCGACCTGGCGTTGCAGGGGGTCGATGTCCTCCTGGTCGAGCGCGGCGACTTCGCGTCCGGGGCCTCCGCCGCCTCCAGCCACATGATCCACGGGGGCATCCGCTACCTGGAGAACGGCGAGTTCCGCCTCGTCCGCGAGTCGGTGGAGGAGCGCAACGGTCTGCTCAAGATCGCGCCGCACTACGTCAAGCCGCTGCAGACCACGATCCCGATCTACTCGACGTTCTCGGGCATCCTCTCCGCGCCGCTCCGCTTCCTCACCCACAAGAGCGGCAAGCCGAAGGAGCGCGGAGCGTTCCTGATCAAGGTCGGCCTCACGATCTACGACACCTTCTCGCGCGACGGCGGCACCGTGCCGCGCCACCGCTTCCTCGGACGCAAGAAGTCGCTCGCTGAACTGCCGTCGCTCGACCCGGACATCAAGTACACCGCGACGTACTACGACGCCTCGATGCACGACCCGGAGCGGCTCGCCCTCGACGTGCTGCAGGACGGGCGCGCCGCGCACCCCGGCGCCGTGGCTCTCAACTACGTCGAGGCGGTCGGTCGCGACGGCGACAGCGTGCTGCTGCGCGACCGCGAGAGCGGCACCGAGTTCGCCGTGTCCGCCGACGTGATCGTCAACGCGTCCGGCCCCTGGACCGACCTCACCAACGAGGAGCTCGGCCTCCAGAGCCGCTTCATGGGCGGCACCAAGGGCTCGCACATCGTGCTGGACCACCCGGAGCTGCTGGACGCCACCCGCGGCCGCGAGATCTTCTTCGAGCACTCCGACGGCCGCATCGTGCTGATCTATCCGCTGAAGGGCCGAGTGCTCGTCGGCACCACGGACATCGACGCCGACCCGCGCGAGGTCCCGGTGTGCACCGAGGAGGAGATCGACTACTTCTTCGATCTCATCCACCACGTGTTCCCGACGATCTCGGTGACCCGCGAGCAGATCGTCTACAACTTCTCCGGCATCCGCCCGCTCCCCCGCCACGAGGACACGGCCCCCGGGTTCGTCTCGCGCGACTACCGGGTCGAGGTCGACCGCCAGGGCGCCGTCCCGCTGGTGAGCCTGGTCGGTGGCAAGTGGACCACGTTCCGCGCGCTCGGCGAATCGCTGTCCAACCAGGTGCTCGACCTCCTGGGTCGCACGCGCACGGTGTCGACCGCGGGTCGTGCCATCGGCGGCGGACGCGAGTTCCCGCGCACCGAGAAGGCCAAGCGCATCTGGATCCAGGAGAACCTGCCGGGCGCCGGAGCACGTGCCGAGCAGCTGCTGGCCCGTTACGGCACGCGGGCGGCCGAGGTCTGGGCGCACGTCGAGCAGGGGCCGGACGCGCCCCTCGCCGGCGGCGACCTCTCCACACGGGAGCTCGAGTGGATGGTGCAGAACGAGATGGTCGCACGGCTGGAGGACGTGATCCTGCGCCGCACCAGCATCGCCTTCACGGGCGGCGCCAACGCCGAGGTACTCGACGAGATCGCTGAGGCGCTCGCTCCCCTCCTCGGCTGGGACCGCGAGCGGCACGATGCCGAAGTCGAGCAGACCCGCCTCCTCCTCAACGAACGACACGGACTCCACCTTCCGTCCCGCGCCCGCGGCTGACGGAAGTCCGACCACCGCCCTCCTCGCGGTGCTACCCCCATAGGGGGTCGGGGCAGAGGGGCCCCGACCCGTAAGAAAGGTCAATGAAGACATGACTGACGTCAATCTCGGTCTTTACTTCCTGTCCGAGCTCGTCGGCACGGCGATGCTGGTGCTGCTCGGCTGCGGTGTCGTCGCGAACGTCGCCCTGGCGAAGAACAAGGGCTTCGGTGGCGGCTTCCTGATGGTCAACTGGGGGTGGGGTCTCGCGGTGTTCGCCGGTGTCCTCGTCTCGGCCTACTCGGGCGCCATCCTGAACCCCGCCGTCGGCATCGGCCTGCTCGTCGCCGGCAAGATCGACTTCGCGATGTTCCTGACCGCGACCGGGGCGGAACTGCTCGGTGCGATCCTCGGTGCGATCGTCGTGTGGCTCGCCTACAAGCAGCACTTCGACGAGGAGCCCGAAGCGGCCAACAAGCTCGGCGTGTTCTCGACCGGCCCGGCCATCCGCTCCTACGGCTGGAACCTCGTCACCGAGATCATCGGTACGTTCGTGCTGGTGTTCGTGATCTTCGCGTTCGCCGACTACGGCGACATCGAGATCGGCACCCCCGGTGGCCTCGGCCCGCTCACGGCGCTTCCGGTCGCCCTGCTCGTGGTCGCGATCGGCGCCTCCCTCGGTGGCCCAACCGGCTACGCCATCAACCCCGCCCGTGACCTCGGCCCGCGCATCGCTCACGCCATCCTCCCGATCAAGGGCAAGGGCGCGAGCGACTGGTCCTACTCGTGGGTCCCGGTCGTCGGCCCGCTCATCGGTGGTGTCATCGCCGCCCTCGCGGCACCCGTTCTGCTCGGCCTCGCCGGCTGATCCCTACCCGCAAGCGAATTCAAAGGAGAACACATGGCTGACTACATCATCGCGATCGACCAGGGCACGACGTCGAGCCGCGCGATCATCTTCGACAAGAAGGGCAGCATCGTCGCCACGGGCCAGAAGGAGCACGAGCAGATCCTCCCGAAGGCCGGCTGGGTCGAGCACGACGCGGCGGAGATCTGGCGCAACGTGCAAGAGGTCATCGGACTGGCGCTCGGCCGTGCCGACCTGACCCGGCACGACATCGCCGCGGTCGGCATCACCAACCAGCGCGAGACCGCGGTGGTCTGGGACAAGACCACGGGCAAGCCGGTGTACAACGCGATCGTGTGGCAGGACACCCGTACGCAGGAGATCGTCGACCGTCTCGCAGCCGACGGTGGCGTCGAGCGCTTCAAGCCGGTCGTCGGCCTGCCGCTGGCGACCTACTTCTCCGGCACCAAGATCGCGTGGATCCTGGAGAACGTCGAGGGTGCGCGCGAGAAGGCCGAGGCGGGCGACCTGCTGTTCGGCACGACCGACTGCTGGGTGCTCTGGAACCTGACCGGCGGTGTGGACGGCGGCGTGCACGCCACCGACGTCACCAACGCCTCGCGCACGCTGTTCATGGATCTGGAGACGCTCGAGTGGCGCGACGACATCCTCGAGGTGTTCGGCGTGCCGCGGTCGATGATGCCGGAGATCCGCTCCTCCTCCGAGGTCTACGGCACCGCCGAGAGCTCGTCGCTGCTGCGCGAGACGCCGATCGCCGGGATCCTCGGCGACCAGCAGGCGGCGACCTTCGGTCAGGCGGCGTTCCAGAAGGGCGAGAGCAAGAACACCTACGGGACGGGCTGCTTCCTGATCTTCAACACGGGCGAGGAAGTCGTCCACTCGAAGAACGGGCTGCTCACGACCGTCGGGTACAAGCTCGGGGACCAGCCGACGCACTACGCGCTCGAAGGGTCGATCGCCGTGACGGGCTCGCTGATCCAGTGGCTCCGCGACCAGCTGGGGATCATCTCCTCGGCGCCCGAGGTCGAGAAGCTGGCGGAGCAGGTCGAGGACAACGGCGGCGTGTACATCGTCCCCGCGTTCTCCGGTCTGTTCGCGCCGTACTGGCGTCCGGACGCCCGCGGCGCGATCGTGGGTCTCACCCGCTACGCGAACAAGAACCACATCGCGCGGGCAGCGCTCGAAGCCGTCGCGTTCCAGACCCGCGACGTGCTCGATGCCGTCAACGCGGATGCGGGCGTGGACCTGAGCGAGCTCAAGGTCGACGGCGGCATGGTGGCCAACGACGCGCTCATGCAGTTCCAGGCCGACGTGCTCGGGGTCCCGGTCGTGCGCCCGGTCGTCGCCGAGACCACCGCGCTCGGTGCCGCCTACGCCGCCGGTCTCGCCGTCGGCTTCTGGAACGGGCTGGACGACCTCTCCGCCAACTGGCAGGAGGACAAGCGCTGGGAGCCGACGATGGACGACGCCGAGCGCGAGCGTCAGCTGCGGCTGTGGCGCAAGGCCGTCACCAAGTCGATGGACTGGGTCGACGAGGACGTGAAGTAGTCCGAGGAAGGATGAAGCGGGTCCGGGGTGTCCCCCGGGCCCGCTTCTCGTTTCACCCGCGCTCCGATTCCTGGTTCCGCATCCCATCCAGGACGGCCAGCAGCGCCCGCGCCACGCCCCTCGGAGCCACGGCATCCCACGCGACGTATTCCGTCCGCTCGGGCCCGTCGCTCACCGCCACCGCGACCACACCTTCTGCGCCGTCGACCACCCCCGGGGCCAGAAGGGTCACGGCGAGCCCCGCCCTCACGAGTCCGAGAAGCAGCGGAGCGGTGTCGACCTCGAAGGCCACGTCCCGCTCGAGTCCTGCGGCGGTGAAGGCGGCGTCACTCTGCGCCCGACCCGATGTCCCGGCGGGGAAGTCCGCGAAGGCGCACCCGGCGAGATCGGCGAGCCGGAGCCGCCGCCGCGTCGCGAGCCCGTGGTCATGCGGCAGCACCGCGACCAGTCGCTGATGCTGTACCGCGCGAGACGCGACCCCCGCGGGTTCCAGGTCGCCGCGCAAGCCCAGCAGCGCGATGTCCAGGTCGTCGCGGCGGAGCGCGGCGATGAGCTCGTCGCTGTTGCCGCCGCGCAGCTCCACCCGTGCCGCGGGATGCGCCTCCCGGAACGCGCGCAGAAGCTCCGGCACCGAGATCGCTGTCACGGTGGGGATCGCGCCGAGGCGGAGCGTTCCGGTCACCTCGCCGGCAACCGCAGCGACGGCGTCCTTCGCGTGCTCGGCGGCGCGGACGGCGACGCGTGCATGCTCGAGGAACGCCTCGCCCGCCTCCGTGAGGCGCACGCTGCGGCTCGATCGCGCGAACAGCCGATGGCCGAGCTCGCGCTCGAGCGCCGCCATCTGGTGGCTCAGCGCCGACTGCGTCACGAAGCACTGCTCCGCCGCGCGGGTGAAGCTCCCGGTCGCCGCGACCGCGACCACGTACCGCAGTTGCTGCAGATCCATCCGATCATGATCGCGCCTCATGGATACGATGACAAGCCCGCGTTGGACTCATGCGCGGGAAGCCCCCACGCTGGAGCCATGAACAGATGGCGCACCGTGCTGCTGACCGCTCTGGCCCCGCTGTCGTGGGGCACGACCTACCTCGTCACGACCGAGCTCCTCCCTCCTGGCCACCCGCTGTTCGCGGGGCTGCTCCGCTCGCTCCCGGCGGGTCTCGTGGCCGTGCTTCTCGCTCGTCGCCTGCCGCGCGGCACGTGGTGGCCGAAGATGCTCGTGCTGGGCGCGCTCAACATCGGCGCGTTCTTCCCGTTGCTGTTCCTCGCCGCCGAGCGGCTGCCCGGCGGGGTCGCCGCCGCGGTCGCAGGGGCGCAGCCGCTCATCGTGCTGGTGCTGGGTACCCTGGTGCTCCAGGAGCGGATCAGGGCGGTGTCCGCCGCGGCCGCCGTGACCGGAGCGGGCGGTGTCGCACTGGTCGTCCTCGGTCCGGCGGCGCAGCTCGACCTCTGGGGCGTGCTCGCGGCGCTCGGCGGCGTCACCGCGACGGGCCTCGGCATGATCCTCACCAAGCGCTGGGGCCGTCCGCGGGACATCGGCCCCGTGGTCTACGCCGGATGGCAGCTCACCGCGGGTGGTCTGCTCCTGCTTCCCATGACCCTCGCCGTGGAGGGCGTGCCGTCGTCCATCGACGGGGCCGCAGCGCTGGGCTACCTCTGGCTGGGTACGGTCGGGGGCATCGTCGCCTACACCCTCTGGTTCCGGGGCATCCAGCAGTTGCCGGTGATCGCGCCCGGCCTGCTCGCCCTGCTCTCGCCGCTCGTGGCCGCACTGCTGGGCGTCATCGTCCTCGGGGAGAGCTTCACCGCGGTTCAGGGCGTCGGACTGGCCCTCGCTCTGGGTGCGCTCGTGGTGGGACAGCTGACGGCGCGGCCACGGCGAACACCGACGACGCCGACGATCGGCGAGGAGCCACCGGTGCCGGCGGCACGCGCCTGAGGATCAGCTCTTGCCGAAGAGCTTCTGGATCTCGGCGAGATCCGCCTCGGTGGGCGCAGGAGCTCCGCCGAGACCGAAGCCCGAGCCGTTCGCGGAGGCGGATGCTGCCAGGCCAGCGTTCTCGGCCGCCCGCTTGGCGGGGTTACCCGAGCGCGAGCGTCCCTGAGACCCCTTGCCCTTCTTGCCGCGCTTGGACGACGCTCCCGGCTTGCCCATGCCGGGCACGGGACCCATGCCGGGGATGTTCGGCGTGCCACCGCGCGCGACCGTCTTCATCATCTTCGCCGCCTGGTCGAAACGCTGCACCAGCTGGTTCACGTCGGTCACGGTCATGCCGGAGCCCCGGGCGATGCGCAGACGACGCGACCCGTTCAAGATCTTGGGGTTACGCCGCTCCCCCGGCGTCATCGAGCGGATGATCGCCTCGGTGCGATCGATCTCCCGCTCGTCGAAGTCCTCCAGCTGCTGCTTCATCTGGCCCATGCCCGGCAGCATGCCGAGCATCTTCTTCATCGAGCCCATCTTCTTCATCTGCTGCAGCTGCTCGAGGAAGTCCTCCAGCGTGAAGGCCTCGTTGGCGAGCTTCTCGGCGACCTTCAGCGCCTCTTCCTCGTCGAACGCCTGCTGCGCCTGCTCGATCAGGGTCAGGATGTCGCCGAGGTCGAGGATGCGGCTCGCCATGCGGTCGGGGTGGAACGGCTCGAGGTCTTCGAGGCGCTCACCGGTCGAGGCGAAGATGATCGGCCGGCCGGTGACGGAGGCGACCGAGAGCGCCGCACCACCGCGGGCGTCACCGTCGAGCTTCGACAGGACGACGCCGGTGAAGTCGACGCCCTCCTGGAAGGCCTTCGCCGTGTTGACCGCATCCTGACCGATCATCGCGTCGATGACGAACAGCACCTCGTCCGGGTCGACCGCCTTGCGGATGTCGGCGGCCTGCTTCATCAGCTCGGCGTCGACACCGAGGCGTCCGGCGGTGTCGATGATCACCACGTCATGCTGCTGGCGACGGGCGTGCTCCACGCCGTCGCGCGACACCTTCACCGGATCGCCGACGCCGTTGCCCGGCTCGGGTGCGTACACGGTCGCACCGGCCTGCTCCGCGACGACCTGCAGCTGGTTGACGGCATTCGGACGCTGCAGGTCGGCGGCGACCAGGAGCGGGGTGTGCCCCTCCCCCTCCAGCTGCTTCGCGAGCTTGCCGGCGAACGTCGTCTTTCCGGAGCCCTGGAGCCCGGCGAGCATGATGACGGTCGGCGCCGTCTTGGCGAACTGCAGACGACGCTGTTCCCCGCCGAGGATCTGCACGAGCTCCTCGTTCACGATCTGCACGACCTGCTGGGCGGGGTTCAGCGCCTTGTTGACCTCGTCGCCGAGCGCGCGCTCGCGCACCTTCGCCGTGAAGTCCTTGACGACCGCAAGAGCGACGTCCGCGTCGAGCAGCGCGCGACGGATCTCGCGCACGGTGCCGTCGACGTCGGCGGCGGTGAGCTTCCCCTTCGTGCGGAGGTTGCGGAAGGTCTCGGTGAGACGGTCGGAGAGCGTTCCAAAGGTAGCCATGGTGCTCCCGATTCTACGCGAGCGCCGACGACTCGCTCAGCCGGACCACGGGAGGTCGTGGATCGCGCCGAGGGCGTCGTCGAGCACGGCCTGCGGGGTTCCGCGCCCCGCGCCCTGCTCGGCCCACACGCGCAACGCGGAGAACACGGCGGCCGCGAGGGCTGCGCCGAGGATGTCCGCCCTGATCACGTCGACGCCGGAGCCACGGGCCGCGGTGGCGATCGCCTCCGACAGCCGCGCCAGGCGCACACCGGTGTCGCGGACGAGTTCCTCCTGCAGCCCCATCGCGCCGGCGTTGCGCAGAGCGAGCGCGAGCGGGTCCGGCGCGAAGTCCCGCACGATGCCCCGCAGGATCCCGCGCACGGCGTCGCCGTCCGCCTCGCGCCCGAGACCCTGCAGGCGGTCGACGGCCTCCTCGATGCGCTCGTCCACGGCGGACCACAGCACGTCGCTCTTGGAGGTGAAGTAGTTGAAGAAGCTGGAGCGGCTCACCCCGGCGCGCTGCGTGATGTCGGCGACCGACGTGGCGTCGTACCCGCGCTCCAGGAACAGCTCGCACGCCGCCTCCGCGAGCGTCTCGCGCGACGACGCCTTCGGGCGGCCAGCGCGGCCGGTGGAGTTCATACCCTCACGCTACCGCGCGCGGCGAGTCGCGCTCGGGAGTCACCACAGGGCGTATTCTTAGACGCAATCCAACTATTTCGGAGGCGAGACTCCATGCTCGACATCCTCACCCCCGGGTTCTCCCCGACCCCCGTGCCGTACCTCGACGGCTGGGACCTGCAGCGCCGCGTGCACGCCGATGTGCTCTCCGGCGCGCGTCCGGACACGCTGATCCTGCTCGAACACGAGGCCGTCTACACGGCGGGCAAGCGCACCGAGCCGCACGAGCGACCGCAGGACGGCACCCCCGTGGTCGACGTCGACCGCGGCGGCAAGATCACCTGGCACGGCCCGGGGCAGCTGGTCGGCTACCCGATCGTCCGCCTCCCTGAGCCCATGGATGTCGTCGCGCACGTGCGCCGGCTCGAGCATCTGCTGATCGACGTCCTGCGACCGTTCGGCGTCGACGGCTACCAGGTGCCCGGTCGCAGCGGGGTGTGGGTTCGCCGCCCCCTCTCCGAGGACAAGGTCGCCGCCATCGGGGTGCGCGTGCAGCAGGGCGTGACCATGCACGGCTTCGCCATCAACTGCGCCAACTCGCTCGCACCGTTCCGCGACATCATCCCGTGCGGCATCACCGACGCCGGTGTGACCACGGTCAGCGAGGTCTCCGGAGCCGTCGTCGAACCCCGCGACCTCGTGGACGCCGTCCGCGCCGCCTTCCTCGCCGAATACACCGACATCGCACGGACGGGAGTCCCCGCATGACCGCCGCCCCCGAGGGCCGGAAGCTCCTCCGACTCGAGATCCGCAACGCCGAGACCCCCATCGAGCGCAAGCCCGAGTGGATCCGCACCAAGGCCAAGATGGGGCCGGAGTACACCGCCCTCCACTCGCTCGTGAAGAGCGAAGACCTCCACACCGTGTGCCAGGAAGCGGGCTGTCCCAACATCTTCGAGTGCTGGGAGGACCGCGAGGCGACCTTCCTGATCGGCGGATCCCAGTGCACTCGGCGCTGCGACTTCTGTCAGATCGACACCGGCAAGCCCGCGGACTACGACACCGACGAGCCACGCCGCGTCGCCGAGAGCGTCGTGCGCATGAACCTCCGCTACGCCACCGTCACGTGCGTCGCCCGCGACGACCTTCCCGACGGCGGTGCCTGGCTCAACGCAGAGACCGTCCGCCAGATCCATCGCCTCAACCCGAACACCGGCGTCGAACTGCTCGCCACCGACTTCAACGGCGACCCGGATCAGCTCGGCGTCGTGTTCGAGTCCCGGCCCGAGGTGTTCGCCCACAACGTCGAGACCGTCCCGCGCATCTTCAAGCGCATCCGGCCGGCCTTCCGCTACGAGCGCTCGCTGGGAGTGCTGACCCAGGCGCGCGACGCGGGACTCATCACCAAGTCGAACCTGATCCTGGGCATGGGCGAGGAGCCGGAGGAGGTCGTGCAGGCCCTGCAGGATCTTCACGACGCCGGCTGCGACATCATCACCATCACGCAGTACCTGCGGCCGTCGCCGCGGCACCTCCCCGTCGCCCGCTGGGTGAAGCCGGCCGAGTTCGTCGAGTTCAAGGAGGAGGCGGAGCGGATCGGCTTCCTCGGGGTGCTCGCCGGACCGCTGGTGCGCTCCTCGTACCGTGCCGGACGCCTCTGGGCGCAGTCCATGGTCTCGAAGGGGCGGGAGATCCCGCCGCACCTCGCGCACATCGCCGAGGGCGCCGACCTCGGGTTCGCCCAGGCCGTGTGACCTGCGGGGTGAGCGCCGGGTCAGTCAGCGCTCATCACGGACTGCACGCTTCCGTCCGAGCCGAGGTTCACGAGCAGCACGTCGTCGGTCGCACTGTCGTCGAGCGCGTACTCGAGCACCGCGAAGGGCTCGGACCCGCCATGCTCGTCCGCCAGGATCGTCATGCTCATCAGGCGCAGCGAGCGGATGATGTCCACCGCAGCATCGCCGGACACGTCCACCAGCACGTCCGGCAGGTCGTCGCCGAAGGCCTCCTGCTGCTGAAGGATGTACTCGGTCACCTCGCTCGTCCGGTCATCCACCTCGGACAACATGCCGCGGCGGGCCGTGGCGTCGACGTTCTCCAGTCCCGCGATCAGCGCGGCGGCGATGTCGAGGGCATCAGCGGACACGTCGTCCTGGTCCGGAGCGGTGAGGTCGACCGTCACGCTCTGGTCACCGAGCTCGACGGTCTCCGACCAGAAGATCGAGCCGTCGGGGCCCGACGACAGCAGTCCGAAGTAGTCGTGTTCGATCGCCATAACGCTATGAAACCAGCCTCGTGCTCAGGGCGGTAGCCCTGTGTCAGCCGACCAGCGCCTGCACGAACACGTGCGGGGTGAAACCGGTCAGATCGTCGATGCCCTCGCCCTGTCCGAGCAGCTTCACCGGGATCCCGGTGCGCTCCTGAACCGCGAGAACGAAGCCGCCCTTGGCCGACCCGTCGAGCTTGGTCAGCACGAGCCCGGTGACACCGGCGTGCTGCAGGAACGTCTCCGCCTGCATGACCCCGTTCTGCCCCGTCGTCGCGTCGAGAACCAGCAGAACCTCGCTGATCGGGGCCTGCTTCTCCACGACCCGGCGGATCTTGCCGAGCTCGTCCATCAGCCCGCCCTTGGTGTGCAGACGACCGGCCGTGTCGATGATCGCGATCTCCATGCCCTCGCGCTTGGCGTACTCCACGGTCTGGAACGCCACAGACGCCGGGTCCTGCCCCTCGTGCTGCGGGCGGACGATCGCCGCCCCTCCGCGCTGCGCCCACGTGGCGAGCTGGTCCACGGCGGCGGCACGGAACGTGTCGGCGGCCCCCACCACGACGCTGCGCTGGTAGCCGCGCAGGAACTTGGTGAACTTGCCGATCGTGGTGGTCTTCCCGACCCCGTTGACGCCGACGACGAGCACGACGGCCGGGCGCTCGGTGAGCTTGAGCGTCGTGTCGAACTTCGCGAAGTGCTCCTCGAGCGTCTCGCGCAGCATGCGCTGGAGGTCGCGGGGGTCGGTCGTGCGGTACTTCGCGACCTTGTCGCGGAGCTCGTCGACGATGCGCTCGCTGATGTCCGGCCCGAAGTCGGCCGTGATCAGGGCGGTCTCCAGGTCTTCCCACGTCGTCTCATCGATCGTGGGCTTGACGAACATGCCGCGCAGGGCGCGACCGAGAGACCAGGACTTCTCTGCCATCCCCCCAGCCTACGGGTAGCGGTTCGCTACGCCGGTCAGCTCGCCGCGGCGGCGGCGCGGTCACCGACGCGCTGACCGACGACAGCGGACACACCGTCCTGGCGCATCGAGACGCCGTACAGCGCGTCGGCGATCTCCATCGTGCGCTTCTGGTGCGTGATCACCAGGAGCTGAGATGTCTCCCGCAGCTGCTCGAACACGGTGAGCAGCCGGCCGAGGTTCGCATCGTCGAGAGCCGCCTCCACCTCGTCGAGGATGTAGAACGGGCTGGGACGCGCCTTGAAGATCGCCACCAGCAGCGCGACAGCGGCCAGCGACCGCTCCCCTCCGGAGAGCAGCGACAGGCGCTCGATCTTCTTCCCGACGGGCCGCACCGAGACCTCGATGCCGGTCGTGAGCATGTTGTCCGGGTCGGTCAGGGAGATGCTCCCCGTCCCACCGGGGAACAGCAGCGGGAAGACCTGACCGAACGCCTCCTTGGTGTCCTCGAACGCACTGGCGAAGATGGTCTGCATCCGCTCGTCGAGGTCCGCGATGATCGTCAGCAGATCCTGACGGGTCTGGGTCAGGTCGGCGAGCTGCTCCGTCAGGAAGGCGTGGCGCTGCTCGAGCGCGGCGAACTCCTCCAGCGCGAGCGGATTGACGCGGCCCAGCTGGGCGAGCTTCCGCTCGGCCTCGGCCAGTCGGCGCTGCTGGATACGACGATCGAACGGGATCGCCGTGTCGTCGAGCAGTTCGTCCGCAGGGGGCTCCACTCCGGGATCGCGAGGAACGAGCTGATCAGGTCCATATTCCGCAACGAGAATATCTTCGTCGAGCGACAGCTCGGAGGACACACGCTCCAGCAGGCTGTGCAGGTGGAGCTTCTTCTCGTGGATCTGCAGCTCCAGGCCGTGCACGCTCTCGGTGAGGCCGGCGAGCCGCTCGCGCAGCGACGTCTCCTGCTTCCGGAGCGCCACCAGCTCCTCGTTCTGCGCTGCTCTGGCGGCCTCCGCCTCGGCGAGAGCCACACGGGCCTCGGTCACCGAGCGGTCGAGCGAGTCAAGGATGCGCGGAAGCTCCTCTGCCACCCCGGAGGCGGCCTCCCGCTGTGCCCGACGGATCACTGCACGGCGGGCGGCCTCGGCGGCGGCGTCCCGCTCCTGCTCGCGCTGCCGTTCGAGCGTCGCGACCCTCGCCTGCGCCGCACGCACCCTCTCGCGCAGCGTCTCGACCTCGAGCCGCGCGCGCACCTCTCCCTCGCGGGCGAGCTCGAGAGCCTCGAGCAGACCGTCGCGGGCAGACGCGTCCAGCACGGGACGCGGCGCGGCCACGGCCTCGTCGAGCTCCGCACGGGCCGACTCCGCCTTCGCCTCGGCATCCGCGACTGCAGCCTGGGCCTGCGCGAGCCCCGACTCCAGGCGCTCGCACTCGGCCACGGCGGACTCGTGCCGCACCGTGACGCGGTTGACCTGCTCGGCGTGCGTGGCCAGGGCGGCATCGTGCTCGCGCAGCGCCCGCAACGCGTCCTTGGCCTGACGCCGTGTCGCCTCCACCTGCTCGTCCGCCTCGATCCGCGCCTCCCGGAGCGAGTCGACGACGATCTGGATCTCGGCGAGCCGCTCCGTCGCCGCGTCGCGCTCGGCCGCGAGCTCGAGACGCGACCGCTCACCACCGGAGCCCGTGCGCAGCGTCTGCGCGGTGATCACCTCGCCGCTGGTCGTCACGATCGTCGTCCGCGTGTCGGACAGCGCGTCCAGAGCGGCTCGCGCCGAGCGCGCCGCATCGAGGTCTTCGGCGATCAGGACATGCGACAGGATGCCCAGGACGCCGTCGGGTGCGGTCACCACGTCGATCGCGGACGTGACACCGTCGACGGGATGCGCGGTCGACTCGGGGCGCAGCGCATCCGCCACCACGAAATCCACGACCCCACGGCGCTCCGCCGCGGCCAGGGCAGCCAGCGTGAACGCGGCGTCCGCGCTGTCGATCAGCACGCCCTCCGCGAGCGGACCGAGGACCGCGGCGATCGCCGCCTCGAACCCCGGCCTGACCTGCACCGCGTCGCCGACCAGTCCGCGGACTCCCGCGCCACCGGCCTTCACGATCTCGGCGGCACCACCGGACAGCGACAGCGCGCTGCTCAGCGCCGCCGCCTTCGCCGTGAGCGAGTCGACCTCGCGCTCCGCGGCGTGGAGCCGTTCGCGCAGCGTCTCGCGCTCGGCCTCCGCCGCCGTCGCCGCCCGCTGCGCGCTCTCATAGGCGGCAGCGTGCTCGACGGCTGTGCCCTGCGGTGCCTCGGCGTCCTCGATCGCCTCCAGTGCCTCCGCCGCCTCCCGCCGCCGTTCGTTCGCCGCTTCGAGCGCATTCTCCTGGCGCAGCACGGCACCACGCACCGCGGCAAGGGCCGACGCCGCCGCATCAGCCGTACCGCGCAGGGCCGTCAGGCGCATGTCATACTCCGACACGAGCGCGCTCTGCTCCGCGATGTCGACGTCGAGCGTGTCGAGCTCCGCCCTGGCGTGCACGACCTCACGGCTCGCCGCGACCGCGGCATCCTGCGCATCGCCCAGCCCCGAGGAGATCGTGTCGATGTCGTCCTTCGCCTCGTCGATCGTCGCCTGCGTCACCGTGACCGCGGTCACGGCGGCATCGTCCTCCTCCGAGCCGAGCAGAGCAAGACGCTGATTGGCGAGGGTGTACAGCCCCCGCATGCGCTCCTGGACCTGCTCGAGCCCGAAGGCCACGCCGCGCGCCGCATCGACGGCGACAGAGTTCTGGTCCTTCTCGAGCCGCGCGATGCTCGCACGCACCGCCTCGGCCTGATCCGACAGCACGAGGCGCTCCGTGTGACGCTCCTGCTCCGTGCGGGTGTGGTCAGCCAGGGCCGTGCGCAGGGCGACCACGTCGTCCGCGAACAGCCGGGCCTTCGCATCGCGCACCACGGCCGCGATCGTCTGGGCCTCCCTGGCGATCTCGGCCTGACGGCCCAGCGGCTTCAGCTGCCGCCGGATCTCACCGGCCAGGTCGCTCAGACGCGTCAGGTTGGCCTCCATGGCGTCGAGCTTGCGGAGGGTCTTCTCCTTGCGGCGTCGGTGCTTGAGGATCCCCGCCGCCTCCTCGATGAAGCCACGGCGATCCTCCGGCGACGCCTGCAGCACGGTGTCGAGGCGCCCCTGACCCACGATCACATGCATCTCGCGGCCGAGACCCGAGTCGCTCAGGAGCTCCTGCACGTCGAGCAGTCGGCAGCCCTCGCCGTTGATCGCGTACTCGCTCGATCCGTTGCGGAACAGCGTGCGGCTGATCGTGACCTCGGCGTACTCGATCGGCAGTGCTCCATCGGCGTTGTCGATCGTGAGCTGCACCTCCGCTCGCCCGAGGGGCCCTCGCGTGGAGGTGCCGGCGAAGATGACGTCCTCCATCTTGCCGCCGCGGAGGGTCTTCGCGCCCTGCTCCCCCATGACCCAGGCGAGGGCGTCGACCACGTTGGACTTGCCGGAGCCGTTCGGACCCACGATGCAGGTCACGCCGGGCTCGAAGACGAAGCTCGTCGGCTGGGCGAACGACTTGAACCCCTTGAGCGTCAGGCTCTTCAGATGCATGCGGGCACCGCTCGTCGGGGGAGAATCACGTCGCTACGCTACCGGAATCGCGCGGATTCCCACGGATCCCGCGCGGGTCTCGGAGCGAGCTCCTCCGGCGGCGACACGCCGGCGCTAGCACGAAATGCTTGACGATCGGCTGAGAGTTTCGCTACGGTTGGCCTCCGGATCGCCACACGAAAGGAGGTTACCGATGATGATCACTCAGCACACCGCGAAGGCCAACGGCCGCACCGCGCCCGCGCACAGCGCGCCGAACCGTGCGTACTCGGTAACCGCCGGCGACCGCCTCGGCACGATCTGCTAGAACCGTCGCCCGGGATGTGACGCCTCTCCGAGGCCATCCGTCCTGCCGGTTCCCCCGCGCCACCACCCTCTGACCCGCACCGCGGAGTCATGGATTCCCTGCCACCCTCGGCACGCGCTCTCGCATTCTCGCGTCAGCGCATCCCCGAGCGGTCGCCACCGTCCGCACCGTCTCCGGCCGGATCCTCGGCCTGCGCCGGTGCTTCCGCACCCCCTCCCATCACGCAACCTCGAAGGAATCATCGTGAACACCACGCTGTACCGCAGCACCACCCACCCGCCCGATATCGAGGACCGTGAGGTCCTCCCCCTCCCCCGCGACGACGAACGGCGACAGCTCCGTCTGACCGACCGCCTCTCCCTCCGGATCGGCCTCTGGCTGCTCCAGCGGGCTCAGCGGCCGCGGCGGCCGCGCCGAGGGCTGACCCTCGACCCGGCCGACCTGTTCCTCGTCGGAGAGCAGCGTCACCGCTCCGCAGCGGAGTCGAACGCCATGCTCATGTTCGACATGCAGCGGGGAATGCGCTGATCCGCATGACCGCTTCGCACGCCGTCGACACCGCACCATCGGTCTCCTCCGCCCCGTCCGTGGGCGGAGGAGACCGTGGACGGCCCTTCGCCGTCTCCCCCGCAGCCGCCCGCCACCCCGAAGGAACCGACATGACCATCGCGGAACTGACCATCTCACCGCTGACCGTCCCCGCCGCGCTCGACGCTGACGACGCCGCCGACTTCCGCGCGTACGGCGAACTCAACCGGCAGATCTGCGACGAGCAGGTCGGTATCCCGGATCTCGCGCCGGATGCCGCGCAGATGCTCCCGGGCTGGCAAGACGACACCGACTCCCTCGACCTCGGCTTCGTCGCCCGCGACGGTGCCGACATCGTGGGCATGGTGACGGTGTCCTTCGCGCAGGAGGCGGACGCGAACGCTGCCGAGGTCGACCTGCTCGTGTCTGACGCACACTGGGGCCGAGGCATCGAGGACGCGCTCCTCGCGCGAGCCGAGAGCGAGGCACGGTCCCGCGGGCGCAGCGTGCTGCAGATCTGGAGCCTGCATCGTCCGGAGGAGACATCTCGCATGCTGGTTCCTCGGACCCGATGGGGCCGCATTCCGGCGACGCCGCTGAGCGACCTCCTCGACGCCCACGGGTTCACACTGGAGCAGGTCGAGCGCAACAGTGAATTCGACCTGCGCGCGGACCCCGCTCCTCTGGAGGCCGCTCTGGCCGAGGCCACGCAGGCGGCAGGACCCGACTACCGCGTGGTGGAGTGGCTGCTGCCCACACCGCCCGAGCTCCGCTCCGGGTACGCGGCGGTGCTGGCGCGGCTGTCGACGGACGCTCCGAGCGGCGACATGGACTTCGTCGCGGAGGTCTGGGACGCCGACCGGGTGGCCCGGCGAGATGCGCGGTTGACGGGCGCCGGGCAGACGGTGTCCGTCGTCGCCGTGGAGCACGTACCCACCGGCGACATCGTCGCGTACAACGAGCTGGTCATCGGAGCGGAGCGCACCGGCGTCACGCATCAGTTCGGCACCCTGGTGTCCAAGGACCACCGCGGGCATCGTCTGGGCATGATCGTGAAGTGCGCGAACCTGCTCCGCTGGCGTGAGCTCGTGCCGGATGCCACCGTGGTCTCCACCTTCAACGCGGAGGAGAACCGGCCGATGCTCGACATCAACGAGGCGATCGGGTTCCGCCCGGTCTCGTACGCGGGAGCGTGGCAGAAGAAGCTCTGATCCCGCGGGAGCGGAGTCATCCTCCTGGATGACTCCGCTCCGGGACGGTCATCCGGACGGCCGACGACGTGGGGTCCGCGCGCGGGAAGGCTGGAATCATGAACGCATTCGTGATCGAAGCTCACGCTCTCGCCAAGACCTTCGGGGCCACGCGCGCCCTCGCCGGCATCGACCTCGCCGTGCAGCGGGGAGAAGCCGTGGCCATCATGGGCGCCTCCGGATCGGGCAAGACCACTCTGCTGCACGTGCTCGCGGGCATCACGGCCCCCGACGCCGGCAGCGTCACGTTCCACCCGTCCGCCGGCGGGCCCGTCGAGGTCACCGCACTCGGGGAATCCGCGCGCTCGCGCCTGCGTCGCGAACGATTCGGCTTCGTGTTCCAGCAGGGACTCCTCATCCCCGAGCTCACCGCGGTCGAGAATGTGGCCCTGGCCTCCATGATCAACGGCGTGGCGAAGAAGGATGCCATCCCGCACGCCGCCTCCTGGCTTGCCGCGCTCGGACTGGCGGGAATGGAGGATCGACGCATCGGCGAACTCTCCGGCGGTCAGGCGCAACGTGTCGCGATCGCGCGCGCGCAGGCGACGGGGGCGGAGATCGTCTTCGCGGACGAGCCGACCGGCGCGCTCGACTCGCACACCTCCGCAGAGGTGATGGATGCACTGCTGTGGTCGACCACCGGCCAGGGACGCACTCTGGTGGTGGTCACGCACGACGCCGACGTCGCGGCACGCTGCACCCGCACGGTCGCCGTGCGTGACGGGCGCGTCGTCTCCTCGGCGGTGGACGCATGAACGCCGGCGTGCTGACGCTCCTCCTGCGGCCGGCCCGCGGAGAGAACAGCGTCCTCGTGCTCCCCGTCGTCGCCTTCGGCATCGTCACCACCCTGGTCCTCACAGTGATCGGCGGTGCGCAGTCGTTCTGGCGGTGGTCCGATGACAGTGCTGCCCTCTACCAGGCACTCGCTGGCATCGCTCTCGTCCTCCTCGTCGTGCCGCTCATGTCCCTCGGCGGTGCGGCCGCCCGACTGTCAGCGCGCCGTCGCGACGAGAGGCTGTCGACACTCCGCCTGCTCGGTGTCACACCCGCGGGGGTGACGGTCGCCACCGTGGCCGAGTCGCTGCTCGTGGCAGCCGTCGGCGCCGCGATCGGGGTAGCGGGTCACCTCGCGATCAGTCCGCTCATCGGCTTGATCCCGTTCCGCGGCGCACCGCTCGGGTTCGATGCTGTGCTCCTGCCACCCGTTCCGATCCTCCTCGTGGTCGCCGTGGTGCTGCTGCTGGCCGTGGTGAGTGCCTCCATCGGTCTGCGCCGCGTGGTGATCTCGCCGCTGGGAGTGCGCACTCGCGCCGTCGTCACCAAGATGCACTGGATCCGTGCGGTGATCGCCGTGGGGGGATTGGCGATCGCCTTCGTGCTCATCAAGGCGGTTCCCGCCATCGCCGGCGGGATGATCGCCGTCATCGTGCTGTGCGGCCTCTACGCCGCGGCGCTCGCCGTGCTGAACCTGGTCGGCCCCTGGGCACTGTCGATCTGGGCACGCACGAGCCTGCGCCGGGCACAGGAGCCCGACCGCATGCTCTCGGCCCGCATCGTCCTGGATGCGCCGAAAGCTGCGTGGCGTCAGGTCGGTGGCATCGCGATGGCGAGCTTCATGGCCGTCTTCGCGGGGACCGGTGTCGCGCTCATGGCGGAGATCGACGGTCCTGGTGCATCCGGGGCCGACGCGACGCTCGCCGCCGACATCCGCACCGGACTCATCATCACCCTGATCGGATCGTTCCTCATGGTGGCGGCATCCGTGGGCGTCAATCAGGCTGCGGACGTGATCGATCAGAGAGACCTCCACCGAAGCCTGCACCAGCTGGGGATGCCGATGGAGATGATCGATCGCGCCCGCCGACGCTCCATCGTCGCCCCGGTGCTCGTGACCTCCCTCGGCTCCGCCCTCTGCGCCGCGTTCCTCGTGTTTCCCCTGCTCGGAATCGCACTGATCACGGCGCCCGTCTCGATCGCCACCATCGCCGTGGTTCTCGTCACCGGGATCGGGCTGGTGTGGGCGAGCACCTGGGCGACGCGGCCGCTCCTCGGGCGAGCCTTCCAGCCGGTGTGACCTCAGCGGCGGCGCTGGCAGGTCGGGCAGAAGTGGGACGACCGGTTCATGAACGACACCCGCCGAATGGCGCCGCCGCACCGCGGACACGGCTCCCCGCCGCGGCCGTAGGCATTGAGGGAGTGGGCAAAATAACCCGCCTGGCCGTTCACGTTGACGTACTGCGCATCGAAGCTGGTCCCGCCCTCGGCGAGGGCTTTCGCCAACACGGTGCGGACCTCGGTGAGCAGACGGTGCACGGCCGGAGTCGAGAGTCGATCGGCCGGCGTCTCGGGGTGGATACGCGCGGCCCACAGCGACTCGTCGGCATAGATGTTGCCGATACCGCTCACGACGCCCTGGTCGAGCAGCACCCGCTTGACCGCGCTGTGCCGGCGAGCGAGAGCCCGTCGGAACGCGTCGACGTCGAAGAACGGGTCCATCGGATCGCGCGCGATGTGCGCCACCTGCGTCGGTACGCGCGAGGGCCCGTGCTCCACCAAGGCGTCGACGGCGAGGGAGCCGAACGTGCGCTGATCCGCGAACACGACCGCGAGCTCACCGTGAACGGGATGCTCGATCCCGAGGCGCACGCGTTCATGGCGCTCGGACGGAGCGTCGGGACCCCGCAGCAGCAGCTGTCCGCTCATGCCGAGGTGCGCGATCAGCGCCGACTCCCCGTCGTCATCGAGGGGAAGCCACAGGAACTTGCCGCGACGCATCGCCGCCGTGAAGGCACGCCCCTCGAGGCGCTGCACGAAGTCGGCAGCACCCGCCGTGTGCCTGGTGAGGGCGCGCTCGTCGAAGACGCTCACGGCCGTGATCGTCGCGCCGACCGCGGCCGGGGCGAGGCCCGCGCGGACCACCTCGACCTCGGGAAGCTCAGGCACGCTCGTTGAGCACGCGCCAGGCGCTGAGCGCGGCCGCCATCTCCGCGGTCTTCTTGCTGCTTCCGGTGCCGGTCATCTCGACGTCTCCGACGGCGACCGTGGCCGTGAAGCGACGGTCGTGATCCGGTCCGCTCGCCTCGACCGAGTACTGCGGCGGCGTAGCACCCACCCGGGCGGCAAGCTCCTGCAGGCTGGTCTTCGGGTCCATCGCGGCGCCGTAGCGCTCCGGGTCCGCCAGCAGAGGCTCGGTCAATCGCAGCACCAGCTCGGTCGCCGCCTCCGGCCCCGCGGAGAGGTAGGTGGCGCCGATCACGGCCTCCATGGTGTCGGCCAGGATGGAGTCCTTGTCGCGACCGCCCGTCTGCTCCTCACCGCGACCCAGCAAGAGATGACTTCCGAGGTCGATACCGCGGGCCACCTCGGCCAGGGCCACCGTCGAGACGACGCTTGCCCGCCGCTTGGCCAGTTCGCCCTCGTCGAGGTCGGGGTGCGTGGTGAACAGCATCACCGTCACCGCCTGCCCCAGCACCGAGTCGCCGAGGAACTCCAGGCGCTCGTTGTGCGGGATGCCGCCGTGCTCGTAGGCGTAGGAGCGATGGGTGAGCGCCAACTCCAGAAGCTCCGCGTCGATGTCGACGCGGAGCTTTGCTGGGAGAGGTCTCGTCCCCCCGGGGACCTCCGTCACGGTACGCGACTCAGACGTCGGCGACCTTGCGGCCCTTGTACTCCAGGAAGAGCTCGGTGCCCTGCGAGTCGGTGACGACCTTCGCCTGGTGCGGACGGCTGTAGACGACCTTGCCGTTCTCGACGGTCTTGACGAGCGCCGGAGCCTCCGCCTTCCACTGCGCGCGACGCGAGCGGGTGTTCGAACGGGAGACCTTGCGCTTCGGGGGGTTACCAGCCATGACTAGCTCTCTTCTTTCTCGGCGGCACGGCTCTCTGCCGTGCCGTCTTGGTCTGTGATCTGCTGGAGCGCACTCCATCGAGGATCGATGGGAGCGGCCTGCTCCGTCCCGGTGCTCTCGGTCAGCCTCTCGCCTGTGACCGGGTCGAGCCCGAGGCAATCCGGCTGACACACCGGCTGAAATGGAAGCGACAATACGGCCGCATCCCTGACGAGAGTTTCAAGATCCACGTGGTCGTCTTGAACCTCGAAGTCAGTTTCTTCCTCACCAGGATACGCGAAAAGCTCCTGGAACTCGACTTCGACAGGCTCGGAGATGTCGGTGAGGCAGCGGCCGCAGACGCCGACGTACTCTCCATCCGCGGAACCGGACACGAGAATGCCCTCGTGAACCGACTCCAGACGCACGTCGAGATCCAGCTCGGAGCCTGACTCGAAGGTCACGATGCCCTCCCCCCACTGCTCGGGGAGCGTCACCGTGAAGGTGTGCTCGCGCATCTCCCCCGGACGCCGGACGATGTCACGGACGGGGAGCACGAAGGGGCTGTTGAGTCGGGAACGCACCCCTCAATGCTACCGGGGTCTCCCTGCGACCGGGCCGGACGGGCGGCCTCAGAGGCCGCGCGCACCGGTGTCGAGGAACGACGCGACGGCCGGCGGAACGAACGGCGCGATGTCTCCCCCCAGCGACGCGACCTGGCGCACGAGCGAGCTCGACACCATGGCGTGCGCGGGATCGGGCAGCAGGAAGACGGTCTCGATGTCGGCCAGGTGACGGTTCACGATCGCCATCGGCGACTCGTACGCGACATCGACCTGCGAGCGGATCCCCTTCACCAGCACGCCCGCGTTCACGTCGCGCGCGTAGTCGACGAGGAGACCCATGCTCCAGGAGCCGATCACGATGTTGCCCTGCATGCCGTCTTCGGCGATCGAGCGCTCGAGCAGGGACAGCCGCTGCGCGATCGGCAGCATCGCCTCCTTGCCGGGGTTGTGCACCACCAGCACGTGCAGCTCGTCGTACAGGGCGGCCGCGCGGCGGATCACATCGAGGTGACCCAGGGTCGGCGGATCGAACGAACCCGGGACGACGGCGATCCTGCTGCTCATGCATCCAGCCTAGGGCACGGCCGAACGGCGTCAGTTCTTCGCCAGCGCCGCGCGGTCCTCGTCCGTCACGCGGCGACCGATGGCGTCGCGGAGACCGGGGTGGCGCGCGAGTTCCGGGTCGTCGGACAGGATCCCCTCCGCCAGCTCCCTCGCGCGGGTGATCAGCGCCGCATCCTTCACGACCCTGAGCAGCTTGAGCGACGAGCGCACGCCCGCCTGCGCAGCACCGAGCACGTCGCCCTCCCCCCGCAGCTCCAGATCGACCTCGGCCAGGGCGAACCCATCCAGGGTCGCGGCGACCGCATCGACCCGCTCCCGCGCGACGGAGCCTTCCTCGGCCTCGGTGACCAGCAGGCACAACCCCGGCACGCCGCCACGACCCACACGTCCGCGCAGCTGATGGAGCTGCGACACCCCGAAGCGGTCGGCATCGAGCACGATCATGGTCGAGGCGTTGGGCACGTCGACCCCGACCTCGATCACGGTCGTCGCCAGCAGCAGGTCGATGTCGCCGCGGGCGAAGGACTGCATCACCGCATCCTTCTCCTCCGACGGCATGCGCCCGTGCAGCACCGCGCGCCGGAGGCCGCCGAGCGTCGGATGCGTGGCCAGCGCCTCGTCGAGCTGCACGACGCCCCAGCGCGGCCCCTTCCCGCCCTCCGGGGCCAAAAGCTCCTGCTCGCCCGCCTCCGCCGTCTTCGCCGCCGTGTCGATCGCCGCGCATACCGCGAACACCTGTCGACCCTGCGCGATCTCCTCCGCCGCCCGCTCCCACACGCGGTTGAACCAGCCGGGGTGCTCGGCCAGCGGAGCGACGTACGACTCGATGCCGGCGCGACCGGCGGGCATCGTGCGGATGACCGAGGTGTCGAGGTCGCCGAAGACCGTCATCGCGACCGTGCGCGGGATCGGCGTCGCGGTGAGGACGAGCGCGTGCGGACTGGATCCTTTCGCGCGCAGCGCCTCGCGCTGCTCCACACCGAAGCGGTGCTGCTCGTCGACAACGACGAGCCCGAGATCGGCGAACGTGGTCTTCTCCCCCAGCAGCGCGTGCGTCCCGACCACGATGAGCGACTGCCCGGAGGCGACCCGGAGCGCAGCCCTGCGCCGCTCGGCCGCGGGGAGCTGACCCGTGAGCAGCGTCGGCATCAGCAGCGGGGCGAGCTGCGGGCCCAGCATCTTCGTGATGGAGCGCAGGTGCTGGGCCGCGAGGACCTCGGTCGGGGCGATCAACGCGGCCTGTCCCCCGCTCTCGGCCACCTGCAGCATGGCGCGCAGCGCGACGAGGGTCTTTCCCGAGCCGACCTCGCCCTGTACCAGCCGGTTCATCGGCCACGCACCGACCAGGTCGTGCGCGATCTGCGCGCCCACGGTCTCCTGGTCGGGGGTCAGGGTGTACGGCAGCGCAGCGTCGAACCGTTCGAGGAGCCCACCGGGGTGAGCCGGGCGCGACGTGGCCGCCAGGGCGCGCACCGCCTGGCGCTGCTGCAGCAGCGCCGTCTGCAGGGTCAGCGCCTCGTGCATGCGGAGGGTGCGCACCGCGGGGTCGATGTCGTTGCGCGTGCGGGGGCGGTGGATGCGCTCGAGCGCCTCCCGCGCCGTGAGCAGTTCTTCGCCGCGACGCACCTCTTCGGGCAGCGGCTCAGGCACCTCGGTCAGCCCGTCCAGCACGCGGCCGACCAGGCGGGCGATCTGCCACGTCTGGATCGCCGACGTCGCCGGGTAGATGGGAATGGGCACCGCTGCCCGCGCGTCGGCCCGACGGCGCGCCGCATCCTCATCATCGAACAGCTCGTACTCGGGATGCGCGAACTGCGTGACGCCGTTGAACTCGCCCACTTTGCCGGAGAAGACCCCGCGTCGGCCGACGGCGAGATCGTTCGACCGCCACTCGGCCGCGCCGATGTTCTTCGCGAAGAAGGTCAAGGACATGCGACCCACCCCGTCGCCGATCATCACGTCCACCATCGCGCCGGGTCGGTTGCGCATACGACGGAAGCTCGACGACAGCACCTCGGCGACGATCGTGACCGTCTCGCCGATCGGGAGATCGCGGATCGGCGTGAGCTCCCCCGGATCCGCATAGCGCCGCGGATAGTGGCCCAGCAGATCGCCCACGGTCTTCATGCCGAAGGCGCGACCCAGCGTCTTGGCCGACGCCGCGCCGATGGCCTCCTCCAGCGAGGATTCGAGCGTGAGCGACATGCTCCGAGTCTAGAGAACGCGACCGACACGACGTCGTCGCCCCCTGTCGTATCGTGAACGGGTGACCAGGATCATCGCAGGCCGCGCGCGCGGCATCCGTCTCGAGGTTCCTGGGGCGGGGACGCGGCCCACGAGCGATCGCGTGCGGGAGTCGCTGTTCGCCGCGCTCGAGTCGCTCGATGCGATCGACGGCGCGCGGGTCCTCGACCTGTACGCCGGCTCAGGTGCCCTCGGGCTCGAGGCGCTCAGCCGCGGAGCGTCGACCGCCGACCTGGTCGAGCGGGGTCGCCCCGCCGCGGCCGTCGTGCGCCGTAACGCGGGAGCCGTGGCCAGGGCGAGCAACCGGCCGCCGGCACGGGTGCACGAAGCGAGCGTCCGCTCCTACCTGGCCCGCGCCACGGGGCCCTACGACCTCGTGTTCACGGACCCGCCGTACGACCTCGATGACGCCGCCATGACCGCGGACCTGATCGCCCTCGCGCCGCTCCTGAGCGACGACGCGGTGCTGATCGTCGAACGTGCCCGTCGCTCCACCCGTCCGGACGTCGAGGCGGCGGGACTGCACGTGTTCCGCGAGAAGACCTATGGCGACACCGCGCTCTGGTGGTGCGAACGCGCGGGCGAGGCCGCGCTTGCGGAACAGGATCAGCCCGCCACGGAGTCCCAGTCGCGATAGGGGTCCCAGCCGCTGACGTCGACCGGGAGGTCGTCGCAGAGCAGGTTCTCGTCCGCGCGCTCCCGCACGGTGCCGATCGCCCGGAACCCCGGGGGCAGGATCCCGTCCGGGAAGCTCGCCAGCAGCGCATGATCCTCCCCGCCCGCCAGCGCCCGCTCCGGGAAGTCACCGAGCTCGGCGCGCTCCAGCGCGATCGTCACCCCCGAGGCATCCGCCATCCGCCGCGCGTCGAGCGCCAGCCCGTCGGAGACGTCCATCATCGCGGTCGCCCCGACCGCCGCGGCCACCACGCCCAGCCCGATCGGCGGTGACGGACGCAGCTGCGCAGCCACCGCCGCGCTCTCCCCGGGTCCGAGCAGGGACGGGTCGACCGGAATCGGCGCGTCGCCGTCGCGGAAGCGCCCGAACAACACCGCGAGCCCATGCGCGGCATGACCGAGCTCGCCGGCGACCGCGACCACGTCACCGGGTCGCGCACCCGCCCGCGTGACGGGAGGCCGCCCTTCCAGGTCACCGAGAGCGGTCACCGCCACCGTCAGCACATCGGACACCGTCAGGTCGCCGCCCACCACCGCACACCCCGGCGCCAGCGCCGCGCACGCATCGCGGAATCCGTCGGCCAGCCGTTCCACGAACGACAGCCGCAGATCGCGCGGCACCGCCAGTGCCACCAGCAGCGCGGTCGGACGCGCTCCCATCGCCGCGACGTCCGCGAGGTTCACGGCCGCGGCCTTCCAGCCGAGATCATGCCCGCTGGACCACGCCAGTCGGAAGTCGGGACCGTGCACCAGCGTGTCCGTCGTCGCGACGACCGAGCCCGACGGCGCCGCGATCACGGCCGCATCATCACCCGGCCCGAGGAGCGTGTGCGCGCCCGGGGTCGTGCGGCTCAGGATCGACCGCAGGATGCGTCCCTCCGAGAGCTCTGCCAGGCGCGGGTCGTCGGCATCGGGTCGGGAGTGCATGTCGTCAAAGGTAGCCTGGATGCATGCCCCGTTCTCGTCGTCTCACCGCCGTCGCCGGGGCGATCGCCCTCGCCGCCGTCGTCACCGGATGCTCGACCACCGTCCACCTGGAACCCGCGGACGACGCCAACGATCCGGGCTGCGCCTCCGTCTCCGTGCTGCTCCCCGACAGCGTCGACGGGTTCGACCGGGTGTGGACCGACGCGCAGGCCACGGGCGCCTGGGGCGACCCCACGATCGTGCTGCGCTGCGGCGTGGAGCCCCCCGCGCCATCGGCGCTCGTCTGCACGACGCTCGGCGGCGTCGACTGGCTGGTGCTCGATCAGGAGGAGGAGCGGCAGCGCCTCGTCACCTACGGGCGCGAGCCCGCGGTGGAGGTCATCATCCGCCGCGGCGAGCAGATCGACTTCCAGTCGATCGTGAACACCCTCTCATCGAGCATCCAGTCCGGCCTGGCGCCCGCGACCGCGCAGTGCACGGACCGCGTGGAGTTCCCCGCGGGCTGAGCGCCGCGGGGAACCCGGGTCAGCGGCGCAGACCCGCCTCCACCAGCTCCGTGATCAGGTCGCGGTAGCTCAGCCCGGAGGCCACCCAGCACTTGGGGAACATCGAGATCGGCGTGAACCCGGGCATCGTGTTCAGCTCGTTCACCACGAGCTCGCCCGACGGCGTGAGGAACATGTCGACCCTGGCAAGGCCGCGTCCGTCCACAGCCTCGAACGCGCGGACCCCGGCCTCCTGCACCGCCGACACCTCCGCGTCGCTCAGCTCCGCCGGGCACACGACGTCGACCCCGTCGCCGCCGAGGTACTTGCCCTCGAAGTCGTAGAAGCCGCGCGACGTGAGGACGATCTCGCCCGGGAGCGAGGCGCGGACACCCTCCGCCGCCTCCAGCACCGCGACCTCGATCTCGCGCCCGGTGATCCCCGACTCGATGAGGACCTTGTCGTCTTCCGCGAACGCCACAGCGAGAGCCGCATCGAGCTCCTCCGGGGCGCTCACCTTCGACACCCCCACGCTCGAGCCCGCCCGTGCGGGCTTCACGAACACCGGGAGGCCCAGACCGGCCGCCTGCTCGCGTACCGACGACGGGTCGCCGTCCCACGCCGCGCGCCGCACCGTGACCCACGGCGCGACCGGGATGCCCGCGGCCTGCAGGGCGATCTTCATGAAGTGCTTGTCCATGCACAGCGCCGAATCGAGCACGCCACCGCCCGCGTACGGCACCTCGAGCGTGTCGAAGTACCCCTGGATCGTGCCGTCCTCGCCGTGCGGTCCGTGCAGGATGGGCAGCACCACGTCGATCTCGCCGAGACCGTCGACGGCGCCGCCAGGGTGCACCACGCGGAGCGTGCGGTCGCCGCCCGGCTCCGGCCACAGGATGCGCGTGCCGTTGTCGACCACTTCGGGCAGGTGCGCCGCATCGAGCGGGAACTTCGCCGGGTCGTCGTCCTCCAGCACGAAGGCGCCCTCGCGCGTGATCCCCACCGGGATCACCGCGTAGCGGTCGCGGTCAATCGCGCCGAGCACTCCCCCCGCCGTTGCGGAACTGATCGAATGCTCGCTGGAGCGCCCTCCGAAGAGCACCACCACCGTCTGCTTGTCCATGGTTGGTCCTCTCCCCCTGCGGGGTGTCGTCGTCCGTCGTGAGATGCGGGGCGATATCCCGGGGATCCATCTTGCCGTCGAGCACCATCTTCACCTGCTCGACGATCGGCATGTCGACCCCGGCCTCGCGGGCGAGCTGCAGCACGGGGGCGACCGAGGCCAGCCCCTCCGCGGTCTGCTGCATCTGCTTCACGACGTCCTGGAACGAATAGCCCTGTCCGAGCAGCCGCCCGGCCGTGTTGTTCCGGCTCAGCGGCGACTGGCACGTCGCGATCAGGTCGCCGAGCCCCGCGAGCCCCTGCAGCGTCTCCGGCTGCGCGCCGTTCGCGACCGCGAAGTCGGTCATCTCGACCAGGCCACGCGTGATGATCGAGGCCTTGGTGTTCTCGCCGTAGCCGACGCCGTCGACGATGCCGATCGCGACGGCGATGAGGTTCTTCAGCACCCCGCCGAACTCGGTGCCGATCACGTCGGTGTTCACGAACGTGCGGAAGTAGCCGTTGCGCGCGGCCCGCGCCACGACCTCCGCCGTCTCCTGGCTCAGCGACGAGATGACGGCCGCGGTGGGCTGCTCGCGCGCGATCTCCAGCGCCAGGTTGGGGCCGGACGCCACCGCGATGCGCTCCGGGTCGCAGCGCAGCTCCTGTTCGATCACCTGACTCATGCGCAGACCCGTGCCCCGCTCGACGCCCTTCATGAGGCTGACGATCCGGGCATCGCCGGACGCGATCAGCGGTCGCAGCGCCTTGAGGTTCTCGCGCAGCGATTGGCTCGGCACCGACAGGTACACCTGCTCCGCCCCGTCGAGCGCCGAGGAGAGCTCGTGCGTGGCCGCCATGGTGCGCGGGAGATTGATGCCCGGCAGGTAGCGCGAGTTGCGCTTGGCCTCGTCGATCTCGTGCGCCAGCTCGGCGCGGCGGGCCCACATCGTGACCTGCGCTCCGCCATCGGCCAGGATCTTCCCGAACGTGGTGCCCCAGCTGCCCGCGCCGATCACGGCGACCCGGGGTCCCGCTGGTGTGTTCCTCTTAGGAGTCAAGTCGACCGGTCTCCTTCTGGCCGTGGCTCGCGGGGTTCCACCGCTCCGCTGGCGCCTTCTCCTCGCGCAGCTCCTCGAGCAGCGCCGTGATCGCGTTCATCAGGCGGCTCGTCGCCTCGGTCAGCGCGGCGGGCTCGGTCGCACGCCCGCGCAGATCCTCGACGTCGATCGGGTCGCCCACCAGCACGCGGACCGGCTTGCGCAGCGGCCACAGGCTCAGGCCCTTCTGATAGCGACCCATGATCTCCTGAGTACCCCACTGCGCCATCGGGATCAGCGGGATCCCGTCGGCGAGGGCGAGGCGGACCGCGCCGGACTTGCCGCGCATCGGCCACAGATCCGGGTCGCGCGTGAGCGTGCCCTCCGGGTACACGATCACGCCGCGGCCGTGCTCGACGAGCTCCGCCGACTGCGCCATGGTCTGCTTGGCCGCGGTCGCCGACGACGTCCGCGCGACCGGCACCATACCCGTGCGACGCAGCACCCATCCGAGCACGGGGACACGGAACAGGCTCTCCTTCGCCATGAACCGCGGGGCTCGGCCGATGCGCCACACGGCGACCGCGACGATCAGCGGGTCGAACTCGGAGTAGTGGTTCGGGGCGAGCACGAACGCGCCGTCGCGCGGCAGCTTCTCACCACCGGTGACACGGATCTTGGCGAGCAGCGACACGAGCGGGATGACGATCGCCGCGAGCGGCCAGAACAGACTCGGACGCGTCTTCTCCGGCGACCGGGAAGCCATCGGGCTCACCGGAGGACGTCGAAGTCGGCGCCGAGCGCGTCGAGCTTGGCGAGGAACTTCTCGTACCCGCGGGCCAGGATGTCGACGCCCGACACCTTCGACTCGCCGGAGGCCGTGAGCGCCGCGATCACGTGGCTGTAGCCGCCGCGCAGGTCGGGCACGACGATGTCGGCGCCGTGCAGCGGCGTCGGGCCGGTGATGACGGCGGCCTGCTCCAGGTCACGGCGCGGCACGCGGCGAGGGCCGTCCTGCAGCCCGCGCGGGTGCACGACGATGTCGGCGCCCATCTTCACGAGGGCCTCCGTGAAGCCCATGCGGTTCTCGTACACGGTCTCGTGCACGACCGAGCGTCCGTGCGCCTGGGTCAGCGCGACCACGAGGGGCTGCTGCCAGTCGGTCATGAAGCCGGGGTGCACGTCGGTCTCGATCACGACCGGCTTGATGTCGCCGTCGCGCCGGAACAGGATGCCGTCCTCCTGGATGTCGAACCAGCCGCCCGCCTTGCGGAACACGTTGAGGAACGTCAGCATCTCCTGCTGCTTGGCGCCGCCGACGAAGATCTCGCCGTCCGTCGCCAGAGCGGCCGACGCCCATGAGGCCGCCTCGTTGCGGTCGAAGATCGACCGGTGGTCGTAGCCGCGGAGCTTCTCGACGCCCTCGATGAGGATCACGCGGTTCGGCTCGTAGGAGATGATCGCGCCCATCTTCTGCAGCACGGCGATCAGGTCCATGATCTCGGGCTCGATCGCGGCGTTGCGCAGCTCCGTGACGCCCTCGGCGCGCACCGCCGTCAGCAGTACCTGCTCGGTCGCCCCGACGCTCGGGTACGGCAGGTGGATGTTGGCGCCGTGCAGGCGAGTGCCGCCGGTCGACAGGCGGATGCCGCTCGGCAGCTTCTCGACGATCGCGCCGAACTTGCGCAGCGCGTCCAGGTGGAAGTCGATCGGGCGATCGCCGATGCGGCAGCCGCCCAGGTCGGGGATGAACGCCTGGCCCAGCCGGTGCAGCAGGGGCCCGCAGAACAGGATCGGGATGCGGGACGCGCCCGCGTGGGCGTCGATCTCCTCGAAGTGCGCCGACTCCACGTCGCTCGGGTCGAACACGAGCGAGCCCGGCTCATCGCCCTCCGACACCCGGACACCGTGCACCTCGAGAAGGGAGCGGACCACGGCCACATCGCTGATCGCCGGCACGTCGCGCAGGACGCTCGTCGTCTCTCCCAGGAGCGAGGCCACCATCGCCTTGGTGGCGAGGTTCTTCGCGCCCTTGACGTCGACCCGGCCACGCAGCGGTCGGCCTCCTCGGATGGCGAGGACGTCTCCGGTGAGCGCAGGGACGTCGTCGGGAAGAGCGTCGCGCACGGGTGTCGTCATTGGGGCCTCACTTCGTTCATCGGGGGCGGGGTTACCCCTGGCTCCCCCGCCCCCTCCGTCTCACTGAACGGGGAGGGTCCGCGGCCGCCACGACTCGCGACGGGCCTCGAACTGCGCGATCTTGTCTTCGTTGCGCAGCGTGAGCCCGATGTCGTCGAGCCCTTCGAGGAGCCGCCATCTAGTGTAATCGTCGATGCCGATGTCGGCCTGGATGCCGCCGACCGACGCGGTGCGCGCCTCGAGGTCGACGGTCATCTGCGCCCCGGGATTCCGCTCGATCTCGGCCCAGAACCGCTCGAGGTCGTCCTCCGAGATCGTCGCGGCGAGCAGGCCCTGCTTGCCCGAGTTGCCTCGGAAGATGTCGGCGAATCGCGGGCTGAGCACGACCTTGAAGCCGAAGTCGCGCAGCGCCCATACGGCGTGCTCCCGGCTCGAGCCGGTACCGAAGTCGGGACCGGCGACGAGGATCGACGCGCCCTGGTACACGGGCTGGTTGAGCACGAACTCCGGGTCCTGCCGCCATCCGTGGAACAGCGCGTCCTCGAAGCCGGTCTTGGTGACGCGCTTGAGGAACACCGCGGGGATGATCTGGTCGGTGTCGACGTTCGACCGCTTCAGCGGAGCGGCGATGCCCGTGTGGGTCGTGAACTTCTCCATGGGTCAGGCCTCTTCCGTCAGGTCGCTCGGGCTGGACAGGGTGCCGCGGATCGCCGTGGCCGCCGCCACGAGCGGCGACACGAGGTGCGTCCGACCGCCCTTGCCCTGTCGCCCCTCGAAGTTGCGGTTCGAGGTGGACGCGCACCGCTCCCCGGGGGCGAGCTGGTCGGGGTTCATCCCCAGGCACATCGAGCAACCGGCGAAGCGCCATTCGGCACCGAAGTCGGTGATGACCTTGTCCAGGCCCTCGGCCTCGGCCTCCAGCCGCACGCGCGCGGAGCCCGGCACGACCATCACGCGCACGCCGTCGGCCTTCTTCTTGCCCTGGATGATCGACGCGAACGCGCGCAGATCCTCGATCCGGCTGTTGGTGCAGGAGCCCATGAACACCGCGTCGACCGGAACCTCCTTGAGCGGAGTGCCGGGCGTCAGATCCATGTACTCCAGCGCGCGCTCGGCGGCAGCGCGCTCGTTCGGGTCGGCGATCTGCGCGGGGTCCGGCACCGCGGCGGAGAGGGAGCTCCCCTGTCCCGGGTTCGTACCCCACGTGACGAACGGCTCGAGCTCGTTCGCGTCGATGAAGACCTCCGCGTCGAACTCGGCACCCTCGTCGGTCGGCAGCGTGCGCCAGTACGCGACCGCGTCCTCCCAGTCCTGGCCCTTCGGTGCGTGCGGCCGCCCCTCCAGGTACGCGAAGGTCGTCTCGTCGGGCGCCACCATGCCCGCGCGGGCTCCGGCCTCGATCGACATGTTGCAGATCGTCATGCGGCCCTCCATCGAGAGGGCGCGGATCGCGCTGCCGCGGTACTCGAGCACATAGCCCTGACCGCCGCCCGTGCCGATCTTCGCGATCACCGCGAGGATGATGTCCTTCGCCGTGACACCGGGGCGCAGCGTGCCCTCGACCGTGATGGCCATGGTCTTGAACGGCTTGAGCGGCAGGGTCTGCGTCGCCATGACGTGCTCGACCTCGCTCGTGCCGATGCCGAACGCCATCGCGCCGAACGCGCCGTGGGTCGAGGTGTGCGAGTCGCCGCAC
This sequence comes from Microbacterium sufflavum, assembly GCF_023101165.1. Taxonomy (GTDB): domain Bacteria; phylum Actinomycetota; class Actinomycetes; order Actinomycetales; family Microbacteriaceae; genus Microbacterium; species Microbacterium sufflavum. Next base: position 2,682,076 of record NZ_CP078076.1, on the reverse strand, counting down.
ACCACCGTGATGCCGGGCATCGTCAGGCCCAGCTGCGGCCCCACCACGTGCACGATGCCCTGCTCGGCATCGCCCAGCGAGTGCAGGCGCACCCCGAACTCGGCGGCGTTGCGGCGCAGCGTCTCGATCTGCGTGCGACTGGTGAGGTCGGCGATCGGCTTGTCGATCTCCCACGTCGGGGTGTTGTGGTCCTCGGTCGCGATCGTCAGGTCGAGGCGGCGCAGTGGGCGGCCCTCGCTGCGCAGACCGTCGAAGGCCTGCGGGCTGGTGACCTCGTGCACGAGGTGCAGGTCGATGTAGATGAGGTCGGGCTGGCCGTCTTGGCCCTTCACGACGAGATGGTCGTCCCAGACCTTCTCGGCGAGGGTCCTGCGGCGTGCGGAAGGGGCTCCGGAATCGGGGCTGGTCATGGCGTGTCTCCTGTGGCTGGCGGTTCGGCCCACGATGGACTCCGCGACGAGGAGGGGCTCAGATCGAGGTCTCGCCGCGGCCGCTAAGAAGGAGCACGGTCCGCATGACGTCAGGTTACCACCGCTCGGACACGCCGCGACGCGCCGTGACACTCTGTTGCTCACCCGCCCGATCGAGAGGCCCCGCATGACCGTCGACACCGCCCGCTTCGCCACCCGTGCCGTCCACGCCGCACGCCGTCGCGAGACCGCTGCGTCGCGCGCGACCCCGATCTACCTCACGGCCGGCTTCGAGTTCGACGACTTCGACCACGCCGCCGACCACTTCGGCACGGGGACGGGATTCGGCTACACCCGCACCGGGAACCCGACGGTGCGCGCGGTCGAGCGCCAGCTCGCCTCGCTCGAGTCGGGGGCGGACGCGGTGCTCGTGGCGAGCGGTCAGGCCGCTGTGACCGCCGCGGTGCTGTCGGTCGTCGGAGCCGGCGACCACATCGTGTCGTCGACCCACATCTACGAGGGCACCCGGGGGCTCTTCATCGACAACCTGGCCCGCCTCGGCATCGAGACCACGTTCGTGGACGACATCGCCGATCCAGACGCCTGGCGCGAGGCCATCCGTCCCACCACCCGCGCGCTGTTCGCCGAATCGCTCGCGAACGCCCGCAACGACGTGCTCGACGTCGCCGCGGTGAGCGCGATCGGCGACGAGTCCGCGATCCCGCTGATCGTGGACAACACCCTCCCCACTCCCGCCCTGCTGCGCCCGCTCGAGCACGGCGCAGCGATCGTCGTGCATTCCGCCTCCAAGTTCCTCGCCGGGCACGGCTCCGTGCTCGGCGGCGTGATCGTCGACGACGGCCGCTTCGACGCCGACCGCGCCGGACACAACGCCCCGCACCTCGTGCTCCCCGGCCGCGGCGGACTGCCGAGCGTGTACGCCCGCCACGGCGGCAACGCCCGCATCGCGTACGTGCGGGAGTCGGTCGCGCCGCGCTTCGGCGCCTCCCCCTCCCCGCTCAACGCCTTCCTCATCGGGCAGGGCACGGAGACGCTGGGGCTGCGGGTCGAGCGGCAGTCGCGCAACGCGCTCGCCGTCGCGCGCTGGCTCGCCGCGCACGACGCCGTGGAGAGCGTGGACTACGCCGGCCTCCCGACCCACCCGCACCATGCGACCGCACGACGCTACCTGGACGGCGGCTTCGGCTCGATCTTCACCGTCACGCTGCGCGGCGGCCTCCCCGCCGCGCGTCGTTTCGTGGAGGAGGTCGAGGTGTTCACGCACATGACCCACATCGGCGACGTGCGCTCGCTCGTGCTGCACCCGGGCACCACGAGCCACGCGCAGCGTACGGACGAGGAGCGCCGCGTGCTCGGCGTCGCACCGGGGACGCTGCGCCTGTCGATCGGCATCGAAGACGTCGACGACCTCGTGGCCGACCTGGCGCGCGTGCTCGAGTCGGTGCGGGAGACGGTGGCATGACCAGGCCGCAGCACTTCGGATGGTTCCTCGCCCGCGGCTTCGGCCCGCAGGGGTGGGGCTACCCGTCCCTCGACTGGGACTACGACTGGACGCGGCCCGAGGTGTACCAGGAGGCCGCCCGCACGCTCGAGCAGGCGGGCTTCGACCTCGTGATCATCGAGGACAGCCCCTCGCTCGGCTCGCCCGAGACCATCGACCTCCGGGTGCGCCACGCGTTCGGCGGCCCGAAGCACGACCCGCTGCTGCTCGCGCCGTACCTCTTCCAGGCCACGCGGCACCTCGGCGTGGTCCCCACCGTGAACCCCGCCGCGTCGCTGCCGTACACGTCCGCGCGGCAGTTCGCCACGCTGCACCACCTGAGCGGCCATCGGCTCGGCCTCAACGTGGTCACCGACACCGGGAGCGCGCGGCACTTCTCCGACGCCCCGCAGCTCGGGCACGACGAGGCGTACGACCGCGCCGAGGAGTGGCTCGACGGCATCCGGTCGCTGTGGCACAGCTGGGACGACGGGGCGCTCGTCGCCGACCGCGCCACCGACGTGTACGCCGACGGCAGTCGTCTGCGACCCGTCGCGCATCGCGGACGCCACTACGCGTTCGACGGACCGCTGAACGCCCTGCCCTTCACGGACGGGGAGCCCGCGATCGTCTCGCCCGGGGGCTCCGGACGCGGCCTGGGCTTCGCGGGAGCGAACTCCGACGTGCAGCTCGCCCTCGCCCCGTTGCACGAGAAGTCCGTGCGCGACTATCGCGCGAGAGTGCACGAGGCCGCGGTCGCGAAGGGCCGACGCCCCGAGGACATCACGATCCTGTTCGCCATCCAGCCCGTCATCACGTCATCGAGCGAGGAGGCCGATCGCATCGTCGCCGCCTCCGCGCGCCCCGACGACGCCGCGCTGCAGCAGATCGCCCGCAAGCAGTCGAGCGACCTGGAGACCGACCTCACCGCGCTCGACCTCGACCGACCGCTCGACCTGTCGATCTTCGGTGCCCACGTGTCGCGCGGCAGCATCCAGCGGCTGATCGGGGACCGCGGCGAGGACGCCCCGCTGCGCGCTCACCTCACCGCTCTCGCGCGGGCGGGACGCCTCTCCGACCGGACGGGATTCGTGGGCACCGCGGACGAGTTCGCCGACCTCGTCGAGGAACTCGGCGACTGGGGCAACGACGGCGTGCTCCTGTGGGGAGACTTCCACCCCGTCACCCTGCACCGCACCCTCGACGAGCTCGTGCCGATCCTGCGCCGACGCGGGCTGCTCCGGCGCGAGTACGCCGACGGCGGGCTGCAGGCGAACCTGCGATCGTTCTGACGGGCCTCCCGGCCGCTCACTCCCCGACGGGGGCGCTGCGCCGCTCCGCGCGCTTCTCCCGCGAGGACGCCACGAGGCTGGCCACCGTGGCGACCGTCATCGACACGAGGATGACGCCCAGGGACACCATGTTGTCGATGTCGGGCACCCACTCCACGTGCTGTCCGCCGTTGATGAACGGCAGCTCGTTCACGTGCAGCGCGTGCAGGATCAGCTTGATGCCGATGAAGCCGAGGATCACGGCGATGCCGTAGTGGAGGTACCGCAGGCGGTCGAGCAGATCGCCGAGGAGGAAGTACAGCTGCCGCAGCCCCATCAGCGCGAAGATGTTCGCTGCGAACACGAGGAAGCCGTTCGTGGTGATCTCGAAGATCGCCGGGATCGAGTCGATCGCGAAGATGAGGTCGGTCACGCCGATCGTGATGAACACGATCACCATGGGCGTCCACATGCGCTTCCCGTCGACGGTCGTGCGGATCTTCGAGCCGTCGTACGTCTCGCTGATGTCGATGCGGCGACGCAGCAGTCGCACGATGAAGTTCTCGCGCTTGACCTCGTCCTCGTGGTCGCCCTCCGGCATGGCCTGGCGGATCGCGGTGTAGACCAGGAAGGCGCCGAACACGTAGAAGATCGGCGAGAAGTTCTCGATCACCGCGACGCCGACCAGGATGAACAGTCCGCGCAGGATCAGCGCGATGATGATGCCGACCATCAGCACCTGCTGCTGCAGCCGACGCGGCACGGCGAACTGCGCCATGATCAGCACGAACACGAACAGGTTGTCGACCGAGAGACTGTATTCGAGCGCCCAGCCCGTGATGAAGTCGCCCGCGTTCTGCCAGCCGCCGACGTTTCCCAGCAGCACCGCGAACAGCAGCGCGAGCCCGACGTAGAACACCACCCAGAGGGTCGACTCCTTCGTCGAGGGGATGTGCGGCCGCAGCCGGATGAGCAGGAGGTCGCCGATCAGGATGATCGTGAGCACGACCATCGAGGTGATCTCGAACCAGACGGGGATGTCCAACGGCGCACTGCACCTTTCGCGAGGGGTCGGTGATGTCCGAAAGTCTCTCCCCCGCACCGAAGTGCGTCGCGCGCCCGGAGCAGCGGTGTCGGTGCTCGTGATGACGTTACGCGCGGGTCCGGGATACTCCCTCTCGCCGGAGCCATGCTACCGGAGCATCCGACCTGCGGCGTGAGCGATCGCGTCGGGAATCCGGGTCTGAGACGATGGGCCCGATCGTGACACTCACCGGTGAGAGACACCGAACGGAAACCCGATGCCTTCCCAGACGACTGATCAGAGGTGGGCGGCCCAGGCCGCAGCCGGCGACGAGGGCGCCTTCCGCGAGCTCTACCGGGCCCATGTGCGGCCCGTGTACTGGATCGCGCAGGGCATCCTCGCCTCCCCCGCCGATGCCGAGGACGTGACCCAGGAGACGTTCGTGGTCGCGTGGCGCAAGCTCCCCGGCCTCGAGCTGCAGGGCGAGTCGATCCTGCCCTGGCTCGCGACGATCTGCCGGTTCCAGGCGGCGAACCGCCTGCGCCAGCGTCGCCGCGACCGGGCGCACACGGCGGACGCGGTCGACGAGGATCTGGCGAGCACGGTCAGCGTGGAGGAGCAGGTCATCACGGCCGCGCTCGCCGCGCGGATCGCTGCCGAGGTGGGCACGCTGAGCGAGCTCGACCGGGAGATCTTCCGGCTGTGCGCGGCGGAGGGCTACGCCTATCAGGCCGCAGCGGAGGAGCTCGGGGTCACGCACGCCGTCGTCCGGAACCGTCTCTCGCGAGTGCGCACGCAGTTGCGCGGCGCCGTGAAGGAAGTGAGAGACGCATGAACGCACAGACTCCCGCCGAGCAGCTCCCCGAGCTGTCGGACGAGGCCATCGCCCGCATCGAGCACGCGGTGTTCGCCGAGATCGCCGGGGAGCGCGCTCCGGCGCGACCGGCGGAGGGGAAGGCCCGTCGGCGCCGCCGCGCCTGGCTCACCGGGGGCGGGATCGCCGCGGCGTTCGTGATCGGCGTGCTCGTCACCCCGCCGATCCTGCACAGCGTCGGGGGCTCCGCCGTGTCGACGGTCGAGGGACTGAGCCTCCCGGGCAACGCGGTGACTGAATCGTCGACCGACTCCGCGCCGGAGGGAACCACCGCGGTCCCGCCCGGTTCGGTGCCCGGCGACGGCGCGCGCTCCGACACGAGCGGCGGGATGCTGCCCGGAGTGGCGCTGCCGGGGGCCGCCACGGCGGACGCCGGCCGCGACATCATCGCGACCGCGCAGGCCACGGTGCAGGTGAAGAGCATCCCCGACGCGGCGGACGCCATCGCCGCGCTGGCCGAGGAGCACGGCGGCTACGTCGAGAGCACCGAGGTGGGCAAGGCGCTCGCGGCGGACGACACCCGCGCGCCCGCGCCCGCCGACTCCGCGTACGGCTGGATCAGCATCCGCGTTCCCTCCACCGACCTCACCGCCGTGATCGCGGCGCTCGGCGACACCGGCGAGGTGCTGTCGTCCTCCACGTCGAAGCAGGATGTGACGTCGACCGCGATCGACCTGCGGGCACGCGTCGACTCGACCAGGGCGTCGGTCGAACGGCTCACGCAGCTCATGGCGCAGTCGGGCAGCGTGTCGGAGCTCATCGAGGCCGAGGTGGCGCTCACCGACCGGCAAGCGCAGCTGGAGTCGTACGAGCAGCAGCTCGCTGCCCTCGACGACCAGGTGGCGATGTCGTCGCTGCAGGTGCAGCTGACGAAGGCCACCGCGCCGAGCACGGCCGACCCCGCTGGTTTCGGCGACGGTCTCCTCGCGGGGTGGAACGGCCTCGTCGTGTCGCTGAACGCACTGGTCATCGCGGTGGGCTTCCTGCTCCCCTGGCTGGCGGTCGCCGCGGTGGTCGCGCTCGTGGTCTGGCTGATCCGTCGGTCGCGTCGCACCCGCCGGAACCGCTCCGAGGCACCGGCCGCGCGCACGGGCGACGCGGGCTGACGGCGAGAGGGACCCGACTCGCAAACCTGATTTTCCGGGGTATACAAGAACTCTTGTGCACCTGGGGACCCCGCCCTAGCGTGATGCCCGTGGAAGACATCTCCGTGATCACCGCCGTGCACCACCCGTTGCGCCGCCGCATCTACGACTACCTCCTGCTCTACGGCACGTGCCAGGTGACCACGCTCGCGCGCGCCCTCGACAGCCAGGTCGGCAGCATCAGCCATCACCTGCGCATGCTCGAACGCGCGGGCGTCGTCGAACGCGCGCCCGATGAGTCGGACGACCGCCGCACCAGCTGGTGGCGGGTGGCCCGACGAGGGCTCACCTGGTCGGTGGACGACTTCGCCGATTCCCCCGCCGATGCGTTGCTCGCCCGCGAGGCGCAACGCCAGGGCATCCGCATGCAGATCGACCGGCTCCAGCGCTGGCACCGGCACCGGGACGACCCCGCCTATGCCGGGTACGACGCATCCAACACCGAGACCACCGCGTGGGCCTCCCCCGACGAGCTGCGGGACCTCTCCGCGCGGCTGCTGCAGACCATCCGCGAGTGGCAGGGCGGCATCGCCCTGGACGACGGCCAGGAGCGCGTGCCGGTTTTCGTGTTCGCCCACGCATTCCCCACGGAGCCCTGATGACCGCGGTCGAGGAGCCGGTCGAGCTCGCGCCGCCTCCGCCGTTCCGGCGCGACCGCCTGGTCCATGCCTGGATCGGCGTGAAGGCCCTCTCCGACGCAGGGGATGCGCTGTGGACCATCGCCCTGGCGTGGACGGCGGTGCAGATCGCGTCCCCCGCGGTCGCCGGGCTCATCGTTGCCGCCGGAACCCTCCCCCGGGCACTGATCCTGCTGTTCGGCGGGGCGCTCGCGGACCGCGTGGACGCCCGCCGCGTGATGCTGCTGTTCACCGTGGCCCGCGTGGCCGTTCTCGTCGCCGTCGCCCTGTGGGTGCTGGCGACGCCCCCCACCGTCGCCATGCTGGTGTTCGCCGCGGTCGCGTTCGGCGTGTGCGACGCGTTCTACGAGCCGTCGGCGGGCACCGTCGCCCGGCAGCTCGTGCGCACGTCCGACCTGCCGTCGTACGGGGCCGCCGCGCAGACGGCCTCGCGACTCGGGACGATGGGCGGTGCCGCCGCCGGTGGCCTGGTGGTCGCGCACACCGGGCTGGTGGGCAGCGCCTCGGTCAACGCGCTCACGTTCACGGTCGTCCTAGCGTTCCTCGCCCTCTGGCTGCGCCCCCGGTTCCGCCTGGCGCGTGCCGCCCGGCAGTCGACTCTGCGCGGCATCGGCTCCGGCTTCGCGCACCTGGCCGCGAACCGCACTACGCGCACCCTGGTGATCGCGCTGTCGGGGCTGAACCTCGCCGTGGGGCCGGCCGTGGGCATCGGTCTGGCGCTGCGTGCGCACGACGAGGGCTGGGGCGCCCAGGCCGTCGGACTGTTCGAGGCGCTGCTGGGCCTCGGCGCCGCGCTCGGGGCGGTCTCGGTCGCGAAGTGGCGTCCGCGGCGCGAGGCCTACGGCGGATTCTGGGCGCTGGTCGTCCAGGGGGCGGGGATCGCGGCACTGGGCGTGGGACCGGCCTGGACGGTGGGAACAGCGGCTTTCGTGATCGGCGCCACCGCAGGGTTCGCCTCGGTGCTGCTGAGCGCGACGTTCTCCGCGACGGTCGACACCGCCTACCTCGGACGGATGGGCGCGCTCACCCGCCTCGGCGATGACTGCCTGATGCCGGCGGCGATGGCCGGATTCGGGGCGCTCGCCTCGGCGACCGCGGTCTGGGTTCCGTTCGCGGTGTTCGGCGGGGCGATGATGGCGCTCATGATCGTCCCCCTTCGCACGGCGGCTTTCCGCATCCTGTCGCTGCGACCCGCGGGATGAGCACCTGCCGCAGACGACGAAAGCCCTCCGGGCAAACCGGAGGGCTTTCGTCGTGTTGTGTGACCCCAGCGGGATTCGAACCCGCGTTACCGCCGTGAGAGGGCGGCGTACTAGGCCGCTATACGATGGGGCCGTCTGGCGGAGCGTTTCCGTCCCGCGACAACCGTTCAAGTATGGCACGGCCGTTCTCTGCGCGCCAAATCGGCGCCGCGTCCGCGCGACTCCCGGGCGTGGCGCGCCGTCGCGGTGATTGCCGCGACCGCCACGGAGCGGTTGACTCGTGTCATGCGCGTCTCCAAGTTCGAACATGCCGCCCTCCGCCTCGACCTCAACGGTCAGACCCTCCTGATCGACCCCGGCTCCTTCACCACACCGCCCGACGACCTCAGCGGACTCGTGGGGGTCGTGCTGACCCACGAACACCCCGACCACTGGACGCCGGAGCAGCTGGACCGGATCCTCCGCGCCGCGCCCGGCATCCCCGTCTACGGCCCGGAGGGGGTCGCCCGCGCGGCAGAGGGGTACGAGATCACGGTGGTCTCCCCCGGCGACACGATCGAGGTCGGACCGTTCACACTGCGGTTCTTCGGCGGCACCCACGCCGTGATCCACTCCTCGATCCCGACCATCGACAACGTCGGCGTGCTCGTGAACGACGAGCTCTACTACCCCGGCGACTCGTACGCGGTGCCCGAGGGCGTGGACGTGCAGACCCTCGCCGCACCGCTCGGCGGCCCGTGGCTCAAGATCGGCGAGGCGATGGACTACGTGCTCGCCGTCAAGCCGCGCCGGGCGTTCGGCACGCACGACATGACGCTGTCCGTGATCGGCAGGAACATGCACCGGCAGCGGCTGCAGTGGGCGACAGAGCAGAACGGCGGCGAGTTCTTCGTGCTCGACCCCGGCGACACGCTCGACCTGTGAGCACCCCGCTGCGGTCGGCCCCGCGACGACTCCTCCCCCGACCCACCGAGCGGCTCGTGTTCCGCGAGATGATCGACGACGACCTCGACGACCTCGCCGCGCTCCTCGGCGACCCCGCGGTGATGACCTACTACCCCGCGCCGAAGACCCGCGCCGAGAGCGCCGCGTGGATCGCTCGGATGCGCGAGCGCTACGCGCAGGACGGTCACGGCCTGTGGACGCTGGAGACCCACGACGGCGCCTTCGTCGGCGACTGCGGCCTCACGTGGCAGTCGTCGAACGGGCAGCCGGTGCTCGAAGTCGGCTACCACGTGCGCGCGGAGCTCCAGGGGCGCGGCTACGCCACCGAGGCGGCACGCGCCTGCGTCGAGCTCGTCGCGCGCGAGCTCGCGCCGACGCTGCTGACCGCGATCATCCACCCCGACAACACCGCGTCCCGCCGGGTCGCCGAGAAGCTCGGCATGCGCCACATCGACGACGACCGTGCGCACCCGTGGATCGTGCGCACGGTCATGGGGATGACCGTCGAGCCGTCCTAGGCCTGGCCGGCACGGACCCGCAGATCCCGCGCCAGGTGGTCGCGCTGCTCCACCACGAGGCGACGCAGCGCCGCCGGGGCGTCCGCGTTCGCGTCGAGCCACGCGTCGACGGGGTCCAGCGTGTCACCGGCTGGGAACAGCCCGATCACGAGGCGTTGCGCCAGCTCGATGCTCCGCTCGCTCCATGCGTCGCGGATGCGGGAGAAGTAGTCCGCATCGAAGCCGGAGATCAGGTCGCGACGGCCGCCCGCGCGGAACCCGGCGATCTCGGCGTCCAGGTGGTCGTTCGTCAGCGAGCGGTCATCCCAGGCAGCCGCCCAGGCCGCGGCGCGCACGGGCGCCTCCGGGCGCGACGCGCGGGCACGGCGGGCGGCCGTGCGTCCGTCGCCGGTGTCGTCCCGCTCCTCCTCCGCCGCGATGTCGGCACCGTCGGCGTGTCCGGTGGTGACGAGCGCGGTCAGCAGCTGCCACCGCAGGTCGGGATCGATCACGAGACCGTCCGGACCCCGGCCGTCGAGCATGTCGCGCAGGTCGGCGTGGTGCACATCGTCGAACGCCGAGGCCGTCGCCAGCGTGCGCGCCCACGACAGCTGCGCGTCACTTCCCGCCTCCGCGGCCTGCAGCGCCGACCAGGCGGCCTCCGTCCAGGCACGCTGCTCCTCGACCCGGCGTTCGTCGGCCACGAAGTGGCGCACGGTGAACGCGGCGTTCTGGATCGCCGCCCCCAGCAGTCCGCCGTTCGGCTCGGCCGGGGCGTGAGCACGGGCGATGCGCAGGAAGCGTCCCGCATCGAGCTCACCGTCGCGGGTCGCGTTCCACAGCGACGACCACACCAGCGCCCGCGCCAGGGGGTCCTCGATGGCCGAGAGCGACTCCTCCGCGGTCGCCAGCGAGCGGTCGTCCATCCTCGCCTTCGCGTAGGTGAGGTCGTCGTCGTTCAGGAGCACGAGGTCCGCTTCGGGGACGTCGAGCTCGACCCGCTCGCCGGGAAGGTCGAGCTCCCGCTGCTCGCGGCGGACGATCCGACCGTCGACCCGGTCGTAGAAGCCGATGCGGAGCCGATGCGGACGGGTCCCGCTCTGCACGAGGGTGCGGCGGCCGTCGTCATCCGCCTCGATCCACAGCGTCGAGACCCCGGTGGTCTGCAACCACGCCGCCGCCCAGTCGCTCATGTCGCGCCCGGACGCCTCGCTCAGCACCACGAGGAAGTCGTCGAGCGTGGTGTTGCCGAAGGCGTTCGCCGCGAAGTAGCGTCGCGCGCCCTCGAAGAACGCCTCGTCGCCGACGTAGGCGACCAGCTGCTTCAGCACCGAGGCGCCCTTGGCGTACGTGATGCCGTCGAAGTTGAGCTTCGCTGCCTCGAGATCGGGGATGTCGGCCACGATCGGGTGCGTCGTCGGCAGCTGATCCTGCTGATAGGCCCACGACTTGCGCCGCATCGCGAACGTGACCCAGGCGTCGTGGAAGCGCGTCGCCACCGCGGACGCGTGCGAGCCCATGTAGTCGGCGAACGACTCCTTGAGCCACAGGTCGTCCCACCAGGTCATGGTCACGAGGTCGCCGAACCACATGTGAGCCATCTCGTGCAGGATCGTGTTGGCCCTGGCCGCCCGCTGTGCGTCGGTGGCGGCACCGCGCGAGAGGTAGGACTCGGTGAAGGTCACCAGCCCGGGGTTCTCCATCGCGCCGAGGTTGTACTCGGGTACGAAGAGCTGGTCGTACTTGCCCCAGGGGTACGGATAGGCGAAGGCGTCGGTGAAGAAGTCGAGCCCCTGCCGCGTGACCTCCAGGATCTCGTCCGACTCGAGGTGCTCGGCCAGCGAGCGTCGCACGAACAGTCCGAGGGCGATGCGCTGCTCGTCGCGCGTCCACTCCCCGTCCACGCGGGTGTACGGTCCCGCGGCCACCGCGGTGATGTAGCTGGAGATCGGCAGCGTGGGGGCGAACTCCACGCGCTGCACGCCCACGCCGAGGTCCACATGGGCGGGCGACTGGTTGGAGAGCACTTCCCACCCCGACGGCGCATCGACCACGAAGGTGTATTCGGCCTTGAGGTCGGGCTGCTCGAAGCACGCCATCACGCGGCGGGCGTCCGCCGGCTCGTACTGCGTGTACAGGTAGGTGCGGTCGTCGGCGGGGTCGTGGAAGCGGTGCAGCCCCTCCCCCGAGCGGCTGTAAGCGCCGACCGCCTCGACCCGCACCACGTTGGACGGTGCCAGACCGGTGATCGCGATCCGTGCTCCGTCGTAGTCGACCTCGCGCTCCTCGCCGTTCACCTCGACGCGGCGCACCTCCTCGCCGATGAAGTCGAGCCAGGTCGCGTCGGTCGTCGCGTCGAACTCCAGCGTGGTCGCGGTGGGGAATCCGGTGCGGGCCCGCTCCGGCGCTCCGGTCAGGTCGAGCTCGACGCGGATGCGGTGGAGGGTGACGGCCGCGGATCGCGCGGCGGTCTCCTCGCGGGTCAGGTTGGCGGTGTCCATCCTTCCATCCTGGCATCCTGGAGCCGTTCGCACGGCCTCGGCCGAGGTTCAGACATGGGCGAGCCGATGCCCCAGTTCCGCGGAGAGCTCCCGGGACGCGGCGTGCCGCGCCGACGCGACGGCCTCGTCGCCGCGCGCCCGTGCCGTCGCGGCCAGGATCGCGTCGCTGCGGGCCACCTCCGCACGATCCCCGGTCGCCTCGGCGATGCTGCGCGCCTCGGCCGCGTGCTGCTCCGCCCGTTCGACGTCAGCAAGGGGCGCCCCCGGCCGAGCCAGGATCTCCGCGAGGGAGTTCGAGGCCTCGGTCGCGATGAGGGGCGAGCCGGCCCGCTCCGCCTCACGCAGCACGCGCTCGGCCTCGCGGCGGGCCCGTTCGGTCCGCCCGGCTCGCCCGTCGATGCGTGCGGCGAGCAGGTCCAGATCCGCTGACGTGCCGAACTCGCCCGCCACCTGCAGCGCGCGACGGGCATCGTCGCACCGGACGACCGCGAGGGCGTCGTCGCCCTGCGCCTCCGCCACCAGCGCGAGCGTGCGATGCACGAACGGCAGGGCCTCCCCGCCGGCGTCGGACAGCAGGGCTTCCAGCTCCGCGGTCGCCTCATCCAGTCGTCCGACCGCGAGGTACAGCAGCGGACGGTTCCCCCGCACGACCGCGACGTTGAGGTCGTCGCCCGCCGCGGTCGCCAGCTCCAGCGCGACGGCGTAGCCGCGCTCGGCCTCGGGGTACCGCGCCAGGATCCGCAGCGTGTCGGCCCGGTTGCCCAGCGCCCGCCCCTCCACGACGCGATCGCCCACAGCACGAGCCCGCTCCACCGCTCGCGCGTACGAGACCAGGGCCTCGTCGAGGTGACTCATCCACCGCTGCACGTTGCCGATCTGGTTCCAGGTGCGTGCGGACGCCGCCCCCGAAGCGATGCGACGCACGCGGTGCAGCGTGACGAGGGCCTCGTCGAGTCGTCCGAGCTTCTCCGCGCAGTGCGCCACCCCGAGCGCGACCTCCGGCACCAGCTCCAACCCGGAGCCGCGGGAGGCGAGGTCGTGCAGCTCCAGCGACTCCGCCCACAGGGACCACCGCGACAGCGCCGGGTGCGACGCGAGCGCGAGACGCTCGACCTCCACGTCCAGGCCGTGCTCGTGGGCGGCCGCCGCGACGGCGAGCACGGTCGCCACCTCCCGCGCGGGATAGTCGCGGTCGGCGGCGGCGCACGCGAGGACGGTACCCGCCGCCGCCCCGACGAACCGCCGCCGCACCGACGTCGGCCGGAGTGCGCGTGAACGGTCAGCAGCGAAGGCGAACACGGTGTCGTGCAGGCGTACCCGCCCGTCATTCCGCTCCACCAGGTGACGCGCGCGCAGTCGTTCCAGACGGGCGGCCGCCCCCGCGCCCGCCGCCGTGAGCAGCACGGTCTCATCGACCTCACGGTCCAGCAGCGCCAGGTCCGCGAGCAGGTCGGCCTCGTGCGCGGGAAGGGAGCGCGTCGCGGCCTCCAGGACCGGACGCATCCGTACGTCCCGCGGCTCATGCTCGAACCGCGAGGCCAGATCCGCGAACGACCACCCCTCGTGTTCCCGCACGATGCCCGCCAGCATCGCGAGGTCGAGGGGAAGTCCGCCCGCGACCGCCACGATCCGGTCGAGCGCCGCCGCATCCATCCCCTCGGCCGGGAACTGCCGTCCGCGGCGCGTGAGCAGCGCCACGAGAAGACGGCGGGCGTCGTCGTCCGCCAGGGGTTCGAGCCGGATCCGCGAGACCGCGATGCTCCGGGCCCGCAATCGCTGCTCCAGGTCGACCTGGTCCACCCGTGAGGTCACGATGAACCGCACGCCGGGGACCAGGAGGGCGCCGAGCCGTCGGGGATCCACGGCGTCTTCCAGGATCACGGTCGTCGAGCCGGCCGCTGCCTGCAGCTGCGCACGCAACCGCGTCAGCTCGTACGGCAGGGAGCGCGACCCCAGCGCGGCGAGCATCCGCCGCAGCACGTCGACCGGATCGGCGAACGGGCGGTCCGGCTCCGACTCGCGCAGCTGCACCGTGAGCGCGGGGGCTGCGCCGGCCAGCGCCGACGCGAACGTGCTCTTGCCCACGCCGGGGAGTCCCGTGACGAGCGTGATGTCGGCGCGCGGCAGCTCCGTGAGCAGGCGTTCGCGACCGATTTCCGCGCCCGCGGTCTCCCGCGGGGCCACGACCACCTCCACGTGCACGCCCGAGCGGTCGCCGTTGAGGGTTCGCGCCAGGGAACGCCATCGATCGGCTTCGGCGTGGTCGGCCCCGAGCGCCTGCACGATGTCGCCCACCAGTGCCTCGTCGACGCGTCGCCGCCCGGGGCGGAAGCAGTCGTACACCGTCACCTTCGCCGGCTCGCTCCCGCGCACGGCACCGATGCGGCGGGCGATCTCCGCATACGACGGCGCTCCGGCGGCGGACCGCAGACGCCCGAGCCCGACGCTCAGCTCGTCGAGGGTCCGCGGGTCGGGCATGTCACGAGCCTAGGGCAGGACCCCATCGAGGCCGCGGGTCGTTCGGGGTCGTTCGGGCACGGACGCCACACGGCGGCGTCTGCCTAGGCTCCCCGGTGGAGCGGCCGTGCGGCCGGAGAAGGAGAGACCATGACCACGCGTGCCGAGATCGCGGCGAAGCTCGACGACTTCGCCTTCCAGAAGGTGAACTTCGGCGGATTCCTGATGAACAAGCGCGCCAAGAACTCGCACGCGCTGTGGATGCGCGCGTCCGACAAGGGCGTGACCGAGCTGACGCTTCTCACCTCCCGCGACTACGGCGAGGGCAACGTGTACGACGTCGCCACGTTCACCCTCGACGGCACCGTGCCCGAGCAGACGCTCGCCGAGCTCCGCCCGCAGGCCGATCGGCTGGCCGACAGCATCAACCTGCGCGAGCACGGCTACGTCTACACCTGCCTCGAGCCGTGGGACGGCGGTGGCGCGATCTGGATCTCGAAGAAGCCCGAGTTCCGGGCGCTGAGCCGGGCCCAGGAGGGGGTGTACGTCGTGCCGATCCAGCGGCTGAGCGGCCTCGGCGAACCCCGGTGGCTCGCGTGGGTGCGCGAGGGCGGGCAGCTGCACATCGCCATCGTCTACAAGCCGTGAGCCGGTGAAGCGAGAGCCCGGAGGGATGGGGGCGGGCGCATCGGGGGGTGCGCCCGTCCTGGCCCTCCTCGCCGGACTGTCCGCCGCCTATCTGGGTGTGGCAGCCGTCCTCGCGCTGTACGTGCTGCCCGTCAGCTTCGGCCTCACGGCGCTGCCGCTGGTGCTCGCACAGGCCGGGGTGATCCTCGGCGGGGGTGCGCTCGTCGCCGTCGCGGCCGTGCGGATCCTGGCGCACCGTCGCCGACGGGAGCGTCTGATCGCCACGGCGCGCGCCCTCGGCTGGGACTACCGCGCTGACGTGGGCGACCGCCTCTGGGGCGGGTCTGTCGACGAGCAGATCGAGCGAGGAAACCGCACCGCGACGGATCTGATCGACGCCAGGGAGAGCGCCGTGCCGTTCGACTCGGTCGAGCGGACGTTCGTCGTAGGCGACGGCGAGGGCTCCACCCTGCACACGGTCCGCGCGGTCCGGATCCCCCTGCCCAGCGAAGCCCCGCGACTGACCCTGCGCTCTCGGCGTGGAGGCGGCGCCCTCAGCGTGCTGCCGCAGCGGGCGCGGCGGGGATCCGTGCTGACGCTGGAGGGCGACTTCAGCGACGTGTTCGAGGTGTCTGTGCCCGCGGGCTACGAGACCGATGCCCTCTACGTGCTCACGCCGGACCTCATGACGGTGCTCCTGGACGAGAGCCCCCACCTCGATCTGGAGATCGTCGACAGCACGCTGCACGTCTACTTCCCCGCGCGCGATCTCACCCAACCCGCCGAGCTGTCCCGGTTCCTCACGACGATCGCGGTGCTGCACGATCGCTTCGGCCGCCGCACGTTCCTCTACCGCGACGACGCGGCCCCCGCGATCGACGCCGCGACCTACCGCCGCGCCGGCGACCGTCTCTCGGCCGCGGCGCGCGGCGTGGAGACGCGCACCCGGTGGTGGCCGGTGGTCGCGGCCGTGCTCACGCCGCTCGTGCCGCTGCTGATCGCCGCCCTCTGGACGTCCCTCGCCGGTTGACCTTGCGGGAGGTCTCGGGACCGCCGAGGAGGCGACGGATCGCGGTCTCGGGGGTCACGTCGAGGTCGAGGGTGCGTCCGCGCGCGTACTGCCGGAACACGCGCGGGTCGATGTAGCTGTTGCGTGCCACGGCGGTCGTGTTCCCGAGCGCGGTCGCGGCGGCCTGCACGGCCAGCCGCTCGGCCTGCGCGCGCTGACCCTTGCGGTCGAGCGCCCCGATGCGGGCGAGGGCGTCGGCGGCGATGATCGTGCCGTGCAGTGTGCGGAAGTCCTTCGCCGTGAAGCTCGCCCCCAACACGTCCTTGAGGTACGCGTTCACCTCCGCGGGCGTGATCTTCACACGCCTCCTCCCCTTGCGGTACGCGAGCAGGAACGCATTCGAGGCTCCCGCCGCGAAGTCCGTGAGCGCCTCCGCGAGGGCCTCGTCGGTGATCTCGATCGAGGCGGTGCGACCGCTCTTGGCAGGGAACGACAGTGCCACGTCGCGGCCGTCGAGGCGCACGTCGCGGCGCCTCAGCGTGGTCAGTCCACGGCTGCCGTGACGCGCGAGGTACCGCTCGGATCCGATGCGCAGGGCGGCGTCGTCGAGCAGTCGGAACGCGATCGCGAGGGCCCTGTCCTTGGTCTGCCCCTCTTCGCGCAGCGCCCTGGTCACCTGCGCCCTCGCGCTCGGGAGCGCGGAGGCCAGATCGAGGGCGCGCACGAACTTCCGGCGGTCGCGGGAGACGCGCCACAGCGGGTGGTAGAGGTACTGCTTGCGGTCGGCCTGGTCGATGCCGACGGCCTGGATGTGCGCGAGCGGGTCCGCCGCGATCCACACGTCGCGCCACGCGGGCGGGATGACCAGGTCGTTGATGCGCTCCCGGTCGGCCTCGGGCGCCGGTGCGCCGGTCGGGTCGACGTAGCGGAACCCGGAGCCGGACCGCTGTCGACGGAACCCCGGGTCGACGCCCGGCACCACCCTGATCAGCCGCGCCATCCCTGCTCCTCCCGCCGTCGTCGTTCCGGTCCCCTGAAGCCTGCCTCGGGCGCGACCGGATGAAAAGGGAGTGGCGCGTCACCCGGCCGAGGTGCTATCCGCTTGCGGATCCTTCGCGAAGACGGAGCGCATGTGGTCGCTCGTGAGGAAGTCGGCGATGCCGATCATGATGAGGCTGAACACGATCTGCTCGGTCACCATCCACACCGGGTACAGCCCGGGGATAGCGGCCATGACGAGCGTGATGACCGGGAAGATCTGCGCGAAGAGGCGCAGGCGCTGGTAGGCCCAGCGCCAACCACGACGGGCCCGCCAGGCGAAGTAGAACAGGGTCGCCGTCATCGCCAGCACGATGAGCGTGCGCATCCACACGGCGAACGGCACCCTCTCGCCGTCGACGGCGAGGATCAGCGCGACGACGACGGCGCCGACCCCGAGCACCAGTTCCGCGACCAGCAGCCAGAGGATCCAGGTGAAGGCGCGCACGGTCTTCGGATGCGTGCGTCCGGCCTCGCTGATCGCGACGCCGGCCTGCCGCCCGCCGGCGATCCGATCGAGGCGGAGGAAGAGCGATTCGAGTGCCATGCTCCGGAGCCTAGACCGCGGCCTCGCCCGCGACCTCCTCCGTTCGATGGAGGGGGACGCCGCTCGCCTCCGAAGGCACCACGCGCTCGAGCACGAGAGCCAGCACGCCCACCGC
Source organism: Microbacterium sufflavum (assembly GCF_023101165.1). GTDB lineage: Bacteria > Actinomycetota > Actinomycetes > Actinomycetales > Microbacteriaceae > Microbacterium > Microbacterium sufflavum. Next base: position 2,664,275 of record NZ_CP078076.1, on the reverse strand, counting down.
CAGACTTCCGGCCACCATCACGCCGATGAACCAGCCCTGCGCCCCCGCGCCGAGCAGCAGACCGGCCACCAACGGCCCGGCGATCGCTCCACCCTGGAACGCCGCCGAGTTGATCGCGTTGTAGCGGCCCCGGGTGCGGTCGGTGGCGAGGTCGTTGTAGATCGCGGGCACCGTCGGCTGCAGCATCGTCTCCCCGAATGCGAACACCCCCATGAACGCGATCACCCCGATCGCGGCCGCGAGCGAGTCGGGCAGCAGCCCCGCAGCTCCGAGCGCGACCCAGGACAGGGCCCAGATGAGCGCCATCACCTGCATCACCCGCGTGCGACGCTTGCCGGAGATCAGCCGGAGCACCGCGAACTGCAGCAGCACGATCACCGCGGTGTTCACGGCGAAGGAGATGCCGACCACCTGTGTCGACACCTCTGCCACCTGTCGCGCGAACGCCGGGAAGCCGGCCTCCAGCTGTCCGTAGCCGATGAAGACGGAGAGGAAGGTGAGCAGCGTCAGCCACAGCACCGCGGGCCGGCGCACGATCTCGCGGTAGCCACCCGCCGTCTCGTCGGCCGGGCCGTGGTCGGGCTGCGTGCGCACACGTCGCAGCGGCCCGAGGAGCAGCGCGAGCGGGATGAGACTGGTCGCCGCGTCGATGAGGAAGATCGTGGTGAAGGTCGCGGGATCGTCGACGTTCACGAAGAACCCGCCGACGATGCCGCCGACGCCGATGCCCAGGTTCACGAGCGCGAAGTTCACGCCGAAGTACTGCTGGCGGAGCTCACCCTCGACCACCGAGGCGATCAGGGCGTTGAACCCCGGCCAGGAGACGCCGAAGTTCACGCCGATCAGCACCACGGCCACGGTGGCCACGGCAGGGTGCGTCGCGTACGCCAGGAGCGTGCACCCCGCGATCATCGCCAGCAGTCCCGTGATCAGCACGCGGCGGGCACCGAAGCGGTCGATGAGCGTGCCTCCCGGACCGGTCACGACGAGCCCGGTGATGGCGATCAGGCTCATCAGCGCGCCCGAGAGCCCCAGGTCGAACCCGCGGACCTCGTGCAGGTAGATGATCGTGAACGGCAACGTCATGCCCCGCCCGAGCGTCTGGATGGCGACGGTGGACAGCAGCCAGCGCCCCTCGGTGGGCAGCGCTTTCCAGAAGGAGCTCATTCCGATCACCTCGGTAGTGTTCCAGGGTCTTCCGACATCGGCCGCGCGGCCTGCCGATCCGGCGCCGAACCGATATTCTGCGACCATGCCGCTGTCATACGAGGAGTTCCGATCGTCCCTGCTGAGCGACGAGGGGCTGCAGGCCCTCGGCCTCCCGCTGACCGCCGCCGAGGCCCAGCGCGTGCAGGCCGACGACCAGGCGAGCCGCAGCTGGTACGACTACTGGCTCACCGTCAGCGGCCAGGCCACGCCGCCCGCCGCGACCGTCGCCGCGACGATGCCCCTGGGCGGCCACGACCTCCCCACCTCCGCACCGACCGCGTACCCCGCGGCGTACGGCGCGACCACCGAGGCGTACGCGACCGGCGCGGCTCCGTTCGCCACCCCGCCGCTCGACCCGAACGCCCCGCCCGCCGACGGCACCGGCCGCACGAGTCGTGCGGGGCTCTGGATCGCGCTGTCGATCGTCGGCGCCCTGCTGCTCATCGCCGCGATCGTCACGGTCTACGCCGTGGTCACGGCGCGCCACTGGACCAAGGTCGACGTGCCGGAGAAGCCCGAGACCTTCCACAGCGAGGAGTACGAGACCGGCGCCTACCTCGTCGCCGACGACGGGGTGAGCCCGTGCTACGTCGACCAGGACTGGACCGACTGCATCGCCGCGATGGAGGCCCAGTACGCGGGGGCGTGTGCCGGCGTGGAACTGGTGCCGACCGCGGCCGACCTGTGCGCACAGCACCGCGCCGAGATCGACCGGATGATCGCGGAGGATGTCGACGGCACGTACGTCGCCTCCCTGGGCGACTTCGGACACCTCACCCGCACGCCGGAGACCGCGACCCGCCAGGTATCCAACGACGACTACGAGCCCGCCGTGACCCACGAGGCCGTCTGCTACCTGGGCTTCCTCGGGGAGTGCGAGTAGCCGCGACCCCGGTTCCGTCGCGCTGACGTCCTCATATGTGGACACCCCGACAGATCTGACGTACCCTCACTCCGTCGGGGCGGCCCTCGCTCCCGGGTCACTGAGGAGCACTGATGCACGTCTTCTATCGCGAAACCCGCCGCGTCGCGGCTTCCGTCCTCGCCGGAGCGCAGCTCTACTTCGCGGTCTGGAACGCGGCGAACCACCACGGCGTCGCCGCCGTGCTGACCACCGGGGCACCACTGATCGCCGCGGCGCTGCTCCTGGCCGCCGTCTTCGTCAGGAAGCGCGGCCCCCTCGACATCCTCGCCTTTTTGGTGTCCGCACTTGCCGCCGCGGTGTGCTGGGGCGCCTCGACGGTCACGCCCGACATCCTGACCTATCTCCCCGCCGTCGCCGCATCGATCGCGTTCGCCACCATCGCCCTGGTGCTCCGCGCGGAGCGGACGGGCCCGCCGGCGAAGACGCCGTAGCGTGCCCGCCCTCGCCCGAGAACGACAGAAGCCCGGAGCCGCATTCCTGCGGATTTCCGGGCTTCTGTGAAGTGCTGGGGTACCTGGACTCGAACCAAGAACAACTGAACCAGAATCAGCCGTGTTGCCAATTACACCATACCCCAAGGGCGAAACCGGAGCCTCGCACCGAGAGTCAAGCTTACCCGAGCGGCGACCGATCGCCAAAACCACCGGCGTGTGCCGCCGCTCGGGCGCGTCGCGGCTCAGTCGGCCAGAAACGCGGCCAGGGCGCGCAGTCGCCGCAGCGACTCGTCCTTGCCGAGCAGCTCCATCGACTCGAACAGCGGCGGCGAGACGCGGCGCCCGGTGATGGCGACGCGCGGCGGCCCGTAGGCCACGCGGGGCTTGAGCCCGAGCTCGTCCACGAGCGCCGTCGACAGGGCCTCCTGGACGTTCTCCGGGGTGAAGTCCTGCACGGGCTCGAGCGCGGCGACGCAGGCCTCGAGCACCTCCGCGGCGTTCGCCGGCAGACCCTTGAGGGCGTCCGCGTCGTATGACACCTCGTCGCGGAAGAGGAAACCGAGCATGCCCGGCACCTCGCCCAGCAGCTGCACCCGCTCTTGCACGAGCGGCGCGGCGCGGAACGCCAGCACGAGCTGCTCGTGGGTCGGCTCGTCGAACAGGCCGGCCGCGGCGAGGTACGGCACCGAGCGCTCGGCGAAGTCCTTCACGTCGAGCATGCGGATGTGGTCTCCGTTGATCGACTCCGCCTTCTTCTGGTCGAAGCGGGCCGGGTTCGGGTTCACGTTCTCGATGTCGAACGCGGCGATGAACTCGTCGAGCGAGAACACGTCACGGTCGGGGCCGATCGACCAGCCCAGCAGGGCCAGGTAGTTCAGCAGCCCCTCGTGGATGAAGCCGCGCTCCCGGTGCAGGAAGAGGTCGGCCTGGGGGTCGCGCTTGGAGAGCTTCTTCGTGCCCGTCTCCCCCAGCACCAGCGGCATGTGCGCGAAGCGCGGGACGAACGTGGTGACCCCGGCGTCGATCAGCGCGGCGTAGAGCGACAGCTGACGGGCGGTGGAGGGCATGAGGTCTTCGCCGCGCAGCACGTGCGTGATGCCCATCAGCGCATCATCGACCGGGTTCACGAAGGTGTACAGCGGCACGCCGTTCGGACGCACGACCACGAAGTCGGGGAACGATCCGGCCGGGAAGGTGACCTCGCCGCGGATGAGGTCGACGTACGTGAGGTCCTCGTCCGGCACCCGCAGGCGCAGGGCGGGCTGGCGGCCCTCGGCGCGGAACGCCGCCTTCTGCTCGTCCGTGAGGTCGCGGTCGAAGTTGTCGTAGCCGAGCTGCTTCGCCCGACCGTTGGCCTCGTTGCGGGCGTCGATCTCCTCCGCCGTCGAGTAGCTCTCGTAGAGCGCGCCCGTCGCGAGCAGCTTGTCGATCACCCCGCGATAGATGTCGTGCCGCTCGGACTGGCGGTACGGTGCGTGCGGGCCGCCCACCTCGACGCCCTCGTCCCAGTCGATCTCGAGCCAGGTGAGCGCGTCGACCAGCTGACGGAAGCTCTCCTCGCTGTCCCGCGCGGCGTCGGTGTCCTCGATGCGGAACACCATCTTCCCGCCGTTGTGGCGCGCGTACGCCCAGTTGTACAGAGCCGTGCGGACCATGCCGACGTGCGGCAGCCCTGTCGGAGAGGGGCAGAAGCGGACGCGGATGTCGGCGCCGCTGGCGGTCGTGGTGAGGGGGTGAGGAGTAGCCATAGCCTTTCGATTCTACGGGTGCGCGGGGCTCAGCCCGCGGCGCTCGCTCAGCCTCCTGGGCAGTCGCAGTCGCCTCCGCTGTGGCACTGGCAGATCGGTGGCGGGTAGTCCGCCGCCGTCACCGACTCCCGAACGTCGAGGTCCCTGAATGGGACGACCTCGTCGTACCTGTCCGCGTCCGGGATGTCTCCGCACACGGCATCCTCCGCACGGATCTCGGCGGCGGCCTGCGGGAAGACGAAGTCGACGCACGTCGCGGCGCTCGCCTGCTGATACCAGTGCCCGCCGCCGGTCGTCGCACCGCCGCCCACGACGAGAGTGAGGGTCACGGTGTCCTCGGCGTCGTCGAGGGCCACCAGGGTGTACAGACCGGATCCGTCGTCGGCACCCTCACGCGCGTCGTGGACGAAGCCGAGCCCGGCGACGGCCGCTTCCGGGTCGCTGACGATCTGGTCGCGGTGCTCCCACAACGAGTCCTGCGCGTCTTCCACGGACTCGGCGAGGCTGTCCCTCACCAGCGTCCCGATGCTCGGTGCACATCCGGTGAGAGCGCCGGCGATGACGACGAGCACAGCACCTGCGGCGACTCGTCCGGCCTGGGAGGACATGGCTCGACCGTAGCGCAGCGCACACTGCCTCCGGGTGACCTCAGCGGATGGCGCGCAGGCCAACCGCGGTGTGACGACTCCCCCGCGGTCCGTTACCGCGCATCGGTCCGCGCGAGTGGCGAGAGCACCACGATCGCGAGGACGAGCACCGAAGCGGCGATCCCGAGGCCCGCGTACTGGAAGTTCGACAGCACGATGCCCGCGAGCACGGAACCGGCGGCGGCCGAGAGGCTCATGAGCGAGTCGCTGCGACCCTGGCGGCGCGTGCGCAGCTCGGGAGCGGACGCCTCGGTCAGGAGGGCGGCGCCCGCCACGGTCGCCGCGCTCCAGCCCAGGCCGAGCAGGATGAGCGCGACCATCACACCCCACGCCTCGGTCCCCGTGAACACCGCGAACGCCAGCGCGCCGCCCAGGAGCACCTGCCCCAGCAGCACCACGCGCAGCCGCCCCCACCGGTCGGCCAGCACACCGAACACGGGCGACAGCGCGTACATGCCCCCGACGTGCAGCGCGATCGTGATCCCCACCAGGGCCGAGACGTCGGCCGGAGTCGCCGCAGCGCCGTGCGCGCCGTGCGCCATGTGCGACAGGTGCACCGGGGTCATCGCCATGACCGACGCCATCACCACGTGCGAACCGGCGATGGCGAAGATGGCGTAGCGCGCGACCCGCGGACGGTCCACCGCCGTCGTCCCGGTCGCCGCAGCAGCCTGCGTCGCGAGGCGCTGCGCCGCGAGGAGCGGATCCGGGCGCAGCGCCACGAGGTAGAGCACGAGCGCGGCACACTGCGCCACGAACGAGAACACGTACGACCCGGTCTGCGGCGGCATCCCGATCGCATGGCCGACGACCTCGCCGGGGCCGAGCAGCAGCGGTCCCGCGACGCCGCCGATCGTCGTCGACCACACCACGATGGAGAGGTCGCGGCCGCGGTGCTGCGGGGCGGCGAGGTCGGTCGCGGCGAACCGCGACTGCAAGTTGCCCGCGTTGCCTGCGCCGATCAACAGGATGCCGACGAGGAGCAGCGGGAACACCCGGACCGACGCGGCGAGGATCACCACGGCGATGCCGACCAGGGCGAAGAGGTTGCCGAGCGTGAGCGCGCGGCGTCGACCGAGCCGTGCCGCCAGCCGAGCGAGCGGGATCGCGCACAGTGCCGCGCCGAGCGTGACGGAGGCGGTCGCCAGCCCGGAGAGCGCGTCGCTGCCGGAGATGTCGGCCGCGAGCAGAGCACCGAGCGAGACGGTCGCCCCGAACGCGATGCCCCCGAGGACCTGCCCGAGCGACAGCACGAGGACGGTGCGCCGCTGCACCGCCGTCTGCTGCGCCGCCGTCAGGGCGCCGGAGGTCATGTCGCGGGAACGGCGTCGCGCGCGGTGTTGCGGAGGATGCCGAGGCCGGAGATCTCCACCTCCACGACGTCGCCCGCCGTGAACGTGCCGACACCCGCCGGGGTCCCCGTCATGATCACGTCACCGGGGAGAAGGGTGAAGACGGCCGAGGCGTACGCGATGATGTCCGCCACCGAGTGGATCATGTCGGTGAGCGGCGCGTGCTGCCGCACCTCGCCGTTGACCCTGGTCTCGATGGTCGCCGTCGACGCGTCGAAGTCGGTCTCGATCACGGGGCCGAGCGGGCAGAAGGTGTCGAAGCCCTTCGCCCTGGACCACTGTCCGTCCTTGCGCTGCAGGTCGCGCGCGGTGACGTCGTTGCCGATCGTGTAGCCGAGCACGTAGTCGAGGGCGTTCTCCGCCGTGACGTTCTTGGCGATCTTGCCGATCACGACCACCAGCTCACCCTCGTATTCGGTGCGCTCGGACAGGGCGGTGGGACGCACGATCGCGTCGTCCGGGCCGATGACGGCCGTGTTCGGCTTGAGGAACAGCAGCGGCTCCTCGGGCGCGACCCCACCCATCTCGGCGGCGTGGTCATGGTAGTTCTTGCCGACGCACACGACCTTGGAGCGCGGGATCACGGGGGCGAGGAGCTTCGCCTCGGTGAGCGGCACCCGGTCGCCGGTGGTCTCGTACCCGGCGAACATCGGGTCCCCGGCCAGCACCACGAGCTCGCGCTCGTCGATGATCCCGTACATGATGGCGTCGTCGTGGCTGAACCGGGCGATCTTCATGCGTCCAGCCTAGCGACGACGAAGACCCCGGACCGGGCGAGCCGGCGCGGGGTCTTCGGAGGTGGGGATCAGGCGTCGAGGCGCACGAGCCAGCCGTGCTTGTCCTCGCGGCGGCCGTACTGGATGTCGGTCAGCTCCTCGCGCAGCGACAGCGCCAGCTCGCCGAGCGGCTGCGGCTCGTCGAAGCCGTCGCCGACCAGCGCACCGATCGGGGTGACGACAGCGGCCGTGCCGCATGCGAACACCTCGACGATGTCGCCCGAGGCGACGCCCTGGCGCCACTCGTCGATCGAGATCGGTCGCTTCTCGACCGTGTAGCCGCGGTCTTCCGCGAGCTGAAGCAGCGAGTCGCGCGTGATGCCCTCGAGGATGCTGTCGGACTCCGGGGTGACGACGCGGCCGTCCTTGAAGACGAACACGACGTTCATGCCGCCGAGCTCCTCGACGTCGCGCTTCTCGTTGAGGAACACGACCTGGTCGCAACCCTTGGCGGCGGCCTCGGCCTGCGGGAGGAGGCTCGAGGCGTAGTTGCCGCCGGTCTTCGCCTTCCCGGTGCCGCCCTTGCCCGCGCGAGCGTAGTCCTCCGAGAGCCAGATGCGCACCGGCTTCACCCCGCCGCTGAAGTACGCGCCGGCGGGGCTCGCGATCACGTAGTACGCGACCTTCTGCGCCGCCCGCACCCCGAGGAACGCCTCCTTGGCGAACATGAACGGCCGCAGGTACAGGCTCTGGTCGGCGCCCGACGGCACCCAGCGACCGTCGACGGCGATCAGCTCGCGCAGCGACTGGATGAAGTACTCGGTGGGCAGCTCCGGAAGCGCCAGACGGCGCGCGCTCGCCTGCAGGCGGGCGGCGTTGCGGTCGGGCCGGAAGGTGTGGATGGACCCGTCGGCGTGACGGTAGGCCTTGATGCCCTCGAAGATCTCCTGCGCATAGTGCAGAACCGACGCGGCGGGGTCGAGCGGGATCGGGCCGTAGGGCTGCACGCGCGGACGGTGCCAGCCGCCCTTGGCCGACCAGCAGATGTCGACCATGTGGTCGGTGAAGACGACCCCGAACCCGGGGTTCTCCAGCACCTCGGCGAGCCGTGTCGGGCTCGCGGCGTTCAGGTTCTTCGTCACGGCGAACTCCAGGGGAGCCACGCTCGTCTCGGCGTCGATCGTCGTCATGTCGTCATCCAATCCTCGTGGGTGGGCGCATCCTCGCGCCCTGTCAGCCTACGCCCGCCGTTCAGAGGCGGGCAGTGATCGCGGAGCCGATCTCCGCGGTGGTGCGGGCACCGCTGCGCGCGGCGATGTCCGCCTCGACCGCGGCGCTCACACGCGCCGACTCGGCCGCGAAGCCGAGGTGGTCGAGCAGCAGCGCGATCGAGAGGATCGCGGCGGTCGGGTCGGCCTTCTGCTGACCCGCGATGTCCGGAGCCGAGCCGTGCACGGGCTCGAACATCGACGGGAAGGCGCCGTCGGGGTTGATGTTCCCCGAGGCTGCGAGGCCGATGCCGCCCGTGACGGCGCCGGCGAGGTCGGTGAGGATGTCACCGAAGAGATTGTCCGTCACGATCACGTCGAAACGCGAGGGGTCCGTGACCAGGAAGATGGTGGCGGCATCGACGTGCAGGTAGTCGACGGTCACATCGGGGTGTTCGGCCGCGACCTCGTTCACGATGCGCTGCCAGATCGCCCCGGCGTGCACGAGCACGTTGGTCTTGTGCACGAGGGTGAGCTTCCGGCGCCGACGCTCGGCAAGGTCGAACGCGTAGCGCACGACGCGCTCCACACCGAAGGCGGTGTTGACCGAGGTCTCGTTGGCGACCTCCTGCGGCGTGCCGACGCGGATCGCGCCGCCGTTGCCGACGTAGGGCCCCTCGGTCCCCTCGCGCACCACGACGAAGTCGACCTCCCCCGGGTCGGCGAGCGGACCAGGGGCACCCGGGAAGAGCTTCGACGGGCGGAGGTTCACGTAGTGGTCGAGCGTGAAGCGGAGCTTCAGCAGCAGGCCGCGCTCGATGTTCGCGTTCTTCAGGCGCGGGTCGCCCGGCGTGCCTCCGACCGCGCCGAGCAGGATCGCGTCGTGCGCCGAGATCGCCGCCAGGTCGTCATCGGTGAGCGTGTCGCCGGTCTCGAGGAACCGGCCGGCTCCGAGCGAGAAGCGGGTCTTGTCGAACGTCACGTCGCTGTCTGCGGTGACGGCGTCGAGCACCTTCTCCGCCTCCGCGATGACCTCGGGACCGATGCCGTCACCGGGGATGACGGCCAGCTTCACGACACGCGACATGAGACTCCTTGCGCACTGCACGGGGGTGGACCGGCCGCGGCGCGACCGCGGGTCGTACAGGCCGGTCCCCCCAGCGTAGTGGTCAGTGCGTGGGTGCCTTGCGCAGTGTGACGGCGGCGATCACCGCGGCGACGACCACGAGCCCGGCGCCGATCAGCGAGGTCACCGTCACCCCGGAGCCGAACGCGTCGGCGGCGGCCTGCCACAGCGCGTCTCCGAGCTGCGACGGGAGCTGCTGCGCCGCGGTGTACGCGCCGGCCAGCGTCTCCTGCGCCGCATGCGCGACGTCGGCGGGCAGCCCCTCCGGAAGCACGAGCGCTCCGCGGTAGAACGCCGTGATGAGGCCGCCCAGGATGGCGGTGCCGAGCACGGCGCCGAGCTCGTACGCGGTCTCGGACACGGCGCTGGCCGCGCCGGCCTTCGCGGCCGGAGCGCTGGAGAGGATGAGCTCGTTCGAGATCGTCTCCGCGGCACCGATGCCGGTGCCGAGCACCGCGAACGCGAGGATCAGCGGCACGACACCGTGGTCGTGCGTCGTCATCGCCACGATCAGGTAGCCGACCACGGAGAAGACCAGCGCCGCGGGAATCAGCACGTGCGGCGGCACGCGACGCGAGATCGGCACGACCGTGAGGCCGGCCACGATCATCGCCGCCATGCCGGGCACGAGTGCGAGCCCGGCCATCATCGGCGAGAGCCCGAGCACGAGCTGCACGTGCTGCGACACGAAGTAGAGGAAGCCCACCAGGGCGACCACGCTGAGCAGGTTCACCAGGATCGCCCCGGAGAAGGAGCCCCTTCGGAACAGCGCCATGTCGAGCATCGGGACGTCGGAGCGGAGCTGACGCCGCACGAACAGCGCGCCCATCAGAAGGCCGAGCACGGCCCATCCCCCCGCGTACAGCGAGGGCCCGTCCACCGCGAACGACTTGATCGCGTAGACGACCGGGATCATCGCCGCCATCGACAGGGCGATGCTCAGCGGGTCGATGCGACCGGGGTGCGGGTCGCGGCTCTCGGGAACCAGCAGCGGTGCGCCGATCAGCAGCGGGATCAGCACCGGTACAGCGAGGAGGAACACCGAGCCCCACGCGAAGTGCTCGAGCAGGAACCCGCCGACGATCGGCCCCAGGGCCGCACCGGCGGAGAACGCGGACGCCCAGACCGCGATCGCCATGCGTCGCTGATCGCGGTTCTGGAAGATCGAGCGCAGGAGCGACAGCGTGGAGGGCATGAGCATCGCACCGAAGAAGCCGAGCAGGGCGCGGGCGGCGATGAGGAGACCGGCCGTCGGAGCGAACGCGGCGAGGGCCGAGACCACGGCGAACCCCGTGGCTCCGATGAGCAGCAGCTTCCTCCGCCCGAACCGATCACCGAGCGTGCCCATGGTCACCAGCAGTCCGGCCAGCACGAGCGGGTACACGTCGATGATCCACAGCTGCTCGGCACCGGTAGGTGCGAGCGAGATCGAGATCTCGGGCAGGGCGAAGCTCAGCACCGTGTTGTCGACCGACACCAGCAGCACGGGGAGCATGAGGACGACGAGCGCCGCCCACCCTCTGGCGCCGACGCGCGGGGCTTCCGTCTCTGTCGTCGGGGTCGACGCAGTACGGCTCATGGAACACCTCTCAGACTCTCGGCGGCTCCGTTAGTGAACCGTCCGGCTGGTATAGTAACAGAGACCGGCCTCCCGTTTCCGAACAGAGGATGAACGATGCCCCGACCTCCCCTCGCCCGCGAGAAGGTTCTCGACGCCTTCGAGGCGATCCTCATCGACGAGGGCGAGCGCGCGGCCACGCTCGACGCGACGGCCAAGGCCGCGGGCGTCTCCAAAGGCGGGCTGCTGTACCACTTCCACTCCAAGGACGACCTCGAGGCCGGCCTCGTGGAGCGGCTCGACCACCTCACCACCCTCGACCTGGAGCGCATGAACGCGGCGGAGGAGGGCCCGGTCGCCTACTACGTCCGCACGTCGGTCATGGAGGACGACGCCCTCGACCGCGCACTGATCGCCACGACCCGCCTCGCCCAGGGTGGCTCGACCCGTGCGGCCGACATGCTCCGCGAGACCCGGCGCCGCTGGGCCGACACCATCCGCCCGCACGTGCGCGACACCGCGAGCCTCGACCTGGTGATGCTGGTCAGCGACGGGCTCTACTTCAACAACTCGCTCGACGTGCACGGCCCGGAGCGGCTCGTCCCCCGCAGCGATGAGCTCGCCGACCTGATCGCCCTGGTCCTGCGCGCGACCGCCTGACTCGCGAACCGAAGAGGGGCGGGAGCGTCGCACTCCCGCCCCTCTTCCGTGGTGCTGCGGCTCAGACCTCGGTGATCTCGATCTGCCGGAACAGGTCGGCGTCGATCGCGTCGCGCACGTCGTCGAGCAGTTCCTCCGACACGGGCGAGTCCAGCGTCAGCACGCTGAGCGCCTGGTCGCCGGCCGCGCGGCGCGCGATCTGCATGCCGGCGATGTTGATGCCCGCCTCACCGAACTTCTGGCCGTACACGGCCACGATGCCCGGACGGTCGGTGTAGAGCATGACGACGTGGTGCTTCTCGATCGGCAGCTCCAGCGCGTGGTCGTTGATGCCGACGAGCTTCTCCGCCTGCTTCGGACCGGTCAGCGTGCCGGACACCGAGAGCTGCGAACCGTCGGACAGGGCCCCCGTCAAGGTGATGACGTTGCGGTACTCCTCGCTCACGTCGTCCTTGAGCAGGCGGACCGCGATCCCCCGCTGCTCGGCGAGGAGCGGAGCGTTCACGTACGACACGGTCTCGCTGACGATGTTCGTGAACACGCCCTTGAGCGCCGCGAGCTTGAGCACGCTGACGTCGTAGTCGTTGAGCTCGCCGTGCACCTCGACGTCGAGGCTCGTGAGCGGCGAGGTCGCGAGGGCCGCGAAGATCTGGCCCAGCTTCTCCACGAGCGAGATCCCGGGACGCACATACGGGTCGATCACGCCGCCGGCCACGTTGACCGCGTCGGGCACCAGGTCGCCGCCCAGCGCGAGTCGCACCGAGCGGGCGACCGAGACACCGGCCTTCTCCTGCGCCTCCTCCGTGCTCGCACCGAGGTGCGGCGTGACGACCACGTTCGGCAGGTCGAGCAGCGGACGGGCACTGCCGCCCTCCGCCGGCGGCTCAGACGTGAAGACGTCGAGACCGGCACCGGCGATCTCTCCAGCGACGAGCGCCTCGTGCAGCGCCTCCTCGTCGATCAGCCCGCCGCGCGCGACGTTGACGACGAAGGCGGTCGGCTTCATCGCCGCGAACTGCTCCGCGCCGATCATGCCCGTGGTCTCCGGAGTCTTGGGCATGTGGATCGTCAGGAAGTCGGACTCCGCCACCAGCTCGTCGAGCGACAGGAGCTGCACGCCGAGCTGCTGGGCGCGGGCGGACGTGACGTAGGGGTCGTACGCGACGACGCGCATGTCGAACGCCGCGAGGCGGGCGGCGACGAGCGCGCCGATACGTCCGAGCCCCACGATGCCGACCGTCTTCTCGAAGAGCTCGGCGCCCGTGAACGAGCTGCGCTTCCACTGCCCGGCGGCGAGCGAGGCGTGCGCGGCCGGGATGCGCCGAGCGAGGCTGAGGATGTGACCGACCGTGAGCTCGGCGGCCGAGACGATGTTCGACGTCGGAGCGTTCACGACCATGACGCCCGCCGTGGTCGCGGCCTTGATGTCGACGTTGTCGAGGCCCACGCCCGCACGCGCGACGACCTTCAGCTTCGGCGCGTGCGCCAGCGCCTCCTCGTCGATGCGGGTCGCCGAGCGGATGAGCACCGCGTCGGCCTCGGCCAGCGCGGCGAACAGGGCCTCGCGGTCGGTGCCGTCGACGTGGCGGACGTCGAAGTCGGGGCCGAGCGCCTCGATCGTGGCGGGAGAGAGTACTTCGGCGATGAGCACGACGGGCTTCGGCACAGTGGATCCTTCGGGGCAGCGCGACAGGCGGGAGGGGCCGATGCGCCGCACACCGTCGGGGGCGCGATCGCGACAACTCTACCCGAGCCGCCATGCCGCTCCGTGCCGTGTGACGCCGCGCGGTCCAGCTCGACCGGTGGCGTCCGGGTCAGGCGCTGGGGAGCGTGAGGCTGAGCGCGAGCAGACTCATCCAGAAGACGGCGACGATGCCCAGCCCCGCGAGGAACACGAGGGCGAGCTCGCCCACGCGCCGGCGACGCCCGATCGCAGAGGCGAAGCCGAACACGATCAGGGGGAAGACGACACCGAACAGCAGCACGGCCCAGCCCGCACCCGTCAGACCGGTCTGCGCCATCGTGATCAGATGCGCGACCGCGTTCCACACCGCGTAGGCGTAGAACAGCCCGGCGAGGACGATGACGGTGCCGGCGAGCCAGCGCGGCGATCCGGACGACACCGCCGATGCGTTCTCCGACGAGCTCATGATCCGACCACCCCCACCGTCACGAACGGCCAGGGCACCAGGAGCACGACCCCGGCGAGCAGCAGGGCGACCCGCACCCACGCGGCCCTCCCCCGCGTGAGGACCCACGTCGCGAGGAACCACAGCGCGGGCGCCGCGATCGCGAGCACGAACCAGGGCAGGAACATCGCGTCGGCGACCAGGAACGAGGCGAGCGGTTGCAGCCGCAGCCCACCGACGACCCAACCGACCGAATAGAGGAGATACACCCCGCCGACCACCCCGACGAGCAGGAGCATCGCATTGCTGAGTCCCGCCGGCGCCTCGTCGTCGTCGGCGGCGACGGACGCCGCGGGCGCCGACGGCGGTGCCGCCTCGGTGGGCGGTGGAGACGCGGGGGGTCGCGTCGTGGGCGCGACCGCGGCGCTCTCCGTGGTCGTGGCGTGGTGAAGAGGCGGCTCGACGGGCGGGGCCGCGTTCTCACGTCGCCGCGGGCGACCGGTGCGATGCGACGCCGTGTCGTCGTCGCCCTCCCAGCTCAGGGCGTCGTCGGAGTCGGAGGTCATGCCTCCAGCGTAGGACACCCCGTCCACTAGGATCTTGCGTGCCCTGGCCGGTGCGGTCGGGCCTTCGGGGGAAGGGATCAACGTGGCCGAGAGCGACGACAGGACCGCCGGCACGGACAGGAACACCGCCGCGAGCACGGAGCCACCGGCGGGGTGGACGCCGAGCGCCGCGGCGAAGACGACGGCGATGCGCTTCCGCTGGATCGCGGGCGCGCTGTGGGCCCTCGCGATCATCGGCGAGGGCGTCGGGATCTTCTGGCTGCTCCGCCAGCGCGTCTACGTCGGCGAGGACGGCACGCTCGTGCGCGACCCCGACACGGGTCTGCTCGAGGAGCAGGGCGTCACGGCACAGTTCCCGCAGTGGGCGTTCATCGCCCTGCTCGTGCTGCTCGTCGTGATCGCGGCCCTGTCGATCACGGGCTCCGTGCTCTGGAAGAAGGCGAACCGGCTCGATCCCGCGCGGAAGGCGGACAAGACCCGCTTCTTCGTGCAGAACCAGCTCGGCGCGATCATCGCGATCGTCGCCTTCCTCCCGCTCGTGATCCTGATCTTCCTGAACAAGGACATGGACAAGGGGCAGAAGACGACGGCCGGCATCGTCGGCGTCGTCCTGGCCGCACTGGCCGTGTTCGTCGGCGTGGACTTCGCCCCGCCGTCGGTCGAGCAGTACACGGCCGACCAGTCGACCGTGATCCAGCTGCTCGGCAAGGACGAGGTGGTCTGGGTCGACGGCGGCAAGGTCTATCACGTGTGCGAGGAGGTGCCCGCGATCCAGACGGGCAGTGAGATCCGCACCGGCACGACGGCGCAGGCGATCGAGGCGGGCAAGATCCGCCTCACGCTGCAGTTCGCCTCGGAGCTGCGCACGTGCGGCCTCGCGGTGCCGGAGAACGCGGACGAGATCACGGAGGCGCTGCGCGCGATCCAGGACGGCGCAGTGGACACGCCGCTGCCCGCGCCGGTGTGGGCGGACCCGGCGGATGCGCCCATCCAGATCGAGGACGCCCCGGCGAACGTGGGCTGACGCTCAGTCGCGCCCGAGCGCCTCGACCAGTCGCTCCTCCGCGGACGCGAGGTGCGCCCGCAGCAGCTCGGCTGCTTCGTCCTCCGCACCCGCCGCGACGGCATCGAGCATCTCCCGATGCTGTGCGGCGATCTCCTCCGCGTTCAGCAGGCGCCGCCCCTGCACCTGCGCCATGCACAACCGGACCTCGTCGAGCACGCTCCGGTACATCCGTCCGGTCCGCTCGCTGTGCAGCGCATCGATCAGCGCCGTATGGAAGCGCAGATCGGGGTCCACGGTCGCCGGGTCGGGCCCCGGTCCCATCGCGAGCAGCTCCGCGTTCGCCTCGACCGCGGCGGCGGGCACTCTGCGCGCCCGTGCCAGCTCCCGAAGCGCGGCGCTCTCCAGGCGGGTGCGCGTGCGGTAGACGTCGCGCACCGTCGCCGGGTCGATACCCACCACGCGTGCGGTGCGATGTGCCGTGCGCACGAGCAGGCCGCTCGCGACCAGCTGTTCGATCGCCGCCTTCGCGCTGGGCCTGGCCACACCGAAGGACTGCGACACCGCGGCCTCGGTGAGCGGCTCGCCCGATCGGATCTCACCGCCGAGGATGCGCGCGCGCAGCTGGGCGGTCACCGCATCGACCACGCCGACGACGCCGAGGCCGCGGTCCGTGAGGGTGGTCATGGCCGTCAGCCTAGCGAAGCATCCGGTCGTCGGTACACTTGTCAGACAATCTTGACCCGGAGCAGAGGAGCACCGTGCCGACCACCATCGCCGAACCGCTGGACCACGAGCTGCTCGGGCCGGACACCGAGGTGCATGCCCGGTCGATCGACCGGTTCGCCCGCGCCCACGACGCCTCCCACTATCTGCTCGTCCCCGATGCCGTGCTCTCCCCCGCCGATGCGGCCGGCGTGGCCCGCGCGTTCGGCGCCGTGCGCGCCGCCGGACGCACCCTCACCTTCCGCTCCGGTGGCACGAGTCTCTCCGGACAGGGGGTGAGCGGCGACATCCTCGTCGACACCCGCAGCCACTTCCGCGACATCCGGGTGGAGGACGACGGCGCCGCCGTCCGCGTCGGCCCCGGCGCCACCGTGCGGCAGGTCAACACACGGCTCGCCCGGTACCGCCGCAAGCTCGGGCCCGACCCGGCGAGCGAGATCGCGTGCACGATCGGCGGCGTCGTGGCGAACAACTCCAGCGGCATGGCCTGCGGCATCACCGAGAACTCGTACCAGACGATCACGTCGATGACGCTCGTGCTGCCCAGCGGAACCATCCTCGACACGGGCCGTCCCGACGCGAACGAGGTGCTCCGCGCCGCCGAGCCGGCGATCGCCGACGGCCTGCTCGCCCTGCGCGCGCGGTTGCTCGCCTCCCCCCAGCACGTGGCCTTCCTCCGACAGCAGTTCTCCATGAAGAACACCATGGGCTACGGCCTCAACGCCCTGCTCGACTTCGACGACCCCGTCCGCATCCTGGAGCACCTCGTGATCGGCTCGGAGGGCACGCTCGCCTTCGTCGCCGAGGCGCGCTTCCGCACGATCGAGGTGCGCCCCGCGATCGCGACCGGGCTGCTCGTGTTCGAGACGCTGTCCGCCGCCATGTCCGCACTGCCCGACCTCACCCGTCTCGGTCTCGCCACGATCGAGCTCCTGGATGCGGCGTCGCTGCGCGTGGCCCAGGGGCTGAGCGATGTCCCGGCGGCGATCGCGGAGATCGACGTGCGGGGGCACGCCGCCCTGCTGGTGGAGGTGCACGCGGCCGACACCGACGCCCTGGCACTCGCGAGCGCTGCCGCCCAGTCGCACTTCGACGCCCTCCCCCTCGCCGTCCCGCCGCGACTCACGACCGATGCGGCCGAGCGGGCCGCGCTGTGGCACGTGCGCAAGGGCCTCTACACCGCCGTCGCGGGTGCCCGCCCGTCCGGCACGACCGCGCTGCTGGAGGACATCGTGGTGCCCGTGCCCCGGCTGCTGGCCACGTGCGAGCGCCTGATCGAGCTGTTCGCGGAGCACGGCTACGAGGGCTCGGTCATCTTCGGGCACGCGAAGGACGGCAACGTGCACTTCCTGCTCAACGAGCGCTTCGACGACCCCGACAGCGTGGCCCGCTACCGCCGCTTCACCGACGACCTCGTCGAGCTCGTCCTCTCCCAGCAGGGCTCGCTCAAGGCCGAGCACGGCACGGGTCGCATCATGGCGCCGTTCGTCCGGCGGCAGTATGGCGACGAGCTCACCGACCTGATGTGGGAGCTCAAGCGACTGATCGATCCGGACGGCATCCTCAACCCCGGCGTGGTGCTCTCCGACGACCCCGACTCCTACCTGCACGACCTCAAGCGCGTTCCCACGGTCGAGAGCGAGGTGGACCGCTGCGTGGAGTGCGGGTACTGCGAGCCCACGTGCCCCAGCAAGAGCATCACCCTCACCCCGCGGCAGCGCATCGTGCTGCGCCGCGACATGGCGTGGGCCGAGGAGCAGGGCGACACCGAGCTGCTGCGCGACCTCCGCGCCGACTACGACTACGACGGGGTGCAGACCTGCGCCGTGGACGGCATGTGCGGGGTCGCGTGTCCGGTCGACATCAACACGGGCGACCTCGTGCGGCGGCTGCGGGCCGAGCAGTCGAACGCGGTCGAGGGCGCCGTCTGGGGCACCGCCGCGAAGCACTGGAGCACCGTCACCCGCGCGGGCGGCGTGGCCCTCACGGTCGCGGACGCCCTCCCCGCCCCGCTCGTCCGCGGCGTGACGCAGCTCGGACGCGCCGTGCTCGGCGCCGACACCGTGCCGCTGTACGACGGCGGACTCCCCCGCGGCGGCTCGAAGCCCGATCGACCGGTGTCACCGCCCGACGCGCAGGCCGTGTTCTTCGGCGCGTGCATCGGCACGATGTTCGGCGCGGAGGACGGCGGCCACGGATCCCGTGATGCCCTGCGCCACCTGCTCGACCGGGCGGGGATCGCGGTGGTGATCCCGGAGGAGAACGGCGGGCTGTGCTGCGGCACCCCGTGGAAGTCGAAGGGACACCTCGACGGCTATCGGCTGATGTCCGACCGGGTGCTGGCGTCGCTGTGGGAGGCCAGCCGTCACGGCGAGCTCCCCGTGGTGTGCGACGCCGCGTCGTGCACCGAGGGGCTGGATGTGATGCTCGCCCAGTCCGTCGCGAAGGATCCGCGCTACGCGGGACTGCGCATCGAGGACGCCACGACCTTCGTCGCCCGCGAGGTGCTGCCGCGGTTGAGCGTGCCGGCGAAGCTCCCCTCCATCGCGGTGCACCCCACCTGCTCGACCACGGCGCTCGGGGCGACCGGGGCCCTGACGGAGATCGCTGCCGCCGTGGCCGACGACGTGTTCGTGCCCGAGGGCTGGGGCTGCTGCGCGTTCGCGGGCGACCGCGGCATGCTGCACCCCGAACTCACCGCGAGTGCGACTGCGCAGGAGTCGGCCGAGGTCGCGGCCGCTGACGGGGAGCGCGGGGGCTTCGACGCGTTCGTGTCCGCCAACCGCACGTGTGAGATCGGCATGACCCGCGCCACCGGGCGCCCCTACCGGCACGTGATCGAGGTGCTGGAGGAGCTCACGCGACCCTGAGCCGCGCGGGGCGATGGAAGCGGACGAGGGCTCCGGTGCGCGACACCGGAGCCCTCGTCGTTCGCATCGTGCGGGGTGGCTGCTCAGACGCCCTGGGCGGACAGCACCGCGACCGGAGCGGGCTGCAGCCCCGGCGGGATGGTGGCGACAGCGCCGGAGCCGTCTCGCGACACCTCCGCCTCCGAGCCGTCGCTCCAGCGCAGCGTGGCGTGGTCGAGCTCCGCGGGGAGCTCGATGCGGCCGGCCGCGGGGTCGAGCGCGTGGACGTGCACGGCACCGGCCGAGGTCGTGTAGCGGCGCGGGGCCCCGGCCTGCTCCCCCATCCGGATCCATGGCCGCGTTCCGTAGACGGCGTCGCCGTTCGCGTCGAGCCACGACCCGAGCTCGCGCATGGCCCGGCGCTGCAGCTCGGGGATCGAGCCGTCTGCCGCGGGGCCGACGTTGATGAGCAGATTGCCGTTCTTGGCCACGACGTCGACCAGCAGGCGGATCAGGGCCGCGCCGGACAGGGAGTGGCGCTCGTCCTCGTCCTGGTTGAAGCCGAACGAGTAGCCGAGTCCGCGCGTGGACTCCCACGGCTCGGGGATGATCTCCGGGATGTCCGTGTACTCGCGCGTGAGGAAGCCGTGGTACGGCACACCCCAGCGGTCGTTCACGACGCCCTCGGGCACGGCATCGAAGTAGCGGCGCAGCAGCGCGGCGACCGCGTACTCCTGGTCGCCCTTGCCGCCGTCCGGCCACTCGATGTCGTTCCACAGCACATCCGGCGCGAAGCGCTCGACGAGCTCCTCCAGCTGGGCGGCCGAGTATCGCGCGAAGTGCTCGTCGTTGCGGCGGAACCGGAACAGGTCGGTGTCGGACTCGATCGCCGGGAAGTCGCTGACGTGCCAGTCGAGCGCCCCGGAGTAGTACACGCCGAACTTCGCGCCAGCGCGACGCGTGGCGTCGTGGAACTCGGCGATCAGGTCGCGCCGGGGCGCACGCGCGACGGCGTTGAAGCCGGTCGTCGCGGTGTCCCACAGGCAGAAGCCCTCGTGGTGCTTGGTGGTGGGCACGATGTACCTCGCGCCCGCGCCCACCAGCTCTCCGACGAACGCGTCGGCGTCGAACGCGGCGGCGTCCCAGCGGTCGGCGAGGTCCTCGTAGGAGGTGCCGGGGCCGTACAGGCGCTGGTGCCGCTCCCACGTGGGGCTCCCCGCGATGCGCACCGTGTTGCCGTACCACTCCGCGTACTGGTGCCACGCGTAGGCGTCCTCCGTGGGGATGTTGACGCCCTCGCCGTGCTGCACCGCCCACGCCGGCACCGAGTACAGGCCCCAGTGCACGAAGAAGCCGAGCTTCGCGTCGCGGTACCACTCCGGCACACCGTTCGCGGGGTACACCGGTGCCGCGGAGCCGAGGTCGGGCCCGGTGCGCTTCTCGAAGTTCATCATGCGGGGGTCTCCTCTGCGGGGGTGGAGTCGACGGGCGTCTCCTCGGCGTCGCCGCGGCGGACGACCGTCGCGGTCAGGTCGGGCGTGCCGGTGGTGTCGAAGGGGTAGACGCCAGGGCGCAGACGGTGGTGGCCGAGGCGCAGCAGGTCCTGGTCGACGCCGCCGGGCGTGAGCGCGAGCGTCCAGTCGGCGGCGAGCTCGTACAGCTCCGGCTCCAGGTAGCCGATCTTCACCACGACGATGTCGGCCTCGGTGGGCTCGAGGCCCAGCATCCGGAAGTCCGAGAGGTGGTGGAAGGGCTTGCGGCGCTCGGTCACGATGGCGTGCAGGCCGCCGACCGCGATCACGGCCTGGGTGCCCGCGTCGGGGTCGCCGTGCGTGATCGAGAAGACGGTGCCGCGGATCGTGACGGGCCCGTGCGGACCCGGGTCGACGCGGGCCCCCGCCTCGAGCTCGACCTCGGCGCCGACACCCGCTGCGACCGCCCGCGCGACGGCCTCACTGTCGAAGATCGACGCGACGAGGGTCGTCTGGCTCCCGTCGGTGAGCTCCGGTCGCTCCAGCAGGCGCGCGAGCGTCCAGGTCACGTCGCCCGCTCCCCCGGCGGTGGGGTTGTCGCCCGAGTCCGAGATGACGTACGGCCGGGCGGCTGCGGGCGCGAGCGCGCGGTCCAGCGCCTCGTCGAGCGTGCCGGTCTCGGCCACGAACACGAAGTCCTCGCGCGCGTCCCAGAACCGGCGGGCGACGCGCTCGGCCTCCCGGGCGATGAGCTCACGGTCGTCGCCGGTGACCACGACGTAGGCCTGGCAGCGCGGCTCGTCGGCCCACGCGTACCCGATCCAGACGGACGCGTCGACCACGCCGGGCAGCGCCTCGATCGCGGGCAGCTCGGCGTAGATGCCGCGCGCCGGTTCGAGCCGCGTGCTGGTCTTCTCACCGGGCAGCAGCACGGGGACCGGCACCCAGGCGGTGAAGGGCCGTCGCGCGAGCGGGTCGGCGCCGTGCGGCCCGCGCAGCCGGTCGAGCAGGTTCCACACCGCGCGCTCCTTGGTGTTGAGCCAGTCCTCGTGCGGAGCCATCCGGTAGCAGGTCAGCAGGTCGACCGCATCGCGCAGCACCTCCGACACGTTGCCGTGCAGGTCCATCGACGTGGAGACGAGCGTGTCGGGTCCCAGTGCCTCCCGGACGGCACGGGCCAGGTCGCCCTCGGCGTCGTCCATGCCCACGACGCTCATGGCGCCGTGGATGTCGAAGAAGAAGCCGTCGAAGGGCCCGTGCTCGCGAATGCCGTCGAGGATCGCGTCCTTCATCCGCCGGTACGTCTCGGGGTCCACGGCACCGCCGGGCAGCGAGCGGCCGTGCGTGAGCGGAACCCACTCGGCGGCCTCGGCCAGCTCGCGCCCCTCGTCGAGGAACGGGTAGTAGGCGCGGAGGTCCGCGCCGGTACGGATCGTGAAGGCCTCGTCGCCGGAGATGTGCGGCGAAAACGTGCTGGACTCGATCGAGATGCCGGCGATGCCCACGCGGGGCTTCGGCAGGCCGCCGTCGTCGACGGGCGGCAGCGGGCCCATCCAGATCTCGTGGGCGTCCTGGGGTGCGGTCACCATGCGATACCTCTCATCCGTGGAGTCGATTCAGAGTGGGGGTGCGGGGGCGAGGGCCCGACGGGCGGTCTCGATCGCTCCGAGGGCGACCGCATCGGAGCCCAGCTGCGCCGGGACGATGCGCAGCGGGATGCCCGACACCGGCGAGTCCGTGCGCAGGGTCGCCTGGATCGCGGGTTCCAGCAGGTCCCACGCCGAGGCGACGCCACCGCCCACGATCACGGTCGGCAGGTCGAGCAGGGTCGCGGCGCTCGCACTGGCGAGGGCGACCGCGCGACCGGCGGCGGCGAACACGGCGAGGGCGTCCGCGTCTCCACCCCGAGCGAGGGCGGCGACCGCCCGGGCGTCTGCCGCTTCGCCGCCCGTCCGCTCGCGGTAGCGCAGGGCGATGGAGGTTCCGGAGGCCAGCGTCTCCAGGTGCCCTGTCTGCCCGCAGGTGCACACGAGCTCGCTGTACCCGGGGGTGTGTCCGATCTCGCCCGCCGCACCGTGGGGCCCGTGGTGGAGCGCGCCGTCGATGATGACGGCTCCGCCCACGCCCGTGCCGAGCATCACGCCCAGCACGTCGCGCTCGGTGCGGCTCAGCGCGGCCGCTTCTCCGAGCAGGAACGCGTTGACGTCGTTCTCGACGCTGACCGGCACGCCCAGGCGTCGTCCGAGCTCGTCCGCGAGCGGGAATCCCGCCCAGCCGACGAACGTGGCCGAGGCCGCCCGCACGGTGCCGGTCTCGTGGTCGATGACGCCCGCGGCGCCCACGCCCGCTGCGGCGAGCGGCACCCCGGCCTCGCCGGCGAGTGCCCGGACGAGGCCCGCCGCGGCATCGGCCATGGCCGCTCCGCCCAGGGCGGCCGGGGCCGGCACGCTGCCGCGGGCGACGACGGAGCCGTCCTCCCCCACGACGAGCGCGGCGATCTTGGTGCCGCCGATGTCGATCCCCGCCAGCCCGGTTCGCGGACGCGGTCGACCGTCGATGGGCACAGTGGTGCCCTGTCCCTGACCGATCATGCTCAGCGTCCGCCCAGTCCTGCCATCGCGATGCCCTTGACCAGGTGCTTCTGCAGCACGATCACGAGCACGGTGGTCGGGATCATCGAGATGATCGCCGCCGCCATCTGCAGGTCCCAGCGGGTGCCGGTGAGACCGGCGAAGCTGGCCAGTCCGACCGGCAGCGTGCCGTGGGCGTTGTAGTCGACCGTCACGATCAGCGGCCACAGGTAGCTGTTCCAGAAGGACAGGAACGTGAACACCGCGAGCACGGCGACGGCCGACTTCGACAGCGGGAGGATGATCTGCAGGAACGACCGGACGGGACCGGCGCCGTCGACGCGTGCCGCCTCCTCCAGCTCATAGGGGATCCCGCGGAAGAACTGCCGCATGAGGAAGGTCCCGAAGGCGCCGAACGCGAACGGCAGGATGAGCGCCTGGTATGTGTCGACCCAGTTGAACCACTGCATGACCTGGAACATCGGGATCACGAGCACCTCGGCCGGCACCATGAGCGTGGCGAGGAAGAGCACGAACACGGCGTCGCGCCCCTTCCACCGCAGCCGCCCGAACGCGTACCCGGCGGTGGTCGAGACCACCAGCACGACCAGCGTGCCGCCGACCGCCACGATGAACGAGTTCATGATGTACGTCAGGAACGGCCCGTAGGCGAACACGTCGACGAAGTTGCTCCAGCGGATCTCCGAGCCGACGAGCGTCGGCGGCATGGAGAACATCTCGGAGTTGGGCTTGAGGGCCGAGAAGAACGCGTACACGAGCGGCGCGATGAAGATGAGCGCGGCGATGTAGATGCAGACGTGCGCGAGCACCAGACGGAGGCGGGCACCCGGAGTCGTGGAGGCTCCGCGAGCCTTCTCGCGCTCACGCTCGCGGTCGCGGCGCGGCGCGGGGCCGGCGGGGCGGACGAGGGTCTCAGTGCTCATAGTGCACCCACTTCTTCTGCGCGGCGAACTGGAGGCCGGTGATCGCGATGATGATGGCGAACAGGATCCAGGCGGCGGCGGCTGCGAGGCCGAGGTCGCCGAACGTGAAGCCCTGCTCCCAGATGTACATCACGAGCGGCTTGGTGGCGTTGCCCGGGCCGCCGCCGGTGAGCATCTGCGGCTGCACGAACACCTGCAGCGAGGTGATCATCGTCATGATGGTGGCGAAGAAGATCGACGGCGAGATCATCGGGATGATGATGCTCCACACGCGGCGGAAGCCCTGCGCGCCATCGATGCTGGCCGCCTCGAGCACGCTCTCGGGGAGCTGTTCGAGAGCCGCCGAGAAGATCAGCATGTTGTAGCCGAGGCCCTGCCAGACGCTCATCACGACGACCATGATCATGGCCCAGGAGGGATCGGCGAGGAAGTTCGGCAGCTCGATCCCGAACCAGCTGACCGAGAGGCCGTTGAAGAGGCCCTGCGGCTGCAGCATCATCTTCCACACCAGCACGTTGGCGACCATCGGCGTCACGACCGGGATGAAGAAGAGCACGCGCAGGGCGCCGCGACCGCGGATCCGCGGTCCGAGTCCGAGAGCGAGCACGAGCGAGAGGGCGACGCTCAGCGGCACGTACAGCAGCGTGTACACCGCCGAGTTCCGCAGCGCCGGCCAGAAGTCGGGGCTGCTGGTGAACAGCTTGACGTAGTTGTCCACCCCGTTGAAGGTCCGCTCGCCGAAGGTCGGCCAGTCGAAGACGCTCATCACGATCGACAGCCCGACGGGCACGATCGTGAACAGGGCGAGGCCCACCAGGGCCGGGCTTGCGAAACCCAGCGCCTGGCGGCCCTCGACCTTGGCGAGCGATCCTCGACGTGTCGTCGTGATCGTCATCTCTTGTCTTTCTCTGTTACTGCTGCGGCGGCCGGAGCCGGGTCACTCGCCGAACTGCGCCTGGGCGTTCGACAGCAGCTCCTCCATCGTCATCTGGCCGTTGTAGACGCTGACGAGGTTGGGCTGGATGTAGCTGTCGAGCTTCTGCCAGCTCTTGGTCATGTACAGCGGGACGGTGTCGGCGAACGCGGCCTCGAACACCGACTGCACCTGGTCGCGGTACTGCTCGTCGATCGACTCGAAGTACAGCGGCTGCGAGGAGGTGCGCGCGGGGTACGAGCGGCCGGACGACGCGATGTAGTCCTGCGCGTCCTCACCCACCAGCGAGCCGAGGACCTTCAGCGCGGCCTCCGGGTTCTTGCAGTTGGCGGCGATGCCGTAGCCCGAGCCGAGGATCGGTCCGGGGTTGCCGTCGACGCCCGCGGGCAGCGGCACCATGCCGGCGGCGAAGCCGGACTCGTTGTTGAGGTAGCTGACCGCGTTCCAGGTGCCGTCGACGGCCATGGCCGCGTTGGCGCCGGTGTACTGGTTCTCGCCCCAGCCGGTGTCGGAGGCCGAGGCGACGGGCGCCGCGACCTTCTGCTCCGTGACCAGCCCGGCGTACCAGGTGGCCGCGTCGACGAACGCGTCGTCGTCGATGTGCAGCGTGCCGTCCTCGGAGGCCGGCTGCGTGGCGGAGTACGCGATGGGCATCGACATCCACTGGTAGCCGCCCATGCCCATGCCGAAGCCGTACTTGCCGTCCTTCGTGGCGTCGGCGGCGATCGCGGAGAAGTCGTCGAACGTCCAGCCGATCTCCGGCGTGGCGGCACCGGCGGCGGTCAGCATGTCCTGGTTGTAGTAGACGAGCATGGTGGCCACGTCGAACGGCACGCCGTAGACCTTGCCCTCGAAGCTGAGGATGCCGTCGGCGCTCGGGTTGAACTCCGACCAGTCGATCCCGGCCGTCTCGAGGTCCTTCTCGCTCAGCTCGCGGAAGCCGCCCGTGTAACCGCCGAGCTGCGCGCCGCTCATCCCGGTGATGCACGCCATGTTGCCGCTGGCCATGTTGGTCGTCAGCTTCGTGAAGAAGTCGCTCCAGGGCGACGTCTGCAGCTTGATGGTGATGTCGGGGTTCTGCTTCTGCGCGAACTCGATCTGCGCCTCGAGCGCATCGACGTCGGACTCGCTGCCCGCCCACATGTCGACGACGATGGTGTCGCCGTCGGCGGAGCCTCCAGAGCCGCCCGTGCTGGCACAACCGGTCATCGCCACGGCCACGCCCGTGACAGCGGCGACAGCCCCCACACGCAACTTCTTCATTGAATGCCTCCTGAGAAGGGAAAGGTTATTTCGCGGGTCGAATTAACCTAATAGGATTTCGTATGAAGTGAGGCTTTCATAGTTCGGGGAGTGCCGCAAGCTGAACATCCGATGTTTATCGGACGGTGATACGGCGTCACCTCCCCGAAACACGGCACTCCCCCGCTACGCTGACGATGCTCCGAGACGAAGGGCTCCCATGACGAACCCCGCCGACACCCCCGTCGACGATCCGCACACGCGGCGCATCCTCGACCTCGTCGCGCGCGGTCAGGCCCGCTCGCGCTCGGAGCTGGCGGCGACGATGGGCGTCGCCGCGTCCACGGTCGGACTCCGCGTGCAGGCGCTGCTCGACGCCGGCGTGCTGCAGGAGGCCGGAGCCGGCACCTCGCGCGGCGGTCGCCGGCCCCGCGTGCTGCAGATCGCCTCCGACGGCCTCGTGCTCTCCGCCGACCTGGGCGGAAAGCACGCCCGCGTGGGACGGCACGACCTGAGCGGCGCGCTGCTCGACAGCGAGACGATCGCGATCGACGTCGCCGACGGCCCGGAGGCCACGCTCGCGCGGGTCGCCGAGGTGTTCGACCGCCTCGTGGCAGACACCAGGGTGCACGCGATCGGGGTCAGTCTCCCCGGCCCGGTCGACATCGCCACGGGATCCGTCGACCAGCCCTCGCGCATGCCGGGATGGCCGGGCTTCCGCGTAGGCGAGCACCTCGCCGAACGCTACGGCGTTCCCGTCGTCGTCGACAACGACGCGAACCTCGCGGCGCTCGGCGAGCATCGGGAGCAGCTCGGTCACGGACAGCACAGCATCACCGTGAAGGCGGGGACCGCGATCGGCAGCGGCATCATCGTCGACGGTCACGTGCACCGCGGCGCGACGGCCGCGGCGGGCGACATCACCCACACCCGCATCGACGGCAGCGGCGACATCCCCTGCTCGTGCGGCAACACCGGATGCCTGGAGACCGTGGCCAGCGGTGCCAGCCTCGTGCGACAGATGCACGAGCGCGGCAACACCGCCGTCGCCACGACCGCCGACGTGCTCACGCTCGCGCGCGACGCCGATCCCGTCGCGACCACGCTCGTCCGCACGGCGGGCACGCACCTGGGTCAGGCGCTCTCCGGTGTCGTGAACTTCTTCAACCCGCACGCCGTGTTCCTGACGGGCAGCATGAGCGCCTCGGAGCCGTTCATCGCGGCCGTCCGCAGCCGGGTCTACGAGGCCTGCCACCCCCTGGCCACGCAGCGCCTGCGCATCGAGGCGGCGACCACGGGCGCGGACGCGATCCTGTACGGCGCCGCGCGGCTGGCGCTCGAAGGCGTGGAGATCCCGGTGGCGACGGCCTGAGCCGCCGCCACCGCCCGCTCACTCCGCGCGCAGGCGCAGCTCGATCACCGGCACCAGCACGTCGGGACGACGCACGGGCAGATGCACCGTGAGCGTCCCCTCGGCCTCGCCGGCGGGGGTCATCAGATCCGCCTGCTGCTCGGGGTCGGACACCGAGGTGCGCAGCCACGAGCCGTCGTTCAGCAGGCGCGCGTACGTCACGCGGTCGGCGAGCCCGGGAAGGTGCACGAACCCGAGCGGCCAGCTGAACAGGCTGAGGTAGAGGCGGTCGCCCCGCAGCGTGTACACGCCCTCGCGCGGCGGGGTGAACGGGGCGTGCCCTGCACCGATGACCGCGCGCTCGTGCAGCCGCATCCACTCCCCGATCTCCGCGAGCGTCCCGGCATCCCGCGGCGCGATCGCCCCGCGGCCGTCCGGACCGATGTTGAGCAGCATGTTGCCCCCCATCGAGACCGAGTCGACCAGCATCTGCACCAGCAGCGTCGGCGACTTCTGATCGGTGTTGTCGCGGTGGTATCCCCACGATCCGTTGAGGGTCTGGCAGGCCTCCCACACCAGGGGCTCGCCGTCGCGCAGGAGTGGCGCGGTCGGCTGGTACTGCTCCGGGGTGACGAAGTCGGCGGGGATGCCCAGGCGGTCGTTCACCAGCATCTCCGGCTGCAGCTCGCGGCACAGAGCGAGCAGCGCCTCGGCGTCCCAGTCCTCGGGCCCCTTGCCGGCCCAGCCGTCCTTCTCCTCGGGGTAGGTGAAGTCGAAGAACAGGTAGTCGATGTCGCCGTACGCGGTCAGCAGCTCGCGCACCTGGCCGTGCAGATACGCGCGGTACCGCGACATGTCGCGACCCTCGTTGAGCACGTGCGCGTTCTCGTCGTCGCGGCGGGGGTGGTTCCAGTCCACCGTGAAGTCCGGGTGGTGCCAGTCGATCACCGAGTGGTACAGCCCCACCTTGAGCCCCTCGGCGCGGAGCGCGTCGACGTACTCGCGCACGAGGTCGCGCCCGACGGCCGACACCGACGTGAAATCCGTGAGTGCGGAATCCCACAGGCAGAAGCCGTCGTGGTGCTTGGTCGTGAGCACGACGTAGCCCATCCCGCTCTCCTTGGCCGTCCTGGCCAGGGCGGCCGCATCGAACAGATCGGGGTCGAAGTTGTCGAAGTACGGGCGGTAGTCCTCGTCGGTGAGGCGTTCATAGTTCTGCACCCACTCGTGCCGCGCCGCGCCGCTGTACAGCCCGAAGTGCACGAACATCCCGAAGCGGGCGTGATCAAACCATTCCTGTCGCATGCCTCCCATCCTGGCATAGACATCCGATGTTTGACGGACGAATGAGGTCGGGAAACGCGAGACGGGCGCCCCCGAGGGGACGCCCGTTCCTTCGACGATCGACTCAGCGCGCGGCGCTGCCGTCCACGTAGTCCTCGTCCTGCTGCTTCCAGGCGAACAGCGACCGCAGCTCCTTGCCGGTGGCCTCGATCGGGTGCTGCTCCTCCTTGGCACGCAGTGCGAGGAACTCCTCGGCGCCGTTGTCCTGGTCCTCGATGAAGCGCTTCGCGAACGCGCCGGACTGGATGTCGGACAGCACGCCCTTCATGCTCTCCTTGACGCGCTCGTCGATCACGCGCGGTCCGGAGACGTAGTCGCCGAACTCAGCCGTGTCGGAGATCGACCAGCGCTGCTTGGCGATGCCGCCCTCCCACATCAGGTCGACGATGAGCTTCAGCTCGTGCAGCACCTCGAAGTAGGCGATCTGCGGCTGGTACCCGGCCTCGACGAGCGTCTCGAAGCCCGCCTGCACCAGGTGGCTCATGCCACCGCAGAGCACGGCCTGCTCACCGAAGAGGTCGGTCTCGGTCTCCTCGGTGAACGTGGTCTTGATGACGCCGGCCCGGGTGCCGCCGATCGCCTTGGCGTACGACAGCGCGAGGTCCCAGGCGTGACCCGATGCATCGCGCTCGACGGCGATGATGTCCGGGATGCCGCGACCGGCGACGAACTCGCGGCGCACCGTGTGACCGGGCGCCTTCGGGGCGACCAGGATCACGTCGACACCCTCGGGGGCGTCGATGTAGCCGAAGCGGATGTTGAACCCGTGCGCGAACGCGAGGGTCTTGCCCGCGGTCAGGTTCGGGGCGATCGACTCGCTGTAGATCGTGCGCTGGTGCTGGTCCGGCGCGAGGATCATTATGACGTCGGCCCACTCGGTCGCATCGGCGACGGTCTTGACCGGGAAGCCGGCCTCCTCCGCCTTCGCGGCGGACTTGGAGCCCTCCTTGAGGGCGATCGCGACCTCGACGCCCGAGTCGCGCAGGTTCTGCGCGTGGGCGTGACCCTGCGAGCCGTAGCCGACGATCGCGACCTTCTTGCTCTGGATCAGGGACAGGTCGGCGTCGTCGTCGTAGAAGATCTCGGTGCTCACGGTGTGTTTCTCCTTGATTGTGGTTCGGAAGAGTGGGGAATGGTCAGCCGCGCAGGACGCGCTCGGTGATGCTCTTTCCGCCGCGGCCGATGGCCAGGAGACCGGACTGGGCGATCTCCTTGATGCCGAACGGCTCCAGCGCGCGCAGCAGCGCCTCGACCTTGCCCTTGTCGCCGGTGACCTCGATCACCAGGGCGTCGGAGGCGTAGTCGACGACCGACGCGCGGAACAGGTTCACGACCTCGATCACGTTCGACCGGGTGGCATTGTCGGTGCGCACCTTCACGAGCATGTGCTCGCGCTGCACCGAGGTGGTCGGGTCGAGCTCGACGATCTTTATCACGTTGATCAGCTTGTTCAGCTGCTTGGTGACCTGCTCGAGCGGAAGCTCCTCGACGTCGACGACGACCGTGATGCGGGAGATCCCGGGCACCTCCGTCACGCCGACCGCGAGGGAGTCGATGTTGAAGCCGCGGCGGGCGAAGAGCCCCGCGACACGGGTCAGCAGGCCGGGGGTGTTCTCCACCAGCAGGCTCAGCACGTGGGTTGACATGGCTCAGTCCTCCTCGTCGAAGGCGGGCGCGTGGTCGCGCGCGTACTGGACATAGCTGTTGCTGACGCCCTGCGGCACCATCGGCCACACCATGGAGTCGGCGCTCACCACGAAGTCGATCACCACGGGGCGGTCGTTCGTGTCGAGAGCGAGCTGGATGGCCGCGTCGACCTCCTCCTCCTTCTCCACACGGATCGCGAGGCAGCCGTACGCCTCTGCGAGCTTGACGAAGTCGGGGATGCGGACCGTGCCGTGGCCGGTGTTCAGGTCGGTGTTGGAGTGACGGCCGTCGTAGAACAGCGTCTGCCACTGCCGCACCATGCCCAGCGAGGAGTTGTTGATGATGGCGACCTTGATCGGGATGTTGTTGATCGCGCAGGTCGCGAGCTCCTGGTTGGTCATCTGGAAGCAGCCGTCGCCGTCGATCGCCCAGACCTGGCGTTCCGGCTCGGCGACCTTGGCCCCCATCGCCGCGGGGACCGAGTAGCCCATGGTGCCGGCTCCCCCGGAGTTGAGCCACGCGTTCGGACGCTCGTACTTGATGAACTGCGCGGCCCACATCTGGTGCTGCCCCACGCCCGAGGCGAAGATGCCCTCCGGTCCGGTGAGCTCGCCGATGCGCTGGATCACGTACTGCGGCGCCAGCAGCCCGTCGGTCGTCGGCGCGTAGCCGAGCGGGAACTCGTTGCGGAGGCCGTCGAGGTACGACCACCACTCCTCGATGTCGGGCTTCGCGCCACCCGTCGCACCGCGGAATGCGGCGTCGAGGTCGGTCAGCACGTCACGCACGTCGCCCACGATCGGCACATCGGCCGTGCGGATCTTCGAGATCTCCGCGGGGTCGATGTCCACGTGCACGACCTTGGCGTGCGGAGCGAACAGCGCCGCCTTGCCCGTCACGCGGTCGTCGAAGCGCGCTCCGAGCGACACGATGAGGTCGGCCTCCTGCAGCGCCAGCACCGCCGGGACGGTGCCGTGCATGCCGGGCATGCCCAGGTGCTGCGCGTGGGAGTCGGGGAAGGCGCCGCGGGCCATCAGCGTGGTCACCACGGGGGCGCCGGTGGACTCCGCGAGCTCCAGCAGCTCGGCGGCCGCACGACCGCGCACGACGCCGCCGCCGACGTACAGCACCGGCTTCTTGGCCTCGGCGAGCAGGGCGGCCGCGGCCTGGATCTGCTTGCCGTGCGCCTTGGTGACCGGGCGGTAGCCGGGCAGGTCGATCTTGGGCGGCCACACGAACGGGGCGACCGCCTGCTGCGCATCCTTCGTGATGTCCACGAGCACGGGACCGGGACGACCGGTGCCGGCGATCTCGTAGGCGGCCGCGATCGCGCCGGGGATGTCCGCCGCGTCCTTCACCAGGAACGAGTGCTTCGTGATCGGCATCGTGATGCCCACGATGTCGGCCTCCTGGAACGCGTCCGTCCCCATCAGGGTCGAGAACACCTGGCCGGTGATCGCCAGCAGCGGCACCGAGTCCATGTAGGCGTCGGCGATCGCGGTGACGAGGTTCGTCGCGCCGGGACCGGAGGTGGCGATGCACACGCCGACCTTGCCCGACGCGGACGCGTACCCCTCGGCCGCATGACCGGCGCCCTGCTCGTGGCGCACCAGGATGTGGCGCAGCTGCGACGCGTCCATGAGCGGGTCGTACACCGGCAGGATCGCGCCACCGGGGAGACCGAAGACGTCGGTGACGCCGAGCAGCTCGAGCGAGCGCACGACGGCCTCGGCACCGGTGATCTCCGGGGCGGATGAACGGGCGGGCGGCCTCGGCACGGCCGAGACGGTGTCAGCAGTCATGACTTTCCTTCTGGTGAACTGTGGAGGACGCCGGATGCCGATGCATCCGGGTCAGCCGGTGGTCGCTCCCTCGGCGGCGGACCGCACGAGGCGCGAGTACTTGGCAAGAACGCCTCGGGTGTAGCGCGGGGGAAGCGGCTCCCAGCCAGAGCGGCGGGAGGCGAGCTCCGCCTCGTCGACGAGTAGGTCGAGAGAGCGAGCTGCGATATCGACCCGTATCAGATCACCATCGCGCACGAAGGCGATGGGACCAGCGTCCACCGCTTCGGGTGCTATGTGGCCGATGCACAGGCCGGTTGTGCCGCCTGAGAATCGTCCGTCCGTCAAGAGTAGTACATCTTTTCCGAGCCCAGCGCCCTTGATGGCCGCGGTGATCGCGAGCATCTCCCGCATGCCCGGTCCGCCCTTGGGGCCCTCGTAACGGATGACGATGACACTGCCCGGCTCGATCGAGCCCTCGGCGACCGCGTCCATCGCCGCTCGCTCGCGCTCGAACACACGCGCCGGTCCCTCGAACACGGCCGCGTCGAATCCGGCGGTCTTGACCACGGCACCCTCCGGGGCGAGCGAGCCGTGGAGGATGGTGAGGCCGCCCGTCGCGTGGATGGGGTTGTCGAAGGTGTGGATGACCTCGCCGTCGATCGGCTGCGGGTCGAGGTCGGCGAGGTTCTCGGCGAGCGTCTTGCCCGTCACGGTGAGCGCGTCGCCGTGCAGCAGGCCCTCGTCGAGCATGGCCTTCATGATGACGGGGATGCCGCCGTGACGGTCGACGTCGTTCATCACGTACTTGCCGAACGGCTTCATGTCGGCCACGTGCGGCACGCGGTCGCCGATGCGGTTGAAGTCGTGCAGGCTCAGCTCGACCTCGGCCTCGCGGGCGATCGCGAGCAGGTGGAGCACCACGTTCGTGGAGCCGCCGAGGGCCATCGCGAGCGCGATCGCGTTCTCGAACGCCTCCTTCGTGAGGATGTCGCGGGTCGTGATGCCCTGGCGGAGCAGGTTCACCACGGCCTCGCCGGAGCGGTGCGCGAAGTAGTCGCGACGGCGGTCGGCCGCGGGCGGAGCAGCCGAGCCGGGAAGGCTGAGGCCGAGCGCCTCGGCGACCGACGCCATCGTGTTGGCGGTGTACATGCCGCCGCACGCCCCCTCACCGGGAGCGATCGCGCACTCGATGCGCTTGAGGTCCTCCTCGCTCATGAGACCGGCCCGGCACGCGCCGACCGCCTCGAACGAGTCGATGATCGTGACGTCCTTCTCGGTGCCGTCCGAGAGCTTGACCCACCCCGGCGCGATCGATCCGGCGTAGAGGAACACGCTGGACAGGTCGAGGCGGGCGCTGGCCATGAGCATGCCGGGGATCGACTTGTCGCAGCCCGCGAGGAGCACGGAGCCGTCGAGGCGCTCGGCCATCATCACGGTCTCGACCGAGTCGGCGATGACCTCGCGCGAGACGAGCGAGAAGTGCATGCCCTCGTGGCCCATCGAGATGCCGTCCGACACCGAGATCGTCCCGAACTGCAGCGGGTAGCCGCCGCCGGAGTGCACGCCCTCCTTCGCGCCCTGCGCCAGACGGTCGAGGCTCAGGTTGCACGGCGTGATCTCGTTCCAGCTGGACGCGATGCCGATCTGGGGCTTGTCCCAGTCCTCGTCGCCCATGCCGACGGCACGGAGCATGCCGCGGGAGGTCGTGGCCTCGATGCCGTCGGTGACGACGCGGCTGCGGGGCTTGATGTCGATGGGCGCGCTGGAGGAGGGATCATGCGAGGACATGACGAGAGTCTATTCCTGCGCGAGCACCCGTTCGTCCGCACGCGGGCTCCAGAAGCGCGGCGATCTGTTGTGGGGTGTCCACACGCGCGCAGCGGGAGCCGGAGGGTCAGCCCCCGAGAGCGACCTGCCGCTCGTCGGCGAGCGTCTCCAGCAGGGCGCCCACCTGCTCCGGGGAATCCACCCGCAGGGCCGCGGCGCTCTCCCCCGGGCCGACGCGCACGCCGAGGTCGCCCTCGCCGAGCACGCGCATGGCGTCCTCATCGGTTACGTCGTCGCCCGCGAAGAGGATGCCCGTGGCATCGAAGCGCTCACGCAGCGCGGCCATCGCCGCATCCTTCCCCTCCGCTCGGGACGAGAACTCCAGCACCCGGTGACCCGCCCGGCGACGCCAGTGCGGGAACCGCTCGGCGACCAGCGCGTCGATCTCCGCGAACACGCGCTCCTCGGTCTCGCGGTCGGCGCGGCGCGTGTGCACCCCCATGCCGAACGTCTTCGGCTCCAGCTCCGCCCCCTCGTAGCGGTCGATGATCGGCTGCGCGGCCGCCCACAGCTCCTCGCGCGCACCGTCCGCCGTGGGGGCACCCGGCGCATCCGCCGCGCCTTCGCCGGGGAACCAGTACTGTGCGCCGTGCGACCCCGCGAGCGCGATCACCGAGTCGTCCGTGTGCTCGGTGATCTCACGCAGGTCGTGCATGCTGCGGCCGGAGACGAAGGCCACGACG
Source organism: Microbacterium sufflavum (assembly GCF_023101165.1). Classification (GTDB taxonomy): domain Bacteria; phylum Actinomycetota; class Actinomycetes; order Actinomycetales; family Microbacteriaceae; genus Microbacterium; species Microbacterium sufflavum. Next base: position 2,629,621 of record NZ_CP078076.1, on the reverse strand, counting down.
GTGTCGCGCATCGCGGCGAGCCGGGCGATCTGGGTGGCGACCGCGGGATGGGCCCTGGCGGCCATCGGGTCGACGACGAGCGGCGAGGCCGTGCCGTCGAAGTCGAGGGCCACCACGAGCCGGGGGGTCGCGGCCAGCGCGGTCAGGTCGGCGTCGGCGGTTCCGGGGGTCCAGGGGCGCGTCACGGGTTCTCCGTTCGAGGTGCGGGTATCGGGCGGGCTCAGCGACCGCGTACCGCGGCGAGGGCGTCGAGGAAGGAGGTCGACCAGGCGTTCACGTCGTTGTCGAGCACGCGGCGCCGCAGCGACCTCATGCGGCGCGCCTGCTCGGCGGGCGACATCTCGACGGCCTCCATGATGGCGTCCTTGAGCCCGGCGATGTCGTGCGGGTTGACCCGGACGGCCTGGCGTAGCTCGTCGGCGGCACCCGTGAACTCGCTCAGCACCAGCACGCCGTGGTTGTCGGTCCGCGTCGCGATGTACTCCTTGGCCACGAGGTTCATGCCGTCGCGGAGCGCGGTCACGAGCATCACGTCGGCCGCGAGGTAGAGCGCCACCATCTCCTCGCGGGGATAGCCCTGGTGCAGGTAGCGGATGGCGGAGTGTCCGACCGTGTCGTGGTCGCCGTTGATGCGGGCGACCGCGAGCTCGATCTCGTCGCGCAGGTGGGCGTAGGCGTCCACGCGCTCGCGGCTCGGGCTGGCGACCTGGATGAGCGTGACGTCCTCGACGGCCAGGCGCCCGTCCTCGAGGAGCTCGCCGTAGGCCTTGATCCGGTGACCGATGCCCTTGGTGTAGTCGAGGCGGTCGACCCCGAGCAGGATCCGTTTGGGGTTGCCGAGACTCGCGCGGATCTCGGCCGCCCTCGCCCGGACGTCCGGTCGCGCGGCGAGCTCCAGGTACGGCGCCGTGTCGATGGAGATCGGGAACGCCTTGGCGAGCGCGGTCCTGGTCTCGCCGCCCTCGGGCACGGCGACGTTGGCTCCCTTAACCTCATAGCGCAGCCGACGCCGCACCGCCGTGAGGAAGTAGGTCGCGTCCTGCGCCCGCTGGAAGCCGATGACGTCCGCCCCGAGCAGGCCGCGCAGCACCTGGTCGCGCCAGGGCAGCTGCGCATAGAGGCCGTGCGCGGGGAACGGGATGTGGTGGAAGTAGCCGATGGTCACGTCGGGTCGCAGCTCGCGCACCATCTGCGGTACGAGCTGCAGCTGGTAGTCGTGCACCCAGACGGTGCCGTCCTCCGCCACGGCTGCCGCGGCCGCCTCGGCGAAGCGCCGGTTCACCGTCACGTACGCCTCCCACCACTCACGGTGGTACTGGGGTGGCGCGATCACGTCGTGGTAGAGCGGCCAGATGGTGTCGTTCGCGAAGCCCTCGTAGTAGTCGGCGACCTCCTCCGCGCTCAGAGCGACGGGGATCAGATCGATGCCGTCCGCCTCGAACGGGTCCAGCGCGACGTCGGGCTGCCCCGGCCAGCCGACCCAGGCGCCGTGCACACGGCGCATCATGGGCTCGAGGGCGGCCACGAGACCGCCCGGCGAGGTGCGCCATGTCTCTTCGCCGTCGGGGCCCACCACCCGGTCGACGGGTAGGCGGTTGGCGACGACGACGAAGTCAGCAGCGGTCACGGAGAGCTCCTTGGGGGTTTCATCCAGGCTATCGAGGAACCGCGGCGCTCGCCGATCTGCGCTCAGGGCTTGACGGGCGCGCGTCGATGCGTCACGCCGCTGAGGGCCCAGTTCGCGACACCAGCGCCGAACGTGATGGCCGCGGCGACCATGGGCAGCACCAGCGCGGCCTCGGTTCCCGCGCTCTCCGCGAGCTCGCCCGCCACGGCCGCGCCGATGGACTGACCCACGACGACACCGGATCCGAGCATCGTCATGACCGTCGCGGACCGACCGCGTGGGCTGCGTGCCGCGCCGAAGCTGTACTGCGTGACCAGGGTGGGGCCGATGCCGATGCCCATCACGGCCAGCGCGATCATCATGGCCGCGGGGCTGTCGACCACCCAGAGGAGCAGCGTGCCCGCGAGCAGGATCGCGGAGAACACGAGCCACCGCGCCCGCAGCGTGAAGCGGGCGGGGAGCCACGCGACGCCCAGGGCGAGCGCCGCCGATCCCACGCCCATCACGCCATACAGCAGCCCGGCCTGCTCCGGCGCACCGCGGTCGGCCATGAACGACGTGAGCGAGGTGAGCATCGCGCCGAAGAACAGTCCGACGCCCAGGATGCCGAGCACCACGATCAGCAGTCGCGGGCGGAACAGCTCGGACACGGCCGAGGGAGCACGGCCGTCCGCGTCGCGGTCCTGCGACACCTGGCGCCCGCTGGGGTGCAGGGCGAAGGCTCCCACGAAGACCAGCGTCAGGACCGCCGCACCCACCAGCGGGGCCCAGGGCGCGAGAGCGGATGCGAGGATGCCGACCAGGAACGGCCCGAACACGAACACGGTCTCGTCGGCCGCCGACTCGTACGCCATCGTTCCGGACACGGTCCTGGTGCGGCGCTCCTCCGGCATCCGCTCCACGATCAGCGTGACCAGGCGGGAGCGGGACAGCGGGGCCACCTGGGGCGCCGTCGCCCCGATGCCGACCGCGGCGAGCAGGACGAACCCGTCGGCGGCCTCGCCGTACACGACCGCGGTGAACAGCAGCAGCATGGCGGCGTTGCCGACCGCGAGCACGAGAAGCACAGCGCGCTGACCGAACCGATCGGCCGCGGCGCCCAGGAGCGGCCCGAAGCAGGCGGTCCCCAGGCCGACCGCGGCGGAGGTGAGTCCGCCGAGGGCGAGGGAGCCGCGGGCCGAGACCACCACGGTGAGCACGCCGACGACCATCATGGCGAACGGCAGTCGCGCGATGAACGCGATCAGGAAGTAGGGCAGGCCGGCGAGGCGGAAGAGGCTCGGCTCGTGGGCGCGGGCAGGAGGGGTGACGGTGACGTGTGTCATGGCTCTCGCGCGTCGATGACGCGATGTCGGGTGCCGCCGCTGTCCGCCGGAGAGGCCGGCGGCCGGTAGATACACGGTGTGTGCGGCCGCGGGTGACCCGCGACTCCCCCATGATAACGATCCCGCCTGCATGGGCGCCCTGCCAGCACCGCCCTCGCGTTGTCAAGGCAGGGCGAGGGACGGAGGGCGGCGGGTAGCGTAGGGGCATGCGCTACCTCTTCAGCACCGGACTCGTCGCCGCGATCTCGGCAGGGATCTCGCTGCTGCGCGGCACCCGCAACGAACCCATCACCTGGCGCTCGCTCCTGTCGTGGGTGAGCTGGGGCATCACGATGGCACTCGCGGTGGGCGCCGTGGTCGACATGCGTCGCGAGCGCCACGGCGTCCCGGTCGACGCCGACTCCCCGCAGTCCGTCAAGAAGTCGAAGAAGGCGCAGCGGCTGCAGTTCCGGTCGCAGAAGGCCCTCGCCGACGCGCAGGGGCATGCCCAGGACAAGCGGTCCTGACGCGCCCCCACGGCCCGCGGTCGTTCACCGGGTGAGGATGAGCGCCTCGCCCTGCCCGCCGCCGCCGCACAGCCCGACCGCGGCCGTGCCGCCCCCGCGTCGCACGAGCTCGTGAGCCGCGTGCACGACCAGGCGGTTCCCTGACGCTCCGATCGGGTGGCCGATCGCGATCCCGCCCCCGTGCACGTTGACGATGTCGCTGTCGAGGCCCAGTTCGGTCTGCGACCGGGCGACGACCGCACCGAACGCCTCGTTGATCTCCACGATGTCCAGATCCGCCGGCGTGATGCCCTGCTTCTCGCACGCGCGCTCGATCGCCCGTGCGGGCTGCGCCTGCAGCGAGTTGTCCGGCCCAGCGGTCTGCCCGCTCGCGCCGACGGTCGCCAGCACGGGCCAGCCCTTCGCCTTCGCGATGCGCCGCGTCGCCACGACGACGGCCGAGGCGCCGTCGGAGATCTGCGAGGAGTTTCCCGCGGTGATGCTGCCGCCCTCCGCGAACGCGGCACGCAGCCCGGCCAGCGACTCCACGGTGGTGTCGGGGCGCACGCCCTCGTCCCTCGTGACGCGCAGCGGCTCACCGCGTCGCTGCGGCACCTCGACCGGCACGATCTCCGCGTCGAGCACGCCGGACTCCTGCGCCGCGGCGGCCCGCTGGTGCGAGAGCGCGGCGACCGCGTCCTGAGCCTCGCGCGTGAGGCCGAAGCGCTCGTTGTGCCGCTCGGTGGACGCCCCCATGCTCTCGCGGTCGTACGCGTCGGTCAGGCCGTCGTAGGCCAGGTGGTCGAGCACCTCGACGGTGCCGTAGGCCCAGCCGTCGCGCGACCCCATCAGCAGATGCGGGGCCCTGGTCATGGACTCCATGCCGGCAGCCACGACGACCTCGGCGTCGCCGGTGCGGATCATGCGGGCGGCGTCGATCACGGCCGTCAGCCCGGACAGGCACACCTTGTTCACGGAGTGCGCCGGCACGTCCCAGCCGATCCCCGCGCCGATCGCCGCCTGCCTGGCCGCATTCTGTCCCGAGCCGGCGGCGAGCACCTGTCCGACGATCACGGCATCCACGTCGCCGGGGTCGACGTGTGCCTGCTCCAGAGCGCCGCGGATCGCGAACGAGCCCAGCTGCGGCGCGGTGAACGCGGCAAGCTGACCCTTGAGCCGACCCTGCGGGGTGCGCGCGGCGGCGACGATGACCACGTCGTCGTCCGTCACCATGTGGTTGTCAGTCATGGGTGGGGGTCCTTCCGTTCTGCAGTTCCGGGGAGAGGCTGAGGGGCGGTTCCGTGGCGGCGGCGACCTCGTCGATCGTGACACCGGGGGCGAGTTCGACGAGCACCAGGCCGTCGGGCGTCACGTCGATCACGGCCAGGTCGGTGATGATGCGGTCGACCACTCCGCGGCCGGTGAGCGGGAGGGAGCAGTCGTCGACGATCTTCGCCGACCCGTCCTTCGCCACATGCTCCATCAGCACGATGACCCTGCCCGCGCCGTGCACGAGGTCCATGGCGCCGCCCGGACCCTTGACCATCTTGCCCGGGATCATCCAGTTCGCCAGGTCGCCCGCGGCCGACACCTGCATGGCACCGAGGATCGCGGCGTCGATCTTCCCGCCACGGATCATGCCGAAGCTGAGGGCGGAGTCGAAGAATGCCGCTCCGGGGAGCGTCGTCACGGTCTCCTTGCCCGCGTTGATGAGGTCGGGGTCGACCTCCTCCTCGCGCGGGTAGGGCCCGACCCCCAGGATCCCGTTCTCGGACTGCAGCACCACGGTCACGCCGGGCGGCACGTGGTTGGGCACGAGCGTGGGCAGCCCGATCCCCAGGTTCACGTACGAGCCGTCCTGCAGCTCGGCGGCGGCGCGGGCGGCCATCTGGTCTCGCGTGAGCGCCATGTCAGGCTCCTTCCGCCGCGACGGTGCGTCGCTCGATGCGCTTGGGGATGTCGGTGCCGACCTCCACGATGCGGTGCACGAACACCCCGGGCAGGTGCACCGCGTCGGGGTCCAGGTCGCCGGGCTCCACGAGCCGCTCCACCTGCGCGATGCAGATGCGTCCGGCCATGGCCGCGAGCGGGTTGAAGTTGCGCGCCGCCTTGGTGAAGACGAGGTTGCCGTGACGGTCGCCCAGGGCGGCGTGCACGAGGGCGAAGTCGGTGGTGATGGCCTCCTCCAGCACGAACTCCCTCGGCTCCCCGCCCACCTCGAAGGTGCGCACGTCCTTCGCCGGCGATGCGACCGCGATGGAGCCGTCCGGGTGGTAGCGGCGCGGCAGGCCGCCCTCCGCGACCTGTGTGCCCACACCCGTCTGTGTGAAGAACGCCGCGATACCCGCACCGCCGGCGCGCAGCTTCTCCGCGAGCGTGCCCTGGGGCGTCAGCTCGAGCTCGAGCTCGCCGCTGAGGAACTGGCGCTCGAACTCCCTGTTCTCCCCCACGTACGACGAGGTCATCTTCCGGATGCGCTGCGCCGCGAGGAGGATGCCGAGCCCCCAGTCGTCGACGCCGCAGTTGTTGCTGACGATGCTCAGGTCGGTCGTGCCCTGGGCGAGGAGAGCCTCGATCAGGGCGATCGGATTGCCGGAGAGGCCGAACCCGCCGACCGCGAGAGAGGCGCCGTCGGGGATGTCCGCGACGGCCGCGGCGGCGGACTCCCAGTGTTTGTCGATCACGTCTGCTCCTTCGGTTCCGTGCTCTCCTCCAGGATCCGCCCGGCGGGTGCGACCACGCCAGCACGGTCTTGTGATGTGGCCCGCAGGCCGACTACCGTCCACAATGTGGAATCGACGTCTCGAAGCGTGCCCGGGGCCCAGGCGATCGCGAGGGCGGCCGGGCTCCTGCGCCTGGTCACCGCGTCCGGGGCGGAGGGCGCGACGCTGCAGGAGCTCGCTCGCGCCTCGGGGCTGTCGCGCTCCACGGCGCATCGGCTGCTCACCGCCCTCCGCGTGGAGGGCCTGGTCGACCGGGACACGGACAGCGCGCGCTGGATGCCGGGGCCGGAGCTGTTCCTGATGGGATCCGTGGCGGCGGCGCGCTACGACGTGACCGGCCTCGCGCGCGACATCGTGCGCTCGCTCGCCGTCACGACCGAGGAGAGCGCGTTCTTCTCGGTGCGCCGCGCCGACGAGACCGTCTGCCTGCTGCGCGAGGAGGGCTCGTTCCCGATCCGCTCCTTCGTCCTGAGCGAGGGGGTGCGCTTCCCCCTCGGTGTCGCGAGCGCCGGCCTGGCGATCCTGTCCTTTTTGCCGGACCACGATGTGGATGCCTATCTCGAACGGCACCCCGACCTGGAGACCCGCTGGGGTCGCGCCCACGGGCGGGCTCCCCTGCGTGCGCGACTGGCGGAGACCAAGGAGCGCGGGTACGCCGTGAACCCCGGTCTCATCGTGGAGGGCAGCTGGGGCCTGGGCGCCGCCGTGTTCGATCGCGCGGGGCGCCCGGAATGGGCGCTGAGCCTGACCGGTGTGGCCTTCCGGTTCGGACCGGATCGCCAGGCCGAGCTGGGCCGCATCCTGCTGGCGCACGCCCATCAGCTCTCGGCGCGGATCGCGAACGCCCGCCGCTGACGCGTATACATACCAAGCGATATATACTGGCTGGTATGAATCGCGTGGATGTCATCCCGTCGCTCGTGCTCTCCGGGTACGCGCTCGGCCGGATCGCCGCTCAGGACGCGGGGAACGACGCCCCGGCGGCACAGTGGCGCGTCCTCAGCCTGCTCACCCAGACGGGGCCCCGTCGCGTGGGCGAGCTGGCCGCGGCGGCGCGCACGACCCAGCCCGGCATGACGCGGCTGATCGGCACCCTCGAACGCGAGGGGCTCGTGCACCGCTCCCCCGATCCCGACGACTCCCGGGCGATCACGGTCGCCATCACGGAGGCCGGGACGGCAGCCGTGGACGAGTGGAGGGCGGAGTTCCGCTCCACCATCGCCCCGCGATTCGCAGACCTCGACGACGACGACTGGGCAGCGCTCACCCGCGCGGCCCGGATCCTCGCCGAGCGCACCACCGCCGACAGAGCAGGAGACCACCAGTGACCCAGACCACCGCCGCATCGACCCCGTCCGTCTGGAGGCAGCCCGCGCAGGTGTGGGCGGTCGCGTTCGCCTGCGTCGTCGCGTTCATGGGCATCGGGCTGGTCGACCCCATCCTGCCCGCCATCGCCGAGTCGCTCGAGGCGTCACCGGTCGAGACCGAGCTGCTGTTCACCAGCTACCTCCTCGTCACCGGCCTCGCGATGCTCGTCACCAGCTGGGTCTCCAGCCGTATCGGCGCCAAAGCGACGCTCCTCGTCGGTCTCGCGCTGATCGTGGTGTTCGCTCTCCTCTGCGCCCTGAGCGGCAGCGTCGACGCGGTGATCGGGTTCCGGGCGGGCTGGGGCCTCGGCAACGCGCTGTTCATCTCCACCGCTCTCGCGACCATCGTCGGGGCAGCCTCGGGCGGCAGCGGCGCGGCGATCGTGCTGTACGAGGCAGCCCTCGGTCTGGGCATCGCCGTGGGTCCGCTGCTCGGCGGCATCCTCGGCGAGCAGAGCTGGCGCGGCCCCTTCTTCGGTGTCGTCGTGCTCATGGCGATCGCGTTCATCGCGGTGTCCCTGCTGCTGCGCGGCCCGAGCGAGAAGCGCACGCCCGTTCCGTTCTCCGCGCCGTTCACAGCACTCCGTCGTCCCGCGCTCGCGATCCTCGCCGTCGCCGCGCTGTTCTACAACATCGGCTTCTTCGTGCTGCTGGCGTTCTCGCCGTTCCCCCTGGGCTTCGGCGCGATGGGCATCGGCTTCACCTTCTTCGGCTGGGGCGTCGCGCTCGCGGTGACCAGCGTGTGGGTCGCACCCGTGCTGATGCGGCGCATGCCCCGCACCCGGATCATCCTGGTCGTGCTGCCCCTGCTGGCGATCGACCTCGTGGTCGCCGGACTCGTCGTCGACAGCGCCGCCGCGCTCGTGGCGTGCATCATCGTGGGCGGCCTGCTGCTCGGCATCATGAACACGGTGCTGACCGAGGCCGTGATGGAGGCCACCGATCTGCCCCGCTCGGTCGCATCGTCCGCCTACTCGGCCGTCCGCTTCCTCGGTGGCGCGATGGCTCCGCCGATCGCGGCACTCCTGTGGCACCTGTTCAGCGCGACCGTTCCGTACCTGTTCGCGGCGGTCGCGGTGCTCCTCGCCGCGCTCACCGTGTTCCTCGGCCGTCGTGCCCTCGCGCACATCGACGACGAGCCCGCTGACCCCGCGGCGGAGGACGCCCAGGCCATCGTCGTCGGCGACGCGGCCTGAGCGCCTCCACTACCGTGGTGCCATGACCGACGCGCCCTCGCTTCCCGAACGCAGCCGCCTGGTGCATCAGCACCTCGTCGAGTCGGGTGTCGATGCGGAGATCCGGGTCCTCCCCGACTCCGCTCGAACCGCGACGGAGGCCGCGGCCGCCATCGGCTGCGAGGTCGCCGCGATCGCCAACAGCCTGGTGTTCCTCGCCGACGGTGACCCGGTGCTCGTGATGACGAGCGGCGGACACCGGGTCGACCTCGGCGTCCTGGCGCGCAGCATCGGCGCCACGGACGTCTCGATGGCGCCGGCGTCCGTCGTGCGGGAGGCGACAGGTCAGGCGATCGGCGGCGTGGCACCGGTCGGGCACCCGGCACCGCTGCCGACCTACCTCGACCGCGCACTCACGGCGTTCCCGGAGATCTGGGCTGCCGCAGGGCACCCGCACACGGTGATGCCCCTCACCTTCGCCGAACTGGAGCAGCTCACGCACGGCACCGTGATCGACGTCGCCGGAGCCTGATCCGGGCTCCGTGCATCCAGGGCCGTGCACCCGCGCACCCCGTGCAGCATGATGGGACGATCGAGTCCGGTGCGCGGGGCATCGGCAGACACGGATCTGCTAGGGTGAGACATGTGCGGACGATTCGCGAACGATGCGACCACCGACGAGCTGATCCGCGAGTTCGTCGCCGAGGGCGGCCGTCCCGAGGACTGGTGGAAGTCGTGGCACGGCGCCTACTCGATCGCCCCCACCGAGAACGCTCCGATCGTCCGCGACCGCGGTGAGGGCCGCATCCTCGAGCTCGTCCGCTGGGACTGGCAGAGCCCGCCCAACCGCCCCCAGCGCGCGCCGCTCATCAACGCCAGGATGGAGAAGCTGGCGGCCGGGTTCTGGGCACCCGCGTTCTCCGCGGCCCGGTGCATCGTCCCGATGCGCGGCTACTTCGAGTGGACCGGCGAGAAGGGGCGGAAGACCCCGCACTTCCTGCACGCCGACGGCCTGCTCGCCGCCGCGGGACTGACGTGGTCCATGGAGCACGAGGGAGAGCGGGTGCGATGCTTCGTCGTGGTCACCAGGGAGGCCAGGGACGCGAGCGGCGAGGTCCACGACCGCATGCCGGCCTTCCTGACGCCGGACACGTGGGACACCTGGCTCAGCCCGGACAAGCTGACCGGGCAGGCGAAGCTCGACGCGCTGGCGATGCTGGACCATAGCTCGGCGGATGTCGCCGCCACGATCCGTGGGCGCATCGTGGACCGCAAGGTCAGCAACACCCGCACGCTCGACCCGTCCGACCCCACCCTCCTCGATCCCGTCGCCTGAGACGCCCCTGTCGCCGACCGGGGTATCCGGTTCCTCGAATGTGTGAGACCGTAGAGGAACACCACACCAGTGATCATCTTGGTTGCGCCTCTTGGCACAGGTTTCTGTGGCGGAACAGGAAGCAGGTCATGGGTCGTTTCGTGTACGAGAACAGCGTGAAGGTCGAGATCGAGGATCGGGCGCTCACACACGTCCAGCTCGTCATGACCGCGAAGCTCCGCCGCGGGGAGCCGTTCGGCTTCACCTGGCGAGAAGACGCCAGCATCGGCGGCGGACGCACCACGGTATGGGTGCACGCGGGCAGCTCGCTCGTCTTCAAGTACAGCGGCAGCCGCCAGCCGGCCGTCAACCGGGCCTGGGTCGACGCACTCGCGTTCACGGCCAACGCCCCCACCGGGCTGTACCTGGTGTCAGAGCCCGCAGAGCAGGCACCGACGGATCGCGAAGCGGTCCTCGCCCCGGCGTGACCGCCCGTAACACGATGCGCAGGCTGGTTCAACCCCTCTTGCCGCCTCGGTGAGCCCTGCCTACCGTGGACCGCATGGGGAACACCGAGACGACCACGACGCACATCGAGATCGATGGGCACGACTTCGTGCTCCCGTCCAGCACCGACGTGGCTGACCTCATGACGCGCATCGAGGCTGCGGCCCGTTCCGAGCCGACCTTCGTCGATCTCGCCACCGGCGACAGTCTGACGAGTGTGCTGATCACGGCGCACTCTCGCGTGGCGGTCTACCTGCGGCGGAGCACCACGGATGCGCCTCCTCCCGTCGACCTGCGATCCGCCCTCGACTGGGACCTCTGACGCGTCGCGCGCCTCCTAAGCTGGGAGGATGCTCATCGCCCTCATCCGCCCCCTCGGCAGCGCCACCGCCGACGTCGTCGGCACGTCCCTCGAGGATGTGCGCACACAGCTGGCCGCCCACGCGCAGCCCGGGTTCGACCTGGCATCCGCACCGGTGCGGATGCTGAAGGGCGAGGCGAAGATGGAGGCCACGGGAACGTTCCGCCGGGTCGACGGCGTCGAGCAGATCGAGGCGGAGGACATGGCGTCGCTCGAGGCCAAGGTTCCGGAGGGCTGGCAGATGCTGTCCGTCCGGCGCGCCTGACCGCACGCCGTCGACCGGACGAGCACCGTACGAGAGAAGCCCTCGACCGTGGAGCACGGATCGAGGGCTTCTGCGTGGTGCACCCCCAGGGACTTGAACCCTGAACCCACTGATTAAGAGTCAGTTGCTCTGCCGATTGAGCTAGAGGTGCGTGGCCCGGGATAACCCCGACCGAGGAATTACATTACCAGCCGATCAGCCGCCGACGAAATCGTGTGCCGCCCGGGCGCGCCAAGCACACGCGTACACCTCGGGACGCAGCCACGGTGGCCGATGGTCACTCAGGGCCGCAGGTCACCGCCACTATCCTGGGAGCGTGACTCAGCCCCCTGCCGCGACCGACCTGCGCGCCGACCTCGCCCTCGCCCTCCGGCTCGCCGACGCGGCGGACGCCCAATCTCTGCCGCGCTTCGACGCCGCGGATCTGGAGATCTCCACCAAGGCCGACCGGTCGCATGTCACCGACGCCGACCTGGCGACCGAGCGTGCGGTGCGCAGCATCCTCGAGAGCGAGCGGCCCGATGACGGCATCTTCGGCGAGGAGTTCGGCGCACAGGGGACCACGGACCGACAGTGGATCATCGACCCGATCGACGGGACGGCGAATTTCCTGCGCGGCGTGCCGCTGTGGGGCACCATGATCGCTCTGGCGGTCGACGGGGTGCCCCAGGTCGGGGTGGTGAGCATGCCCGCGCTGGGACGACGCTGGTGGGCGGCCGCCGGCGACGGCGCGTGGACCGCCGTGGACGGCGAGGAACGACGACTGACGGTCTCCGCCGTGTCCTCCCTGGATGACGCGAGCGTGAGCTTCCAAAGCATCGCTCAGTGGCGGGAGGCCGGGCACCTCGACGCCCTCCTGCGACTGTCGGACCGGGTCTGGCGGGACCGCGCCTACGGCGACGTGTACGCCTACATGCTGCTGGCCGAGGGCCGCCTCGACATGGTGGCCGAGTTCGATGTGAAGGAGTATGACCTCGCGGCCGCCGTGGCGATCGTGCGCGAAGCCGGCGGCCGGATGACGTCCTTCGAAGGCAGCGAGACGATCTCCGCCCGCTCGACACTCGCCACCAACGGAGTCCTTCACCAGGACCTCCTCGCGCTCCTGCACGACGACTGACCGCCACCGCGATCCCGAGGACCCCCATGACCGCCCGCAGCCTTCCCGCCGCCACCGGCGCGCTGCTGGTGCTGCTGCTGGCGGGCTGCAGCGGGGCTCCGCACGCCGAGCCCACCCGCTCTCCTCCTGCCACGGCCGACACCACGGTCGAGACGTCCTCCCCCGCCCCCGTTCCGGCGCCCGAACCCACGGGCGAGGAGCTCACGTGCGAGTCGATGATCTCCGACGGCACGGTCGCCGCGCTGACGTCGGCCGGCTGGAGTGCGCAGGGCAAGGAGTTCCGGGCCGGAGGCGTGGAGTTCACCGAGGGACTGCTCTGCTTCTGGGCCGACTTCTCGGTGCCCTCGGACCACGGTCAGCTGTACGGATGGGCCCGCGTCAGCGCCGCGGACGCGGCGGAGGCGCAGGCCGGGCTGCTCGCCGAGGGGTGGCAGCGCGAGGAGTCGGAAGAGGGCGTGTACGTCACCGAGGACCCGGAGTTCTCGATGGGAACCGATGAGGACGGCTACGGCATGACCTACCTCTTCGGCGACGGCTGGGTGAAGTTCGCCGACACCCGCCAGAGCCTGCTGCTCGTCGACTGGGCGGACTGAGGGCACCGCGCCCGCTCAGGGGCGACCGCGCCCCATCGAGCTGTCGCGGATGCGCCCGAACCGGTGCGTCGTCGGCGGCGTCCACAGCAGGGTCACGAGCACGCCCGCGACCAGCCCCGTGATCCCGGCACCCCAGTCCCAGCGATCCCCCGCGAGCAGCACCGCGACGCTGACCGCGATGGCGAGCGTCAGCACGATCGTGAGCAACAGGCGCGACAACCCGCTGCCCCGCCGCACGCCCGCCGCGATCGCGAGCACCAGGAGCCCGAACAGGGCGATCGATGCGCCGAGGAGCGAGAACGCCGTCCGTCCCACCGTCCCCTCGTAGCGCGAGAGGAACACCAGCACACCGAACGCCGTGGCGAGCAGGCCGAAGACATAGGCGAGGGCCGCGACCCCATTCGTGAGGACCCGCCCCACGGTGCTGCCGCGGGCAGCCTGAGCGGCGCGCTCGGGTTCGCCGGTGCGGTCGCCGCTCGGGCGAACACGATCGACGACGACGCGGCGATGGACGAACCGGATGATCTCGATCGCGGCGATCATCACCGCGACGATCCCGGTGAGGGCCAGCGCGAGCTCCTCCCCCGGATCGACCAGGGCGAAGAAGCTGCGCGCCGGCGGCAGGCTGAAGATGCCGACGAGCAGCACGAACATGGCGCCCACCACGAGGACCTTGAAGCGATTGAGGGGCCGCGCCAACACCGCCAGCACCCAGATGCCGACGATCGCGAGGATCACGGTCGCGCCGGTACGCAGCTGCTCCTCGGAGACGCCGAGACCGCGCGCGACAGCGTCGTACCAGGTGAGGCCGCCCGCCACGACGACGCCGGCCGGGATCGCGAAGCTGAGGGATCGCCGCAGGAAGCCGGGGAGGTAGCGCGAGGCGTTCGGCATGAGCGCCAGGAAGAACGCGGGGATCCCGATGGTGAGGCCGTCGGTGATCGACAGCTGGCGCGGGAGGAACGGGAAGGCCAGGATCAGCGCACCGAACACGACGGCGAGGGTCGTCGCATACGCCGTCTTGGTGAGGAACAGCATCGAGACGCGTTCGATGTTCGCGATGACCTGCCGCCCCTCGGCCACGACGTCGGGCAGGTGGGAGAACTGCCCGTCGAGCAGGACGAGGCGCGCGACGGCCTTCGTCGCCGGCGAGCCGGAGTTCATGGCGATCCCGATGTCGGCCGTCTTGATCGCCAGGGCGTCGTTGACCCCGTCTCCGGTCATGGCGACGGTGTGTCCGTGGCTCTGCAGCGCGGTCACCATGCGCTTCTTCTGCTCCGGCGTCACCCGCCCGAACACCTGCTGGCTGTCGAGGAGCCGGGCGAGCTCGGCATCGTCGTCGGGGAGCTCCCGCGCGTCGAACCCCTCCTCCACGTCGAGTCCGACCTCGCGCGCGATCGCCGCCACGGTCCGCGGGTTGTCTCCGGAGATGATGCGGATGGCCACCTCCTGGCGGCGGAAGTACTCCAGCGTCTGCGCGGCGTCAGGACGCACCTGTTCGCGGAAGGTGAGGACGCGGACGGGGGCCAGTCCGGCGGGCAGGCGCTCCTCGGCGATCTCCGACTCGGACAGCGGCTGTTTCGCCCGCGCGAGGACCAGCGTGCGGCGCCCGCTCTCCGCGAGCCTCGTGACCGTGCGGCCGAGCTCGGTGCTGCTCGAGGTGGCCTCGTCGCCGAAGATCATCTCCGGTGCCCCCATCACCCAGGTGCCGTCGACCTCCTCGAACACCGTGGCGCTCCATTTGCGCGCCGAGGAGAACGGGATGTCTCCGCGGACGTGCAGCGGTGCGCGCACCGGGTGGTCGGCGCGCAGGGAACGAGCCGTCGAGTTCGCGTCCGGAGCTGCCGCATACCAGGCCAGCACGGCGGCCACCTCGTCTGCACGGGACGGAGACGCGCCGCCGATCGTGTGCTCGGCGTCGAAGACGATGTCGCCCACCGTGAGCGTGCCGGTCTTGTCGAGGCACACGACGTCGACACGAGCGAGCCCCTCGACCGCCGGCAGCTCGTTCACCAGCACCTGTCGACGCGCGAGCCGCGACGCTCCGACCGCGAACGCGATGCTGGTCATCAAGACGAGGCCGAGCGGAATCATCGCGGTCAACGCGGCGATCGTGTTGACGACCGCCTGCTGCCACGAGCCTGAGCTGAACGCCGTCGCATAGCCACCGGTCACGATGATCTGCGCGTTCAGCACGAGGAGCCCGACGGGACCGATGATCCAGCCCACCCAGGTGAGGACGCGATCGATCGACGACCGGAGCTCGCTCGCCACCAGCGAGAACCGCCGCGCCTCACCCGCGAACCGGTTCGCGTACGAGTCCGCCCCGACGCGGGTGGTGACGGCGAGCCCTTCGCCGGCGACGACGACCGCCCCCGACAGCGCCTCATCGCCCGGGTGCTTCTCGACCGGGTCCGACTCGCCGGTGAGCATCGACTCGTCGATCTGCAGCCCGCGGGACTGCGTGACCGTGGCGTCGGCCGGGACCTGTTCGCCGGCACGCAGCACGAGCACGTCGTCGAGCACCACATCGCCGGGGACCACCTCCGTCTCGGCACCGTCCCGTCGGACGAGCGCACGCGGGGCGTTCATCAGGGCGAGGCGATCGAGGGCCGCTTTCGCTCGGAACTCCTGCACGCAGCCGATGATCGCGTTGGAGAACGCGGCGAGACCGAAAAGGGCATCCTGCCACCGCCCGATCGCGAACAGCACGAAGAAGCACGCGAACACGATCCCGTTGAAGATGGTGAACACGTTCGCGCGGACGATGCTCCAGGCGCTCCGGCTCGTATCGGCCGTGAACGCGTTCGTTCGGCCCGTCGAGACGCGTTCCGCCACCTGGGCGCGCGTGAGTCCGTCGGCGGGCGTGGGCGGGGTCATCGTCACGGCCTCAATATAGGCTGCGCCGGCGTCTCCTGCGGCATGCCCTCCTCCGCGTCTGCTCCCTGGGCCGCGCGTGGTCGCATTGTCAACCGTCTGGCCCCCGATCCTCCGGGAGGAGAGGCTGGAGGAAGTCACCCAGAAAGGAACGCGCATGAGCAGCGACAGCCACCGCAACGACATCAGCACCGAATCCTCCCCCGGGCCCGACGAGAACGACAACCTCGGCGCCGAGGACAACAAGGGCGAACCGCCCACGGTGCCACCCACCGGCGACGACGACGTGGAGGCTCACGACGGCACCGACGCCGACTAGCTGGTCTCGGAACGACGAAGCCCCCGTGTTCATGAGGAACACGGGGGCTTCGTCTGTGACAGCGACCTGGTGGAGCTGGGGGGAATCGAACCCCCGTCCAACGCTGAGTCTCCACGCCTTCTCCGGGCGCAGTCTGTGGAAGCGTTCTGCTCGGCTCCGACCTTTGTCACAGACACCTAAGTCGACGAGCCCAGCCTGGGAAGAGTCCCACGTGACGTCCAGACGCCGTCACGCAGCAAGATTCCTAGATGACGCCAGGATCCGTATCGGAATCACATACGGTCTGACGGACTATCGGGCTCGCTTAGGCAGCGAGGGCGAAGTCGTTGCGCTTGGATTCGGCAACTATTGTTTTGCAGAGAGCGTTTACGAGATAACTCTGCATCCTCGGCCCGCTTCTCGTGGATTCACAGGCGCTGTCGAAACCGATCAGCCCCGTTGTCCTTCTCGCGAAGGAGCCGCTGTCACACTGTGGAATTACCAGGCCGGGCGACATGCACCCGAGCATCACAGGTTACAACGTTCGGAGGCCCTTCGCCATTCCGCCCCTGCCCCGACCGGCTCGCGTAGAGTCGGCGCATGAGCGAGGTCATCGTCACCGTCCGGGGTGAGCACGAAGTGCGGGTCCGCCCCGAGCGTGCCACCGTCCGTGTCTCCGTCCGTGCCGAGGGGCCGGAGCGCGGCCCCGTGGTCGACGAAGCCCTGCGTCTCTCCGAGCCCGTGCGCGAAGACCTCGCCGAGCGCACGAAGACCGGGTCAGCGCTCGACTGGAGCAGCGCCAACCTCAGCGTCCGGGCGGAGCGCCCGTGGAGCAGCGATGGCTCGCGCCTCGCGCCCGTCTACATGGCCGGCGTCGACTTCACCGCGACGTTCGCGGAGGACGGCGAGCTCTCCCTGTGGGTCACCGAGGTCTCAGCGCGGGAGGGAGTCGAGGTCGGTTGGGTGGACTGGCATCTCACCCCCGAGACCCGCACCCGTGTCGAACGCGAGGTCGCGGCCCGCGCCGTGGAGGCCGCCGTGCTGCGCGCCGAGGCGTACGCGGGTGCCGTCGGCCTCCATCAGGTCTCGCCCGTCGAACTGGCCGACGTCGGGCTGATCGCCCCCGGCCACCCCGGCCCCGGTACGCCCCTGATGAAGGCTCGCGGAGCGGTCGCGTTCGCCGCCGACGCCGCACCCTCCATGCAGTACGAGCCGGAGGAGATCGTCATCTCGGCAACCGTCGAGGCGCGTTTCCTCGCCCGCTGAGCGCGGAGCTCACCCCTCCGCGACGAACGGCGCCAGCTCGGCCGCCAGACGTTCGGACACCCGGGCGTGCACGGCGCTTCCCTGCTCCTGATGCTCGACGGAGAGCAGCATGCCCGTCTCGTGGATCGCGGCGACGAGGTCGCCCCGGTCGTACGGGACCACCGCACGAATCTCGACCGCGGGCTGGGGCAGCGCCGCCTCGATCGCGGACCGCAGCTCGTCGATGCCCTCCCCTGAGCGCGACGACACGAAGTGCGCGTGCGGCTCCAGGCCGCGCAGCACGAGACGCTCATCCTCGGGGATCAGGTCGGCCTTGTTGAAGACCACGATCTCCGGCAGGTCGCGCACCCCGACGTCGCCCATCACGTCGCGAACCGTCTGCAGCTGGCCGGCCGGGTCGGGGTGCGACCCGTCGACGACGTGCAGCACGACATCGGCGTCGCCGACCTCTTCCAGCGTGGAGCGGAAAGCCTCGACCAGCTGGTGCGGCAGGTTCCGCACGAAACCCACCGTGTCGGTGAGGGTGTAGACACGGCCGTCCTCGGTCGCCGATCGGCGCACGGTCGCGTCGAGGGTGGCGAAAAGGGCGTTCTCGACGAGCACGCCGGCGCTCGTCAGGGCGTTCAGGAGGCTGGACTTGCCGGCGTTGGTGTAGCCCGCGATCGCGACGGAGGGAATCGTGTTGCGCTTGCGCTCGGCCCGCTTGGCCTCGCGAGCCGGCGCGAAGTCGCGGATCTGCTTGCGCAGCAGCGCCATCTTCGTGCGGATGCGGCGACGATCCAGCTCGATCTTCGTCTCACCCGGGCCGCGCGATCCCATCCCCGCGCCGCCTGCGCCGACCTGCCCACCGGCCTGGCGGCTCATGGACTCACCCCATCCGCGCAGCCGCGGAAGGAGGTACTCGAGCTGCGCGAGCTCGACCTGGGCCTTGCCCTCGCGGCTCTTCGCGTGCTGGCTGAAGATGTCGAGGATCACGGTCGTGCGGTCGATCACCTTGACCTTGACGACGTCTTCGAGGGCGCGACGCTGGCTGGGCGCCAGTTCGGTATCCGCGATGACGGTGTCTGCCCCGACCGCGGCCACGATGTCCTTCAGCTCCTGCGCCTTGCCTCGTCCGAGGTAGGTCGCGGCGTCCGGGTGGGGCCTCCGCTGCAGCACGCCGTCCAGGACCACGGCACCCGCCGTCTCGGCCAGCGCGGCCAGCTCGCGCAGCGAGTTCTCCGCGTCTTCCTGCGCCCCCTGCGGGTACACGCCCACCAGCACGACGTTCTCGAGCCGTAGCTGTCGGTACTCGACCTCGGTGACGTCTTCCAGTTCGGTCGAGAGTCCGGCCACGCGACGCAGCGCATGCCGATCTTCGAGGTCCCACTGCTGACCGTCGGTCTGCGAGTGCGCAGCCGTGGCCTCGTCCTGCAGGGCCTGGGCGGCGCCGAAGACGCGGACCTCCGATCGCTTCTCCGCGTTCGAAAGCACTCGGTCGACCGTCTGGTCGTCGGTGGAGGGGATCTTCGTCTCCGTCATCCGTTCCTGTCTCTGGTTTCCTCGCGAGCCTTAACCTTAGCCCGCACCGTCCGGTACGCTCACCGTATGGGGTCCGACCACTACTTCACTGCGGCCCCGGCAAGCCCCGAGAACCTGCGCACGATCCGTGTATCCCTGGCAGGGCGCGAGCTGGAGATGACCACCGCCGGTGGGGTCTTCAGCCCGGATCGGCTCGATGCCGGAACCGCGGTCCTTCTCGCCAACACTCCGCCCGTTCCACCCGGCGGCCATCTTCTCGACCTCGGCAGCGGCTGGGGACCCATCGCCCTGTCGATGGCTCTGGCTTCACCGCACGCCACCGTCTGGGCGGTGGACGTGAATGAACGTGCGCTCGACCTCGTGCGTCGCAATGCTTCCGCGCTCGGCCTCACCAATGTCAACGCCGCGCTGCCCGGAGATGTTCCCGACGACGTGACCTTCCGCACCATCCGCTCCAACCCGCCGATCCGCGTGGGGAAGAACGAGCTCCACGGGCTCCTCGAACGGTGGATCCCCCGGCTCGACGAGCGCAGCGATGCCTGGCTCGTGGTGCAGCGCAATCTGGGTGCCGACTCCCTGCAGCGGTGGATCGCCAGCACGTTCCACCCCGGCTTCAGCGTCTTCCGCACCGCGACCGGCAAGGGCTACCGCATCCTGAAGGTCCGCAAGCACGGCACGCCACCGACAGAGCCGATCGCGCTGGTCTGATCCGCGCCTCAGAGCAGGTCGATCTCACCCTGGAATACCAGCTGCGCAGGCCCGGAGAGCGCGACGTGCTCGCCGTCCTCCGCCGGGAACATCCGCACGGCCAGTGTGCCACCGGGCACCTCGACCTGCCAGTTGTTCGGCGCCTGCGCACCCGCCCAGTACCGCACGGCGAGGGCCGTCGCCGCGACACCGGTTCCGCAGCTGAGCGTCTCGCCGACGCCGCGCTCGGAGACCCGCATGCGCACATGGCCGATGCCGTCGCGGACCAGGGGTTCACCCGGGACGACGAACTCGACGTTGGCGCCCGCAGGAAGGGCGGGTTCGAGCTCGGGTGCACGCGTGAGCTCGAGCAGCGCGAGTTCGGCCTCGGATGCCAGCGCGACCACGACGTGCGGGTTGCCCAGATCGATGCCGAGGCCGGGGCGGGTCACGGTGAGCCCATCCGCACGGACGAGTGGGTCGTCGCCCGACAGGCGCCACGCCCCGAGGTCGACCTGGTAGCCGTTCGCGCTGCGGGTCACGTCGCGCACTCCGGCCCTGGTACCGATCGGCAGCGTCGCGCCCTGCTCGATACTCGCGAGACCGGAACGCACCAGATAGTGCACGAACACGCGGATCCCGTTGCCGCACATCTCCGCGACCGAGCCGTCGGCGTTGCGATAGTCCATGAACCACTCCGCGGCGGGCTCTTCCGCCAGCGCCGCAGCGCCCTCCGGAAGGGACGCGGAGCGGACGACCCGCAGGACCCCGTCTGCGCCGATGCCGAAGTGGCGGTCGCAGAGCACAGCCACCTGCTCCTGTGACAGAGGCAGCTGCCCATCGGGGTCGGCGATGATGATGAAGTCGTTGCCGGTGCCGTGCCCCTTGGTGAATGCGACCATGCTCCCAGTCTAGGGACGGTTCGTTTCCCCCTCGTCGCGGACGACGCGATAACGCCCGCACAGGAAGCTGCGGTTGCGTGCGACCTCGAGCAACTCCAGATCGAGTCGACGAGGAAGAAGCGGTGCACCTGACCCGAGGGTGACCGGGGCGTATTGCACCCAGACCTCGTCGAGAAGCCCGGCGTCGGCGAACTGCCCGGCGACGTCTCCCCCGCCGACGATCCAGACATCGCGGCCCTCCGCCGCCGCCACCGCGCGGGCGTGCACTTCGCTCACGGAGTCGCTGGTGAGTTCGACGGCCGCCCCCGTGGGCAGCTCGAGGTCGCGGTGCGTGAGCACCCACGTCGGCTGAGTGTACCCCCACTGTCGCTCCTCGTGCCGCATCACCCATTCGTAGGTGGACGCCCCCATCACGAGGGCGCCGACGTTCTTCTCGAACGACGGGTACGCCATCGGCCCCTCCAGATCGATGTCCTGGCTCAGCAGCCAGTCGAGTGAATGGTCGAGCGTGGCGATGAACCCATCGAGACTGGAGGCGGTGTAGAAGTGAGTGGCCATGCGCGCAGTCTTGCACCGGGCACCGACACTCGTCAGTCGGCGAGAAGCTGCTCCGCGGAGGTCGGCACGTCGTGCCACTCGAGCTGCGGGTAACGCTTGAACCACGACACCTGACGGCGGGCGTACCGGCGGGTGAGGGCCTGCGTCTCCGCGATCGCCTCCGCCTCCGTGAGCCGGCCGTCCAACTGTCCCAGCGCCTGGGCGTAGCCGATCGCGCGGGAAGCCGTGGTGCCGCTCTCCAGGCCACGCCCACGGAGACTCTCGGCCTCCGCCACCAGCCCCTGCGCCCACATGCGGTCGACCCGGTCGTTCAGCCGGCGCACGAGCGGCTCGCGGTCCAGGCGCAGGCCGATGATCCGCGTCTGCGGCATCCACAGCGTCGGCGCATCGGGAAGCGCTGCCCCGTGCGTAGCACTCCCCTGTTCCACCACTTCGAGCGCACGGATGACCCGTCGGCTGTTCCTGGGGTCAACGCGCTCCGCCGTGGTCGGATCGAGGAGCCGCAGTCGCTCGAGCAACGGCGTGATCCCCTCGGCCTCGAACTCGAGCTCCAGCCGCCTCCGCACCGCCGGGTCTCGCGGCGGGAAGTCGAAGTCGAAGATCACGCTGGAGACGTACAGACCCGAGCCGCCGACCAGGATGGCGTCTCCGCCGCGCTCCTGGATGTCGCGCACCGCCGCACGCGCCAGCGGCTGATACCAAGCGGCAGCAGCATCCTGCGAGACCTCTCGCACGTCGAGGAGATGATGGGGAATGCCACGACGGTCGGCGGTCGGCAACTTCGCCGTGCCGATGTCCATGCCGCGATACACCTGCATCGCGTCGGCGTTGATGATCTCGGCCGGGTTGCCCTGACGCCGCAGCGCTTCGGCCAGGTCCAGGGCGAGGTCGCTCTTGCCCGTGCCCGTGGCACCGACGATCGCCCAGAGTCGCGGCGCGGTCACACGCCGACGCGCAGCGTCGGAAGCCCGAGCGACACGGCGCTCGACCCGCTCGCACTCGGTGACGGCACCGCGCACGACTCCGCCTGCGAGCGGTCCCAGGCATCTCCGCCCCGTGTCCGGCGGATGCGCAGAGGCGCGCCGGTGGGGTCATCGGCCAGCAGGTGGAACGGCGCGGCGTGCGTGACCGTCACCGTGACGACGTCACCCGGGCGCGGAAGCTCCGACCCCGGCGGGACCTCGAAGTGCACGAGACGGTTGTCCTCGCCTCGGCCCGTCAGGCGGTGGGTCTCGGCGTCCTTCTTGCCCTCCCCGGTCGACACGAGCACCTCGATCTCGCGGCCGACCTGCTTCTGGTTCTCTTCCAGCGAGATGCGCTCCTGCAGTGCGATCAAGCGATCGTAGCGGGCCTGCACCACGGCCTTCGGAACCTGATCCGCCATCGTCGCCGCCGGTGTGCCCTCCCGGATCGAGTACTGGAACGTGAAGGCTCCGGAGAAGCGTGCCTGCTCGACCACCCGCATCGTGTCTTCGAAGTCCTCCTCGGTCTCACCCGGGAACCCGACGATGATGTCGGTCGTGATGGCCGCGTGCGGGATGCGTGCCCGCACCCGGTCGAGGATGCCCAGGAAACGCTCGCTGCGGTACGAACGCCGCATGGCCTTGAGGATGCGGTCGCTGCCCGACTGGAGCGGCATGTGCAGCTGCGGCATCACGCTCGGTGTCTCGGCCATCGCGTCGATCACGTCGTCGGTGAAGGCGGCCGGATGCGGACTCGTGAATCGGATCCGCTCCAGGCCCTCGATCTGCCCGGCCGCGCGCAGCAGCTTGCCGAAGGCCTGGCGGTCTCCGAACTCCACACCATACGAGTTGACGTTCTGGCCGAGCAGGGTGACCTCGATCGCGCCGTCCTCGACCAGCAGCCGGATCTCGTTGAGGATGTCGCCCGGGCGGCGGTCCTTCTCCTTGCCACGAAGGCTCGGAACGATGCAGAACGTGCAGGTGTTGTTGCAGCCGACCGAGATCGACACCCAACCGCTGTGGGCGGAGTCGCGCTTGGTGGGAAGCGTGGACGGGAACACCTCGAGCGACTCGAGGATCTCCAGCTCCGCGTCTCCGTTGTGGCGGGCGCGCTCGAGGAGGCCGGGCAGGGAGCCCATGTTGTGCGTTCCGAAGACGACATCGACCCACGGCGCCTTGTCGAGCACCGCCTGCTTGTCCATCTGTGCGAGACAGCCACCGACGGCGATCTGCATGCCCGCCTTCCGACGCTTCACCGCGGCGAGGTGTCCGAGAGTGCCGTACAACTTGCCCGCCGCATTGTCGCGCACGGCGCAGGTGTTGATGATGACGACGTCGGCTTCACTGCCCGCGGGCGCAGGGACGTAGCCCGCGCTCTCGAGCGAACCGGACAGCCGCTCGGAGTCGTGCACGTTCATCTGGCACCCGAAGGTACGCACCTCATACGATCGCTGTCGCCCGTCGTCGTCGACGGCCGCCGATGAGGCGCTGATGATCGTCGGTTCACTGCGGGGGATAGTCATGATCTGTCCATTGTACGAGCCCCGTCACCGCGCTCAGGGCGGCGCCCTCAGTCGGAATCCACGAAGCGCACGCCGGACCCGGAACCACCGGACGACGCCTCGCGCAGCGCCGTCTTGGCGGCGGTCATCGCGACCGATCCGGCATAACCGCGCCGCGCCAGCTGACCCGTGAGGCGACGAAGCGCCGTGTCGGCGTCGAGCCGGCTGAGAGACCGCGCCTTGGTGCGAGCGAACTCCAGCGCCCGCTCCGCATCGTCGTCAGGGAGTTCCTCCAGCGCCGCATGGATCACCTCTCGCGGGATCCCGCGCTGGGCGAGCGCTCGGGACAGCGCGACACGCCCCTGCCCCTTGCGTTCGGCGCCCGAGGTCACGAGCATCTCGGCGAGCACCGCGTCGTCGAGGTAACCGCGACGGCAGAAATCGTCGATCAGGTCGTCGACGTCGTTCGCCTCCACCCCGTGGCCTCTCAAGACCAGGCGCGCTTCGGAGACGGACAACGAGCGGGTGCGAAGCTTGCGGAGCAGAGATTCTTCGGCCGCGACACGGACCTCCTCCGTGGTGGGACCGTCCTCTTCTCCCCGCTCGGCATCCGCCCCGCCGAGCGTCCCCTCGTCGATCGCGCGCAGCCGAGGGGCCGGGGTGCCCGCTGTCGATCGCCCGCGTCGACCGCGTGCGGGATGCCGTTCGCTCGGCGTGCCCGGGTCGGGTTCCTGCGGGAAGTCGGACGGCGCCTGATGCCAGGTCGAGCGCCACGACGCGGCGCCGTCAGTCGATGCCGGCGCGTCCACCCCTGAATGATCGGGCGGGGTAGGCCGTCGTGAGGGCTGCCGAGACGGCGCCCCTCCGAAGAGCGGGATGATGGGGGCGATCCGTTCCGGATCGCCCCCACGCTGCTTGTTCATCAGGCCGGGCGACGCTCAGCGAGCTCGTCCGCAGACGCGGGCGCGGGCTGCGCACCGATGCCGAGCTTCTGCTTGATCTGCGTCTCGATGGCGAGGGCGATGTCGGGGTTGTTGAGAAGGAACGTGCGCGCGTTCTCCTTGCCCTGCCCCAGCTGGTCGCCGTCGTAGGTGTACCAGGAGCCAGACTTCTTGACGATCCCGTGCTCCACGCCGAAGTCGATCAGGCTGCCCTCGCGAGAGATCCCCACGCCGTAGAGGATGTCAAACTCCGCCTGCTTGAACGGCGGGGCCATCTTGTTCTTGACGATCTTGACCCGCGTACGGTTGCCGACGGCGTCGGTTCCGTCTTTGAGGGTCTCGATCCGTCGGATGTCCATGCGCACGGAGGCGTAGAACTTGAGCGCCTTTCCACCGGCGGTGGTCTCGGGCGATCCGAAGAAGACGCCGATCTTCTCGCGCAGCTGGTTGATGAAGATCATCGTGGTGTTGGTCTGGTTGAGCCCACCCGTCAGCTTGCGCAGCGCCTGCGACATGAGCCGGGCCTGCAGACCCACGTGGGAGTCGCCCATCTCACCCTCGATCTCGGCTCGCGGCACGAGGGCCGCGACCGAGTCGACGACGATGAGATCGATGGCACCGGACCGCACGAGCATGTCGGCGATCTCCAGCGCCTGCTCACCGGTGTCCGGCTGCGACACCAGCAGGGAATCGATGTCGACGCCCAGCTTCGCGGCGTAGTCGGGGTCGAGCGCGTGCTCCGCGTCGATGAACGCCGCGATACCGCCCGCGCGCTGCGCATTGGCGATGGCGTGCAGGGTGAGTGTGGTCTTACCCGAGGACTCCGGGCCGTAGATCTCCACGATGCGGCCACGCGGCAGCCCTCCGACCCCAAGGGCGACGTCGAGGGCGATGGAGCCGGTGGGGATGACTGCCACGGGGGCGCGCTCATCGCTGCCCAGCCGCATGACCGAGCCCTTTCCGAATTGACGGTCGATCTGCGCGAGGGCGGTCTCGAGGGACTTCTCGCGGTCGGCGGGTGATGGCATGGTGTGCTCCTTCTGCGCGTGTGATGCCGCCTGTAGGCTGTCGCGGCTCTTCCGGCTGGAAGGAACTCTCCGACAAGGCGTGTGGCTTCTTCAGCCTGGTCCTCACGCTAGGACGAGCCACCGACATTGCATCGGCCCACCCGAGGTCTGTGATGATCCAGGCATCGAAACCACTTGTGCAGAAGACTACGCCCGGTTCGAACAGATTTTCGACAACAGCGCAACGCGGCGTGTCGGAGTTCCGCACACCCCGGAGCACGAGAGCAGCAACTCAGCGGCTCCGCGGCTCCAGCCGTCCGACGCCATGCCGCCGAGACAGCGGAACATCCATCTCCTCGCACAGGGCGAGCCAGATCTCCCGGGGCGGCACGCCGTCCGCCAGCGCTTCGCTCGCGGTACGGCCGTTGACCGCCGTCAGACTGAGGTCGTTCACCAGTGACGGCCCTCGCGCCTGGAACTCCGCGTCGACGGCGCGAAGGAATTCGCTACGTCGCATCGTCACCCGGCCGAGTGGTCAGTGCAGCGAGAGCTCGGGCTCGACCGAGGCGACCAGATCGTCGGGAACGACGTCGGGGAAGACCTGGATGCCCTCGAGGACGGAGATGCGATCCCCGACCTCGCGCATGATGGTGGAGATGGGAACGTCGAGGGCCTCCGCGACCGAGGCGAGGATCTCGCTCGACGCCTCCTTCTGTCCGCGTTCGACCTCGCTGAGGTAGCCGAGCGCGACGGACGCCTTGCTTGCGACCTGCCGGAGGGTGCGCCCCTTCTGCAAGCGGAAGTCCCTCAGCACATCGCCGATTTCCTGTCGTACAAGAATCATCGGAACCTCCTCCCCATGTGTTCGATCGAGGTTCCCCTCGAAGAGACAGCCAGTCTAGCCCTCCTGGCCTGCACAGAATCTACCCTTGCACTCTGTGGTTTGAATGTGAGCACATCGGTATCAACCTTCGGCTGTCGGCTCGTATTCCCCGACCGCCTCAGCCAGCATTCGCACCAGCATCGCCACCGACTGCGCGCGCACCGCCGCTCGGTCGCCGTCGAAGACGAACGCCTCCGTGCGAGTGCCCTCCGGAGTGACGACGCCCAGATGGACGGTCCCGACCGGCTGACCGTCCGACGACTGCGGCCCGGCGATCCCGGTGGTGGAGATACCGACGTCCGCCGACCGTCCGTCGACGGCGACGGCGTGGCGAACCCCCTCGGCCATCTGCCGCGCCACCTCGGGATGGACGGGTCCCTGTGTCGCGAGCAGCTCGGCGTCCACCCCGAGCAGCGAATGCTTGACCGGCGTCGCATACGCGACCACGCCGCCGAGGAGGACGGCGGAGGCTCCGGGAACGGCGACCAGCGCCGCGCAGACCGCGCCGCCGGTCAGCGACTCGGCGACCCCGAGCGTCCAGCCGCGCGCGCGCAGGGCGCCCACGACCATCTCAGGGGTGAACGACGTCATGACCGCTGTCGCGAACCGCGTACCTGCGCCACGATGTAGTCGATTCCGCTGACCACCGTGAGGACGAGCACGATCAGCATGAGCACGAAGGTGATGGTCGTCCACGGACCGAGACCGATCCACACGTGAAGCGGCAACAACGCCCAGCCGAGGGCCACGCCCTGGAACGCGGTCTTGATCTTGCCCATCCAGGCGGCAGCGACGACATGCTCGCTCGCGACCACCAGACGATGGATCGTGATACCCCACTCGCGGACGAGGATCACGATCACGACCCACCAGTTGACCTCGCCCAGAATGGCCAGCCCGATGAAGCCGGCCCCCGTGAGGAGCTTGTCGGCGATCGGATCCCACAGCTTCCCGAAGTCGCTCACAATGTCGTAGCGACGCGCGAGATACCCGTCGACCCAGTCGGTCGAGATGGCCACGATGAAGAGGATGCCGGCGATCCAACGCACCACTGGATCCGGGATTCCATAGGTGCCACCGAGGAGCAGGAGAACGAAGAAGACCACCGCGAGCGGGATCCGCGCCACCGTGATCGCGTTGGGGAGCTGCCGGGGAATGGCCATCAGTCGCGTCCCGTCAGGCCCCAGGCGTCTTCATCGCCTTCCGCCTCCACGACCGGAAGCCCGTCGTACTGCCCCGCGATCGGGTCGCGCTCGGGCGACGGAGGTGCGGCGGCCGGTGCGCCGGCGCTCGGAGCGGACGCGGGCACGTCCTCGCCGCGAAGGCGAGCCATGACCTGCGGCAGCTGCTCCGGGGTGGCCAGCACGTCGCGGGCCTTCGACCCCTCCGACGGGCCGACGACCTCACGCGACTCGAGCAGATCCATGAGCCGGCCGGCCTTCGCGAACCCGACACGGAGCTTGCGCTGCAGCATCGACGTGGATCCGAACTGCGACGAGATGATGAGCTCGGCCGCGGCGAGGAGGAGCTCGAGGTCGTCGCCGATGTCCTCGTCGACCTCTTTCTTCTTGCTCGGCTCCATCGCCTCCTGCACATCGGCGCGGTACTCCGGTCGAGCCTGACGCGTGACGTGCTTGACGACGGCGTCGATCTCCTTCTCGTCCACCCACGCACCCTGCAGGCGGAAGGGCTTCGACGAGCCCATCGGCGAGAAGAGCGCGTCTCCCTGACCGATCAGCTTGTCGGCGCCGGGGCTGTCGAGGATCACGCGGCTGTCGGTGACGCTCGTGACCGCGAACGCGAGCCGGGACGGCACGTTGGCCTTGATGAGACCGGTGACGACGTCGACGCTCGGACGCTGCGTGGCGAGGACGAGGTGGATCCCGGAGGCACGGGCCAGCTGGGTGATGCGGACGATCGAATCCTCGACGTCACGCGGCGCGACCATCATGAGGTCGGCGAGCTCGTCCACCACGACGAGGAGATACGGATAGGGCTTGAGCACCCGCTCGCTGCCCACCGGCACCTCGACCTCCCCGGCGCGGACCGCCCGGTTGAAGTCGTCGATGTGACGGAAGCCGAACGACGCGAGGTCGTCGTAGCGCATGTCCATCTCCTTCACGACCCACTGCAGCGCCTCAGCCGCCTTCTTGGGGTTCGTGATGATGGGGGTGATGAGGTGCGGCACCCCGGCATAGCTCGTGAGCTCCACGCGCTTCGGGTCGATCAGCACCATGCGCACATCCGCCGGGCGAGCGCGCATCAGCAGACTCGTGATCATCGAGTTCACGAAGCTCGATTTACCCGAGCCGGTGGAGCCGGCCACGAGGAGATGCGGCATCTTGGCGAGGTTCGCGACGACGAAGTTGCCGCCCACGTCCTTGCCGACGCCGATCGTGAGCGGGTGAGTGCTCTTCTGCGCTGCGGCGGAACGCAGCACGTCGCCGAGGGCCACCGTCTCCCGGTCGGTGTTCGGGATCTCGATGCCGATCGCGCTCTTGCCAGGGATCGGAGAGAGGATGCGGACGTCGTTCGAGGCGACGGCGTAGGCGAAGTTGTTGCTGAGCTGCAGGATCTTCTCGACCTTGACGCCGTGACCGACCTCGACCTCGTACTGCGTGACCGTCGGGCCGCGCGAGAAGCCGGTGACCTTCGCGTCGACCTTGAACTGGTCGAGGACGCTGGTGATCTGCTCGACGATGCGGTCGTTCGCGTCGGAACGCGCGACCGAGGGCGGCCCCTCGGAGAGCACGCCGGGCGACGGAAGGATGTACGGAGCGACCGGAGCCTGTGGCCCCCGCTCCCCCGGCCCTTCGGTACCGAAGCCGTCGAGCCCGGGGAGCTCGGGCATCTCGCCCGTGTCGGACTCGTCGTCGAGGAGGGCCGTGGTCTGCTGCTCAGCGAGGGAGTCGGCGATGGACCGGACGTCGGAGAGCACCTCAGTGGCTGCCTCCGAAGGATTGGCGACCGTGATCGCCTGGTCGTACGCGGGCGTCGGCTCGTTCGTGGTGAGCAGTGCCGTGATGTCGTCGGAACCGAGCGTCCCCTCGTCCGGATCCTCCTCGCGGCCCGTCTTGTTTCGGCGCCACCAGGGCAGCACGTCGGGATCGTCGACCTTGTCGGCCTCGTCGATCGCCGCCGCGTCCTTCGTCGGCTTCTCCGGGCGCTCCGCGTCGAACATCCACGCGTAGAGGTCGCCGAGACGCGAACCGATGCGGTTCGGCGGAGTCTTGGTCAGGATCAGGATGCTGAGGACGACCAGCAGCGACAGCAGCACGTAGGCGGGGATGTCGGTGAGGTAGGAGACCGGCTGTCCGAGGAGCCAGCCGAGGAGACCGCCCGATTCGCTCAGAGCCGGCATCCCCTGGTTCGGATGGGGCCGCGGTCCGGCCACATGGAAGATCGCCGACAGCGCCAGCACGAACAGGCCGAAGCCGATCCCGATGCGCCCGTTGTCGTGCACGGAGGAGGGGTGCCGGAAAAGCCAGCCGGCCAGGAGGAGCAACAGCACCGGCATGATGAACGCGACCCGGCCGACGAACAGACCGACCGAATAGGCGCTGATGTTCGCCGCGATCTCGTTGCCGATGAAGAACCACTCGTTGACGGCGCCCAGCACCGCCAGGATCACCAGGAAGAACGGGAAGCCGTCGCGACGGTCGTCCTTCTCGAGCGTCTCCGGCCCGAACGCACGGAAGAGACCGCCGACCGCGTGCGCCAGGCCGTTCCAGGCGCGGACGGCGACCGGAGGCTTGTCCGCTTCGTCGACGTACTTCTTGGGTGCCGGCGCCGCCTTGGAAGCCGACTGCCGCTTGGGGCGCGACGACGCGGTCGTCGACGCGCGCTCGGTCTTCGTGGTGCTCCTGGCCATGCTCCCACGCTACGTCCAACAGCCGACATCTCCGCGCAATGACGCGGCTTTCCGCGGCTATCCGGGGTCAGGCCTCGATGACGAGGGGCACGATCATCGGGCGGCGACGGAGCTTCTGGTTGACCCAGCGGCCGATCGTGCGGCGCACGACCTGGGAGAGGGCGTGCGTGTCGCGCACGCCGTTGCCCGAAGCCTCCTTGAGCGCGGCGACGATCTTCGGCGCGACGTCGTCGAAGACCGAGTCGTCCTCCGCCACGCCGCGGGCGTGGATCTCGGGGCCGGAGATGATGCGACCGGTCGCCGCGTCCACCACGACGATGACCGAGATGAACCCCTCCTCGCCCAGGATGCGCCGGTCCTTCAGATCGGCGTCGGTGATCTCGCCCACCGTCGAACCGTCCACATACACGAACCCGAGGTCGAGCTGTCCGCTCACGCGGGCCACGCCGTCCTTGAGGTCGATCACGGTGCCGTTGGAGGCGATGATCGTGTTCTCCTCCGGGATGCCCGTGTCCTGCGCGAGCTTGGCGTTGGCGATCAGGTGGCGGTACTCCCCGTGCACCGGGAGGACGTTCTTCGGCTTGAGGATGTTGTAGCAGTAGAGCAGCTCACCCGCCGCCGCGTGGCCGGACACGTGCACCCGCGCGTTCGCCTTGTGGACCACGTTCGCGCCGAGCTTCGTGAGGCCGTCGATCACGCGGTAGACCGCGTTCTCGTTGCCGGGGATGAGGCTCGAGGCGAGGATGACCGTGTCACCCTCGCTCACCTCGATCGCGTGGTCGAGGTTCGCCATGCGGCTGAGCACCGCCATCGGCTCGCCCTGCGACCCCGTCGACATGTAGACGATCTGCTCGTCGGGCAGGTCGCGAGCCTTCTTGAAGTCGATCAGCACGCCCGCGGGCACCTTGAGGTAGCCGAGCTGCTCGGCGATGGTCATGTTGCGCACCATGCTGCGACCGAGGAAGGCGACGCGCCGTCCGTGCGCGTGCGCGGCGTCGATCACCTGCTGCACGCGGTGCACGTGGCTGGAAAAGCTGGCGACGATGACGCGGCGCGGAGCCTTGCCGATGACCTGGTCGAGGACCGGCCCGATCGAGCGCTCGGTCGGGGTGAACCCGGGGACGTCGGCGTTCGTGGAGTCGACGAGGAAGAGGTCGACGCCCTCCTCCCCCAGCCGCGAGAACGCGCGCAGGTCGGTGATGCGGCCGTCCAGCGGCAGCTGATCCATCTTGAAGTCGCCCGTCGCGAGCACCATGCCCGCCGGCGTGCGGATCGCGACGGCGAGTGCGTCGGGGATGGAGTGGTTGACGGCCACGAACTCGAGGTCGAACGGCCCGACCCTCTCCTTCTGCCCCTCCTTGACGGTGAGGGTGAACGCCTTGATCCGGTGCTCCTTGAGCTTCGCCTCGACGAGCGCGAGCGTCAGGCCGGAGCCGATCAGGGGGATGTCGCTCTTCAGGCGCAGCAGGTACGGCACGGCGCCGATGTGGTCCTCGTGCCCGTGCGTGAGCACCACGCCGACGATGTCGTCGAGACGGTCGCGGATGGGCTCGAAGTCGGGCAGGATCAGGTCGACGCCGGGCTGGTGCTCCTCGGGGAACAGCACGCCGCAATCGACGATCAGGATCTTGCCGTCGTACTCGAACACGGTCATGTTGCGGCCGACCTCGCCGAGGCCGCCGACCGGGATGACCCGCAGCGTTCCTTCGTCGAGAGCGGACGGTTCGGCCAGGGGAATGGACATGCTGTCTCCTCAGTCGGACACTTCGCGCGTCCGTTCGTTCATGGGGACGCGACTCAGCGCGTCGTGCCGTGCACCTTCGGCAGGGCGCCGCCCGCGGCCGCGTTGCGGTCGGGACGGAAGTTCGAGAAGTCCGCACCGGGAACTCCGGCGACCAGATCGAGCTCGTCCTCGATCAGCGCGGCCTCCCACTCCTCCGGGCCCACCAGCGGCAGCCGGACGCGCGGGCTCGAGATGCGACCGAGCCCGTGCAGGATGTACTTCGCGGCGACCGTGCCGGGGACGTGCGTCATGACGGCGCGCACCAGAGGCTCGAGGCGCTTGTGCTCGGCGGTGGCGGTGGCGAGGTCGCCCCGGTTCACCGCATCCACGATCGTGCGGTAGGGCGTGGCCGTGATGTTGGCCGTGACCCCGATGAGCCCTGTCGCACCGATCGCGAGATGCGGCAGGACGTTCGCGTCATCGCCCGAGAAGTACATCAGATCGGTCTGGTTGAGCACGCGGCTCACCTCGGAGAAGTCTCCCTTGGCGTCCTTCACGGCGAGGATGTTCGGGTGCTTCGCGAGGCGGAGGATCGTCTCGTACTTGATCGGAACGCCCGTACGACCGGGGATGTCGTACAGGATGACCGGAAGGTCCGTGGCGTCCGCGACGAGGCGGAAGTGCGTCAGGATGCCGGCCTGCGTCGGCTTGTTGTAGTACGGCGTGACGATCATGATGCCGTCGGCACCGGCCTTCTCGCTGGCCTTGTAGAGCTCGATCGCGTGCGCGGTCTCGTTCGATCCACCGCCGGTGATGATCTTGGCGCGGCCGGCGGAGACCGACTTGCCGACCTCGACCAGCTTCAGCTTCTCGGGGTCCGTCAGGGTCGAGGTCTCGCCGGTCGTTCCCGTCACGACGATGCCGTCCGCTCCCGCGGTGATCACGTCATCGATGTGCTTCTCGACGGCGGGCCAGTCGACTTCGCCGTCGGCCGTCATCGGAGTGACGAGCGCGACGAGAACCTGTCCGAAAGGGTTGCCCGAGTGCGTCATGACACCAGCGTATCGGGTCACGTGGCGCGGCCGCGGACCGCGCCGCCTAGGCTCACGCCATGGGATGGATCACGCACGCGTCGCGCCTCGCCTACGAGAACCCCTGGATCCGCGTACGCGAGGACCAGGTCACCGGTCCGAGCGGCCGAGGGATCTACGGCGTGGTCGAGATGCAGCACCCCGCCGTGTTCGTGGTCGCGGTCGACGCCGACGACCGCGTGTGCCTCGTCACTCTTGACCGGTACACCGTGGGGCCGTCGCTCGAGATCCCCGCGGGGGGCACCGACGGCGAAGAACCGCTCGTGGCCGCCCGCCGCGAGTTCCTCGAGGAGACCGGTCACACGGCCGACGACTGGACCGAGCTCGGCACCATGAACGCCCTCAACGGGATCGCCGTCGCGACGGAGCACGTGTTCCTGGCACGCGCGATCCGTCGTGTGGACGAAGCGACCGGCACCCGGGCCGAGGAGGGCATCGAGTCGGTCTCGTGGGTGCCGTTCGCCGACGCCCTCGCGATGATCACGGATGGACGGATCACCGATGGAGAGACCATCGCCGCCCTCGCCCTGGCCGGCATCCGGCTCGGACGCTTCCGCTGAGACCCTCAGACGCGCCCGCGCCGCGCCACGGCGGAGGTCAGCGACTGCGGGAGCACGCGGGCGACCGCGACAACGACCTTGTAGCGGAGGGACGGGATCGACACAGGCTTCCCACGGGCGGCATCACGAAGACCGGTGCGCACCACCGACGGGGCGTCGAGCCACAGGAGACCCGGAACCCCCTCCTGCCCCACCGCGAGGCCCATGCGCTCGTGGAAGGACGTGTGCGTGAAGCCGGGGCCGAGCGCCGTGACCGTCACGCCGTCGCGCGCGTACTCCGCGTTCGCCCAGCGGCTGAAGCCGATCAGCCACGCCTTGCATGCCGAGTACGTCGACCGGGAGATGAACCCGGCGACCGACGCGACGTTGATGATGCGTCCTCCGCGGCCGCGCATGCTCTGGAGTGCGGCGTGCATGAGGCGCATCGGTGCCTCCACGTGGACACGCAGGTGCCGCACCTCGTCGTCGATGTCGTTGTCCGCGAACTGCAACGGCAGTCCGAAGCCGGCGTTGTTCACGAGCAGATCGACCGGATCGGACGTGTCCCGCAGGCGCTCGGCGACGCGCGAGACGCCCTCCTCCTCCGACAGGTCGGCGACGAGCACCTCGACCGCGACGCCATACTCGCTGCGCAGCTCCGCCGCGAGGGCCTCGAGCGCGTCGGCCGAGCGGGCGACCAGGATGAGGTCTCCCCGACGTCGGGCGAGCTGACGCGCGAACTCCGCGCCGAGGCCGGCGCTGGCTCCCGTGATGAGTGCGGTGGGCATCAGCGCTCGTATCCCAGGAAGCGATACCGCACGCCCGTGCGCGAGGTCTGCCACTCCCCCTCGTCCACGAGCCGCCACCCCGTCGTCGGAGGCGCGAACGCGTCGCCGTCGACGTCGAGGTCGATCTCGGTGACCTCGAGCCTGTCGGCGTCGCCGATCACCTGGCGGAAGATCTCCGCCC
Source organism: Microbacterium sufflavum (assembly GCF_023101165.1). Taxonomy (GTDB): domain Bacteria; phylum Actinomycetota; class Actinomycetes; order Actinomycetales; family Microbacteriaceae; genus Microbacterium; species Microbacterium sufflavum. The sequence goes on along the minus strand of NZ_CP078076.1, from coordinate 2,595,164 downwards.
CTCCGATGATCCACACCCTGTCGCGGCCGCGCACGGCCTCGGCCACGGTCGCGGCACGGGAGGCCCCGTCCGCCGCCCAGTCCTGCTGGCGCGTGACGACGAGGTTGTCGCGCCCGGGGAGCGGCCGGAACCGCTCGGGCAGCGAATCCCAGGTCTTGCGCCCCATGATCACGGGCGCTCCGTGCGTGATCTCCTTGAAGTGCGCCAGATCTTCGGGAACGTGCCACGGCATGCCGCCCTCGGCGCCGATCACTCCGCCGTGGGCCTGCGCCCAGATCAGCCCGACCCAGGTCATACCGCCACCGCCGCCCTGATCGGCGCGTGGTGCTGATAGTCCTCCACCACGAAGTCCTCGTAGCGATAGTCGAAGATCGATTCCGGGGTGCGGGCGAAGCGCAGCGTCGGATACGGGAAGGGCTCCCTCGTCAGCTGCTCGCGCACCTGGTCGACGTGGTTGTCGTACACGTGGCAGTCGCCGCCCGTCCAGACGAAGTCGCCCGGTTCCAGCCCGACCTGCTGCGCGATCATCATCGTCAGCAGGGCATAGGACGCGATGTTGAAGGGCACGCCGAGGAACATGTCGGCGCTGCGCTGGTACAGCTGGCAGGAGAGCTTGCCGTCGGCCACGTAGAACTGGAAGAGGGCGTGACACGGCGCGAGAGCCATGTCCGGGATGGCGGCGGGGTTCCACGCCGACACGATCAGGCGTCGCGAGTCCGGGGTGCGACGGATCTGCTCGATCACCTCGGACAGCTGGTCGATGCTGCCCCCGTCCGGGGTGGGCCACGAACGCCATTGCACGCCGTACACGGGTCCGAGGTCACCCTCCGCGTCCGCCCATTCGTCCCAGATCGTCACGCCGTTCTCCTGCAGCCAGCCGACGTTGGAGTCGCCGCGGAGGAACCAGAGCAACTCGTAGGCGATCGACTTGAAGTGCACGCGCTTGGTCGTGATCAGCGGGAAGCCCTGGGAGAGGTCGAACCGGATCTGACGGCCGAAGACGCTGGTGGTCCCGGTGCCGGTGCGATCGCTCTTGTGCGTCCCCGTCTCGAGGACGTCGCGGAGCAGGTCTTCGTACGGGGTCGGGACGGGGGCGCTCATGGGAGTCAGGATACCCGGCCCGCTCGCCCCGAGGGCGGATCTGCGCTGTGCCGCCGGGGCGTCATCCGCGGAAACATGCGGGCCCGCATGACTCGCGCGCGCTTAGTCTCGACGCATGTCGCCCGTGCTCGCCCTCGCCGTCGTGGCGGTGCTGCTCGGCGCCGCGGTCGTCGCGGGCGCCGTGCTGCGCCACCGCGAGGGCGCTCAGCGCCGCGCCGGAGTCGTCCGGTTCGATCCTGCCGACGCGGGGACTCCACTCGGGCAACGCGCGACACTCGTGCAGTTCAGCACCGAGCTGTGCGCGAAGTGCCCACAGGTCCGTCGACTCCTGGGCAGCTACGCCGCGGAACAGGACGGACTGCGCCACGTCGAGATCGACCTCACCACGCGTCCCGACCTCGCCAGCCGCTACCGCGTGCTGCAGACCCCGACCACCCTCGTGGTGGACGGCAGTGGCGAGGTCGTCGCCCGTTTCCACGGCGTGCCGCAGCGGCACGCCCTCACCGACGCCGTCGCTGCGGCGTGACCACACCCGGAGGTCTCATGTCCACTCCCGTCGGCATCGACCCGCGAGGACCACGGTTCGCCGCGACGATCACCAGCGTCCTGCTGCTCATCGCCACGTTCCTGGCGCTGACCGGCGTCTCCACCCACCGGACCGAGCCCGCGGGCGACTGGGCGATCGTCGCCGCCTCACCCCTCGAGCGACTGACCGACCCCGGCTGCCTGCTCGCGCTCGTGATCGCGCTGCTCTTCCTCTGGAGCGTCGTGTCACCGCCGACCGCGCCATGGGGTGCGCTGTTCCGCAGCGTCGTCCGCCCGCGCCTCGCGCCACCCTCCGAGCTGGAGGACCCGCGACCTCCACGGTTCGCGCAGGGGGTCGGACTCGTCGTGGTCGGTGCCGGCCTCGTCCTGCACCTCGCGGGAGTCCCCTGGGCGCTGCCGGTCGCCACCGGTGCGGCCTTCGTCGCTGCGTTCCTGAACGCCGCCTTCTCGTTCTGCCTGGGCTGCCAGCTCTACCTGATCCTCCAGCGCACCGGCCTGCTCGGACGGAACACGAGGCCCGCCTGACCCGGTTCCCCGGGGGACCGGCGGCTCGATAGGCTGGCCCGGAGTGCCGCTGCTCACCCCGCAGCGCGAGAACCGGAGGACCCCCATGCCCGTCACCAGTGAAGCCGCCGCCACGTGGACCGGATCGCTCACCGAGGGATCGGGGACGGTCGCGTTCTCGTCGTCGCACCTCGGCACCTTCCCGCTCGACTGGAAGGCCCGCAGCGAAGGCAGCGACACCACCACCACTCCGGAGGAGCTGATCGCCGCAGCCCACGCCTCCTGCTTCAGCATGGCGCTGTCGCATGCACTCGCCGAGAACGGCACGCCCCCGGAGCGCGTCAACACCAGTGCCTCCGTCACGTTCAAGCCCGGGGTCGGCATCACCGGCAGCCACCTCAACGTCAACGCGGTCGTGCCCGGCCTGACCCCGGCCGCGTTCCAGGAGATCGCCGAGGGCGCCAAGACCGGCTGCCCGGTGTCGCAGGCGCTGGCCGGGATCGACATCACCCTCGAGGCCACTCTCGCCTGATCGTCCAGGCGGCGGGCATCCGACGTCGGATTCAGGCGCGGAAGAGCCTGATCGCCTCGCGGATGCTCGCCCTCGCGTTCTTGCGTCGTCCGGCGGCGTCCTGCACCACGCCGAGACGGTAGCGGGCGCGCCAGTCGCTCGGAGCGGCCGCCGCGGCCTCGGTGTAGCGGGCGATCAGAGGATCCGCGTCCGCCCGGGCCAGGCGGCCGCTGGGCGTGAGCTCGGTCTCTACGGGCGGCATGCCCCCCTCGGCATCGAGGATCCGACCGAGCCGGTCGGCCCCGAATCCGAACAGCATCTCCCTGACCAGCGCCCAGGCTCCGAGCGGGGCGAGCACGAGGAGCGTGATGCCCATGCCGATCGACACCGGGGTGCCGACGGAGATGAACATCACCGCCAGCCACACCGCCACCGCCAGGTAGACCAGGAGCGCCGCCGCCATCAGGCCGACGCCGATCCGCGACATCACGAGCGCAGACCGAGGTCGATCATGTTCTCCAGCCCGACGACCACTCCGGTCGCCGACGCGGCATACGGCACGGCGAGCCGGATGCCCGGGGCGTACGCGAGGGCCGAGTCGGTGGTGTCGTGCGTCAAGGTGAGCGACTCGCCAGGGCCAGACAGGATCACCTCCTGCTTCGCGATCACGCCGGGACGGCGGAGGGAATGGATCGGGACGCTTGCGACCTGCTGGCCGCGGGCCCGCTGATCCGCGTGCGGCGCACTGACCGGACCCTGCTCTGCCCGCGCCGCGGCGATCAGCTCGGCCGTGCGGACCGCCGTGCCGCTGGGCGAATCGATCTTCGTCTCGCGGTGCGCCTCGATGATCTCCGCCGATCCGAAGAACGGTGCCGCAGCGGCGGCCAGCGCCGAGCCGAGCACGGATCCCAGCGAGAAGTTCGGGATGAAGACCGCACCCGTCCCCGCCGCGTCGACCAGCGGACGCACCAGAGCGATGCGCTCGGCCGACCAGCCCGACGTCGCCACCAGCACGTTGCTGCCCTGCTCCACCGCGGTGCGCACCACGTCGACGCTGATCTGCGGCGTGGAGGCATCCACCACGAGGTCGGCCCCCTGCAACTCCGACAGATCGCTCGATGAACCGAGGACCCGGGTCACCGCGAAGCCGTCGAGCTCCGCGATCACCGAGCCGATGATCGTCCCGAGCTTTCCGGTTCCGCCGACGAGGGCTACCTTCGTGGTCATGCGTCCAGCCTATGGCCGGGCGAGCGACCGCAGCCGCGGCGCGCTGAGGCGCGCCGTCACACGAGGAGCGCGTCGGGGATCCCGGTGCGCAGCTCCACGGGCAGGTGTCCGGTGTCGTTGTGAGTGAGCAGCGTCCACGGACGCCCCTGCTTCTGCGCGATCACGGTGAGACCGCAGTGCGACTGGTTCAACGTCATCCAGCGCCACTCCGGCGCCGCCAGCACCTCGCGCACGAACCACGAGATCACGAAGTTGTGCGTGATGAGCACCTCGTGCACCTCGCCGGTCTTGCGGACCAGGAACTCGTTGACCGCATCGGACATCTGCGCGCGGCCGGCCTCGATCTCCGCCTCCGTGACGGAGCCGAAGAACGGCTCGAACACCGAGGGCGTCTCCTCCGTCATGCCCGTGGGCACGCAGTCGAACAGGAGCGCCGTCGGCTCGGGATCGACCGACGGAAGACGTCCGGCGATCGCCCTCGCCGTCTCGTTCGCCCGCAGGAGCGGCGAGTGCCAGACCGCATCGAGCGGAAGCCCGGACAGGCGGTCGGCGATCAGCTCCGCCTGCCGCTGGCCGCGCGGCGACAGGGGTCCGTCGGCGAGGCCGTGCTCGGCATCCTGATGTTCACCGTGTCTGACCAGATATATGTAGTGCGTCACAACTCGCTCGCTCGCTTCATCGCCAGCTCCCGCCGGACCTCTCCTCCACCCTATGTCACGGGTGGGCCGACGTTCAGTTGCCCGCGCGGGAGAGCTCGGCCACCTGACTCCGTGACAGTGCCACACCCGCACCCTGCATGAGCTCGTCCACCTGCTCGGCCGCGAACGTGTTCACGATCGGCGCGGTCACCGTGCGCTGCGCCAGGAGCCAGGCGATCGAGACCGCGGCCACGGGCACCCCGAGCTCCTCGGCCACCTGGTCGAGTGCACGGAGGATCTTGATGCCGCGCCGGTTGAGGTGGCCGCGCAGCTGTTCCCCGCGCACGCCGCGCGAGGTGAGCGCCTTGTTGCGGTGACGCCCCGACAAGAAGCCGTGCTCGAGAGCGTGCGAGGGCGTGACCGCGAGGTTCTGCGCTCCGGCCACCAGCCGCAGGTCACCCTCGAACGGCTGACGCCGCACGAGGTTGTACGGCGCGTCGATGACCGTGATGCGGGGGTATCCGGCCGAGGCCAGGATGCGCGCTTCCACGAGTCGCTCCGGGCTCAGTCCGTAGGCACCGACGGCGCCGATCTTGCCGGCCTCCATCAGCCACTCGACCGTCGCGAGCGTGTCTTCCAGGTTGGTCGTCGCATCGAGCGTCGCGTCGAGGTACAGCACATCGATGCGCTCCACGCCCAACCGCGTCAGCGATCCCTCGACGGCGCGGACGAGGTTGACCGAGCCGAGTCCGGGGTTGTCGGCGTGAGCGCCGATGCGGACGCTCAACACGACCCGGTCCCGCTGGTCTCGCGACCGCAGCCACTGTCCGAGGATGTGCTCGCTGCGACCACCGGAGAAGCCATCGGCCGTGTGGATGGCGTTCCCGCCGATCTCGGCGTAGCGGTCCAGGATGCCGTGGCTCGTCTCCAGGTCGACGTTCCACCCGAACTCGGCGGCGCCGAGCATGAGCGGGAAGGTCTCGAAGCCGGTCTCCCCGAGCGGGAGCCGGATGGCCTCGCCGACGCCGGGGCCGACGATGGGGATGGGGGCGGACGGGTGGTCCTCGTGTTCCTGCGCGGCGCGATCAGCCGCTGTTCCTGCGCCTACGCTGAACAACCGCATACTCTCACCCCCGCATCGATCGGTGCGTGCCGACCTGCCTCGCTGCCTGACTAGCACCCCCCGGTGCGTACTTCGAGGGTATGCGACCGCAGCCGACGTCCCGACCAATCCGGGGAACGGCGCGGAAACTTCCGATAACGTTTTGATCACATCGCCGACGACGAAGCCCGGCCCCCTCCTCGCGGAGAGAGCCGGGCTCCAGACGAACGGGCGGAGTTACTCCGCCACGGCCTCGTCCGACGGCGCCTGCTCAGCGGCCGGGGCGTCGTCGAGCACGGGCTCCAGCGAGAGCTTGCCGCGGTCGTCGATCTTCGTGATCTTGACGAGGATCTTCTGACCGACCGAGAGGACGTCTTCGACGTTCTCCACGCGCTTGCCACCGGCGAGCTTGCGCACCTCGGTGACGTGCAGCAGGCCGTCCTTGCCGGGCAGCAGCGAGATGAAGGCGCCGAACGTGGCGATCTTCACGACGGTGCCGAGGAACTGCTCGCCGACCTCCGGGTTGGTGGGGTTGGCGATCGCGTTCACCTGGGCACGGGCGGCCTCGGCCGAGGGGCCGTCGGTCGCGCCGATGTAGACGGTGCCGTCCTCCTCGATGGAGATCTGCGCACCGGTCTCGTCCTGGATCGCGTTGATCGTCTTGCCCTTCGGGCCGATCAGCTCACCGATCTTGTCCACCGGGATCTGCACGCTGATGACGCGCGGCGCGGTGGGCGCCATCTCGTCGGGAGCGTCGATCGCGGCGTTCAGGACGTTGAGGATCGTCAGACGGGCGTCCTTGGCCTGGGTCAGCGCGCCGGCGAGCACCGACGACGGGATGCCGTCGAGCTTCGTGTCGAGCTGGATGGCGGTGACGAACTCGCTCGTACCGGCGACCTTGAAGTCCATGTCGCCGAGCGCGTCCTCCGCACCCAGGATGTCGGTCAGCGCGGCGTAACGGGTCTCTCCGTTCACCTCGTCGGAGACCAGGCCCATCGCGATGCCGGCGACGGGAGCGCGCAGCGGCACACCCGCGTTCAGCAGCGAGAGGGTCGAGGCGCACACGGAGCCCATCGAGGTCGAGCCGTTGGAGCTCAGCGCCTCGGACACCTGACGGATCGCGTACGGGAACTCCTCGCGGCTCGGCAGCACCGGCACGAGGGCGCGCTCGGCGAGGAAGCCGTGCCCGATCTCGCGACGCTTCGGCGAACCCACGCGGCCGGTCTCACCGGTCGAGTAGGGCGGGAAGTTGTAGTGGTGCATGTAGCGCTTGCTGGTCGTGGGCGACAGCGAGTCGATCTGCTGCTCCATCTTGAGCATGTTCAGCGTGGTGACACCCATGATCTGGGTCTCGCCGCGCTGGAAGATCGCAGAGCCGTGCACGCGCGGGATGACCTGCACCTCGGCGTCGAGCGGGCGGATGTCCGCCAGCCCGCGGCCGTCGATGCGGGTGCCCTCGGTGAGGATGCGCCCGCGGACGATCTTCTTCGTGACCGACTTGTACGCGGCGGAGAACTCCAGCGGGGCCGCGGCCGGGAGCGAGCCCGCCTCGGTGGCCTCGATGAGCTCGGCCTTGACGCGCTCCTTGATGGCGTCGTCGGCGTTCTGGCGCTCGGTCTTGTCGGCGATCTGGTAGACGTCGCTCAGCTCGGCGAACGCGCGCTCGGACACGAAGTCGTAGACCTCATCGCTGTAGGCCGGGAAGACCGGGTAGACGCCCGGCTCCTTCGACGCCGTGGCGGCGAGCTCGGCCTGTGCCTTCACGAGCTGGGCGATGAACGGCTTCGAGGCCTCGAGGCCCTGGGCCACGACGCTCTCGTCGGGCTTGGTGGCGCCCGCCTTGATCAGGTTCCAGCTGCCCTCGGTCGCCTCGGCCTCGACCATCATGATCGCGACGTCTTCGGAGCCGTCGGCCTTGGTGACAACGCGACCGGCGACGATCAGGTCGAACACGGCCTCCGACACCTGCTCGGCCGTCGGGAACGCGACCCACTGGTCGGCGTGCTCGCCGTGGCCGGGGATGAACGCGAGGCGCACACCGGCGACGGGGCCGGAGAACGGCAGGCCCGAGATCTGGGTCGACGCGGACGCGGCGTTGATCGCCAGCGCGTCGTAGAACTCGCCCGGCGCGATCGAGAGGACCGTGATGACGATCTGGACCTCGTTGCGCAGGCCGTCGACGAACGACGGACGCAGCGGACGGTCGATCAGACGGCAGACCAGGATCGCCTCCGTGGAGGGACGACCCTCACGACGGAAGAACGAGCCGGGGATCTTGCCGGCGGCGTAGGACCGCTCCTCGACGTCGACCGTCAGCGGGAAGAAGTCGAAGCCCTCGCGCGGGTGCTTGCCCGCGCTGGTGGCCGAGAGGAGCATGGTCTCGCCGTCGAGGTAGGCGGCGACAGCGCCCTGAGCCTGCTGCGCGAGGCGGCCGGTCTCGAAGCGGATGGTGCGGGTGCCGAAGCGGCCGTTGTCGAGAACGGCCTCGGTGGCGGTGATTTCAGGACCTTCCAAGAGGTCTCTCCTTCTTTGTTTAGCCTCGCGGGCCCGTGTGACGCGCGAGGTGTTCATGAAGGAGCGGATGCGGTGGGGTTCGGGCGCGCGGGGATTCCCCGAGTCTCGCCTGCGCTGGCCACCAGTAGAAAGCCACCCGACAACCACGCCGAGGAACCCACCACAGGGGACCAGCTTCTCCGCCGATCGCTCCATGAGTCGATGTGAAGTTATACAGTCGACCGCAGTCAACCGGATCCACCCTACCAGCGACGTCCTCGGATCCCGCGTGCTCTCGCCGTCGAAAGTGTCGACACCCGCCGGTCATGGTGTGTTCACCCTCCCGTCGACCGTGCGTCCAGGGCGTCGGCTCTGCTGGGGCCATGCGCATGTCAGTGATCGGATGCGGGTATCTCGGGGCCGTGCACGCCGCGGCCATGGCATCGCTCGGACACGAGGTGATCGGCGTCGACGTCGACGAGGGCCGCGTGGCTGCGCTCTCCCGCGGGCAGGCCCCGTTCTTCGAGCCGCAGTTGGACGACCTCCTCGCGTCGGGTCGGGCGACAGGGCGCCTCCGCTTCGGCACCCGCATCGAGGACGCGGCAGGCGCGACCGTGCACTTCCTCGCCGTCGGCACGCCGCAGCAGCCGCACGGCCCGGCCGCCGACCTGCGCTTCGTGGACGCCGCCGTCGACGCGCTGCTCCCCCACCTGCGCCCCGGTGACGTGGTGGCGGGCAAGTCCACGGTTCCCGTCGGCACCGCCGCGCGTCTCGCCGGACTCGTGCACGACCGCGGAGCGACGCTGGCGTGGAACCCCGAGTTCCTCCGGGAGGGCTGGGCCGTGCACGACACCCTGACCCCCGATCGGATCGTGGTGGGGACGGACAGCGGGGCAGCCGGCGAGCGCGCCGTCGCGGTCCTGCGCGACGTGTACCGTGCCGCGATCGAGGCGGGAATCCCCTTCCTCGCGACCGACCTCGCCACCGCCGAGCTGGTGAAGGGAGCGGCCAACGCCTTCCTCGCCACCAAGATCTCGTTCATCAATGCCATGGCCGAGATCGCCGAGGCCGCGGACGCCGACATCGCCCTGCTCGCGGAGGCGCTCGGCCACGACACGCGCATCGGGCCACGCTACCTCGGCTCCGGCATCGGATTCGGCGGCGGCTGCCTGCCCAAGGACATCCGGGCGTTCGCGGCGCGCGCGGAGGAGCTCGGTCGGCGCGAGGCCGTGGGCTTCCTGCACGAGGTGGACGCGATCAACCTCCGCCGCAGAGACCGCGCGGTGCAGCTCGTGGTCGACGCCCTCGCCGGACGGGTGTTCGGCCGCCGGATCGCGGTGCTCGGTGCCGCGTTCAAACCCTTCAGCGACGACGTGCGCGACTCCCCTGCGCTCGATGTCGCCGTGCGCCTGCGCGGCCTCGGCGCCGACGTCGTGGTCACCGACCCCGCGGCGATCGACAACGCCAGGGCCCTGCACCCGCAGCTGGGATACACGAGCGACCGGGACGAGGCCCTCCGCGGGGCCGACGCCGTGGTGGTCGTGACGGAGTGGGACGAGTACCGGCGTGCGCTCTCCCCCGCGCATGCGGGGTCGCTCGTGCGCGGACGAGTCGTGGTCGACGGCCGCAACTGCCTCGACGCCGCGGCGTGGCGTGCGGCCGGTTGGACGTACCGCGGCATGGGTCGTCGCTGAGCGCCACCCCCGCGCTCAGCCCACCGGCGCGCCGCGCTCGACGGACGAGCGACCGAGGTAGACGTAGTCGTCGTGCTTGGCGCGGCGGCCGTCACCCGCGGCCCTCCCGTGCAGGCGACGCCATACCCACGGCAGCGCGTACCGCCGCCACCACGCACCGGCTCCGATCGACTCGTGCTCGTGCAGCACGGCGTCGAGCGCGCCGAGGGCCTCGGCGTGGGGAACCCCGAGCACCTCGCCGACGCGATAGGCGAGGAACCGGTGCCCGCGACTGCTGAGGTGCACGAGATCCTCCCCCCAGTGCGGTCGCTCCGCGAGCGCGGGGTGCAGGTCGGTGTCGATCAGGATGGCGCCGGTCCGCGCGGCCACCCCGGCGAGCGCGGTCGCGAAAGCTGCGAAGCGTCGCGCGTACAGGGCTGCCGCGCGTCGTCCGGGGAGGAAGGGCGTCACCAGCACGACCTCGGCGCCGCCGGCGCGCAGTCGCACGATCGCGCCCTCGACCTGTGCCGCGAGCGTCGGCACGGGGGCACGGTACTTCACCAGGTCGTTCGCGCCCACGAGGATCGAGACCAGGTCGGGTCGGAGCTCCAGCGCGCGCTCGAGCTGCTCCCCGCAGACGTCCTGCACGCGCTTCGACCGGATGGCGAGGTTGGCGTAATGCAACCCGCCCCGCGCTGCGAGCAGCAGCGCCAGTCGGTCGGCCCAGCCCCGCAGCGCCCCATCCGCGCCCGGGTCGCACAGTCCCTCCGTCAGCGAGTCGCCCAGCGCGACGTATCTGCGCCAGCGCGCCGGCGGCACGGGTGGCGTGGGCTCGGGCCGCACGAGCCGACGGGCACGCGCCGCCGCGTCCGTCCTGTGCAGCTCCTCGGCCTCCGCGAAGTGCCCGAGGAGCTGATCCCCGACGGCCGCCCAGCTGCGCGCCTGGACGCTCTCGTGACCGGCGCGGCCGAACGCGCGCCGCGTGTGCGCATCGGCCGCGAGCTCGCCCACGCGCCGGCGCAGCTCCCGCAGGTCACCGGGAGGGTAGAGCCAGCCGTCGACTCCGCTGCGTACGAGGTCGAGCGGTCCCCCGCGCCCCGTCGCGACGACGGGGACGCCGCTCGCGTGCGCTTCCTGCAGGGTCTGCCCGAAGGTCTCGCTCTCCCCCGGGTGCACGAACACGTCGAACGACGCCAGGGCCGCGGCGAGCGCGTCGCCGTCGAGGTGGCCCAGGAACAGGGCGTCAGGGAGAAGGTGCTCCAGGCGCCCACGGCTCGGGCCGTCGCCGACCACGACGAGACGGGTACCGGGGATCCCGGCGAGCACGGCCAGGTCTTCCACCTGCTTCTCCGGGGCCAGACGCCCGACATAGCCGATCACGGTCTGCTCACCCCACCGTGCACGCAGAGCGGGGTCGCGGCGCGTCGGATGGAACCGCTCCGCGTCCACGCCTCTCCCCCAGCGGCGGAGGCGGTCGACGCCGAGCTGAGCGAGCTGTCGGGCGGACTCGGCAGACGGAGCCAGCGTCAGGGTGGCCCGCCGGTGGAGCCGGGTGACGTGCGCCTGCGCGATCCCCGCTGTCGCGGCCACGCGGTAGCGCTCGGCGTAGGACACGACATCGGTCTGGTATGCGGCCACCGCGGCGACTCCCTGCCGCTCCGCCGCGAGCACGCCCCGCCACCCGAGGGCGAACGGCGACGCCAGGTGCACCACGTCCGGTCGGAAGTCGGCCCAGCTCGCGATGATCCGCGCCGGGGCGGACGCGCCCACCCGCACGTCGCGGTAGCCGGGAAGGGGCATGCTCGGCACCGCCGTGATCCGAGCGCCGTGGAGCTCGCGCGGCATGCCCTCCGCCGCCGGCGCGATGACCTGCGCCTCGTGTCCACGGCGCTCGAGATGGCGGAGGATCTGCATTACGGATCCGGTCACGCCGTTCATGTGCGGAAGGAAGGACTCGGTGACGATCGCGACTCTCACACCCACAGGATGGCCGCGGCTCGGGCGGCCACCGCCTGGAAACGGCCCGGTGCACCAGATGTTCACCGGATGCTGGACCGGGGGTCACCGGCCAGCTTCCCGTCGGTTGCCGTTCACCCGCGCCGTGCACGCTGGGCGTCGTGCCGACCGATCTGTTCGCCGACGCCCTCGCGAGCCCGTGGAGCCTCGTGGTCATGAGCCTGCTCGTACTGGGTGACGCGTTCGTCGTCGTGATCCCCGGCGAGATCGCGGTGACGGCACTCGGCGCACTGGCCGTCGCGACGGGCAGTCCTCCGCTCTGGGCCGTGGTTCTGTGCGCCGCCGCGGCCGCCGCCGTCGGTGACGCCTGCTGCTACCTGATCGGCCGGCTCGTCGGGACCCGGCGATGGCGGTGGATGCGCGCGCCGCGCGTGCGGCAGGCGCTGGACGGCGCGAGACGGCGCCTCGACCGCGGCGCGGCCACGGTGCTGTTCACGGCGCGCTTCGTGCCCTTCGCGCGGCTCGCGGTGAACCTCGTCGCCGGAGCCTCGCATGTGCGACCCCTGCGCTACTTCCCCCTGGTGGTCGTCGCGGCGACCGGGTGGGCGGTGTACCAGGCCGCGGTCGGCGCCCTGATCGCCGCGGTGCTCCCCGGGGGGCCGCTGGTCGCGGTGCCGGTGTCGATCGTCGTGGCCGTGGCGCTCGGACTCGCTGTGGACCGGGTCGCCGCGCGACGCCGCGGCCGACTCCCCGCGCGCGACGACGGTGCCCTAGGCTCGGGGGCATGAGCACCGAAGAAGGCGCCTCCTCCTCGGAGGACATGAAGCGCAAGTTCAAGGAAGCGCTCGAGAAGAAGAACGCGCACCACCGGCAGGGCGAGGCCCACCTCGACGGCGACTCCGCCGTCCACGCCGCCAACGCCCCGCAGACGCGACGCGAGTTCCGACGCAAGAGCGGTTGACCGCGGTGATGCGGGAGCCGGTGATCACCGGCTCCCGCATCCCTGTCCCGCCCGTGTCATCCGCCGAGGGCCCGGTTGCGCGCGCGCTCCTCCTTCGCGGACATCTCGGTGACGGCGGCCTCGTGCAGTCCCTGGACGTCGGTGGCCTGCGGGTGCGGCGCCGCGTGGGCGTCCACCCCGTCGAGTCGTGATTCGTCGAACGGCAGCTCGCCGCTCAGGACCCGGCGTACGCGGTCGCGGTCGATCTGCCTGGTCCAGGTGCCGATCAGCAGCGTGGCGACCGCGTTGCCGGTGAAGTTCGTCAGCGCCCGCCCCTCGGACATGAACCGGTCGATGCCGACGATGACGCCGACGCCGTCGACGAGGTCGGGCCGGTACGCCTGCAGCCCGCCGGCCAGCGTCGCCAGGCCCGCTCCCGTGACGCCCGCCGCCCCCTTGCTCGCGATGATCATGAACACCAGCAGGCCGATCTGCTCCCCGATCGACATGGGCTGGCCCATCCCGGTCGCGATGAACAGCGACGCCATCGTGAGGTAGATCGCGGTGCCGTCGAGGTTGAACGAGTAGCCGGTGGGCACGGTGATGCCGACGACGGGCTTGGAGACCCCGACGTGCTCCATCTTCGCGATCAGGCGCGGCAGCGCGGACTCCGACGACGACGTGCCGACGATCAGCAGGTACTCCCTGGCCAGGTACTTCATGAGCGACAGGATGTTGACCCTGGTGACCGCCCACAGGAGCGTCCCCAGCACCACGAGGATGAAGACGATGCAGGTGATGTAGAACGCCACCATCAGGATCCCGAGGCTCCAGATCGCGGCCACCCCCGTCTTGCCCACGACGGCCGCGATCGCCCCGAAGGCGCCGATGGGGGCCAGCCACAGGATCATGCCGAGGATCCGGAACACGAGCTTCTGCAGCTGCTTGACCGCCTCCATGATCGGGGCTCCGCGCTCACCCAGCCCCTGCAGCGCGAACCCGGTGAGCAGGGCGATGAAGAGGACCTGCAGCACGCTCTCGCCCGTGAAGGCGGAGAAGAACGTCGCGGGGATGATTCCGAGCAGGAACTCCTGCGTCGTCGTGGCCTCCGTGGTCTCCGTCTGATAGCTGGCGTTCGCCATGTCGAGCCCGGAGCCGGGGTGGATGATGTTCCCCACGATCAGGCCGATCGCGAGCGCGAAGGTCGACATGACCATGAAGTAGAGCAGCGCGAGACCGCCGATCTTCCCGACCGTCGCCGCCTTCGCGATCGAACCGACACCGACCACGATCGTGCAGAAGATGATCGGCGCGATCATCATCTTGATCAGCGCGACGAATCCCGTGCCCAGCGGCTCGAACCCGCGTCCGACCTCCGGCCAGACCAGCCCGACGACCGCGCCGAGCACCACCGCGATGATCACCGAGACGTACAGCCAGGTGTGGCGGTCCCAGGCCTGCTTGCCTCGCCGCCAGTGGAACCGGGGAAGGGAGAATCCCGTCGTGAGCGCCATGCGTCCTCCTCGTGTCGACGTCGTCGTCCGAGCCGGTGGCCTCTGTGCCCCCGACCCCTTCCACGGTCTCCGCGCTCGCACGACGACGCCATTTGTGGTCGTATTGGTCCCTGCCGGACCCGTCGACGATCGGAGGAACGGGATGGCGCACGCCTCCCCAGGCCGCAGCGCCGCGTCGCGGGTGTTCGCGGCGCTCGTGGTGACCGCCGTGGTCGTCGGCGCGCTCGTCGCGCTGTTCCTCGTGGTGGAGGCGCAGCGTGCCGTCCGCTCCGAGGCCGAACGGCTCACCGCCGCCACAGCCGCCGCCCTCGCCTCCGCACCGGACGTGGTCGCACTGCTCACCCGCGGCGATACGGCGAGCGCCAGCGCGTCGCTCGAACCGTACGCGCTGGAGGTCATCGACAGGGCGGGGTTGGACTTCGTCACGATCATGACGCCGGAGGGTCTGCGCCTCACCCATCCCGATCCGACTCAGATCGGTGCGCCGTACCTCGGGACGGTCCCGTCCACCCCGCGCGTGCTCACCGAGGAGTTCCGCGGCACGCTCGGTCCGTCCGTGCGGACGATCGTCCCTGTTGTCGATGATGACGGCACCCTGGTGGGCTGGGTCGCCACGGGGGTGACGACCGAGACCATCTCCGAGACCCTGGTGCGGCGGTTGCCGCTGTCGCTCGCCATCACGGCGGGACTGGTGCTGCTCGGGGTGGGCGGTGCCCTGCTCGCCCGTCGGGTGACGCGGCGGTTCGCGGGCGACCTGCCGCCCGGGGAGCTGCGCGACGCGGTCTCCTCCTATGAGTCGGTGCGCACCCTCGGCGAAGCGCTGCGGGCGCAGACGCACGAGCACGGCAACCGCATGCACGCGGCGGTGGCGCTGCTCGAACTCGACCGCCGCGACGAGGCGATCGAGATCCTCACGCAGACGTCCCGGCAGAGCCAGTCCCTCGTGGACCAGGTCACGGCGCGGCAGCACGGCGACCCCGCGGTGGGCGCACTGATGCTGGGCAAGGCCGCGCAGGCGCGCGAGCGCGGCATCGACTGGCGGATGGACATCGCCCCGGACACCCCGCGCACCCCGCTGGCGCCCGTCGACGCGGTGGCTGTGCTCGGGAATCTGGTCGACAACGCGATGGATGCCGCGGCGGAATCCGCAGACCGCTGGGTGCGGGTGTCGCTGCGGCGCGGCGATCATGGCGGCATCGTGCTGGAGGTGGCGGACAGCGGCCCGGGGATCCCGGTCGATCAGCGGGAGCGGATCTTCGCCCAGGGGTACACGACGAAGCCCGCGGGGCCGCACGGGCGCGGCATCGGGCTGGCCCTCGTCCGCTCCGTCGTGAGGGAGGCCGGCGGGGACGTGACCGTGGCGGGCCCGCCGACGGTGTTCCGGGTGACCCTTCCGTCGGCATCGTCACGCGGGAGCAGGTCGTGATCCGCGTCCTGCTGGTCGACGACGACCCGCTGACCCTCGAGCTGCATCGCACCTACCTCGCGCGGCTGGACGGCTTCGCGGTGGCCGGTGAGTGCACGGGAGCGCGCGCGGCTCTCACGGCCGTGCGGGAGCGACCCGGCGCTGGCGCGTTCGATCTGATGCTGCTCGACGTGACGATGCCGGACGGATCCGGACTGGAGGTGCTGCGCGCGCTCCGCGCGAGCGGTGCGGCGCTGGACGTGATCGCGATCACCGGCGTGCGCGACGCGGAGACGGTGCGGCAGATGGCGGCACTCGGCGTCTTCCACTACCTCGTGAAGCCGTTCGCGTTTGCGGTGTTCCGGGAGCGGCTGGAGCAGTACCGGGCGTATCGTGCCCAGGCGCACGGGACGACGGGCCCGGCGACGCAGGCGGAGATCGACGCGCTGCTGAGTCGGTCGACCGGAGCCATCGTCCTGCCGAAGGGCCTGTCGGCGACCTCGCTGGAGCGCGTGACGGCGGAGCTGCGCGCCCGCGGACCGCTCTCCGCGCGCGAGGCCGCCGAGCGCCTCGGACTGTCACGCGTGGCCGTGCGCCGCTACCTCGAGCACCTGGTCGTCGAGGGCGTGGCGGTGCGCGGTGCCCGCTACGGGACGCGCGGTCGACCCGAGACCGAGTACACCTGGCGGCGGGGGCCGGCTGGGCGGTGACGCGCGCCCCGTCCCCGTGTCTCCACGGGGACGGGGCGCGGACGTCGGTGCGGGGTCACTCGCCCGCGAGACCGCCGAGCATGTGTCCGAACGATCGGCCCTCACCGAGATAGGTCGCCGGGTCGTACGGGTCGACGACCGTGGCCGCCTCGCGGCGGGCGACCGCCTCGGCCAGCTCCCTGGCACCCTTCTCGACGCGCTTGGCGAGCGGGGCCACGTCGTCGCCCGCGCCGCCCCAGTCGCTGGACGCCGCGAACACGCCGGTCGACACGGCCTCCGCATGCAGGTAGGCGAACAACGGGCGGATCGCGTAGTCGATCGCGAGCGAGTGCTGCGGGGTGCCCGCGTTGGCGCCGATCAGCACGGGCTTCCCGGTCAGCGCGTCCGGGTCGAGCACGTCGATGAACGACTTGAACAGGCCGGAGTAGCTGGTCGAGAAGATCGGGGTCACGGCGATCAGCGCGTCCGCCGAGACGACCGTGTTGATCGCGGTCTCCAGGGCGGGCGGCGCGAAGCCCGTGAGCAGGTTGTTGGTGATGTCGTGCGCGTAGTCACGCAGCTCGATCACGTCGACCGTGGCCTGGATGTCGCGCTCGGCGAGCGCCTTGACGGTCTCAGCGGCGAGCCGGTCGGCCAGCATCCGCGTGGACGAGGGGTTCGACAGGCCGGCCGAGACGACGGCGATGCGACGCGTGGTCATGTCAGGCCTCCTTCCGGCCGAGTCCGAACGCGGCACCCGCGGGTGCCGGGGTGTCCTGGTAGGGCGAGTCGCCCGTGAGGTTGTCGCCCCGGTTGGCGCCGGGTCGCGCCTGACGCGTGGGGCCGTCGCCGAACTCGGCCTTCACGCGCGCCGCGTGCGTCGGGGCGTCGGGCACGCCGGCCGGACGGTCCTTCGCGAGCTCCTTGCGCAGCACCGGCACGACCTCGGAGCCGAGGATGTCGAGCTGCTCGAGCACCGTCTTCAGCGGAAGGCCGGCGTGGTCGATCAGGAACAGCTGGCGCTGGTAGTCACCGAAGTGCTCACGCATGCCCGCGTACCGGTCGATGACCTGCTGCGGCGAACCGACCGTCAGCGGCGTCATCTCGGTGAAGTCCTCCATGCTCGGGCCGTGGCCGTACACGGGGGCGTTGTCGAAGTACGGCCGGAACTGGTTCACGGCGTCCTGCGACTTCGCGGCCATGAACACCTGCCCGCCGAGTCCGACGATGGCCTGCTCGCGCGTGCCGTGGCCGTAGTGCTCGAAGCGCTGGCGGTACAGCTCGATCAGGCGCTGATAGTGCTCCTTCGGCCAGAAGATGTTGTTCGCGAAGAACCCGTCGCCGTAGTAGGCGGCCTGCTCCGCGATCTCCGGGGTGCGGATCGATCCGTGCCAGACGAACGGCGGGATGCCGTCGAGCGGGCGCGGGGTCGACGTGAAGCCCTGCAGCGGGGTGCGGAACTTGCCCTCCCAGTCGACGACGTCCTCGCGCCACAGCTTGTGCAGCAGGGCGTAGTTCTCGATCGCGAGCGGGAGGCCCTGACGGATGTCCTGTCCGAACCACGGGTACACCGGGCCGGTGTTGCCGCGCCCGAGCATCAGGTCCATGCGGCCGTCGGACACGTGCTGCAGCATCGCGTACTCCTCGGCGATGCGCACGGGGTCGTTCGTGGTGATGAGCGTGGTCGACGTCGAGACGATCAGCCGCTCGGTCTGCGCGGCCAGCGCCGCCAGGAACGTGGTGGGGCTGGAGGACCAGAACGGCGGGTTGTGGTGCTCGCCGATCGCGAAGACGTCGAGGCCCACCTCCTCGGCGTGGGTGGCGATGGCCAGCGTGGCCTTGATGCGCTCCTGCTCGCTGGGGGTGACGCCCGTGGTGGGGTCGCGGGTGATGTCGCTGACCGACATGATGCCGAACTGCATCGCCTGCGCGCCTGACTGCTCGCTCATGATTGCTCCGTGTTCTCCGAACCCGATGATCGTGCCACCCGGTTCTATTCATTTGAATGTAATCGTGTCAACGCGTGCACGGCAACTTTATTCCCGCGCCTGTAGCCTCGGAGGATGAGCACCACCGGGGCCGACATCACGGGGCCCGCCACCGGGTCCGTCCCGCGGAAGCGCCGGCGCGTGCCCTTCTGGGACAACGCCCGCTACGCGTGCATCGTCCTCGTCGTGCTCGGCCATGCGATCCAGCGGCTCATCTACGACTCCGACATCGCGTTCGCGTTCTACCTCGCGCTGTACGCGTTCCACATGCCGGCGTTCGCGATCATCTCCGGCTACTTCTCCAAGTCGGGCTCGCCCACCAGGACGCAGATGGCCAGGGTGATCACCGACATCGTCCTGCCCTACGTGATCTTCGAGACGCTGTGGACCCTCACCAAGTGGCTCGTCGAAGGTCAGGCCACTCCGAACTTCACCAAACCGAGCTGGACACTGTGGTTCCTCCTGGCGCTGGCGATCTTCCGCCTCGTCCTCCCCTACCTCGCGCTGCTGCGCTGGCCGCTGCTGTGGACCGTCGTGATCTCGATCGGCGCCGGCTACCTCTCCAACGTCGACAGCACCTTCTCGCTGTCCCGCACGCTGGGCCTCCTCCCCTTCTTCACGCTCGGCTGGTGGCTGCGCGAGCACGACATCGTCAACCGGCTGCGCCTGCTGGACTTCCGCCCCTGGTGGATCCGCGCGGCGGCGATCGGCGTCTTCGCGGCGACCGGGTGGGCCGCCTGGAACTGGCTTCCGCTGTGGCAGGCCGCCGACCTGCGCGAATGGCTGTTCTACGAGGCCTCCTACTCCGACCTGGTCGGCACGCAGTGGTGGGCCGGCGCGATCCGGGTCGCCCTCATGCTGCTCGCCGTCGTCCTGTGCGCGGCGTTCTTCGCGCTGATCCCGCGCGGCTCGTACTGGTGGACGACCTTCGGCCAGTACACGATGTACGTCTACCTGCTGCACTCGTTCGTGCTCTATCCCTTCCGGGAGAGCGGTGTGCTGCGCGACCTCGAGCCGACCTGGTTCTGGCTGCCGCTCGTGACCGCGCTCTCGGTGGTCCTCGCGCTGCTGCTGGCCACCAAGCCCGTGCGACGGCTGTTCCGCCCGCTCGTGGAGCCGCGCCCGCGCTGGCTGTTCTCCGATCCCGAGCTCGCCGCGCGCGAGGGTCGCAGGAACGACCCGACCGGCTCGCGTCGTCCCCGATGAGCGGGGCCCCCGGAGCTGACGCCCTCTCCGTGAAGGACAGCCTGGTCGCGATCATCGAGGACACCGGCTTCCGCGCACACGGCCTCCACGTGCGCGCGGGCGACGGGACCGCCGAGCACCGCTGGACGCCGGACGTGCGAGAGGACATCCAGTCGGTCGCGAAGGGCGTGTGCGTGCTCGCCGTGGCTCTCGCCGCCGACGACGGCGCGGTCTCGCTCGACGAGCCCGTGGCGCACCTCCTCCCCGATCACGAGCTCGGGCCGGGCGTCGACCGGGTGACGCTGCGCCAACTCCTGTCGATGTCGAGCGGGATCGACCTGCCCTGGTCGCCCACGCTTCTGACCGACTGGCCCGACCTCGCCGCGGAGTTCCTGCGGCGACCCTCCCGCGGGCGGGTCTTCCAGTACTCCAATGCCAGCACCTACACCGCCATGACGGCCCTCGCCGCGCGCGTCGGCGACGTGGGCGACTACCTCGACGACCGCCTGCTCGAGCCGCTCGGCATCCACGGCGCGCGGTGGACCCGCTGCCCCCACGGCCGCATCGAGGCGGGCGGCGGTCTCGCGCTGCGCACCGAGGAGATGGCGCGCATCGGGCGGCTGATCCGCGACCGCGGCGCGTGGGAGGGGCGTCGGCTCGTGTCGCCGGAGCACATCGATGCGATGCACCGCGATGGCGTCGTCGCCGGCGTGAACCCGGGCTACGACCGCTACGCCCTCGCCGGGTGGGGCGGACCGGGACGGGCCTGGCGGCTGCACGGCGCCTACGGGCAGCTGATGATCTTCCTCGATGACGCTGTGGTGACGATCAGCGCCGACGACCACGCGGGAGCCGACGCGCTGGCCTCGTCCGTCGTCGAGGTGCTGGAGGCCGCGCGGCTCGGGTCCTAGGGCCAGTCAGGCGAAGAGCTCGGCGCCCACGTAGGAGCCGGGCTTCGCGCCGGCCGGCACCGCCCAGATCCCCGACCCGACGTGGCGGATGTACTCGTTCATGCGGTCGGTCGCCAGCCGGCGCTGCAGCGTGATGAACTGCGCGGGGTCGCGCTGATACGACAGGAAGAAGAGCCCGGCGTCGAGCCGTCCGAGCGTGTTGTTGCCGTCCACGTAGTTGTAGCCGCGGCGGAGGATGCGCACGCCGTCGTTCTGCGTCGGGTGCGCGAGCCGCACGTGGCTGTGGGCGTCGATCGCGCCGCCGTGGAAGTCGGGCTCGGTGAACTCGTCGCCGCCGGAGAGCGGAGCGCCCTCGCCCTTGTCGCGGCCGATGATGGTGGCCTGCTCCGAGAGTCGCACCCGGTCCCACGTCTCGATCAGCATCGCGATGCGCCGGGCGACCAGGTACGAGCCGCCCGCGAGCCAGCCCGGATCGTCCGCGGCGGAGACCCACACGTGCTCGTCGAGCGCGGCGGTGTCGTCGGCGAGGATGTTTGCGGTCCCGTCCTTGAAGCCGAACAGGTTGCGCGGCGTGGCCTGCGCCGCCGTGGTGCGGGACGTCTTGCCGAACCCGAGCTGCGACCACCGCAGTCGCGCGCGCCCGAACGCGATCCGGCTGAGGTTCCTGATCGCATGCACTGCCACCTGCGGGTCGTCGGCGCACGCCTGCACACAGAGGTCGCCGTGGGACATCTCGGGGTCGAGGTCGTCGCCGAGGAAGGCGGGCAGCCGCTCCAGCCCCGCGGGGCGCTGCGCCGCGATGCCGTAGCGGTCGCCGTCTTCGTTCTCGAACAGGCTCGGACCGAACCCGATCGTGATGGTCAGCCCGGCGGACGGCAGACCGAGCGCTTCACCCGTGTCGTCGGGCGGGGCTTCCGGGCTGCCGCCGACGGCACCGCTCGCGCTGACCTCGAGTCCCTGCGTGAGGCGCGAGGCCGCGTAGCTCCAGTCCTGGAGCAGCGAGATCAGGTCGTCGCGGTCGGTGCGCGGCATCATGTCGAAGCTCGCGAAGTGCAGGTGGTCCTGCACGGGCGTCGTGATGCCGGCCTGGTGCACGCCGAAGAAGTCGTAGCTGTTCTGCGCGTCTTCGGCGGCGCGGGCGCGTCCGAGCGCGACGCCGCCGGTCAGTCCCGCCCCCAGGCCGACCGCGAGACCTGCGACCCCGCCGCCGACCGCGAGACCGAGCAGTCCGCGCCTGCTCAGCCCCGCGGGAGCGTCGACGCGTGCGGCCTCCGCCCGGTCCTCCGGTTCGCGGATCGGTTCGCTCTCGGTCATGTCCGGCGCCTCTGCGGTCCCGTCAGTCGAGCACCGTCGCGGTCAGCTGCGACAGCGGCTCGGCCAGGGCGTTGATCAGGTCGGTGAGCTCGCGCTTGTCGTCCGCCGTGAGGGTGGTGTACCCGACGAACCCGTCCGCGAGGGAGCCGTGCGTGGCGAGCGACGACTCGAGCGCGGCGTACCCCGACTCGATCTCGTCGACCAGCGCGGCGCCGTCGTCGCCCTGCGCCGTGGCGAAGTCCTGCACCAGGGAGAACGCCATCTTGGACCCTTCGACGTTCGCCGCGAAGTCGAACAGGTCGGTGCCGGACCACCAGTCCTCCTCGCCGGAGATCTTGCCGGTCGCGACCTCGTCGAGCAGCGCGATCGCCCCATTGGAGACACCGGCGATGCCCTGGTCTTCCAGGGTCGTGGTGAAGTCGTCGGAGTGCACGTAGTCGTACAGCTCCTGCACGTCGGCGAGCAGCAGGTCGCCGTAGTCGGCGCGTTCCTCGGGCGTGGACGGGGCCCAGCCCTGCCACGCGGGCGTCTCCCCGTCGGCGTTGAGGGCGTCCTGCGCCGGCACCCACAGGTCCTTCTCGATGCGGTGGAAGCCGGTCCAGTCGAGCCCGTCGGCCACGGCGTCGACCTCGCGGAAGTCGATGCGCGGATCGAGGTCGCCCAGCGCCTCGGCCACGGGCTCGATGCGCTCGTAGAAGGCGCGGGTCTGCGGGAACAGCGTGCGGGCGGTCGCGTCGTCGCCGGACTGGTAGGCGGCCACGAGCTCTTCCACCGCCGGCACGAGCTGACCGACCTGATCCTTCACGAACGCCGCGTACAGGTCGACCGCCTTCGTCTTCTGCTCGGCGTCCGGCCCGTCGACGGCCACCGGGTCGCCCGTGACGGTGAAGGCGGCCTTGCCCACGCCGTCGCCCACCATGCCCGGCTTGCACAGCGTGAAGTAGTCACCGGGCTGCACCACGACCGTGAGCGTACGCGACGCCGCCGGCGCGATGTTCTCGACCTCGCCGACGATGCGCAGGCCGTCGTCCGCGAGCAGGTAGAACTCCGACACCTGGTCGGTGTCGTTCGAGACGTCGAACGTGAGGGTGCCGCTCTCCGCGGTGGCGGCCGAGACCGCGCAGTCGGAGTCGGTGGACGACACGTCGAAGGCGGCCGTGGCCGCGGTGTCCTCCTTCGCGACGCAGCCGCTCAGGACGAGGACGGCTGCGCCGGTCACGGCCAGCACCCCCAGGGACCGGGACGAGATGGTCATGCTGCTCCTTGCTGTGAGAGAGGGGTCGCCTCGGTGCGAGGGCGCGGCGTCGGTGCCGCGGAGCGACGCCGCGGGCGGAGGCCACGCACGTAGAACGTGCCGACGATGGCGAGGTAGAGGACCCAGGCGGTCACCTGGAGCCAGGTCATGGCCGGCATGAAGCCGATGGTGGCCTGCAGCACGGCGGCGAGAGGGCCGCCGGGGGCGATCGCCGACGACACGTCGAAGGCCCAGCCGAACGGGAAGCCGGCCGCCCCCACGGCGACCGCGCCGGTGGCCGCGTCGATCGGCGCGGCGGCCGTGAACGGACCGGGCAGCGCCCCCGCCTCCTGCAGATCCATGACGGCGTACGCGAGCACGCCGGCGGCGACGATCACGAGGAACCCGCCGGTCCAGGCGAAGAACCGGCGCAGGTCGAGGCGCAGCGCGCCCCGCGAGATCAGCCAGCCGAGGGCCACCGCGGCGAGCAGACCGAGCAGCGCACCCAGCAGCGCGGAGGGCGCGTCGCCGAACGACTGCACCATCGACCACAGCAGCAGGGTGGTCTCGATACCCTCCCTGGCGACGGAGACGAAGCCGATCGCGACGAGCGCCCAGAGTCCGCCCGCGGTGAGCGCACGGTCGACGCCGCCCTCGAGGGTCGCCTTCATCGTGCGTCCGGCCCGCTGCATCCAGAAGATCATCCAGGTGACCATCGCGACCGCGAGCAGGGACAGCCCGCCGCCGATCAGCTCCTGGGCGGTGAACGTGAGCTCGTACGCGCCGAAGGTGAGGACCGCGCCGATGGCCAGAGCGAGACCGACCGCGAGACCGACGCCCGCCCAGAGCTTCGGGAGCGCATCACGCCGGTCGAGACGCCGCAGGTAGGCGACGAGGATGCCGACGACGAGTGCGGCTTCGAGCCCCTCGCGGAGGCCGATGAGGAAGGTGGCGAGCACGGACGGTGTCCCTCTGATGACGACTGAGGTAAGGCATCCCTTACCAACGAGACTCTAGCATCGCGACACCCGTTCCCCCGACCGGATGACATCCGCCGGTGCCGGGACACCCGCCCGAGTAACGCGACGCAACACTCGCCCGCGGCCCGAGAACCTCGACATACCCTCGGTCCATGGCTGAACTCTCGCTCCCGATCCTTGACCTCTCCCAGCTCGACCAGGGCCCCGAGGCCGCGGCGCGGTTCCGCGACGAGCTGCGTGCCGCGACCCACGACGTCGGCTTCTTCTACCTCACCGGCACCGGCGTCTCTCCCGAGCTGGAGGCGCGCCTGCACCGCGCCGCACTCGACTTCTTCGCCCTCCCCGAAGAGGACAAGCTCGCGATCGAGAACGTCAACAGCCCCCACTTCCGCGGCTACACCCGGGTCGGCGGCGAGCGGACCCAGGGCAAGGTCGACTGGCGCGAGCAGATCGACATCGGCCCGGAGCGCGAGCCTGTGAGCGACGGCCCCGCCTTCAACCGCCTGATCGGCCCGAACCTGTGGCCAGCGGCCCAGCCCGAGCTCCAGGCCGTGGTCGCGGAGTGGCACGACTCCCTGACAGAGATCGCACGCAAACTCCTGCGCGCCTGGGCTGTCACTCTCGGCGCGGACGAGACCTACTTCGACGAGACGTTCCGCGATCCGTCGACCCTGATCAAGATCGTGCGATACCCGGGCACGGACGAGCCGGAACCACAGCAGGGCGTCGGAGCGCACAAGGACTCCGGTGTGCTGACGCTGTTGTGGGTCGAGCCCGGAAAGGGGGGCCTCCAGGTCGAGCGTGACGGCGAGTGGGTCTCGGCTCCCCCGGTGTCCAGCGCATTCGTCGTCAACATCGGAGAGTTGCTGGAGTATGCCACCGGCGGCTACCTCAAGGCAACGAACCACCGCGTGATCTCACCGCGGGCACCCGAGGAGCGCATCTCGATCCCGTTCTTCTTCAACCCCGCACTCGATCAGCAGCTCCCGCTGCTCGAGCTCCCCGCCGACCTCGCCGCTCAGGCGACCGGGGTCACCGATGACCCGGGAAATCCGATCCACGCGACCTACGGCGAGAACGCGCTTAAGTCCCGGCTTCGTGCGCACCCCGATGTCGCGGCGATCCATCACCCCGACCTCGTGACCGTCTGACGGGCGTCACAGTTCCTGCCCGGCACCGAGGGCCACGATCTCACGCAGTGCCTGAAGGTGCGCGGCGAAGGCATCGCGCCCTGCCTTCGTCGAACGCACCCAGGTGCGCAAGCGCCCCCCGACCGCGCCCTTGCGCGCGACCACGTACCCGGCGGCCTGCAGGTGCGCGATCGCCTTGCTCAGGGGCGAGTCGCCGCACTGCAGCATCTCCCGCAGGGCCGCGAAGTCGAGTTCCATCCCGTCGCCCAGTCCGGCCATGAGGGAGAACCGGATTGGCGAGGCAAAGTTGTCGTCCAGCCGCGTGCGTGGGTGTGGGACAGACGCGGGCTCACGCACGTTCGCCGTGCCCCGCGACGAAGGAGACCGCCACGAAGGACGCGAGCACGCCGGCGCCCGCGCACACGCCGACGAGTCCTGCGTTGCCGAGCGATCCGGATCCCAGGACGATGCCGACGGGCATGCAGGCGGCGATGAAGAAGACAGCGATGTGCGGCCAGCGCCAGGACGCGCCGACTGCGGGTAGACCGAAGTCTGAGGCGGAGGCGGCGATCCACCCCACGAGGCACAGCATCACGAGCAGGGTGATGATGCTCCTCAGCACGTCGTCCGGCGATCCTGCGAGCATCGTCAGCACGGCGAACGCGACGCCTATGAGGACGGTGCCCCATCGAAGCCGGTGCGGCAACGAACGGGGAGCCGGACGGGGACGACCCAGGTCGCCCGCAGCCCGTATGAGCCGCGCGACGCCATGCCCTCCGACTCCGACGAGCACCGTGACTGCCGGGATGAGCACCACCCCGACAGGAAGTCGCGTATCGAGAGCAGCGAAGCCGAACACCACGAGCGCACCGATGATGATCGCTGCGCCGCCGACCAGCAGCGGCCACCGCGAACGCGTCATCCGCCACTGCATGCCCGTGCGCTGCGCCATCCCCGTGGACAGCTGTCCCCAGACCAGAAGGGTGAACAGCACGATCTGCGACGCCAGCACGTCGTCTCGCCGGAGAACAAGCGCGAAGGCGACGAAATACGCAGCCATGACCACGGCGTTGCCGATCTGCAGCCGGGCGAGAGCACGTCGGTCGACTGCATGTTCGCGGCGGTCCACCACCGCCTCCGCCGCCTCGAGGTACCGCCGGGCCGTCTCCGAGTCCGGGGGCACCAGAGCGTCCTGACCTGCGATCGGTTTCTGCTCCATGGCGACCTCCCCGCTTTCCACTTGGAAAGCTCCAGGACTTTCCTATCGGAAAGTTGCACGGGTGGCAACCAGAGCTACAACACCTCTGCACATGACGAAGGCCGCCCCACACCGTGGGGCGGCCTTCTCAAGAATGTTCTGCGCGATTGAACGCTGGGTTCGCTCTGCCTTATCGGCGGAGTCCGAGACGCTCGATCAGCGAACGGTAACGCTCGATGTCGATGTCCTGGAGGTAGCCGAGCAGACGACGGCGCTGACCCACGAGCAGGAACAGACCACGACGCGAGTGGTGGTCGTGCTTGTGCTCCTTGAGGTGCTCGGTGAGGTCCTTGATGCGCTGCGTCAGCATTGCGACCTGCACCTCGGGGGATCCGGTGTCACCGGGGTGCGTCGCGTACTCTTCGATGATCGCCTTCTTGACGTCTGCTTCCAGTGCCATAGATTCGATCCCCTCTCTGCTTGTTGCGCGGCGCCCGACGCCTGATGCGTGAGCTCTCTTTATCCGCGGCCGATCGAACGGCAACCTGACGAGTCTACCAGCCCGGGCGAGCCCTGAGCGACACGGCCGACCAGCGCTCCCGCGCACTCCACTACGCTCGAGGAGTGCGGGAGAGGTGCGTGGCGTGAACGCGGGACGAGGACATCTGATCGACCTGACGCCGCTGCGGATCAGCCCCGCTTTCGCACGCATGTGGATCGGCTCGACGCTCGCGGGCATCGGCGGCCAGCTCACGATCGTCACGGTGATGCTGCACGTGTTCGCCCTCACCGCGAGCACGTTCGCAGTGTCGATGATCGCGGTGGCCGGGCTCCTGCCGATGGTCCTGGCCGGCCTGTACGGCGGCATGCTCGCCGACGCCTTCGATCGCCGTCGCGTCGCCCTCATCGCCGCCACCGTGACCTTCGCCTCCACCGCTCTCCTCGCGGCGCTCACGTGGACCGGTGCCGAGACGATCTGGTGGCTGTACGCGCTGAGCATGATCAACTCGGCCGCCAACTCGGTGGGCATGGCCACGCGCACGGCGATCGTCCCCCGCCTCATCCCCCGCGAACAGCTCGCCGCGGCGTCCGCGCTCAACGGTGTCGCCTTCGGGCTGACGGTCATGGCCGGTCCGGCCCTGGCCGGCCTGCTGGTCGCCCTCACGGGCTACGGCTGGACGTACTCGATCGACGTCGTGCTGATGCTGTCGATGTTCCTCGGCCTGTGGGCGCTGCCCTCGGTGCGTCCGGAAGGCGAGATCGTCCGCCCCGGTCTCGCCTCGCTCGTCGACGGCTGGCGCTTCCTCCGCCGCGCGAGCAACATCCGGATGCAGTACGTCGTCGACATCATCGCGATGACGTTCGGCCAGCCCCTCGTCCTCTTCCCCGCGCTGGGCACGCTGCTGCTGGGCGGGGGCGCGGTCACCACCGGCATCCTCACCGCAGCCGTGGCGGTGGGCACCTTCGCCTCGAGCCTGTTCTCGGGCCGGGTCGTGCAGTACCGCTGGCACGGTCGCGGGATCGAACGCGCGGTCGAAGCCTATGGCGCATCGATCCTGCTGTTCGGTGTGGTGCTGCTCGTGGGCGCCTTCTCCTCCCCCGCCGACGAGGACACACCCCACGTCGGACTGATCATCGCCGCCTGCGTGGCCCTCGCGCTGTCCGGCGCCTCCGACAACGTCAGCTCGATATACCGCAACACGATGATGCAGGCGGCCGTGCCCGACACCATGCGCGGACGCCTGCAGGGGCTGTTCATCGTGGTGGTCGCCGGCGGCCCGCGCATCGGCGCCCTCTACGCCGGCACGCTCGCCACGCTCACGACGCTGTGGTTCCCTCCCCTGCTCGGCGGGATCCTGGTGATCGCGCTGGTCGCGCTGATCGCCGGGCGCAACCGCCGCTTCCGCTCCTATGACGCAGAGAACCCCGAGCCCTGACGGACCCGGGGTTCCTGAAGCCGTGTGGCGATCAGTCCTGCTGCAGCGCTCCCTGCAGGTCGAGGTTGATCGTGACGTCCTTGCCCACGAGCACGCCGCCGGTCTCGAGCGCCGCGTTCCAGGTGAGGCCGAAGTCCTCGCGGTTGATGACCGTCTTCGCCGAGGCGCCCGCCTTGTAGTTGCCCCACGGGTCGCTGCCGAAGCCGCCGAAGTCGAGCTCGAACGTGACCGGCTTCGTGATGCCGCGGATCGTGAGGTCGCCGTCGACCAGCAGGTCGCCGCCCTCGACGCGCGCACCGGTCGACACGAACTCCATCGTGGGGTAGTTCTCGGTGTCGAAGAAGTCCGCCGAGCGGAGGTGCTGGTCGCGGCCCTCGTCCTTCGTATCCACCGACGTCACGTCGACGCTCGCCTCGACCTTGGCCTCGAGCGGGTTCTCCGGAGCCACGAGCGTCGCGCTCTTCACGCCGAACGTGCCGCGCACCTTCGAGATCATCATGTGACGGACGCTGAAGGTGACCTCGCTGTGCGCGGGGTCGAGGACCCAGGTGCCGGGGCGGTAGCCGGGGATGTCGATGCTGGTCATGGGTTTCTCCTCGGAGACATCGGCCGCGCGGAGGCGGCGTACGGACAGGGCCGCGATCGCGGCGTCCTCCAGCCCAACCTACATTCACGCGAATGTATTCCCGTGAATGCACACGCATTCCGGAAAGACAGAGCGCCCCTCCTGGCGAGAGGAGAGGCGCTCGAGATGTCGCGTCGGTATCAGCCCACGGCGACGAGGTCGATGATGAAGATCAGCGTCTTGCCGGACAGGAAGTGTCCGCCGCCGACCGGACCGTAGGCCAGGTGCGGCGGGATGATCAGCTCGCGGCGTCCGCCGACCTTCATGCCGGGAATGCCGTCCTGCCAGCCCTGGATCAGGCCGCGCAGCGGGAACTGGATGGTCTCGCCACGGCCCCACGAGGAGTCGAACTCCTCGCCGGACTCGAACTCCACACCGGCGTAGTGGACGGTCACCGTGTCACCGGGCTTGGCCTCGGCACCATCACCCTCGATGATGTCGCGGATGACCAGCTCTGCGGGGGCAGGAGCGGTCGGGGCGTCGAACTCGGGCTTCGTGCGATCAGTCATGGCTCCATCCAAGCGGACCCCCGCGCGCCCGGTCAACGCGACGGGACCTGCTCACAGCGAACACCTCGACCGGGCGGGTGGCCTCGCGCCCTGCCCCTTGACACGTCCGAGGGGCCGGGTGCACCCTGGTGGCAGATCAACTCAGCGCCCGGGAGACATGCAGGCATCGCCGCAGCACCGGGCGCTGAGTCTTGCTCAGGGCGGATCAGTAGGCCAGCAGCGCGGCCCTCGTCGCGCGCGTGCGGATCAGCAGCGCCCGCTCGTCCTCGACCGCCAGCGGGTCGCGGCCGGTGATCGCCCGCTGCCGCACCGCCGCCAGCGCCGTCGCGTCCTTGATGAACTCGCGCATGAGCGGCCGACGGTCGCCGCGCAGCTGCGCCGCCCACGTCAATCCCGCCTTGCGACCGGACGGCGTCGCCAGCATCGTGACCTCCTCCGGCGTGAACCATCCTGCGGCGGCGTACTCGGCGAGCCGGGCTCGCGTGAGCCGCGCCTCCTCGCGCCGCAGCGCGATGATGCCCAGGATGAAGCCGATGAACAGCGGGACCTGCAGCGTGAAGTAGAGGCCGAAGAAGTCCGCGAAGGTCGCCGAGCCGTTCCACAGCGCGTGCAGGAAGACCGCGCCGAACCACCCGAGCAGTCCCGCCCCGAGGGCCGCCCCGGCGGAGGCGTGCCGGCGCGCGACGAGGCCGATCGCGAAGCCCGTCAGCGACGTGAACATGGCGTGCGCGAAGGGCGACAGCAGCGCGCGCACCACGAACGTGGCGCCGAGCTGCTCGCCGCCACCCTCGATCAGGCTGACCGCGAAGTACTGGATGTTCTCGGTGAACGCGAACCCGGCCCCCACCAGCGCGCCGTACACCACGCCGTCGACCGGGCCGTCGAACGAACGGCGGGCGAGCAGGAAGACCAGGAACACCCCGAGGCCCTTCCAGAACTCCTCCACGATCGGCGCCTGTACGACCGCCGCCACCGCCTCCGGCACCGGGCCGAGCAGGATCGTCATCCCGACGTCGACCAGGAGAGTGAGGCCGACCGCCGCCACTGCGCCCCACGCGATCGCGAAGATCACGAGACGCTTCGGCTCCGGCTCCCATCGGTCGATCATCCGCACCCCGAGGAACACGATCGCCAGGGGGATCAGCGCGAGAACGAGCCCCACGGCCGACGCCGTCGGCCCCAGCGCCCAGCCGAAGTAGCCGATCAGCGCCAGGAGCAGGAACCCGAGGAAGGCGAACAGCCACAGCGAGACCGTCCTGCCCTTCTTCGTGGTCACCGGCAGGGCGGGCAGCGACTCCGCCGGCGACGGCGCGACCGGCGCCGGCGGGGTGTACGGCGTCGGCTGCGCCAGTGCGGACGCGTAGCCGGGCTGCTGCCCGTAGGCCGCCGGCAGATAGGGCGACTGCGCATACTGGGCCGCGGAGTACGCCGACGGGGTGGGCTGCTGGGCGGGCGGCGGCGTGTATCGCCCGGGCTGCTGGGGGTCGGCCGGTCCTCCGAAAGTCATAGCCAAAGCTTATGGGGCACAAGCAATACCGCCCGGGTCTGGTCGAGTCCTCCATCCGCCCCGCCGCAGCCACCCGGTAGCGTAGAACCATGCGGTTCGCTCATCTGCGCCGTCCCGACTCCCCCCGCGCGGTCCTCGCCGTGGTGGACGACACGGACGCCATCCTCGTCTCCGATCTCCTGTCCGACGCTCCTGCCACACTGCAGCAGCTGATCGAGCGGGGTGACGTCGCCCTCGACGAGCTGCGCACCGCCCTGGCCGACGGCACCGCTCCGCGACACCCGCTGGGCGACTGGAGCTTCGACTCCGCCGTGCTCGCCCCGCCCGCCGTGCTCGCGGTCGGCCTCAACTACGCCGCGCACTCCAGCGAGCTCGGGCTCAAGACCGACGCTGCGCCCACGGTGTTCACACTGTGGCCCAACTCCCTCACCGGGCACGATCACGTCACCTCCTGGCCACGCAGCCTCAGCGAAGCCGTCGACTACGAGGCCGAGCTCGGCGTGCTGATCGGCACCCCCGCGAAAGACGTGAGCGAAGCCGACGCGCTGTCGCACGTGTGGGGATACACCGTGGTGAACGACATCACCGCGCGGAACATCCAGTTCTCCGAGGCGCAGTGGTCGCGCTGCAAGTCGTTCGACGGCTTCACGCCCACCGGTCCCTTCGCGGTCACGGCCGACGAGGTGCCCGATCCGCAGGACCTCCACATCTGGACGGTCGTCGACGGGCACACCGTGCAGGACGCGAGCACCGACCAGATGGTGCGCTCGGTCGCGAAGCTGATCGCGCACCTGTCGCAGTCGCTCACGCTGCTGCCCGGGACGCTCATCTCCACCGGCAGCCCCGGCGGTGCGGGCTACTCGCGCGACCCGCAGATCTTCCTCCGCGACCACTCGACGGTCACGGTCGGCATCGACGGCATCGGCGAGCTCACCACGCACTGCCGCATCCTCGACTGACACCGGACACGCAGAAGGGGACGGGAGCCGCGGCTCCCGTCCCCTTCTGCGTGTTCGGCGTGCAGCGGGTCAGATCTGGATGAGGTCGTCGGGCGTGACGATCGGGATGGCCGCCGTCACGGCCTCCAGGCCCGACAGGCGCGCGGGCGAGAGCTGCTTGGTCACCTCGTCGCGCGACATGAGGCCGGCCTCGACCACCAGATCGGCGACGTTGCGGTTGGTGAGCAGCGCGGTCTTCGCGAGCGCGGCCGCGGCGGCGTAGCCGATGAAGGGGGTGAGCGCCGTGATCACGCCGACCGACGCGCCCACCATCGCACCGAGGCGGTCGCGGTTGGCGGTGATGCCCTCGACGCAGTTCACGCGCAGGGTCCACATGGCCTGACGCATCCAGGTGATGGACTGGAAGATCGAGTGCGCGATGACCGGCTCGAACGCGTTGAGCTGCAGCTGTCCGCCCTCGACCGCCATGGTCACCGTGGTGTCCGCGCCGACGACGGCGAACGCGACCTGGTTCACGACCTCGGGGATCACCGGGTTCACCTTGCCCGGCATGATGCTCGAGCCGGCCTGGCGGGCGGGGAGGTTGATCTCGCCGAGGCCCGCCTGCGGACCCGACGAGAGCAGGCGCAGGTCGTTGCAGATCTTCGAGAGCTTGATGGCGTTGCGCTTGAGCGACGACGAGAACGACATGAAGGCGCCGGTGTCGCTCGTGGACTCCACGAGGTCGGTCGCCGTCTCCAGGTCGAGCCCGGTGATCTCGCGCAGGTGCTTGAGCACGGCCGGCGCGTAGTCGACGTGCGTGGTGATGCCGGTACCGATCGCCGTGGCGCCCATGTTGATCTCGAACATGAGCGAGGCGTTCTCGGTGAGACGGCTGTGGTCCTCCCCCAGCGTCGTGGCGAAGCCGTGGAACTCCTGGCCGAGCGTCATCGGCACCGCGTCCTGCAGCTGGGTGCGCCCGACCTTGAGGATGTCGTGGAACTCGCTCGCCTTGCCCAGGAACGCGATGCGCAGGGCGTCGAGCTCGTCGAGCAGCGACCGCAGCGTGAGCGACAGCCCGATCTTGACCGCCGTCGGGTACACGTCGTTGGTGGACTGGCTGCGGTTGGTGTGGTCGATCGGCGAGAGGAACGCGTAGTCGCCCTTCTCGCGTCCGGCCATCTCGAGCGCGATGTTGGTGATGACCTCGTTCGCGTTCATGTTGGTCGAGGTGCCGGCACCGCCCTGGATGACGCCGACGGTGAACTGCTCGTGGAACTCGCCGTCGATCACCCGCTGCGCCGCGCGGTCGATCAGGTCGGCACGCTCGGCATCGAGCACGCCGATCTCCTTGTTCGCCCGCGCACTGGCCTGCTTGACCATCGCCAGAGCGATCACCAGGTCGGGGTACACGGAGATCGGCCGCTTGGAGATCGGGAAGTTCGCGTCGGCGCGGGCCGTGTGGATCCCCCAGTAGGCGTCGACGGGGATCTCCATGCTCCCCAGCGAATCGGTCTCGGTACGTGTAAGTGCAGGCGCGGCAGAAGCCATGTCACATCCTCGTGGGTCGTGGCGAATGGAAAAGTGGGGGATGCGACCAGTCTACGCCGGTCGGCGCGGCGGTTTCCGGGAGAACGCGTCGAGCCGCTGCTCCGGCGTGAGGGCGGCCATCCGCTCCAGCCACTCGGAGGAGAAGAAGTCGCCCGTGGGAGCGTCGACCACCGGGACGACGGTGTGGGTGATCGTGTCGGGATACACATGCACGAGCTGGAATGACTGCGCCGCGTCCATGCCGTTCACGTCGGGTGCCGGCCGGGCGACGTTCATCGTGTAGCAGGTCGCCGAGGCCACGCTCACCGGGACGCCGGCGAACACCCCGTGCGAGGAGTAGTGCAGGTGTCCCGCGAGGATCCCCCGCACGTCGGTGCCGCGGATCACCTCCGCGAGCTCGTCCTGGTGGCGCAGCTCGAGGATGTCGAACAGCGGCAGGTGGCTCGGCAGCGGCGGGTGGTGCATCGCCAGCAGCGTGCCGTGCGGCGCCGGCTCCGCGAGCAGTCCGGCCAGCCACTCGAGCTGACCGGGGTCGAGGTCTCCGTGGTGCCATCCGGGGACACTCGTGTCGAGCGCGATGAGCCGCAGTCCGTCCAGCTCCCACACGCCCGTCACCGGCTCCTCCGTCGGCTCCCGGTCGAGAAGCTCACGGCGCAGCGCGGGGCGTTCGTCGTGGTTGCCCGCGACCCACACGATCGGTGTGCCCCGGTCCGCGGCGACCGGCTCGAGCGCGGCTCGCAGTCGCCGGTACGCGTCGGGCTCACCGAGGTCTGCGAGGTCGCCCGTGACCACGATGGCTGCGGGCGCCGGATGCACGGCGCGGATCGCCGCGAGGGTGCGGTCGAACGAGGCCTGCACGTCGTAGCTCCCGCCGAGCAGTGCCCCTCCCGCGAGGAAGTGCGGGTCGCTCACGTGGATCAGGACGTGGGAGGCCGGGTCGTGCCTGCCGAAGACGTACGGGGTTCCGGGTGCCGCGGACATGACCTCAGCCTAGGGTCACGCCCCGACGCCGGGTCCGGACGCGCCAGGGCCGCGGGGTCTCAGTGTCCGAGGACGAGGAGGAGGATGCCGCCGATGACCGCCGCACCGCACAGCACGAAGCACACGTAGGCACCCACGAGCGCGAGAGTCTTCTGTCCCTCGGTGAGCGGGCTCTTCTTCGCCGCCTTGGCCGCCTGCTTTGCCGCGCGCTTGAGTTCCTTCTCGGAGATCACGGTGATCGCGTCGGTGAACTCGGCGGGGCTCACGACGGGGGCCCGGCCGCTGCGGACCAGGAGCCGCAGTCCCAGCGCGTAGAAGGTGACGATGGCCGCGGCGCCGATGAGGGCGGCGGCGAACACCTGGAAGAACGCGAGCCAGTCGATCGTGACGCTCATGCCGAGTCCCCGTTCCGCGTGATCGTGGCCTCGTCGGCGGCCGACTCCGGTGCCGGGGCCGGGGGCGGGGCGACGGGTGCAGCGCCGGTCTTCGCCGCCTTGGCACCGGCCTTGGCCTCCGCCTTCTTCTTGGCCTTGTTCTTCGCCTCGGCCTTCGCGCGGTCCTTGGCCTCGGCACGCGCCTTGGCCTCGGCCTTCGCGCGCTCGATGCGCTGCTGACGGCGCGTGGGCGGGGGCGTGTCCGGCAGCTCGATCGCGAGACCCGACTCCGCCACATCGCTCATCGCGTTCGCGTGCGTGACCGCGTTGCGCCGCGACCGCAGGAACAGGCCCAGGATGATCGCGAGCGCAAGGACCGCATCGATCGCGACGCCCCAGGGGCCGAGCCACACGACCAGCAGGGCCGCGAGGGCGCCGACACCGCCGGCGGCCGGCAGCGTCAGCAGCCAGCCGACGCCGATGCGTCCGGCCGTCCGCCACCGCACGGTCGAGCCGCGGCGACCGAGCCCCGAGCCGATGACCGAGCCGGACGCCACCTGGGTCGTGGAGAGCGCGAAGCCCAGCGCGCTGGACGCGAGGATCGTGGCCGCGGTCGAGCTCTCGGCGGAGAAGCCCTGCGCCGGCTTGACATCGGTCAGCCCCTTGCCGAGCGTGCGGATGATGCGCCACCCGCCGAGGTACGTGCCGAGCGCGATCGTGAAGGCGCACGCGACGATCACCCACAGCTCGGGCTCGTGGTGGGCACCCGACTGCCAGCCGATCGTGATCATGGCCAGGGTGATGACACCCATGGTCTTCTGCGCGTCGTTCGTGCCGTGCGCCAGCGCGACCAGCGAGGACGTGAAGATCTGACCCCAGCGGAAGCCGTCGCGTCCGTCCGGCTTGCCGTCGTAGCGGCGCGTGACCGAGTACGCGATCTTGGTGGCCGCGAACGCGATGATGCCCGCCGTGATGGGGGCGATCAGCGCGGGGAGCACGATCTTCGACAGCACTGCGCCGAAGTCGATGCCGCCGAGGCCCGCGCCGACGAGCGTGGCGCCGATCAGGCCGCCGAACAGCGCGTGCGAGGAGCTCGACGGCAGGCCGAGCAGCCAGGTGAGCATGTTCCACGTGATCGCACCGATGAGTCCGGCGAAGATGAGCGACAGGAACAGTTGCGCCCCCGCCTCGAGGATCGCATCCTCGCGGATGATGCCGCCCGAGATGGTCTTCGACACCTCCGTGGACAGGAAGGCGCCGACGAGGTTGAGCACGGCGGCCAGCAGCACCGCGGTCTTGGGCTTCAGGGCACCGGTCGCGATGGGGGTGGCCATCGCGTTGGCGGTGTCGTGAAAGCCGTTCGTGAAGTCGAAGAAGAGTGCCAGCGCGATGACGAGCACAACAATGAGGGCTGCGGTTTCCACCGTTCGCTTTCGGTCTTGAGGAAAGGGAATGTCGACGGGATCGACGTGACGAACGAAGAGTTCACCGTGGGTTTGACTTCCGTTTACCGGCCCCGGTAAATCCTCCCACCGTCCCCCGTGCCGGTCAACTCGACCTGGGATAGCGTGGAGCGGTGACTGACGCCCCGATCGCCGCCCGCCGTCCGACGTTCCGCACGCACCACGGGGACACCGTGGAAGACCCCTACGAATGGCTGCGCGAGAAGGATTCCCCCGAGGTCATCGCTCATCTCGAGGCCGAGAACGCCCACACCGAGGCCGAGACCGCCCACCTGGCCGGACTGCGCGAGACCCTGTTCCAGGAGATCAAGGGCCGCGTGCAGGAGACGGATCTGTCGGTGCCGACCCGCCGCGGCGACTGGTGGTACTACAGCCGCACCGAAGAGGGCGCGCAGTACGCGATCCACTGCCGCGCGGCCGCGGAACCCGACGACTGGACTCCCCCGCGCCTGGAGCCCGGCGTCCCGGTGCCCGGCGAGGTCGTGCTGCTGGACGGCAACGCCGAGGCGGAGGGCCACGAGTTCTTCTCGCTCGGAGCCTTCGACACCACGGATGACGCGACGAAGCTCCTGTGGTCCACCGACTTCGAGGGCGACGAGCTCTACACCGTGCGCGTACGCGATCTCGCGACGGGCACCACGCTCGACGACGAGATCCCGAACACCGGCAGCGCCTTCTTCACCCCCGACGGCACGGGGGTGCTCTACACCACGCGCGACGAGGCCTGGCGCCCGGACACCCTGTGGCTGCACCGCCTCGGCACCCCCGTCGCGGACGACGTGCGGCTGTTCCACGAAACCGACGAGAAGTTCTGGCTCGGCGCCGGGATCACCCGCAGCCGCCGGTACCTCGTGATCGCGGTCGGGTCGAGCATCACGAGCGAGGAGCGCCTGGTCGACCTGTCCGGCGACATCACCGCGGAGCCGCAGCTGGTGTGGCCGCGTCGCGAGGGTGTGGAGTACTCGCTGGAGCACGCCGTGGTCGACGGCGAGGACCGACTGCTGATCCTGCACAACGACGGCGCCCTGGACTTCGAGCTCGTGTCGGTGACCGTCGCGGACCCGCAGGGCGAGCGACGCGTGATCCTCCCCCACGAGCCGGGACGGCGACTCCTCGGGGTCGATGCGTTCCGGGACTTCGCCACCGTGGAGTACCGCAGCGAGGGGCTCGAACGGGTCGGCCTGCTCGACTACGCGACCGATGCGGTCGAGGAACTCCGCTTCGACGAGCCGCTCTACTCCGCCGGCGTGAGCGGCAACCCCGAGTGGCACGCCCCCTTCCTCCGGCTCGGCTACACCTCCTTCGTGACGCCAGGCACGGTGTACGAGCTCGACCTCGCCACGCGCGAGCTCGTGCTGCGCAAGCAGGTGGCCGTCCTGGGCGGCTATGAGCCCTCCGCCTACGGCCAGCGCCGCGAGTGGGCGACCGCGGAAGACGGCACCCGCGTGCCGATCTCGCTCGTCTGGAAGCGGTCGTTCGGGGAGCCGGGTGCCGAGGCGCGCCCCGTGCACCTGTACGGCTACGGCTCGTACGAGCACTCGATCGACCCGGGGTTCTCCGTGGCGCGGCTGTCGGAGCTCGACCGCGGCGTGGTCTTCGCGGTCGCCCACGTGCGCGGCGGCGGCGAGATGGGACGGCAGTGGTACGAGGAGGGGAAGCTGCTGCACAAGCGCAACACCTTCACGGACTTCGTCGCGTGCGCACGGCACCTGGTCGCGGAGGGCACGACGACGCCCGCGCAGCTGGTCGCCGAGGGCGGCAGTGCGGGCGGCCTGCTGATGGGCGCGGTCGCGAACCTGGCCCCCGAGCTGTTCGCCGGAGTGCTCGCCGGGGTGCCGTTCGTCGACGCCCTGACCACGATCCTCGACCCGTCGCTTCCCCTCACCGTGATCGAGTGGGACGAGTGGGGCGACCCGCTGCACGACGCAGAGGTGTACGCCTACATGAAGTCGTACACGCCGTACGAGAACGTGCGCGAGGGTGTGCACTACCCGCGGATCCTCGCCGTGACATCACTCAACGACACGCGAGTGCTGTACGTCGAGCCGGCCAAGTGGGTGGCCCGGCTCCGCGAGGCCGGGGCGACCGACGTGCTCCTCAAGTGCGAGATGGTCGCCGGGCACGGGGGCGTGAGCGGGCGCTACAACTCCTGGCGTGAGCGCGCGTTCGAGCTCGCCTGGCTGCTCGACACGCTCGGCCTCGCCGACGCCTGAGCCGCGGCGGGTCAGCCGAACAGCGCGGCGGCCTCGTCGTAGCGGTAGCGCGGCACCGTGTTCAGCTCGCCCAGCGCATCCGCGAAGGGCACGCGCACGATGTCGGTGCCCTGCATCGCCACCATCTGGCCCCAGGCGCCGTCGACGATCGCGTCGGCGGCGTGCAGGCCCAGGCGCGTTGCCAGCACGCGATCGAACGCCGAGGGCGAGCCGCCGCGCTGGATGTGCCCCAGGATCGTGGCGCGGGTCTCGATGCCGGTGATCCGCTCGATCTCCGGGGCCAGCAGGTCGCCGATCCCGCCGAGGCGCGGGCGGTTGAAGGCGTCGAGGCCCTTGTCGCTGTAGGCCTCCTCCATGCCCGTGAGCGTAAAGCCCTCCGACACCACGACCAGCGGAGCGCGGCCGCGGTCGTGTGCCCGCGTGACCAGCTCGGTGATCTCGTCGATGGACATGGGGACCTCGGGGATGCAGATCACGTGGGCACCGGCGGCCATGCCGGCGTGCAGCGCGATCCAGCCGACGTGACGGCCCATGACCTCGGCGACCATGCACCGCTGGTGAGAGTCGCCGGTCGTCCGCAGACGGTCCATGGCGTCGGTCGCGATGTTCACCGCGGTGTCGAAACCGAACGAGTAGTCGGTGGCGCGCAGGTCGTTGTCGATCGTCTTCGGGACGCCGAGCACCTTGATGCCGTCCTTCGCGAGCCGGTCGGCCGCGGCCAGGGTGCCCTCGCCGCCGATCGCCACGATGCCGTCGATCTTGTGACCGTAGAGCGTCTTGGCGATGTTCTCGGCGCCGCCGCGCTCACCCTCGTACGGGTTGGTGCGGCTCGTGCCGAGGATCGTGCCGCCCACCTTCGACAGACCCTTCACCTCGTGCCGGGTGAGGGGCATGAAGTCGCCCTCGACGACCCCGCGCCAGCCGTCGCGGATGCCGACGAACTCCAGGTCGTAGGTGGTGGTGCCCTTGAGCACGATGCCGCGGATGACCGCGTTGAGTCCGGGGCAGTCGCCGCCGCTCGTCAGGATGCCGATCTTCATGCTGCTGCCTTCGGAGGTTCGAGTGTCGGGAGGGGGAAAGGCGACGGTGCCTGGGATCGACCCTAGCGGCACGCCGCCCTCCGCCGCCATTCGGACGCGTCGAAAAACCAGGATCTTGACGCGTCCGACCCGGGGAATCCGCGAACTTTGAGATCGAAGCCCGATCCGAGGCGAATCCGGCGTTAAGAACTCGCGTTCTTAGCGGAGGCTCAGCTCCCGCCGAGGGCCTCGCGCAGCAGGTGCATGAGGGCCGCCAGCTGCACCGACTCGCTCGCCGCCTCCTCGGTCGCCTCGCCGTCCAGCGCCCTGGCCGCGAGGCCCTGCTTCTGGTCGATGAGCTCCGCGATCTTGGTGTCGATCGTGTGCGCGGCGATGATGCGCCACGCCGTCACCGGCTCGTCCTGCCCGATGCGGTGCACGCGGTCGATGGCCTGCGTCTGCTCGGCCGCCGTCCACGAGAGCTCGGCGAGCACGACGTTCGACGCGGCCTGGAGGTTGAGCCCCACACCGGCAGCCGTCAGCGAGCACACCGCGATGCCCACGTCCGGGTCGCCGTTGAAGTCGTCGATCGCCTGCTGACGCACGGTCGTGGTCTGATCGCCGCGGATCGACACCGCGCGGATCCCCGCGGCGGCGAAGTGCGCCTCCGCCTGGTCCATGACGTCGATGTGCTTCGCGAAGAACACGACCTTGCCGACCGACCGCTGCAGCTGCGCCGCGTAGTCGGCCGCGAGCGGCGCCTTGGCCTGACCGATGCGGCGCACCATCGTGAAGACGTTGTCGCCTCCGGTGCCCGCGGCCTTCGACTCCTCGAGCTCGTTCTGAGCGATCAGGCGCACGATGTCGTCGTCGATCTCGCCGGGAAGGAGCCCGCGATCGCCCCGTGCCTCGATGATGCGGCGGTAGCGCGCGGCCAGCCGCTCCCCCAGCTCGCGCTCGGCCTGACGGATGCTGCGTCCGAACTCGTCGTCGAGCTGCACCGGCAGATCTGCGACGAGCTTGTCCGGGAGGTCGGCCGCGACGTCCTTCTTCTTGCGGCGCACGATACCCATCGAGATCACCGCGTCCCGCGCTTCGGGATAGAACGCCTTGTCGGCGGGCGTGAACCCGGTCGCGTCGAGCTTCTCCATGAGCGCCGGTCCCGGCTTCTCGCCGTTCGTCCACCCGAGGAAGCGCCAGATGGCGTCGAAGTCCTCGACGTCGTTGATCAGCGGGGTACCCGTGAGCGCGAGCATCAGCGGGTCGTGTCCCGGCGTGCGCTCACGCACCTGCGCGGCCAGCGACAGCACGTTCTGGGAGCGCTGCGACGACAGGTTCTTGATGAAGTGCGCCTCGTCGACGACCATGCCCCGCAGACCGATGGTCGCGAGCCACGACAGGTGACGATCGAGGATCTCGTAGTTGACGATGAACACGTCGGCGAACGCGTCGATGTCGTCGCCGTCGCCCTGGATGACGGTCGCGCGGCGCTGCGGCGTCCACCGCTCCACCTCGCGCGCCCAGTTCATCTTCACCACGTTCGGCACCACGGCGAGCAGCGGGTAGGCGCCTGCGACGGATGCCGCCAGCACCGACTGCGCGGTCTTGCCCAGACCCGGCTCATCCGCGAGCAGGAAGCTGCGGTGCCCCGCGCGCACCGCCTCGAGGAAGCGCGACTGGTGCACCATCACGTCGAGGCCCTTGGGCGACACGTGATCGAACTCGGGCGCGGGCGGAAGCTCCATCGAGGCTGCCGCACCGCCGGCGCCGGTCTCGAAC
Organism: Microbacterium sufflavum; assembly: GCF_023101165.1. GTDB lineage: Bacteria > Actinomycetota > Actinomycetes > Actinomycetales > Microbacteriaceae > Microbacterium > Microbacterium sufflavum. The sequence goes on along the minus strand of NZ_CP078076.1, from coordinate 2,554,029 downwards.
GCCTTGTACAGCGGCCCCATCAGCTCCCAGCCGTCGAGGCGGCGCCGGGGCGTGCTGGCCGGGCGCGGCGTGAGGTCGGGCGCGAGGAAGGGGTTGGCGAGCTGTCGCGACTCCACGGACGGCGGCGTCACCTGACGTTCGGCGATCGCGGCCGGCACCACGGGGGCCTGCACGGGCGCCTGGTCCGCGATGATGAGCTCCTCGGGCGGCAGCTCGGCGCCCGACTCCAGCAGCCAGTCGCGGCGCATGCGCTTGGCGACGGGCGACGTGGCCTGGTCGGCCTCCAGCAGCTGGATGAGCGAGGTGTCGCGCGCGGCCGTCTTGGCGAGGATCGTGGCGACGCCGTCCAGACGCTTGAGCAGCTCGGTGCGCGCGGCGTCGGTGATCTCGGTGTCGGCTTTGACCCGCGCGCGCTCCTCACGCACCAGGAACGCGATGACCTGGAACTTCGTGCGGTTCGTCGGGCCCAGCTTGCCGCGCTGGGACTTCGCCTCGATCTCGCGCACCTTGCGCGCGAGGATCGGGATGAGGGGTGCCTCGTCGTCGCGACGGGACGTCTTCTTGCGCCGCGTGGCGGCGGTTGCCGTGGTCGGCATGCTCCTCCTGAGCCTGAAGGGCCCGGCGCCCCCAGGGAGCCGATGGCCGTTCTCGTCGTCCGCGTGTGGCGTGAGCCAGGACCGTGCGGACCGTGGATCGTCTCCCTCCGGCGCTCACGGCGGTGCGCGGGTCGGCGGGAGCCTGCTCCCATTCTATGTCATCGGGCCGACCGCCCGCGGAACCGCGCGCCGGAATCGCGGTGCAGCGGTCAGGACTCCACGCCGAGGATCGCCGCAGCCTGCGCCACATCGGCCGCCATCTGCGACATGAGCTTCTCGATGCCCTCGAACGCCACCATGCCGCGCAACCGCTCCACGAACTCCACCGTCACGTCGTGCCCGTAGAGGTCGAGCCCCGTCTCCCCCAGCACGTGCGCCTCGACCTGGCGGACCAGCACGTCGTCGAACGTGGGGTTCGTGCCGACGGAGATCGCGGACGGATGCCGGATGCCGGTGTCGTGGTCGACCAGCCAGCCGGCGTAGATGCCGTCCGCGGGGACGAACGCGTCGACGATGGTCGAGAGGTTGGCGGTGGGGAAGCCCAGCTCGCGGCCGCGCTTGAGGCCGTGCACGACCTCGCCGCGCACATCAGGAGAGCGCCCCAGCACCCGCGCGGCGCCCGCGACGTCGCCGTCCACGAGCAGCTCGCGGATCCAGCTCGACGACACGCGCCGCGACGACCCCTCGAGGTACACGTCCTCGACCACCTCGACCGTGAAGCCGTAGCGGGGGCCCAGCTCGCGCAGCAGCTCGGGTGTGCCTGCCCCGCGATGCCCGAATCGGAAATCCGCGCCGACGAACACGGTCGACACCTGCAGCGCGCCCACCAGGATGTCCACCACGAAGTCCTCCGCCGAGCGGGCGGCGAGCTCCTCGTCGAAGGTCAGCATCAGGGTCGCGTCGAGGCCCAGCTCGCCGAGCAGCTCGAGCTTGCGCTCCACCGTGACGACGTTCTCGGGGCACCGGTCGGGGCGCAGGACCGCGAGCGGATTGCGGTCGAAGGTGACGGCGACCGCCCGGCTCCCCGTGGCGGCCGCGGTGTCCTTCAGCCGCTGGATCACGGCGCGGTGCCCTCGATGCACCCCGTCGAACTTGCCGATGGCGACCGCGCTGGGTCCGAAGCCGTCCGGAACCTCCTCCGGACTGCGGAACACGATCACGCGACGGCCTCCACCGGGCGTTCCACCGCAACGGGGCGGTGCGTGCGCAGCCACCAGATGCCGAAGACGGGAAGCACCAGCGGCACGAAGAGGTAGCCGCGGCCGAACAGCGACCACACGGTCTCGTGCTGGAACAGCGCGGGAAGCAGGATGCTCAGCACCCCGACGACGAGAACGCCGGTGAGCTCGAACACGATCGCGACCCACGCCACGGTGTACCACCCGCGACGCCGGGCGAAGATCAGCGCCAGTGTCGCGAGGATGTAGACGAGCGCGGCGACGGCGGACAGCGTGTACGCGAGCGGCGCCTCATCGAACCGGCGCACGATCTGCACGAAGCTGCGCCCCGTGGCAGCCAGCGCCATGACGGCGTAGACGATCACGAGGACACGACCGATTCCGGTCATCCGGGTGGAGGGGGCGGTGGAGCTCATAGCGCATTCCATCCTAGAGCCGCGGCGGGACGCCGGACTCCGCGGGGCTCCCGCCGTCAGGCGACCTGGACCGTCCAGATGGCCTGCATGCGCCACAGCATGACCGCGATCGCGAGCGCCGCGACGCCCAGCACGACCGTGCTCCAGCGGCTGCGCTCCATCAGGGCCCACAGCACGGCGCCGATCGGCAGCAGCACGGCGGAGACCAGATACACCCAGTACTCGAGGAGATCGCCCGTGGGCGGGTTCCCCGAGAGCGGGGCGACGATCGCGACGACGACCTGCCCGATCAGCAGCAGCTCGACGAGTGCGAGCGCGCCGACCGAGAAGTCGCTCGGCCGGCGCCCAGCGAGACCGGCCACCAGGCAGAAGACGCCGGCGGCGACCGCCACCGCGATCTGCACGATCGTGAACCACAGGATCATCGGACGGCCTCCGGCATGTTCATGGCGCTCTTGATGTCGGCGCCGCGTCTCTCGACGATGCCGACCAGCACGTCGTCCTGATCGATCGCCGCGACGAGGGCGCCGGAGAGCCGATCGGCCTGGCCCGCGAGGCGTTTGCCGTGCCGCAGGTCCCTCGCCTCATCCGCCGAGACCGCGAGCACCGGGAGGATGCGGGACGCCGCCTGCGCCGGGGTCAGCGTCGGCGCGCCCTCCAGCTCGTCGACGCCCACCGCGTCCGCCGCGTCGAAGGGGCCGACCCTGGTCCGCCGCAGGGCCGTCAGATGGCCCCCGACCCCGAGCGCGGCGCCGAGGTCGCGGGCCAGGGAGCGGATGTAAGTGCCGGACGAGCAGTCCACGATCACGTCCAGGTCGATGTGGTCCTCGCCGCGACGGCTGGCGAGCACGTCGAACCGGCTGACGGAGACCTCGCGGGCCGCGAGCACGACCTCCTCCCCCGCGCGCACCCGGTCGTAGGCGCGACGTCCGTCGACCTTGATGGCCGACACCGCGCTGGGCACCTGGGAGATCTCCCCCGTCAGCGCGGCGACGCCGGCAGCGATCGCGTCGTCGGTGACGGTCGACCACGCCGCAGACTCGGCGACCGTGAGCGTGTCACCCTCGGCGTCGTCCGTGGTCGTGGTGGTGCCGAGCCGGATCGTGGCCAGGTAGGTCTTGTCGGCACCCACGACGTAGGTGAGCAGCCGCGTCGCACCCTCGACGCCGATCACCAGCAGCCCGGTCGCCATCGGGTCGAGCGTGCCGGCGTGACCCACCTTGCGGGTGCCGAAGGCCCGCCGCGTGCGGGCGACCACGTCGTGACTGGTGAGCCCGCCGGGCTTGTCGACGAGGAGGATGCCGGAGGGGACCATCCCTCCAGCCTACCGACGCGTGGTGCGCCGTCCGTGCGTCAGCCGCGCACCTCGTGCGACGGCTCCTGCCCTCGGCCCGGTCGTCCCGATCCCGCTCGCCTAGGCTGGCGGGGTGCCCGTTCCGCCGTCCTCCCCCACGACGATGCCGAACCTGACGTCATGGTATCGATCGGCCGCCCGCGACCTGCCGTGGCGGCGCCGCGAGTTCCACGACGGCTTCGGCGCCTGGGGCGTGCTGGTCAGCGAGTTCATGCTGCAGCAGACCCCCGCCACCCGGGTCATCCCGCATCTGGACGCCTGGCTGACGCGGTGGCCGACCCCCGCGGCGATGGCCGAGGCGACGACCGCCGAGGTCGTGCAGCAGTGGGCCAACCTCGGCTACCCGCGCCGTGCCCTGTGGCTCCACCGCGCCGCGATCGAGGTCGTCGAGCGGCACGGAGGTGTCGTGCCGCGTGACGTCGACGCGCTCCTGGCCCTCTCCGGCATCGGCGACTACACGGCACGAGCGGTCGCGGTGTTCTCGTACGGTGATCGGTACCCGGTCGTCGACACCAACACGCGACGCGTGCTGGCCAGGGCGGTCGAGGGGCGCGCACACCCGGCGCCGCCGTCCCGGCGCGACCTCGCCCTCATGGACGCGCTGCTGCCGGACGACGACGTGGAGGCCGCGCTCTTCAACGCGGCGACCATGGAGCTGGGCGCCACGATCTGCACGGCTCGGGCACCGCGCTGCGAGGTGTGCCCGATCGCCGAGCAGTGCGCCTGGCTGGCGGCCGGTCGACCGGACACCGGCGACGCTCGACGCCGCCAGGCCGCCTACGAGGGATCGGACCGTCAGGCCCGCGGCACGGTGCTGCGCCTCCTCCGCGACGCCGCCCCCGACGCCGTCCCCCTGGCCGCGGTGATCCCGGAGTGGCCCGACGCCCGACAGCGCGACCGGGCGATCGACTCCCTCATCGCGGACGGCCTCGCCGAGACCGACGGCGAAGGGCTCACGCTCCCCCGGTGACCCCGGATCAGAGGTGACGCTCGGTGCGGTGGGCGAGAGCCGTGAGCTCGACACGGTTGCGCACCTCCAGCTTCGCGAACACGCGCCCGAGGTGCACCTCCACGGTCCGCACCGACACGCTCAGCTCTCGACCGATCTCGCGGTTGCCGGCGCCACGAACGGCCAGCATCGCGACGTCGAGCTCACGGGCGGTGAGCCGCCGCCTCCACACGCTGCGGCACACCGAGAGCCGCTCCGGCGCGGGGACGAGCTGCGCCGCCGTCGTGTCGAGCCGATCGATCCTGTCCCTGGCCGCCCGCGCCCACGCGTCCGCACCCGCCGCCTCGAACAGCCGCTCCGCCCGCTGCAGGTGCATCCGTGCGGCGAGATGGTCGTCACGGACCGCGTGCTGCAGACCCAGCACGAGCTCGACGCGCGCCCGCGCGAACGGGGAGCGCAGCGTGCGCGCCGTCTCCCGCACGTCGTCCCGCTCCGACGGCCAGCTCCCGGCCGACGCGGCCAGGAGGCGCACCCGGAGGTCGCGTGCCACCGCGAGATCCGGAGGTGTGACGGGCCCGGACGCCGCGCGCTGCACCTGCGCCGCGACAGCCACCTCCTCGAGCCCGGGAACACCGAGCACCGGCTCCGGAGCCCCGCCGTCGCGCCAGAGCTCCACCGCCGCCCCCGCCGCATCCACCGCGCCCGCCAGGAAGGCCTCGATCGCGCGGTCGACCAACCCGTCGACGCCTCCCCCCACCGGAAGCACGGCCGTGAGGGCGTGGGCGACCGGTCCGATCTCCCCCCGCACGGCGAGATCGAGCCGCCGCGCGAGGACGACCCCCAGTCCCGCGAACGGAAGCGCGACCGGGAGCTCGACCGCGGCGCGGAGCAGCCGCTCCCGCGCCGCGCCGATGTCACCACGCCACACCAGCAGCAGCGTCTCGGCCACCGCCCGATAGGCGCGCACGAGCGGACTGCGCTCGAGCCCCGGCACCAGATGGTCCGGTGCGAGATCGGCCAGGGGCGAGTCGTCGCGCAGCAGGCGCAGCCCCTGCTCGATGTCACCGCGAGCCGCGAGTCGGAGCGCCCGGAGCAGGGTTCCGCACAGCGGCCCCTCACCCTCTCCATCGCCGACCTCGCTGTCCCCCGCGAGAAGCCAGCACAGGGCGACGACGGGCTCCCGCAGGTCGGTCTCGGCCCCGACGACCGCGGCTCCCTCGCGCACCGCGTCGAGCCACAGGCGCATCGGGGCCCGGTCTCCTCGTTCCGCGCACAGCAGCGCCGCGAGCCCGGCCGCTCTCGTCCAGTCGCGCCACGCCGCCCGACCCTTCGCGCTCCGCGGTCGGAACAGCGCGGGATCGACATCCGGCACCGCGCCCAGCACGAACGTCTGCGCCACCAGCAGTCCCCCGAGTGCCCGTCCCCGGAGCCGCGCCGACGCGCGGGGATACAGGCTGCCGAGATCGTGCACGGCATCCCCGGCGAGCCCCGCGCCGACGGCCGCGAGTCCGGCGAGCAGCATCGCCCCGTCCCGCCGGTGGCCCGACACGTGCGCCGCGGCCTCCCGGGCGAGAGCCAGCGCGCGCTCCTCCCGTCCGGCGCTGAGCAGTCTCCGCGCCGCACCGACCAGCGTCCGTGCGGCCGCGGGATCGCCGGTCAACGACGCGCGCGCCCGATGCCACGCCGCTGCGTCCTCATCGCCGAGGGCGGCGTGCAGTCCCGCCAGCCGGGAATGCACCTCCGCCGTCCGCGCCGAGGTCGACAGCGCCTGAATCCACACCGAGTGGCGCGGGTCGGACAGTCGCACCCGGCCCGCATGGATCACGAGCAGTGCGCCGACCGGGGAGGCCGCCAGCTCCCGCACCGACCGGCCGTCGAACGCGACCAGGGTGCCGAGGTCGTCGCCGCTGCGCAGTGTCTGCGCGAGCAGCAGGGTGCGGTCACGCTCCGAGAGCTCGAGCTCCGCGAAGGCACGCTCGACCGCGGGCGTCAGGGGCAGGGGTGAGGGCAGCGCGCGCCGTCCCAGCCGCTGGTCCGGCGTCAGCCGCTCCGCGACCTCGACGACGCTCGGCGGATCGGCGGCGAGACGCGCGGCCAGTCGCGCCACCACGTGCGGCGCGCAGACCAGTTCGCGCGCGAGAAGATCGCGGAGCAGCAGCTCCACGATCGCGGGCGCGACGACACCGCCGTCGCTCGATACCGTCGCTGGAATGCCGATCCCCCAGGTCCATCGGATGTCATCCCCGCGGACCCGAGGGTATCAAACGGATCAGTCCTCGTCGTCCCCCGAACGGTACGGGTCGGCGTCGCCGGCCGGGGAGGCAGAGGAGGCGAGCTTCGCGACCTCGGCGTCCCGCTCCTGCGCCTCACGCAGCAGCGCCGTGATGTGATCGGCGTTCTCCGGGAGCGCGTCCGGGATGAACTCGAGCGTCGGCACGAGACGCGTGCTCAGCTGTCGGCCGACCTCGCTGCGCAGCATGCCCGTCGCCGAGGTCAGGGCGGCACCGCTCGCGATGCGCTCCTCCTCCGAGCCGAGGACCGTGTAGAACACCGAGGCGTGCTGCAGGTCTCCGCTCACGCGGACATCGGTGATGGTCACGAACCCGAGCCGCGGGTCGCGCAGACCCTTCTCGAGACGCTCGGCGAGGATCACACGGATGCGGTCCGCGAGTCGTGCCTGTCGTTCGCCTGCCATAGCTCTTTCCCTTCAGAGGCCTTCGGGCGGGGACGCCTCAGCATCCCCGCCCGAAGGTATCGAACCCGATCAGCCGCGAGGCTTCTCGACCATCTCGGTGGTCTCGATCTCGTCGCCGATCTGGATGTCGTTGTACTTGCCGAGGCCGATACCGGCTTCGTAGTCGGTGCGCACCTCGGTGACGTCGTCCTTGAACCGGCGCAGCGACTCGATGGCCAGGCCATCGGCGATGACGACGCCGTCGCGGATGACGCGGGCCTTCGCGTTGCGCGTGATCGTTCCCGACCGCACGATGACACCGGCGATGTTGCCGAACTTCGAGGAGCGGAACACCTCGCGGATCTCGGCGACACCCGACTGGACCTCTTCGTACTCCGGCTTGAGCATGCCCTTGAGCGAGCTCTCGATCTCGTCGATCGCGTTGTAGATGACGGAGTAGAAGCGGATGTCCACGCCCTCACGGGAGGCGCGCTCGCGCGCCTTCGTGTCGGGGCGGACGTTGAAGCCCACGATGATCGCGTTGTCGATCGTCGCCAGGTTCACGTCGGACTCGGTGATCGCACCGACACCGCGGTGGATGATGCGCAGCTGCACCGAGTCGTCGACCTCGATCTTGAGGAGCGACTCCTCCAGCGCCTCGACGGCACCGGAGACGTCACCCTTGATGATGAGGTTGAGCGACTCGACCTTGCCCTCTTCCAGAGCACGGGTGAAGTCCTCGAGCGAGATGCGCTTGCGGGCCTTGGCCAGCTGGGCGTTGCGCTCGACCGCTTCACGCTTCTCGGCGATCTGACGGGCCATGCGGTCTTCCTCGGTGACGATGAAGACGTCGCCGGCGCGGGGCACGGAGTTGAGTCCCTGCACCTGGACCGGGCGAGACGGCGCGGCCGCCTCGACGGTCTCGCCGTTCTCGTCGATCATCGCGCGCACGCGGCCGTAGGCGGTACCCGCCACGATCGCGTCACCCACCCGCAGGGTTCCGGACTGGATCAGCACCGTCGCGACCGAACCGCGGCCCTTGTCGAGCTTCGCCTCGATGGCGACACCGCGAGCGGCCTTGTTCGGGTTGGCGGTGAGGTCGAGACCGGCGTCCGCGGTGAGCAGCACGGCGTCCAGGAGGTCCTGGATGCCGGTGTTCGCGCGAGCCGACACGTCGACGAACATCACGTCGCCGCCGTACTCCTCGGCCACCAGACCGTATTCGGTCAGCTGCTGACGCACCTTGGCCGGGTTGGCCTCGGGCTTGTCGACCTTGTTGACCGCGACCACGATCGGCACGTTCGCCGCCTGGGCGTGGTTCAGGGCCTCCACCGTCTGCGGCATGATGCCGTCGTCGGCCGCGACCACGAGGATCGCGAGATCGGTCACCTGGGCACCACGGGCACGCATGGCGGTGAACGCCTCGTGACCCGGGGTGTCGATGAAGGTGATGGCCCGCTCGATGCCCTCGTGCTCGGTCCAGACCTGGTACGCACCGATGTGCTGGGTGATGCCGCCGGCCTCGCCCTCGATGACGTTCGTCTGACGGATCGCGTCGAGAAGGCGCGTCTTACCGTGGTCGACGTGACCCATGACGGTGACGACCGGGGGACGGATCTCGAGGTCGTCCTCGCTCTCCTCCGCCAGCTCCTTCTCGAGGTCGAGACCGAAGCCCTCGAGGAGCTCCTTGTCCTCGTCCTCGGGCGAGACCATCTGGACCTTGTAGCCCAGCTCCTCACCCAGGACCTCGAACGTGGCCTCGTCCAGCGACTCGGTGGCCGTGGCCATCTCGCCGAGGTTGAAGAGGATCGTCACGAGCGTGCCCGGCTGCACGGTGTATCCGGTCAGTGCCTCGATCTTGTCGGCGAAGTCCGCGATGGACGCACCGCGGCGCATGCGGATCGTCTCGCCGTTGCCGCGCGTGACGTTGACGCCGCCGACGACCGGGGCGCTCCGCATCTCGAACTCTTGCCGCTTCGCCCGCCGCGACTTGCGCTGCTTGCTCTTGCCGCCGCCCTTACCGAAGGCACCGGCCGTGCCGCCACCGGGGCCGCGACCGCGACCGCCGCCGCCACCGGGACGACCGGCGAAGCCACCACCGGGACGGGGGCCCGCACCGGGACCGCCACCGGCGCCACCCGGACGACCGGGACCGCCCGTGCGCTGCTGGAACGGAGCACCGGGACGACCGCCCTGGCCCCCACGAGGCGCACCCGGACGGGGCGAACCCGGACGGGGCGCTCCGGGACGAGGAGCCCCGGGACGCGGCGCCTGCGGACGCGGGATGTTGCCGGGGGTCGGCCGCTGTCCCATGCCCTGCGCCGAGGCGAAGGGGTTGTTGCCGGGACGGGGACCGGCGGGGCGCTGCCCCATGCCCTGCGCCGACGAGAAGGGGTTGTTGCCGGGGCGCGGAGCACCGGGCTTCGGGGCGTTGCCGTCACCCGACGACGGGGCGGCCGGAGCCGGAGCTGACGGCTTGGCCGGAGCCGCGGGAGCCGGAGCCTTCTCCGCCGGAGCCTGTGCGGCGGCGGGAGCCTCGGCGGGTGCCGGAGCGGCGGGGGCCGCGGGTCCGGGCTTGGGTCCCGGCTTCGGGCCGGGGGTCGGTGCCGAGCTCTTCGCCGCGGGCTTGGGCCCGGGCTTGGCCGCCGCGGGCTCGCCGGACGCCTTGAGCGACGGGTCGGCCTCGATCGCGGCGCGCAGCTTGCGCGCCACCGGCGGCTCGACCGTCGACGACGGGCTCTTCACGAACTCGCCGAGCTCCTTGAGCTTCGCGAGGGCGACCTTGCTGTCGACGCCGAGTTCAGCGGCGATCTCATGTACGCGTGGTTTACCAGCCACAATTCTCCTGTCTGGGTCGGTCTGCCCAGACAGGGCAGACCATTAGTCGCGGACGGGTCTCATTTCGAGCCGTTCACTTTGTTTCCATAGCCGTTCAGCCTTTGGTTCTCAGCGGATGCTGTTCGATGGTCTGCGTGTCCAGAGTGGCGGACACACGGAGTGCACGTCCGAAAGCACGGCGCCGCAGGGCGGCATCCATGCATTCCTGTGTCGGATGCACCCACGCGCCTCGTCCCGGCAGGACAGCACGCTCATCGAGGACGAGGGTGTTGTTCTGGCTCACCACCCTGAGCAGGGCGGAGCGGGGAGCACGCGTGCGACAACCGACGCACATTCGTACGGGATCCATCTTACACCTGCGTTCCGTCCGCGTTCGCCCGCCCCGGGGCGTGGCGGGCCGCGGAGTCCGATCAGTCGAGGACGCTGTCCGGCTGGATGTCGATCTTCGCGCCGGTCAGCTTGGCGGCGAGGCGGGCGTTCTGCCCCTCCTTGCCGATCGCGAGGGACAACTGGTAGTCCGGCACGAGCGCCCTGACCGCCTTGGTGGAGGCGTCGAGCACGAACGAGCTCGTGACCTTCGCCGGTGACAGCGCATGGGCGACGAAGGTCGCGAGGTCGGGGTCGTGGTCGACGATGTCGATCTTCTCGCCGGACAGTTCCTCCGTGACGGCGCGTACGCGGCGCCCGAGCTCGCCGATGCACGCGCCCTTCGCGTTGATCAACGGGTCGTTCGCGCGCACGGCGATCTTCGTACGGTGACCGGCCTCCCGCGCGAGCGAGACGATCTCGACCAGTCCGGCTGCGATCTCCGGCACCTCGAGCGCGAACAGCTTGCGGACGAGGCCCGGGTGGGTGCGCGACACGGTGATCTGCGGCCCCTTGAGCCCCTTGGCGACGCTCGTGACGTACACGCGCAGACGCGAGCCGTGCGTGTACTCCTCGCCGGGCACCTGCTCCTCCGGCGGGAGGATCGCCTCGACCGAGCCGAGGTCGACGTGGATCATCCGCGGGTTGGGCCCCTGCTGGATGACGCCGGCGACGATATCGCCCTCACGCCCCTTGAACTCGCCCAGCACGGCGTCGTCGGCGATGTCCCGGAGGCGCTGGCTGATGACCTGCTTGGCGGCGAAGGCGGCGATGCGCCCGAAGTCGTCGGGGGTCGCGTCCTCCTCGCCGATGACCGCGCCCTCCTCGTCGCGGACGACCTGCAGCACGGCGACGTGCCCGGTCGTACGGTCGAGCTCGACGCGGACGCCCTCGGGCGCCGCCCCCTCGGGCGACACGTGCTTGGAGTACGCGGTCAGGATCGCCTGCTCGATGATCGCGACGAGCTCGTCGAACGGGATCGCCTTCTCCTTCTCGATCCCTCGCAGCAGACTCAGTTCGATGTCCATGACGGCCTCCCTATTCAGCTCTCGTCGCGCCTGATCGCACGCGCGACATCCGTACAACGATACCGTGCGTCGGAGACCCCGGCCGCGCGGCAGGGGCGGGGGCGGGTCAGGCGGTCGGGGCGGACGGCAGCGCGTTGATCGCCCCGATGAGGCGGAACAGGTTTCCGACCTGGCGCTGATCCAGGTGCAGCATCAGACGCGGCAGGTCGAGGCGATCGTCGTCGGCCGCCTCGGGAGGCAGCGGTGGCGTCCGCTCGATGCGACCGTCCGACAGCATCGAGCCGAACGCGTCGTTCAGTTCCGCCACCTCGGCCTCGGTCGGTTCCGCGCGCAGCCGCAGCACCAGCGTGTCACCCACCCAGCGCAATGAGTCGTAGTTGCGCCAGAAGCCCGTGATCTCCGCCCTCGCCGCCTCCACGGAATCGGTGATCACGACCCGATCGAAGTCGCCCTCCGAGATCACGCCCATCGGCGCGAGGTGCTCGTCGACGAAGCGACGCATCCCCTCCCAGAACGACCCGCCCTTCTCGTCGAGCAGGACGATGGGCGTCGGCTCCGCCTTCCCCGTCTGCTGGAGCGTGAGGAGCTCGAACATCTCGTCCAGCGTCCCGAACCCGCCGGGAAGGCAGAGGAACCCGCTCGACTCCTTGATCAGCATCAGCTTGCGCGTGAAGAAGTACTTCATCGCGACCACCTGGTCCTGACCTGCGACGACCGCGTTGGCCTTCTCCTCGAAGGGCAGCCGGATCGAGACACCGAGCGACAGTGCGGGGCCCGCCCCCTCCGCCGCGGCCTGCATGATCCCGGGGCCGGCACCCGTGACCACCATCCAGCCATCGCGGGCGAGCGCGGCGGCCACGTCCCGCGCCTGCACGTACAGCGGGTCGTCCTGGCGCGTGCGGGCGGAGCCGAACACCGTCACCTTCGGCACACCGCGGAACGGTGCGAACAGCCGGAAGGCGTCGCGCATCTCGGCCAGCGCCGCCGAGGCGATCTTGAGGTCGAGGCGATCCGTGCCGTCCTCCCCCAGCTGCAGCGCGGTCCGGAGCATCCGCATCACCAGGCGCCGATCCGCGTGCACGCCCGTCTCGTCCAGCACGGCGTTGATCTCGGACGTGAGCGCGGGAGGAAGGGACTGTTCGGCCATGTCACCAGCGTGTCATGCTCGCACGCGATCGGGCCCCGCAACGCCGTCCGCGCGGCGGAGCACCACGCGCGGCGTCAGCACGCTCGTCCGCCCCTGTCAACGCCCCTGCGGCGGCGACCGGGCGGGGGCATCCTGGCTCCATGACCGAGATCACCGGACCTGAAGCCCTCGCCCGCGTCTCCGAGCTCGTGGAGGACATCGACATCACGATGCTCACCACCGTCGACGAGGACGGCCACCTCGTGAGCCGCCCGATGTCCACCCGGCAGATGGACGACGCGGGAGACATCTGGTTCTTCACCGCGGAGGACACCGAGAAGGTCGATGAGGCACGCCGCAACCACGACGTGGGGCTCGCGTACTGCGACTCCAAGGGCATGCGCTACGTCTCCGTCGCCGGAACCGCGGAGGTCGTGCACGACCGCGCCAAGATGGAAGAGCTCTACTCGCCGTCACTCGACATCTGGTTCGCCGACGGCCTGGAGACGCCGGGCATCGCCCTCCTGCGGGTCACCCCGCGGGTCACCGAGTTCTGGGAACCCGCCAAGGGGAAGATCGCGATGGCCGCCGGGGCGCTGAAAGCCCTCGTGACCCACGACACCCCGGACGACACCATGGATCACGGCCGCATCACCTGCTGAGCCGCGCGGTCACCGAGGTCAGCGCGACGTGAGTCGCGCGACCGCCTCCTCGATGGACAGCGCGTCACGCTCGCCGCTGCGCCGATCCCACAGCTCGACCTGTCCTTCGGCGGCACCGCGACCCACGATCAGGATGCGCGGCACACCGACGAGCTCGGCGTCGCCGAACTTGACGCCGGGCGAGACCTTCGGACGGTCGTCGTAGAGGACATCGAGTCCCGCGCTCTCCAGCCGCTGCGAGATCTCCTCCGCGACGTCGAAGGCCACCTGGTCGCGCCCCGCCGCCACCACCTGGACGTCGAACGGGGAGACGGACGCGGGCCAGATCAGTCCCTTGTCGTCGTTGTTCAGCTCGGCGATGATCGCGAGGATGCGCGTGACACCGATGCCGTACGAGCCCATCGTCACCGTCACGAGCTTGCCGTTCTCGTTCAACACCCTCAGTCCCAGCGCCTCGGCGTACTTGCGACCGAGCTGGAAGACGTGGCCGATCTCCATGCCGCGCGCGAGCTCGACCGGGCCGGAGCCGTCGGGCGCGGGGTCACCCGCGCGCACGTTCGCGATCTCGACGATGCCGTCGGCGGCGAAGTCGCGGCCCATCACGACGGAGTGGGCGTGCTTCTGGTCGATGTTCGCCCCGGTGATCCAGCTGGTGCCCTCGCTCACCCGCGGGTCGACGAGGTACCGGATGCCGGTGGCGGACTCCTCCCCCAGCACCGCGCCCGTGGGTGACCACGGACCGATGTAGCCCTTGACGAGCAGAGGGTTGTTCTCGAAGTCGTCCGCGGTCGCGGTCTCGACCTCGGCGGGAGCGAAGGCGACCTCGGCGCGCTTCTCGTCCACCTCGCGGTCGCCGGGGATTCCCACGATGACGAGTTCGCGGGTGCCGTCGAGGTGCGTCAGCGCGAGCACGACGTTCTTGAGCGTGTCCGCCGCCGTGTACTCGCCCTCCAGCTCACGGTTGCAGTGCGAGACGAGCGTCTCGATGGTGGGGGTGTCGGGCGAGTCGAAGATCACCGGAGTCGCGTCGGCGTCGAACGGCACGGGCGCAGGCACCTCGGTCGTGAACGCTTCCACGTTCGCCGCGTAACCACCGGCGCTGCGCACGAACGTGTCCTCGCCGACGGGGGTGGGGTGGAGGAACTCTTCACTGCGCGAGCCGCCCATCGCGCCCGCATCCGCCTGCACGATCACGTACTCGAGTCCCAGGCGCTGGAAGATCCGCTCGTAGGCGTCGCGCTGAGACTGGTAGCTCACGTCCAACCCCTCGTCCGAGGCGTCGAACGAGTAGGCGTCCTTCATCGTGAACTCGCGGCCGCGGAGCAGGCCGGCGCGGGGCCGCGCCTCGTCGCGGTACTTGTCCTGGATCTGGTAGATCGTCAGCGGCAGGTCCTTGTACGACGAGTACAGGTCCTTCACGAGCAGGGTGAAGGCCTCCTCGTGCGTCGGGGCGAGCAGGTAGTCGCCCCCCTTGCGGTCCTGGAGGCGGAACAGCAGATCGCCGTATTCCTCCCAGCGACCCGTCGCCTCATAAGCCTCCCGCGGCATCAGCGCCGGGAAGTGCACCTCCTGGGCACCCGCGGCGGCCATCTCCTCGCGGATGACCGCCTCGATCTTGGCCTTCACCCGCAGCCCGAGCGGCAGCCACGCGAAGATGCCCGCGGCCTGCGGTCGGATGTACCCGGCGCGGATCAGCAGCTTGTGACTGGCGACCTCTGCACCGGCAGGGTCTTCACGGAGTGTACGGAGGAAGAAGTTCGAGAGACGAGTGACCACGGCTCAAGTGTAGTGAGCCGTGGTCCCCCGTCCCGCCGCGTCAGTTCAGGGCGGGCAGGCCCTGCGGGACGACGCCGCCCGCGTACAGGCTCTCGGCCAGCTCCTGGAGCGCCGTGAGCGCGACCCGCTGCGGCAGCGGACCGTACGAGATGCGGGCGACGCCGAGCTTCTCGTACTCCGAGGCGGCGAGCGCACCGGGGATGCCGATGACGCTCACCTTGCGCTCGCCGATGCCCTCGACGAGCTGCCGCGTCACGTTCGCGTCGAGGATCCCGGGCACGAACACGGCCGTCGCTCCCGCGTCGAGGAAAGCGCGGCCGCGCTGGATCGCATCGGCGACGCTCTCCTGGACGGGACGGTGCCCCGCGCGCACGAACGCGTCGGTGCGGGCGTTGAGCGCGAACGGCACGCCCTCCGCCTCGGCCGCCTTCACGATCGCCTCGACCGCGGCCACCGACTCGTCGAGCGGCTTCAGCCGGTCTTCGACGTTCGCCCCGACGACACCGGCGGCGATCGCGAGCCGCGTGGTCTCCCCCGCGTCGCCGTAGCCGTCGTCGAGGTCGGCGGTGACCGGGACCTGCACGGCGGCGGCGATGCGTCCCACCATGTCGATCATCAGCTCGCGCGGGGTGGAGCCGTCGTCGTAGCCGAAGGTCGCGGCGATGCCGTGTCCGGCGGTCGCGATCGCCTTCGTCTCGGGCAGAGCGGCGACCGCGCGCGCCGACACGATGTCCCACACGTTCACCACGCGGAGGATCTCCGGCGCGTCATAGAGTCCGACAAGGGTCTGAGCCTTCGCAGCAGTGGTCATGTCCCCACGCTAACGCCCGGCACGGACGCGAGGGCCGCAGTGGTGGGGATGATGTCTCGCCCGGTCGCGGGGCGCCGACGGATGCTGAGAGTCGGCATCCCCCCATGCCGACCCTCTGTCCCCTGTGCGTTCAGGCGGTGAGCACCACCTTCAGCGCCTTCGTCTCCGCGGCCCGCTCGAACGTGTCGTACGCCTGTTCGATGGCGTCCAGCGCGAAGCGGTGACTGACGAACACCGCCGGGTCGATCCGACCCTCGGCGACGAGCCGGGTGAGCATGCGCGCCGTGTCGGCGTTCACCAGGCCCGTCGTGATGGTGAGGTTCTGGATCCACAGGCGATCGATCGGGAAGTCGACGGGTGCGCCGTGGACTCCGACGTTGGCGACGTGCCCGCCGGCGCGCACGATGTCCAGCGCCATGCCCCAGGTCGCCGGAACACCCACGGCTTCGATCGCGACGTCGACGCCGAGCCCGTCGGTCAGGGCGAGCACCTGATCGCGCCAGTCCTCGGCGCCGGCGACCACGCCGTGCGTGGCCCCGAAGAGTCTGGACTGCTCGACACGGTTCGCGTCGAGGTCGATCGCGATGATCTTGCTCGGCCCGTAGAGCTGCGCGGTCATGATCGCCGCGAGGCCCACCGGCCCGGTGCCGACGACGGCGACCACGTCGCCCGCCTTCACGCCGCCGTACTGCACCCCGATCTCGTGGCCCGTGGGAAGGATGTCGCTGAGCACGACCGCCGTCTCGGCGGAGACGCCATCCGGAAGCCGGTGCAGCGAGGTCTCGGCGAACGGGATCCGCACCAGCTCCGCCTGCGTGCCGTCGATCAGGTGCCCGAGGATCCAGCCGATCCCCGACGCCCCCTCCTCGGCTCGGCAGTGCGATGCCAGCCCGGCGGTGCAGAAGTCGCACTTTCCACACGAGGTGATGCACGAGATGATCACGCGGTCCCCCACGGCGAGATCGGTCACGGCTCCTCCGACCTCGGTGATCACCCCGACACCCTCGTGACCGAGGATGCGCCCCTCGGTCACGGCCGGGACATCGCCCTTGAGGATGTGCAGGTCGGTGCCGCAGATGGTCGTGGCCTCGATGCGGACGATCGCGTCGGTCGGCGCCAGGATGGTCGGATCCGGAACCTCCTCCCATCGCTTCTCTCCGGCTCCGTGGTAGACGAGTGCTTTCATGGCTGTCCCTTCCGGCGTCACCCTGACGTCGTCGGTGAAATGTTACGCGCCATCACCGACAGAACGCCTCCGGAGACCGGGGCTTCTCGGCCTAGGGTGGGAGCCATGCCTCAGCGCCGGTCCCATGTCGCTCCCTCCGCCGCCCAGACCGAGCTCGCCGCCGCGCTCGCCGACCTCCGCGAAGCGCTCGACGCCCCCACCTCGTTCCCACCCGACGTGCTCGCCGAGGCCGAGCGCGCCAGCGGATCCACACCCGAGCTCGACCTGCGCGACATCCCCTTCGCGACGCTCGACCCGGCGGGCTCGCGCGACCTCGATCAGGCCTTCCACCTGGAGAAGACCTCGTCGGGGTACACCGTGCGCTACGCGATCGCGGACGTCCCCGGTTTCGTCGAGCCCGGCGGGGCGGTCGATGCGGAAGCCCGTCGGCGCGGACAGACCCTGTATGCGGCGGACGGCACGATCCCGCTGCACCCTCCCGTGCTCAGCGAGGACCGCGCCTCCCTCCTCGCCGACGCCGACCGCCCCGCGCTGGTGTGGACCTTCGCGCTGGACGAGACCGGGGAGGTCGGCGACTTCCGGCTCGAACGGGCGCTCATCCGCTCCCGCGCCCAGCTCGACTACGCGGCGACGCAGGCCGCCCTCGATCGCGGCGAGGGTGGACCAGCGGCGCTCCTCCCGGAGATCGGCGCCCTTCGGCTCGAGCGGGAGCGGAAGCGTGGCGGGGCCAGCCTCAACCTTCCCGATGAGGAGGTCGTGCGCGCGGAGGACGGCAGCTACGCGATCGTGCGTCGCCGTCCCCTCCCGATCGAGGAGGCGAACGCTCAGCTGTCGATCATGACGGGGATGGCGGCAGCGCAGCTGATGCTGGGTGCGGGCGTCGGCATCCTGCGCACGATGCCGGAGCCCGACGATGCCGCCTTCGAGACGTTCCGCCTGCAGACGATCGCCCTCGGTCGCCCGTGGACCGACGGCACCTATGGCGAGTTCCTGCGCGGTCTGGACAGGGACGACCCGCTGACGCTGCCCGTGCTCGAAGCCGCGTCGTCACTGTTCCGCGGCGCGGGCTATCTGGTGTTCGACGGCACGGCTCCGGACGACGCCGTCCAGGCCGCCATCGCCGCCCCCTACGCGCATGCGACCGCGCCCCTGCGGCGACTCGTCGACCGGTGGTCGCTGGCGATCTGCCTGGCGGTCTCGAGCGGCGCACCCGTACCGGCATGGGTGCGTGACTCGCTCGCCGATCTGCCAGGCCTGATGCAGGAGTCCGGTCAGCGCGCCTCCCGGCTGGCGTCCGGGACCGTCAACGCCGTGGAGGCGGCGCTGCTGACCCCGCTGGTCGGCACCGAGCTCGACGCCACCGTCGTCGAGGATCGCGGCGAGCGCGTGACCATCCAGATCGCCGAGCCCGCGGTCACGGCGAGCGCCCCCGCTCCCGTCGGCGTGAAGCCGGGCGATCGCCTCCGCGTGCGCGTGGCGCGCGCGGACATCGCGAAGGGCGAGGTGGAGTTCGAGGGCGTCGCCGAAGAGTTCAGGCCGCGGGAGTCGCGGTCGTCGTCATGACGAGCAGCTGAGGATCCGACAGGTCCAACGCCACCCGGATCGCGACGAACTCGTCGAGCGAGTGCGCGTGGGTGCCCCCGCACAGGATCACGGCCTCGCCCTCCGGCAGCTCGCAGTGCCAGCGGCGACGGTCCACGATCGTCGGACCCTCGGTCTCGACGCGGCTCGCGGCGGCGGACTCGACCCACGCCTCGAGCTGTGCGTTGATCCGCTGTTCGCGGTCGGCGAGGGTCGACGCGAAGGTCTCGGTGTCGAAACCCGCGCGGCGCAGGCTCTTGCCCAGGCGGTACTCGTCGACGGCGCCATCCGCGTGGATGCGGCTCGTCTGGTTGGCGCGCCCCTCGAAGTCGGGGGTGCCGAGGGCGTCGGCGCCCGGGTCCTTGCGCCACAGGTCGGCGACCGCGAGGTCGAGGGCGAGGGACGCGAGATGACAGGCGGTGTGCCCGCGGCTCAGGCCAGCGCGACGGTCTGCATCGACGTCCAGCCGCGCGGCGACCCCGGGCACCAGGGCCGCCGGGGCGTCGCCCGTGAGGCGGTGGCCGACCAGCCAGGTCCACCCTTCCGCCCCGCGCTTGACGGGGATGTCGGCACCCACCGCGAACGTGCCGTCGTCGGACACGGCCGCCATGACGGCCTCTGCCACGGCCACGGAGGAGCCGTCGACCGTGAGGGTCCCGGCATCACCCGGCTGGTCGGGCCAGGTGTGGTCGACGGGGTGGAACGGGGTCTCGTCCACCACGACCACCACGCCCTCCGGCGTCCTCTCGACGTGGGTGACGACGCCCTCTCCACTCGTGGAGCCGGTGGCGAAGGTCACGACGGTGGGCGAGGACATGCTTCTCCTGTGCGGTACGGCGGGGATGGCGATCGGGGTGCGGACGACGGTCAGGCCGTGACGACCTGCGCGGTGCCGAGCGGTGCGTCCGGGCCCATCTCGGCGGCGATGCGGTTCGCCTCCTCGATCAGCGTCGCGACGATGTCCTCTTCGGGCACGGTCTTGATGACCTCGCCCTTCACGAAGATCTGCCCCTTGCCGTTGCCGGAGGCGACGCCCAGGTCGGCCTCGCGGGCCTCACCGGGACCGTTCACGACGCAGCCCATGACGGCGACACGCAGTGGCACCGTCATGTCCTTGAGACCCTCGGTCACGTCTTCCGCGAGCGTGTACACGTCGACCTGTGCGCGACCGCACGACGGGCACGACACGATCTCGAGCTTGCGCTCCCGCAGGTTCAGCGACTGCAGGATCTGGTGGCCGACCTTCACCTCTTCGGCGGGCGGCGCCGACAGCGACACGCGGATGGTGTCGCCGATGCCCTCACCGAGCAGGATGCCGAAGGCCGTCGCGCTCTTGATCGTGCCCTGGAACGCCGGCCCGGCCTCGGTCACGCCGAGGTGCAGGGGCCAGTCGCCCCGCTCGGCCAGGAGGCGGTACGCCTTGACCATGACGACCGGGTCGTTGTGCTTGACGGAGATCTTGAAATCGTGGAAGTCGTGCTCCTCGAACAGGGACGCCTCCCAGACCGCGCTCTCGACGAGCGCCTCGGGCGTGGCCTTGCCGTACTTCTCCAGCAGGCGGCGGTCGAGGGACCCGGCGTTCACGCCGATCCGCAGCGAGACACCCGCGTCCTGCGCCGCCTTGGCGATCGCGCCCACCTGGTCGTCGAACTTCCGGATGTTGCCCGGGTTCACCCGCACGGCCGCGCAGCCCGCATCGATCGCCTGGAACACGTACTTCGGCTGGAAGTGGATGTCGGCGATCACCGGGATCTGGCTCTTCTTCGCGATGATGTGCAGCACGTCGGCGTCGTCCTGGGACGGCACGGCGACGCGCACGATCTCGCACCCGGAGGCGGTGAGCTCGGCGATCTGCTGCAGGGTCCCGTTGATGTCGGTCGTCTTGGTGGTCGTCATCGACTGCACGCTGACGGGGGCGTCGCCGCCCACGAGCACCTTGCCGACCTTGATCTGGCGGGACTTGCGGCGCGGGGCGAGGACTTCGGGGATGCGAGGCATCCCAAGGTTCACAGCTGGCACCCCCTCAGCCTACGCCGCCCGGATGCACGCGGGCTGGATGCGCGGCCCGTCATCCGCCCGGGTCGCGGGTGCCGCATGTGGTAGTTTCGCCCCATGCTCGCGAACCTCACCTGGTGGCCCGCCTCCTAGGCGGTGTTCGCGTTCCCACGAATCCAGACCGCCTCCGGGGCGGTCTTTTCGTTGCGCCGAGCCGGAGCCCTGCACAGGAGACATCGATGACCCTCTCACGACTCGCCGAGCTCAGCGCCGATCCGTCCGCATCCTTCGTGCTCATCGCGCGCGACGGCGCCGACTCCGTCGAGCTGCTCACGGGCGAGGTCGTCGACGTCGACCTGCTCGCCGACATCCCGCTCACCGCGGACGGCGTGCCGCGTGAGGTGTTCGCACTGGTGCCCTACCGCCAGGTGCGCGAGCGCGGCTTCGTCGCGCAGGACGACGGCGCTCCCCTGCGCTGCATCGTGGTGGACGAGCACCTGCACCTGCCGACGCCTGCGGTGCTCGATGCGCTGCCGACCTCGTCGGTCCCCCTGCGCGACGGCGGCTTCGACATCGCTGACGAGGAGTACGCGGCCATCGTCGAGACGGTCATCTCCGACGAGATCGGACGCGGCGAGGGCGCGAACTTCGTGATCCGCCGCGACTACACCGCCAGCATCGACACCGACGACCGCACGGCCGCCCTCACGTGGTTCCGTGCCCTGCTCGCGCATGAGCGCGGGGCGTACTGGACGTTCGCGGTGGTCACCCCGGGGCGGATCGCGGTCGGCGCGAGCCCGGAGGCGCACGTCGTCGCGCGTGAGGGCGTCGTCACCATGAACCCCATCTCCGGCACCTTCCGGCATCCGGCCGGGGGCTCGACCAAGGAGACCCTCGCCGACTTCCTCGCCTCCACCAAGGAGACCGAGGAGCTGTTCATGGTGGTGGACGAGGAGCTCAAGATGATGAGCGCCGTCTGCGCCGACGGCGGGCGCATCACCGGCCCGCACCTCAAGGAGATGTCCCGCCTCACCCACACGGAGTACATGCTCCGCGGACGCAGCGGCATGGATCCGCGCGACATCCTCCGCGAGACGATGTTCGCTCCCACGGTCACGGGCTCACCGATGCAGAACGCGTGCGCGGTGATCCGTCGCCACGAGAAGAAGCCCCGCGGCTACTACTCGGGCGTCGCAGCACTGTTCACCCCGAACGCCGACGGCGGGCACGACCTCGACGCACCGATCCTCATCCGGACCGTGTATCTCGCCGACGGCGAGCTCAGCGTCCCCGTCGGCGCAACCCTCGTGCGCCACTCCGACCCGCACGGCGAGGTGTCCGAGACCCACGGCAAGGCGGCGGGCGTGCTCGGCGCCATCGGGGCGATCGACCGCGACCGTGCGGCCGAGGCTCGCAGCGACGCCGATGCCCCCGGTGCACGCCGCTCCCTCGCCGACGACCCGGAGATCGCCGCGCTGCTGTCCTCCCGCAACGCCCGCCTCGCCGAGTTCTGGCTCAACCCGCAGGGCGAGGAGTTCACCGGCCCGTTCACGGGGCGCTCCGCCCTTGTGGTCGATGCCGAGGATCGCTTCACCACGATGCTCGCCCACCAGCTGCGTCACCTCGGCCTGGACGTGACGATCTCCGCCTGGGATGCCGTGACCGACGACGCAGTGGCCGCGGCCGACCTCGTCGTCGCAGGCCCCGGCCCCGGCGACCCCCGCGACACCGGCAGCGCGCGGATCGCCCGGATGCGCGCGGTCGTGGAGCGACGGCTCGGCACCGAGGCCCCCCTGCTCGCCGTGTGCCTGAGCCACCAGATCCTCGCGGACCGTCAGGGCGCAGCGCTGGTCCCGCTGGCCGCCCCGCATCAGGGACTGCAGAAGTCGGTGCCTGTGTTCGGCGAGGACGCCTCGATCGGGTTCTACAACACCTTCACCGCGCGTGTGACACCCGGTGCCACGAGGATCGGGGATGCGGAGGTCTCCGCCGACCCGGGCTCCGGCGACGTGTTCGCACTCCGCGGCCCGCGCTTCGCGTCCGTGCAGGGACACCTGGAGTCGATCCTGTCGCGCGACGGCATCCGCACGCTCGAACGCCTGGTGTCGTACGCCCTCGCGTGACCGGCGCCGGCGCCGGGCCGGTCAGCCGAGCAGCTTGACGGGGTTGAACAGGTCGGCGACGAGGAGCAGCGCGCCCATCCCGATCAGCAGGACGGCCACCACCACCGTCAGCGGCACCAGCCGGGTGGCGTCCACGGGTGCGGGCGGCGGGCGCCGGAAGAGCTTCGCCCATGCCCGCTTGATCCCCTCCCACAGCGCGACCACGATGTGACCGCCGTCGAGCGGCAGCAGCGGGATCAGGTTGAACACGAACAGCGCCACGTTGAGCGACCCCAACAGCCCCAGGAGGACGGCGAACCGGTTGAGGATCGGGGCATCGGTCGCCGCGACCTCGCCGGCCAGGCGCCCGACGCCGACGACGCTCAACGGGCCGTTCGGGTCACGTTCGCCCCCGGTGACCAGGGACACACCCACATCCCACAGCCGCACGGGCAGCGTGACGATGAGCGACGCCACCCTCGCGACGTTCTCGGCGGCCATCTCCGGTCCGGCGCTCAGCGGCTGTTGCACGAAGCCCATCTGCGAGATCATCCCCGCGTACCCGACCTCGCGCACGACCGGGTCGCCCTGATCGTCGAGCACGGGCCGCCCGCTCGCGTCGGTGATGGTGCGCTCCGCCGCGATGGGCGTGAGGCTCAGCGTCTGCTCGGCCCCGTCGCGGCGCACCACCAGCTCGAGCGTCTCGCCGGGCGAGGCCTGGACGATCGTCGTCGCCTGCTCGAAGGTCGACACGGGCTGACCGTCGATCGACACCAGCACGTCACCGGGTCGCACCCCCGCCTCCGCCGCGGGGGACTCCGGGTCGTCCGGGGCGCACTCGGTGGCGGTCGACGACGCGGGCACCACGCACTCGTTCACCGCGGAGATGGTCGTCGTCCCCTGCTGCACGCCGATGCCGCACACGAGCACCGTGAAGATCACCACGGCCAGGACCAGGTTCATCAGCGGACCGCCGAGCATCACGATCACGCGCTTCCACACCGGCAGCTTGTAGAAGACCCGGTCCTCCGCGCCCTCGGCGATCGTCTCGTCGTTGGCCGAGCGGGCGTCCTGGATGAGCGTGCGGAACACCCCGGACGCCGGACGCTCCCCCTTCGACGACGGATACATGCCGGACATCGAGATGAACCCGCCGAGCGGGAGCAGCTTGAAGCCGTACTCGGTCTCGCCGATCCGCTTCGACCACAGCCGCGGGCCGAAGCCGATCATGTACTGGCCGACGCGCACGCCGAAGAGCTTCGCGGGGACGAGATGGCCGACCTCGTGCAGACCGATCGAGAGGCCGAGGCCGATCAGCATGAACAGGATGCCGCCCACATAGAGCAGGATTTCCACCCGCCCACGGTACTGCCCGCAGCTAGGAATCCGCCCCGCCCGCGCCGCTTGGCTAGGCTGGGATGGTGACCACCCGGCAGCTGCGACTCCTGCGCGCCGCCGCCGTGTCCGCCACCGCGACCCTCATCGCCGCGGTGTCCCACACCATCGGAGGCGGCGCGGCACCCCACCCGCTGCTGATCCTCGCGGTCACGGTGCTGTTCCTGGCACCGACCGCCGCCCTCCTCGGGCTCCGTCGGTCGCGCTGGCGCGTCGCGGTCGCCGTGCTCGTGTCTCAAGCCGTGTTCCACCTGGTGTTCCAGCTGCTCGGCTCCCCCACCGCGGACGTCGACGGCGCGATCGGCCCGCACGTCCATCACTTCGACCTGGCAGCGTTGAGCGGCACCGTCTCCGTCGCGCCCGTCGACGCGACGATGCTCCTCGCGCACGCCGGCGCCGCCGTGCTGACAACTCTGCTGGTGTGGCACGCCGAACGCCTCCTGCGGGCCGTCGCCGGCTGGTTCCGCGCTCTCGTGCGTCGCGCGTCGCCGACGGGCTTCTCCGGCCATCGCCGCCCGACCCCGCTGCGTCCGCTGCGCTTCGCTCCCCTCGACCGTGCCGTGGCCGCCGCCGTCTCCCGGCGCGGTCCCCCGGTGTGCGCACGCGGCTGACCCGCCGCCCGAGAATCACGGCCGAACCGTCGGCCACCCTTTGCGCGCCCTCCGGCGCGCCCGCACACCTTTTCTGGAGAATCATGTCCCGTACCACCACGTCCCCCCGTCGTCCGCGCTCCCGCCGGGCCCTCGTCGCCACGACCGGCGCGCTCGGCGGGGTCGCCCTCGCCCTCGCGGTTCCGCTCATGGCGGGAGCCCACGTGTCCGTCAGCCCGGATGAGCTGGCCGCCGGCGACCACGGCGTGCTCACGTTCTCGTTCGCCCACGGCTGCGGCACCTCGCCGACCACGGCACTGCGCATCACCATGCCGGACGGCCTCACCTCCGTCGCCCCGACCCTGGACGGCGACTGGACCATCCAGGTCGAGCGCGGTGACGACGGCCTCGTGAGCGCCGTCACGTACACCGCGCTCACGCCGGTGCCGACCGACCTCCGCGGCGCGGTCAGCATGTCGGTCGGGCTCGACGAGAAGACGCCCGAGACGCTCGCCTTCCCGGTGGTGCAGCAGTGCGTCGACGGTGCGACCGAATGGACGCAGCTCGCCGAGGAGGGTGAGGACCCGCACGCGCTCGATGCCCCCGCTCCCGTCGTCACGGTCACGGATGCGGAGGCGTCGATGCATGGCGCCCACGGCGACGGGGAGGCGGACACCGCGGACGCCGACGCGGCCGCCACGGCCGCCGACCCGCTCGGCATCGCCCTCGGCACGGGCGGGCTCCTCGCCGGGGCGGCGGCTCTCGTGGTCGCCGTGCTGGCCTACCGCCGCCGGGCCTGAGCCCCGGCCCGCCGCGCGTCCGACCCCGGCGCGCGGCGGGCCGTCCGCCCGGCATCCGTGCAGCGCCGTGAGATCATGGATCCGACATGTCGATTGAACAACAACCGAGCCTGCCCCCTGTGCTCCGCCCCGCGAACCCGCCCCGGCGCGAGCTTTCCGAACTGGCCTCCCGATTCGCCGCCACCGTGCGCGGCGACGCCACCGGAGTGTCCCTGAGCGGCATCACTCTCGCCACCGCGGATCTTCGCCCCGGTGAGGCCTTCGTCGCGATCCAGGGCGTGAACCGCCACGGAGCCGACTTCGCGGCGACCGCTGCCGAGAAGGGCGCGGTCGCGGTCATCACCGACGAGCGCGGCGCGGAGATCGCCGCGGATGCCGGCCTGCCCGTCCTCGTGGTGGACGATCCGCGCGCCGTGCTGGGCGATCTGAGCGCCTGGGTCTACGGCACCGGGGCGGACGACCCCCTGCCGCTGCTCTTCGCGACGACGGGCACCAACGGCAAGACGAGCGTCTCCCACCTCCTGGAGGGCATCCTCGAGCAGATGGGCGTGGTCACGGGGCTGTCGTCGACGGCCGAGCGCCACATCGCGGGCGAGGTCATCGTGTCGCGGCTCACCACGCCGGAGGCGTCGGAGATGCACGCGCTCCTGGCGCTGATGCGCGAGCGGCACGTGGAAGCGGTCGCGGTCGAGGTGAGCGCGCAGGCGCTGTCCCGCCACCGCGTCGACGGGATCCGGTTCGATGTCGCCGGCTTCACGAACCTCAGCCACGACCACCTCGACGACTACGCCGACATGGAGGAGTACTTCGAGGCGAAGCTGCCGCTGTTCCGTCCCGATCGCGCGGTCCGCGGCGTGGTCTGCCTCGACTCCCCCTCCGGCGCGCTGGTCGTCGATCGCGCGGAGATCCCCGTCGTCACGGTCGGCACGCCGTCGATCGCCGCCGACCCCGATGCCGCGGCCCGCGCGGACTGGGTGGTCGTGATCGACGAGGAGCGCGCCGCCGGCACCACCTTCACGATGAGCGGCCCTGCCGGAACCCTCACCACCACGGTGCCGGTGATCGGTCCGCACATGGCCGCCAATGCCGCGCTCGCGATCGTCATGCTGCTGGAGGGCGGGTACGCGTGGGAGCGGATCACCGACGCGCTCGGCCGCGACGGCGGCATCCACGCCTACCTGCCCGGCCGTACGCAGCTCGTCTCCGGCGACCGCGGACCGGCGGTGTTCGTAGACTTCGGGCACTCGCCGGACGCCTTCGAGAAGACCCTCGCCGCCGTGCGCCGGGTCACCCCCGGAAAGGTGCTGATGCTGTTCGGCGCGGATGGCGACCGCGACGCCAGCAAGCGCTTCGACATGGCGCGCACGGCCGTGGAGGGCAGCGACATCCTCGTCGTGACCGATCATCACCCGCGCTTCGAAGACCCGGCGTCCATCCGGGCGACCCTCGTGGAGGGCGCGCGCCGGGCACGACCCGACGCGGAGATCCACGAGTACTCCCCACCGGAGGCGGCGATCGTCGCGGCGGTCGGCCTGGTGGGCGACGGCGACGCGATCCTGTGGGCGGGTCCCGGGCATCAGGACTACCGGGACATCCGCGGCGTGCGCACCCCGTACTCGGCGCGTGAGCTGTCCCGCCGCGCGCTGAAGGCCGCCGGATGGCCGGTCCCGGAACCGCGCTGGCCTGTGCCCTACCCGGACGAGGACTGACCGCCGCCCGGTGCAGCGCCGCGCTGCATCGGGCGCCCTCGGCGGCCGCGCCGTCAGCTCGCGGCGATGAGCCGATCGGCCGTGCGCCGTGCCCAGTCCTCGGCCTCTGCGAGCGTCTCGACCGTGAGGGTGCTCGGTGCCTCGTGGTGGTCGACGACCGCGGAGATCGTGTCGACGATGCCGAGGAACGACAGGCGTCCCTCGTGGAACGCGTCCACGGCCTGCTCGTTGGCGGCGTTGTACACGGCCGGGAAGGTGCCGCCCGCGCGGCCGACCGCCTTGGCGAGTGCGACGGCCGGGAAGGCCTCGCCGTCGAGCGGCTCGAAGGTCCACGAGCTCGCGGTCGTCCAGTCCAGCGGACGACCCACGCCGCCGATGCGGTGCGGCCAGTCCAGGCCGAGGGAGATCGGCAGACGCATGTCCGGCGGGGACGCCTGTGCGATGGTGGACCCGTCGATGAACTCGACCATGGAGTGCACGATCGACTGCGGGTGCACGACCACCTCGATGTCGTCGTAGGCCACGTCGAACAGCAGGTGCGCCTCGATCACCTCGAGCCCCTTGTTGACGAGGGTGGCGGAGTTCGTCGTGACCGTCCTGCCCATGTTCCAGGTGGGGTGCGCGAGCGCCTGCCCCGGTGTGACCTCGGTGAGCTCACTGCGCGTGCGTCCGCGGAACGGTCCGCCCGACGCGGTCACCACCAGGCGTCGCACCTCGTCATGCGTCCCGGAGCGGAGCGCCTGTGCGAGGGCGGAGTGCTCGGAGTCGACGGGGACGATCTGCTCGGGGGCGGCCGCCGCCAGCACCAGATCTCCCCCGACGATCAGCGACTCCTTGTTCGCGAGGGCGAGCGTGCGGCCCGCCTGCAGCGCGGCGAGCGTGGAGCCGAGTCCGATCGAGCCGGTGATGGCGTTGAGCACCACATCGGCCTCGACGTCCCGCACGAGCTGTTCCGCTTCGACGGCTCCGAGGGCCGTGTCCTCCACCTGGAACTGCTCCGCCTGCTCTGTCAGCAGCTCGCGGTTGGAGCCCGCGGCGAGCCCGACGAGCTCGAACCGGCGCGGGTTGGCGCGGATCACGTCCAGCGCCTGGGTGCCGATGGAACCGGTGGAGCCGAGGACGATGACGCGACGCATGACGCCAGCCTAGGACACGGCCGCCGTCGCGCCCGCGCTACTGCTGCGCCTGCACCGGGGTCGTGGCGAGGATGTCGACGACGAACACGAGGCTCTCGTTCTGCAGCTCGTTGCCCTCGCTCGCACCGTAGCCGTCGGACGGGGGCATCACGACGAGCACCTGCGAGCCGACCTTCTGACCTTCGAGCGCCTTCTGGAATCCGGTGACCACTCCCGTGGTCTGGAACTGCGCCGGCGCCGCGTCGCGACTCCAGCTCGAGTCGAACTCCTTGCCGTCGGACCACTTGACCCCGAGGTACTGCACGACGACCAGGTCGCCCGAGGCGACCGTCGCTCCGTCACCCTGCTTGAGCACGGCGACCTGGGTCTCGGCCGGCGCATCGCCGTCCGGGATCGTGATGCTGGGCTTGCCGTCGTCGTCCAGCTTCACCTCGGGCATGCCGGGGGTCGGGTCGACCGGCGTGCCGGTGGCGACCTCGGGCAGTTGCTCGACGGCCTCTGCGTACACGACCTTATTCGTCCCGCCCTCGCCGAAGACCTCGCCTGGAAGGGCGAGGACGACCTGCGTTCCGATCGGCTGGCACTCGAGAGCGGCGATGAAGAGAGATGCACTGTTCTGGTCGAGAAGGACGGGAGCCTCACCACCCTCGCTTCGTGCCGAGGAATCGACGACTTCACCTGTCGACGCTTCCACGATCTGGTACTTCACCCCGACGAGGTCATTCGCGACGACTTCGTCACCTGTGCCCTCAGCGATCACCGTTCGCTCCACATCGGCGAAGGCCGCATCAGCTGGCACTTTGACGACGGCATCGAGTCCCTCGCCCTGAACGTCAATGGAATCCGAGGTCTTGCCCGGCTGCGCGTCGAGCAGACACCCACTCGAAGCGGACGGGTCGGGGGTGCCCGAGCTCTCCGGCGCACCGCTGCCAGAGCAGCCGGCGAGCAGGAGGGTCGCCGCGGCGACGGTGGACAGGACGATGAGCGGACGCTTGCGCACAGTGAGACCTCGGGATCGCGGGCGGGACACTCCATCCTGCCCCATCGCCCTTTGCCCTCCCTGGGAGGTGGGGCGCGAGTCTTCATTCCCACGTCGGCATGGGGCCGGGAGTATCCTGCTCTGATGACCTCTGAGCAGTCCGTCGAGCCCGAACCCGCCTCAGAGGACACGCCGAAGCCGCGCCATGCGGGCTTCACGTACGCGCTCGGTCGCAGCCTGATCGCCCCGCTCGCGCGGCTCATCTACCGTCCCCGCATCGAGGGCCGCGAGAACGTCCCCACCACCGGTCCGGTGATCTTCGCGAGCAACCACCTGTCGTTCATCGACTCGATCGCCATCCCGGTCGCGGCACCGCGACCCGTGCACTTCCTTGCGAAGTCGAGCTACTTCGAGGGGACCGGATTCAGCGGCCGCCTCACCAAGACCTTCTTCGAGGCGATCGGCGCGATCCCCGTCCGGCGCGGCGCTGGTCAGGCAGCACTCGACGCGCTCGATCTGCAGCGGCAGCTGCTCGAGGAGGGTCTCGCGGTCGCGCTGTACCCCGAGGGGACCCGTTCCACCGACGGTCGCCTGTACAAGGGCCGGACGGGCGTGGCGTTCCTGGCCCTGCAGACGGGCGCACCGGTGGTCCCGGTGGGACTGATCGGCACCGACAAGGTGATGCCGGTGGGCGCGAAGATGCCGACGCTCTCCGAACGCGTGACGGTGCGGTTCGGCGAGCCGCTCGACCTGTCCCCCCACGGACCCGCTACCAGCGGACGCGCACGGCGGCTCGCGACCGACGAGATCATGGCCGCGATCCATGCCCTGTCCGGTCAGGAGCTGGCGGGCACCTACAACGAGGCTCCGGCCCAGGGCACCATCGAGAAGATCAAGCAGGCGCTCCCGCACGAGCGCCGCTGAGTAGCGCTGAGCGTGAACCCCGGACCCTCCCGGTAGCGGCGACCACGTGTCCCTTCCCGAGCGAGGAGTCCAACAGCGGTTGCTCCTCCGCCGCGGGGGTCACACGCTCGCGGTGACCGTGGCCTCGTGCCGCACCGGGAAGTTGACCGAGTTCGCGATGAAGCACCACTCGTTCGCCTGGGCGTGCGCCCGCTCTGCCGCCTCAATCATGGACGGATCGGCGACCACGACCTCCGGGGAGAGCGTCACCTCGACGAACGATCCCCCTCCTGCGCCGTTCTCGCGCATCAGCCCGCGCGCGCTGTCGCGGTAGGAGACGACCACGACGCCGGCGGTGACGCAGGCGTGCAGATACGACAGCAGGTGGCACTCGGAGAGCGAGGCCAGCAGGAGGTCTTCGGGGTTCCAGCGGGAGGGGTCTCCGCGGAACGGCTTGTCGGACGAGGCCAGCAGCGCGGGCTTGCCCTCGATCTCGATCGTGACGTCGCGGCGATAGTCACGGTATCCGCTCGTTCCGGTGCCGGAGTTGCCCGTCCACGTAGTCGTGAGAGCGTAGCGGTGTTCACCGAGCGGACGCGACGTGGTGTGCTCTGCCATGCGCTCAGTCTGCCAGGTGCCGCCGACGTCGCGACCCTCCGCGGGGACCCCGAGGCCGCGGGACCACCGGCACTAGGCTGGTGGAGTGCTGGAGACACTCACCGTTCAGGATTCCGTCGAGCTCGCCGTCGTCGAACGGAGCGGATTCATCGAGTCACGTCACGCCGGTGCCGCGGTGGTGCTCTCGCCCGACGGCGAGGTGATCGCGCGACACGGCAACGCCGACGCGCTCATCCTCCCGCGGTCGAGTCTCAAGCCGCTGCAGGCGGTGGCGTGCATCACCGCCTGCGCACCGCTGGAGGGCGAACAGCTCGCCCTCGCCACGGCGAGCCACACGGGCACGGACCGGCACGCCGCGGTGGTGCGCGACATCCTCACCGCCGGAGGCCTCACGGAAGACGACCTCGCGTGCCCTCCGGCGTGGCCGGGCGACTCCGCGACCCGCGACGAGCTGGTGCGCGAACACGGCCAGGAGGCGCGCGTCCGCATGAACTGCTCGGGCAAGCACGCCGCGATGCTGCGGGCCTGCGTGGCCACCGGCTGGCCGACCGCCGGCTACCTCGACCCCGCGCATCCGCTGCAGGCTCACATCCGGGAGGTCGTCGAGCGCCTCACCGGGGAGAAGATCGCGCACACCTCCATCGACGGCTGCGGCGCTCCGGTGCATGCGCTCACCCTCACCGGGCTCGCGCGCGCGATTCACCGCATCGGCACCGCGTCCGACCGTTCGCCGTTCGCGCTGCACCGCGTGGCCGGGTCGCTCGTCCGCGCGGTGCGCGAGAACCCCTGGACCGTCGAAGGGCCCGGCCGCCCCGACACCATCGCGACCGAGCGTCTCGGCGTCTTCACCAAGGGCGGCGCGGAGGGCGTCATGGTGATGGTGGCGCCGGACGGGACGACCGCGGCCCTGAAGATGCTCGACGGCGCCGCGCGCGCGTCCACCATCGTCGCCGCCACCCTCCTGGCTCGCGCGGGCTCTCTGAGCGACACCGATGTGGCTGGTCTCGCGGAGGCCCTCCCGCTCGACGTGCTCGGGGGCGGTGCCCGCGTGGGAACGGTCCGCCCCGGCGCCGGCCTCTGACGCACCAGCCTCACCGCGACCCGAGCCCCGGCACGACGACCCGCCGCGGCGCGCGGTCCCCCACCACCGACCACGCGCGCCCCTGATGCAGCAGGGCGAACGGCGGGAGGTCGCGCACACCGACCAGCTGGCGCAGATCGGACGGACGCTCCGCGCGGACCAGGACCTCGCCCTCGGCGCGGATCTGCTGCCACAGGGCCCACTGCCGCTGCCAGCCCTCCGCGTCGGCCACCAGGATGCACGGGCTCGCGGTCGTCGGCACATCGCTCCCGGCCGTCCGCACGTCCCACTCCGGGCGCGCCGCGCGGAGTGCGCCCACCGCGTCCGACGCGCCCGCCGTGACCAGCGCCACGACCGGCCTCGCCGGCGCCCAGATCTCCGTCGAGGAGGCAGCGGACTGCCTCGGCCGCTCGTCCGCCCAGGCGAACTGCACCTCCCGCCCGTCGAGCACCGCGCGTCCCGGCGGTCGGTCCCGCACGAACCCCGACGTCTCGCCACCCGCTGCGAGGTGCTCGACGCGCGACGCCGCGCGTAGAAGCGCTCGACGGGGCAGCGCGTCGAGCACACGGCCCAAGGGCCCCGATGCCCGTGCGGCCGTGAGGATCCAGGTCGTCGAAGGTGACAGGCGCAGCGACTGCTCCCACCGCTGCGCGAACTCCTGTGCGTACTCGACGGGGAGCTCGGCGTGCAGCGCGTCGATGTCGTCGCACAGCACGAGCTCGGGGATCTCCGTGTCACCCCTGACCCATGCCGCGAGCAGGTCCACCGCGCTTTCCGCATCGGAGGGGAACAGCAGGGCATCATGGCGCTGGGCCGCCACCGCGCGCACGAGCGCCGTGCGTCCGCTGCCCGGAGCGCCGACCACGGCGAGCCCGCGCTCCCGCCCCGGACGCAGGAGCTCCCGAGGCTGCCGCTGTCGCTGCGGGTCGTCGGCGAGACCGAGCACCACCGCGTCTCCCCCGGCGTCGTCGCTGCCGTCGTGATCCGCGCCACGAAGGTCTGCGAGATCGATGCGTCGCGGCAACGGCGGGAGCCAGGGGCTGACAGCCGGAGCCGCCTGGCTCCAGCGCGTCGCTGCACGCCGCAGGTCTCCGGGACCGGTCAGCGCGACGCGCACGAGCTGCGGCTCCGCATCCTGCGGTCGACGCACGAGCGCACAGCCGCGCCCCTCCGGCCCCCCATCGAGCAGCGCCGCGCCGTCCGTCCCGATCACGGCCCTGCTGTCCGCGGGATCTGCGACCCGCAGGCTGATCCGCAGCGGGCAGTTCGCCGCCAGGGCGTCACGGATCACGCCGCCCGCACGCTGCGTCCCGAGGACCAGGTGCATCCCCAGGGCGCGGCCGCGCGCAGCGATGTCGATGAACACGTCGCCGAGGTCGGCGTGCTCGAGGAGCAGGGCCGCGAACTCGTCGACCACGATCACCAGGCGTGGCAGGTCGACCTCTGACACGTCTCGAACGCCGGCCGCGGCGAGGGCGGCCTCCCGTCGTCGCATCTCCGCCCGCAGGCTCGAGACACCCCGGCGCGCACCCTCGTCGTCGAGGTCCGTGATCACCGCCGACACCTGGCGGAGAGCGCGAAGCGGCTCGAACGCCGTCCCACCCTTGAAGTCGGCCAGCACGAACGTCACCCGATCCGGTCCGTACGCGGCACACATCGCCGCAACCCAGGTCACGAGCAGTTCGCTCTTTCCCGCCCCGGTCATGCCGGTGACGATCGCGTGCGGTCCGTGCTCCACCAGATCGACCGCGATGTCGGTACCCCGGCCGTCACGGCCCACCACGACCGCGAGACCATCACCTGCCTCTGAGACGATCACGTCGGCCAGCGGCACGCTGAGCGGGAGCTCCGCATGCGTGTCCGACGGCTCGCCCGTTGCCGAGGCGACCAGTTCTGCCTGCGGTCGCGACAGGCACTCGACCGCCACCTCGGTCACGCCCTCCGGCGTGCGCAGCGATGCGGCCCCCGGCTCGACCACGTCGAGCACGGTCGTGATCCCCGACGGCACCTCGGCGTCGGGAGCCGCCGTCCAGATCACCGCATCTGCCGCGACGGGCGCTCCGAGCGTGCCCCACCCCACCCGGAAGGCTCCCCGGCGCGCCCGCACCGCGTGAGCCGCCGTGGTCAGGCCGGACGACGCCAGCTCCTCGCCGACGAGCGCCAGTTGCGCCGGCCCGAAGCGGAGGCAGAGCTGCGCGACCAGAGCTCGTGCCGCCGCGGCTGCGACCGGGGCCTGGCCACGGACGCAGACGCCCCCGCCGAGCCGCACCACGACCGGTGCGTCATCGAGCTCGGCGCATCGCGCGCGGAACGCCTCTGCTCGATCGCCCTCCCCACCCGTCGTGCGCACGGCGCTGACACGCACACCGCGACCCACGGTCAGCTCGGTGTCGGCAGCGATCGGATCCGTCCCACGAAGCGGCGGTTCTGCGACGCACGCGGCGACGTCCGGGTGGCGCGACTCGAGCTGGGCCCGCTCCTCGGCGTGACGACGGGCGAGCGCATCCTCGACCGCGCGCCACTCGGCCTCCACCCTGTCCGCCTCACGCCGTCGATCGTGCCGTCGCGTCCTCGCGGCGTCGGCCACCGAAGCGAGCATCATGAGGGGACCGAGTGCGGCGAACCACAGCGACTGCACCGACCCCGTGGTGAGCCACAGCGCCACCCCCATCCCGACCGGGACGATTCCCGCGAGATAAGGCAGCGAGGTGCGGCGCGGCGGCGCGGGCGCGGAAGGGATGACGAGGGGAGACGGGTCCATCTCCCCAGTGCACCGCTCCGTGACAGCAGAGAGCCTGCTGTCCACAGCGTCGGAGCGACTACTCCGCGGTGTCCCCCTCTGGGGAGGAGGACTGGGGGTCGCTCACCTGCAACACGATGAGCGTCACGTTGTCGCGACCACCGTTGTCGAGAGCCGCAGCGAGCATGGCGTCCACGCACGCGGCCGGATCGGAGTTCTCCCGCAGGAAATGCTGGATGCCGTAGTCGGTCAGCTCCTTGGTGAGTCCGTCGGAGCAGATCACGAACCGGTCGCCCGGACGCAGGTCGATGGTGACATAGTCCGGAGCGGTGAGCTCGCTGGCGCCCACCGCGCGCGTGATGACGTTGCTGTAGGGGTGGCCCTCGGCCTCCTCCGGGCTGAGCTTCCCCGCTGCGATCAGCTCCTGCACCACCGAGTGGTCCGTGGTCACCTGCACGAGCCGGTCATCGCGCAGGAGATAGACCCGCGAGTCGCCGATGTTCAGCGCGACCCACTGCGCCTGGTCTCCGCCGTCGTCCAGGTAGACGCCCGTGAGCGTGGTCCCGGTTCCCTCGTCGGTGGTCTCCGGGTGCTCCGAGATGTCGTCGACGGCGCGGGCGAGAGCCTCTTCGATCGTGCGATGCGAGATGTCGCCCGCGACGACCGCGGCCTGCAGGCGGGACACGGTGCTTTGGCTTGCGATCTCGCCTCCCGCGTGCCCGCCCATTCCGTCGGCGACGATGAAGAGGGGGAACTCCGCGAGGAACGCGTCCTGGTTGGTCTCACGGCGACGGCCCTGATCCGTGACACCCGACCACGAGAGCAGCAGCGGGCGTCCCGCAACCGTGACGGTGTGCGTCTTCGTCTCAGCCACGTGCTGCCTCCGATGGACCTGCGGCGGAAAGGGCGGTCGCAGGATACTCACACATCGTAGTGGAACACGATCCCCTCGCTCGCACCGGGGCCCTTCGAGGGGCAGAGCGGAACGGAGACGCCGATCGGGCGCTGCGACAAGACCATGACCTCCACGTTAGCGGGCGCATCGTCCGCGAGAACACCGTTCACACCACGAAACCCCCGGCGGTGGGCCGGGGGTTTCGCGACGACGGTCACGCAGGGGGCTGCGTGGGATCGTTCGGGGTCGTGGGAGGAGCCGGCGGTGCGGCCGGCGGGGCCGCGGGCGGAGCCGGCGGCGTGGTCGGCGGAGCCGCGGGCGGAGCGGGCGGCGTGGTCGGCGGCACAGGCGCGCTCGTCGAGGGAGCGGCGGAGGGCGCGGCCGGCGGGGCGTAGCCGGGAGCAGGCGGAGCCGTGAACCCGGGCTGCGGCGGCGCATAGCCCTGGGGCTGCTGCGGGTAGCCCTGGGGCTGCTGACCGTAGCCCTGCGGGGCACCGTACCCCTGCGGAGCCGCGGTCGCGGAGGGCTGGACCGGGATGCCGTCCCACACCGTGCGATCGCCGAGGAAGCCGTTCCCGGCCCACGAGGCGGGCTGGATGTTGGGGTTCCACCGCGACTTGTCGAAGGCGTTGATACCCAGCCACACCGGCGGGAGGAAGAAGTACAGGATGACCCAGACCGCATCCTTCTGCAGCTTCAGTCCGACCCGCCACGCGGCGATGAGGTCGAGGACACGGCCGGCGATGCCGACGAGCGGGAGGATGAGGAACCAGCCCAGGACCGGGATGATCGCCCCGACCACGCCGGCGCCGATGAGGTACAGCACGAGCCACGGGCTGAGGTCGCCGAGCTTGTAGAAGATCATCGAGTTGTAGACCGGGACCCAGGCGCGCCACTTGCCCTGGACACCGGCCTTCTCGAAGACCTTCATGTAGAACCAGGCGTAGATCGCGTACACGATGAGCGGCAGGATCGTGTACAGCAGCGTCAGCGCGACGAGTGCGCCGCCTGAGATGCCGTAATCGTAGTAGTCGTCCAAGGTTCCCCTCCAGAAGGCTGATATTCCCGGGTGATGCGCTGCTTACACTAGCGCGTCACCGCCGCCGCGCGCAGGACCCTCGCTGACGTCCCGCGCCGCGAACCGGTCTCACTCCGCGACGACGAGTTCCAGCTCGCCGGGATGGTCGGTCTCGCGCAGCACGATGCCTCGCCCCTCCGCCCACCGCAGCAGTGCCCGGCGGGAGCCGATGCGCGGTCGGTCCTCCGCGAGTGCACGCACCAGGAGGCCCTTCGACTTCTTGTTGAAGTGGTTCAGCGCTCTGCCCTGCTCGGTGACCACGCGCACATACGCCGAGGGCACCGATGCGGGCACGGGTCCGAGACCCACGTACGCCTCGCTGCGCAGGTCGAGGACGAACGACGGCGCCTCGTCCGCGATCGCCGAGGTCGTGGCTTCCGCCCAGTGACGCCGGAGCGGCGGCACCCCGGGAAGCGACGTTCCCGCGGCGAGGCGGTAGGTCGGGATCGGGTCGAGCGCGCCGACCGGACCGAACGGCGCGCTCTGGATCCACACGTGGGCGTCCGCCCACCGCCGTGACGCCGGGGAGAGCGAGGCCGCGTCGAGGGCGTCGAACAGCACGCCGGTGTAGCGGTCGATCGCCGGCATGGTCGGCGCGCTGCGGAGAGCGCGGTTGTGCGCGATGTCGTCGAGCTGCCGCTCGCTCAGCTTGAGGACACGGCGGGCGGCCTCCTCGTCGGCCGCGAGCTCGACCAGGGCGTCGAGCACGGCCGCGCGATGCTCAGCGAGAGACGGCAGCGGCAGGACACCGAGGTCGAGCGGCGCGCCCGTGCCTCCGGGACGCTTGGTCTCGGACGGCGGAAGCAGGATCTTCATGGCACCTCGTAACGCAGACGCGTCCGCCTCGACACCCAGGGTGCCGAGGCGGACGCGATGTTCAGGACTGTCAGGCGATGAGAGCCGCGTTGCCCGCCACGATGGTCAGAACGTCGCCCTCCATGGAGAGGAAGCCGTCCTGCGCGTTGGCGAGCACCTTGGCGCCGTCGGTCTGGGTGATCCGGACCTGGCCCTCGGCGAGGATGGCCAGCACCGGCTCGTGACCGGACATGAAGCCGATCTCGCCCTCGACGGTCTTGGCGACCACGAGGCTCGCCTCACCCGTCCAGACCTCCGCGTCGGCGGAGACGAGGCTGACGTTGAGCGCCATGATCAGGCGTTCTCCTTCTGGATCTGCGCCCAGCGCTCCTCCACGTCGGAGATGCCACCGACGTTGAAGAAGGCCTGCTCGGCGACGTGGTCGAAGTCACCGCGGGTGATCGCGTCGAACGACTCGATGGTCTCCTTGAGCGGAACCGTCGAACCCTCGACACCCGTGAACTTCTTCGCCATGTAGGTGTTCTGCGAGAGGAACTGCTGGATGCGACGTGCGCGCGACACGACGATCTTGTCTTCCTCGGAGAGCTCGTCGACACCGAGGATCGCGATGATCTCCTGCAGCTCCTTGTTCTTCTGGAGAATCTGCTTGACCGTGGTCGCCACGCGGTAGTGGTCCTCGCCCAGGTAGCGGGGGTCCATGATGCGCGACGTCGAGGTCAGCGGGTCGATGGCCGGGTACAGACCCTTCGACGCGATCTCACGGGAGAGCTCGGTCGTCGCGTCGAGGTGCGCGAAGGTCGTGGCCGGAGCCGGGTCGGTGTAGTCGTCGGCCGGCACGTAGATCGCCTGCAGCGAGGTGATCGAGTGACCACGCGTCGAGGTGATGCGCTCCTGCAGGAGGCCCATCTCGTCGGCGAGGTTCGGCTGGTACCCCACGGCGGAGGGCATGCGGCCCAGCAGCGTGGAGACCTCGGAACCGGCCTGCGTGAAGCGGAAGATGTTGTCGATGAAGAGCAGCACGTCCTGCTTCTGCACGTCACGGAAGTACTCCGCCATCGTCAGAGCCGAGAGCGCGACGCGCAGACGCGTCCCCGGCGGCTCGTCCATCTGGCCGAACACGAGCGCGGTCTTGTCGAAGACGCCCGCCTCCTCCATCTCGTGGATGAGGTCGTTGCCCTCACGGGTGCGCTCACCGACACCGGCGAACACCGACACACCACCGTGGTCCTGCGCGACGCGCTGGATCATCTCCTGGATGAGGACGGTCTTGCCGACGCCGG
This sequence comes from Microbacterium sufflavum, assembly GCF_023101165.1. Taxonomy (GTDB): domain Bacteria; phylum Actinomycetota; class Actinomycetes; order Actinomycetales; family Microbacteriaceae; genus Microbacterium; species Microbacterium sufflavum. Next base: position 2,515,371 of record NZ_CP078076.1, on the reverse strand, counting down.
CGCCACCGAACAGACCGATCTTTCCACCCTGCACGTACGGGGTGAGGAGGTCGATCGACTTGATGCCCGTCTCGAACATCGTGGTCTTCGACTCGAGCTGGTCGAAGTTCGGGGCCTTGCGGTGGATGGGCCAGCGCTCCGTGACCTCGATGGTCTCACCGGGCTCGCCGTTGAGGACCTCGCCGATCACGTTGAAGACCTTGCCCTTGGTGATGTCACCGACGGGGACCGAGATGGCCTCACCGGTGTCACGCACCTCCTGACCGCGGACGATGCCGTCGGTCGGCTTGAGGGCGATGGCGCGCACCAGGTCGTCGCCGAGGTGCTGTGCGACCTCGAGCGTGATCTCGGTCGACTCCTCGCCGATCACGATGGTGGTCTTCAGCGCGTTGTAGATGTCGGGGATCGAGTCGTGCGGGAACTCGATGTCGACAACCGGACCGTTGACGCGCGCGACGCGCCCGACGACCGCGGTCGCCGGCTGGTCAGCCGTGGCGGTGGTGGTCATTTCTTCGTCTCTTTCCTGATGGTCTATTTGCTCGACGAGAGGGCGTCGGCGCCGCCGACGATCTCCGCGATCTGCTGCGTGATCTCCGCCTGACGCGCGTTGTTGCGCAGACGGGTGTAGTCGGTGATGAGCTTGTCGGCGTTGTCGCTGGCCGACTTCATCGCCTTCTGCGTGGCCGCCTGCTTGGCGGCGGACGACTGCAGGAGGGCGTTGAAGACGCGGCTCTGGATGTACACCGGCAGGATCGCGTCGAGCACCGTCTCGGCATCCGGCTCGAACTCGTACAGCGGGTAGACCGTGCTGCCCGCCTCCGAGTCGTCGGCCTCCGCGATCTCCAGCGGCAGCAGGCGCACGGACTCCGGCGACTGCGTCATCATGCTGACGAAGCGGTTGTAGACGAGGGTGATCTCGTCGACGCCGCCGTCCTCGCCACCGCGGTTGAAGGCCTCGAGAAGCGTCTGCGAGATCTCCTCCGCGGTGTGGAAGGACGGGGTGTCGGTGTCGCCGGTCCACTCCGCGGCCGCCTCGATGCGACGGAACTGGAAGTAGCCCACCGCCTTGCGTCCGATGAGGTAGAACACCGGCTCCTTGCCCTGCTCGCGCAGCAGCTCCGCCACCTCGAGACCCTCACGGAGGATCTGCGAGTTGAAGGCACCGGCGAGACCGCGATCGGACGAGAAGATCACGACCGCGGAGCGGCGGATCGTCTCGGGCTCACGCGTGAGCGGGTGGTCGACGTTCGAGTGCGTCGCGACGGCGGACACGGCCCTCGTCACGGCTCGCGCGAAGGGGGTGGACGCCTTGACGCGTGCCATCGCCTTCTGGATGCGCGAAGCCGCGATGAGTTCCATCGCCTTCGTGATCTTCTTGGTCGTCTGAGCAGAAGAGATCTTCTGCTTGTAGACCCTGAGTTGAGCGCCCATGAATCAGTACCTCACGCGATTACGCGCGACGACCCTTGACGATCTTCTCCTGGTTGACGTCGTCGGCCTCGGCCGCAGCGTGCTCCTCGTGGCCGGGGGCGCCGATGGCGTGGCCCTTGCCGCCCTGGAACTCCAGGAGGAAGTTGTCGGTCTGCTTGTCGAGCTCGGCGACCGTGTCGTCGTCCAGCACGTTCGTCTCGCGCAGCGTGTCGAGCACCTTGGTGTTGCGGCGCAGGTAGTCGAGCAGCTCGCGCTCGAAGCGCAGCACGTCTTCGACCTCGATCTTGTCGAGCTTGCCGTTCGTGCCGGCCCAGATCGAGACGACCTGCTCCTCCACGGGGTACGGCGAGTACTGCGGCTGCTTGAGCAGCTCGGTCAGACGGGCACCGCGCTCGAGCTGACGACGCGACGCCTGGTCGAGGTCGGACGCGAACATCGCGAACGCCTCGAGGGAACGGTACTGCGACAGCTCCAGCTTCAGCGTTCCGGAGACCTTCTTGATCGACTTGACCTGGGCGTCACCACCGACTCGCGAGACCGAGATACCCACGTCGACCGCCGGACGCTGGTTGGCGTTGAAGAGGTCGGACTGGAGGAAGATCTGGCCGTCGGTGATCGAGATCACGTTGGTCGGGATGTACGCCGAGACGTCGTTGGCCTTCGTCTCGATGATCGGCAGACCCGTCATCGAACCGGCGCCCAGCTCGTCGGACAGCTTCGCGCACCGCTCGAGCAGGCGCGAGTGCAGGTAGAAGACGTCGCCGGGGTACGCCTCGCGGCCCGGCGGACGGCGGAGCAGCAGCGACACGGCGCGGTAGGCCTCGGCCTGCTTCGACAGGTCGTCGAAGATGATCAGGACGTGCTTGCCGCCGTACATCCAGTGCTGGCCGATGGCCGAGCCGGTGTACGGAGCCAGGTACTTGAAGCCGGCGGGGTCGGACGCGGGAGCGGCCACGATCGTGGTGTACTCCAGGGCGCCGGCCTCCTCGAGCGCGCCCTTCACCGAGGCGATCGTCGAGCCCTTCTGGCCGATCGCGACGTAGATGCAGCGCACCTGCTTGGTGACGTCGCCGGACTCCCAGTTGGCCTTCTGGTTGATGATCGTGTCGAGCGCGATCGCCGTCTTGCCGGTCTGGCGGTCGCCGATGATGAGCTGACGCTGACCACGGCCGACCGGGATCATGGCGTCGATCGCCTTGATGCCCGTCTGCATCGGCTCGTGCACCGACTTGCGCTGCATGACGCCGGGGGCCTGGAGCTCGAGCTCGCGGACGCCCTCGGTCGCGATCGCGCCGAGACCGTCGATCGGGTTGCCGAGCGGGTCGACCACGCGGCCGAGGTAGCCGTCACCGACGGGGACCGAGAGGACCTCACCCGTGCGGGTGACCTCCTGGCCGGCCTCGATGCCGGTGAAGTCGCCGAGCACGACCACGCCGATCTCGTGCTCGTCGAGGTTCAGGGCCAGGCCCTTGGTGCCGTCCGCGAACGTGACGAGCTCGTTCGCCATCACGCCGGGCAGACCCTCGACGTGCGCGATGCCGTCGGCGGCGTCGATGACGGTGCCGACCTCGGTCGCAGCGGCGCCGGTGGGCTCGTATGCGGCGGCGAAGTCCTTCAGCGCGTCACGGATGACGTCGGGGCTGATCGATAGTTCTGCCATTGTCTTCCCTTTGTATCTGGGTGCGCGGTTCCCCGCGCGAAGTCGTGTTAGCCCGCGAGCTTCTGGCGAAGGTCGGCGAGTCGTGCGGAGATGCTGCCGTCGATGACGTCATCGGCGATCTGCACGCGCAGACCTCCGACGACAGCGGGGTCGATGACGACGTTGAGCGAGACCTCGCCGTCGTAGCGACGCGAGAGGGCGTCGCTCAGACGGGTGCGCTGCGCATCGCTGAGCGGGGTCGCGGTGTGCACCGTGGCCACGACGAGACCGCGCTGGGCGGACACGAAGCGGATGGCCCTGTTCAGGAGCTGGCGGACGCGCCGCTCGCGCGGACGACGCACGAGGGACGAGACGATCAGCGTGGTGGCCGCACCGGCGGAGGATCCGGCGAGGAGGCGCTCGACGAGCTCCCCCTTCGCGTCCTCTCCCCCGAGGCGGCTGCCCAGAGCGAGTTCGAGCTCCGGGTTCGCGGCGACGAGCCGGGCGAAGGCGAAGAGCTCACCCTCGATGTCGACACCGGGCTCGGCGATCGCGGCGGACCGGATCGCGAGCTCCTCGATGCCGTCGACGAGCTCGTCGGCGCTCGACCAGCGCTGCGCCACGGCTGCGCTCAGAACGCTCTGAGACGCCGCCGAGAGCCCGCCGAACACCGCGGAGACGACGTTCTTCCGCGACTCCACGGACGCCGACGGGTCGGCCAGCGCGCCGCTCAGCTGAGACGAATCGCCCACGGTGCGCGCGGCGACGAACAGCTCCCGCGCGGTGTCGAGGGTGACGTCCTTCGCTGCGGCAAGCGCCTGAGTGGATGCCGCGAGTGCCTGAGCGGTCGCGCTGCCCATTACTGAGCCGCCTTCTCGGATGCTTCGAGATCGGCGAGGAAGCGGTCGACCACGGCGGCCGCGCGAGCGTCGTCGGACAGCGTCTCGCCGACCACGCCACCGGCGAGGTCGAGTGCGAGCGAGCCGACCTCGCTGCGCAGGGAGACGAGAGCCGTCTGGCGCTCGGCCTCGATCTGCGAGTGCGCGGTGGCGGTCAGACGCGCAGCCTCGCTGGCTGCGGTCTCCTTCGCCTCGGCGATGATCTTCTTGCCGTCCTCACGGGCGGCCTCGCGGATCTCCCCGGCCTCGGTGCGCGCCTCGGCGAGCTGGCGGGTGTACTCCTCGAGGGCGGCCTCCGCCTGCTTCTGCGCCTCATCGGCCTTGGCGATGTTGCCCTCGATGGCGGCGGACCGCTCGTCGAGCATCTTCGTCAGACGGGGAAGGGCGACCTTCCACACGACGACGAGGATGATGAGGAACCAGAGGCCCGACCAGATGATGTCGTACCCCGCGGGGAGCAGCGGATTGGGGGACTCCCCCTCCGCTGCCGCGAGGTTCGTGACAAGAGCGTTCAGCATCCTGTCTCCTTCAGAAGTCGGTGGGGATTACGGGAAGGGGATGAATCCGACGGCGATGCCGACGAACGCAAGCGCCTCGGTGAAGGCGATACCGATCCACATGAGGACCTGCAGGCGACCGGCCAGCTCGGGCTGACGGGCGACGCCCTCGATGGTCTTGCCGACGACGATGCCCACACCGATGGCCGGACCGATGGCTGCGAGGCCGTAGCCGACCGCCGCGAGGTGGCCGTTGATTTCAGCGAGAACCGTAGTTGCGTCCACGGGTTTTTCCTTTCGTTGGGTGGGAGGGCTGTTGCCCGCCCGCTCAGTGCTCTTCTGCGACCGCGAGCTGGATGTAGACCGCGGTGAGGACGGTGAAGACGTAGGCCTGCAGGACGGCCACCAGGATCTCGAAGAGAGTGAAGGCGCCGCCGAAGGCGAGGGTTCCGATACCGAGGACGGCCCAGCCGCCACCCGCGGTGAAGAAGAAGAACTGGGTGGCCGCGAAGCACAGCACCAGGATCATGTGGCCGACGACCAGGTTCATCAGCAGTCGCAGGGTGAGGGTCACCGGGCGGATGATGAACGTCGAGATGAGCTCGATCGGCGTGACGATGAAGTAGACCGGCCACGGGACACCCGACGGGAAGAGCGCGTTCTTGAAGAAGTTCTTCGGGCTCTTCTTGATGCCGGCGTAGATGAAGGTGACGTAGCTGACCACGGCGAGGGTGAGCGGGACGGCGATGATCGCGGTGCCCGGCATGTTCAACCCCGGGATGATGCCCGTGACGTTCATGAACAGCACCATGAAGAAGATCGTGGTGAGGATCGGCAGGAACCGATCGCCGTCCTTGCGGCCGAGGAGGTCGTGCGCGATGCCGCCGCGGACGAAGCCGAGGCCCATCTCGACCAGGCTCTGGAACCGCCCCGGCACGACCTTCATGCGGCGCGTGCCCAGCCAGAGGATCAGGACCACGGCGATCACCGAGAGGAGCTGGATCAACTGGATGCGGGTCACCGGCAGAGGCCCGACCTGGAAGAGGATCGGCGGGAAGAACTCGTCGATCGAAGGGCCGTGGAACTCGCCATCCGAGGACGCGAGTCGGGGGGTCAGGGTCGCAGCAAGATTAAACAGCGCGGGCTCCAGCTTCGGGGCACCGGTCAGAACCGGGGCGACGATGGTCGGTGTGCTTCAAGCGCAAGCGCTCGCGGGCGAGCGGCGGGCACTCCCCCACACTATCAGAATCCAAGGGTGCCCTAAGACCGCGGAGCGTCGTCCGCCGGGCCGGTGGAGCCGCCGTTCGCGGCGCCGGGCGCGCGGTCCTCCGGCACCTCGGTCGGCAGCGTGGTGTCGCTCACGTTCGGCAGGCGCATCTGGGTGAGCACCACCACGTCGATCACCAGCGACATCACCACCCCCGCGACGATCGAGAGGAAGAACACCATCGGGTCGAGCCACGGCTGCCCCGACAGCAGGATCATCACCAGCACGAACACGCCGAGCTTGAGCAGCCAGCCGCCCAGGACGATCGCGAAGAACAGCTGCACGTACAGCGGGTCGCCGTACCACCGGTTCGCGATCAGGATGCTGATACCCGTGATCGCGAGGAACAGCGCCGCCAGCAGCACGCCGAGAAGGCCGCTGACCAGCCCCTCCCCCTGGGCGACGGCGAAGCCGATGCCGCCGGCGAGCAGCGCCAGCACGACGGTCGCCACCGCCGACCAGACGAGGGTGCGACGCAGGATCGGCGTGCTGGAAACGGGACTCGGGCTCATCGGGGCTCCACGGGGGTCGGGTCGGGTTCAGCGGCCGCCGGCGCCTTGCGGCGGCGGGTGGGACTCAGGGTGATGACGAGGCAGGCGGCGATGCCGACCACGCCGAAGCCGACACCGGGAAGGTACTGGCCGGGCCAGTCCTCTCGCGCACCGACGTACATGAGGAGGACGGCGAGGGAGATCACAGCCGTCCACGCGTAGAAGATGAGGACGGCGTCGCGGTCGCGGTGGCCGAGGTCGAGCATCCGGTGGTGCAGGTGCTTGCGGTCGGGCGAGAACGGCGACCGGCCCGCGCTCATCCGCCGCAGCACCGCGAGCCCGAAGTCGAGCAGCGGCAGCAGCACGACCAGCAGCGGCAGCAGGATCGGCAGGAACGCGCCGACGAGCTGCGACCGGCCGAGGCGATCCGGCTCCAGCGCCGACGGATCCATCTGCCCGGTGATCGCGATCGCGGACGTCGCCATGAGCAGGCCGAGCACCAGCGCACCGGAGTCGCCCATGAAGAGCTTCGCCGGGCTCCAGTTCAGCGGGAGGAAGCCCAGGCACGCCCCGATCAGCACCGCCGCGAGGAACGTGGAGAGGTTGAAGTAGCTGGAGGCGCCGGAGTCGCGCGTGAAGATGTAGGAGTACGCGAAGAACACGCCGTTCGAGATCAGGCACACGCCCGCGACCAGGCCGTCCAGCCCGTCGATGAAGTTGACCGCGTTCATCACGATCACGATCGCGAACATCGTGATGGTGATGCTCAGCCAGCTCGACACGACGATCAGGTCGCCGAAGGGCAGCGACAGGATCTGCAGTCCCCCGCCGACCGTGATGATGCCTGCGGCCAGGAACTGCGCACCGAGCTTGATCATCCAGTCGAGGTCCCACAGGTCGTCGACGACGCCGATCACCGCGATCAGCAGCGAGGCCGCGAGGATCGCCCACATGGTCTGCGGAGGCGTCCAGATGCTCTGGAAGAACGGGTTGGCGGCCGACACCGCGAACGCCGCGACGATGCCGAGGAAGATGGCCACGCCGCCCAGCCGCGGGGTGGGCGTGGTGTGCACGTCGCGCTCGCGGATGCCCGGGTACAGCTTGAAGCGGAGGCTCAGCCGCCACACCGCCCACGTCAGCACGAAGGTGATGGCGGCGGTGACGATGATCGTGAAGAGGTACTGCTTCACGAATCCCCGTCCTGCTCCTGCTGCTGCTCCGGCTCGAGCAGCTCGCCCAGGACCTCGTGCAGCTGCTCGCGCGTGACGACGCCGTGCCGCAGGATCCGCACGACCCCCTCGCCGTCGTCGGCGCCGCGACGCACGAGCGAGGTCGCGTCGACGATGGTCGAGGCGATGCCGTTCGCGCTCATGCCGTCGGCGAGGTACACCGCCACGCTGTCGCCGAGCATCTTCTCGGCGTCGAGCGCGGAGATCGCCGCGTCCCGTCCCGTGAGGTTCGCACTGGACACGGCGAGCGGCCCGGTCTCGGCCAGCAGCTCCAGGACCACGCGGCCCTCCGGCATGCGCACGGCGACGGTCCCCTGGGTCTCCCCCAGGTCCCACACCAGCGACGGCTGCGCGGGGAGCACGATGGTCAGCCCGCCGGGCCAGAACGCGTCGACGAGGCGCTGCACCGGCTCCGGAACCGACTCGGCCAGGGCCGTCAGGGTCTCCTTGCTGCCGATCAGCACGGGCGGCGGCTGATCGCGCCCTCGACCCTTCGCGTCGAGCAGACGCTGCACCGCCGTCGGCGAGAACGCGTCGGCGGCGACGCCGTACACGGTGTCGGTGGGGATGACGATGAGGTCGCCGCGGCCGATCGCCTGGCGCGCATTGCGCATTCCGGCGAGCAGCTGCGCCTCGTCGCGGCAGTCGAAGATGGGGGACATGACGGTTCGATTCTATGCGGGACGGACGTCGGAGATGCTCGGAGACCCCTGATCAGGGCCGGATCGCGGTGGTCGCACGGTCGCGCAGCGTCAGATCGCGGTGCGTGGCCGCGGCGCGCCAGCCGTCCGCCGTGAGCAGCTCGCGGATCTCCGCGCCCTGCAGCTCCCCGTGCTCGATCACCAGCACGCCCCCCGGGCGGAGCAGACGCAGCGCCCGGTCGCTCAGCACCCGCACGACGTCGAGCCCGTCCGCGCCGCCGTACAGCGCGAGCGCCGGATCGAACAGGCGCACCTCGGGGTCGCGCGGCACCGCGGCATCGGGGACGTACGGCGGATTCGAGATGACCACGCTGGCGGTGCCGTCGAGCTCGGGGAACGCCTCGGCCAGGTCGGACAGCACGAGCGTGAGGTTGCCGGTGCCGGCGACGTTGCGTGCCGCCCAGGCGTGGGCCTCCTCGGACAGCTCCGCGGCGAAGATCCGCGCGTGCGGCACCTCGGTCGCCATCGCCAGGGCGATCGCGCCGCTGCCCGTGCCCAGGTCGACGCCGACCGGGGCGGCCTCGCCCGAGTTCAGCAGGGCGTCGATCGCGAACTGGGCGACGGTCTCGGTCTCCGGCCGCGGGATGAACACCCCGGGGCCCACCGACAGCTCCAGGTGCCGGAACGGCGCGACACCCGTGAGGTGCTGCAGCGGCTCCCGCCCGGCGCGACGGGACACCAGGCGGGTCAGCGCGGCCTGCTGCTCCTCGTCGATGCGGTCGCCCCGCACGATCGCCGCCTGCACCTCGCCCCGCCGCCGGTCGAGCACGTGGGCGGCCAGGAGCTCCGCGTCCACGAGCGGATCGGGGACACCGGCATCGGCGAGGCTCTGCGCGGCGGCGCGCACGACGGCGGCGAGCGAGGAGTCGGGCATGCCTCCAGCGTAGAGCGCCCGTACCCGTCATATTGCCCTCCCCCACAGGCCGCTCCCGTAGGCTGGGAGCCGCAGCGACCCGTGAAGGAAGGCCTCACCCATGCCCGGCATCCACTCCGACATCACCACCGCTTTCGGCAACACCCCGCTCGTGCGCCTGAACCGGGTGACCGACGGACTCGGGGCCACCGTGCTCGCGAAGCTCGAGTTCTACAACCCGGCCTCCAGCGTCAAGGACCGCATCGGCATCGCCATGATCAACGCGGCCGAGGCGTCGGGAGAGCTGAAGCCGGGCGGCACGATCGTCGAGTCCACCAGCGGCAACACCGGCATCGCCCTCGCCATGGTCGGCGCGGCCCGCGGCTACCGCGTGATCCTCACGATGCCCGCGTCGATGTCGAAGGAGCGCCGGGTGCTGCTCAAGGCGTTCGGCGCCGAGATCGTGCTCACCGACCCCACGAAGGGCATGAAGGGGGCGATCGAAGAGGTCAAGCGCATCGTCGACGAGACCCCCGGCGCGATCTGGATCCGCCAGTTCGAGAACCCCGCCAACCCGCAGATCCACCGCGAGACGACGGCGCAGGAGATCCTCCGCGACACCGACGGCGCGGTCGACATCTTCATCGCCGGCGTCGGCACGGGAGGCACGGTGACCGGCACCGGGCAGGCGCTCAAGGCGGCGAAGCCCGGCGTGCAGGTCATCGCCGTCGAGCCCAAGGACTCCCCCGTGCTGACCGAGGGGCACCCCGGCCCCCACAAGATCCAGGGCATCGGCCCGAACTTCGTCCCCGACGTGCTCGACCGCGAGGTGCTCGACGAGGTCATGACGGCGGAGTTCGACGAGTCGCTGCGGGTCGCGCGCGAGCTCGCGGCGAAGGAGGGCCTGCTGGTCGGCATGTCGTCCGGTGCCGCGGTCGCGGCCGCGCTGACGGTCGCCGCGCGACCAGAGAACGCCGGCAAGACGATCGTCGTGATCATCCCCGACACCGGTGAGCGCTACCTCTCCACCGCGCTGTTCGAGGACCTGCGCGAAGACTGAGACCGCCGATGGGACTGATCGCGCGAATGCGCGAGGACATCGCCGCCGCACGCCTCCGCGACCCCGCCGCGCGCACATCGCTCGAAGTGGCCCTGCTCTACCCGGGCCTGCACGCCATCTGGGCGCACCGGGTCTCGCACGCACTGTGGCGTCGACGGCTGCGGCTGCTCGCCCGCGCGGGGTCGCAGCTGTCGCGCTGGCTCACCGGCGTGGAGATCCACCCCGGCGCGCGCATCGGCCGGCGCTTCTTCATCGACCACGGCATGGGCATCGTGATCGGCGAGACCGCGGAGATCGGCGACGACGTGCTGATGTACCACGGGGTCACCCTGGGCGGACGCACCCGCGACGTCGGCAAGCGGCACCCGACGCTCGGCGACGGCGTCGCGGTCGGAGCCGGCGCGAAGATCCTCGGCCCGGTGACGGTCGGCGACCGCTGCGTCATCGGGGCGAACGCGGTCGTCACGAAGGACGCCCCCGCGGACAGCGTGCTGGTGGGTGTGCCGGCAAAGCCGCGCCAGCGCACCGCAGGCGAGGACACCAGGGCCCTGCTGACCGCCCCCGACTACTCCATCTGACGCCCGGCACGGGGCCCACGCCTCGCGCCGCGCGCCTCGAGTCGGCGCCGCAGGAACAGCCACGGGAGCAGCACGCTACCGACGGCCGTGACCAGCCACACGATCACCGACCCCAGCAGCCAGCCGGTCAGGTCGGTGATGCGCAGACCGCCGATCGGGAGCAGCACGACGACCAGGAGCGCGATGAAGGTCGACACGATCCCGATGCCGCCCATCAGCACCGGCGCGTAGCGATCCGCGAGCCTGCTGACCCACGGTGACAGCACCGTCTGCAGCACCGCGAACACGAGGATGCACACCACGAAGCCCCACCACTGGCTCCACTGGATCTGGAAACCGTCGAGCAGCACGTCGGCCGCGAGCAGACCGAGGCCCGCCGACACCAGATACAGGAGAGCGCGGAACAGGAGGGTGATCACGGGGCCGAGCATAGCGGCACCGAGAGGCCGCACTCAGGAATCGGATCCCACCGCGGCGAGCCGCGCCTCCTCATCGGCCGCGATCGCGCTCTCGATGATCGGATCGAGCGCGCCGTCCATCACCTGGTCGAGGTTGTATGCCTTGAAGCCGGTGCGGTGGTCGGCGATCCGGTTCTCCGGGAAGTTGTACGTGCGGATCCGCTCGGAGCGGTCCATGCCGCGGATCTGCGACTTGCGCGCATCCGAGGCCGCCGCGTCGAGCTCCTCCTGCTGCTTCGCCAGCAGCCGCGCACGGAGCACCCGCATCGCGGCCTCGCGGTTCTGCAGCTGCGACTTCTCGTTCTGCATCGACACGACGATGCCGGTCGGCACGTGGGTGATGCGCACCGCCGAGTCGGTCGTGTTGACGGACTGCCCCCCGGGGCCCGAAGAGCGGAACACGTCGATCTTCAGGTCGTTCTGGTCGATGTGGATCTCCTCCGGCTCATCGACCTCCGGGAAGACCAGCACCCCGGTGGTGGAGGTGTGGATGCGGCCCTGGGACTCCGTCGCCGGTACCCGCTGCACGCGGTGCACGCCGCCCTCGTACTTGAGGTGCGCCCACACGCCCTGGGCCGGATCGGACGAGGAGCCCTTGATCGCGACCTGCACATCCTTGTAGCCGCCGAGGTCGGACTCGTTGCGCTCCAGCAGCTCGGTCTTCCAGCCCTTCGACGCGGCGTACTGGATGTACATGCGCAGCAGGTCGGCGGCGAACAGCGCCGACTCGGCACCGCCCTCCCCCGCCTTGATCTCCATGATCACGTCGCGGGCGTCGTCGGGGTCGCGCGGGATGAGCAGTCGGCGCAGGCGTTCCTGCGCGGCCTGCACGCCCTCCTCCAGCGCGGGGACCTCGGCGGCGAACGCCTCGTCCTCGCGCGCCAGCTCCCTCGCCGCCTCCAGGTCGTCGACCGCCGCCGTCCACGCCTCGTGCGCCGCGACGATGCGCGACAGCTCGGCGTAGCGGCGGTTGACGCGCTTGGCGCGGGCGGCGTCGGCGTGCACCGCCGGGTCGGAGAGCTCCTCCTGCACCCGGCGATGCTCGTCGATCAGAGTCTGGACGGACTCGAACACGTCGCGTCTCAGCGGATGTTGTTGTCGTGCCCGTGCGCGCCCGAGGGCAGCGTCGGGATCGACTTCTGCATCTGGACCAGGAACTCCACGTTGGAGTGGGTCTCCTTGAGCTTGCCGAGCACGACCTCGAGAGCCTGCTGCTGGTCGAGGCCGGCGAGGGCGCGACGCAGCTTCCAGGTGATCTTGACCTCGTCGGCCGAGAGCAGCATCTCCTCGCGGCGGGTGCTCGACGCGTTCACGTCGACCGCCGGGAAGATGCGCTTGTCGGCGAGAGCACGCGACAGCCGCAGCTCGCTGTTGCCGGTGCCCTTGAACTCCTCGAAGATGACCTCGTCCATCTTGGAGCCGGTCTCGACGAGAGCGGTGGCGAGGATCGTGAGGGATCCGCCGTTCTCGATGTTGCGCGCGGCGCCGAAGAAGCGCTTCGGCGGGTACAGCGCCGACGCGTCGACCCCACCCGTGAGCACGCGACCCGACGCGGGGGCGGCCAGGTTGTAGGCACGGCCGAGGCGCGTGATGGAGTCGAGCAGCACGACCACGTCGCGGCCCAGCTCGACCAGGCGCTTGGCGCGCTCGATCGCGAGCTCGGCGACCGTGGTGTGGTCTTCCGCGGGGCGGTCGAAGGTCGAGGCGATGACCTCGCCCTTCACGGTGCGCTCCATGTCGGTGACCTCTTCGGGGCGCTCGTCGACGAGCACGACCATCAGGTGCACCTCGGGGTTGTTCTGCGCGATCGCGTTGGCGATCTGCTGGAGGACGATCGTCTTGCCGGCCTTGGGCGGCGCGACGATCAGGCCGCGCTGGCCCTTGCCGATCGGCGCGACGAGGTCGATGATGCGCTGCGTCAGCTTCTCGGGCGCGGTCTCCAGGCGCAGGCGCTCCTGCGGGTAGAGCGGCGTGAGCTTGCCGAACTCCACGCGGGTCGCGGCGTCGTCGACCGAGAGGCCGTTGATCGAGTCGACCTTCACGAGCGCGTTGTACTTCTGACGCCCCTGCTGCTCGCCCTCGCGCGGCTGCTTGATGGAGCCGACGACGGCGTCACCCTTGCGCAGGTTGTACTTCTTGACCTGGCCGAGCGAGACGTAGACGTCGCTCGGGCCGGCGAGGTAGCCGGTGGTGCGCACGAACGCGTAGTTGTCGAGCACGTCGAGGATGCCCGCGATCGGGATCAGGACGTCGTCCTCGCCGATCTCGGTCTCGAACTCGTCGACCGGCGTGCCCCCGCGGCGCTTGTTGCGCTGGCGGTTGCGGCCGTTGCCGTTCGCCTGGTCGTCGTCCGACGCGGCGGGCTGCTGCTCCTGGCCGCCGCCGCCCTGACCGCGGCCACGGTTGCGGTTGCGGCTCCGGCTGCGCCCACGGCCGCCCTGCTCCTCGCCGCCGTCGGCGTCGGAGGAGGAGTCCTTCGACGGCGCGTCCTGGCCGGCGTCGTCGCCACCCTCGGCCGCCTCGGCACGGCGGTTGCCGCGACCGTTGTTCTTGGGGCGCTCGGCGCGGGTGTCGTCTCCCTTGGCGTCGTCAGCCTGCGGAGCGGTCTCCGCGGCGCCGCTCGGGGCGTCGGCGGATGCCGGTGCGGCGGCGCCCTCGCCCTGCTCGGCGGCGGGCGCCTCGGACTCGGTCTTCTTGGTGCGACGACCGCGACCCGTCTTGGGCGCCTCGGCGGGCGCCTCGGCGGCAGCCGGAGCCTCGCTCGCCGCGGGAGCCTCCGTCGCCTCGGCGGCCGGGGCATCGGCATCGGTCTTCTTCGCCCGCGAGCGGCGCGGGGCCTTCGCCTTGGGCGCTGCCTCGCCGGACTCGGCCTCGGCGGGTGCCGCGGCCGACTCCTCGGCCGACTTCTCGGCCTTCGCGGCGGCGGTCGCCGTGGTCGCCCGGCGCGGAGCGCGCTTGCGCACCGGCGCGGACTCCGCGGTCTGGACGGCGTCGGCCACCGGAGCAGCCTGATCGTTCTGGGTCTCGGAGAGGTTCTCCACGAGTACTCCCTTATAGGTCATGGGATATGAGCGTGAACGCGCACAACGGGTGCTGCGCACGATCGCACGGGCTGACGCTCGGCGTCAGCCAGCCTCGGCACTTGTGCCTCAAGGGTTTGCGTGCGGGTCTTGCAAGAGTTGCAATGGGGCCAGATTCACGACGTTACGTGGAGCCCTCCGCTCGATCCCCCACTGTACCACCACGAACGTCGACGGCGAGCAGCAGCGCCTCCCACGGGGTGTCGGTCACACGATCGGCGAGTTCCACCGCGTCCTGACGGCTGCCCGGGCCGTCGGCGAGCACGAGCACGCTGGGGCCCGCGCCCGACACGACCGCGGCGAACCCGGCCGCGCGCAGCGCCTGCACGAGCCGCTGCGTCTCGGGCATCGCCTCGGCGCGGTAGTCCTGGTGCAGCCGGTCGGCCGTCGCATCGAGCAGCAGCTCAGGGCTCTGCATGAGCGCCGCGACCAGCAGGGCGGAGCGCGACAGGTTGAACACCGCATCGGCCGTCGACACGTGCGGCGGCTGCAGCGACCGCGCCTGCGACGTCGACATCGTGTAGGCGGGGACGAGCACGAGCGGCGAGACGCCCCGGTGCACGAGCAGCTTCTTGTGCTGCGGTCCGCGCTCGCCCATCCACGCGATCGTGAGCCCGCCGAACAGCGCGGGGGCGACGTTGTCGGGGTGACCCTCGATCTCGGTCGCCAGACGGAGCAGGTCGGTGTCGGACAGATCCACGTCGCCCGCCAGCAGGCCCTTCGCGGCCAGGACGCCCGCGGCGACAGCGGCACCCGACGAACCGAGTCCGCGGCCGTGCGGCACCCCGTTCTCCGCGACGATGCGCAGCCCGGGGACCGGGCGTCCGACGTCCTGGAACACGTAGGCGACCGTGCGCACGATCAGGTTCGACGCATCGCGCGGGATGTCGTCCGCGCCCGACCCCGTGACCTCGATCTCCAGCTGTCCGGCCGGCAGGGCGGTGACCTCGAGGTGGTCGTACACGCTGAGCGCCAGGCCGAGCGTGTCGAACCCGGGGCCCAGGTTGGCACTGGTCGCGGGCACCGTGACCTCGACCGTGCGGCCGAGGATCGAGCGCTGCTCCTCCGGCGCCAGGGCGGCCACGGTGCTCACTCGCCTTCCACCCGCAGCACGGACACGACGCGGGCGACGACGTCGCTGCCCGCGAGGACCGCGACCGTGTCGCTCAGCGCCTGCTCCGTCGCGCGGTGCGTGCCGATGATGAGGCGGGCGGTCGGCTCGTCCTCACCCTCGACGGTCTGCACGACCGTCGCGACCGAGACGCCGCCGTCGCTGAGGATGCCCGCGACCGTCGCGAGCACGCCCGGCGCGTCGGAGACCTCGAGCGTGATCTGGTAGCGGGTGGTGACGTGGCCGATCGGCACGATGGGGAGGTTCGCCCTGGTCGACTCCCCCACCCCGACGCCGCCGGCGATGTGGCGCCGCGCGGCCGAGACCACGTCGCCCAGCACGGCAGAGGCCGTCTGCACGCCGCCGGCGCCCGCGCCGTAGAACATGAGCGAGCCGGCGGCCTCCGCCTCGACGAACACGGCGTTGTTCGCGCCGTGCACGGAGGCCAGCGGATGGGTCGCGGGGACCAGCGCCGGATACACGCGCACCGAGATCGACTCGGCACCGTTCGCCTCGATGCGCTCGCACACCGCAAGCAGCTTGATCACGAAGCCCGCCGCGCGCGCCTCCTCGATCATCGACGCCGTGATCGAGGTGATGCCCTCGCGGTGCACCGCGTCGAGCGGGACGGCGGTGTGGAAGGCGAGGCTCGCGAGGATCGCGGCCTTCTGCGCCGCGTCGTAGCCCTCGACGTCGGCGGTGGGGTCGGCTTCGGCGTATCCCAGGCGCTGCGCATCGGCGAGCACGTCGGCGAAGTCGGCCCCCTCGGTGTCCATCCGGTCGAGGATGTAGTTCGTGGTGCCGTTCACGATGCCCATGATCCGCACCACGCGGTCGCCCGCGAGCGAGTCGCGCAGCGGCCGGATGATCGGGATGGCACCGGCCGCGGCGGCCTCGTAGTACACCGAGGCGCCCACGCGGTCGGCCGCCTCGAACAGCTCGGGCCCGTGCGTCGCCAGCAGCGCCTTGTTCGCGGTGACGACGTCGGCACCGGAGCCGATCGCCTGCAGGATGTTGGAGCGCGCCGGCTCGATCCCGCCGATCAGCTCGATCACGATGTCGGCGCCGAGGATGAGCGACTCGGCGTCGGTCGTGAACAGCTCCTTCGGCAGCTCCACGTCGCGCGGGGCGTCCACATCGCGCACCGCGATGCCCGCGAGCTCGAGGGCGGCTCCCGCGCGATCGGCGAGCTCGTCGCCGTGACGCAGCAGCAGCGCCGCCACCTGGGAGCCGACCGCTCCGGCGCCCAGCAGCGCCACGCGAAGTCGTCGGTAGTCAGTCATGCGTGCTCCTTCAGGGGGTGGGTCATCGGTCTCCCTCGGGGGCGTCGGCCCCGTCGATGCCCGCATCGCGGGCCAGCAGGTCGTCGACGGTCTCGCCGCGGACGATCACCCGCGAACGGCCGTCGCGCACCGCCACTATCGGCGGTCGCGGGACGTGGTTGTAGTTGCTCGACAGCGAGGCGCAGTAGGCACCCGTCGCCGGAACGGCCAGCAGGTCGCCCGGTGCGAGGTCGGCGGGAAGGTACTCGTGGTCGACCACGATGTCGCCCGACTCGCAGTGCTTGCCGACGACGCGGCTCAGCTGCGGCTCGCCCTCCCCCGTGCGCGATGCCAGCCGCGCCGAGTAGCTGGCGCCGTACAGGGCGGTGCGGGCGTTGTCGCTCATCCCGCCGTCCACGCTGACGTAGCGGCGGGTGGCCCCGGAGGCGATCGTCACGTCCTTCGTGGTGCCGACCTCGTACAGGGTCACTCCGGCCGTGCCGATGATGGCCCTGCCCGGCTCGAACGACAGCGCGGGCACGGGGATGCCCCTGGCCGCGCAGCCCTCGGCGACCGCGGCCACGATGGCCCCAGCGAGCTCATCGATCGGCGTGGGGTCGTCGACCCGGGTGTACGCGATGCCGAAGCCGCCGCCGAGGTTGAGCTGCGGGACGGGTCCGTGCTCCAGGAGCGCCGCATGCAGCTCGAGCACGCGCGACGCCGACTCGCGGAACCCGGCGACGCCGAAGATCTGCGAACCGATGTGACAGTGCAGACCGGCGAACTCCAGCCCGGGGATCTCGCGGATGCGGGCGACGGCGACCTCGGCCTCGGCGAGGGGGAAGCCGAACTTCTGGTCTTCGTGGGCGGTCGCGAGGAAGTCGTGGGTCTCGGCGTGCACGCCACTGATGACGCGCACCATGACCCGCTGCACCGCATCGGTGCGGGCCGTGATCGCGGCCAGCCGCTCGATCTCGATCGCGCTGTCGACCACGATCGTGCCGACGCCCACCTGCACCGCGCGCTCCAGCTCGGCGACCGACTTGTTGTTGCCGTGGAAGCCGAGCGACGCGGGCGCGACACCGGCGGCCAGGGCCACCGCGAGCTCGCCGCCCGTGCACACGTCGACGCGGAGCCCCTCGTCGACGACCCACCGGGCGATGGTCGTGCTCAGGAACGCCTTGCCCGCGTAGTACACCTGCGCCGTGGTGCCGTGCTCCGCCGCGGCCCGGTCGAACGCCACCCGGAAGGCACGGGCCCTGGTGCGGACCTCGTCCTCGTCGAGCACCAGGACCGGGGTGCCGTAGGTGCGGGCGAGCTCGGTGGCGCGCACACCGGCGAGCACGAGGGCTCCGTCGTCGTCACGGCGGGCCGACGCCGGCCACACACCGCTCGCGAGATCGTTCGGGTCATCGGGGACGAGGAGCCATTCCGGGGCGAGCGAGTCGGCAGGAGCAAGCACGGAGCACCAATCGTGGGTCGGGTCTCGGGCGGAGGGCGCACATCGAGTTGCCCCCGATTCTAGGGCAACGCCCCGATCCGCCTGCGCACGGTGACAGCCCGCGTCAAGCCCCTGGGGACCCCCGTCGCGGCTCTCCTAGGGTGGGGGCGTGGCAGACACCGACGCAACAGACGCTCACACCCGATCCGACGGGCCGTCGCGGCCCGGACTCGTCGCGCGCATCACAGGACCCGTCATCGCCTGGGCCCTCGCGCGTCGCCCCGTCCGCGCGGCCCTGCTGTACTCCGAGCGCCGCGGCCCGATGCTGGCCGACAGCGTCACCTACCGTGCACTGTTCAGCGTGTTCGCTGGCGTGCTGCTCGGATTCTCGATCGCGGCACTGTGGCTCGCGGGCAACCCCGACGCGTGGCGCGCGATCATCGACGCGGTGCAGGCCGCCGTGCCCGGACTGATCGGCGACGACGGCGTGATCGATGCGAAGGACCTCCGCGCCCCGGCGTCGCTCTCCGTCGCCGGGCTGGTCTCCCTGGTCGCGCTGATCGGCGCGGCGCTCGGGGCCATCGGCTCGCTGCGCACGGCCATCCGCGTGATCGCCGGGACCGTGCAGTCCGACATCCTGTGGATCTGGGTGATCGTGCGCAACCTGCTCCTCGGACTCGGCGTCGGCGTGGCGTTCGTGCTCGCGGCCGCGCTGACGTTCATCGGGCAGCTCGGCGCCACGTGGGTCGCGGACCTCCTCGGTCTGCCGTCGGACTCCCCCGCGGTCGCCGTGACGGTGCGGCTGCTGTCGCTCGTGGTGGTGTTCGCGCTCGACGCCGCGCTCATCGTCGGCGCGTTCCTCCTGCTGTCCGGGGTGCGCCCCGCGGCGCGGTCGCTGTGGGCGGGGGCGCTGCTCGGGGCATTCGGTCTCATCGTGCTGCAGGAGCTGTCCGGCCTGTTCGTGGGCGGTGCCACGAGCAACCCGCTGCTGGCGTCGTTCGCCTCGCTGCTGGCCCTGCTGATCTGGCTCAACCTGTCGACGCAGGTGATCCTGGTGGCCTGCGCGTACATCGTCACCGCCGAGGAGGAGCGCAAGGACCGGCTGCATGAGCGATTCGGCGCACGGACGTTCGTGCAACGCCGGCTGCAGCGCGCCGAGGTGGACGTGCAGGTGGCGACCGCGGAGCTGCGCGAGGCCCAGCGCGCCGCCGCAGAGGAGGCCGGGACCGGCGCCGCGCACGAGGAGCGCTGACCGCGCGACCCTCGTTGTGACCAGAACTGCTAGTTTGGTCACAACGAGAGGACACGCATGACTCCCACGCGGACGCGCATCAGCCTCCCCGGCGCCGAGGTCTCACTGTGCGAATGGACCCCGACGCACGAATCCGGCTCGCCCCTCCTGCTGCTGCACGGCGGCGGAGCCGACAGCGCCGAGCTCTCCTGGGGCGGAATCGGCCCGCAGCTCGCCGCCGCCGGGCACCGGGTCCTCGCGCCGGACCACCCCGGCTTCGGGCGCAGTCCCCGTCCGGAGTGGAGGCTCACGCAGGAGCGGCTGGTGCAATACGTGGGCGAGCTCGTCGACGCGCTGCGCCTGAGCGACTACGCCGTCGCGGGGCTCTCCCTCGGCGGTGGTCTGACCGTCGGGCACCTCCTCGACCGCCCCGGGCAAGCACGCGCGGCCGCCCTGCTCGGCTGCTACGGGCTGATGCCGCGGCTGGCAGACGGTCCACTCGGCGCCCTCACCCACTTCTCCACCTTCCTGCTGCTGCGCTCCGGCCTGCTCTCCGCGATGACGCGCTCGTACGCGCGCAACGCCACCGCGATGGAGAAGGGTCTCGCCGATCTGGTGCGCGACCCCGAGGCGCGCACGCCCGGGCTCGTCGATGCCGTGCTCGCCGAGGCCGCCACCGGCACCGGGCTCGCGACGTTCGGCGAGTGGCAGCGCGACCAGGTGCGGTGGAACCGACTG
Source organism: Microbacterium sufflavum (assembly GCF_023101165.1). Classification (GTDB taxonomy): domain Bacteria; phylum Actinomycetota; class Actinomycetes; order Actinomycetales; family Microbacteriaceae; genus Microbacterium; species Microbacterium sufflavum. The sequence goes on along the minus strand of NZ_CP078076.1, from coordinate 2,495,405 downwards.
CGCACGGTGTACACCGACCGGCTGCCGTCCGTGCACACGCCGACGCTGCTGGTGCACGGCGACCGCGACTCCGGCGTGCCCCTCGACCGCATCCGCACCGCCGCGCGCCTGCTGCCCGACGCCCGTCTGGTCGTGGTCCCCGGCGCCGGTCACTGGGTGCAGCGCGATCGTCCCGACGTCGTCACCGCGGCGCTGCTCGAACACCTCGACGGGCGGGCGGATGCCTAGACCGCTCATCCCCCACCGCCGCGACCGCATCCTCGACGCGGCCGAGCGGCTCGTGCTCGCCCGCGGCTTCGACGCCATGAGCATCGCCGCGGTCGCGGAGGACGCGGGGATCGCGAAGGGCTCCGTGTACCGGGAGTTCACGTCGAAGCGCGACGTGCGCGACGCCCTGCTGCAGCGCGGCAACGCCCGCATCGCCGCGCGCGTGGAGCAGGAGCTCGGCGCGCACCCCTCGCTCGCCGCCGCATATCGTGCGACCGCCCGCGCGCTGCTCGACGACGAGCTGATGACCGCGGCGTTCCTCGACAACACCGGCGTGCTCGGGGCGCACGTCGCGGAGGAGCAGGACGGACGGTACCGGGAACGACACGAGCGCGTGATCGCGTGGGTGCACGACCTGCAGCGACGCGGGGTCGTCGTCGCCGACGTGGCGCCGGAGTCGCTCGCCCTCGCCCTGTCGAGCGCCACGCTCGGCCTGCTGTCGGCCGCGCGGCTGCTCGGCCCCCTCAATCGCGATCGACTGGAGAGCACGATCGACACCATCGGCCGCATGGCGGCCACGTTCGAGAGGCAGTGACGTGCACCACGAGACTTCCGGCCCGGCCGGCACACGACCCCTTCTTCTGCTGCACGGCGGCGGGGTCGCCGGGTGGATGTGGGACCCGGTGCGCGCCCGGCTCGGCGAGCAGCAGCGGGTGATCGTGCCCGACCTGCCCGGCCACGGCGCGAGTGCGAGCGAGCCGTACGAGTCGCACGCCGCGACCGTCGACGCGCTCGCCCGGATCCTGGAGCACGAGTCCGCCCCCGCGACCGTGGTCGGGTTCTCGCTCGGCGCACAGTTGACCGTGCTGCTCGCCGCGCAGCGCCCCGACCTGGTGTCCGACGCGGTGGTGATCAGCGCCCAGGCGGAACCGGCGCGCGCGATCGGCCCGACCCTCGCGCTCCTGCGGGCGACCGCCGGGCTGGCGAAGAACGAGCGCTTCGCCCGGCTGCAGGCGCGGGAGCTGTTCGTGCCCGACGACCTGCTCCCCTCCTACCTGCGCACCTCGGCCGGCATCTCGCGCGAGACCCTGGTGACCGCGGTGGCGGAGAACCTGCGCTTCGCGCCGCCGCCCGCGTGGTCGCAGTTCCCCGGCTCGGCGCTCGTCCTCGTCGGACAGAAAGAGAAGAAGCTCATGCACCGTTCCGCCGCGGCACTGCACCGTGCGCTCCCCGGCAGCACGCTGGTCACGGTCGACGGCTGTGGCCACGGCATCCCGCTGCAGCGGCCGCAGTGGCTCGCCGAGCTCCTGCGGGCCCGGATGGACGGACCGCGCGCCGAGGCGGGGTAGCCGGTCAGCGCGGGCAGGTGCCCTTCTCCTGCAGCGCCTCGTCGGTGACGATCGCGCCGTCGACATCCACGTCGATCACGGCGGCATCACCGGAGATCTGCAGCCCGGTGAGGGTGAGCCCGGCCGGCAGCTGATCCGCGATGCAGACGCGACGCGGCTCCGTGAGGCCCTCGCCCAGTCCGCCCAGGGACGAGCCGACGCGGGACAGGTCGATGTCGATCCCGCCGACGCTCGCCGCCACGGGGGTCAGCTCCAGATCGCCGTCGACCGCGCCCGGGGTGAGCGTGATCGACACCGGCACCGCGGTGCCCAGCACGTCGAAGGAGCCGCCCAGCGTGGCATTCGGCTCGTCCAGCTCGACGGAATCCACCGGGAGGTCGGTCGTGGCCAGCAGCGCCGTGAACTGCTCCTGGTCGATGCGGATCGTGCCGTCGGCGCCGCCGAGCTCGCCGCCGCGCAGGGGCACGCCGGTCGCGGTCACGTCGGCCGCACCGGTGATGCCCTCCAGGGTCACCGCGTCGGTGGACAGGTGCAACGTGTCGAGGCGTCCGCCGATGAGCTGCGGCAGGAGCAGGCCCGTGGTCTCCACGTCGAGCTGCTGATCCGCCGGGAGGTCGAGTTGCTCGATCACGATCGACCGCACCACGCCGGGAAGCACGGCGCGGGCGATGAGCTCCGCCGCCACGACGAGCACCGCGAGCACCACGACCACGATCAGCACGACCCACGGCCACCGCGGCCGTCGCCTGGCCTTCTCCGGCTGCGGCGCCGCCGCGTCGGGGATCACCAGTGTCGGGTGCTCCCGCGACGGCTCGGGGTACGGCAGCGTGTGGTTGTCGTCGCTCATGGTGTCATCCTGCCGCACGGGCGGCCGGTCACATGCGCTCGGGAGCCGAGACGCCCAGCAGCCCGAGGCCGTTGCGGAACACCTGACCGGCGGCGTCGTTCAGCCACAGGCGGGTGCGGTGCACGCTCTCGACCGGGTCGTCGCTGAGCGGGATCACGCGGCAGTTGTCGTACCAGCGGTGGTACAGGCCCGCGAGCTCCTCCAGGTAGCGGGCCACGCGGTGGGGTTCGCGCACCTGAGCGGCGAACGCCACGATGCGCGGGAACTCCTGCAGCGCGCCCAGCAGGGCGGCCTCGCTCTCGTGCGTCAGCGTCTCCGGCGCGAACTCGGAGCGGTCGACACCGGAGTCGGCGGCGTTGCGGGCCACGTTGTGCGTGCGCGCGTGGGCGTACTGCACGTAGAACACCGGGTTGTCGTTGGTGCGCTTCTGCAGCAGCTCGGGGTCGAGGTCGAGCGGCGAGTCGGCGGGCGAGCGCTCCAGCGAGTAGCGCAGCGCGTCGGTGCCGAGCCAGTCGAGCAGGTCGTCCATCTCGATGATGTTGCCCGCGCGCTTGCTCAGGCGGGCGCCGTTGATCGACACCATCTGGCCGATCAGCACCTCGACGTTCTTCTCCGGGTCCTCCCCCGCGGCACCGGCGACCGCCTTGAGGCGGTGCACGTAGCCGTGGTGGTCGGCGCCGAGGAGGTAGATCTTGTCGCGGAAGCCGCGGTCGCCCTTGTCGAGGTAGTACGCGGCATCCGCGGCGAAGTACGTGTACTCGCCGTTCGAGCGGCGGATCACGCGGTCCTTGTCGTCGCCGAAGTCGGTCGTGCGCACCCACACCGCGCCGTCCTGGTCGAACACGTGCCCCTGCTCGCGGAGGCGGTCGACGGCACGGTCGATCAGGCTCAGGCCCGACGCGTCCTTCGCGTGCAGCGTGCGCTCGGAGAACCACACGTCGAACGGCACGTTGAAGCGGTCGAGCGAGTGCGTGATCTCGGCGAGCTGGTACTCGTACGCCAGCTCGCGGGCGACGTCGAGCTGCTCGGCCTCGGGGAGGTCGAGCAGGTCGGGGCGGGCCTCGAGCACGCGGCCGGCGAGCGTGGTGATGTACTCGCCGGGGTAGCCGCCCTCGGGGGTCGGCTCGCCCTTCGCGGCGGCGAGCACCGAGCCCGCGAAGCGGTCCATCTGCACGCCGGCGTCGTTGATGTAGTACTCGCGCACCGCGTGGGCGCCGCTCGCCAGCAGCAGGCGCACGATCGCGTCGCCCAGGGCGGCCCAGCGCGTGTGCGCGATGTGCAGCGGACCCGTGGGGTTGGCCGAGACGAACTCGACGTTGACGCTCACGCCCTCCTGCGAGGAGTTGGTGCCGTACGCGGGACCGGCGTCGACGATGACCTTCGCGAGCGCGCCGGCCGCGGCCGCGTCGAGACGGATGTTGAGGAACCCGGGACCGGCGACCTCGGCGCTCGCGACCCCGTCGACGCGGACGAGTCCGTCGGCGATCTCCTGCGCCAGCTCGCGCGGGTTGGTGCCGAGCGGCTTCGCCAGGCGCATCGCGATGTTGGAGGCCCAGTCGCCGTGGTCGCGGTTGCGCGGACGCTCCAGCACCACGTCGGCGGCGGTGACCCCGAGCGGCTCGCCGGGACGTCGAGCCTCGGCGATCGGTGCGAGGACGGCGAGGATGGCGGAGGCGAGCGTTTCGGGGTTCATAGACTCCCCAGTTTACGGGCGCGGACGGGCGATCTCCGCCCCCGTGCGTCGCGCCGAATTTGCGTTCGGCCGACCGTGATCTACTCTCATGCCATGAAGGCCCCCGCCACCCGCCGCCGACTGCGTGCCGCCGGGGTCGCCACCGCACTGGTGCTCGCCGTCACGGCGGGCGTTCTGGGTGTGTGGCGGCCGTGGACTCCCGCTCCCTCCGCCGCGCCCGTCGCCGCCGGTGACGACACCGCCACCGCGGCCATCGCCCCGGCTCCCCTCACGCTCCCCGACGACCCCACCGTGCTGGTCTTCGGCGACTCGTGGACCTACGGCTCGGCGGCCACGGATCCCACGCTCGGGTACGCGTACGTGCTCGCCGACCTGATCCACGGGCACACGGTCGTCAACGGGGTGCGCGGCAGCGGCTACCTCAAGCCGGGCCTCGACGGCCCCACGTTCGGGGAGCGGATCGCCGCCCTCGACCCCGCGATCCACGCCGACCTGGTGATCGTGCAGGGCTCCATCAATGACCGCGCCCAGGGCGAGGTGGGCTACCGCGACGCCGTGACCGCCGCCTGGGACGCGCTCACCGCGCTGTACCCGGAGGCCGCGATCGTCGTGCTCGGCCCCGCCCCGCACGAGCTCCCCGTCGGCACGCAGACCGCCCGCATCGACCACGACCTGTCCGAGCTCGCGGCCGCCCGCGGCTGGTGGTACATCTCCCCCGTGCAGCAGCACTGGATCACCGAGCAGAACTACCTCTCCGTGATCGACGTGGAGGTCGGACGCAAGCATCCGTCGACCGCGGGCCACCGCTACCTCGCCGAGAAGCTGGCCGCCGCGCTCGACGAGCTGCGGGCCGCCCCGGTCACCGAAGCGGGCGGGTCGGAGACCACCCACGACGAGTGATAAGGTCGATCGGTACGCCTCCGTAGCTCAGTGGATAGAGCGCCGGTTTCCGGTACCGTAGGTCGCAGGTTCGACTCCTGTCGGGGGCACATCAGCAGAAGGCCGCTCTTCGGAGCGGCCTTCGTCGTTGGTCGGCGAGAGCTCGCCGGCCTGCGTCGCGCGGACGTCGGCGATTGCCGTGCCGGCGGTTCGAGAGCACGATGTCTGACATGGGACTAGCGGACTACCCGGTGAGGGCATCCATCGGCGTCACCGATATCGGACGAGCGGCCGCCTTCTACGAAGGGGGGCTGGGCCTCGCCGCCGAGCGGAGCGGACCGAGCGCCGGCATCGCGGAGGGCGCTCGGTTCTACGCCTGCGGCGACGGGACCATGCTCAACGTGTTCGAGACGCCGACCGCGGGGTCGACGCGCTCGACAGTCGCCACGTGGTACGTCGACGACCTCGATGCGGTCGTGGCGGAGCTGACGGCTGCGGGAGCCGAGTTCGTCCGCTACGACGGTTTCGGCCAGAACGCGGACGGCATCGGCCCTCGGGCGGGCGGTGGGCGGATCGCCTGGGTCGAGGACCCGGACGGGAACACGCTCGCCATCGAATCCGACAGCTGAGGCCTTCCGGCGACACCTCCGGCGAGACGTCTCGGGGCAGCACGGATGACAGACGGTAGCCTGGACGGGTGCCCTCCCTCGTCTCCGCCGGTTCGACGCGCGCCCCGCAGCGCCTGTCGTCGGCGACGCCGATGACGGAGTGGATGCGCGTCGTACTGCACCCGGGGACGAACGGGTGGACGAGCGTGTGGGGCACCCTCTCGCACGGTGAGATCGCGGGCTGCCCGCCGCCACGGGGCTAGCCGCGCCGGATGGCGCGGCCTGTTCGCATCGACCGCCCATCTCTCCCGTGAGGTACCCCTGTGTCTTCGTCGTCCCCTGCCCGTTTCCGTCTCGCGCCGCATGAGCTGTGGCGCGGTATCCGCTCGACCGCCCGCAGCGAGGTGCTCGGTGGTGCGCTGCTGCTCGCGGCGACCGTCGCGGCCCTGATCCTCGCCAACTCCCCCGCCGCGCCCTGGTACGAGGCCGTGCGCGACGTGCGCTTCGGCATCCCCGAGCTCCACCTGGAGCTGAGCGTCGGCGCGTGGGCCGCCGACGGGCTGCTCGCCGTGTTCTTCTTCGTCGTCGGGCTGGAGCTCAAGGAGGAGTTCGTCGCCGGGCGACTCCGTGCGCCGCGCCGCGCCGCGCTGCCCATCGCGGCAGCCGTCGGCGGGGTGGTCGTGCCCGCGCTGCTGTTCCTCGCGATCAACGCCGCGGCCGGCCCCGAGGTGCTGCGCGGCTGGGCGATCCCCACCGCGACCGACATCGCGTTCGCGGTGGCCGTGCTCGCCGTCGTCGGCCGGTTCCTCCCTCCGGCGCTGCGCGTGTTCCTGCTGACCCTCGCCATCATCGACGACCTCATCGCCATCACGATCATCGCGACGTTCTACACCGAGACGATCCAGGCGCCGTGGCTCATCCTCGCGCTGCTGCCGCTCGCCGGGTTCGCGCTCGCGGTGCAGAACGGCGTGCGCTCCTGGTGGCTGCTGCTCCCCCTCGCGGTGGCCGTGTGGGTGTGCGTGCACGCGTCGGGGGTGCACGCCACGGTCGCCGGTGTGCTGCTCGGGTTCCTCGTGCCCGTGCGAGCCACCGCACGCACGCGCGTGCAGACCGGTACCGATGCGGACGGCGCCCCGGTGTACGACGGGCTGGCGGCGCACTTCGCCGACCGCTGGGGTGTCGTGGCCACGCTGTTCGCCGTGCCGGTGTTCGCGTTCTTCGCCGCGGGAGTCGACGTCGGTGGAATGGACGGCCTCGTCTCCGCGCTGACCGACCCGATCACGGTCGGCATCGTCGTGGGACTCGTCGTCGGCAAGCCGGTGGGCATCCTGCTGACGACCTTCCTCCTCAGCCGCGTTCGGGCGCTGCGTCTCGACGAGACGTTGCGCTGGCCCGACCTGGCCGGCATGTCGCTGCTCGCCGGGATCGGCTTCACCGTGTCTCTCCTGGTCGGCGAGCTGGCTTACGGCAGCAGCAGCGTCGCCGACGATCACGTGAAGATCGGGGTGCTGGTCGGGTCCCTCGTCGCGGCGGTGCTCGGAGGTGCGGTCCTGGCGCTGCGCGGTCGGCGAGCCCGGAGCGCTGCGCGGGACCGGGCGGAGGCATGACGGCCTCGCGGCGAGCGGAGGTATGACGGCCTAGCGGCGGGCGGAGGTATGTCCGGGGCGTTTCGGCTGCTTCCGCTGACGCTCCTCCGCGCGCCGGAGCACCCGCGCCTCGGACGCGGCGCGGGCCTTCGGGCCCGACAGGATCCGCACCAGGACGTAGGCGACGGCGAGCGAGATCAGCGCTTGCAGCATGCGCGGGATCACGTCCGGATACGACGCGTTGAACGAGATGCCGTAGGAGTACACGAGGCCGATTCCCGCGAGCGCCCACGGGTTGTCCCGGCGGGTGAGGAAGCCCATGACGAGCGTCAGCACCACGGCGAACACGACGATCCCTATCCAGCCCTCGAAGATGTAGACGTTGCCGAGCATGGTGGCCGACTGCGAGCTGGTCGGCGCACCGCCGAGCGCGATGCTCATCTGCGAGCCCGTGTCCAGTGGTGGGCGATCCGGGTCGAGGAACCCAGGAATCAGACCGATGCGGAACAGCGTCGGGATGTCGAGGACCTCAAGACCTGCCGGCCGGGGGACGAATCGGGCGATGAGAGCCATCTGCGTGTCCAGCTGAAGGCGCTCCAGCGGCGCATCCGCACTCACCGCGCCCGGGCCCGAGACGGATGCTCGACGCAGGGAGTCGCGGAAGTCGTAGATCGGCGGCCAGAGGATCGGGATGGCTGCGAGCACGATCACGAGCGTCCGCAGGCGGATCAGCTTGGCGAACAGGGCCAGGATCACCACCGTGAGGATCAGCGCTGCGGACTGCCCGAGGATGGCCCGCATGAGCCCCTCCCACAGGAACACCACCGCGGCGATCGCACACACCCAGAGCGCGGTCGCGCGCGTCACCTGCCCCTGCCGGAAGAGCCAGAGGACGAGAGACACTCCGAACAGCACCCAGAGCGTGAAGGGCGCTGCGATCGAGACGATCGGCGATTCGGAGGCGACACCGATCTGCACCGCATACGAGCCGCGTCCCCCGAGCGTGGAGACCACGGTGGCGGCCACGCCCACGGCGAATACGGTGAACGCCGCGCGAGCGGTGATCGGCTTCGCGGTGGCTTCCGGCATCTTCAGCGGTTGCACCATCAGCTCGATGAACAGGGCGACGGCGATCGTGACGGCACAGATCGCGAGGATCAGCCCGAACGGCTGTGTCCCCTTCAGGGCAGCGGGAATGACCACCATCGCCGCCAGCTGGATACCCAGCAGGATCGTGACGGGGAAGCGCTCGACCCGCATACGGCTCGGGTCGCCGACGACGGGCTTCAGCGTGGGGGCTGCAGAGGCACAAGGGCAACCATACGGGGTTGCGGAACGTCTCCGAGGGCGACGGGCCCGCCGTCCGAGCCGTGAGCCAGGGCGTTCCGCGGGAAGCGACGCCGGAGTAGGGTGCGGGGCATGACGCTGATCGAGGACCTGCGCACGAGCGAGGAACGACTCGGCACCGACGCCGCCGCCATCGCGTATCGCTTCGAGGGACGCCGCGGCGCACAGACCTACACGGCGGACATGGTGTCGACGTACGTGCGCGACGGCGGACGGTGGCTGCTCGCCGTGCACCAGCAGACCCCGGCCTGACCGCACGGGCGTCGGGCCGGGGTCTGCGGGCGGTCAGCGGTCGAGGATCTCGCGGGTCGTGACCTCGGGGCGCAGGTCGAGTCGGCGCAGCAGCTGCGCGTTGAGGGCGACCACGATCGTCGACAGCGACATGAGCACCGCGCCGACCGACATCGGCAGCACGAAGCCGATCGGGGCGAGCACCCCGGCGGCCAGCGGCACCGACAGCAGGTTGTAGCCGGCGGCCCACCACAGGTTCTGCTTCATCTTGCGATACGACGCCCGCGACAGCTCGATCACTGACAGCACCGACCGCGGATCGTCGCCCGCCAGGATCACCCCGGCCGATGCGATCGCGACGTCGGTGCCCGCGCCGATCGCGAGCCCCACGTCGGCCTGCGCCAGGGCGGGGGCATCGTTCACGCCGTCGCCCACCATCGCCACCCGGCGACCCTCGCGCTGCAACTCCTGCACCTTCGCGGCCTTATCCTCGGGTCGCACCCCGGCGAACACCCGGTCGATGCCGAGGTCGGACGCGACGGTCTGCGCCACCGCCTCCGCGTCGCCTGTGATCATCACGACCTGCACCCCGCGGGCGTGCAGCGCGTCGACCGCCTCCCGCGACTCCGGCCGCACCTCGTCGGCGAGCGCCAGCGCACCGATCACGCGGCCGTCGCGCAGCACGTGCAGGATGATCGCGCCGTGCGCGCGCCACCCCTCGGCTGCCGGCAGCTCCTGCGCGCCTTCCTCGGTCAGCAGGTGCGGGCCGCCGACGCGCACCGTGGCACCGTCGACCGTCGCTGTGACGCCCACCGCGGGCGACGAAGAGAAGTCGCGGCTCGCCGGCACCGTCAGCCCGCGGTCGCGCGCGGCCCGCACGATCGCCTTCGCCAGCGGGTGCTCGCTGTCCGCCTCGGCCGCAGCAGCCAGGGCGAGCACCGCACCGGCGTCGTCCCCGCCGACCGTCGACACCTCCGACACCACCGGCTCGCCCTTCGTGAGCGTGCCCGTCTTGTCGAAAAGGACCGTGTCGACCGTGCGCATGCTCTCCAGCGCCAGGCGGTCCTTGACCAGCACGCCGCCGCGGGCCGCGCGCTCGGTGGCGATCGACACCACCAGCGGGATCGCGAGCCCCAGCGCGTGCGGGCAGGCGATCACGAGCACCGTGATGGTGCGGATGACCGCGTCGTCGGGCAGACCGACCAGCGTCCACACGACCGCGGTGATCGCCGCCGCTCCGAGCGCGAACCAGAACAGCCAGCCCGCGGCCGTGTCGGCGAGGCGCTGCGCCCGCGAGGACGAGTTCTGCGCCTCCGTCACGAGCCGCTGGATCCCCGCGAGGGTCGTGTCGTCTCCGGTCGCGGTGATCTCGACGCGCAGCCCCGAGTCGGTCGCCACGGTGCCTGCCGTGACCGGGTCGCCCGCACCGCGCGACACCGTCCGCGACTCCCCCGTCACCATCGACTCGTCCATCGAGGCACGACCGTCGACGATGCGACCATCGGCGGGGATGCTGCCGCCCGGCCGCACCACCACCACGTCGCCCACCCGCAGGTCGGCCGGAGACACCCGCACCACCTGGTCGCCCTCCACGCGCTCGGCCTCGTCCGGCAGCAGGGCCGCCAGCGAGTCGAGCGCGGACGTCGTCTGCGCGAGCGACCGCATCTCGATCCAGTGCCCGAGCAGCATGATCACGATCAGCAGCGCGAGCTCCCACCAGAAGTCGAGCTCGTGGTGCAGCAGTCCCAGGCTCGCACCCCACGACGCCACGAAGGCCACCGTGATCGCGAGCGCGATCAGCAGCATCATCCCGGGCTTGCGCGCCCGCAGCTCGCTGACGGCGCCCACCAGGAACGGCCGCCCGCCCCACACGTACATGACGGTGCCGAGCACGGGAGACACCCACGCCAGACCCGGGACCTCCGGCAGCGAGTAGCCGAGGATCATCGCGAACATGCCGGACAGCGCAACCGTCGGCACCGCCAGCACGAGCATGATCCAGAACAGCCGCCGGAACTGCCCGACGTGGTCCCCGTGACCGCCGTGCGCGCCGTGGCCCGCGTGCGCGTCGTGACCGGCGTGGGCCTCGTGACCCGCGTGCGCATCCTGACCGCCGTGGGCCTCGTGACCCGCATGGGGCTCGTGCGCGTCGTGACCCGCGTGCGCGTCATGACCGCCGTGGGCGTCGTGACCGGTATGGGCCTCGTGAGCCGCGTGCGCGTCGTGAACCGGGTGCGCGTCGTGACGGGCGTCCGCGGGGGCGGGGTCGTGGTGCGGGGTGCTCATGGTGTTCCCTCCAACGTCGATGATGCCGTGCGGGGCCGCCGTCGGGCAGCCCCGCACGGTGCGGCCACTCAGGCGGCCGCGATGTACTTCGCGGGGTCGGCGTCGAACGCCGGACCGCAGCCCGCGCAGCAGAAGTGGTAGCGGGTGCCCTCGTAGTCGCGGAACAGCCCGGCGGCCTCGGCCTGCGCGATGACCACGGGACTCCCGGCCATCACCGGGCACGTGGTCATGCCCTCGGCGTTCGACGCCAGCAGGTCGGGGCGTCCCTCGGCGGCGACACCGCCGGCGGCCGGGACGCTGCAGCAGGATCCTGCGGGGGAATCGGACATGTCGGTACTCCTCTTTCTCGGTGTCACTGGGCGTCCACCGCCGTGCTGCGGAACGACCGCAGGCGGAGGCTGTTGCCGACCACGAAGACGCTGGAGAACGCCATCGCCGCGCCGGCGAGCATGGGGTTGAGCAGGCCGAGCGCCGCGAGCGGGATGGCCGCGACGTTGTACGCGAACGCCCAGAACAGGTTGCCCTTGATGGTGCCGAGCGTGCGTCGGGAGAGACGGATCGCGTCGGCCGCGCTGCGCAGGTCGCCGCGCACGAGGGTGATGTCGCTCGCCTCGATCGCCGCATCGGTCCCCGTTCCCATCGCGAGCCCCAGGTCGGCCTGCGCGAGGGCCGCGGCGTCGTTCACGCCGTCGCCCACCATCGCGACCACCCGGCCCTCGTCCTGCAGCCGGCGCACCACCGCGACCTTGTCGGCCGGGAGCACCTCGGCGATCACCTCGTCGATGCCGACCTCCGCGGCGATCTGCTCCGCGACCGCGCGGTTGTCGCCCGTGAGCAGGACGGGGGTGAGCCCGAGCCCGACGAGCTGGGCCACGGCCTGTGCGCTCGTCGCCTTGACCGTATCGGCCACCACGAGCACGCCACGCGCCGCGCCGTCCCAGCCGACAGCGATCGCGGTCTTGCCCTGGCGCTCCGCCTCCGCCTTCGCCTCGGCGAGCGCGGACGGCAGATGCTGCGACCAGTCCGCGAGCAGGGACGCACGACCCACGATCACGGCGTGACCGTCGACCACGCCCTGCACGCCACGGCCCTCGATGTTCGTGAAGTCCTCCGGCGCGGGCAGCGCGCCCAGCTCCCTCGTCGCCGCGGTGGCGACGGCCTGGGCGATCGGGTGCTCCGAGGCGTCCTCCAGCGCTCCCGCGAGGCGCAGCAGCTCGGCGCGCTCCACGCCCTCCGCCGGGTGCACGGCCGTGAGAGTCATGCGCCCCGTGGTGACGGTGCCGGTCTTGTCGAGCACGACCGTGTCGACCCGGCGCGTGGACTCCAGGATCTCGGGGCCCCTGATGAGGATGCCGAGCTGAGCGCCGCGACCCGTGCCGACGAGCAGCGCGGTGGGCGTGGCGAGTCCGAGCGCGCACGGGCAGGCGATGATGAGCACGGCGACGGCCGCGGTGAAGGCCGCGGCGGCCGGGAACCCCAGGCCGAGCCACACGCCCAGCGTGCCGAGCGCCACCACGATCACGATCGGCACGAAGATGCCGGACACCCGGTCGGCGAGGCGCTGCACCTCGGCCTTCCCCGTCTGTGCCTGCTCCACGAGCCGGGCCATCTGCGCCAGCTGCGTGTCGGAGCCGACGCGGGTCGCCCGCACCACGAGACGTCCGCCCGCGTTCACGGTCGCCCCGGTCACCGCGTCGCCCTCGCGCACCTCCACCGGGACGGACTCGCCCGTGAGCAGGGAGGCGTCGATGGCGGAGGTTCCCGCGACGACGACGCCGTCCGTGGCGATCTTCTCCCCCGGACGGACGACGAACTCGTCGCCCACCGCCAGCTCGGCCGTGGGGATCCGGGTCTCCACGCCGCCGCGCAGCACCGCGACCTCCTTTGCGCCGAGCTCGAGCAGCGCGCGCAGCGCCGCCCCCGCCTGCCGCTTGGAGCGCTTCTCGAAGTAGCGTCCGGCGAGGATGAAGGTCGTCACCCCGGCGCCCACCTCCAGGTAGATGTTGCCCGCCCCGTCGCTCGGTGCCACGGTCAGCTCGAACGGGTGCGTCATGCCCGGCATCCCGGCCGTGCCGAAGAAGAGGGCGTAGAGCGACCAGAGCAGCGCCGCGAGCGTGCCCATCGAGATGAGCGTGTCCATGGTCGCCGCCCCGTGGCGCAGGTTGGTCCACGCGGCACGGTGGAACGGCCACGCCGCCCACACGATCACCGGTCCGGCGAGCGCGAGCGACAGCCACTGCCAGTACGTGAACTGGAGTGCCGGGATCATCGCCATCGCGATCACCGGGACGGTGAGCACGATCGACACGATCAGCCGCTGGCGCAGTGCGGCCAGCCCGTCGTCCGCCTGTTCCGGCGTCGCGTCCTCGGCGGTCGGGGCCGGAGGCGCGGGGACAGCGGCGGTGTAGCCCGTCTTCTCGACCTCGGCGATGAGCACCGCCGTGTCGAGGCCGGCCGGCGCGATGACCGTGGCCTTCTCGGTCGCGTAGTTGACGCTCGCGGTCACGCCGGCGATTCGGTTGAGCTTCTTCTCGATCCGCATCGCGCACGACGCGCAGGTCATGCCCCCGATCTCCAGCTCGACGCTGGTCTCGTCGGGCACGGATCGCGTATCGGTCATGACCGCACCGCCTCGTAGCCCGCCTCGTCGACGGCGGCCAGCACCGCGGCGTCATCGACCGGGGCGGAGCTGTGGACCACGAGGCGTCCGGTCTGCGCGCTGACGTCGACGCCGTCGACCCCGGGAATGCGGGAGACCTCGCCGCGGACGGCCATCTCGCAGTGCCCGCACGTCATCCCGGTCACCTGGTACTCGCTCGTGTTCATCGTCGTTCCTCTCCGCTGTCAGGATACCCCCCTGGGGTACTCCCTGGCCACAACCCTATACCCATCACGGGTATTCCCGACGCCGCCGAACGCCCCGCTCGGACCACGCTCGCCCCGGCGGGGTGAGCGTCCGCCCCCGGCGCCCGGCCCGCCTGGCACCCTGAACAGATGGACGACGCGACGCTCCCCTCCTGGAGGGACACCCCCACCCGACGCGCCATCGAGGCGTTCGTGACGGGCGTGGCGACCGGACCGGATGCGGTGCCCGCGGAGGAGCGCGTCGCCGTGTTCGACAACGACGGAACGCTGTGGACCGAGAAGCCGATGCCCACGCAGCTCCACTACGTGGTGGAGCGTTGGCGGGAGGTGGCCCTGGCGGATCCCTCCCTGGCCGACACGCAGCCCTACCGCGCGGCCGTCACGGGCGACCTGGCGTGGCTCGGCGCGGCCGTCGAGAAGCACTACGCCGGGGACGACTCCGACCTCGGCACCATCATCGCCGCCCTCGTCGGCCTCACCGACGGACTCGACGTCGAGCAGTACGCCGCCGCCGTGTCGGCGTTCTTCCGCACCGCGCGCCACCCCGTGCTCCACCGCCCCTACACCGAGCTCGTGTACCAGCCGATGGTCGAGCTGCTGCGCTACCTCGAACGCCACGGCTTCACGTGCTACATCGTCTCGGGCGGCGAGCGCGACTTCCTGCGCCCCCTGACGCAGTCCATCTACGGCATCCCGCCCGAACGCGTCGTGGGTTCGGCGCTGGGGCTCACGTACGACGAGGCGACCGGATCGGTGCGCTACTCCCCCGCGCTCGCGTTCTTCGACGACGGACCCGAGAAGCCGGTGCGCATCTGGAGCCGCATCGGCCGACGCCCTCTCCTCGCCGCGGGCAACTCCAACGGCGACATGCCGATGCTCGACCACGCACGGCGCGGCCCCCGCCGGGGTCTCGCGCTGCTGATCCACCACGACGACCACGACCGCGACGACGCCCCGTACGACGCGGGCGCCGACAAGGCCCTCGCCGCCGCACGCGAGCGCGGGTATACGGTCGTGAGCGTGCGCGACGACTGGGCGAGCGTGTTCCCCGCACCCTCCTGACCGCTCAGCCCCCGGCGCTCAGCCCCCGGCGCTCAGCCCGCGGCGCTCAGCCCCGGCGCTCAGAGGGCGCAGCGGAAGCCGATGTGGGTCATGGCGGTGTCCTCCGCCTGTGCCGACCGCGCGGCCGGGCGATACCGCAGGCAGTACTCGGGGGCGCACAGGTGTGAGCCGCCCTTGAGCACGCGCCGCGGGATGGGCGAACCCGGCTCGGCCGACAGCAGGCTCGCCCGGCGACCGGGATCCACCGCGACCGTGCCGGGCGGCACGTGCCGGTGCGTCCAGTAGTCCGCCGTCCACTCCCACACGTTGCCGATCATGTCGAACAGGCCGTAGCCGTTGGCGGCGAAGCTGCGCACGGGAGCCGTGCCCACCCAGCCGTCCGCCCCGTCGTTGCGGTAGGGGAAGGCACCCTGCCAGGTGTCGGCCATCAGCACGCCGTCCGGCTTCGTCTCGTCGCCCCAGGCGAAGCGCGCGCCGACCAGTCCGCCGCGCGCCGCCCACTCCCACTCGGCCTCGGTGGGCAGCCGCTTGCCCGCCCACGCGGCGAACGCGGCCGCATCCGGATAGGCGATGTGCACCACCGGGTGGTCGAGACGGTCGTCGATCGACGAGTCCGGCCCGAACGGACGCCGCCAGAACGCACCAGGCTCCCACCGCCACCACTGCCGCCAGTCGCGCAGGTCGACCGGGCCTGACGTCGGTGTGAACACCATGGCGCCGGGAACGAGGTCGTCGGGGTGCACGCCGGGATAGTCGGCCGGATCCATCGGCTGCTCGGCGACCGTCACATAACCGGTCTCGTCGACGAACACCGCATAGTCGCGGTTGGTCACCGGGTGCTCGTCGAGACGGAACGACGCCACCTCGCGCTCGTGAACCGGGCCCTCCTCGGGGTAGAACTCGTCGGAACCCATTCGCAGCGTGCCACCGGGAACCTCGATCATCGCCACCATGCCTTCATCGTAGGGGCCGTCCGCGGGGCCGGGCCGTGCCGGGCGACTCCGGCGGCCGCTACTCGCGGGAGAGCATCGCGGCCGCCTCCAGCTCCAGGTCGAGGTACTGCTCGGCGCTCACGTCGATCCCCACGCCCAGCAGCTTGCCGCCCGTGAACGGGAACGCGCTGCCGTACTGGCGGCTCACCGGGTCGGCGCTGTCCCAGCCGACGCAGAGGCCGTCCCCGCACAGGGTGAACTTGCCCACCTGCGCCCGCATCGGCCCGGACGCCACCGCCCGGTCGTCGACGTACAGCGTCGCGGTGCCCACGGACTCCCCGTGCTCACCCGCCCCCTCCCGCACGAACTCCACGCCGAGCGTGTGCGGACCCGGCGTGAGCGGCTCCGACGTGAAGGTCTGCTCGGGCGGGATGCCCAGGAAGTTGTACACGTAGGTGAGCCGGCCGTCCTTCACGAACAGCGAGTGCCCGCCGAACCGGGAGCCGTGCGCGAACAGCACGCCCTGCGCCCCGTCCTCGAGCACCGCGTCGGCGATGATCTTGAACGACCGGCCGCGCACGTTCACCGCGACGCTCTCGGGCACCGCGGCCGTGCCCGGGTAGTACACGTACCGCTCGCGGGGCCGTTCGGCCTGCGGGCGCTGCACGGTCAGCAGCTCCCTGGCGGACCGGTCGTCCAGCGGCAGCGCGAAGTTCGCCTCGGCCTCCGCGAACCACGCGTCGATGAGCTCGCGGAGCTTCTCCGGATGCGTGGCGGCGAGGTCGTGCGCCTCCGCGCGGTCTTCGGCCACGTGGAACAGCTCCCACGCGT
The DNA here is from genome assembly GCF_023101165.1 of Microbacterium sufflavum. GTDB lineage: Bacteria > Actinomycetota > Actinomycetes > Actinomycetales > Microbacteriaceae > Microbacterium > Microbacterium sufflavum. Next base: position 2,478,682 of record NZ_CP078076.1, on the reverse strand, counting down.
CGTCCTCGAAGTGCCCCGTGCCCGTGAGCGGTGCGTGCACGGCGGCGGCCTTCCACCCGTCCTTCCAGATGCCGCGCGTGCCGAGCATCGCGTAGTACTGGACGTGCTTCTCGCTCGGGCCGTCGGGAGCCGCGTCGAAGCTGTACCTCATCGAGACGCCGTCGAGCGGACGCTGCGTCACCCCGCGGTACGTCTCCGGCATCTCGACGCCGATCACGTCGAGCACGGTCGCCACGATGTCGACCGAGTGGTGGTACTGGTGGCGCAGCTCTCCCTTCGCCGCGATGCCCTTCGGCCAGTGGATCACCATCGGGTCGCACGTGCCGCCCGAGTACTGGGAGTAGCGCTTGAACATCGGGAAGGGCGTCGAGAACGCCGCGGCCCACCCGGTCGGATAGTGGTTGTAGGTGTCCGCGGAGCCGAGGTGGTCGATCATCGCCAGGTTCTCGGCGAGGTCGTCGGGGAAGCCGTTGAAGAACTTGTTCTCGTTGACCGAGCCGTCGGGCGAGCCCTCCCCCGATGCGCCGTTGTCGGCACAGTAGAACACGAGGGTGTTGTCGAGCTGTCCGGTCTCCTCCAGATAGTCGATGATGCGGCCGACCTGCGCATCGGTGTACTCGCTGAACCCGGCGAACACCTCGGCCATGCGGGAGAACAGGCGCCGTTCGTCGTCGTTCAGCTCCGACCACGGCCGCACGCGATCGGCCGGGTTCGCGACGTCGTCCGGCATCGGGTTGAACGGGGTGAGCGCGGTGCCCTCGGGCAGCACGCCCCTGTCGATCATGCGCGCGAGCACCCACTCCCGGTACGCGTCGTAGCCGTCGTCGAACATCCCCCTGTACTTGTCGATGTACTCCTGCGGCGCATGATGCGGGGCGTGGTTCGCACCGGGACAGAACCAGAGGTACCAGGGCTTCGACGGGTTCGACGCCTGCTGGTTGCGGATCATCGTGAGCGCCTGGTCGGCGAGGTCTTTCGACAGGTGGTACCCCTCCTCCGGCGTCGCGGGGGCGTCGATGAAGTGGTTGTCCTCGACGAGATCCGGGTACCAGTTGTTCGTCTCGCCGCCGAGGAAGCCGTAGAACCGGTCGAAGCCGAGCTGCAGCGGCCACATCGAGCGGTTGCCACCCGGGGCGATGTCCTCCTCCGGCACGTTGTGGTTCTTGCCGACCCAGAACGTGGAGTAGCCGTTGTCCTGCAGCACCTGCCCGATCGTCGCGCACTCGGCGGGCAGCCGTCCCGCGAAGCCCGGGAACCCCGTGGTGCCCTCCATGATCACCCCGGCGCGATTGACGTGGTGGTTGCGGCCGGTGAGCATGGTCGACCGCGTCGGCGAGCACAGCGCCGTGGTGTGCCACTGCGTATAGGTGAGTCCGTTCTGCGCGAGCCGGTCCATGGTCGGCATGCTGATGCGTCCGCCGTACGGCGACCAGGACGCGAGGCCCGTGTCGTCGTACAGCACCACCAGCACGTTCGGCGCGCCGTCCGGAGCGGTCCGCAGCTCGTACGGCGACCAGTCCGGCGTCGAGTCCCGCACGTCGAGCCGGATCTCTCCGGTGAAGTCCGCGTTGAAGTCCGACATGTCCACTCCTTCTCTCATGGGTGTTCCTCCGGTGCCATCGGCGCGATGGGCGGGCGACGCAGCAGCTCCACCAGCACGACGAGCACCAGTACGCCCGCCGCGACGCCCACCACGGCACCGAACGACACCGGCCGCAGGACGATCAGCAGGAGGAGCGCGACGACGAGCCCCGCGACCAGGATCGGCCCGCGGTACCGGTCGACCGCCACACCGAACCGCCCCGTGGAGACACCGTGACGCTCCGCGGCGCCCCGGAGCGCGGCGACACCGCTCTCCACGGCCGTCCGCGTGCGCACCGCGGCGCGGGACGACCCGGCGACCCAGGCCCACAGCACCACCAGCACCGCCGACAGGGCGAGCGCCGCGACCGTCGAGGACAGCAGCGCCGTCACCTCATCGAACAGCGACGCCGCCGCCGCAGCGGTCATGATCGACGGGCTCACCGCGCCCAGGAAGAACGAGCGGCCGATGCCCAGGCCGGCAGCCAGCAACAGGAAGGCCGCGGCGAGCGCGACACTCGTCCACAGCAGCGCCCGTGGTCGGTCGCGGGCCAGCAGCACCCCCAGCACCACGAGCCCCGCCAACACCCACGGCAACCAGAAACCCGCCGCGACCGCGACCTGGTACAGCGCCCGGACGAGCACGAGGGCATCGGCCTGGGCGATCGGGATGGAGCGGTCGATCACCGGGATCAGGTCTGCCACGCCGACACCGCGCTCCGCCAGTGCATCTTTCACGCGCTCGATCACCACACCGAGGTCGAGCGACAGCACCCCGTCGTCGGCCAGCTGCAGCGCGGTCCCCGGCTCGTCCTGCAGCACGGCGACCGCACGCTCGTGCGCGACCCGCAGCGACTGCGCCCAGATGTCGGCGAACTGCGCGGACGACACGACGTCGTGCACCACGCCGTCGATCAGGGACGACAGCCCCGACGCCGCCGGAGCCTGGAGGAGCGTGAGCGCGGACTCGGCGCGGGGCGGCAGGTCGAGCGAGCGCAGCCCGTCGAACAGCTCGCCGACGACGGCGTCGAGGTCGACCTGCTCGTCGATCGCGGCGCTCACCTGGTCGGCGACGAAGTCCTGCACGTCGGGGTCGTCTGCGAGCGGCCCGAACGTGGCGACGAAGCGGTCCGCGTCCACGAGCTGGAGGCGGGCCCAGGTTCCGAGCACGGCGACGGGCGCGAGCAGCACCGCCACCGCGAGCACGACCCCGGCGAGGATGCTGCGCGCGGCGGGCCGACGGCGCGGCGTGCGCAGGGCCTCGTTCTCGCGCTCGAGCAGCTCGACCCGCGCCCGTAGCTCGTCGAGCTCGCCCATCGGTCCTCCTCGATCGTCGTCGTGGTGCACCGGCGGCTAGGTGCCGAGCAGCCGCTGCTTCGCCGCCGCGAACTCCTCCGCCGACAGCACGCCCGCCTGCTGCATGGCCGCGAGCTGCTGCAGCTTCGCGATCAGGTCGTCGCCGGCGGGAGCCGTCGGTGGCGCGGGTGGCGTGGCGGGGGCCGTGGCGTCGCGCACGGTCGCCTCGACCTGCGCCTGCTGCTGCGCGGCCTCGTACTGCTGCTGCTCGTACTCCTCCTGCGCCCGGCGGGCCTGGTGCCGCTGCGCCGCCCCGGTGACGGCCGTCGCCGTGCCAGCGACCACGGCCGTGCGCGCGGCGAGGCCCAGCAGTCCCGGCCGTCCGAATCTCCGCAGAGGCATGTCAGTCCCCCTCCTGGTCGAGGATGTCGATGAGCGCATTCACCACGGGTGCGGGGACGCGCTCCGTGCGCAGCACCCGTCCACCCGCGGCCGCGAGGTCGTGCGCGAGCACGCGGGCGAACGCGAGTTCCAGGACCACGACCGCCGCCGAACGACCCGGATCGAGCTCGCCGGCCAACAGCTCCACGTCTTCCTCCCCCGCGAGACCGGAGACGATGGGGGCGAACCCGGCGAGCCCGAGCTGCTCGGCGTCGTCCTCCAGCTCCAGGATCTCGATGTCCCCGTCGGTCGTCTTGCCGACGAGCACGATGTCCAGGATCCGGACGACGCCGCTCTCGGCGACGTCGGCGAGAGCACGGAAGGTGCCGGGGTCGGGTCGATCGCCCTCGAACCCCACCAGATAGAGCTCGACCGGGCCGAACCGGAAATCGTTCATGGCACCGCCTTCCTCGCGCGGATCAACGGCGTCATGCTCGCACCATCGTCGCGTGGCCCTCACGAGGGGATCACCCGGGCGGGGTGAGCTGCGACGACGGCGACTCGCCCGGATCGGGTGACCACCGCCACGCCCGGCACCGTGGTCGCTGCCACGATCACCTCACCTGCTCATCGACGAAAGGGGTCCGACGTGTCGTTCTGGGAAAGCTTCTGGGACATCATCTGGTGGTTCTTCTGGGTGTTCGTATTCGTCTCCTACCTCATGGTGCTGTTCAACATCGTCGCCGACCTGTTCCGCGACCACGCGCTGAACGGCTGGTGGAAGGCCGTGTGGATCATCTTCCTGATCTTCGTGCCCTTCCTCACCGCGCTCATCTACCTGATCGCGCGCGGGCGGGGAATGGCCGAACGTGCGGCCGCCTCCTACCGACAGCAGCAGGACGCCGCCGATACGTACATCCGCAGCGTCGCAGGGACCAGCGCGACCGACGAGATCGAGAAGGCCTCGAAACTGCTCGCGGCCGGCACCATCACCGACGCCGAGTTCGCCGCGATCAAGGCGCGCGCCCTCGCCTGACCCGGGTGGACGGGGGCCGTCGAACGCGGCGCCCCCGTTCACACCGTCGAGCGCACGGCCTCCCGGCGCGACGACACCCCGAGCTTGCGGTAGATCGCCCGCTGATGCGTCTTGACCGTGTTGACGGACACCGACAGCTCCCGTGCGATCTCGGGCAGCGTCCGTGCGGTCTGCAACTGCTGGAACACCTCCCGCTCCCGCTCGGACAGACGATCCGCGAGCGAGCCCGCCGCGTCCATCGCGAGGCAGCGGCCGATGAAGTCCTCGAACTGCGTGCCGAAGTGCACGTGCTCGTGCAGCAGCCGCCGCACGGCCACCTCGCGCGGCCCGAACAGCACGCGGATCCCCTCGCCGGACGCGACAGCGACGGCCGCCTCGCACAGCTCGTGCGCCTCCTCGTGCCGCCCCGCGTGCCGCCGCATCACGGCGGCCGTGATCAGCGTCGACGCCTTGACGTACGACACCTCGGCGTACCCCCGCAGCGAGCGCAGCGACTCCAGCGCCGCGGGGTACTCCTCCGCGCGACGAAGCACGCCGGCGAGCGCGACGTTCACCAGCGGAAGGTCGGGACGCTGCACCGAGCGTGCCGCGATCCGGCGGGCGCGCTCGCCACTGCCTACGGCCTCGTCGAGCAGCGCCACGGCCGATTCCCGCAGCGCCGCCCAGCTGAACCCGCGGATCACCTCCAGCGGGATCTCCTGCACCGCGATCGCCGCGCGACGGCACGCGGCCACGTCGCCGGTCTCGGCAGCCGCGTAGGCGATCATCATCCTCGACAGCCCGGCGACCACCCGATCGGCTTCTCCGCCGTCGAGGACCGCGGAGAACGACTCCGCCGCGTCGGCGCTGTCGCCCGACCAGTAGGCGACGAACCCGGCCGCGGCAGCCTCGGTCCCTCCCCGATGCCGTTCGTCGGAGACGTGCGGGGCGATGCGGGCGAGCGTGTCGCGAGCGTCGACCACGCGACCGGCCCAGACCTGTCCGAACGCGAGTTGGGCGAGCGACCAACGCACGCGCTCGGGGTCGGCCGAGCGCTCGGCCTCCCGCGCCGCGGCGGCGAAGTACTCGACCGGCAGTGCGGGGTCGCCGCGATGACGGATCTCGCTCCAGCCCAGCAGGTAGTCGAGCGCGGTGCGGTCTGCGACCTCCACCGCCGTGGCGTCGTGCAGCAGCGCGTGCACCTGCGCGCTGGCCTCCACCACGTCGGCGCTGTCGTCCGCGAGCAGCAGCCGCGCGACCGGCACGACCGTCGACGTCGGCACCCCGTCGCGGTCCCGCAGCGCGTGCGCCCGCTGGAACAGCTCGCGTGCCACGTGGCGCTCGCCGAGCGCATCGCACGCGCACGCCTGCACGAGGAGGAGGTCGGGGTCGTCGGGGTCGTGCCGCCGTAGCTCCGTCACCGCGTGCTCGACCTCGGCGGCGCTCCCGCCCACGACGAGCCCGAGCCAGTGTCGATCCAGGATGGTGCGCGCGACGTCGGGCTCACCGCCCCGCAGGGCGTGCCCGATCGCGGCGACCGGATCGGACTCGGCCAGTGTCGCGGCCGCTCGACGGTGCACGTCGGCGAGCCGGTCGCGATCGCCCGCCGCGATCTCACCGCAGCGGCGGGCGAACGTGCGGTGCCAGCGATAGACCGGGCCGTGCGGTCCGTCGAACCGGTCGAGGAACAGCCCCAGTCGCACGCACGCCTCCAGCAGCTCCGCGGCGTCCTCGCGCTGCGTCACCTGCGCGGCGAGCTCGGGCGTGAGCTCGGCGCAGACGGTGGCGTCGAGCACGAAACGGGCGACCTCCGGCGGCAGGGCACCCAGCACGTGCTCGCGCACGTACTCGCCGAGGAAGCTCGACGCGCTCGGGGCGCTCCGCTCCGGGCGGGCACCACCGATCATCATGAGCCGGACGGCGATCGGCCACCCGCCCGTCTCCTCCACGATCGCGTCCGCGCCGAGGCCCTCTCGCGCGGCGGGAGCGAGCCGCGCCACCTCCTCGCGCGTGAAGCTCAGCAGGTCGGCCCCGAGGAACCCCTCCGGGGCGGTCACGCGCTGGCGGCTCAGGGTCAGCTCGAGCAGCGTCGTCCCCACCAGCACCAGCCGCAGACCGTCCGGCGGCTGCTCCGCGAGCATGCCGAGAAGGCCGTGGCGCCACCGCTCCCCCGCCCGGTGTGCGTCGTCCACCACCAGGTGCACCCGCGCGTCGCGGTCGCCGAAGACCCGGCAGATCTCCTCGTACGCACGCTCCGGGTTCGTGAGGGCGGGCAGGTCGCGCGCGGAGGCGTCGCCGCTGGTCGCCCGAAGCGCCTCGACGACGCCGCGGGTCAGCCGCGCGGGGTCGACGTCGAACGGGCTCAGCGCGAGCCACGCCACCCGGTCCACGCCCGTCGCCCACTGTGCCACGGCCGTGGTCTTGCCGAAACCGGAGGGAGCACTCACGACGGTGACCGGCGCGCCGGCGACCGCCGCGTGCAGTGCCTCGGTCACCCGGTCGCGTCGCAGCACGCCGGGCTGCGGGCCCGGCGGCCGGAACCGCATGGTCGGCCCTGGACTCGTCTGACGCAGGGGGGACGACATGGCAGTCACCCTAGTGACGGCCGCGCGACCGCATGCGTACCGCGAGGATTCTCACCCGGATGAGAAGGACGGGCCACGGCGCACGCCCCCGCGCGGGGCTACGCTGACCGCGTGACCACCTCCCCCACCTCCCCCGAACGCGTCATCGACGGCTCCCTGTCCCCCTCACTGCGCGTCCTGCTGGCCCTCGCCGCCGGTGCCGTCGCGCTCGCGGGCCTCTCCGTCGCGCGGGACGTGTTCAGCCCCCTCGCCCTCGCCGTCGTCATCGTCGTGGTGTGCGATCCCGTGCGCCGTCCCTTCGGGCGGCGCGGCTGGCCGGCGTGGACGGGATCCACCGCCGTGATCGTGGTGTCGATCGCGATCCTCGTGGCGATGGGCGCCCTGCTGTGGCTCGCCGGGATCCAGTTCGCCGGGCTGATCGGCGACCTCGCGACGGACGGCAGCCTCCGTCGCACGGCCGACGACCTGGTCGCACTGCTGCAGTCGCTCGGGCTCGAGGACGCCGCGACCGACACCGCGGCCTCCGTCCTCGACCCCGAGACGCTCCTCGCCGCCGCGAGCCGGGTGGGCGGCACCGTGGTCGGCGTCGCGACCGCACTGTTCTTCGTGTGCGCGTACATCGTGTTCCTCGCGGTCGACGCGGCCCGATACCAGCGGGCGGGCGAGGTGTTCGGGACGACGCGTCGGGCGTCGATCGAGCGCATCACCCGACTGAACCGCGGCGTGCGCCGCTACTTCGTCGTCAACGCGATCTTCGGCGCGATCGTCGCCGTGATCGACGGGCTCGCCCTGTGGTGGATGGGCGTGCCAGCGCCGCTCGTCTGGGCGATCCTCGCGTTCGTGACGAACTTCGTGCCGAACATCGGGTTTGTGCTCGGCCTCATCCCGCCCGCGGTGCTGGCGCTCGTGGTGGGCGGCTGGCCCCTCCTTCTCGCCGTCGTCGCGGTGTACTGCGTCGTCAACGTCGTGCTGCAGGTTCTCGTGCAGCCGAAGTTCGTGAGCGACGCGGTCGACCTGAGCCTGACGCTGAGCTTCTTCTCGGTGGTGTTCTGGACGTTCGTGATCGGTCCGCTCGGGGCGATCCTCGCCGTGCCGCTCACGCTGGTCGTACGCACCCTGGTGCTGGAGGTCGACCCCGGCAGCACCTGGCTGCGCTGGCTGTCCGGCGACCGCTCGGCCGCTCCGCCCCCGACCGTTCCCGCACGACCGGAGCCCGACCCCGCCGCAGAGCCCGACCGGAAATCACCAGGGGGAGCTTGACCGATCCCGCTGGCGAGGGCACGCGCCGCGGTGGAAGGGTGGACGCGCGGCGCTCGGTGCCGCGGCGAGAGGAGGCGGGGATGCAACGACCGCTCGCCGGTCTGACGGCGCGCAACGCCCTCACGGAGGTGACGGCGGGCGTCACCCTGCTCGCGATCGCCATCCCGTTGAACATCGGATACGCCCAGATCGCCGGGCTGCCCGCGACCGCCGGGCTTTACGCGCTGATCGTCCCCACCGTGCTGTACGCGCTGGTCGTGTCGTCGCGGCAGCTCGTCGCCTCTCCCGACGCGGCGGCGGCCGCGCTCGTCGCCTCGTCCGTCGGCGGGCTGGCCGTGGCCGGGAGCGCCGACTACGCCACGCTCGCACTCGCGCAGGCCGTGCTGTCCGGGCTGATGTTCGTGCTCCTGGCGGTGTTCCGGCTCGGCTTCCTCGCCGACTTCCTGTCGAAGCCGATCCTGGTCGGCTTCGTGGGCGGCCTCGCGCTGGACATCATGGTGAGCCAGATCGCCAAGATGCTGGGCGTGAAGATCGACTCCGGTGCCGAGTTCCCCGAGAAGACAGTTGCGCTGATCGGCGGACTGCCCACGCTCAACGGTTGGTCCCTGCTGATCGCCGCCGGCTCGGTCGCGGTGCTCCTGATCGGGAAGGCCTTCCTGCGCGCGGTCCCGTGGGCACTCGTCGTCCTGATCCTGACGACCGTGCTCGTGCTGCTGGCGGGACTCGACGACCGCGGGGTCGACGTGCTGGGCGCCGTCCCCGCCGGTCCCCCCGCGCTGACGTGGCCCGTGCTGGACTGGGGCACGTGGCTGGCGCTCGTGCCGTCCGCGATCGCGCTCACCCTGGTCACCACGGCCGAGGGCCTGCTGGTGTCGCGGTCGTACGCGGAGAAGCACGGGTACCCGTTTCGGGCCAACCGCGACCTGCTCGCGTTCGGGGTCGCGAACGTCGCAGCCGGCGCGCAGGGCAGCTTCGCGGTCGGCTCGTCCACGTCGCGCACGGCCGCGATGGACCAGGCCGGCTCGCGCACGCAGCTGCCCGCGGTCGTGCTCGCCGTCGGCACCCTCCTCCTGCTGCTGTTCGGGACGGCGCTGCTGGAGGACATCCCCTCGCCGGCGATCGGGGCGATCGTGGGCGTCGCCATCATTCCGCTGCTGGGCGTGCGGGAGTTCATCGACCTGTGGCGCAAAGACCGGTTCGAGTTCCTGATCGGCGCGGTCTGCTTCCTCGTCACTCTCCTGATCGGTTCGATCCCCGGGATCCTCGTCGCGTTCGTGCTGGCCCTCATCAACCTCGCCAAGCGCGCGGCCTCACCCGCGATCGACGTGCTGGAGGCCTCGGGCGATCCGGCGGAGTCGCTGCTGGAGGACGCGCCGTCCGGAGCGACGACGGCACCGGGCATCATCGTGGTGCGCCTGGCCGCGCCGCTCTTCTTCGCCAACGGCACGGTATTCACGTCCGCGGTGAAGGAGGCGATCCGGGCCGCGGGCGACGGCGCGGTGCAGCACCTCGTCGTCGACATGGAGGCCGTGACCGACGTCGACGTCACGGGCGCCGAGTCGTTCGCCGCTCTCAAACGCTGGCTCGCCGACCGCTCGATCTCGCTGTCGTTCAGCCGCGTGCGCGCGAACACCTGGCGGCGGCTGTCCGAGCTGGACCTGCTCGACGGCGAGCCGCTGCACGCCACCAACCGCGCGGCGATCGCCGCCCTGACCGCGTCGGCCCCCGAGCCGGCGCCCGACGAGAGGTAGACCCATGGGAGCCGCCATCGGAAGTGTCCTCCCCCTCGCGCTCGGCATCGCGATCAGCCCGATCCCCATCATCGCGGCGATCCTGATGCTGTTGTCGCCGAAGGCCCGTGTCACGAGCGTCGGCTTCCTGCTGGGCTGGGTCGCGGGCATCGTGGTCGCCGTGAGCGTCTTCACGCTGCTGTCCGCCGTGCTCCCCGAGCAGGACCCCGACGCCTCGCGACCCATCCGCGGCACCGTGCAGCTGCTGCTCGGCGTCGGCCTGCTGCTGCTCGCGGTGGGACAGTGGCGCCGTCGCCCCGGCGCCGGTCGCACCGCCAGCATGCCGGCGTGGATGAAGGCGATCGACACGATGCGGTTCCCGATGGCACTCGGGCTCGGATTCCTGCTCTCCGCCGTGAACCCGAAGAACCTGCTGATGGCGGCGGGAGCGGGGGTGGACATCGGCGCGGCCGGCCTGGACGGCGGGGCCCTGGTCGTGGTGATCGGCGTGTTCACGCTGATCGCCGCGTCGACGGTCCTCGTACCGGTGGTGGGGTACCTGGTCGCGGCCGAGCGGCTGCGGGGCCCGCTCGACGCCCTGCGCGGCTGGCTCGCGCAGGAGAACGCGGTCATCATGGCCGTGCTCCTCCTCGTGATCGGCGTGTCGATGATCGGCAAGGGCATCGCCGCGTTCTGAGTCGCGGCGGGCCCGGTACGGAAGGGGGTGACGCCATAGGACCGCTGATCGTCTCCTTGACCCCCGTCGCGCTCGGGGTCGTGCTGAGCCCGCTCGCGATCATGGCGCTCGTCGCGGTGCTGCTGTCGCGGCGGGCCAGGGCGAACGGCATCGCGTATCTGCTCGGCTGGCTCCTCGGGCTCGGTGGGCTCGTCGCCCTGTTCCTCTGGATCTTCTCCCGGGTCGAGGTGCACAGCCAGCGCGAGCCACCGCTGTGGGTGGCCCTCCTGCGGCTGCTGCTCGGACTGTTCCTGGTGGGCGCTGCCGTGTGGGTCTACCGCAAGGGCCGTGCCCATATCGCCCAGATGGCCGCCGCCTCCTCACCGCGCGATGTCGTCGCCGCATCGCCGCAACTGCCCGGGTGGCTGCACTCGGTGGCGTCCTTCCGCCCCGGCCGCACGTTCCTGCTCGGACTCGGACTGTTCGCGCTCAACCCCGTCGACGCGTCGTGCGCCGTGCTCGCCGCACTCGACATCTCGCTGGCCGATGTGGGCGGCACGGCGGCGTTCTGGACCGCGGTCGTGTTCGTCGTGGTCGGCGCCCTGCCCATCGCGGCTCCGGTGCTCTTCGTGGTCGCGCGCGGCGAGGCCGCCCAGCCGCTGCTCAACCGCGTGCGGTCGTGGATCTCCGGGAACACGCACGTGCTCAACGCCGCGATGCTGCTGGTGATCGGAGTGCTGCAACTCGACAAGGCCCTCGGGACGCTGCTCTGACCACGCCGCGACGAGTCGGGGATCACCCGATGCCGAGCGCGTGGGCGGCCGCCGTCACCCCCTCGCGGTCGGACACGCCGAGCTTGCGGTAGATGTTGCGCACGTGCGTCTTGACCGTGTTCGGGGAGATGTACTCCTGCGCGGCGATCTCCCGCAGCGTGGCGTTGCGGCACAGGGCGGCCAGCACGATGCGCTCGCGGTGCGTCAGCTCCTCCTCCGCCAGGACGCCGGCGGCGGTGAACCGCTCGCGCACGCGGTCGGCGAACCGGGTGCGCGAACCGGGGGTCGCTCGTGCCGCCAGCAGCTGCGTCACGACCGTCCCGGCCTCCGCGACCCGGCGGACGTGGTCCTCCGGCTCGGCGAGCGCCAGCGCGGTGGCGAGGGCGAACTGCGCCCGATCCGGCTCGGCGTCCTCCACGTCGAGGTGCGACTCCACCAGCCAGGCGTCGATCATCGACGCCGGCAGCAGGCAGCGTGCGGCCCCCTCCAGCACCGGGACGAGGGCTCCGCGCGCGACACCGGGCCGTCGGTCGTGCATCGCGGCGAGCGCACGGAGGACCAGCACGTCCCCGGTCTCGCCGAGCGCCGCCTCCACCTCGTCGATGAAGCGGTCGCGGATCGTGGGCTCGTTCAGACGGTGGAACGCGTGCACCACGAACGGCGCCATCATGGCGTACCAGTGCACCGGCAACGGGAGGTCCTCCCGCGGCGCGAGGAAGTCGAACAGCGCCATGGCCGAGGCGTGGGCGTCGTCGACCGCGTCCGCGGCGAGCAGTGCCTGCAACCCGTGCAGCCCCCGCGCGATCGCGGTCTCCCCTCCCGCGTCGAGGACCCGCGCCGACGGCAGCAGCGCTGGACTCGCGTCGAGCAGGTTCATGGCCTCGTACGGCACCCACGATCGCCACACCCGGGCGACCTCGACGAACGCGTTGTCCGGTGCGCCGCGCTCATGCCACCGCTCGTCCAGAGCCGCACTCGCATCCATCACCTCGCGCAGCCGCCCGCGGAACAGGGCTGCCGTGAGGAGCGCGGTCTCCGCCTGCAGCTCCGCCGATACGGCACCGATCGCCCGCGCCAGGTCGGCCGCCCGTCTGGCCGACACCTCGGACTGCTCCAGCCGACCGGTGAAGAGCTGGGCCATCGCGAGCTGCAGCGTCGCGTAGGCGTCGATCCGCTCCTCGCCCGTCGGCGTGCGGAGCTCCGAGCCCACCGCGGCGAGCGCGTCCTCGATCCCCCCTCGGCGCAGTGCCGTGTGCAGCGCGAGCCCCCGCCTCCACGCCCGGTGCACGTCCGACTCGTCCGTCTCCGGCGTCGACGACAGCGCCGCGACCGCCGCGGACGCGTTCCCGCGGGTGAGCTCGGCCGCCGCGATCAGCATCCGCACCCCCGGCTCCGCGCGGCGCTGCGCGGTCAGTTCCCCGGTCGCCGCGACGACCTCGTCGGGGTGGCCGTCGAGCACGAGCTGCATGCCGCTGCGACGGAGGATCGCCGAGACGCAGAACTCCTCTCCGCTGCGCACGGCGTGGACCAGTGCGGGAAGGGCTTCCCCCTGCCCGTCGAACCACGCCGACGCGATGCCCTCGAGCCGGGCGGGCTCGCTGCTGCCCCTGGCGCGCAGGCGCCCGAGCAGGAAAGCGCGCAGCAGCGGGTGGTAGTGGTACCGCGGGGGGTCCGCGCCGTCGGGGCCGGCGAGCACGTTGAGCCGCAGCAACCGCTCGATCAGAGCGCCCGCGCGTGCGCTGCCGCAGAGGACGGTCGCGAGTGCGGTCGTGAACGACTCGGGGACGGCCGTCGTCTCCAGGAAGCCGCGCAGCTCGTCACTGAGGTCTCCGAAGACCTCCTCCACGAAGTAGTCGACCACGTCGGGGTCGTCTCCCCGGAGCGGGTAGGCCCCGACCGGGCCCCCGCCGGGGGCGTTGAGCATCATGAGCTGCAGCGCCGCGGCCCACCCCGCGGTGCGGGCCAGCAGCGCGGCGATCTCGCTCGGGTTCAGGTGCAGGTCGCGGAGCGCGAAGAACGCCTGGATCTCGTGTGGACGGAACGCCAGGGCAGCACCGTCGAGTTCGAGGGCGATGCCGCTGAGCCGACGACGGGCCAGCGGGATCATGCGCGTGCCGCGACCGGACAGCACGACGTGCACGTCGCCGGGGACCGTCTGCACGAACACCGACATCAGGTGGGCGGACTCGTCGTCCTGAAGGTGGTGCACGTCGTCGACGATGATCACGATCCGTCTGCGGGCCGCGTCCAGGGCCCTGGCGAGTCCGCGCATGGTGGCCGCCCCGTGACCGCGCGGCACGCGGGCGAAGCCGCGCTGCAGTGCGGGATCGGGGATCCGTTCGAGACCCGCGATCAGGGTGTCGACGCCGTCGCCGCGCTCCATCGCGACCCACACGACCTCGACGTCGGCGTGCTCGCGCAGCTCACGCGACCACTGCGCGAGCAGCCGCGTCTTGCCGGCGCCGGCCGGCGCGCCCACGAGCGTGAGCGACCACGGCTCCTCCATCGCGGCGCTGAGCCGGGTCAGCAGTCGTTCCCTCCGTACCTCGCCCTTCATCGATGTGGGGATGGGACTGGTCGTCCCACCTCCGTGTCGAGCATCTTCCGTCATCGGTCCCCCCGATCCTGAAGCGGCTCTCCCCCTCGGCGGCAGTATATTCCCCGATGAGAGCGGTTCCGCAAGGGCATGCCCCTGCTCACGGCGGGGCCGACGCCCCGACCCGCCGACGCCCGCGATGAGGGACCGCGGCCCCGCCAGATCAGCGCCGCGCCGTGTCGGCCCGCCGCGGCCTCTCCCTTGCGCGGGTCAGCGGTCGTCGCGGGCGTCGTCCGGGTGCACGTCGCCCTGCACGCCGCCGGCGGTGCCCACCCCGATGTCGACGGTCGCGTGCACCCGTCCCTGCCGTTCCAGTCCCGCGAACCAGGGCACCCGCCCGGCGACCTCCGCCGCCCCGTCAGGCAGGGCCGCGACGTGCATCGTCACCCCCCGCTGCGCAAGCTCGCGATCCAGTTCCTCCAGCGCGTCGAGCACGGTGATGGACACCGCCGTCTGCTGCTGCAGCCCGAGCACCACCGCGGTCACCGGGGGCTGCAGACCCGCGACGGTGTCGAGCACGAGCCGTTCGTTCGCGAGGGCGTTCGCGGTGTACAGTCCCCGCTCCAGCTCGATCGCGACCACGGGGCCCACGCGCGTCGTCACGCGCACCCGCGGCACGTTCAGCTCGCGCAGCACCAGGATCAGCGTCACGACCACCCCGATCGCGACGGCCGGGAGCAGCCCGGCCGTCAGTCCGATCACCGCGACCGCGGTCGCGATCCAGAAGTCCGTGCGGCTGATCCGGAACCAGCGCACGAGCTGCGGCACGTCGACCAGTCCGACGACCGCGATGAACACCAGCGCGGCGAGGGTGGCCTCCGGCAGCAGGCTCAGGACCGGGCCGAGGAACAGCGCCACGAGCACCGCGAGGACCACGGTCACGAGCGTCGCGAGTTGGGTGCGCGCCCCGGCACCCTGGTTCACCGCGCTCTGGGAGAAGCCCCCGGCGGCCGGTATCGCGGCGAAGAACGAGCCGACCGTGTTGGCCGCGCCCGTGGCGAGCAGCTCCTGGTCGCTGTCGATCGGAGGCTCGGCGGGCCGTCGCAGGCTGCGGGCGACCGCCGCCGACTCGAGGAACGCCATCACGGCGATCGCGAGGGCACCGGGAACGAGGGCGGGAGCCTGTGCGAAGTCGGGCACCCCGGGCACGGGAAGGCCGCTGGGGACCGGTTCGATCAGATCGACTCCGAGCCGGTCGATGTGGCCCAGGCCCACCAGGAGGATGCCGCCGAGCACGACCACCAGGGCGCCGGGGACCCGAGGGAGGAAGCGGCGGCACAGCAGCAGCACCGCGATCGATCCGGCCGACAGCAGCACGGTCGCCGGGTTCACACTCGCCGCCGCCTCGCCCACGGCGACGAGCGACCGCAGGAAGCCGTGTCCGGAGAAGTCGAACGTCTCTCCCAGGAGTTTCGGCAGCTGCCCGACGGCCACGGTCGCACCGACCCCGATCTTGAGCCCCAGAACGGTCGCCCCGCTGATGTTCTCCACCAGGCTCCCGAGGCGGCACAGCCGCGCCAGCAGCAGGATCGCGCCCACGAGGAGCGTGAGCATCATGAGCGAGCCGAGGGCGTCGTCCGACCCCGCGGCGACCCCGGCCGAGACCAGGGTCGTGGCGGTCAGCGTGGCGATGGTCGACGTGGTCGACACGCTCATGGCGCGACTGCCGCCCAGCACCGCGTACACCAGCATCGGCACGATGCACGTGTAGAGGCCCACCTGCACGGGGAGGTTGGCGATCGTCGCATAGGCCATCGCCTGCGGCACGACCACGGCTCCCGCGGCGAGACCGGCGACGATGTCGCCCGTCACCCATCCGCGTCGATACCCGTCGAGAGTGCTGAGCAGCCAGGGCGGCCTGCGCCTCGCGCCCATCCGTTCTCCCTCCACCGTGAGGGAAGCGTACTGCGGTGGACCGACGCGCCGCGCGCTTCCGGCCGGGCCGCCCCGCCGATCACCCGGGTGAACTCGCGCGCCACCCGGTGCGGCAGCGCTCCCACCGCGAGTATCGTCCCCCCGTGCCGTCGAAGTCCGACGACACCGACGTGCTCGATCTCGCGATCGTCTGGGGCCCTCTCGAAGGGCACGGTCGTGGGGGCGCGAACCCCGCCGCGCGCCCTCACGGTCCGTGGACCATCCGCACGCTCCACGGTCGGCCGACGTGGCAGCGGACCCGGGTCTGAATGCCGATGTCGGTGGCCGGGAGGAGGATGCGCGCATGCAGATCACACTCACGCAGCCGGCCGGCCTCGTGGCCAGCCCGGCCTTCAGCCATGTCGCGGTCGTGCCTCCCGGGGCGACGACCATCTACGTCGGGGGCCAGAACGGCGTCGACGAGTCCGGTGCCGTCGTCTCGACCGACGTCGGCGAGCAGTCCGTGCGCGCGGTGCAGAACGCGCGGGTGGCGCTCGAGTCGGCGGGCGCGTCGCTCGACGACGTCCTCAGCTGGACGATCCTGATCCATCAGGATGCCGATCTCCGCGCCGCGTACGGTGCCGTGGCGCCCACGCTGACGCGCGAGGGGGCGCCGCCGCTCGTGACCGCCGCCCTCGTGGCAGGGCTCGGCGTCCCCGGCGCCCTGATCGAGGTGAGCGCGGTCGCCGCGGTCATCCGCGACTGAGGTCAGAGGCGGCCGCGCACGGGGGTACGCTCCACCGTGCCCGGGGTGTCCGGCGGCGTCATCTCCGCCCGGACGCCGAGCAGTCGTACCTCGCGTGCGGGGTCGAGCGTGGCGCCGAGCCGCACCGCCTCCGCCACCACCTCGTCGCGACGGGTGGTGGGGGCGGGCAGCTTGTGCCCGAAGGTCCTGGTGTCGAACGGGGCGTAGCGCACCTTGAGGTGCACACGCACGACGGCCCGCCCCTCCTTCGCGCAGTCGTCGAAGGCCTGTCCGGCGAGCTCCCGGAGCGCCGCCTCCACCTGCTCGGGCGTCGTGAGGTTCTGCTGGTAGGTGGTCTCCCGGCTGTGGCTGCGCGCGACCCAGGGCGTGTCGTCGACCTCGGTGGGCCCGAGCCCGGAGCCGAGGCCGTGGTACCACACGCCCATCCGCGGCCCGAATTCGGCGATCAGCTCCTGGTCGTCCGCGTCGGCCAGCTCGCGCACGGTCGTGATGCCGTGCCCGGCCAGACGCTTCTGCACCTTGGGGCCGATCCCCCACAGCTCTCTCGTCCCGCGCTCGCCCATCACCTCGAACCAGTTGTCGGACGTGAGGCGGAACAGCCCCCGCGGCTTTCCGAACTCGGTCGCGATCTTGGCGCGCACCTTGTTGTCCCCGATGCCGACCGAGCAGTGCAGTGCCGTCGCCTCCCGCACCGCCGCCTGCGCCGCCCGCGCGACCCCTTCCGGGTCGTCGGTAGAGACACCGAGGAAGCACTCGTCCCAACCGAGCACCTCCACCACCACGCCCGGCAGCCCCCGCAGCGCCGACATCACCGCGTCCGACGCCCGCTCGTACTCCTCGTGGTCGACGGGCAGGAACACCGCGTCCTCCGGCGCCTTGCGCGCGGCGATCTTCAACGGCATGCCCGAACCGATCCCGTAGGCCCTCGCCTCATAGGAGGCGGTGGAGACGACCGCGCGTTCGGTGGGGTCGCCGCGCCCGCCGACGATCACGGGTCGACCGGCGAGCTCGGGGCGGCGCAGCACCTCGACGGCGGCGATGAACTGGTCCATGTCCACGTGCAGCACCCACTCGGCCATTCACCGAGTGTGGCGGCTGCGCGCGGGAAAGTCACCCCTCGCGCCGGGCTCAGCCCAGGGCGAGCCCGACCGCGGTCGCGAGCACGGCGAGCAGCGGCAGGGTTCCTTGCATCGCCGCGGCGCGTGCCTTCGAGCGATCGGAGAGCACCAGGACGAGGGCCGCGGCCAGCATCATCCCGGTGCCGGCCAGCACGAGCGTCACACCCACCGTGGCGGCGCCGACGATCACGAGACCGATGCCGAGCAGCGTCGTGAGCGCCAGGAACAGGTTGTAGAAGCCCTGGTTGAACGCGAGCTGCTTCATGGTCACGGCGTCGGCCTCGCTCGCGACGCCGAAGATCTTGCGGGTCTCCGGCTCGGTCCAGCGCAGGGATTCGAGCGCGAAGATGAAGACGTGGAAGGCCGCAGCGGCCGCGGCGAGGACGAGTCCGACGATGAGCACACCCGATTGTCCCGTCGCGAGGCGCTGCGGGGCAAGCCGCTCACACGAGGAAGACCGGCAGCAGCCCGGGGTTGTGGGCATGGACGAGGACCGCGAACACGACGGCGTCGAACAGCAGGTGGACGGTCACCACGTAGGCGAGAGAGTGCGTGCGGAGGAAGATGAAGCCCTGCAGCAGCGCGAACGGGATGGTCAGCAGCGGCCCCCACTCGCGATAGCCGAGCTCCCACAGGAACGACACGAACACGATCGACTGGAGCACGTTCGCCAGGGCGTCCGGGAAGTGCCGCCGCAGCAGGGCGAAGACGGTGCAGATGAAGAACAGCTCGTCCCAGATGCCGACCGCGCCGACGCCGACGAACAGGCGGGCGATGAGGTCGGGCGTGTCGACCACCGGCCAGTTCTGGTACACGCCGCTGCTGATGAAGTAGTACGGCAGGATCAGCCAGCCCAGCACGAGCACCGCCACCAGCCAGCCCCACTGGAGCCGCCCCCAGCGCCGCCCCGTGCGCCACGGGAACGAGATCGCCCGGTCGCGGTACACGAAGCGGGAGATCAGGTACGGCACGGCGACCGCGCCGCCCAGCGCGAGGGTGAACCGCAGCATCGCGAGGTTGTCCAGTTCCGCGGCGAGCGGGATGACGCTCACGATCAGCATGCCGACCGCGATGAGCGACAGGTCGCGCGTGAGCGACGGGGTCCGTCGCCGCCCGTCCTCCGGCACCGCGCCCGCCTCCGCAGCGTCCGTCCGTCGGGAGTTCCCCGAGCGCTCCGCGACCCACGCCGCAGCGACGCCGACCGCGAGCAGCAGCCACCCGAGCCAGGGCAGTTCCAGCACGAAGAACGCCGGAGCCGCGGCGCACACGAGCGCGGCCGCCACCACGCCGCCCGCACGGAGGGAGGTGGCCGTCGCGGGCAGGGTCACGCGCGCGCCCGCCGACGGTATACGAGGTCGCGGATGTCGCGTCCCTTCGCGATGCCCTTCCGCTCGAAGGCCGTCATCACGCGCCCGTCGAAGCGCTCCGCCCACTCACCGTCGAACGCGCGCTCGAAGAGCGGATCCTCGTCGAGCACCTCGCGCATCTGGAGCGCATAGTCCTCCCAGTCGGTCGCGAGCCGCAGCAGACCGCCGTCGCGCAGCGCCCTGGCCGCGGTCGCCCCGAAGCCCGCACGGACGAGGCGGCGCTTGGTGTGCCGCTTCTTGTGCCAGGGGTCGGGGAAGAAGATCCACACCTCGCGCGCGGCACCCTCGGGCAGGTACGACGACAGCACCTCCGGTGCGTTGGCCTCGACCACGCGGAGATTGCGCGCGCCCTCCCGGTCGGCATCGAGCATGGTGCGCGCGAGTCCCGCTCGGAACACCTCGACCGCCAGGAAGTCGTCGTCCGGGCGGGAGGTCGCGGCGGCGACGATCGCGTGGCCCTGGCCCGAGCCGATCTCGACGTACAGGTCGGCGTGCCTGCCGTACTCGGCCGCGGGGTCGAGCCGTGCTTCCGGGTGCACCGAGGTCCAGGCCACGTCGCGCGGCACGTCCAGCAGGTACTGCGGGCCGAGCTCGGCGAAGGCGCGCTCCTGCGCGTCGGACATCCGGCCGCTGCGGCGCACGAAAGACACCGGTTCGTCGCGGAAAGTGCGGGGTTCGGGCATGGTTCCAGGGTAGCCGTCGGCGCTCCGCCGCCCGGACCGGAGCGCTAGCCCGCCGGCTCCGTGACGAAGTCGATCAGCTCCTCCACACGGCCGAGCAGCGCGGGTTCGAGGTCGCGATACGTGGTGACCTTGGACAGGATGTGCTGCCAGGCCCGCGCGGTGTCGGCCTGGGTCTCGTGCGGCCATCCGAACGCGCGGCAGATGCCCGTCTTCCAGTCCACGCCGCGCGGGATCTCGGGCCACGCCGCGATGCCCAGCGCCCGCGGGGTGACGCACTGCCACACGTCGACGAACGGGTGGCCGACGATGCGCACGTGCCGGCCGTGGGGTCCGCGGGCCACGGCCTCGGCGATGCGCGACTCCTTCGATCCCGGCACGAGGTGGTCCACCAGCACGCCGTAGCGCCGCTCACGGCTGGGCGGCTCGGCGGCGAGGAGCTCGTCGAGCAGGTCGACGCCCTGCAGATACTCCACCGCGACGCCCTCCACCCGCAGGTCCGCGCCCCACACCTTCTCGACCAGCTCGGCATCGTGGCGTCCCTCGACGAGGATGCGGCTGGGAAGCGCGGTCCTGGCGCGCTGGTCGGCGACCGCGAACGAGCCGGAGGCCGTGCGTCGCGGTCCCTGCTCCTTCACGGCGGGGACGGTCAGCCGCACGGGCGCGCCGTCGATCAGGAAGCCGCCGCCGAGCGGGAAGAGGCGCTTGCGCCCCTTCCAGTCCTCGAGCTCGACGGTGCCGCCCTGCACGCGCGTCACCGCGCCGCAGTAGCCGTCCGCGGCGACCTCGACCACGAGGTCGATCTCGGCCGGGACGATCGGCACCTGCTTCGCTCCGCGTTCGCGCCAGCCCGACGCCAGCACATCCGATCCGTACCTGTCGTCCATGCCCTCCAGCGTATGTGTCTCCGCTGACGGCGAACGGCGATGCGCCCCGCGGCGCTGTCGCGTGTCGTACCCAGTGCATAGACTCGTGACATGGGGCTCGGCTGCCGGTCGGAGGGAACACGATGACGAAACGGTGGCTTGCGCTGGCCGCACTTCTGCTGGCCGCGATGATCGGGACGTTCAGCACGTCCGCCGCCTCCGCCACCGATCCGCTCACGCTCGACGCCGGGTACGTCACCGATCAGGCCGGGGTCCTGAGCCCGTCCGAGAAGAGCACGGTCGAGACCCGCTTGCAGGAGCTCTCGGCCAACTCCTCGGCCGACCTCTTCGTCGTCCTCGTCGACGACTTCACCAACCCCTCCGACAGCGCGGACTGGGCCGACGCGGTGGCGTCGGCGAACAACCTCGGCCCGTCGCAGTACCTGCTCGCGATCGCGGTCGACGGCCGCAGCCTCTACATCTCCGCCGACTCCTCCGGTCCGCTGAGCAACAGCCAGCTCGACGGCATCGAGAACGACATCGCACCGCTCGCGGGAGCCGGGGACTGGGCGGGCGCGATCACCCTCGCGGCCGACCGGATCCAGGGCGACGGCGGCGCGGGTGCCCTGCGGGTGACGCTCATCGTGGTCGCGGTCGTCGTCGTGCTGCTGCTGATCTGGCTCGTGGTCTCGCTCGTCCGCCGTGCGCGGCGCAACGCCGCCACCCGCGAGCGCGGCGCGATGCCCGAGACCCCCGACCCCGCCGACCCGTTCTCCACGCTCACCGACGCGCAGGTCGAGCAGCAGGCCGGTGCCGCGCTCGTGCAGGCCGACGACGCCATCACGTCCAGCCGCGAGGAGCTCGGCTTCGCGGTGGCGCAGTTCGGCGACGGGGCGACGGCCGAGTTCACGCGCGCGGTCGACGAGGCCAAGGCGAAGATCGCGGAGGCGTTCGACCTGCGGCAGAAGCTCGACGACGAGATCGAGGACTCCGTCCATGACCGCCGGGCGTGGCACATCCGCATCATCCAGCTCGCCGACGAGATCGACCGCGTGCTCGACGAGAACACCGAGGCGTTCGACGCACTGCGCCAGCTGGAGCAGAACGCGCCGCAGGAGCTCGAGCGCGTGCGCGGAGAGCGCGCCGCACTGACCCCGCTGCTGCCGACCGCCGCCTCGTCGCTCGCCGCGCTCTCGGCCGCGTACGATCCGGCCGCGTTCGCCACGGTGGCCGACAACCCGACGCAGGCGCAGGAGCGTGCAGCCCTCGCCGACCGCTCGATCCAGGCTGCCGAGCAGGCGATCGCCGCCGGGCGATCGGGCGAGGCGGCGTTCGCGATCCGCACCGCGGAGCAGTCCGTGGCGCAGGCCGGCCAACTGGTGCGGGCGATCGTGGCGCTCGGCACGGAGCTGTCCGCCACGCAGCGGGCCGCCACCGCCCTGGTCGCGGAGCTGCAGTCCGACCTCGCCGCCGCCGCGCAGCTGCCCGACCCGTCCGGCGCGATCGCCGCCGCGGCCTCGGCCACCGCCCAGCAGCTGCAGGTCGCGCAGGCCGATCTGACCGGCACGGCGAAGAATCCGCAGCGCGCACTCGACGCGCTCACGGCCGCGAACACGCAGATCGACGCCGCGCTCGCGCAGGGGCGCGAGGCCGTCGACCGCGCGCGCCGTGCGCAACAGCTGCTCGAGCCCACGCTGGCCCAGGCGAACTCCGAGATCCGCGCGACGAGGGAGTTCATCGAGACCCGCCGCGGCACGGTCGGCTCCGCCGCGCGGACGCGCCTCGCGAGCGCCGAGGCCGCACTCACGCAGGCGCTGAGCCTGCGCACGACCGACGTCGAGCGGGCACTCGCCGAGGCGACCAGGGCGCTCGACCTCGCCAGACAGGCGACCGCGGCGGCCGAGTCCGACGTCCGCTCGTACGGCCCGACCGTGGCCGCCGACGACAGCTGGGGCGGGCTCTTCGGCGGCTCGACCGGCTCGGGCGGCTCCGGCATCGGCGGCGACATCCTCGGCGGGATCATCGGCGGACTGCTGGCGGGCGGCGGGGGCGGGTCCTCGCGTCGCAGCAGCAGCGGCTGGCGCTCCTCCGGCGGCGGCGGTTTCCGCAGCTCCGGCTTCGGAGGCGGAGGCAGCCGCGGACGCTCCGGGGGGCGACGCTTCTGATCCCCCGCACAGACACGTACGACACGCTCTTTACGACGACCCTCTGAAAGGAACCACGCATGACCGCCAAG
Source organism: Microbacterium sufflavum (assembly GCF_023101165.1). Classification (GTDB taxonomy): domain Bacteria; phylum Actinomycetota; class Actinomycetes; order Actinomycetales; family Microbacteriaceae; genus Microbacterium; species Microbacterium sufflavum. The sequence continues at coordinate 2,455,902 of NZ_CP078076.1, read as the reverse complement.
CAGTCCATCTTCGGACGGATCTCCACCCTCGTCCGCGCGAACATCAACGCCCTCCTGGATTCTGCGGAAGACCCGCAGAAGATGCTCGACCAGCTCGTCCGCGACTACACCAACAGCATCGCCGACGCCGAGTCCGCCATCGCGGAGACCATCGGCAACCTGCGTCTGCTCGAGCGCGATCACGAGGAAGACGTGCAGGCCGCCACCGAGTGGGGCAACAAGGCCCTCGCCGCGAGCCGCAAGGCCGATGAGATGCGCGGTGCCGGCAACACCGCCGACGCCGACAAGTTCGACAACCTCGCCAAGATCGCCCTGCAGCGCCAGATCAGCGCCGAGCGTGAGGCGACCGGCGCCGAGCCGCAGATCGCCGCGCAGACGGAGATCGTCGACAAGCTCAAGACCGGCCTCAACGGCATGAAGGACAAGCTCAACGAGCTCAAGAACAAGCGCAGCGAGCTGCTCGCCCGCGCCAAGGTCGCCGAGGCGCAGACCAAGGTGCAGGACGCGGTGAGCTCGATCAACGTGCTCGACCCGACCAGCGAGCTGGGCCGCTTCGAGGACAAGGTCCGCCGCCAGGAGGCCATCGCGCAGGGCAAGGCCGAGCTGGCCGCGTCGAGCCTCGATGCGCAGTTCGAGAGCCTGGAGGACCTCGGCGAGCTGACCGAGGTCGAGGCGCGCCTGGCCGAGCTCAAGGCCGGGGGCGCTGCTCCCCGTCAGGCACTCGAAGGTTCCTGATCCCTCGCTGATGCCCCGGGCCGCGTGCCCGGGGCATCAGCACTTCCGCTGTCGAGAGGTCTTCCCATGGTCCGCTTCCTCGTCGTGCCGCAGTGGCAGGGTTCGCCCGCCGCGCGGGCGATGCTCCTGGTCGACGGGGCGTCGGCGATCGCCGGCGATCTCCCGCGCGCGGCGACCACCGTGCTGGAGGTGCCCGTCGAGGCGGGCGAGGCCCTCGGGACGGGGGTGCGACGCCTCAGCGCCCTGCAGCGGACGCGCGAGCTGGTGCGCGAGCACCTCACGGCCGACACGGTGCTGATCGGCGGCGACTGCAGCATCACGGTCGCGGCACTCGACGCGCTCCCCGGGGGGACGGACGATGTGGCGGTCGTGTGGTGCGACGCGCATGCCGACCTGCACACGCCGGAGACCTCCCCGTCCGGTGCCTTCTCGGGCATGGCGCTGCGCGCGGTGCTCGGCGAGGGCGAGGAGCAGCTCGCGCTGTCCCCCGGTGTGCCGCGGGAGCGCGTGGTGACCGTCGGTGTCCGCAACGTCGACGACGCCGAGGTCGATCCGCTCGCCGCGCTCACCGGTCTGTCGGTCGCCGATCTCGACGATCCGGACGCACTGGCCGCCGCGGTGCGGGCCACGGGCGCCCGCCGCGTGTGGGTGCACATCGACGTCGACGTGCTCGACCCCGCCGCCTTCGCCGGAGTGTCCTCCGCGGTGCCGTTCGGGGTGTCTCCCGCCGCCCTGAGCGCGGCCATCCGCCGCCTGCGGGAGAGCATCCCGCTGGCCGGGGCGACGATCGCCGGCTTCGCGCCGCGGTCCCCGGCCGACGCGGTCGACGATCTGGGCGCGCTGCTGCGCCTGGTCGGAGCGGTCGCGTGACGCCGCCGGAGGGCTGGCAGGACGAGGCCGCCGAACGGCTGCGCCGCGGGCGGCGTGCGGATCGTCGCATCCCCGCGTTCCTGCTGCGCTCCCCCATCAGCCGCCTGGGCTACGCCTGGGGCACAGCCGTCGGCTGGCTCTGGGGCTCCCTGTGGAGCACGGGGCGGGTCGAGCGACGCAACGGCCTGTGGATCTTCCGCGGCATGCCCTCGTGGACGTTCAACCGTGGCGGTGTGTGCGTCGGTGGCTGCTTCCTCACCGGTGACGAACCGCCGAGCGACGCGGTCCTGCGACACGAGGCGGTGCACAAGGAGCAGTGGCTGCGCTACGGGTTCCTGATGCCGGTGCTGTACCTGTTCGCGGGGCGCGACCCGCTGCGCAACCGCTTCGAGATCGAGGCGGGGCTGGAAGACGGCAACTACGTCCGTCGTCCGCGCTGAGTCAGCGCGCGATCGGCAGGAGGCCGAAGCGCTCCGGTGCGTGGATCAGACCGGGGGCGATGCCGAGGGCGCCGGTGAGGTGCTCGACGATGTCGGCCGTGCCGAGGTAGCCGCCCAGCAGCGTGACGTGGGTCTCCACCTCGTCGTCGCACATCATCTCGTCGGCCCAGGCGCAGGTGGCACGGGCGAGCGCCTGTCCCGCGGCGCAGGCGCGACCGCTGCCCGGGGTTCCCGAGCGCTGTCCACGCGCGAGCCAGGTGACCGTCATGCGACCGGGTGCCTCGATCACGCCGATGTCGGACACCTCGGGCACCTCGATGAAGATGCGACCGGAGGCACACAGGGGCAGCGTGGCCAGGAAGGCCTCGAGCTCCGCGAGGGAGTGCTCATCGGCCGTCACCAGGTGGTGGGCGCGGCGACGCGCGGCACGACGTGCAGCGCGGGCTCCGCGGATCTCGAGCGAGGTGGTCATGATGGCTCCATGCTACACCAAGTGAAGGCTTGCCTAACCTTCCTTCGCGACCTCAGTCGATGGGCTCGACCAGGGCGGCACGCAGGGCGTCGAGCTCGCCCTCGGTCATGCCGTTGGCGCGCAGGTATCCCGCCGCCGAGCCCCAGCGCTCATCGACCTGCGCGAGCAGCCGTCGCATGACGTCGGCGGGCGACTGCGTGGCAAGGGTCACCGCGTGCACCGCCTCCGGGTGCTGTGAGCGCAGATACTCGGCGATGCGCCGCGAGCGCTCCGGCGGCAGCTGAGACTCGGTGAGCGCGTAATCCGCGATCACCGCCTCCCGATCGGCGCCGACGGCCGACAGGGCGAGCGCGACGGTCACCCCGGTGCGGTCCTTGCCCACCGTGCAGTGCACCAGGGTCGGGTCGCCGGCGGCGATGATGCGGACGGCCTCCACCAGCCGGTCGCCGCTCTCCTCCAGCAGGTGAAGGTACAGGTCGTCGAGGCTCACGTCCGACTCGAAGAAGGAGCGGACGGACCCGAGGAAGAGCGGCAGGTGCGTCGTCTCCGGCCCGTCGATCTCGCTCGGCTCCGCGGCGACCTCCTCCCCGTCGCGCAGATCCACGATGCGCGCCACGGCGTCCCGCAGGACAGCGGCCCCGGCGGGCGTCGCGGTGGAGAGCTGACCGGACCGCAGCAGCACACCCGAGCGGATGCGCCCACCTTCCGCCGGCATCCCGCCCACGTCTCGGACGTTCGAGACGCCCTCGACGTCGAGAACGGTCATGACGCGGCCGGTGCGGTGCGCGGCGGCACCGGGTAGCGACCGGCGATGACGATGCGGTTGAACGCGTTGATCGATACGCAGGCCCAGCTCAGCGCGGCGTACTCCTTCTCGGTGAAGACGCTGCCGACCAGGTCGTACACCTCGTCGGAGATGCCGTCCTCCGCGATGAACGTGAACGCCTCGGCGAGCTCGAGCGCCGCCCGCTCCCGGTCGCTGAAGACCCCGCTCTCGCGCCACACGGGGATCTGCGTGAGTGTGTCGGCGTCGATCCCGGCGGCGGCCGCGCGATCGACATGGATGCGCGTGCAATAGCTGCACCCGTTCAATTGCGAGCAGTGGATCATGACGAGCTCCTTGAGCCGGTCATCGATCCCGTTCGCCGCACAGATGGAGCCGACCGTCTTGGAGAACGCGTCGAGGGCCTGATACGCAGCCGGCTCGGTCTTGGAGAGATGCACGCGCTGTTCGGTCATGCCTCCATGATATGGCGCGGTCGAGGCGCAGCGACCGGCGAGCGCGCACACCCGGAAATGCAGAAGGTCAAGCTACTCGCCATGATGTACATCGAAACGAGAAGTAATCGACCGCAGCTTCTTGTCACAATGCTCTCGCATTTCCGCGTCGGCGTGGCAGGGGCGCAGAATAGCCCCGTGGCGATCGACACCAGCGAGTTCACCTATCTTCCCGCACAGGCCGAAGCGCTCGGCGTCCCCCTCCCGGAGGTGCAGCGCCTGACACTACCGCTCGCGGACGGCCGCACCCTCAGCGCCCTCCGGTTCGGCACGGGCGAGCCCCGGATCACGCTCCTGCACGGGGCCGGGCTCAACGCGCACACGTGGGACACGACCGCGCTGGCCCTGCAGCAGCCGGTGCTCGCGATCGACCTCGCCGGTCACGGCGACTCCTCGTGGCGCGACGACGCCGACTACACCCCGCGCGTGCTCGCCGCCGACGTGGCCGCCGCGCTCGACGCCTGGACGACTCAGCCGCAGGTGGTCGTCGGCCAGTCCCTCGGCGGGCTCACCGGCGCCGCCCTCGCCGCGGCCCGCCCCGACCTCGTGGCCGAACTCGTGGTCGTCGACATCACGCCGGGAGTGGACGTGACCGCCGGCCCCGCGGCGCTGCGGGCGTTCTACGAGGGCCCGACCGACTTCGCCACTCGCGACGAGCTGGTCGACAAGGCCATGGCGCTCGGCTTCGGCGGCACCCGCCCCGAGACCGAGCGCGGCGTCTTCCTCAACACGCGTGTGCGCGACGACGGCCGGATCGAGTGGAAGCACCACTTCGCCCACCTCGCGGCGCAGGCGCTGTCGGCGCACGACCCCGGCACCCCGGCCGCCCCGTCCGTCCTGCACGAGACCGGCTGGGACGACCTCGCCGGCGTGCGCTCCCCGCTGACGCTGGTCCGGGCGGAGCGGGGCTTCGTGAGCGCCGAGGACGCCGCCGAGCTGCAGCGCCGCCTCCCCGCCGCCCGCGTGGTGGTGCTCGACGCCACCCACAACGTGCAGGAGACCGCGCCCGCCGAGCTGGCTGCGCTCCTGACCTCGCGCACCACGTCGGCGACCGGCGGAATATGACGTTCCGTTCCGTCGCCGACCCCCGCACCTCCCCGCAACCCTAGGCTCGTCCCACCGGCACACAGCACCTGCCGCACCGAGAGGAAACACCCATGTTCTTTCGTCACCGACGCCTCGCGCTGATCTCCGCACTCGCGGCCACCGCCGTCGTGCTCAGCGCCTGCTCCGGCTCCGCAGAGCCCGGACCCTCCACCGGGACCGGCGAGCCCGATTCGAACGCGACGCTGCACGTGGGGCTCGTGCTCGAGCCCACCAACCTCGACATCCGCCACACGAGCGGCGCCGCCCTCGAGCAGATCCTCATCGACAACATCTACGAGGGCCTCGTCAGCCGCACGCAGGAGAACGAGATCGAGGGGCGTCTGGCCTCGGACTACGAGGTGTCGGACGACGGGCTGACCTACACGTTCACGCTGAACGACGGGGTCGTCTTCCACGACGGCACTCCCCTGACCTCCGCCGACGTCGTGTCGTCGTACGAGACCGTGCGCACCGACGCCACCGTGCAGGGCAACGCCGAGTTCGCGTCGGTCGCCTCGATCACCGCCCCCGACCCGACCACCGTGCAGATCGTGCTGTCCGCGCCGAACCAGAACTTCCTGTTCGCACTCACGGGCCCGGCCGGGCTCGTGTTCAAGACCGGCGACACGACCGATCTGAAGACCGCGGAGAACGGCACCGGCCCGTTCACGCTCTCGCGCTGGAACAAGGGCAGCACCATCACGTTCGCGCGCAACGACGAGTACTGGGGCGACCCGGTGAGCGTCGCCGAGGTCGAGTTCCAGTACATCCCCGACTTCACCGCCGGCGTGAACGCGGCGCTCGCCGGCGACGTCGACGTGCTCACCGCCGTCGACCCGAACCTCGCATCACAGCTGGAGGACTCCGGCGACTTCACCCTCACGAAGGGCCGCACGACCGACAAGGCCACGCTCGCGTTCAACAACAAGAAGGCGCCGCTCGACGACGTGCGCGTGCGTGAGGCGCTGCGCCTGGCGATCGACCACGACGCGCTGATCGAGGCCGTCGGAGCCGGCACCCCGCTGTACGGGCCGATCCCCGAGCTCGACCCGGGCTACGAGGACCTCTCCGACGTGATCTCCTACGACCCGGAGCGCGCGAAGGAGCTGCTGGCCGAGGCGGGGCAGGAGGACCTCGACCTCACGCTCACGATCCCCTCGTTCTACGGCACGACCGTCCCGAAGGTACTCATCTCCGACTTCGACAAGGTCGGCGTGAACCTCGAGGTCGACTCGGTGGAGTTCCCGACCTGGCTCGAAGACGTCTACACCAACAAGGACTACGACCTCAGCTTCGTGCTGCACGTCGAGCCGCGCGACTTCGGCAACTTCGCCAACCCGGACTACTACTTCGGCTACGACAACGCCGAGGTGCAGGACCTGTACGCCCAGGCGCTGGCCGAGGTCGACCCCGACGCGTCGGCGAAGCTGCTCGCCCAGGCCGCCCGCATCGTGTCGGAGGACCACGCGGCCGACTGGCTGTACAACGGCGAGACCATCACCGCGGTCAGCCCGATCGTCTCGGGCTTCCCGGAGGACTCGATCAACTCGCGCATCAACCTGGCGGACGTCACCGTCAGCAGCGCCGACTGAGCGCCCGGTTCCGACCCCGTGCTGCGCTACGCGCTCGTCCGAGGGGTCCTGCTCATCGCAGGGCTCCTCGTGTCGAGCGCGCTCATCTTCCTGACCCTCCGGGTGTTCCCCGGTGACGTCGCCCAGCTCATCGCCGGGACCCAGGCCTCGCCCTCCGAGGTCGAAGCCCTCCGGGAGTCGCTCGGCCTGAACCGTCCCCTGCTCGCGCAGTACACCGACTGGATCGGCGGCATCTTCCGCGGCGACCTCGGCACCTCCCTCCTCTCCGGCGCGTCCGTCGGCGAGGAGCTGCTGCTCAAGGCGCAGGTCACGGTGCCGCTCGGCCTGCTGTCGCTGCTGATCGCGGTGCTCATCGCCGTGCCGTTCGGGATCCTCGCGGCCCTTCTGCGCGGCCGGCGCGGCGGGACGGCGCTCAGCGTCGGTGCGCAGGCGCTCGCGGCCGTTCCGGTGGTCTGGGCGGGCATGATGCTGATCGTGGTGTTCTCCGTGTGGCTCGGCTGGCTCCCGCCGCAGGGCTTTCCGCGCACCGGCTGGTCGACACCGGGCCGGGCCATCGAGGCGCTGCTGCTTCCCGCGCTGACCATCGGGATCGTGGAGGGCGCGATGCTCATGCGGTTCGTGCGCAGCGCCACGCTCCAGGCCGCCGGTCAGGATTTCGTGCGCACCGCCGCGGCCAAAGGGCTCACCCGCACGCGCGCCCTGATCCAGCACGGCATCCCGGCGGTCGGGCTGTCGATCGTGACGGTGCTCGGGCTCCAGGTCGCCGGGATCATCGTCGGCTCCGTCGTGATCGAGCAGCTGTTCACCCTGCCCGGCATCGGCCGGATGCTGGTGGCCGACGTGGGCACGCGCGACCTGATCAAGGTGCAGAGCGAGCTGCTCGTGCTCACCGGGTTCGTCCTGGTCGTGGGCTTCGTGGTCGACCTGCTGCATCGCGCGATCGACCCCAGACAGCGGGAGGCCGCATGACCCCCCGCTGGCTGCACCGGCTGTGGCAGACCGCGACCGGACGCTTCGGCCTGATCGTGGTCGCCGTGATCGCGCTCGCGGCCCTCGTATCGCTGTTCTGGACGCCGTTCGACCCGCGCGCCTCCGACATCGGCGACCGTTGGCTGCCGCCGGGCCTCCCCCACCTGCTGGGCACCGACGACACCGGGCGCGACATCCTCAGTCTGCTGATGGCCGGCGCCCGCACGACCGTGTTCGTCAGTGTCGGCGCCGGCCTCATCGCCACGCTCGTCGGCATCGCGCTCGCGGCCCTCGGAGCGCTCACCACGCGGCTCGTGCGCGAGACCGTGGCCGTGCTCGTCGACATCCTGATCGCCTTCCCGGTGCTGCTCATCGCGATGATGATCTCGTCGGTGTGGGGCGGGTCGCTGTGGGTCGTCATCTGGGCGGTCGGCATCGGGTTCGGCGTGAACATCGCCCGGGTCACGCGCCCCGAGCTGCGCCGCGTGCAGCAGAGCGACTTCATCCTCGCCGCCCGCGCCTCGGGGCTGACACCGGCGCAGACGCTCGTGCGCCACCTGCTGCCGAACGTGGCCCCGGTGTTCATCGTGCAGCTGTCGTGGTCGATGGCGGTGGCCGTGCTCGCCGAGGCCGGCCTGTCCTACCTCGGCTTCGGCGCCTCGGTGGTCGAGCCGAGCTGGGGTCTGCTGCTCGCCGATCTGCAGCGCTACATCGGCGTGCACCCGCTCACGGTCATCTGGCCGGGACTGACCATCACCCTCACGGTGCTGGCGCTCAACCTGCTGGGCGACGGACTGCGCGAGGCGACCGACCCGACCCTGCGGCACCGCGCCGCCGAGACGCACACCCCGGCGGTGGTCGCGTGAGCCTGGTGGTGGAGGACCTGGTCGTCGAGCTCGACGGGCGACGCCTGGTCGACGGCGTGTCGTTCGAGGTGCCCGATGGCGCCAGGGTCGGGCTGATCGGCGAATCCGGCTCCGGAAAGTCGCTCACGGCGCTTGCAGTGCTCGGGCTGCTCCCGGACGGGGCGACCGCGCACGGCAGCATCCGCTGGGACGGCACCGAGCTGATCGGCCTTCCCGACCGGGAGCTCGCGCGGCTGCGCGGCGACGACATCGGCATCGTGTTCCAGGAGCCCCGCACCGCCCTGAACCCGATCCGTACCGTGGGGCGGCAGATCGCCGAGTCGATCCGCATCCACCAGGGTCTCGGGAAGCGCGAGGCCAGGGAGCGCGCGATCGCCCAGGCAGCACGCGTGCGGCTCCCCGCCCCCGAGACCATCGTCGACCGCTACCCGCACCAGCTCTCGGGCGGGCAGCGGCAGCGGGTGGCGATCGCGATGGCCCTCGCCTGCCGCCCTCGGCTGCTCATCGCCGACGAACCCACCACGGCGCTCGACGTGACGATCCAGGCGGAGATCCTGTCCCTGCTGCTGGGGCTCGTGGAAGCCGAGGGCATGTCGCTCGTGTTCATCACGCACGACCTCGCGGTGCTGGCCCAGGTGGCGACCGAGGGCGTGGTGCTCGAACACGGCAGGGTCGTCGAGGCCGCACCCGTGTCGACCCTGCTGAGCACCCCCGCCTCCCCCGTGACGCAGGGGCTGCTGCGCGATGCGACCGCCACCCTGTGGCGGCCGGAAGGCGGTGCGGCATGAGCCTGATCGAGGCGCGCGGACTGCGGCGGGACTTCGTGGTACCGAAGCGCACGACCTTCGAGCGCACGCGGCGGCAGACCGCGCTGGAGCCCACCGACCTCGACGTGGTCGAGGGGTCGTCGGTCGGCATCATCGGCGAGTCGGGGTCGGGCAAGTCCACCCTGGTGCGGCTGCTCCTCGGGCTCGACCGCCCGACCGCCGGAACGGTCGCGGTGGACGGTCGCGCGGTCGACGCCGCGGCCTCCGCCCGGGCGCTGCACTGGCTGCGACGGCAGACCGGGCTCGTGTTCCAGGACCCGTACGCGTCGCTCGACCCCCGCATGACCGCGGGCCAGATCGTGCGGGAGCCCCTGTGGGCCCTGGGCATCGAGGGCGACCACCGGGCACGCGTACGGGAAGTGCTCGCCCAGGTCGGGCTCGAGCCGGACATGGGCGACCGCTACCCGCACGAGTTCTCCGGTGGGCAGCGGCAGCGCATCGCCCTCGCCCGCGCGATCGTGCATCGTCCGCGCATCCTCGTGGGCGACGAGCCGCTGTCCGCCCTCGACGTCACGGTGCGCGCGCAGATCCTCGACCTGCTGCGCGAGCTCAAGGCGACCTCCGAGCTGACGCTGCTGCTCGTCTCGCACGACATCGGCGTGGTGCAGAACCTGTGCGACACGGTCGTGGTGATGAAGGACGGCCGCATCGTCGAGCGCGGTGCGACGGCGGACGTGCTGCTGCACCCCGCGCACGACTACACGCGGGCGCTGCTGGCGGCGATCCCGGTCATCCCCGGGCCTGCGGAGGGCTGAGGTTCAGCGGGAGCGGCCGAACAGCGCGCCGCGACGCGGCCGGGACGGGCGCAGCGCCCGGCGCAGATACACGGTGCCGAGGTCGCGGCCGAACTTGTGTCCGACGCGTCCCATCCGCCCCGCCTCGACGAAGCCGAGCTTCTCGTGCAACCGGATCGACGCCTCGGCCCCGCGGTCGCTGATCACCGCGACCATCTCGCGGATGCCGCGCTGCTCGCACGCCTCGATGAGCGCCTGCAGGAGCGCCGACCCCAGCCCCTTCCCGCCCGCCCCCGGGCCGAGGTAGATCGAGTCCTCGACCGTGTAGCGGTACGCGTTCTTGCCCGCCCACGGCTGCGCCACCGCGTAGCCCAGCACGGCCCCCGATGGCGACACCGCCACCAGGAACGGGAGCCCGAGACGGTCGAGCAGCGCATACTTCTCCCGCCAGGACGGGATCGTGCTGCGGCGCTCGTCGAGCGTGACCGCCGAGTTGCTCACGAAGTGGTTGTAGATCTCGCGCACGTGAGGGAGGTCGGCGGGACGCGCGGGCCGGATGGCGTACGCGAAGACCTCGGGAGCCGGTGCCGGTCGCAGATGGCGCGGCAGCACCCGGCGACGGTCCCCCGGCTCGAACTGCATGCGCTCAGCTTAGGGAGGCCTCCGCCTCGCCCTCCACCCGCCAGTCCACCGGGTCGCCGCCCGCCTCCGCCAGCAGCGCGTTGGCGCGGGAGAAGGGCCGCGAACCGAAGAAGCCGCGGCTCGCCGAGAGCGGCGACGGGTGCGCGGATTCGATCACCGGCGTGTCGCCGAGCAGCGGACGGAGGTTCGCGGCGTCCCTGCCCCACAGCACGGCGACGAGCGGCTGGTCCCGGGCGACGAGCGCACGGATCGCGAGCTCTGTCACCTCCTCCCAGCCCCAGCGGCGGTGCGAGCCCGCCGCGCCCGGCTGCACGGTGAGCACCCGGTTGAGCAGCAGCACGCCCTGGTCGCTCCACGCCGTGAGGTCTCCGTGCGGCGCGGGCGGGAGACCGAGGTCGCTCTCGCGCTCCTTGTAGATGTTCGTCAGACTCCGCGGCAGCGGTCGCACGTGGCGGTCCACCGCGAACGACAGCCCGATCGGATGCCCCGGCGTGGGGTACGGGTCCTGCCCCGTGATGAGCACCCGCACCTCCGACAGCGGCCGCTGGAACGCCCGCAGCACGTTCTCGCCCGCGGGAAGGTAGCCGCGACCGGCCGCCTGTTCCGCACGGAGCCGCTCGCCGAGCGCGGTGATCCGCTCCTGCGCGGGAGCCAGAGCCTCCGCCCAGCCCGGATCGATCAGTCCGTCGCGCGCGAGCTCGGCGAGGCCGCGGCCCGCCATCACTCCGCGGTCCGCACGCGCAGCGGACCCCGCGCGAGCAGGTGCTGGGCGGACTGCGCCACCGGGCGCATCGTGATCAGGTCGAGATTGACGTGTGCGGGAGCCCCCAGCGCGTAGGCGATCACATCGGCGACGTCGTCGGCCAGGAGGGGCGCCTCGACCCCGGCGTACACCGCCTCCGCCGCGACCGCGTCGCCGCCGAGACGGTTGAGCGTGAACTCCTCCGTGTGCACCATCCCCGGTGCGACCTCCACGACCCGGATGGGCTCGCCGTTGAGCTCCTGGCGCAGGGCCCGCACCAGCATGCCCTCGGCCGCCTTCGCCGCGTTGTACCCCGCCCCGCCCGGATACGCCGTCTGCGCGGCGGTCGAGGTCACGAACACCGTGTCGGCGTGCCCGTCCACCTCGGCCGTCGCGCGCAGGAGGGGCAGGAGCCCCGCGACCAGGCGCTGCGTGGCCAGCACGTTCGCGTCGAACATCCACTGCCAGTCGTCGATCGCGGCATCCTCCACGCGGTCCGTCCCGCGCGCGCCCCCGGCGACCTGCACCAGCGCGTGCAGCGGACCCGAACGCTCGAGCTCTCCGACCAGGGCCGACACGGCGGCACCGTCGGTCAGGTCGCACGCGATCACCGAGGCCCCGGTCTCCGCGGCCAGGGCCCGCAGGCGGTCCTCCCGGCGGGCGACGCCGACCACGTCCCATCCCCGCCCCCGCAGCGCGCGCACCGTCGCCGCGCCGATCCCGGAACTCGCCCCTGTCACCACTGCACGTCTGTTCGCCATGCCCTCCACCGTACGATGTCCTCACCCGATTCCCGAGCGACGATCGCCGCGGTGCCGCGAACGTCAGAACAGCGTGGCGGTGCGCGTGTGCACGGTGCCGTCGCTGGGGCTCCCGGTCGAGGTGACCGTCACGGGGATACCCGAGTTCAGCGGCGTCGGACCGAGGATGCCGAACGTGACGTGGGTGACCCCCTGCCCCGCGACGCTGCCCACGTACGCCAGCGTGTACGTTACGGTGCCGTCGCCGTTGTCGGTCACGCCCCCCGCGGTCCAGGTCGGGTCGGTCGCCGGGAGCGCGGGAACGGACGGGCTCGACCCGCCGGCGTTCGCGATGACGACCGGTTGCAGCGCGCCGACGTCGACTCGATTCATGGTGACGGTGACCGTGCCGCTGGTGATGTCCGCCACCGGGATCGTGGCCGCCTGCGTGTCGTCGTTACGCAGCTGGATCGATGCGCCGTAGTACTGCGGGTCCACCCAGGTGCCGCCCTGCATGGTCTCGATCACGAATCGGCCCAGCCCTTCGGCCGACGCCGCCGCGGCCGGCGCGGCGGTCACGAGCGCGATCACCGGCACGGACCAGACCGCGCCCGCCAGCACGGTCCGGCGGGGCAGGCCCCGGGGTGCGTCATCGTGTGCGCCCGCACCGAGATCGTCGACAGTCATGGGGTCTCCTGTCCGCGGGCCCGTCGGCCGCGCCTGGCACGTACGGTAACCGGCACGGCGGCCGAGCGGAAGACCTGCGTCCTCCGCTCGAGGTGAGGAGCGCTGTGTTACGTCACATTTCCCGGCCGCTGTTGACACCGGGGGAAGTTCCGTACTCTCGCTGCAAGGGCACACGCCATCCGACTTCCGACCGTTCCAGGGGGAACACATGTCCGCACCCGAGACCTGGCGTTTCGAGACCAAGCAGATCCACTCGGGCGCCGCACCCGACCCGGTCACGAAGGCGCGTGCGACGCCGATCTACCAGACCACGTCGTACGTGTTCGACAACGCCGACCACGCCGCGAACCTGTTCGCGCTGGCCGAGTTCGGCAACATCTACACCCGCATCCAGAACCCGACCCAGGATGTGCTCGAGCAGCGCCTCGCGGCCCTCGAAGGGGGCACCGGCGCCCTCGTCCTGTCCAGCGGCCAGGCCGCCTCGACCTTCGCGATCCTCAACATCGCCCAGGCCGGCGACCACTTCGTCGCCTCCAGCTCGATCTACGGCGGCACCTACAACCTCTTCAAGTACACGCTCGCCAAGCTCGGCATCGAGGTCACGTTCGTCGAGAACCAGGACGACCCCGAGGAGTGGCGCCGCGCCGTCCGCCCGAACACCAAGCTGTTCTTCGCCGAGACCATCGGCAACCCGCAGATCAACGTGCTCGACATCCGCACGGTCGCCGACATCGCGCACGAGAACGGCGTCCCCCTGATCGTCGACAACACGATCGCGACGCCCTACCTCATCCGCCCGTTCGAGCACGGCGCCGACATCGTCGTCCACTCGATCACCAAGTTCCTCGGTGGCCACGGCACGACCATCGGCGGCGTCGTGATCGACGGCGGCCGTTTCGCGTGGTCGGAGAACGTCGAGAAGTTCCCCGGCCTCACCGAGCCCGACCCCTCGTACCACGGCGCCAGCTACACGGCCGCGGTCGGCGACGCGCTCGCCTACATCATCAAGGCCCGCGTGCAGCTGCTGCGCGACCTCGGCTCCTCCATCTCGCCGCAGAGCGCCTGGAACCTCATCCAGGGCGTGGAGACCCTGTCGCTGCGCATCGAGCGCCACGTGCAGAACGCCCAGGAGATCGCCGAGTGGCTGGACGGCCGCGACGACGTCGCGTCGGTCAACTACTCGGGTCTGCCCTCCTCGCCGTGGTACGCCAAGGCGAATGAGTACGCGCCGAAGGGCGTCGGCGCGGTGCTGTCGTTCGAGCTCAAGGGCGGCGTGGAGGCCGGTCGCGAGTTCGTCAACAGCCTGTCGCTGTTCAGCCACCTCGCCAACATCGGCGACGTGCGCTCGCTCGTCATCCACCCCGCCTCCACGACGCACGCGCAGCTCACGCCCGAGCAGCAGCTCACGGCGGGTGTCACGCCGGGCCTCGTGCGTCTGTCGGTGGGGCTCGAGAACATCGACGACCTGAAGGCCGACCTCGACCAGGCCCTCGCCGCCGCACGCGCCGTCTCGGAGGCCGCCCGCGCCTGAGCGGACCGTCTCACACGGATGCCCCGGACCACGCGGTCCGGGGCATCCGTCGTCCCCGCCGCGTAACCTGCCGCCGGAGCGCCGCCCGCCAGGCGAGAATGGGGGGATGGACTGGCAGACGACCTCCGAGGACACGGTGCCGTCGGCACCCGTGACGGAGGCCGACGTCCGTCTGCTCCGTGCCCGACCGCCCGCGACCGGCGCGTGGCGCGACGGAGACCCCGTGGGCGGGCGCCGCTTCGCCGCCTTCGGGTCGTTCCGCACCGAGAGCGGGGCCGAGCTCCCCGGCATCCGGCTGGCGTACGAGACCTGGGGCGAGCTGAACGCCGCACGCGACAACGCCGTGCTCGTGCTCCACGCGCTCACCGGCGACAGCCACGTGCGCGGCGAGGCAGGAGCCGGACACCCCACGGCCGGCTGGTGGGAGGACATCGTCGGGCCGGGCGCGGCGCTCGACACCGACCGGTGGTTCGTGATCGCGCCGAACATGCTCGGCGGCTGCCAGGGCTCGACCGGACCGGCGAGCATCGCCCCCGACGGCTACGAGTGGGCGTCGCGCTTCCCCTACCTCACGATCCGCGATCAGGTGGCCGCGCAGGTGCGCCTGGCCGACGCGCTCGGCATCGACACCTGGGCGGCGGTGATCGGCGGCTCGATGGGCGGCATGCACGCGCTGGAGTGGGCGGTCACCCATCCCGCCCGCGTCGAGCGGCTCGCCGTGCTGTCCTCGCCACCGGTGACGACGGCCGACCAGATCGCCCTGAACACGGTGCAGCTCGAGACCATCCGCATGGATCCGCGCTTCCAGGGCGGCGAGTACTACGACCTCTCCGACGGCGACGGCCCCCACCGCGGCCTCGCCCTCGCCCGGCGCATGGCCCTGCTGAACTACCGCAGCCCGATCGAGCTCAACCAGCGGTTCCAGCGGTCGTGGCAGTCCGACGTGTCACCGCTCGGGCACGGCGGGCGCTTCGCAGTGGAGTCGTACCTCGACTTCCACGGCAACAAGTTCACGCGCCGGTTCGACGCCAACAGCTACATCACCCTGGTCGAGGCCATGAACTCGCACGACGTGGGGCGCGGTCGCGGTGGTGTGGAGGAGGCACTGCGCGCGGTGACGGCCACGACCCTCGTGCTCGGCATCGACAGCGACCGGCTGTTCCCCGTCGACGGCCAGCAGCGTATCGCCCGCAGCATCCCCACCGTGCTCGACGACGACGCGGTGGTGCTGGCGAGCGACTTCGGCCACGACGGCTTCCTGATCGAGACCGACGCGGTCGGCACGCAGCTGCGACGCCTCCTCGACGCCTGAGCTCACGCCGGGGCGAAGCTCCACGGGCGTGCCGCGGCGTGCAGCGTGCCCTGCTCCCACGCGAAGGCCCGCCCGCCGTCGAGCACACGCGTCTGGAACAGCTCCGCCGCCCCGGCCGACGCGACCGCCGCGGACACCCGGTCGTGCATCGACAGCCGGTGCAGCGTAACCCAGGTGGGCGGGAACAGCGTCCACTCCCCCGACGCGTGTCGGCCGAGGGCCTCCGCCGGGGTGACCCAGGCGAGCTCCGCGACCTCCGCCTCGGACGGCACAGCCTCGGCCCGCGGAGCCTCGGCGAGGAAGAACCAGGTGCGGATGCGGACGGGAGCCTCCGCGGGCGGCCGCCACTCCGACAGGGGCACGAGCCCGTCGATCACGAGGCCCACCTCCTCCGCGGTCTCGCGCACCGCCGCCCGCCGCGCATCGTCCACGCGGTCGGCGCCGTCGCGGCGATCGCCCTGCTCGACCTTGCCGCCGGGGAACACCCAGGCACCGGCGAACGAGCCACGCTCCGGCCGCCGCAGCAGCAGCACGCGGAAGCCCTCGTCGGCGGGTCGCAGCAGCACGGCCGTCCCCGCCAGCGGCAGCTCGTCGTCGGGGATCGTCACCCCGTCACTCTACGACGCGAGTACGACGACCGCTGGGGCGCGACGCGCCTCCACCCGGTACGACAGCAGCGCGATGAGCAGTCCGGCGACCGCGAGCGCGGCACCGGTCCACGCGGGAGCGGTGAAGCCCCAGCCGAGCGCGATCACGACGCCGCCCAGGAACGCGCCGAGGCTGTTGCCGACGTTCAGCGCGGAGTGGTTCATGGCCGCGGCGATCGACTGGTTGTCGCCCGCGACGTCCATGAGCCGCGTCTGGATGGTGGGGCTGAGCACAGACGAGACGAAGCCGACCAGCACCACCAGCAGGCCGAGGCTCACGATCCAGAACGACAGCACCGCGAGCAGCGCGAACACGACGCCCATCGCGGCCAGGCCACCCAGCAGCGTGCGCCGGAGGTCGATGTCGGCGAGGTGCCCGCCGACCAGGTTGCCCGCGGTCATACCCAGCCCCATCAGCACCAGCACGATCGGCACCGCCCACTCGGGCGACCCCGCGACCTCGGTGACCAGCGGCGCGATGTAGCTGTAGACGGCGAAGAATCCGCCGAAGCCGATCGCGCCGACGCCGAGCGTGAACCACACCTGTCCGATGCGGAACACCCCGAGCTCCGCGCGCATCGTGCGACCGGGGTCGCCCGGGTGCGCCGGCACGAACAGGGCGATGCAGAGCGTGGCGAGGGCGAACACCAGCGCGACGACGGCGAACGCGGCACGCCAGCCCCACTGCTGCCCGAGGAACGTGCCCAGCGGCACTCCCACGACGTTCGCGACCGTGAGCCCGGTGAGGATGAAGGCGACGCCCTTCGCACGGTTGCCCGGCCCCATCACCTCCGCGGCCACGAGCGCGCCGATCCCGAAGTAGGCGCCGTGCGGCAGGCCGGCCAGGAACCGCGACGCGCCGACCAGCTCGAACGTGGGCAGCACGACGGTCAGCGCGTTGAACACCGTGAGCGCGAGCGCCAGCACGATCATCACACGGTGGCGCGGGAACCGGGCGACGAAGCCCGCGATCGTCGGCGCGCCGATCACCACGCCGAGCGCGTAGAGCGAAATGAGCCAGCCGGCCTGGCTCAGCGCCTCCTCCTGACTGGTCGCCCAGACGGACGGCAGCAGGTCGGCGGCGATGTTCGGGAGCAGCCCCATCACGACGAATTCGGTCATGCCGATGCCGAAGCTGCCGATGGCGAGAGAGAGGAGCGCCCTCTTCGCCGCACCCCTCGATGCGGTCGAGGGATTCACCGGTTCAGCTTAGCGGGCGTCGGCCTCGTCGATCGCCGCCTCCAGGCGCTCGACCTTCGCGTCGAGCTCGCCCGAGTACCCCGGACGGATGTCGGCCTTGAGCACGAGGGACACGCGGGAGCCGAACGGCATGACCGCCTCGGTCGCACGCTTGACCACGTCCATCACGGTGTCCCAGTCGGGGCCCTCGATCTCGGTGAACATGCTCGTCGTGCGGTGCGGGAGCCCGGAGGCGCGCACCACGCGCACGGCGGCGGCCACCGCGTCGTGGACGGAGGCGTCGGAGCGGTCGACGGCACCGTCGGCCGGTGTGCCGCTGGGGGCGACGGAGAAGGCGATCAGCATGGGTTCACTCCTTGGTTCGAGGGGGACGGACGGCGGGAACGCGCAGGACGGCGCGCAAGCTCACGACGGTCAGGACGATGAGCAGCACGTTGCGCAGCGTGAGCAGCAGCACGGGCACGGGCTCGGCCCGCAGCAGCGCGTCGTAGGTGAGCGGGTAGATCAGGCACGTGACCAGGCACAGCGCCAGCACCAGCACGGCGGGCACCGTCGCGCGCGCCCTGTCCCACACGATCCAGAGGATCACGGGCGCGAGAAGCCAGGTCTGGAACTGCGGCGACCCCACCTTATTGCCGACGATCAGCACCGTCACGAGCGCGAGCGCGAGCGGCGGGAACAACCGGCCGAACACCGCACCGCGCGTGGCCGTGACCGCCCCGAGGGCGGTGACCGCGACGACCGCCACGGCCATCAGCGGCGTGAGGACCGCGGCGACCGCATCGACGCCCGGCGCGGTGATCTGGAACGTGAGGATGTCGAAGCTGTACTCGATGCGGGCGGCACCGGCCACCGCGAGCCACAGGAACGGCGTCGCCGCGACCGCCTCGATCTGCAGGCCGCGACCGGTCTGCGCGGTGAGGAACCCGAGGATCTCCGACCGGGCACCGAGCAGCACGAGCCCCCCGAGCACGACGGCCGTGACCACCAGCGCCGCCAGGAGCTGCCGCCACCGCCGGCGCCCGGCCACCACCGCCGCGAGCAGCAGCGCGCCCGGCCAGATCTTGATCCACGCGCCGACCGTCAGGAGGGCAGCGGCGAGCGCGGGCCGCGACAGCAGCCACAGGCCGGCGACGACCGCGATCGGCACGGTGACCGCGTCGATCCGGTACAGCGCGATGGGTCCGAGCAGCAGGAGCGCGGCGCACCAGAACCACGCCGCGGCCGTGCGCGCCCGGCCCGGACGACGCCCGACCAGCACGGCGAACGCGACAGCATCGAGCACGCCCACCAGCACCGCCCAGGCGACGAGGTACGCGGATGAGACGCCGAGCAGGGGCACGAGCGGGGTGGCCAGGAGCCCGGTGAGCAGCATCGGCAGCAGCGCGAGCTGGGGGTACACCCACGGTTCGGTGACGCCCACGACCGGGCCGCCGCCGAGCGCCGCCGACGACCAGGGCTCGTACACCAGCACGACGTCGCCCATCGGCTGGCTCGGGTAGATCCACCCCGCGAGCGCGGTGAGCAGGTGCACCAGGAGGAAGGCGGCCCACAGCGCGATCGTCCGGGCGGGCACGCGCCGGGTCACGACAGGACGTCCGCGATCGCGAGGGGCAGCGCCTCCGCCACGTCCAGCGCGACGATCGGGTGGCCCGTGCCGCCCCCACCCACCCCCGCGGCGATGCGCGCGGCGTGCCCGTGCAGCCAGGTGCCGGCCGCGGCCACCTCGGCGAGCGGGGCACAGGGGTTGGCCGCGATCACGGCCCCGAGCACGCCGGCCAGCACATCGCCCGTGCCCGCGGTCGCGAGCCACCCGGTGCCCGCGTCCACGGCGATCACCGGGCCGTCGGGCCCCGCGATCAGCGTGCGGGCCCCTTTGCGCAGCACGACGCCGTGCAGCTCGGCGGCCATCCGTCGCACCTCGGCCGCCGTGTCCTGATCCGCGTCGGCGAGACCGAGGCGCTCCCGAAGCCGGGCGAACTCCCCCGCGTGCGGGGTCACGACGACGGGCGCGGTCGCGCCGGACGCCAGGTCGAGTGCGCCGGCGTCGATCACGACCGGGGCCGTGCCCGACACGATCTCGCGCAGCGCCCGCGCCTCGGCGTCCGTCCGCTCCTCGGGGTCGGTGCCGGATCCGATGACCCACGCACCCACCCGGGTGCGCCCGGTGTCGGGCCCGCCCACGGTCTCCGGGCGGCGGGCGAGCACGGCGTCGATCACGCGCTGCTCTCCCGCATACCGCACGAAGCCCGCGCCGGCGCGCCATGCGGCCTCGACCCCGAGCACGGCGGCCCCGGGGTACGCGGGCGAACCGGTGCGCAGGGCCACCACGCCGCGCGAGTACTTGTCGTCGTCGCGCGTCGCGGCGCGGACGAACCGGGCCGTGTCGACGCGTGACCACTCGCGCGCTTCGCTCATGCCTCCACGTTAGCGGGCGGCCCCGCCGCCTCCCGAGCCCCGGTAGCGTCGAACCGTGAGCCTCCTCTTCTCCCCGTTGACCATCCGCTCGACCACGTTCCGCAACCGCCTGTGGGTCTCCCCGATGTGCATGTACAGCGCCCTCGACGGCGTCGCGCAGGAGTGGCACCACGCCCACCTGGCGCAGTTCGCCTCGGGCGGCGCCGGGCTGATCGTCGCCGAGGCCACCGCCGTGGTGCCGGAGGGTCGCATCTCGCCGCGCGACCTCGGGCTGTGGACCGACGAGCAGCGCGACGCCCTCGCCCCCGTCGTCCGGGCGATCCACGACCGGGGCTCGCTCGCCGGCATCCAGCTCGCGCACGCGGGTCGCAAGGCGTCGACATGGTGGCCGTGGGCGCCCGAGCGCGGCTCCGTGCCCGCGACCGAGGGCGGCTGGACCACCGTGGCTCCGTCCGCCGTGGCCTTCGACGGGTTCGCGGATCCGGTCGCCCTCGACGCGGCGGGCATCGACCGCGTGGTCGAGGCGTTCGCCACGTCGGCGCGGCGCGCGCTCGACGCCGGCTTCGACGTGCTGGAGCTGCACGGCGCGCACGGCTACCTGCTGCACCAGTTCCTGTCACCGCTGTCGAACCACCGCGACGACGAGTACGGCGGCTCGCTCCACAACCGTGCCCGGCTGCTGCTGCGGGTGCTCGACGCCGTGCGCGCGACCGCCGGCGACGACGTCCCGGTGTTCGTGCGGATCTCGGCGACCGACCACGCCGAGGGCGGGTTCACGCCCGACGAGGCCGCAGTGGTCGGGGCGTGGGCGACCGAGCACGGCGCCGACCTGATCGATGTGTCCAGCGGCGGGCTCGTCGCGCACCAGCGCATCGCCGTGTCGCCCGGCTACCAGGTGCCGCTCGCGGAGACCGTGCGCCAGGGCGGCCGCATCCCGGTGTCGGCGGTCGGTCTCATCACCGCGGCCGCACAGGCCGAGCAGGTGCTGGCGGACGGCGCGGCGGATGCGATCTTCGCCGGTCGGGAGTGGCTGCGCGACCCGCACTTCGCGCTGCGTGCGGCGCACGAGCTCGGTGCCGAGGTCGCGTGGCCGCCGCAGTACGAGCGCGCCCGCTGGCGCTGAACCGCCTCTCGACGACGAAGGCCGCCGCCCCATCGGGAACGGCGGCCTTCGCGCTGGACGGCTGCGGTGTCAGTGCCCGCGCACGCGCCGCGTCGCGTCCTGCACCTCACCGACGAGCTCCTCCAGGATGTCCTCCAGGAACAGCACCGCCGTCGTCTCGCCCGCCGAGTCGCGCACCTTCGCCAGGTGACGGCCGGCGCGTCGCATCACGGCGAGCGCGTCCTCCAGGTCGGTGTCCTCCTGCACGGGGACCATGTGGTGGATCCGCTTGCCCGGGATCGGCTCGTGCACCTTCGTGTCCGCGTCCGGCCCCTCCGAGGCGCGCAGGATGTCCTTCAGGTGCACGTACCCGATCGGGGTGTCCTCGTCGTCGACGATCACGTAGCGCGAGAACCCGTAGCGGGCCACGGCCTTCTCGATGTCGTCCGGCGTCGTGGTCTGCGGCAGCGTCACGAGGTCGCCCAGCGGCACCGCCACGTCGCGCGCCTTCTTGTCGGTGAACTCGACGGCGGCGGTCACGGTGCCCGCGGTGTCCATCAGCACGCCCTCGCGACGGGACTGGCTCACGATCGTGGCCACCTCGTCGAGCGTGAAGGTCGAGGCCGCCTCGTTCTTCGGCTCGACGCGGAACAGCCGCAGCACGCCGTTGGCTGCCGCGTTGAGCAGCCAGATCACCGGCATGAACACCTTCGAG
This sequence comes from Microbacterium sufflavum, assembly GCF_023101165.1. Taxonomy (GTDB): domain Bacteria; phylum Actinomycetota; class Actinomycetes; order Actinomycetales; family Microbacteriaceae; genus Microbacterium; species Microbacterium sufflavum. The sequence continues at coordinate 2,434,297 of NZ_CP078076.1, read as the reverse complement.
ATCCAGACCAGCGGCGACGCGAGGATCAGCACCGCGCGGTCGGGCACCGAGAACGCCAGGTTCTTCGGCACCATCTCGCCGAACACCACGTGCAGGAACGAGACGACGAGCAGCGCGATCACGAACGAGACCACGTCGACCGCGCCGTCGGCCCAGCCCAGCGCGTGCATCGGCACCGCGAGCAGGTGGTGGATCGCCGGCTCCGACACGTTCAGGATCAGCAGGGAGCAGATCGTGATGCCCAGCTGCGAGGTCGCGAGCATGAGCGTGGCGTGCTCCATCGCGTACAGCGCCGTCTTCGCGGCCCGGGACCCGCGCTCGGCGCGCGGCTCGATCTGCGAGCGCCGCGCGGAGATCACCGCGAACTCCGCGCCGACGAAGAACGCGTTCGCCGCCAGCAGCACGACCAGCCAGGCGAGGCCGACCCAGTCGCTCATCGCGACACCTCCTCGGCCTCGAGGGAGTCCGGTCTGGGCACGTAGCGCACCCGGTCCACCCGGCGGCCGTCCATCCGGACGACGTGCAGCGTGCCGCTCTCCAGCGGCACCTCGTCGCCGACGACCGGCACGCGCTCCAGCACGCTCATGACGTAGCCGCCCACGGTGTCGTACACGTCGCCCTCCGGCACGTCGACGCCCGCACGGCTGCGCAGCTCATCGGGGCGCAGCTCGCCGGGGAACGTGATCCCGTCGCGGTTGCGGATGATGCCGGCCCGCGTGCGGTCGTGCTCGTCGGACACCTCGCCCACGAGCTCCTCCACCAGGTCCTCCAGGGTCACGATGCCCGCCGTGCCCCCGTACTCGTCGACCACGACGGCCAGCTGGTAGCCGCGGCCACGGAGGTCGGAGATCAGCGCGTCGACGTGGGCGGTCTCCGGCACGCGCAGCGGCTCGGTCGCCAGGGCGCCGACGGGCACCTCGGCCCGCCGCTCCCGAGGGACGGCGATCGCGGCCTTCAGGTGCACGACGCCGGTGATGTCGTCGAGGTCCTCGTCGAACACCGGGAAGCGGCTGTGGCCCGTGCGGCGCGCGAGCTGGATCACGTCGTCGACCGAGTCGCCCGCGGCGATCGCGTGCATGCTCGGACGGGCCGTCATGACGTCGGCGGCCGTGAGGCGCGAGAACGTCAGGGTGCGGTCGAGCAGGGTGGCCGTGTCGGCCTCCAGCAGCCCGGCGCTGGCGGAGCGGCGCACGAGAGACGACAGCTCCTCCGCGCTCCTGGCACCGGACAGCTCTTCCTTGGGTTCGATCCCCATGCCGCGCAGCACGCCGTTCGCGCTGCCGTTGAGCACCACGATCGCGGGCTTGAACACGGCCGTGAACGCGGTCTGGAACGGGATCACGAGCTTCGCTGTCGCCAGGGGCAGCGCGAGCGCGAAGTTCTTCGGGACCAGCTCACCGAGGATCATCGACAGCACGGTGGCCACGAACATCGCCACGACGGTCGCGATCGGGGCGACCGCGGCCTCGGGGATGCTCCAGGCGACGAGCGTCGGGCGCAGGAGGTTCGACAGCGCCGGCTCCATCGTGTAACCGGTGAGCAGCGTGGTCAGCGTGATGCCGAGCTGCGCGGACGACAGGTGCGTCGAGGTGTGCTTGAGAGCGCTGATCGTGAGCGAGAGCCGGGATTCGCCCCGGGCCTGTCGCGCCTCCAGTTCGGCCCGGTCGAGATTGACCAGGGCGAACTCGCTCGCGACGAAGAGGCCGGTGCCGACCGTGAGCAGGAGCCCCACGCCCAACATGATGAAATCCATCAGCTATTCCTCTCCGCGGAGAGTTCGGGACGGTGGGGCGATGTTCGGCAACTGGGGGGGTCGTCCATAGTGCGCTCGATTCTACAGAACGCCGCCGTGACCGCGCCCGTGCTACCAGCTCACCGGCAGCGCCTTGCCCTCCTCGTAGCCGGCCGCGGACTGCAGGCCGACCAGCGCGCGCTCGTGGAACTCCGGCACGGTCGCGGCACCCGCGTACGTGAACGACGACCGCACGCCGGACGTGATCATGTCGAGCAGGTCCTCCACACCCGGCCGCAGCGGGTCGAGGTAGATCTTCGAGGAGGAGATGCCCTCGGCGAACAGCTCCTTGCGGGCGCGCTCGTATGCGTCGAGGCGCTCGAACCGCGCCTGCACGGCCTTGGTCGACGCCATCCCCCACGACTCCTTGAACAGGCGGCCCTCCGCGTCGCGCTGCAGCTCGCCCGGCGCCTCGATCGTGCCGGCGAACCACGAGCCGATCATCACCGAGGCCGCGCCGGCTGCCAGTGCGAGAGCGACGTCGCGCGGGTAGCGCACTCCCCCGTCCGCCCACACGTGCGCTCCGGCCTCGCGGGCGGCCTGCGCCGTCTCCAGCACCGCCGAGAACTGCGGGCGCCCCACGGCGGTCATCATGCGCGTCGTGCACATCGCGCCGGGGCCGACGCCGACCTTGAGGATCGTGGCCCCCGCATCGACAAGGTCGCGCACGCCGTCGGCCGTGACGATGTTGCCCGCGACGATCGGGAGGCCGAGGCCGAGCTCGGCCACCGTGCGCAGTGCGCGGAGCATGCCCTCCTGGTGGCCGTGGGCGGTGTCGAGCACCAGCACGTCCACCCCGGCACCGGCGAGCGCGCGGGCCTTCGCGGCGACGTCGCCGTTGATGCCGACCGCCGCGGCCACCGCGAGTCGTCCATCCGCGTCGACGGCGGGGCGGTACAGTGTGGCGCGGAGGGCGCTGCGGGCGCTCAGCGTGCCGACGAGGTGCCCGTGGTGGACCACGGTGACCATGTCGACGTCCGCCTCGGTGATCACGTCGAACGCGTGCCGCTCCGAGCCGATGTCGTCGGCGTCGATCGACGGGCTGCCGCGGTGGACAAGGTCGCCCAGCTGCGCGTCGGGGAGGGCGGTCGCGAGGCGGGTCGCCGGCAGGATGCCGAGGATCCGCTCCACGTCGATCGGGCCGGACCCGTGGGCGACCACGATCCCGTGACCGCTGGTGGCCGGCAGCAGTCGCAGCGCCTCGGCCACCGTGGCGTGCGGGGGCAGCACGATCGGCGTGTCCCACAGCACGGGCTGGCTCTTCACATCGCGGATCGCCGCGTCGAGCTCCTGCAGCGGGAGGTCCTGCGGCAGCACGCCGAGCGCACCGCGCCGGGCGAGCACCGCGGCGAGGCGGGGCCCGGTGACCGAGTTCATGTTCGCGGCCACCAGCGGCAGGGTCGCCGGGGTGCCGTCGTGCGGGGCCAGATCGACCTGGAGCCGACTGGTGACGCCCGACCGGCGCGGCACCAGGAAGACGTCCGAATAGGTCAGATCGACGGTGGGCTGCGCGCCTGAGAACTCCATGCCTCCACGGTACCGAGATCGGGACGGCGCGGGCGGGTGGCTTCGACGATTACCCGGGCGAAACAGGTTAGGCTTGGTGGTCGAGAGTGTGCGCGCCCGAACGCATTCCTGCGTCGTGCCTCCGCACCGAAGATCTTCAGCGATGAAAGAGGGCGATAGAGCGTGTCGAACCAGGTGACCGGCGTCGGTGGCGACGGGGGGTTCGGAGCCAATTCCTGGCTCGTCGAAGAGCTCTACGAGCAGTTCAAGGAGAACCGCGACTCGGTCGACAAGGAGTGGTGGCCCATCCTGGAGCAGTACCACTCCGAGGCCACGGCCGCCGGGACGAGCGCGACCGGATCCGCTCCGGCTGACACCGCAGCCGCACCCGCGCATCCGGTCACCGCGCCCATCCCCGTGATCGGTGCGCAGCCTGTCGCCCGCACCACGGCCAAGCCCGCCGCGGCCGCCCCGATCCCCGCGCAGGCGCCGAAGCCCAAGCCCGAGTCGAAGGAGCCGGTCGAGTCCTCCGAAGAGGACAAGGTCACGCCGCTGCGCGGTCTGCCCAAGACCCTCGCCGCGAACATGGACGAGTCGCTCACCGTCCCCACCGCGACCAGCGTCCGCACCGTCCCCGCCAAGCTGATGATCGACAACCGCATCGTCATCAACAACCACATGGCCCGCACGCGCGGCGGCAAGGTCAGCTTCACGCACCTCATCGGCTGGGCGCTCATCCGCACGCTCGACGAGTTCCGCAGCCAGAACGTGTTCTACGCCGAGGTCGACGGCAAGCCCTCCGTCGTCGCCCCCGCGCACGTCAACCTCGGCATCGCGATCGACCTGCCCAAGCCCGACGGCACGCGCGCCCTCATGGTGCCGAGCATCAAGCGCGCCGACACCATGACCTTCACCGAGTACCTCGCCGCGTACGAGGACCTGGTCACCCGCGCCCGCGGCAACAAGCTCACCGCCACCGACTTCCAGGGCACCACGGTGTCGCTCACCAACCCGGGCGGCATCGGCACGGTGCACTCGGTGCCGCGTCTCATGAAGGGCCAGGGCTGCATCATCGGCGCCGGCGCCCTCGAGTACCCGGCCGAGTTCCAGGGCGCGAGCGAGAAGACGCTCAACGAGCTCGCCATCGGCAAGACCATCACGCTCACCAGCACCTACGACCACCGTGTCATCCAGGGCGCAGGGTCCGGCGAGTTCCTGAAGAAGGTGCACGAGCTGCTGATCGGGCAGCGCGGGTTCTACGACGACATCTTCGCCGCGCTGCGCATCCCGTACGCGCCGATCCGCTGGAACCCCGACATCGCCGTCGACCTGGCCGAGCGCGTCGACAAGCAGTCCCGCGTGCAGGAGCTGATCAACTCCTTCCGCGTGCGCGGCCACCTGATGGCCGACATCGACCCGCTCGAGTACGTGCAGCGCTCGCACCCCGACCTGGAGATCGAGAGCCACGGGCTGACCTTCTGGGACCTCGACCGCGAGTTCGTCACGGGCGGCTTCGGCGGGCGCCGCGTGGCGAAGCTGCGCGACATCCTCGGCGTGCTGCGCGACTCGTACTGCCGCACGCTCGGCATCGAGTACATGCACATCCAGGACCCGGAGCAGCGCCGCTGGTTCCAGGAGAAGGTCGAGGTCAAGTACCAGAAGCCCGGCCACGACGAGCAGCTGCGGGTGCTCCGCAAGCTGAACGAGGCCGAGGCGTTCGAGACCTTCCTGCAGACGAAGTTCGTCGGCCAGAAGCGGTTCTCGCTGGAGGGCGGCGAGTCGCTCATCCCGCTGCTCGACGAGATCCTCCAGGGCGCGGCGACCGCGGGCCTCGAGGGCGCGGCGATCGGCATGGCCCACCGCGGCCGCCTCAACGTGCTGACCAACATCGCAGGCAAGACCTACGGCCAGGTGTTCCGGGAGTTCGAGGGCACGCAGATGCCCGGCAACCAGCGCGGCTCCGGCGACGTGAAGTACCACCTCGGCACGGAGGGCACGTTCGTCGCCGACGACGGCTCCTCGCTCCCGGTGTACCTCGCCGCCAACCCCTCGCACCTCGAGACCGTCGACGGCGTGCTGGAGGGCATCGTCCGCGCCAAGCAGGACCGTAAGCCGATCGGCACGTTCGCCTGGCTGCCCATCCTCGTGCACGGCGACGCGGCCTTCGCCGGTCAGGGCGTCGTCGTGGAGACCCTGCAGATGTCGCAGCTGCGCGGCTACCGCACGGGCGGCACCATCCACGTCGTGGTCAACAACCAGGTGGGCTTCACGACCACCCCGAGCGACGCCCGCACCTCGGTGTACGCGACCGACGTGGCCAAGACGATCCAGGCGCCCATCTTCCACGTGAACGGCGACGACCCCGAGGCCGTCATCCACGTCGCGCAGCTGGCGTTCGAGTACCGCGAGCGCTTCCACCGCGACGTCGTGATCGACCTGGTCTGCTACCGCCGTCGCGGTCACAACGAGGGCGACGACCCGTCGATGACGCAGCCGCTCATGACCGACCTCATCCAGGCCAAGCGGTCGGTGCGCCGCCTGTACACGGAGTCGCTGGTCGGTCGCGGTGACATCACCGAGGAGGAGTACGACGAGGCCAAGGCCGACTTCCAGAACCGCCTGGAGATCGCTTTCGCCGAGACGCACGCCGCCGAGACGGGTGCCACGCCGATCGCGCCCGAGCTCCCGCCGGTCGAGGACCAGGTGGGCGCACCCGAGATCACCGGCGTCCCCGCCGAGGTCATCCAGCTGATCGGTGACGCGTTCGTGAACAAGCCCGAGGGCTTCACGGTGCACCCGAAGATCCAGCAGCTGCTGGAGAAGCGCCTCGACATGAGCCGCAACGGCAACATCGACTGGGGCTTCGGCGAGCTCCTCGCCTTCGGGTCGCTGCTGGTCGAGGGCACCCCGGTGCGGCTCGCCGGACAGGACTCGCGCCGCGGCACGTTCGTCCAGCGCCACGCCGCGCTGCACGACCGCGCGAACGGCCAGGAGTGGCTGCCGCTGTCGAACCTGTCCGACGCGCAGGGCCGCTTCTTCGTCTACGACTCCCTGCTCAGCGAGTACGCCGCGCTCGGGTTCGAGTACGGCTACTCGGTCGAGGCGCCCGAAGCGCTCGTGCTGTGGGAGGCGCAATTCGGTGACTTCGTCAACGGCGCCCAGTCGGTCATCGACGAGTACATCTCCGCCGCCGAGCAGAAGTGGGGTCAGCAGTCCAGCGTCACGCTCCTGCTCCCCCACGGCTACGAGGGCCAGGGACCGGATCACTCCTCCGCCCGCATCGAGCGCTTCCTGCAGCTGTGCGCTCAGGAGAACATGATCGTCGCGCGTCCGTCGACCCCCGCCTCGCACTTCCACCTGCTGCGCCGCCAGGCCTACGCCCGGCCGCGCAAGCCTTTGATCGTGTTCACCCCGAAGGCGATGCTGCGCCTGCGCGGGGCGACGAGCCCGGTCGAGGCCTTCACGCAGGGCCGTTTCGAGCCGGTCATCGACGACGACCGCGGTCTCGACCGTTCGGCCGTCAAGCGCGTGCTCGTGCACTCGGGCAAGGTGCACTGGGATCTGCGCGCCGAGCTGGAGAAGAACCCGAACCCCGAGGTGGCCCTGGTGCGCCTGGAGCAGCTGTACCCGACGCCGATCGACGAGCTCAAGGCCATCACCGACTCCTACCCGAACGCCGAGCTCGTGTGGGTGCAGGAGGAGCCGGAGAACCAGGGTGCCTGGCCGTTCCTCGCGCTCGCATTCGCGGATGTCCCCGGCGACCGCACGTTCCGTCCGATCTCGCGCCCGGCGTCCGCTTCGCCCGCGACCGGATCGTCGAAGGTGCACGCCGCGGAGCAGGCGACGCTGCTGCGCTCGGCCGTCACCCTCGGCTGACCGTTCGGCCGCAACGGGCGCCGCGACCACTCGGTCGCGGCGCCCGTTCCCGTTGCGGCGAGGGCGGTCTCAGTACCAGATGTCGAGCGACGGGGCGGGGAACGCGGCCAGGGCCCGGTCGAGCGCCCCCACGGCCTCCGGGGAGCCGCTGATGCGGCCGGCACCCGCCAGCGAGGCCGCGCGCACGCTGCCCGCGTACAGCGACGACAGCGCCGACACCGAGAGCGTGACGTCCGCCTCCTCGCCCGAGGCCGACTCGACCTCGGCACGCCCCGCGCCGTCCACCCGCATGCGCCACTCCCCATCGGAGAAGCCCAGCGGGTCTTCCACCCGGATCACGACGTCGAGCGGAGACGAGTACCGGCGCCCCACGAGGGCGGCAGGCACATCGAGGATGCGCAGCCAGCCGTGGTCGTGCACGATCTGGGTGACGCCGCGCGGGTCGGCGACCAGCCACGGCAGCGCATCATCGAGCGGGCGCAGGTCGGCGGTCACCTCGTCCACCAGGTCGTGCTGCAGCGCGAACCGCCACAGCATCGCGGTCGACTCCGGAGTCTCGGCGACCAGCAGTCGCACGTGCAGGGCGAACCTGAACGACTCGCCCTTCTCGCTGACCGCGTACACCATCACGCCGCGGACCACGCCGTCGGCGTCGACGTGTCGTACGCCCCGCACGCGGTCACGGTCGGTGTCCGACGACTGCAGACCGGCGAGGCCCGTCCAGCGCGCACGCCACCCCGGCACCTGTCCCGACCGCGCACCGCGCGAGCGCTCGTGCACCGCGCCGAGCTCCTGTGCGAGCTGCTCACGATCAAGGTACTCGATGCGCCCCTGCGGTGCGGGGCCGTCCCAGCCCGCGCGACGCGTATCGACCGTGAACCGCGCGACCGGCACGGCAGACCCGAATCCGTAGCGGCCGTAGATCGTCGCCTCCGACGCCGTGAGCCCGGCGACCGCGACCCCGGCGTCTGCGGCGGCGCGCAGCTCGCCCTCCAGCAGGGCGCGGGCGATACCGCGGCGCCGGTGCGTCCCGGAGACCGTGACCCCGCTGATCGCCCACAGGCCGATCTCGCCGCCGGGCACCGTCATGGGCGTCACCCAGGAGTCGATCGTGGCGACGGGGTGCGGCGCGGTCGCCGCATCGCGCTCATAGACCCCGATGTTGCGGCGGCTGCGCACGGTGGGCAGCCCGTCCGCAAGAGTCTCGGCGGTGGGTTCCGCGCCCAGGAAGCCACGGGCCAGCGCGCGCTGGAACGCTTCGACCGCCGCGGCGTCATCCAGGTCGAGCACCCGGTAGTCGAGCCCCTCCCCTGCCAGACGGTCGACGGAGGTCTGATCGGCGGGGATCCCGCGTGCATCGATGAGGGCCATGCGACCAGCCTATTGGCCGCCGCCGACGCGCGAGCGGGCCAGTCAGTGCTGCGCGGCCTGCACCTCGCGCAGGCGGGCGAACACCTGGTCGCGCAGCTCCTCGGGAGCGGTCTCCTTGCAGGCGCGCGCCACGACCTCGGTGAGGGTGGTGGCCACGAGCGCCTCGTCCCGGCAGGACGGGCAGTTCTCGAGATGCTCGCGGATCTCGGCGTGCTCGGTCTTGCACACCTCGTTGCGGAGGTACTCCTCCAGATCCTGACGGGCCTTGTCGCAGCCGCAGTCGCTCATTTCGTGCTCCTCGGTTCAGCCGCGGCGATGCCTCGCTCGGCGGCATAGTCGGCCAGCAGCTCCCGCAGCATCCGCCTGCCACGGTGCAGACGGCTCATCACGGTGCCGATGGGGGTCTTCATGATGTCGGCGATCTCCTGATACGCGAAGCCCTCGACATCCGCCAGATACACCGCCAGCCGGAAGTCCTCCGGGACGGCCTGCAGCGCATCCTTCACGACCGAGGCCGGCATGCGGTCGATCGCCTCGGCTTCGGCGGAGCGACTGTGCGAGGCGGTGGTCGACTCGGCACCGCCGAGCTGCCAGTCCTCGAGCTCGTCGATGGTGCCCTGGAACGGCTCGCGCTGACGCTTGCGGTAGATGTTGATGTACGTGTTCGTCAGGATGCGGTACAGCCAGGCCTTGAGGTTCGTGCCCTGGGAGAAGGTCGACCACGACCCGTACGCCTTCACGAAGGTCTCCTGCACCAGGTCGGCGGCGTCCGCCGGGTTCCTGGTCATGCGCATGGCCGCCGCGTACAGCTGGTCCATGAAGGGGAGCGCCTGCTCCTCGAACTCGCGTCGAGGGTCGCCGACGGTGTCTGCGGTTGCGGTGTCATCCATCACCGGCCAGTCTAGGCCGCGGAGGTCGATCACCTCGCGCTCCAACGTCGCGGGCATGCCCATCCCTTCCTGCCTCGGGTGCGCCGCTTCTCACGATGACGGCGTCCTGTTTACTAAGGTGAGAACCGATGAGCGCCAAAAGGTATTCCCCCTCCCGTGTGCAGGGCGCCTATCCCGCGCCCACCACCGACGCGCCGGTGCGCGCCGAGCTCACGATCCCCGGATCGAAGTCTCTGACGAACCGTGAGCTCATCATCGCGGCGATCGCCGACGGTCCGGGGCGTCTGATCGCCCCGCTCCACAGCGACGACTCCCAGCGCATGATCGAGGCCCTGCGCGCCCTCGGCGTCGGCGTGGAGGAGGTCGACGGCGGTCACGAGTTCGGTCCCGATCTGGTCGTCACCCCGGCGAAGCTACACGGCGGTGTCACCATCGACTGCGGTCAGGCGGGCACGGTCATGCGTTTCATCTCCCCGCTCGCGGGTCTCGCCGAGAACGACGTGCACCTCACGGCCCACGAGACCGCGCTGCATCGTCCGATGGGCGGCCTGATCAGCGCCCTGCGCGACCTCGGGGTCGACATCGACGACGAGGGCACCTGGGCGCTGCCGTTCACCATCCGCGGGCACGGCCGGATCCGCGGCGGCCGGGTCGAGATCGACGCCTCCGCCTCGAGCCAGTTCGTGTCGGGCCTGCTGCTCGCCGCCCCGCGCTTCGATGTCGGCCTGCACCTCGTGCACACGGGCGAGCGGCTGCCGAGCCTGCCCCACATCGACATGACGATCGAGGCGCTGAGCCGCCGCGGCATCCGCATCGAGCGCCCGGCCGTCGGCGAGTGGCTGGTCGAGGCCGGCGTGCCGCGTGCGAAGGAGATCGCGATCGAGCCGGATCTGTCGAACGCCGCGCCGTTCCTCGCCGCCGCGCTCGTCACGGGCGGAGCGGTGTCGATCACCGGCTGGCCGGCGCACTCGACGCAGCCCGGCGCGCTCCTGCCGGAGATCCTGCAGAGCGCCGGCGCCCACGTGTCCCGCCACGGTGGCACCCTCACGGTGCGCGCGGGCACGAGCATCCGCGGCCTCGACATCGACCTCTCCGCGGCGAGCGAGCTCACGCCCACACTGGTCGGTCTCGCGGCATTCGCAGAGTCCCCGACCACGATCCGCGGCATCGGGCACATCCGCCTGCACGAGACCGACCGCATCGCGGCGCTCGTAGGGAACCTGCGCGCGCTGGGCGGCACCGCCGAGGAGCTTCCCGACGGCCTGCGGATCGTGCCCTCCCCCCTGCGCGGGGGTACGTGGCCCGCGCACCACGATCACCGTATGGCGACGACGGGGGCCCTCATCGGACTGCGGGTGCCCGGCGTCGAGATCGATGACATCGGCACGACCGCGAAGACCCTCCCGGAGTTCACGATGCTCTGGGAGCGGATGCTGCGAGGCTGACGGTGAGCTGGCTCGACGACACCGACCTCGACGACGACTTCGAGGAGTACGACGAGAGCGCGATCCGCACGCGTCCGAACCCGAAGGCGAACCGTCCGCGCACCAAGCGCCGACCAGCGCACGAGGACGCCCAGATCGGCCGCGTGCTCGGCGTCGATCGTGGACGCTATTCCGTCCTCCTCGACGAGGGCACGGCCGAGGAGCACACGATCACGGCCGCGCGCGCTCGCGAACTGCGGCGCACGCCGATCGTGACCGGCGATCAGGCTCGCGTCGTGGGCGACACCTCGGGCGCCGAGGGCACGCTCGGGCGGATCGTGGGCATCCTCGACCGCACGTCCCTGCTGCGCCGCAGCGCCGACGACACCGACCAGGTCGAACGCGTGATCGTGGCCAACGCCGACCAGATGCTCGTGGTCGTCGCCGCCGCCGACCCGGAGCCGAGGGCCCGCCTGGTCGACCGCTACCTCGTCGCGGCGCTCGACGCGGGCATCCGCCCGCTGCTGGTCGTGACGAAGACCGACCTCGCCGACCCCGCGGAGTTCCTCGCCCACTTCGACGGCCTCGACCTGCGCGTCTTCACCAGCGCACGCGACGAGATGCCCGTGGCGGAGATCGGCGAGGCGCTGGTCGGCCACTCGACCGTCTTCGTCGGTCACTCCGGCGTCGGGAAGTCGACGCTCGTCAACGCGCTGGTCCCGTCCGCCGGCCGCGCGACTGGTCACGTCAACCAGGTCACCGGCCGTGGGCGCCACACCTCCTCGTCGACCGTGTCGCTGCGCTACGAGGGTCCGGACGGCACGGGATGGGTCATCGACACTCCCGGTGTGCGCTCGTTCGGCCTCGGACACGTCGATCCCGCCAACATCCTGGCGGCGTTCACGGAACTCGCCGTGATCGCGGAGAACTGCCCCCGAGGCTGCACCCACCTGCCCGATGCGCCGGACTGCGCCCTCATCGAGGCCGCGGAGCGCGGAGAGCTGAGCGAGACGGGCCGCGCGCGCCTCGACTCGCTGCAGCGCCTCCTGCAGACGTTCGCCGACAAGGCGGAGCAGACTCCCGGCCGATAAAGTGGACGGGTGACTGAGCGCCTGGAACCCGGTACTGCCGCCCCCGACTTCACCCTCCTCGACCAGGACGGGAACCCCGTCTCCCTGGCCGACCTGCGCGGCCGCAAGACCGTGCTCTACTTCTACCCCGCTGCGATGACCCCCGGGTGCACGACCGAGGCCTGCGACTTCCGCGACAGCATCTCGTCGCTGCAGGGTGCCGGCTACCAGGTCGTCGGGGTCTCTCGCGACGACCCCGCCACCCTGACCACCTTCCGCGAACGCGACGGTCTCACGTTCCCGCTGCTCAGCGACCCCGACCACGCGGTCCACGAGGCGTACGGCGCCTGGGGCGAGAAGATGAACTACGGCAAGGTGGTCGAGGGCGTGATCCGTTCGACCTTCGTGCTCGACGAGGAGGGCGTGATCACGCTCGCGCAGTACAACGTGAAGGCCACGGGCCACGTGGCGCGACTGCGCAAGCAGCTCGGCATCGACGCGTGAGCATGGCGCCGTGGGGCGTCACTCCGCCCCGCGGCGCTCGCCTTCGCGTCGCGCGCTGGAGATGAGCAGCGCGAAGCCGACGACTCCCGGAACCGCGAGTCCCAGCACGAACGCCCACGGCACCGGCTGCACCGTGAGCGATCCCAGCGCCAGGGCGACCGCGAGCACCTGAGCCACCACCCCGCCGGAGCGCGCCCACGACCGCCCGGAACGCGTCCCCACGGCGAACGCGACGAGGGCCGCTGCGCCGATCAGGGTCAGCACGATGAGCGCGATCGCCGTCGTCGACGACGCCGCGTCCCCCGCACCGAGACCGGCCACCTCGATCGCCGCGAACACGACGAGCGCGGCGGCTTCCAGAGCGAGCACCGCGGACGCGGCGAGGGCGATTCCCGGTGCGCGCACGGGGTCCTCCTGGGGGTGCAAAGCAGAGAAAACCCTTGATTTCAGGGTATCCATGTAACAGAATAGAGAAAGTCATGTGCTCCCACAGCGGCGTGGGGCGAACGTTCGCGTTCGCATCACAATCGGCGGGCATCCGCCCGCATCTCAACAGGGTAGCGGAACCCGAACCGCCGCCCGAATCGAGAAGTCGCATCGCGACATCTCATGAAATCCACACCGAGGAGCCCCCATGGACTGGCGCGATAAGGCCGCCTGCCTGACCGTCGACCCCGAGCTTTTCTTTCCCGTCGGCAACACCGGACCGGCCGTCGACCAGATCGAGAAGGCCAAGACGGTCTGCGCCACGTGCACCGTCACCGAGATCTGCCTGCAGTACGCCCTGGAGACCAGCCAGGACTCGGGCGTCTGGGGCGGCCTGTCCGAGGACGAGCGCCGCGCACTCAAGCGCCGCGCCGCCCGCGCCCGCCGCGCCTCCTGACGACTTCGAAGCGGCCTGAGATCAGATCTCAGGCCGCTTCCGTCTGTCCGGTGTCCGCGTTCAGCGCTCCAGCCATCGCAGCGGGATGTCGATGACCACCTCGGTGCCCTCACCCTCGCTGCCGCGCCACTCGATCGACCCGCCGAGCTCCCCCTGGATGAGCGTGCGGATGATCTGCGTGCCGAGGCCCTGACCGACGCGCCCCTCCGGCAGCCCGTGGCCGGTGTCGCGCACGGTGACGCGGAGGTTGTCCTCGGTGCGCTGGGCGTCGATGGTCACCGAGCCCTCCTGACCCGCGAGCCCGTGCTCCACTGCGTTCGTGACGACCTCCGTCAGCGCGAGGGCGAGCGGCGTGGCATACTCGCTCGGGAGCACCCCGAAGCGCCCCGTCGACTGCGTACGAGCCCGAGTGTTCGGCGCGGACGCCACCTCTGCGACCAGCTTGAGGACCCGATCGAACACCTCGTCGAAGTCGACCTTCTGGGTGAGTCCCTGGGCCAGCGTGTCGTGCACGACGGCGATCGCGTCGACCCGGCGCATGGCCTGCGTGAGCGCGTCTCGGGCCTCGTCGGAGTGCGTGCGACGCGCCTGGATCCGTAGCAGCGACGCCACGGTCTGCAGGTTGTTCTTCACCCGGTGGTGGATCTCCCGGATGGTCGCGTCCTTCGTGATCAGCTCCTGCTCCTGATGCCGCAGTTCCGAGACATCGCGGCAGAGCACGATCGCGCCGATGCGGGTGCCGTGGTCCTTCAGCGGGATCGCGCGCAACGAGACGGTCACACCGCGCGCCTCGATGTCGGTGCGCCACGGTGCGCGGCCGGTGACGACGACCGGCAGCGACTCGTCGACCTGCCGCGAGGGCGGTACCAGCCGGGTCGTGACCTCCGCGAGCGATTCCCCCTCGAGCTCGTCGTCGAATCCCATGCGGTTGAACGCCGAGAGCGCGTTCGGGCTCGCGAAGGTGGTGATCCCGTCGACGTCGATGCGGATCAGGCCGTCGGACGCACGCGGCGCTCCGCGACGGGGTGAGGTCGGTGCGGCCGGGTCGGGGAAGCTGCCGTCCGCGATCATGCGGAACAGGTCGTTCGCGCACTCGTCGAACGTGATCTGCTGCCGCGACGGCGTGCGGACCTCGCCGAGGTTGGTGTGGCGGGTCACGACCCCGATGACGGAGGGCGCCACGTCGTCGCCGCGGCGGGTGATCACGATCGGAACCGCCCGCACGCGCGTGGGCGTCTCCTCGAACCAATCCGGCGAGGAGGAGTCCACGATCTCCGCCGACTCGAAAGCGCCCTGGACCTGCGTGCGCCACTGCGGACGAACACGCTCGCCGACGATGTCCCGGTAGAACAGCGTCGCCGCGCCGCTCGGACGGGCGTGGGCGACGGCGATGAAGGACCCGTCCTCCGTCTGGATCCACAGCACGATGTCCGCGGAGGCCAGGTCGGCGAGGAGCTGACCGTCACCGGCAAGACGGTGCAGCCACTCGATGTCGTCGTCGGTCAGAAGGCCCTGGGTCTGGGCGAGGTCGCTGAGGGTTGACACCTACCCAGCCTAGGCCGCACCGCCTCAGAGGATGGCCAGCGACGTCGCCCGCCATCGTCGATCGAGCCCTTCGAGTCGCACCGCGACCGCCCTGGTCCGTCCGGGACCTGCCACGACGACGACCGCTTCGATCACGCCGTCGACCGGCTCCGTGACCCGGAGCGAACGGATCACGAACGTCGGTCGCGCCGGCGGCACACCCCGCGCGCTCCTCGCCCGTGCCGCCAGGTTCGAACGCACGACCAGACTCCGGTACGCGTCCTCGCTGAACCATCGCGCGAGCTGATCGATCTCCCGCACACCGGCGAGCACTTCCAGGACGCCGTGCGTGAGACGGCGCAGCAGCGGTGCGGGATCGGGAAGCTGACGCGTGGGCGTCGGCTGCGGGGCGAAGTACTCGTGAAGCATCATGGCGAACTCTCCGGTCGGCGGACGAACGGCGACAGTCGAGCACGCGCGAGCACCCGCGCGGGGGCGATCAGCGGAACTATGTGGATAACTCGTACATCCGACCCGCGCTCCCCCTACGCTCTGTCGGGTGCACTGGGACCGCCTCTTCGACGACCTCGAGAGCCAGCTCGCCTCGGAGTGGGAGGCGGAGCGCGCCGCGCTGGATGCGGAGTCCGAGCGGCTCCGCATCTCCCGACTCGACCTGCACTCGCGTCTCCGGCAGCTCTGCGCCGCCGACGCCGACGCGGTCGTCGACCTGGCGGACGGCCACCGGCTTCCGGTGACGCTCCGATCCCTCGGCGTCGACTGGATCGCAGCGGTCTCGCGGGTACCGCAGGAGGCGAGGGCTGCCGCGTCGGCCCTGCTGATTCCCCTCCCCGCGATCACGGGTCTCGCCGTCGACCACGGCGCCATGCTCTCCAGCCTCGACGAGCATCGGCCCGCCGAGCGCACCCTCCGCGAGCGTATGCCGATCGGCTTCGTGCTGCGCGACCTCGCGCGACGACGCGTACCCGTCCACCTGACCACACGGCACGGAGACGACGTGCACGGCACGATCGATCGCGCCGCCGCCGATCACCTTGATCTGGCGCTGCACGACACCGGGGAGTCGCGGCGAGCCGCTGCGGTGCGCGGGTTCCGCATCGTCCCGTACGCGGCGCTCGTCGTCGTGCGCTTCTCCGGCGATCAGCGCGTGTGAGCCGCGGACGTTCCCCACACCTCGGGGAAGCTCGCGGTCTGCGACTGACGCCACAGCGCCATCCTGCGTGCCTCTTCCGACTGCTCGGCGAGGTACCCCTCGATGCTGGCCTCCTCCACGCGCCAGCGCGCGGGCGAACCCAGTTGCGCGCCGCGCAGTCGCCCCTCGTGGATGAGGCCGATCACCTCGGCCACGTCGATGCTCAGGAGCTCCGCGACCTGCGCGGGAGCGAGGAACTGCGGTGCGGGGGTCGGAGCGGGTGTCATACCCACATTCTGGTCGAGGGGCTACCGACGGGGGCGGGTGTCCCGCGTATGTGGATAACTCCGCGAGCCCTCTCCGCGGTTCTGTGACGATATCGCCATGGCTTCCCACTCGCGTCCGCGCCCGGCTTTCCGCGCCGACCTGCGCTTCCTGGTCGGCATCGCCCTCGTCGTCATCTCGATCGCCGGGGTATGGCTGCTCGTCGCGGCATCCGACCGGACCGAACCGCTCCTGCAGGCGCGGCGGACCATCGCGCGCGGCGAGGTTCTCACCGCTGACGACTTCGAGGTTGCCCAGGTCAGCATCGGCGCACTCACGGATCGGTACGTGGGTCCAGGTCGGCTCGAGCCGGGGCAGATCGCGCGGCGCACCCTCACGAAGGGCGAGCTGCTCCCCCGGTCCGCGGTGGCCGACGAGAAGGACGACCGCACCACCACCGTCGTGATCGAGACCACGACCGCGATCCCCGATTCGATCGGCCCCGGCGCCGACGTCGAGGTGTGGCAGGCGCCCGCGAGAGACGACGGCAGGACGTTCGACGCCCCGCGCGTCCTCGTCGGCGACGCGGTGGTGCGGACGGTCCTCGAAGACGACGGCATGCTGGCGGAGAGCGGCACGAAGGTGGAGATCGTCGTCGACCGGACCGACGTCGCCGACGTGCTCGCGGCCGCCACCGGGGGCGCCGCGCTCTCCGTGATCCCTGTCGGTGCCGGATCGTGATGGTCCTGGTCGCGCTCCCGAAGGATCGGGCGGACCAGCTCGCCGCCGAGCTCCTCCTGGAAGGAGTGGACGCGGTCGCCATCGATGGTCCGTCGAGCGTTCGCGAGCATCTTCACGCCGGCGTGGATGCGGTGATCGTTCCCGCCTCGCGAGACGCGCTGACTCCGGACCTGATCGCCGCATGTGACCGGGCGGGTGTCCGTATCGTGGCGCTCGGCGACTCCGACAGTCGTCTCCTGGCACGACTCGGCCTTCCGTCGGCGCTGCGCACGGACGCCCCCGGTTGGGAGGTGGCGGCAGCGCTCCACGCGGAGGCCTCGCCCGCCGTCGCCGAGACGCCTCGGAGCGCCTCCCCGAGGATCATCGCGGTCTGGGGGCCCCAGGGAGCTCCCGGCCGCTCGACGGTCGCGATCCAGTTGGCCGTGGAGCTGGCGCGCACGGGCCGCCGCACAGCGCTGCTGGATGCGGACACGGTCGCTCCCTCGCTCGCGCTTCTCCTCGGGCTCGGCGACGACGCCCCGGGAATCGCCGCTGCCTGCCGCCGCGCGGAGACCGGGGCACTCGACAGCGCCGAGCTCGCCAGGCTGGCGGCACGCGTCGGCGCGGGCGGTGTGGAGTTCGACGTGCTGTGCGGCATCAATCGTCCGACTCGCTGGCCCGAACTCTCGGCGCATCGACTCCACGTCCTCCTCGCGGCCTGCCGGGAGTGGGCGGAGGAGACGGTGGTCGACGTGGCAGCCGCGGTCGACGCCGACGACGAGGCGACCTACGATCTGGTCGGCCCTCGCCGCCACGCGGCAACCGCGGCGACCCTCGCCGAAGCCGACCGGATCGTGGCCGTCGCGGCCGCCGACCCGGTCGGCATCAGCCGCTTCCTCCGAGACCACGCCGAGGTCCGCCGACTCGTCGGCTCCACGCCCATCACGGTGGTGGTCAACGCCGTACGCCCCGGGCCGCTCGGCATCGACGCTCGGGGACAGGTCAGCCGGACTCTCGAACGGTTCGCCGGGATCACCGACATCGTCTTCCTGCCGTTCGACCAGCGCGCGGCAGACGCGGCCCTGCTGCACGCGCGGCCGATGGCCGACCTCACACCGCGTTCCGCCCTCGTCGCGGGGGTGCGTCGACTCGCGCTGTCGCTCTCCCCCGCGCCCGCCGTCGCCGCGCCTACTGGCGGTAGCTCGAGAGGAAGTTCCCCAGTCGCTCGACGGCTTCGCTCAGCACTCGCGGCTCTGGCAGGGTCACCAACCGCAGGTGATCGGGGTTCGGCCAGTTGAATCCGGTGCCCTGCACGACCAGGATGTGCTCCGACACCAGCAGGTCGTACACCAGCTTCGCGTCGTCACGGATCTCATGCACCTCGGGGTCGAGACGCGGGAAGGCGTACAGCGCTCCCTGAGGCTTCACGCACGTCACCCCCGGGATCGCCTCCAGGCCTTCCCATGCGATGTCCCGCTGCTCGTGCAGGCGACCGGTCGGCGCGATCAGCGCATCGATCGACTGCACCCCGGAAAGCGCCGCCTGCACGGCGTGCTGCGCGGGCACGTTCGGGCACAGCCGGGTCGACGCCAGCAGTGTGATGCCCTCGATGAAGCCCTTCGCATGGTCCTGCGGCCCCGTGATCACCATCCACCCCGAGCGGTAGCCCGCCACACGATACGTCTTCGAGAGGCCGTTGAACGTGAGGCACAGCAGGTCGGGCGCGAGGGTCGCCGTGGGGATGTGCACCGCATCGTCGAACAGGATGCGGTCGTAGATCTCGTCCGACAGGATGAGCAGCTGATGCTCCCTGGCGATCTGCACCAGGCCCTCCAGCACCGCGCGCGAGTACACGACACCGGTCGGGTTGTTCGGGTTGATGATGACCATGGCTTTGGTCCGCGGCGTGATCTTGGACCGGAGATCTTCCAGATCGGGCTGCCAGCCGTCGTTCTCATCGCACACGTAGTGCACCGGCGTGCCACCGGCAAGGCTGGTCATGGCGGTCCACAGCGGATAGTCGGGCGTCGGGATCAGCACCTCGTCGCCCTCGTCGAGCAGCGCCTGCATGGTCATGGTGATGAGCTCGGACACGCCGTTGCCGAGGTACACGTCGTCGGGGTCGAACCGCGGGAAGCCCTCGACCTGCTCGTACCGGCTCACCACGGCGCGTCGCGCGGAGATGATGCCCTTGCTGTCGCTGTAGCCGTGCGCCGTGGGGAGGGCTGCCAGCATGTCGTGCACGATCTGATGCGGGGCGTCGAAGCCGAAGATCGCGGGGTTGCCCGTGTTCAGCTTGAGGATCCGGTGGCCCTCTGCCTCCAGTCGCGCCGCCTCGACGAGGGCGTTTCCGCGAATCTCGTACAGGACGTTCTTGAGCTTCGACGACTGGTCGAAGGTGCGCGATGGTGTCATCGATCAAGCCTACAGGGACGAAAGGAGGGCCAATCCGCACGGACTGGCCCTCCTCTCACCCTGCTCGGGTCACTTCTTCTTCTTGCCCTGCGCCCGACGCTGCTCGCGGTTGCCGGCGGCCGGTGCGGGGGCCTCGGTGCGCTGGCCGAACGCGCCGCGCGGCGCCTCCTCCTCGGGGGCGGACGGGGGTGTCTGCGCCCGTGCGGCCGCCTGACGCAGACGGTCGGTCGCCGCCTGCTGCACCTGCCCGCGGTCGTTGCGCACCTCGACCTCGCCGGCGTCGTTCGCGGCGGAGTACTCCAGTCGCTGCTCGCCCCCGTCGGTGGCGAGGCCCTTCGCCTCGACCTCCGCGGTCTGCGCATCGCCGACGCGGCGCACCTCGACCTCGAGGTTGTAGAGGTAGCCGACGGACTCCTCCTTGATCTGCCCCATCATCGACTGGAACATCGCGTACCCCTCGCGCTGGTACTCGATGAGCGGGTCGCGCTGGGCCATGGCGCGCAGGCCGATGCCGTCCTTCAGGTAGTCCATCTCGTAGAGGTGGTCGCGCCAGCGGCGGTCGAGCACCTGCAGCACCACACGGCGCTCCAGCTCACGCGTGGCGGCCTCGCCCAGCGACTCCTCGCGCTTCTCGTACGCGATCTTCGCGTCGGACAGCAGCTCGCGCGTGAGACCCTCCGCGGTAATCCCGCCCTTGCGGCCCGCAGCCTCCGACACGACCTCGTCGATGGTCACTCCGACCGGATAGAGCGTCTTGAGCTCGGTCCACAGCGCGTCGAAGTCCCAGCTCTCGTTGTGACCCTCGCCGGTGTGGTCGCGCACGACGCCGCTGATCGCGTCCTCGATGAAGTGCTGCACCCGGTCGGCGATGTCGTCGCCCTGCAGGATGTGGCGACGGTCGGCGTAGATCGCCTCGCGCTGCCGGTTCAGCACGTCGTCGTACTTGAGGACGTTCTTGCGCATCTCGGCGTTGCGCGCCTCGACCTGCGACTGGGCGCTGCGGATCGCGCGGGAGACCAGGCCGGACTCGATCGGCACGTCGTCGGGGAAGTTGGTGCGGGCCAGGATCGCCTCGGCGGCGCCGGACTGGAACAGGCGCATGAGGTCGTCGGTCAGGCTGAGGTAGAACCGGCTCTCGCCCGGGTCGCCCTGACGACCGGAACGACCGCGGAGCTGGTTGTCGATACGACGGGACTCATGCCGCTCCGTGCCGAGGACGTACAGTCCCCCGGCCTCGATGACCTTGGTGGCCTCCTCCGCGACCACGGCCTTCATGGCCTCGTAGGTCTCGTCCCACGCGACCTCGTACTCGTCGGGGGTCTCGACCGGGTCGAGGCCCTTCGACTTCAGTTCCTGCACCGCGAGGAACTCGGCGTTGCCGCCGAGCATGATGTCGGTACCGCGACCGGCCATGTTCGTGGCGACGGTGACGGCCCCCAGGCGGCCGGCGCGCGCGACGATCTCGGCCTCACGCGCGTGGTTCTTCGCGTTCAGGACCTCGTGCTTGATGCCCTTCTTGGCCAGCAGCCGCGAGAGGTACTCGCTCTTCTCGACGCTGACCGTGCCGACGAGCACGGGCTGGCCGGCGGCGTGCCGCTCCGCGATGTCCTCGACGACCTGGGCGAACTTCGCCGTCTCGTTCTTGTAGACGAGGTCGGACTGGTCCTTACGGATCATCGGCCGGTTGGTCGGGATCGGGATGACGCCGAGCTTGTAGGTGGACATGAACTCCGCGGCCTCGGTCTCGGCCGTACCGGTCATGCCGGCCAGCTTCTCGTAGAGGCGGAAGTAGTTCTGCAGGGTGACCGTCGCGAGCGTCTGGTTCTCGGCCTTGACGGGCACGCCCTCCTTGGCCTCGATCGCCTGGTGGATGCCCTCGTTGTAACGGCGGCCCACGAGGATGCGTCCGGTGTGCTCGTCGACGATCATGACCTCGTCGTTCATCACGACGTAGTCGGTGTCGCGCTTGAACAGGGCGAGCGCCTTGATCGAGTTGTTGAGGAACGAGATCAACGGAGTGTTCGCCGACTCGTAGAGGTTGTCGATGCCGAGGTAGTCCTCGACCTTCTCGATGCCCGGCTCGAGCACACCGACCGTACGCTTCTTCTCGTCGACCTCGTAGTCCACACCGGCCTCGAGCGTGCGGGCGATCTTGGC
Source organism: Microbacterium sufflavum (assembly GCF_023101165.1). Lineage (GTDB taxonomy): Bacteria > Actinomycetota > Actinomycetes > Actinomycetales > Microbacteriaceae > Microbacterium > Microbacterium sufflavum. The sequence goes on along the minus strand of NZ_CP078076.1, from coordinate 2,412,751 downwards.
GAACTCCGCGAACCAGCGGTTCGCCTCGCCCGAGGAGGGACCGGAGATGATGAGCGGCGTCCGGGCCTCGTCGATGAGGATCGAGTCGACCTCGTCGACGATCGCGAAGAAGTGCTCGCGCTGGACGAGATCCTCCTTGCGCCAGGCCATGTTGTCGCGCAGATAGTCGAAGCCGAACTCGTTGTTCGTGCCGTAGGTGATGTCGGCGGCGTACTGCTCGCGACGCACCGCCGGAGTCTGCCCGGAGACGATGATGCCGGTGGTCATGCCGAGGGCGCGGTACACGCGTCCCATCAGCTCGGCCTGGTAGTTCGCGAGGAAGTCGTTCACGGTGATCACGTGCACGCCCTTGCCGGCGATGGCGTTGAGGTAGGCCGGGAAGGTCGCTACCAGGGTCTTGCCCTCACCGGTCTTCATCTCGGCGATGTTGCCGAGATGGAGCGCCGCGCCACCCATGATCTGCACGTCGTAGGCGCGCATGCCCAGGGTCCGCTTGGCCGCCTCGCGCACTGCTGCGAAGGCCTCCGGCATGAGCTGGTCGAGGGTCTCCCCCTTCTCGTACCGCGCGCGGAGCTCCGCCGTCTCGTTGCGGAGCTCGTCGTCCGTGAGCTCCGAGATGTCGTCTTCCAGGGCGTTCACGGCCTTGACCACCTGATTGAGGCGACGGATGATGCGACCTTCACCGGCGCGCAGCAGCTTCTCAAGAGGATTGGCCACGGATGTCTCTCCCTGTCATTGGGTCCTTGCCGGCCGCCGAGAGGCGATCGCCAGGCATACTTTGCCATGTTACCGGTCTGTGACCTGCGCGTCGCCTGCACGGCATATCGTGCCGCGCCGCGGCGGTGTTGCCGAGTATGCATATACTCGGCATGCTTCCGTCCGTCACGCAGAGGAGTCCGGCCATGTCCGTCCGCCACAGCCTGCTCGCCATCCTCGATCAGGGCGCCTGCTACGGGTACCAGCTCCGTCACGAGTTCGCCCGTCGAACGGGGTCGACCTGGACCCTGAACGTGGGACAGATCTACAACACGCTCGAACGACTCGAGCGCGACGGCATGGTGCAGCGGGGCGACGCCGACGAGCACGGCCACGTGTACTGGCGGATCACGCCGGACGGATCGGCCGAGGTGGCCCGCTGGCTGTCCGACCCCGTCGAGCGGATCCAACCGGCGCGCGAAGAGCTCGCCGTCAAGGTCGCGATGGCGGCGACGCTCCCCGGGGTCGACGCCGCCGACGTCATCCGCGCGCAGCGCGCGTCCTCTGAGCGCCGACTCGCGGCTCTGCGCGACGCCGCCTTCACCGGTCACGACGCCGACAGCGCGGAGGCTCTGGCCTGGTCGCTCGTGACCGACTCCATGATCTTCGCGGCCGAGGCCGAGGTGCGGTGGCTGGAGCACACCGAGCGCCGTCTCGCCGCACACCCGCATCCTCAGCTCGCGCTCGGTCTCGCGACCGAGCGACCCAAGCGCGGCCGCCCCGCCGGAGCCGCGCAGCAGCGTCGGCCCGAACCCGTCGCCTGAGACCGCCGCGGTCGTACGGCACGTTCGCCTGGAGCGGATGCTCAGCCCGCGCGGTCACCGGGGAAACTAGGATCGCCTCATGGCTGGATTTTGGGGTAGACGCAAACGCGAACAGGAAGAACTCGCCGCTCAGGACGCCGACCTCGCACGGCGTGCCGAGCAGGCCCTCGTCGGAGCCGACGAGCGCATCCGCACCACCGCCGATGAGCTCGTGTTCGCCGAGGCCGAGCTGGGCGAGTCTCTGACCGCCGACCTCAAGGCCGCCCTGACCTCCGTGCGCACGCACCTGCGCGAGGCGTTCCAGCTTCATCAGCTCAACCACGACGAGATCCCCGACACCGCCGAGGAGCTGCGCACCCGCAACGCGCGCATCCTGCAGCTGTGCGACTGGGCCGAAGACCTTCTGGACGAGAAGACGACCGTCCTCGCGGAGTCGGTCGCGAAGGTGCGCCGCGCACCCCAGATCATCGCCCAGGTGCGCGCCGACGCCGAGGCCCTCGCCGCGCGGATCCCCCAGACGGACGAGACGGTCTCCCGCCTCTCCGCGCGCTACGCCGACTCGGCGATGCACCAGATCACGGCGAGCGCCGCCGAGGCGCAGCAGCTGATCCGCTTCGCCACCCACAGCGCCGACATCTCCGAGCGACGCCGCGAGGCCAAGCAGAACGAGGAAGCCAACCTCGCCCTCGAGACCGCGACCGAGGCGACGCGGCGAGCCGCCGCACTGCTGGACGCGGTCGAGGACTTCGAGATCGAAGCCCTCCGCGCCGAGTCCACCCTCGCCGAGGTCATCGCCGACTCCCGCGGCGACCTGATCGCCGCCCGCAACGCCCCCGCGGTGCCCGCGGTCGCCGAGGCGGTGGCGGCGCTGCAGGCCGCGCTCGCCTCGCTGACCCCGGCCGGCCAGCCGAATGATCCGTTCGCCGAGCTGTCGCGACTGCGCGAGGCCAACTCGGCGCTCGACGACGCCATCGCCAAGGCCAGGCACCGCGCCGAGAATCCGCTGCCGTCGCTCGCCCAGGTACAGCACGCGATCGACGACGCGGACCGTCAGCTGGGCGTGGCACGCGGCCTGATCGCCGGACACCGCGGCTGGATCGGGGCGGATGCGCGCACACGACTCGCCGAGGCCGAGCGCCTGCGCGTCGACCTGAGCGACCTCCTGCCGGCGGAGGACACCAGAGAGGCCGCGCTCGTGCAGGCGCGACGGGTCGCGCACCTCGCCGCCGAGGCGCTGCAGCTCGCGCAGCGCGACATCGACTCCTCGCGCCCGCAGGACCAGGACTGGGGCGGCGGCGGCTGGGGCGGCGGTCCGCGCCGGGGTGGTGGCATGGGCGGCGGCGACCTCGCCTCCGGCATCCTCGGCGGACTCGTCATCGGCAGCATCCTCGACGGCATCTTCGACTGACGCACCCCTGACCACGCGAAACGGCCCGATCCGCGATGGATCGGGCCGTTCGTGCGTCTGCCGAGCTCAGGAGGCGAGTGCCTCCGCCGGCGGTGCCTGCGTGCTCAGCGCGATCACGCCGTAGTCCCAGCCCTTGCGGCGATACACCACGCTGGGATGGTCGGTGCGGGCATCGACGAAGAGGAAGAAGTCGTGCCCGACGAGCTCCATCCGGTCGACCGCCTCCTCCACGGTCATCCACTCCGCATCGAAGCTCTTGGTGCGGATGACGACGGGCGAGTACTCCTCTTCCTCGTCGTTCTGCACGGGGATGCTGCCGGTCGCGACGGCGTGCAGGACCTCGACCGAGGCCGGCTGCACGTCGATACCCTCGAGCGATCCGCTGCCCTTCTCGAAGTGCGGGCCGCGCGGGTGCTGGCGTCCGTCGACGCGCTTCTCCTTCGCGCGGCGCAACTGCTCCGTCATCTTGTCGACCGCGAGATCCAGCGCGACGAACTTGTCGCCGTCGACCGCCTCGGCCCGGACCACGGGACCCTTGCCGATGAGCGTCAGCTCGACCGTCTCATCGGGAACGCGCCCGTTTCGATACACGCGGTGGGTGACCTTGACGTCCAGACGTTGCGCCTTGGCTGCGAGAGTCTCGATCTTGGCGATCTTCTCTTCGACGACGGTGCGGAAGCGATCGGTGATACCCACCCCGACGCCGACGATACTCGTTTCCATTGCTGCCTCCTTGTCCCGGTCCTCCCGGCCAAGGGCGGACCGTGGTCGCCTTGTGACACCCCACCGTAGTCCGACCGGCGACGGAAGTCACGGGTGTCGGCCCTGTGTCTCCGGTGAGTCTCCGATGAACCTCATCCGGATACCGGGTTCGTCGGCGTGGCGGCGAGCGCGACCAGCGCGACCACCTCATACCCGGCCTCCTCGAGCGCCCGCGCGGCCTCGTCCAGGGTCGCTCCGGTGGTGACCACGTCGTCCACCACGACGACCGCCGCGCCGCGCCCGTCCGCGACGGCACGCATCGCGGCGCGGACGTTGTCGCGCCGCTCCATCGCACCGAGGCTGCGCTGGTCGTGCGCCGCCCTGGTCCAGCGCAGGGCCCGCGTGGTGCTCGCCCCGGCCCGCCGCACCAGCAGATCGGGCACCCGGAAGCCGCGGCGCCGGAACGCACGGCGCGACGTCGGCACCGGCACGACGAGGACTCCGTGGCTCACCGCAGGCCCGAGCACGGCAGCCAGCGCGGACCCCAGCGGGCGCGCGAGGAGGGTCTCGCCCTCGTCTTTGAGGCGGCGCAGGCATCGCGCCGCCACGCCCTGATAGGTCAGCGCCACGTGGACGTTCCGGCCCTCGGGCGTGCGCACCGCCCGCGGGTCCGGGATCAGCTCGGCTCGACAGACGTCGCACAGCAGCGTGCCGGGCAGGCCGCACCCGCCGCAGACCGCCGACAGCAGCAGCGCGGCCGCCTCGAGCACGACGGAACGGAGAGCGGAGGGCACGGGCATGCCTTCATGGTGTCGCCGGGCCCGCTCCGCGGCGGTCGTCGCGAGCACGACCCGCGAGCCGCACCGCGAGATCCGTCACCGTGGAGGAGAGGTCACTCCCCCGCCCGGGTCGCCAGGACCGTGATGCCCTCCGTCACCTCGCGCCACGCCGATCCCGCGTGCGCGTACAACTGACCGGCGGCACCGAGGATCCGCACACCCGCGGGCGTGCGCGCGCCGGAGATCGAGATCGCATCGACCGGCGCCGTCTCGGACGACCCCGGCCCGCCCACGGTCTGCAGCACGAGCCGCGGACTGCTGGGAGAGGCCAGCACGGCGAGCCGGTCGGGCCCGAGCCACACGAGCCCGGTGGACGGCTCCGGGAGCTGGAACAGCTGCACGAGGTCGCCGAGCTCGGTCGGCACGCCCGCCGAGTCGCGCACGATCGCCGCCACCACGACCCACCGCTGCCCGCCGACCACGATCACCGCGGCGACCCGGGCACCGTCCGCCGACACTCGCAGGTCGGAGATGGAGGAGGCGCTCGGCCAGGCGTTCGCCACGGCGTGCGGGGCCGCATCACTCCCCGAGGCCTGCACCGCCTGGGGATCACCCTCCGGGACGGACCACGCGTAGCCGAAGGGGTCGAGAGACGGCTCGACCAGACCGGCGCGCGCGTCCAACTCATCGCGTCCGGACTTCGCCACCCGGTACACGTGACCGTCGTCGAGCTGCACGACCGCGTAGGAGTCGTCGATGCCGACGTCGATCGCCAGGATCGGCTGCGGGATCGCGACGATCTGCTCGCTGATGTCCGGGATCGGGGAGATCTCGTCGCCGACGATCCGCCCGAACTCGCCGTTCCGCAGGACCAGCGTCCCGACGTCCGCCGGGGTGCCTGCGAGCTCGACCACCCCCGCGTCGAGGGACCTGCCGTCGACGCTGAAGCGCACCTGCGTGACGTTGACCCCGGCGGCCTTCAGCGTGGACTGCAACTGCGTGCGCATGCGGGCGAGCGTGGTCTGGTCCAGTCCGGACGCCGGACGCGTCAGAGCGACCTGAGCCACCTGTCCCGTGATCGGCACCGCGTCCTGCGCCAGCTGCACGTCGGCGGGGAACGCGGTCTGCACGGCCGGGTCCAGCCACTCCGACGGCGTTCCGCTCACGAGCGCCTGCGTGACGGTCGTCGCCGGGCTCTGGCGTCGGGGGAACCACCGCATGTCCGGCACGAGGCGCGACCACGAGGAGTCGAACCACTGCAGCGGGTACCCCTCGAACACCTTCGGGAACCGCGCCTCGTCGATCACGATGCCGTCGGGCGCCTGGGTGATGCGCCACTCGCCGTCGTCCATGCGCTCCAGCGCGAAGGGGACGCTGGAGTCGCCGGGCGCGCCGCTGTAGGCACCCGCCCCGTCGACGCTCGCCACCAGGTCGAGCTGCACCTGCACCTCGGCGGTGTCCGCCTGTTCCACCTCGTCCTCCGGCACCGTGGACGACAGCGTCCGCGCCTCGGGGCCGACGTCGATCGACACGCCCGCCGACGGTGCCCAGCTGCGCTGCAGCGCCGGGGCGAGGAACTCGCGCGCCGTGTCCCAGTTGTCCGACGTCGTGATCCCGGCCTCCAGGAAGCCCTCGACGATCTCCTCCGGACCGGCTCCGGCGATGGGACCGGAGGCGACGGGGAGGACGTCCACATCCTGCGGCGACTCGCCGAGCTTGAGGCCCACCGCGACATCGCCGCTCGTGGGCAGACCGGCGCAGGCGGGGAGGAGCAGCGCCACGATGCCCAGGGCGGCGGCGAGCGCGAGACGTCGCGACCTGCGTGCACTCACGGTTCCTCCCTCCCCTCGAGCAGCTCCGAGTACATCTCCGCGATCGAGATCGGCTGCGTCGCATCGCCCAGTTCCGCCAACGGTTCCTGGGGCTCCACCGGGACCGGGCTCGGCCCGTCGAGAACACCGTCGTGGCGAGGGATGGTCAGCACGAAGTTCGACCCGACGCCCAACTCGGACCACACCGCGAGCGTACCGCCGTGCAGGGTGGCGTCGCCCAAAGCGATCGACAGTCCGAGCCCCGTGCCACCGATCGTGCGCTGCCGGGAGGGATCGGCGCGCCAGAACCGGTCGAACACGCGCTCGGCGTCGGCCGGGTCCATGCCGAGGCCGAAATCGCGTACACCCGCCGCCACCGCGTGCTGATTGCTGTCGACGGTGACCACGATCGGCCGGCCCTCGCCGTGCTCGATCGCGTTGCCGACCAGGTTGCGCAGCACTCGACGCACCCGGCGCGGATCCATGTCCACCGGCGAGTAGCCGCCCGGTGCGACGAGCCGCAGCTCCGAGCCGCGGCCGTCGGCGAGCGGCCGCACCTGCTCGATGACGTCTTCCGCGAGGTGCGCGAGGCTCGTCGCCTCGAGCTCCAGCTGCACGGACCCCGCGTCGTACCGGCTGATCTCCAGCAGGTCGGACAGCAGAGTCTCGAAGCGCTGCACCTGCGCGTGCAGCAGTTCGGTCGCCCTGGCGGTGGTCGCGTCGAACTCGTCACGGTGGTCGTTGAGCATGTCGGCGGCGAGACGGATCGTCGTCAGCGGCGTGCGGAGCTCGTGGGAGACGTCCGACACGAAGCGCTGCTGCACCATCGACAGCTCCCCGAGCTCCTTGATCTGCGCCTCGATGCTGTCGGCCATGGCGTTGAACGACCGGCCGAGGGTCGCGAGCTCATCCTCGCCGTGCACCTCCAGCCGCACGCCGAGGTCGCCCGCGGCGAGGCGCGCGCTGGTCTCCGCGGCCTGCACGATCGGCGTCGACACCGTGCGCAGCACGATCCACGAGATCGCGGCGACGATCGCCACCAGGCCGATCCCGGCGATCCACAGCGTGCGCTGCACGAACACCAGCGTCTGATCGGCATCGGCCAGGTCGTACGCGAAGTAGATCGCGAACGGGCCGGCCTCCGGCACCTGGAGCTGCTGCCCCACGATGATGCCGGGAACCTCTCCCCCGTCCTCGACCGGCAGCGCGACCGACTGCCACGCCTGGACGTAGTCGAGCTCCTCCACCCTCGTCTTCAGCTCGGGGCTGAGGAGGTTGGCGGTGAGGCCGGCCGTGAAGCCGTTCAGTCGCACCCCTCCCGGCTCGTCCTCGATCTTGAACCCGGCCAGCTGATCGGCGCTGGACGTGCGCGCCAGCGTGTCGGGGATGCTGTTCCACAGGTCGGTGAGCGCCGCGGGGTCGTCGCCCACCTCGGCCACGTCGAGGATGCTCTGCGCCTGGTCGACCGCGCGGCGCGCGTCCTCCAGGGCGACGTTCTTGCGGGAGACGAACAGGTCGTTCTGGATCACGAGCGCCATGGTGACGCACGTGATGAAGATCGCCAGCGAGGTCGCGACCAGGGTGATCGCCAGGGTGCGGAACCGCAGCGACCGCCGCCACAGCGCCGAGATCACGGCCGGCCAGCCACGCCAGTCGCGCAGCACAGCGACGGCCGTGGTCGCTGTCGTCGCGGCCATCGTGCGCCTAGGCGACGCTGCCGGCGCGGTAGCCCACACCGCGCACGGTCATCACGATCTTCGGGTTGTCCGGGTCGAGCTCGACCTTCGCGCGCAGCCGCTGCACGTGCACGTTCACCAGTCTGGTGTCGGCCTTGTAGTGGTAGCCCCACACCTGCTCGAGCAGCATCTCGCGCGAGAACACCTGCTGCGGCTTGGAGGCGAGGGCCACGAGCAGCTGGAACTCCAGCGGCGTCAGGGCGATGGGCGTGGTGCCCCGGCGGACCTCGTGCGCGTCGACGTCGACCGTGAGGTCTCCGATGCGCAGCTGTTCGCTGGTGGTCTGCGGGGTCGGGCGCAGCCGGGTGCGGATGCGGGCGACCAGTTCCTTCGGGTTGAACGGCTTGACCATGTAGTCGTCTGCGCCCACTTCGAGGCCACGCACCACGTCCGCGGTGTCGCTGCGCGCCGTGAGCATGATGATCGGCACCCCGGACTCCGCCCGGATCCGCGTGCAGATCTCGATGCCGTCCATGCCGGGGAGCATGAGGTCCAGCAGCACCAGGTCGGGACGCTGTGCGCGCCACTCGTCGACCGCGCGCGCGCCGTCCGCGCAGAAGACCGGCTCGAAGCCCTCCGTGCGCAGCACGATGCCGATCATCTCGGCGAGCGCCGTGTCGTCGTCGACCACGAGGATGCGTGAGGTCATAACTGTTACCTTATGGCACCGAGTACCGCCCTCCGCAGGTCTGCGCCTCACCGCGAGGATATGACACGATGGGAGCGCACGACGGAGGGAGGCCCGTGAGCGGCCAGACGTGGACCCCAGCCCCCAAGAAGGGGATCATCCCCCTTCATCCGCTGACGTTCGGCATGCTGCTCGGCAAGGCCTTCGCGGCGCTCCGCCACAACCCGAGGGTGCTGTTCGGGTTCGCCGTCGTGATCCAGTTCGTCGTCGTCATCGCGACCGCCGGTGTCATGGGTGTCGTGCTTTTCACCACCTTCACCCGCCTCGAGACGGTGTCTCCCTCGTCGCCCGACTTCGAGGCCGTGCTCGCCGGCACGATCGCCATCAACGTGATCGCCGGGCTGATCGTCGGGCTCGCGTCGATCGCCTTCACCGCGATGATGCAGGGCGTGGTGGCCGCCGACATCGGGTACGCCGCCGTGGGGCGGAAGGCCTCGCTGCGCATGCTCTGGCGCCGCATGCTCCCCGCGTTCTGGCGGCTCGCCGGCTTCGCATCGCTCTCGGTGCTCGCGATGTTCGGCGGCATCGCGATCGTCGTCGCCATCATCGGCGCACTCACCGCCGGCGGTCTGGGCGGCACGCCGGAGCTGATCGGCATCGTGATCATCGTGGTGGTCCTGCTGGCGATCGCCGCGATCCCCCTGACCATCTGGCTGACCACCAAGCTGCTTCTCGTCCCGTCGATCCTGGTACTGGAGCGCGCGCGCTTCCGCGACGCGTTCGTGCGGTCGTGGCGTCTGACGCGCGGCCGGTTCTGGGTCGCGTTCGGAGTGACGTTCCTGATCAGCCTCATCATGGGGCTGGCGATGCAGGTGGTGAGCATCCCCACGGCGCTGGTGTCGTCGTTCCTCGGAACCGTGATCGCGCCGACCGGCGCCAGCGAGCCGAGTGCGGTGATCGGCTACGTCTTCGCCCTCCTCGCCCCGCAGGTGCTGCTGCTGATCCTGCAGGCGATCACGATCGTGGTGCAGAGCACGGGCGGTGTGCTGGTCTACCTCGACTGCCGCATGCGCTACGAGGGCCTGGACCAGACGCTCCTCTCCTATGTGGAGCGCCTCGACCTCGGTGCGAGTGAGGATCAGCTCGGCGACCCGTTCGTGGTGGACACCGCCCGCGCCGTCACCTCCGCCCCGCCGCCGCGTCAGGTTCCGGAGCACGTGATGATGACGCAAGGGTACGGGTACCCCCAGGCCGCGCCGCAGCCGTATCCCTACGGTCCGCCGCCGGCCGGAACGACCCCGGGGTTCGGCGGCGCGCCCTCCCCCGCGTACCCGCCGGCACCCGCGCCCGCGTCTCAGCCCGTGCCCGGGTTCCCGCCGGCACCCGCGTACCCGCCGGCACCCGCGCCGGCCTTCGCCCCCGCGCCCCCGCCCGCCCCGGCCCCGCGTCCCGCGGCTCCGGCGACGCCCGCTCCCGCGCCCGATGGCGACGGCACGGCTCCCGGTGGCGGTGACCGCTCCGCATGATGCTCCGGTTCGACGAGGTCTTCATCCCCGACGGCGATGAAGCGCGCCGGTGGGCCGAGGAGGAGCTCGCCAACCCGCGCTACGCCGACGCCAAGCCGACCTGGTTCGATCTGCTCGCCCGCGACGTCGGACGGTTCCTCGCCGATCTGTTCAGCTCCGGCAACGGTCAGAGCGTCGGCCCCGTCGCACTCATCGCCGTGGTCCTGCTGATCGCCGCCGCCCTGATCACGGCCCTGCTCGTGTGGGGGCGCCCCCGGCGGTCCCGCGCGGTACGTCGCGGCCACGCGCACCTGCTGGGCGCCGACGACGACCGCACCGCCGCGCAGCTGCGCACGGATGCCGAGCGCAGCGCGCGCGACGGCGACTGGGACACGGCCGTGGTGCTGCGCTACCGGGCCATCGCGCGCAGCCTCCTCGAACGCGACCTCATCGACCCCGCGCCCGGCGCGACCGCGCAGGCCATCGCACGATCGGCGAGCCTCGTGTTCACCGAGGAGTCCGACGCGATGCGCCGCGCCGCCGCCGCCTTCGACGATGTGCGCTACCTGCGCCACCCCGCCTCCGAGGAGACCTACCGCGAGCTCGCCGCGACCGACGACCGCCTGCGCGCGCGGCGACCGGAGGCGGTACCCGCATGACCCTCGTCACCCCGCAGGACGCCACGACGGCCGAGCGGCGCCCTCGCCGCACGGGCGCGATCGTGGGCTGGGCGCTCATCGGCATCCTCGTACTCGTCGTGGCCTATGCCGCCTCGCAGTTCGCCGCCAGCAGCCCCGGCGCTCGCGGTGCCCTCGACCCCGAGAGCCGCAGCGACACGGGAGCGCTCGCCCTCGCCGAGATCCTCCGCGACCGGGGCGTCGAGGTCGAGGTCGCCCGCAGCCGCGCCGAGGTCCGCGCGGCACTGGACGACGATGCCACGCTGGCCATGACCAACCCGTACACCCTGAGCGACGACGCGATCGCCGACCTCATCGCGCCGGCCGCACGCGTGGTCTTCCTCTCCACCGGCACGCACCTGCTCGGGGAACTGCGGATCGGCGAGCCCGCGCCGGGCAGCGTCTCCACCGCCGCGGCCGACTGCGCCGTGCCCGAGTTCGCCGAAGTGGGCACGATCCGGCCCGACCGCCTGTTCTCGCCCGCGAGCGGCGTCGACGCCTGCTTCGGCGACGACAGCGGCGCGGCCGTGCTCGTGGACGACCGCGACGGCAACCGTCGCACGATCGTCGACGGCACCAAGCTGTTCAGCAACGCCTTCCTCGCCGAGAACGGCAACGCCGCCCTCGGCCTCGCGCTGCTCGGCCAGTCCGACCGCCTCGTCTGGTACGTCCCCTCCTTCCAGGACTCCGACGTCGAGGGCACCGCCGCACCGGACACGCTCGGCAGCCTCACGCCGGACTGGGTCACCCCGGCCATCCTCCTGCTCCTCGCCGCCGGGCTCGCGGTGGCGGTGGCGAGAGGGCGGCGCTTCGGCCCGCTCGTCGCCGAGACGCTGCCGGTCACCGTCCGGGCCTCGGAGACGATGCTCGGACGCGCCCGGCTCACCGCCAAGGCCGCCGACGCCCCGCACGCGGCCGAAGCGCTGCGCGAAGGGACCCGCCGACGGCTCGCCGTCCGGCTCGGGCTCGCCGTCCAGGCCGGAGCCGACGAGGTCGCCGACGCCGCCGCCGACCGGCTGCGGATCCCCCGCGGCACCCTGCAGGCGCTGCTCGCCGGAGCGCCACCCGCCGACGACGCCACCCTGATCGCCCTCGCGCGCCAGCTCGACGAGCTCGAGACCGCCGTCGAGGACACGGCCCGCACCGCGCGGAGCGACGACGGATGACGCCCCGCCGCCCCGACCGACCCCCGCTCACCCCGGAATCCGAGGAGACCCCGTGACCGACGACAACCGTCCCATCGACGACGCCGCGCTGCGCCAGGCCATGCACCGCGTCCGCACCGAGGTCGACAAGGCCGTGGTCGGCCAGGCGGGCACCGTCACCGGTCTGCTGGTGTCGCTGCTCGCCCGCGGTCACGTGCTCCTGGAGGGCGTGCCCGGCGTCGCGAAGACGCTGGTCGTGCGATCGTTCGCCAGGGCCCTGGGGCTCGACACCAAGCGCGTGCAGTTCACGCCAGACCTCATGCCCGGCGACGTGACCGGCTCACTCGTGTACGACGCCAGGACGGGCGAGTTCGACTTCCGCGCCGGACCCGTGTTCACGCACATCCTGCTGGCGGACGAGATCAACCGCACGCCGCCGAAGACGCAGGCAGCGCTCCTGGAGGCCATGGAGGAGCGTCAGGTGTCGGCCGACGGCGTGAGCCGCACGCTGCCCGATCCGTTCCTGGTCGCCGCGACCCAGAACCCGATCGAGCACGAGGGCACGTACTCGCTCCCCGAGGCGCAGCTCGACCGGTTCCTGATGAAGCTCGTCGTCGGCATGCCAGAGCGCGACGCCGAGGTGTCGGTGCTGCGGCGCCACGCGCAGGGCTTCTCGCCGCGCGAGCTCACGGGCGTCGAGGCCGTGGTGTCCGCCGAGGAGATCCGCGCCGCCCAGCACGCGGCCGCCGCCGTCGAGGTCACGGACGACGTGCTCGGCTACGTCGTCGACCTGGCACGGGCCACCCGCCAGTCCCCCTCCGTGGAGCTCGGCGCGAGCCCGCGCGCCTCGACCGGACTCCTCGCTGCCGCCAAGGCCTGGGCCTGGCTCAACGCGTCGACGGCCGTGACGCCCGACCACGTGCAGACCATGCTCGTCCCCGTCTGGCGCCACCGGCTGCAGCTGCGGCCCGACGCGCAGATGGAGGGCGTGTCCGCCGACGCGGTGCTCACCTCCGTGGTGCAGCAGACCAGGGTGCCGATCTAGGTGTTCGTCACCGGACGCCTCGCCGTCGCCCTCGCCGTCGGCATCGTCCCGCTGGTCCTGACCGGTCTCGCGGGGGTGCCGCCGTACGCCGTGCTCGGAGGCTGGCTCGCGCTGTGCGCCCTGCTCGTGGTGTTCGACGTGGTGCGGGCGGCGAGTCCCCGCGCGGTGACCGTCACCCGCCGGCTGCCCGCGCGGGCGCGCCTCGGCGAACCCGTGCCGGTCAGCGTGGCCCTGCACAACCACGGAACGCGGACGCTCGACGCCGTGATCCGCGACGCCTGGCAGCCCACCGCCGGTGCGCCCCTGGAACGCCAGCGCCTGCGCATCGCGTCGGGTGAGCGCGGACGGGTCGAGCTGCCGCTGCATCCTCGCCGTCGCGGCGAGCTGGTGAGCGAGTTCGTCGTGATCCGCTCGCGCGGGCCCCTCGGCATCGCGGGACGGCAGGCGCGCCACCTCGTCCGCGGCGCCATCCGCGTGCTGCCCGCGTTCAGCTCCCGCAAGCACCTCCCCTCCCGGCTCGCCCGGCTGCGGGAGCTCGACGGCAACACGAGCATCCAGGTGCGCGGTCAGGGCACCGAGTTCGACTCGTTGCGCGAGTATGTCCGGGGCGACGACGTGCGCTCGATCGACTGGCGCGCGACCGCCAGGGCCGGGACCACGATGCTGCGGACCTGGCGCCCGGAACGCGACCGCCACGTCGTCATCCTCGTCGACACGGGTCGCACGGCAGCGGCCCGCGTGGGCGACGGCACCCGCCTGGATGCGAGCCTCGAGGCCGCGCTCTTGCTCGCGGCCCTCGCCTCCCGCGCGGGCGACCACGTGCACCTGCTGATGTTCGACCGGGTCGTCCGGGCCAGGGTCACCGGCGTCGACGGTACCGCGCTCCTTCCCGCGCTCACCGACGCCATGGCCCCCGTGCACGCACGACTCGTGGACACCGACTGGCAGAGCGCGTTCGCGGCGGTGCGCACCCTGACCACGCGCCCCTCGCTGATCGTCGCGCTCACGGCGCAGGACGCGGCGGAGTCCGCACGCGGCTTCCTCGGCGCATTCCCGACCGCGTCGCGGGCGACGACCGTGCTGGTCGGCTCGGTCACCGACGACGGGATCGCCGCGCTGGCGCGCGCCAGGGGCTCGCGCGAGGAGGTGTACGTCGCCGCAGCGGCCGAGCGGACGCTCCGCGACGCGGAGAACGTGGCCGACGCGATCCGGCGGGCGGGCGGCGAGGCCATCGCCGCCGACCCCGAGGCGCTCCCACCCCGGATCGCCGACCGCTACCTGGAGCTCAAGGCCGCCGGACGGCTGTGACCGGGGGCCGTCATCAGCCGGCGACGAGCCGCGGCGTGCCAGCCTCGTACTCGACCAGGTCGCCGCTCTCCCCGCGGCGATACGCCCGTCCGCCGATGGCGAGCATGTAGACGAGGAACACGGCGAGCGCCGCGGCCCCGATGCCGATCTTGACCGGCCACGGCAGCGCCCAGCCCGTGACGAAACCCTCCACCAGGCCGGACAGGAACAGGGCGAAGACAAGCCCGATCGCGACCGTGGCGAGGGCCCGCCCCTCCTCCGCCAGCGCTTCACCGCGCGACCGGCGACCCGGCGCCACCCACGCCCAGAACACGTGCAGCCCGGCGGCGGCCGCGACGAAGATGCAGGTCATCTCGAGCATGCCGTGCGGCAGGATGTAGAGCACCATCAGGTCGGCCTTGTCGTGGGCCGCCATGACCGCGCCCGACGTGCCGAGCCCGATGGCGTTCTGCAGCAGCATGTAGATCGGCCAGATGCCCGTGACGCCGAACAGCACGCACTGCATCGCGATCCAGGCGTTGTTCGTCCACACCATGCCCATGAACACGGCAGCGGGGTTCTCGGTGTAGTACCCGGTGAAGCTCTCGTCGGCGTACTGCTCCAGGGCGTCGGGCGGGCCGAGCGTCGCCACCAGGGCTGGATCGCTCGCGATCCAGCCCGCGACGCCCACGGCGACCGCGATGAACGCGACCGCGATGATCAGGGTGGTCCAGCGCAGCCGGTACAGGGCGGCGGGGAGCTGGAGCCCGAAGAAGCGCCCGACCTGGGTGAGGATGCTGTCGGAGGCGCCGGTGAGCCGCAGTCGCGCGCGCACCAGGATCGTCGAGAGGTAGGCGCCCTGCGGCGAGTCGCCGACGGAGGTCTTGAGCTCGGCGAGGTCGGCGGATGCGGCGCGGTAGCGCACGATGAGCTCGTCGACCCCCGCGCCGTCGAGGCGAGCGCGGCTGAGCTGATCCAGCCGCTCCCACTCGGACCGGCGGACGTCGGTCAGGGCATCGGCATCCACCTGATTTACTGTACTCATGTCCGCGCAGATCGACGTCTCCGACGAGGTGCTCTCCGGTGAGGCGGTCGCGATCGACGTGCAGCCGGTCGGGTTCGTGCTCCGCGCCGCGGGAGCGATCATCGACATGCTCGTGGGCTACGGCGTCTTCGTGCTGTGGATCTTCCTGCGCATCTGGCTGCTCGACGCCGGCGTGCTCGACGAGGCGACCGACCGCATCGCCACCGTCTCCGCGCTCGTGGTGAGCTTCGTCGTCCTGCCGATCACGATGGAGGTCGCCCTGCAGGGACGCAGCCTCGGCAAGCTCGCGGTCGGCGGGCGCATCGTGCGCCTGGACGGCGGCGCCGCCGGGTTCCGGCACGCCTTCATCCGCGCGCTCCTCGGCGTGCTGGAGATCTACCTCACGTTCGGTGGCCTGGCGGTGCTGGTGGGCGCGTTCACCTCCCGCTCGCAGCGACTGGGCGACCTCGTCGCCGGCACGTACAGCCAGCGCGTGCGCACGCCACGGCTGACCGGGCACGCGCCCGTGCTTCCGCCGCAGCTCGCCGGATGGGCGCAGATCGCCGACGTCGCCCGGCTGCCCGATCGCCTGGCGCGCCGCATCTCGCAGTTCCTGGAGAGCGCGCCGCGGATGATGCCCGCCGCGCGCGAGCGGGTGGCGCAGGGACTGCTCGCGGAGGCGGCGCCGTTCGTGTCGCCGGTGCCCGCCGCCCCCGCCGAGCTCGTGCTCGTGGGCATCACGGTGCTGCGGCGGGAGCGCGAGCGGCGGGCCCTGGAGAACGCAGACCGCCGCGCCGAGCGGCTGACGGGTCGCCGCGTCGGCGTCTGACCTCGCCTCTCCGCCGCGCTCAGTAGCGGTAGTGGTCGAGCTTGTACGGCCCCTCGACCGGCACCCCGATGTACGCCGCCTGGCTCTCGGTGAGCGTGGTGAGCCGCACGCCCAGCGCGTCCAGGTGCAGACGCGCGACCTTCTCGTCGAGTGCCTTGGGCAGCACGTGAACCCCGACCGGGTACGCCGCCGCGTTCGTGAACAGCTCGAGCTGCGCGAGGACCTGGTTCGTGAACGACGCGCTCATCACGAACGACGGGTGCCCGGTCGCGTTCCCGAGGTTCATCAGCCGGCCCTCGCTGAGCACGAGCACGCTGCGACCGCTCGGCAGGCGCCACTCGTGCACCTGCGGCTTGATCTCGACCTTCTCCGCACCGTCGAGCGCCTCCAGCCCCGCCATGTCGATCTCGTTGTCGAAGTGGCCGACGTTCGCGACGATCGCGAGGTGCTTGAGCGCCAGCAGGTGCTCCACCGTCACCACGTCGCGGTTGCCGGTCCCGGTCACGACGATGTCGACCCCGCCGGCCACGTCGATCAGACGCGCCACCTCGAAGCCGTCCATCGCGGCCTGCAGCGCGCAGATGGGGTCGACCTCGCTCACGATGACCCGGGCGCCCTGACCACGCAGCGCCTCGGCCGCTCCCTTGCCCACGTCGCCGTAGCCGCACACGAACGCGACCTTGCCGCCGATCAGCACGTCGGTCGCCCGGTTCAGCCCGTCGGGCAGCGAGTGACGGATGCCGTACTTGTTGTCGAACTTGCTCTTCGTGACCGCGTCGTTGACGTTGATGGCCGGGAACAGCAGGTCTCCCGACGCCGCGAGCTCGTACAGGCGGTGCACGCCCGTGGTGGTCTCCTCCGTGACGCCGATCAGCCCGGCGGCCACCCGCGTCCAGCGGTCGGGCGACGCCGTGAGGGTCCGACGCAGCAGGTCGAGGATCACACGGTACTCGTGCGGGTCGCCCTCGGCGGCATCGGGGACGACGCCCGCCCGCTCGAACTCGACGCCCTTGTGCACCAGCAGCGT
Source organism: Microbacterium sufflavum (assembly GCF_023101165.1). Taxonomy (GTDB): domain Bacteria; phylum Actinomycetota; class Actinomycetes; order Actinomycetales; family Microbacteriaceae; genus Microbacterium; species Microbacterium sufflavum. Next base: position 2,395,628 of record NZ_CP078076.1, on the reverse strand, counting down.
GGCGTCGCCGCCGTCGTCGAGGATGAGGTTCGGGCCGTCGACGCCCGACGCCGACCAGTCGAAGATCCGCTCGGTGCACGCCCAGTACTCCTCGAGCGTCTCGCCCTTCCACGCGAACACGGGCACACCGGCGGGCGCGTCCACCGTGCCGTGCGGGCCGACCACGACCGCCGCGGCCGCCTCGTCCTGCGTGGAGAAGATGTTGCAGCTGGCCCAGCGCACCTCGGCGCCGAGCGCCACGAGCGTCTCGATCAGCACGGCCGTCTGCACGGTCATGTGCAGCGACCCCGCGATGCGCGCGCCCCTGAGCGGCTGCGCCGCGCCGAACTCCGCGCGCAGGGCCATGAGCCCTGGCATCTCGTTCTCGGCGAGCCGCAGCTGGTGCCGTCCGGCGTCGGCGAGGGACAGATCGGCGATGCGGTACTCGAGCTCAGGCATGGCCCCATTGTTCCATCAGGTCGCGGACGCACCGCCCGTGTGTCAGAACCGGATGGCGTCGATCACCTTGACCCGCAGCGCCACGAGCGCGGGGATGAAGCCCGACACCGCGCCGACCACGACCGAGGCGACGAGACCGACCAGCGCCGCCCGCATGGGGAACGGCGGGATGTCCTGGATACCGGGGAACATCGAGCCGATCAGCCACTCGGAGCGCAGCACCGCTACGACGATCGCGATGCCGATCGCCCCCGCCACGGTCGTCGCCACCAGACTCTCCAGGAACACCGCGAAGAACACCCGGCCGGAACTCGCGCCGAACGCCCGGCGCACCCCGATCTCCCGCACCCGCTGGCGCATCGCGACGAGCTGGATGTTGATCAGGCTGAGCGCGCCGAGCGCGAGGATCAGCGACGCGATGCCGCCCGTGACCATCTCGAACGTGGCCTGAGCGTCGGCGGTGCCGGGTTGCGCCGCCCAGTCCGAGCGGCTCACCGACACCGTCTGCCCCTCCGGCAGCCCGGCGCGGAGGTCCATCGCGAGCACCGGCGCGATCGCGTCGACCTCGTCGGGGCCGAGCCACACCTCGTACTGGGTGAACGTCTCCTCCGGCAGCGCGTCGACGCGGTCACGGTAGGCGTCGTACAGCAGGTCCAGACGGAGCTCCTCGTCGCCGAAGCCCTGCCGCGGAACGACCCCGACCACCTGGTAGGTGCCGCCGGCGTCTCCGGTGACGGTGATCGTGGGGTGCTGGGCGACCGGAACCCGCCCGATGCGCTCCCACAGCGGCTCGCTGATGACCACCGCCGGCGCGAGCGCCTCGAGGTCGCCGTCGTGCAGCCACCGGCCCTCGAGCAGCTTCTCCCGGTGGATCTGCGAGTACGCAGGGTCGACCAGCCGTGTGTTCACCGGGGTCACGCCGTCGGGCAGCGCCACGCCGAGCGAGAGGCCCTGGGCGATCCGGGCGGTGTGACTGAAGCCGAAGCGCTCCGAGGCCCTGCGGAAGCGCTCGTCCACCTCGTCCGCGTCGACCGGGGTGCCGTCGTCGGCCGACACCGCCACGACCACGGTGGCCGCACGGCCGCCCCAGCGGTCCGACTGCTCCTCCTGGAACTGGCGCTGGTACTCCGAGATCGCCACGACCGCGGTGAGCGCGCCCACCGACACGGCGATGCCGATGAGGCTGAGCAGCACACGGAGCTTGTGCACCCGGATCTCGGCCCAGGCGTCGGAGAGCGCTCCGAGGAACCCGGTCACGACGCGACCTCCGCGGCCCCGGGCACCGAGGCGGCGAGCGTGGACGCCTCGAACGCCTTCGTGAGGTCGGCCGGCTCCAGCCGCCCGGCGTCCAGGCGGTAGTGGCGGCGCGCGCGGGCCGCGACGTGCAGGTCGTGCGTGATCGTGACGAGGGCGGCGTCGGTCTCGGTCGCGACCTCGTCGAGCAGGGCCATCACGGTCGCGCCGGTGTCGATGTCGAGGGCGCCGGTCGGCTCGTCGGCGAGGATCAGCACCGGGCGGCGTACGAGCGCGCGGGCGATCGCGACGCGCTGCTGCTCGCCTCCGGAGAGCCGGTCGGCGACCTGGTCGACGCGGTGCCCGAGTCCGACGCGCTCCAGCATGTCGGCGGCGATGCGGCGGCGGTCCCAGAACAGCCGTCCGCGCGCGTGGCCGAGCGGCATCATGACGTTGTCCAGCGCGGTGCGACCGGGCAGCAGGTTGAACTGCTGGAACACGAAGCCCACGTTCTCACCCCGGAGACGGTCGAGGCGACCGGACCGCATCCGGCGGACCTCCCGCCCCTCGAACGACACCGTCCCGGACGTGGGGGCATCGAGCATGCCGAGGATGTTGAGCAGCGTCGACTTGCCCGAACCCGACCGTCCCACGATCGACACGTGGTCGCCCGCGCCGACCTCGAGGTCGACGCTGCGGAGGATCTCCAGGCGCGAGTCGTCGGGCAGGAGGACGCTCTTGGCGACGCCCTCCAGCGCGACCAGCGTCACCAGCTCATCCCGCTGTCGCACTGCTCGACGCCCGGGGAGATCTCGTAGCAGAACTCCTCGACGGGTGCGACGAAGCCCGGCACGAACTGGCGGATGCTGTCGCCCTCCGCGAGCCCGTCGGTCACCTCCACCATCGAGCCGTCGTTGACGCCGAGGGCGACCTCGCGCTCCTCCGGCTCGCCGCCGTCGCCCGCGTCGACCCACACCTTTCCGGTGCCAGCGCCGCCCTGCACCGCCGTGACCGGGATCACCAGCGCATCGTCGACCTGTCCGAGCGCGAGATCCATCGTGGCGGGCAGGCCGGCGAACACGGTCTGATCGGCGGGGATCGCGCAGCGCACGCTCGCGGTGCCCTCCTCGCTCACCTGCACCCGCACGCCCGTGCACGGGAACGGGGCGGGGCCGCCCGTGATGGTCACCGTGGCCTCGGTCGGCGCGTTGACGAGCCGGTACAGCTGCACGGGCTCCACGGTCGCCTGCAGGTGGTAACGGGCCGGGGTGAGCGTGTACGTCTCCGTGCCCACCGTGGTGGCCTGGCCCTTCACGATCGCGAGCTCCGACACGTCGCCGGCCTCGGGCGCCAGCACGTCGATGTCCTTGCGCGGGTCGTCCTGGCGCACGGTGAACAGCTTCTGCCCGGCCGCGACGCTCGCACCGTCGGCCACGTGCACCGCCGTGACCGTGCCGTTGAGCTCGCTGCGCACCGGATAGCTCTCGTCGCGCGCGACCGTGCCGTCCAGGCTGAGCGCGTTGACGACGGCCCCTCGCTCGACTGCGACGACCGGATCGGTGATGCCCGCCTCGGGGCTCACGATCGCCTCAGACCGGTCGGGGAAGAAGGCGATCTTCACGAGTGCGGCGGCGCAGGCGCCGAAGATGACCACGAGCAGCAGGGGCAGGACCCAGCGACGCCAGACGAGCACGGTAGCCTTTCCGGCCGCGCCGCCGTGACACCGCCGCCGTCAGAGTACCCAGGAACCGGCAGGGGCCACGGTGCCTCCGCCCGCGTGTCGGATCAGGCGCGCAGGGCCTCGTGGCGGATCACGAGCCAGCCCGCCGGCACCGAGAGCCGGTCGGCGTGCGGGGCGCACAGGTCGTGCGCCTGCGGGTCGTTCGCCGTTCCGAGCGGTCCGAGAGCGGCCATCTGGTCGCCGTAGTCGTAGGTGAGGGTGGCCACGGCCTCACGCGCGCAGCCGACCTTCGAGCAGAGTCGTCCGTCCATCCCCTTCACGCTACGACCCCCGTCGCGAGCGGAGCGGATGCCGCGCCGAGCGCGCGCGCAGCGCCTAGACTTTCGGCATGCCCCGTCGTCGCGCCCACGCCCCCACCGCCCGACGCGGCGCGAGGCACGGACGCCACGGACGACTCGGGCGCAGCGAGGTGGTCCGCCCGCCGCTCGCACCGCTCGACGGGCGGCTCGACCGGTTCGACCTCACGGTGGGCACTGCGGTGGAGTTCCTCCGCGGCACCTGGCCCGAGCTGCAGGAGGTGCGCTTCGAGATCGGGGCGCTGCCCGCGGCCGAGGGCGACGGGGAGGTGCCGCGCTGGCACCTGGACCGCGAGGGGCGGCGGATCGTGCTGTTCCGCATCCCGATCGAGCGGCTGCTCCCTCCGGGACACGACGACGCCGCGCACCGCCGCATGGCGATCGAGAGCGCGGTGTTCCGGGCCGCCGCCGAGTACGTCGGCCGCGAGCCCTGGGACCTCGGCCACGACCACTGACGGCGCGCCCCGACCCGGGGTCAGGGGTAGACCGTGATCGACTTCTCCACGCCGGGCGACGGCGGCACCGGCAGCACGCCGAGCGCACCGGCCGCGGTCAGGGTCACCGCGGCGTGCACGGGTCCGGTGGTGCGCAGCAGATAGGTCGTCCGCGCGGTCACGTCGATACCGCGGGTCTGCCCCGCCGGCACCGACACCTCCTGCGGCTGACCGCCGTCGATCGGCTCGACCGTGACGGTCGCGTCCTCGTCGCCGGTGTTGGCGAGCTGCAGCCGCGGGGCGGGACCGGCGGGCACGGCGACCGCGGCCTGGTCGTCGAGCTGGGCGGCCGGAGTCACCCACGCGAAGTCGGTGTCGCGTCCGAAGCCGTCCTGCTGGCGGACGGCGGCGACGACCGGGGCCTCCGCCTCGATCTCCACGGTGTAGCGTCCCGGCTCGAGCCCGCTGAGCGCGACCTGCGCGGGGACGTCGGGGTCGAGCGGGACGGAGAACTCGTCCGTCGTCGGCGAGGAGCCCTCGCTGTGCACCGTGACCTTCGCCATGGCGTCGGCGCCGGGTGCCAGCAACCGCAGCACGGTCATGTCGGCCTCGTCGCCGTCGGACGTGAACGTCTGCACCCCCGTGATGACCACGTTCTGCTGCGCGCCGGCCACGGCCTCCTGCAGGTCGATGCCGGCGGGGTCGAGCACGCGCACGAGCGACGACTGCAGGACCGCGCGCACCGGGGCCCCGACCGCACTCACCTTGACGACCGGCGCCTCGTTGCCGGCGGCGATCGAGGTCAGCGGAAGAGCGGTCTGCGTGCGGGCCGGGATGATGACGGTGCGGCCGCCGCGCGTCTCGCCGTACACGGTGAGGGTGACGGTGGATGGCACCTCGGCCGCGTTGGTGAGGATGACGATGTCCTCGGTGCCGGTGCCCACCGCACCGCCGACGAGCCAGGACTCCAGGCGCGGCACCGTGCACGGAGTGGCCGCGAAGCCCGCCAGGTCGTCCGCGGCGAGGGTGAACGACTCGGCGCCCGCGATGAGCGGAGCCGTGCGGCCCTCCACGGCACCGGTGAGCACGGCGATCTCGTCGCCGTCGGCGAGGTCGGGCGTCGCCACTCCCGACGAGGCCGGATCTCCCGACGTACCGCCGGTGGTGAGCGTGGGGGCTGCGGCCGCTGTCATGTCGAGCGGTGCGGACGAGTCGCGTCCGAGCGCCCGGAAGTCGCCGTTGCAGACCAGCACGCTGTCGCCGGGGAGCGGAGTGACCTGCTCCTGCGCGGGCTCGTGTGCGACGGTCGGCCAGGGCGCGTGCACGGCCGCGACGACCCCGATCACGCAGGCGGCGGCGACCGCCACTCCCGTCACGACGCGGGCGCTGGTCGCTGCCACCCGGAATGCGCGGTTGCCGCTCATCGGCGCTCCTCCTCGGGCTGCGGTGCGGGGGTGTCGTCGTCCGATTCCGCGGCGTCCGCGGGCTCGACCTTGGCCTCGGGAACCGGTTCGGCGATGGGCGCCAGGGCCTCGTCCGTCAGAGCCGGTTCGTCCTGCGGATCCTCGACCGCGCCGACGGGCGGGTCCTCCACGACCGCGGCCGGGAGATCCTCGGCGTGACGCGGCAGCACCATCGGCTCCTCCGGCGCCCGCCCGACGATGCGCGACTGCGCCCTGGCGGCACGCCGCGACGCCCTGGTCGGGATGGACAGCAGCAGCGCGGCCAGCACCACGAGCAGCTGCAGGGTGATCACGAGCCGCGCCGTGCCCTCCTGCGCCGCGGTGAGCGACGCCGGAGCCGCGGCCTCGCCCTCGAGCCGCCACAGCACTCCGCGCTCGGTGGTGCCCGCGTGGACGAGACCCGGGCGCTGGTCGATCGCGGCGATCGAGGCCGTGCGCAGCGCACGGGCCCGGTCGCCCTCGCCCGCGACCTGGGCGATCAGCACGTAGCTGATGCCCTCAGCGGCGAGTTCGGCCGGTGCATCGAAGTCGCGGGCGGAGATCAGGTCGACCGCGAGCGTGCCGGTGTCGGTGCCCTGGGGCTCGACGGCGGTCGAGAGCATGGTGGTCTGGGCCCCGAGGGTCTCGCTGGCTCCGCGGACCACCTCGACCGCGAGTCCGCCGTCGTTCTGCGGGGTGAGGATGAGCGTCGAGATCGCGCGGTCGCCCGCCGCCTGCGCGGCCACGTAGGCGGGCAGCGTCGACTCCGGCCCGTTGGTGAGCACGGATCGATCGGTGTGGAACGCGGTGAGGGCGGGCAGGGCACACACCAGGAGGGCGGCCGCCGTGACGGTGGTCGCCACGGTGCGCAGCCGTGGCAGCGGGAGCGCCGTGTCGAGCGTGACGGTCGCCGCGCCGAGCACTCCGATCCACGCGAGGCTCAGCCCCGTGCCCGGCCAGATCGGCACGGGGGTGCCCTGCGCGAACGAGACGCTGACGCCGACCGCGAGGAAGGCCGTCGCGACACCGGCGACGGCGACCACCAGCAGCGTGATGCCCGCGCGCCACCGCGGCGAGACGGCCGAGGCGAGGGCGAGCAGCGCGAGCGGTGCGCACAGGAGGGCCGCCCACGTGCCGAGACCGCCGGGCGCGACGGTCGCCCAGCCCGCGAGGTCGGTCGTCGGGAAGCCGAGGGCGATCGCGAGGCGGCCGACCGCGTCTGCTCCCGCCTGCGGTCCCGCCCACGTGAGTCCCGGGTCGGCGAGCAGTGCCAGGGGCGTGCCGTGCAGAAGCTGCCAGGAGATCAACGGCCCGAACAGCACGGCCGTGGGCAGCGGGAGCCACAGCAGACGACCGGCGCCGCGGAACTGCGCCGTGCCGATCACGATGCCCAGCGTCACGAGCCACAGCAGAGCGAGCGCGGGGGCGAGCGAGGGCGCACAGGCGAGCACAGCGGCCAGCAGCAGCGAGGCGCTGCCGGCGGCACCCCACGAGCGGTGCGCGACGACCGCGGAGTGGAACAGCCACGGCAGCAGGAGGTGGGCGAGCACCGCGGCGGGGCGGCCGTCGACGAGCGCGGTGAGGAACGTGGGTGCCAGCGCCCAGGCGATCCCGGCGAAGATCCGCAGTCCGGCGCGATCGGTCACACGGGTCGCGGCGAACCACCCGCCGAGCACCGCCAGGGGCAGCGCCAGGATCCACAGCAGCACGAGGGTGAACGAGGGGCCGGCCGGCCACAGCGAGCCGAGCACCGCGACCACGGCGGCGAAGGGATCGGCGGGGCCGACCACGTCGAGGCCCAGGCCGCGGGTGCCCCAGGCCGCGTCGCCCCACAGCGCGGCGACGGTCTGGCGCAGCGGCAGCAGGCCACCGCCCCCGATGGTCGGCCAGGCGAGCAGCGTGGTGAAGGAGGCGATGCCCACGACCAGGGCGGCCAGCACGACCCATGCGCCGCCGCCGGAGAAGAAGCGCAGCTCGCTCACCGCGCCGTGCTCGCTGCCGTGCCCGTCGTCGAGCCGTCGGCGCAGTTGCGCCGAGGTCACCCGGAGCGGGGCGATGCTGGCCCAGGAGGACGTGCGGAAGGCCCGGATGCGTGCGCGCGAGCGGGCGACGGCCCCGAATCGCAGCATCGCGGCCAGCGCGGCGCCCCACTCGGGCAGCACGGCCTCGGGTCGCTTGCCGATCAGGTGCGTGATCGACCGCCACAGCGCGAGCGGCAGCAGCGACAGCCAGTGCAGCGGCACGGCCGGAAGGGGCGCATAGGCCAGACGGCGGTGCAGCTGCGCGAGGCGCGTGACGTACGCGCGGCGGGAGCGCCCGGAGGGCAGGGCGGCAGGGCCGTCCGGCGCGGCGGAGACCCGGGCGCTCGGCGCGAGCACGACGCGCCCGCCGCCCAGGCGCGCGCGCACCCCGAGGTCGAGTCCTTCGTCGGCGCCCGCGAGTGCCGGGTCGGGCCGCAGCGCGTCGCGCACCTCCCCGCGGATCAGCAGGCCGCGGATGTCGGCGCCGAGCGCATCGTCCATGCGGTCGTGCTGGCCCTGGTCGAGCTCCCCGGCGGCGAGCTCGACCGATCGGCCGAGCGCGGTCATGCTCACACCGAGAGACACGATCTCCCGGTCGTTGTCGGTGGCCACGACCTTGGGGGCGACGATCGCGGCGGACGGCGAGCGCTCCAGCGTGCCGACGAGTCGTTCGAGCGCCCGCGGGTGGGGGGCGGTGTCCTGGGCCAGCAGCCAGATCGCAGACCCCTCCGGCACCCGAGGCCTGGCGAGATCGATCGCCTCCGCGAACGAGGTCGACGGCCGCGCCTCGATGATGCCCTCCACCGTGTTCGCGACGGCTTCGCTCTCGCGAGCGGTCGCCGCATCACCGCACAGGACGAGCGTGACGGCGTCGGGGGCGAGCGTCTGGGATCGCACGGCGTCGAGTGTGCGGAGCAGCTGCGCGCGGGCCGAGGGGCCGGGGCGCGCGACGATGATGGCGTGAACTCGGGCTGGCATGACGTGGTCAGCCTATGCGCGCGATCGTCGGCGTCGGGTCAGGGACCCCGGCGCGCCCGCGAAGCCGCGCGGCGTGGTCGCCTCAGCTGGCGCGGCGCTTGAGCTTGCGGCGCTCGCGCTCGGAGAGACCGCCCCAGATGCCGAAGCGCTCGTCGTTGCTCAGCGCGTATTCGAGGCATTCGCCACGGACGTCGCACGCGGTGCAGATGCGCTTGGCGTCGCGCGTCGAGCCGCCCTTCTCGGGGAAGAAGGCCTCCGGGTCGGTCTGCGAGCAGAGCGCGTCGCTCTGCCAGGCGAGGGCGTTGTCGTCGTCCGGGTCGGACCGGCGAACCCCGGGAACACCGAGGTTGACCGGATCGACGAACCAGTTCTCCGGCACATCGGAACGGTAACCCGTCATGTCGACCTCCAACCCTTCAAAAACCGCCCCCCTGGCGGGCCGTGCTCACCTAATTACACCGGTGTGATTCGCTCGGGTCAAGTCGCGGATCGTAAACCCTCAACGGATTCTTGAAGGTTCATGGACGCCCGTCGGCGTGTCGCGGTCGTGTCAGCGCCCGGGCGTCGCCACGAACGCCTCGCCCGCACCACCGAGGGTGAGCGTGCGCTCCTCGGCGTCCGCGAACACCGCCGTGCCGACCGCCGCCGTGAGCTCCTCCCCCGTCGCCGTGGCCACCCGCACCGCCCCCGAGGTCGCGAGCACCATCGTCGGGCCGTCCACCGCGAGCGTCACCGGCTCGCCGTCCAGCGCGACCCGCCGCAGCGCGAAGTCCGGCACGGGCACCGGGTACTCGGTGATCGCCTGGCCGTCCTGCGGACGCAGCACCGGCACCTCGCCCGTCGTCGTGTCGAGGATGTGCAGCAGCTCGGCGACGTCGATGCGCTTCGGGGTCAGTCCGCCGCGCAGCACGTTGTCGCTCGCCGCCATGATCTCCACACCGAGACCGGAGAGATAGGCGTGCAGCAGCCCGGCCCGCAGGAACACGCCCTCACCGCGGCGCAGCACGACGTGGTTCATCAGCAGCGCCACCACCACGCCGGGGTCGCCGGGGTAGTGCCCCGCGATGCCGGCGACCGCTCGCACCGTCTCGGTCCACTCCCCCGCCTCGCCCGCGGCCGCGGCGATCACGGCGGCCGTGATCTCGTCGACCTCCGCCTGGGCGTCGCCGCCGAGCAGCCAGCCGATCGCGGAGCCCAGCGGGTCGGACTCCTGCTGGAGGAGCTCCCGGAGCCGGGAAACCCCCGGTCCCGGCGCGAGCGTGTCGAGGAGCCGGAGCGACTCGGCGACGGGGCGCAGTCCGCTCAGCGACTCGAAGCGCTCGCTCAGCGCGACGATGAGCTCGGGCTTGTGGTTGTCGTCCCGGTAGTTGCGCTCGGGGTCGTCGAGGGGCCGTGCGCTCTCCTTCGCCCACCCGGCCTTCGCCTGCTCGATCGTCGGGTGCACCTGGATCGACAGCGGGCTCCCGGCTGCGAGCAGCTTCAGCAGGTAGGGAAGGGTGCCGCCCGTGACGCGGTCGAGCGTGCCGTCGCCCACGACCTCCGCCGGGTCGCCGGGGTGGTCGCCGAACCACACCTCGGCCTCCGGTGCGCCCGTCGGGGTGCGCCCCTCCAGATCGGCCAGCAGGGTCTCGGATCCCCAGGCGTAGTCGCGGGGGGCGTTCGTGAGCTCGAGCAGCATGCCCCCAGCGTAGAGCCCCGCTGCGGCGCTCAGGATCGCCGCGCGTCCCTCGCGGTAGCCTGAACGCGATGGCCCAGTACACCAAGCACCCGGTGGCCCCCCTTCCCACCGCGCCGGAGCGCGAGTCGACGGGGCACCTGCTGCTGCGCGGGTACGTCATCCTCGTGCTCTTCGTGGCCTTCGCGCACTCCGCCGTCTACAACCTGCTCGGCGTGGTCGGCGCCGCCGCCGTGCTGGCGCTGTTCACCGTCGCGACCCTCGCGATCGGCATCCCGATGCTCGCGCGTCGTCGCCCGCAGCCCTTCCGCTGGCGACGCCTGCCGTGGGCCGCGCTGGGCTACACCGCACTCGCGCTGGTGTCCGTGGCATGGTCGCAGTGGCGCGGGCCGACGATCGCGACCGGGCTGCTGCTCGCCGCGGTCACCGTGAACGGCCTGTTCATCGCGCACGTGCTCACCTGGCACGAGATCGTGCGCGCGCTGTCCTCCGCCTTCAAGTGGATCCTCGGACTGTCGCTCGCCCTAGAGCTGTGGGTGTCCCTCGTGCTGCACGGCCCCCTGCTGCCGAACTTCGTCGACGTGCCGGACGGCGAGATCGACCCGCAGTGGTACTGGGTGCGCGACAACCTCTTCGACGGTGGCCGCATCCAGGGCATCGTGGGCAACGCGAACCTGCTCGCGATCGTGTCCCTGTTCGCTCTCATCACGTTCGGCGTGCTGTTCGCGGCACGGGCACGGTGGCGCACGACCCTCGCGCTGTGGATGATCCTCGCGGCCTACTTCCTGCTGCGCACCTCCTCCGCCACGGCGCTGGTGTGCGCGGGCGCCGCTGTCGTGGTGCTGGTGGTGGCACTGGTCATGCGGCGGGCGTCGACCCCGAGCGCCCGCACGCGCGTGTACGTCGTCGCCATCGGCTCGACCGTGATCGTCGGGGCCGCCGTCTGGCTGCTGCGCGGGCCCCTGCTGTCGCTCCTCGGCCGCAGCGCCGACCTGACCGGGCGCTCGGAGAAGATCTGGACCAAGGTCCTGGAGCGCGCGGGCGAGCACCCCCTGTTCGGCAACGGCTTCTCCAGCCCATGGGTGCCGAGCGATCCCGCGTTCGACCACTGGATCGTCGACCACGGCATCACCGTGTTCCACGCGCACAACATGTGGCTCGACGTGCTGCTGCAGCTGGGCGTGCTCGGCGTCGTGCTGATGGCCGTCGCCTACGGCAGCCTGCTGTGGCGCTCCTGGTTCTTCGCGGTCGACCGTCCGCGGTGGGACCTCGACGCGCACCGACCGTTCTCGCCGATCACCCTGCTGCCGAGCCTCTACACCGTCGTGCTGCTCGTGCAGGGCCTGACCGAGTCCACGCCGATCATGCTGTGGGGCTGGCTGCTGCTGGTCCTGTTGTCGTTCAAGCTGAAGTCCGTGCCGCTCGTGGGCGTGGGTGAGCGCGACCTCGTGTTCGAGCGCGGGACGACGCAGCGGCGGGTGCCGTGACGCCGGGTCGCACGATCACCCGGCTCCTCGGGTCGGCGGAGTTCGCGCGGGCCTTCACGCTCGCGGTGCTGCTGGCGGTGTTCGGCTCGTTCCTGATCGAGCGGATGACGTCTCCCGTCACCCTCGCCACGATCGTCACGCTGCTCTGCGTGCTGGGGGCCGCGATCCTCTGGGTGCGCCGCGAGGAGCTGTCGCTGCTGCGCCTCGCGCCCTCGTCGCTGATCGCGTTCCTCGGCTGGGCACTGGTGAGCCTGGTGTGGACGACCGATCGTTCGGACACGTTCTTCGGCTGGCTCTCCCTGCTGGGCTTCGCGTTCCTCGCCATCACGGTCGGCCACATCCGCGACACCCTCCAGACCGTGCGGGCGCTCGGCGACGCGCTGCGGGTGCTCCTGACCCTCTCGCTGGGCGTGGAGATCCTGTCCGGCGTGCTGCTCGACATCCCGTTCTCGTTCCTCGGCGTGCAGGGCGACCTCGCGCTCGGCGGACCGGTGCAGGGCGTCTTCGGCAGCCGCAACATGCTCGGGTTCATCGCCGTGATCGCGCTGATCACCTTCGTGATCGAGTGGCGCACGCAGTCGGTGGACCCGCCGCTCGCGGTCGTGTCGATCGCCCTCGCCGGCGGGCTGGCGTTCCTGTCCTCCTCGCCGACGGTGCTCGTCCTGGCGGTGGCGGTCGGCATCGTGACGGTGGCGCTCACGATCGTGCGGCACACCTCCCCCGCGCGTCGCACCATCGTCCAGTGGGGCCTCGGGGCGCTGGTCGCCCTCGCCCTGGCGGTGGCGTTCGCGCTGCGGCACCAGATCATCGCGCTGCTGGACGCCGGCTCCGATTTCTCGATGCGGGCGACCCTGTGGAACATGATCCTCGACTTCGTGTCCATCAAGCCGATCACGGGGTGGGGCTGGTTCGGCGACTGGGCTCGCGGAGAGTATCCGTTCACGTTCATCAACTTCCAGCTGGGCGAGCACCACCAGAGCGCGCTGAACGCGTTCTTCGATGTGCTGCTGCAGCTCGGCACGGCCGGCCTCGTGCTGTTCCTGCTGCTGGGAGGAGTCGCCCTCATCCGCTCCTGGCTGGTGGCGAGCGTGCGCCGATCCGTGGTCTACGCGTGGACGCCAATCACGCTCGTAACGCTCGCCGTCGATTCGATGTTCGAGAGCTTCACGCTGGTGGGTGCCGGCTGGTTCCTGCTCGTGCTGTGCGCCCTGCGCGCCGGGCAGTCCCGCTCGTGGCGCGAGAACATCGACGCCGCGCACACCGGGGCCATCCCGACCCTCCGCCCCCAGGGCTAGGGTCCGCGCCGGAGGTCAGCGCAGCGAGCGGAGCTTCTCCGACCAGGCCAGTGCGTCGCGCACACCGTCGTCGACCGAGCGCTCGGCGCGCCAGTCCAGCACCTCGGCGGCACGGTCGACGATCGCGTACGCGCCCGCCTGGTCGCCCGGGCGTCGGCCGGTCTCGACCACCGGCAGCACCTCGCCCGTGACCCGCTCGAACGCCTGCACGAGCTCGCGCACCGTGACGCCGTCGCCCGTGCCCAGGTTGATCACCTGGTACGGCTCGTCGGGCGTGGCCACGCGGTCGAACCGCTGCACCGCGGCGACGTGCGCGAGAGCCAGGTCCCAGACGTGCACGTAGTCGCGCAGCCCGGAGCCGTCGCGCGTAGCCCAGTCGGTGCCGGTGATGGTGAAGGGCTCGCCCGAGGCGTGCGCCTGCATGATCTTGCCCAGCGCGTGCGAGGGCGTGGGGTTCTGAAGCCCCGTGCGCAGGCGGGGGTCGGCGCCGATCGGGTTGAAGTAGCGCAGCGCGATCGCCCGGAAGTCGCCGGCGGCCGCTGCGTCGGCGAGGATCTGCTCCACCATGGCCTTGGTGGTCGCGTAGGGGCTCGCGGGCGCCAGGGCACCGCTCTCGTCGACGCCGTCACCCGACTCCCCTGCGTACACCGAGGCCGAGGAGCTGAACACGACGCGCGGGACACCCGCGTCGCGCAGCCGCTGCAGCAGCACGATCGTCTTGCCCACGTTGCTGTCGTAGTAGCCCAGGGGGTCGGCGACCGACTCCGGCACGACCACGCGCGCCGCGCAGTGGACGACGGCGTCGATGTCGGGGTGGTCGGCCAGCAGCCGGTCCAGCACCGCGTGATCGGCGATGTCGCCGACGTAGAGGTTGCGTCCGTCGCCGAACACCTCGAGCCCCTTGGAGAGGTCGTCGAGCACGACGACCTCGATCCCGGCCTCGATGCATGCCGTCGCCACGGTCGATCCGATGTAGCCGGCGCCGCCGGTGATCAGTACCTTCATCGCGGTCAGTCTAACCAGGCGGGCTGGGCGCGACCGGGGAGGCTCTCCGCGGATCCCGAGGTGACGAACGGTAGGCTACTCACTGCTCGTCGAGTCGCGCGCTGCCCACCGGCGGCGTCCCGCGACACCAACATCGGAGAACCTCCCTGTGGCCCACGTCCTTCAGAATGTCGTCTTCCCGCTCGATCGCGACCCCGACCTGCTCCCGCTCTACGCCGACCCCGAGACCTGGTCCGTGATCGAGAACGAGCCCGTCCGGGTGTCCAACAGGGCGCACCTGGGCAACATCCTCGGCCGTCACCGTGCGCGCATCGTCGCCGGCCGCCGCGTCTCCCTCGGCACCTACTTCAACGCCTTCCCCGCGTCGTACTGGCAGCACTGGACGAGCGTGCGCGAGGTGCAGCTCACGGTCCGCACGACCGGACCCGCCACGATCCTCGTCTACCGCTCGAACGGCAGCGGCGTGCGCCAGCGGGTCGCCACACGCGAGGTCACCGGAGAGGCCACGACGTCGTTCGACCTGGCGCTGACGCAGTACAGCGACGGCGGATGGATCTGGTTCGACGTGGTCGCCGACGAGAAGCCTGCCGTGCTGGAGGGCGCTGAGTGGACCACCGAGCACGAGCCGGCCCGCACCGGCAAGGCCTCGCTCGGGATCACCACGTTCAACAAGCCCGACTACTGCGTCGAGACGCTGCGCGCCCTGGCCGCCTCGCCCGATGCCCTCGAGTTCGTCGACCGCATCTTCCTCGTCGACCAGGGCACGCAGCTGGTCCAGGAGCAGGACGGCTACGACGACGTCGCCGAACGCCTCGGCGAGACCCTGCAGGTGATCCGGCAGCCGAACCTGGGCGGCTCCGGCGGCTTCGCCAGGGCGATGCACGAGACGCTGCAGCGCCCGGAGAGCGACTTCGTGCAGCTGCTCGACGACGACGTGCGCCTGGAGCCGGAGTCGCTGCGCCGGTCGATCGTGTTCGGACAGTACGCGACCACGCCCGTGCTGGTGGGCGGCCACATGTTCGATCTGCTCGACCGGCCCAAGCTGCACGGGTGGGCCGAGGTGGTCGACCAGGCGCCGTTCATGTGGCGCAACCTGTACCAGGAGCAGATGCCGCACGACTTCGGGGTGTCGAACCTGCGCCAGTCGACGCTGCTGCACATGCGCATGGACGCCGACTACAACGGCTGGTGGATGTGCCTCATCCCGGTCGAGGCGGTCCGCGCGGTCGGCCTCGCCCTCCCCGCGTTCATCAAATGGGACGACGCGGAGTTCTGCCTGCGCGCCGGGGAGGCCGGATTCCCCACCGTCTCGATGCCGGGCGTCGCCCTGTGGCACGTCTCCTGGGTGAACAAGGACGACACGATCGACTGGCAGGCCTACTTCCATGCCAGGAACCGCATCGTCGCCGGGCTCCTGCACTCGGAGGTCCCGCGCGGAGGTCGCCTGCTCCGGCACAGCCGGCGCGTCGACCTCAAGCACCTGATGATGATGCAGTACTACCCGGTCGCCCTCCGTGCCAGGGCGCTGCGCGACGTGCTGTCGGGGCCGGAGCACATGCGCCGGAACATCCGTACCGCGATGCCCGCCGCGCGGGCCCTCGCCGCCGAGTTCCCCGAGACCGTGGTGCACCGCGACCCGTCGCGCGTGCTCTACTCGCGTCGCGGGCGCCAGGTGTACAAGCAGGTGTCGAAGAACGACCTCGACAACCCGACCGGTCTGCGGCTGCGCTGGTTCACGCTGACCACGCTGGTGTCGCACTGGATGCACCGTCCACACCCGGCGAACGTCGTGCAGCCGGAGGCCGAGTTCGGCAAGGAGGACGCCCAGTGGTGGCGCGTCCCCTCCTTCGACAGCGTGCTGGTGAGCACGGCCGACGGCTCCGGAAAGAACATCTACACGCGCGACCGCCGCCAGTACCGCCGCATGCTGCGCGAGAGCGTCCGGCTGCACGCCGAGCTCCGGCGCCGGTGGCCGGAGCTGCGGGCGCGCTACCGCGAGGCGATGCCCGATCTCGTCTCCCCCCAGTCCTGGCAGCAGATCTTCGAGGAGAAGGCATGACCGCGGCCCCCGCTGCATTCGACCCCACCGCAGCGACCATCGTCATCGTCACCTTCAACCGTTCGCACCTGTTGTCCGGGCTGCTCACCAGCATCACCGCGATGGACCCGAAGCCGGGCCGCGTGGTCATCATCGACAACGCGTCGGCCGACGACACCACCGACGTGGTCGAGTCGTTCCGCGACGACATCGGCACCGAGATCGTGTACCGGCGCCTGCAGACGAACACGGGCGGGTCCGGAGGCTTCAGCGAGGGCATGCGCACCGCGTACGAGCTCGGGTCCGAGTGGATCTGGATGATGGACGACGACGTGGAGGTGCTGCCGGACGGCCTGGCCAGGATGGGCCGCTGGGCGCCGCGCTTCAAGAGCATCCAGGGCCGCCGGTACGACTACGACGGCAGCGAGTTCTACTGGCAGTACCGCATCGCGGAGCGCATGGGCATCCCGATCCCGTTCGCCCCGGCCGGCTTCGACGAGTCGGGCTACAAGCACATGAACAGCGGCTGCTTCGAGGGCATGTTCATCCACCGCTCGATCGTGCAGCAGATCGGGCTCCCCGACCCGCGGTTCTTCATCTACTGGGACGACCAGATGTACGGCTGGCTGGCTTCGCGCCTGACCACGGCGGTCATCGTGGACGAGTTCGTGCTGCGTCGCACGCGCGAGATCAAGCAGTGGGACATGGGCATCCGGCACATGAACGCGTCGAGCAACGCCTACCGGTACTACATCATGCGCAACCGCGGCTTCATCAAGCAGTACTACCGCGTCCACGGCGTGTACAACCCTGTGCTGTTCGGCCTCGGCACCGCGGCGACGTTCGCGAAGGAGCTCATCCGGCTCGTCTTCGTCGAGCGCACGGTGCGGGGCACGAGCAACCTGTTCCGCGGGATCCGCGACGGCGGCCGCGTGGGCCGCGACCGGTCGTGGCAGCCGATGACCCCTCTGGAGGCATGACGTGACCGATCCGCAGGAACCGCAGCCGGAGCTCCGCTGGGCCCCGCTTCCGCCCACCCCCGAGCGCAAGGGGCGGGTGTGGCTGATCGTCGGCCTCTCGGTGCTCGCCCTCGCGATCATCGGTGCCCTGCTGTTCTTCCTCCTGCCTCGCGGAGACGGCCCGACGCCCGGACCGAGCGCCTCGCCCTCGCCGAGCTCGACCCCCACGCCGACCGCGACGCCGACGCCCACGGCCACGCCGACGGCGGGCCCGCAGCCGAGCCAGACGCCGATCGTGACGCAGCCGCCGGTCGTCGACCCCACCGTGGAGGCTTTCCGCGGACAGGTCTCCGGGCCGCTGGCCGACGCGCTGCGCGGGCTCGACATCGTCGCGGGCGCGAGTGGTCAGGACGCGCTGCCCGTGGTGGACACGCTGCAGGAAGACGCGCGACGCCTGTCCGACCTCCCGGCACCGTCGTCGATCGCGGACAGCTGGCGCGACGGCACCGCCTCGTACACGCAGCGGCTCAGCGAGCTGCGGACGGCGATCACCGACGGCGGGAACACCGCCGGCGCGGTCGATGCCGCGCGCACGGCGGCGCAGAGCCTGCGGAGCCTCGTCGGCCTCTGAGCCCCGGCGACCTCGCCCCGACCGTGCGGGCGTGGCGGCTCAGACCGCGTAGTCGGCGTTGTAGCGGTCGAGCACCTCGCCGATCGGTGCGTCCAGCGCGAGCGCGCCCTTGTCGAGGTACAGCCCGCGCGTGCAGAACCGGCGCAGGTCGCGCTCGTTGTGGCTCACGAAGAACAGCGTGCGCCCCTCCGCGAGCAGCTCGTCGATGCGCTTGTAGCACTTGTCGCGGAACGCCTTGTCACCGACGGCGAGGACCTCGTCGACAAGGAGGATCGGCTCGTCGAGCTGCGATACGACAGAGAACGCCAGCCGCACCTTCATGCCGTTGGAGAGGTGCTTGTAGGGCGTCTCCTCGAAGCCGGCGAGCTCGGCGAACGCGATGATGTCGTCGTAGCGGCGCGAGACCTCGTCGCGCGACATGCCGTGGAGACCCGCGGTGAGACGCACGTTCTCCCGCACCGTCAGATCGCCGACGAAACCGCCG
Source organism: Microbacterium sufflavum (assembly GCF_023101165.1). Lineage (GTDB taxonomy): Bacteria > Actinomycetota > Actinomycetes > Actinomycetales > Microbacteriaceae > Microbacterium > Microbacterium sufflavum. The sequence continues at coordinate 2,377,471 of NZ_CP078076.1, read as the reverse complement.
GTGATCTCGATGAGCGGCGCCACGCCTCCGTTGACATGCACCGACCCCTCATCGGGGAGCAGCACGCCGGCGACCAGGCGCAGCAGCGTCGACTTCCCCTGTCCGTTGCGGCCGACCACACCGATCGACTCCCCCGGCTGCACCGTGAACGAGACGTCGCGCAACGCCCAGAACTCGCCGGGGCGCGAACGGCGCGATGCCCCGCTGAACAGGTCCTTGAAGCTGCGCCGCCCCCTCCGGTTGCGGCGGAAACGGACGCCGAGCCCCTGTACCTCGATTGCCGCGGACATCACAGCTCCCCCCTCGATGAGAGGACGGCGATGGCCGCGAGCGTGTGGGCATCACGGATCGTCCCGTCCTGCACGGCATGCGCCAGTTCCGCGAGCGGCAGCCAGCGCCGGTCGGAGACTTCCCCGTCCGGCACGGTCGCCGGCGCGTCCTGGTCGATGCGGCACTCCACGACAGCGACCTCCTGAGGGAAGATCGACGAGTCGGTCACGTACGTTCCCAGCACCTGCGGGTCGCGGCCGCGCAGGCCGGTCTCCTCCCGCAGCTCTCTGAGGGCGGTCTCGACGGCCGTCTCACCGGCTTCGCCGGCCCCGCGAGGGAGCTCCCAGAGCTCGGCCCCCGCGGCTTCCCGGGCGCTCAGCACGAGCAGCAGCCGATCCGCGTCGCGGGCCACGATCACCGCTCCTGCTCGCCCGTCGGAGACGACGAGGCGGTGGTGCGTGTAGGCGGACCCGTCGGCGGCGCGCCGCGCGGCGGCCTCGAGCCGCACCGGGAGCCCGTCGGAGCTCGCGTACACCGGGGTGAATCCATCGGTCATGAGCGCGCTCCCCTGTGCAGGACGAACCGTGCCTGCGGATCGCGGACGAGAAGCTCCCGGAGGGCACCGAGCGAGTCGAAGGGCACGGTCGTGGCGATGGCGCCGACGAAGGCCACCCAGGTCCAGACGTTGTCCACGGAGCCGAGCCCGAGGCCGGGCACGGCGAGGGCGACCACGCAGAGCGCGATGACGAGCTTCGCGATCGACGTCAGCAGCACGAAGCCCCGCGACGACACGGCCGTCACCTGGGTGGCCGCAAAAGCGAGCCCGCGCATGCGCGACCACGTCGGCCGCTCGCGCAGGCGGTGCCGCTGACGATGAGAGGCGTCCCAGGCGACCGCGATCGTGGCGGGGGTGGACTCCCGCGCCCACGCGACCAGCGTCGTCGACAGCGGCAGCTCCACGTCGTGCGCGGCGCGAGCGAGGTGCCCGTCGGCCTCGGCGCCGAACGTCACCCAGTCCGCTCCCGCGTTCTCCGCGATCATGCGCAGGTACGCGTCGCCCCACCAGCGACGCACCGCCTCCCGATCGGCCTCCGCGAGCGGGAGCGCCTCGATGCGCTGCCACGCCACGCTGCGGAACCGTACCTCGTCGAGTCGCGCGTCGGCGATCACGCGCAGCGCCTCCGGCGACGAGGCCGGCGGGGTGCCCGTGCGCAAGGGTGCGTCGCCACCCGTCTGCTGCTCGTACCGGATGATCCCCGTCTCGACGAACCGCAGCCATTCGTCCCACCCGCGGCGGACCTCCGCCGGAATCCCGACCGCACCGCGCAGAGCGGGAAGCGACCAGTGGAACGCGTCGTTCGCGAGCCGAGCATCCAGACCTTCGCGCAGCGTCGGGTGCACGCCCGTGATCGTGAGGGGATACCGTCCCGGCGTCGCGCCGAGCTCCCGCATGACACCGTCCGGACCCAGCGTCAGGAAGTACGCCCCGTCGAGCAGCATGGCGTCGGTCACCAGGATCTCGCTGGAGACGAGCATGCCGATCCGGAGCATCCCCGTCAGCTCGGTGATCGCCTCCCGCGCATCGGCAGCCCCGTCGAAGAGCGCCGCCTGGGCGGGCGCGTCGAGCTCAGCGATGAGCACGCGTGCAGCCGCAGACATCACAGTTCCTTCAGCACCGGGCGCTCGAGGCTCCGGAACGTCCACACGCCGAGCGCCAGGATGACCACGCACATCACGACGCTCACGATCACCGGCATCGGGTCCCACAGATCGGGGAAGAAGCCCACGCGGTAGAGCGTGAAGATCCCGGCGAGCGGGTTGAACGCCCCGATCACGTCGAAGGGCGCCGGGAGGTCTTCGAAGCTGTAGATGACGGGCGAGGCGTAGAACAGCGCGCGGAGGATCAGCGCCGTCGTCCGCTCCAGATCCGTGTACAGCACGCACAGCGGCGCGACCAGCAGACCGAGCCCGACCAGCAGCATGATCTGCAGGAGGAGCGCGACCGGGAACCACAGCAGCATCACGTTCACCGTGGCTCCGCTGAACACCGCGAACAGCACCAGCACGGGGATCGAGAACAGGAACTCGATGCCCTTGCTCAGCACGATGCGGTTGACCCAGATCGATCGCGGGATCGCCGTCGAGCGCACGAGACGCGAATCCTTCTTGAACGCCCTCGTGAAATCCGACACCGAGGTGTTGAACCACACCCACGGCAGCAGCGCCACGATGAGGAACACGATGTACGGGTCCTCGCCCACGCTCCGATGGAACACCTGCGTGAACACGAACCAGTAGATGGCGCTCATCACCAGCGGATCGAGCACCGACCACAGGTAGCCGAGGGCGCTCGTCGCGTACCGCACCTTCAGGTCGCGGGCGGACAGCAGCCACAGCGAATGCAGATAGCGCCGGGGCGTCCCGGGCGCCCCGACAGCAGCGTGACTCACGGTTCCGAGTCTAGGAGAGAGTGTTGTTCCAGAGCGACAGCGCCGACCCGATGGCCATGTGCATGTCGAGGTACTGGTACGTTCCCAGACGCCCGCCGAAGTGCACGTCCTTCTCGCCCTTCGCCAGCTCGCGGTAGGCCAGCAGCCCCTCGCGGTCGGTCGGCGTGTTCACCGGGTAGTACGGCTCGTCCTCGCGCTCGGCGAAGCGGGAGAACTCGCGCATGATGACGGTCTTGTCGGAGTCGTAGACGTCTTTGCGCTCCGGGTGGAAGTGCTTGAACTCGTGGATGCGCGTGTAGGGCACGTCCATGTCGGGGTAGTTCATGACGCTGGTGCCCTGGAAGTCGCGGACGTTCAGCACCTCCTGCTCGAAGTCGAGCGTGCGCCAGCTCAGGGCGCCCTCCGCGTAGTCGAAGTAGCGGTCGACCGGCCCCGTGTAGACCACGGGCACCTGGCCGACGGTCGCCCTCTTGTTCAGCGGCTGCGCCTCGTCGAAGTAGTCGACGCCGAGCTTCACCTCGATGCGGGGGTGGTCCGCCATGCGCTCGAGCCACGCGGTGTACCCGTCGGTCGGCAGGCCCTCCCACGTGTCGTTGAAGTAGCGGTTGTCGTACGTGTAGCGCACGGGCAGGCGGCTGATGATGTCGCCGGACAGCTTCTGCGGGTCGGTCTGCCACTGCTTGGCGGTGTAGTCGCGGAAGAACGCCTCGAACAGCGGACGGCCGACGAGCGCGATGCCCTTCTCCTCGAAGTTCGCGGCGGACTTCACGTCGAACTCCCCCGCCTGCTCCTTCACCAGAGCCCGCGCCTGGTCCGGCGTGTAGGCCGCCTGGAAGAACTGGTTGATCGTGCCCAGGTTCACCGGCATCGGGAACACCGTTCCCTTGTGGGTCGTGTAGACCCGGTGCACGTAGTTCGTGAAGGTGGTGAAGCGGTTGACGTACTCCCACACGGTCGCGTTCGACGTGTGGAACAGGTGCGCCCCGTAGCGGTGCACCTCGATCCCCGTCTCGGGTTCCGCCTCACTGTAGGCGTTGCCGCCGATGTGGGGGCGGCGGTCGATGACGGTCACCTTGCGGCCGGCTTCCGCGGCACGCTCAGCGATGGTGAGGCCGAAGAAACCCGACCCGACGACGAGAAGATCCATGCCTCAATCGTATCGGCGCGCGGCTGGGAGCTTCAGCCGCAGCGCCCGGTCGCGGGTCGTCAGACCGTGGCGGAGGCGCGGCCGGCGCCGACGACCATGCGCGGCGTGCCGGCCCAGGCCTCCGCGTCGGTCACGGCGCGGCCGTCGACCAGGAGCCGCACGCCCGGCAGCTGGACGGGACGGAGCGTGCGGTACTCGGCGTGATCGGTCTGCACGATCGCGAGGTCGACGCCCTCCCCGAGCGCGTAGGGCTCGAGTCCCAGGGCGCGCAGCTCGTCGTCCGTGTACAGGGGGTCGTGCACGCGCACCTCGGCGCCGCGGCGTCGCAGTGCCTCGACGGTGGGGAAGACACCGGAGAACGCGGTCTCCTTCACCCCGCCGCGGTACGCCGCGCCCAGCACGACCGCCCGGAGTCCGGACAGGTCGCCGAGCATGCCCTCGGCCTGAGCCACCAGGCGCTCTGGCATCGACTCGTTGAACTCGCGCGCCGTGCGCACGATGTCGGCGTCGGGGTCGGTCGACAGGTACAGCTTGGGGTAGACCGGGATGCAGTGGCCGCCCACCGCGATGCCGGGGCGGTGGATGTGACTGAAGACCTGCGAGTTGCACGCCTCGATCACCTGGTACACGTCGATGCCGTTGGCACCCGCGAAGAGGGCGAACTGGTTCGCCAGGCCGATGTTCACGTCGCGGTAGGTGGTCTCGGCGAGCTTGGCCATCTCGGCCGCCTCGGCGCTCTGCAGGTCCCACACCCCGTTCGTGCGCGGCAGGTCGGGACGCTCGTCGAAGTCGAGCACCGACTCGTAGAACGCGACGGCCCGGCGGGCCCCCTCGTCGGAGAGCGCGCCGATCAGCTTGGGGTACTTGCGCAGGTCGGCGAAGATCCGCCCCGAGAACACCCGCTCCGGGGAGAACACCACGTGGAAGTCCTCCCCCTCGCGCAGCCCCGAGACCTCCTCGAGCAGGGGCTTCCAGCGGCCGCGCGTCACCCCGACCGGCAGCGTGGTCTCGTACGACACCAGCGTGCCGGGGGTCAGGTGCTCGGCGAGCGAGCGGGTGGCCGCGTCCATCCACCCGAACTCGGGCTCCGCGGTCTCCTCGTTCACGAACAGCGGCACGACCACGACCACGGCATCAGCCCCGGGGATCGCCTCCGCGTAGTCGGTCGTCGCCCGCAGCCGTCCGGCCTCGAGCGCCGCCGTCAGCTTCTCCTGCAGCTGCGCCTCGCCGGGGAACGGCTCGACGCCCCGGTTGACGCTGTCGACGAGGGCCGCATTGACGTCGACCCCGACCACGTCGTGTCCCTTGCTGGCGAACTGGACGGCGAGGGGCAGGCCGATCTTTCCGAGGGCCACGACGGCGATACGCATGGGTTCGAGTATATTCCGGCGCGGGTACCCGGCTCCTCGCGGGTGAGCCTCAGCGACGCTCGGACAGCACCGCGATCACGCGCTCGGCGGCGTGCCCGTCGCCGTACGGTGCCGCGTCCGTGGCCGCCGGTCGAGGACGCGTCACGGCCGCCGCGATCTCCTCGCGCGTGTTCGCGAGCACGTTCCAGCCCAGCTCCACCGTCTCGACCCACTCCGTCTCGGTGCGCACGGTCGTGCACGGCACGCGCAGCAGGAACGCCTCCTTCTGCAGGCCGCCCGAGTCGGTCACCACACCGGCACTCGCGGCCGCGGCCGCGATCAGGTCGGGGTAGGCGAGCGGCGGGCGGGAGGTGAGCGAGCCGCGGTCGAGGTCGATGCCGTGCGCGGCCGCCTTGGCCACCACGCGCGGGTGGGCCAGCAGCACGACGGGACGGTCGAGCCCCGCCAGGGCCTCGACCACCTGCCGCAGCCGCGCCGGGTCGTCGGTGTTCTCGGCGCGGTGGATCGTCGCCAGGTAGTACTCCCCCTCGGCGGCGTCCAGGCGCTCCCCCTCGTCGGCGGCACGCCGGGCGACACGGTCGCGCACGTCGAACAGCACATCGGTCATCACATCGCCCACCAGCACGGTGCGCTCGGCCAGCCCTTCGCGCGTGAGGTGGTCGACGGCGACCTGCGTCGGTGCGAGAAGAAGGTCGGCGGCATGGTCGGTCAGCACGCGGTTGTGCTCCTCCGGCATGCGACGGTTGAAGCTGCGCAGCCCCGCCTCCAGGTGCGCCACCGGGATGTGCAGTTTGACCGCGCTCAGCGCCGCCGCCACCGTCGAGTTCGTGTCGCCGTACACCAGCACCCAGTCGGGGCGGTGCTCGTCGAACACCGCGTCGAGGGCGCCCAGCATCGCACCGGTCTGCACGCCGTGCGAGCCGCTGCCCACGCCGAGGTGCACGTCGGGGGCGCCGATCCCCAGATCCTCGAAGAACACGTCAGACAGCAGCGGGTCGTAGTGCTGTCCGGTGTGCACGATCACGTGCTCCACCCCGGCCGCGCGGGCGGCATGGTGGATCGGGGCGAGCTTGACGAACTGGGGGCGCGCGCCGACGACGCTGACGATCTTCACGAGCATCTACTCTACGGAGCCCGGCGGCTCACGCGTCGAGGAACGGCCGCAGCGTCTCCGCCGACATCGTCCCGTCGTGCACCGCGCGCACGAACGCCGGCCCCTCGGCGGCTCGCGTCGCAGAGCGCGCGCGATTCGCGGCGACCTCGCGCAGCACGCCCTCCAGTTCCGTTGCCCTGGCCTGCACCACGGGCAGCTCGTGTCCGCTGGCCGCGCGCACCGCCTCACGGGTGTCGTCCGACACATGGCTGACCACCAGGCGACCGGCCGCCAGCGCCTCGCAGACCGCGACGCCGTAGGCCCCGGCGAGGAACTGGTCGAGGACGACGTCGGCGCCGCCGTACAGCTCCGGCATCCGCTCGGCGGGGACGCCCCTGACCTCGGTGTACTCGATGAGCCCCTCGGCCTCGAGCCGCTGCACGGCTGCGGCGATGCGGTCGCTGCCCTTCAGGCCGGCGCTCGACGGGGCATGCACGACGCGCAGTGGCCCGTCGCCGGAGAGCGCAGGGCGGTCCCCCGCCGCGGCCCAGGATCGCGGATCCACCACGACGGGGAGCCAGGTGGCACCCGGCGCGAACGGCAGCAGATCCGGAGTCGAGACGAACACGGGCACCCCGGCGGCCTCTGCGAAGCGCGCGTGCCGCTCGGCGATCTCCTCGAGCACGGCTGTCCCGGCATAGCGATCACCGTGGAAGGGCGAGTCCGGCTCGCGCGCGGCGTGCGCACTCGGGAGACGGATGTCGCTCCCGTGCCACACGAGCGCCACGCGGACCCCCGCCGTCTGCAGCTCTCGCACCAGCTCCAGCGGGTCGCCGTCGAGCTCGGAGAGGTGCCGCCCGGATTCGATCAGCACGTGCGTGAAGCCGTGGAGGATCGCGTGGTGCTGCGCCCGGCGCCAGCGAGCGTTGCCGACCAGTGCCGTCGCGGGGATGAGGTGATCGGCGTGGAACCCGAACACGTCGTCGCCCCCGCGGAACATGGCGCTGGCTGCGGCGACGCCGGGCAGCGTCTCGGCCGCCCGCGCCCACGCGTACCCCTGCCCCGCCGAGTTCACCGGCGCGATGAGCAGTCGCCGCGGGGCGTCGCTGGCCACGGTGACACCGGTCTCGCGGAACTGGCGCACGTGCCCGGGGAGCACATACCCCGCGATCGACGAGGGCACCAGCTTCTGCGCGAGGCGATACGCCCGCGCCCCGAGGTCAGGCACGGCCCGCCGAGCCGGCGACGATCTCCTCCACGGCCCGCGCCCACACCTCGACCTGCCGCTCCGCGGAGAGCGCATCGGCCGCCCGCATCGCGGCCTGCTTGAACCCGTCGACGCGCTCGGGGGTGAGCGCGTCGATGGTCGCGGCGATCGATGCCTCGTCGAAGCCGTCCGTGACGACGCCGAGGCCATGGTCGCGCACGATGCGCGCCATCTCGACCGACGGGCCGACCACGATGCCGAGGCGCGCCTGGACGTAGTCGAAGAACTTGTTCGGCAGTGCCATCACGTTGTTGGTGCTCACCGGCTGCAGGATGTGGATGCCGAGGTCGTACTCGTTGAGCGTCTCGATGAGCACGGACTGCGGCACGGGGTCGTGCACCGTGATCCGCGGCCCCAGCTCCTCGGCGAGCGCCACGAACTCGGAGCGCGTCTTCTCGGGCTGCCACGTGAGGTAGAGGTCGAAGGTGACCTCGACCGGGGACGCCGCCACCGCACGCATGATCTCGCCGAGGCTGCGCTCGTGGAATGGGTTGCCGCTGTGCACGAGCCGGATCGCGGAACCCACGGGACGGTACGGGAGGTCGCGCAGGTGTGTCGAGTTCGTCACCACCCCGGGCTGGAGGCCGTACTCGTGGTACCGCTTGGCGATCTCGCCGCCGACCGTCGTGGACGAGTGCGCCTGCGACACCAGGTGCTTCGTCATCCACGACCAGTAGCGCTGGTGCCGACGGCCGAGCGGCGTGTCCTCGAAGCCCATGTCCGGGAAGAACTCGTGCAGGTCGGCGTGCACGCGGTCGGCGCCGAAGAGCCGGCACGCGACGCCCACGGTCTCGGCGTCGTTGGCGATCACCGCGTCGAAACGCCGCCCGCGCAACAGGTGGATGGTCTCGAGCACACCGGGCGACTGGAAGTACATCCGGCGGAACCCCTCGGTCCGCCGCGCGAACTCGTCGCGCACCCTGGTCACGATGTCCTGCTTGGGCGGGAGGTCGCCACGGATCTCGACGTGCGTGACGCCGGGGTGCGGCGACGGGCCGGGCGAGCACGTCGTCACGTCGTACTCGTCGACGAAGCGGCGGACCTGCTTGATGACGCGCGGGTCACCGTCGATCGGCACGAAGGACAGGATGAGGAGCGTCGGGCGCGGGGCGGAGGCGCTCACCACGTCGCGACCAGCCCACCCCAGGAGAGACCGACACCGAAGCCGAGGAGCATCACGCGCATGCCGGGCACCAGGGCGCCCTGGCGTTCGGCGTCGGCGAGCGCGATCGGGATGGTGGACGACACCGTGTTGCCGGACTCGGCGAGCGACACGAAGAACTTCTCGGCGGGCACCTTGAGCTTCTTGCGCAGGTGCTCGAGCATGAAGGCGTTCGCCTGGTGGAACACGAACAGGTCGATGTCGTTCTGCTCCAGCTGCGCCTTGGCGAGGATCTCCTCGACCGTCTCCGGCACCACGCGGAGGGTGAAGTTGAAGATGTCGGGGCCGTCCATGTACAGGTCGTAGCCCGAGGCGACGAGCTCCCGCACGGCCGTGTCGGCCTTCGGCTGGAGTGCGGCGCCCGCGCGCAGCCCGCCGTTCGGGACGATGAGGCTCTTGCCGCCCGAGCCGTCCGTGCCGTAGGTCATGGCGGTGAGCGAGGTGTCGGAGCCGTCCGCGGTCACGAGGGTCGCTGCCGCGCCGTCGCCGAAGATCGTGCGCACGGACTTGTCGGCCGGGTTGATGAACTTCGTGTACGTGTCGGCCGTGACGACCAGGACCTTCGCCGCCTGGCCCGACTCGATCAGGCCCTTGGCGAGGCCCAGGGCGTAGATGTAGCCGGAGCAGCCGAGCGTGATGTCGGTCGCGCCCGCCGAGGTCGGGATGCCCAGGGCGTCCTGCACGATGCAGGCGGTCGAGGGGAGGTAGTAGTCGGGGCTCTGCGTGCAGAGGATCACGTAGTCGATCGACTGGGGGTCGATGCCGTCGCGCTCGAACAGACGTCGTGCTGCCGCGATGGCCAGGTCGGACGAGAACTCGTCGGGACCGGAGATGTGGCGGCGGTCGATCCCGGTCTTGCCGGAGATCTTCTCGACGCTCCACTCCGGGAACTCTCGGGAGAGATCCTCATTGCTGAGGACGGCCTCGGGCAGGTAGTAGTCGACGGCAGCGATGCGGGCACCCATGCCCCCAGTCTACGGGCCGGGAGCGGTCACCTCGCGGTGTACCCGCCGTCCACCACCATCACCGAACCGGTGACCCAGCGCGAGACCGGGGAGAGCAGATACAGCGCCGCCCCCGCCACGTCTTCCACGGTGCCGAGGCCGAGCGGGTGCGCCGCCTCGATCTCGTCCCAGGCCGCGGCACCCACCGAGGCGCGCAGCCGTTCGGTCAGCGCGGTCTCGACGATCCCGGCGGCGATGCTGTTGACGCGCACACCCTCCCGCGCCAGCTCGAGCGCGAGCGACTTGCCGAGGGATGCGACGGCGGCCTTGCTCGCCGCGTACGCGCTCACTCCTGCTTCCCCGACCAGGCCGACCGCCGACGACAGCAGGACGATGCTCGACGACTCGGCGCGCACCTTGGGGTGACGGAACGCCTTGGCGAGCATCAGCGCGCTCGTGACGTTGATGTCGAACACGGCCGAGGTCTGATCGGCCGTCGCGATCCGCAGCGGAGCGGTCACGTGGACGCCCGCCGCGTGCACCAGGCCGTCGAGCGGTCCGAGCTCGGCGGCGATCCCGCGCAGCAGCGCCGCGACGCCCGCGTGGTCGGTCAGGTCGAACGGCGCCAGCAGGTGCCCCTCGCCCGCGAGCAGGCCGCGGGTCTCCTCCAGCTCGGCCTCGCGGCGTCCGATCAGCGCGACCCGGGCGCCCTGACGCGAGAGGTCGATCGCGGTCTGCCGACCGATGCCCGAGGTTGCGCCGGTGACGACGACCGCGCGGCCGTCGAGGTGCAGGTAGTCGGAGGTCTCAGGCACCGGCACGGGTGAGTGCGTGCAGGTCGGAGACGGTCTTCGCGTTCGCGAGCTCGTCCGCATCGATCGTCACGCCGATCGCCTCGTCGACCTCCGCGATGAAGCTGATGTTCGCGAGCGAGTCCCAGCCCACCGCGTCCAGCTCATCGGTCAGTGCGACCTCGTCCACCTCGACCTCGAGGATCTCCGCCACCAGCTCCAGAAGCGCCTTCTCATCCATGCGTCGATCATATCCGCCGCCCCTCGCACCGCCGGGGCGCCCCGCCGTTCGCAGTAGGGTCGGAGCATGAACGCGCCCCACGTCACCGCCTCCGCCCTCGCCCAGCAGCTGTCGGGCGAACTCGTCGGCACGGATCGCTCCGTCACGGGTCTCGCCCCGCTCGGCGAGGCCGGCGAGGGAGACCTGACGTTCGTGGTCGATCCGGTGGCGGCGGCGGCCGCTGCCGCGAAGGCGCTGGAGGCCGGAGCCGTGCTCCTCGCCCCCGCGACCCTCCCCGACGACGCCCGTTCGGGGACGGCGGTGCTGGTGGAGAACCCGCGTGCCGCCTTCGCCCTGGCCGTCGCCGAGCACTTCGCCCGCAAGCCCGTTCCCGGGATCGCACCGACCGCCCGCGTCGACCCGACCGCCGAGGTGCACCCCGGCGCCCATATCGGGGAGTACACCGTCGTCCGCGCCGGCGCCGTGATCGCCGACGGCGCCGAGATCCGCGATCACGTGGTGATCGGGCACGACGTCCGCATCGGGGCGCACGCTCTCATCAAGAGCCACGCCGTGATCGGCGAGGAGGGCTTCGGCATGGAGCGCGACGCCGACGGCGACAACATCCGCATCCCGCACCTCGGCTCGGTCGTCATCGAGGACCACGTCGAGGTCGGCAACTTCACCACGGTCTGCTCCGGCACCATCGCCCCGACCCGCGTCGGCGATCACACCAAGATCGACGACCACGTGCACGTGGCCCACAACTGCCGAATCGGCCGCAACGTGATCATCACGGCCTGCGCGGAGATCTCCGGCAGCGTCGTGATCGAGGACGACGCCTGGATCGGCCCCAACGCCTCCGTCATCCAGGGCGTCACGCTCGGCCGCAACTCCCTGCTCGGCATCGGTGCGGTCGCGGTGAAGTCGGTGCCCGACGACGAGATCCGCATCGGCAACCCCGCCCGGCGGCTCGGCGACAACAAGCGCTGAGCCGGGGCGGCCGGCTGCGGACTCCGTCGTTCCGGCCGGATCAGTAGTTCTCGGCCGGAACCTTCTCGAACCACCAGAACGGGTGGGTGAGCACCTGCACCACGGGCACCTTGCCGACCCACTCGGCGAAGTGACCCTCACGCCAGTTGCCGCTGCTGTCGCTCAGATACTTCATGTTCGGCATCATGAACCGCGGCTCGTAGGCGTGGTAGCGCACCGTGTCGGACCAGCGGTCGAGGAGCTCCGCCGCGAACTCGAATCCGCCCAGTCGCGCCGGCTCGTGCAGGCTGAACCCGCCGACCGGTCGGCCGACCGCCGTCTCGAAGACCGTGCGCTGACGCTCGGCCCACTCGAAGTTGTCACCGCCGAGCACCTCGCCGATGCCGCCCTCGAGGTGCAGCTGGACCTCGTGCCCCAGCTCCTCCATCTCGCGGATCATCATGAGCGACGGCAGACTCATCAGGCTGTAGCCGCGGGCGTGCACGCGCAGGAAGATGCTCGACGAGCACCCGGCCTCCGCGTCGACCCGCGCGACGCGCATGGCCTGCTCGATGCTGTTGTCGATGTCGTGCCGGAGGATGAGGTGCTTCTCCTGCGGGGCATCGAGGTACTTGTCGAAGCTCGTGACGGCGTACCCGTCGTCGAGATAGGCGTGAAGCGTCTCCGCATAGTCCTTGAGCGAGAAGCCCTTCTTGCCCGGCTCTGACGAGGCCATCGATCCCACCGTTCCATTCGGTCCCGGTCCACCGGAACGGGACCGCGGCAACCCCGCCCATGATAGTCGCCCGCCGTCGGACCGCCGTTGCGCCCCCTCGGTATACTGACGGGATGAGTTCCTGTCCCCCGGAGAATGCACGCACGACGTGAACCGGAACAGACTCCCCCGGTGGGTCAACGCCACGATCGACCGCATCGCCGACTCCCCCACCAGCCCCCTCGGGCGGATCGCCGCCCGCCGCTACGGGAAGCCCGTCCCCGCAGCCGTCGGCACGACCGCGTTCGACGACCGACCCGTCCGCGTCCTCATCGCGCCGGTCAACTACTCCGGCCAGGCGTTCGCGTGGAGCAGGGCCCTGGAGCGCCGCTCGCCGCGCATCTCGGCGCGCACCATGGCCATCGAGGTCCCCGGCGGCTTCGACTACCCGTCCGACCTGCTCGTGCCGATCCCGACCTACCACAACGACACCGCGTGGCAGCGTGACCAGTTCGCCGCGGCGACCACGGCCACGCACGTGCTGATCGAGGCGGAGGAGCCACCCTTCGGTCGCCTCCTCGGTCGCTCGGTGGCCGCGCAGGCGGCAGCGCTCGGCACGCGCGGCGTGGACGTGGCCTACCTCGCCCACGGCACCGACGTGCGGCTGCCGTCGCGGCACATGCGCGACCACCCGTGGTCGCACTACGCCGACCCCGAGATCTACGCCGCGCGAGACGAGGTGGTCGCGGCGCGCAACATCGCATTCCTGGAGCGCAGCGGACGCCCCGTGTTCGTCTCCACCCCCGACCTGCGCGAAGACCTCCCCACCGCACGGTGGCTCCCGGTGGCCGTCGACGTCGCCCGCTGGGAGCGACCGCGGACGGCGCGCACGCCCGGCGCGCGTCTCCGGGTCGCCCACGCCCCGTCGGTGTCCGTGATCAAGGGCACGCACCTCATCCGCGACACGCTCGAGCGGCTGCAGGCGGAGGGGGTCATCGAGCTCGATCTGATCCAGGGCGTGCCGACCGCGCAGATGCCCGACCGCTTCGCCGCGGCCGACGTGGTGATCGATCAGCTGCGCATCGGCTCCTACGGCGTGGCGGCGTGCGAGGCCCTCGCGTCCGGCTGCATCGTCGTCGGGCACCTGAGCGAGCGGGTGCGCGCGACCGTCCGTGAGGAGACCGGGCTGGAGCCGCCCATCGTCGAGGCCACGCCCGACACGATCGAGGGCGTCCTGCGCGAGCTCGCCGCACACGACGGCCTCGACGCCCTCCGCGCCACCGGCGACACGTTCGTCCGCGCCGTCCACGACGGCCGTCGCTCCGCCGCCGTGCTCGACGAAGCCTGGCTGCATGCCACCGCCCCTGATCCGCACGAGGAGGACACCGATGCATCCCCGCGTTGAAGCCGCCTGGAAGCTCGTCCCGAAGCCGGTGCAGGACGCGATCGCGTCGACCGTCGACCGGGCGAAGGGCGTGACCCCGCCCCCGCCGCCGCTGCCCGACCTCTCCCGTCCGATCCGGATGCTGGTGGGACCGGTGAACTACGCCGGCCAGGGGTACCGGTGGTCGCGCGCGGCCGAGTCGACGGGCGAGGTGTCCGCGGTCAACTACGTGCACGCGGGCAACAACCTCCTGCAGTACCCCGCCGACTACACCGTGACCTGGCGCACCGCCGAACACTCCCGCGCATGGCAGCGCTCGATGCTCGACGCGATCGCGACGAACTACACGCACGTGCTCATCGAGGCGTGCTTCCCCATCCTCGGCGGGATGTTCTCCGGCGACCTGCGCCGTCAGACCGCACTGCTGCAGGAGCGTGGTGTGCGCGTGGGCATCGTCGGCCACGGCACCGACGTGCGACTGCCGTCGACCCACCTGGAGTCGACGCCGTGGTCGCTGTTCGTCGACAGCGAGGACTGGGTGCCCTTCGACCTCGCGGAGAAGGCCGTGGCCGACAACCTCGCGGCGATCGCCGACCTCGACGTGCCCACGTTCGTCTCGACCGCCGGCCTGCTCGTCGACCTTCCCCGCGCGCACTTCCTCGGCGTGGTGATCGACCAGGAGCAGTGGATCAACGACGAGCCGCTCCTGGAGCGCGAGCGCATCCGCGTCATCCACGCGCCCACCAACGCGCACGTCAAGGGCACGCCGCTCATCGTCCCCGTGGCGCAGAAGCTGCACGACGAGGGGCTCATCGAGTTCATCCAGCTGGACCGCGTCCCCAACCACGAGATGCCGGCCGTGGTCGCGTCCGCCGACGTCGTGCTCGACCAGTTCCGGGTCGGCGACTACGGTGTCGCGGCGTGCGAGAGCATGACCGCCGGGCGGGTGGTGCTCGCCCACGTCACGGAGCAGGCCCGGCGTGAGGTGGAGGGGCACGCGGGCATGACCCTGCCGATCCCGGAGACCACACCGGACACGCTCGAACACATGCTGCGCGACATCGCCGTGCGACGGGACCACTACCGCGGGATCGCCGCAACCGGGAGGGAGTTCGTCCGACGCGTGCACAACGGCGACTTCTCCCGCGCGCAGCTGATGACGCACTTCCTCTCCGCATGAGCATGCGCCTCGCGATCGTCTCGCGCATCTACCGCCCCGAGCCCTCCGCGGCGTCGTCGTTCCTCGGCGCCGTCGCCGACGAGGCGGTGGCCCGCGGGCACCGCGTCACCGTGCTCACCGTGCGACCGCCGCGCGGCCTCGACGAGGGAGCACCCGTCGAAGACGTGCGCATGGCCCCCGTGCTGCGCGACCGCAGCGGCTACGTGCGCGGCTACCTCCCGTACGCCAGCTTCGACGTCCCCCTGTTCTTCCGGCTGCTGTTCCTGCGGCGCCCCGACGTGGTCTTCATGGAGCCGCCGCCCACCACGGGGTTCGTGGTGCGGCTCGTGTGCGCGCTGCGGCGCATCCCCTACGTGTACGACGCCGCCGACGTCTGGTCCGATGCCGCGGAGCAGGTGACCTCGTCGCGCCTGGTGATCCGCGTGCTGCGCGCGACCGAGCGTTTCGCGATGCGGGGAGCGCGGCGCATCGTCACGATCTCCCAGGGCGTGCTCGACCGGATCGCCGCGCTCGGCGTGGGCCGACCGGCCGTCGTGACCGGGTTCGGGGCGGACACCGGTGCCTTCCTCCCCCCGGCCGACGCCGAGGCGGAGGCGCCGACCGAACCCGTGTTCCTGTACGCCGGCACCTACTCGCACTGGCACGGCGCCGACATCGCCGTCGACGGGTTCGCCGCGTTCAGCCGCAGCACCCCCGGGTACACCCTGCGCTTCATCGGCAACGGCAGCGAGCGCGCCTTCCTGGAGCAGCGGGCCCGCGAGCTCGGGGTCGCCGACTCCGTGGAGTTCGTCGAGACCATGCCCAGCAGCGAGCTGGTCCCGCATCTGCACCGCGCCGTCGCGACCATCGCCACCCAGCGCCCCGGCACCGGCTACGAGTACGCGTTCGCCACGAAGGCATACTCGTCGATGGCCGCCGGATGCCCCGTCATCTTCGCCGGCCCGCCGAACGGACCCACCGGCGCCTACCTCGACCAGGCGAACCTGGAGGTGCGCGGCGGCATCGTCAGCGGCTACGCCGCCGAGTCGGTCGCGGTGGCCATGGCGGCCCTCGCGGCCCGCCCGCTGAGCGCGGCGGAGCGGCGGAGCGTCGCCGACTGGACGGCGGAACGGCACTCGATGGCCGCGGTCGCCGGCCGCGTCGTCGACGTGATCGAGTCGGTCGGCCAGACGAGGGACGGACGCTGAGATGCGCGCGCGGCTGAACGCGATCGCCGGCTGGATCATCCGGCACCGCTCCCGACTGCCCCGCTGGGTCAACCGCGCCCTCGACTCGGCGGCGCGCGACCCGGACGGCCTGATCGGTCGGCTGGCGCATCGCGCGCTCGGCGGCGGCGACGCCCCGGTGGCCGACGTGCCGGATGCCGCGGTGCGGGTCTTCATCGGCCCGACGAACTACTCGGGCCAGGGGTATCGCTGGGCGCGCGCGCTGGAGCAGGCGGACCCGGAGCTCGCCGCCCGCAACATGGAGGAGGTCCTGCCCGGCGGGCTCTCCTTCCCCGCGGACGTCCCGGTCCCGATCTCCTCCACCTCGTCCACCGAATGGCAGCAGTCCGAGTGGGAGGCCGTCAGCCGGTTCTCGCACGTGCTGATCGAGGCGGAGCGCCCGCTGTTCGGCCGCCTGTTCGACCGGCAAGTCCGCGCGGAGGTCGCGGCGCTGGAGGAGGCGGGGGTGTCCGTCGCGTACCTGTGCCACGGCACCGACATCCGCAGCCCCCGCGACCATGCGCTGCGCACCCCGTGGTCGCCGTACCCCGACGATCCGCGCACCGCCGTGCTGCAGGCCGATGCGGACGCCAACCTCGCACTGCTGACGGAACTGCGTCGCCCGACGTTCGTGTCCACACCCGACCTGCTGCACGATGTTCCGTGGGCGACGTGGTGTCCCGTGGTCGTCGACACCGCGCGGTTCCGGGCGCGGCGCCCCGCCATGGACCGCGACCGGGTGCGGGTGATCCACTCCTCCACCTCCTTCGTGCAGAAGGGCAGTCACCTGATCGAGCCCGCCCTCGCCTCCCTCATCGCGAGCGGTGACATCGACTACGAGCTCGTGACCGGCGTCGCCGCCGACCGGATGCCCGAGGTGCTGAGCGACGCCGACATCGTGCTCGACCAGTTCCGCGCCGGCTCCTACGGAGTCGCGGCCTGCGAGGCCATGGCGACGGGTCGCGTGGTGGTCGGACACGTGCTGCCCGAGGTGCGCCGCGCCATCGAGGCGGAGGTGGGACTGCCGCTGCCGATCGTCGAGGCCACGCCGGACACCCTCGGCGAGGTGGTCGCCGGACTGATCTCCGACCGTGAGGCAGCGGCCGCCGCAGCCGCGGCGGGGCCGGTGTTCGTCGAGGCCGTGCACTCCGGGCGCCGGAGCGCCGCGGTCCTGCTCGACGGCTGGATCCGCGCCTCAGGCTGACGCGACCGCCTCTCGCGTGCGGCGGCGCGCGTCCCGGTCGTCCTTCCAGCGGCGCATGCGCTTCTCCAGCGTGCGCTCGACGAACGTGTGGAGGGCCCATGCGGCCACCAGGTCGACCACGAACAGGGCGGCGAACCAGAGCAGGTTGCTCCACGACGCGGGCTGGTAGCCGAAGACGCGCAGCGCCACGTAGATGAACGTCGCGTGCACGAGGTAGAAGGCGAACGACCACTCACCCAGCCGCACCTGCCACTTCGACGCGAACCACAGCCGTCCGCCGCGCAGTGCATGCACGGCGAGCGAGACGATCGCGATGCCGCACGCGACCGTGAACAGCTCGTTGAGCATGCCACTGATCGCCGGGGTCACGCTCCAGGTCGGGATGAACCGCCCGGAGGCGTAGTGCGCCAGAATCACCGCCACGGGAGCGGCCACGCCGATGAGCGGGTGGATGCGCGGTCGCCAGCCGGAGCGGATGGCCCACGCGAGCGCCATGCCCAGCACGAACTCCGGAAGCCGCTGCACGGGCACCGGGAGCGCGGCGAGTCCGAGGTCCGGGGCGAACAGGACCACCGCGCGGTACACGAACGCGTAGGCGACGACACCGACCGCCAGCAGCAGGGCCCCGCGCTTGGCCATCGGCACCAGTACCCGGGAGATCCACGGGTGCAGCGCATAGAAGAAGGCCTCGCAGGTGAGCGTCCACGCGGCCGGGTTGCCGGAGAAGAGGATGGCGGGGTTGGACCACCAGGCCTGGATCACGACGACCGACAGCAGGAGGATGCCGAGGTCGAACGGCTTCAGAAAGCTCCCCTCCGGAACCGGCGCCAACGTGTAGAACACGGGGATCGCGATCAGGAGCGCCACCATGTGCGATGGCCAGATGCGTGCGAAGCGACGCCAGTAGAACGTCGAGGTGGGCACGTTCGGCCGCGCCGACCACGTGAGCACGAAACCGGAGAGCACGAAGAAGAACGTCACGCCGAGATAGCCGTTCAGCAGCACCGACTGCACCGAACCCGGCAGGGGTGCGAACACATTCATGTGGTACAGGAAGACCGCGAACGCTGCCCACCAGCGCAGCCCGGTGAGCGAGTCCAGCCGCTGCGTGGGCTGAGCGAGGGTGGAGGCGGAGTGCACGCGACGAGACTCTCTGATCGAGGACAGGGCTCCGGAAAGGATACAGTGCCGACCCCCGCGCCCCGTCCGTCCGCAACGCCCGCGATAGGATCGACGACATGCCGTCGCCCGACGTGGACGTGGTCATCCCCGTGCACACGCCCGCTCGTCCCATCCGCCGCGCGGTCTCCTCCGTGCTCGACACGACCGCCGCCGTGCGGGTCACCGTGGTCGCGCACAACACCGATCCCGAGGCGATCTCCGCCAACCTCGGCGACCTGGGCACGCGGCCCGAGGTGCGCGTCGTGTCCCTGCAGGACGGCATCCCCTCCCCCGCCGGGCCGATGAACCACGGCATCGCGCTGGCCGAGGCCCCGTACTTCTCGGTCATGGGCTCGGACGACGAGCTGGAGCCGGGGGCACTCGACTCCTGGCTCGCGGTCGCCCGCTCGACCGGCGCGACCACCGTCATCCCGCGCGTGCGCGTGGACGAGGCGGCCGAGCCGACACCGCCGCGACGTCGCGGACGGGTGCGGGAGCTCGACGTCGACAAGGACCGCCTCAGCTACCGCTGCATGCCGCTCGGCCTCATCGACCGGACGCGCTTCCCCGACCTGCGCTTCACCCCGGGCCTCGAGTCCGGCGAGGACCTCGAGTTCACCGCGGAGCTGTGGTTCACCGGCGCGCACATCGCCTACGACCGTACGGGCCCGGCGTACGTCGGCCACGACGATGCGGTCGACCGTGTGACCCGCACCGTCCGACCCCTGTCGGCCGACTTCGCGTTTCTCGACATCGTCGCCGCCAAGCCCTGGTACCGGGCTGCCTCGCGCTCGGCGCGCCGGGGGTTCGGCGTGAAGAACCTCCGCGTGCACCTCATGGATGCCGTCGCCTCCCGGCTGGACGCCCCGGGCGGGATCGCCGCCTACCGCGCCGAACTGCTCGACACCGCCGCGGCGATCGAGCGGATGTCCCCCGGCGCGACCGCGCTGCTGTGCCGCGCGGACCGGAAGGTGCTCCGAGAGCTCGAGACGAGCGCGCCGTCGGCCGACCGGATCCGCGCCCTCCTCTCGACCCGCTGGGGCGGCGGGCTCGATGCGCGGCTCACGGCGAACCCGTTCCTCGCCCTGCACCGGCACGCCCCGTACCGGACCCTGCGCGACATGATGGCGTAGGCCTCCGCGGTAGCATCGATCCGGTATGGAATCCCCACTTGTCGACGTCACGATCGCCGTCCACTCCGCCACCCGGCCCATCGCGCGCGCCGTCGCCTCGGTCATCGAAGGCACGACCGCTCCGGTGCGCGTGAACGTGGTGGCACACAACATCGACCAGGAGATCATCCGCACGAACCTCGGCACCTGGGCGGAGCACCCGGCCGTCCGGCTGCTCTCCCTCCGCGACGGCATCCCGTCGCCCGCCGGCCCGATGAACCTCGGCATGGCGGAGGCCACGGCGCGTTTCCACACCCTGCTCGGCTCCGACGACGAGTTCGCCCCTGGCGCGATCGACTCGTGGCTGGCGCTGCAGCGCGCGACGGACGCCGACGTCGTGATCGGTCGCATCCGCCTGGTGACCGGAGGCCCCGACCCGTACCCGCCCGTGCGCCGCGGACGCCGCACGACCGGCCTGAGCGCCGACCGCGACCGCCTGCACTACCGCAGCGCGCCCCTCGGCCTCATCGACCGCGAGCGCTTCGGCGACCTGCGCTTCACCGAGGGCCTCACGTCCGGCGAGGACCTGCCGTACACCTCTGAGCTGTGGATCACGGCGACGAGCATCGCCTACGACCTCTACGGCCCCCCGTACGTGGGCCACGACGACGCGGACGACCGCGTCACCTCCGCTCCGCGCGACGTGGCGGCCGACTTCGCGTTCCTCCGCGTGATCGAGGAGGCGGACTGGTTCGCGGCCGCCTCGACCGCCGACCGCCGCGCCCTGGCCGTCAAGCTGCTCCGCATCCACTTCTTCGACGCCGTGGCCGCGCGCCTGGAGACCCCGGGCATCGCCGCGGTCGCCGCCGAGCTCCTCGCCGTGGTCGACCGCGTCAGCGCCTGGGCCCCCGGAGTGCTGTCGGTGCTGTCGATCGCCGACCGCCGGGTCATGGACGAGCTGCGCCGCGGGACGCCCGATCCCGAGCGCACCCGCGCGCTGCTCGGCCGTCGGTGGATCTACCTCTCCCCCGCCGCTCAGCTCCCCCGGAACCCGTTCCTGGCGCTGCACCGGCACGCCCCCTTCCGCACGCTCGCCGCGGGCGCCCGATCGCAGCGGGTGGGGCAGCTGTGACCGCGTCGCCCCTAGTCGACGTCACGATCGCCGTCCACTCCGCCACCCGACCGATCCGTCGTGCGGTGGCCTCGGTGCTCGACGCCACCGCCGCTCCGGTGCGCGTGCTGGTGGTGGCGCACAACATCGATCCCGCCGTGATCCGCGGCAACCTCGGCGAGTACGCGGAGGACGAGCGCGTGGCCCTGCTCGAGCTGCAGGACGGCATCCGCTCGCCGGCCGGACCGATGAACCTCGGCTTCGCGTCGTCCACCGCCCCGTTCATCGCGCTGCTCGGTTCCGACGACGAGTTCGCGCCCGGCGCGCTGGACTCCTGGCTGCGCATCCAGCGCGAGACCGGGGCGAGCGCCGTGATCCCGAAGATCACGCTCGTCGGGCGCCACAACAACCCGCTTCCTCCCGTGCGGAACGGACGCCGCTCGCGGCGGCTCGACGCCGCGAAGGACCGCCTCTTCTACCGCAGCGCGCCGCTCGGCCTCATCGACCGCGAACGGTTCGGGCACCTGCGCTTCACCGAGGGCCTGTCGTCCGGAGAGGACATCGCCCTGACCGGAGAGCTGTGGTTCCGCGGGCGCGACCTCGCCGTCGACATCGACGGCCCCGCGTACGTCGGGCACGAGGACGAGGGCGACCGCGTCACGTTCACAGCGCGCCCGGTGCGCGAGGACTTCGCCTTCCTCGAAGGCCTCGAAGCCGCGCCCTGGTTCCGCGCCCTCGGCCGCCGCGCCCGCACCGCAGCGGTCGTCAAGCTGCTGCGCATCCAGTTCCTCAGCGCGATCGGCGTCCGGGCGACGACGACGCCGGAGCTGGTCACGCACCAGGCCGAGCTGCGGGAGACCCTGGACCGACTCGTGGCCCTGGCCCCCGGGGCCCTGCGGCTGCTCTCGCGGGTCGACCACCGCATCATCGACGAGACCTTCTCGGCAGCGCCCGACGTGGAGCGGATCCGCATCCTCGCGAACGACCGCTGGAACCAGCGGTCACTGGGGGCGCTGCTCACGCCCAACCCGCTGTTCTCCCTGCACCCGCAGGCGATGGCACGGCTGTTCTACGCCGCGAACCGCACCGACCGGATCGTCTGACCGACCCGGTCGGGCGGCGGAGTCACGCCCGGCGCTCGAGCTCTCCGGAGAGTCCGGCCAGCAGCACCTGCTCGGCGAACGCGGGCAGCGAGGAGGCGACCTCCACGAAGGTGCCCTGCGCGGCGATCACGCCCTCGTCCATGTAGCAGATCCGGTCGTAGTCCTTGATGGTCGACAGGCGGTGCGCCACCGAGATCAGCGTGACCTCGCCCTGCAGCGACCGGATCGCCTTGGTGACCTCGTCCTCGGTCTTCGTGTCGAGAGAGCTCGTGGCCTCGTCGAGCACCAGCACCAGCGGATCGGTGTACAGCGCGCGGGCGATGCCCAGACGCTGCTGCTGACCGCCGGACAGGGACACGCCCCGCTCGCCGATGCGCTCGTCGATGCCGTTCGCCCGCGACGCGACGAGCGAGCTGAGCTGCGCGCGTTCCAGGGCGTACTCCACGCGGTCCCGGTCGATCTCATCCGTCCAGGTCAGGGCGACGTTCTGCGCGATCGAGGCGTCGAACAGCGCCACCCGCTGCGGCACGTAGCCGACGCGCCCGCGCCACTGACGGAGCACGCTCGAGAGCGGGTGCCCGTCGATCTCGATGTCGCCGGTCGTGGCCTGGCTGAGGCCGAGGAGCAGGTCGATCAGCGTCGACTTGCCGGCTCCGGACGGCCCGACGATGCCCAGCGAGCTGCCGAGGGGGATGTCGAGCGAGAGCCCGCGGATGACGTCCTCGTCGGCTCCCGGGTACCGGAAGTGCACGTCCGACAGGCTGAGCAGCCGAGGGTTCTCCGCCAGCTCCGCGGTGTCGGCGGGCGTCTGCGACACCTCCATGTCCTTCTCCGCGGCGGTGAGGTCACCGATGACGTCCTGTGCCGAGGGGATGCTCGCGACACCCTGCACGATGCCGCCCTGGATGCCGCTGATCGCCGGAATCAGGCGGAAGCCGGTCGCGGTGAACAGTGCGACGGACGACAACGCGGCCGCCAGACCGCCCTGCCAGTACGAGACGCCGCCGATGATCACGACGCCGCCGATGAGGGCGGACTCGAACGCGAACGACGGGACGACACCGAGGAACGACGCGTTCGCCCTGGCGCGGACCGAGTGGTGGCGGCTGTCCGTCACCAGCTGTGCGACGTCGGCGAGCCGGTTGCGGAGGCTGAGCTCCTTCAGCGCTTCCATCATCTCGGTCATCAGGATCGCGACGCGGTAGCTGTAGTTGCGGTTGACGGTGGCGGCCTCCAGCGAGCGCTTCGTCACCACCTGGTGCACGATGAGCGCCACGAGGATCAGGTACACCATGGCGATGAGCGCGGTGATCGGGTCGACCACCAGCAGCACGACGATGATCAGCACGAACGTGAAGATCGAGCTGGGGACGCGCATGAGCGGAAGGAGGAAGCCCGACATCGTGTTCGCGATGCCGCCGTCCGCGATTCGCGTGATCTCGGCGACCGTGCGCTTCGAGCGCTCCTCCCAGCTGGAGTTGATGTACGCCTTGAACATCCGGTCGCCGATCTCGAGCTCGTAGCGCGCGAACCGGCGCGTGGCGAACCAGTGCAGCGTGACCGAGAGCACCGACTTCAGGATGATGAGCGCGCAGGCGCCGAGCACCAGAAGCGGCGTCATGTCGGGTGAGACCTCGCCGATCAGCGGGAGCCGAAGCGCCCCGCCGGTGAGTGCCGGGCCGATGATCACGGCCAGCAGCGACATCGCCACCACGTCGAGTGCGGTGATGAGCGTCGTGGCGATCATGTACCCGACGAAGTACCGCTGCGCGCCGGTCGGCAGCAGCGGGAGGAGATCCTTGAGGACCGGCCAGATGCGTTTCATGTTCTCGCGTTCAGAGGGCGACGGATGCGCCGTTGGCGGCGGAGGAGAGAGCGCCCTCGACGACCTCGAGCGTGCGCAGGCCCTGCTCCATCGTGACGACGTCGTTCGGCTTGCCGAGGACGGCGTCGCGGAAGGCTTCGTGCTCGACCCGCAGCGGCTCGCGCTTGGCGAAGGAGAACCGGGTGATGTCGCCCTCGGACACGCCGCGGAACGCGAGCATCGACTCCCACTCGAGCGGGATGGTGCCGTTGGCGTAGAACGTCAGGTCGCCGGTCGCGGTGTCGGCGATGAAGGTGCCGCGGTCGCCGGTGACGACCGTGATGCGCTCCTTCATGGGCGAGAGCCAGTTGACGAGGTGGTTGACGATCACGCCGTTGGCCAGCCGGCCGGTGACCGTGATCATGTCCTCGTAGTCGCGTCCGCTCTTGTGCGCGGTCTGCGCGAACACCGTGGTGTACTCGCTCTGCGCGACCCAGCTCGTGAGGTCGATGTCGTGGGACGCGAGGTCCTTCGCCACGCCCACGTCGGCGATGCGGGCGGGGAACGTGCTCTGGCGGCGGGTCGCGATCTGGTACACGTCACCGAGCTCCCCCGCCTCCAGGCGGCGTCGCATCTCCTGCAGCGCGGGGTTGAAGCGCTCGACGTGGCCGACGGCTCCGACCAGGCCCCGGGCGGCGAAGGCGTCCGTCATCCGGCGCCCCGCCTCGAGCGAGTGCGCGATCGGCTTCTCGACGAGGGTGTGCACCCCGGCGTCGGCCAGCTTGAGCGCCGCGTCCTCGTGGAACGCGGTCGGCACGGCGACCACGGCGATGTCGATACCGGCGGCGATGAGCGCCTCGATGTCGGGGAGGATCTCGAGCTCGCCCGCGACCTTGTGCGGGTCACCGCCCGGGTCGGCGATCGCGACAAGGTCGATGCCCTCCACGTCACGCAGCACGCGGGCGTGGTTGCGGCCCATCATCCCGACGCCGAGCAGTCCGGCGCGCAGATTCGCCACCATCAGGCGCCTGCCCCCGCGACGGCGTTCACCGCGGTGACGATGCGCTCGAGGTCGTCCTGGCTGAGCGACGGGTGCACCGGCAGCGAGGCGACCTCGCGGGCGGCACGCTCGGTCTCGGGGAGGTCGAGGCCCGGGGCGAAGCGCGTGAGCGAGGGCAGCCGGTGGTTCGGGATCGGGTAGTACACGCCGGCGCCGACGTTGTGCTCGTTCTTGAGCGCCGCCACGAAGCCGTCGCGGTCCTCCGGCACCCGGACCGTGTACTGGTGGTACACGTGCACGGCACCGTCGGCGACCGGGGGCACGACCACGCCGCGCAGGTTCGCGTCCAGGAAGGCCGCGTTCTGCTGACGGGTCTTCGTCCAGGCGTCGACCTTGTGCAGCTGCACCCGGCCGATCGCGGCGTGGATGTCGGTCATGCGGGCGTTGAAGCCGATGATCTCGTTCTCGTACTGCCGCTCCATGCCCTGGTTGCGCAGGAGCTTGACCTGACGGGCGATCTCGTCCGTGGCCGTGGTGACCATGCCGCCTTCGCCGCTGGTCATGTTCTTGGTCGGGTAGAGGCTGAACATCGCGAAGTCGCCGAACGAGCCGACCGGGCGGCCGTCGAGCGAGGCGCCGTGCGCCTGCGCGGCGTCCTCGTACAGGGCCACGCCGCGCTCGGCGGCCAGGGCCTCCAGCTCGCGCATGCGGGCGGGGTGACCGTACAGGTGCACCGGGAGGATGCCCTTGGTCTTGGGCGTGATCGCGGCCGCGACGGCCTCGGGGTCGAGCGTGAAGGTCTCCGGCTCGATGTCGACGAACACCGGGGTGCCGCCGGTGAGGGCCACGGAGTTGCCCGTCGCCGCGAACGTGAACGACGGCACGATGACCTCGTCGCCGGGACCGACGCCCGCGGCGAGCAGACCCAGGTGCAGACCGGCGGTGCCGGAGTTCACGGCCACGGAGGGCCGCCCCGGCACGAAGTGCGCCGAGAACTCCTGCTCGAACGCGGCGACCTCGGGGCCCTGCGCGACCATGCCGCTGCGCAGCACCCGATCGACGGCCTCGCGCTCTTCGTCGCCGATGATCGGCTTGGCGGGGGGAATGAACTCGCTCACACGGTCTCCTTGGTCAGTGTTCCGTCTGTCTCGGTGTACCGTCCGCCGGTCGCGGGGCACACCCAGGTCTTGTCGTCGTCGGCGCGCGTGAGGGGAACGCCCGCTTCGCCCACCCAGCCGATGCGGCGCGCCGGCACCCCGGCCACGAGCGCATAGGAGGGGACGTCCTTCACCACGACGGCCCCGGCCGCCACCGTCGCCCAGGCGCCGATGGTCACGGGCGCGACGCAGGTCGCCCTGGCACCGATCGAGGCGCCACGCTCGATCGTGACGCCGACGGGCTCCCAGTCGTGCGCGCTCTTCTGCGTGCCGTCGGCGTTGATCGCCCGCGGGTACGTGTCGTTCGTGAGCACGACGGCCGGTCCGATGAACACGCCGTCGCCGAGTCGAGCGGGCTCGTACACGAGCGCGTAGTTCTGCACCTTGCAGTTGTCGCCCATGACGACACCGGTGCCGATGTAGGCGCCGCGGCCGACGATGCAGTTCTCACCGAGCTGCGCGTCTTCCCTCACCTGGGCCAGATGCCAGATCGAGCTCCCTGCTCCGATCTTCGCCTCGGGGGACACATCGGCCGAATCGACGATCCGGACGTCGGTCGGTGAGGGCATGCGGGATTCTCCTCGCGGCTCGGGAAGGGGACTCGGTCATCCTATCTGCTCGCACAGGCGTTTCCTGAGAGGATAGGGGTGTGACCAACCCAGCCACTCCCGACCCGCATACCTGGGTTGTCGTACCGCTGTACAACGAAGCAAGCGTCATCGCCGGCGTCATCGCGGGGGTCCTCCCCCACTTCCCGAACATCGTGTGCATCGACGACGGCTCCACCGACGGCTCCCTGGAGGTGGCACGACGCGCCGGAGCCCACATCGTCGAGCACCCGATCAACCTCGGTCAGGGTGCGGCCCTGCAGACGGGCATCGAGTACGCCCTGTCCCAGCCGGGCTGCGAGTACATCGTGACCTTCGATGCCGACGGCCAGCACCGCATCGACGACGCGGTGGCGATGGTCGCCGCGGCGCGTGCCAGCGGCGCGGCGATCGTGTTCGGCTCGCGCTTCCTCGACGACCGGACGAACCCGGGCTGGATGAAGCGCGTGATCCTGAAGACCGCGGTGTGGGTGACCAACATGACCACGAGCGTCAAGCTCACCGACGCGCACAACGGCCTTCGCGTCATCCGCGCCGACGCCGCCGCGCGCCTGCAGCTCAAGCAGGACCGGATGGCGCACGCCACCGAGATCGTGCTGCAGCTCGGCGACACGGGGCTGCCGTGGATCGAGCACCCGGTCGAGCTCCTCTACACCGACTACTCCAAATCGAAGGGCCAATCGGTGCTCAACTCCGTCAACATCCTCGTCGACCTGATCGTGCGGTGAACGCCATGTGGATCCAGATCCTTCTCATCGCGGCCGTCATCGCCATCGGCGCCGTGTTCATGCGCCGGACCGGTGCGGACAGCCACCTGGCGATCCGCCGTCTCCTGTACGGCGGCTTCGTGCTCGTGGCGATCGTGTCGATCCTGTTCCCGCAGTGGCTCACCTGGGTCGCGAACCTCGTGGGCGTCGGGCGCGGTACCGACCTGCTGCTGTACGCGCTGGTGGTCATCTTCATGGTCTTCGTCTACACGCAGTCGAGGAAGAACGCCGCGCAGCAGCGCAGCCTCACCCTGCTCGCGCGCAAGCTCGCGCTGCTGCAGGCGTCGCAGGACCCGCAGGATCGCGCGCGTCGTGCCGCCCCGGACGACGGCCAGCCCGAGGATTAGCCGCAGGCGGTGATCCGCCAGAGGCTCGCGTCACCCTCCGAGGCGACCTCCTCGAATCCCGGCCGGTCCTCGAAGTCGGTCATGCCGGGCATGAGGTACTCGCCGGGACCGGTGCCGCCGATGCCGAAGTCGAGTACGTACTCCGGGTCGCCGTAGGCGGCGAGGGCCTCGCACACCGCGGGGTCCTCCGCAGCGTCACGCAGGTGCGCGGCGATCACGTCCCACGCGGCGGACTGCGGCGGCGCCCACGTGCGGGGGACGATGTCGCGCTCCCCGAGCACGTAGGCGAAGCCGGCTCCCGTGGAGGGGTTCGCGATGATCAGCGAATCCCGCGACACGAGGTCGGGAAGCTCGGTGAGCAGGCGGTACTCGTCGTCGGAGAGGTAGCTGTCGGCGTTCATCGCGTAGCGGGACTGCTCGTCCGTCTCGTCCGCGACGCGCAGCAGCACCACCGGGGAGAGCGCGACGTTGACGATCCCGACCACGGCGACGACCACCAGCGAGACCAGCGCGACCGCGTCGCGACGCGCTCCCGTGAGCCTCGGGACCGCGGCGGACACCATCCGCACGATCATGGCGAGGCCGAAGGCGGCGAGGGGGACGACGACGATCGGCACCATCGCCGCGAGCCGGAAGGAGTCGCCGTACCAGGGACCGGTGAGGGCCCTCTTGATGAAGGGAAGGTCGGTGCCGACGCTCACGATGTAGAGCAGCGAGAACCCGGCCCATCCCACCGCCAGCCACCGCAGTCGCCGGTCGCGCACGGCGGCGATCAATCCGGCCAGCAGCAGCACGCTCATCCCCCACGCCGCGGGCAGCAGCGAGTGGCTGTTCACCAGCACGTCGGCGATCGCGCCGAACACGCCGCGGTACGACCGCCACAGCACCGGTCCGGCGAGGTAGGCCAGGACGAGCCACACGACGCCCACCGCGGCCCAGCCGATCACGATCACGCTCCACCGCAGCACAGGGCGCGCGCCGGGGCGGCGGATGCCGAGCAGCAGGCTCCCGGAGAACCACAGCATGACCAGCGCACCCCACGTGAGCACGGACGACGGCTGCGACAGCGTGGCCGCCGTCACCGCCAGGAGCGCGGCGACGCCCGGACCCGCAGCGGCCATAAGGCGTTCACCGCGCCGTGCGCCCCGCCACGACCGCACCGCGACGATCGTGAGGGCGACCGCGGCGGGGACGACGGCGAGCGAGAGGGCGTAGGGGTACAGGACACCCCACTCGAACATGAGCTGCGGGAACGCCATCAGGCCCGCCGACAACCCGGCCGCCAGCGCCGTGACCAGTGCATCCCCGCGGCTGACGACGTGGGCGAGCAGCGACACGCTCAGCGGCCACACCACGGCGGCGATCACCAGCGCGACGATGTTGGCCGCGACCGGGATCGAGCCGATGTCCAGAGCCACCAGCGAGGTCATGGCGTGCCAGGCCGCGGGATAGAAGGTGGATCCGCCCAGCAGCCCGGAGAGGTCGAGCGACGAGACCGTGCCGGACTCGGCGGCCCAGCGCAGCGCGTTCAGGTGGAAGACGGCGTCGTTCGTCTGGGAGATCGCGGTCGGGGTGCCGACGTACGCCATCAATCGCGCCGCGTTGAGGCCGCCGCCGACGATGAGGCCGACGGCCAGGAGCGCGAGGTGCCGCGGCTGCCGTCGTGGCACGTCGGCCACGCTGCGACCGCGACGAAGCAGCAGCGACACCGCGAACACCACCGCCGCGACGACCGCGACCGCGATGCCGACAGAAGCGAGACCCCAGTGCACCCCGAGGAACGGGAAGACGATGGCCAGCACCGCGAGCGTGCCGACCGAGAGGCTCGGCGCCGACGCCCAGAGCGTCAACCCGCGCAGACGGAGAGCGGCGCCCAGCAGAAGACCGGGGACGAAGAAGACGAGGAGCGTCAGGGCGATCAGCCCCGACTGCGCGACCCAGTCGCCGATCATTCGTCGACCAACGCGATCGCGCCCTCGATCTCGCCGTCGTACACGACCTCGCCCTTGTTGATCACCACGCCTCGGGTGCAGAGCTCACGCACCATCTCCATGTCGTGGCTCACGACGACGAGGGTCTTCTTCTGCGCGATCAGCTCGCCGAACTTCTGCCGGCACTTCTCCCGGAAGGGCGCGTCGCCGACCGACAGGATCTCGTCGACGAGCAGCACGTCCAGCTCGACGTGGATCGCCACGGAGAACGCGAGCCGCATGAACATGCCGGAGGAGTAGTGCTTGACCTCCTGGTCGATGAACTGCTCGATCTCGCTGAACGCGACGATCTCGTCGTAGCGCTCCTCGATCTCCTTGCGCTGCATGCCCAGGATCGCCGCGTTGAGGAACACGTTCTCGCGCCCGGACAGCTCGGGGTGGAAGCCGGCACCGACCTCGATGAGACCCGCGACCCTGCCGCGCGTGAGCACCTCGCCCGCGTCGGGTTCCATGACCCCCGAGATGAGCTTGAGGAGAGTGGACTTGCCCGAGCCGTTGAGCCCGAGGATCGCGACCGACTCCCCCTCGTTGATGACGAGGTCGAGCCCCTTGAGCGCCTCGAAGGTGCTGGAGGTCTTGCGACGTCGGATCCACGCGACCACGGTGTCCTTGAGCGACAGCGCGTGGTTCAGCGTGAAGTTCTTCCGCACACCGTCGACGACGATGCTCGGGCGGGGGGCGATGGCGGTACTCATAGGTCCTGCGCGAACCTTCCCTCAAGTCGGCGGAAGACGAGCTGCCCGATCAGCAGCGTGCCCAGGGCGATCAGGAACGTCCACAGCGTGTTCCAGCCGAGGCCGGGCGGCAGCGGCATGGTCGTCTCGGTGACCGGACGCCAGAAGGCGTAGTGGAACAGCTCGACGCCCTGCGTGATCGGGTTGAGCATGTAGAGCTCGAGGATCCAGTCCGGCCAGCCGAGCGTGCGGACGGCCTCCTGCACCATCGTCCACGCGTAGAGCACGGGCGAGGCCCAGGTCGCGAGCAGGAGCAGCAGCTCGACGATGTTCTCCGCGTCACGGAACCGCACGTTGATCGCGCCGAAGAACAGGCCGAGCCCCAGCGCGAACAGCGTGACGATGACGATGCCCGCCAGCACGGCGAGCACCGAGATCACGGTGATCCCGGGGATCCAGCCGAGGAAGAGGCACACGATCAGCAGCAGAGCCAGCTGCGGGAGGAAGTGGATGAACGCCACCAGCACAGCGGAGACGGCGAAGAGCTGCCGCGGCAGGAACACCTTCCGCACGAGCGGGGCGTTGTTCACGATCGACGTCGTCGCGTTCTTGAACGCCTCGGAGAAGAGGTTGATGACGACGATGCCCGAGAACAGGTAGACGGGGTAGCTCTCGATGTTCCTGTTCAGGCTGAGGAACAGTCCGAGGACCACCCAGAACACCAGGAACTGCGCCCCGGGTCGCACGTACGACCAGGTCCAGCCGAGCACCGAGTTGCGGTAGCGGGTGGTGACGCCGGTCCGCACGAGCAGGTACAGCAGATACCGCCAGCGCACCACATCGATCAGACCGCGACTCGTGCCGGGGGTGTCGAAGGAGGAACGCGGGACGACGGCGAAAAGATCTCGGGTATCTGTCACGGCCCCACTCATTCAGCTGCGGCGGCGGTCGCCGCGGCGCACTCCAGTATCCTATGGCACCCGTCCGGACGCCTTCACGGCACGCGCTCAGCCGAGGGCGGTGAGCGTGTTCCAGCCGTTCCCGATCACGCCGCTCGCGCCCCAGCCGCCACGGCCGTCACCGCGGAACAGGTAGAGGTTGCCGTTCGTGTGCCGCCCGAGGAGGTCGGAGGTGCCGTCGCCGTCGAAGTCGCCGGGGCTGAACAGGGCGTTGAAGCCGCCCCACCCGACACCGATCTGACGCGGGGTGCCCCAGCCGCCCGTGCCGTTGGTCGGGTACACCCACAGGCGCGCGTCGGTCGTGCGCATGATGAGGTCCGCCCGACCGTCGCCGTCGAAGTCGCCGCCGTTGACGGCCATGTCGAAGCCGCCCCAGCCGTAGCCGATCTGGATGGCCTGGCTCGCCCAGCCGCCCCTGCCGTCACCGCGGTAGTACACGAGGTGGCCGGCGGAGTTGCGCGCGATCATGTCGGTGTTGCGGTCGCCGTCGAAGTCGATGCCGCCCACGAGGAGCGTGTGGTTCTGCCAGCCGTTGCCGATCACGACGGGCTGCCCGTAGCCGCCCGCGACACCGGGGATCAGCCAGAGCCGTCCGTCGGGGGTCACCCGACCGAGGTCGCGGTACCCGTCGCCGTTGAAGTCGCCCATGGGGATCAGTCGGTCGCCCGCCGTCCACCCCGAGCCGATCTGCTGGGAGCCGCGCCAGGCACCGGCGCCGTTCCCGCGGTAGAGGTTGAGGTTCCCCTGCGCCGTGAGCCCGAGCACGTCGGGTCCGCCGTCACGGTCGACGTCGCCCACGCCCGATGGCATGGCCCGCGGCTTGGTGACGAGGTCGCCCGAACCGGTCAGCGCCGACAGGATCTGCCAGCCGTTGCCGATCTTGCCGCTCGACGTGATCGCTCCCCGTCCGTCGCCGGGGTACATGTAGAGGTCGCCGTTCGCGGTGCGCGCCGCCACGTCGTTGACGCCGTCGCCCGTGAAGTCGCCCGGGACGAAGATCGCGGTCATGCCGCCCCAGCCCTGCCCGAGCTGACGGGAGCCGGTCCAGCCGCCGCCGCCGTCTCCGTAGTAGGCGAACAGTCGACCGGCGGCGTCCCTGCCGATGAGGTCGGGGTTGCCGTCGCCGTTGAGGTCGATGTTGCCGACGAGCATGTTCATGCCTGCCCACCCCCAGCCGACGCGGATCGCAGGCAGGAGGCCGCCCTTGTCGTTGCCGCGCCACAGCATGAGGTCGCCGTTCTTGGCGGTGGTGAGCACGTCGGGGATGCCGTCGCCGTCGAGGTCGCCCGCGGCGGTGGAGAGCACCACGCCGCTCCAGTCCAGGTTCAGCGACTGCGGTGCCGAGAAGCTGGCGCCGCTGCCGCGCATCACCGAGACGCCGTTGCCCTGGCGGATGATGAGGTCGCGCGTGCCGCTGCCGTCGAGATCGCCGACCACCATGGCCGCGCTGACCCCGGTCAGGCCGCTCGCGAGCTGCTTGCGGTTGCCCCACACGTTCTTCGCGAACGGGTATCCCCACAGCACGCCGGCACTGTCGACGCCGACCATGTACGACGAGGAGCTGACCGAGGCGAGCGAGGGCACCTGGGGCGCCTGGGTGGAGCCGAACCAGTCGGTGAAGTAGTTGTAGAAGTTGCGGTTGCCGTAGGCCGAGCAGGTGTCGCCGTCGCCGTATCCGGCGCGCAGCGCCGCGGCGTTCGGCTGATACGGCGTGTAGTAGTAGAGGGCCGAGGTCGCCTTGTTGGCGATGTACACCGGCGAGGAGCCGCACGCGCGGTTCGGGTTGAAGAGGATGTTCCAGGTGCGGCCGGGCGCGTAGTACTGGAACCACTTGCCCTCCATGTAGATCTGCATCTGGCGGGCGGCGCCGTAGATCTGGTGGAAGAAGCCGACGTACTGCGGGTCGCAGGGCGCGTCGTCCGGGCAGCCCTGTCCGAGCGCGATGTCGTAGCGCCAGGCGCTGGGCCACGTGTGGTTGACCAGGCTCTGCTCCTTCTGGAGCATCACGATGAGCACCTGCGGGTTAATCCCGCACGACTGCGCTGCACGGTAGATGATGCGCGCGGCACTCTCGTTCGCGGCACCGGTGTATCCATCGCAGTACTGGTCGGCGGCCCGAGTGACCGTGGTCATCTTGAAGTCCTTGATGCACACGATGGGACGACCGTCTTCGTCGGTGCCGCCGAGGCACCGCGAGACGCGCGCGTTGAAGAAAGCCTGGATCTGCGCCTCCGTCATCGTGTCCTTGTTGGTGAAGACGGCGTCGCTGATGATGTTGCCGGGCGTGAAGCCGGCGAGCGTGCTCTTCGCGATCCCCGACGCCGCGGGGGCGCCGACCGCGCGGGCGACGGGCGCGGAAGCGGAAGCGGCGGCCGTCGCGGCGGTGGCCGGCACGACGGTGCCGACGAGGAGGGCGGAGACGGCGAGGAAACAGGTGAGGAGTCGGGAGGTCCTCAGGGTGTTTCGCGAGCGTGGGGCACGTCGAGACATGTGACCAGTGTGACGGAAGTTGCGGGATGATGCCACTGTTGCGACGTTTCCACCAGGGGAATTCGGCGTGTCGCCCGATTGTGCAGCGTCTTCTCAGCCGTTCACAGGTCGGCGTGCAGGCTCCACACCCTCTCCGCCGCGCCCGCCCAGGAGAACGCGCGCGAGCGGTCCGATGCGAGCACCCGCAAGCGCGCAGAACCGTTGCCCGCCGCATCGGCGAGCGCGTCGGGCAGGTCGTCCGGCGCGGCGAACATCCCGCCGTCCGCGATCACGTCACGGTGGCACCCGGTATCGCTCGCCACGACGGGCACCCCGACGGTGAGCGCCTCGACGGCGCGCCACGGCCACCCCGCGACCGTCCTCGTCGCCGTATAGGCGGACGCCCCCGAGAGCACGGCAGCGCGGTCCGCTGCCGACAGCGCACCGCGCACGTGCGCGCGCCGTTCGGGCAGGCCTGCGGCGGAGGCGACCTCGGCCAGCCGCGGCTCCGAGCCCTCCGGGGCGTCGAGCACCACGGCATCGACGCCGGCGGCGACGGCTCCACGGAACCCCGCCGCGAGGGTGTCCGCCGATCCGGTCAGGACGATGTACTCCGACGGCAGGGACAGCGCGCCCCGCCGGGACTCGGCGTCGGCAGGCACGGCGAAATCGTGCGGCGGTGCGCCGGCGATGACGCGGATCCGGTCGCCGAGTCGGGCGATCTCGGCCAGACGCTCCCCCACGGCGTGGGTCGGCACGACCACGGCGTCCGCGTGCCGCGCGGCACGGCGGAGCATGCCGCGCTGCCAGGCCACGGCCGACTTCGACAGGGCGCCCGGGTCGTCCCAGGCGCACAGGTCCCACACCGTCACGGTGGTCTGATCGTGGTCGTGCACCCTGTCGTGGCGCACGAGCGGCGCCATCAGCGTGGGCGCGTGGATCATCCCGCCGCCCACACCCGGAGCGATGCCCAGCTGCCACGAGGCCGCCAGTTCCCGGCGACCGAGACCGAGAGTGCGCACCTCGTCGACCCCGGCGACGTCCACCTGCGCGCCCGCCGGTACGATCGCGTCGACCGCGCAGCCGGACGGGGCCGTCGCGACGAGCCCCGCCGTCAGCTCACGTGCCGCCGTGGCCTGGTCCTGGTCCACGACGTGCACCAGTTGATCCAGAACCACACGCAGCCGAGCACCCATGGGTTCAGGCTAACCGCGGCATGCTGCGGAGCCGTGGAGCGCACCGCCCGCCGGTCCGCAATTTCAGCGTTCCCACAGCAACGCATGACCTCACGTGCGCGCTCCATGGCCTCGCGCGTACCCACCGTGCTTGAATGCTCGAGTGAGCGATGGCCGACTTCCTGCCCGACGCCGATGGATCGGATGGACCATCGGCATCCTCCTGACGCTGCTCGTGATCGCCATCGGCTGGGTCACGGTCCGCGGCATCGGCGCGGTGGACGATCTGCGTCAGGTCGCGAAGGGCGCGACCCAGCTGAAGCAGGCGATCGCGGAGGGCGATCTCGACGGCGCGGAGCCCATCTCCGATGCCATCGCCCGCAACGCGGCCTCCGCCCATGACCTCACCTCCGATCCGATCTGGCACGCGTTCGGCGTCCTGCCGTGGGTCGGTCCGAACTTCCAGGCGGTCAGCGAGATCGCCGAGATCGCGGATGACGTATCGACCGAGGCGCTGCGACCCCTGCTGCAGGTCGGCGCCGATCTCGACCTGTCGAGCCTGGGCTTCACCGACGGCGCGATCAACCTCGCGCCGTTCGCCCAGGTCGAGGAGCCCCTGGCCGCCGCCGCGGCGTCGCTCACCTCCGCCGACGACCGAGCCAAGCGCATCGACGCCGATGCGACGCTGCCCCCTCTCGCCGATGCCATCCGTCAGATGCGAGGATCCGTCACGCAGGCGGCGACGGTCGTGGGCTCGCTGCACGGCGCTGCCGTGCTCCTGCCCACGATGCTGGGCGGCGACGGGCCGCGCACGTACGTGCTCGCGATGCAGAACAACGCCGAGCTGCGCTCCTCGGGCGGCATCATCGGCTCGATCGCCCTGCTGCACGCCGAGAACGGGCGGGTGACCCTGCAGAGCCAGGCATCCACGCGCGACTTCCCCGCCCTCGATGTCCCCCTCCCGGTGAGCGAGTCCACCACGGCGCTGTTCGAGGATCGCCCAGGACGGTTCCTGCAGAACATCACCAGCATCCCCGACTTCCGCGAGGCCGGCGAGACGATCGCGGCACGGTGGGTCGGGCGTTTCGGCGGCCAGGTCGACGGGGTGATCGCCGTGGACGCCCTGGTCGCCGAGCATCTGATGGAGGTCACGGGCGACCTGACGTTCGGGCCCTTCACGGCGACGTCCGACACGATCACGAGCATTCTGCTGTCGGAGATCTACGCCGCCGTCCCCGACCCTGTGGCACAGGATGACATCTTCGCTCTTGCAGCCGGCGGCCTGTTCGGAGCAGCCCTGTCGGGCGGCGATCCCCAGGCTCTGATCGGCGCGCTGGCCGATGCCGCGGGCGAGGGTCGGATCCGCATCTGGAGCGCGCACGAGGACGAGGAGACCCTGCTCGCCGCGAGCGCCCTCGGCGGCACGATCCCCCCGGACTCGGCCGACACGAGTCACGTGGGCGTGCTTTTCAACGACGGCACCGGCGCGAAGATGGACTACTACACGCGCGCCACGATCGCGACCGCCGTCGGGCGCTGCGACGGAGAGCCGACCACGCAGATCACCGTCACCTGGACGAACACCGCACCCGCCGACGCGGCGACCTCCCTGCCGCCGTACGTGACGGGCGACGGCTTCTACGGCGTGCCGCCCGGCACCGTGCGCACGCTCATCGCGGTGTACGGCCCTGAGGGCGCCACCCCGTCCCATGTGGACAGGGACGGGGACGACGACGGCGTGCAGACGGCGATGCTCGGCGACCGGTCCGTCGTGCAGCACGAGGTGCAGCTGGCGCCCGGCGAGTCGACCACCATCACCGTCGAGTTCCAGGGCACGGGTGCCGGTCAGCGGCTCACCGAGGTGCTGCACACCCCCCTGATCACGGGGCCGGAGCTGACCAAGGACACACTCCGCTGCGGTTCGTGACAATCTCCCTCGAATGGGGTACTGTCATCTCACTGGGGAATAACTGGGGTCTGTGAACCTGCCGTGGGGGCAGGAGACCTCACGCAGTCGGACGCAGGGGTGTGTCCGGAGGCGATTCCGCGTGACATTTCTGGGGAGAGATCATGCTGAAGAAACTGGCTGCCATCAGCCTTACCGCTGGCGCGCTGGTACTCGTCGCGCCGACCATCGCAACCGCTGCGCCGACGATTCCGGACGCATCGAGCGATTCGTACCCCTCGCCTCCCGGTGTGAAGGTCGGCGACCCGATCATCGACGTGTGCGAGGTCTCCACCATCGTCTTCGGCCCCGGGTACTTCCTGCCGTCCGAGAACGTGGCGGTCTCCGTTTCCGGCAAGAACGCGGGCAAGGCCGCGACCTCCGGCAACACCGCCGGCGCCGACGGCAGCATGACGCTGACGTTCCGCCCGCCGGCCGACGGTGAGGGCTCCTACGCCGTCGCCTTCGGGGGCTCGCGTCCGTACACCGCCACGATCACCGTGTCGCACGGCCACGACGCCGCGTCCAGCTGCGATCACGACCCTGCCGTCGCACCCGCGGGTACCGAGCTGCCCCTGACCGGCGGCGGCATGGAGCTCGCGCTCACCGGCGGCTCGGTCTCGCCGTGGGTGCTCGGCGGTGGAGCTGCCGCCCTGGTCGCCGGTGGGGCGCTCGTCGCCACCGGGATCGTTCGCCGCAAGCGCGCCTGAGCCTGGCTGCCGCCTCGCGCGGTGGTCGGCTGGACGACGGTGATCCCTCCCCCTCCGATCACCGTCGTCTGGCGAATCCGGTGCTGCACCGGACGCCCACGGGCGACGACCCTCGGGAGCGTCGCCCGTGGGCTGCGCCATGCCCACGCGGAGCGGGCCCCCTCCGTCAGGGGCTGGGCGTGGGGGTCGACGTCGGCGGGTGCAGCGCCTGCTGGATCATCTGGTGGATGTACCCGTAGTCGGGGTTGTGCTCGTCCACGCCCGAATCCGGGGTCAGCTCGATCGTCGTGACCTGCTGCTCCTTCGCCTTGAGCATCAGATCGAAGAACTCCGGAAGCTTGTCCTGGGGCAGATCGGTGCTGATCAACGCCGTGCCGGCCGCGGCGACCTCGTTGAACCGCGTCAGCACGGTCTGCGGCGTGAACTGAGCCAGGATCGCCTCCTGAAGTTCCCGCTGCCGCTTCATGCGGTCCCAGTCGCTGGTCGTGTAGCGCGAGCGGGCGTACCACTGCGCCGTGTCGCCGTCCATGTGCTGCTGGCCCGGCTCGATCCAGCCGATCGCCCACTCGTTCACGTCCGTCCCGGTCCATCCCTCGGGCGGACCGCCCTTCGGGAGACGCTCGGTGACGTTGATATCGACCCCGCCCAGCGCGTCGACCAGGTCGGCGAAGCCGTGCATGTCGACGAACACGTAGTACGGGATCTCGATCCCGAGGACGCCCTCGGCGGCATCCTTCGTCGCTTCGATGCCCGGCTCGGAGCCCTGGGCGACCGCCTTCGGGTACAGCTCCGCTCCTCCGTCGTCCCGGCACACCTCTGCGGCGTAACGCACGTGGTTCATCCAGCCGTTCCACCCGCAGGTCGACGAGCTGTGCCCCTCGAATCCGTTCGGGTACTGCGCCTGCATGGGACTGCCGTCGCTGAACGGCGCATTCGGGAGCTCACGCGGAATGCCCGTGATCGTGACCGCACCGGTCTCGGCGTTCACCGACACGACCGAGATGCTGTCGAAACGCATGGAGTCGCGGCCGTCCCCGCTGTCCGCACCGAGCAGGAGGATGTTGTAGTAGCCGTCGCTCGGCGGGAGGCTCGGTCCACTCTGCCCGAAGATCGCCCCGACGGTTCCCCGCACGGATCCCACCGATGTCGCGGCGTAGCCGGCGGCGCCGCCGACCAGACCGAGGAGCACGAGCGCCACCACGGGGATCGCCAGCCGCGAGGGGTTGGGGACCTTGACCAGCCGCACGAGGCGCAGGGTGTCGAGGGTCAGCACGATCCACAGCACCACGTACGCCACCAGCAGCACCTGGACGATCGTCAGCACCACGGCGGAGAAGAACCCGCCGGCGACCGTGAGCCACAGGAGGACCGGTCGGGCGAACAGGGCGAGACCGACGGTCACGATCACCAGCAGCCAGGCCGTGAGCGTGGCGCCGAGACCGAACCGACCGAGACGGCGGTTGCCCGCCAGCACCTGAGCGGACCCCGGAAGAAGAAGGTTCATCGCGATGAGCCACCACCCGCGTTTCGACATCATCCCGGGGTCGGTGGAGTCCGGGTGCCGCAGCGGCCGGGTCTCGATGATCGGGCGCTGTCGTGCGCGCGGAGGCGCAAGGGTCACAGCGAGTCCTTCAGCCGTTCGTTCTTCGCCGCGACCTGCGACTCGAGATCGGCGGCGTAGGCCTCGACCCGGTCGGCGAGCTCCGCGTCGGCGGCGCCGAGGATGCGGGCGGCCAGGAGGCCGGCGTTGCGGGCCCCGCCGATCGAGACGGTCGCCACGGGGATCCCCGCCGGCATCTGCACGATCGACAGCAACGAGTCCATGCCGTCGAGGTACGCGAGCGGCACGGGAACACCGACCACGGGCAGCGGCGTCATCGACGCGAGCATCCCGGGCAGGTGAGCCGCTCCGCCGGCCCCCGCGATGATCACGCGGAGCCCTCGCGCGCGGGCCTCCCGCGCATACGACATGAGCTTGTCGGGGGTGCGGTGCGCCGAGACCACCTCGACCTCGTGCGGGATCCCGAAGTCCGTCAGGGCCTGCGAGGCGTCACTCATGACGCGCCAGTCGGAGTCGGACCCCATGACGACGCCGACCACGGGCGCAGCGGAGGAGTGAAGTGGCTCTGTCACCAGAACAGGCTACGGGCTCGCGCTGGGAGAACACCCCAGCGGCACGCGGCTGCGTCCAGGTCCCGTCCGCCTCGCGTCACGCGAAGTGCGCGGCGGCCGCCCGAGCGACGTACACCGCGTCGTCCAGGTCCTCCCCGGCGACGTTGACGTGTCCGACCTTGCGACCCGGACGCGGCGCCTTGCCGTACGTGTGGATCTTGGCGCCGGGGTGCTCCGCCATCGCCGACGCGAACCGCTCGTCGAGCGTGGCACCGATCGGGCCGCCGAGGATGTTCACCATCACCGACCACGACGCGCGAGGAGCGGTGCTGCCCAGCGGCAGGTCGGCGACCGCGCGCAGGTGCTGCTCGAACTGTCCGGTCACGGCGCCGTCCTGGCTCCAGTGCCCGCTGTTGTGCGGACGCATGGCCAGTTCGTTGACGAGG
This sequence comes from Microbacterium sufflavum, assembly GCF_023101165.1. Classification (GTDB taxonomy): domain Bacteria; phylum Actinomycetota; class Actinomycetes; order Actinomycetales; family Microbacteriaceae; genus Microbacterium; species Microbacterium sufflavum. The sequence continues at coordinate 2,337,446 of NZ_CP078076.1, read as the reverse complement.
ATGCGCTCGTCGTCGGTCTCGAACAGCTCGACCGCGAGCATGCCGGTGACGCCGAGACCCTCCGCGATGGTGCGTCCGATCCCCTCCGCCACCTCGACCAGCCGATCGCCGGCGGCCGGGGCGGGCGCGATGACCTCGGCGCACACCCCATCGCGCTGGACGGTCTCGACCACGGGGTACGCGATCATCTCTCCCCCGCTGCGCCGGGCGACCTGCTGGGCGAGCTCGCGGACGAACGGCACGAGCTCCTCGGCGAGCAGTGCCTCCCCCTCACCGAGGGCGCCCAGCCAGTCCCGTGCGTCGTCGGCGGAGCGGACGACGCGCACGCCCTTGCCGTCGTAGCCGCCCCGCGGGGTCTTGACCACGGCCGCGCCACCCTGGGCGTCGAGGAAGGACTGCAGCTCGGCGACGCTCCGCACCGCTGCCCACTCGGGCTGCGGCACCCCGAGGTCGGCGAGACGGGCACGCATCGCGAGCTTGTCCTGGGCGAACTGGAGCGCATCGGGCCCCGGGTGCACCGCAACGCCGTCGGCGACGAGGGCCCGCAGCACGTCCTGCGGCACGTGCTCGTGATCGAAGGTGATGACGTCGACGCCCTCGGCGAACGCGCGGACCGTCGCGAGGTCGCGGTAGTCGCCGACGGCCGTGGCCGCGAGCCCGGCGGACATGCCCTCGTCCTCCGCGAGCACCCGCAGGTCGATCCCGAGTTCGACCGCCGGAGCGATCATCATCCGTGCCAGCTGTCCTCCGCCGATCACGCCAACGCGCAACGCCATGTGCCGCCTCCATTCGTTGGTCCCATTCTTCCGCACTCGAGGGCGCGCGAGGGACCGCGGGTCAGAGGGCGTCGGTGTCGTCGGCGGTGGCCTGTGCGTCGCGGTGCGCGAGGATCTGCCCGACCTCGATCTGGTCCGCCAGCGTCTCGTGCACCAGGGTCACGTTCGGGACGTTCGGCAGCCGCAGCGGAGCGTCGACGCCGTTGGACAGCGTCACGGTGCCGCACCCCCACAGGCGCTGGAGCGGTCCGCGGCGCACCCCGATCGTGTACCCACGCGCGTGCGACATCTCCCTGCGCTGCCGGGAACCGATGCCCTGATGCGCGATCACCCGTCGCGTCGTGATGGTGGTGGCGCGCGAGTACCAGACGACGAAGGGGACCACGACCGCGAGCAGGACCACGGCGCCGGCTGCGGCGAGCAGCATCCAGTTCTCGAACCCGGCCGGCAGGTTGTCGTACAGGTAGGCAGTGAGCCCGAACGTCGCGATGAGCACCACTGCGGACCAGAACAGGCGTCGCGCGTGGCTGCGGAAGCGCGCAATCAGCAGCTCTTCGGCGGGGGCCCCGGGCGGCGGCATCAGCGGCCGCCCGCCGAGCGTCACGGGCTGGGTCACCCCACCATTGTGCCCCGGGAGACCGACAACGCCGGTCGCCGGGCGGCGTGTCCCCGCGTCACGCGGGCCGCACGTGCACCACGTCGCCCGCGGAGACCGCGCGCGTCGCGCCGTCGGCGACCACGAGCAGCCGCCCGTCCGGGTCGAGGGCGCCGGCGGTTCCTTCGAGCGAGCTGCCGTCGGGCAACGAGACGCGCACCGCCTGGCCGACGGTCGCACAGCGCGCCGTCACCGCGGCGTGCAGGCCACTGGTGAGGGCGTCCTCCCCCGCGGCGAGCGCCGTCAGCCACTGGTCGAGCCCCGTGAGGTAGGTGACGAGCAGCAGGTCCTCGTCGACGGCGGCGTCCTGCGCTGCGAACGAGGTGGCTGTCGGCACCGGCAGCTGCTCCCGCGACATGCGCGTGTTCACCCCTGCGCCGACCACCACGGCGTCGGCCGTCGCCTCCGCCAGGATCCCGGAGATCTTCGCACCGTCGACCAGCACGTCATTGGGCCACTTCACGGCGACCTCGCAGGCGGGCAGCTGTGCGGCGACCGCATCGGCCAGTGCGAGCCCGGCGGCGAGCGGGATCCAGCCGCGAACAGCCGGATCACGGGGAAGGTCACGGAGGAGCACCGAGACCGCGAGCGCGGTACCGGCCGGCGCGACCCAGGTGCGATCCAGGCGTCCGCGCCCCGCCGTCTGATCCTCCGTGACGAGCACGGACAGGTGCGGCCAGGCCCGCTGATCGGCCGCGGAAGCGCGCAGGTCGGCATTCGTCGAGCCGGTGGCCTCGACGACCACGAGTCGGGAGGCGACTGCGGCGGTGCGCGGCAGATCGAGGCTCATGCGTCCTCGTCCTCGGCTTCCTCGTCGTCGTCGTTCTGATCGTCGCGCACGGTTCCCACCTCGTGGGCGCGCCAGCGATCCCACTCCTGCATGAGCTGTTCGATCGCCCCGTGGAACTTCGCGGTCGCGACTCCGGGGGTGGTGTCGCCGAAGTAGTGCTGCACCCACATGCGCAGCCGCGCGACGGCCGCCTCGTCGGCCCGCACCCGGTCGACCTCGGAGACGATGTCAGTCGCACCCTCGACCGTCAGCCACTCGCAATCGGAGAGGTAGCCGGTGGTGTCGACGGCGGCCTCCGGGTCGACGGGGCGGGTGATCATCAGCGGCTTGCCGGCTGCGAGCCGGTCGTAGACCATCGCGGAGATGTCGACCACCGCGACATCGGCCGCCGCGAGCTGCCACCCCAGCTCGGGACCGTCGTCGTACACGTGCTGCGCGGCTGGATCGGCCGCGTTGGCGGCGGCGATCGCCGCGAGGATCCGGCGGTGCGCGGCACCGTAGGCCTCGTCCACTACACCGCTGCGCGGATGGGGCCGGTAGATCACACGATGACGGCCGCTCGCGAGCAGCGCCGACACGAGCGCCTCGCCGTGGGAGGCGATCGACCCGTAGTGGGCGCTCGGCCGGTCGCCCTCCCACGTCGGCGCGTAGAGCACCACGATCCTGTCGTCGGGTGCGTAGGGCAGCACGCCCGAGTAGTGGTCGGCCTGCGGGCGGCCGATCTCGATCGTGCGACGGTCCACGTCGTAGTCCCACAGCGTGCGCGACAGCCGGTCGCGGGCGGCCTGCCCTGCCACGAACGCCCAGTCGTACGCCTTGTATTGATTCGTGGTCATGTACATCTTGTCGGACTCGCCGTGGTTGATGAACACGTGCCAGCGGCGACCGTAGCGGAACATCTGGAAGTTCCGGGTGTTCTGGTTGACGTACAGCACGATGCGGATGTCCTGCGTCGCGATGAAACGCTCCAGATCGCGCACCTTCGGGACGAACGCGACGGGAGGCGCATCTTCGTCGAGCAGCTTCTCGGCTCCTGTCGCCTGGCGCGAGAGCACCACGACGGGCCAGCGCTTCGAGAGCTCCGCGAGGGGTCGGTACCACTGGCGCATCTGGTACATGTTGACCGCACCGTCGGCGAAGTACACCGCGATCTGGAAGTGCTCGGGCGGGTAGGGTTCCCGTTCGGCGAGCCGACGGCGCACGCGCTGCACGGCAGAGCGGGACTCGAGTGCCCGTCGCAGCAGACGGTAGGCCTTCTTCGCATCAGACAGTGCACCCATCCCTCCAGGATAGTTCGTCGCTCGCGCCCCTCCCGGCGGAGGGACGCGAGCGGTGGACAGCCCTCAGCCAGCGAGGGAGCCGCCGTGACATGATCGACGTGTGCCCCCAGAGAAGACGACCGACCCCGCGACCGGAGTGTCGTTCGTGATGCCGGTGCTCAACGAGCGCGCCTACCTTCGGCACGCGGTCGAGTCCGTCCTCGCGCAGGAGGTCGGGGGTCCGACCGAGCTGGTCCTCGCTCTCGGGCCCTCCTCCGACGGCACGACCGAGCTTGCACGCGGTCTGGCCGCCGCCGACGACCGCATCCGGCTCGTCGAGAACCCCGCCGCCCACATCCCGGTCGGGCTCAACGCCGCCATCCGCGCAAGCCGCTACCCCACGATCGTTCGGGTCGACGCGCACTCCGAACTCGCCCCCGGCTACGCGGCCCACGCCCTGCAGACGCTCGCACGCACGGGAGCGGCGAACGTGGGCGGCGTCATGCACGCGGAGGGCCGCACGCCGTTCCAGAAGGCCGTCGCCCGGCTCTACAACTCCCCCGTCGGACTCGGCGGAGGCGCGTACCACGGAGGCCGCACCGAGGGCGAGGCCGAGTCGGCCTACCTCGGGGTGATGCGCCGCGCGGTGCTCGACGAGGTCGGCCTGTTCGACGAGACCATCCGCCGCGGCGAGGACTGGGAGCTCAACCTGCGCATCCGGCAGGCGGGCCACGCGGTCTGGTTCGACCCGGAGCTGTCCGTCACCTACTGGCCGCGCGAGAACTGGCTGCGCCTGGCGCGACAGTTCCGGGCGACCGGGGCGTGGCGTGGGGAGCTCGTCCGGCGGTTCGGCCGCAGCAACGGCCTCCGCTACTTCGCGCCGCCCGCCCTCGTGCTGCTCGTGGTGCTGGCGGTGGTCGTCGGCGTGCTGCAGCTCACGGGCGTGCTCGGCGGGGTGGCGTCGATCCTGGCGTCCGTGCTCGTCTACGGTCCGATCGTCCTGTACGTCCTGCTCGTGGTGGCCGTCGCCTGTGCGCGCGGCGGCGGAGACCTGCGGCAACGGCTGTGGACTCTCGCGGTGCTGCCCACCATGCACCTGTCCTGGGGGCTCGGGTTCCTGACCGGCGTGCTGCGCGGTGCCAGAGACACGGTGGACGCCTCGCGCCTGGGCAGCCGCAACACGCCGCTGCCCTGACCTGCGGGGTGATCAGCGGGTCACGAACCCCAGGTCGAGGATGCGGTCGACGACCCGTCGCGCCGCGTGCCCGTCGTCGCGCGTGTTGAACTGCCGACGCCACGCCGCATAGCGCTCCGCGTACCTCTGCTCGTGCTCGGGATCGTCGAGCGCAGCCACCAGCTCGTCCTGCGTGCGCACCAGCGGACCGGGAGCCCGCTCGGCGAGGTCGAAGTAGAACCCGCGCAGCTGCCCGCGGTAGTGGTCGAGGTCGGGGACCAGGAAGTAGAGCGGCTTGCCGGTCACGCTGAAGTCGAACATCACGGACGAGTAGTCGGTAACGAGGGCGTCGGCGGCGAGCAGCAACTGGGATGTCTCCGGGTAGCCCGTGACATCGATCACACGGGCCCCTGCCCTGTCCCTCCCCTGCTCGAGCGTGCGGGAGTGCCCGCGGACGAGCACCACCGCGTTCGCCTGACGGGCGAGGAGCTCGGGGTCGACGAAGTCGACCATCTCCGCGCGGTCGTCACGCCAGGTGGGCGCGTACAGCAGCACGCGCTCCTCGTCGCCGATGCCGAGCGCCGCACGCACCGCCGCAGGGTCGCCCGTGATCAGCGCGTCGTTGCGGGGGTAGCCGTCGACCCAGATCGGACGACCGAAGAACGCGTAGGCCTTGCGGAGGATGCGCTCGGCGTAGGTGTTCTGCGCCAGCAGCACGTCCCACCGCCTGGACTCCTTCACCACGGCCGCCATGCGGCGCGGGTCGAAGCCGGGGCGGTGCAGGGCGAGCCGCTTGAGCGGGGTGCCGTGCCACGTCTGCAGCACCTTCTGTCCCGGCTTGCGCGCGAACCGTCGGCGCAGCCAGTCGTTCACGATCAGCAGACGTGCGGCACCGCGGGCACGCCACCACTCCGGGCTGCCCTCCACCACCGCGATCGCACCATCGGGCACGGCGACCGACAGATCGACCACGCTCCAGTAGCGCCGCACCTCCGGTGCCCGCTGCGCGAGCTCGCGGTCGATGGCCCGCGGGTTGCAGCCGACGCTGCGGCCGTAGAAGCTCTCGAAGAACACCGCGTTCTCGGTGCCGCCGGCCTGCGACACGTAGCGCTCCTCGAGCGTCGATCGCCCCTCCGGGGTGTCGTACACCGGATCGACCGGCGCCGCGATGCGCACCGTGGCGCCGTCGACCGCGATCCGCACGCCGCGCAGGACGACGGGAGCGATGCGGAGTTCCGTCACATCCACGCCCTCGATCGACAGCGCGTACTCGCCCGACGGCAGCGGCAGCTCGGGCCCGCCCCACCGCGACGCCCGCAGCGGGAACGTCGCCTTCCACGTCTTGCCGCCACCGGTCAGGCGGGCGGACACCCGCGCCCGCGGTCCTGCGAGCTCGGCGATACCGGGTCGCTGGCCGGGCCCGGCGATGATCAGCGCCTCCGCCTCGACATCGATGCGGGCCGTCGTCATGCTGCTCCCTTCGGCGCGGGCACACCCCGCGAGCGGATCGCCCGGTAGACGCGACGGGTGTTCTCCCCGTCGCGGAACGCGTGCATCTCCGCGCTGAGCGTAGCGGACCGCGTCGCGGCATCGGCGAAGGCGGCGGGATCCCCCAGGAGCGCGTCGAGCTCCGACAGCAGCGCCTGCCATCCCTCGGCCGCACCGGTCGTGGCGACATCCGCGTAGCGTCCATAGAAGCCCCGGGTGCGGGCGTACTCCTCCGCGTCGGGCGCCAGGAACGCGACCGGCATGCGCAGCAGTCCGACGTCGTACGCCAGCGACGAGTAGTCCGTGACCAGCACGTCGACCGCGGCGAGAGCCGGTGTCACATCGGGGAGCACCGCGCTCGGCAACATCCGGACCCTGGCGGTCGGCAGGGGCGGCGCGTAGGAGCCGGCGCCCAGGGGGTGCGACCGCACCAGGAGCACAGCATCGTGGCGCTCCAGCAGCCGCACGACCTCGATCCACTCTTGAGCGGTCGGGACGGACGGATCGGGAGCGCCGTCACGCCACGTCGGCGCATACAGCAGCATCCGCGCGGCGGGCGGCAACTCCCCCGCGGCACCGACCAGCACGGCGCGCGCCGCCGCGCGGCGTTCCGCCTCGGTGCCGGCGGACAGCACGTCCACGCGCGGCTCGCCGGTCACCACGACCCGGTCGTCGCCCAGTCCGAATGCCGACTCCAGGCGCCCGCGGGCCCGGTCGGACGCCGCGGGCAGCACACGGATGCGCTGCGCCGTTGCGCGGTAGAGCACCCCGATGAGGCGCCGCAGCAGCGGGGCACCCGGAACCGGCGGAACCTGTGTCGTCGCGGGCGAGTCGAGCCCGATGCGCTTGAGCGGGATGCCGTGCCACAGCTGCACCACGAACGCACCGCCGTTCGCGTACCGGTTCACATCACCGAGTCCGTGCGTGACCACGACGACTCCGGCCCGCGCGGTCGCCCACCAGCCGCGCAGCCCCGAGCGGGGAACGGTGCGGATGCCCAGCGCAGCGGCGTCGCGCGCCTCGCGGTCGTCGGCCGTGAGCCAGAGCGTGTCGTGACCGAGAGCGGCGGCGTGACGTTGGAGCGCAAGAGCTCCGTCGCCGATCCCGGCGCCGCAGCCGAAGACCCAGCGCCGGCCCCGGGGGACGAGCAGTGTGCCGAGGCGTCCGAGGGCGTACAGCGGGATGCGGAGCAACTTGGCCGCATTGCCGGTGCCGAAAGAGAAGGACGCCACCCCGCGAGCCTATCGCGCGAGGTGGCGTCCCTCCGTCCGGAGCAGGGTGCCTCAGCCGGCGAGCGTCCCGAGCGTCAGGTCGACGTCGTACTCCTTGCCGCCGCGCACGTACGTGACGGTGGCCTTGCTGCCCGCAGCCGCCGCGCGCACCTGCGCGGTGAGGTCGGTGGCGCCCGTGATGGGGACGCCGTTGAACTCGGTGACCACGTCATCGGCCTTCAGACCGGCGTCCGCCGCGGCGCCCCCGGGCGTGACGTCGGCGATGTACGCCCCGGACACCGTGGCTCCCTCAACACCCGAGGCGTCGCGGACCGAGGCGCCGAGCAGCCCGTGCGTGGCGGCACCGTCGGCGATGATCTCCTCGGACACGCGCTTGGCGATGTTCGAGGGGATCGCGAAGCCGATGCCGATCGATCCCGAGTCCTCGGAGTTGCCCGAGCTGGCGATCGCGACGTTGATCCCGATCAGCTCGCCCTTGCTGTTGACGAGCGCACCGCCGGAGTTGCCGTGGTTGATCGCGGCGTCCGTCTGGATCACGGCCACCGAGATGGAGTCCGTCGTCTGCTGGCCGCCGCTGCCCGGGATGTCGAACTGGAACGGGCCCTGGCCCTCCTGCGGCGACTGCTGCTCCGGCGCATCCTCGGACGAGGAGTCCGGCAGCGCCGACGAGGCGATCTGGATGCTGCGGTTCAGCGCGCTCACGATACCGGTCGTGACCGAGTTCGCCAGGCCGAGCGGGGCGCCGAGCGCGACCGCGGTGTCTCCGACGTTGAGCTTCGACGAGTCGGCGAACTCGATCGGGGTGAGGTCCTTCGCGTCGGTGAGCTTGATGACCGCGAGGTCGTAGATCGGGTCGGTGCCCACGACGGTGGCGTCGTAGATGCGGCCGTCCGATGCGGTCACCCGGATGGTCGGGTCGGCCACGGCACCGCCGAGCGTCACGACGTGCGTGTTGGTGAGCACGTAGCCGTCCTTGCTGATGATCACACCGGAGCCGCTGCCGGCCTCCTGCGATCCCGCGACCTCGATCGTGACGACGGAGGGGAGGGCGGCGGTGGCGACGGCCGTGGTCTCGTTGACCGATCCGGGGTTGTTCACGGTGACGGTCTGCGGGCCCTGCGCGGTGCCGGACGACGGGCGATCCTGCAGGCCCGTGAGAAGCGCACCGCCGCCGAACCCGGCGACACCTCCCACGAGGGCGGCCGCGACGACGAACGCGGCGATGCGCGTTCCTCCGCGGGACTTCTCCTTCGTCGCCGCGGGGGCGTTGCCGTCGGACGGCGCGTGGGCGCCGGAGGGTGCGGTGGCCGGGACGCCGAATGCGGCGCCCGGAGCGTTCGGGGTCGAGCCCGGCGCAGCGAGGCCGTGCGGAACCGGCGCGACGATCGGGGCGACCGGGGCGTGCGACGCGAACGTCGACGGCACCTCGTGTCCCTGCGCGGGCGCGGGCCCCGACGTGTGGTTCGCGTTCGGTGCGGTCGGGCCGGCGGCGGTCGAGTGCCCGTCGCCGGACGGGATCGGCGGGACGGGCGGGGTGGGCACGGCATCGTTCGACGCGGGTGCGGTGTGGTCCTGGGGGTTGTCTTCGTTCATGGTGTCTGCTCCTTCGACGCCCCTTCAGGATGGCGCGTGTGCCTGTGCGTTTCGTATGTCGAGCGTGAGTTTCGGCTATGGCCTTAGCCTGTTCTTCATGAGTGTCATACCTGGCGCATGGCAGCGCACGGCGGCCGGTGCGGGCCTGCTGTCCGCAGACGGGACCGTCGCGCCCACCATCTTCGCAGAGATGTCCGCCGCGGCGGCCAGAACCGGCGCGATCAACCTCGGCCAGGGCTTCCCCGACGAGGACGGGCCCGCGGAGGTGCTCGAGGCAGCGAGGGCGGCGATCGCCTCCGGCGCCAATCAGTACCCGCCGGGACGAGGCCTCCCCGACCTGCTCACCGCGATCTCCGAGCACCAGCGGCGGTTCTACGGTCTCGAGGTCGACCCGGACACCGAGGTCATCGTCACAGCAGGCGCGACCGAGGCGCTCACCGCGACGCTCTTGGCACTGATCGACGGCCCCGACGACGAGGTCGTGGTGTTCGAGCCGTACTACGACTCCTACGCCGCAGCGGTCGCCCTGGCCGGGGCCCGGCTGCGGACCGTCCCCCTGCGCGCGCCGGACTTCCAGCCCGATCTCGCACAGCTCGCCGCGACCGTCACCGACCGCACGCGCCTCATCCTCGTCAACGACCCTCACAATCCGACCGGAGCGGTGTTCGGCCCCGAGGTGCTGGCCGAGATCGTCCGGCTGGCTGAGCTCCACGACGCCGTCATCGTCACCGACGAGGTGTACGAGCATCTGACCTTCGACGGCCCCCACACGCCGATCGCGACCCTGCCCGGCGCGGCCGAGCGCACGCTGACCATCTCGTCCGCGGGCAAGACCTTCTCGGCCACGGGATGGAAGATCGGCTGGGTGCACGGACCTGCGGCGCTCATCACCGCCGTCCTGACCGTGAAGCAATACCTCACGTATGTGAACGGCTCACCGTTCCAGCCGGCTGTGGCACGGGGACTCCGCCTCGACGACGCGTTCTTCCGCGACGCCACCACCACGCTGGCCCACAAGCACGAGATCCTCGGGGACGGCCTGCGCGCCGCGGGCTTCGTGGTGCACGCGCCCCGCGGCGGCTACTTCACGGTGGCCGACGCCAGCGCACTAGGCGGGTCGGATGCCGCGGCGTTCTGCCGCACCCTCCCGGAGCGGGCGGGCGTCGTCGCGATTCCTCTCACGGCCTTCGTGTCGGCCGAGCATCGGGCCGACTACGCCGGACTCGTGCGTTTCGCCGCCTGCAAACGCACCGAGGTGCTCGAGGAGGCCGCCCGCCGCCTCGCCTCCGCCTGACGCGGGTCCTCAGCGCGGCACGACGTCGTAGCGGCGCAGGCGCAGCGCCGGGTTCACCTGCCGCACCCGCTCGACGGCCGAGCGCTCCACCACGCCGACCGCCATGCCGGGCGCGCTGCCCACTCCGGCCAGGACGACCCCCTGCGGATCCACGATCTGCGAATGCCCGACCCCGATCGGTGCCGGGTGATCGGCCGCCACCGCATAGACCGTGTTCTCGATCGCGCGCGCCGCGAGCAGCGTCGTCCAGTGATGCTCCTTGAGTGGACCGCGCACCCACTCCGCCGGGACGACCAGTGCGTCGACGCCCGCGACCGCCAGGAGCCGGGCGACCTCGGGGAACCGGAGGTCGTAACAGGTGAGCAGCCCGAAGCGCAGCCCCGCGACCTCGAACACCGCGGGCTCCGTCAGCTCGCCGGCCTCGATCCAGTCGGACTCGGTCTGACCGAAGGCGTCGTACAGGTGCTGCTTCCGGTAGACCGCGAGCACGCCGCTCCCGTCCACGGCCACGACGGCGTTGCGCACGTGCCCCTCGGTGGACGCCCGCTCCACGAGCCCGGCGACGATCACGACCGCGTACTCCCCCGCGAGAGCGGTGAGCGTGGACACGAAGTCGCCGTCGAGTGTCTCCGCGTGCGTGGCGAGACTCTCGTCGAGCGGGTCGACGAAGTAGCTCGCGTACTCGGGGAACACGACGAGCTTCGCACCACGCGCCGCCGCCTCGGCGGTGAGCGCCGCGATCGTGTCGCGGTTGTCCTCGCGGGAGGCGGTCGGGGCGAACTGGCACACGGCGACGGCGACGGCGGTCTCGGACATGGCCCCATCCTCTCGCACCCCCGGGACTCCCGCGCTCGATTCGACGACCCTCGGAATCCGTGATAAGTTACTTCTTGTGCCGCGGGGTGGAGCAGTTCGGTAGCTCGCCGGGCTCATAACCCGGAGGTCGCAGGTTCAAATCCTGTCCCCGCAACAAGAGAAGGCCCCTGATCAGGAGAAATCCGATCAGGGGCCTTCGCCTTTCCCTGCGCGCGCTGGCCCCGCCCGCCCTCTGTCCGTCCGGCGGATACGCGAATGGGCGCCCCCGCAGGGACGCCCATTCGTCTCAGCCTCTCAGGATCACTGCCCTGCGGCGCCCTCCAGCTCCAGAAGCTTCTCGACGGCCGCCGTGAGGCGCTTGTCGGCCTCACCGAACTTCTCGAGGTCACCCTCGGCCAGCGCCGCCTGCCGGTCGAGCAGGGCCTGCTGCGCAGCAGCCAGCGCGTCGGCCTGGGCGTCCGTCGGCGCGGTCGGCTCGGTCGGGGTCTCCCCCGTGTCCGGATCCGTCGTGCCCGGATCGGTGCCCGGATCCGTCGGTTCGACCTCGTCATCACCACCGGTGGCACCGGAGTCACCGCCGAACAGCGTGTCGAGCGCCTCGGTGAGCGTGTTCTCGAACGCGACCCGGTCGCCGAACGCGACCAGCACCTTCTGCAGACGCGGCAGCTGCGTGCCCTCCGACGACTGCACGTACACCGGCTGCACGTAGAGCAGACCGCCGCCGACGGGCAGCGTGAGCAGGTTGCCGTAGATCACCTCGGACTCCCCCTGCTGGAGGAGGTTCAGCTGGGGCACCACGGCGGTGTCCGAGTTGTAGGTGTTCTGCACCTGACCGGGGCCGGGCACCGTGGTGTCGGTGTCGATCTCGAGCATGCGCAACTGCCCGTACCCGTCGGCCTTCACGCCCTTCTCCGACCCGGCGTCCGAGTCCACCGCGAGGTAGCCCATCAGCACGTCTCGGCTGCCTCCCGCGCCCTGCGACGCCGGGATGAAGGTCGAGAACATCGAGAACCGGGGCTGGTCCTGACCGGGCATCTGCATCGTCAGGTAGTACGGCGGCTGCAGCATCGCCTCGCTGCGCGGGTCGTTCGGCGTCTGCCAGCGGTTGTCCTGCTGCGCGAACGAGCCGGCCTTGTCGACGTGGTAAATGCCGAGGATGTCGCGCTGCACCTTGAACAGGTCGGTCGGGTAGCGCACGTGGCTCATGAGCTCGCCCGACATGTCGCTGATCGGCTTGAGCGTCGACGGGTACACCTTCTGCCACGTCTGCAGCACCGGGTCCTCCTCGTCCCACGCGTAGAGCGTGACCGAGCCGTCGTAGGCGTCGACGGTGGCCTTGACCGAGTTGCGGATGTAGTTGATGTCGTCGATCGCGAGCGAGGGCGAGGTGACGTTCGAGTCGGCGATCGCGTCGGACAGGCTCACGCTCGTCGAGTAGGGGTACGTGGAGCTGGTGGTGTAGCCATCCACGATCCAGACGATGCGACCGTCCACGACGCTCGGGTACGGGTCGCTGTCGAGCTCGAGGTACGGAGCGACCTTCTGCACGCGCGTCTTCGGGTCGCGGTCGTACAGGATCTGCGACTCGTCGTTCACCAGGTTCGAGAACAGGATCTGCTCCGACTGGAACTTCAGCGCGTAGAGCAGCTTCGTGAACGTGTCGCCGATCTTCGGACCGCCGTCGCCGTCGAAGGTCGTCTTCGTCTCGCTCGAGCCGTCCTTGCCGCGCGGGTAATCGATCTCCGCCGGCTCGGAGCCCTCCGGGGCGCCGACGATGGAGTACTCCGGGGAGTTCTCGCCGAAGTAGACGCGCGGCTCGAAGTTCTCGCGGTCGGTCAGGAAGCCCGAGCTCGGGATGCCGCGCTCGAGGAACACCGGCTCACCGTCGCTCGTGCGCTGGTTGCCCGCCGCGGCCACGAGGCCGTAGCCGTGGGTGTAGACCGCGACGCGGTTGTTCCAGTTGTCGCCGTCGCCGAGGCCCGACATGTCGAGGTCGCGCACCGAGACCACCGTGTCCTGCATGACGCCGTCGATCTCATAGCGGTCGACGTCCATCGTGGTCTGGAACTGGTAGTAGCCGCGGTACTGCTCGAGCTGACGCACGGTCGGCGGGATGACCTTCGGGTCCATGATGCGGATCGACGCCGTGGTCTCGGCGTCGGCCCGCAGCTGGCCGGCCGCCGCATCGGTCTCGGCCTCGAAGGCGGTGGTCTCGAGGTTCGCGACCCCGTAGGCCTCCTTCGTGCCGTCGATGTTCCGCTGGTAGTACTCCGCCTGGTACGCGTTCTGGTTCGGCTTCACCTGGAAGGTGGTGACCACCCAGGGGTAGCCGACGCCCACGACCAGCGAGGCCACGATGAGCAGCGCCGTCGCGGCGAGCGGGAACCGCCAGCGCCCGATGACGGCCGTGACGAAGAAGAGGATCGCGACCACGGCGGCGATGATCGCGAGGATCGCCAGGCCGGGGATCGTCGCGTTCACACCGGTGTACGCGGCACCCGTGATGCGGTCGTCCGGCGTGACGAGGGTCTTGAAGCGGTCGAGCCAGAGGCTCGCGGCCTGCACCAGGAGATAGAGGCCGGCGATCACGGCGAGCTGGATGCGCGCCGGCTTGGAGATGCGCAGCTCGCCCTGGCCGATGCGCACGGAGCCGTACAGGTACGACACGAGCGCGGTGACCAGCAAGCTCAGCAGCAGCACGGCCGACACGAACGCGAGCAGGATCGAGTAGAACGGCATCGCGAACATGTAGAAGCCCGTGTCGACGCCGAACTGCGGGTCGACCGTGTCGGTGGCGACACCGTTCGCCCAGAGCCACACCGTCTTCCAGTTGCCCGCCGCCGCGAAGCCCGCGAACAGTCCGAAGAAGATAGGCATGCCCCACATGGCCAGGCGGCGCAGCGGCTCGATGACCTCCTGATAGCGGTCGAGCTGCGAGCTCAGACGCACGTAGACCGGGCGCAGACGGTAGGCCAGCTGGATGACGACGAACAGCGGGACCGCCATGCCGAGGAAGCCGACGACGAACATCACCGCCGTCGCGATCCACTGCGTGGTCAGCACGCCGGTGAACCCGACCTGGTCGAACCAGAGGAATTCGGTGTAGAGCGAAGCGAAGACGAAGAACGCCGCGATCAGCGCGGCGATGATCACCAGCGAGATGCCGAGGATTCGTCGAGAGGTTCGTGGCGTGGCCGGGTTCGGGGCTGAGGTCGAGGTCACCCCTCCATCCTAGGCACGGGCGGCTGTGCGCAGGCTGTCACGCCGGTCACGGCGACGTCACGGCGCGGAAGGCCACCCGGCTCAGGTGGCCGGGATCTCGCACGTCGGGAGTCCGCTCGTGTCCCCGCCGTCCGCGATGACGTCCAACGCCGCCAGCGACTCCTCCAGCGTCGCCGTCCGGATCACCTGCAGGCCATCGGGCACGTGCCCGACCACCTCGTCGCAGTTCGACGCCGGAGCCAGGAAGTAGTCGGCACCCGCGTCGCGCGCACCGTAGAGCTTCTGCCGGATGCCGCCGATGGGGCCGACGTCGCCCTCCGCGTCGATCGTGCCCGTTCCCGCGACGTCCTTGCCGCCGTTGAGCTCGCCGGGCGTGAGCGTGTCGATGATGCCCAGCGCGAACATCATGCCGGCGCTCGGGCCGCCCACGTTGTCGAGCTGGATGGTCACGTCGATCTCGAAGTCGTAGTCGGTGCGCAGGGTGATGCCGACCAGCCAGGTCGTGGTCCCGCCCTCCTCGTGCTTCTCGGGCGTCACCTCCACCACCTGCTCCGCGCCATCGCGCTGCACGGTGAGGGCGACGGGGTCGCCACCCGCATCCTGGATCGCCTCGCGCAACCGGGTGGCCGAGGTGACGGGCGTGCCGTCGACCGCGGTGATCACATCGTCGGGTTCCAGCAGCCCGTCGGCCGGCGAGTCCTCGACCGCGTCCACGACGACCACCTGCGCGCCGGTGTCGTAGCCGAGCTCGTTGAGCGCTGCAGCCGTGGCCTCGTGCTGCGAGTCGACCATGAGCGTCGCGTTGCGCTCGTCGCGCTGCTCCGTGGTCACCCCCTCCGGGAACACGGAGTCGAGCGGGACGACCGCCCGCGAGGAGTCGAGCCAGGCCAGCGCGAGCTCGAACCAACTGGGCGTGCGCTCGCGGTTGCCGACCACCTGCACCGTCGTGAGGTCCAGCGTGCCACCCGTCTCGTACGTCTCCGCACCCTCGACGCTGATCAGCGGCACCTGCTCGCCGTCGGCGTTCTTGGCGGTGCCGAGGGTGTCGTACACGGGACCGGGACGCTGGATCACGTACGGCGACGGCAGGAAGGTGAGCACCGCCAGGGCGGCGAGCGCGACGATCAGCGCCCAGACACCGAGTCCGAGCTTTCCTGCGCGCGGTCGTTCCACAGCATTCCTCCGTCGTTCGCGAGCGGCGTACAGCGATCTGCCCGCTCCGGGGTCACGCACTGAAACCTGTGACTAGCGTAGATGCCACGGCTACAGACGTGCTGAGAGGGCGAGCGACATGGCAGACAACGACCCGAACCCGGAGGACTTCCAGGAGTTCCTGCGCCGGATGCTCTCGAACCAGGGCGGCGGCGACATCGACCCGGAAGCGCTGCGGGACGCCTTCCAGGGCATGGACGGGTTCACGCTCGACCCCGCGATGATGCAGACGATCATGGCGCAGCTCCAGGGTGCGTTCGGCGGCGACCCGTGGGAGAACGCGCTGCGGCAGGCGCTGCACATCGCCAACCGCGAGGGCCAGGGCATCTCCGACGGCTCGCGCACCTCGATCGCGGATTCCTTCGCGCTCGCCACCCTCTGGCTCGGCGAGGCGACCACGATCTCCGAGCTCGCCGAGGCGCCCACCGCCATGACCCGCGGCGAGTGGGTCGAGAAGACGTTGCCGGTGTGGAAGGAGATCGCCGGCCCCGTGTCGACCAGCATCGCCGACGCGCTGACCTCGGCCCTGGACACGCAGGTGCCGGAGGAGATGCGCGGCGTGGTGCAGGGCGCGGGGCGGCTGATGCGCGGACTCGGCGGCTCGGTGTTCGCCGCGCAGTTCGGTCAGGTGCTGGGCAACCTGTCGCTCGAGGTCGTCTCGGGCGGTGACGTGGGGATCCCGGTGCTCCCCGCCGGCACCGCGGCCGTGATCCCGCAGAACCTGACCGCGTTCGGCGAGGGCCTGGAGATCCCGGAGGACCAGATCGCGCTGTACCTCGCGACGAGGGAGCTGGCGTACGCCCGGCTGTACCGGCACGCCAAGTGGCTGCACCTGCACGTGATGGCGCAGATCACCGACTTCGCCCGCGGCGTGACGGTGGACGTCGACGCCCTGGAGGACGTGGCGAGCCGGCTCGACCCCTCCGACCCGGAGGAGCTGCGCGCCGCGATCGAGGGCGGCGCGCTGCTGCCCACCCAGACCGAGGCCCAGCGCGAGGCGCTCGCGCGGCTGGAGAACCTCATCGCGACGATCGACGGATGGGTCGACGTGGTCACCGCGCAGGCGACCTCTCGGCTGCCGGACGGCGCGCGGATCGCGGAGGCCGCGCGACGTCGCCGCGCGGTCGGCGGCCCGGCGGAGGACGCCCTCGGCGCCCTGGTCGGGCTGAAGCTCCGCCCCCGGCGGATGAGGGAGGCCTCGGCGATGTGGCAGGCCGTGACTGACGCGGTCGGCGTGGCCGCGCGCGACTCCCTGTGGGACTACCCCGACCTCATGCCGAGCGCCGAGGACATCGACGACCCCACGGCTCTCATCGGGCGGCTCCAGGCCGCCGAGCGCGGCGAGCAGCCCGTGGCCGACGAGTTCGATGAGGCGCTCGCCCGTCTGCTCGACGGCGACGACTTCTCCGGCGAGGAGGAGGGGCGCGACTCGACCTCCGCCGACGGCACGGAGGAGCGCGACGACCGCGATCAGGACGGCGATGCGGCACCGGAGGGCGACCGCCCGGTCTGAGCCCGCCCGCCGTGGCGCGACCGTCGCGGCACTCCTCCTCCCCGAGCGCGGGCACCCGCCCGAGTTGTCCACCGATACGCACGCGTGCTCTCCGCGCACGGACGGTCCGCACGAGAATCGGACGGATGCCACTCACCCCGCCCACCCTCACCCGCCTCGACCCGGCGCGACCGCTGCTGTGGCGCGACGCCACCACGCTCCAACTCGGCGACGACGGGACCCTCCGCCTTCCCGCGGAGCAGTTCTGGGTGGAGCCGCTCCTCAGCCGTATGCGCCGCGGATTCCGGCGCAGCGCGTTCGACGTGATCGCCCATGCGGCGGGCGCCCCCTGGGACGACGCCCGCCGGCTGCTCGCCCTCGTCGACCCCGCACTCACCGACGACCCGTCCCCCCTCCGGGCCGCCTGGACGAGCAGCCTCGGTCTCACGGATCCGCGGGCCGAAGGACGACTGCGGGAGGCCCTGGCCGACGAAGGCGTTCCGGCGGGCGCTCCGGATCAGGCGGATGCCGTCGCGGTCGTGCTGGTACCGGGAGCGGCAGCGGCCGTGCAGTTCGCCGTGCACCTGCGCGAGGACCGCCCGCACCTGCCCCTGGCCTTCGAGCCGGGACGTGTGACCGTGGGCCCGCTGGTGATTCCTGGCGAGACGCCGTGTCTCAGCTGCCGCGACATCGAGGACACCGAGCGCGACCCCGCGTGGCCCCTCGTGCACAGTCAGCTGATCGGGCGCGACCCCGGGCGCATCCCCGCGTCGCGAGTCGGCGAAGCCGCTCGACTCACGGCCGTCCTGCTCGCCTCGTCCGACCCCGCCCGGCTCGTGCGGGTCAGCGCCGACGGGCGGCGCGTGTGGCGTTCGGTGTCGTTTCGCGCAGAATGCCTGTGCCGCGAGCCGTCGTCCCCATCTCGGCCAGGAACCGCGACGGTGCCCGCTCCCCTCGACCTGCCGATCGCGACCAGGAGATCTCCAGCGTTCGCGCGGCCCGCGTGACGCCCACATACGCCAGCCGCCTCTCCTCGTCGATCGCCTCGAACGTCGTGGCGTAGGAGATCGGCAGCGCGCCCTCCGCCCAGCCCGCGAGGTATACGTGCGGCCACTCGAGGCCCTTCGCCGCGTGCAGCGTGGACAGGGTCACGGTGCGCAGCGTCGGCTCGTGCTGGTCCTTCGCCCGCGCCATCAGCGCGTCACTGAACGACCGCAGCGTCTCGTCCGGTCCCGCCTCCTCCGCCAGGCGCAGGATCGCCCGGCGCGCCTCCCAGCCGTCGCGCTGCGCACCACCCGCGGCGGGCGGCTCCTGCGTCAGACCCAACTCCTTCAGCACGCGGCGGACACCGGGCAGGAAGCCATGCTCGGTCGGGGCCACGGCCGCGGCCCGCAGTGCGAGGATCGCCTGCCGCACCTCCGGCATCGCGAAGAACCGGGTGCCGCCGAGCACCGAGGTGGCGATACCCTCCGCGGCGAGCGCCTGCTGCAGCACGGCCGACTGGGCGTGGGCGCGGTACAGCACCGCGATCTCGGCGGGCGATGCTCCGGCCGCGATCCGGGCAGCGACACCGGCCGCGATGCCCGCCGCCTCGTCGGACTCCGAGTCGTACGCCGTGACGGTCGGGGCGTCCGCAGTGAACTGCTCGCGGGCCGGGACGAGCTCGAGTGCGCCGGGTCGACCCCGCATCAACGCATTGGCCGCCGTCAGGATGGGCTCCTGCGAGCGGTAGTTGGTCTCCAGTCGCACGACCGTGGCATCCGGGTGGCGGCGCTCGAACTCGAGCAGGAACCGCTGCTCGGCGCCCGCGAAGGAGTAGATCGTCTGGCTTGCGTCGCCCACCACGCAGATATCGCGGCGGTCGCCCAGCCACAGCTCGAGCAGTCGGTTCTGCAACGGGGAGACGTCCTGGAACTCGTCGACCGTGAAGTGGCGGTACTGCTCGTGCACCGAGGCCGCGACCCGCGGCTCCGCCTCGAGCATCCCGGCGCACGCGAGCAGCACATCCTCGAAGTCGAGCTGATGCCGCTCGTCCTTCAGCGCCTCGTAGCCGCGCATCAGCTCGACGAGCTGTCCCGCGTCGATCCCGCTGACGGGTCGGCCGAGCTCCGCGTACCGGTCGATCGACAGCATCGACACCTTGCGCCACTCGATCTCGGAGGCGATGTCACGCAGGGTCGCCGTGCTCGGTCGCAGGCGCAGCGCGTCGGCCGCCTGCCCGAGCATGCGCACCTTGTTGTCGATGATCGACGGCGCGGGCGAGCCAGCCAGCGTGGGCCAGAAGAAGTTCAACTGCGCGAGCGCCGCCGCATGGAACGTGCGAGCAGCGACACCCTCCACCCCCAGGGCACGAAGGCGTCCGCGCAGCTCGCCGGCCGCCTTCGCCGTGAACGTCACCGCCATCACGCGCGACGGCGAGTACGCGCCGGTGTCGACGCCGTGGGCGATGCGGTGCGTGATCACACGGGTCTTACCCGTCCCGGCCCCCGCGAGCACGGCGACGGGGCCCCGCAGGACGGAGGCCGCTGCCCGCTGCCGCTCGTCCAGGGCGTCGAGTGCGCTCACGCGCGCTCCTCGTACCACTGCACGATCAGGGCGCGCGCGATCGACGCGGGGCCGGGGAGACCGACCGGCCCCTCCCCCGCGAGCGCGGAACCGATCTCGTCGCGCGTGAACCAGCGCACGTCGATGATCTCCTCGCCGTCCGCGCGGGCGGCCGCCTCGTCCTCGACGACGGCCCGGAATCCGACCATGAGCGAGCGGGGGAACGGCCACGCCTGCGAGGAGACGTACCGCACGTCGGAGAGACGCACCCCCGACTCCTCCTCGATCTCCCGGTGCACCGTGGACTCGAGCGACTCGCCCGCCTCCGTGAAGCCCGCGAAGCACGAGTACATGCGGCCGCCCCAGTTGGCGTTTGCCCCGAGCAGCAGCCGTTCACCGTCGGCGCTCTCGACCGCGACGATCACCGCGGGATCCGTCCGGGGGAAGTGCTCGCGCCCGCACACCAGGCAGCGGCGCGACCAGCCGGCCTGACGCAGCTCGGTACCGCCGCCGCAGGTCGGGCAGAACGGCGCGTCGCGCAACCAGCCGGCGAGCGCGACGGCTCCCACCAGCACCTCCGACTCCCCGGCGTCGATGCGGCCCCCCAGGTCGCGCAGCCCGAGCCAGATCTCGTCCGGAGCAGCGTCGAGGGCGTCGGTCTCCGGCGGCGCGGCGGCCAGGAGCAGCACCGCGCCGTCGGCGTCGCGGCCGAGCAGCGCCCAGGTCGCCTCCCCCACGGCGTCGGGAGCGACGCGGACGAGGGCGGAGTCGAGCACGCGCACGCGGCCCTCGCGCACCACGATCACCCGTGACCGGGGATCGTCGCGCAGACGGTCGATCACGCCCGGCTCCTCACGGAGCTCCGCTGCGCGGTCGAAGAACGGACGCGGAATGCTCATCGACTCCCCCTTTCACGGGCGTGGCGGAGGCGGGACCGCCCCTGAGCCCACCTACCCTGGGGGCATGGGACGCTCTCCATTCACTCTAGCCGCGGCGGTGACGGCCGCACTTCCCGGCGCTGAGGTCACGGGCACCCGAGCGCTCACCGCCGACGGCGACGGCCGCTTCGACTCCGCCGTCGCCTCTCTCGCCGACGGCAGGGAACTGGCGATCCGCGTGGCCGACGACGACGATGCGGCGCGCGAGCTCGCGGCCGAGGCCATCGCGTTGCGCGCGCTCACCGACGGCGCCCGCGCCATGCTGCCCTTCCGCGCCCCGGCATACGTGGGCGAGACGCGCCTGGGCGACGGACGCGCACTGGTGACCGAGCTGCTGCCCGGCTTCCAGATCGAGGCGCCGATGGTGCCCGCCGGCCGCGGTGCCGCCGAGTCGATGGGCGCCGCGATCGCCGCCGTGCACGGCATGCCCACCTCCGTCGTCCGCGGCGCGGGGCTCCCCACGCGCAGCGCCGACGAGAGCCGCGCCGAGCTCGAACGACTCGTCGACACCGCCGCCGCCACCGGCCGCGTCCCCGCGCGGCTCACCGTGCGCTGGCGCGACGCGATCGCGGACGACGAGCTGTGGCGCTTCGAGTCCACCGTCGTCCTCGGCGGGGTGCAGGCGACCTCCTTCCTGTTCGACGACGACCCGCACGAGGGCCCCCGGGTCACCGGGCTGGTGGGCTGGCACGGGCTCGCGGTGGGCGACCCCGCGGTCGACCTCTCCTGGCTGTCGGCCGCGCCGGATGCCGCCACCGATGTGCAGGCCGCCTATGCCCGCACCGTCGACCGTGGCCCCGACGCCGGGCTCGACGCCCGTGCCCGGCTGCTCGCCGAGCTCGAGTTCGCGCGCTGGCTGGTTCACGGCGACGCGCTGCACCGCCCCGACATCGTCGACGACGCCGCCGCACTGCTCACCGCTCTCGCGGAGGGCCTGAACGACCGCGGGATCGCGACCGCCGAGCGCCGCAGCGGCGTGGACTCCGCGATGGAGGCACTCGACCGGGTCCCGGTCGCCCGCGCGCCCGAGGTCGACACGTCCATGCAGACCGACGCCTACAACCCCGACGACCTGTGGGTCGCGGACGCCGAGGCGCGGGACGACGCGGAGCCCGGCTCCACTCCGGTAGAAGCGGACGCGCCCAGGCCGTGGAGTCGTGCGACGCGGAGCGACGCCGAGGCTCCGGCGGGCGACGCCCCGCGCTTCAGCGCGGTCGAGCTCGACACCGAGGACCTCTCCGGCGTGCGCTCCGGGTTCGCGGGGACGCACGGCTCGCGTGACGCCGACGCGGCGCCCACCCCGGGCGGCCACGACGGAGGCGCGGACGACGGGGACGACTCCGAAGAGGCTCAGCGGGCGGCGCGCGCGGCACTCCAGCGCTGGAAGAGCTCCTCCTCCGAATAGACCCGGTCCCCGCGGATGACGAGGTCGTCTGCGACGTAGTACAGCGCCACGTCGATCTCGTCGAGCGGCACCCCGAAGCGCCGGTGGTACGCGAGGCGGTACAGCGCGAGCTGCAGCATCCGCTCCTCCCGCTCCTCGGCCGTCCGGGGCGCGCGGCCGGTCTTCCAGTCGACGATCTCGATGCGGCCGCCACGGTCCGCGCGGCGGTACACGGCATCGAGTTTGCAGATCACGATGTGTCCGCGCTCGTCCTCGTACCCTTCCCCGCCCGCACCAAGCGCGAAGTCGATCTCGATCTCGACCGCCAGGGGCTGCAACGACCCCCACTCGCTCTGCTCGAACGTGCGCTGCAGCACCGCGAGGTCGGCGGCGTCGGCCACCGCGCCGGGGCCGGCGCCGTCGAACACGGCCTCGGCGAACGGCTCGTCCTCGTCCTGCTCCCACAGCGCCTCATCGACGCGGGAGCCGACCCCCACCAGTTCGGAGCGCTGCTCGACCCAGGCGTGGAACAGCGTGCCCAGGCGCGTCTGCCGATAGGGACGCTCCGGCATGGGGCGCACGATCGACGCGAGCGTTCCCGCGTAGTCGGTGACGTAGTCCTTGAAGCGCGACGCAGGGACACGGGTCGGAGCGTCCGCCGCAGTGCCCCGCTGGCGGGCCTCGCGCTCCGCCAGCATTCGCTGCAGCTCGGGCGTGGGGGTCGCGGTGCCCGATCGCAGCTCCTCCTCGACCGCCGCCGCGGCAGGCATCACCACGGGTCGCCGTGCGCCGAGCGGGTCGAGCGGCCAGTGCAAGGTCGCACCCGGACCGTCGTACGGGTTCTCGTCGGGGTCCACGCCATCGATCGGCGCGAGGCCCCGCACCTCGATCGCCTCCAGCAGATACGGGCTCGGAGTGCGCGGCGCCTTCTGCCCCGCCCAGTGCGCCCCGGTCAGCAGCAGGTCGCTCCGGGCGCGGGTGATCGCGACATACGCCAGGCGCCGCTCCTCCTGGCGCTGGTACTCGCGGTAGGCGTCCTTGAAGCGCTTGAGTGCGCCGCCCTGAGGGTTCGCCTGGGTGGCGCCGCCCGACAGCGACGCCTGCGCGAGCTTCTGCCGCTTGACCGGATCGGTCTCGGCACCCACCGCATCCTCCGGGTCCCACGTGAACCTCGGCAGCGCGTCACGATCGCCGCGCAGCTCGAACGGCACCACGCCGAACCCGAACCAGCCCGACGTGTCGGCGATGCGACCGGGCAGTTCGTCCACCACGAGTCGCACCACCGCCACCGCATCCCATTCGAGCCCCTTGGAGCCGTGGATCGTGAGCAGCTGCACCACGCCCGGCTCCGGCGGCTCGGGACGCGGCATCAGTTCGTCCGTGCTCTCCGCCTTGTCGAGCCACGCGAGGAGGCTGCCGATCGTGCCGCGGTCGTCGGCGGCGAGGAACGCACGGACCTCGTCGGCGAAGGCTCGCAACTGCGTCGCCGCGATCCGCGCCGGTCCGCGGGTCTCGTTCGCGGCGAGCTCGATGTCGAGGCGGAGCTCCAGCTCGATCAGACGGATCAGCTCGGGGATCGGTTGCGACGACGCGCGGCGCAACCGCTCCAGCATCTCCCCCGCGGCGCGGATCCGCGCCCTGCCCTCCGGGGTGATGGCCTCGAGCAGGCGGTAGTCGTCTCGCACCGCGCGCACCACGTCGACCGCGTCCACGATCGACACGGCCTCGTCCGCTCCGCGCGACGAACGCAGCCGCACCCGTACCTCGTCCGGGAGCGGGAGCATCGTCGTGTCGCGCTCGGCCAGCGTGCGGCCGAGGTCGTACAGCGCCGCCATGTCGGCGACTCCCACCCCGAAACGCGGTCCGGTCAGCAGCCGGATGAGGGCCGAACCGGCGGTGGGATCGTGCACGACCCGCAGTGTGGACACCACGTCGACCACCTCCGGCGTGGCGAGCAGGCCGCCCAGCCCGAGAATGCGGTGCGGCACCCCTCGGGCCGCCAGCGCCGCCGCGAACGTCTGCATGTGACGCTTCGAGCGGAACAGGATCGCGCCCGTGTGCGGGGATCCGGCCCGCGCCCCCTCCCCCGCGTCGTGTACGGCGCGGCGCTGCACGAACCAGTCCGCCACCGCCGCCGCCTCCTCATCGACCGTGAGCGGGAAGCGCACCTCCACGCCGCCGTCGCCCGCCCCGGGACGCGCCTCCAGCGGCGGCACGTCCAGTCCGGGGCGCTGCAGCGGCTCCAGCACCCGGTTCGCGATGTCGAGGATGCCCCGGTCGTTGCGCCAGCTCGTCATCAGGCTGTACGTGCGCACCGCCCCCGCGCTCGCGAACGACCGGGAGAACGCGTAGAGGTTGTCGGCGCTGGCTCCGCGCCAGCCGTAGATCGACTGATGCGGGTCGCCCACCGCCATGACGGCCGTATCGCGGAACAGCTCGGCGAGGAAGCGGGTCTGGATGACCGAGGTGTCCTGGTACTCGTCGAGGAGCACGACGCGGTGCTGCTCGCGCAGTTCGGCCCGCACATCAGGGGCCGACTCCACGATGTCGTAGGCGCCGCCGACCTGATCCGCGAAGTCCAGCACCCCCCGGCGCTGCTTCTCCGCGATGTACTCGCGCACCAGGGCGGTGAGCGTGGGCAGGCTCAGCAGGTTGATCGCCGCCTTCTCGACGTCGGCGTTGCTCCGGTACGGCTCGAACGCGCGCGCCTGCTCCACCGCGATGCGCTCGGCCAGCGCGAGGTCGACCCGATGGTCCAGCGCGTCACCGGCCAGGCGCTGCACCGCGTCGATGACCGTGCCGAGCGCGTAGTCGATCTCCTCCAGCTGCGGAAGGTCGCTGCGGAGCACCACCTCCCGCGCCAGCATCCAGGACGCCGCCTGGCTGAGCATGGCGACATCGGGATCACGGCCGATCCGGGCCGCATGCTCGCGCACGATCCCGTCCGCGAACGCGTTGTACGTCGACACGCGCGGTCGGATCATCAGGTCTTCCGCCGTCCGCGGCGCTGCCGGGTCCCAACCCGTGTCGAACCGACGGGCGAGGTCGTCGAGGACCGTGGCGCGCACCAGGTCGCGCTGCCGTCCCGACGCCGCCTCCGCCACCCGGTCGAGGGCGTCGCTGCGGACGATCGCGGGCAGGTGCGGCAGCAGTCCCCGTCGGCCGTACTCGTCGACGACCGCGAGACGCGCACCGATCCGCTCCGCCAGCTCGCCGGCGGCCTTGCGGGTGAAGGTCAGCCCGAGGATCTCGTCGCGCCGCACGCGACCCGTCGCCACGAGCCACACCACGCGCGCCGACATCGTCTCGGTCTTGCCGCTGCCCGCCCCGGCCACCACGAGTGCCGGCTCGAGCGGGGCCTCGATCACCTCCTGCTGGGCGGGAGTCGGCGTGGGCAGGCCGAGCGCCGCGGCGATGTCGGTCGCCGAGAGCACCACCTCGGGCGCCGCCACGGTCACGAGCTCACCGCCGGGACCGTGTGGATGCGGCACGGGTGCACGCGGCGCTGCGTGTCGGCGCAGTGCGACTCGACCTGGGCCGTGAACCCCGCGGCCGACATGCCCCGCGCCACCTCCGCCACGCGCTGCAGGAACTGCCGCCGCGCGTCGCCGTCGAGCGCGTGCTGATGGGCGATGCGGTAGTCGCTCTTCGCCAGGGTCTTGGAGACGATCACGAGTCGCGCGCCGCCGAGCGACCTCGGGGTCGCACCCGGCACCAGCCCCTGTTGCACGGCGATCTGGTACGCCGCGAGCTGCGCATGCTCCCGCACCGCACCGTCGGTCTCCGGGTCGGTCTTGCCCGTCTTGAGGTCGACGACCACGGTCGTGCCCTCGGCGTCGCCGGTCATGCGCTCCCATCCCCGTCCTCGCGCGTGCGGGTGGTCACCCGCACCGGTGGGATACGACTCCACCCGATCGATGTACCCGTGCACGATCGCCCGGTGTGCCCGCTCCTCGTCGACCGGATGCACGGTCGGCTCTTCCGCGCCCTCCCGGGCATCGACCGCGAACCGGAACTCGACCTCGCTGCCGAGAACCCGGCCTCCGTCGCGCGCGACATCGCCGAGATACGTGTGCAGCCGGTCGACGAAGAGGTCGGCACGACGACGCTCCTTGCGTCCGATCCACTCGGTCTCGAAGTCGAGTTCCGGCCAGTGCTCGGCGACGATCGCCCGCATGCGCTCGAGGTCGCCATCGGGCACGCGCTCCATGGCCTCGTGCACGATCGTGCCGATTCCCGCCGTCGGGGGCATGACGGTGTCGCCGCCGAGGGCCGAGACCACCCAGTTCAGGCCGCACTCCTCGAACGACTCGACCGCCGACGGCGACACGCGGGCACCCGAGGTCGCGAGGTCGCGCAGCGGAGCCCGCGTGGATGCCGGCCGCACGCCGTACCACTCGGCCGGGTCGGCTCCCGGCACGCCCTCCCGCGCCAGCACCGCCAATTGCGCTGCGGCTTCGCGCCGCAGCGGCTCGGCCGTCACCGTGGTGAGCGTGCGCCGGTGGCGCGCGACCAGGCCCCGCAGGGTGAGCGGGTGCTCCGCGGACGCATGCCTTTCCGGGGGCTCCGGGGGCGGAAGGAAGCCGAAGAACGGGCTGGGGGTGAGGTCATCGTCGTCGACCGCCGTGATCAGCAGTCGGCCGCGGGCGCGCGAGATCGCCCGCACGAACAGACGGAGCTCGTCGTGCAGGGCCGCCCGTCGGCGGTCGAGCACACCGGGCGGCTCGTCGGGCACACCGGTGCGGGCGGCGGCGAGCGCCCCGGGCAGCCGCCACGTCTGCAGGAGCCCGCCGCGCAGCCGTACGTTGGGCCAGACGCCGTCCTGCACCCCGGCGACGACGACCGCGTCGAACTCCGTGCCCAATGCGGTCGCGGGGGTGAGCAGGGTGACCGTTCCGGGACGCTCCGGCGTCGACAGCGTGTCCTCCGGGACCTCGCTGTCGAGGATGTCGCGCACGAACACTTCGGGCTTCTCGTTCGGCGTGCGCTCCACGAACCGCTTGGCCGCGTCGAACAGGGCCACCAGCGCGTCGAGCGAGCGCGCGGTCTCCGCCCCGGTCGGCAGCAGCGAGATCTCCCGCCACGCCACCGACAGCCGGCGACCGTCCACCGCCCTGGCCTG
This sequence comes from Microbacterium sufflavum, assembly GCF_023101165.1. Lineage (GTDB taxonomy): Bacteria > Actinomycetota > Actinomycetes > Actinomycetales > Microbacteriaceae > Microbacterium > Microbacterium sufflavum. Next base: position 2,310,455 of record NZ_CP078076.1, on the reverse strand, counting down.
CTCCCACACGCGCCACAGCAGATCGTGGATGGTCTCGCCCTCCGCGGCGGCCCTGGCGACCGCCTCGACCGTCTCCGCGAAGCGCTCCGCCGTGCGCGACTCGGGGGCGTCGATGAGGGTGAGGGTCGCGGGCTGCGACAGAGCCTGACGCAGCAGTTCGCGCGCGGGCGTCGATCCCCCGTCGGCGAGTTCGAGATGCCGCAGCCGCGCCCTGAGTCGGCGGAGGGCGATCGCATCCATGCCCCCGAACGGCGTCCGCAGTGCGTCCTCCCACGCCTGTACCGTCCGCTCCTCGTCGGGGGTCAGCGCGAGACGGACGATCCCGACGATGTCGCGCACGATCCCCTCGCTGCCGAGCGGTCGCTGCACCCCGGCGGCTCGCGTGGGGATCTCCCGCGCCGCCAGCTCGGTCTCCAGGGCGGTGACCTGACGGGTGTCGTGGGCGATCACCGCCATCCGATCCCACGGCACTCCGTCGCTCAGATGCCAGTCGCGCATCACCCCCGCGATGCGGTCGAACTCCTCGTAGGGCGACGGCGCGAGGAAGGTGGACACGACGGCGGCCTCGTCCTCCCCCGCGAGCGGCGCGGGCGCCCGCCGATGCTCCACGCGCCCCGACACCCCGATCGCCTGCGTCACGGTGCGGGTGAGCGCGGTGAGCGCGGCGTGCTGTCGGTGCGCCCCGTCGAGCACGTGCACGTCGCCGAGCGCCCCCGCCAGCTGCGAGAAGAGCTCGGGGCTCGCGCCACGGAACGCCCCGGACGAGATGTCGGGGTCGCCGAAGGCCAGCACCGCGACCCCGCGGTCGAGCAGGGCGCGGACGACCGCGATGCCCCCGCGCGTGAGCTCCTGCGCATCGTCGATCAGCACCGCGCGCACGGGCGCGAGCGGGCCGAGGGTGGCGGCATCGGCCGTGCGCAGGATCGCGCTCGCCTCGCTGAGCAGGTCGGCCGCGTCGCGGTGGGCCGACCGCAGGGCGTCGAGCACCGTGCGGTACTCCACCAGGAACTCCGCAGCGGCCGCCCACACCTCGTTGCCCGACGACCGCAGCTCCTCGGGGTGCACGCCCAGCTCGGTACACTCGGCCAGGAACGCGCGCAGCTCCGACCGGAATCCTCTCGACGCCCGCACGGAGGCACTGAGCGACTCGGGCCAGGCGATGCGGCCGTCCTCCGTGTCTCCCGCGACCAGCTCCGCGATGATGCGATCCTGGTCGGCGCCCGTCAGCAGCGCGGGCGGCTCGGCGCCCTCGCGCACCATCGCCCCGCGGACGAGCTGGAAGGCGAACGAACCGAGCGAGCGGGCGAGCGGGCCGGGGGTCGCCTGTCCCACGCGCACGCCGATGCGATCGCGCAGCGCCGTCGCGGCCTGTCGACTCGGGGTGAGCGCGAGCACCTCTTCCGGCCGCAGCCCCTCCTCGTCGATGAGCCGCACGATGCGGTCGACCAGCACCGTCGTCTTGCCGGTGCCCGGGGCACCGATGATGACGCCGGACGCGGTCGGCGGCGCCGTGATCACGGCACGTTGAGCGGCATCCGAAGTCATGTCCTCCACGCTAACGGGAGCGGCCGACATGGGCGTCGCCCGCCCCGCGCGGGCGCGCTGTGCGCTGCTGGCGAAACCGGCGGCGACAGCCGATCCGGCCCCGCTGCCGCGCGATAGAGTTGGCGAGTCCGACGAACTTCAAGGAGCACGCGTGGAAATCCGCATCGGCATCATCAACACCGGCCGCGAGCTGAGCTTCGACACCGCCGCCTCGGCGGACGAGGTCCGCACCCAGGTCTCCGCGGCGCTGGAGCAGAGCGCGAGCCACCTGAGCTTCGCCGATGTGAAGGGCAACTCCTACATCGTGCCGACCGCGAACCTCGCCTTCATCGAGCTGGGCACCGAGGAGTCGCGCCGCGTCGGTTTCGTCGCCTGACCGCCGATGTACATCCTCCTCGCCCTGATCGCGGCGTGCGCGCTCGGCATCGCCGTGCACTACGTCGTCGGCGGCCGTGAGCTCCGGGGCGTGGCCCTGGCTCCGGCCGTCGCCACCGCCACCGCGGCGCTCCTCTACACCGTGCTCCAGTGGGCGGGCGTCGGCGAGGACAGCCCGTGGCTCTGGCTCGCGAGCATCCTCGGCTCCGTGGTGGTCTCGGCCGCGGTCGCGGTCGGGGTCACCGCCCTGCGCCGGCGCTCGGACGCCGAGACGAAGGCCGCGCTCGGGATCTGACCCGGCGGGCCCGCCCGCTCAGGAGGCGAGGCCCATCGCGTCCATGCGTCGAGCATGCGCGCCCATGAGCTCGGTGTAGACCGGCTCGATGCGCTCCTCCTCGACGGCGAGCAGTTCCGGTCGCAGCGCGGCACGGCACACGAGGATCGTGTCGCCCACGAGGCGCCGCGCCCACATCGACAGCAGCGACCGCCACTCCTCGTCGCTCTCGATCGTCTCCTGGATGATCGCGACGATCTCGTGCCTGGCGTCGTCCTCGCTCAGGATCTCGGCGACGCGCCGCCCCGGCTCTCCGTAGCTGGACGCGAGGGCGAGATAGAAGTCGTCGAGCATACCCGCGGTGATGTACACGGCGAGGAGCGTCTCCCGGGGGCGCGCGCCGATGGTCTTGCGGCGGAACGCGTCGAGGTGCTCGCGGAAGGGGAGCATCAGCTGCGTGGGGTCGTCTCCGCGCTCGGCGATCAGGTCGACGATGCCGCGGTGCTTGGTGAGGGCGGCACCCGCCGCGCGCGACAGGGCCTCCTTCTCGGACAGCTCGGGTGTCGCGCGGATGAGTCGCGTCAGCGTCTCGAAGTAGCCGAGCTGCAGGTAGGCGGCCTGACCGAGGAAGCGCGGAAGCTCGGGCGCCAGCTCGGCGAAATCGACCCGGGTCGCATCGCCCTGCTCGCCGCGACTGCGCAGTGCGAGGGCGCGCCGCGGCGCACGGTCGCGCTGCCAGAACCACTTAACCACGAGGCCGTCCTCCCGAGTCCACCACGTCGTTCACAATACTCGGGCCCGCGCTTCTTCCTGGCGGAGAGAGGGGCTCCGGTAGGCTGTCCCTGTCCCCGCCGTCGGAGCGGGGCCCCGCGCCTGTGGCACAAGAGACGGCGTGGCTCCGTTTACGTGGCGATCCCCGCGGGTCGCCGGACAGGCAATCTGAAAACAGTGACAACTTTCGCCGATCTCGGCATCGATCAGGACATCGTCGACGCACTGGCCGCGAAGGGCATCGTGGATGCCTTCCCGATCCAGGAGCAGACCATCCCCCTCGGCCTGCCTGGCCAGGACATCATCGGCCAGGCCAAGACCGGTACCGGGAAGACCTTCGGCTTCGGCATCCCCGTCGTGCAGCGGCTCGGGAAGGACCCGGAGCACGGCGTCAAGGCGCTGATCGTCGTCCCCACCCGCGAGCTCGCGGTGCAGGTGTACGAAGACATCGACCTGCTCACCAGCAACCGCTCGACCAGCGTCGTCGCCATCTACGGCGGCAAGGCCTACGAGGGTCAGATCGACCAGCTCAAGGCGGGCGCGCAGATCGTCGTCGGCACCCCCGGCCGTCTGATCGACCTGGCCGGTCAGCGCCTGCTCGACCTGTCGAACGCGACCGAGGTCGTGCTCGACGAGGCCGACAAGATGCTCGACCTGGGCTTCCTCGCCGACATCGAGAAGATCTTCCAGAAGGTCCCGGCCGTGCGCCACACCCAGCTGTTCTCGGCGACCATGCCCGGACCGATCGTGGCACTGGCCCGCCGGTTCATGACCAACCCGATCCACATCCGCGCGAACGACCCCGACGAGGGTCTCACGCAGGCCAACATCAAGCACCTCGTCTACCGCGCGCACTCGCTCGACAAGGACGAGGTCATCGCCCGCATCCTGCAGGCCGAGGGCCGCGGCAAGACCGTCATCTTCACCCGCACCAAGCGGGCCGCTCAGCGTCTCGTCGACGAGCTGGGCGACCGCGGGTTCAACGTGGGCGGCGTGCACGGCGACATGGGTCAGGACCAGCGCGAGCGGTCGATGGCGGCGTTCAAGGCGGGCAAGAAGGACGTGCTGGTCGCGACCGACGTCGCCGCCCGCGGCATCGACGTGGACGACGTCACGCACGTGATCAACCACACGATCCCCGATGAGGAGAAGACGTACCTCCACCGCGCGGGTCGCACGGGCCGGGCGGGCAAGACGGGTATCGCGGTCACGTTCGTCGACTGGGAGGACCTGCACAAGTGGGCCCTCATCAACCGAGCGCTGGAGTTCGGCCAGCCGGAGCCGATCGAGACGTACTCGTCGAGCCCGCACCTGTACACCGACCTCGACATCCCCGAGGGCACCAAGGGCCGTCTGGTCTCCGCGCCGAAGAAGGAGCCGGTCAAGACCGAGCGCACCCGTCGTCCGGAGCGCGCCGCCGATGCCGCGGCCGAGGGCACGGGCGAGGCGGGCACGCGTCGTCGTCGCCGCCGCCGCACGGGCTCGAGCCAGGTCGGTTCGACGTTCGCCGAGGGTGCCGCCGACGGCACCGCGTCCGAAGGCTCCTCCGCTGCGTCCGCTGACCGCGGCGCCGAGGGCGCCGGCACGCACGACGGTGCGGGCAAGGAGCACCACGACGGCAAGTCGGCTCCCGCCCGCCGCCGCCGTCGTCGTCGCGGGGGCTCCGGTGCCGCCGGCGCCGCGCCCGTCGCCGGCGCCTGAGCCGGCCGCATCATCGTCCGAGGGGCGCCGCATGGTCATCCGTGCGGCGCCCCTCGTCGTTCCTCACGGGTCCCGCCGCCACCGCCACTCGACGGCAGCGCGACGTCAGGGGTAGCGCGGTGTGGAGCCCGACGCCCGCTCGATGAGGCGCTGCACCATGTCCTCGGCCGTCGTGTTCTCCCCCGGGCGGTTCGGCTTGCCGCTGCCGTGGTAGTCGCTCGACCCCGTGACGATGAGGTCGTGCCGTGCCGCGAGCTCGCGCAGCATCCTCTTGCCCTGCGCGGTGTTCTCGCGGTGGTCCACCTCGAAGCCGCCGAGCCCCGCGTCGATCAGCCGTTCGATGTACGCCACGGGCATCATGCGATCGCGGCCGGTCGTGACGGGATGGGCGATGACGGCCACCCCGCCCGCGGCGGTGATGAGCCGCACGGCGGTGAGCGGATCGGGGGCGTAGTGGGGTTCGTAGTAGCCCTCGCGCGGGTGCAGGATGCCGTCGAACGCTTCGGTGCGATCCCGCACGATGCCGCGCGCGACGAGGGCGTCGGCGATATGCGGTCGGCCGACCGTGGCGTCGAGAGTGGTCTGGGCGACGACGTCGTCCCACTGCAGGTCGTAGTCGCGACCGATGTTGCGCACGATGCGCTCGGCCCGTCCGATCCGGTCGTCGCGGATGCGGTTCGTCTCGGCGCGCAGCGCGGCGTCGTCCGGGTCGAAGAGGTAGCCCAGCACGTGCACGCTGCGCCACTCGTGCTTGGCGGAGAGCTCCATTCCGGGCAGGAACGTCATGCCGAGGGCGACCGCCGCGTCGCCCGCCTCGGTCCAGCCGGTGGTGCGGTCGTGATCGGTCAGTGCGGCCGTGCGGACACCGTGCGCGTACACCTGCCGCATCACCTCGGCGGGCGACTCCGTGCCGTCGGAGTGGTTGGAGTGCAGGTGCAGGTCGGCGGGACCGGCGAACCTGTGTGACGCGGCGGGCATCCTCCGAGCGTAGCGAGCGCCGGGACCCGCGGATCCGCAGCCGCGCTGATCGGCGTCGCGGCAGGGCTTTCACAGGCGTCGCTTCTAGGCTGGAGGGGATGTTTCGTCTCCTGGGGATCCTGTTCACCGTGCTGTTCGCGATCGCGACGGCCATCGTGGTGTGGCCGCAGTTCTTCCGCCTCGAGCAGACCTACCCGTTCGCGCAGCTGGTCGCCGCCCGCGGCCTGGTGCTCGGCGCGCTCCTCGTCGTCGCGGTGCTGGCGCTCCTGCTGCTGCTGGCCCGGCCACTCCGAGGGTTCGCGGCGTCGATCCTGATCGTGGCGCTGCTGGGTGCCGGGGCCACCGGGGTGATCGGCGCGACGCGCGGCTTCACCGGCGCCACCCTCCCCGCCGCGACCGACAGCAGCCTGCGGGTGCTGACCTGGAACACGGCGGGCGAGGCCGTTCCCGCGGAGGAGATCGCACGACGGATCCTGGAGCAGGGTGCCGACGTCGTCGCTCTGCCGGAGACCACCGAGGCGGTCGGCGAGCGCATCGCGTTGATGCTGCGGGAGCAGGGGCACCCGATGTGGGTGCACCACGTGCAGTTCCGGCCCGACGTGCCGAACGGCCCGCAGTCGTGGCAGACGACCGTGCTGGTCGCTCCCGAGCTGGGCGAGTACTCCGTGATCGAGTCCGCCAGGGACGGCAGCAGCAACACCGGGTCCGTGCCGAGCGTCGTGCTGATGCCGGTGGACGGCGACGGGCCGACGATCGTGGCCGTGCATGCGGTCGCTCCGCGCATGGAGGAGATGCAGCAGTGGCAGAGCGACCTGCAGTGGATCGCCGACCAGTGCCCGGCGGGCGACTTCATCCTCGCGGGTGACTTCAACGCCACGGTCGACCACATGGCGTCGCTCGGCGTGGAGGGGGGCGACATGGGCTATTGCCGCGACGTCGCCTCTCGCACGGGCAACGGTCTGTCCGGCACGTGGCCCAGCTCCCTGCCCGCGCTGGCCGGGGCCCCCATCGACCACGTGATGGCCTCTCCGAACTGGCGCCCGACGGGGTCCGTCGTCCTGGACGACGCCGGTGGCAGCGATCACCGCGCGCTCGTGGTGCAACTGGAACCGGCCGGCTGATCCTGCGCGTGCGCCCCGGGGTGAGAGACTGGAGCGATGAGCACCGGAGAACGCGACACGATCGCTGACGAGACCGTCGAAGCCCCCGTCGAGAACAGCTCGACCAATCGCAAGCAGCCTTTCCCGCAGGGCTTCCTCGACACCATCTCGACCGGATGGGCCGAGCGTCCGGAGACGGTTCCGGCTCCGCGCGCGCAGGCACCGTTCGCGGCGAAGCGCCGCGCCGCCGTGTCGGCCGCCTTCCCCGGGCAGCGCCTCGTGATCCCGGCGGGCTCTCTCAAGCAGCGCAGCAACGACACCGACTACGTGTTCCGCGCCCACTCGGCGTTCGCGCACCTCACGGGGTGGGCGTCGGACGCCGAACCCGACTCCGTCCTGGTGTTCGAGCCGACCGACGGCGGCCACGACGTCACCCTCTACTTCCGCGAGCGCGCGGACCGCACCACCACCGAGTTCTACGCCGACGCGACGATCGGCGAGTTCTGGATCGGCCCGCGCCCCTCGCTGGCCGGCGTCGCCGCCGACCTGCAGATCGCCACGGCACACCTGCACGAGTTCCGCCCGAGCGAGGGCGAGCTCGTCCTCGACGAGGACGAGACCCTCACCCGCGTCGTCTCCGAGCTGCGCCTCATCAAGGACGAGTTCGAGATCGCCGAGATGCGGCGTGCGGTGGAGATCACCGCGAACGGCTTCGACGACATCATCCGCGAGCTTCCCGCCGCGATCGCGCACGCCCGCGGCGAACGGGTGGTCGAGGGCGTGTTCCACCGCCGCGCGCGCGAGGACGGCAACGGCGAGGGCTACGACACGATCGCCGCGTCCGGCCCGCACGCCTGCTACCTGCACTGGACGCGCAACGACGGCGTGGTCGCTCCCGGAGACCTGATCCTGGTGGATGCAGGGGTGGAGGCGGACAGCCTGTACACGGCGGACATCACGCGCACCCTGCCGGTCTCGGGCGCCTTCACCGACGTGCAGCGGCGCGTGTACGAGACGGTCAGAGAGGCCGCCGACGCCGCGTTCGCGGCAGCCCGGGTGGGCGTGCGGTTCCGCGACGTGCACGCCGCCGCGATGGCCGTGATCGCCGAGCGCACCGCCGAGTGGGGTCTGCTGCCGGTCACGGCGGAGGAGGCGCTGGACGCCGACGCCGGCGGTCAGCACCGCCGCTACATGGTGCACGGCACCTCGCACCACCTGGGTATCGACGTGCACGACTGCGCTCAGGCCCGCCGCGAGATGTACTACGACGGCATCCTCGCCCCCGGCATGGTCTTCACGATCGAGCCCGGTCTGTACTTCCAGATCGACGACCTCACGGTGCCCGCCGAGCTGCGCGGCATCGGGGTCCGGATCGAGGACGACATCCTGATGACGGAGGACGGCCCCGTGAACCTGTCGGCCGACATCCCGCGCACGGCCGACGAGGTCGAGGCGTGGATGGCCCGGCTCCGCGGCTGACCCGGCGATGCACGACGGTGAGCTGACGGTTGACGACACCCTCGCCGACCGTCTGCTCGCCCGGGATGCACCCGACCTGCACGGTCGACCGCTGCGCAGGGTCCCCGCGGCGGGCACGGTCAACACCATCGTGCGGCTCGGCGACGACCTCGTGGCGCGCTTCCCGCTGTTGCCCACCACCGAGCAGCAGCTGCGGAGGGAGGCGGCCGCCCTGCACGAGTTCGCCGAGGCCACGCCGTTCGCCACCCCGGTCCCCGTGCGCGTCGTGCCGCCGTCGACCGACTACCCGTCGGCGTGGTCGGTGCAGACGTGGGTGCCCGGACGACCGGCCGACCCGCTGGCCCACGCCGATGCCGCGGACCTCGCGCGTGACCTCGTGGCGCTGATCCGTGCGCTGCGCGCGGTCGACGTCGCAGGGCGCGGGTTCGACGGTCGGGGCCGCGGCGGAGTGCTGGCCGACCACGACGAGTGGGTCGCGGAGTGCCTCGCGCGCAGCGGGTCGCTCTTCGATGTCGCCGCGGCCACCGCCCTGTGGTCGGAGCTGCGGTCGCTGCCGTCCGCCGAGGACGTGGTCATGAGCCACCGCGACCTCACCCCGTTCAACCTGCTGATCGCCGAGGACGGCGGCACCCGCCTGGTCGGTGTGCTCGACGGGGGCGACGTCGGTCCGGCCGACCCCGCCCTCGACCTGGTGTGCGCGTGGCACCTGTTCGACGCGCCGGTGCGCGAGGTGCTGCGGGACGCGGTCGACGTGGGCACGACGACCTGGTTGCGCGGCGCGGCCTGGGCCTTCCAGCAGGCCGCGGGCCTCGGCTGGTACTACGAGCGCTCGAATCCGGCGATGAGCGCGCTCGGCCGCACCACGATGCGCCGGCTGCTCGCCGACGCGGACCTGCGCCGCCTGATCTAGCCGCTGCCTCCGGTCTGGCGGAGTGAGGGGTGGTGGGCCGCCGTTCTCCCCAGATCGGCGGCCCGTCCCCCTGCATGGAAGCGGGCCGGGCCGGGAACTCCTCCCCCGAGGCTCCCGAGCCCACCCGACCGGCGCAGAACCCCCCGCACCGGCGCCCGAACTCTGCCCCCCGGAGGAGTTCGTGTGGCGTCTCCACCTGATGAGACGGGCTCGCACGCGATTCATTACGCGAATCGGAGAAAAAGTTCTGGGGAATCTCGTCAGCGGCGTCGGGCGACGATGAAGTCGCGGATCACCGGGGCGAGCGCGGCCCCGACATCGGCCGCGGGGCGCTTGTGTCCCGCGATCTCGAAGGAGTGACCGCCGCCCTCGATCCAGTGGACCCGGGCGTCCTGGCAGGCGGCGAACGCCTCCTCGAACTGCGACAGCGGCTGGATGAACGGGTCGTTCGTCCCCTCGATGAACAGCTGCGGCACGGCGATCGCCAGAAGGTGCTCGGTGCGCGGACGGTCCGGGCGCCCCGGCGGGTGCAGGGGGTAGCCGAGGTACACGAGCCCGTCGACGGCGAGCCCCTCGGCGACCGCGAGCGACGCCATGCGCCCGCCGTACGACTTGCCCGCGGCCCAGATGCGTCGACCGGGGTGGGCGGCCCGGGTGGCCTCGACGATCGCGCGCCAGGTGGCGACGGCGTGGGCCGCCGGACCCGGCATCTTCCGCCCCTGCTCGCTGTAGGGGAAGGAGAACCGTGCCGTCGCGAGACCGAGACCGTCGAGTGCCCCGGCGAGGCCGACGAGGAACGGGTGGTCCTTGCCCGCGCCGGCGCCGTGGGCGATCAGGACGATGTCGTCACTCTCGGCGTCCGTCCGATCGATCGACACCGTGACCGTGCCGTTGGGCAGCGCGACGTCGAGGGTGCTCATCGCTCGTCGTGCCGCGTCAGCGGATCGTGCCAGCGGCGCCGGGATCGGCCGGCCGGGGCGGCACCCCGGGCTCGGGGGCGGGAGCGGGCTCCGGGGCGGGAGCGGGCTCCGGGGCGGGAGCGGGTTCGGGGGCGGGAGCGGGTTCGGGGGCGGGCTCCGGGGCGGGAGCGGGCTCGGGGGCCGGAGCGGGGGCGGGGTCGGCGCCCGGCTCAGGTTCGGGGGCCGGCGCGGCCGGCGGAGCGGGCGCGGGAGCCGGGGCAGCCGGGGGTGCGGGAGCGGGAGCGGGGGTACCGGCGCCCGGGGTGATGCGCTCCCCGTAGCGCGGCGGCTCGTCCAGGTTCACGGGCGGGCGCACCGGAGCGACCCGCGTGGCACCGAGCACCTGGCGGGCCTTGGCCAGCGACGCCGCCTGCACCGTGACCTCGTAGTGATCGGCGGCGAACTGCGTGACGCTCGCGAAGTCGCGGCGCCGGCGGACGATCGCGTACGTCACGAGGCTCAGCAGCATGCCGACCGCGACACCGATGAAGACGAATCCCACGAACAGCTGGATGGGGACCTCGGGGTTGCCGAGCACCAGGATGGCCGACAGGAAGAGCCCGATCAGCACGCCGTTGATCGCGCCCGATCGGGCAGCGGCGGCATAGCCGAGGCGCCCCGTCACCCGCTCGACCGTGCGGACGCTCTGCCCGACGATCGCGATGTCCCGCGCCGGCACCTCTCCGGCGATCAGCTTCGACACCGTCTTCTGCGCGCTCTCGTAGTCGCGCATCGAGGCGACGATCTCGCCGGTGTCCGTGCCGTTCGCTGGGCGATTAAGCATGCTCATCAAGCCATTCTTCCATGCCGTGCTCACGGCCGCCGCGGATGGCGTGCGGCCGCCGCGGGCGAGACCCCCGGGATACGCTGGACGAGTGAGCACACAACGGGTCTTCGCCGCGCGCCTCGCAGGGTGCGCCGTCTTCGATCCCGTCGGCGACCGGCTCGGCAAAGTCCGGGATGTCGTCGTCGTGTATCGAAGTACCGCGGCCCCTCGTGTGATCGGCCTCGTGGTCGAGATCCCCGGCCGCCGCCACGTGTTCCTCTCGATCGGGCGGGTCACCTCGATCCGGTCGGGGCAGGTCATCACCACGGGCCTCATCAACGTGCGCCGCTTCTCACCGCGAGCCGGTGAGGTGCGGGTGCTCGCGGAGATGCTCGGGCGCCGCGTGAGCCTCATCGACGGCAGCGGCACCGCCGTCATCGAAGACGTGGCGATCGAGCCGAACCGTCTGGGCGAATGGGCCATCAGCCAGCTCTTCCTGCGGCGACCGAAGACCGGGGCCTCCCCCTTCGCCAAGGGGCCGACGACGTTCGCCGCCTGGAACGAGGTCGCCGAGGAGCGGGCGCCGGGCGAGGCGCAGTCCGCCGAGCAGCTCGTCGCGTCGTACTCCGAACTGCACGCCGCCGACCTCGCCAACACCCTCCTCGACCTGCCGCAGCAGCGCATGATCGAGGTCGCCGAAGAGCTCTCCGACGACCGTCTCGCCGACGCCCTGGAGGAGATGCCGGAGGACGAGCAGGTGCACATCCTCGACCGGCTCGGCGACGAGCGCGCCGCGGACATCCTCGACCAGATGGAACCGGACGACGCCGCCGACCTGCTCGCGCAGCTGCCGCCCAACCGCCTGGAGCAGCTGCTCGAGCTGATGGAGCCGGAGGAGGCAGAGGACGTCCGGATGCTGCTCCGCTACGGCCCGGACACGGCGGGCGGCCTGATGACGCCGGAGCCGATCATCCTCTCCGCCGACGCGACCGTGGCCGAGGCGCTGGCGCTCATTCGCCGTCACGAGCTGCACCCCGCCCTCGCCGCCGCGGTGTTCGTCACGCTGCCCCCGTTCGAGACCCCGACCGGACGCCTGCTGGGCCTCGTGCACTTCCAGCGGATGCTGCGCTACCCGCCGCACGAGCGCCTCGGCGCCATCCTCGACGACAGCCTCGAACCCGTGCCGGTCACGGCCTCCGCGGCCGAGGTCGCCCGCATGCTCGCCAGCTACGACCTGGTGTCGCTGCCCGTGATCGACGCCGCCCACCGCCTCGTCGGCGCCATCAGCATCGACGACGTGCTGGACTACCTGCTGCCCGACGACTGGCGCACGCACGACAGCGACGACGCCTCGCCCACGACGGGGGCGCGCTGATGGCGAGGATGAGCCGCTCGACGCCGCGCCTGGACGCACCGGGGCGGGGAACCACGCGCCCCCGCACCACCTCCCGCGACCGCTTCGGACGGTTCACGGAGTGGGTCGCCCGGGCCATGGGCACGCCCGCCTTCCTCGTGATCCTCAGCCTGTTCTGCATCCTCTGGATCGGGTGGAACACGCTCATGCCGCACCACCTGCGCTTCGACGATGCGGCCCTGGGGTTCACGGCGCTCACGCTCATGCTGTCGCTGCAGGCCTCGTACGCCGCCCCGCTGATCCTGCTCGCGCAGAACCGGCAGGACGACCGCGACCGCGTGCAGATCGAGCAGGACCGCCAGCGGGCCGAGCGCAACCTCGCCGACACGGAGTACCTGGCGCGGGAGATCGTGGCGCTGCGCATGGCGCTCGAGGAGCGCAATTCGCAGGCGGTCACCCGAGACGTGCTGCGCCAGGAGCTGAAGGCGCTGCTGGCCGAGCTGAACGACGCCGAGGACGAGCCGGCGGGCGGCGCGACCCCATGACCGCGGCCGACAGCGTCCGCAGCGCCGTCTCCGCCGTCACGGACCCGGAGCTGCGACGCCCCATCGGTGAGCTCGACATGGTGCGGGACATCGAGGTCGACGGCACCGTCGCGCACGTCGGGATCGCGTTGACCATCGTCGGGTGCCCCGCCGCCGACCGCATCGAGCGGGATGTCCGCGCCGCGGCCGCCGCGGTGCCCGGCATCGAGACCGTCGAGGTGGACGTGGGGGTCATGACCCCCGCCGAGCGGAAGGCGCTGACCGAGAAGCTGCGCGCCGGTCGCCCGCCGCGCCACATGCCGTTCGGACCCGAGTCGCTCACCCGCGTGATCCTCGTGTCCAGCGGGAAGGGCGGCGTCGGCAAGTCCACCGTCACCGCGAACCTCGCGGTCGCTCTCGCCCAGCGCGGGCTCGCGGTCGGCCTCGTCGACGCCGACGTGCACGGGTTCTCGATCCCCGGTCTGCTCGGCATCCCCGCCGGCACGCAGCCCACGCGCATCGACGACCTCATGCTGCCCCCGGTCGCGCACGGCGTGAAGGCGATCTCGATCGGGATGTTCCTGCGCGACGGCGAGTCGGTCGTCGCGTGGCGCGGGCCCATGCTGCATCGGACCGTGTCGCAGTTCCTCACCGACGTCTTCTTCGGCGACCTCGACGTGCTGCTGATCGACATGCCGCCCGGCACGGGAGACATCGCGATCTCGATCGGTCAGCTGCTCCCCCACGCGGAGGTCCTCGTGGTGACGACGCCGCAGGCGGCCGCATCGGAGGTGGCGATCCGCAGCGGACTGGTGGCGCGGCAGACCGGACAGCGGGTGATCGGCGTGGTCGAGAACATGGCGGCGTACACGCTCCCGGACGGCACCGTGGTCGACCTGTTCGGCGCGGGCGGCGGGGCGGCGGTCGCCGAGGCCCTGTCGGAACCCGGCTCCCCGGTGCCGCTGTTGGCATCGATCCCGCTCAGCCCCGCGCTGCGGCGGGGCGGCGACGTCGGCGACCCCGTCGTGATCGCCGAGCCGGACGACGCGGCGGCGACCGCGATCCGCACTCTTGCCGCACAGCTCGGACGACGGGGACGCGGCCTCGCCGGTCGACCGCTGCCGATGTCGATCTCCTGACCCGTGGAGGATGCCCGGATGCCGCACCGCTCCGTGACCGTGGACGAGAGACTGCTCCGTCACATGGCGAGGGACGCCGCGATCTACACCCTCACGCGCCCGGTCGCCATCGTCATGTGGCTGGCGCTGGCCGCCGCCCTGATCATCGGCGTGCTCAACCTCACCGCGACCGCGCGCGCCGGGCAGGAGACGTCCGCCATCGTGGCCTTCACTCCGGCGGTCGCGGTCGCCCTCGGCCTCTATGCGGTGCTGCTGTCGGTGTCCAGCGCGCGCCGTGCGGTGCGGGCCGCCATGCCCGTGGAGAGCGTGGTGTGGGTGGCGCTGGAGGACGACCGGCTGCAGCTGGGCAGCGACCGGCGGCGCTCCGAGATCCCCTACTCCACGTTCCAGCACGTCCGCGTCGGACGCGACGCCGTGCTGCTCAAGGTGCGCGATGCCGCGGTCGCGACCGCGATCCCCCGCGTGCTGCTGAGCGACGACGACATCGCACGCCTGCGATCCCGCGTCTCCTGAGCCGTCGGGTCAGGTGGCCTCGGAGTCGAACGGAGGACGGTTCTGCGCGTCGAACACCGGCGGCGCGGTGCGCGGGGCCACCGGTTCCGCGATGGTGGCGGCGACCGCGGCCGGGGTCGCCGGCTGGGGCTCCTCGAACAGGGCGTCGCGGATGATGCGCCGGGGGTCGTACTGCCGCGGGTCGAGCTTGCGCCAGTCGACGTCGTCGAGCTCCGGGCCCATCTCCTCCCGCATCCGCGACTTGGTGTCGCGCAGGTACTCGCCGGCCTTGCGGACGAGTCGCGCGAAGCTCTCGGCCGCACGGGGAAGACGTTCGGGTCCGATGATCAGCACCGCGATGAGGCCGATCAGCAGCAGCTTCTCGAAGGTCAGACCGAACGTCATGTGACCAGGCTACCGCCGCGCCTGCGGAGTCTGCGCGCAGACAGCCCATACCCTGGAGGCATCACCCACGCAGGCAGGGAGAGTCAGGCCATGAGCGAGCACGACGCCAACGCGCGCTTCCTTCGAGAATCCATCGTCGAACCGGATTCCCTCGCGAGGGCGCGCGCGCACGCGGTCGAGCTCGGTGCCGCCCCGGTGAGCGCCGCGGTCGGTTCGCAGATCGCCGTGCTCGCCGCCGCTGCGGGGGCGCGGTCGATCGTCGAGATCGGCACCGGTGCCGGCGTGTCCGGCCTCTGGCTGCTGCGCGGCGCCCCGCAGGCCGTTCTGACCACGATCGACAACGAGCCGGAGCATCTCGCCGCGGCACGCCAGGCGTTCGCCGACGCCCGCGTCCCGTCCACCCGAGCCCGCCTCATCACGGGTCGCGCGAGCGACGTGCTGCCGCGCATGAACGAGTCCTCGTACGACATCGTGCTGGTCGACGCCGACCCGGAGAACGTGATCGAGTACGTCGAGCACGGTTTGCGGCTCGCACGGGTCGGCGGGCTCGTGCTCGTGCCGCGCATCCTCGCCGGCGGTCGCGTGGCCGACCCCGTGCAGCGCGACGACGTGACCTCCGCCTACCGCTCGCTGGTGCAGGCGACCCAGGAGTCCTCCGCGGTGCTGGCCACGGTGTCGCCGGCCGGTGAGGGACTGCTGCAGCTGGTGCGCCTCGACGACCAGGACTGACCGCGGGCACGGGGCCGGAACAGCGAAAGAGGGCGATGGATCCGCGGATCCATCGCCCTCCTGGTTCCGCACGAGCGGACCCGGTTCGATCAGGCCGGCGTCACGACGGCACCCAGCACGTCGTGGAGCTCCTTCGCTTCGGCGTCGTTCACGGAGACGACCAGGCGGCCGCCGCCCTCGAGCGGAACGCGCACGATGATGAGTCGTCCTTCTTTCACGGCCTCCATCGGTCCGTCTCCGGTCCTCGGCTTCATCGCTGCCATCGTGGCTCCCTTTCCTCCGGTGGTATGGAACGAGTTTATCGGGTGACACCGCGCCGTGGACGTCACGCCGACACAATCCCGTTCTCCCGCGCGATCAGGGAACCTGCCAGAACGTGCTGCCGAGCGCATACACGTGGTAGATCCACACCCACTGACCGAGCAGGCACAGCACCAGCACGCCGAGACGCCAGGCGCGCGACCGGGGCACCGCGACCGCGCCCCACGCCGGGCTGAGCGGCAGCAGCAACCGGAACGTGCTCGACTGCGGGAAGAACACCGCCAGCAGGTACAGCAGGTAGCTCGCACTCCACAGGCGCAGGTCCGCACCCAGTGCCCGCACCGGGCGGGCGAACAGCAGCGCGAGGGCCGCGGCCACCACGAGCAGCACGAGCGCGACGGGTCCCCCCGCGGCGGGAAGCCCCCACAGCGAGAACCAGAACTGCGACGCCTGCACCCACCCCTCGAACGGCACGAAGCCGTCGACGCCGCCCACGATCCAGTGCCGACGCCAGGCGAGCTCGGTCGCGAGATACGCCCCGGGGTCGCCCGTGACGACGGCGGCGATCACCTGCCACGCGAAGCCGGTCGCGACCGCGAGCGCGCCGACCGCCACGATGTGCACCACCTCGCGCAGGGCGAGCGGATCGTCGCGGCGGTGGATCCAGCGGAGGATGCCGTGGAGGCCGAGGTACAGCGCGAACGCCAGAACCCCGGGTCGCGTGAAGCCCATCACCGGGATCAGCAGGTACAGCCACGCGTACTGCCGGCGGATCGTCGCGTCCAGGGCGAGGAACAGCAGCAGCAGGAACAGCGTCTCCGCATAGCCCACCTGGAACATCGCGGCCAGCGGCCCTGCGGCGAAGAACACGACCGCCCAGAGCGCGGCCCCGCTGCCGATGCGATCGCGCAGCAGGCGGTGCAGCGCCAGGCAGGCCAGGTAGCCGGCGACGAGGGCGAGCACGAACGCTCCCGCTCCCCACGAGCCGAGCACGAAACCGAGCGCCTTCGCGGCGTATGCGAACACCGGCATGAACGCCCACGCGTTCTCGGCGACCTCGCCGGCGTCGGTCAGCGGCAGCTCGCTCGGATACCCGTGGACGGCCACCTGCCAGTACCACTGGGCGTCCCAGCCGAGCACGAAATCGATCAGGCCCGCGTCACCGCCGAAGCGCGAGAAGACGGTGGACAGCGACGCCGCCGCGATCAGGAACCCCGTCGTCACGACGCGCGCGCCGAGATAGATCAGGCCGATGCGCAGCGGAAGGGGAAGCCGGGCCCAGCGACGTGCCGTGCTCAGTGCGAGGTGAGCCATGCCCGCAGGCCCTGCTCGACCGCCGCGATCTGCGCGAGCGGCACCCGCTCCTCGTCGTGGTGGGCGAGGTGCGGGTCACCGGGGCCGTAGTTCACGGCGGGGATGCCCAGCGCCGAGAAGCGCGCCACGTCGGTCCAGCCGTACTTCGGTCGCGGCTCGGCGCCGACCGCCGTCACGAAGTCTCGCGCGATGTCGGCGTCCAGCCCGGGGCGTGCCCCCTCGGCCGCATCCGTGATCTCCACGTCGAACCCCGCGAGCACCGCGCGCACGTGGGCCTCGGCGTCGGCGGCCGACTTGCTGGGCGCGAAGCGGTAGTTGACCTCGACCTCGCACGCGTCGGGGATGACGTTGCCCGCCACCCCGCCGGCGATGCGGACGGCGCTGAGGCTCTCGCGGTACAGCAGCCCCTCGACCGGGACCTCCCGAGCGCGGTACTCGGCCAGACGGGTGAGGATGGGCGCGGCGCGATGGATGGCGTTCTCGCCGATCCACGCCCGGGCACTGTGGGCGCGGACGCCCGAGGTACGCACGATCGCCCGCAGCGTGCCGTTGCAGCCGCCCTCGACCTCGCCGTTCGACGGTTCGCCCAGGATCGCGAAGTCCGCCTGGAGCAGATCGGGACGTGCCGCCGCCAGCAGCGCGAGCCCGTTCTTGGTCGCCTCGACCTCTTCGTTGTCGTACCACATCCACGTGATGTCGACCGCGGGGTCGGTCAGCTCGGCCGCGAGCTTCAGCTGCACCGCGGTGCCCGCCTTCATGTCGACCGTGCCGCGCCCCCACAGGTAGGGCTCGCCGTCGACCTCGATGTCGCGCGTGGGAAGGTTGCCGTTCACGGGCACGGTGTCGATGTGGCCGGCGATCGCCACGCGACGGTCTCGGCCGCGGTCGGTGCGGGCGACGATCGTGTTCCCGTGCCGGATGACCTCGAGGTGCGCGAGGGGGGCGACGGACTGCTCGATGGCGTCGGCGAGCGTCTTCTCGTCGCCCGAGACGCTCGGGATGTCGCAGATCGCGCGGGTGAGGGCAGCAGAGGACGCGGTCAGATCGAGCACCATGCCCTCAGCCTACCGACCGTCGTCATGCGGGCGGAGGCCCGGGTCGGCCCGCGATACCGTGGAGGTATGAGCGACGCGAGAACTGTGTGGGGCATCGGACTGACCACGACCGCCGGCGACGGCACCGTCCTGGACGCCTGGTTCCCCGAGGTGCGCACCGTCGCCCCCTCGACCGAGGACGCCGCGGCCGCGGTCGACGCCCTGGTCCCGCTCGCCGGGCCGGACGAGCGCCGCAACGTGACGGTCGAGGTCGTCCAGCTCCAGGTCGACCTCGACGCCGCCCCCGCCTCCACCGCGGACGCGTACCTGCGGCTGCACGCGCTGTCGCACCTGGTCGCACGCCCGAACGAGCTGAACCTGGACGGCATCTTCGCCCACCTGCCGAACGTGGCCTGGACGAACGCCGGACCTGTCCTGCCGTCCGACGCGGCCCGTCTGCGCCCGCAGCTCCAGCGGGCGGGTATCCAGGTGCAGGGGCTCGACAAGTTCCCGCGCCTGACCGACTACGTCCAGCCCGCCGGTGTCCGCATCGCCGACGCGTCCCGCGTGCGCCTCGGCGCCCACCTCTCCCCCGGCACCACCGTGATGCACGAGGGCTTCGTGAACTTCAACGCCGGTACGCTCGGCGCCTCCATGGTCGAGGGCCGCATCTCGCAGGGTGTCGTCGTGGGCGACGGCAGCGACATCGGTGGCGGCGCCTCCATCATGGGCACGCTCTCCGGCGGCGGCACGCACCGTGTCTCGATCGGGTCGCGCACGCTCCTGGGCGCCAACGCAGGGATCGGCATCTCGCTGGGTGACGACTGCGTGGTCGAGGCCGGGCTCTACGTCACGGCTGGCACCAAGATCGTGCTGGCCGACGGCCCGGTCACTCCGGACGGCGGCCGTCCGACAGTGAAGGGCGCGGAGCTGTCCGGCCGCGACGGCCTCCTGTTCCGCCGCAACTCCCTCACCGGTGCAGTCGAGGCGGTCCAGCGCGCCGGCGTCGGGGTCACGCTGAACGACGCGCTGCACGCCTGACACCGGGCATGCGGCCTCCGGCATGCCGCCACTGGTAGACTGACACCGCTGCTCGCGCCGCCGGCCGGTCAGCATCGTCGTCGTCTAGGGGTCTCCGAGGACCGAAGCGAGCGCCCGGCGCTCCCATCACTAGCCCGAACTGGCCATACGTACGGCGAACGGACGCGCGATCCGCCGCGTCCTCGCCCACCTCACCCCACTACCGCGCCCCTGTCGGGCGCTGACGGAGTTTCTGCATGCCTTCCTTCCTCGATCTCGGCGTTCCCGCCGAG
Organism: Microbacterium sufflavum; assembly: GCF_023101165.1. Lineage (GTDB taxonomy): Bacteria > Actinomycetota > Actinomycetes > Actinomycetales > Microbacteriaceae > Microbacterium > Microbacterium sufflavum. Next base: position 2,291,032 of record NZ_CP078076.1, on the reverse strand, counting down.
CTCGCCGCCGTTCTCGCCGCCTCCGGCAAGACCGAGGCGTTCGCGATCCAGCGCGACACCCTTCCCGATTCGCTCGCCGGCCGTGACCTCCTCGGTCGCGGACGCACCGGCAGCGGCAAGACCATCGCCTTCGCCCTTCCGCTCGTGGCGCGGCTCGCGGCCTCGGGCACCAAGCGCCGCGCCGGGCTCCCCCGCGGCCTGGTGCTCGCGCCGACCCGAGAGCTCGCGACGCAGATCGCCGCCACCGTGGCCCCGCTCGCCGAGGCCGTGGGCCTCCGCGTCACCACCGTGTTCGGCGGTGTCAGCCAGCGACCGCAGGAGAAGGCGCTGCAGGGCGGCGTCGACATCGTGGTGGCCTGCCCCGGTCGCCTCGAAGACCTCATGAAGCAGCAGGTCGTGCGTCTGAGCGCGATCGAGGTCGCGGTGCTCGACGAGGCCGACCACATGGCCGACCTCGGCTTCCTCCCCGGCGTCACCCGCATCCTCGCGGCGACGCCCGCCGACGGACAGCGCCTGCTGTTCAGCGCGACCCTCGACCGCGGCATCGACACCCTCGCCCGCCGGTTCCTCTCGAACCCGGTCAGCCACGAGGTCGATGAGGCGAGCGTGCCCGTGGGCGAGATGACGCACCGCGTGCTGGTGGTCGACTCCACCGAGAACAAGACCGTGCTCGTGCGCGACCTGGCGTCCGGCACCGGCCGTCGCATCCTGTTCACGCGCACGAAGCACCAGGCGAAGAAGCTCGCCAAGCAGCTCACGGCCGCCGGCATCCCCGCGGTCGACCTGCACGGCAACCTCTCGCAGAACGCGCGCGAGCGCAACCTCGGCGCGTTCTCGACCGCTCCGGAGGACGGCGGGGTGCGCGTGCTCGTGGCCACGGATGTCGCGGCGCGCGGTGTGCACGTCGACAACGTCGACCTCGTGGTGCACGTCGACCCGCCCGTCGAGCACAAGGCCTATCTGCACCGCTCCGGCCGCACCGCGCGTGCCGGCGCCGCGGGCACGGTGGTCACGGTCGTGCTCCCCGAGCAGCGCCGCGACGTGAAGGACCTGCTGCGCAAGGCCGCGATCTCGGCCCCGCTCGAAGAGCTCACCCCGGCCGCGGTGACCGAGCTGGTGCCGGAGCGCGCGCCGCACGTGCGCCCCGCACCGGTGCAGCAGGCGCCGCAGCGCCCGGCCGCCAAGCAGCGGCCCGCCGGTGGCGAACGCAGCTCCGCGGCGACCCCGCCCGCGCGACGTCGCCGCCGCCGCTCCGGCGGTCAGGGCGGCGGCCAGGGCGGCAGCTACTCCACGCAGACCGGCGGCGCTTCGCGCCAGGGCGGCCAGTCCCGCCAGGGCGGTGGCCGCGGCTCGCAGGGCCGCTGACACCCCTGCCACCCGGAACGGTGCTCCTCTTCACGGGGGGCACCGTTCTGCGTTGCGCTGCCGGACGCCGAAACGCCCCCTCCGATGTGACGGAGGGGGCGTTTCGGGTGACGGCTCAGCGCGTCGGGAAGGACCGCTCGGGCGAACCCGTGTACAGCTGCTGCGGGCGGCCGATCTTGGTCTGCGGGTCGAGCTGCAGCTCACGCCACTGCGCGAGCCAGCCCGGGAGCCGTCCGATCGCGAACAGCACCGTGAACATGCGCGTCGGGAAGCCCATCGCCTTGTAGATCACGCCGGTGTAGAAATCGACGTTCGGGTAGAGGCGACGCTCGCGGAAGTAGTCGTCGGCGAGCGCGAGCTCCTCGAGCTCCTTCGCCAGGTCGAGCAGCGGGTCTGTCACGCCCAGCGAGGCGAGCACCTCGTCGGCCGCCTCCTTGACGAGCTTGGCGCGCGGGTCGTAGTTCTTGTAGACCCGGTGCCCGAAGCCCATCAGCTTCACGCCCTCTTCCTTGTTCTTCACCCGCTCCACGAAGCGCGCGACGCTCTGCCCCGAGTCGCGGATCTGGCCGAGCATCGTCAGCACGGCCTCGTTCGCACCGCCGTGCAGCGGGCCGGAGAGCGCCTGGATGCCGGCGGACACGGAGGCGAACTGGTTCGCGCCCGTCGAGCCGACGAGGCGGACGGTCGACGTGGAGGCGTTCTGCTCGTGGTCCTCGTGCAGGATCAGCAGCAGCTCGAGCGCCTTCGCCATGACCGGGTTGATCTCGTACGGCTCGGAGTTGACGCCGAAGTTGAGCTTGAGGAAGTTCTCCACGAACCCGAGGGAGTTGTCAGGGTACAGGAACGCCTGCCCGACGCTCTTCTTGTGCGCGTAGGCCGCGATCACCGGGAGCTTGGCGAGCATGCGGATCATGTTCAGCTCGACGTGCTCGGGGTTGTGCGGGTCGGTCTGGCCCTCGTAGTACGTCGACAGGGCGGCGACCGCCGAGGACAGCACGGACATGGGGTGCGCGGTGTGCGGCAGCGCGGAGAAGAAGCGCTTGAGGTCTTCGTGCAGCAGCGTGTGGCGGCGGATCTTCTCGTCGAACTCGGCGAGCTCGGATGCCGAGGGCAGCTCGCCGTAGATGAGCAGCCACGCCACCTCGAGGTAGCTGGTGCTCCCGGCGAGCTGTTCGATCGGGTAGCCGCGGTAGCGCAGGATGCCCTTGTCGCCGTCGATGAAGGTGATCTCGGACTTGGTCGAGGCGGTGTTCACGAAGCCGTAGTCGAGTCCGGTGTACCCGGTCTGCCTGGTCAACGTCGAGAAATCGATGCTGTCGTGGCCGGCCGTGCCGCGCACCACGGGGAATTCGGCGGTGGTGTCACCGATCGTCAGCTTCGCCGTCTGGTCTGCTGCAGCGCTCACGCGCCCTCCTCCTTTGTCTGACCGCCTGCGCGTCGCGGGGGTGTCAGCACGTTCGTGATCAAGCCGGAAGTGGCGATCTCTCGGCGCCGAGCGCCTGGTCGGGTGACGACCGAATCGCTTTTACAGCCTAGTAGTCCCACCGGCCTACTGTGACAACCGCCAAACAGATCGCCGCTGAGCTGAGGGAAGCTACAGAGCGCCGTCGTGCAGGCGCTCTGCCGCCGCGCTCACCCGCTCGGTCGGCGCGGTCAGCGCGAGCCGCACGTGCTGCGCCGCGTCGGCACCGTAGAAGAGGCCGGGACCCGCGAGGATGCCCAGGTCGGCGAGCCGCCCCAGCGACTCCCACGCGTCGCGTCCCTCCGTCGCCCACAGGTAGAGACCCGCCTCCGAGCCGTCGATGCGGAAGCCGGCGGCCTCCAGGGCCGGACGGAGCAGGTCGCGCCTGGCGCGGTACAGCTCCTTCTGCGCGGCCACGTGCGCGTCGTCGCCGAGCGCCACGGCCATCGCGTGCTGCACCGGAGCGGGCGGCATGAGGCCGAGGTGCTTGCGGGCGGTGAGCAGCTCCCCCACGATGCGGGCGCACCCGGCCACGAAGGCGGCGCGATACCCCGCGAGGTTCGACTGCTTGCTGAGCGAGTACACGCTGAGCAGGTTGGCGCGGCTGCCGTCGGTCACCCGCGGGTCCAGCACGGACGGGATCGGCTCCGTCGACCACGGGCCGTCCCACCCCAGCTCCGCGTAGCACTCGTCGCTCGCCAGGACCGCGCCCAGCTCGCGCGCGCGACGCACGGCGGCCGCGAGCTCCGCGACGCTCCAGGTGCGCCCGTCGGGGTTGCCCGGGGTGTTGATCCAGATGAGCTTCGTGCCCTCGGGCCACTCCGCCGGATCGTCGGCCGCGAGCGGTGTGGCTCCGGCGACGCGGGCGCCCACGTCGTACGTCGGATAGGCCACGCGCGGGTGCACCACGATGTCGCCCGGCCCGAGACCGAGCAGCGTGGGCAGGAGCCCGACGAGCTCCTTCGAGCCGATCGTCGGCAGCACGTTGTCGATGCGCAGATCCGGCACGCCGCGGCGGCGCGCATACCAGGCGACGATGGCCTCGCGCAGCGCGGGCGTGCCGACCGTCTGCGGATAGGCGTGGGCGTCTGTCGCCTCGGCGAGCGCCCGGCGGATGATGTCGGGCGTCGGGTCGACGGGCGAGCCGACCGAGAGGTCGACCAGACCGCCCGGGTGCTGCGCTGCGCGGTCACGGAACGGGACGACCGCGTCCCACGGGTAGTCGGCGAGGTCGCGGACGCTCACGGCCGGCGCCTACTCGCCCTGCGGCGGCAGCGCGGCGATGATCGGGTGGTCGAACGGGTAGACGCCGACCTTGGCGGCGCCTCCCGGCGAGCCGATCTCGTCGAAGAACTCGACGTTGGCCTTGTAGTAGTCCTGCCACTCGTCGGGCAGGTCGTCCTCGTAGTAGATGGCCTCGACGGGGCACACCGGCTCACAGGCACCGCAGTCGACGCATTCGTCCGGGTGGATGTACAACGACCGTTCGCCCTCGTAGATGCAGTCAACGGGGCACTCGTCGATGCAGGCGCGATCCTTGACATCGACGCACGGGAGGGCGATCACATACGTCACCGCTCCAGTCTACGTCGCGCTCGGCTCCCGATCCTCCGTCGGCGCGCTCGCGGGTCGTGCGGGCGGGCGCGAGAACGACGGCCACGCGACAACGAGCAGCACGATCCCCGCCGCCAGGTAGGTCCAGATGCGACCGGCGAGGGAGTCCTGCACCACGACGGAGCCGCCGGGGCCCACACCGGAGATCATGACCAGCATGCCGAGCATCCCGAGCCCTGCGGCGACGGCCGCCCAGCGGTCGTGGGTGAGCGCGCGGATCGCCACCAGGATGGCGGCGCAGGCGATCGCCGCGACGATCAGGCCGACCGGGATCGGGCCCCACATCACGCTGTGCGCGATGGTCCCGGCCACGCCGTAGACACCGCCGACCAGGGCCGCGGCGACCCACGACAGCACCCTCGAGATCCCGTTCACGCGCACCCCTCGATCCTATCCGCGCGGCGGTCGCGGCACCCGCCGATCAGCTCGCGAGCCCGAACAGGCGCAGCAGCGCCGCCACCAGCGCCGCCGCCACGACCACCACGAGGAACGACTGCCGCAGCCACAGCAGTCCGGCCGCCACCAGCAGCGCGGGCACGCGGGCGTCGACCGTGATGGCCTGACCGTCGCCGAGGGTCTGCACTGCGACGAGTGCCGCGAGCAGGGCCACCGTGAGCAGATCGGAGATGCGGGCGGGACGCGGCGCCTCGAGCACCTTCGGCGGCACGAGGTAGCCCGCGGCCTTGAGCGCGAGGCAGATCAGGGGGGCCAGCAGGACGGCGCTCCACAGGCTCATGCGCCGGCCTCCCGCGTCTCGAGCGGCTCGCGCCCCGCGTCGTCCCGCCCGAGCCAGTTGAACCACCCGACCGCGATCGCGACGACCGCGGCGATCAGCACCGGCAACCCCGGCATGAGGAACGGGGTCAACGCCGCCGCGACCACTGCCGCCGCCACGCCGACGGCCACCGCCTGGCGCTGACGGAGGCGCGGCCACAGCAGGGCGAGGAACGCTGCCGCGGCCGCCGCGTCCAAGCCCCAGGCCTTCGGGTCGCCGAGCACGTCGCCGACGAGGGCTCCGGTGAGGGTGGTCAGGTTCCAGCCGATGAAGATGCCCACGCCCGTGACCCAGAAGCCCACCCGGCGCAGGCGAGGGTCGTTCTGGGCGATCGCGACGGCGGTGGACTCGTCGATCGTGAAGTGCGCGGCGGCCGCACGGCGCCACGGTCCTCCTCCGACGAGGGGCGACATGCGCATGCCGTAGGCGACGTTGCGCACGCCGAGCAGCGCGGCCGAGGCGATCGCCGACGGGAGGGCGGCGAGGCCGCCCGAGGCGAAGACGCCGATGAACGCGAACTGCGACCCGCCCGTGAACATCAGCAGGCTCAGCACGCAGGTCTGCCACACGTCCAGCCCGGAGGCGACGGCGAGGGCACCGAACGAGATGCCGTAGGCGCTGGTGGCGAGCACGACGCCGAGCGCCTCGCGCCACACCTCGCGTTCCGCGGTCACCGGGACACCGCGCGCTCTGTTCGTTTGAGTGAACGCATGACCATCATTCTGAACAGCTGCTGGTGGATAGTCAAGCGAACGATCGTTTGACATGATGAACGCATGGAGGATCTCCGCACCCGCCTCGCCCGCACGCTCCGCCGCGAGCGAGAGGCCGCGAGCCTGTCCGTCTCGGAGCTCGCCCGCCGCGCCGGCGTCTCCAAGGCGACCGTCTCACAGCTCGAGAGCGGCGCGGGCAACCCCAGCGTCGAGACGCTGTGGGCCCTGGGCGTCGCCCTCGGGGTGCCCTTCGCGGTGCTGGTCGACCAGCAGGCCAACGCGCCCACGCTCATCCGCGCCGACGAGCTCGCGGGCGTGCCCTCGTCCGCCGCCGCCTACAGCGCGACCCTCCTCTCGGCCAGCCCGCCCGGCGCCCGGCGCGACGTGTACCTGATCCAGGCCGAGCCCGGAGACCCCCGCCGTTCCGACCCGCACCACCCGGGCACGATCGAGCACGTGATCCTGATCGCGGGCCAGGCCCGCATCGGCCCGCCCGACGAGCCCGTCGTGCTCGACCCCGGCGACTACCTCACGTACGCCGGAGACGTGTCGCACATCTTCGAGGCCACCAAGCCCGGGACGAGCGCGGTCCTCATCTCCGAGCTGCGCTGAGCGCCGCCTCAGTCCGAGCCGCTCGACGGCGACGGATCGGGGATCTCGTGCGGCCGGTACTGCGGCAGCCGCGACGCCGGGAGGATCGCCAGGGCGCTCACCGCCGCCAGCAGCAGCAGTCCGAGCTTGAGCGTGCTCAGACGCGCCTGCTCGTTCACGGCGACCGCCGCATCCACCTGCTCCTCCGTGGCGTCCGTCGACTCCAGCACCACGCGCAGGTCGTCGTTGCTGATGAAGTTCACGTCGTCCATCGGCACCTGCGCCACCAGCGACGGCGGCAGCTCCGGATGCTCGACCACCGCGCGACCGACGTTCAGGGCGAGCAGCGACACCAGCAGCGCGCCGGCGAGAGCCGTCCCCACCGCCGACGCGAGGTTCTGCGTCGTGCCGCGCAGGGAGCCCACGTCGCCCGCCAGCTCCGCGGGGGCCGCCGTGACCAGCACGTTGAACACCAGCGTGACCAGGGCGCCCTGTCCGATGCCGAACACGATCAGCCCCGCGATCGTCGGCACGGTCTCCCAGTTGTTCGTCACGACGACCGAGAGCCACACGAGCGCGGCGGTGGTGAGGGTGAAGCCGAACACCCCGATGGTGCGCGGGGGGTAGCGCTTGTAGAAGCGCACGACCAGTGTCGCGGTCAGGAAGACCGTGAGGTTGAACGGCATCATCGCCAACGACGTGTCGAACGGGGTCCTCCCCTGCACGATCTGGATGTACAGCGGGATCGTGAAGTTCACGCACGCCTCGAGCCCCACGACGATGAACATGGCGTAGACGGCGGCACGCTCGCGCGACGACCCCAGCACACTGAGGTCGATGAGCGGTACCTTGCCCTCCGCCATGCGCCGCCGCGTCCACAGGAAGAACGCCTGCCCCAGCACGAGGCCGAGCACGATGAACAGCGGTGCCGGCGACAGCCCCAGCACACTGAACGGGGCGGCCGGCGATGCGGCCAGCGCACCCCAGCCGTTGAGGTTGTTGAACCCGAGCGTCAGCAGCACGATCGCGCCGCCGATCAGGAGCGACGCCACGAGGTCGATGCGGATGGAGGCGTCGCCGCGGTCGCCGCGCAGCGTGAAGCTCAGGGCGAAGACGGCGACCGCGATCGCCAGCACGATGAAGAACAGCGGGCGCCAGCCGACGAGCGTGCCCAGTGTGCCGCCGATGAGGAAGGCGCTGACACCCGAGATGGCGCGGGCGGAGCCGATGGCCCCGATCGCGGTGGCCTGCTGGGATCCGCGGTAGTTCTCGGCGATCAGCGCCACGATGGACGGCACGATGATGGCCGCGGCCGCCCCGGCCACCGCCTGACCGGCGATCGCCCACCAGATGCCGGGGGCGGTGAGCATCATGATCGCGGAGCCGGCGAACAGGGCGACCACCACCCGGAAGATCAGCACCCAGCCGACGCGCTGCCCGAGCTTCGCGCCCGTCATCACGAGCGCCGCGACCGCCAGGCCGTACATCACGATGGTGGTGCTGGCGAGTGTCGGCGGCACGCCGAACTCACCGACCATGCCGCCCAGGGAGATGGGCAGCGCCGCCACATTGAACGACATCAGCACCTGCGCGAGGAACAGACTCACCATCGGCAGCCACGAGGTCTTCGCTGGCGCCTGCACCGTCTCCGTCATGATCGCTCCTTCCCCGCCGGTCGGGGACCGCTCCGCGAGTCGTCCGCCTGCGCGGGTGCGGAGGCGAACAGATTGAGCCCGAGCGAGCGCGACAGATGGCCGATCGCCATCTGCGACCGCACGGAGTTGCCCGCGTCGTCCAGCCGCGGCGAGAACCCGGCAGCCGCCCCTTTGCCCGGCGAGACCGCGACGATCCCTCCCGCGACACCGGACTTCGCCGGGAGACCGATCTCGAACAACCAGTCGCCGGAGTTCTCGTAGAGGCCGCTCGCTGCGACGACCGCGAGCGTGTCGCGGCACACGTCCGCCGTCACCACGCGCTCCCCCGTGATCGGGTTCACGCCGCCGTCGGCGAGCGTCGCCCCCATGACGGCCAGGTCGTGCGCCGTCACGCTCAGCGCGCACTGCCGCGTGTACACATCGACGATCTGGTCCGGGTCGCCCGCCAGGCGTCCGTAGCTCTTGAGCAGCCAGCCGAGGGCGCGGTTGCGGTCGTTCGACGCCGCCTCCGACGCGTACACCTCGCCGTCGAGGCTCAGCGGCCGTCCGGCGAACGCCGACAGCCCCTCCCGCACCCGTTCCCACTGTTCGACCGCGGTCGCGCCCGGCATCAGCGCCGTGGTCGCGATCGCGCCGGCGTTGACCATCGGGTTGCGCGGATGGCCCTCGTTCAGCTCCAGCGCGACGACCGAGTTGAACGCGAGCCCGGTGTTGTTGACGCCGACGATGTCGCGGACGCGCTCGTGCCCGTGCTCCTGGATCGCCAGGGCGTACACGAACATCTTCGAGATCGACTGGATCGAGAACGGGTGCAGCGCGTCTCCGGCGTCGTGCACCCCGCCGCCGACCTCGATGACGGCGAGACCGAACAGCTCGGGGTCCACCTCGGCCAGCACCGGGATGTAGTCGGCCACGCGCCCTCCGCGCTCACCGGCATAGCGGGCGTGGGCCTCCCGGACGATCTCGTCCACGCGCTCCCAGCCGGGCAGCGTGCCCGTCGAGACCTCCTGCGGGACATCGAGCCAGGCGACGGGATCGAGCACCACTCCTCCTCGGATTCGCGACGCTCCCCAGCCGTCACAGTCACCGTAGCGCTCGACCGCCTCTCAGGATAGGCCCGTCACGGTGCGTGACCTCCGGCCCGCTCGGGCTCAGTACCAGTTCATCGCCTGCGAGTGGCCCCAGGCGCTGCAGGGCGTGCCGTAGGCATCAGCGATGTACTTCAGGCCCCACGCGATCTGGGTGGCCGCGTTGGTCTGCCAGTCGGCGCCGGCCGAGGCCATCTTGCTGCCGGGAAGCGCCTGCGGGATCCCGGTGGCACCGCCATCGGCGTTGTACGCCCGGTAGTTCCAGCCCGACTCCTTGTTCCACAGCGAGTTCAGGCAGGAGAACTGATCGCCGCCCCAGCCGTAGCGGTCGGCCATCATCTGCTGCGCGGTCGCCTTCGCGCCGTCCACCGTGTTGGCCGCGGCGAGCGCGGCGGCGGCCGCAGCGGCCTGCTCGGCGGCGACGCGCGCCGCCTCCTCCGCGGCCTTCTGCTCCTGCGCCGCCGTGTACGCCTGCTGCAGCGCCGCGGTCTCCGCGACGACCTTCTCGGTCTCGACGGCGGCCTGCTCGGTCGCGACCGTCACGAGGAGCAAGGGCAGGGTCGCACGGTCGTCGAGGGTCTCCAGGTCATCCTCGAGCGGCGTCGTGTCCACCGGGGCCGCAGCGCTCACGTCGAGGCCGGACGCGGAGACCTCGGCGGTCAGGGCGTCCGCCGCTGCGACCGCATCCTTCCCCTTCGACACCGTCATCACGGCCTCGTCGGCGATGCGGGTGAGCGGTTCCGCACCGAAGGCCTGGCTCGTGATCGCGGCCGACGCGGCCGGCTGCGCGGTGCCGGTGGCGGGGGCGGCCGTCACCCCGACCGTGAGGGTGATCCCCACGAGGGCGGCGGCCGCGGTGCCCAGGACGAGCAGCGGGGTACGGGTGACGGCGGCGCGCGCGGCAGCCAGCTCGGAGGCGCGCCGAAGCGCACGGGTCTTCTGAAGCATTAGGTTCGACTTTCGGGTCGTCGTGCGCCCGATGCGGGACACTCATCGGGAGATTGCCCCGGACGCAAGTGAACGAGTCTGCGTCATCGACCTAGCCCCCACCTGGCATTTTCATGAGAAGAGGGCCCCACGCCGGAGCGTGGGGCCCTCTCGGAAGGGTGCGGGGATGCCTCAGGCGTTCGCGTCCTGACGCTTCAGGCGCGAGGCCTCGCGACCGCGGACGGTCTGGTCCAGGATCACCTTGCGGATGCGCACCTTCTCGGGCGTCACCTCGACGCATTCGTCGTCACGCGCGAACTCCAGGCTCTCCTCGAGCGTGAGCAGCCGCGGCGGCGTCATCGACTCGAAGTTGTCGGCCGTGGAGGAGCGCATGTTGGTGAGCTTCTTCTCCTTGGTGATGTTCACGTCCATGTCGTCGGCGCGCGAGTTCTCGCCGATGACCATGCCCTCGTAGACCTCTTCGGTCGGCTGCACGAAGAACGACATGCGCTCCTGCAGGGCGATCATCGCGAAGGGGGTCACCACGCCGGAGCGGTCGGCCACGATCGAGCCGTTCTGGCGCGTCGTGATCTGACCGGCCCACGGCTCGTACCCGTGCGAGATCGCGTTCGCGATGCCGGTGCCGCGGGTGGTCGTGAGGAACTCGCTGCGGAAGCCGATGAGACCGCGCGAGGGCACGACGAACTCCATGCGCACCCAGCCGGTGCCGTGGTTGGTCATGTTCTCCATGCGGCCCTTGCGGTTCGCGAGGAGCTGCGTGATCGCGCCGAGGTGCTCCTCCGGCGTGTCGATGGTCAGGTGCTCGAACGGCTCGTAGACCTTGCCGTCGATCTTCTTGGTGACCACCTGCGGCTTGCCGACCGTGAGCTCGAAGCCTTCCCGACGCATGTTCTCGACGAGGATGGCGAGCGCGAGCTCACCGCGACCCTGCACCTCCCACGCGTCGGGACGGCCGATGTCGACGACCTTGAGCGAGACGTTGCCGATGAGCTCGCGGTCCAGACGATCCTTCACCATGCGGGCGGTGAGCTTGTGCCCCTTGACCTTGCCCATGAGCGGCGACGTGTTCGTGCCGATCGTCATGGAGATCGCGGGGTCGTCGACCGTGATGGCCGGCAGCGGACGGATGTCCTCGGGGTCGGCGATGGTCTCGCCGATCGTGATGTCCTCGAAGCCGGCGATCGCGACGATGTCGCCGGGGCCCGCGGAATCGGCCGGGTAGCGCTCCAGGGCGCGGGTCTTCAGCAGCTCGGTGATCCGGGCGTTGCTGGTCGTGCCGTCGGAGCGGACCCAGGCGACCGTCTGGCCCTTCTTGAGCGTGCCGTTGAACACGCGCAGCAGGGCGAGTCGGCCGAGGAACGGGCTGGAGTCGAGGTTCGTGACCCAGGCCTGCAGCGGCGCCTCGTCGTCATAGGACGGCGCGGGCACGTGCTCGAGGATCGCCTCGAACAGCGGCTCCAGGTCGTCGTTGTCGGGCAGCGACCCGTCGGCGGGACGGTTCTGCGAGGCGGCGCCGGCACGGCCGGAGGCGTACACGACCGGAACGTCGAGCAGCGCGTCGACATCGAGGTCGGGCACGTCGTCGACCAGGTCGGACGCGAGACCCAGCAGCAGGTCGTGCGCCTCCTCCTCGACCTCGGCGATGCGGGCGTCGGGGCGGTCGGTCTTGTTGACCAGCAGGATCACCGGCAGCTTGGCCTCGAGGGCCTTGCGCAGCACGAAGCGGGTCTGCGGGAGCGGGCCCTCGCTCGCGTCGACGAGCAGCACGACACCGTCGACCATGGACAGGCCGCGCTCGACCTCGCCGCCGAAGTCGGCGTGGCCGGGCGTGTCGATCACGTTGATCGTGATCTCCTTGCCGTCGGCGTGCTTGCCCTTGTAGGTGATCGCCGTGTTCTTGGCGAGGATCGTGATGCCCTTCTCGCGCTCGAGGTCGTTCGAGTCCATCGCCCGCTCCTCGACGTGCGAGTGTTCGCCGAAGGAGCCCGTCTGGCGGAGCATCGCGTCGACGAGCGTGGTCTTGCCGTGGTCGACGTGGGCGACGATTGCGACGTTGCGGAGGTCAGAGCGGAGGGCGTGCGCCATACAAGGGTCCTCAAAGAGTGTGGGGTTGCGCCGGGAAGCCGACGTTCCAGGATAACGTACGCGCCGGATCGGATCTCCGAGGCACGTCGTAGCATCGACTCCGTGACCCCCGCTCCCCCGATGTCCTCGCGCCGCGAGGGCCGTGCGCGCCTGTGGTGGGAGATCGCGATCGTGCTGGCCCTGGGGCTCGGGCAGTCGGCGGTCTACGCGATCGTGCAGCTGGCCTACCGCCTGACCGACGACGTGCCCCTGGCCGACCAGACCGCGACGCTCAACCCGTCCCGCAGCGACCGCGAGGTGTTCGACCTCGTCTATCAGCTGCTCTCGATCGGCTTCTCGCTCGTGCCCGTGCTGCTGGTGTGCTTCCTGCTGTGGCAGCGCCGACGACCGCACCTCGGGCGGCTCGGGCTCGACGGCACCCGCATCGGCGTCGACGTGGCCCGCGGCGTGCTGCTCGTGGTGGCGATCGGCGTGCCGGGCCTCGCGCTCTACCTCGGCGGCCGGGCGGCCGGCCTGTTCGTGGCCGTGAACCCCGCGGGACTCGACGCCCACTGGTGGACCGTGCCGATCCTGCTGCTCGCGGCGGCCCGCGCCTCCCTGCAGGAGGAGTTCGTGGTGCTCGGCTACCTCTTCGCGCGGCTGCGGCAGCTCGGCTGGTCGCCGTGGACGATCATCGTCGCCACCTCCGTGCTCCGCGCGACCTACCACCTGTACCAGGGGCCGGGGGCGTTCGTCGGCAACCTCGCGATGGGGCTGCTGTTCGGGTGGATGTACCAGCGGACGGGACGACTGCTGCCGTTCCTGGTGGCGCACTTCCTCATCGACGCGACCGTGTTCGTCGGCTACCCGTGGGCGGCCGCCACCTGGCCCGAGCTGTTCGGGCTGCCCGGGTGAGTCCGGTGCGCCGGGTGCTCAGCCGAGGTTGACCACGACGAGCGCGGCGGCGGCCCACAGCACGATCACCGCGAGCGCGATCAGCGCGGGGCCGTCCCACGTGCGACGGATGGGCGCGTCGGCAGCCGCCGCCTCCGACCAGCGGTCGCGGATGTCGGTGAGGGCCCGCAACCCGGAGGGCACCCGCGGCTCCGCGTCCTCGTCACGACGCTGACGGGGCGGGCGGGCGCGGGCCGGGCCACCCCAGGAGGTGAGCGTGCGGCCGTCGTCGAGCGCGAACTCGAGCTGCCAGCGCAGGTCGATGTCGCGCACGTGCCCCCAGCCGAAGCTCGTCCGGCGCAGGAGGTTCTGCACGGTCGCCCCGTGCGCGTCCACCCGCACGTGCGACACGAAGCTGATCTCGTACACGATCCACAGGGCGAGGAGCATCCACGGAGCGATCAGCAGCGCCTGCACGATGCTGCCGTTGACGACCGTGTCCCCCAGCAGGAACAGCACCAGAAGCACGCTGAGCACGAGGATGACGGTGCCCGAGGACGCACGGTAGGTCCGTGCGTCCTCGGGCTGTGCCGGCGATGCCACGCTCAGTGGCCGCCGAGAGGGATCGACGCACCCGGGATCGCCTGCAGCAGGCGCTCCGTGTACTCCTCCTGCGGATTCGCGAAGATCTCGTCGACCGTGCCCTGCTCCACCACGCGGCCCTTCTCCATCACACACACCAGGTCGCTGGAGACCCGCACGACCGCGAGGTCGTGGGTGATGAACAGGTACGTCAGGTCGAGCTCGGACTGCAGGTCGGCAAGCAGCTTCAGGATCTGGTCCTGCACCAGCACGTCGAGCGCCGACACCGCCTCGTCGAGCACGATGATGTCGGGCTTGAGCGCGAGCGCACGGGCGATCGCCACGCGCTGCCGCTGACCGCCCGACAGCTCGTTCGGGTATCGCGTGGCGAGGGACTGGGGCAGGGCGACCTGCTCCAGCAGCTCCTCCACGCGCGCCCGCTGCGAGGCGCGGTCGCCGACGCCGTGGATCTGCAGCGGCTCGGCGATCGTGTTGCCGATGTTGCGCAGCGGGTCGAGCGAGCCGTAGGGGTCCTGGAACACCGGCTGCATCCGGCGACGGAGCCCGAACGCCTGCGCGTTCGAGAGCCCCGACACGTCCTGGCCGTCGATCTCGATCGTGCCGGCGGTCGGATCCTCGAGCTTGAGCACCATCTTCGCGACCGTGGACTTGCCCGATCCGGACTCCCCGACCAGTGCGAGCGTCTTGCCGCGCGGGATCTCGAACGACACGTCGTCCACCGCCCGGAAGGCCTCGCTGCGGAAGTTGCCCTGGCGGATCTTGTAGTCCTTCGTCAGACCGGCCACCCGGACGGTCGGCGGGATGTCCGCGAGGTCCTCGAGCGTCTCGATCCCCCGATCCTCCACGACCGCCTGGATGCGCTGCGACGCCACACTGGGCGCCGCGGCCACCAGCCGCTTGGTGTACGGGTGCTGCGGGTTCTCCAGGATCTGACGGCTCGGCCCCGCCTCGACGATGTTGCCGCCGTTCATCACGATGATCTTCTCCGCGCGCTCGGCCGCGAGACCGAGGTCGTGCGTGATCAGGAGCACCGAGGTGCCCTTGTCCCGCGTGAGAGAGGCCATGTGATCGAGGATGACCCGCTGCACCGTCACGTCGAGGGCCGAGGTCGGCTCGTCGGCGATCAGGAGCTTCGGGTCGGCCGCGAGACCGATGCCGATCAGCGCGCGCTGGCGCATCCCGCCGGAGAACTGGTGCGGATACTGGTGCAGCCGTCGCTCGGCATCGGCCAGACCCGCCTGCTGCAGCACCTCGATCGTGCGTGCCTTGACAGCGGCACGCCCCTGGGCGATGCCGTTGGCGCGCACGGCCTCCTTGACCTGGAAGCCGATGCTCCACACCGGGTTGAGGCTCGACATGGGGTCCTGCGGCACGAAGCCGATGTCGCGACCGCGCACCGCCTCGATGTCGCGTCGGCTCAGGCCCGTGAGCGGACGGCCCTCGAGCGTGATCGATCCACCGGTGACCTTTCCGGTCCCCGGGAGCAGGTCGACGATGGCCGTGGCCGTGGTGGACTTGCCCGAACCGGACTCCCCCACGATCGCGACGGTCTCGCCGGGGAACACGTCGAACGTGACACCGTGCAGGACCTCGCGCATCCCCTCCTGCGAACGGAACGCGACCTTGAGGTCGCGGACACTCAGCAGCGGGATCTGGGCGGCGTTGTGGTCGCTCATCGGCGGGCCCTCGCCTTCGGGTCGAGGGCGTCTCGGATGAGCTCGCCGAGGCCGACGAACGCGAGCACCGCGAGGGTGAGCGCGATCGATGGATAGATGAGCGACATCGGGGCGATGCGCAGAGCCGCCTGTGCCTGGCTGATGTCGTTACCCCACGACACCACCGTGCCGCCGAGTCCGACACCGAGGAACGACAGGGTCGCCTCCGCCACGATCGCCGCGGCGAGTCCCAGGGTCGACACGACCAGCAGCGGCGCGATGCCGTTGGGGATCACGTGGGTCAGCAGCGTCTTGAACCGGGACTGGCCCAGCGAGCGCGACGCCATGACGAAGTCCGCCTGCCGCACCCGGAGGATCTCGGCGCGCACGACGCGTGCCGTGGACGCCCAGGAGAAGCCACCGATCGCGAGCGCGAGCGTCCAGACCGAGCGGTAGTCCGAGAGCACCGTCATCACGACCAGGGCGGCCAGGATGTAGGGGATCGCGAAGAAGATGTCGCCGATGCGGGACAGGAGCGCGTCGATCCAGCCGCCGTAGAAACCGGCCAGCGCACCCATGATGAGGCCCAGCACCGCGGAGATCACGGTGGCGATGAGACCGACCGACAGCGACGTCTGGGCGCCCCAGACGACGCGGGCGTAGATGTCGCAGCCCTGGAAGTTGAACCCGAGCGGGTGGCCTGGCGTCGGGCCCTCGTTGCTGTTCATCAGGTCGCACACGCGCGGGTTGACCTGCGTGAACAGGGTCGGCCAGAACGACATGACGATGAACAGCGCGGCGAGCAGCACCGAGAACCAGAACATCGGGCGACGGCGCAGGTCGCGCCACGCGTCGCGCCACAGGTTGCTGGGCTTCTCGGCGACGCGCACCGCATCGATGGCGATCGACTCGGTCTCGACCGGGGCGACGTAGTGCTTCTGCGTGGTGGGGTCAGACATAGCGGATCCTCGGGTCGAGCAGACCGTAGAGCAGGTCGATGACAAGGTTCACCAGCACGTACAGGATCACGAACACCGTGACGAAGGAGACCACGGTGGGCCCCTCACCGCGGATCGCCGCCTGGTAGAGCGTGTTGCCGACACCGGGGATGTTGAAGATCCCCTCGGTCACGGTCGCGCCCACGAGGAGCACGCCGAAGTTCGTGGCGGAGTTGGTGATGACCGGGAGCAGGGAGTTGCGCAGCACGTGCACCGGGATCACGCGGGTGCGCGAGAGTCCCTTGCTGTACGCCGTGCGCACCCAGTCCTGGTTGAGGGTGTCGATCACCGAGCTGCGCATCAGGCGCATGCTGACGGCGAAGAGGCTGAACCCGAGCACGAGGGCGGGCAGCCAGAGGCCGCCCCAGTCGTTGTCGGAGCCGACGGTCGGGCTGAACCAGCCCCACTGGATCGCCAGGAAGTACTGGGCCAAGAAGCACAGCACGAAGATCGGGATCGCCAGGGCGACGAGCGCGACCAGTAGGGCGGTCGTGTCGAACAGCTTGCCCTTGCGCAGCGCCGAGATCGTGCCGATCGTGATCGCGAGCGTGAACTCGATCCCGATCGCCATGACGGCGAGCCGACCGGTGACCGGAAGCGTGTCGACGAGAACCGCGGAGACCGGGCGACCGGAGAAGGTCGTGCCGAGGTCACCCTGGAAGACACCGGTGATGTAGTACCAGTACTGGACCAGGAACGGCTCGTTGAGGTGGTACTCCTCGCGCAGGGCGTTGACGAGAGCCTCATTGGGCGTGCGATCGCCGAACAGAGCCAGGATCGGGTCGCCCGGCATGGCGAACACGAGGAAGTAGATGAGCAGGGTGGCCCCGAAGAACACGGGGATCACCTGGAGAAGACGTCTGATGATATAGCTGGGCATCCGCAGTCCCTTTCGGGAGGGCGCGAACAGACCGAACGGGAGCACCCGACGAGGCGGTGACGGAAACCGTCACCGCCTCGCGGGTGCGAGCTCCGTCAGGCCTATTCGGCAGCCTTCGTGATCTCGTAGTACAGCGGGACCGAGTTCCAGCCGAACGTGACGTTGTCGACCGTGTCGGCGTAGCCACCGGTCACGTTGGAGTACCACAGCGGGATCGCGGGGAGATCGTTGAACAGGATCTCCTGCGCCTTGGTGAACTCCTCGACCTGAGCCGCGGTGTCGGTGTTGCTGATGCCCTCGGCGATCAGCGCGTCGAACTCGGGGTTCGAGTAGTCACCGTCGTTGGAGCCGGCGTTGGTCGCGTAGAGCGGGCCGAGGAAGTTGTACAGACCGGGGTAGTCGGCCTGCCAACCCGAACGGGCAGCGGTCTTGATGCTGTTGTTGTTGATCTCCTCGCGGATGACCGAGAAGGTCGGGTACGGGTCGCCCGATGCCTCGATGCCCAGCGTGTTGGAGATCGCGTTGGTCACGGCGTCGACCCACTCCTGGTGGCCACCGTCGGTGTTGTAGGCGATCTTGAACTCGCCCTCCCACGGGGAGATGGCGTCGGCCTCGGCCCACAGCTCCTTGGCCTTCTCGGGGTCGTACTTCAGGACCTCGTTGCCCTTGATCGAGTCGGACCAGCCGTCGATGACCGGCGACGTGAAGTCGGAGGCCGTGGTGCGGGTGCCGAAGAAGATCTTGTCGGTGATCTGGTCGCGGTCGAACGCCATCGAGATGGCCTGACGACGGAGGATGCCCTCCTCGCCGGAGAAGTGCGGCAGGAACTGACCGATCGTGAACGACTGGAAGACGGCCGACGGCTGGTTCACCGCGCGGTCGCCCAGGTCGTCCTGGAAGGTCGGCAGCGACACGGACGGGATGACGTCGATGACGTCGACCTTGTTGCCCTGCAGGTCGGCGTATGCCGCGTCCTGCGTCGCGTAGAAGATGATCGACAGGCCGCCGTTCTTGGCCTTGCGACCGCCGTCGTAGTCGTCGTTGCGGACCAGGTCGATCTGCACGTCGTGCTGCCAGGCGCCCTCACCGTCGAGCTTGTACGGGCCGTTGCCGATCGGGTTCTCACCGAACGCGTCGATGTCCTCGAACGCGACGTCGGGCAGCGGGTAGTACGCCGAGTAGCCGAGGCGCAGCGCGAAGTCGGCGGCCGGCTTGTTCAGCGTGATCGTGAACGTGTAGTCGTCCACCTGCTGCAGACCGGACATGTCGCCCTGCGCGCCGTACACGTCGGGGGTGTTCTGGAAGCCCTCGATGTCCTCGAAGAAGTAGCTCGAGAGGTGGGCGTTCTCCGCCTGTGCGCCGTAGTTCCACGCCTTGATGAAGTTGTCCGCCGTGACCTCTTCGCCGTTGGAGAAGGTCTGGCCCTCCTTCAGCTTCACGGTGAGGTGCTGCGGGTCCTCGGTGGTGATCTCCTCGGCCATGTCGTTGACCGGCTTGCCCTCGGCGTCGTAGTAGACGAGCCCGGCGAAGATCTCGTCCAGGATCTTGCCGCCACCGACCTCGTTCGTGTTGGTCGGGATCAGCGGGTTCTCCGGCTCCGAGCCGTTCGTCGTGATGATGGCATCCGGGTCGGCCTTGGCCCCACCGTTGCCGCCGTCACCGGTGTTGCCGGATCCGCCCGCGCAGCCCGCGAGCGCCAGAGCGCCACCCGCGAACAGCGCGACGCCCGCCAGGGCGATCTTGTTGCGCTTCACTTTGTGTCCTCCTGTGGACGTGGGAATTCTGCGTGCGCATCGTCGAGCACGCAGGGATACCTGAGCGTAACCCGCGAGTCCGCCCGCCGACGCACTCGGCTAACGAACTGTTACTGAGTGGTGACCAATCGTCACACGCGCGAAACATGCGGAAACGCGGACGGCGCCGCGCCACCCGGAGGTGACCGCGACGCCGTCCGCGGATCAGCAGGGACTCAGGCGAACGCCTCCACCGGCGGGCACGCGCACACCAGGTTGCGGTCGCCGTACGCCTGGTCGATCCGGCGCACCGGCGGCCAGTACTTGGCTGCCACGAGCGAGCGCACCGGGTAGGCAGCCTCCTCGCGCGTGTAGGCGTGCGTCCACTCCCCCGCGATGAGCGACACCGCGGTGTGCGGTGCGTGCACGAGCGGGTTGTCGTCGGCCGGCCAGCGTCCGGCGGCCACCGCGTCGGCCTCGGCCTTGATCATGATCATGGCCTCGATGAACCGCTCGATCTCGTCGAGGTCCTCCGACTCGGTCGGCTCCACCATCAGGGTGCCGGCGACCGGGAACGACATCGTCGGCGCGTGGAACCCGTAGTCGATGAGGCGCTTGGCGACGTCGTCGACCGTGATGCCCGTTGCCTCCTTGAGCGGACGCAGGTCGAGGATGCACTCGTGCGCGACCCGGCCGTTCTCGCCCGTGTAGAGCACGGGGAAGTGCGAGCCGAGCCGCTCCGCGATGTAGTTCGCCGAGAGCACGGCCGCTGCGGTCGCCCGGCGCAGCCCGTCGGCTCCCATCATGCGCACGTAGGCCCACGAGATCGGCAGGATGCCCGCCGAGCCGTAGGGGGCCGCCGAGATGACCGCACCGTCGAACGTGTAGCCGCCGAAATGCTCGGCGCGCTGTGCCAGCGGGTGCGAGGGCAGGTACGGGGCCAGGTGCGCCTTCGCCGCGACCGGGCCGATGCCGGGGCCACCCCCGCCGTGCGGGATCGCGAACGTCTTGTGCAGGTTGAGGTGCGAGACGTCGCCGCCCAGGTCGCCGAAGCGCGCGTAGCCGAGAAGCGCGTTGAGGTTCGCGCCGTCGACGTACACCTGACCGCCGGCCTCGTGCACCGCCGTCGTGATCTCGACCACCTGCTCCTCGTACACCCCGTGCGTCGAGGGGTACGTGATCATCAGCGCAGCGAGCTCATCGGCGTGCTGCGCGATCTTGGCGCGGAGGTCGTCGAGGTCGACGTTACCGAGCGCATCGCTGGCCACGACCACGACCTTCATGCCCGCCAGCACGGCCGACGCGGCGTTCGTGCCGTGCGCCGACGACGGGATGAGGCACACCGTGCGGTGCGCGTCGCCGTTCGCGTGGTGGTAGCCGCGGATCGCGAGCAGGCCGGCGAGCTCGCCCTGCGACCCCGCGTTCGGCTGCAGCGACACCGCGTCGTAGCCGGTGATCTCGGCGAGCCAGCTCTCGAGCTGATCGATCAGTTCGAGATAGCCCTGCACGTCGTCCGCCGGGGCGAACGGGTGGATGCCGGCGAACTCGGGCCACGTGATCGCCGCCATCTCGGTCGCCGCGTTCAGCTTCATGGTGCACGAGCCGAGCGGGATCATGCCGCGATCGAGCGCGTAGTCGCGGTCGGACAGGCTCTTGAGGTAGCGCATCATCGCGGTCTCGCTGCGGTGCGCGTGGAACACCGGGTGCGTGAGGTACTCGTCCGCGCGGCGGAGAGCCTCCGGCAGCGCGACCGAGACACCCGCGACGAACGCGAACGCCCGCTCCGTCGGCCCGCCGAACACCAGCGCCACGCGGTGCAGGTCGGTGAACGTCGTCGTCTCGTCCACCGCGACACCGATCGTGTCGGCGTCGGCGACCCGCAGCAGGATGCCGTGCTCCTCGCGCGCGCGGGCGGCATGCTCCGCCGCGGCGCCAGGCACCCGCACCGTGAGCGTGTCGAAGAAGTGCTCGTGCACGACCTCGGCCCCCGCCTCGACCAGCCAGTCACGCAACAGGGTGGCCTTGCCGGCGACGCCCTGGGCGATCGAGCGCAGCCCGTCGGGGCCGTGGTACACCGCGTACATCGAAGCCATGACCGCGAGCAGCACCTGCGCCGTGCAGATGTTGGACGTGGCCTTCTCCCGGCGGATGTGCTGCTCGCGCGTCTGCAGCGAGAGCCGGTACGCGGGCTTGCCGTCGGCATCGACCGACACTCCGACCAGTCGCCCCGGCAGCTGGCGCTCGAGGCCGGAGCGCACCGCCATGTAGCCGGCGTGCGGTCCGCCGAAGCCCATCGGCACGCCGAAGCGCTGCGTGGTGCCGACCGCGACGTCGGCACCCATCGTCCCCGGGGCCGTGAGCAGTGTGAGTGCCAGCAGGTCGGCCGCGGCCACGGCGAGACCACCCGCGAGGTGCGCGGCCTCGAACACCGCCGTCGGGTCCCACACGCGACCGGACGCGCCGGGGTACTGCACGAACACGCCGAACAGCTCGTCCGGCAGCTCCTCGCCCGCCGCGAGGCCGACCGTCACGAGCTCGACACCGAGGGCGTCCGCGCGGGACGCGAGCATGGCCCTGGTCTGCGGCAGCGCGTCGGCGTCGACCACGAACACGTTCGACGAGGACTTCGAGGCCCGCCGCGCGAGCAGCATCCCCTCGACCACGGCCGTGGACTCGTCGAGCATCGACGCGTTCGCGGTGCTGAGGCCGGTGAGCTCGGCGACCATCGTCTGGAAGTTGATGAGCGCCTCCAGGCGCCCCTGCGAGATCTCGGGCTGGTACGGCGTGTAAGCCGTGTACCAGGAGGGGTTCTCCAGCACGTTGCGCTGGATCACCTGGGGCGTGATGGTGCCGTAGTACCCGAGGCCGATCATCGCGCGGCGGACCGTGTTGCGCGACGCGAGCGCCCGCAGCTCGGCCAGGGCCTCGGTCTCGCTCGCGGCGGCGGGGATGCGCGACTCCGCGACCGCGGCCTCCGGCCCCGTGTAGATCGAGGCGGGGACGGCCTGGCGCATGAGCGTCTCGACCGGGCTGGTGGGCCCGTCCTCCGCGCCGCCGAGCCCGAGCGCGTCGAGCATCGTGCGCTGTGCGGCCTCGGTGGGTCCGATGTGACGATCGGCGAAAGCAACCACGTGTGTCTCAGCCCTCCGTGAGTGCGACGTAGGCGTCGCGGTCGAGCAGTCCGTCCAGGGCGCCGGCGGCGACCGAGACCTTGAGCAGCCAGCCGCCCTCGAAGGGCTCGGCGTTCACCAGCGACGGGTCGTCGACCACGGCGTCGTTGATCTCGACGACCGTGCCGGCCACCGGGGCGTAGAGCTCGCCGACCGACTTGGTCGACTCGATCTCGCCCACCACGGAGCCGGCGGTGATCTCGGTGCCGACGGCGGGGAGCTCGACGAACACCACGTCGCCCAGCTTCTCGGCGGCGTAGTCGGTGATGCCGATGGTCACGGTGTCGCCGTCACCGGCGATCCACTCGTGCTCGTCGGTGTAGCGGAGTGCGCTGAGGTCGGTCATGAGTTCCTCCGGTAGAAAGGCAGGGCGGTCACGGTCGCGGGGATACGGGTCCCCCGCACATCAAGGAATACTGCGGTTCCCTCTTCCGCGGAAGAAGGGTCGACGTAGGCCATCGCGATCGGATGACCCAGCGTCGGGCTCAGGGCGCCGCTGGTGATCTCCCCCAGCGGGGCACCGTCGGCGTCGACCACCGCGTAGCCGGCGCGGCCCGCGCGGCGACCCTCGGCGGTCAGTCCGACCAGGACGCGCGCGTCGGCCGCCGGGGCGGGGGCGTCCTTGCCGACGAAGCGCTCCTTCGCGGCGACCACCACGCGACCGAGGCCCGCCTGCGCGGGCGACGTGTCCAGGCTCAGCTCATGGCCGTACAGGGGCATCCCGGCCTCGAGCCGGAGCGTGTCGCGCGCCGCGAGGCCCGCCGGTACCAGGCCCAGGGGCGTCCCGGCGGTGAGCACGGCATCCCACAGCGCGGCCGCGTGAGCCGCCGGCACCAGAAGCTCGAAGCCGTCCTCGCCCGTGTAGCCGGTGCGGGCGAGGAGCAGCGGCTGCCCCGCGAACGTCGCGGACGCCCAGGCGTAGTAGCGCTGCTCGGCCCACGGCACGCTCACCTCGCCGATACCGGCCGTCGCGGCGAGGATCTCCTCGGCGCGCGGACCCTGCACCGCGATGAGGGCGTAGTCGTCGGACACGTCGGCGACCTCGACCTGCTCGACCCCGGAGTGCGCGACCCGGTCCGCGAGCGCACCACGGACGGCGTCACGGTTGCCTGCGTTGGAGATGATCAGGTAGTCGTCGTCGGCGAGCCGGTACACGATCACGTCGTCGACGATGCCGCCCTCGGGCGTGAGCAGCAGCGAGTACTTCGCCTTGCCGACCGCGAGAGCCGACAGCCGTCCGGCCAGTGCGTAGTCGAGGAAGGCACCCGCGTCGCCTCCGCGCACGGTGAACTCGGCCATGTGCGAGATGTCGAAGATGCCCGCCGCCTGGCGCACGGCGTGGTGCTCGGCGAGGTCGGATGTGTAGCGCACCGGCATCTGCCAGCCGCC
Organism: Microbacterium sufflavum; assembly: GCF_023101165.1. Classification (GTDB taxonomy): domain Bacteria; phylum Actinomycetota; class Actinomycetes; order Actinomycetales; family Microbacteriaceae; genus Microbacterium; species Microbacterium sufflavum. Next base: position 2,267,435 of record NZ_CP078076.1, on the reverse strand, counting down.
GAAGTCGGTGAAGGATGCGCCGAGGGCCTCGTGGCGCTCGCGCAGCGGGGTGAAGCGGGGGTCGGACATGGAGTTCTCCCGGGCTGGGTCGGGCGGAACGGCGGCATCGCCGTTCCAGGGAACTCCCCCTCTGTCATGGGCCTGAGAGCTTCGCCCGCACGAGCACGCGGGCTTTCACCGTCGGCGGATCCCCGACAGCTCGGGATCGCTTTTCAGAGCGGCCGGACCCCCGCGGTACGCGTACCTGAGAGATTGGCGGGGAGGCTTGCTCCTTCGGTGCCCGGCTGCGTGCGCCGGGGCTCTCCCGCGTGGGTCGTTCGGCCTGTCTTCGATTGTGGCTTCAGTCTAGCCCGACGCACGGGCCCCACCCATACGGCTCGGACCCGGATCACCGTCCCGCGAGCTCCGCACGCACCTCATCGCGAAGACGGCCGAGGTTCTCCGGCTCGGGGGCGGCACCGAGGAGGGTGCGGGTGTAGTCGTGCTGCGGGTGGAGGATGACCTGGTCGGCGGGTCCGCGTTCGACGACGTCGCCCTTGTAGAGCACCATGATCTCATCGGAGAAGTGGCGGGCTGTGGCGAGGTCGTGGGTGATGTACAGCACGCCCAGGTTCTCTTCCCGCTGCAGCTCGGCCAGCAGGTTCAGGACCCCGAGCCGGATCGACACGTCCAACATGCTCACCGGCTCGTCGGCCACGATGAACCGCGCCCCCGGGGCCAGCGCCCTCGCGATCGCGACGCGCTGCCGCTGCCCGCCGGACAGCTCGTGCGGGCGGCGCTCGGCGAAGCTCTCCCCCGGGGTCAGCCGGACCCGTTCGAGCAGCTCGATCGCCCGCGCCCGTACCGCCGTCCCGGACAGCTTCGGGTGGTGCAGGCGGATCGGACGCTCCAGGTGATGCACGATCGTGTGGAACGGGTTCAACGACGCGAACGGGTCCTGGAACACCATCTGCACATCCGACCGGTACCGCTCCAACCCCCGACCCCGGGTGCCGGTCTCCCTGCCGTCCAACAGGATGGACCCGGAGGTGGGCGTCTCCAGCTTCATCAGCATCCGCGCGATCGTCGACTTCCCCGACCCCGACTCCCCCACCAGCGCGACCGTCCTCCCCGCCTCCAGCGTGAACGACACATCCTTCACCGCATGCAACACACTCGTGCGGAACCCGGAGCGCAGGGTGAAGTCCTTCACCAGATTCCGCGCCTCCAGGGTGCCGGTCGCGGTGGTGGTGTCGGCGATGGCACTCATCGGATGCCCTCCTGGCTCATACCCGTGCGGACGAAATCGCCCCGCTCCCCGGTCAACGACGGGAAACTCGACAGCAGCCGTTTCGTGTACTCGTGCTGCGGGGTCCGGTAGATCTCCTCCGCCGTGCCCTGCTCCACGATCCGCCCCTGCAGCATCACTGCGATCCGATCACTGATCTCGATCAGCATCGGCAGGTCATGCGTGATGAAGATCACCGCGAACCCGAGCCTCTCCCGCAACCGCATGATCTCCCGGATGATGCCCCGCTGCACCACCACATCCAACGCCGTGGTGGGCTCATCCATGATCATCACCTGCGGATCGAGCGCCAACGCCATCGCGATCATCATCCGCTGCCGCATGCCGCCCGACAGCTCGTGCGGGAAACTCGTCAGGCGGTTCGGATCCACCCCCACCAGCGTCAGCAGCTCCTCCGCCCGCTCCCGCTTCGCCCTCTTACTCATCCCCGGACGGTGCGTGTCGAAGATGTCGAAGATCTGCGCCCTCACACTGATCACCGGGTTGAGCGAGTTCATCGCCCCCTGGAACACCATCGAGATCTTGTCCCACCGGAACGCCCGCAACCCCTCCCCATCCAGGCCCACCACATCGATGTCATGACCATCCCGGTCATGGAACACGATCTCGCCCTGGGTCATCAACGCCGGAGCCTTCAACAACCGATTCATCCCATACGCGAGCGTCGTCTTCCCACACCCCGACTCCCCCGCCAACCCCAGGATCTCCCCGCGATGCAGCGTCAGCGACACATCACGGACAGCCTTGACCGGCGGATCCACCTCATACTCGATCGACACATTCCTCGCCGACAGCACCGCCTCGTTCATGCGGAGATCCCCTTCGTCTTGGCGGCCCTGCGCACACGGCGGGCCGCATCGGGCGCGTTGCGCAGCTTCGGGTTGATGACCTCGTCGATCGCGAAGTTGATGAGGGCGAGTCCGGCGCCGAGCACCGCGATCATGAGGCCCGGGGGCACGAACCACCACCACGCGCCACGCCCGAGAGCCTGCCCCGACTGCGCATCGTTCAGGATCGACCCCCAGGTGATCGAAGAGTTCGGGCCGAGACCGAGGTAGGAGAGCCCCGCCTCGCCGAGGATCGCGAAGATGATCGCGAACAGGAACTGAGCTGTCAGCAGCGGCAGCAGGTTCGGCATGATCTCGACGAGGATCACGCGGAACGAGCGCTCCCCCGCCACCTTCGAGGCGTACACGTAGTCTCTCGTCCGCAGGGATCGCGTCTGCAGCCGGAGGACGTAGGCGGCACCTGCCCAGGCCGTGATGCCGAGCACGAAGGCGACCATCTGCCAGCTGCGCTGCGGGACGAACGAGGCGATCACCATCACGAGGGGAAGGCCCGGGATCACGATCATCACATTGGTGAGCAGCGCCAGCACATCCTCGCGCCAGCCGCCGAGGTACCCGGCCAGCACACCGAAGAAGAGGGAGAGCACGATCGCGATGCCGCCCGCAGTGACGCCCACCAGCAGCGACCCCTGCGCTCCGATCGCCAGCTGCGCGAACATGTCGTTGCCCAGCTTGGTCGTGCCGAGCCAGTGCTCCGGCGAGGGCGGCTGGAGCGCCGGGTTGTCGGTGCTGCGGGGGTTCTGCGAGAAGATCGGCGCGATGATCGCGAACAGCACGATCGCGAGCACCAGGACGGCGCCGACGGTGAACTTGGGCGATGTGCGGGGAAGGATGCGGCGCCGTGGGCGATCCTGCCGCTGGGTGGCCACGGCGAGCGTGCCCTCGGGGGCGACGGCGGGCGTCTCCTCGACGAGGAGCGGGTTCTTCGTGTCAGACATTCTGGCGAGCCCTCGGGTCGATGAATCCATAGACGAGGTCCATGAGGAAGTTGGCGGCGAGCACGGTCACGGTGATCACCAGGAACAGGCCCTGCATGAGCGCGTAGTCGTTGGCGGTGACCGCCTGGAACATGAGCTTGCCGATGCCCGGATAGGTGAAGACCTGCTCCATCACGATGGCACCGGCGACGACGAAGCCGAGCGTGATCGAGAACCCGGCGATCGACGGGATCGCGGCGTTCCGGGCGGCATAGGCGGTGAGGATCCTCCGTGGACGCAGCCCCTTCGCCTCCGCGGTCAGGACGTAGTCCTCGGCGAGGGTGGACACCATCATGTTGCGCATCCCGAACATCCACCCGCCGACCGAGCTGATCACGATCGTGAGGGCGGGGAGCACCGCATGCGACAGGGCGTCCGTGAAGAAGGCCCACGTCGGCTCGGGGCCGTAAGGGAAGTCGAAGACGTCGTAGCCTCCGAAGATGGGGAACCAGCCGAGCCCGACGGCGAACACCGCGACCAGGATTAGAGCCAGCCAGAAGTACGGGATCGACTGGAGGACCGTGGTGGCGGGGATGACGTGGTCGACCCAGGTGCCGCGCTTCCACCCCGCCCACGCACCGAGGATGATGCCGAGCACGAAGGAGATCAGGGTCGACAGGCCCACCAGGATGAGCGTCCACGGCAGCGCCTCGGCGATGAGCTCGACGACCGGCTTCGGGAAGTCGGTGACCGAGGTGCCGAGATCGCCAGTGAAGATGCGACCCCAATAGTCGAGGTACTGCTCCCAGAGTGAGGAGTCGTCGCCGCCGAGCAGCAGGCGGATGTTGCGGATCGTGGTCTCGGAGACCTCGCCGCCCGCCCGCTGCATCTTGGCGATCATGATGTCGGCCGGATTCCCCGGCATGAGCCGGGGAAGCAGGAAGTTGAGGGAGATCGCGGCCCACAGCGTGAATGCGTAGAACCCGATTCTTCGTGCATAGAACTTCATGTCACAGTGCTCCTGACTTCCCGCTTCCCCTGACTCCTCTCGCCTACTTCGCCGGCTTCAGCTGCGTCAGCACGTAGCCGGCCGCAATCGCACCCCAGGACGGCGGGAAGGCGTAGAGATCCTCCTCCGTCGGCCAGCCCGTGAAGTCCTTCGTGTTGTAGAAGGTCTGGGTGGCGTTGACGACCAGCGGGATGTACGGAAGGTCGCGGACGATCTCCGTCTGGATGGTGGCGTAGAGCGCCTTCCGCTCGGCCTCGTCGTTCGTTGCGATCGCCGTCTGCACGGCCTGGTCAACGACGGGGTTGTCGTAGCGGCTGAAGTTCCAGCGGGTGGGCGGGATCTCCGCGCCGACCGGTCCCGTGGAGCCGACCGCGGTACCACCGAACCAGTCACGGTAGATCTGGAACGGATCAGCGACCGAAGTGCCGATGACACCGCCGACGATGAGCTGGAATCCGCCGCCCTGACGCGCGTCGGAGAATTCCTGCCATTGCACGGTGGAGGGCGTGATCTTGATGCCTGCCTTCTCCGCCTGCTCCGCGATGAGCTTCGCGGCATCGTTATAATCGGTCCAGCCGTCGACCGAGATCAGGTTGAGCTCGATCGGCACGCCGCCCTTCTCGTAGATGCCCGAGGATCCCTTCGTGTAGCCGGCGGCCTCCAGGATCGAGCCGGCCTCGGCGGCGTCGGCCTCCTGCGGGCTGACCTCGTTCGCCGGGTCGGCGAGCCACTTCTCGTCGCGCGGCAGCAGCGTGTACGCGGGCGAGATGTCGCCGGTGAGCCCGACGAACGCCTTGTCCTTGATGGTGGCGCGGTCGATCGCGACGTTGAGCGCCTGGCGCACGGCGACGTCGGTCTGGGGACCGGTGCAGCCGAGCTCGGCGTTCGAGCACGTGTACAGCACCGTCGGGTCCTGCGGCGTGTTGATCCACTCGATCTTGCCGTTGCCGGTCACGTCGTCCGGGTTGGGGATGAACATGCCGGCCCAGTCGAGCTCGCCGGCGGCCAGCAGGTCCTGCGCGGTCTGGTTGTTGTCGACAGCGATGTACTGGACCTTCTTCACCCCGAGCTCGTCGGCGTCGCGGAAGTTCTCGTTGGCGACCAGCGTGTACGACTCGCTTGTCGTCTTGTCGACGACGTAGGCACCGGAGCCCACGGGGTCCTCGTTCGTGAAGTTCGCGAAGTCGTCGATCTCCGACCAGATGTGAGCGGGGAGCACGTAGGTCGAGCCCATGCGCTGGAACTCGGTGGTGTACTGCGGGATCGAGTAGGTGAGCACCACGGTCGTGTTGTCGGTGGCCTCGGCCGAGGTAAGGCCGTTGCCCTCGGGGTTGTTCGCCTCGTACATGAACGAGAAGACCACGTCCTCGGCAGTGAGCGGCTCACCGTCGCTCCACTTGAGGTCGGGCTTGATCTTGACCGTGATCTGCGTGCCGTCCTCGTTGTACTCGAACGAGTCACCGATCAGGCCGACGGGCTCGGAGTCCTTCGTCTTGTTGTAGAAGAAGAGCGGCTCGTAGATCGGGCCGAGCGCGCCGTGGAGCACGGTCGGGGCGAACGGGTTGTAGTTCGCGGTGATCGGCGTCTGGCTGCCGGCCCAGACGCGGAGGGCGCGGTCGCCGTCGGCGTTGCCGCCTTCGCCTCCCCCGCCACCGCAGGCGGTGAGTCCCAGCGCGAGGACCGAGGCCCCCGCGACCGCCGTGAGCGCGATACCGCGCTTTCCCTTACGGATCATTCTTCATTTCCTCTCGGTGCTGCACTGCAGGAGGGATTCTCCGGATGGAGCCGAACCCCGGTCGGGGTTCACGGGAAACCCGGGAGGAGGAGACGGACGTCACCTCGAAGGGGTTTGTTAGGACAGTAACCTAACAAACCCCATCAGGCCGGACAAGCCCTATTCCCTCCCGCAGATAACGTTTCGGACTCGCTGGACCCACGGCGTCATGGAGTCGCCCTAAGGGTCGCTATGACACTAAGATCGTTCACGGAGGTTAAGGTGACTATGACTCGAAGCCAGCCCATCCGCGTCGCCGTCTCGACCGTGATCCTGACGCTGCGGCGCACCGACGACGGCCGCGCCGTGCTCGCCCTCCCCCTCGTGCTCCGCACGCGCGCGCCGTTCGCGCAGCAGTGGGCGCTCCCCGGCGGCTGGCTCACCGCCGAGGAATCCCCGGTCGACGCCGCCGCCCGCACGCTCGCGGAGACCACGGGCCTCGCGCCCAGCTACCTCGAGCAGCTCTACGCGTTCGGCGCCGTCGACCGCTCCCCCACGCGCGTCGTCTCGATCGTGTACTGGGCTCTGCTGCGACAGGACGACGTCGAAGCCCAGATCGCCGCCCACCGCGCCAGCGGACGCGCGCCGGAGAACGTGCAGTGGTTCGAGGTCGACGAGCTCCCCGCACTGGCGTTCGACCACGCCAAGATCATCGAGTACGCCCTGTGGCGCCTGCGCAACAAGGTCGGCTACAGCCGCGTCGCACAGGGCTTCCTGCCCGAGGAGTTCACGCTCGCCGAGCTCCGCGAGGCGTACGAGTCGATCCTCGGCCGCCAGCTCGACCCCGCGAACTTCCGCCGTCAGGTGGAGGCCGCCGGCAACCTCCTGCCCACCGACCGGTTCCGCACCGGAAGCCACCGTCCCGCCCGTCTGTACCGCGACAACACCGATGTCGAGCTGGCCGACCGCGGCCCCCTCGGCCCCGAAGAAACGAGCACCCGATGAGCATCACCGCCGTCCCGACTCCCGCCGTCCTGCCCGTGGACGCCTCGGTCGACCACGCGATCCAGGCGATCGTCACCGGCGCGTCGACCGAGGCCACCTGCACCACCGACCTCGCGGCCGGCCCCTGGGACTTCGACATCCGCCCGGGCTACGGCCCGGGGTCGTCCATGGGCGATGTGATCCCCACCGGCGCTCCCCGCCAGGGCGAACTGCCCGCCGAATACCGCGAGGCACCGGAGGCCGAGCTCCACGACCGCATCCGTGCCGCCAAGGCGACCCTGGGCGACCGCGTGGTGATCCTCGGGCACTTCTACCAGCGCGAAGAGGTCGTCACGCACGCCGACTACGTGGGCGACTCCTTCCAGCTCGCCACGGCCGCCAAGGGCCGGACCGACGCGGAGGCGATCGTGTTCTGCGGCGTGCACTTCATGGCCGAGACCGCCGACCTCCTGTCGCGCCCCGAGCAGTCCGTCATCCTGCCGAACCTCGCCGCCGGATGCTCGATGGCGGACATGGCCGACATCGACCAGGTCGAGGAGTGCTGGGAGCAGCTCGCCGACGTGCTGGGCGACCTCGACACGCCGGACGCGGAGGGCCGCGTGCCCGTGATCCCCGTCACCTACATGAACTCGTCCGCCGCGATCAAGGGCTTCGTCGGGCGACACGGCGGCATCGTCTGCACCTCCTCCAACGCGCACACCGTGCTCGAATGGGCGTTCGCGCGCGGACAGCGCGTGCTGTTCTTCCCCGACCAGCACCTCGGCCGCAACACCGCCAAGGCCATGGGCGTGCCGCTGGAGCGCATGCCGCTGTGGAACCCGCGGCGAGCGCTGGGCGGCTCCACGCCCGACGAGCTCAGCGACGCGCGCGTCATCCTGTGGCACGGCTTCTGCTCCGTGCACCGCCGCTTCACGGTCGCGCAGATCGACCAGGCCCGCGCCGAGCACCCCGGCGCGCGCGTGATCGTCCACCCGGAGTGTCCGATGGAGGTGGTGGACGCCGCCGACGAGGCCGGATCGACCGAGTACATCCGCCGCGCGATCGACGAGGCCACCACGCCGACGACGTTCGCGATCGGCACCGAGATCAACCTCGTGCGCCGCCTCGCCGCGCAGTACCCGCAGCACCGGATCTTCTGCCTCGACCCCGTGGTGTGCCCCTGCTCGACCATGTACCGCATCCACCCCGGCTACCTCGCCTGGACGCTGGAGGAGCTGGTCGCGGGACGCACGCCCAACCGGATCACGGTGGCCCAGGACGTCGCGGAACCGGCCAGGGTCGCCCTCGAGCGCATGCTTGCCGCCAAGCCCCCGGCAGCCGGAACGCGATGAACGTCGTCGTCGTCGGAGCGGGCATCGCGGGCATGACCGCGGCCCTGCACGCGCACGAGGCGGGCCACACCGTGACGCTCGTGACGAAGGGCGAGGTCGGCGAGGGCTGCACACCGCTCGCGCAGGGCGGGATCGCGGGCGGCTACGGGCCGGACGACTCCCCGGCCGCGCACGCGGACGACACCCTCACCGCCGGAGCCGGACTCGGCGACCGCCCCGCCGTCGAGACGCTCGTGGCTGCGAGTTCCGCCCGCATCGCGGAGCTCATCGCCCGGGGCGTCGCGTTCGACCGCGCCGCCGACGGCAGCCTCCAGCGCGGGAGGGAGGCGGCGCACAGCCACGCGCGCATCCTCCACGCGGGCGGAGACGCCACGGGTGCCGCCATCGCGACCGCCCTCACCGCGGCCGTGCGCCGGGCGGGGATCGCCCCGGTCGAACGGGCGATGCTCACCGGGCTCACCGTGGCGGACGGCACCGTGCGCGGCGTGGAGCTGCTCCACGACGGCCACCCCACCGTGCGGACCGCCGACGCCGTGATCCTCGCGACCGGGGGCGACGGACAGCTGTACGACCACACCACCAACCCCGCCGGGGTCACGGGCGACGGGATCGCCGTGGCCCTGGCCGCGGGGGCCGCGGTCGCCGACCTGGAGTTCGTGCAGTTCCACCCCACCGTGCTCGCGAGCGGCCCGGCGTTCCTCATCTCGGAGGCCGTGCGCGGCGAAGGGGCGGTGCTGCTCGACGCCGACGGACGGCGGTTCGTCTTCGACAGCCACCCCGACGGCGAGCTGGCGCCGCGGGACGTGGTCGCGCGGGCGATCGCCGCACAGGCCGCGCGACAGGACGTGCCGGTGCGCCTCGACGCCACGATGCTCGGAGCTGCGACCCTCGCGCGCCGCTTCCCCACGATCGACCGTGTCACCCGCGAGCGGGGCTTCGACTGGTCTCGCGATCCGCTCCCGGTGACCCCGGCCGCGCACTACCTGATGGGCGGCGTCGTGACCGACCTCGACGGACGCACCACGATCCGTGGGCTCTACGCGGTGGGCGAGGTGGCCCGCACCGGGGTGCACGGCGCCAACCGCCTCGCGTCGAACTCCCTCCTGGAGGGTGCGGTGTTCGGCGCACGGGCGGCTGCGGCCCTCGCCGCTCCCTGGCCCACCGGCGTCCACCCCGGCCCCACGACGCCGCGGGCGACCGCGACGCCCGCCCCGGAGCCGGCGGCGACCACCGGCACCCCGCCGTTCGCGCGCCGCGCCCTGCAGCAGCTGATGTGGGACGAGGTCGGACTCCACCGCACAGCGCGGGGACTCGAGCGCGCCCTCGGCACCATCCGCGGCTGGATCATCGCGCAGCAGCCGCCGCAGAGCGCGCGCGACCACGAGGACGCCCACCTGCTGCACGTCGCGGAGGCCACGGCCGCCGCTGCCCTGGCGCGCCGCATCTCGGTCGGCGCCCACCACCGCGCGGACGCGGAGCCCGCCGCCCCCGCCACCGCCCGTCCCCCGATCCTGGAGACCGTCTGATGCTCACCCGTGCCACCCTCACCCGCGTGGTCGGCGCCGCCCTCGAGGAGGACGCCCCGTGGGGCGACCTGACCAGTGCGACGCTGCTGCCCGCCGACGCCACCGCGACCGCCGACCTCGTCGCCCGCGAGCCCGGGGTGTTCAGCGGCGGAGAGGTGTTCGCCGCCGCCTTCACCCTCACCGACCCGGAGGTCACCGTGGACCTGCACGTGGGCGAGGGCGACGCGTTCGCTGCGGGTGACGTGCTCGCGACCGTGACCGGAGCCGCCCGAAGCCTGCTGACCGCCGAGCGGGTGGCGCTGAACTTCACGCAGCGCATGTCGGGCATCGCGACCCTCACCGCCGCGTACGTCGCGGCGGTCGAGGGCACGCGCGCCCGCATCGCCGACACCAGGAAGACCACCCCGGGGCTCCGGGCGTTCGAGCGCCACGCCGTCGCCTGCGGGGGTGGCCGCAACCACCGCTTCTCCCTGTCCGACGCGGTCATGGCGAAGGACAACCACCTCGCGGTGCTGCAGCGCAGCGGTCTCGACCTGGCGTCGGCGCTGCGCGAGGCCGTGGCGCGACTGCCGCACACCGCGCACGTCGTGGTCGAGGTCGACCGGCTCGACCAGATCCCCGCGGTGCTCGACGGCGGCGCGCACACGGTGCTGCTGGACAACTTCACCCCGGACGAGCTGCGCGCCGGTGTCGCGCTGATCGACGGTCGCGCGACCGCGGAGGCTTCGGGCGGCGTCGACCTCGACACCGTGGCCGCGATCGCCCGCACGGGAGTGGACGTCATCTCCGTCGGGGCGCTCACCCACTCGGCCCGCGCGCTCGATCTCGGCCTGGATCTGCGGATCGACTGACGCCGTGCTGTACCTCGACCACGCCGCCACCTCACCCGTCCGCCCGGAGGTGCTGGCCGCGATGCAGCCGTACCTCACGACGGTGTACGGCAACCCCGCCAGCCACCACACCGCGGGAGAGGCGGCGGCGGAGGCCCTCGAGGACGCCAGGGCCAGGGTCGCGCACGTGCTCGGGATGCGCCGCGGCGACGTCGTGTTCACCAGCGGCGGCACCGAGGCGAACAACCTCGCGGTGAAGGGACTGGTGCTCGGCGCGCTGAGCTCGGGGCGCCGTCACGTCGTGGTGTCGCCGATCGAGCACGAGTCGATCCTGGAGTCGGCCGCGTTCCTCGCGCGGTTCCACGACGTGGAGGTGACGGCGCTCGACGTGGGGCCGGACGGCCGCGTCACCACCGAGGCCCTCGCCGCCGCGCTCCGCGATGACACGGCACTGGTCGCGCTGGGGCACGCGAACAACGAGATCGGCACGGTGCAGGACGTCGAGGCCCTTGCCGCGGTCGCCCGTGCGCGGGGAGTGCCGCTGCACCTCGACGCCGTGCAGTCGGCGGGCTGGCTGCCGCTGCGCGACCTCGGCGCCGACGCGGTGTCGATCGCCGGGCACAAGCTGGGCGCCCCCAAGGGCACGGGCGCGCTCGCGGTGCGTGGCCGCCTGCCCCTGGAGCCGTTGCTGCACGGCGGCGGACAGGAGCGCGGGCGCCGCTCGGGCACCGCCGACGTCGCGGGCGCCGTGGGCCTGGCGACCGCGCTCGACCTCGCCGAACGGGAACGCGAGGTCGCGGGGGCGCGGATCGGCGCCGCGACCGGACGCTTCATCGCCGAGGTGCTGCGGCGGGTGCCGGAGGCGGCGCTCACGGGCGACCCCGTGCGCCGTCTGCCCGCCACGGCCAGCTTCACGATCGCGGGGGTGAGCGGCGAGGCGGTGCTGCTGGAGCTGGAGCGGCGCGGCGTCATCTCGTCCAGCGGCTCCGCGTGCGCGGCGGGCAGCGACGAGCCGTCGCACGTGCTGCTCGCGTGCGGCGTCGACCCCGCGGTCGCCCAGACCTCGGTGCGCTTCACGTTCGGGCGCGCCCCCCTCCCGGACGACGCGCCGGAGCGCCTCGCCGCCCTCGTCGCCGCCTCGGTGGACGCCGTCCGCGGGTGAGCTGCGGCTCTAGACTCGGCTGGTGACCGACGCCCCGCTCGTGACCCTGGTCGTGCCAGGACGCGACATCGCCGCCTTCGCCCCCGCCGCGCTCGACTCGCTGCGCGCGCAGACCGAGCGACGCTGGCGTGCCATCCTCATCGACGACGGCTCGACCGACGACACGGGCGCGATCTTCGACGCCGCCGCGGCCGCGGATCCGCGGTTCACGTCGATGCGTCACGCCGCCTCCCGCGGCCTCGGTGCCGCGCGCAACGTGGGCCTCTCGCTCGTGGACACCCCGTACACCGGGTTCCTCGACGCCGACGACGAACTGCGCCCCACGGCGCTCGCCCGGCTGCTCGGCACGCTCGAGGAGACCGGGAGCGACCTCGCCGCCGGCGCGTACGTGCGGTCGCGGTGGCAGGGCGACCGCTACGTCGCGGGGCGCGTGCAGCCGTGGGTCGCCGCCGCCACCGCCCCCGAGCGACGCGCCACCACGCTTGCCGAGCACCCCGCGGCCGCGTCGAACATCGTCGCGTGGTCGAAGGTGAGCAGGACGCCGCTGTGGACCGACCTCCGCTTCCCCGAGGGCGTCGCCTACGAGGACCAGGTCGTCGCGCAGACCCTGTACACCCGCGCCGGGGCGTTCGACGTCATCCCCGACGTCGTCGTCGAGTGGCGGGTCAGGGCCGACGGCACGTCGATCACGCAGAGCAAGGCCCAGCTCCCCGTGCTCCGCGACTACCTCACGGCCCTCCGCGGCGGCATCGCGGTGCTGCACGCCGCCGGGGAGCACGCCGCCGTCACCGCCCGCCTCGACCTCATCCTGGCGATGGACGTCCCTCCCCTGCTCGACATCGCCCGTACGCACCCCGACCCGGCGTACGACGCCGAGGTGCAGGCCTTCCTGGCCGAGCTGCGGGCGCTGCCGGAGTTCGCCGACGCCGCTCCCGATCCCGCGCTCGCCGACGCCCTGGACTGGTGAGCCCGACCCCTGAAAGGCCGCCCGTATGAACGCCTACCTCGACTCGCTGTTCTCGCTCGACGGTCGCACGGCCGTGGTGACCGGCGGCAGCTCCGGCATCGGCCGCGGCATCGCCACCGCACTCGCCCGCGCGGGCGCCGCGACCGTGATCGTCGCCCGTGGCGAGGAGCGCATCCGCGAGACCGTCGAGGAGCTGCGCGGTCACGGCGCCCGCGCGGCCGGGGTCGTCGGCGACCTGGGCACGCGCGACGGCATCCACGCCGCAGCCGCCGCGGCCGCGGAGCCGTTCGGCGAGCCGGACATCCTGGTGAACTCGGCGGGCATCAACCTCCGGCCGCCCTACGCCGAGATCACGCAGGACGACTGGGACGCGACCATGACGGTCAACGCGCTGGCGCCGTTCCTGCTCGGCCAGCGGTACGCGAGGGGCATGGCGTCCCGCGGCTATGGACGGCTCATCCACATCAGCTCGCAGCAGGCACACCGGGCTTTCGTGGGCAGCGGCGTGTACGGCGCGTCGAAGGGCGCGGTCGAGTCGCTCATGCGCTCCGAAGCCGAGGCCTGGGGTGGCACCGGGGTCACGAGCAACACCCTGGTGCCCGGGTTCGTGCTCACCCCGCTGAACGCCCGGCTGCAGCAGGACCCCGACACCATCGCGGCCCTCGCCGCGCGCACCATGATCGGACGCAACGGACTACCGAGCGACTTCGCGGGCGCCGCGGTGTTCCTCGCCGGTGCGGGCTCGGCCTACGTCACCGGGCACTCGCTGTTCGTCGACGGCGGCCTGTCCGTGCACTGACGCCGCCGCCCTGGCGCTCAGGCCTCGGGGAGGGCGGACTCGTCGGGGTCGGGCGTCGTGACCCCGGTGGCCGCCGCCGGTGCGGACGGCGTGATCAGCGGAGCGGCGGTCGCGAGTGCGGTGACGGCGTCCGCCGCAGCCGCGTCGTCCGGTGCGCGGTCGGCACGGCGGGCGTCGAGCGCCGCCCGCACGCCCCCGGTCGCGGGCTCCCCCGCGTCGTCTTCCTCGATCTCCGCCTCGACGGTGAGCACGCGCGAGGCCGCCACCTGCTGCGCCGCGAGCTCGGCGTAGAGCCCGCCCTGCGCCAGCAGCTCGGCGTGCGTGCCGGACTCGACGATGCGGCCCGCATCGATCACGTGGATCACGTCGGCGCCCATGACGGTGGACAGCCGGTGCGCGATCGAGAGAGTCGTGCGTCCCTTCGCCGCCTCGTCCAGCGCCTCCTGCACGACGCGTTCCGACACGGTGTCGAGCGCCGAGGTCGCCTCGTCGAGCAGCAGCACCGGCGGGTCCTTGAGCAGGACGCGCGCGATCGCGATCCGCTGCTTCTCCCCGCCGGACAACCGGTAGCCGCGTTCGCCGACCACGGTGTCGTAGCCCTTCTCGAACCCGCTGATGATGTGGTGGATGTTGGCCGCGGTGCAGGCGGCGATCAGCTCCTGCTCGGTCGCGTCCGGCTTGGCGTACAGGAGGTTCTCGCGGATGGTCGCATGGAAGAGGTAGGTCTCCTGCGACACGATGCCCACGTCGTCGATGATCGACTCCTGCCGCAGCGTGCGCACGTCGGCGCCGGCGAACAGGACGGTGCCCTCCGTGGCTTCGTACAGGCGCGGTGCGAGGTAGATGATCGTGGTCTTGCCCGCCCCGGACGGCCCGACGAACGCCACGTGCTGCCCCGGCTCCGCCACGAACGACACGCCGTGCAGCGTGGGTCGGGCGTCGGGCGCGGCATCCGGGTAGCGGAACACCACGTCGGCGAACTCCACGCGACCGCGCGGCCCCGGCGCCCGGTCGACCGTGATCGCGTCGGGCGCGTCGGTGATCTCGGGCACCAGGTCGAGGTACTCGAAGATGCGCGCGAACAGCGCGGAGGACGTCTGCAGGTCGAGCGAGACGCGCATGAGCCCCATCAGCGGCATGAGCAGCCGGGCCTGCACGGTCGTGAACGCCACGATGGTGCCGGCGGTGATGGCACCGGTGCCGCCCGCGATGAAGAATCCGGACACGAGATAGATGACGGCGGGGACGCTGGCCATGATCACCTGCACGACCGCGAAGAAGCCCTGACCGCTCATCGCGCGGCGCACCTGGAGGACCACCTGGTTGCGGTTCTCCGCCTGGTAGCGCTCCGACTCGGTGCGCTGCCGGTTGAACGCCTTGGAGAGCAGCATGCCCGACACGCTCAGCGTCTCCTGCGTGATCGACGTGAGCTCCGACAGCGACTCCTGCGTCTCCCCCGCGATGCGCGCCCGCACCTGGCCGACGCGGCGCTGGACGAGCACGAGGAACGGCATCAGCACGACCGCGATCAGGGTGAGGCGCCAGTCGATCAGGATCATCGCGACGAGCGAGGCGATCACGGTGACGGCATTGCCGAGGATGCTCGTGACGGTGTTGGTGAGCACGCCGGACACCCCGCCGACGTCGTTCTGCAGGCGCGACTGGATGACCCCGGTCTTGGTACGGGTGAAGAACCCGAGCTCCATCGCCTGCAGGTGCTCGAAAAGGCGCACCCGCAGGTCGCCCGTGACGCTGTTGCCGACGGTCGCGGTGAGCCACGTCTGCACGACGCCGAGTCCGGCCGAGAGCAGGAACAGGGCGACCATCGCGCCCACGAGCCAGGCCAGCAGCTGCAGGTGAGGGCCGCCGCCGTCGACCGGGAAGAGTGCGTCGTCGAAGATGCGCTGCACCAGCAACGGCGGGATGACCGCGATGCCCGCTCCCACGACCACCAGCACGCCCGTCACGAGGATGCGCCACCGGTAGGCGCTGAACAGCGCGACCACGCGGCTGCCCAGGCCCTCGATGCGCGGAGCCTCGGCGTTCTGGCGGCGCTGGGCCTCCTCGTCGACCCCGCGGAACCCGGCCCGTGGCCCGCCGCCCATACCGCCCATGCTCATGGCGCAAGCGTACCCACGGGCGCCGACGTCGCCGCCCGCGGATCTCCGCCCTGAGCGGATATCGCAGGGATCGGAATGAAATGTCCGCGGCACCCGTTACGCTGAGTGACTCCTGCGAACTCTCGCGCCTTCCTTCCCCCTCGATGCCCTGGAGGCCGCCCATGTCTGCCGTCGATACCGGCTCCATCTCGACGCCTCCCGCACAGAGCGGTGAGATCCCCCGCCGCGACATGCGCGTGATCTGGCTCCTGCTCGTCGCGGCCTTCGTCGCCATCCTCAACGAGACCACGATGGGGATCGCGATCCCGCACCTCAACACCGACCTGGGCATCCCGCCCGAGCTCGGGCAGTGGCTCACGAGCGCCTTCATGCTCACTATGGCGGTCGTCATCCCGACGACCGGCTTCATCCTGCAGCGCTTCACGACCCGTCAGGTCTTCATCGCCGCGATGACGGCCTTCTCGCTGGGCACCCTGGTCGCGCTGGTCGCGCCCGGCTTCTCGGTGCTGCTGGTCGGCCGGGTGATCCAGGCCGCGGGCACCGGCATCATGATGCCGCTGCTGATGACGACGATCATGAACGTCGTGCCGCCGCAGTCGCGCGGCCGCATGATGGGCCGGGTCGGCCTCGTGATCTCGCTCGCCCCCGCCATCGGCCCGACGCTCGCCGGCGCCGTGCTCGATGCGTTCAACTGGCGGGCGCTGTTCGCGATCGTGCTGCCCATCGCCCTCGTGTCGCTCGGCATGGGCGTGAAGTGGATGACGAACCTGGGCGAGACCCGCAAGGCTCCGCTCGACGTGCTGTCGATCCCGCTCGCGGCGCTCGGCTTCGGCGGCATCGTGTTCGGACTCAGCCAGTTCGGCGGCGAGGGCGGCTCGGGCGGCACGGCGGGCGTGATCGCGCTGTCGGTCGGCGCCGTGTCGCTCGCGATGTTCGTGTGGCGTCAGCTGGTGCTGCAGCGCGTGGACGACGCCCTGCTCGACCTCCGGGTGTTCCGCGTCGGCAACTTCTCGCTCGCGGTGATCATCATGACCATCCTGGCGCTGTCGATGTTCGGCACGCTCACGCTGCTCCCGCAGTACCTGCAGAACGTGGCGGGTCTCACGGCGCTGGAGTCGGGGCTGATCCTGCTCCCGGGTTCCGTCCTGATGGGCCTGCTCGGTCCGGTGATGGGCCGCGTGTACGACGCGAAGGGCACGCGCCCGCTGCTCATCCCCGGCACGATCCTGGTCTCGGCGGCGCTGTTCTTCTACTCCACCGTGGGCGAGCACACCGTGTGGTGGCTGCTCATCATCGTGCAGGCGGCCATGTCGGTCGGACTCGCGATGTCGTTCACCCCGCTGTTCTCCTCGTCGCTGGGCTCGCTGCACCGGTCGCTGTACTCGCACGGCTCGGCCGTCCTCAACACGCTGCAGCAGGTGGGCGGTGCGGCCGGAGTCGCGCTGCTCACGGTCACGTACTCGGCGATCCTGCACGCGGGAGAAGACGAGGGTCTGTCGCGGGCGGTCGCGGGGGCACCCGGTGCACGCATGGCGTTCCTCATCGCGGCGATCATCTCGCTCGCGGCGGTGGCGCTCAGCCCGTTCGTTCGCAAGCCCGCCGACGATGCCGGTGAGGGCGGCCTCGGGGGCCACTGACACCGCTCGGGTGTGACGGCGTCTGTCGCCTACCGCGTCGACGGCGCGGGGAGGTGGCAGACGCCGTTGCTGCAGAAGCCGACGGCATCCCCGTCGAGCACCTCGAGCGCGGCGGGGAGCGGCTGCAGCACGGGCGCGGTCTCCTGCTCGGCGTTGCGCGGCGTCTTCTCGGTCATCCTTCGATGGTACGCCCGCCGGAGAGGGACGGCTCCGCGGCCCTACCCGCGGTGCGCGGTCGGGCGTATCCTTCCGGGTGATGCGGGTCAACGCCCCTCCGGCGGGCCCGGACGAGGGAGTCGACATGATCATCCGCACCCCGATGGCGGCCACCGCCGAAGGTCCCGTCGCCGCCATGTACGACAGCGACATCGCCGAGGACGGCTTCGTCTTCGCCCACACCCAGGCGATGGCCGTGAACCCGGAGGCCTACGCGGCCTTCGAGGCCCTCGTCCACGCGGTGGTGCCGTCGATCGGCGTCCGCGTGTACGAGGCGGCCACGCTCGGCGCCGCCCGCGCGATCGGGTCGGCGCACTGCCTCCTGGCGCACGGACGCCGCGCGGTGCGCATCGGCCAGGTCGACGAGGCCGGGCTCGCCGCGTTCGGCGAGGGCGACGACAGCGCCTTCGACCCGGCGGAGCAGGCGGTGATCCGGTACGCCGAGCGGCTCTCCCGCGAGCCGGAGGCCATGACCGACGCCGACTCGCAGCGCCTGCGCGACGCGGGGTTCTCCGACCGGCAGATCGTCGACATCACCCTCGCCGCGGCGGCGCGCAACTACTTCAGCCGGGCGCTGCAGGCCCTCGCTGTGCCGGTGGATCCGATGCCGGGGCTGAGCGTCGCGGTCACCGAGGCCCTGACCGGTGGCACCGCGGCGAGGCGGACCGATGGCTCTGCACCGCCAGCCGATCGATAGGCCGCTCCCCTAGCGTGGACGGATGCTCAGACGACTCCTCGCCCGCGTGTTCTGGGCGTTCAGCCGCTGGACGCTCGCCGGCGGCCGCGCGCCGGACCGCCCCACCGTGCTGATCGGCGCCCCGCACACCTCCAACTGGGACTTCGTCCTGATGCTCGCCATCGCCTGGCGGCTCGGCATCGACGTGCACTGGCTGGGCAAGAAGAGCCTGTTCCACCGCTGGCGCGGCACGATCATGCGACGCCTCGGCGGCATCCCCGTGGATCGCGCCGACCCAGCGAGGGTCGTGGGCGAGGTGGTCGCGCAGGTGCACGCCGGGACCGTGTTCGGCCTGGTGGTGACGCCCGACGGCACCCGCGGCGGGAACGCGTACTGGAAGTCGGGCTTCTACCGCATCGCACGGGAGACCGGCATGCCCGTGACCCTGGGTTTCGTGGACCGCGCGACCATGACGACCGGGCTCGGCCCCACGATGGAGCTGACCGGCGACGTCTCCGCCGACATGGACCGCATCCGCGCGTTCTACGCCGACAAGCACGGCGTCCGTCCCGAGCGGCGGACCGAGCCGCGGCTGCGCGAGGAGACCGGGAGCGCCTGACCGCCCCGGGTCTCCCGCTCGCTCACTCGTCGTCCGGCGCGTGCTTCCGCGCGTACGCGAGGTCGTCCTCGGACAGCGTCTCGATCATGCCGACCACGGCGCCCGTGATCTCCCGGATCTCCTCGCGCACATCCTCGTCCAGGTGCCGGGATCCGCTGCCGATGACCGCACGGCGCGCGTCGTCGGACAACTCCGGCCACCACTCGTCGATCGGGGGAAGCGTCATTTCGAGTCCTTTCGAAAGGGGGCGGCGAGCCGGGGCGCAACCTTCTGGACACGACCGGAGCCGCGCCACGAGACTGAGGCTATGAGAGCAGATGCACGCCGTGGCCCGGACGATCGGGATGACCGCGACGACGGCCGTGACGAGACCCCGAATGAGCGCGCCGACCGCAACTGGGATGAGCTGCTGCAGGAGCTGCGGGTGATGCAGACCGGCACGCAGATCCTCACCGGGTTCCTGCTCGCCGTGGCGTTCCAGCCGCGCTTCACCGACATGGACGAGCTGCAGCGCGATCTGTACGTGGTGCTGGTGGCCCTGGCCGCGATCGCGACCATCCTCGCCCTCGCTCCTGTCGGCATGCACCGGGCGCTGTTCGGCACCCGGCAGAAGCCGGAGCTCGTCCGTATCGCGGCGCGCATCGTTAAGGTGGACCTGGTGGTGATCGGTGCGCTCACGATCGGTGTCACGACGCTCATCGTCGACTTCACCGTGAACCGCACCGCTGGACTCGTCGCGCTGATCGCGGCGCTCGTGCTGGTCACGGGACTGTGGATGGCGCTGCCGGGATTCCTGCGGCGCGCGCGTGCGAGGGCTCGCGCCGACACCTGATCGCCGCCGCCGCGCGCGGGTGCGCGACGGCGACGGCGATGGCTCTCCACTCCGGTCCTCAGCGGCCGGCGGGCCTGCGGTTCTCGGCGCTCACCATCCAGGCGAACTGCTCCAGGCGCTCGATCACGGCGTGCAGCAGATCGGCCGAGGTGGGGTCCTCCTCGTCCACGTCATCGTGCACCCCGCGCAGCGTGGCCACCGTCGCCTCGAGCCGCTCGGTCACGAGGTCGGTCGTCTCGGTGGTCGAGACCTCGCCGGTGGGGAACTCGGGCAGCGTGGTGGTCTTCGCGATGGTGGCGCTGCGACCGTCCGGCACCGCGTGCAGCGCGCGCATCCGCTCTGCGATGGTGTCGCTGAACGTGCGCGCATCCTCGATGATCTCGTCGAGCTGGCGGTGCGTGTCGCGGAAGTTCCTCCCCACGACGTTCCAGTGTGCCTGCTTGCCCTGCAGCGAGAGCTCGATCAGGTCGACGAGCACCGCCTGCAGGTTCGCGGCGAGCGTGGGCGAAGCGGTGAACCCTTTCTCCGCGTTCTGCTGCCGGGTGGTCTTGGCCCGCGTGCTCGCGCCGCTCTTCGCGCCGCCGGTCTTCTTCGTCTTGGTGTCTGCCATGATGTGACCTCCTGCCGCGACCGTAGCCGCCCGCGCCTCGCCGGATCGAGGGGGTTGACACTCGCCGGGCTCACGGTCGAACGTGGCGGAGTCCCCCGGACGCAGAGAGAGGCGGAAGCGTGACCAGCACCGAACAGAACGAGGGCCCCGAGATCGTGATCTCGCCGATCAGCGACGCCGACGCGGGCGAGGTGCTGACCGTCCAGCGCGCGGCCTTCGTGTCGGAAGCGGCGATCTACGGCAGCGTGGACATGCCGCCGCTGACCCAGACGCTCGCGGAGCTGGAGGCCGAGCTGCGGTCCGAGTCCGGTTTCACGGCTCGCGTCGACGGACGGCTGGTCGGCGCGATCCGGTACGTCGAGAAGGACGACCTGCTGCTCATCGGGCGCATCGCCATCGCGCCCGACATGCAGGGCGAGGGCATCGGCCGGCGGTTGCTGGAGGCCGCGGAGCAGGCGTCGCGGGCACCGGTCGCCGAGCTGTTCACGGGAAGCCTCAGCGAGGCGAACATCCGGCTGTACGAGTCGTGCGGCTACGTCGAGCACGAGCGCGTGCCCGACGGGGACGGCACCGCGCAGGTGTTCCTGCGCAAGCGGCTGCGAGAGTAAACGCGAGGCTCGGATGACGCAAGGGGGTGGAGGCTCGCGGCGGTGACGGGGATCGTGGAAGCACGTGTCGCGACCGCGGCACGACCCGACCGGAAAGGAGAGCTTCGTGCTCACCCTCACCGACAACGCCACCGCCATCGTCTCGACCCTCGTGAGTCGACAGAACGACGCGCCGGACGCGGGTCTGCGGATCCACTCCGCCCCGGCTCAGGATGACGCAGGGGCGGCGCACCTCGCCGTCGCCGTGACGGCCGACCCGGAACCGGCGGATCAGGTCGTGGAGGTCCAGGGAACGCGCCTGTTCCTCGACGATGCGGCCGCGGCCGCTCTCGACGACAAGATCCTGGACGCGGGAGTCGACGACGAGGGCTCCGTCTCCTTCGCGGTGCTCCCGCAGGTCGCCTGACCCACGGACTCCGGATGCCGCGGCCGACTCGGTCGCGGCATCCGTGCGTTCAGTCCCAGTCGAGGTACTCCTCGAGCACCACGGCGGTCTCGATCGGGTGTGTCATGGGGAAGAGGTGGCCTCCGCCGTCGATCCGCTTGATGCTCGCGCGCTCGGGAGCGGCGGCCTGCAGGCGCTCGGCGTTCGTCTCCGGGGTGTCCGTGTCGTCGGTCCCCTGGATCAGCAGCACCGGGATCACCGGAGCCAGCGGAACCTCCACGTCCTCCACCCCCAGCAGCGCCAGCCCGTTCACCCGGTCGGGGTGCGCGACGGCGAAGGAGCGGGCGACCGTGCCTCCGAAGCCGTGTCCGCCGATCCAGGTGTCTTCGAGGCCCACGTGGTCGATCACGGCGAGCGCGTCCGCCACGCGGTCGTCGAGCGAGGCGTCGACGCCGTCCGCGCGGTGTCCGATGCGCAGCACGTGGAATCCGGCCTCCTCGGCGAGGTAGTGCCCCACGACACCGAGCACGTCGGCGGCCAGGTCGCGCTCCTGGATGAGCACCAGCTTGACGGGTCCGTCGCCCTCGTCCACGAAGGGGATGGCGCGGCCGTCTGGCTCGAAGATCTGGGTGTCGGTCATCGGCGTCGGTCTCCTCGTGCCGTCGGTGTCAGGGACGCAGGCGGTCGTCCACGCCGGGCTCCTGCGACCCGCGCCGCGGCCGAGACCGCCTGCGTCCAGCGTAGCCCGCCGGGGGCCGCGCCTCCTCCTCGCGACCCCCGGCGGAGTCATCGTGGGCGCCCCAGTTCGCGCCACAGGTGAGCGAGCGTCGCGGCACCGCCCACGAACATCCCCAGGTCGAGACTCTCGTCGCTCGCGTGCCAGTGGTCCTCGGGAAGACCCGTGCCGAGGAAGTGCACGGGAGCGTCGAGGTGTCGCGACAGCCAGTCGGCCGGGCCTCCCCCGGCGTTGCCCATGCGACCCTGCACCGGGATGCCGAATCCGCGGCCGAGGGCCCGTTCGAGCGCGTCGGCCACCTCGCCAGGGGGCGAGACGTACGGCTCCTGGGCGATGTCCTCGTCGACCTCGAGCGTGTAGGTCGCCCCGTCGGGCATCACGGCGGCCACGTGGGAGCGGAGCAGGTCCGCGATGTCCGGGATGCGCTGGTCGGGCACGGTCCGCACACTGAGCGATGCCGTGGCCTCGCGCGGGACGACCGATCGCTCGATGCCGTCCGGATCGCCGGCGAGCAGCGAGATGACCTCGATCGCCGGACGCGTCCACAGACGCTCCAGCGGCGTGAACCCGTCCTCGCCGACGATCGCCCGGGTCTCGGTGCGCGTGATCCAGTCCTGCTCGTCGAACGGCAGGGCGGCGAACTCCGCCCTGCGCTCGGCGGAGGTCTCGGCGACGCGGTCATGGAAGCCGGGGATCGCGATGCGCCCGTCCGGGTGATGCAGTCCGCCGAGCACGCGGGACAGCACGAGCGCCGGGTTGAGCGTGACCCCGGACGCGACACCGCTGTGCACGTCGCGCTCCGGTCCCCTGATCGTGAGCGTCGCCGTCAGCGTGCCGCGCATCGAGGTCACCGGGGCGGGGACATCCACCCGCCACTGGATCGTGTCGGAGAAGACGACGAGATCGCAGGCGAAGCGCTCCGGCTCCTCGTCGAGCAGACGGCGGAGGTTCGGCGATCCGATCTCCTCCTCCCCGTCGATCAGCAGCTTGAGGTTCACGCGCGGGAGCGCGCCGTCGACAGCCGCAACGGCGCGCAGCGCCCAGACGTGCGCGAGCACCTGTCCCTTCGCGTCCGACGCCCCGCGGCCGTACAGTCGTCCGTCGCGGCGCACGGGGGTGAACGGCGCGGTCTCGCTCCACTCCTCCGGTTTGGCGTGGCGTACGTCGTGGTGGCTGTAGACCAGCACGGTGGGAGCCCCAGGGACGGGCGCGCTCTCGCCGTACACCGTCACGGACTCGCCGACCGGAAGGAGGGTCGTGCGCAGTCCCACGTCGCGCAGCTCCCCCGCGATCCATCGGGCGGAGCGCTCCACGTCCTGCCGCCTGTCAGGGTCCGCCGACACCGAGGGAATCGCGACCCAGGCGGAGAGCCGGTCGACGATCTCATCGAGGTTCGCGCGCAGGAAGCCAGCGATCGGGTCCGTGTTCTCCTGAGAATCCTCCGCCATGCGACCACCCTGGTCTGCACCACGGGGCGGGGACCAGGGGTTGACGGCGGGGGCGAGCACCGGCTATCCGCTCGCCGTCGCCCGAGGCGCGAGCGCGGGGGGCCGTCGTCTACCCGACGCGCCGGGCTCGGCGCAACTCCCTCGTCCCCGTGAGGACCCCGCGCTAGCGTCGCAGTTCCCGGTCCTCGGCAGAAGGGAACGCCATGCTCCACGTCGCCCCCGCCCCGCACTTCCCCGAACGGCCCCGCCGTCCGCGCGACGTCCGGACCGCACGGGCATGACGGCGGCGTTCCGCGTCGAACCGTGGGCGGTGAGCATCGCCGGGGTGGATGTCGAGCATCTGGCGCAGGAGGAGTCGGTGTTCGGACTCTCCAACGGGCACATCGGCTGGCGCGGCAACCTCGACGAGGGCGACCCGCGCGGGGTCGCCGGCAGCTACCTCAACGGGGTCTTCGAAGACCATCCGATGCCGTACGCCGAGGACGGCTACGGCTATCCGGAGACCGGGCAGAGCGTGATCAACGTGCCCAACGGGCAGCTCATCCGTCTGCTCGTGGACGATGAGCCGTTCGACGTGGAGCACGGCACGCTGCACCGGCACGAGCGCCGCCTCGATCTGCGGGACGGGACGCTGCACCGCGAGCTGGAGTGGGAGTCGGCGGCGGGTCGGCGCGTGCAGGTCGCGTCCACCCGGCTCGTGTCGCTGCGGCACCGCTCGCTCGCCGCTGTACGGTATCGCGTGACGGCGCTGGAGCCCGTGGCGGTCACGGTCCTGTCGGAGGTGCTGGCGAACGAGCCGCTGCCCTCGCCGCACGCCGATCCCCGTGTGCAGGAGCTGCTCTCCCGTCCGCTTCAGACCGTGGACTCCGCGGTGCTGGGGTCGCGCACCACGCTGCTGCACCGCACCAGGCGCAGCGGCATCCACGTGGCGGTGAGCGCCGATCACACGGTTTCCTCGACCGCCGCTACCGTGCCCACGGTCACGGTGGAGGCCGACCGCGACCTGGCGCGCACCCGCATCCATGTGGCTCTGGCGGCGGGCGAGGAGCTCGAGGTCGTGAAGTTCGTGGGCCACGAGTGGTCGGACTCGCTGACGCCCCAGACGCTTCGCGACCGCGCGGACGAGGCCGTCGAGGAGGCCGTGCGCCTCGGGTGGGAGGCGGTCGCGACGGGACAGCGCGAGGCGCTCGATGCGTACTGGGAGTGCGGCGACGTGCGGGTCGAGGGCGACCCCCGTCTGCAGCAGGCCGTGCGGTACGCGCTCTTCCAGGTGTTCCAGGCGGCGGCGCGTGCCGAGGTGCGCTCCGTGCCGGGCAAGGGCCTCACGGGTTCCGGCTACGAGGGGCACACGTTCTGGGACTTCGAGGCGTTCGTGCTCCCCGTGCTCACCTCGACCGCGCCCGACGTGGCCCTGCAGGCGCTGCGCTGGCGGTACGCGACGCTCGATCACGCCCGCGAACGCGCGCGCACTCTGCACCTGGACGGGGCGACCTTCGCCTGGCGCACGATCGACGGCCGCGAGAGCTCCGGCTACTGGCCGGCCAGCACGGCGGCGTTCCACATCAACGCGGCGGTGGCCGGCGCCGTGATGCAGTACGTCAGGGCCACGGGAGACCGCGACTTCGAGCGCGACGCCGGCGCGGAGATCCTGATCGAGACCGCGCGGCTGTGGCTGTCGCTCGGCCGCTGGGACGATGACGGCGGCTTCCATCTCGACGGGGTCACCGGCCCCGACGAGTACTCCGCGATCGTGGACGACAACACCTACACGAACCTGGCCGCGCGGCGGAACCTGCGCGGCGCGGTGGCCGCGGCCCGACGCCACATCGAGGTCGCGGAGCGGCTCGGGGTCGACGACGCCGAGGTCTCGCGCTGGAACGACGCCGCTGACGCGATGACGGTGCCGTTCGACGAGCGGCGCCGCGTGCACGAGCAGTTCGCGGGGTCGACGCGGCATGCCGTGTGGGACTTCGACGCCACGCGACCCGAGCAGTACCCGCTGCACAGTCACTTCCCGTACTTCGACCTGTACCGGAAGCAGGTCGCGAAGCAGGCCGACCTGGTGCTCGCGCTGTACACGGAGCACGAGGAGTTCACGCGGGAGGAGAAGGCCAGGGCGTTCGCGTACTACGAGGCCCTCACGGTGCGCGACTCCTCACTCTCGGCCATGGCGCAGGCGGTGATCGCGGCGGAGCTCTGGCACCTCGACCTCGCCGCGGCGTACCTCGCGGAGCTCGCCGCGCTCGACCTCGACGACCTCCACGGCAACACCGCCGAGGGACTCCACATCGCGGCGCTCGCGGGCATCTGGACCGGTATCACCGCGGGCTACGGGGGCATGCGCGACAGCGACGCCGGCCTCTCGTTCCACCCCCGGCTCCCCCGCAACATCACGCGGCTCGGGTTCGGCGTGCGCCTGCACGGGTGCATCCTGCACGTCGACATCACGCCCGACGACACGACCTACCGCCTGAGCGCGGGCGACCCCGTCACGGTGCGGCACGCGGGCCGAGCGGTGCAGCTCACCGCGGGCGAGCCCGTGACCCTGCCCACGCCGCCACCGGAGTCCCCGCTCACCCCCGAGCCGTCGCAGCCGCGCTGGCGGGAGCCCGGAGAAGCGCGCGAGGACGGGTGAGCCCGCACGCACGACCTCGTGTCAGGCCGAGCGATCGTCGTCGCTGAGCTCGTCGAGCACGAGCTCGCCCCGGGCGTTCAGGCGCTCCATCATGCGCTCGAGCCGCGCCGGGTCGATCTTCGGCGGCGGCTCCTCGTCGAACTCCAGGACCAGCGGGATGCTCGGGTGCATCCACGCCGAGAGGCGCCCGGGATGCTTCTTCCCCGAGGGCCACGTCATCATGAAGCTCTCCTGTCGGCGGAGCTTCGTCGAGATCACGATCTTCAGATGCACCAGGACGTCGTCGTCGACCTCGATCGGCGGCCGCGAGCTGTTGTACTCCAGCTTTCCCATGATCGAACTCTAAGCGTTCCCAGGAACACCGGCGACCACTTCCCGCATCAGTTGTTGAAGCGGAATTCGACGACGTCGCCGTCCTGCATGACGTAGTCCTTGCCCTCCAGCCGGGCCTTGCCCTTCGCGCGGGCCTCCTGCACGGAGCCGGTGGCGACGAGGTCGTCGAACGACACGATCTCGGCCTTGATGAAGCCCTTCTCGAAGTCGGTGTGGATCACGCCGGCGGCCTGCGGGGCCTTCCATCCCTTGCCGATCGTCCACGCCCGCGCTTCCTTCGGTCCGGCGGTGAGGTACGTCTGGAGCCCGAGGGTGTCGAAGCCGATGCGCGCGAGCTGGTCGAGGCCGGACTCCTCCTGGCCCGTCGAGGCGAGCAGCTCGGCCGCGTCCTCCGGGTCCAGGTCCTTCAGTTCCGACTCGATCTTGGCGTCGAGGAAGATCGCCTGCGCGGGCGCGACCAGGGCCGCGAGCTCCGCCTTGCGCGCGTCGTCGGTGAGCACGGTTTCGTCGACGTTGAACACGAAGATGACCGGCTTGACGGTCAGCAGGCCGAGCTCGCGGATCGGCGCGAGGTCGAGGCCGCTCGTGGACAGCAGCACGCCGCGCTCCAGCGCGTCCTTCGCCGCCTGCGCCGCTTCGAGGACCGACGGGTCGATCTTCTTCCCGCGTACCTCCTTCTCGTACCGGGTGATCGCCTTCTCGACGGTCTGCAGATCGGCGAGCATGAGCTCGGCGTTGATGGTCTCCATGTCGGACGCCGGGTTCACCGCGCCGTCGACGTGCACCACGTCGTCGTCGGAGAAGCCGCGCACGACCTGGGCGATCGCGTCCGCCTCACGGATGTTCGCGAGGAACTGGTTGCCGAGCCCCTCTCCCTCGCTGGCTCCGCGCACGATGCCCGCGATGTCGACGAACGACACGGCGGCGGGGAGGATGCGCTCGCTGCCGAAGATCTCGGCGAGCTTCTCGAGCCGCGGGTCGGGCAGGTTCACCACGCCGACGTTCGGCTCGATCGTCGCGAACGGGTAGTTCGCCGCGAGCACGTCGTTCTTGGTGAGAGCGTTGAAGAGGGTGGACTTGCCGACGTTGGGCAGGCCGACGATACCGATAGTGAGAGCCACGGGGTACGAGTCTACCTGGGGGCAATGATGCTGCCGCGCGGGCTCAGTCGCGCACGGCGCGGAACGCCCTCGTCACGTACGGCAGCTCGATCGTGGCGTCGTCGTACAGCCCCAGCTCGTCGAACAGGGCGTCCATGTCGCGCCGGATACGCGCCTTCTCCGCGTCGTCGGCCGTGATGACGTAGCTGCGCGACGACGCCATGCGGTGCATCACCTCGCGCGTCACCGGACGCACCCACTCCCAGCGCTCCTGCTCCAGCCCGCCGAACGGCGCGGCCACCACGGGATCGCCCGCGGCGAGCATGATCTCGGCGTTGCTGCCGTGCATGATGTCGGTCAGGCGACGCACCCAGTCCACACGCTCATCGCGCAGGTTCCAGACCAGCCCGAGCACCCCGCCGGGGCGCACGACGCGGCCGATCTCCGCGGAGGCCGCGACCGGATCGACCCAGTGCCATGCCTGGCCCAGCACCACCGCGTCGACGCTCGCGTCGGGCAGCGGGAGGCGCTCGGCCGTGCCGACGAAAGTGGGCACTCCGGGCACCGCGTCGCGCAGGGCGGCGAGCATCGCGGGATCCGGATCCACCGCGACGACCTCCGCGCCCTCCCCCGCGACGAGGGCACGGGTGAGCTTGCCGGTGCCCGCGCCGACGTCGGCGATACGGCGGGCTCCTGCCGGCGCGCGGTCGAGCATCCACGTGACCGCCTCGAACGGGTACTCGGGGCGACCGACCTCGTAGCTGCCCGCCTGGCCGCCGAAGGAGGTCGCCTGCTCGTCGCTCATGTGGCCAGCCTACGGCGAGTCTGCGACCCGACGTCGGAGGCCCGGGAGAGAGTGAAGACGTGCCACTGGACTTCACTGCGATCGACTTCGAGACCGCGAACTCCAGCCCGGCCTCCGCCTGCGCCGTCGGACTCGTCCGCGTGCGCGGCGGCGAGGTCGTCGCCACCGCGGGCTGGCTCATCCAGCCGCCGCCCGGTCACGACGAGTTCATGGAGTGGAACGTCCGCATCCACGGCATCCGGCCGGAGCACGTCGCGACGGCCTCCTCCTGGGCGGATCAGTTCGACCGTCTGTGCGCCTTCGCCGGTGCCGACGTGCTCGTGGCGCACAACGCCGGATTCGACCTCAACGTGCTGCGCCGTGCGGCGGAGGCCACGGGTCAGATCTGCCCGCCCTACCGCTCACTCTGCAGCCTGCAGGTGGCCCGCAAGACCTACCAGCTCGACTCCTACCGGCTCCCGCTCGCCGCGGCCGCCGCCGGGTACGAGGAGTTCTCCCATCACGATGCCCTCGCCGACGCCCGCGCATGCGCGCACATCGTGGTCGATGCCGCTCGGCGCGCCGCGGCCGCCGACGTCTTCGCCCTCGCCGACGCCCTGAGCCTGCGGGTGACCGAGCCCGCCCTCCCCGCCCTGGAGCGCGCGGTCGCCTGAGACCGCTCAGCGGTGCCTCCCGGCGAATGTCCGACCCCGGGGGCACGATGGGCCCATGGATGCGCTGACGATCGTTCTGCTCCTCGTGGCCGTGGCCGCGGGCGTCGCCCTGGGCTGGTTCCTGCGCGCGAGTCGGGGCGCCGCCGAGCTCGCCCGTGCCGAGGCCGAACTCGCGGCCGCCCGTGACGACCGCGACCGGCAGTACGACCTGTATCGCGACGCGGTCGAGCACGGCCGCGCGGAGCAGCGCGCCGAGGCCCTGCGTGTGCAGCAGCAGAACGCCGTGCTGCAGGCGCTCGCCCCGGTGCGCGAGAGTCTGCAGCAGATGCAGTCCAAGGTCGCGGCCATCGAGCACGAGCGGCACGAGCAGTTCGGCACCCTCGCGGAACAGCTGCGGCGTGCGCAGGAGTCCGACGAGGCCCTGCGCGCGACCACGGAGTCGCTCGCCGGAGCGCTGAAGTCGACCGCGACGCGCGGGGTGTGGGGCGAAGCACAGCTGCGCCGGGTGGTGGAGGCCGCCGGGCTCACGCGCCACGTCGACTTCGATCTGCAGACCACGATCTCCTCGGACCGCGGGCAGGGGCGCCCCGACATGGTCGTGCGGCTCGCCGGCGGCACGTCGATCGCGGTCGACGCGAAGGTTCCGCTCGACGCCTACCTCGAGGCCTCGGCGCTGCCCGTTGGCGACGCGCACGAGGCGCAGCGTCGCGCACACCTCCAGAAGCACGTGAAGGCCGTGCGCGCACACGTCGACGCCCTGGCGAAGAAGGCGTACTGGTCGGGCCTCGACGCGAGTCCCGAGTTCGTGATCTGCTTCCTGCCGAGCGAGTCGCTGCTCGCGACGGCCATCGACGAAGACCCGACGCTGCTCGACTACGCCTTCAGCCGCCATGTGGCCCTCGCCTCCCCCGTCAACCTGTGGGCCGTGCTGAAGACCGTCGCCTACACGTGGACGCAGCAGGAGGTGTCGACCGAAGCACGTCGTCTGCTGACCCTGGGCACGCAGCTCTACGAGCGCCTCGGCACGCTCGCCGGTCATGCCGACGATCTGCGCCGTGCGCTCGAGCGCACGGTCGACAGCTACAACCGGTTCGCGGGGTCCCTCGAGTCGCGTGTGCTCGTGACGGCGCGGCAGTTCCCCGGAGTGGACGCGTCCGCGCTCAGCGCTCCGCCCGTCGTCACAGCGGACGGTCGTCGCTTCACCGCGGCGGAGCTGATCGGCACCGGTGGGGCCGGGCCGACCGTCGATGCCGCGCCGACCTCCGAAGCCGCGGCGGCGGTCGAACCCGCATCCACGGCCGTGCCGGTGGACAGCGGCGTGTCACGCACGGCCTCCGGAGCAGCGGAGCCCGCGGCAGCGCCGGGCGAGACCCCGGACCTCCTGGACGGCCTCAGGGCCGACGTCGGCGAGGTGCGACGACGCCTGGATGAGGCGCAGACGTCCCGCCACGAATGAGCCGGAACGGCCAGGACGAGGACGCGTCAGGCGACGCCGGGCACGCCGCTGAGCAGCAGGATGACGAGGCCGCTTGTGGCGAGGAAGGCGCCGATCATCCACCAGGCGCTGATCTCGTGGCCCTCGTCACGTCGAACGCGGAACAGCACGTCGGCCCGACGAGCCGGGTCGACCTGCGGTTTCGCGGGGGCGGCCGGTGTGGTCACGGCGGCCTCGGCATCGGCGCTCACCCGGAGGATGCGTCCCGTGTTGGTGGTGATGATCTTGGTCGGTGCGGCGCTGGTCGAGCCACTCGTGTGCTGCGTTGTCATGCGTTCGCCCTCCTGTGCCTGCGGTGCCTGGCGGCTCCGTCGACGGCGACAAACCCAGTGACAATTGTGACACGACGCCTCGCGCGACCGGTGCCACGGGTCGCGCGCGCCGGTACCGGCTCGATAACGATGGCGTCGCCCGAGACGGGCAGCCTTCGAGCTCAGAGCAGTCGATCAGCCGCGGAAGGAAGTGGTCACAGCCACTTCGACACGAGGTGCTCCGAGGCGATGCGGCGCAGTGTTCCCGAGGCCCCGCGCAGCACGACGCTCTCCGTGTAGACGTAGCCGCGCTCCCGGCGCACCCCCGCCACGAGCTGCCCGTCGGTGACGCCCGTCGCCACGAAGATCGTGTTGTTGCCGCGCACGAGGTCGTCCGCCTCGTACACCCTGTCCATGTCGAGTCCCGCGTCGATCCCGCGCTGGCGCTCGTCGTCGTCCCGCGGCCACAGCCGCCCCTGGATGTGACCGCCGAGGGCCTTGATGGCGCACGCGGTGACGATGCCCTCGGGGCTCCCGCCCACGCCCACGCACATGTCGGTGCGCGCATCGTGGCGGGCCGCGTTGATCCCGCCGGCCACATCGCCGTCGCTCATCAGCCGGGTGCCGGCGCCCGCGTCGCGGATGTCCTGGATCAGCTGCTCGTGCCGTGGACGGTTCAGCACCGACACCACGATCTCGTCGACCGGCTTGTCGAGCGCGCCCGCGAGCCGGCGGATGTTCTCGCCGATCGGGAGCCGGATGTCGACCACGCCCACGCCCGCCGGTCCCGTCACGAGCTTGTCCATGTAGAAGACGCTGGACGCGTCGAGCATCGTGTCGCGGTCGGACACCGCGATCACGGAGAGGGCGTTCTGTCGCCCGGCGGCGGTGAGGGACGTGCCGTCGATGGGGTCGACCGCGATGTCGCACAGCGGGCCCTGCCCGGTACCGACGACCTCGCCGTTGAACAGCATCGGAGCGTTGTCCTTCTCCCCCTCGCCGATCACCACGCGGCCCTGGAAGTCGACCGTGCCGAGGAACGCGCGCATCGCGTCGACCGCGGCACCGTCGGCCGCCTCCTTCGCGCCGCGACCGATGAAGGGCACGGCGCGGATCGCTGCCGCCTCCGTCGCGCGGACGAGCTCCATCGCCAGGTTACGGTCGGGACGGAGCGGGCTCAGGTCGGCAGTCAGACTCACCATGCGGCCAGCCTAGCTACGTGGGCGCGCGAACAGCCCTCCTTTCCGCCGGTATCTCGCGAAGGAATCGCACTTCTTAACAGCACGGCAGATCGTGCGCCGCCGAATGCTCCGCTCGCCTGCACGAGCCGGACAGGCGCCCCGATAGAGTGGCACCTGTCCCGGCTTCACCTACCGCAGGAGTTCTCATGCCCGTCGCCACCCCGGATCAGTACGCCGAAATGCTCGACCGCGCGAAGGCCGGCGGCTTCGCATACCCCGCGTTCAACGTGTCCAGCTCGCAGACCATCAACGCCGTCCTGCAGGGACTCACCGAGGCCGGCTCCGACGGCATCATCCAGGTCACCACGGGCGGCGCCGACTACTTCGCCGGTCACACGGTGAAGGCCCGCGCGACCGGCGCCCTCGCCTTCGCGCGCTACGCCACCGAGGTCGCCAAGAACTACCCGGTCACCGTCGCGCTGCACACCGACCACTGCCCGAAGGACGCCCTCGCCGGCTTCGTCGAGCCGCTGATCGCCGCCTCCGAGGAAGAGGTCAAGGCCGGCCGCAACCCGATCTTCCAGTCGCACATGTGGGACGGCTCGGCCGTGCCGCTGGCGGAGAACATCGAGATCGCCAAGGAGCTCCTTCCCCGCATGAAGGCGATCAACGCGATCCTCGAGGTCGAGATCGGCGTCGTCGGCGGCGAGGAGGACGGCGTCGCGCACGAGGGCTCGAACGAGGCGCTCTACACGACGTTCGGCGATGTCGACCAGGCCGTGCAGGCGCTGGGCCTCGGCGAGCAGGGCCGCTACATCGCCGCGCTCACGTTCGGCAACGTGCACGGCGTGTACAAGCCCGGCGGCGTGAAGCTGCGCCCCGAGCTGCTGGGCGAGATCCAGGCCGAGGTCGCCGCGAAGTACAACACCGGACCCAAGCCGCTCGACCTCGTCTTCCACGGCGGATCCGGCTCGACCGACGAGGAGATCGCGCTCGCGGTCGCCAACGGCGTCGTCAAGATGAACATCGACACCGACACCCAGTACGCCTACACCCGCGCGATCGCGGACTACATGTTCAAGAACTACGACGGCGTGCTGAAGGTCGACGGCGAGGTCGGCAACAAGAAGCAGTACGACCCCCGCGCCTGGGGCAAGATCGCCGAGTCGGCGATGGCTGCTCGCGTGGTCGAGTCGACGCGTCAGCTCGGTTCGCACGGTCAGTCGAAGAGCTGATCGCAGGATCACGAACGAAGGGGCCCGGCACTGTGCCGGGCCCCTTCTCGTTCACGGGAGATCAGCGGACGGTGCCGGCCGTCTGCTCCAGGTAGGCGAGGAAGGCCGGGTCGTTCATCATCGGCACGGCGAGGCACAGCGACACCACGATCACCGTCACGATCGCGCCGACGACCGGCAGCCACCACGTCAGGCGACCACGGCGGAGGCGCCGGATCGACAGCGCCGCCGTGATGCACCAGCCCAGGACCAGCACGATCGCCGCGATCGTCCCCCAGGGACGACCCATGGCGTAGTTGGTGAACTCCCCCTCGATCCCGAGGATCGACATGGTCTCGTTCATGACGCGGCCGATATCGAGGTAGGACAGTCCGGTCACCACGACGTTCACGAGGCCGTAGGCGAGCAGCGCGATGGTCACGATCCGGTCGACGGGCCGGCGGCGCGGGGCGTCCACCGCCGGGGCCGGCGCGGGCGCCGGGGCGGGGAACGCCGGAGCCGTGGGCGCCGGCACGGCCTCGTCGATGAGCGGCAGACCGCGGGCCAGGCGCTGCTCCTCCGGCGTCGCGATCTCACCGTAGCGCGGGCGCTGATCTGTCATGCCGCCATGCTAACGCGCGTGTCTCCGACCGGCTCCCAGCCGAAGACCTCCGGAGACGGTGGCGGCCCCGGAGAAGTGGGGACTCCTCGGGGGCCGCGGGAGAGGAGCACTGGGGATGCTCCTCATCCAGGTCGGTCGCCGGCGCTGGGGACGCCTCTGGCGATCGGCAGCGCTCTGTATCGCGCTGCTCCTTCCATGGTAGGAACCCGCGGCCGGAAGAACCAGGGGTCGGAATTCAGATAGTGAACTCGTCGCCCTGCCCGCTGCCGAGCGCGTCGGCCCCGAGCTGCAGCGACAGATTGCGGGCGGAGCGCTGCAGGCGGGAGACGAGCCGGCGATCCACCACCGCCTGGTCCGCCGGCAGCGAGATCGCGAGCGAGGCCGTCACCCCGGGGGCGATCACCGGCACCGCCACGCACGTCGCGCCGATCGCGTATTCCTCCTGGTCGACAGCCCAGCCCGGCGACTGCTCCAGCTGGGTGAGCAGCGTCCGCCGGTCGCTGATGGTCCGCGGGGTGAGCTCCTCCAGGCGGTGACGCGACAGGTAGTCGCGACGCTCCTCGTCGGGCAGCTCGGCCAGAATCTGCTTGCCGAGGGCCGTGGCATGCGCGCTGGAGTGCAGCCCGACCCACAGCTCGACCCGGGGGTTGCGTTCCGCGTCGACGATGTCCACGAGATGCAGCTCACCGTCCGCGAAGCGCGAGAGATAGGCCGTCGCGCCGAGGTCCTCGGTGACTGCCCGGAGCGCCGCGCGCACGCGGGCCAGGAACACGCCGCGCGAGTCGCCCTGCTGCTGGAACGCCGGAAACCGGGTGCCGAGCACGAGGCCGTCGGGCTCCGCGCTCAGGTAGCCCTCGTGCACGAGCGTACGCACCAGGTTGTACGTGGTGCCGGGAGTGAGACCCGTGATCGCGGCGAGCATCTTGGGCGGCAGCGGTCGCGGGGAGTTCGCGACGATGTCGACGAGGCGGAGCGCGCGCTGCACCGACCCGATGAGGGTCGGCTCCGCCTCCGCCGCGCTCAACGCTACGCGCCTGCTCCGGCGGAGGCACGGCCTCCGAGGGCGCGGGCGTCGCGCTGGCCGGACGGGTCCTGGCGCAGCTCCTTCGGCAGGGAGAACATCAGGTCCTCCTCCGCGGTGCGCACCTCCTCGACGTCGCGGTACCCCGCGTCGCCGATCGCGTCGAGCACCTCACGCACCAGCACCTCCGGCACCGAGGCGCCGCTGGTGACACCGACGGTCTCGACGCCGTCGAGCCACTCCTGCTGGATCTCCTCGGCGTAGTCGACCCGGTACGCCGCCTTCGCCCCGTACTCGAGCGCGACCTCGACCAGGCGCACGCTGTTGGAGGAGTTGGCCGATCCGACCACGATCACCAGATCCGCGCCCGCCGCGACCTTCTTGATCGCGACCTGGCGGTTCTGAGTGGCGTAGCAGATGTCGTCGGACGGCGGGTTGTGCAGCTCGGGGAAGCGGGTGCGCAGACGATTGACGGTCTCCATCGTCTCGTCGACCGAGAGCGTCGTCTGCGACAGCCACACCACCTTCGACGGGTCCTTCACCTGGACGGTGTCGGCCTCCTCGGGAGAGTTGACGACCGTGACGTGGTCGGGGGCCTCGCCCGCGGTGCCCTCCACCTCCTCGTGCCCGTCGTGCCCGATCAGGAGGATCTCGAAGTCGTCGCGCGCGAACCGCACCGCCTCGCGGTGCACCTTCGTCACGAGCGGGCAGGTCGCGTCGATCGCGTGCAGTCCCCGGTCGGACGCGGCATTCACCACGGCGGGAGAGACCCCGTGCGCGCTGAAGACGACGTGGGCTCCCTCGGGCACCTCGTCGACCTCCTCGACGAAGATCGCCCCCTTCGCCTCGAGCTCGGTGACGACGTGGATGTTGTGCACGATCTGCTTGCGCACATAGACCGGGGCGCCGTAACGCTCGAGGGCCTTCTCCACCGCCACCACAGCGCGATCCACGCCGGCACAGTATCCGCGCGGCGCGGCGAGCAGCACGCGCTTGCGTCCTGGCACCGGGTTATCCTGAAGCCGCCCTGCCGCCGCACGCACGCGAGGAAGGCGGGGGACGGGAAGATGCACGGCTGTCGAGGTCACACCGGAATTCTATCGCCGTACAGCTGTGCGAGGCCGGGGAGAGCCCGGGCGGGAACGGGAGCAGATGACAGTCTTCGAAGCGACGACCGGACCGGGTGAGACCCCGCCCGCCGACGCCGTCGCCCCGCGTGACTCCACCGCACAGGCACCCACCTCCGTCGCCCGGCTCAACGCCACCATCCGCGACTTCGTCGCCCGCTGGAACACGGTGTGGGTCGAGGGCGAGATCACGTCGTGGAACCAGCGCGCCGGAAACGTGTTCGCCCGGCTGAAGGATACGCGCTCCGACGCGCAGATCTCGATCCGGATCTGGTCGAGCGTGCGCGGGCGCATCCCAGCCGATCTCGGCGTCGGCGACCACGTGGTCGCGGCGGTCAAGGCGGACTACTTCGTGAAGTCGGGCGACTTCAGCTTCGCGGTCTCGGCGATGAAGCACGTCGGCCTCGGCGATCAGCTCGAGCGCCTGGAGAAGCTGCGCGTGCAGCTGCGGCAGGAGGGGCTCTTCGACGCCGGCCGAAAGCTGCGCCTCCCCTTCCTCCCGCACGTGATCGGACTCATCACGGGCGAGCGCTCCGACGCCGAGAAGGACGTGCACCGCAACGCCGAGCTGCGGTGGCCGCAGGTGCGCTTCCGCACCGAGTACGCGGCCGTCCAGGGCGACCGCTGCGTGCCCGACACCCTGGCCGCACTCGCCCGGCTCGACGCCGACCCCGACGTGGACGTGATCATCATCGCCCGCGGCGGCGGCGACCCCCAGACGCTCCTGGGCTTCAGCGACGAGCGGCTGGTGCGCGCGGTCGCGGCCGCGCGCACCCCGGTCGTCAGCGCCATCGGGCACGAGAACGACCACCCGCTGCTCGACGACGTTGCCGACCTCCGTGCCTCCACCCCGACGGACGCCGCCAAGCGCGTGGTGCCCGACGTCGGCGAGCAGCGCGCGCTGATCGCCCAGCTCCGGTCGCGCGCGACCACGCGGGTCACGCAGCGCCTCACCCACGACATCGCTCAGCTCGAGCAGCTGCGGTCGCGACCGGTCCTGCGCTCGCCCGATCCGATCATCGACACCCGCGCGCAGGAGTCCTGGCTGCTGGTGTCGCGCGGACGCGATGCCGTGCAGCGCCAGCTCGACGATGCCAGCCGTCGCACCAGCGAGCTGCGGGCGTCGCTGCGTGCCCTCTCCCCCGCCGCGACCCTCGCCCGCGGCTATGCGATCGCGCACCTCGACGGGGGCGTGATCCTGCGGGATGCGGCGGACGCCCCGGCCGGTAGCGCCCTGACGATCACGGTCGACCGCGGGTCGGTCGCCGCGCGCTCGGAGGGCGAGATCGCGGAAGGCGCCTGAACCGGGCGCGTCCGCGCCACGACGTAGGATGGAGGAGTGAGCGCGCTGAACGACACCCCTGTGGACACGCTGTCGTTCGAGGCCGCCCGGGACGAGCTCGTCCGCGTGGTCGCCGAGCTGGAGCAGGGCGCTCCGACCCTCGAGCAGTCGCTGGCGCTGTGGGAGCGCGGAGAAGCGCTCGCCGCCCGCTGCGAGGAATGGCTGCTGGGCGCCAAGCGCCGCCTGGAAGCGGCACGCGCCGCCGCCGGTGACGCCGAGACGGACGGGGCGTCATGAGCAAGGGCCCCGCCATCAACGCCGACCTCGGCCGTCCGGAGACGGCGGAGGAGACCGCGGCCCGCAAGGCCGCATCCAGCAAGGCGTATCGATCCAGCCAGACCGTCCGCAACCTGGTCGCCGCGCTCCTGGTGACCCTCGCGGTGGTGCTCGTCATCGTGCTCGTGGTCCCGCGCGGCGAGCCGGTGGCGCAGAAGCCCATCGACGTCGCGGGCATCGCCGCCGATGTCGAGTCGTCCATGGGCGGGCCCGTGATCGTGCCGGAGACCGGGAAGTTCTGGCGCGTCAACGCCGCGGAGCTGCAGAGCGGAGCCACGGTCGTCTGGGAGGTCACGCTGGCCCCCGCGGCCCAGGACGAGCGCGGGTTCATCAAGCTCGCGCAGGCCTTCGACGCCGATGCCTCCTGGGCCCCGCAGCGCCTGAACGGCATCGCCCCCACCGAGACGATCCGCATCGGCGGGCTGGAATGGGACGTGTACAAGCCAGGAAACGCCGGCGCCGACGCCAACATCTCGTACGCCATCGGCACACAGGCCGGCGACGACTACGTGCTCCTCTACGGCTCCCGCTCGGCGGACTCGACCGCCGAGCTCGCCGAGTCGCTCGTCCCTCAGATCCGCACCGTCACGGAGGCCCGATGACCCACCCGCTCACTCCTTCCGCCGCCTGGACGCAGATGCAGGAAGGCAACCGCCGCTTCGTCCGCGACGAGCCTCAGCACCCGAACCAGAACGTCGCCCGCCGCAAAGACCTGACCGCCGCCCAGCACCCGGTCGCCACGCTCTTCGGATGCGCCGACTCCCGCCTCGCGGCGGAGATCATCTTCGACCTGGGCCTCGGCGACCTGTTCGTGGTGCGCAACGCCGGTCAGGTGATGGGCGAGTCGATCGTCGCGAGCCTGGAGTATGCGGTCGCGGTGCTGGAGGTGCCGCTCATCGTGGTGCTCGCGCACGACTCGTGCGGCGCGGTGCGAGCCGCGATCGACGGCACCGCGATCGACGCGGCACCGCTCCCCCCGCACATCTGGAAGCTGATCGCGCCGATCGTGCCCGCCGCCCGCAAGGTGCTGGCGGAGAGCGGGGGTGCCACGGTCGCCGACATCGACGCCGAGCTGGTCGGCCGCGAGCACCTGCGCAACACGGTGCACGACCTGCTGCAGTCGTCGGAGATCATCAGCAACGCCGTCGCCGAGGGCCGCCTCGGGATCGTCGGCGCCAACTACCGTCTGGCCGAGGGCGAGGCTGTGCCCGTCATCACGGTCGGGATCGACACCGAGGGGACCGTCCCCGCAACCAAGGAGGGTTCGGAATGACCGACGCCAACCAGCTCAGCGGCGCGAACGAGCAGGGCTACCGCATCGAACACGACACGATGGGTGAGGTGCGTGTGCCCGTGAACGCGCTCTACGGTGCGCAGACGCAGCGCGCCGTGGAGAACTTCCCGATCTCCGGCAAGGGCCTGGAGTCGGCGCAGATCGCCGCGCTCGCGCGCATCAAGAAGGCGGCGGCGCTGGCGAACAAGGAACTCGGCACGCTCGACGGTGCCATCGCCGACGCGATCGCCCAGGCCGCCGACCAGGTGGCGTCCGGCGCCCACGACGGCGAGTTCCCGGTCGACACGTACCAGACCGGCTCCGGCACGTCCTCGAACATGAACATGAACGAGGTGCTGGCCACTCTCGCCACGCGCATCCTCGGCGCGACGGTGCACCCGAACGACCACGTCAACGCCTCGCAGTCGTCGAACGACGTGTTCCCCACCTCCGTGCACATCGCGGTCACGCAGGCCCTGATCGACACGCTGATCCCCGCGCTCGACCACCTCGCCGTCGCGCTGGAGGCCAAGGCCGAGCTGTGGAAGGACGCGGTCAAGTCCGGCCGCACGCACCTCATGGATGCGACGCCGGTCACCCTCGGACAGGAGTTCGGCGGCTACGCCCGTCAGATCCGCCTGGGCATCGAGCGCGTGCAGTCCGCCCTCCCCCGCGTGGCCGAGGTCCCGCTGGGCGGCACGGCGGTCGGCACCGGCATCAACACGCCGCTCGGGTTCCCGCAGAAGGTCATCGAGCTGCTCGCCGCCGAGACCGAGCTGCCCATCACCGAGGCCAAGGACCACTTCGAGGCGCAGGCCAACCGCGACGGCCTGGTCGAAGCCTCCGGCGCGCTGCGCACGATCGCGGTGTCGCTCACCAAGATCAACAACGACCTCCGGTGGATGGGCTCCGGCCCCAACACGGGTCTGGGCGAGCTGCACATCCCCGATCTGCAGCCGGGCTCCTCGATCATGCCTGGCAAGGTCAACCCGGTCGTTCCCGAGGCCGTGCTGATGGTGTGCGCCCGTGTCATCGGCAACGACGCGACCGTGGCGTGGGCCGGTGCGTCCGGCGCGTTCGAGCTGAACGTGGCGATCCCGGTCATGGGCACCGCGCTGCTCGAGTCGATCCGCCTCCTTGCGAACGCCTCGCGCGTGCTGGCCGACAAGACGATCGACGGCCTGCAGGCGAACCTCGACCGTGCCGCCGCGTTCGCGGGCATGAGCCCGTCGATCGTGACGCCGCTGAACAAGCTGATCGGCTACGAGGCCGCCGCGAAGATCGCGAAGCACTCTGTCGCGAGGGGCATCACGGTGCGCGACGCGGTGATCGACCTGGGCTACGTCGAGCGCGGCGACCTGACGCTGGAGCAGCTGGACGAGAAGCTCGACCTGCTGTCGATGACGCATCCCGGATGATCACCGGTCGCTGAGACGACGGATGCCGCGAGGACCTGGTCCCCGCGGCATCCGCTTTTTCCCGGCCTCGTCAGCTGAGCTCTCCGCCCTCCAGGAGTTCGGTGACGAGGGCCGCGATCGCGGAACGCTCCGAGCGGGTGAGGGTCACATGACCGAAGAGGTCGTGTCCCTTGAGCGTCTCGATCACGCTGGCGATGCCGTCGTGGCGTCCGACGCGCAGGTTGTCGCGCTGACCGACGTCGTGCGTGAGGATGACGCGGGAGTTCTGGCCCATGCGGCTGAGCACCGTGAGCAGCACGTTGCGCTCCAGGGACTGCGCCTCGTCGACGATCACGAACGCGTCGTGCAGCGAGCGTCCGCGGATGTGGGTGAGCGGCAGCACCTCGAGCATCCCCCGCTCGACGACCTCGTCGATCACGTTGCCCGAGACGACCGACCCGAGGGTGTCGTACACCGCCTGACCCCAGGGGTTCATCTTCTCGCCCTGATCGCCGGGGAGGTACCCGAGCTCCTGGCCGCCCACGGCGAACAGCGGCCGGAAGACGATGATCTTCTTCTGCTGCTGCCGCTCCAGCACCGCTTCCAGTCCGGCGCACAGGGCGAGGGCCGACTTGCCCGTTCCGGCACGCCCGCCGAGCGACACGATGCCCACCTCGGGGTCGAGCAGCAGGTCGATGGCGATGCGCTGTTCGGCCGAGCGGCCGTGCATCCCGAAGATGTCGCGGTCGCCGCGCACCAGCCGGAACTCGCCGTCGCCGGTGACGCGTCCGAGCGCCGATCCGCGCTCCGAGTGGATGATGAGACCCGTGTTGACGGGGAGCCCGTTGACGTCTTCGCTGATCCCGACCTCGCTCTCATAGAGGTCGCTGATGTCGTCGCCGGACAGGTCGAGGCTCGCGATGCCGGTCCACCCGGAGTCCACGGCCTGCTCGGCGAGGTACTCCTCGGCGCGCAGGCCGAGCGACGCGGCCTTGACTCGCATCGGGAGATCCTTCGAGACGATCGTGACGTCCTGTCCGTCCTGTGCGAGGTGCATGGCGACGGAGAGGATGCGGCTGTCGTTGTCGCTCAGGCGGATGCCGACGGGCAGCACGGAGAGGTCGGTGTTGCCGAGGTCGACGCGGAGCGTGCCGCCCTCGCCGACCTCGACCGGGAAGTCCAGACGCCCGTGCTCGACCCGGAGGTCGTCCAGGTGACGGAGCGCCTGGCGGGCGAAGTAGCCGATCTCGGGGTCGTGCCGCTTGCCCTCGAGCTCGCTGATGACCACGACGGGCAGCACGATCGAGTGCTCCGCGAATCGGAAGAATGCCTGCGGATCGCTCAGCAGCACCGACGTGTCGAGCACGTAGGTGCGCAGGTCCTGATCGGGCTGCGCGGCCGAGGTGCTTCTCGAGGACTGACGGGTGGACTGCTGCGCGGTGCTGGCGGTGTGCTGCGCTGAACGTGTGGTCACGACCCACTCCCGACCCGGGGATTCCCGGCTATGCGAACGAGTCGACCAGGGGGTCACGAGTCGCGAACCTGGAGGCCGACCCGACCGGGCGCCTTGCCCGATGCCTTGACCGTACGACCGCTCCCCGGATTAACACGGGCTCGACACGCCAGCGAATATTAAGAGCCGATGAACGTCGTCTGGCCGAACGCCTGCAGGGTCTCGTCCAGCAGGCGGAGCGTCTCGGCGTCGGTCCCGGCGTGGGGCGCGATCCGGATCGACGATCCGCGGGCGGTCACGACGATGCCGGCGTTCGCGAGGGCGGCGGCGAGTCGCGCGGGCTCCTCGGGCGCGAGGGCCACGATGCCGGCGCGGTGCTCGCGTTCGCGCGGCGACACGACCTCGATGCCGTGTCGGTCCGCGATCTCGATCACGGTGTCGACGTGCTCCGCGAGCCGCGACTCGATCGCCGCGACCCCGGCGTCGCGCACGTCGCGTGCTCCGATCGCGAGGCGCCCTGCAGCCAGGGTGTCGGGCACGCTGACGGTGTAGGCGCGCGCGGACTCGGCGGGACCGGGGAGCGCGTCGACCACCAGCCCGGTCGCCGTCGTGCCGGTGATGCCGGAGAGGACCGGGGTGATGCGCTCTCTGGCGCGCGGGGAGAACCAGGCGAAGCCGCTCCCCCTGGCCGCTCTGAGCCACTTGTAGCCGTGGCCGATCACCACGTCGGCTGCGGTGTAGTCCACGTCGACGACGCCGAACGACTGGACCGCATCCACGATCAGCAGCCGGTCGGGCCCGAGCACGTCGCGCAGCGCCGCGAGGTCGACCCGGTACCCCGTCCGGAAGTCGACGTGGCTGACGACCAGCGCGGTGACCTCGTCGTCCAGCGCCGCGGCCGCGGCCTCCGGTGAGACCCGGCCGTCGGCGGGTGTGATCCACCGCGGCGTCAGGGCCCGGTCCGACGCGGCCGATGCGCGCTCCAGCGTGAGGCTGACGCTCGGGAACTCCGCGGTGGACGCGACGACGGTGCCGGTGAGGCCGTACAGCGCGTGCTGAAGCCCGTGCGTGGAGGATGGCTGCAGGGTGACGTCCGCGGCGTCTGCTCCCAGCAGCTCCGCGACCGTCTCCTGCGCCTGGCCGATGCGCTCCGCGACGAGCGCGAGGGACGACGGTCGCCCGCTCGCGAGGAGATCCGCGTCCGCGAACACCTCCTCGCGCACCGAGGGCGAGAGGGGTCCGAAGGCCGCCCAGTTCAGGTAGCCGGGTTCGGTGTCGAACGTGCCGACGTAGTCCTCGAGTGCGCTCACGTCGTCATTGTGGCACGGTGCGGTGCCACGGCCTCAGCGACCGAAGCGGCGGTCGCGGTCGGCATAGTCGCGAATCGCGCGGAGGAAGTCGACCTGGCGCAGATCGGGGCCGAGCGCCTCCACGAAGTAGAACTCGCTGTGCGCGCTCTGCCACAGCAGGAAGTCGCTCAGGCGCTGCTCTCCGCTGGTGCGGATCACGAGATCGGGATCGGGCTGCCCGCCCGTGTAGAGGTGCTCGCCGATCATCTCGGGCGTGAGGTGTGCGGCGAGGTCTTCCATCGTGCCGCCGGAGGCCTCGTGCTTCGTGATGATGCTGCGCACCGCGTCGACGATCTCATTACGACCGCCGTATCCGACCGCGAGGTTGACATGGAGCCCGGTGTGGTCCTTCGTACGCTCTTCCGCAGCGGCGAGGACGGCCGCGAGCTCCGCGGGAAGGATGTCGGAGCGGCCCACGTGCTGCACCCGCCAGTTGCCCTCCCGCGACAGCGCCTCCGCGAGCTCGGCGATGATCTCGATGAGATCCGCGAGCTCCGCCGAGTCGCGCTTGCGCAGGTTGTCGCTGGAGAGCAGGTAGAGGGAGACGACCCGCACGCCGAGCTCGTCGCACCAGCCGAGGAACTCGTGCATCTTGGCGGCACCGGCGCGGTGTCCCTCCGCCGGGGTGGCGAAGCCGAGCTGGCGCGCCCAACGACGGTTGCCGTCGATCATCATGGCGACGTGATGCGGAACGGAGGCCGGATCGAGGTGACGACGCAGCCGGCTGGTGTACAGCCGGTACAGCGGCCCGCGGCCCGGGCTCTCGCGTGACATCACCCACCTACGCTACCCTGCCGTGCGCCGGCGCGCGGCGTGCGGATCCCGCGGGCATGTGCCGTCGACGGCATGCGACGCGGCTTAGAGTGAGGGCGTGAGCACTTCCGACGAGCCCGGCACCGATGTCCCCAAACTGCCGCTCCTCGAGGCGGCTGCCGTTGATGCGGCGACCGAGATCAAGCCCACCTGGCGCGGGTGGATCCATGCGGGCACGTTCCCCGTGGCGATCGCGGCCGGCGTGGTGCTGATCGTCCTGTCGCACGGCGCGCCGGCCAAGTGGGCCGCGGCGGTCTTCATGGCCACGTCGCTGCTGCTGTTCGGCAACTCGGCGATGTACCACCGCTTCAACTGGCGGCCGCGGGTCAAGGTGATCCTCAAGCGCATCGATCACGCGAACATCCTGCTGCTCATCGCCGGCACGTACACGCCGATCGCGACGCTCGCCCTTCCCCCGGACAAGGGCGCGCTCCTGCTGATCCTCGTGTGGAGCGGGGCCCTCCTCGGGATCCTGTTCCGCGTCTTCTGGATCAACGCGCCCCGGTGGCTGTATGTCGCGCTCTACCTGCTGCTGGGCTGGGCGGCGGTGATGTACATCGTCGACCTGCTCAACGCGAACGTGGCGATGATGGTGCTGGTGATCGTCGGCGGCCTGCTCTACACGGGCGGG
This sequence comes from Microbacterium sufflavum, assembly GCF_023101165.1. GTDB lineage: Bacteria > Actinomycetota > Actinomycetes > Actinomycetales > Microbacteriaceae > Microbacterium > Microbacterium sufflavum. The sequence continues at coordinate 2,223,181 of NZ_CP078076.1, read as the reverse complement.
GCGATCGTCTACGCGCTGAAGAAGCCCAATCCGTGGCCCGGCCATTTCGGCTTCCACGAGATCTTCCACGTGTGCACGGTGCTGGCGTTCCTGTGCCACTGGACCGCGTGCCTGCTCATCGCGCTGGAGCCGCTCTCCCCCTCGCTCGGCGCCCCGTGACGCCGCGGTGAGGCGTCAGCGGCCGTCCGGACGCCCGTCGTCGCTCGCGTCCTCCGGCGCCGCGGTCGACGCGTCGTCCGCGTCGGGTCCGGCCTGCGCCGCCTGCGCGGCCTGCTCGGCATCCAGTTCCTCGCGCACCTCTTCGCGATACCGCACGCGGCGGATGCGGCGGTTCATGTCCCAGATGAGCAGGATGACCGCGAGGACCACCACGACGATCGCGGCGAAGCCGACGAACCCCGGGGTCACGGCCTCCGGCGCCACGGTCATGGAGGGCGTGGGCATCGGAGTCTCGGACAGAGCACGCATGAATCGGCCTTTCGTACGCAGGTCGCATAACCTGGTATCACCAGCCTAACGACCGGAAGACCCTCCCTGTGACGACCGCCACCGAGCTCGACGAACGCTACGGCCGAACCCGACGCCGCCGGCTCCCCTGGATCATCGCCGGAGCGATCGCCCTGGTCGTCGTCGGCGCCTTCGCCTGGATGACGGTCGCGCAGTCGATGAGCTCCGTCGACGCCGACGACCTGGGCTTCGACCTCGTCGACGAGCACGCGGTCGACGTGCGCTTCCAGGTGACCGGCGTGCAGGGCAAGGACGTCGTCTGCGTGCTCGAGGCGCTCGACGAGGAGTTCGGGGTGGTCGGCTGGAAGGTCGTCGAACTCCCCGCCACGGATCGTCACTCGCAGACCCGTTCGGAGCGCATCCCCACGGTCGCGGAGGCCACGACAGGTTTGGTGAACACCTGCTGGGTCGCCTAGACTGGGGGCAGACAGACGACGCCCCGGCCCGTGCCGGGGCGTCTTGGCATATCCCCCGCGGTTGCTCGGCGGGATCCCGATAGAAGGAGCTTCGTCATGTCCACGGACGCTCAGGTTCCGTTCCTCACGCAGGAAGCGTACGACCGGCTCGTCGCCGAGCTGGAGCACCTCTCCACCGTCGGCCGCGACGAGATCGCCAAGCGCATCGAGGCCGCCCGCGAGGAGGGCGACCTCAAGGAGAACGGCGGCTACCATGCCGCGAAGGACGAGCAGGGCAAGCAGGAGGCGCGCATCCGCACCCTGGAGAGCCTGCTGAAGACCGCGAAGGTCGGCGAGGCGCCCGCCAGCCGCGGCATCGTCGAGCCCGGTACGGTCGTCACCGCGGTCGTGGCCGGCGGCGAAGAGGTCTTCCTGCTGGGCAGCCGCGAGATCGCGGCGGGCAGCGACCTCGACGTCTACAGCGAGGCGAGCCCGCTCGGACAGGCCATCCTGGGCCTCAAGGTCGGCGAGAAGTCGTCGTACGAGGCGCCGAACGGTCGCGCCATCAGCGTCGAGATCGTCAACGTCGAGACCTACACGGGCTGAGCCCCCGCGAACGACACAGCGCCCCTCGTCCACACGGACGAGGGGCGCTGTCGTGTGCGCGGGTGGCTCAGTCGAGCACGACGAGGGGGGCGAAGCCCGCGCGCCGCAGCGTGTCGAGCGTGTGCTCGGAGTGCTCCGGTCCGCGCGTCTCCACGCTCAGCTCGAGGATGACGTCGCTGATCTGGAGACCGTGGCCGTGCCGGGTGTGCATGGCCTCGATGACGTTCGCTCCCGCCTCGGCGATCAGCTCCGACACGCGGGCGAGCTGGCCCGGCCGGTCCGGCAGAGGGATCCGGATCGTGAGGTAGCGCCCCGAGGCGGCGAGGCCGTGAGCCACGACGCGCTGCAGCAGGAGCGGGTCGATGTTGCCGCCGGACAGGACGGCCATGGTCGTGCCGTTCGGCGACACCTTGCCCGCGAGGATCGCCGCGACCCCCGCGGCCCCCGCCGGCTCCACGACCACCTTCGCCTGCTCCAGCAGCAGGACGATCGCGCGCGCCAGGTCGTCGTCGGACACCGTCACGACCTCGTCCACGAGATCGCGGATGATCCCGAAGGGCACGTCGCCCGGACGCGCGACCAGGATCCCGTCGGCGATGGTCGGCCGCGTGACGATGTCGACCGGCTCCCCCGCCTCCAGCGACGGCGGCACGGCAGCGGCGTTCTCGGCCTGCACCCCGATCACCCGGACGGTGCGGCCGAGCTCCGCCGCGCGCGCCTTGACCGCCGCCGCGACGCCCGCGATGAGGCCGCCGCCGCCGATGCCGAGCACGACCGTGTCGACCTCGGGCGCGTCGGCGAGCAGTTCGAGGCCGAGCGTGCCCTGACCGATCACGACGTCGCGGTGGTCGAACGGGTGGATGAGCACGGCCCCGGTGCGCTCGGAGAACTCCGCGGCCAGGCGCAGCGAGGTCGCCACCGTCTCGCCCTCCAGCACGACCTCGGCACCGTAGCCGCGCGTGGCGAGGAGCTTGGGAACCGGCACGCCCAGCGGCATGAAGATCGTGGCGGGGATGCCGAGCGCCTGGGCGGCCAGCGCGACCCCCTGCGCGTGGTTGCCCGCCGATGCCGCGACGACGCCGCGCGAGCGCTCCTCCGCGCTGAGCCGGGAGAGCCGGTACGCCGCACCGCGGATCTTGAACGACCCGGTGCGCTGCAGATTCTCCATCTTCAGCAGCACGGGAGCGCCGAGGGCGTCGGAGAGGGCCCGGGAGGGCAGGGTCGGCGTGTGCGAAATTACCTCAGCCAGACTCTGAGCGGCGTGCTCGAACTCGGTCAGGCTGGGGACTTGGCTCATCGATTCCTCCGTGTCCGCTGTCGCGGGACTGTGCTCCAGATCAGGTCTCCGCTCGGACCGACGCCGGTGCGCCACGAGCCCGAGCTGATGGTGACCGCGGCGACGTTCACGAACGCCGCCAGCGGTACGGCGAACAGGGCGCCGGGGATGCCCGCGATCATCGCGCCACCCGCGACCACGAGCACGACGGCGAGCGGGTGCACCTTGACGGCCGAGCCCATCATGATCGGCTGCAGGATGTGTCCCTCGATCTGCTGCACCGCCAGGACGACCACCAGCATCCACAGCGCGATCCACGGGCCGTTGTAGACGAGCGCGAGGAACACCGCGACGGCGCCGGTGACGACCGCACCCACGATCGGGATGAACGAGCCGAGGAAGACGAGCACGGCGACCGGAAGCGCGAGCGGCACCTGGAGCAGGAACGCGCCGAGTCCGATGCCGATCGCGTCGATCGTCGCCACGAACAGCTGCGTGCGGGCGTAGTTGACGATCGTCGCCCAGCCGTTGCGCGCGGCCCCGTCGACCGCGGGACGAGCGCGACGCGGGAAGACCTTGAGCGTCCAGCGCCAGATGCCGGCGCCGTCCGCGAGCAGGCAGATGAGGATGAACAGCGCCAGCAACGCGCCCGTGGCCACGTGACCGACGGTCGTGCCGATCGCGAGTGCGCCGGTCCACAGCAGTTGCGCCTGTTCGGAGATGAGGTCGAGACCCTGCTGGAGATAGTCGGCGATCTGGGTGTCGGAGAGGTTCAGCGGCCCGTCGTGCAGCCAGACCTGGAACTGATTGAACGCCTCGGTGGTGCGCTGCTGGACGTCGGGCAGCTGCTCCCTGACCTGCCACACCACGAGCCACATGAGACCCGTGACGATCGCGACCGTGCCGATCAGCGAGATCGCGATCGCGAGCCAGCGCGGCACGCCACGCCGCAGCATCCACGAGAAGGCCGGCCACAGCAGCGCCGTGATGAGGATCGCGACCATGAGCGGGATGACGAGGAGCTTCAGCAGCATCACGAGCCAGATGAAGACGCCGATAGCCGCCGCGATCAGCAACAGGCGCCAGGCGTAGCTCGCGGTGATGCGCAGCGGCAGAGGCACGGCCTCGTCGGCCTCGGTGGTCACGGTCCGGTCGGTGGATACGGGGCGCGGACGGAACAGATCGCGCAGCCGGGGTCGCTGGTCCTCGCTCATCGCCTCAGTCTACGGTCATGCGGTATGCCGCTCGGCGCATCTACCCGCGAGAGAGATGTCCGACACCGGCGTTACGCTGGCCGCGTGACCGACTCCCTCAGCTCCGCGCAGGCACGCCGCATGGCACTCGCCGCGCAGGGGTTCACACGCGCGCGACCCGCTGCCGTCTCCAACCGCCACCTGCACCGCGTGATGGAGCGGCTCGGAGTGCTGCAGATCGACTCGGTCAACGTGTTCGCCCGGTCGCACTACCTGCCGCTGTTCTCCCGGCTCGGCGCGTACGATCCGGCCCTGCTCGACCGGCTCTTCCTGTCGCGCACCACGCACTACGTCGAGTACCTCGCTCACGAGGCCACGTTCATCCCGGTCGAGGACTGGCCGCTCTGGCGGTTCCGCATGGACGCGTTCCGCCGTCGCTGGGCCGGCGAGGACTCGTGGCTCAGCACCAACGCCCGCACGGTCGCGTGGGTGCAGGCGGAACTGCGCGACCGTGGCCCGCTCCGCCCCGCCGACCTGCGCGCCGACGCTCCCCGCGAGCGCGGCACATGGTGGGACTGGGACGAGGTCAAGCTCGCCCTCGAGCACCTGTGGCGCACGGGAGACGTGGCCGTCAGCGGGCGGCGCGGCTTCGAGCGCACGTACGCCCTGGCGGAGCACGTCATCCCGGAGCACATCCGCGCGCGCGACGTCTCCCGCGACGACGCGATCCGCGAGCTCATCCGCCGCGCGGCCCGCTCGAGCGGCGTGGCGACCACATCCGACCTCGCGGACTACTACCGCATCCGAGACCGCGCCACCATCGGCAGGGCGATCGCCGAGCTGGAGGACGCGGGCGAAGTGCTGCCGGTGCGCGTGCGGGGATGGGAACGCGCCGGTCGCCCGCTCCCCGCGTGGCGCCACCGCGACGCCGTTCTCCCCCGCCGCGTCGAGGCGGCCGCGATCCTCACGCCGTTCGACCCCGTGGTGTGGTTCCGCGAGCGCGCGCTCCGCGCCTTCGAGCTCGACTACCGCATCGAGATCTACGTGCCGGCGGCCAAGCGCCGTTACGGCTACTACTCCCTCCCGGTCCTGGTGGGCGACCGCATCGTGGCGCGGGTCGACCTCAAGGCCGAGCGCGCCGGCTCCACGCTGCAGGTGCAGTCGGCGTGGTGGGAGCCGCAGGCACGGCCCGACGACGCGGAGGCGATCGCGCGGGAACTGCGGCTCGCCGCCGCGTGGCAGGGGCTCGAGCACGTGTCGGTGTCGGGCTGGGGAGATGCCACCTCCGCGCTGCACGACGCCCTGGCGACGAGCGACGGGGCACCGGTGCGGCGGCACGTGCACGAGCGGGAGGGCGCGGCGTGAGCAGGCGCCTCCGGTGGGCGGCGGCGATCGCCGCGGCGGTCGTGGTGGCCGCCGTTGGAGGCTGGATCGTGTTCGCGTCGCTGCGGTCGCCGTCACCGGATGAGGCGGCCCTCGCCTACCTGCACGCGGTGGAGTCGGGCGACCCGAAAGCGGTCGAGGCGACGGGCGCGGAGGTCAGCGCGACGGCGCTCGCGGCGCTCGATGGGGCGACCGAACGCATCGCCCGGCCCGCCGTGACAGGGACCCACGGGACCGGCGAGAACCGGCGCGTCGAGGTGTCTTTCCGACTCGGCGGTGAGGAGCACGACGTGACCCTGTCGATGAGCGCGGTGAACGGTCGCTGGGTCGTGGACGGCTCGTGGCTCGGTGCGGTCACACCGAGCACGACGGCCGGCACCGCGGTCGCGATCGGCGCAGCGACGCTCCCCGCCGGCGACGACACCGTCCTGCTGCCGGGCACCTACGCGGTCGCGGCGGCCCCGGCCGCTCTGCTCGACGGGACCAGCGAGGTCACGGTGCTTCCCGGCGAGACGACCGCGGTCGAGGTGGACGCCTCCCTTCGGCCCGAGGCCACGGAGGCCGCGCAACAGCACCTCGACGACCACCTGACGGCGTGCACGACTCCGGCGCCCTCTCCGCCCCCGGGCTGCGGCATCCGGCTCCCGTGGGGGCTCGAGTTCCGCGACGTGAGCGAGGTCCGGTATCGGATCGAGCAGCGGCCCACCGTCACGCTCACGACTCACGGCTTCACCGCGGCAGGCGGCGTGCTCGTCGCCACCGTGACCGGGACGGGACAGGACGGAGCGCCCCGCACCACCAGCTACCGCACCGACGACTGGAGTCTGCGCGGCGACGTCGAGTTCACCGCGGAGGGGCTGCGGCTGACGGTGTGGTGAGGGCGTGCGTCAGAACTGCACGCGCGGGGGCTCGGAGATCGCGCCGCTGTCGGCGACCTCGAAGAACTCGCGCTCGGTGAAACCCAGGCCCTTCGCGAAGAGATTGTTGGGGAAGACCTTGATCTTGGTGTTCAGCTCGCGCACGCCGCCGTTGTAGAAGCGTCGAGCCGCCTGGATCTTGTCTTCCGTGTCGACCAGCGACTGCTGCAGCTGGAGGTAGTTCTGGCTCGCCTGCAACTGCGGATAGGCCTCCGCCACGGCGAACAGGCTGCGCAGCGCCTGCTGGAGGTGTCCCTCGGCGATGCCGGCCTCACCGGGGCCGCTCGCGGTGAGGGTCTCGGCACGCGCCCGCGTGACGTTCTCGAACACGGCCTTCTCGTGCGAGGCGTAGCCCTTGACGGTCTCGATCAGGTTGGGGATGAGGTCCGCTCGGCGCTTGAGCTGAACCGTGATGCCGCTCCACGCCTCGTCCACGCGCACGTTGAGCTGCACGAGCGAGTTGTATGTGGCCCAGAGATAGATGCCGACGAGCAGGATCACCCCGACGACGATCAGTACCGGCACGAGCCATTCCATCAGAGCCCCACCCTTCCTCGTGTTTCTCTCATCCTAGACGCGCAGGCTGCGCGTGGACTGGGCGCGTCAGCCGCCGGCCGCATCACGCGCCGAGCACCCGGTCCAGGTAGCGGTTGGTGAAGCGCCGTTCGGGGTCGAGCCGGTCCCGCAGCCCCACGAAGTCGTCGAACCGCGGGTACACCGCGCGCAGCGACTCCGCGTCCTGCGTGTGCAGCTTCCCCCAGTGCGGCCGGCCGCCGTGCTCCCTCATGATCCGCTCCACGGCCTCGAAGTACGCCGTGGGATCGGCACGCCAATAGCGATGCACGGCGATGTACGCGCTGGCGCGCCCGTGTGCCGTGGAGAGCCAGCGGTCGTCCGCGGCGGCGAAACGCACCTCGATCGGGAACTCGATCCGCCAGCCGCGGTCCGCGATCAGCTGCTGCACCGCGCGGAAGGCGGGGACGACCGCGTCTGCGGGGATCGCGTACTCCATCTCGCGGAACCGCACCGTGCGGCTCTGGGTGAGCACCCGGTGCGACAGATCGGTGTACTCGCGGTCGCCCGTGAGCCGGACGGCCAGGCGGCTGAACGGCGGCGTGGCCGCCGGCACCAGCTGACCGGCCGCACACACCACGCGGTACACCCCGTTGGAGAGCAGACTCTCGTCCACCCACCGGCCCACGACGGGCAGCGGCTTGCGGACCGTCGACTCCGGAAGCCGCGTCTGCCGCTTGGTGAGGGCGACGTCGGTGTGCGGGAACCAGTAGAACTCGAAGTGGTCGGACGCGGCGACACGCTCGTGCACGGACGACAGCACGTCGTCGAGCGGCACGGGCTCGTCGACCGCGTGCAGGACGAACGACGGGACGCACTGCAGCGTCACCTCGACGATGATGCCCAGGGCCCCGAGACCCACGGCTACCGCGGGCAGAAGCTCGGGCTGGTGCTGCTCGTCGATCCGGAGGAACTCGCCCGCGGCCGTGATCAGCGTGACGCCGACGACCTGGGTCGCGAGCCCGCCGAACGTCGCACCGGTTCCGTGCGTGCCGGTCGAGATGGCCCCGGAGATCGACTGCCGGTCGATGTCGCCGAGGTTCTGCATCGCCAGGCCGTACGGCGCGAGCAGCCCGGGGATCCGGTGCAGGCGGGTACCGGCGAGGAGGCTCACACGTCCGGATGCGGCGTCTGCGGACACGAGCCCCTGCAGGTCGTCCAGTTCGAGCAGCACGCCGGGGGCGACGGCGATCCCGGTGAAGCTGTGGCCGGCGCCGACGGCCTTGATCGTCAGGCCCTGCTTCGCGGCGGCCCGCACGGCGCGCTGCACGCCCTCGGGGCTGCGCGGGCGCTCGACGCGGACGGGACGCACCGACGCCGAGCGGCCCCAGTTCTGCCAGGTGCCGCCGATGCGCGTCACAGGAACGCCTTCCCCTCGCCGCGGTACGTCGGCAGCTCGTCGATGACCTCGTCGCCCGACACCAGGTGATAGCGGTCGATCCGCTCGGCCGGCTCGCCGCTCTTCGCGTGGCGGAACCAGACCCGATCACCCACGCCGAGGGTCGCGGCGTTCGGGCCGCGGAGGGGGGTCTGCACCTCGCCCGCGGCCTCCCGAGGCAGCGTGCGGAGATCCGCCGGCCACACCGGGAGCGGCTGCCGCGAGGCCACCGCGGGCCCGGAAGCGATCCAGCCACCGCCGAGCACGGTCGCGATGTCGGCCGCCGGGCGCCGCACGACGTCGAACGCGAACGCGGCGGCCGGGGCCGGGCGGAACGAGCGGTAGCCGTCGAACAGATGCCCGCCGAGCAGCCCGCTTCCCGCGCTCGCCTCGGTCAGCGACTCGTCGCTGCCCGAGAACTCGAGCGACCCGGTGCCGCCTCCGTTGAGGAACTCCAGGGGTGCGACGGCGCTGACCGCCGCGGCGATCGCCGCCCGGCGCTCGCGCAGCTCCTCCCGCGAGCGCGACTGCACGAGACGGATGAGTGGGGCGTCCGGACCCCCGTCGTCCCCCTGACCGGCGATCTGCGCGTCGTACATCTGCAGGCCGACGAGCCGGAACCCGGGACGGGCCGCGACCTTCCTCGCGAACGCGGCCACCTCACCCGCGGAGAACAGGGCCGAACGCCGCACGCCGATGTGCCCCAGCAGCGGCGAGCGCCACGAGGCATCGACGTCGATCGCGACACGCAGCTCGGGACGAGAGCCCGGCCCGGCGACACTGTCGATGAGGTCGAGGTGCACCAGATCGTCCACCATGAGGGTGATCCGTCGGGCCGCGGCCTCATCGGCGACGAGCCGCTCCAGGGCGGCGCGGTCGACCGTCGGGTAGCCGAGGACGATGTCGTCGTGCGTCTCGGCGAGCCACAGCGCCTCCTCCAGCGTGAACGCGAGGATGCCCCGGAAGCCCGGCAGCCGCAGTACGGCATCCAGCACCTCCCGCACCCGCACCGACTTGGAGGCGACGCGGATGGGCAGACCGCCCGACCGAACGAGGAGATCCATCGCGTTGTAGCGGAGGGCCTCCCGGTCGATCACCGCGACCGGGGCGGGCAGATGGCCCGTGGCGGCCGAGAGTCGGGGCCAGTATCGGCCGGGATCCTCCCACTCGGGAGCGACCGCGGCGGCGCCCTGGACGGGGCTCAGTTCATCGGTGAGGTCGAGCACTCCCCCACCCTACGGCCTGAGCGCACTCGGGTTCACCCCTCCTGACACCGCGTCGCAGAGGGTGCGGGGGCCGCCGTTCGCCGGCGCTAGGCTGGCGACGCGGCCCCCGTAGCCCAATGGCAGAGGCAGGCGACTTAAAATCGCCTCAGTCTGGGTTCGAGTCCCAGCGGGGGCACCGGACCCGAGGGTCAGCGCCCGAACAGGTCACCGATCCCTGGGACGCCCAGATCGCCCAGGCGGTCGCCCCAGCCCGTCGCGGTCTCTCCGAGGCCGGACACCGCGTCCCCCGCCGATCCCAGGAGATCCCCGGCGCCGCCCGTCAGCGCCTCGACATCGACGCCGGATACCAGCGCCTCGACGTCCAGGCCCTCTGCGAGGGCGCCGAAGTCCACGCCGAGCGATGCGGCCTGGTCGAGCAGCGGCGCGGCGACCGCGCTGACCACCGCACCGCCGGCCACGACGCCGAGCAGACCGACGGCGGCACCACCTGCCGCGACGGCAGCCCCGCCGGCCCCGACGCCGCGCGCGCGGGACAGCAGACCGCGCATCCGTCCCGGTCGCATCGCCTCCGCCCGCCCGGCCGCCCTGGCCAGATCGTCGGGGGCGGACGACCGCGGCCGCTCACCCGCGGGGAGCTCCTGCTGCATGCGCGCCGCCACGACCTCGCGCTGCTGTGGGGTGAGCCGCGCGAACGCCTCGCGGTGGAGCTGCTCGATGCGCTGAGGATCGGCCGTCTGCATCAGGTAGTCGTACCGGGCGATCGCGGCACGATCCTGCCGGGAGAGCGCGGATCCGCCGTGGTGCGGTGCGGGCGGCGGCGCGAAGGCCCCCGCGGGTCGTGTCCGGTCCTGGTCGCGACGGACGGTCGCGTCGTGCGCGGGCGGCGGCGCGTACGGGTCGCCCGGTCGTGCGGCAGACGGCGAGGCCTCGCGGGTGCCGCGCACCTGGTCGACCGCACCGCGGATCATTCCGCCCCAATCGGTGGACTCCCGCCCCGTGTCCCCGGGCCGCCGCGAGGATGTCGCGCCGCCCGTGTCGAGCGCGTCGGAGGCGAGGCGGATGAGTCGGGAGAGCTTTCCCATGGTGATCCCTTCGTGGGGCGGGCCACCGGGAGGGTCGACGTCCAGCATCGGCAGGGGTCTCCGGGCAGCCCGCGAACGGGTGCCAAGGTCTCCTCCGCCCGGAAGGGCCAGCGGGCCGGGACACGATGTCATGTCCGTAGTGACGACGACGCTGCAGACGGGAGTACTCCCCTTGCACTTCGAAACCCTAGCGGGCAGGGCTATGGATCCTCTCCACTGCCCGCTCAGCCGAGATCGTCGAGCACCTCGAGCACGTCGTCGCGGATGGCGAGGAACGCCGCATGCACCTCGGTGCGCCCGCCGTCCTCCGAGAGCGCCGCGACCGTGCGTCCCAGCGCCCCGAGGGGGAGCGTCCCGGCGGACTCCCGAGCGCTCAGCTCCCCGAAGCCCTCCGGAGGCGACCCCGCGCGCGCCGCGAGCAGGAGCTGATCGCACAGCACCGAGGCCGCGCCCAGGAGCGACGCCGCGGCACGCAGATCGCTGCGGGCGACCTCGGTGCACAGCAGGCGGTCGCGGATGATGCGGGTGAGCCGCCGCGAATGCGGAGCGGGGATCGCCCGCCTCGACCGGATGCGCCAGCGATCATCTCCGTCCAGGGGCGCCTCGTATGACACCGGCTCGCCGTCGCTCACATGGATCGCCGGGATCTGCATCGGTGTGGGAAGCGGATCCCCTGCCCACCACGCCGCCGGTGCCTCCGCCGTCGGAAGGAACGCTGTCGCGCGCTCTGCTCGCGCCGCCCCCGCGCCATCCGGGCGGAGGTCGGCGACCTGCACGAGGCTGGGGTTGCTGGCGAAGTGGGACAGGCCGCGGGATCGGATGACTCGGAACAGCGCTTCCCCATCGTCGACGGGAGCGCTGTCGTCGGCGGCGGCGAGCTCGGCGGCGACCGCGACCGGCAAAACGGTGGCGACGACGGACACCGTCTTCCCCGGCGGGGCGACCCACGGCCGCCCGGCGAAGGCAGCGATCCGCACCGCGTGCGACGCGTAGGTGTCCCACCCCGAGAAGAAGCTCAGCACCGCGGCGGGCTGACGCCTCACCGCGTCGCGGACCTGAGCGAGAAGCGCCGGATGCGCGTCCACGTCACCCGAGAGCACGAGATGATGAGTCGCCCGGCGGCTCCAGGGCTGCCAGACGGGACGCGGGGAACCGCGACGCGCCGACCGTTCGATCCCGTCGGAGACGATCTGGACGGGAGCGCTGCGGAGCTCGTGCGCCAGGGCGACCGCCCGGTTCTCGAGCCCCGGCAGGGCGCGGATCGAGACGCTGAGCGTCGGCATCGAACCCCCACTCCGCGTCGCCACCTGGTCTCCTCGCATCGCGCACGATCCACACGGCCGCCCACACGGCCTTGTCCACGCTCCCGGAAAGCGTACAATCTGACATGTTACGTGGCCAACTCTTGCGACGTCTCCACCCTCATACGTCCGGCCCGGAACGAGAACGGCCCCGCACGCATTCGCGTCCGGGGCCGTTCGGTGTCGTCGTCACTTGACGGGCGCGGTCTCCGCTGTCGCCGAAGCCTTCGCGGCGGGCTTCTTCGCCGCCGCCTTCTTCGGAGCGGGCTTCACATCGGCCGGGGTCTCCGCGGCGGGAGCCGCCTTCGCGGCCGGAGCCGACTTCGCCGGAGCAGCCGCCGGGGCCGCGTCGGCCGGTGCCGCCGGACGCGGACGCGCCGCGAACTCCTCGAACACGTAGCGCGGGTTCTGCACGGTCTCGAGGTTGACCAGGTCGCGGCCGAGCCACAGGTTGTTCCACCAGCCCCACAGCACGCGCCACTTGCGCTCCCACGTCGGCATCGCGAGTCCGTGGTACCCGCGGTGCGCGACCCAGGCGATGAAGCCCTTGAGGGCGATCTTGCCGGACTGGAAGACGCCGTTGTACAGGCCGAGACCGGCCACGGCCCCGAGGTTCTTGTGGAAGTACTCCTTGGGCGCCTCGCCACGGAGCACCGCCACCAGGTTCTTCGCGAGGAGCTTGGCCTGACGCACCGCGTGCTGCGCGTTCGGCACGCAGAATCCGCCGACGCCACCACCCGACAGGTCGGGCACGGCCGAGACGTCACCGGCAGCCCAGGCGCCCTCGACGAAGGCCTCCGGGGTGCCAACGCGCAGGTCGGCGCGGGTCTGGATGCGACCGCGCTCCTCGATCGGCAGGTCGCCGCCGCGCACGACGGTCGGGTTGGCCATGACGCCCGCGGTCCAGACGATCACGTCGGTCGGGATGACCTCGCCCGTCGAGAGCTCGACGTTGCCGTCGATCGCACCCGTGACCTGCGTGTCGAGGTGCACGTTGGCGCCGCGCTTCGCGAGGTCCTTGAGCACCCACTCGCTGGTCTTGAGCGACACCTCGGGCATGATCCGCCCCATCGCCTCGATCAGGTGGAAGTGCGTGTCCTCGAAGTGGATCTGCGGGTACTTGCTCACGAGCGACGAGGCCAGCGAGCGCAGCTCGGCGAACACCTCGATGCCGGCGAAGCCACCACCCACGACGACCACGGTCAGCAGACGGTCGCGCTCGGGACCGGCGGGAAGCGAGGCGGCCTTGTCGAAGTTCGACATGACCTTGTCGCGGATCGCCACGGCCTCTTCGATGGTCTTGAGACCGATCGCGTTGTCGGCGATGCCCGGGATCGGGAACGTGCGCGAGACGGCACCCGCGGTGACCACGATCTGGTCGTACGCGAACTCGTACGGCTCGCCGACGGGCGGCGTGATCGTCGCGGTCTTCTGCGCGTGGTTGATGTTGGTCACCTTGGCGGTGAGCACGTGCGTGCGCTTGAGGTGGCGGCGGTGCGCGACCACCGAGTGACGTGCCTCGATCGAACCGGCGGCGACCTCGGGAAGGAACGGCTGGTACGTCATGTACGGCAGCGGGTCCACCATGGTCACGTCGGCCTCACCCTTGCGCAGGTGCTTCTCGAGCTTCCACGCGGTGTAGAAACCTGCGTAGCCCCCGCCGACGATCAGGATCTTGGGCACAGTGCTGTTCTGAGGCACAGAAGAACTACTCCTCGGAGTCGGGATTGTGGCGTACGGGAACGCGCGCCGATCGGATGCGCCGGGCAGCTGCGGTGACGCCAAGCGCTATCAGGATACCAGGCACCGTGAGTGCGACGAGCGGCAGGGTACCGTAGCGCAGTGATTCGGCGCTGGGAAGCAGCGGTGAGCCGGCCTCGCTCGGCTGATCCGCATCGGGAAGCGGAGGCACGGCGACCGGGGTCAGCTCGGGCTGCGGCGCCGGCTCGCTCTCGGCTCGGCGGAACAGCCGGATCCACTCCGCCAGGTCGCCCATCGGGTTCGTGTCGACCGCGGGAAGGGTGGCCGAGATCGCCGCGGCAGCATCGACTAGCCCGTAGCCGTAGAGCGGATCGCGGGGCTTCTGCGCATCGGGTACGGGTATCGCCGTCTTGATGATGCGGTTGATCACGTCGTTCGCGGAGATGTCGGGATGTGCCGACCGGATGAGCGCGGCGATCCCCGCCACGATCGGTGCCGCACCGCTCGTGCCGTTCCACTTGACGACTTCCCCGTCGGCCGAGACACCGAGCAGGCCCTCACTGGGCGCCGAGATCCCGATCGTGATGCCCTGCGTCGACGCCTCGATGCTCGCGGTGCCCGTCTGATCGACACCGCCCACCGTGAGCACACCGGGGATCGTGGCGGGAGCGCCGATGATGTTCGTGCCGCTCCCCCGGTTGCCCGCCGCGACGACCACGACCACGTCGTGCTCGAACGCGTAGAGGAACGCGTCGTCCCAGCTCTCGTCCCAGTCCAGGGTGTTGGTGGTGAAGGAGAGATTGATGATGTCGGCCCCGTTGTCCACCGCCCACCGCATCGCCTTCGCCACCTGCTCCGTGAAGGGCACGGCGGCCGCCGCGCCGAAGCCCACGGACACCGACAGCAGCTTGGCCTCCGGGGCGACGCCGATCATGCCGGTGCCGTCGGGGGCGCCGCGACCGGCGGCGAGGGACGCCACCCAGGACCCGTGGTTGCCGTCGATCGCGCCCAGCGGCGTCCGTCCATCCGGCGTCCCCGTGCCGGAGACGTCCGTGCCGCCGACCACCGCGTCGCCGAAGGTCTGCGGGACCTTGCCGATGCCTGTGTCGATCACCGCGATGGTCGTCCCCTCGCCGCGCGTCGTCTGCCACGCCTCGCGGATCCGCGCGCCGTCGAGCCAGTACTCCGCCGCGCGCACCGGGTCGGCGGGGTCGTCCGGGATCGGCGGCGGCGTCGCCGCCGTCGCGCTCGACCCCAGCAGCAGCACCGTCGTCGCCACCGCGGCGGCGGCGACCACGCTGCGCAGCATCCGCCGTCCGGTCATGCCGACCGCGCCGCCTCGCGCACAGCCGCACCGGGGTCCTCGCAGCGGCAGACCTCGGGCGACCACGACGAGCGCTCGAGCGCCGCGTCGCCGATCGGGTTCACACCGGGGCCGGCCGCGAGGGCGTGCCCGGCGAGAGCGTGCAGGCACTTGACGCGGGTGGGCATGCCGCCCGCCGAGATGCCGTCGATCTCCGGAACCTCACCGAACTGCGCGCGATCGGCCAGGTACGCGTCGTGCGCCGCGCGATACGCCTCGGCGACCTCCGCATCGTCGTCCAGCAGAGCGGCGAGCTCCGGCATCACATGCGTGGCCTCGAGCGTCGACATGGCCGCGGTCGCCGCGGGATGGGTCAGGTAGTAGAACGTGGGGAACGGCGTCCCGTCCGGAAGCCGCGGCGTGGTGGCGACCACCGTCGGGTTGCCGCAGCGGCACCGCGCCGCGATCCCGACCACTCCCCGCGCGGGGCGGCCGAGCTGCGCGGACACGACGGCGAGTTCGGCGGGCGTGGGGGCGGGGAACGGGGGCGTCGTCACCACACCAGCGTAGGGGAGGCTCCAGGGAGGATGCTCGGAGCGGAAGCTCAGCGGGTGACGGCCACGGTGTCGCTGAGGCCGGCGGACACGAGCGTGCGCAGCAGCTGCGGCATCCAGTCCGCGGGGCGCTCCTCCAGGGTGTCGCTCACCGGTTCCTGCTCCCGCGGCAGCGCCGACGGATCGAGGTCGTTGTCGATCAGGTACACGACCTCGCCGGGCTTGACGTAATACAGGCGCTCGCGCGCCTGGGTCGTGATGTAGGCGGGATCGTCCCACCGATCGCGCTCGGCGGAGAGCGCGGCGATCTCGGCCTCGCTGACCTGCACCGAGGCCTCCAGCGCCGCGATCTTCTGCCGCTGGTCGATGAACGTCCCGAGCGTGGGGACCAGCACCCAGGCGCCGAGCACCACGAGCGACAGCATGATCGCAGAGAACGCGGACAGTCGGATCCCCGACGCCCACTCCCGCACGTCCACCCGCGGCGCGGCGCCCTCCGCGCTCCGTGGCGCTCGACGCCCCGGCTTCGCGGACGGTGCCGGCCGTGCGGTCTTGGCCGTCGCGGGGCGCGGAGACGCGTTCGACGACGACGAAGGAGGAGCCGGTCGTCGTGCCACGGCTCCTCCTCCGTCATGCCGCTTCGGCGGCGTCGTCCTGCCGCGGCTCACGCGGCTCTGTCACTGTGTGTGCGCTCAGGCCCGGTAGCGCGGGAACGCAGAGCGGCCGGCGAAGACCGCGGCGTCGCCGAGCTCCTCCTCGATGCGCAGCAGCTGGTTGTACTTCGCGACGCGCTCGCTGCGCGCCGGGGCACCCGCCTTGATCTGACCCGCGTTCGTGGCGACCACGAGGTCGGCGATCGTGGTGTCCTCCGTCTCGCCGGAGCGGTGCGACAGCATGGCCGTGTAGCCGGAGCGCTGCGCCAGGCTGACCGCGTCGAACGTCTCGGTGAGCGTGCCGATCTGGTTGACCTTCACCAGCAGCGAGTTGGCCACGCCGCGGGCGATGCCGTCGGCGAGACGCTGCGGGTTGGTGACGAACAGGTCGTCGCCGACCAGCTGCACCTTCGAGCCGAGCGCCTCGGTGAGGTGCTTCCAGTTGTCCCAGTCGTCTTCGGCGAGTGCGTCTTCGATGGTGACGATCGGGAAGTCGTTCACCAGGCCGACGTAGTACTCGGTCAGCGCCGCGGCGTCCCAGTCCTTGTTGTCGAGGCGGTACACGCCGTCGTTGAAGAACTCGGTGGCGGCGACGTCGAGGCCCAGCGCGATGTCGGTGCCCGGGGTGAACCCGGCCTTCTCGATGGCCTTGACCAGGAAGTCGAGGCCCTCGCGGTTGCTGGGCAGGTCGGGGGCGAAGCCGCCCTCGTCGCCGAGGCCCGTGGCGTAGCCGGCGGCCTTCAGCTCGGCACGCAGCACGTGGTACGTCTCGACGCCCCAGCGCAGTGCCTCGGAGTAGGTCTCGGCGCCGATCGGAGCGAGGAAGAACTCCTGCATGTCGATGCCGTTGTCGGCGTGCTCGCCGCCGTTGATCACGTTGAACAGCGGCACGGGCAGCACGTGCGCGTTGGGGCCGCCCAGGTAGCGGAACAGCGGGAGGTCTGCGGAGTCGGCGGCGGCCTTCGCGACCGCAAGGCTGACGCCGAGGATGGCGTTCGCGCCGACGCGCTTCTTGTTCTCGGTGCCGTCGACCTCGATCAGGATCTCGTCGACGATGCGCTGCTCGCTCGCCTCCACGCCCTCGAGCGCCGGGCCGAGCTCGTCGATCACGGCCTCGACGGCCTTGCGCACGCCCTTGCCCCCGTAGCGGCTCTTGTCGCCGTCGCGCAGCTCGTACGCCTCGAAGGCGCCGGTCGACGCACCGGACGGCACGGCCGCACGCTGCACGATGCCGTCGTCGAGGAGCACCTCCACCTCGACGGTCGGGTTTCCGCGCGAGTCGAGAATCTCGCGTGCGCCTACAGCCTCGATCAGTGCCACTGATGTGCTCCTTGCTCAGGGAAAAGGTTGTGTGGAGCGTCGTCGATCCGCGCCCCAGTCTAGCCCCGGGCTCGGACGGCGCCGGGGTGACAGGCGGCGCCGGGTGGATGCCGCGCGCGGGCCGGGTCAGACCACGAGGGCCAGTGCGACGCCGTCCCAGCCCTTCAGCCCCACGGTCTGCAGCGCGGTCGCATCGAACCGCGGGTCCTCCCCCAGCATCCGCAGGCCCTCCCTGGTGCCGATGACCTTCGGATCGGTCGAGTCCTCGCGCACGATCTCACCGTCGCGGCCGATGTTGTCGAGCACGACCACGGTGCCGGGATGACCGAGCCGCGCGGCCCAGTCCAGGTACACGGTGTTGGACTCCTTGTCGGCGTCGATGAACACCAGGTCGAACCCGCCCACCAGCGTCGGGAGCACGTCGGCGCCGCGGCCGATGCGGATGTCCACCCGTTCGCCGACACCGGCCGCATCGAGGCTCGCCCTGGCCACCGCGGCGTTGTCCGCCTCGGCCTCGACCGTCACGACCCGTCCCTCCTCTCCCACGGCGCGTGCGAGCCAGATCGTGGAGTAGCCGCCGAGTGTGCCGATCTCCAGCACCCGCCGCGCCCCGCTCAACCGCACCAGCAGGTTCAGCAGCTTGCCCGCCAGGGGCGCGACCTCGATCTCGGGCAGCCCGGCGGCCCGTTGGGCGGCGAGCGCCGCGTCGAGCGCGGGATCGGGCTCCAGGAGCTGCTCGGCGAGGAAGGTGTCGGCGTCGGCCCAGGCGGCGGGGGTGGAGTCCATGCGCTCAGCCAACCCCCGGCGCACGCGGCGCGTCAAGCGTCGCCGCCGCTGCTCCGGCTCGCCGCGGCGCGAGCGGCGGCTGCACCCGGAACTGCCCGGTCAGCAGCAGCACGAGGATCACCACCGCCGCGACCAGCCAGGCCGCGACACCCAGCGGTCCCGCCAGCGCGAGGTCGGGCTGTGTCGCGGCGAACAGCACCACCATCCCGGCCGCGGCGTTCAGCGAACCGTGCGCGACGACCGCCGGCCACACCGACCCGGAGCGCAGGCGCAGCCAGCCGAACAGCACACCCCACGCGACGCACCCGCCGACCATGAACAGCACGCCGGTGACGTCGGTGCGACCGAAGTTGTAGCCGAGCAGGATCACCGGACTGTGCCAGAGACCCCAGATGACACCGCTGAGCAGCAGTGCCGGCCAGGTGCCCAGCGGACGCAGGGCGGGCAGCAGCCACCCGCGCCACCCCAGTTCCTCACCGAACGCGAACCCCGCGTTGACCAGCGCGCCGAGCGGGATCATCGCGAGCTGCGCGAACACCACGACCTCGACCGGCGGCATCGGCGTGCCGGCGGGGAGCGCCCGTGCCAGCTCGGCCGCGAACGCCCCGGACGTCGGGTCGAGCCGCACCCAGCCGAGGGCGGCGGAGACCAGGATGCCGAGCGCCACCAGCAGCGGGGGGATCAGCCACGCCGCGACCAGGAGCCACACGACGCGCTTCGCCGGGCGCAGCGGCCAGAGCCCCAGGAAGCCCAGGCGCGCACCCGGCCTGGGCACCCGCATCACGAACACCACGAGCAGCGTCGCGAGGGCGGGCGTCAGCATCATGGCCGGCAGCAGGAGCGTCGAGATCGGCTCAGCGAGCCCCGCACCCAGCCAGAGCGGCAGGGCGACCAGCCAGGCGAGCCCGCAGGCTGTCGCGATGAACACGAGCACCGCGGCCCACGGCACGCGCGTCACGGCTCCCTCCGCGTCGCGCGTCGTGTCGTCGACGGTCATCGTCCACTCCTCTCGGTCGCCCCGTCGGGCCCTCCCCCGTGGTCCGTCCGCGCGGCGGCCTGATCGACGTAGGCCTGCAGCAGTGCCGCGGCCTCCGCCGCCCCGTCGATCGTCACGATGAACGGTCCGTGGTCGCGGCGCGCCACCTCGATCGCGGAGCCCTGTCGCATCACGATGCCGCTGCGGCCGTCCGGCGAGAAGCGCCACCCCCATCCGCCGAACTCCCCGAACGGCGAGACGGTCACGGCTCGCGCGGACACGATGCGGTCGACCGGGATGCGCTGACGCGGCCAGCCGAGCGGAGCCTGCGCCGTGAGGCCCTCGGGTGTCACACGGACCCGGAACGACGCCGTCGCGGCCACGGCGAACGCCACCACCACGGTCACCAGGACCGCGATCCACGCCCCGGTGATGCCGCCCGCGAGCATCCACACCGCCAGCGCGGTCAGCCCGAGGAGGACGACCAGAAGGAAGGCCAGGGCCCCGCGGGGCATGGTCGTGGTGCCCACCCAGACCACCCGTTCCCCGTCGGCCACCCGCACGACGTGCCGCGGCTCGAGCGTGCGCCCGGGCTCGGGCCTCACCCTGGGCTGAATGAGCCAGGCGACACCTCCGGTGACGAGGAGAGCGGCGAACGCGAGCGCCGTCATGACGCCGATGCCCGGGACCTCGGCGATCGACGCGAGGTCGCGCTGGATCCACAGCGACCCGAGGCTCAGCACCGCCGCGAACCCGGACATGCCGGCCGCGAGCGCACCCATCAGCCGGGCGGCTCCGCCCCAGTGCGCAGCCACCGCGGCGAGCGTGGTCGCGGCCATCAGGAGCGGGAGGCCGAGCCCGACACCGAGGAGCAGCCAGAGGTAGACGATCGGGGCACCGAAGCGGTCGGCGCCGTCGAGACCCCAGTGCACCGCGACGGTGCCGGGGAGCGAGGGCAGCCAGGACAGCAGCACCGCGGCGGCGATGGCCGTGATGACCACGGGTACGGCGACCGCGACCAGGACGAAGAGGAGGCGCGCCCGCCGCAGCAGCGCGGGCGGCGTGCGGGTGAGGTCGTGGGTCGTCATGGCGAATCCTCCTCTGTGGTGCGCGGTGTGGTGCGCGGTGTGGTGCGCGGTGTGGTGCGCGGTGTGGTCCGCTGTGCGGCGCGGGCGCTCCGGTCGTCGACGGGAGCGCGGTGGGTGCGGACGATGCCGGCGAGCGTCTCGGCGGAGACCCCCACCGCGGCGGCACGACGGACGAGTCCGTCGATCTCGTGCGCGAGCTCGACCAGCGGGGCCGCAGAGGCCGCGATCACCGCGCCCCTGCCGCGCCGGAGGTCGACGAGACCCTCGTCGCGCAGCCGCTGGTAGGCGTGCAGCACCGTGTGCTGGTTGATGTCGAGCGCAGTCGCGACGTCGCGCGCCGCGGGCAGCCGGTCGCCCGGAGTGAGCGCGCCCGCCAGGATGTCCGCCCGGATGGACGCGGCGACCTGGTCGTACAGCGCGTGCGGACTGTCGACGTCGACGCGGATCAGCATGGCGACCTCCTATCGCTACTTATTCTATGTCAACTAGAACAACTGTGCCAACCCTCCAGACGTCTTCGCCGGTCGCCGCCGCATCCTCCACACTGACCTCATGCGCATCACCCCCCGCCGCCTCGCGGTCGGCATGAGCCTGTGGATCCCGAACCTGTTCAGCGGCATCCGCGTGCGCCGGTTCAGCGAGGACTGGACCCACGCGACCGTCGAGCTGCACGTCAACGTCTTCACCCGCAACTACGTCAAGACGGCGTTCGGCGGCTCCATGTCGGCCATGACCGACCCGTACTTCTTCATGCTCGTGATGCACCAGCTCGGGCGCGACTACGTGGTGTGGGACACCCGCGGCGAGATCGAGTTCATCAAGCCGGGACGCGGCGTGCTCACGGCCGAGTTCTCGGTGCCGCGGGAGAAGGCGGAGGAGCTGCGGCAGCGCGCCCACGGCGGCGGCAAGGTGCTCGAGTGGTTCGAGACCGTGATCACCGACCGCGACGGCGACACCGTGGCGAGGGTGCGGCGCCAGGTGTACATCCGCGAGAAGAAGCGCGTCACCGCCGCCCGCCGCTGACGCGACACCGGCCGTTCACCGGCACGTGGGACGATGGCCGCGTGCCCCTCGCCCGACGCCTGACCCTCGCCGACGCCGTCGCGATCGGCCTCGGCTCGATGATCGGCGCCGGCGTGTTCGCCGTGTGGGCCCCGGCCATCGGCGTCGCGGGCAGCGGCATCCTGATCGCCCTCGCGATCGCCGCCGTCGTGGCCTACTGCAACGCCACCGCGTCGGCACAGCTCGCCGCCGTCCACCCGGTCGCGGGCGGCACGTACGCCTACGCGCGCGCCGAGATCGGCCCGTGGTGGGGCTTCGTCGCCGGCTGGAGCTTCGTGATCGGCAAGATCGCGAGCTGCGCGGCCATGGCGATGACGTTCGCCGCCTACGCCGTCCCGCCCGCCTGGCAGACGCCGGTCGCGGTGCTCGCCGTCGCGGCGCTCGCGGTCGTCAACTGCTTCGGCGTCACCCGCACCGCGCTGCTGACCCGGATCCTCGTCGCCTGCTCCCTGCTCGGCCTCGCGGTCGTGGTGATCCTCGGGCTCGGCGCCGCTCCCACCTCGACCCCCGCCCCGCTGCCCGACGCGACCGCGTACGGCGTGCTCCAGGGAGCCGGGCTGCTGTTCTTCGCATTCGCCGGCTACGCCCGGATCGCGACGATGGGCGAGGAGGTCACCGACCCCGCGCGCACGATCCCCCGCGCGATCGCCCTGGCCCTCGGCGGCGCCGTGGTCGTCTATGCGCTGGTCGGCCTCACCGTGGTGCTGGTGCTCGGCGCCGATGTGCAGGGCGCGACCGCGCCGCTGGCGGACGTGCTCGTCGCCGCCGGCTGGTCGTGGGCGACGCCCCTGGTGCGGATCGCCGCGGCGGCCGCGTCCCTCGGGGCACTCCTGGCGCTGCTCACCGGCATCGGACGCACGGTGCTCGCGATGGCCAGGGAGGGCGACCTGCCGCGGTTCCTGTCCCGCATCGACGCCCGGCATCAGGTGCCCCAGCGCGCGGAACTCGTGCTCGCGGCGCTCGTGATCGCGCTGGTGCTGACGGCCGACCTGCGCACCGCGATCGGCTTCTCCTCGTTCGGGGTGCTGCTCTACTACCTGATCGCCAATGCCGCGGCCTTCCGTCAGCGCGGTGCCGCCCGACGGTCGCCGCGCGCGCTCCAGGTGGTCGGCGCGCTCGGCTGCCTGGTGCTCGTGAACACGCTGCCCGTGGCGGCGTCCCTCATCGGAACGGCCGTGGTCGTCGCCGGGGTGGCCTATCGACTCGTGCGGCTGCGGCTCGAACGGCGCGCCGATCACTCCCGCAGCGCGGAACGGTAGCCCCGCGGAGCGATGCCCAGCACGGCCCGGAAGTCCCGGGTCAGATGCGCGTGGTCGGCGTACCCGAGCTCGGCCGCGAGCGACGCCAGGTCGACCGCGGGCTCATCGCGCACGCGCTGCGCGGCCTCCTGCAACCGTCGGCGACGGATCATGGCCGCGGGCGACAGCCCCACGTGCCGTCGGGTGAGGCGCTGCAGGGTGCGCACCGACACCGCCAGGCGCGTCGCGGCCTCCTCGGGGGTCAGCGCCGCCCCGTCGCCGAACAGGGCGTCGAACACGGCGTTCGCGCCTCGGGCATCGTCGTCGTCCGCCGGCGCGTTCGCCACGAGCCAGCGGGAGAACGCCGCGACCGCGCGCTCCCGGTGCCCCTCCCCCGTCGACATCGCCGCCGACACCCCGTCGTGCAGCTCCGGTGCCGCGACCGCGCGGGCGGTGTCGACGAGGGCTGCCGGATCGGGCTCGAGCGCGGGCACCGCGGCCGGACGCAGGAGGGCGCCGACGGCCCAGCCGCGCCCGCTCAGGTCGCGGTGGAACAGGCGGGTGGTCGCGCCGGACAGCGTAACGGCGTCGGGCTCGACCACGAGGTTGAGCGCCGGATACGACACCACCTCCTGCCGGGAGGAGCGTCCGGGCTCGATGTCCCACTCCGGGATCCAGAACCACGCCACGAGGTGCCGGACCTCGGGCGGAGCGGGCAGGCGGTGGAACTGCGGCAATCGCGCGGGATACAGCACACCCCTGGTCGGATTCACCATGCGCTCAGCGTAGGGGGCACCGCCGACGCGACGCCGTGGCGCCCGTGTCGCGCATCTTCAAGCGCCCGGCGCGCCGCACGATCTACCGTGGCGACATGACCGATCAGACACCCGCAGACCTGCCCGTCACCGGCGTGACCGGTGCGCACACGACCGACGGCCGCCCGCACGGCGTGACCTCGCTCACCCCGTTCCTCGCGATCCCCGACGCCGCCGGTGCGCTCGCGTTCTACCGCGACGTGTTCGGAGCCCGCGTGATCGACGTGACCGAGTTCGGCGACGTCGTGGCCCACGCCGACCTCGACTTCGGCACCGGTCGACTGCAACTGGGCGAGCCCAGTCCCGACTACCACCTCGTGCCGCCGCCCGCCGGCGACGACGCCTGCTATTCCCTCGGCCTCTACGTGCCCGACGTCGATGCCGTGGTCGAGCGCGCCGTGGCCGCCGGTGCCACCGTGCGCGAGCCCGCGATGCACTTCGTGTCGGGCGACCGCTTCGCCAGCATCCGCGACCCCTTCGGCGTGCGATGGTCGATCATGACCAGGGTCGAAGACCTCTCGGACGAGGAGAGCGCGCGCCGCGTCGCCGAATGGGCGGCGTCGTTCAGCGCGGGGCAGGCCGACGCGAGCTGAGCGCGACGACGGTCGCCCGCTGCACGGCGGGGAGCAGCGCCTCCGCGGTGCGCCGGTAGCCGAGCGGGCTCGGGTGAAACCGGTCGAGGCTGAACATCGCCTCCGGCTCGTCGAAGAACAGCGGCCCCACGGCGCGGCGCAGATCGACCGGCTCGGCCCCCGCGCGGCGGGCCGCCTCCGCCTGCACGGCGGCGAGCCGACGCGACAGGCTTGAGGCGATGCGGCGCAGCGGCTGCGGCACCGCGCGGAGCGCCCCCAGATCCGGGCAGGTGCCCACCACGACCCCGGCGCCGAGGACGCGCAGCCGCCGCACCGCGTCTTCCAGGTGCCGCGCGGACTCGGCGACCGGCAGGCGATGCGTCACGTCGTTCCCGCCCACCACGACCACCGCGACGTGCGGACGGTACCCGGGCGGCAACGCGTCCAGCTGCGTCGCGAGGTCGCGCGACTCCGCGCCGACCCTCGCCACCGTACGCAGGCGCACGGGACGCCCCAGACCACGCGCGAGCGCCTTGGCGAGTCGTCCGCCCAGGGTCTGCTTGGGGCGCTGCGCCCCCAGCCCCGCCGCGAGCGAGTCTCCCACCAGCAGCAGGTCGAGCGGGGCGCCGTCGAGCCCCGGCCGCCAGAGCCGGTCGGCATCGAGCGACACCTCCCCGAGCGGCTTGCCGATGCGCCGTCGCGCGAGCGCGGCCTGACGGACCAGCACGAGGCGCAGCACCGCGGTCAGCAGGGCGACGGCGGACACGGCGGCGAACACGGGACGGAGGCGACGCACGACCCGATTCGAGTCGACCGCCGTGAACGCCCGGTGAACACCACCGAGCCCCGGATCAGCCGAGCGTCTTGACCTCGAGCTCGTCGGAGCCTGCCCGCACGCTCGCGAAGTGGGTGTAGCCGTCGGCGGCCGCACGCTCCAGCAGCGCCTTGAGGTTCTTGGTGCGCTGCTCGAGCCGCACGCGCGCCCCCCTCGCCACGAGCTCGGCCTTGTGCGCGACCAGCTCGCCCACCGGCACGTCGGCATCGTGGACCAGGACGATCGCCTGCGCCTCGGTGTCGGGGTCGGCGGAGACCAGGTCGACCAGCCGCTCGAACCCGAGCGAGAAGCCCACCGCGGGAACGTCCTGCTTCAGGAACCGGCCGATCATGCCGTCGTAGCGCCCGCCGCCGCCGAGCGAGTACCCGACGGAGGGGTGCGCGAGCTCGAAGATCGTGCCCGTGTAGTACCCCATGCCGCGCACGAGGAACGGGTCGAACACGAGCGGGATCTCGACGTGCTCCGCGACCACGGGGCGTGCGGCCGCCACGGCCTCGCCGATGCCGGTGAGGTGCGCGATGAGCTCATCAGGGACGCCCTCGGGCAGCGCCTTGCGGATCTGCCGCTCCCCGTACGGGTGGTACTCCAGCGTCTGCGGGCGGCGGAGGAACTCCTCGAACGCGGCGACGGCGGTCGCGGTGACCCCGCGCTCGCGCAGCTCGGCCGCGACCCCCTCCGGCCCGATCTTGTCGAGCTTGTCGATCGTGATCAGCACCTGCGGGCGCTCCTCGGTCGTGAAGCCCAGGTGGCCCAGCATCCAGTCGAGCAGGCGGCGGTCGTTGATGCGCACGGTGGCACCCTCGAGCCCCAGCGCGTCGACGGCGTCGAGCGATGCGACGAGCAACTCGGCCTCGGCCCGCCCCGACGCATCCCCGATGATGTCGATGTCGCACTGCACGAACTGGCGGTAGCGGCCCTTCTGCGGCCGCTCGGCCCGCCACACCGGCGCGATCTGCACGGAGCGGAACACACCGGGGAGCTGCCCGCGGTTGCTGGCGTAGAAGCGCGCCAGCGGCACCGTCAGGTCGTAGCGCAGCCCCAGGTCGGACAGCGCGGCGGGGTCGTCGGCCGCGGCGCGGATCGCGTCGGCGTCGAGACCGCGGCGCAGGATCGCGAACGACAGCTTCTCGTTGTCGCCGCCGATGCCCGCGTGCAGCCGCTCGTACTCCTCCACCACGGGCGTCTCGATCTCGTCGAACCCGTGCGCGCGGTAGCGCTCGCGGATCACGGAGAGCACGCGCTCACGGCGGGCCTTGTCGGCGGGGAGGAAGTCGCGCATGCCGCGCGGCGGGTTCACAGTAGCCACCCGTCCATCTTCCCAGGTCGTCGGCGGCACCCGCGCGTCGGGTCAGCCGGCCTCCGCCCCGCGCACCTCGTCCTCCAGCAGCCGCAGCCGCTCGCGCAGCGCCCGCTCGGCATCCCACCCCTCGGCGCGCGCGGTCGCGACCAGCGCCAGGAGCGCGTCGCCGAGCTCCGCCTCGGACGCCGGAGTGGCCGCGACGGGGCTCTGCGACACCGTGACACCGGCCCCCGCGGCCCGGCCGACCAGCTTCTGCGCCAGGGCGAGCGCCGGCATCCCCCGGGGCACGCCGTCGAGCACGCTGCGCCGCGTGCGCTTCTCCGCGGCCTTCGCCGCGTTCCAGTGGATCAGCACCTCCTCCGGCGTGGTGGCGACCTCATCGCCGAACACGTGCGGATGACGGCGCACCATCTTCTCGGTGAGCGTGGCGGCCACGTCGTCGATGTCGAACGGATCGTCGGGGTCCTGCGCGGCGATCGCGGCGTGGAACAGCACCTGCCACAGCAGGTCGCCCAGCTCCTCACGCAGATCGTCGCGGGTGCCGGACTCCACGGCGTCGATCACCTCGTGCGACTCCTCGATCAGGTACGGCACCAGGTCGCGGTGGGTGATGCGCTGCGACCACACGCAGCGCTCGCGCACGGCCCGCATGGTGTCGGCCGCGGCCCGCAGCGCATCCACGTCAGGCCGCGACTCGTCGGCAGACCCGCTCATGCGTCCTCCGCTCCTCGGTCCGATGCGACCCGCTCTCCCGACGGGGCGCCGGCGAGGCGACGGTACCAGCGGGCCCGCAGCGACACGATCACCGCCGAGAGCAGCAGTGCCAGGAGCGAGCCGACCAGCACCCCGAGGATCGCCTGGTCGCGCAGGCCCGCGTCGGCGGCGAACGCGAGGTTCGCGAGCAGCAGCGACACCGTGAAGCCGATGCCGCCGAGCGCTCCCGCCGCGACGATGTCGGCGAAGGGCAGCGCCGGATCGGCTCCCCGCGGGCGGATGCGCATCGCGAACCAGCCGAACACCGTGATGCCGACGATCTTGCCGACCGGGAGGGCCACCACGATGGCCCAGAACGCGGGCGACAGCTCCGTCGGCGCCACCGCGGGGATCACCACGAACGCCGCGACGAATGCGAACACCGGCAGGATCACCCCGTTGACCGTGGGCTCGAGCGCGTGCCGCGTACGGCCGGCGGGCACCGGCGCCATCACCAGCCCCAGCATGACCCCCGCGATCGTGGCGTGCACGCCGGACGACGCCACAAGCGCCCACGTCACCACACCGACCACGGTCATCGCGACCGCGATCAGCGGATGCCCCTTCGCGTGCAGGAGCCGGCTGAGCACCCAGAACACGGCCACACCGACCAGGGCCAGCACGAACAGCAGCCACTGCACGTCGTGCGCGAACAGCACCGCGATGAACACGATGCCGATGATGTCGTCGAGGATCGCGAGCGCCAGCAGGAACACCCGCACGCGCGACGGCAGGCCGCGGCCGAACATCGCCAGCACACCGAGCGCGAAGGCGATGTCGGTCGCGGTGGGGATCGGCCAGCCGGACGCCGTCTCCGGGCCGCCCGCGATCAGCAGGTACACCAGGATGGGGACCAGCACCCCGCCGGTCGCGGCGATCGCCGGCTGCACGGCCTTGCGCGGGGAGTCGAGCTCACCGTGGGTCAGCTCGTGGCGCAGCTCGATCGCGACCACCAGGAAGAACACCGCCAGCAGACCGTCCGAGACCCAGTGCGCGATCGACAGGTCGAGCGCCGTGCCCGGCACCGCGAGGTGCGCGTCCAGCAGCCCCGCGATCGCGTCGTGGGTGGGCAGGTTCGCGAGGAGGAGCCCCAGTCCGGCCGCGACGAGCAGGAGGACGGCGGGGAACTGCTGACCGCGGAGGGGGTTCGCTGTGATGCGCATCGCCTCCATCGTAGGCGGCGGTGTCCTCCGGCCGTCATGCGTGCAAGAGGCGTTCTCACCCCGGGATACGCTCGGAGGGTGACCCCCGATTCCCCCGCTTTCTCCGAGCCGACGCCTACCGAGGCCATCCGCGTGATCGGTCGCTTCGAAGCCGGTCGCGGCATTCCCGATGCCATGCGCTCCGACGTGCGGATGCTGGGCCAGCTGCTCGGCCAGGTGCTCCGCGAGGCCGGCGGCGACGACCTGTTCGACGACGTCGAGCGTCTGCGCCTCGCGACCATCCAGGCCTACGAGGACGAGACCTCCGACGCGTTCGAGCGGGCCGCGGCGATCGCCGAGTCGTTCACGATCGCCCGCGCCGACGAGGTCGCGCGGGCGTTCACCTGCTATTTCCACCTGGTGAATCTCGCCGAGGAGCACCAGCGCGTGCGCGTGCTGCGCGAGCGGGCCGGCCAGCCGGGGCGGGAAGACGCGAGCGACACGGTCGCCACGGCCTACGCGCGCCTGCGCGACGAGGTCGGCGAGGACGAGGCGCGCCGCCGTCTCGCCGGTCTGCGCTTCCACCCGGTGTTCACGGCGCACCCGACCGAGGCCCGCCGCCGTGCGGTGTCGTCGAGCATCCGCCGCCTGTCGGACCTGCTCACGCAGCACGACGCCGCGAGCGCGGGCGGTGCCGAGGAGCACCGCGCCCGCCGTCGCATGCTGGAGGAGATCGACACGCTGTGGCGCACCGCCCCGCTGCGCGCGCAGAAGCCCTCCCCGACCGACGAGGTCCGCACCGTCATGGGCGTGTTCGACGAGACGCTCTTCACGACGGTGCCGCACGTGTACCGCCGCATCGACGACGCACTGCGCGGCGAGGAGTCCGGAGCCAGCGCGCCCGTGGTGCCCTCCTTCGTGCGCATCGGCTCGTGGGTGGGCGGCGACCGCGACGGGAACCCGTTCGTCACCGCGGCCGTCACGCGCGAGGCCTCGCAGATCGCCTCCGACCATGTGCTGCGCGGACTCGAGCGCGCGCTGGACCGCATCGGCCGCACGCTCACGCTCTCGGCCGACGACACGCCCCCGAGCGCGGAGGTCGTCGCACTGTGGGAGGCCTTCGCGGCCGCCGAGCCCGAGGTCGCCGCCGAGCTCGCCGCCCGGTCGCCGGAGGAGCCGCACCGCCGCGTGCTGCTCGTGCTCGCGCGGCGGGTGGCCGCGACCCGGCTCGGGGACAGCGAGCACGCGTACACCCGACCGGACGAGCTGCTGGCCGACCTGCGTGCCGTGCAGTCCTCGCTCGCCGCGGCCGGCGCCCGTCGGCACGCGTTCGGCGGGGTGCAGCACCTGATCTGGCAGGTGGAGACCTACGGCTTCCACCTGACCGAGCTCGAGGTGCGCCAGCACTCCCAGGTGCACGCCACGGCCCTCGCCGAGCTCGATGCGGGCGGCCCGATCAGCGCCCAGACGGAGGAGGTGCTGGAGGTGTTCCGTGCGATCGCGGACATCCAGCGCGACCGCGGGCTGCGGGCGGCAGGGCGCTACGTCGTCTCGTTCACCCAGGCCGCGTCCGACCTCGCGAACGTGCACCGCCTCGCCCGGTACGCCCTCGGCGACGACGCCCCGGTGCTCGATGTCGTGCCGCTGTTCGAGACCTTCGCCGACCTGCAGGCCGCGCCGGCGATCCTCGCCGAGGTCGTCACGTTCCCCGAGTTCCGCGAGCGGATGGCCGCCACAGGCAACCGCCTCGAGGTGATGCTCGGCTACTCCGACTCGTCGAAGGACGTGGGCCCGGTCGCCGCGAACCTCGCGCTGTACGCGGCGCAGGCCACCATCGCCCGCTGGGCGCAGGAGTCGGGCATCGAGCTCACGCTGTTCCACGGTCGCGGCGGCGCCCTCGGGCGCGGCGGCGGCCCCGCCAACTCCGCCATCCTCGCCCAGCCGCCGCACTCCGTCGACGGCCGGTTCAAGCTCACCGAGCAGGGCGAGGTGATCTTCGCGCGCTACGGCGAGCCCGCGATCGCCATGCGGCACATCGACCAGGTCGCCGCCGCCACGCTGCTCGCCTCCTCCCCCACGGTGGAGGAGCGCACCAGCCGCGCGGCCGAGCGCTACGCCGAGGTGGCCGCCACGATGGACGCGGCCTCCCGCGAGCGCTTCTTCTCGCTCGTCAAGGCCGAGGGCTTCGCGCCGTGGTTCGCCACGGTGACCCCGATGGAGGAGATCGGGCTGCTGGCACTCGGCTCCCGCCCCGCCCGACGCGGACTGTCGGTCGAGTCGCTGGAAGACCTGCGGGCGATCCCGTGGGTGTTCGCGTGGACCCAGGCGCGCATCAACCTCGCCGGCTGGTTCGGTCTCGGCACCGCCCTGGAGGCCGTCGGCGACCAGGACCTGCTGCGTGAGGCGTACCGCGAGTGGCCGCTGCTGCACACCATGGTCGACAACGTCGCGATGAGCCTCGCCAAGACCGACGAGCGCATCGCCCGCCAGTACCTGGCCCTCGGCGACCGCGACGACCTGGCGGCGCTCGTGCTCGACGAGCTCGCGCTCACGCGCCAGTGGATCGTGCGGCTGACCGGCGGCGACGGCCTGCTCGAGAACAAGCCCGTGCTGCAGCGCGCCGTGCAGCTGCGCAGCCCCTACGTCGACGCGCTGTCGCTGCTGCAGCTGCGCGCGCTCCGGGCCCTGCGCTCGGCCGCGCCGCAGCCGGAGGGCTCGGGCGCCGACGCGGAACAGCAGCGCCTCCTGCTGCTCTCGGTGAGCGGCGTCGCGGCCGGACTGCAGAACACCGGCTGAGCCGCGGCCGCCCGTCGCGTGGCGCGGGGCCCTCGGGCGCCGACGCTAGAGTGAGAGCTCGGCCCAACCGGCACCGCCCTGACGCGACACGATCGCCAGCACCCCATCCCCCACCAGAAAGTCCTTCCCGCGTGACCGTCACGACCACTGCCGACTTCCATCCGCTCGCCGACTCCGTGCAGCCCGTGTTCGACACGGTGCTCTCCCGCAGCCCGCACGAGCCGGAGTTCCACCAGGCCGTGCACGAGGTGCTGCACTCGATCGCCCCCGTGCTGGAGCGCCACCCGGAATACGTCGACGGCGGCATCCTCGAGCGCCTGGTCGAGCCCGAGCGGCAGATCCTGTTCCGCGTGCCGTGGGTCGACGACGCGGGGAAGCTGCAGGTCAACCGCGGCTACCGCATCCAGTTCTCCTCCGTGCTCGGCCCGTACAAGGGCGGCCTGCGCTTCCACCCCTCGGTGAACCTGTCGATCATCAAGTTCCTCGGCTTCGAGCAGATCTTCAAGAACGCGCTCACCGGTCAGGGCATCGGCGGCGGCAAGGGCGGCTCCGACTTCGACCCGCACGGCAAGTCTGACGCCGAGGTCATGCGCTTCTGCCAGTCGTTCATGAACGAGCTGTACCGCCACCTCGGCGAGCACACCGACGTCCCCGCCGGCGACATCGGCGTGGGCGGCCGCGAGATCGGCTACCTGTTCGGCCAGTACCGCAAGGTCACCAACCGCCACGAGTCGGGCATGTTCACCGGCAAGGGCACCGGCTGGGGTGGGGCCGAGGTGCGCACGGAGGCCACCGGCTACGGCGCCGTGTTCTTCGCGCAGGAGATGCTCGCCGTCCGCGGCGACTCGCTGGCGGGCAAGCGCGTCGGCATCTCCGGCTCCGGCAACGTCGCCCTCTACGCGATCCAGAAGGCCGCGCAGCTCGGCGCGACCGCGGTCACCGCCTCCGACTCCTCCGGCTACGTCGTCGACGACGCCGGCATCGACCTCGACCTGCTGCGTCAGCTGAAGGAGGTCGAGCGCGCCCGCATCGTCGAGTACGCCCGCCGCCGCCCCAGCGCACGGTTCGTCGAGGGCGGCAGCGTGTGGGAGGTGCCGGTCGACATCGCCGTGCCGTCCGCTACGCAGAACGAGGTGAGCCTGGCCGACGCCGAGGCGCTGATCGCCGGTGGCGTGCAGGCGGTCTCCGAGGGCGCCAACATGCCGTGCGTGCCCGAGGCCGTCGAGGCGTTCCAGCGGGCGGGTGTGCTGTTCGCCCCCGGCAAGGCGGCCAACGCGGGCGGTGTCGCCACCTCCGCGCTGGAGATGAGCCAGAACGCCTCGCGCCAGCGGTGGACCTTCGCCGACAGCGAGAGCAAGCTCCGTGAGATCATGGCGGATATCCACGGCGCCGCGTTCGACGCCGCGGAACGGTACGGGGTTCCCGGCGACTACGTCGCGGGGGCCAACATCGCAGGATTCGAGAGGGTCGCCGCTGCCATGCTCGCGCAGGGCGTCATCTGACATCGAGCCGGCGAAGCCGGGCATCGGCGGGGTGCTCGGCTTCGTCTCTGCGCGCCCGCGCGGCTACGGACCGACGGGGCGGTCGTCGGCGTGTCGCGCGAGGGAGCTCCCGTAGCGCTCGGTGAGCTGCACCATGAGGTCGGGGGTGTCCCGGTCGACCCCGAACACGTGCCCGGGGAAGTCGAGCTCGGGCTGCGCCGCCGCGATCTCCTCCGCCCGGTCCGGCGAGAGCAGCTGCACCGGATCGCCGACCGCGACCCATCCGATCGGCACGACCGTGCCCTCGGGCAGCACCGCGCGCCGGTGCACGATCGCGTTGACGCGCACCTCGCAGCGACTGCCCACCAGAGCACCGTTGAAGATGCGGGCGCCCGAGGCGAAGAACACCTCCTCGCCCACGGTCGCGCCGGCGATGCTCGCGAGCGTGCCGACGAGGGTGTGGTCGCCGATGTGCACCGCGTTCGCCGCGGTCGCCCTGATCAGCGCGTTCTCCATCACAATCACGTGTGCGCCGAGCGTGATCGGGCCGCCCTCGGCGGTGATCACGGCGCCGTGCAGCACCTGGCAGCCCGGACCGACCTCCACATCGCCGGAGATCACGGCGGTGGGGGCGACGACGGCGGTGTCATGGATGCGGGGGCGAGCCCCGAGGTGCTCGTACAACATGCGGCCAGACTAGCCCCGGGGCCCCCGCCGTCCGCTACGGGGTCGTGGCGGGTTCCGGGAAGATCGCGGTGAACAGCTGGCCGACCCACTCCAGCAGCTGCGCGTCGGGCAGCGGCTCCACACCGACGCCGACGGCCGCGGCGACGGTGGGCATCGGCACCACCAGCGCCTCTCCCCCGGCCACGAGCTTCGCCTTCGGGTAGAGCCGCTGCAGCCGCACCTTGATGGAGTCCTCCAGCCGCGCCGGGGCGATGCGGAGGTTCGACCCCATCGCCACCACGTCGGTGAGCCCGGCGCGGGCGGCCCTGCGGCGCAGTCGCGCGATCGCGAAGAGCCCGGCGACCTCTTCCGGCGGGGTGCCGTAGCGGTCGATGAGCTCCTCCTGCACGAGGTCGATCGCATCGTCCTTGGCGGTCGCGGCCGAGGCGGCGGACAGCTTCTGGTACGCCTCCAGGCGCAGGCGCTCACTATCGATGTAGTCCTCGGGGATGCGCGCGTCCAGCGGCAGCTCCAGTCGCAGCTCCTGCCCCGTCTCGACCTCTTCGCCGCGGAACGTCGCGACGGCCTCACCGATCATGCGCAGGTACAGGTCGAAGCCGACGCCGGCGATGTGCCCCGCCTGCTCCGCGCCGAGCAGGTTGCCCGCCCCGCGCAGCTCCAGGTCCTTCAGCGCCACCTGCATGCCCGAGCCGAGGTCGTTGTTGACCGCGATGGTCTGCAAGCGGTCGGCCGCGGTCTCGCTCAGCGGCTTCATGTCGTCGTAGAGGAAGTACGCGTAGGCGCGCTCGCGTCCGCGGCCCACGCGTCCGCGGAGCTGGTGCAGCTGGCTCAGGCCGTACTTGTCGGCGCGGTCGATGATGATCGTGTTGGCGTTGGAGATGTCGAGGCCGGTCTCGATGATGGTGGTCGAGACGAGCACGTCGAACTTGCGCTCCCAGAAGTCGTCGACCACCTGCTCCAGCGCATGCTCCCCCATCTGCCCGTGCGCGACCGCGATGCGCGCCTCCGGCACGAGCTCGGCGAGCTGGGCCGCGATCCGCTGGATGGACTGCACGCGGTTGTGCACGAAGAACACCTGGCCCTCGCGCAGGATCTCGCGCCGGATGGCGGCGGCGATCTGCTTGTCGCTGCGCGGCCCGACGAACGAGAGGATCGGGTGCCGGTCCTCCGGCGGCGTCGCGAGCGTGGACATCTCCCGGATGCCGGTGACCGCCATCTCCAGGGTGCGCGGGATCGGGGTCGCGCTCATGGCGAGGATGTCGACGTTGGTCTTCATCTTCTTCAGCGCGTCCTTGTGCTCCACGCCAAAGCGCTGCTCCTCGTCGATGATCATCAGGCCGAGGTCCTTGAACATCACCTGATCGGTGAGGATGCGGTGCGTGCCGATGACCATGTCGACCGTGCCGTCGAGAAGGCCCTGCAGCGTGAGCTTCGCCTCCTTGTCGGTCTGGAAGCGCGACAGCGGCCGCACCTTCACCGGGAAGCCGGCGAAGCGCTCCGTGAACGTCTCCAGGTGCTGCTTCACCAGCAGCGTCGTCGGCACGAGCATCGCGACCTGCTTGCCGTCCTGGATGGCCTTGAACGCCGCGCGCACCGCGACCTCGGTCTTGCCGAAGCCGACGTCTCCCGACAGCAGCCGGTCCATCGGGATGGGCCGCTCCATGTCGGCCTTGATCTCGTCGATGGTCTGCAGCTGGTCATGGGTCTCGGCGAACGGGAACGCCTCCTCCAGCTCGCGCTGCCACGGGGTGTCCGGACCGAACGCGTGCCCCTTGGCGCTCATGCGCGCGGAGTAGAGCTTCACGAGCTCGACCGCGATGTCGCGCACGGCTTTGCGGGCCTTGCCCTTGGCCTGCGCCCAGTCACTGCCGCCCATCTTCGACAGCGTCGGGGCCTCACCGCCGACGTACTTGGAGAGCAGGTCGAGCTGGTCGGTGGGTACGAAGAGCTTGTCACCCGGGTAGCCGCGCTTGGACGGGGCGTACTCCAGCACGAGGTAGTCGCGCACGGACTTCGCGGCGTGGCGGCCGCCCGTCGACACCTCGCGCTGCGTCATCTCCACGAAGCGGCCGATGCCGTGCGTGGCGTGCACCACGAAGTCGCCCTGCTTGAGCTGGAGGGGGTCGACCACGTTCTTGCGGCGCGAGGCGAGCTTCTTCACCACGCGCTGGTCGCCGCCGATCGTGCGGCCGTAGAACTCGTTGTCGGTGAGGACGGCGAGCTTCGCCTCCGGCACCTGGAACCCCGCCTCGACCGCACCGGTCACGAGCGTCGCGACCCCGGGGTCGGGGGCCTCGGTCAGCGACTCCACCGCGCGGGCCGCGATGCCCCGGTCGGACAGCACGTCGCGCGCGCGGTCGACGAGCCCGTGTCCCGTCGCGATCACCACGACGCGCCACCCGTCGGCGACCTTCGCGTCGACGAAGGCGATCGCCCCGTCGACGTTGCCGTGGAACGACGGGATGACCGCCGACGCCTCGACGCTCTCCGGGTCGGCGTCGCCGATGCCGAACGGGCTGAGCCGCCACCACACGCCGCCGCGGTCGCGCACCACGTCGCGCAGGTCGGCGACCGTGAGGAAGTCGCCCGCGCCGAGGTCGATGGGAGCCGAGGCCCCGGAGGTCGCCGCGCTCCACGCGGCGTCGAGGAACTCGCGGTTCGTGTCGCCGAGGGTGATCGCCCGCGCGGTCGCCCGCTCGGGGTCGACCACCGCGGTCGCGCTGCCGGGCGGCAGGTACTCCACGAGCGACTTCAGCGGACCGGCCACGGCGGGCAGCAGCGACTCCATGCCCTCGACCGGGATGCCCTCGGCCATCTTCTCGAGCATGCCCGCGATGGCCGGGAACCCGCCGATCAGCGCGCGCGCCCTGTCGCGCACGTCGGCGGTGAGCAGCAGCTCGCGGCTGGGCGGCAGGTCGACCGCCGGGACGTCGCCGGGGAGCGAGCGCTGATCGGCCACGGAGAACGCCCGGATCTGGTCGATCTCGTCGCCGAAGAACTCCACGCGGTAGGGGTGCTCCGACGTGGGAGGGAACACGTCGAGGATGCCGCCGCGCACGGCGAACTCACCGCGCCGCGACACCATGTCCACGCGGGAGTATGCGCGTTCGACCAGCTGCTCCGCGACGTGGTCGAGCTCGTGCCCCCGGCTGCCGACGGCGAGGTCGAGCGGGGCGATCTCGCCCAGGTTGCCGGCGATCGGCTGCAGCGCGGCGCGCACGGAGGCGACGACCACGAGCGGGTGATCACCCGACCACTCGGCGATGCGGCGCAGGGTCTGCAGGCGCTGCCCGACGGTGTCGGGGCTCGGGCTCAGCCGCTCGTGCGGCAGGGTCTCCCATGCCGGGAACGTGAGCACCTCGGCATCGGGCACGTAGGCCGACATCGCCGCGGCGAGCGTCTCGGCCCGGCGCCCGGTCGGCACCACGGCGAGCAACGCGGCGGGGTGCCCGGCCGCGGCGCGCTTGGCGAGGAGCCCGGCGAGCGTGGGCGCATCGAGGCCGTCGACCAGTCCGAGGTCGGCGTCGGTATGCGCCCAGGCGAGAGCGTCACGAAACAGAGACGCCTCTTCCAAGGCGCGCAGAATCCCCGGAACAGTCACCGGACAAGCCTAATCGCGCCCACCGACACCGCGGTCGACGTCCCCCTCGCCGACCGGGCGACCGGCTCGGCCGTCCTAGGCTGGAGGGATGCCTCCGGTCACCCTCACCACCGCCCGCCTCGTCCTGCATGCCCCGACGGAGGCGGACGTCGACGCGATCACCGCGGCCTGCCAGGACCCGGAGATCCCCCGCTGGACGACCGTCCCGAACCCGTACTTCCGGCAGGACGCGGAGGACTTCGTCGCGCTCGTCGCCGACTGGTGGGCGGACGGCTCGCAGACCGTGTGGGGCATCTTCGCGGACGGCGTGCTCGTGGGCGTCATCGGCCTGCACCACATCGCGGGCCACGCCGCGGGTGGCAGTGCCGAACTGGGCTACTGGATGGTCGCGGACGCCCGCGGCCGGGGCTATCTGACCGAGGCGGCCCGCGCGGTGCTGGACTGGGGGTTCGCCGAGCTCGGGCTCGCGCGCATCCGCTGGCAGGCCGTGGTGGGCAACGTGCCGTCGGCACGGGCCGCCCGCGCCCTCGGCTTCCGGTTCGAGGGCACGCAGCGCCAGGCCCTCACGAGTCAGCGCGGCCGCGACGACGGCTGGGTCGCCGGGCTGCTCACCACCGACGACCGCACCCCGGTCGAGTGGCCCGTGCTCTGACGGCTGCCGGCGAGGCGTGACAGCGTCGGAGGCCGGTGACAGGATGGCTGCATGCCCGAGATGCCGGAGGTCGAAGGACTCGTCGCGTTCCTCGGCGAGCGCGCGGTCGGACGCACGATCACCCGCGCGTCGGTCTCGGCCATCGCGGCGCTGAAGACGTACGACCCGCCCATCACGGCGCTCCACGGCGCGGAGATCACCGCGGCCGCGCGGCTGGGCAAGTTCGTCGTGCTGTCGTGCGGTGCGGAGCTGCACCTCGTGTTCCACCTGGCGAAGGCGGGCTGGCTGCGCTGGTACGAGACCCTGCCGACCACGCTCATCAAGCCGGGGAAGACGCCCATCGCCCTGCGTGTCGCGCTCGACGACGGCAGCGGGTTCGACCTGACGGAGGCCGGTACGAAGAAGTCTCTCGCGGTGTACGTCGTGCGCGATCCGCAGGAGGTGCCCGGCATCGCCCGCCTCGGTCCCGACCCGCTCGACCCGGCCTTCACGCGGGCGGACTTCGCCGGCCTGCTGGAGGGGCGGCGCATGCAGATCAAGGGGCTGCTGCGCGACCAGGGCGTGATCGCGGGCATCGGCAACGCCTACTCCGACGAGATCCTGCACGCCGCACGCATGTCGCCCTATGCGATCGCCGCGACGCTCGACGACGCCGAGGTCGACCGGCTGTTCGCGGCGATGCAGGAGACGCTGCGCGAGGCCGTGGCCGCGGCCTCCGGGAAGCCGCCCGCCGACCTGAAAGACGCCAAGCGCCGCGGCATGCAGGTGCACGCGCGCCGCGGCGAGGCGTGCCCCGTGTGCGGAGACACCGTGCGCAGCGTGTTCTTCGCCGACCGGTCGCTCGAGTACTGCCCCACGTGCCAGACGGGCGGCAAGGTGCTCGCCGACCGCCGCCTCTCGCGCCTGCTGAAGTGAGATGGGCGCCGAACGCGCGGATCCATGCCACGGAATGAAATCGCGCCGACCGCGTTGAGTACACTCAGAGCAGCAACGTGCTCCGGGGTCGGTGGGAATCCGAACCGGCGGTGACAGTCCGCGAGCGTCTCGAGTGATCGGGATGCCGATCCGGTGGAACTCCGGGACCGACGGTGATGCGAGGGTGACCTCGCTAGTCCGGAAGGGAGGCAGCACGAGGCGCACGCGTGTGCGTCCGTTCCGCCACCCCTGCGAGAGCCCCGAGGCCCGCAGAGAGGACGACGGATGGCAGTGACCGCGATCGAGCAGCGTGCGATGGACCGCGCGCTCGAGCTCGCCGCCCGCGGCCCCCGCGGGGTCAACCCGCAGGTGGGCGCCGTGCTCCTCTCCCCCGCCGGTGAGGTGCTGGCCGAGGGGTGGCACCGCGGCTCCGGCACCGCGCACGCCGAGGTCGATGCGCTGTCGAAGCTCCCGCCGGGTGCCGCGCGCGGGGCAACCGCGGTCGTGACGCTCGAGCCGTGCAACCACACCGGCCGCACGGGTCCCTGCGCCGTGGCGCTCATCGAGGCCGGGGTCGCCCGCGTGGTCTACGCCCTCGACGATCCGGGCGAGGTGTCCGGCGGCGGGGCCGAGCGGCTCCGCGCCGCCGGGGTCGACGTGGAGTCGGGCGTGCGCGCCGCGGAGGCCGAGGCGCTGATCGCCTCCTGGCTCACCGCGAAGCGCCTGGGCCGCCCGCACGTCACGGTCAAGTGGGCGCAGAGCCTCGACGGCCGTGCCGCCGCGGACGACGGCTCCAGTCGATGGATCACCGGCCCCGAGGCGCGCGCCGACGTGCACCGCCGTCGTGCCGAGGCCGACGCGATCGTCGTGGGCACCGGCACCGTGCTGGCCGACGACCCGGCTCTGACCGCGCGCGACGGTGACGCCCTCCACCCGCGGCAGCCCGTGCCGGTCGTGATCGGCGCCCGCGCGACGCCCGCACACGCGGCGGTGCACCGGCACCCGCACGCTCCCCTCTTCTACGACACCCGCGAGCTGCCCGCGGTGCTCGCCGACCTGCACGATCGCGGCCACCACAGCGTGTTCGTGGAGGGCGGGCCGACCCTGGCCAGCGCGTTCGTCGCGGCGGGACTCGCGGATCGCGTGCTCGCGTACGTCGCACCGGTGCTGCTGGGCGGGGGCCGCCTCGCGCTCACCGACATCGGCGTCTCCCGCATCGACGAGGCGCGCCGGCTGACCGTCGAGGAGTGGGTGCCGCTCGGCGCCGACCTCCTTGCCGTCGCCCGCTTCACAGACCCCCACGCCCCCGAGCAGGAAGGTGCCTGGTGATGTTCACCGGAATCATCGAGGAGATCGGCGAGATCACGGCGATCGCAGAGTCCGGCGACGGCTGGCGGCTCACCGTGCGCGCGCCGAGGGCCGCGGCCGACGCCGTGCACGGCGAGTCGATCGCGGTGTCGGGCGTGTGCCTGACCGTGGTCGACTCGACCGCCGACACGTTCGACGCCGACGTGATGAAGCAGACGCTCGACGTCGCCGCGATCGGATCGGCCGTGGTCGGCACGCGCGTGAACATCGAGAAGGCGATGCCGGTGGGCGCGCGGCTCGGCGGGCACATCGTCCAGGGCCACGTCGACGGCACCGGCGAGGTGCGGGAGGTGCGGCCGGGTGCGCAGTGGAGCGTGCTGCGGATCGGCCTGCCCCACGATCTCGCGCCGCTCGTGGTCGACAAGGGCTCCATCTCGGTGGACGGCACCTCGCTGACCGTGAGCGCCGTGAGCGCGCCCGACGAGGCGGCGCCGTGGTTCGAGGTGTCGCTCATCCCGGAGACGCTCGCCGCCACCACGCTCGGCACCCGCGCGGTCGGTGACCGCGTGAACCTCGAGACCGACATCCTCGCGCGGCACGTCGAGCGTCTGCTCGCGTTCCGCGCCGCACCGGAAGGGGGCTCGCGATGAGCCTGTCATCCATCCCCGAGGCCCTGGAGGCGCTGCGCGCCGGACGGCCGGTCCTCGTGGCCGACGACGAGAACCGCGAGAACGAGGGCGACGTGGTGCTCTCGGCGGAGCTGGCGACGCCCGAGTGGGTCGCGTGGACCGTGCGCTGGTCGTCCGGGTTCCTGTGCGCGCCCATGCCCGCCGACCTGGCCGATCAGCTGAACCTGCCGCCCATGGTCGCGGCGAGCGAGGACGCCCGCTCCACCGCGTACACGGTGAGCGTGGACGCCGCCGACGGCGTGACCACCGGCATCAGTGCGAGCGACCGGGCCCGCACCCTCAACGTGCTCGCGAACCCCGACTCGACCGCGACGAGCATCATCCGCCCCGGGCACGTGCTGCCGCTGCGCGCGGTGGACGGCGGCGTGCGCGAGCGCAGCGGCCACACCGAGGCCGCCGTCGAGCTGATGAAGCTCGCGGGTCTGCGACCGGTCGGCGCGATCGCCGAGGTCGTGGCGGAGGACGGCAGCATGATGCGGCTGCCGGGACTGATCGAGCTGGGCGCGCGTGACGGTGTGCCCGTGATCACGATCGAGCAGCTCATCGCGCACCTCAACGAGATCGACCCCGCGGGGGCGACGCCGGCCGCGCACCGCGGTCGCCGGGTGAGCCTGCGCGCCGACGCGACCGTGCCCACCGAGCACGGCTCGTTCCGGTTCCTCGCCTACAAGGATCGCGTGACCGGCACCGACCACATCGCGGTCGTGTCGGGCGAGCTGAGCGAGACCGCCCTCGTGCGCGTGCACTCCGAGTGCCTGACGGGCGAGGCGTTCGGGTCGCTGAAATGCGAGTGCGGCCCGCAGCTCGACGCCGCGCTCGACGCGATCGAGCAGGACGGCGGGGTCGTCGTCTACATGCGCGGGCACGAGGGGCGCGGCATCGGGCTGATCAACAAGCTCCGCGCCTACAGCCTGCAGGAGGACGGCCTGGACACGGTCGATGCGAACCTCGCACTCGGGCTGCCCGCCGATGCGCGCGACTACGCCGCCGCGGCCGGCATCCTCGCCGACCTCGGCGTGTCGAAGGTGCGACTGCTGACCAACAACACCGACAAGGTGAACCAGCTGCGCGAGCTGGGGCTCGACGTGGTGGAGCAGGTGCCGCTGATCGTGGGCGTCGGCCCGAACAACCACCAGTACCTGGAGACCAAGCGTGACCGGATGGGTCACATCATCGGCGAGGCAGAGCTCGCCCAGGCCCTCGCGGCCGGGAAGGACGAGGAATGAGCGGCGCAGGAGCACCGAAGGCCGGGAGCATCGACGGGCGGGGACTGCACGTCGTCGTGATCGCCGGCACGTGGCACGAGACCATCTCGAACGGACTGATCGCGGGCGCGCAGCGGGTGCTCGACGAGGCGCAGGCGTCGCACACGCTCGTGCGGGTGCCTGGCTCGTTCGAGCTCGCGGTGGCCGCGCAGGCCGCGTTCGCCGGAGGTGCCGATGCGGTGGTCGCGCTCGGCGTGATCATCCGCGGGGGCACCCCCCACTTCGAGTACGTGTCCGCCGCGGCCACCGACGGTCTCACCCGGGTGTCGCTCGACGCGGGACGGCCCGTCGGCTTCGGCCTGCTGACCCTCGACGACGAGAAGCAGGGCCTGGATCGCGCGGGTCTCGAGGGCTCGAAGGAGGACAAGGGCGCGGAGGCGGCCGACGCTGCGCTGCGCACGGCCCTCGTGATCCGGGAGCTGCGCGGCTGAGGTCAGGGCGGCCTTGCTAGCGGCGCAGTACCCCCCTCACGTACGGTGAGGGCATGGAGATCCTGCGCCACATCGTCGTGTTCGTCCACCTCATCGGCTTCGCGGTGCTGTTCGGCGC
Organism: Microbacterium sufflavum; assembly: GCF_023101165.1. Taxonomy (GTDB): domain Bacteria; phylum Actinomycetota; class Actinomycetes; order Actinomycetales; family Microbacteriaceae; genus Microbacterium; species Microbacterium sufflavum. Next base: position 2,181,303 of record NZ_CP078076.1, on the reverse strand, counting down.
CTGGGCGGCCCAGGCGTTCGGCGGCAAGCGGCAGATCACCCGGCTGATGGACTACGGCCTGCTGATCGCCGGTGTCGCCGGACTGGCGCTGGCCGCTCCGTGGGGCATCGAGTACGACCTGAACTACGTCAAGATCGGCGTGAAGCTCGTGGTGCTCCTCGTGATCGGTGCGCTCCTGGGCATCGGCTCCGCGCGGCAGAAGCGCGGCGAGGCGGTGCCCTCCGCCGTGTTCTGGCTCATCGGCATCCTCGCGCTGGCCAACGCCGGCATGGCCGTAATCTGGCGCTGACCCGTCATCTGGCGCTGACCCACCGGCGCTGACCCCCGACACCTCCGCGGTCTGAGCGACCGCGGGGATCATCCGCCGACGATGCGCTCCCACACCGCTGCGGTCGCCGCACCCGCTCCCGGCGTCCCGATGCGCTGACCGTTGCGACCGCCGCGCGCGAACGTCGCGGTGACGGCGGCGGGAGCCACGGCGGGGTCCACGGGGGCCGGAAGCCACACGCACGACCGCACGTGCACGAGGTCGACCGCCGCGGCCTCCGCCGAACCGTCGTACCACCACGGGCCGTCGAGCCGCCCGAGCCAGAGCAGGCCGTCTCCGTCACGGGTCCAGACGAAGGTGCCCTCCGGCAGCGCCACGAAGCGCTCGAGGCGTCGGGCGGCGCGCTCGCCCCAGCGGGCGTCCACCGCCGACAGCGCCTCGGCCGGCGACGAGGGCACCCGCTCCAGCCGTCCTCCCATCCCCACCAGGCCGCGCGTGAGACCGCGCTCGGCTCCGGCACCGTCGGGCACCGCGTCGTCGCGCGAGCGCATCGGTGCGCGGTAGGCCAGCGGCTCCGCGACGACCTCGGGGCCGGAGGCGGCGGGAGGCTCTTTCACGAGAGCGGCACGAGGGTCGCGTCGATGTCGGCGCCGTCGATCACGACCGTCATCAGGGTGCACACGGGCTGACGGCGGCGGTCGGTCGGCGACCCCGCGTTCAGCAGACGCAGGCCGCGCGGGGTCACCGTGTCCCACGGGATGTGCGAGTGCCCGAACACCAGGAGGTCGTCGTCGGGGAACGCCGCGTCCATGCGTCGCTCCCGCCCCGTCGCGCCCCCGGTCTCGTGGATCACCGCGACGGACGTGTCCTCCACCCGGAACCGGGCGACCTCGGGCAGCCGGCCGCGCAGACCGGGGCCGTCGTTGTTGCCGAACACGGCGTGCAGCACCGCGGCGCGCTCGGCGAGGAGATCGAGCGTGGCCTCGTCGACCCAGTCGCCCGCGTGCACCACCACGTCGGCCTCGTCGACGGCGCGCAGCACGGCGTCGGGCAGTCGCTTGGCGCGCTTCGGCACGTGCGTGTCGGCCAGCAGCAGCATCCGAGTCGTCATATCGGCTCCCCCGCGTCGTGTGCTCCGCGTCGTGCGTTCCGTGTCGTGTGCTCCGACTCTACGGGGGTGGCGCGCCGCCGGGACCGGGCAGCGTCATCCGCGTTCAGGCAACTCCCAGGAAGGCGTAGACTCGCCCGGGTCCTGGTATACCAGCGGCGACATCCGAGAAAGAGACCCCATGAGCAGCGCCCCCGCCCCCGCGAATCCCCGCTCGCGCGTCATCACCGCGAGCCTCGTCGGCACCACCATCGAGTTCTACGACTTCTACGTCTACGCGACGGCAGCGGTCCTGGTGTTCCCGACGCTCTTCTTCCCCAGCACCAACGACACCGCCTCGCTGCTGTCGTCGTTCGCCGTGTTCGGCGCCGCGATGGTCGCCCGCCCGATCGGCGCAGTCGTGTTCGGCCACTTCGGCGACAAGTTCGGCCGCAAGGCGACGCTCGTCGCGTCCCTGCTCACGATGGGCATCGCGACCTTCGTGATCGGCCTGCTGCCCACGTTCCAGCAGATCAGCTGGGTCGCGCCGCTGCTGCTGCTCGTGCTGCGCCTCGCCCAGGGCTTCGCGCTCGGCGGCGAGTGGTCGGGCGCGGCGCTGGTCGCGACCGAGAACGCCCCGAAGGGCAAGCGCGCCTGGTACGGGTCGTTCCCGCAGCTGGGTGCGCCCCTCGGGTTCATCATCGCGAACGGCATCTTCCTCGCCATCAACTTCGCCCTGCCCCACCCCGAGGACCCGGCGCTGAAGTCGGAGGCGTTCCTGTCGTGGGGCTGGCGGGTGCCGTTCCTGTTCTCGGCCGTCATGGTCATCATCGGCCTGTGGGTGCGCCTGCGCCTGGTCGAGTCGGACACGTTCAAGAAGGCGGAGAAGACCGGCGCCATCCGCAAGCTGCCGCTGGCCACCGTCTTCCGCCACCACTGGAAGCAGCTGATCCTCGGCACGTTCATCATGCTGGCGACCTACGTGCTGTTCTACCTGATGACGAACTTCACCCTGACGTACGGCACCAAGGCCGCCGACGTGGAGACCGCGTCGGCCGCCGCCCGCGCCGCCGCGGAGGCGACCGGCAAGGACTTCGACCCCACGGCGTTCGCGGCCCAGTTCTACCCGGGGCTCGGCTTCGGCTACACCGACTTCGTGCTGATGCAGATCATCGGCGTGGTGTTCTTCGGCATCTTCACGCTGCTGTCGGGTCCGATCGCCGACGCCATCGGCCGCCGCAAGCTGCTGCTGTGGGTCACGGGCCTCATCGTGGTGTTCGGCCTGTCGTTCAACCTCTTCCTGCTGCCCCAGGCCGACCCGAAGTTCACGGGCGCGCTCACGCAGGCGTTCCTGGTGTTCGGGTTCATGCTCATGGGCACGACGTTCGGCCCGATGGGCGCGCTGCTGCCCGAGCTGTTCCCGACGAACGTGCGCTACTCCGGCTCCGCGATCGCCTACAACGTGTCGTCGATCCTCGGCGCGGCCGTGGCCCCGTTCATCGCCGTGGCACTGTGGGCGGCGGTCGGCGGCGAGCCGTGGCTGGTCGGCGTGTACCTCTCCTCGATGGCCGTGCTCACCTTCGTGGCGCTGATCTTCACGCCGGAGACGAAGGACCACGACTACGAGGACGACCTGGGGCTGGCGGCCTCCGCCGAGCTCTGAGCGCCCGACGACGCACCCCGGAACGGCCGCCCTCCCCGCGAGGTGCGGCCGTTCCCGCGTCTCCGGGCCGCCGTCCGCGCACGGGACGGCTCAGAGGACGACGTCGCAGTACCGCGCCGCGGTCTTCGCCAGCCGGCGGTCGAGCGTGAGCAGCGGGACGCCGAGCGCCTCCGCCGGCGCGACGGAGCCGGCGTCGTATGCGGAGATCTCCTCGCGCAGCGTCCAGATGCGCGGGATCAGGCGGCGCAGCGGGTGGCGGGTGATCTGCCCATGCCCCCGTGATCGCATGTGGTGCGCATGCGCAGTGTTCGCGATCTGTGGACACCGTGCGTCAACAGAGATTGACAACGGTGGCGCGCGTCAATGATCATTGACGCAGGAGGTGTCCGATGAACACGACCACGATCGCCCAGGCCGAGGGCGGCGAGCCGCTCGCCGAGCTGCACCGCCTGGCCGGGCTCCGCATCGAGATCGCTCGCGCCGAGGAGGCGCAGGTGCGCCGCGCGCGCAACGACGGCTACTCGTGGCAGGCGATCGCCAGCGCCCTGGGCGTGACCAAGCAGGCCGCGCATCGCCGCTTCGGGCGCCACTGAGTGCATACAGCAGCCGCATAGGAAGCGACCGGCCCCCGAGTACGGTCGAAGTACCCCCCTCTCCAGATCGAGGTCCCGCATGTCCACCACGGCGACAGCACGCCGACGCCGCCGGGGCGCACAGCCCGACGGCCCTCGCGCCACCTTCCGTCAGCTCCTTCCCTTCCTGTTCGAGCACAAGCGCACCCTCATCGTCGTCGCGATCCTCAGCGTCATCGGCGCGGCGACCTCGCTCGTGCAGCCGGTGCTGGTCGGCCAGGTCATCGAGGCCGTGCAGACCGACGGCACGATCGGGGTCCTGGTGTGGCTGCTGGTCGGCTTCGTGATCGTGTCGTCGATCATCTCCGGCTTCCAGCACTACCTGCTGCAGCGCACCGGAACGGCCGTGGTCTACTCCAGCCGGCGCAAGCTCATCGCGCGCATCCTGCACCTGCCCACCGCGGAGTTCGACGCCCGCCGCACCGGCGACCTCGTCTCGCGCGTCGGCACCGACACCACCCTGCTGTACGCCGTGCTCACGCAGGGTCTCGCCGATGCGGTCGGCAGCGCGGTGCTGTTCGTGGGCGCCCTGGTCGCGATGCTGCTGATCGATCCGGTGCTGCTGCTGCTCATCGTGGTCGTGATCGGCGTCTCGGTCGTGGTCGTGGTGTCGCTCAGCGGCCGCATCCGCACCGCGTCGACCGCCCAGCAGGAGAAGGTGGGCGAACTCGCCTCCGGCGTCGAGCGTGCCGTGGGCTCGATCCGCACCATCCGCGCCTCGGGGGCGACCGAGCGCGAGACCGCAGCCGTCTCCGACCGGGCCGCCGAGGCCTACGGCATCGGTGTGCGCATCGCCAAGATCTCGTCTCTCGTGGTGCCGGTCTCGGGCATCGCCCTGCAGCTGTCACTCCTGGTGGTGCTGGGCGTGGGCGGGTTCCGTGTGGCCGCCGGCGCCATCACGATCGCCTCGCTGATCGCGTTCATCATGTTCCTGTTCCTGCTCGTGATGCCGCTCGCCACCACGTTCGGGGCGATCACCTCGGTGAACCAGGCCCTCGGCGCGCTCGGCCGCATCCAGGAGGTGCTCGACCTGCCCACCGAGTCGCAGGACGACGCCGCCACCGCCGCCTCGATCCCCCGCGAGGCCGACGACCCCACGGCGCCCGCGATCGAGTTCCGCGATGTGCGCTTCCGCTACCCCCCGAACGTCGTGGCCGCACGACAGGCCGCGGCGAAGGCGGCCAAGGATCTGCTCGCCGACGCTCACCTCGACTCCGCCGCGCCGGTGCCCGCCGACGCCGAGGCCGCCGATCACGAGGTGCTGCGCGGCGTGTCGTTCGCGGTGCCGCGCGGCGCCCGGGTGGCGCTGGTCGGTCCGAGCGGCGCGGGCAAGAGCACGATCCTGTCGCTCATCGAGCGCTTCTACGACCCCACGGGCGGCGCCATCCGCGTACACGGCCACGACGCCCGCACGTACCCGCGGGAGGAGCTGCGCGCGCAGTTCGGCTACGTCGAGCAGGACGCCCCGACCCTCGCCGGCACCCTCGCCGAGAATCTGCGCCTCGCGTCGCCCGACGCCAGCGACGCCGACTGCGAGCGGGTGCTGCGCGCCGTGAACCTCGGCGACGTGCTCGAACGCAGCCCCCTCGGCGTGGACGCCCCGGTCGGCGAGGACGGCGTGATGCTGTCGGGCGGCGAGCGTCAGCGCCTCGCCATCGCGCGCGCCCTGCTCACGGACGCCCCGATCCTGCTGCTGGACGAGTCCACGTCGTCGCTCGACGGCGTGAACGAGCAGCGCATGCGCGAGGCCATCGAGGCGGCGTCCACCGACCGCACCCTCGTCGTGATCGCCCACCGGCTGTCGACGGTCGTCGACAGCGACCTCATCGTCGTGTTGCAGGACGGCACGGTCGTCGGCCAGGGCACCCACGCGGAGCTGGTCGAGTCGACGCCGCTGTACCGCGACCTCGCGCGTCACCAGCTCCTCGCCTGACCGCACTCGCACGGGCAACGCGAAGGCGGGGTGCCGGAGACCACTCAGCCATGGGTTCGTCTCCGACGCCCCGCCTTCGCGGGTCTGGGGGCCACGGGGGCCCGAAGGTGCCGGCTCCCCCGAACCGGCACCGGTCTGGGGGCTACGACGCCTTCGCGAGCCGGTAGCGCAGCGAGGCCAGCTCGGTGCGCAGCGCCGCGGGCACGCGGTCGCCGAAGGTGTCGTAGAACTCCTCGGTCAGGTCGGCCTCGACCTTCCATGCCTCCGGGTCGACCGAGAAGAGCTCCTCCAGGTCTTCCGCCGGCAGGTCGAGCCCGTCGAGGTTGAGGTCCTCCGCACGCGGCAGCCGTCCGATGGGGCTGTCCACGGCGGGCACGGCGCCCGAGATGCGGCGGATGATCCAGTCGACCACGCGGGAGTTGTCGCCGAAGCCGGGCCACAGGAAGCGCCCGTCGGCCCCGCGGCGGAACCAGTTGACCTGGAAGATGCGCGGTGCCCGGTCGAAGCGCAGGCCGCGGCCCACCTTCAGCCAGTGCCCGAAGTAGTCGGCCATGTTGTAGCCGCAGAACGGCAGCATCGCGAACGGGTCGCGGCGCAGCTCGCCCACGGTGCCCTCGGCCGCCGCGGTGCGCTCGGACGAGATGTTCGAGCCGAGGAACACGCCGTGCGTCCAGTCGGTGGCCTCCACCACGAGCGGGACGTTGCTCGCGCGACGCCCGCCGAACAGGATCACGTCGAGCGGCACGGCCTCCTCCCAGTCCTCCGAGATCTGCGGGCACTGCGCCGCCGACACCGTGAAGCGCGAGTTGGGGTGCGCCGCCGGACGACCCGAGTCGGGCGTCCAGTCGTTGCCCTCCCAGTCGATCAGGTGCGCGGGCGCCTCGTCGGTCAGCCCCTCCCACCACACGTCGCCGTCGGGCCGGAGCGCGACGTTCGTGAAGATCGTGTTGCCCCACAGCGTCTCGACGGCCGTGACGTTGGTGGACTCGCCCGTGCCCGGCGCGACACCGAAGAAGCCGGCCTCGGGGTTGATGGCCCACAGACGCCCGTCCTCGCCCGGACGGATCCAGGCGATGTCGTCGCCGAGCGTCTCGACCCGCCATCCCGGGATCGTCGGACGCAGCATCGCGAGGTTCGTCTTGCCGCACGCCGAGGGGAACGCGGCAGCGACGTGGTAGGCCGTGCCCTGCGGATCGATCACGCGGATGAGCAGCATGTGCTCGGCGAGCCAGCCCTCGTCGCGGGCGATCACCGAGGCGATGCGCAGCGCGAAGCACTTCTTCGCGAGGATCGCGTTGCCGCCGTAGCCGGAGCCGTACGAGTAGACCTCGAGCGTCTCGGGGAAGTGCACGATGTACTTCTCGTCGTTGCACGGCCACTCGATGTCGGGCTCGCCCGCGGCCAGCGGAGCGCCCACCGAGTGGACGGTCTTGACCCACGGCGCCCCGTCCGCGATCTGGCGGGTGACGGCGTCGCCCACCCGGGTCATGATGCCGATCGAGGCGACCGCGTAGGCGCTGTCGGTGATCTGCACGCCGATGTGCGAGAGCGGTCCGCCGACGCGACCCATCGAGAACGGGACGACGTACATCGTGCGACCGCGCATCGAACCCGCGAAGATCTCGGTCATGGTGGCGCGCATCTCGGCGGGGTCCGCCCAGTTGTTGGTGGGACCGGCGTCCTCCTCGCGCTCCGAGGCGATGAAGGTGCGCCCCTCGGTGCGGGCGACGTCACTCGGGTGCGAGCGGGCGAGGTACGAGCCGGGACGCCACTCCGGGTTGAGCTTGATGAGCTTGCCCTCGTCGACCAGCCCGCGCAGCAGCCAGTCGTTCTCGGCGCGGGAGCCGTCGACCCAGTGCACGGCGTCGGGCTGGGTGAGCGCCCGGATCTCCTCGACCCACGCGAGCAGCTCGGCCATCGCGGGGGTGTCGGAGGAGGGGGCCGTGCCGAACGTGCGCATCGTCGCGACGGGAGACGTGCGGGGGGTGATGACTTCGGCCATGGCCATGACTGCTCCTTAGAAGTGTGGGGCGTTGCACCTATCTTCTTCCGCCTCCACACCGACTTTCGGACAAATCGGGCCGAAAGAATCGATGTTCTTTCGCTACACTCAAAACCATGCCGCCCTCCGGACTCCACCTCACGACGCTCGGTCACCGCATCCGCCACCACCGCCTGCAGAAGGGGTACACGCTCGACGAGCTCGGCGCCGTCGTCGGGGTCGCCGGCTCGCAGCTCAGCCTCATCGAGAACGGCAAGCGCGAACCCAAGCTCTCCCTGCTCCAGGCGATCGCGCACGCCACGGGCACCGAGGTCACCGACCTCATCTCCGGCGAGCCGCCCAACCGCCGTGCGGCGCTCGAGATCGAGCTGGAGCGCGCGCAGGAGAGCCCGGTGTTCCGCCAGCTCGGCGTCGCGCCCGTGCGCGTCACGAAGGGCATGAGCGACGAGACCATCGAGTCGATCCTCGGGCTGCACAACGAGCTGCAGCGGAGGGAGCGCGAGGCGATCGCGACCCCCGAGGAGGCCAGGCGTGCGAACACCGAGCTGCGGCTGCGGATGCGCGCACAGAACAACTACCTGCCCGAGATCGAGAAGCTCGCCGAGAAGCAGCTCAAGGCGGCCGGGCACACGCAGGGGGCCCTCACCCACCGCACCGTGAGCATCATGGCGGAGAAGCTCGGCTTCGAGCTCATCTACGTCAACGACCTGCCGCACTCCACCCGCTCGGTCACCGACCTCGAGAACGGCCGCATCTATCTGCCGCCCGCCTCCATCCCCGGCGGACACGGCCTGCGCTCGATGGCACTGCAGGCCATGGCCCACCGCCTGCTCGGGCACACCCCGCCCACCGACTACGCCGACTTCCTGCAGCAGCGCCTGGAGATCAACTACTTCGCCGCCTGCTGCCTGATGCCCGAGACCGCCGCCGTCGCTTTCCTGCAGCAGGCGAAGAAGGACCGCAACCTCGCCGTCGAGGACTTCCGCGACGGCTTCGGCGTCACGCACGAGGCCGCCGGCATGCGGATGACCAACCTGATGACGCAGCACCTGGGCATGTCGCTGCACTTCCTGCGCGTCGACTCGACCGGAGCCATCACCCGCGTCTACGAGAACGACGGGCTGCCGCTGCCGATGGACGTCACCGGCGCCGTCGAGGGCCAGCGCGTGTGCCGCAAGTTCCAGGCGCGCTCCGCCTTCACGCAGCAGAACCGCACGGTCGAGCACCACCAGTACACCGACACCCCGTCCGGGACGTTCTGGTGCTCCACCCAGACCGGCTCCTCCACCGACGGCGAGTTCTCCGTCACGGTCGGCGTGCCGTTCGACGACGCCCGCTGGTGGCGGGGCAGGGAGACGAGCGACCGCGCCGTGTCGACGTGCCCCGACGAGGCGTGCTGCCGGCGCCCCTCGACCGAGCTGACCGAGCGCTGGCAGGGGCGGGCGTGGCCGAGCGCTCGCGTGCACACGCACATGTTCTCGCCGCTCCCCCGCGGCGCCTTCCCCGGCGTTGACGACAACGAGGTGTACGACTTCCTCGCGCGGCACGCGAGCGAGTGATTAAGATATATTCAATTCACTCATTGCCAGCCTCCCAGGGAGCCCCGTGACCGAGCAGACCCCCGCCGCCGACACCGCAGCGACCGAGACGTTCACCTCGCGCCGCCACCGCATCACGGCGGGTGGACGCACGCTCGACTACACGGCGGGCGCCGGCACCGTGATCGTGCGCGACGACGAGCACACCCCGCTCGCCAGCGTCTTCTACACGTCCTACGTGGCCGACCGCGAGGAGGGCGCTGCGCCGCGACCGGTGACCTTCCTGTTCAACGGCGGACCCGGCTCCGCCAGCCTGTGGCTCAACATCGGCGGCTTCGGCGTCAAGCGCACCCCCACCAACACGCCGAAGGCGACCCCACCCGCTCCCTACGCGTGGGGCGACAACCCGCACACGCTGCTCACCGAGTCCGACCTCGTCTTCATCGACGCCCCCGGCACCGGCTACTCGCGACTGCTGGGCGACACCGCGCCCGCGCAGGTATGGGGCGTCGACCAGGACGTCGACGCGTTCGCGAAGGCGATCACCCGGTGGCTCACCGTGACGAACAACTGGAACGCCCCGCGGTTCCTGTTCGGCGAGTCGTACGGCACCACGCGCGCCGCGTCCCTCGTGCACCGCCTGCAGAACCAGGGCCTCGACTTCAACGGCGTCGTGCTGCTGTCCACCGTGCTGAACTGGGGCGAGAGCAACCTCGGGGGTCCGCGCGAGTACATCAACCTGCTGCCCTCGTTCGCCGCGACCGTCTGGTATCACGGCAGGGCGCGCGCCGAGCACACCGAGCTGGAGCCGTTCCTGGTGGAGGCCAGGGCCTTCGCGCAGGGACCCTTCGCGGCCGCCCTGCTGCAGGGCGACCTGATCCCGTCCGAGGTCGAAGACGAGGTCGCCGCGCGCATGAGCGCCCTCGTCGGTCTCGATGCCGACTACCTGAAGAAGCACCACTTCCGCATCGGCATGGAGCAGTACCGCTACGCGCTGCTCGCCGACGAGGGTCGCGTGATCGGCCGCTTCGACACCCGCTTCACCGCCGAGCACCAGTACGTGGTGGGCGGCGGCTCGCACGACCCCGCCACCGACGACGCCGCCACCGCCGGGGTGAACAGCGCGCACCTGTCGACCTACCGCGCGCACCTCGTCGACGACATCGGCTACACCAGCGACCTGCACTACCGGCACCTGCACAACATGCCCATCTCGCGGGCCTGGGACTGGAAGCACAAGGCGCCGGGCGTCGACGCACCCCAGCTCGTGCCCGACGTGTCGCTCGACCTGTCGGCGGCGGTGCGGCGCAACCCGAACCTCCGCGTGTTCGTGATGGGCGGGTACTACGACCTCGCGACCCCGTTCTTCGGGCCGGAGGTCGACGTGGCGCACCTGTACCTCGCCCCCGCGCTGCGCGACAACATCCGCTTCACGTTCTACGAGTCCGGCCACATGACGTTCGTGGACGAAGATGCCGTCGTGCGCATGAAGAGCGACCTCGACGACTTCTACCGCGACGCCACCGCGCGCTGATGAGCGCACGCGAGACGACGGGCCGACTCGGAGAGCGGGAGTACGTCGCGCGGGTGGAGGAGCTGCCGCTGCGGCGCTCCGACGGCACGCCGCAGGGCACGCTGTCGGCGTTCAGCTATACGGTCGACGCACCCGGCCGGCCGGTGCTGTTCCTCACCAACGGCGGGCCCGGCGTCTCGTCGATCTACCTGCACCTGAGCGGCATCGGACCGTGGCGGGCGCGCGTCCCGGTGCACCCGGGCGACGCCGGACAGCCGCCGTACGGCATCGAGGAGAGCCCGTCGAGCATCCTCGACGTCGCCGACCTCGTGTTCTTCGACGCACCGGGCACCGGCTTCGGCACGTTCGCGGACGACGCCGACCGCTCGCTCTTCCGCACCGTGGAGGGCGACGCCGACGCGGTCGCCGTCGCGATCGGCGACTGGCGCGACCGGCACGGCCGCTGGGACGCGCCCACGTACTTCCTCGGCGAGAGCTACGGCACGCTGCGCGCGGCGTTCCTGGCGACGAACCCGCACAGCATGGACACGGCGCCCCTGGCCGGGATCGCGCTGCTCGGTCAGGCGGTGAACATCCAGGAGACGCAGGACCGGCCGGGGAGCATCGTCGGAGCCCTCGCCAACCTGCCCTACAAGGCCGCCACCGCCTGGTACCACGGCACGGGGTCGCGCGGGCACGCCACGGTCGAGGGCGCCATCGCGGACGCCCTCGACTTCGCGCGCGGCGACCTGGCCGCGGCCATGCTGCAGGGCGACGAGCTGCCGGCGGGCGACCGGGACGCGGTCGCCGCGCGGCTGTCCGCCATGATCGGCCTCCCCGCCGACGAGCTCGTGCGCGACCGACTGTGGATCAGCAAGACCGACTTCCGCGAACGGCTGCTCGAGGGCCAGGTGCTGGGCGTCACGGACAGTCGCTACCGTGCCCCCGCCGCCGACCGCCGTGTCGGCGAGCTCGGCCACGACCCCGCCGACACCGCGCTCTCCCCGCGCTACGTCACCGGGCTGTCGCGTCTGCGGCTCGACGTGTTCGGCGACGACTCCGCGCGACCGTACCGGGTCGTCGACACGGAGGCCGGCCGTGACTGGGACTGGCAGGAGCAGGGCGGCGCCGCGTTCCCCACCTACGGCCGACCGTCGCCGTTCCACACCTACCCCTACCCGGCGCGGCTCTCTCGGTGGATGAAGCAGAACCCGCACGCGCGGCTCTTCCTCGGCACGGGCGTGTACGACGCGCTGACCACCGTGGGGGCCGCCGACCACCTGCTGCGGCACTTCGGCCTGCCCCGCGAACGCACCACCTCGCACTGGTACCGGGCCGGGCACATGATGTACAGCGACCCGGCGGTCGCGGCGCAGCTGAACGCCGACCTCCGCGCGTTCCTGACGGCCTGAGGCAGGGCTCAGGCGCTGAGGCGGCCGAGCGCGAGGGCGGCGAGCGCCGCGGCCTGATCCGCGAGCACCGCGTCGTCGAACACGACGGTCGGCGAGTGGTTCGGGGACGCCGTCTCCAGGTCGACCTCGTCGGGGGTGGCGCGCAGGAACAGGAACGCGCCCGGCACCTGCTCCAGCACGAACGAGAAGTCCTCCGACCCCATCACGGGGTGTGCGGTCTCCCACACCCGCTCCTCGCCGAACAGGCCGCTCAGGGTGCTGCGCACGTGCGCGACGGCCTGCGGGTCGTTCACGGTGGGCGCGCACAGGATGGTGACGTCGACCTCGACCGTGCAGTCGTGCGCCGCCGCGATCTCCTGCACCAGGGCGGGGATCTCGGTCTGCACGCGGGCGCTGTTCTCGTGCGAGAGCACGCGCACCGACGCCACGAGCGACGCCGTGTCGGAGATGATGTTGCGGGCGGGTCCGCCGGCGTGCAGCTGTGTGACGCTCAGCACCACCGGGTCGAACACGTCGAAGCGCCGCGTGACGAACGCCTGCAGCGCCGTCACGAGCTCCGCGGCCACCGGCACAGGGTCCCGCGTGAGGTGCGGGGCCGACGCGTGTCCCCCGGACCCGGTGATCGTGACCTCCACCTCGATCGCGCCCGCCATCAGCGCACCGGGTCGCGTGGAGAACACCCCGAACTCACCGGGGACCACGTGGATGCCGAACGCGGCCACCGGCCGCGAGCCGGTGACGTCGAGCAGTCCCTCGGCCAGCATGCGGGTGGCACCGTCGCCGAGCTCCTCGCCCGGCTGGAACATCAGGAGCACGTCGCCGTGCAGTTCGTCGCGACGGGCGGCGAGCAGCTGCGCCGCGCCGACGAGGCCCGCCACGTGCAGGTCGTGTCCGCACGCGTGCATGCGCTCCCCGGTGGCGGCATAGTCGAGACCGGTCTCCTCGGTGAGCGGCAGTGCGTCCATGTCGGCGCGCAGCAGCACGGTCGGGCCGGGATGCGCGCCGCGGATGACGGCGGCGATCGAGCTCAGTCCCGCGCCGAGGGTCACCTCGACGCCCAGCGGCTCGAGCGCATCGAGGATCCGCCGCTGCGTGCGCGGCAGTTCGAGCCCGAGCTCCGGATCGGCGTGGATCGCGCGGCGCAGGCCGACCAGACCGGGGAGCAGATCGCGGGCGTCGTCGCGCAGACCGGTGGTGGGGTGGAGCAGGGGCATCAGTGTCCGATCGCGTGCAGGAGGTGGTCGGTGCCGGCGTTCTGGATGCGCGGGATCGCGGCGACGAGGGACTGCGTGTAGGCGTGCTGCGGATTCGACACGATCTCGTCCGCGTCGCCGTGCTCGACGATCCGCCCCTTGCGCATCACGGCCGTGGTGTCGGCGATGTACCGCACGGCGGCGAGGTTGTGGGTGATGAACAGCACCGACAGCTCCAGCTCGCGCTGCAGATCGCGCACCAGGTTCAGCACGGCGCCCTGCACCGACGCATCGAGCGCCGACGTGATCTCGTCGGCGATGATGAGCCGCGGCTTCACGGCCAGACAGCGGGCGATCGCGACGCGCTGCCGCATGCCGCCGGACAGCTGAGACGGATACTGGTCGACCGTGCCCGGCTTCAGGCGCACCAGCCGCAACAGCTCCTTCACGCCGTCGGCGCGCGCCTTGGCGTTGCCGCTGCCGTGCAGCGCGAGCGCCTCGTCGAGCGTGTCGCCGACGGTCATGCGCGGATTCAGCGAGGAGTACGGGTCCTGGAAGATCATCTGCACGTCGCGGGCGCGCGCGAGGCGCTGCCGCCCGGTCGCCGGTCGCAGCTCCTCGCCGTCGAGCAGCAGGCGTCCGGCCGTGGCCGGCTGGAGACCGGCGATCACGCGCGCGATGGTGGACTTGCCCGAGCCGGACTCCCCGACCAGTCCGACGATGCTGCCGTGCGGCACCGTGAGCGACACGCCGTCCACGGCGTTGAACGACGAGTCGCCGTGCCCGAAGGTCACCACCAGATCGTCGACGACGAGCTCGGCCATCAGCGCACCTCCTGCGTGGTCTGCGTGGTCTGCGACCCGGTGAGCACGACCGGCTCCCCGAGGATGCCCTCGATCGGCACGCCGTCCTGCGGGTGCCAGCAGGCCACGCGACCGCCGTGACCGTGGGCCACCGGCTCCGGGGTGACCGCGCGGCACTGCTCGGTCGCGAACGGGCAGCGCGGAGCGAACCCGCAGCCCACGAGCGGCAGCGAGAGGTCCGGCGGCTCGCCGGGGATCGTCGCGAGCGGCTGGGTGCGATCGGTGTCGAGGTCGGGCAGCGACTCGGCGAGCGCACGCGTGTAGGGGTGCGCGAGCTTCTCGGGCGTCGCGAGCAGGCGCACGTCCACGTCCTCCACGATGCGTCCCGCGTACATCACCAGGATGCGCTGGCACAGCTCGGCGAGCACGGCGATGTCGTGCGACACCACGATCGCGGCCGCCCCGGTCTGCTCGCACTCGCGGCGGAGCAGCGCGAGCACACGCTGCTGCACCGTGACGTCGAGGGCCGTGGTGGGCTCGTCGGCGATGATGAGTCGCGGCTTGCCGATCTGCGACATCGCGATGAGCGCGCGCTGCCGCATGCCGCCCGAGTACTCGTGCGGGAACTGCCGGGAGCGCCGCTCCGGCTCGTCGATCGCGACGTCCTTCAGCGCGGCGACGGCCTTCTGATGTGCGGCGCCGCGGGCATCCCTGGCGTGGAAACGCGGGATCTCGGCGAGCTGCGTGCCCACGCGCAGCGCCGGGTTGAGCGCCGTGAGCGAATCCTGGAACACGACGCCGATCTTCGTGCCGAGCCGCTTCTTCATCACGGCGGGCGGCAGGTCGAGCACGTCGTCGCCATCGAAGCGCAGCTCCTGCGCGGTCACGGCGGCGCCCGCGGCGGACAGCTGGGCGACCGCCATCAGCGCCACCGACTTGCCGCTGCCGGACTCGCCGACGACGCCGACGATCTCCCCCGGTGCGACCGAGAACGAGACGTCCTGCACGGGACGCACCCAGCCGGACGGCGAGGGGAACGAGACCGACAGGCCGTCGACCACGAGCAGCGCGTCGTCGTCGGCCACCCGCTCGCGGGCCTCGACGCGCGGCGCGGAGCCCAGCTTGCGCCGGGAGAGCACGCTGCCCTTGCCGTGGCTGCGCAGGTGCGCGGCGAGCGACTCGCCCAGCGTGCCGAACGCCACGCCGGCGAACACGACGGCGACTCCGGGGCCGACCACCGCGGTCGGGTTGGTGTACACCTGGTCGAACGCCTCGCTGAGCATGCGGCCCCAGTCGTAGTCCGGCGGCTGCACCCCGACGCCGAGGAAGCTGAGGCTGGAGAGCGCGAGCAGGCCGCCGCCGATCGACAGGGTGACGTTGACGATGATGGGTTCGGCGATGTTCGGCAGCACGTAGCGCGTGAACTGCCGTCCGCGCGAGACGCCCATCATGCGCGCCGCCGCCAGGTACTCCGATCCGCCGACGCGCGACGACAGCGTCTGGGCGAGGCGGGCGAACGACGGCACCATCGTGAGGCCGAGCGCGATCACGGCGGACGACGAGCTGGGCCCGAGCAGGATCACGGTCAGCATCGCCACCAGCAGCACCGGGAACGCCAGCCATGTGCTGATGACGGAGCTGAACAGGCGCTGCACCCGCGGTCCGAGCACCGACGGGAGGGCACCGAGCAGCAGACCGAAGACGAGGCCGATGACGGTGGCGATCAGCGCCATCCCCAGCGACAGCCGTGCGGCGACGAGCGTGCGGAGCAGGAGGTCGCGCCCGAGGCCGTCGGTACCGAGCGGGTGCGCGGCGCTGGGTCCCTGCAGCAGCGCCGACGTGTCGGTCTGGTTCGCCTGCGCGCCCCAGATCTCCGGGGCGAACAGCGCGAGGAACACCAGCACGAGCACCATGACGGTGCTGATCGCGCCGAGCGGGTTGCGCAGGAAGGTGAGGATCGAGCGCATCAGGTCGTCTCCAGGAGGGTGGTGCGCCGGTCGAGGAGCGACAGCACGATGTCGACCGCGAGGGTGATGACGAGGATGATGGCCGCGTACACGAGCGCGAGACCCTGCACGATGCCGTAGTCCTTCGTGGCGATGGCGTCGACGAACGCCGAGCCCAGACCCGGCCAGTTGAACACCTTCTCCACGAGCACGCTGGAGGCGACCATGGTCGACAGCAGCGTGCCGCCGATCGTCAGCGTGGCGGTGAGCATGTTGGGCAGCGCGTGGCGGAAGTACACCCACGACGCGGGGATGCGCTTGGAGCGGGCTGTGCGCACGTAGTCGTCGGACAGCGTGTTCAGCGCCTCGACGCGGGCGATGCGCGACAGCGACGCCCACGAGGCGACCGTCATGGCCAGCACCGGCAGCACGTACGACGCGGGGCCCGAGCGTCCGGCCACGGGGAACCAGTGCAGCCCCACCGCGAAGATCACGACCAGTGCCACGCCCAGGAGGTACTCCGGGATCGCGGCGATCACGCCGGTGATGCCGGTGAACGTCACCTCGACGCCGCGGCGTCGGTTGCCCTGCGTGAGGATCGCGATGCCGAGGCCCACGGGCACGGCCACCAGCAGCACGATCACGAACGAGATGCCGGCGAGCTCCAGGGTGGCCGGGAGACGGTTCTGCACGAGCTCCGACACCGACCGTCCGGTGATGAGGGACGAGCCCAGATCACCCTGGAGGATGCCGGTGAGATAGTTCCAGAACTGCACGATCAGCGGGTCGTTGAGACCCAGCTGATCGCGCCGGGCCTGGACCACGGCCTCGTCGGCCGTCGCGCCGAGTGCGGCGCGCACGGGGTCGCCGCCGGATGCCCTGAGCACGAAGAACGCGACCGCGATGATCACGAACATCGCCACCAGCATGCGCAGCGCGCGGCGGAGGAGGAATCTCAGCCAGGGGTTGCCGTGGCGGCGCTTCCGAAGAAACACCGCCACGGTATCCGTCCTGGCGGACGCGTGGTCCAGCATGCGGCTCCTAGCCTCGGAGGCTCGTCGGGATCAGCAGTCCGTTGGTGGTGACCTCGAACTCCACGCCCGCTCCGTACAGCGTGCTCGTGGACTCCGCGAACGGCATCACCTCGAGGTTACCGATCGCCGAGGCCTGCGCGGCGGTCCACGCGTCGCAGCTGTCCTCGCCCGCCAGCTGCTGCGCCTCGGCCGTCAGGTCGAAGAACTCCTGGTTGGTGTTGTACGTCCAGTTGCCGCCGTCCGGGGGGAACGGACCCGAGAGGATGCCGGCCCAGGTGGAGGGCAGCGTGGTGGAGATCGGGGCCCAGATGAGGTCCCAGTCGCCGCCCTGGAAGATGACGTCGGTGTACGACGACGACGGTGCCGGAGTGACCTCGACGCCGATCTCGCCCAGCTGCTGCTGGATGAGCTCGATGCCGGCCACGACCGACTGCGCCTCGGTGGACGGGTAGACGAAGGTGAGCTCCAGCTTCGCGCCGTCCTTCTCCCGCACGCCGTCGGCGCCCACGGTCCAGCCGGCCTCGTCGAGCGATGCGGCCGCCGCGTCGGCGTCGAAGCCGATGAGCGACGTGGTGGCATCCGCCCCGACGCACACCGCGGTGAACGAGGAGACGAGCGAGGTCATCAGCTCGCCGCGACCACCGGTGGAGACCGAGGCGACCTCGTCGCGGTCGATGCCGCCGGCGATGCCCTCCCGCACCAGCAGGTCGTTGGTCGGGCGTCCCTCCGACTGGTTGAAGAACATCAGGCCGGGACGGGCGGGCACGTCGATCGTGAACAGATCGCCGCTCTCCAGCCGGTCGCGATCTGTGCCGCCGACCTCGGCGACGTTGATCTCGGAAGACAGGAGCATGTTCGCGCGCGTGGGCTCGGTGTCGACGACCTCCAGCTCGACGGTCTTCGGCAGCCCCTCGGTGTCGCTCGTGACGTCGCCGGGACCCCACGTGTAGTCGTCGCGCAGGGCGAGCGTGTAGGTCTGCCCGGGCGAGGAGTCCTCGAGCGTGTAGATGCCGGTGCCGACGGGGGTGGAGTCGAGCGACGCGGGGTCCTCGATGCCGGCCGCGCACACGACCGGCATCTGGCCGATGTTGCTGAGCAGGAAGCTCTGCGGCTGCGCGCTGGTGAACGTGACGGTGCGCGAGGCGTCGTCGGCCTCGACGGTCAGGCCCTCGGCGGGGAAGTAGACACCGGAGTAGGGCGATGCCGTCTCGGGGTCTGCGGCGTAGTCGAACGAGGCCTTGACGTCGGAGGCGGTGAGCTCGGAGCCGTCCGTGCAGACGATCCCCTCCTTCAGCACGAACGACACCTCGGTCGTCGACTCCGTCCAGCTCTCGGCGAGCAGGCCCTCGGCGTCCTTGCCGTGGGCGAACGACATGAGGGTCTCGTACAGGTAGGCCGAGACCTCCTGCCCCGCCTGCGTCGCGTTCGTGATCGGGTTGAGCGAACCCGGGTCGGCGGCGATGGCGATGGTGGCCTTCTCGACCGCTCCGCCTCCTGACCCGTCTCCCCCGCCGGCGCAGCCGGTCAGGGCGAGTGCCGTCACGCCGACGACCGCGGCTACGATGCTGCGTCTCATGGGTGTCCTCTCTTCACGGAACCCTCGGGCGGGTTCCAACTCATTGAATATTATGAATTGCTCTTTATTGCCTCGTGTCGGCGGTGTTTCGGGTTTGTTACCGGTCACGAGTGGTCGTCGAGAAGGGCGGCGGCGCCCATCACCGACTTCAGCTCGAGGAACTCCTCGAACCCGTGCACGCCGCACTCCCGGCCGACGCCCGACTGCTTGTACCCCCCGAAGGGAGCCCCCACGTCGAGCCCGGCGCCGTTGATGCCGACGGTGCCGGTGCGCATGCACAGCGCGACCTCGAGGGCGCGTCGAGGGTCGCTCGACCACACGCCGCCCGACAGGCCGTACACG
Source organism: Microbacterium sufflavum (assembly GCF_023101165.1). Lineage (GTDB taxonomy): Bacteria > Actinomycetota > Actinomycetes > Actinomycetales > Microbacteriaceae > Microbacterium > Microbacterium sufflavum. The sequence continues at coordinate 2,162,361 of NZ_CP078076.1, read as the reverse complement.
CTGTCGTTCGCCAGGTCGACAGCCTCATCGACCGTGGCGTACGGAGTGATCGTGAGCACCGGACCGAAGACCTCCTCGTGGAAGATCCTCATGTCGGGTGTCACATCGGTGAAGATCGTGGGCTGCACGTAGGCGCCGCCGGCCGTCGGTTCGACGATATCGAGGCCGCCGGTCAGCACGCGCGCACCCTCGGCGATCGCCGTCTCGATGTGCGACCGCACCCGCTCGCGCTGCAGCGCCGAGGCGACCGGCCCGGTGGCCGTCCCCTCCGCGCGCGGGTCGCCGGGCGCCCAGCCCGCCGCGGCCTCGACGGCCGCGCGCTCCCACGCCTCCCGCATGCCCTCCGGCACCAGCACGCGCGTCTGCGCCGCGCAGGTCTGTCCGGCGTTCGCGAAGCACGAGGCGAGGACCCCCCGCACGGACTCGTCCAGCGGCGCGTCGTCGAGCACGATCGCCGCCGACTTGCCCCCGAGCTCCAGCGCGACCTTCTTGATGGTCGCGGCGGCGGCGCGCGCCACCTGCTCCCCCACCTGGCGCGAACCCGTGAAGGTGACCATGTCGACGCCGGGGTGCGCCACCAGCGGCGAGCCGACACCGGCGCCGTCGCCGTGCACGATGTTCACGACGCCGGCCGGCAGCCCGGTCTCGCGGAGGATGTCGCCCACGATCGCGGCGTTCAGCGGCGCGACCTCGCTGGGCTTGAGCACCACGGTGCAGCCGGCGAGGATCGCGGCGCCCACCTTGAGCATGATCTGGTGCAGGGGGAAGTTCCAGGGCGTGATCGCGGCGACCACACCGACCGGCTCCGCGACCACGAGGGAGTTCGAGACCGCCTCGCGCTCGACGTGCGCGCGGGCGGCCTCGACCAGCCGGGCGAGGTCGGCGATCGCGACCCCCACCTGGGCGGAGCGCGCGAACGCGATCGGCGACCCCATCTCCGCGCTCAACGTCGCAGCGAGCAGCTCACGGTGGCGCGCCAACCCCTCGGCGAGCGCCTCGACATGAGCGATCCGCTGCGACATCGGCGTCGTCGACCAGGTGCCGAACGCGCCCGCGGCCGCAGCCGCCGCACGATCCACATCGGCGGGGCCGCCAGCCACGACGGCACCGATCACGGTGCCGTCGGCCGGGCTGACGACATCGATCGAGGCCTGCCCTGCGGCATCCTCCCTGATGCCGGCGATGTCGTGCCCGATGACCATGTCAGACCCCCGCCTGCCGCACGAGATGCGCATCGGGGGCGAGCGGCGCCGGGCGCGGCACACCCTCGTGGATCAGGTGCCACGGCGACGGGAACTCGCCGACCGGCACGTTGATGAGGATCGGCTCGTTCGCGGGCACGGCGTCGGCCAGCACCCCCGAGAGCTCCTGCGGGGTGGTGGCCCGTGCGGAGCGGATGCCGAACGCCTCCGCGAGCGTGCCGTAGTCCGGATTGGTGAGGTCGCTGGCGAAGTAGCGTGCCCCGTACCGGTTCTTCTGGATGCGGCGCACGTTGCCGTAGAACCCGTCGTGGAACACGATCGTCACGAGGCCGAGACCGTAGCGCTTGGCCGTGGACAGCTCCTGCAGCGTCCAGGAGAAGCCGCCGTCGCCGTTCACCGACACGACGGCGCGGTCGGGGTCGGCCGCCTTGACGCCGAGGGCCGTGGCGAAGCCGTAGCCGAGCGTGCCCTGGTAACCGGGGCCGATGTAGGTGCGCGGCTGGTACGCCGGATAGCAGGCGCTGGCGGCGTAGCCCACCTGCGTGAACTCGCTCACGAAGACGCCGCCCTCGGGGAGCGCGCCGCGGATCGCGGACAGGTACTCGCGCTGCGGGGCGATGTCGGCGAACTGCGCGGCGAGCCAGGTGCGCACGCGGGCGAACTCGCTCTCCCGCGAGTCGCGCGCCGCGGTGCCGACCTCGGCGGCCAGGGCGGCGAGGGCGAGGCGGGCATCGGCGTGCAGCGTCTGCGCGGCGGCACGCGGGCCCTCGAGGTCGGCGGCCTCCGCGTTCACGAGGATCACGGGGGCGCCGTTCGTGTCGACCTGGGTGCCGAACGTCGAGACGAAGCGCGTGCCGACGGCGAGCACCAGGTCGGCGTCCTCCCGGAACGCGCGGAGGGCGAGCGCGTCGAAGGCCAGACGGTGGCGGGCGTCGAGCGCACCGCGGCCGTTCTCGGTCATGAGCACGGGGGCCTCCAGTGCCTCGGCGAGTGCCTGGAGGGCGACCGATGCGTTCGCGGCGAGCACTCCCCCGCCCACCACGATCATCGGGCGCTTGGCCGCGAGCAGGCGGGCGGCGGCATCGCGGATCTGCTGCTCCTCCGGCACGAGGGGTGCGTCGGCGACGCGCTCGGCCGCGACGGCACGTGAGGTGGCGGCCAGCACGTCCGGCGGCACCTCGAGCGCGACGGGGCGAGGGCGGCCGCTGCGCAGCTGCGTGAACGCCTCGCGCACGAGCCCGGGGATCTCATCGGCGGAGCGGGCGGTGCCCGTCCATTTCGTGAGGCGCTGCAGGATGCCCGTCTGATCGGGGATCTCGTGCAGGGCGCCGAGTCCGCGGCCGATGGCCTGCGAGTCGATCTGCCCCGCGATCAGGAGCATCGGCGAGTTGGCCGAGTAGCCGGTCGCGACGCCGGAGAGGGCGTTGAGCACGCCGGGGCCCGGCACGACCATCGCGACACCGACGTCGCCGGTGCTCCGCGCGTAGCCGTCCGCCATGTAGGTCGTGGCCTGCTCGTTGCGCGCGCAGATGAAGTCGACCTGGTCGGTGCGGGCGTGGAGGGCGTCTGCGGCGGCATCGAGCTGGACGCCCGGGATGCCGAAGATCCGTGAGACTCCCTGGTTGATGAGGGAGTCTGCGAGCAGATCGCCACCGGTGGGGTCGGTCATCTGTTTCCTCTCGTGAGCAGCATTGCGTGATTGACTGTATTAGATACATTCAATTACTGCAAATAGGAGAATCGCCCGCCGCCACCGCCCCGGCGCGGCAGGCGCTCCTTAGGATGTGAGAGATCCGCTCCACAGCCCCGCTCCGACCGAAGGATCCCCGTGGCCAGCACCCAGGAAGAAGCGCGCACGTTCCAGCGCGTCGCGCCCGCGCAGTCCGTCGCCGACCGCGTGGTCACCGAGGTCGAGGCGATGATCAAGACGGAGGGTCTCGAGCCGGGTCATCGCATCGGCACCCGCCAGGAGCTGTGCGAGCAGTTCGGTGTGGCGCCGGCCACGCTCGGCGAGGCGCTGCGGGTGCTGCGGGCGCGCGGCTCGGTCGATCTGCGCCCGGGTCCCGGTGGCGGCATCTTCGTCGCCGACCAGTCCCCGCTGATCCGCCTCGCGCACAGCGTGCTGCGGCTGCGGCAGACCGGCGCTCCGGTGAACGACGTGATCAAGGTGCTGGACGCGCTCGACGAGGCCGTCATGCAGGACGCGGTGCAGCACCGCACGGACGCCGACATCGCCGATCTCGAAGCCGTGATGGCGGAGCTGACCGAGCACTGGCACGACCCCATCGAGGGCCTGCACGGCAACTGGCGGCTGCACCGGCGGATCGCCGAGATCTCCCCCAACGCCGTGCTGCGTACGTTCTACCTCAACCTCGTCGACTACATCGAGGGTGAGACCGCGGGAGCCGCGACCGACGACGCCCTGGCCGTGCCGGGCTTCCGGCAGGACACCGACGAGCGCCTGCGCATCCACGAGGCCCTGATCGACGCGATCCGCTCCGGCGATGTGAAGGTCGGCCGCAAGGCCGTGCTGGACCACCGCACGCTCGGTCGCTGACACGCGCGCCCCTCGTCTCGCTCCGCTCACTCAGGCAGCATCCCGGCGACGAGACGACGGGCGCCTACGCGTCGCCGACTCCGACGTGGCGCCAGGCGAGCGCCGCGAGAGCCGCGGCCTGATCGCCCAGCACCGCGTCGTCGAACCGCGCATGCGGCGAGTGGTTCATCGGGATGTCGTCCTGGTCCACATCCGGCGGGGTCGCGCACAGGAACAGGAACGTGCCTGGCACCTCCCTGAGCACGAACGAGAAGTCCTCCGACGCCATCCAGGGCGCATCGATCTCCTCCACGCGGTCCTCGCCGAACTCGGCGCGGAGCACCGCTGCCGCCGCCGCCGTCTCCTCGACCGTGTTGACCGTGACCGGATAGCCGACGATCACCTCGACGTCGGCCGTGCAGCCGTGCGCCGCGGCGATGCGCTCGATCAGCGGCGGCAGCTCGGCCTGCGCCTGCGCGATCGACGCCTCGGACAGCGTGCGCAGGGTCGCCGCGAAGCCCGCGTCCTCGGGGATCACATTCGTGATCTCCCCCGCGAACAGCGTCGTGACCGACAGCACCACGGGATCGAACACGTCGATGCGGCGCGTGACCCAGGACTGCAGGGCGAGGATCAGCTCGGCCACCACGGGCACGGGATCCACGGCCTGCTGCGGCCTCGACCCGTGCCCTCCCCTCCCGTGCACGCGCACCCGCAGCACGTTGGCGCCCGCCATGATCGTGCCGGACTTCAGCTGGAACGTGCCGCGCGCGCCCGGACCCACGTGGATGCCGTAGGCGGCCTCGACCCGCGTGCCCGCGGCGTCGAGCACGCCGTCGCGGATCATGAGCGGAGCCCCGCCGCCCGCTTCCTCGCCGGGCTGGAACATGAAGACGACGGAGCCGGCGATGCGGTCGCGCCGCCCGGCGAGCAGGCGTGCGGCCCCCACGAGTCCGGCCACGTGCAGGTCGTGCCCGCACGCGTGCATCGCCCCGTTCGCCGACGCGTACTCGAGCCCGGTCTCCTCGACGATGGCGAGCGCGTCCATGTCTCCGCGCAGGAGCACGGACGGGCCGTCGGTCGCGCCGCGCAGCACGGCTGTGACCGAGCTGAGGTCCGATCCGGTCGTGATCTCCAGGCCCAGGCCGTCGATCGCGTCGAGCACGGCGCGCTGCGTCAGCGGCAGGTCGAACCCGGGCTCGGGGATGCGGTGCAGACGACGGCGCAGCTCCACCAGCTCCGGCTGCAGGCGTGCAGCGTCGTCGTGCAGCGTCATCCGTTCCCCTCCTGCACCGCGGACGGCGCCGAGTACACCGTGCGCCCGTCGATGAGCACCTCCCGCACGGTCGAGGCGACGTCGAGCGGGTCTCCGGTCCACAGAACCACATCCGCGTCGCGGCCGGGCTCCAGCGCGCCGACCCGGTCGTCGATGCCGGCGATGGCCGCGGCCGTCGAGGTCATCGCCGCGAGCGCGGTCTCCCTCGGCAGCCCGGCCCGCACGGCCACGGCCGCCTGCATCGCGAGCAGGCCGATGGGCACGACCGGGTGGTCGGTGGTGAGCGCCACGCGCACACCCGCCGCGGCGAGCGCGGCGAGGTTCGCGGGATCGGCTTCGCGTACCTCCACCTTGGAGCGGCTCGACAGGATGGGTCCGTAGATCACGGGCACGTCGCGCGCGGCGAGGATGCCGGCGAGCTTGTGCGCCTCGGTGCCGTGATTGAGGACGAGGCGCAGCCCGAACTCGTCGGCGATGCGCAGCGCCGTGGCGATGTCGTCGTGCCGGTGCGCGTGCTGCTCCCACGTGAGCGTGCCGTCGAGGGCTTCCGTGAGCGCCTGCTTTCCGAGGTCCACGGCGAACGGCGTGCCGTCGGCGCGGGCCTTGTCACGCCGGACCGCGTAGTCCTGCGCGTCGCGCAGCGCCTGACGGATGACGAGGGCGATGCCGAGCCGGGTCGACGGCAGCTGCTTGCGCTCCCCGTAGGCCTGCTTGGGGTTCTCGCCGAGCGCCGACTTCATGCCGAGCGCCGCGCGGATCACCTGCTCGTCGACCGAGCGCCCTCCCGCCGTCTTGATGGCGACGCTCTGCCCGCCGATCGGGTTGCCCGATCCCGGCTTCACGACCACGGCGGTGATGCCACCGGCGAGCGCGTCGCGGAAGGCGATGTCCTCGATGTTGACGGCGTCGATGGCCCGCACGCCGGCGGTGACCGGCGACGAGACCTCGCTGCCGTCGAACCCGGCGGGGCCGTTGGCCTCCTCGTGCGCGCCGATGTGGCTGTGCGGGTCGATGAGGCCGGGCAGCACCCAGCATCCGGCGGCGTCGATCACCCGGGCGCCCTCGGGCACGGCGAGCCCTGTGCCGACGGCCTCGATGCGCCCGTCGGACAGCAGCACGGTGCCGCTCTCGATCTCCTCGCCCAGGCCCGTGACGACCCGCCCTCCCACGATCGCGACGGCATCCGTCATGCGTTCTCCTCGTCTTCCTCGGCGCGACGCTCGACCAGCTCGCGCGTCTTCGTCAGCAGCTCGTCGACGTCCAGGCTGAGGATGCCGGCGGCCGGGTCCACGCGCACCACGATGCCGTCGTCGCACCGGGGCGGCTCGCCGCTCAGGTCGACGAGCGGATCGTCGACCCAGATCCACGGCAGACCGTCCGCGTACCGGCGGATGTGGGCGAGCTTGTCGAACTGCACGGGCAGGAACGGCCACGGCTCCTCCGGCAGCTCGAGCGGCTCGCGGAACGCGGTGTGCGCGTTGTGGCCCCACTCCGACGCCCACACGATGTCGAAGTGCTCCGCCAGCTCGTGCAGCCGCTGCGCCGCGGCGTCGGGGATGGCGACGTCGCGCACCCACCGCCCCCACGCCGACAGGTGGTGCGTGCTCACCGGCACGGCCGGCTCGCCCTCGATCACGACGACGTCGCTGATGCCCAGCACGAGGACCGGACGGTCCCCGCGGGGCGGCCGCGCCGTGTACTTGGCCATGTCAGTCGTCCACCGCGTCGGCGAGCAGCGGCGCGTCGGGCGCGCCCTCGAAGTAGTTGCCACCCTCGATGCGGATCAGCCGCTCCGACTCGTCGAAGAACACGCCCACCGGGTCGCCGCCGCCCGCCACGGCCCGGTGCTGCTTGGCCATCATGCGCCGGATCATCGCGATGCCCTGGTCGGTGGTGGTGAGGTGATCCTCGGAGTGCAGCGAGATGGCGCCCTGCGACTTCTGCGCCTCGTAGTCGCCGGGCAGCCGCTGGTGCTCCAGGTCGGTGAGCTCCTTCCACGGCTTGCCCTCGTGGGTGGAGCGCAGCTTGGTGAGGAAGTCGGGGTCGCTGTCGCGCGCGACCGTGAAGATGCGGAAGTTGGTGTCGTCCATCGGCACCACCCAGCCGATCATGTTCGTCTGTCCGGAGGCGAGCTTGGGGCTCGCCACCACGCGCAGGTTCGGGAAGATCACCTCGGTCACGCGGCGCAGCTGCCGGCCGTCGCCGAGGTCGCGCATCTGGATGCTCCGAACGCCCAGCGGCGTGTACTCGTACTCGACCTCGGGGATCAGCGCCATCTCCGGCGTGAACTGGTTGCCGCTGAACCGGGCGTGCAGGATCGGCACGTGGAACGGGTCCATCACGTTCTCCCAGTGCTGCAGCCAGTTGAAGTCGAGCTGTGCCGGGCCGCCTCCGCCCACGCCCTGGTCGTTCACGATGAGCTGCTCGTCGGCGGCCAGCTCCTCGAGCGTGTCGTAGCGCGGCAGCACCGGCTTCTTGTCGGGCGGGCCCATGTAGGCCCAGATCAGGCCGTACTGCTCCTCGACGGGGTACCACGGCTGGCGTACGCGATCGCGGTGCAGTCCCAGGTCGGGCTCGCACGGCTGCTCCAGGCAGTGCCCCTCGGTGTCGAACACCCAGCCGTGGTAGCAGCAGCGGATGCCCTCGTCCTCGACCCCGCCGTAGAACAGCGACGCGCCGCGGTGGATGCAGCGCGGGTGCAGCAGACCCGCCTTGCCCTTGCGGGTGCGGAACAGCACGAGCTCCTCGCCCAGCACGCGCAGCGAGAGGGGTCGTGTCGTCGCATCCTCGACCTTCGCGACCGGGTGCCAGTAGCGGCGCAGCACCTCCCCGTAGGGGGTGCCAGGACCCACCTGGGCGAGCTCGTTCAGCGGCTGCCCGAGGCGCAGCCCGTATGCGGTTCCGGTGTCCATGGTCGCTCCGTTCGTGGGGGGTCAGATGTCGAGGACGAGACGGTCGCCGAGCGAACGGGAGACGCAGATCATCATCGTCTCGTTGCTCTCGCGCTCGTCGGGGGTGAGGATCGAGTCGCGGTGCTCGGGCGCCCCGTCGACGACGGCGGTCTCGCACGTGCCGCACACGCCCTCCAGGCAGGAGCTGGGCACGCCGATACCGGCGTTCTCGAGCATCTCGAGGATGCTGCACCCGCGGTCCACCGTGACGACGAGGTCGGACCGGCTGGCGACCACCTCGAACGACTCGGCGCCCTGCGATTCGCCGAAGGTCTTCGCCTGGAAGCGCTCGACGTGCAGCACCCCGCGCGGCCATCCGGCGCTCAGCTCTTCCAGCGCATCGAGCATGCGCTCCGGACCGCACGCGTACACACCGGTCTCGGCGGAGGGCGCACCGATCCAAGCGGCCAGGTCGAGCCGGTCGTCGACGTCGCCGCGCACCAGCAGCAGTTCGCCGCCCGCGAGCTGGGTCGAGGAGAGGAATGCCATGCGCTCCCCCGCCGAGCCGAGGTACGCGAGCCGCCACGGAACGCCGCGGCGGGTGGCCTCCTGCAGCATCGGCAGGATGGGCGTGATGCCGATGCCGCCGGCCACGAAGACGTAGTCGTCCGCCGGCGCGAGTGCGAAGTGGTTGATGGGGGCGGAGGCCGTGACGGGGTCACCGACGCGCAGCGTCTGGTGCACGTAGCGGGAGCCGCCGCGGCTCGGGCTCTCGGCGAGCACCGCGATGCGCCAGGCGGTGCGGTCGCCGGGGTCGGAGCACAGCGAGTACTGGCGTTCGACGCCGTTCGCGAAGCGGAGGTCGATGTGCGCTCCCGGCTCCCAGTCCGGCAGTTCGGCGCCGGTGGGGTCGTCGAGCTCGAGGGACAGCACGTCCTTCGCCTCCTGGCGCATGGCGCGCACGCGCAGGGCGAGGCGCTGTTCCGGGGAATCGACCGCAGTGTGGGGCACCGTCGCTCCGCTCCTTCCGTCGCATCCGATCGTCGTGGATCGGATTGACAACATTCTTTATATTCAATTGCGATAGTATGAAGTCCGCTCGGGCCTGTCAAACGGACACGGCCGCAGGAGCGCACACGAGAGAAGGGCCATCGGATGTCGGAGCTGAGACTGCGGGGAGACCTGGACGCGATCCCCGGCTACAAGCCGGGCAAGGCGGCACCGCAGACCGAGACCACCGGTCCCGTGCACAAGATCTCGTCGAACGAGAACCCCTATCCCCCGCTCCCCTCGGTGACCGCCGCGATCGCCGACGAGCTCGCCACCATCAACCGCTACCCCGAGACCGCGGCCACCGCCCTCACCACCGAGCTGTGCGCGCGCTTCGGTGTCGAGCCCGTCAACGTGGTGCTCGGCAGCGGCTCGGTCGAGGTCGTGTCGCAGCTGATGCGGGCCACCGCCGGCGAGGGTGACGAGGTGCTGTTCGCCTGGCGCTCGTTCGAGGCGTACCCGATGCTGGCCAGGGCCGCCGGAGCCGTACCCGTGATGGTGCCGCTCACCGCCGACCACCGCCACGACCTCGACGCCATGCTCGCCGCCATCACCGACCGCACGCGCCTGATCCTCGTGTGCAACCCGAACAACCCGACCGGCACGACCGTCGGCGACGCCGAGCTCGACCGGTTCCTGTCGCAGGTGCCGGCGCACATCGTCGTGGTGATCGACGAGGCGTACGTGCAGTTCAACGACCGCGCCGACTCGCCCGTGGGCATCGAGTACTTCCGCCGCTACCCCAACGTGGCCGTCGCGCACACGTTCTCGAAGGCGTACGGGCTGGCCGGCATGCGGGTGGGCTACGCCATCGCCCCCGAGCAGCTGGGCATCGCGCTGCGCAAGGTCGCCATCCCGTTCGGCGTCACGAACCTCGCCCAGACCGCCGCGGTCGCCTCCCTCGCTGCGGAGGACGAGCTGCAGGAGCGCGTCGACGCCCTCGTGCAGGAGCGCGAGCGCATCGTCACCGCCTTCGCCGCCGCCGGGATCACCGTGCCCGAGAGCCGCGGCAACTTCGTCTGGCTGCCGCTGGGCGACACGACCGCCGCAGTCGCCGAGCTGCTGGAGCACCACGGGCTGCTCGTGCGCCCGTTCCCCGGCGAGGGTCTGCGGGCCACCGTGGCCGAGACCGAGGCGAACGATCGCCTCATCGCGCTCGCACCGCAGATCGCCGCGCTGCTCGCCCCGGTGCCGGTCGCGGGCTGACGCCGGGTCGCTCCGGGCGGGTCAGCCGTCGATGAACGCGGCGAACCGGGCGAGCGCGGCGCTCACGGCATCGGGGTCGCCCGGCTCGGTGAACAGCTCGGGATCGGCCGTGTGCGCGGCGGCCGCGTGGGTCCAGCAGCCGATGACGCGTCCGTCCTCCACGATCGTCGCGCGCACCATGCCGTTCTTGCCCGGGCCGACGCGACCCAGGTACGTCGGGTCGCACACGGGCGTGCGGTCGGCGTAGGAGATGTAGTACTCGTCGAACGCGGGCAGCGCCTGCACCGACGGGGCCGCGGGAGCCCGGCGGGGGTGCGCGCCCGCGGTGAACAGGCCCTCGGCGACCTCGGTCACGCGCCCGGCGGCGCGCGCCGCGGCCTCCCTCGACTGCCCGAGGGTGAGCCCCGACCACCACGCGAAGTCCGCGACGCCCGCGGGGCCGTGTCCGTCGATGTAGCGCACGAACAGCTCGGCCAGCGGGTCGTCCGGCCGCTCGTGCGCACGGATGTGCTCCTCGACGAGCACGAACCGCTGGTCGCGCGTGATGCCGGAGCGCGGCACGATCGGCCCCTGACACACGAGCCCATCGATGGTCAGGTCGAACAGGAGGTGGATGCCGCGCTGGCCCGACGGGTCGATGCCCGCAGCCTCCCACACCGCGAAGACCTCGGCCCGCGTGAGCCCGCCGTCGCGCAGTCGCGGGACGAGCGCCTTCACCGCGGTCGCCGTGACCTCCGCGTCGATCCCGAGCTGCCGCTGCCGGGAGGCCGCCTGCTGCCGCTGCCGCTCGGCCGTGACCTCCAGCATCCAGCCGAGGTCGCGCGCGGGCACGGTGTGCAGCGTGCCGCGCATGGTCCACGCGCGCACGAGCTCCCCGCGGGCGAACGCGGCGTCCACATCGCGCAGGCGGACGGCGCCCCTGGCGCGGCAGGCCAGGGCCCACCGGCCGGCCGTGAGGTCTTGGCTCTGCACGGCCAGCAGGTGGCGCGCGGCGTCGGCGACCGTCGGCGCCGGCGCGGTCAGACGGTGGGAGCGGAGGCGCTCGGACAGCAGGGCCGCGGGAGTCATGCCCCCATCATGGCGGGTGCCTCCCCCATTCGCGGGTCAGGCCTGCAGCGTGACCTCGCGGCGCTCCGGAAGCACGATCGGGTGCGACCCGGCCATGACCTCCAGCACCCGGATGACCTGGCACGAGTAGCCGAACTCGTTGTCGTACCAGACGTAGAGGATGAGCGTGTTGCCGTGGGCGACGGTCGCGAGCCCGTCGACGATGCCCGCCCTGTGCGATCCCACGAAGTCGGTGGAGACGACGTCGGGGCTCTCGACGTAGTCGATCTGCTGGCGCAGCTTCGAGTGCAGCGAGATGCGCCGCAGGTAGTCGTTGACCTGCTCCTTCTCCACGGGGCGCTCGCAGGTCAGGTGCAGCACCGCGAGCGACACGTCGGGCGTGGGCACGCGGATGGAGCTACCGGTGAGCTTGCCCTCCAGCTGCGGCAGCGCCTTGGCGACCGCCTTCGCGGCACCGGTCTCGGTGATGACCATGTTGAGCACGGCCGAGCGGCCGCGGCGATCGCCCTTGTGGAAGTTGTCGATGAGGTTCTGGTCGTTCGTGAACGAGTGCACGGTCTCCACATGCCCGGCGACCACGCCGTAGGCCTCGTCGATCGCGGCGAGCACCGGGGTGATCGCATTGGTGGTGCAGGACGCCGCCGAGACGATGCGGTCCTCCGGCGTGACGTCGGCGTCGTTGATGCCGTGCACGATGTTCTTCAGCGCGCCCTTGCCCGGCGCGGTCAGCAGCACGCGCGCGACCCCGGCGGACCGCAGGTGCTGCGAGAGCCCGGCCTCGTCGCGCCAGCGGCCGGTGTTGTCGACGACGATCGCGTCGTGGATGCCGTAGGCGGTGTAGTCGATCGTGGCGGGGTCGTCGGAGTAGATCACCTGGATGCGGGTGCCGTTGGCGATGATCTGCTCGGCCTCCTCGTCGACCGTGACCGAGCCGGCGAAGCGGCCGTGCACCGAGTCGCGCAGCAGCAGCGAGGCGCGCTTGACGAGGTCGTTGTCGGAGCCCCGGCGCACGACGATGGCACGCAGGCGCAGTCCGCTGCCGCCGCCGGTGTGGGCGATGAGGATGCGCGCGAGCAGACGCCCGATGCGACCGAAGCCGTACAGCACCACGTCGGTCGGGTCGGCGGGCACGGCACCGATCGCGGGGGCCAGCGCCTCTGCCAGGTACTCGTCGAGCGGGCGGCCGCTCGCCGCGTGGCCCTCCGCGAGCCGGGCCACGTCGAGCGAGGAGGCTCCTGGTCCGAGTGCGTGGATGGCCTCGAGCACGGCGAGGGTGTCGTCGATCGAGAGTCGTTCGTGGCCGAGCTGCGCGACGCGGTCGTGCACCTCGACGAGACCGGTCGCCGACAGGCCCAGCAGCCGGTGCCCGTGCAACGACGTGACCACGTCGTGCTCCCGCTTGAGCGCTCCGACGAGCGGGATCATCCGCTCCGCCAGCTCTTCGCTCGCCGTCCATTCGTCGCGGGGTGCCGCGGAATCGTTCATCTGCGTCCTTGCATGTGTGAGCGCGCGCCGAGGTCGCCGGCTCGCGCGAGGTTGCCGGTGGATTCGGGGGATGCCCCCAGCGTACAAGCCGGGCGAGGGCAGCGCCGAATCGGGTGTCCGGGGTCCCCGCTCGTCCGTTCTTTTCGTCTACACTGGTGGAATAATGAGCACTGCACTCTCCGGCGACGGCGCCGACCTGATCATCCGCGGCGGCCGCATCCACACCCTCGACCCGCGCGACACCACCACGTCGGCCCTCGCCGTGCGCGACGGGGTGATCGTCGCCACCGGTGCCGACGCCGAGGCGCTCCCCGCCCGGAGCACGCTCGAGCTCGACGGCCGCACGGTCGTGCCCGGCCTCAACGACGCCCACCTGCACGCCGCCTGGCTCGGCGCCCGCTGGCCCCACCTCTTCTTCTCCGACACCCCGCCGGAGCAGCAGCCGTCCGGCCGCCTGGTCTCCACGGCCGGGGAGCGACGCGCCACCCTGCGACGGGCATGGCGGCTGCTCGCCGAGCTCGGGATCACCAGCTACACCGAACCCGGCATCGGCCCCGGCGAGGACGACGGCGAGACGGGATGCTTCGGCAGCGACATGCTCGACGCCTACGTGGAGCTGCACCGCGAGGGCGCGCAGACCTCCCGCGTCACGCTGCTGCGCCTGTTCGGCACGATCGACGGCGAGAGCACGCTCGACGACTTCGAGCGCGGGCTCCAGACCCCGCCGCCCTCGACCGACGCGCGCTGGCTCGCGATCCCCGGGGTCAAGATCTTCGCCGACGGCATCCCGCCGATGGCCACCGCCTGGACGGACGAGCCCTACGCCGACGGCACGACCGGACACCTGCTCACGCGCGGCGGCGGCGATCCGCTGTCGGCGTTCCAGCGCATGATCGAGCTCGCCGCCGCGCGCGGCCTGCAGATCGCGGTGCACGCCACGGGCGACCGCTCGATCGCCGAGTTCCTCGCGGTGCTGGAACGGCTCGACCCGGCGCCCGCCGCGCCGGGACCGCACTACGTCGTGCACGGCGACCTCGCGACGCCCGCGCAGATCGCCCGCATGCGCGACATCGGCGCCGGGTTCGCGATCCAGCCGCTGATCGCCGCGCACACCCACTCATGGGCCGCCGTCCAGCTCGGCGAGGCACGGGTCGCCGCGGCCTGGCCGCTCGCCGAGATGTTCGGCTCGGGCGCCCTCACCACGCTGACGAGCGACGCCCCGATCGCGACCCCGGACTGGCGCCCGAGCCTCGACGCCTCACTGCGGCTCGTGACCGCGGCGGGCGGGGTGGACGACGCGGAGCTGCGGCGACGGCTCCTGCGCGCGATGACCGTGGAGGCCGCGCGGCAGGACGGCGCCGCCGAGTGGAAGGGCACGCTCGAGCCGGGTCGCGTCGCCGACCTCACGGTGCTCGACGAGGATCCGCTCGAACCAGGGCGGGCGTTCACCTCCGTCACGGTGGAGCGCACGGTCGTCGACGGCCGGACGGTCTTCGCGCGCGACTGAGGCGGCAGCGGCCCCGCCCGGCCCCCGGTGCGGATCGAGAACGTGCCGGAAACCCGCCAGGAAGGCGCGGTATCGCGCCCGCATCCCCGCACGGCACGCCACGGGGACACACGAAAACGGCGGGCGGCATGTTCACGCATGCCGCCCGCCTCTGATCCCCCTCGGACCAGTCTCAGACCACGGTTCTCACACCGCGGTGGCCACCAGCACCCGCGGGCTCCCCGGCAGGGCGATCGTGTCGCGCACCGACCAGCCGGCGTCGCTCAGCCAGCCGCGCACCTCGGACTCCGGGTACACCACGGTGCCGTCGATCACCAGGTACTCCCCCGCGTGGAGGGCGTCGAGCGCGCGCTGCTCGGCGTCGTCGTCGAGGAAGAAGTCGAGCACGGTCAGGGTCGCACCATCGGCCGCGGCCGCCCGCAGGTTGCGGAGGATCTGCGCGTTCTCCTCCGCCGAGAAGCGGTGGATCACGTGGTTGGCGAACACGGTGTCGTACGAGCCCTCGGGCGTCGCGGTCGCGGTCTCCCCCACCTCCACGGTCGTGCGGTCGGCCACGCCCGCAGACTGCACGGCCTCGGCCAGGCCGTCCTCGAACCCTGGCGCATACACGAAGGTCGTGTGCAGCTGCGGGTTGCGCGCCATGACCGACAGCGCGAACTCGGCCGAGAGCCCGCCGAAGTCGAGGGCGTTCGTGGCACCGGAGAGGTCGACGAGGCGTCCGAACTCCTGCGCGTGCAGGCGGTTGTACGTCATGACGCCCGCCATGAACGTGCCCCAGCGGGCGTCGTCCATCTGCAGGTCACCCGGCTGGGTGGTGTCGACGGTGTGCGCGAACTGCAGCCAGTGCGGGTAGCTGATCTCGTCGAGGAAGGTGAGGAACGGCGCGAGGTCGATCGCGGCGGCGTCGCCCGTGAGGTAGGCCGCGGCGTCGTCGGCGAGGGCGTAGCGTCCGTCGGTGCGCACGAGCAGCCCCTTGGCCGCCATCGCGTCGGCGAGCAGGCGCGCGATGCGCTCGCTCACCCCGCAGCGCTCGGCGATCGCGCTGACCGTGTCTGCGCCGTCGGCGACGGCGGCGAACAGGCCGATCCGGCTGGCCTGGAACAGCTGCTTGGCGGCCATGTAGCCGGTGGCGATGTCGAGGATCCGCGCGGCGTCCGGCGTGGAGGTGTCGGTCATGGGGTGCCTTTCGATTGTCTACGAACGTGGGAAATAAAGGTCAGGGTGCGGGCCGTCCGACGGGCCCCGGCTCAGTCCGCGAGGAAGTCGCGGACCGCCGCGCGGAACTCCGGCGTGTGCGGCGCCGTGAGGTGGTCCCCCGGCACCCGCTGCACACGGGCGTCGGGCAGCAGTGCGGCGAGGCCGTCGATGCCCGCCGCCATCGCGTCGTCGGCGCCGCCCAGCAGCAGCACCGGCTGCGCGGGCACGCCGCCCTCGGGCGCGAACGGCTCAGTGGCGAGCCCCTCGATCAGGTCGAGCAGCTCGCCGGCGCGGTTGCCGGGGAGGGTCGCCATGTGCACGATCATCGCGGTCAGCGGATCCGCGGGCGCCGCCCCTCCCCCGACGGCGGCACGGGCAGCCGGAAGGTCGACCAGCGCGAAGGGCTCCCCCGCGCTGAGCCCGCCGAGGACCAGGCGGCGCACCGCCACGCGCGGGTGACGAGCGAGGTCCCAGGCGAGCCGGGCGCCCAGCGAGTAGCCGACCAGATCGATCTCGTCCGGTCCGATCGTCTCGGCGAGCGCGTCGAGCACGGCCGAGGTCGGGACCA
Source organism: Microbacterium sufflavum (assembly GCF_023101165.1). GTDB lineage: Bacteria > Actinomycetota > Actinomycetes > Actinomycetales > Microbacteriaceae > Microbacterium > Microbacterium sufflavum. The sequence goes on along the minus strand of NZ_CP078076.1, from coordinate 2,146,375 downwards.
CGCCGAGCGCCTCCGCCTCACCGTGCGCCGGGAGGTCGATCACGACGCGCGGGCGGTCGCCGAGCACCCCCGTCCACTCCGTCTCCGGCCAGTCCTGGGAGCCGCGCGAGGCGAGGCCGTGCAGGAACACCACGGGTCGAGCTGTCTGTGCGGTCATGCGGCGCCTCCCTGTGCGGACCGGCGCCCCGCGATCAGCGCAGCCGCGCCAGGAACCGGTCGATGTAGCTCTCGTAGTCGGCGATGCGGTCGCCGTCCGGATACATGAGGTTGATGACGGTCGCGCCCACCGCCGCCGAGATGAACTCGTCCGCGAGCGAGCCGTAGTCCTGCTCGCGGATCGACCCCTCGTCGCGGGCCGCCTCCATCCGCTCGATCAGCGAGCGCCGCCACGACGCCAGGTGCCCGCGATACAGCTCCGCGAGCGCCTCGTTCGCCATCGCGTACTCCCACAGCGCCAGCAGCACCCGCCCCGCGGCGATCTGCTCCCGGTCGCGCGGGATGGTCGCCTGCAAGAAGCCCCGCAGCGCATCGTCGGCCGCGACCGGCTCCTCGCCCGCCGCCTGCACGCCCTCCGACATCTGCTGCAGGATCGTCTCGAACGTCGCCGCGACGATGCTCTCCTTGCCGGGGAAGTAGTGCTTCAGAGCCCCGTTCGCGAACCCCGCCTCCGCGGCGATGCTGCGCATCGTCGCAGCCTCGAAGCCGCCCTTCAGGATGATGCTCTTGGCCACCTCGACGATGTCCCGTCGCCGCTGGTCGTGGTCGATGATCTTCGGCATGGCGTCCTTCCGGCCGGGTCCGGGTGAGTGCGAGTTCCGGCCTGGAGCTACCGTACCGCCGCATCGGGCACCTCCCGCAGAGCGAGCCACTGCGCCCGGCGCTCCCGCTGCGCGACCGGGTCGGCCACGGGCGAGGCGAGGCGCAGCCGCTCGGAGTAGGGGTGCCGCGGGGCGCGGGTGACCTGCTCGCCCTCGCCCACCTCCACCAGCTCGCCGCGATACATCACGGCCACCCGGTGGCACACGCGCCGCACGACGCCGAGGTCGTGCGACACGAACAGGTACGCCACGCCGGTGTCGCGCTGCAGCTCGATGAACAGGTCGAGGATGGTGGCCTGCGTGGTGAGGTCGAGCGCGCTCACGGGCTCGTCGCACACGATCAGCCGCGGTCCGCGCACCAGGGCGCGGGCGATCGCGACGCGCTGCCGCTGACCGCCGGAGAACTCGCTCGGGTAGCGGTCCATGCTGGCCGAGGGCAGCCGCACCCGGTCGAGCATCTCGCGCACCTTCGCCTCGGCGGCCTTCGCGCCGAGGCCGGTCGTGAGCAGCGGCTCGGTGAGGATGTCGCCGATCGTGAGGGCGGGGTTGAGCGAACCGTACGGGTCCTGGAACACGACCTGCACGTCGTCGGCGAGCGCGCGGCGGGCACGACCGCCCAGGCGGCTGATATCGCGGCCGTCGAAGCGGATGCTCCCCTCGGTCACCGGGGCCAGGCCGAGGATGGCCTTGCCGAGCGTGGACTTGCCCGACCCGGACTCGCCCACGAGCCCGAGGCACTCCCCCGGCGCGATGTCGAGCGAGACCCCGTGCAGCGCGCGGAACGCGGTGCGCCCGCGCCCGTACTCCACCACCAGGTCGGTCACCTCGAGCAGCGGGCGGGTCGCGGTGTCGGTCGCGGCGGTCATGCGGGCACCTCCGTACGGTGGCGGTCGAGCTCGGCGCGGCCGGCGGCGTCGTCGAGCGAGGCGGCGATCAGCTCGCGCGTGTAGGGCTCCGCGGGCGCGGCGAACAGGTCGTCGACCGGTCCGGACTCCACGATGTCGCCGCCGCGCATCACGATCACGCGGTCGCAGATGTCGGCGACGACGCCGAAGTTGTGCGTGACGATCAGCAGCGCCATGCCGTACTCGGCCTGCAGCTCGCGCAGCAGCTCGAGCACCTCGGCCTGCACGGTCACGTCGAGCGCCGTGGTGGGCTCATCGGCCACGAGCAGTGAGGGCCGCCCGGCGATCGCGCCCGCGATGAGCACGCGCTGCGCCATGCCGCCGGACACCTGATGCGGGTAGCTGCGCATGACCCGGTCGGGGTCGGTGAGACCGACCCGCACGAGCACGGCGCGCGCCCGCTCGGTCGCGGCCGCGCGGCTGAGTCCGTGCACGCGGCGCAGCGGCTCGACCAGCTGGTGCCCGATCGTGTACGAGGGGTCGAGGTTGCTCATGGGCTCCTGCGGCACGTAGCCGATCGTGCGCCCGAGCAGTGCGTGCCGCTGGGCGGGCGTCGCCGCGGTCACGTCGGTGCCGCCCACCCAGATCGCGTCGGCGGTCGCGCGGCCGGTGGAGGGCAGCAGGTCGAGCACCGAGAACACCGTCTGCGACTTGCCCGATCCGGACTCGCCCACGATGCCGACGACCTCGCCGGGGGCCACGTCGAGGGTGACCCCGTGGACGACCTCGGTCTCGCCGTTCGGCGTGGCGTGCACGACGCGCAGGTTCTCGACGCGCAGCGCCGACGAGGCGGCCTCGTGCTGCGCGGCCCCGGTCGGGGCGGGGGCGTCGGCGGCGGCGACCACCGCGGCGTCCTTCCGGCGGCGGGCCCGGGGCGTGCGCACCTGCACGAGCTCGGCGAGGGTCGAGCCCATGATCGCGAGCACCGCGATCGTGAGGCCGAGGGCGGCGGAGGGCCACAGCAGCATCAGCGGGTACGTGAGCATCAGGCGGAAGCCCTCGAGCATCATGGCGCCCCAGCTGGGGACGTTCGAGTCGCCGATGCCGAGGAACTGCAGTCCCGCCTGCATGCCCGTCGCGATGCCGGCGGTGAGCGCGGTCTGGATGATCACGGGCGGGTACACGGCGGTGATCACGTGGCGGAAGATGATGCGCCCGTCGGAGAGCCCGGAGACGCGGGCGGCATCGATGTACGGCTCGCCGCGCACCGCGAGCGTCTGCGACCGGGCGATGCGGAAGTACCCGGGCACCATGAACACGCCGACCGTGGCCATCAGCAGCTCGAAGTTGTTGCGGCTGCCGGCGGCGACCACGAGCAGGATGATCATGCCGGGGATCGACTGCAGCGCGTCGCTGATCCAGGTGGCGACCCGGTCGAACACGCCGCCGAAGTAGCCCGCAGCGACGCCGGTGGGCACACCGATCACGAGGGCCGTGACGATCGTGATGAGCGCGCCCCAGAGGGTCGTCCGGGTGCCGTAGATGAGGCGGCTGAGGATGTCGCGGCCGGTGGAGTCTCCGCCGAGGAGGTGCTCGGGCGAGGGCGGCGCCTTGGCGGCGGCGAGGTCGACGAGGTTCGGGTCCATGGGCGCCAGCAGCGGCGCGAAGACGCCGACCAGCACGATGAGCAGGAAGATCGCGAGCGGGAGGTAGCCGCCGGGGTGGCGGAGGAAGCGCCGGAACAGGCTCGACCGCCGCTTCTGGGCGGCGCGGTCGAACGCGACGCGGATGTCGGTCGTGGTCATGCGACGCGCACCTTCGGGTTGATCCAGCCCAGCACGAGGTCGAGCAGGAGGTTGATCACGACGACGAACACGATGGAGATGACCGTGATGCCCAGGAGCATCGGGATGTCGCCGTTCTGCGAGGACTGGTTCGTGAGCTGGCCGAGGCCGGGGAGGCTGAAGATCTGCTCCACCACGATCGCGCCGGACAGCAGTCCCACGAACATGAGGGCGATCACGGTGAGCGCGGCGGGCGAGGCGTTGCGGAGGATGTGCAGGTTGACCCGCGCGGCGGAGAGCCCGCGGCTGCGGAGCGTGCGCACCCAGTCCTGCCTGCTCTGCGCGATCACGGCGTTGCGCAGCTGCTCCGACACGGCGACGATGCCGCCGAGCGCGAGGGAGATCGCCGGCAGGGTGATCGAGCGCAGCCATCCCTCGACGGACTGCGTCGGCGGCACGTAGCCGACCGCGGGGAACCACTTCAGCTGCACGGCGAGCCACATGACCAGCACCAGGCTCACCCAGAATCCGGGGAGCGCGAACAGCACGACCGAGATGCCCTTGATGATCCGGTCGAACCAGGTGCCGGGGCGCAGCCCGGTGATCATGCCGAACGCGATGCCGATCACGGCCGTGATGAGCGTCGCGAACGTGACCACCGAGAGCGTCACGGGGACCTTGATCGCGAGCTGGGCGCCGACGGGCTGGAAGTTGCGCCACGACTCGCCGAAGTCGAGGAGCACGGCGTGCGAGAACCAGTCCCAGAACTGCACGATCAAGGGGCGGTCGAGGCCGATCTTCTCGGCCAGGGCCTGCTGCTGCGCGGGGCTCGCGGTGGTGCCCAGCAGCGAGGCGGTCGGATCGCTGATCGCGAGGTGCGCCAGGAAGAAGGTGCCGATCGAGACCGCGACGAGCAGCAGGATGCCGGACAGCACCCGCTTCGCCGTGAACAGGAGCATGAGGGCCTCTCGGGGTGAGGAGGGTCGGAGGGGGAAGGGTGCCGGGGCGGCCGGTGTCGGGTGGCCGCCCCGGCGGGCATCAGCCCTGGGTGATGTAGCGCAGGGTCGGGAACATCATGCCCACGACGGGCTGCAGCTGGATGCCGGGCGCCGTGTAGTAGATGTTGTTCGCCTGGTACCAGACCGACCACCACGCCTGGTCGACCAGGGCCTCGTTGAGCTCCTTGACGGCCGCGGTCTGGGCGTCGCCTCGTTCGGTCTGCACCTTCTCGACGAGCGGCGCGATGACGTCGTTCTCGGCGTAGTCGGGCTCCGGGTTGAACCACTGGACGCTCGTGACCTGGCGGGCCACCGTGGCGACGTCGTTGCCGTCCATCGCGAGGAACGAGATGAACATCGGGTAGTTCGGCGCGTTGAGCTGGTAGTCCGGCATCTGCATGTTGTCCCACGTGACGGTGATGCCGAGCTCGGTGAGCGCCTGCTCCGCCGAGGGCTTCCACATCTCGAAGATGGGCGACATGGGCATCGAGATCGCGAAGCCGTCTGGGTACCCGGCGTCAGCGAGCAGCTCCTTCGCCTTGTCCATGTCGACCGCGTAGGCGTCGTTGAGGGACGGGTCGTTGATCGGTCCTCCGTCGGGGAAGACCTGGTTGGTGGCGACACCGGCGCCGCTGCCGACCGCGGCGAGGATCGCGGCACCGTCGAACGCGTAGTTCAGCGCCTGGCGCACCTCGAGCTTGCCGAGGGGCTCGCTCTTGGCCCCCGTGTGGTCGGTGATGACCAGGCCCGCCCAGCCGGACACGCGCTGCGCGGTGTTCCAGCCCTGCTGCTCGGCCTGCTCCAGGTTGGCGACGTCGCCGTACTGCACGTTGATCTGGCCGCTGAGCATGGCGTTGTGCCGGGCGGTCGCGTCGGTGATCGGGTAGATCGCGAGCTCGGCGAAGGGGTAGGTCTTCGCGTCCCAGTGGTCCTCGGTCTTGGTGAAGTGGTACTCCGCGCCGGGGACGCTGGTGGCGCTGTCGAGCACGTAGGGACCGGAGCCGACCGGCTCGCTGCCGAGCGTTCCGGCCTCGATCGACGCGGGCGACGCGATGTAGCTGCGCCCGAGGCCCATGAAGTAGAGGATCGTGTCGTCGCGCTGCGTGAGGTTGATGCGGACGGTGTCGTCGTCGACCTTCTCGAAGCTGTCGACGTTGACGTAGGCCTCACCCGAGCGGGCGCCGGCCTTGAGGTACTCGAGGCTCGCGAGCACGGCGTCGACGTCGACCGGGGTGCCGTCGCTGAACACGGCGTCGGTGCGGAGGTCGAGGTCGATGCTCAGGTCGTCGTCGGCCACGGTCCACTCGGTGGCGAGCGACGGGATCGGGTCGCCGTCGGCGTCGAGGGCGATCAGGGCGTCGTAGACCGCGGAGAGGTACGGGCCGTCGAACCCGATGTCGGCCAGGGACGGATCCCACGACGTGATGTCGAGGAAGTTGCCGATGTTGAGCGCGTCGGGGCCTTCGGCGCCGCCGCCCTCGGAGGGCGATGGCGTTCCGCCGCCGCTGCAGCTGGTGAGCGCGAGGGTCGCGGCCACGGCTGCGGCGAGCGCGAGGGGCATTCGTTTCATGGTTCCTTCTCTCGGGTGCAGGGGTGGTGAAGAAGGTTCGAAGAGCCGCTGACCGGGAGACCGGATCGACGCCACCTCGATGTGTCGTGCTGGTTAGTCTACATGTGTGGAAAAAGAGCGCAAGCATGTTTCCCGCGGCAACGGGCACAGCTCATGCCACCGGGCGCACCCGGCTTGTCTCTGCGCGCAGCATCCCGTCTCGCCACTCCCGTCACCACACCCCATCCGCGCGCACGTCGCGGTCCACGGCGACGTCGGAGAGGGCCGCCCGCACCTCGGGGCCGTGGTCGCGGACGAGCGCGAGCGCGGCGTGGTTCTGCTCGAGCTGCTCGAGCCGTGAGGCGCCGAACAGCACGTTCGCGGTGGCGGGATTCGCGAGGCAGAAGGCGATGCCGAGCGCGGCCGGCGTCACCCCGAACTCCCCCGCCACCCGCGCGACCTCGGGGTACAGGGCCGCGATCCGCTCGCGGATGCCGCCCACGTCGGCGCCGATCTTGCGCTGCGGCGTCCGGCCCGTGGCGAGGATGCCGCCCTCGAACACGTCGGACGCCTGCAGGGTGAGGGTGCCGTCGGCGAACAGCGGCCCGTACGCGTCGCCCTCGGCCATCGACCGCCGCGCGATGCCGTACTTCAGCTGCGCGAACGCGGGGCCGGCCAGCCCGCGCGTCCGAGCCTCGGCGAGCGCGGCGCGGGTGTCGGCGATGCGCCAGTTGTTGATGCCCCACGAGCCGACGAGACCCTCGTCGATCAGGGCGTTCACGTCGGCGACGAGCCGCGGGAGGTCGGGCGCATCGAGGTAGTCGCCCACCACGAGCGTGTCGAACCGGTCGAGCCCCGCCCGCTGGAGCGACTCGACGAGCTGCGCGCGGAACCCCTGGTTCGGCCAGTCCCACAGCCACAGCTTGCCGCACAGCACGATGTCGTCGCGGTCGACACCGCTCGCCCGCAGCGCCTGCCCGAACAGGATGTCGGTCGTCGAGTTCTCGGCGTGCGGGCCCATGTTGTAGTACGCGACGTCGAAGAACCCGGCGTCGAGCTCGACCGCGCGGCGGATCAGCGCGACCGCCTCCTCCGGCGCCATGCGGTCCCACGTGTTCCAGGAGCCGAGGGCGAGGGACGGCACCGGGGCACCGCCCGTCTGCAGCGGACGGCGGGGGTGGGTCGATTCGGGCATGACGCTCCTTCGCGTGCTTCGTCTCGTCGCTGCGCTCCTCGCTCAGCAACCGGGGTTGTATTTTTCTATGGTTGTAGAATATAACGGACTCATCCCGTCAGAGCACCGTCAGTGAGGACGAACATGACCGCATCCCCGCGCCGCATCCTGGTCACCGGAGGGGCGTCCGGCCTCGGCCGCGGCATCGCCACCGCCTTCCGCTCCGCGGGCGACGAGGTGTTCCTCGGTGACGTGAACGCCGACGCCGCCGCCGCGGTCGCGGCCGAGATCGGCGCCACCGCCCTCCCCCTCGACATCGCCGACGAGGCCTCCGTCCTGGCCGCGGCCGACCGCATCACGGCCACCGGCGGGCTCGACGTGCTCGTGAACAACGCCGGGGTCGTCGCGGGCGGCGGCACGCTGCAGGAGGTCCCGGTCGATGCGGTCGATGCGGCCCTGCGCGTCAACGTGCGCGGCACGTTCCTCATGCTCCGCGTGTTCGGCGCGCTGCTCGCGGCGGCCGGACGCGGCAGCATCGTCAACATCTCGTCCATCGGCGCCCGACAGCCCACCCCGGGCCTCGGGCACTACGAGGCCACCAAGGCCGCGGTCGACGCCCTCACCCGCACCGCCGCGATCGAGCTCGCCACCGCGGGCGTGCGCGTGAACGCGGTCGCCCCCGGCCCGGTGCTCACCCCGCTCACCGCCGACTTCGCCTCGAACCCCGACGCCCGCGCGGCCTGGGAGTCGCGCATCCCGCTCGGCACGATCGCCGAGGTCGACCAGGTCACGCCGCTCGTGCTGTTCCTCGCGAGCGACGCCGCCGGCCACATCACCGGCGTCTCGGTGCCGGTCGACGGCGGCCAGCTCCTGGTCTGACCCGTCCGCCCGCATCCGTCACGGGATCGGATCCGCACCCCGCCCCTCGCGGAGCGTTCCCGATCCCCCACCCGTCCCGCGACAGGAGAACCGCATGACCCTCCCCGCCCCGACCCGCCCGACCACGACCCGCGCCGCCGTGCTCACCGCGCACGGCGAGCCGCTCACCCTGCAGGACCTCCCGCTGCCGACCGAGATCGAGCCGGGCGCCGCCCTCGTGCGCATCGCCTGCACGACCCTGTGCGGCACCGACATCGAGATCTGGGAGGGCCGGATGACCTTCCCCGGCATGCTCCCGATGGTGCTCGGCCACGAGATGGTCGGCGAGATCGTGGCCACCGGACCCGACACGCGCGACGCCCTCGGCCGCCCGCTCTCCCCCGGCGACCGCATCGGCTGGTCGGAGTCCACGTGCGGCGAGTGCCACGGCTGCGTCGTGCTGCGCGAACCCGTCGCCTGCTCGCGCCGCGGCTACGGCTTCCTGCAGCGGTCCGACGTACCGCCGTACGCCACCGCCGGGCTGTCGGAGTACGCCTACGTCACCCCCGGCGCCGCGAAGCTGCTGCTGCCCGCGGCGGTGAAGGACACCTGGGCGTCGATGGCGGGCTGCGCGGCCAAGACCGTGCTGCGCGCGTTCGAGCGCGCCGGCCGCATCCGCCCCGGCTCCCGCGTCGTGGTGCAGGGGTCGGGCGCGCTCGGCATCTTCGCCACCGCCGTCGCCACCATCGCGGGCGCCGGGCAGGTCATCACGGTCGGCGCCCCCGCCGCCCGGCTGGAGCTCGCCGCCCGCTTCGGCGCCGACGCCGTGGTCGACTTCCGCGACGGGCCCGTCGTCGACCAGGTCATGGAGCTCACGGGCGGCCACGGCGCCGACCACGTGTTCGACTTCGCGGGCGCCCCGAGCGTGGGTCCCGACGCGGTGGGCATGGCGGCGCAGCGCGGCACCATCGCGATCGTCGGCTCCACCGGCCCCGCGGGCGACGGCTTCCCCCTCAGCACGATCATGGGCAAGGAGCTCACGGTCGTCGGCTCGCTCAACGGCGACATCTCCGACTACGCCCACGCCATCGACTTCTTCACCGCGTTCGCCGACCGCTTCCCCTGGGACGACCTGTTCAGCGCCCCGGTCGGTCTCGCCGAGGCCTCCGCCAAGATCGCCCACATGCACCACCTCGATGAGGTCAAGGCCGTCATCGACCCGAGCCTCTGAGGAGCACCATGACCACCCCTCTCCCCCGTCGCGAGATCGGCCGCAGCAGCCTGCACGCCTCCCTGTTCTCGCTCGGCTCGTGGCACACCTACGACCGCATGGACTTCGCCGACGCCGTCGAGCTGCTGCGCCAGGCGACCGACCGCGGCGTGAACCTCTTCGACGTCGGCGTCTACTCCGCGCCCGGCGCCCCTCCGGTGTTCACCGACGTGATCTTCTCGGCCATGGTGCGCGCGGCGGGTCTGCGCCGCGACGAGTGGCTGCTGTCGTCGAAGCTGTGGCTGGAGGCCTTCGGTGACGACGGCTTCCGCCCGCAGCTCGAGAACGCCCTGATGCGGGTGGGCGTGGAGCACGCCGACCTCGTGATCCTGGGCGACCTGCGCCGCGACGACCTCGACCTGCGCGACCTCGTGCTCGACCTCGCGCGCCTCGCCGATGCGGGACTCATCCGCGCGTGGGGCGTGAACAACTGGTCGGCGTCGTCCATCCAGCGCCTGCTCGACCTCGCCGCGGCGGAGGGCGTGCCCGGGCCGCAGATCGCGCAGCTGAAGTACAGCGTGGCACGGCGCTCGATCCCCGACGGCGAGCCGTTCGCGCGGCTCTGGGAGCAGGGCCTCACGCTGCAGGCCTCCGACTGCCTGGAGGGCGGCGTGCTCGCGGGGAACGTGAAGGGCGACCGCCAGATCGGCCGCGACCCCGGCGACATCCGGGAGCGGATCATCGCCGACGTGCCGGCGTTCACGGCGCTCGCGGAGTCGCTCGACACGACCCCGGCCCAGCTCGGCATCGCGTTCACACTCACACACCCCGCCCTCACGACCACCCTGTTCGGCGCCTCCCGCGTGGCACAGCTGCACGCGAACCTCGACGCCGCCGACCTCGTCGACCGCATCGGCGCCGACGAGCTGCGCCGCCTGGTCGAACCCTTCTGGGCCGACCGCGGCGTGGTCGACCCCGAAGGCCCCTGACACCGTCCGCAGACCCCCACACACCCGCCCCGCCCCACGCCGCCCCCGCCCCCGCCCCCGCCCCACTGAGGAGAGACATGACCGCCACCGCCGCCGGACACCCCACCGTCCCGCCCGTCCCGTTCGACCCCGAGGTGCAGGCCGTGCTGGACGAGATCGCGAAGAACCCGCAGCCTCCCCTCACCCGCGACACGCTGCCGCGCGAGGGCGTCGACCGGATGTTCCCCGACAACGACACCGTCATCGCGGGCCGCCCGATCGTGTGGGAGGACCGCGTGATCCCCGGCCCCGCGGGCGCACCCGACATCGAGATCACGGTGTTCCGCCCCGCGGATTCCGCGACCGAGGTGCTGCCCGGGTTCGTGAACATCCACGGCGGCGGCATGATCGTCGGCCACCGCTCGTGGGAGACCGCGCGCGTGGTCGACATCGTCGCGGAGCACCGCGTGGTCGCCGTGAACGTGGAGTACCGGCTCGCCCCGGAAGACCCGTACCCCGCCGGTGTGGAGGACTGCTACGCGGCGTTCGTCTGGACGCACGAGCACGCCGCCGAGCTCGGCATCGACCCGGAGCGCCTCGTCGTCGGCGGCGGCAGCGCCGGGGGCGGGCTCACGGCCGCGGTCGCCCTGCTGGCGCGCGACCGGAAGGGCCCGGTCATGGCGGGGCAGCTGCTGCTGTGCCCCATGATCGACAACACCAACACCTCGGTCGCCAGCTTGCAGTACGACGGCATCGGCACGTGGCAGCGCGACATGAACCTGCTGGCGTGGTCGTGCGTGCTCGGCGACGACCTCGCGTTCAGCGACGAGGCCCCCGCCTACGCGGCCCCGAGCCGCGCGACCGATCTGTCCGGTCTTCCCCCCGCGTACATCGAGGTGGGCGAGGCGGAGACCTTCCGCGACGAGGACACCGCCTACGCGCTCGGCATCTGGGCCACGGGCGGCCAGGCCGAGCTGCACGTGTGGGGCGGCGGCGCGCACGGCTTCGACATGTACATGCCGGAGGCGGAGATCACCCGGGCCGCCCTCGCCGCACGGTCGTCGTGGCTGCGCCGGATCTGGCGGGCCGCCCGATGACCGCGCCCGCTCCCGTGCCGTACGACCCCGAGCTGGTCGCCGGGCTCGACGCGTTCGTGCAGCTCGTGGAGGGCATCCCGCTGCGCGCCGACACCATCCACGCCAACCGCGACCACTTCGCCACGATCATCCCGCCCATCGCGGTGCAGGCCGAGGGCAGGGCGGTGACGTGGGAGGACCGCGTGATCCCCGGCCCCGCCGGTGCGCCCGACCTGGAGGTCACGATCGTGCGGCCGTCCGCCCCCGCGACCGGGCCGGCGCCCGCCGTCCTGTCGATCCACGGCGGCGGCATGGTGCTCGGCACCCGCTTCTTCGGCACCGCCGAGCTGATCGACCTGGCCGACCGGCACGGCGTCGTCGGCGTCGCGGTGGAGTACCGCCTCGCGCCGGAGCATCCGGGCCCGGCGCAGGCGGAGGACTGCTACGCGGCGCTGGAGTGGATGGCCGCGCACGCCGACGACCTCGGCATCGACCCCGACCGCATCATCGCGTCGGGGCAGAGCGCGGGCGGCGGGCTGTCGGCCGCGGTGGCCCTGCTCTCCCGCGACCGCGGCGGACCGCGGCTGGCCGGGCAGCTGCTCGGCTGCCCGATGCTGGACGACCGCAACGAGACGCCGTCCGCCCGGCAGTACGACGGCTTCGGCGCCTGGGACCGCAACAACAACGACACCGCGTGGGACGCCATCGCCGGAGACGACCGCTTCACCGACCGGGTCTCGCCGTACACGGCCCCCGCACGCGCCACCGACCTGTCCGGACTCGCCCCCGCGTTCATCGAGGTCGGGGCTGCCGAGACCTTCCGCGACGAGGCCGTGGACTACGCGCTGCGCATCTGGGCGACCGGCGGTCAGGCCGAGCTGCACGTGTGGGCCGGCGGGTACCACGGCTTCTCCGGGTTCTCGCCGGAGGCCGAGGTGTCGCTGGCGGCGGTCGCGGCGCGGGAGAGCTGGCTGCGCCGCGTGCTGCGCCCGGGCGGATGAGCATCCCGGCGCGCCCGGAGCCCGCCCGCATGGGCACGCTCCGGGCGATGCTCGTGCTCGGGATGCTGGAGGCGTTCGGGCCGCTGTCGATGGACCTGTACCTGCCGCAGCTGCCGCAGCTCGCGGCGTCGCTCGGCACGACCGAGGCGCTCGCGCAGGTCACGATGTCGGCGTGCATGATCGGCCTGGGTCTCGGGCAGCTCATCGCCGGTCCCCTCAGCGACCGGCTGGGCCGGAAGCGTCCGCTCCTCGTCGGCGTAGCCGCGTTCGCGGTGCTGTCCGCCGTGTGCGCGGTCGCCCCGAGCATCGAGCTGCTGCTGGTGGCGCGGTTCCTGCAGGGCCTCGCCGGATCGGCGGGCATCGTCATCTGCCTCGCGGTCGCGCGCGATCAGTTCGAGGGCGTGGAGCTGTCGCGCATGCTGTCGCTGCTGTTCCTGGTCTCGGGCACGGCCCCGATCATCGCCCCCGTGGTGGGCGGCCAGCTCGCACGGGTCATGGACTGGCGCGGCATCTTCGGCGTGCTCGCGGCGGTCGGGGTCGTGCTGCTGCTCGTGGTCGTGTTCGCCCTGCCCGAGACGCTGCACCCCGACGACCGGCACGGCGGCGGCCTGCGCACGCTCGGCGGTCACGCGGGCGCCGTGCTCCACGACCGCCTGTTCGCCGCGGTGCTGTGCGCCTCGGCGGGCGGCGGGGTGGCGTTCTTCACCTACCTGTCGATGTCGTCGTTCGTGCTGCAGGACGAGTTCGGGCTGAGCCCGCAGGCGTTCAGCCTGGCGTTCGCGGCCGGGGCGCTCGCGAGCATCGTGGGCAGCCAGACGAGCCGGCTGGTGGTGCGACGGTGGGGCCCGCTCCGCGTGTACCTGGGCGGCAGCACCGCGACGCTGCTGGCGACCGCGACCTTCCTGGTGCTGGCCGTCGCCGGGACCGGGGTGACCGGGGTGATCGCGGCCCTGGTCGGCTTCATGCTGTGCTCCGGCGTCGGCGGCCCGAACGGGCAGACCCTCGCGCTCGCGCACCACGGTTCGCGCGCGGGCACCGCATCGGCCCTGCTCGGCATGTCCACCTTCCTGTTCGGGCCCGTGCTGGCCCCGGTCGCGGCGGGCGTCGGCGGCACGAACGCCATGACCATGGCCGTGACCATGACCCTCGCGGCCGCCGTCGCCGCGGTCGCCGCGTGGGCGTTCGTGCGTCCGGCCGCGCGCACCTGAGCCGCCCGGTCAGGTCGCCCGACTCCCGCCCGCCCCGCGGTCAGAAGCCGAGGCACATGACGGCGACGCCCGCGGCCATCGCCCACGACTCCGTGGCGAGCAGACGCCCGGTGCGACCGTGGTGCTGCGGAGGCACGAACCACGCCGCCGCCACGGTCCACAGCACGACCGCGGCGACCCCGATCATCACGAGCGCCGAGAGCACGCCCCCGAGGCCGTGCCCGCCGTGGCCGGTCGGCGTGACGGCGCGCTCGACCGAGGAGACCACGACGGATCCGTCGAACGCGCACACCGCCATCACGAGCGACACCAGCGCCCGGTGACAGCAGGTGGCGGCGGCCGCGGTGCCGCGCACGCCCATGGTGCCGAGCATTGCGGAGACCAGGAGCACCGCGCCGAGCGCGAGCCGCGTCAGGGCGTCGACCGCGGGGATCGCGAGCACGAGCATCCCGGCGGCCATCACCAGCGCCGACTGCCTCCCCTGCCACGGCACCGCCCGCCACGCCGCCACGCACGCGACGGCGGAGACGAGCGCGGCGGCGGCCATCAGCCACGGTGCTGCGGGGACGAGGGGTTCCACGGTCGCAGTATATTGATCGAGCGCTCAATATCGCTAGACCCGACCGTCTACGAGAGGATGGGCACGTGCCCCGCATCGTCGACCACGATGAGCGCCGCCGGCAGATCGCCGACGCGCTGCTCGCCGTCGCCGCCCGCGACGGCCACGAGAGCGTGTCCTCCCGCGCGGTCGCGAAGGAGCTCGGGGTGGCCACCGGTTCGCTGTGGCACTACTTCGACGGGTTCGACGACGTCGTCCGCGCGGCCGCCGCCGAGGTCACCCGCCGCACCGACCAGCGCATCGCCGAGGCCACCGCGGGGCTGCGCGGCCTCGCGCGCCTCGACGCCCTGATGCGCGAGGTGCTGCCGGTCGACGAGCGCACCCGCACCGAGGCGCACGTCGTGGTGGGGTTCTGGGGGCGCCTGGCCACGCTCGCCCCCGCGCCCGACGCGGCCTCCCCGACCCTCGCGACCTGGCAGGACAGCATCCGCGAGGCCCTGCAGGAGGCGGTCGACGACGGAGAGCTGCGGCCGCAGACGCCCACCGCGGCGGTCATGGCACTGCTGCGCTCCATCACGTACGGCCAGCAGATCGTCGAGGTGACCGAGCCGCAGCCCGCCGCGGCCCACCTCGCAGTGCTCGACGGCATCCTCGCCCCCTGGCGCGCCTGACCCGCGAGCCGGCGCTTGTGCACCCGCGTCCGCGCGGCCTATCATCGTGCCATCCCGTTTCTTGAGCGTTTGCTCGAAAATAGTGAGGTCGACGATGTCCCACCACGCCCCGCAGCCCGTCTCCGTCGAGAAGATCGCGGTTCCGCACCCGCTCGACCCGCTCACCGGTGCCGAGATCGCCGCCGCCCGCGCGGTGCTGGAGGCGGCCGGACTGATGACCGAGACCACCCGCGTGCCGATGCTGCTGCCCGACGAGGCCACCAAGGAGGAGCTCGCGGCGTGGAGCCCCGGCTCCCCCATCGATCGCCGCGCCGACGTGACGCTGCTCGACACCGCCACGGGCGTCGCCACCGAGGTGATCGTGTCGATCACGCGCGGGGAGATCGTGCGCAGCGAGCGCGTGCCCAACGACGCCCCGCCGTACGGTCAGCCGCAGTACCTGTTCGAGGAGTACGAGCGGGCCGAGGCCATCGCGAAGGCGTCGCCCGAGTGGCGGGCCGCCATGGAGCGGCGGGGCCTCGCGGAGCACATCGACCTCGCGTTCTGCTCCCCCCTCGCCCCCGGCTACACGGGTCGCGCCGACGAGGTGGGCCGCCGCGTCATCCGCTCGCTCACCTTCCTCAAGTACGACGAGAACGACTCGCCGTGGGCACACCCGGTCGAGGGCCTGATCGTGCACATCGACCTCACCGCGAACAGCGTGATCCGCGTGGAGGACGAGGGGGATGTGCCGGTGCCCGCGGGTCACGGCAACTACTACCCCGAGGTGCAGGGCGAGGCGCGCACGACGCTCATGCCCATCGAGATCACCCAGCCGCAGGGCACGAGCTTCCACGTGTCCGGCTCGCTCGTCGAGTGGGAGGGCTGGTCGATGCGCGTCGGCTTCAACGCCCGCGAGGGCCTCGTGCTGCACGACGTCTCGTTCCAGGGGCGCTCCGTGCTGCACCGCGCGAGCGTGCCCGAGATGGTGGTGCCCTACGGCGACACGGCCCCCGGGCGATTCTGGATCAGCTACTTCGACGCGGGCGAGTACCTGCTCGGCAAGAACGCCAACCACCTGGAACTGGGGTGCGACTGCCTCGGCGTGATCCGCTACCTCGACGGCTACGTCGCCGACGACCACGGCCACCCGGTGCGCATCCCGAACGTGATCTGCATGCACGAGGAGGACTTCGGGATCCTGTGGAAGCACACCGATCTCGCGGGCCGATCCGACGTGCGGCGCTCCCGGCGCTTCGTGGTGTCGTACTTCTCCACGATCGGCAACTACGACTACGGCTTCTACTGGAACTTCGGACTGGACGGCTCGATCGAGGTGGTCGCCAAGGCCACGGGCATCGTGTTCGCGGGCGCCGGGGAGCCGGGCGTGCGGCAGAAGCACGCCACCGAGCTCGCGCCAGGGGTGTTCGCCCCCGTGCACCAGCACCTCTTCTGCGCCCGGCTCGACGTGGCGATCGACGGCTCCGACAACCGGCTCGTCGAGGTCGACGCGCAGCGGGTGCCGATGGGACCGGAGAACCCCTTCGGCAACGCGTTCTCCTGGTCGGAGACGGTGCTGGAGACCGAGCACGCCGCACAGCGCGAGGCCGACACCTCGGTCGCCCGGGTGTGGGAGGTGCAGAGCGCCTCGCGCACGAACCACGTCGGCCGCCCCACCGCCTATCACCTGGTGCCGGAGCCGACCGCACTGCTGATGGCCGACCCCGCCTCGTCGGTGGCGGCGCGGGCGACGTTCGCGACCAAGCACCTGTGGGCGACGCGCTACGAGCACGGGCAGATCTGGCCGGCCGGCCGCTACCCCAACGCGCACCAGGGCGGCTCCGGCCTCCCCGAGTACAGCGCGGGCGACCGTCGCATCGACGGCGAAGATCTGGTGCTGTGGCACACGTTCGGCCTCACGCACTTCCCGCGCCCGGAGGACTGGCCGATCATGCCCGTCGACTATGCGGGCTTCTGGTTCAAGCCCTCCGGCTTCCTCGACCAGAACCCGGCGATGGACGTGCCCGAGTCGTCGCAGGCCCACGGCGGCGCCGCGGCCTCGTCGTGCTGCGGCGGCGGGGCGGACTGCACCTGCGGCCACTGACGAGCCGCGTCCTCCGCCCGCATCCGTCGCGGGCGGGGGTCAGGCGAGGGCGGAGATCGCGTCGCGGAGGATGCCGTCGGCACCGGCGAGCGCGGTCGCGGCGGTCTCGACGGGAGCAGCCGTGGCGAGCATGAGCAGGGCGAGCTTGACCGAGCCCTGCGCCTGCTGCAGTGCCGAGGCGGCCTCGTCGACGCCGACCCCCGACAGCTGCGACACGGTGCGGATCGACCGCGCGTGCAGCTTCTCGTTGGTGGCGAGCAGGTCGACCATGACGCCGCGGTACGTCTTGCCGAGCTTGATCATGGAGAGCGTGGTAAGCATGTTGACCACGAGCTTCTGCGCCGTGCCCGACTTCAGGCGCGTGGAGCCGGAGATGAACTCGGGCCCGGTCACGACCTCGATCGGGATGTCGGCCACCGCGCCGATCGCCGAGTTCGCGTTCGACGCGATCGCCACGGTCAGCGCGCCGACGCTGCGGGCGTACTCGAGCCCACCGACGACGTACGGCGTGCGACCGGACGCGGAGATGCCGACCACCGTGTCGCGCTCGGTGAGGTCGAGCGCGCGCAGCGAGTCTCCGGCGGCCTCCTCGTCGTCCTCGGCGTTCTCGACGGCGGAGCGGATCGCGGTCTCGCCGCCCGCGATCAGGCCGACCACCATGGAGGGGTCGGTGCCGAAGGTGGGCGGGCATTCGCTGGCGTCGAGCACGCCGATGCGCCCGGCCGTCCCCGCGCCGATGTAGATCAGGCGTCCCCCGCGGCGGAACCGCTCCGTGATGCCGTCGACCGCGGCGGCGATCTCGGCCGTCCGCTCGGCGACGGCCTCGGGCACCCGACGGTCCTCGGCGTTCATGCGGCGCACGAGCTCGGTCGTCTCGAGCAGGTCGAGGTCGCCGCGCTCGGTCGTCGACGCCTCGGTGTCGAGCGTCTCCAGGACGGAGAGGAGGGCGGCGAGGCGGGAGTCGTCATTCGGCACGGTGCACGAACCTTTCGTGAGGGAGGTCGACGCGGCGGGTCAGCAGCAGCGCGCCGGCCAGGGCATCGCCCCGCGCCGGGACGACACGACGGCCGGCCGCACGCAGGGAGGAGCTCAGGGTGTCGCGGAACCAGGCGTGATCGGCGAGCCCGCCGTGCACGGCCACGTCGGTCGTGATGGCGGAGGCGGCGACCGCGCTGGTGGTGAGCAGGCGCACGGCCTCGGTCGCGATCGCGGCGGCGACGTCGTCTCCGGCTTCGGCGGCGTCGAGCACGAGCGGGGCGAGGGTCGCCAGGCGCCGGGCGAGCGCGCCGTCGCCCGCGAGCCAGGCCTGCACGTCGGACGGGGCCCCGACGGGTCCCGCGACGGCGGCGGTGAGAGCGGTGGGGCCGGCCAGGCCGTCGGCGGCGCGGAGCACGGCCCGCAGCGTCTCGCGCCCGAGCCAGGAGCCGCTGCCGAGGTCGCCGAGCTCCGGGCCCCAGCCGTCGATCAGCCGCGCGCCGTCCGCGTCGATGCCGAGGGCCGCGGCGCCGGTGCCCGCGATGAGCAGCACGCCCGCTCCCCCGTCGAGTGCTCCGGCTTGGGCGGTCACGACGTCGGAGGCGACCGCGACGCGGGCCCCGGTGCGCGCCGCGAGCAGACCGGCGAGCTCGACGGCCGCGTCCGGCGCGAACCACGCGCCGGCCGCTCCCACGCCGATCGCATCGAGCCGCGGGAGCCCGTCGAGCAGCGGGAGGATGGCGTCGAGGGCCGCGGTCACGCCGCCGGCGGACGCCAGACCCGGGGCGCCGAGGCCCGAGCGCTCCACGCGCGGTTCCGCGTGCACGACGACGCGGCAGCGGGACTTGCCGAGATCGACGGTGGCGGTCGGCGGGGCGCTCATCGGCTCTCCTCGGGGACGCGGTGGAAGTAACGAAAAGAGACTACATGCGAAGTAGACTCACTGAAAAGAATTTACCATTCTTGTCACGACCCCCGTCACGACATACTTGAGAATCCCACATCCCCGGAGGACCGATTGAGCATCCAGTCGACGATCGAAGCGGCCGCATCGACGCTGCCGCCCTCGCTCGCCCGCATCGCGACGGTGGTCCGCGAGAACCCCTCGATCGTGATCGACAAGACCATCAACGAGCTCGCTGAGGAGTGCCAGACCTCGGTCGCCTCCGTCGTGCGGTTCTGCCGCGCCATCGGCTTCAGCGGCTACGCCCCGCTGCGCATGGCCCTCGCGACCGAGCTCGGCAAAGAGGCCGCGCAGTTCTCGGCCCGCGGCGCCTTCGGCTCGGAGATCTCCGACGAGGACACGCTGCAGGAGGCGGTGTCGAAGCTCGCGGCGCTCGAGCTCCTGGCCATCGAGGAGACCGTCGCCCAGCTCGACTTCGACGTGCTCGAGGCCGCCATCGACGCGATCGACGGCGCCGACCGCATCCTGCTGTACGGCATCGGCGCGAGCCAGTTCGTGGCGGAGGACCTCGCGCACAAGCTGCTGCGCGTCGGCCGCAACGCGCACGTGCTCGCCGACCCGCACGAGGCCGTCGCGGCGACCGTGCTGCACGCGGCCCCCACCGTCGCGATCGGCTTCTCGCACGCGGGGTCGACGATCGAGACCGTGCGGTTCCTGGAGACGGCGCGCGCGAACGGCGCCGCGACCGTCGCCGTCACCTCGGCCAAGGACTCCCCGCTCGCGCACGCCGCCGATCACGCGCTGTTCACCGAGGTGCGGGAGTCGGCCTTCCGCGCCGGAGCCATGGTCAGCCGCATCGCGCAGCTCACCCTGGTCGACTGCCTGTTCATCGGCGTGGCCAAGCGGCGCTACGCCGAGACCGTCGACGCCCTGCGCCGCACCCGCCAGGCCACGCACGCCCTGCGCGACTGATCGCGCCGTCGCGCCTCAGCCGCGTCCGATCGAGCCCGCCGTGCGCAGGAACACGATGATCCAGCTGAAGATCAGCACCGCCGCGATCAGCTCCACGGCCGTGAGGTTGTAGTACCCCACCGCGAAGAACGCGCCGAGCAGCACGATCACCAGCACGTACGCCCAGCCGAGCCCGACGAACACCCGCGGGATGGCGGGCAGGAACCACGGCAGCCCGACCACGACCACGGCGAACACCACGGCCATGCCGGTCGCGACCGTGTTGTGCAGCAGGAAGAACTCGTCCACCGGGAAGAGCCCGACGCACGCGAGGAAGATGCCCATCAGGATCAGGCCGCCGCGCACCACGAGGCGTCCGCGCCGCTCGGCCTGATCGTCGGCGGGCAGCCCGGCCGTGGCATACCGCGCGATCGTCGTGACCATCACCCCCGCGATCACCAGCGTGGCGTTGAACGCGACCGAGGCGCTGTTGCTGCTCATCCCGAGCGCCGACAGGTTGTCGCGCCACCAGTGCACGTCGCTCGACGCCAGCATGCTCGCGAACGCCCCGACCACGAGGAACACCGCCAGCACGAGCGACAGCACCATCGGCGTGAGGGCCACCGCGCTGAGGAACGACACGTACGCGGTCAGCGCGAAGGCCACCGCCATCAGGATCGCGCCGGGGAACGGGAACACCGGGGCATCCACGAAGCTGCGCTCCAGCAGTTCCGCGATGCCCAGCCAGCCCAGGTAGGCGATCGCGGCGTGGGCGAAGGCGATCGCGAGCAGGTCGTACCAGCGCAGCCGGTCGCCCGGCACGCTGAAGCCGTCGCGCACGGCGGTGGGGTCGGGCTGCTCCGGCCGCACCGCCAGGCGCCCCAGAGCGAACGCGAGCGCCGCGGTGGCCGCGCCTCCGTACGCCGCGAACACGCCGATCGACCCGGTGCCGCTGATCGACAGCTGATGGCCCCAGAACACCGGCAGCGCCACGACGAACCCGAGCACCAGGAACGCCGCGCCCACGATGAGGGCCGTCGCCTCGTACACCGCTTCCGGTGTGCCCGGTCCGCGCACCTGGCGCAGCACCCGCAGGACTCGATCCG
Organism: Microbacterium sufflavum; assembly: GCF_023101165.1. Classification (GTDB taxonomy): domain Bacteria; phylum Actinomycetota; class Actinomycetes; order Actinomycetales; family Microbacteriaceae; genus Microbacterium; species Microbacterium sufflavum. The sequence continues at coordinate 2,125,637 of NZ_CP078076.1, read as the reverse complement.
CGAGCATCCTCATCGCCCCGTCACTCACGGTCCACATCCTAGAAGGCATCCCCTTCGCGCGGTCCCGGTGATACCATCGCGGAACGGATCGTATACAACGTCGTCGTTCCTTCCACCAGCCCGAGGTGATCAGTCATGAACGGTGCACTCGCCGCCCCCGCCGAATCGGTGTCGACTCTGGTCGCGCGCAACATCAGCGACTTCCGCGCCGCCGTCTCGGAGTCCTTCGTCCCCCTCCAGGTCACCACCGCGGGTGCCGACCAGTTCCGCGGCGTGATCCGCGGCGCCTCGGTCGACGAGGTGCACGTGAACGACATCCGTGCCACCTCCCACGTGGTCGAGCGCACGTCGGAGCTGATCGCCCGCGGTGACCGCTCGTACTTCAAGGTGAGCCTCATGCTCGCCGGCACCGGGCTGCTCATCCAAGACGACCGGGAGGCCGTGCTGCAGGCCGGCGACCTGGCCGTGTACGACACCGACCGCCCGTACTCGCTCGTGTTCGACCAGGACTTCCGCACCATGGTGGTGATGTTCCCGAAGCACCTCATCAGCCTCCCCGCCGACATGATCGGGCAGCTCACGGCCGTACGCATCTCGGGGCAGGAGGGGCTGGGCGGCATGGTCGTGCCGTACCTCACGCAGCTCGCGGGCAACCTCGACCAGCTCGCCGGCACGACCGGCGCCCGCCTCGCGCACAGCGCGCTCGACCTGGTCACGACCGTCTTCACGCGCGAGCTCGGGCTCGATCAGGCCTCGGCCGATCCGCACCGAGCTCTCATGCAGCGCATCCGCTCGCACATCGACCGGAACCTCGCCTCGACCGATCTGGGCCCGGCGACCATCGCCGCCGCGCACTTCATCTCGACGCGGCACCTGCACGGACTGTTCCAGGAGCAGGGGGTCACGGTCTCCACCTGGATCCGCACGCGCCGCCTGGAGCAGTGCCGCCGCGACCTGCTCGACCCGATGCTCGCCGACCGCCCCGTCGCCGCGATCGCCGCCCGCTGGGGCTTCGTCGACGCCGCGCACTTCAGCCGCGCGTTCAAGACCGCCTACGGCATCTCCCCCAGCGAGTACCGCACCGCCCACTGACGCCGCCCCCGCGCCGCCCGCGGTGCGCGGTGCGGTGCGCGGGGCGGTGCGGGATCACAAACGCGCCTCCCAGGCCCACCTCCGGCCCCTTTCCGACCCCGCACTCCGCGACCCCACCGCCCCGCCGCATCCGGGATCACAAACGCGCCTCCCACCCCCACCCCGGCCCCTTTCCCACCGCACACCCCGGGACGCACCTCGCACCTCGCACCCCGGGACGCACCGCACCTCGCACCCACCGCGCACCTCGCACCGCGCACCCCGGGACGCACCGCACCGGGCTTGCCCGGGAGGGCACGCCGGTTGACTCTCGGCGCGCGATGGGGAGCGCGCGCTTGAGCGGCTGCCGGGCCCGGATCGAGCATGAGGCAAGCGCACCGCGATGACGCGGTGCCCGGGGCGAGGATGCCCCGCCGCGTGCGACGTCAGGACCCCCATGACCGACATCACCGCCGACCCCGCGCTGGACGAGTGGCGCACCTACGACGAGTTCGCCGCCGGCATCGACACGTACCGGCTGCCGAACACCGGACTCGCCGGCACCGCGTTCACGCTCACCCTCGACGACGGCGGCAGCCTCGCGCTCCGCTTCGACGAGGAGTCGGCGCACTGGGACGGCCTCGGCGCCTCGGGCCGCGACCCGTACGACGCGGTCCGCGTGCGCGACGACGTCGTGTTCGTCAACCTGCCGCTCACCAGCCGCGAGCGCGAAGCCCTCACGATCGTGTTCTGCACCTCGACCCGTCGCGCGACCGTCGTCCGCTCCCGCATCGCCGCGGAGGCCGTGGAGGGCACGCCCCAGGTCGGGCAGGACTTCTGGGCCGCGACGATCGACGGGGGCGAGGCGACGGGTGAGGTGCCGGGCCCCAGCCGCGACCTGATCGGCAAGCGCAACGTCTACCGCTACAGCCCGCACCACCTGTACGAGCACGTGTACGTGTCGAGCCAGCGCTACGCCTGGCAGTGCCTGGAGGGTGTGCAGCGCGGCCACGGCGACATGGACCTGTCGACCGTGTGGAAGTTCGCCGACGGCCTGTACCTGTTCTGCTTCCGCGAGTTCCGCATCGCGGTCGCGAGCGTGTGGCTGCACGACCTCGGCTATCAGCTGATGACCACGGGCATCTTCCTGGGCCTCAACGGCGACGGCGAGTCGGAGCACTCCCGCGCCGGCGGCCACATCTACCCGCTGGGCGCCGTCGCCTACCCCGACGTGCAGCCCGTCTGACCCGAGGAGCCCCCGATGAGCGATGCAGACCTGGTCCGCGAGCACTACGCCGCCAACGACCGCGGCGACCTCGACGGCATGCTGGCCCCGTTCGCCGCCGACATCGAGTGGACGGAGGCCGCCGGCTTCCCCTACGCCGGCACCTACATCGGCCCGGAGGCGGTGGCCGAGAACGTGTTCGGCCGCATCCAGGAGGAGTGGGACGACTACACCGTCGCGATCGACGAGGTGGTCGACGGCGGCGACGTCGTGGTGGGGATCGGCACCTACTCCGGCACCTACAAGCGCACCGGGCGCTTCTTCGCCGCCCGCGTCGCCCACGTCTGGCGGGTGGCGGGCGGCGAGATCGTCGCCTTCGAGCAGTTCACCGACACCGAGCTCGTGAACCGCGCGCTGCGCGACTGACCACCCACGAACGCGACACAGCACCACCGAACACGAGAGGCAGGAAGCACATGAACAGACGAGCAACCGGCACCGCGGCAGTCCTCGCCGTGGCCGCCCTCGCTCTCGCCGGCTGCGCCGGCGGGGACGGCGCAGGCGGGGGCGACGGCGCCCCCATCGTCGTCGGATCCGTGAACACCATCAGCGGCCCGGCGACGTTCCCCGAGGCCTCGCAGGCGGCCGCGGCCGTCTTCGACGCGTTCAACGACGACGGCGGGCTCGACGGCCGGAAGATCGACTACAAGATGCTCGACGACAAGGGCGATCCGGCCACGGCAACCGCCTCGGCGCGCGAGATCGTCGGCAGCGACGGAGCCGTCGCGCTGGTCGGCTCCGCGAGCCTGATCGAGTGCGAGATCAACGCCAAGTACTACGAGCAGGAGGGCATCCTGTCTCTGCCGGGCATCGGCGTCGACACCGGCTGCTTCGACAGCGACAACATCTCGCCCGCCAACGTCGGGCCGTTCAACGACATGACCCTCACGCTGCAGTACGGCTCCGAAGTGCTCGGCCTGGACGACATCTGCATCCTGCTGGAGATCGCCGGATCCACCCGCCCCACGTATCAGGCGGCCATCGACAAGTGGACCGAGATCACCGGCAAGGAGCCGAAGTACATCGACGACACCGTGCCGTACGGCGCGTCCGACTACACGCCCTACATCGTCAAGGCGCGCGACCAGGGCTGCAAGGCCCTCGCGATCAACCCGGTCGAGCCCGACGCGATCGGGCAGGTCAAGGCCGCGAACGCGCAGGGCTGGGACGACGTGACCTGGCTGTACCTCACCAGCGTGTACAGCGAGAACTTCGCCGACGCGATCGACGACGCCGGTGCGGGCATCTACGTCCCCGCGGAGTTCTACCCGTTCACCGACGACAACGAGATCAACGCCGACTGGCGGAAGCTGATGGAGGCCAACGACATCCCGCTCACCTCGTTCAGCCAGGGCGGCTACCTCGCGGCGACGTACTTCATCGAGGTGCTCAAGAGCATCGACGGCGACATCACCCGCGAGAGCGTCTCGGAGGCCCTGAAGAGCATGGAGCCGATCGAGAATCCGATGGTGGGCACGCCCTACGCCTTCGGCACGCAGAACACCGCGGGCTGGCCGATCATCCTGAAGTCCGGCACCAACGCCTGGGAGAAGGTCGCGGACGACTGGCTGCGCATCGGCGAGTAGTCCCCGCGTCGACGGGCTCGGCGACCCGCCCGGTCGCCGAGCCCGTCGGACACCCCTCCCCCTCACCAGAAAGGACGCCTGATGCTGCAAGGCGCCATCGCCGGTCTCGCCGCCGGCGGCCTCTACGCCGTGCTCGGCGTGTGTCTCACCCTCATGTCGCGGCTCGTGCGCGTCGTGAACTTCGCGCAGGCCGCGACCGGCATGTTCGGGGCGTTCACGGCCGTCTGGTTCGTGCGCGAGCTCGGGCTGCCCATCTGGCTCGGCTCCGTGCTGGGCGTGCTGGTGGCGGGGCTGCTGTCCGCCGCGATCGGCTTCATCGCGGCCACCTGGCTCTCCGAGGCCTCCACCACCACGCGCTCCGCCATGACCGTGGGCCCGCTGCTGCTGCTCATCTCGCTGTCGTTCATCCTGTTCGGCAACAAGCCGCAGCCGTTCACGCCCATCATCGCCGGTCCCGCCTTCTCCCTCGGGGGTGTCGTGATCAGCCAGGTCACGGTCGCGACCGTGCTCATGGCGATCGTCACGGCCGTGGTCGTGCGGGTCGTCCTGCGCCGCACCAGGGTGGGCACGCAGCTGCGCGCCCTGTCGGAGCGGCCCACCACCGCCGAGCTGCTCGGCATCCGCTCGCGTCCGCTGTCGATCGCGGTGTGGTTCGTGACCGGGGTGATCAGCGCGATCGCGATCATCATCGTCGCGCCCTCGCAGTCCAACGACGCCACCAGCCTGTCGATGCTGATCGTCCCCGCGGCCGCCGCCGCGCTGCTCGGCGGTTTCCGCCGTCTCGATCTCGCCGTCGTCGGCGGCCTGGTGCTGGGCGTGCTCGGCGGGCTCGTCGCCCAGATCGACGAGGTCGCGCTCGTGCGCAACTTCCTCCCGTTCCTGTTCATCGTCGTCCTGCTGCTCTGGACGCAGCGCAAGGAGGTGTGGGATGCCGCTCGCTGACCGCCCCTGGTTCCGTACCACCTGGCCGTTCGCCGTGGCCGCCCTCGGCATCGGCGCCGGCGCGATCCTCAGCGCCGCCCTGCCCGGGTACTTCGTCTTCCTCGCGATCAGCGCGGTGACCGCCGCGATCGCGATCCTCGGACTCGGCATCGTGACCGGCTCTGCCGGCATGATCGCCCTGTGCCAGCTCACGTTCGCCGCGGTCGGCGCGTGGATCGTGTCGCTGCTGAACGTGATGCAGGCGCCGGGCGGCTTCCTCGTCTGGCTCGTGTGCGGCGGGGTCGCGGCTGGCCTCGTCGGGATCCTCGTCGGGCTGCCGGCGCTGCGCCTGCGCGGGGTGAACCTCGCGGTGGTCACGCTGGGCTTCGCGGCCGCCGCCGACGTGACGCTCGTGCAGATCCAGTTCCCCGGATCGGCCGACGGCATCGCGGTCGAGCGCCCCGGGCTGTTCTCCAACGACCGGCAGTTCTTCTTCCTCTCCATCATCGTGCTCGCGGTGTGCGCGCTCGGGGTGTTCTTCCTCCAGCGCGGCCGCTGGGGGGCGAGCTGGAAGGCCGTGGCGTTCTCCGAGCGCGGCACCGCCGCGGCCGGTCAGAGCGTCCGCTCCGCCAAGCTCACCGCGTTCGCGGTCTCGGCGGCCCTCGGCGGCATCTCCGGCGGGCTGCTCGCCGGGCAGGTGCAGCTGCCGTTCGCGTCGAGCTTCACGCCGCTGCAGTCGCTCGCGCTGTACGTGCTGGCGATCATGTCGGGGGCGCACCTGATCGACATGGCCATCTTCGGCGGGCTCCTGTGGGTGCTGGTGCCCGAGCTGCTCAAGCGCTGGGGCGTGCCGCAGGACTGGGGCTTCGTGGTGTTCGGCGTGCTGGGCGTGCAGGCCCTCACCAGCGGCACGAACCTGGGCCAGGGCATCCGCAACCTGATCTACCGCCGCGCCGACCGCCGCACGGCGAACGCCGACCTCACCGCGCTGCCCGACGACGCCGCCGCCGACGCGGCCGCCATCACCACCACGACCACCGCGACCGTCGACGAGGCGGCCCTCGACGGCGCGCCCGTGCTCACGGTCGACGGCCTCACGGTGCAGTTCGGGGCACTCAAGGCCCTCGACGACGTGTCGTTCACGGTGCCCGCCGCGTCGATCATGGGTCTCATCGGGCCGAACGGCGCGGGCAAGTCCACGTTCGTCGACGCCATCAGCGGGTTCCTGCCGCAGCACGACGGCCGGGTGCTGCTCGGCGACCGCGACCTCGCCGGGCTCTCCCCCACGCGGCGCGCCCGGCTCGGACTGCGCCGCACGTTCCAGCAGGACCGCGTGCCGCCCGCGCTCACGGTGGGCGCGTACGTGCGCTTCGTCGCGCGACGCCGGCTGGCCGCGGCCGACATCGACGAGGTGCTGGCGTTCTTCGGCTGCCCGCCCGCGCGCTCCCGCCTGTCGAGCGTGGACGTGGGGACGCGGCGGCTGGTGGAGGTCGCGGCGAACGTGGCCGCCCGTCCGCGGCTGCTCATCCTCGACGAGCCCGCCGCCGGGCTGTCGCACGAGGAGCATCTCGCGCTCGCCGCGCGGCTGCGGGAGCTGCCCGCCCGCTACGGCGTGGCGCTCATCATCATCGAACACGACCTCGACCTCGTGCGCTCCGTGTGCCCGACGCTCACGGTGCTCGACTTCGGGCGCGTGCTGGCGAGCGGTCCGCAGGCCGAGGTCCTCGCGAACCCCGACGTCGTGAAGGCGTACATGGGAGAGACGGAGCTGCTGACATGAGCGAACTCGTGCTCGACGGCGTCACGGTGAGCCGCGGCGCCGGACCGGTGATCTCCGACGTGTCGCTGCGGGTGTCCGGCGGCGAGGTGCTCGCCCTGGTCGGCCCCAACGGCGCGGGCAAGACCAGCCTGATCGAGTCGGTGTCGGGTGTGACGCCGCACTCGGCCGGGACGATCACGCTCGACGGCGACCCCATCGACCGGCTGTCGCGCGTGACCAGGGCCCGCCGTGGCATCGTGCACATCGAGCAGGGGCGGGCCGTGTTCCCGTCGCTGACCGTGCGCGAGAACCTCTCGCTCACCGCGCGCACCCCTGCCGAGGTGGACGCCGTGCTCGCCCAGTTCCCCGAGCTCGAGAAGCGCATCGACGCCCCCACCGCGCTGCTCTCCGGCGGCGAGCAGCAGATGGTCGTGCTGGCGAGGGCATTCGCCGCGAAACCGCGGATCCTGCTGATCGACGAGATGTCGCTCGGCCTCGCCCCCGTCGTGTTCCTGCGGCTCATGCCGATCGTGCAGTCCATCGCGCAGTCCGGGGTGGGCGTGCTGCTCGTGGAGCAGTTCACGCAGCTGGCCCTCGGGCTCGCGCAGGAGGCGGTGGTCGTGGCCGGCGGACGGGTGTCGTTCCAGGGCAGCCCGCAGGCGCTGCAGGACGACCCCGCCCTGCTGCACCGCGCCTACCTCGGCGGCTGAGACAGGCTGCGGGGGTTAGCCTGAGCGGATGACCGAGATCCTCCGCGCCCGCGCCGCCCTGCTCGACATGGACGGCACCCTCGTCGACTCGACCGCCGTGGTGGAGCGCCTGTGGCTGGCGTGGGCGGAACCGCACGGGCTCGACCCCGAGACGGTGCTGCGGGTGGTGCACGGACGCCAGGGCCATCAGAGCATGGCGATCCTGCTGCCCGAGCGCGACCACGCGATCAACCTGCACGAGAACGAGATCATGCTCGCCACCGAGGCCGGCGACGTGGACGGCGTGGTCGGCATCGCCGGGGCCGACCGGCTGCTGGCGGCGCTGGAGACGGTGCCGCACGCGATCGTGACCTCGGCGAACGTGGCGCTCATGACCGCCCGGATGCAGGCCGCGGGGCTGACGGTGCCCGAGCTGGCGGTGACCGCGGAGAACGTGTCGGCGTCGAAGCCCGACCCCGAGGGGTTCCTGCTGGCGGCCCGCATGCTCGGCGTCGCTCCGGCCGAGTGCGTCGTGTTCGAGGACTCCGGCGCGGGCATCCAGGCCGGGCTCGCCGCGGGCATGCGCGTGGTCGGGGTGGGCCGGCACGCGGGGGCGCACGCGCCGACCGTGCACGTCGACGACCTCACCGCCGTGACCCTGACGCACCTCGACGACGGCTTCGAGCTGCGCATCGGCTGACGACGCGGCGACGGCACCCGCCGCCGCGCCCCGGGTCACATGCCGGCGTGGTCGAACGCGATCGTGGGGACGTCGACCACGTGCGAGCCGCCGTCCGCGACGATCACGGCACCGGTGATGTACGACGACTCCCCCGAGCCGAGGAAGCGCACGACCGAGGCGATCTCCGCGGGGCGGGCCGGACGCCGCAGCGGCACGTCGGCCGTGACCGTCGCATAGGCCTCCTCGCGGGAGCCGAGACCCGCGTGCGACGCGAACTCGTCCATCTCCTCGTCGGCCATCGGCGTCTGCACCCACCCGGGGCAGATGGCGTTGACGCGCACCCCGTGCCGCCCGTAGTCGCGGGCGAGCGTGCGGGTGAGGCCGATCAGCGCGTGCTTGCCGACCGTGTACCCGGCCACGGACGGCCCCGCGAACAGTCCGGCGAGCGACGACACGACCACCACCTGGCCCTTCGCCTCGATGAGCGCCGGCAGGGCCTCGCGGGCCATCGTGAACGCGGTCGTGAGGTTCGCGCGGATCGCGGCCTCCCAGCTCGCGTCGTCGGTCTCGGCGACGGGCGAGAAGCCGTGGCCGCCGGCGTTCGCGACCAGCACGTCGATGCGGCCGAAGCGCGCGAGCACCTCGGCGACCGCGGCCTTCGCGGAGGCGGTGTCGGCCGCATCCGCCACGATCGGCAGGGCGCCGACCGCCCGCTCGACCTCCTGCAGTGGTTCGGGACGACGGCCGACCACGACCACGTGCGCGCCCTCGGCCGCGAAGCGCTCCGCGACGGCGGCGCCGATGCCCGTGCCGCCTCCGGTGATGACGACGACGCGTCCGGAGACGCTCGATCCGACCACGGTTGCCATGTGTGCTCCTGTTGTGTGTTCTGGCGCGCGGGGCGCCGCGGGGCCGGACGCGGGTGCGTCAGGCGGGGAAACCCGAACGGGCGGTGAAGCCGAAGTCGCTCAGCAGGGTGGTGCCGTTGACCGCCCTGCTGCGCGGCGACACCAGGTAGGTCACGTGCGCCGCCACCTCCTCGGCGCTCTGCACGGGGAAGGCGGGGTCGTCGAAGGCGTCCGCGCCCAGGTCGCCGCGGCTCATCGGGGTGTCGACCACGGAGGGGGCGACCGCGTTGACCCGCACCCCGGTGCCGGCCAGGTCGACCGACAGCGCCCGGCCGAACTGCACCAGCGCGGCCTTCGAGGCGCAATACGGCGCCATGCCGGGCGAGGCGACGACGGCCGAGTCGCTCGCGAGCAGCACGACCGAGGCCGAGCGGGCGGCCCTCAGCGTCGGCAGGGCGTGCTTGAGCACGAGGAACGCGCCGGTCACGTTGACGGCGAGCACGCGGTTCCAGTCGGCGAGCGCGGTGTCCTCGACCGCGGTGCCGACGGGGCCGGAGACCCCGGCGCAGCACACGACCGCGTCGAGCCCGCCGAGCGCCGCGACTCCGGCCGCGACCGCCGCGGACACCTGCTCCTCGTCGGTCACGTCGGCGGCCAGCAGCACGGGGTCGGCGCTCCCGCGCTCGACGCAGCCGCGGGCGGTGTCGCGCAGGGCGGACGCGTCGCGGTCGAGCAGGGCCGTGCGCACCCCCTCCGCGGCGAGCGCGAGCGCCACGGCCCGGCCGATGCCGCTGCCCGCGCCCGTGATGAGGGCCGTCGTCCCGTCCAGCCGCAGCTCCATGTGGTCCTCCCTGCCGCCCGGTGCCCGGCGGTGCGCGGGGAACGGCGGCGGTGTCGTCCCGGTCATCCTGCTCCCCGCGCCACGGCGTCAGCACGGGCGTGTGCGGGGTGTGCACGGTGGCACCATCGTCCTTCGCTCACGGTCAAGTGCGGCGCCGGGCCGACGAGCAGACTCGCTCTATCGACGATTCCCCTCGTCGTCGATGCCGTGTCCGCACGGCCGTCACCGAGCAAAGGAGCCGACGTGGCAGAGCAGCTGTCCGCGTCCACGACGCCGCACCACACCTCCCTCCGACCGGGCGCCCTCGGCGTCGCCGGCATCGTCTTCCTCGTCCTGGCCGCGGTCGCCCCGCTGACCGGGATCGTGGTCGTCGCGTCGCTGGCGATCGCCCTCGGCAACGGCGGAGGGACCCCGATGTCCTTCTTCCTCGTCGCGGCGATCCTGCTGCTGTTCGCGGTGGGCTACGCGCAGATGTCGAAGCAGCTGGTCAACGCCGGCGGGTTCTACGCGTTCGTCGTGAAGGGCCTCGGCCGCACCGGCGGCCTGGTCGCCGGACTCATCGCCACGCTCGGCTACAACTTCTTCGTGGTCGGCACGATCGGCACGAGCGGCTTCTTCATGCAGACGATCATCCGCGACCTCACCGGCCTCGACGTGAACTGGCTCGTGTGGGGTCTGCTGTCGATCGTGGTGTGCTTCGTGCTGGCGCGCATCGGCGTGGACTTCAGCTCGAAGATCCTCGGGGTGTGCCTCGTGCTCGAGGTGCTGATGCTCGTGATCTTCGACGTCTCGGTGCTCGTGCAGACCGGCTACGACGTGTCGGCGTTCAGCCCGGAGGCCGTGTTCTCCGGATCGCTGCCCATCGGCCTGCTGCTGGCGGCGACCGGCTTCCTCGGCTTCGAGGCGACCGCGCTGTTCAGCGAGGAGGCCAAGCAGCCGCTGCGCACGATCCCCCGCGCCACCTACACCTCGATCATCGCGATCGGCGTGATCCTCGGCGTCACCACGTGGGCCGTGGTGAGCGCGACCGGCGTGGCGCAGGCGCAGGCCACGGCGCTGGAGCACCTGCCCACCGGCGACCTGATCTTCTCGCTGTCGCAGCAGTACCTGGGCGGCCCGCTGACCACCGTCATGATGGTGCTGCTGCTGGTGAGCCTGTTCGCCGCGATGCTCGCGTTCCACAACTCCGCCACCCGCTACCTGTACTCGCTGGGCCGGGCGAAGATCCTGCCGCAGGCGCTCGCCCGCACCCGCGCGAACGGCGCCCCGCAGCTCGCGGGCATCGTGCAGGCCGGGTTCGCCGGCATCGTCGCGATCCTGTTCGCGATCGCCGGCGCCGACCCCATCCTCACGCTCGTGCCCGCGATGCTGGGCTTCGGCACCCTGAGCGTGCTGATCCTGCAGGGGCTCGCCGCGATCTCGATCGTCGTGTACTTCCGCCGCCAGGGCGACCCGCGCTGGTGGAGCACGTTCATCGCGCCGGGCATCGGCTTCCTCGGCATCGCCGCGATCTCGATCCTCGCGATCGTGAACTTCAACATCGTCGCCGGCTCCGAGGAGCTCGCGATCCGGCTGATGCCGCTGCTGCTCGTGCTCGCGCTGATCGGCGGCATCGTCTACGCCGCCTACCTCAAGCGCTCCCGGCCCGCCGTGTACGACGGGCTCGCCACCGACCTGGAGAGGGTCAGCGCCCGCTGATCCGCTCCGCTCCCCCGCCCTCCGAAGGAAGGAACCCCATGACGACGACGCTGAACCCCGCAGACACCTCCACGTGGCTGCCGCTGGAGGGACTCGCCCCCGGCTTCGACGCCAACAAGGCCCCGCACAGCACGGCGCTGAGCGGCCGCGAGATCACCGTGGTCGACGGCCGCGGCACCCGCATCGTGCACCGCTTCGACGACTCCACCGTCACGTGGGACTACCGTCCCGGCGCCGACGACAGCACCGAGGCCGCGAGCGACACCGACGACTACGAGGCGTTCGAGGTCGACGACGAGCTGTACTTCGTGCAGTTCCACCACCGCTACCTGCCGAACGAGGCCGTGTCGCTGATCCTCGACCTGCGGCACGGGCGCTCGCTGGCCGTGATCTCCGACATCCTCCCCGCCCCCGAGCAGGGCCGCACGCGCGTGCAGCACCACTTCGCGCCGGGCACCATCGAGGGCACGGAGGTGACCGGCGCCGAGGCCGCCCCGACCACGACGCTCATCGGACGTCGCGTGGAGTGGGTGTACAGCGAGGAGCACGCCTACGAGCACGTGTACCTGTCGCCGCGGTGGTACTCGTGGCAGTGCCTCGCCGGCCCGGAGCGCGGCCTGGCCGACACCGACGAGAACAGCGTGTGGGAGGTGCGACCGGGCATCTACGTGTTCGCGTGGCGCGAGAAGGTCATCCCGTGCGCGTCGGTCACCATCGCCGACCACCGTGACGTGAACGCGATCCGCTCGCACGGCGTGCTGTTCGGCCTGGACGAGTCGGGCGAGGTGCCGACGCACTTCACGTTCGGCGCCTACGGACGACTGCTGTCGACCACGCACCACACGCCCGAGCTCGAGCCCGCGACCTTCGGAGACGCCTGACATGACCGACGTCGCCGACCTCATCGTCACCGGTTCCACGATCCGCACGGCCGATCGGACGCGGCCCCGCGCCGAGGCCTTCGCCGTGCGCGACGGGCGGATCCTCGCCATCGGCGACCGCGCCGACGTGGAGGGCCTCCGCGGGCGCCGCACACGGACGCTCGAGGTCGGCGACGCCGCCGTGTATCCGGGCTTCGTCGATGTGCACAACCATCACGCGCTCGCCGGACGCACCGAGCTGTTCGAGCTGTCGCTGGCGCCGTCGCTGAGCCTCGACGAGATCCTGGACCGGGTGCGCGAGAAGGCGGCGACGCTGCCGGAGGACGCGTGGATCGTCGGCGGCGCCGTGGCCACCACCCTGCTGCCGACCCTCGCGAACACCGCGACCCGGCGGCGGCTCGACGAGGCGGCGGGCGGGCGCCCGGTCGCGCTCATGGAGGACTCCCGGCACAACCGCTGGGCGAACAGCCGGGCGCTGGAGCTGGCGGGCATCACCGCCGGCAGCATCCCGGCGGGCGGCGTCACGCTGCTCGACCCCGACGACGGCACCCCGACCGGCGTGCTGCTGGAGGCGGCGGGCATCCCGGTGCAGGAGGCGTACGACCGCAGCGGCGGACTCACCCCGGAGCAGCACGCGGCCGCCTCCCGCCGCGGCGTCGAGCTGCTGAACTCGTTCGGGATCACGGCCTTCCAGGACGCGGGGGTCTCGGTCGACATCCTGGCCGCGCTCGCCGGGCTCGACCGCGCGGACGAGCTGCACGCGTGGGTGGTGTCGTCGCTGCTCATCAACGACGAGATCTTCGGCTTCGACCCGATCGGCAGTCCCCTGCTCGACCGCGGCGAGGAGTATCGCACCGCCCACCACCGGCCGGACTTCGTGAAGATCTTCCTCGACGGCGTGCCGCCCGCGCGCACCGCCTCGTTCCTCGACCCGTACCCCGCCGACCCGGTGCACGGCGCGCACTTCCACGGCGAGACGACCATGACCCTCGACGAGCTCACCGGCTGGCTGCGCACGGTCGCCGCCCGCGGCCTGGGCGCCAAGGTGCACTGCACGGGCGACGGCTCGGCGCGGCTCGTGCTCGACGCCGCGGAGCAGCTCAGGGCGGAGGGGTTCACCACGCCCGTGCAGATCGCGCACGGACAGTTCCTCGCCGAGAGCGACATCCCGCGGCTGGCGGCACTCGACGTCTCGGCCGACATCTCGCCCTTCATCTGGTACCCGGGCGTGATCCCGCAGGCGCTGGCCGACGTGCTGGGCGCGCGGGCCGAGCACTCGCAGCCCAACCGGTCGCTGCTCGACGCGGGCGCCCTCGTCGCCGGCGGTTCGGACTGGCCGGTGAGCGAGTCGCCGAACACCCTGGAGGGACTGCAGGGTCTGGTGACTCGCGCCGATCCGCTCCGACGCGCGCCGGGCACGCTGTGGCCGGAGCAGGCGCTCACGGCCGAGGAGGCGCTGGAGGTGTTCACGATCAACGCCGCGACCGCGATGGGTCTCGGCGCCGAGACGGGCTCCCTCACGGCGGGCAAGTCCGCGGACTTCGTGGTGCTGGAGCGCGACGCGATCGCCGGGCCCGCCGAGGAGATCGTGCACACGGAGGTCGTGTCGACCTGGTTCGCCGGGCGTCCCGTGCACGAGCGCTGAGCGGCGGATGCGCCGCTACGATGAGGCCATGCGCCGCTTCCCCGCCTCCGTCTACCGCGTGGGTGAGGAGCCCGATCCGCGGTTCTCGCTCGCGAACGAGCGCACGTTCCTGGCCTGGACCCGCACCGGCCTCGCGCTGATCGCGGGCGGTGTGGCCCTGGAGGTGCTGGGGCTCGACCTGCACCCGGGATTCCGGCTCGCGGCGTCGCTGCTGCTGATGGTCGCGGGCACCGCGGTCGCTCCCCTCGCGTGGTTCGAGTGGATGCGGGCCGAGCGGGCGCTGCGCCAGTCGCGGCCGCTGCCCGGGGCGCTCTCCGCCGTGCTGCTCGCGGTGGTCGTGGTGACGGTCGGTCTGCTTGTCCTCGCGGGCGTGCTGTGGCGCTGACGGGGCGGCGGCCCTGATGCGGCGGGGGGCGGCGGAACCGGATCGCCTGTACGACCCGGGGCTGCAGCCCGAGCGCACGGAGCTCGCCTGGCGGCGCACGGCCCTGGCGATCGCGATCGGCTCGCTGCTGTCGCTGCGGGTGTTCCCTCTCGTGCTGCCCCCGGCCGCGGGGGCCTGGGGCGTCGTGCCGGGGATCCTCGGGGTGGCCACGGCCTGCGTGCTGTGGGTCGCGGCGCGGCGGCGTCAGGCGCGCACGACCGCGGTGCTGACGGAACGCGCGACCGGACCCCTGCCCGGCGGAGGGCTGCCGCTGCTGCTGACCGTGTTCGCGAGCGGCTTCGGCGTGGTGGCGCTCGTGCTCGTCGCGGTCGCGCAGCTCACGGCCTGAGCCGCGGGCACCGGTGGGGCCGGCCTGGGTCGTGCCCCTCCCGCCTGCGGTCGGTCCGGTGCGGGCCTCCCGGACGGACCGGTGCGGTCGGCGCCGGACGGACCGGTGCGGTCGGCGCCGGCGACCCCTCAGACGCCGGCGCCGACCGCGGTCCCGGTCAGTCGGCGACCGCCAGCACGGCCCGTCCGACGGCTCGCAGCTCTGTCGCGTCATGCGTCGACCGCTGTCCGGGCACGTAGCGCACCCGCCGCAGCTCACCGCCGCGGAACGGGAAGGAACGGTGCCGCTCGTGCAGCTCCCAGTCGACCGGGCCGCCGTAGTCGTAGCCGACGCTGATGCCCGTGAACGGCGCCATCCCGAGCAGCATCGGCACGTCGTCGATGCGGGCGACCTCGGCGCCGTCCACGTCGAGCGCGACCCGCCACCGCAGTCCCGGCCGCTCGTCCACGCGCAGCACCAGCTCGTGCGACCCCGGAGCGAGCCGGGGGCCGTCCGCCCGGCGCATCGCCCCGTACGCGTTGTACGCCAGCAGCGGCGCGCGGTCGTCGAGCGCGAGCAGGTAACCGCCGCCCTGGTCGCCGTGCGCCACGATCACGCCCGCCGCATCGTCGCGCACGAGCACGTCGACCTCGACCAGGAACGACCGCAGCACGGTGAGCTTGGACGACCGGAACCGCTCCAGCGGGGGGCGGAACGGGATGAGGTCGACCGGAGCCGACAGGGGCTCCTCGGTGTCGGGCCGCAGCCGGAACAGGGCGCCCTCGTCGTCGAGCGGGAACACGGTGTTGCGCCAGGCCTCCGCGTGCCACCGCGCCGCGAGGGCCCGGACGCGTTCCGGGTGCAGGGCCGCCACGTCGCGGGTCTCGGTGGGGTCGGCGGCGAGGTCGTACAGCTCCCACACCCCGCCCTCCGGCCCCTCGTCGCGCGTCGGGGGCACGGTCGACAGCGCCTTCCAGCCGCCCTCGACGATCGCCCGCCGTCCGACGCACTCGAAGTACTGCGCCTCCCGGCCGTCGGCCGCGGGGTCGGCGAGCACGGACGCGATGCTGCCGCCGTCCATCTCGAATGCCGGCCGTCCGTGCCGCTCGTCGAGCGGGGGCACGTCGCACAGCTCCAGGATCGTCGGGGCGAGGTCCGACACGAACACGAACTGATCGCGCAGGCCGCCCGTCATGGGGGCGTCGGGCCACGACACGATCAGCGGCGCGTGCACCCCGCCCTCGTAGGTCGTGGCCTTGAACGAGCGGAACGGCGTGTTCGACACGCGTGCCCATCCGGTCGGGTACTGCCCGAACAGCCGCGGGCCGCCGATGTCGTCCACGTCGCGCGGCACGTCGCGCACCCAGCCGTCGGGCATCGCCCCGGAGGCGCCGAACTGGGCGAAGTAGCTGCGGGTGCCCGTCGGGCCGCCCTCCGCGGTGCCGCCGTTGTCGCTCGCGAGCACCACGAGGGTGTTGTCCCACTCGCCGCTGCGCTCCAGGCGCGCGCGCAGCCGCCCCACGCTCTGGTCGATCTCGTCGACCGCGGCCGCGTACACCTCCATGTGCCGGGCGAACAGCCGCTGCTCCTCGGGGTCGAGCGCGTCCCACGCGGGGATGCTCGCGCCGTCGGCGAGCGGGTCGGGCGGCAGCTCGGCGTGCGGGGGCACGATGCCGCGCTCGCGCTGCCGGGCGAACCGCTGCTCGCGCATCCGGTTCCAGCCGTCCTCGTAGCGGCCGCGGTACTTCTCGATGTCGGCCTCCTTGGCCTGGATCGGCCCGTGCACGGAGGTGTGCGCGTAGTAGAGGAAGAAGGGGCGGTCGGGCTCGTTCACGCGCAGGTCGTCGATCATGCCGATCGCGCGGTCGGTCAGCTCGTCGGTGAGGAAGAACCCGTCGGGGAACTCGCGCACGTCCACCACGGAGTTGTCCTGCACGAGCCGGTGCGGGTGGTGCAGCGAGGTGAAGCCGTCCATGCTCCCGAAGTACCGGTCGAACCCGCGCTGCAGCGGCCAGGTGCGGCGGTCGGCGCCGTCGTGCAGCCGCGACTCCAGCGTCAGGTGCCACTTGCCGACCATGAAGGTCGCGTAGCCGCCGGCGCGCAGCGATTCCGCGAGGGTGGGGGCCGCCGCGGGCAGCTCGCACGAGAAGCCGGGGTAGCCGGGGTCGACGTGCGCCACGAACCCGAAGCCCGCGCGGTGCGGGTTGAGGCCGGTGAGCAGCGCCGCCCGCGCCGGGGAGCACATCGGCGCGGTGCGGTAGTTCGTGAACACCCAGCCGTCGTCGGCGAGGGCGTCGATGTGGGGCGTGTCGATCTCGCTGCCGAACGGGCCGAGGTCGCTGAAACCCAGGTCGTCGATCAGCATCACGATCACGTTCGGCGCCCCCGCCCGCGCCCGCCGCGGCTCGGGCCACCACGGCTCCGACTCCGACGTGAACTCCGCCGCCGTGCCCTCGAAGCCCTCATAGCCGCGGGCGTCTGCGGCCGCCATTCAGCCGGCCCTCCGGATCAGCTCGAAGATGCGCGTGCGCAGCTCCGCGAACGCCGGGAGCGCCCGCGTGGTCAGCTGGTCGCGCGGGCCGAGGTCGATGTCGATGATCTCGGTGACCTTGGCCGGCCGCTCGCCCAGCACCACGACCCGGTCGGACAGGTACACGGCCTCGTCGATGTCGTGGGTGACGATCACGATGGTCATGCCGAACTGCTCGCGGATCCGCAGGCACAGGTCTTCCAGCTCGAAGCGCGTCTGCGCGTCGACCGAGGCGAAGGGCTCGTCCATCACCAGCACCTCGGGCCGGTAGGCGATCGCCCGGGCGATGGCGACGCGCTGCTGCATGCCGCCCGACAGCTGCCACGGGAACTTCGCCTCGGCACCGGAGAGGCCGACCGCGGCGAGCGCGGCGCCGATCCGTTCCTCGCGCTCCGCGGCGGGCAGACGCAGGTGCTTCAGCGGCAGCCGCACGTTCTTCTCCACCGTGAGCCACGGCATGAGCGAGCGCGTGTACTCCTGGAACACGAGGGCCATCTCCTGGGGCGGCCCGTCGATGGGCACGCCGTCGATCGCGGCGCTCCCAGCGGTGATGCCCTGGAGCCCGGTGAGGCACTTCAGCAGCGTGGTCTTGCCGATACCGGACGGGCCGACGATGCAGCACACCTCGCCGGCGCGCACGTCGAACGTGAGGTCGGCGATCACCGGCACGAGGCCGTTGCGGGTCTGGTACGACTTGGCGAGTCCGTCGACGCGCAGGCGCACGGGGGCGCTCTCGATGGTGGTCATGCGTTCTTCTCCTGTTGCTGGGAGGCGATGTACCAGCGCAGCACGCGGCGCCGGAAGAGGGTGAACAGGGCGGTGGCGGCGTAGCCGATGATGCCGAGCACGAGGATGCCCGCCCACATGTCGGGGATCGCGAACGACTGCTGCGCGAGCAGGGTCGCCGCTCCCAGTCCGGTGGAAGAGCCGAGCATCTCGCTCGCGATCATCACGACGAACGCGGTGATGAGACTGACCTGCATGCCGGACAGGATGCGCGGCCCCGCGGCGGGCAGCATCACGGAGAACAGCCGCTCGGGGCCGGTCAGCCGGTAGACGCGGCTGACCATGTCGAGCGTCGGCTCCCCTGCGCGCACCCCGTCGATGGTCGAGATGAGGATCGGGAACACCGCGGCGAGGGTGATCGAGAGGATGCGGGTCTCGGTGCCGAAGCCGATCAGCGACACGAAGATCGGCACGAGCGCGACGGGCGGGATCGCGCGGAAGAAGTGCACGGTCGGCTCCACCAGCCAGCTGAGCGGACGGATGAGCCCGAGCACCAGGCCGAGCAGCACGCCGATCACGGTCGCCAGCACGAACGACAGCGCGAGGTTGCCGACCGAGGAGGCGACGTCGACCAGGAACGCCGGCGTCTGCGCGAGCTGCCACAGGCGCTGGAGGATCACCTGCAGCGGCGGGAAGAACGCGTTGGTCGAGGCTGCGGAGGCGACCCACCACAGCACGAGCAGCAGCACCGGCACGGCGATCTCCGCGCCGATCAGCACGCCCCGCGGGAGGCCGCCCTGGCCGCGCCTCCTGGACAGGCGCGAGGGGGTCTGGATCGAGGTGGTCAGGGTCATCACACGACCTGCTTCCGGTACTGGGGGTGCCAGTGCAGCAGCCGCCGCTCGCCCCACTGGCTCAGTCCCTGCACGAGCAGGCCGAGCACGCCGAGGAGGAGCACGTAGGCGAACAGCTGCGCCTGGTTGCCGCTGATCTGCGACAGCAGCAGGCTCTGGCCGAGACCGGGTCCGCCGCCGAGCAGCCCGGCCACGACCGCGACCACGAGCGAGGTGGGCGCCGCGACGCGGATCGCGGTGCCGATGTAGGGCAGGGCGCTGGGCAACACGATGCGGCCGAGGATCTCGCCGCGCCCCATGCCGTACGAACGCCCGGTCGCCCTGGCCACCGGATCGGTGTCGAAGACGCCGGCGGAGGCCTGCACGGCGATCGCGATGAAGCAGCCGAAGAACACCAGGAAGATCCCCATGCCCAGGGTGGGCCCGAGCACGAGCACCACCACGGGCAGGATCACGATCGGCGGGATCGGCTTGAGGAACTCGAGGGGCACGCGGGTGGCGTGCATCGCCAGCGGCGAGGTGCCGATCGCGACGCCCAGCACCACGCCGATCACGATGGCGAGCACGAGCCCGACGAGCGCCATGGTGAGGGTGTCGCCGAGCGCGGTCCAGGTCGCGGGGGTGCCGAGCAGGCGCACGGCCTCGCCGATCGCGGCGGTCGCGGGCGGCAGCGGGGAGTCGGCGAGGGGCCCGGCGGTCGCGGACCACTCCCAGAGGGCCAGCGCCGCGAGGACGCCGACCGCTCCGACGAGGGGTGGGACGAGGGGGGAACGGGTCATGGTGCTCACTCCGCGGCGACGACGACGCCCTCGAGGTCGACCGGGGACGGCAGGAAGCCGAGCTTCCCGAGCTTCTCGTTCACGCGCTCGAGGTCGATCGGGGCGACCTCGGCGGGCCAGAACGGGAGCTTGACCTCGTCGACCGTGAGCGTCGAGCCGGTGGCGTCGATGCCGGCCTGGATCGCGTCCTCCGGATGCTCGTTCGCGTAGGCGTTGCTCTTGGCGATGGCCCGCTGGAACGCGGCGATCGCGTCGGCCTTGCCCGAGAGGGTGCTCTCCCCCGTGGTCCACAGTCCGACGGCACCCTCCTCGAAGAAGCCGACCGACGGGGCGGAGACGAACGTCGCCCCGGCCGCGGCGGCCTCGCCGGTGAACGGGCTCACGAGGCCCGCCGCGTCGACGGTGCCGCTCTTGAGCGCCGCGACCGCGGAGGTGAAGTCGAGCACGACCCACTCGACCGAGGAGGGATCGACGCCGGCGCGGTCGAGGGCATCGGTGATCACGACCTCCAGCTGCGCCTTGCGGGCGGGGATGGCGATGGTCGCGCCCTCGAGGTCGGCGACGTCTGTGATGCCGCTCGCCGCGGAGGCGTAGAGGCCGGTGTCGTCGACCTCGGCCGGGTCCTCGGCGTCGGCCGCGCCGTCGACGTAGCCGTCGGCGGGAGCCACGACCTTGAGCGGCACCCCGCTCGCGAGCGCGTTGAGCAGCGGGATGCTGGGGGCGTAGGCGATGTCGACCTGGCCGCTCTGCGCGGCGGCGAGGCCCGCGGGCGGGTTGGCGACCACCGACGTCTCGATCGCCAGGCCCTCGTCCTCGAAGAAGCCCTGCTCCTGTCCGAGCAGCAGCGCCCCGTCGGAGACGAGTCCGATGGTGGCGACCTTGAGGGTGGTCAGCTCGCCGCCCGCGCCCGAGCCGGAGCCGGAGTCGGCCGGGGACGACGTGCACGCGGCCAGCGCGAGCACTCCCGCCGCGGCGACCACTCCGGCCGCCCGTCGTGCGAGTCGATTCATGTTCATGGAGAACTCCTCTTCGAGTTAGTCACCGGCTGGTGATTTTAAAGATCGTACCCGTGCCTTGCAGGGCTGCGGTTACGATCGGGTTACATTAGTCACCGAATGGTGACGAAAAAGGTCATGTAGATATGGGTTGATGCAGAGGGGGATATCGATGCCGAAGATCGTCGACCACGACGAGCGCCGCGACCACATCGCCGACGCCGCCACACAGGTCATCATCCGGGTGGGATTCGACAAGCTCACCATGCGGGAGATCGCGACGGAGGCGGGGTACGCGCACGGCGCGATCGCCCGGTACTTCCCCGACAAGCGCAGTGTGCTCACCGCCGCGTTCCTCCGGCTGTACACGCTCGCGAACGACCGCATCCACGCGCGCATCGAGGGCGTGCGGGGGCTGGAGGCCCTGGAGCGCATGTGCCGCGAGATCCTGCCCTACAGCCCGAACGGCCCGCTGTACGCGAAGGTCGTGATCGCTTTCTGGGACCACGCCTCGCAGGACGAGGAGGTCACGCGCATCCACCGCGTGAACAACCTGCACTGGCGCGACCTGTTCCGCCAGTGCCTGATCGAGGCGCGCGACGACGGCGAGCTGGCCGACCACGTCGACATCGAGACGGCGGTCAACGAGATCGCGTCCCGCAACGCCGGCTGGCAGATGATCTCGGTGCTGATGCCGGACTCCGCGGGGGACGGACGGCTGAACGACGCGCTCGACGCACTGCTGTCGACGCTGCGCCGCCCGGCCGCCCCGCCCTCCCGCTGATCGCACCGGACCCTCCCCCGTCAGCCCGCCAGGACGAAGCGCGCGCCGCGCTCCCCGATCATGGCGGCCGGTGCGTTCGTGTTGCCGGTGGGGACCGTGGGCATGACCGAGGCGTCGACGACGCGGAGGCCGTCGATGCCGCGCACCCGCAGCTGCGGATCCACCACGGCCTCGGCGTCGGAGCCCATGCGGCACGTGCCGACCTGGTGGTGGTAGGTGATGGCGGTGCGGCGCACCCAGTCCTCGACCGCGTCGTCGGGCACGTCCGGCCCCGGGTAGACCTCGGTCGCGCCCCACTCCTCGGCGAGCGCCGGCCGGGTGCCGATGCGGCGGCACTGGCGCACGGAGGCGGCGAGGGCGTCGGCGTCGCGCTGGTCTTCGAGGGCGGCGAGGTCGATCGCGGGCGGGTCGGCGAGTCCCGGCCCGGTGAGCCGGAGCGACCCGCGGCTGTACGGCGTGACGAGACCGGCCATGAGGGTGAAGCCGTCGCTGCCGCGCGGCTCCAGCTCGCCCCACATCGGCACGGAGAAGTGGATGGGCTGGGTGTCGGGTTCGGGCAGGCCCTCGCGGCTCCGCCAGAACAGGTGGCTCTGGGTCACGGAGACACCGGGCTGCGGCGGGCCGACGGGCTTCTTCCCGGTGGCGAAGATCACGGGCGACAGCAGGTGGTCGTGCAGGTTCCTGCCCACGCCGGGCGCGTCGAGCACCACGGGGATGCCGAGTGCGTCGAGCTCGTCGGCCGGGCCGATGCCGGAGCGCAGCAGGATCACCGGCGTGCCGATCGCGCCTGCCGCGAGGATCACCTCGTCGGCGCGCACCTCCTCCGTCTCCTCCCCCTCGCCCAGCCGCACGCCGACCGCGCGGCCGTCGTGCACGATCACGGAGTGCACCTCGCGGCCGGTGAGGATGGTGAGCTGCTCGGCGATCGGCTGCGCGTACGCGGTCCACGTGTTCACGCGGCGCCCGTCGCGCATCGTCACCTGCTCCTGCGAGACCCCGTCGAGCACACCGCCGTTGTAGTTCGGGTTGTGCGGCAGGCCCTCCTGCACGGCCGCCTCGATGATCGACGCCTGGATCGGCGAGAGCGGGTAGTCGTCGGTGACCGGGAGCAGGTCGTTCTCGATCGCGGCGAACACCGGCTCCACGTCGGCCCAGCTCCAGCCCGTGGCGCCCTCGCGGTCCCAGCGGTCGTAGTCGGACGCGGCGCCGCGCACCCAGATCATCGCGTTGAGCGCGTGCGACCCGCCCGTGACCTTGCCGCGGGGAAGGTGCAGTCGACGCCCTCCCGCATGAGGCTGCGGCACCGTGAAGAAGTCCCAGTCCTCGGCCGAGTGCCACAGCTCCCCCGCACGGGACGGGTCGTGGATGGCCGGGTTGGTGTCGTAGCC
This sequence comes from Microbacterium sufflavum, assembly GCF_023101165.1. Lineage (GTDB taxonomy): Bacteria > Actinomycetota > Actinomycetes > Actinomycetales > Microbacteriaceae > Microbacterium > Microbacterium sufflavum. The sequence continues at coordinate 2,102,923 of NZ_CP078076.1, read as the reverse complement.
GCCCGCCTCGATCAGCGTGACCGCCACGCCCGCATCGCTGAGGCGCCGCGCGACGATCGCGCCCGACGTGCCGGCGCCCACGACGATCGCGGACCGGATCGCGGGCTGCTCCGACTCCGGGTTCACTGCCGCGCCGGGGTTCTCTGCCGCGCCCGGGTCCTCGGTCACGCCCGGGTTCACTGCCGCGCCCGGGTTCACTGCCGCGCCCGGGTTCTCGGCCGCGCCCGGGTCCTCGGTCACGCCCGGGTTCTCGGCTGCCACGGTCAGGCCTTGCGCCCGGGGCCGGACACGACCTGGGTGACCGCGACCGACTTGAGGCCCTCGACGCCGAACTCCAGACCGTAGCCGGAGCTCTTGACGCCGCCGAACGGCACCATCGGGTGCAGGCCGCCGTGCGAGTTGATCCATACGGTGCCGGACTGCATGCGCGACGCGGCCTCGCGGGCGGCCTCGGGGTCGCTCGACCACACGGACGCGCCGAGGCCGACGTCGAGCGCGTTGGCGAGGTCGAACGCCTCGTCCACGTCGCTGTAGCGGATGACGGGCAGCGCCGGGCCGAACTGCTCTTCCTGCACGAGCGCGGCGTCGTTGTCGATGTCGGCCACGATCGTCGGGCGGTAGAACAGCTCACCGAGGTCGGACGCGGGCTCGCCGCCGGTGACGATCCGGGCGCCGCGGCTCTTCGCGTCTTCCACGAGCCGGCTGACGATGTCGAACTGCGGGCGGTTCTGCAGCGGCCCGAGCACGTTGCCCTCGTCGAGACCGTTGCCCATGGGCACCTGCTCGGCGATCGCGGCGAGCGCGTTCACCACGTCGTCGTAGATCGAGTCGTGCACGTAGAGGCGCTTCATGGCGGCGCAGGTCTGGCCGGTGTTGATGAAGGCGCCCCAGAACAGGTCCTCGGCGATCGCGGCGGCGTCGGTGCCAGGGAGCACGATGCCGGCGTCGTTGCCGCCCAGCTCGAGGGTGAGGCGGGCGAGGTTGCCGGCGGAGCTCTCGATGATGCGGCGGCCGGTCGCGGTGGAGCCGGTGAACATGATCTTGTCGATGTCGGGGTGGGAGGCCAGTCGCGCACCGACCTCGCGGTCGCCGGAGATGCCGATGAGCACATCCGCGGGCAGCACCTCGTTCATGACGGCCAGCATCGCGAGGACGCTCAGCGGGGTGTACTCGCTGGGCTTCGCGACGACCGTGTTGCCCATGCGCAGCGACGGCCCGATCTGCCAGATGGTGATCATGAGGGGCCAGTTCCACGGGCCGATCGCGCCGACGACGCCCGCCGCCTTGTACACGAGCTCGGCGTGCAGGGTCTCGTCGTCGACCAGCACCTGCGGTTCGAGCACGGTGGTGGCGTTGGTGCGCAGCCACGCGGAGCAGGCCCCCAGCTCGAAGCGCGCGTTCGGGCCGTTGAGCGGCTTGCCCTGCTCGCGCGACAGCAGATAGGCGAGGCCCTCCGCGTTGGCGTCGATCGCGTCGGCCGCGGCCAGGAGGAGTTCGCTGCGCTTCTCGTGTCCGAGGGCTTCCCATGCGGGCTGCGCTGCCTTGGCGCGGGCGATCGCATCGTCGAGGTCGGCGACCGTCGCGACGGGGGCGCGGCCGATGACCTCCCGGGTCGCGGCGTCCGGGATCTCCCGGCCGGCACCCTCCGGCGCCTGGATGCGGTCGAGCAGAGCGGCGGCTGCGGACGCGGCGGAATCGGTGGATCCCGAGTCGACGGCTACGGGAACGGCGGAATCGGACATCGGTGTCTCTCCTTCGGCGGGTCACGGCGCGGACGCCGGTCTTCTTCTCATTGTCGGTCGGCCCCTCCGACGGCACTTGTCGCGGAGCGCGCCGCAGATGTCTCCGCGCGAAGGATGCGTGCGCGGCGGGCGTGCGGCGGCTTGGCACCGGCGCCCGGCCCCGTCGGCGGCGGGGTGCGCCATCGTCGCGCGGGATCCCACCAGGCCGGTCCTCGCACCTGGGGCACTCCCCCTCGCATGCGGATCTGCCAGCCGGACGTGTCGAGCGTGCGGTGATGGTGCCAGCACAGCGCGACGCCGTTGTCGGTGTGGGTCGGGCCCCCGCGGGCATGCTCCGTGACGTGGTGGATCTCGCACCAGGCGGCGGGGACGTGGCATCCGGGGATGAGGCACTCACGATCTCGGACACTGATCGCGCGCCGCTGCGCGGTCGTGAAGATCCGCTCGCTCGACCCGAGCCCGACGATCCGCCCGTCCGCCCCGAGGACGACCCGCTGCACCGTGCCGCCGCAGGCCGCGTGCGCGGCGACCCGGGTCGAGACCGGTGTGCCGACGCCCTCGACCTGCGCCCAGCCTCGTCCTCGGGCGAAGTCCTCGGCGGCGACCGTGACCACCAGGGTCGGGGCACCGCCACCCAACCGCGGCATGTCGTCGTGGCGGGCCGCGATCCCCAGGGCCGCCGCGAGCGCATCGTGCTGCTTCTGCGCGCGGCTCCGCCCATCGACCATCCCTCCGGCATCTCCGGACGGGAGCGCGTCGCCCTCCGGAGAGAGCGGCAGGTCGCCGGCGGAGGCGTCATCGAGATCTTCGGACGGCACGAAGTGGACGCCGGGAACCGGCGGTCCCTCGACCTTCGGGTTCAGGTACGCGTCCCAGATCCGCTGCAGTTGCCCCGCGACCTCGGGCAGCAGCGCGCCCCGGATCGGGATGACGCCGTCCTTGGCGCGTGCGAGCACCACGCCCCGAGCTCGCATCGCGATGTCTTCCGCGGGCTCCGCGCCATCGGGATCGAGATACTGCAGGATCACCTGTGCCCGCACCCGCAGATCCTCGGGAGTCGGCACGGGGCCCGCCTCGTGCCCGTCCGGTGGGGCGTGCGTCGCGCGCGCCCCGCCCGCCCCGTCACAGGTCTCCGCGCCCTCACCGGCCGCCGCGCCCTCACAGGTCTCCGCGCCGCGCGCGACCCCAGCCAGATACGCGTCGGCCCGCCACCGGTCTTCGAGGCGGACGCGGGCGCCGGCCTGCTCGATCGGCCCGGTCGCGGCCAGCAGCCCCGTCACGCCGATCGCCCCCTCGACGAGGGCGTCGCGCAGCGCCGGCCACCGCGCCGGGAGCCACTCCCCGGAGGAGAGGTCGACCTCGCGGCGCACCAGCCGCGCGGCCTTCAGCGTCCGTGCGGCGGTCGCCGCGTCCACCCGGAGGACGCGTTGCAGGAGCTCGTTCATCGACCGGCAGCCGAACCGCCCGCAGAACGCCGGCTCCCCCGACCCCGCAGGACGCTGATCGACGTTCGCGACCGCTTCCACGACCACGGCCTCCACCCGTCGCTGGATCTCGCCCGCCACCCGCAGCAGCTCCATCATGTCCCCCGCGGCGAGAGCACTCAGGGTGCCGGATCGCAGCACCGCATCGAGGGCGACGACCGTGTCGCCCAGAACCGCTGCCGATGTGCTCTCCATAGGACGATTCCATCGGGGGCCACCGACATTCGGAGCCGGATAACCCCAGGCCAGAGAGATATTCCGGAACACGCGAGCGAGACATCCCGTACCAGCGCGGGCTCGCGGACAGCCCTCGAAGGCAGCGCACGACGGGCGCACGATCAACCGCCCGCCCCGTCTCCACGTCGTTCACCCGGGCACCACGTCGCCGTGGCTCGAGCGTCAGGTGCGGTCGTCGTCCTCGAAGATCAGGATCGTGCGGGTCGACCGGATCGAGGGGATCGCCTGGATGTCCTCGAGCACGATGCGGCGGAGGTCGCGGGCGTCGTTCGCCCGCACGAGCAGGAGCACGTCGAAGTCTCCGCCGACCAGGGCGATGTGCTCGATCTCGGGGATCGCCCGCAGCCGAGCCCGGACGTCCTGCCACGTGGCCTGCTCGATCGCGAGGGTCACGTAGGCACTCGCGTGGTGACCCAGCAGCACGGGGTCGGTGCGCACGGTGTAGCCGGTGATGACCCCCGCGTCGGTCAGCCTCTTGATGCGCGCGTGCGCCCCGGCACGGGAGATGTGCACGGCCTCGGCGATCGCGGTCATCGACGCCCGCGCGTCCCGTCGGAGCTCGGCGAGGATCGCGCGATCCGTGTCGTCCAGGGCCGTCATGGCACCCCTCTCATCCCGGTCTGAATCCTGACATTGTGAACGCCAGATCCGCAACCATCGTGCAATCGTCCACGATCTGACCGGGGATATTGGATGACTGTCGCGACCGGGGCATGCTGTCCTCATCGAGTTCGGCGAGGGAGGCGGACGATGCTGCACACGGACCTGCTGCCGCGGGACACCGCGGTGAATCTGATCACGGCGGACGGCACGACCGTCCACGACGAGGCCTACGCGCTGCCTGACGCGGACACGCTGCTCACCGCCTACCGGGGTCTGGTCGAGGGCCGCCGCATCAACGAGCAGGCCAACGCGCTCGTGCGACAGGGGCGCCTCGCCGTGTACCCGTCCTCGCACGGGCAGGAGGCGTGCCAGGTCGCGGCGGCCATGGTGCTCGGCGACCGGGACTGGCTGTTCCCGACCTACCGCGACTCGGTCGCCGTGATCGCCCGCGGTGTCGCTCCGGCCGAGGCTCTGGTGCTTCTCAAGGGCGACTGGCACTCGGGGTATGACGTCCGCGCGCACCGGGTCGCACCGCAGGCCACTCCCCTGGCCACGCAGCTGCTGCACGCGGTGGGGTTCGCTCAGGCGGCGAAACACCGCGGGGAGGACACGGTCGTGCTGGCCCTGTGCGGCGACGGCGCGACGAGCGAGGGCGACTTCCACGAGGCGATGAACTTCGCCGCCGTGTTCCACGTGCCGGTCGTGTTCTTCGTGCAGAACAACGAGTTCGCCATCTCGGTGCCCCTGTCGCGCCAGACGGCCGCTCCCTCGCTCGCCCACAAGGCGATCGGCTACGGCATGCCGGGCCAGCGCGTCGACGGCAACGACGTCGCGGCCGTGCTGGCGGTGCTGACCGAGGCCGTGGACCGCGCGCGGGCGGGCGGCGGGCCGTCGCTCGTCGAGGCGCACACGTATCGCATGCAGGCGCACACGAACGCCGATGACGACACCCGCTACCGCGAGCGCGACGAGGTGCAGGCGTGGATCGCCCGTGACCCGCTGCTGCGACTGCGCGCACACCTGACCGCCGCTGGCGCGCTCGACGAGGACACCGAGAAGCGGTTCGCCGCCGGGGCGGAGGAGATCGCTGCCGCGATGCGCGAGGCGCTCAACACCGACGCCGACCTCGACCCGGAAGACCTGTTCCGCTTCGTGACCACGAGCCGGTCGCCTCAGCTCGAGGAACAGTGGCAGCTGCTGCACGGCGAACTCGAACGAGACGGGCTCGCCCACGCCGCAGCCGCGACGAACGGAGGACAGCGATGAGCATCGCCGAGCACGACACCCGCCCCGCGGCCGCGTCCGACACGGCCCCCGCCGACATCGCGAACACCGACACCGCGAACACCGACACCGCGAACACCGGCACCGGCGGCACCGACGCACCGGACGCCGCCCCCGCACCGGCCACGATGACGATGGCGGCCGCCCTCAACCTCGCGCTCGCCGACGCGCTGGCCGCCGACGCCGACGTGGTCGTGTTCGGCGAGGACGTCGGCGCGCTGGGCGGCGTGTTCCGCATCACCGACGGCATCACGGCCCGCTTCGGCGAGGACCGCTGCTTCGACACCCCGCTCGCGGAGTCCGGCATCATCGGCACGGCGGTCGGCATGGCCATGAACGGCCTGCGCCCCGTGGTCGAGATGCAGTTCGACGCGTTCGCCCTGCCGGCGTTCGAGCAGATCGTCAGCCACGTCGCGAAGCTCGGCAACCGCACGCGCGGCGGCATCCGGATGCCCCTCGTCATCCGCATCCCGTTCGGCGGGGGCATCGGCGGGGTCGAGCACCACTGCGACTCGTCCGAGGCCTACTACGCGCACACCCCGGGGCTCACGGTCGTCAGCCCGTCCACCCCGCAGGACGCGTACTCGCTGCTGCGCGCGGCGATCGCCTCGCCCGACCCCGTGGTGTTCCTGGAGCCGAAGAAGCTCTACTGGTCGAAGGGCGAGGTCGACACCACCGTCACGGCCGAGATCGGCTCCGCGCGCATCGCCAGGGACGGCACCGATGTCACCCTGCTGGCCTACGGCGCCTCCGTGCCGCTCGCCCTGGAGGCGGCCGAGGTCGCGGCGGCGGAGGGGCGCAGCGTGCAGGTGGTGGACGTGCGGTCGCTGTCGCCCTTCGACGACGACACCGTGACCGCCGCCGTGCGCTCCACCGGGCGGGCCGTCGTGATCGCCGAGGCCCCGGGCTACGTGAGCGTCGCCTCGGAGATCCAGGCGCGCGTGTTCGAGCGGTGCTTCGAGTACCTCGCCGCGCCCGTGCGACGCGTGACCGGCTTCGACACCCCCTACGCGCCGCCGAAGTTCGAGCACTGGTATCTGCCCGACGTCGACCGCGTGCTCGACGCGATCGACACGCTGCACTGGGACGAGGACGCATGAGCACTCCCGTGAAGACCGCCGTCCGCGTGTTCCGCCTGCCCGATCTCGGCGAGGGGCTCACCGAGGCCGGGCTCGTGCAGTGGCTGGTCGCGGTGGGCGACACGATCGTCACCGATCAGGCGATCGCCGAGGTCGAGACCGCGAAGAGCGTCGTGGAGCTGCCGTCGCCGTTCGCTGGTGTGATCACGGCGCTGCACGGCACCCCGGGCGACACGATCGACGTCGGTGCCCCGGTCCTGGAGGTCGCCGACCCCGGACACGTGCCGCACGACGCCGCGGGCACGCCAGACGCCGACCCCGCCGCGACGACCGAGCAGGAGGCGTACCGGCAGGAGGAGCGCGCCGGCTCCGGCAACGTGCTCATCGGCTACGGCACCTCGGCGTCGACCACGAAGGGCCGGCGCCGCCGCCCCGCTGCCCGACCCGCGCACGTCGGCGCGGCCGCTCCCCGCGGCGCCTCCGCCGGGTCCACCGGCCCCGCAGCCGCGCCTGCCGAACCGCAGCCCGGTGCTCCCGGCGCTCCCGGTGCTCCCGGCGCTCCCACACCCGCCACCGGCGCGGCCGCGGGCGGCTCGGGCTCCGTCGATGCTCCCCCCTCCGCGCCCCGCCGCCCCGTGGCCGTCCGTTCGCCCCTCGTGCGACGCCTCGCGCGAGACCTGGGGCTCGACGTGCACACCATCACCCCGAGCGGAGCCGACGGCGCCATCACCCGGGCCGACGTCCTGCGCGCCGCCGTGGACCATGCGGTCGACGGCGTCACCGCGCCGCATCACACGGCCTCCGACTCCGCGGCCCTCGGCACGACGGCAGGCGCCACCTCGGCCTCCGGCACCGCAGCCCCGACCTCCACGACCGGCACCGGCGAGCTCGACGGCCTCCCCGTGCGGTCCCGCGAGCGCCTGTCGCCGCTGCGGCGCGCCGTGAGCGCGAAGCTCGCGCGCAGCCGCTCCGAGATCCCCGAGGCCACGGTCTGGGTCGACGTGGATGCGACGGAACTGTGGGACCTCCGCGGGCAGATGGCCCCGGAGGGCGAGCGGCCGCCGTCGATCACGGCACTGCTGGCGCGGTTCGTGCTGCTGGCGCTGGAGGACTATCCGGTCCTCGCGTCGCGGCTGAGCGAGGACGGCGGCGAGCTGATCTCGTTCGACGGCGTGAACCTGGGCGTCGCGGCCGACACCGAGCGCGGCCTCCTGGTGCCGGTGGTCCCGCGGGCGCACGCGCTCACGGTGGCCCAGCTCGACACGGCGCTGCGCGAACTGGCCGCGACCGCCCGCTCCGGGTCCATGCCGCCCGAGCGCCTGCGCGGCTCGACCTTCACGCTCAACAACTACGGCGGCCTGGGGGTCGACGGCTCCGCGGCGATCATCAACCATCCGGATGTCGCGATCCTCGGCATCGGTCGCATCATCGAACGCCCGTGGGTCGTGGAGGGAGCGATCGTGCCGCGGCGGATCGCCCAGCTGTCGCTCGTGTTCGATCACCGGGTCTGCGACGGCGGTTATGCGGCCGGGTTCCTGCGCCGGGTGACGGAGCTGATCGAGCATCCGCTGCGTGCGTTCGGGAGGGTCTGAGGCCGCAACCTGCTGCGCGCTCTCGTGGCGCGGCGGACGATGCGCTACGCTCGGCGATTACTGACCGATCATTCGGTAAGTAATCGACGGCGCCCCCCGCGCCGCCCGACCCGACGCAGAACAACGGAGTTCGCATGACCTCAGCCACCGCTGCCGCCTCGTCCACCGGAAGGATGCCCGCCGAAGAGCGCCGGGTGCTCGCGGGCACCCTCGTGGGCACCTCGATCGAGTGGTACGACTTCTTCATCTACGCACAGGCCGCCGGCCTCGTGCTCGCGCCGCTCTTCCTCGCCCCGATCGCGGAGTCCAGCCCGGGGCTCGCCCAGGTGCTGTCGTTCGCCACGATCGGCATCTCGTTCCTGTTCCGCCCGCTCGGCGCGATCGTCGCCGGACACCTGGGCGACAAGCTCGGCCGCAAGAAGATGCTCGTCTTCACGCTCGTCATGATGGGCCTGTCCACCTCGCTGATCGGCCTGCTGCCGACGTACGCGGCGATCGGTGTCGCCGCGCCGATCCTCCTCATCCTCCTCCGCATCCTGCAAGGCTTCTCCGCGGGCGGCGAGTGGGGTGGCGCCGCCCTGATGGCCGTCGAGCACGCGCCGACGGGCCGGCGCGGCCTGTTCGGCGCCTTCCCGCAGATCGGCGTGCCGGTCGGCATGATCCTGGCGACGTTCACGCTGTGGGCGCTGACCAGCTCGATGTCGCCCGAGGCGTTCCTGGAGTGGGGCTGGCGCATCCCGTTCCTGCTGTCGATCGTGCTGATCGCGGTCGGTTACGTGATCCGCCGCGCGGTCGACGAGAGCCCCGTGTTCGAAGACCTGCGCCGCCGCCGCAAGGAGGCCTCGGCCCCGCTCGGGCAGCTGTTCCGCTCGAACACCAAGCAGGTCGTGCTGACGGCCGTCATCTTCATCGCGAACAACGCCGCCGGCTACCTGCTCATCGCGTTCTTCGCCACCTACGCGGTCACCGCGCTGGGGATGGAGCGTCCGCCCGTGCTCCTGGCGACCACGCTCGCCTCGTTCGGCTGGCTGATCTTCACGCTGTGGGGCGGGCACCTCTCCGACCGCCTCGGGCGCATCCGCACCTTCCAGATCGGGTACGTCGCCCTGGCGGTGTGGGCGATCCCGATGTGGTTCCTGATCGACACCGCGAACATCGTCTGGTACTTCGTGGCGCTGTTCGTGATGACGTTCGCCCTCGGGCTGTCGTACGGCCCGCAGGCAGCGCTGTACGCCGAGATGTTCCCGGCGAACGTGCGCTACTCGGGCGTCTCGATCGGCTACGCGCTGGGCGCGATCCTCGGCGGGGCGTTCGCGCCGATGATCGCGGAGTCGCTGCTGAACCAGTTCCACGCGGCGTGGACGATCGGCCTCTACATCGCCATCGCCTCGGTCATCTCGCTCATCGGGGTGTCGCTGGTGAAGGAGACGAAGGGCGTGGACCTCTCCGTCTGACGCGCGGGATCCGGGATCGCGGCCGGCCGTGCGCCTGTGCCATAATTACCTTACGATCGGTCAGTAATTCACGGCCGGCCGCTCCCCGGACCACCCGCAGGACGACGATGTCAGGAGATCCGCATGCCAGAGGCCTATCTCGTCGGAGGCGTGCGCACGCCGGTCGGGCGCTACGGCGGCACCCTCGCCACGGTCCGCCCCGACGATCTGGCCGCCCTCGTCGTCGGCGAGGCCGTGCGGCGCGCCGGGCTCGACCCCGCGACCGCGGAGCTCGACGAGGTCATCCTCGGCGCGGCGAACCAGGCCGGTGAGGACAACCGCAACGTCGCCCGGATGGCGGTGCTGCTCGCGGGGCTCCCCGACACCGTGCCCGGCATCACCGTCAACCGGCTCTGCGCCTCCGGCATGTCGGCCGTGACCATGGCCGCCCAGGCGATCCGCGCCGGCGACGCCGACCTCATCGTGGCGGGCGGCGTGGAGTCGATGACCCGCGCGCCCTGGGTGCAGGCGAAGCCCGAGAAGGCCTGGGCCAAGCCCGGAGCCGCGTTCGACACCTCGATCGGCTGGCGCTTCCCCAACCCGCGACTGCTCGCGCGCGACAAGGCCACGTTCACGATGCCGGAGACCGCGGAAGAGGTCGCCCGCGTCGACGGCATCACGCGCGCGGAGGCCGACGCGTTCGCCGTGCGGTCGCAGCAGCGCGCCGCCGCCGCGATCAGCGCCGGCCGCTTCGCCCCCGAGATCGTCGGCGTGCCCGTGCGCGACGGCGAGGTGCTCGTCGACGAGGGCCCCCGCCCCGACACGACCCTCGAGGTCCTGGCCCGGCTGCGCCCCGTGGTCGCGGGCGGCGAGGTCGTGACCGCGGGCAACTCCAGCGCCCTCAACGACGGCGCGTCCGCGGTGCTGGTGGCGAGCGCCGCTGCCGTGGAGCGCTACGGCCTCACGCCGCGCGCGCGCATCGTGGTGGGCACCTCGGCCGGACTCGCCCCCGAGGTCATGGGGCTCGGGCCGGTGCCCGCGACCGAGAAGGCGCTGCACCGTTCGGGGCTGTCGCTGGACGACCTGGGGTCGATCGAGCTGAACGAGGCCTTCGCATCGCAGTCGCTCGCGTGCATCCGCCGCCTCGGACTCGACGAGGACCGGGTGAACGCCGACGGCGGAGCCATCGCGCTGGGCCATCCCCTCGGCTCCTCGGGCTCGCGGCTGCTGGTCACGCTGATGGGCCGCATGGAGCGTGAGGGCTCGCAGTACGGCCTGGCGACGATGTGCGTCGGCGTCGGGCAGGGGGCGGCCACGATCCTGGAGGCCGTGCGATGACCGCGGCGCCGACCGCCGAGACCCCGCCCGCGACGCCGCTGCTGGTCGAGCACCGCGGGGACCGGGTGATCGCGACCCTGAATCGTCCGCACAAGCGCAACGCGATCGACCAGGCCACGATCGACGCGCTGCACGCCCTGTGCGCGGAGCTGGAGGAGACGCCGAAGACGCTGATCCTCACCGGGGCCGAGGGCGTGTTCGCCGCGGGTGCCGACATCGCCCAGCTGCGGGAGCGCCGCGCCGCCGACGCGCTGCGCGGCATCAACGCCCACGCGTTCGTGCGCCTCGCGGAGCTGCCGATGCCCGTGATCGCCGCGATCGACGGCTACGCCCTGGGCGGTGGGGCCGAGCTCGCCTACGCCGCGGACATCCGCCTCGCCACGCCCGCGCTCCGCATCGGCAACCCCGAGACCGGTCTCGGGATCATCGCCGCGGCTGGGGCATCGTGGCGGCTGAAGGAGATCGTGGGTGAGGCCAGGGCCGCCGAGCTGCTGCTCACCGGTCGCACGGTGCTCGCCGACGAGGCGCTGCGCCTCGGGATCGTCTCCGCTCTGCACGAGCCGGACGAGCTGCTCGACGCCGCCCACGCCGTGGCCGACCGCATCGCCCGCAACGACCCCGCGGCCACGATGGCGACCAAGCGCGTGCTGCGCGCCCCGCGCGACCGGCACCCCGCCGTCGACCTGGAGGAGCAGTCCGTGCTCTTCGAGAGCCCGGAGAAGTTCCGCCGCATGACCGCCTTCCTCGAGCGGAGAGACCGATGACGACCACCTCACCCTCCCCCTCCGCGGCCGCCGCGACGGCCCCGCCCACCGCCCCGGCGCGCGTCGGCGTGCTCGGCGGCGGGCGCATGGGCGCCGGCATCGCGCACGCCTTCCTGCTCGCGGGCTCCCGCGTGACCGTGGTGGAACGCGATGACGCGGCGGCGGATGCGGCGTCCGCGCGCGTGCTCGGCTCCGTCGACGCCTCGATCGCCCGCGGCTCCGCCACCGACACGGTCGCGTCGTATCGGGCACGCTTCGCGACCGGCACCGACGCGGCCCTCTTCGCCGACTGCGACCTCGTCGTCGAGGCCGTGCCGGAGGACCTGAGCCTGAAGATCGAGGCGCTCACCCGCGTGGAGGCGCAGCTCTCCCCCGCCGCCGCCTTGGCCTCCAACACCTCCTCCATCGCGATCGACGAGCTCGCCGCCGTGCTCGACCGCCCGGCGCGCTTCCTCGGCCTGCACTTCTTCAACCCGGTGCCCGCCTCGACCCTGGTGGAGATCGTGCGCGGCGCGGCGACCGACGCGGCCCTGACCGACGCGGCCCGCGGCTGGGTGCACGCCCTCGGCAAGACGCCGATCGTGGTCGCCGACGCGCCGGGCTTCGCCTCCTCACGACTGGGCGTCGCGCTCGGCCTGGAGGCGATCCGGATGCTGGAGGACGGCGTCGCCTCGGCGGCCGACATCGACGCCGCCATGACGCTCGGCTACAAGCATCCGGTGGGTCCGCTCCGGCTCACCGACCTCGTGGGGCTCGACGTGCGGCTCGGCATCGCCGAGTACCTGGCCGCGCACCTGGGCCCGCGCTTCGAACCCCCCGCTCTGCTGCGCCGTCTCGTCGCCGAGGGCCACCTCGGCCGCAAGAGCGGACGCGGCTTCTACGACTGGGACGACTGATGAAGGGAACCCCCATGACCGAGATCCTCCCCAGCTACGTGCAGGGCGCGTGGTGGACCCCGTCCGCCGACACCGAGGCCACCGAGGTGCGCGACGCCTCCACGGGCGAGGTGGTCACGCGCGTCTCCACGACCGGGCTCGACCTGGGCGCCGCCCTGGACCACGCGCGCACGGTCGGGCAGGCGTCTCTCGGCGCGCTCACCTTCCACCAGCGGGCCGTGCTGCTGAAGAAGCTCGCGCTCGCCCTCACCGCACGCAAGGAGGAGCTGTACGCACTGTCGAGCCGCACGGGCGCCACGGCGCAGGACTCCTGGGTCGACATCGACGGCGGCATCGGCGTGCTCTTCGCCTACTCCAGCAAGGGCCGCCGTGAGCTGCCCAACGCGAAGGTCTACGTCGACGGCGCCGTCGAGAACCTCTCGCGCGACGGCTCGTTCCTCGGCCGCCACATCTACACGCGCCTGCCCGGGGTGGCCGTGCAGATCAACGCCTTCAACTTCCCGGTGTGGGGGTCGCTGGAGAAGTTCGCGCCCGCCTTCCTCGCCGGGGTGCCCACGGTCGTGAAGCCCGCGACGCCCACCGGCTACCTCACCGAGGCGATGGTGCGCGTGATGGTCGAGTCCGGGCTGCTGCCCGACGGCTCGCTGCAGCTGGTGTCGGGCAGTGTGCCTGATCTGTTCGACCACCTGCGCCTGGGCGACCTCGTGGCGTTCACCGGCTCGGCCTCGACCGCGGAGCGCCTGCGTGCGCACGACGCGGTGCAGACCGGCGGTGTGCGCTTCACGAGCGAGACCGACTCGATCAACGCGTCGATCCTCGGCACCGACGCCGTGAGCGGCACCCCCGAGTTCGACGCCTACGTGAAGCAGCTCGTGACCGAGATGACCTCGAAGGCCGGGCAGAAGTGCACCGCGATCCGCCGCGCCATCGTGCCTGAGGACGCGGTTGACGACGTGATCGCCGCCGTGCGCGCGCGCCTGGAGCAGCGGATCGTCGTGGGCGACCCGCGGGCCGAGGGCGTCACGATGGGCCCGCTCGCCTCCCTCGCACAGCGCGACGAGGTGCGCCGCCAGGTGCGACGGCTGCAGGAGGGGGGCGGCGAGCTCGTGATCGGCTCGACCGACGACCCCGCGGTGCGTCACGCCGACGGCAGTGAGGCGACCGCCCCCGACGGCGCCTTCGTCGCCCCGATGCTGCTGCGCTTCGCCGACGCGACCAGCCCCGCCGTGAACGAGATCGAGGCGTTCGGCCCGGTGTCGAGCATCGTCGGGTACCGGTCGCTGGCCGAGGCGTCGGAACTCGTGGCCCGCGGCGGCGGCTCCCTCGTCACCAGTGTCGCGACCCACGACCCCGAGGTCGCGACGACCCTGGCGGCCGGCATCGCCGCCTACAACGGCCGGGTGCTGTTCCTCGACCGCGACGACGCGCGCAGCTCGACCGGTCACGGCTCCCCCCTGCCCAACCTCGTGCACGGCGGACCGGGCAGGGCGGGCGGCGGCGAGGAGCTGGGCGGCATCCGCGCGGTGCTGCACCACATGCAGCGGACGGCCGTGCAGGGCTCCCCCGAGATGATGACCGCGCTCACCGGCGTGTGGCATCAGGGCGCGACGGCGCGCCCGTTCGAGGCGAACGACGGCGTGCATCCGTTCCGCAAGTCGCTGTCCGAGCTGCGGATCGGCGATCAGGTCGCAAGCCCCTCGCGCACCGTGACCCTCGACGACATCGAGACGTTCGCGGCGTTCACGGGCGACACCTTCTACGCGCACATGGACGAGGCCTCCGCGGCCGCGAACCCGTTCTTCCCCGGACGGGTCGCGCACGGCTACCTGCTGGTGTCGTGGGCCGCTGGGCTGTTCGTCGACCCGGCGCCGGGACCCGTGCTGGCCAACTCCGGCCTGGAGAACCTGCGCTTCGTGACGCCCGTGTCACCCGGCGACGAGATCCGGGTCGAGCTCACCGCCAAGCAGATCACCCCGCGCGAGACCGACGAGTACGGCGAGGTGCGGTGGGATGCGGTGCTGAAGAACCAGGACGACGAGATCGTCGCGACCTACGACGTGCTCACGCTCGTCGCCAAGGAGCTCGCCGCCGTGTGAGCGCCGGGGCGCCGGGCGGGCGGGGTGTCCGGCGCCTCAGCGGCGGCGCAGGCCGTCGAGGGCGATGGCGACCACGTCGTCGGCGAGCCGGTCCGCGCCCTCACGCCCTCCGGGGCGGTACCACTCGACGATCGAGTTGATCATGCCGAACGTGAGGCGGGCCACGACGGCCGCGTCGATGTCGGAGCGCAGCGACCCCTCCGCCTGCGCCTCTCCGACGAGCGCGGTGATGCGCCGGTCGAACGCGCGACGGCGAGTGAGCGCGCGCCGCTCCACGTCGGTGTTCCCGCGCACCCGCAGCAGCAGGGTCACGGCGGGCAGCTGCGACACGAGCACGTGCACGGCGCCGCGCAGCACGTGCTCCAGGCGCGCGACGGCGTCGGGCGCCCGGCCGCCGTCCGTGAGCGGCAGCGGGTCGTCGACCACGGCCTCCAGGCCGCTGAGGGCAGCGTCGAGCGCCCGGTCGAGGATGTCGTCCTTCGAGGCGAAGTGGTGGTAGATCGCCGACTTCGACAGGCCAAGGCGCTCGGCCAGCTTGCCGATCGAGGTCGCGTCGTAGCCGTGCTCGTTGAACGCGGCGACCGCGACGTCGAGGATCCCCTGCTGGTCGTACCCGGGGCGGCCGCGCCGCGTGGTCTGCATCTCGGACATCCCCCACAGTCTCCCATCGCGGCGCCCCCGCGCCGTGCAGGCGGCGCGATCTCGGCGCCGTGTCAGCGCAGGTCGTAGACGCGCTTGTACTTGCCCTCGCTGCGGGGCAGGGCACCCGGCTCCTCCAGCCGCACCGCGACCGTCGACCCGACGAACACCTTGATGCGCTGCGCCAGCACCTTCGCCGCCGCCGCGCACGTGTCCACCGAGAGGTCGGGGTGACGCTCGATGCGCACGGTCAGCGCGTCCATCCGCCCCTCCTTCGTCAGCTCCAGGATGAAGTGCGGGGTCAGCTGCTCGATGCCCAGCACCAGCTCCTCGATCTGCGTCGGGAACAGGTTCACGCCGCGCAGGATGATCATGTCGTCGTTGCGACCGGTCACCTTCTCCATGCGCCGCATGCCCGGCCGCGCGGTGCCCGGCAGCAGGCGCGTGATGTCGCGCGTGCGGTAGCGGATCACCGGGAAGGCCTCCTTGGTGAGCGAGGTGAACACGAGCTCGCCGCGTTCCCCGTCGGGGAGCGCCTCGAGCGTGTCGCCGTCGATCACCTCGGGAAGGAAGTGGTCCTCCCACAGGTGCGGCCCGTCCTTCGTCTCCAGGCACTCGTTCCCGACCCCGGGCCCCATCACCTCGCTGAGCCCGAAGATGTCGAGCGCGTCGAGGTCGAGGCGCTGCTCGAGCTCGTGCCGCATCTCGTTCGTCCACGGCTCGGCACCGAGCACCGCCACCTTCAGCGACGTCGACCGGGGGTCGATGCCCTGCGCGGCCATCGCATCCGCGATCGTGAGCAGGTAGCTGGGCGTGCACAGGATGGCGTCCGGCTCGAAGTCACGGATCAGCTGCACCTGCCGTGCCGTCTGCCCGCCCGACATCGGGATCACCGTGGCGCCCAGGGCCTCGATGCCCGCGTGCGCTCCGAGGCCGCCCGTGAACAGGCCGTAGCCGTAGGCGTTGTGCACCTTCATGCCCCGCCGGATGCCGCTGGCCCGCAGCGACCGCGCCACGAGCGAACCCCAGCGGTCGAGGTCGCCCCGGGTGTAGCCGACCACGGTCGGGCGGCCCGTGGTGCCGCTGGAGGCGTGGATGCGGGCGACCTCGTCCATCGGCACCGCGAACATCCCGAACGGGTAGGTCTCGCGCAGGTCGTCCTTCGTCGTGAAGGGCAGGCGGCGCACGTCGTCGAGCGACCGGATGTCGTCGGGGTGCACGCCCGCCTCGTCGAACTTGCGGGTGTAGAGCGGCACGTGCGCGTAGGCGTGGCGCACGGTCCGTTGCAGCCGCTCCAGCTGAAGGGCCTCGAGCTCCGCACGGCTCAGGCGCTCCTCGGGGTCGAGTTCCTCGGCGGCGGGCGGGCGGAGGGCGGAAGCGGGGGCGGTCGTCGTCGACACGGGGGCTCCTCGGGTTTCGGCGGGTCAGTGGGTCTGGGGCGTGGTGCGGGAGCGGCCGCGGAACTCGGCGACGGTGTCGCCCTGCTCGTCGACCACGGTGACGTCGTAGATGCCGGAGCGCCCGGTGCGTGTGCGTCGCACGGCCGTGGCCGTGAGGGTCTGCCCGGCGACGGTCGGCTTGAGGAAGGCGATGTCGGCTCCGGCCGCGACCGTGACCCGGTCGTCCTCGTTGCAGGCGATCGCGAAGGCCGTGTCGGCGAGCGCGAACACGAACCCGCCGTGGGTGATGCGGAAGCCGTTGGTCATGTCGTCGCGCACGCGCATCGAGACGACCGCATGACCGGGGTCGTCGCGCTCGACCGTGAGCCCGAGCATCGCGGACGCACGGTCGCGCTGCATCATGGCGCGATTGGGCTGCACGGCCTCCGCCGTCTCCGTCGTCACATCCGTCATCGCCGACCTCCTCGTCGCGCTGGGGACGGGACGCCGCGGTCCCGCTCGGCCCATACTAACTGAACGATCGGTCAGTAAGACAGAGCGGGACCGCGGCCCGACGCAGAGCGTGCGTCAGTCGACGGTGAGGGGCGGGGTCAGCGTCGCATCCTCCACCGTGATCCCGGTGATGACGGCCGCCGGATCCGCGGCGTCGCGGTCCGCGCGGAAGCGAACCACGCCGCCCTCCCTCGTCGCCCACTGATAGAAGTCCTCGCCGGACGAGACGATCTGCAGGAACGTGCCATCGGGGAATGCGGCGACGGCGTCGGCGAGCGGCGCCCCGATGCGCACGCCCTGGGCCGCCGGGAGCAGGTCGCCGTTCGGCTCGACGTCACCGTCCAGGTTCGCGATGCCGGCGGTCACGCCGCTGAGCCGCGCCCCGTCTTCGGTGAAGTGCAGGATGAGCGAGGACTGTCCGTCCGGACTCACCAGGCGCGCGGCCGTGTCCGTCCAGGTGAACTCCTCGGCCGTCGCGCCGGGGACCGCGGCGAGCGCGGCGGCGCGGTCGGCACCGAAGATCAGAGGACCGACGCCCGTCGGCGTCAGCTCCCACGTGCTCCAGTCGGCGGAGGGATCCTGCTCGGACGGCGTCGGCGTGACGGGCGGCTGCGCGGTGAGCTCGTCCACGAGCGCGGTCTTCGCCTCCACCGCACGGTCGCGCAGCAGGAGCGCAGCGGCCTCCGCGTCGAACGCGGAACCGTCCTGTGCCGGCTGCCACGCGTGCACGATCACGTTGCCGACCGCGGCGAACGCGTGGTGTGCACGCCACGGGCTCCCCGAGGAGTCGAGTTCCAGCGTCCCGGCGAAGGCGCGGACACCATCGCCGTCGGGAGCCACGGAGGCCGTGAAGGACCCCGGCCCCTGGGCGTCGAACTGCGCGCAGCTCTCGACCGTCGACACGAGGTCGTCCATCCGAGCGGACGCGTTCTCCTCCGAGGCGAACTGCAGGATCTCCTGCCTTCCGCTGTTCCCGGCGTCTGCGCCATCGACCCACGGCACCGTGCGCGCGCCGATGCTGCGCATCGACGTCTCGCTGATCAGGAGCCTGCAGACGGCCGGAGCGAAGTCGGGACCGCCGCCGTCGGCGTACTGCACGAGCGTGTCCGTGATCGCGGTCGCGGGCGGTGCCCCCGGGAAGAGGCCGGCGACCTCCTGCGGAGTCAGTGCGAACGACTCCAGCTCGCCGCCGACGAAGAGCAGCGGCCCGTCGTACGGCTCCGGCGCCGAGGTCGACGGCGCGGCCGAAGGACTCGACGCGGGCTCGGGAGTCGGTGCGCACGCGGACACCCCCGCGAGCGCCCCCACGAGGACGGCCGCGAGGCCGCCTCGCGCGATCGATCTCTTCACGAACGACATGCTGGACATTCGACCCTCCGGTGGTCTCTCACGCGCCGACGGCGCGTCCCCTGCCGCGAGCGTAGTGGTTCGGCCCACCAAAATACTGGCCAGCCGACCACCGTGACGAGAACGATACGGATCGCATGCCCGCATCGGCATACACCCCCGCCCCGACCGCAGAAGCCCGCGTCGGGCGCCGTCACCCGGCGCGCGTCACGGCCGCCCGCGCCTCGGCCGCCGTGGGGGCGCCGGCCGCGGCCTCGGCCATCCGACGGCAGTCCTCGACGGTCACCGCGTCCAGCGCCGCGGCCACCCGTCCGAGCGCACGCGGGGTCATCGACAGGGAGGTCACGCCGAGCCCGACCAGCACGGGAGCGAGGGCCGGATCGCCCCCGGCCTCACCGCACACCCCGACCGGCTTCCCCGCCGCGCGACCTGCCGCACCCACCATGCCGATCAGGCGCAGGACTGCGGGCTGCCACGGGTCGTTCAGCTCGCCGAGGTCGCTCAGCAGGCGGTCGGCCGCCAGCGTGTACTGGGCGAGGTCGTTCGTCCCGAGGCTCACGAAGTCCACGACCTCGAACAGCTCGGCCGCCAGCAGGGCGGCAGCGGGCGTCTCGATCATGATCCCGACCCGGTCCAGCCCGGCGGCGTGACACCGCTCCGCGAACTCCCGCGCCTCCTCGACGGTCGCGACCATCGGCGCCATCACCTCGACCTCGGCCGACTCCGCATCCGCCGCGCGTGCGAGCGCCCGCAGCTGATCGTCGAGCAGGGCGGGGTTCCGCCGGGCGATGCGCAGTCCGCGCACACCGAGGGCCGGGTTGTCCTCGTGATCGGCGTTCGCGAAGGGCAGCGGCTTGTCGCTGCCCGCATCGAGCGTGCGCACCACCACCTTGCGGCCGGGGAACGCGGCGAGCACTCCGCGATACGCCTCGACCTGCTCGTCGATCGTCGGCGCATCGACACGGCCGAGGAAGCAGAACTCGGTGCGGAACAGGCCGACGCCCTCCGCCTGCGCGGCCGCCGCCGCCGCAGCATCGCTCGCACCGCCGACGTTGGCGAGCAGCGGGAGGCGCATCCCGTCCGCCAGGCGCCCGCGACCGTCGAAGGTCACGACGGTGGACGCCGCGCGCGCGGACGCCACGTCGACCTCATCCGGATCGACCGTCACGGTGCCGCGTTCTCCATCCACCAGCACGGTGGTGCCCTCGGAGACCCCGAGGGCACCGGCGAGCCCCACCACCGCGGGGAGCCCGAGCGACCGCGCGATGA
Source organism: Microbacterium sufflavum (assembly GCF_023101165.1). GTDB lineage: Bacteria > Actinomycetota > Actinomycetes > Actinomycetales > Microbacteriaceae > Microbacterium > Microbacterium sufflavum. The sequence goes on along the minus strand of NZ_CP078076.1, from coordinate 2,083,228 downwards.
TCGCAGTGTGCGAGGTCGGGCCGCCCTGCTCCGTCACCAGCGCCACGCACCGCCCCCCGTCCAGGGTGGCGGTGTCGGCCGGCGACAGGTCGGTCGCCACCAGCACGAACGGCTCGTCGCGCTCCGGCACACCCGGCAGGTCGACCCGCAGGATCTCCGCGATGATGCGATCACGCACGTCGCGGATGTCGGCGGCGCGCTCGGCCATCCGGCCGCCGAGCGCGAGGAGGGCCTTCTCGTGCGTCGCGGACGTCTCCCAGACGGCGCGCGCGGCCGTGCGTCCCTGCGCGCGCACGAGCTCCGTCGCCTCCGACACCAGCTCCGGGTCGGACGCGAGGAGCCGGGACGCATCGAGGATCGCGCGGGCCTCGCCGGTCGCCTGAGCCGTGCGCGAGCGCAACTGGTCGGCCACGGCCACCGCGGCCCATTCGATCGCCGACACCTCGGCCTCGCGCTCGTCCGGCGCGACCACCGTCTCGGCGTCGGGCTCCGGCAGCGGCGGCGCCACGTGCACCACCGGCGCCGCGACCCTCCCCGGGCTCACACCGCGCCCCCGCAGCACGGCCCCGGGCTCGATCGGCACCGGTCCGTCCGCATCGCCGTCCACACCCGCTGCGTCCGCAGCCGAACCCGCTCTCTCCCCGCGGGCGTCGTTCGTCTCCGCGCCGGCGCCACGGCCCCCGGTCTCCGCGGCGGCGGCAGCACCCGGACCGTCCGCCGCGACGGACGCATCCGGACCCCCGACGCTGGCGCGAGCGCCCTCTCCGCCGGCACCGTCCGCGGCTCGAGTGTCGTCGCGCTGTGCGTCCTCCACGCCCTCGCCGAAGCCGTCGTCGAACAGGGCGACCAGCCGGTCGAGGGCGGCCGCGGCGTCGGGACCACGGCCGATCAGCTCGAACTCCGTGCCCTGCCGCGCTCCGAGCGCGAGCAGGCGCGTGAGGCTGCGCGCCGCCGCCTCGATCCCATCGGGCAGCCGTCGCAGGCGCACGTCCGCGCCACCGGCGGCCTCCGCGATCAGGGCGGCCGGGCGCGCGTGGATGCCCAGCGGGTTGCGCACCCGCACGCGACGCACACTCGCGCCCTCCCCATGCGCGCCCGACTCCGGCACGGCCGCGGACCCGGTCGTCGTACCCGTTCCCACCCCCGTGCTCCCGGCGGCGCCCGCCTCCGCCTCGGGCTCCCCGAGCTGTCCGCTCTTCGCCACCAGCGCTCCGGTCGCTTCCGCGGCCACGGCGTCGAGGTCGGCCCCGGCCGCCGCGGCGACCACGGCGGCGAGCAGCCCCTCCACGAACGGCGCGGGCGCCAGGCGCACCGGCACGTCGCTCGCCCGCAGCTCCAGCGCGAGCTCGGCGCTCAGCACCGCGGACCCGAGGTCCATCAGCACCAGCACCCCGTCGCAGTCCGCGGCGAGCGCATCGATCGCGGTCGCGACGGCCACGGCGTCGGTCCCGAGTACCGGGGCACCGTCGGCGTCGACCCCCGCGCCCGCCGCCACCTCGACGCGCACGCCTCCCCCCGGCACCATCTGGAGGGCGAGCTCGAGCGCCGCCTCCCCGAGCCGGGCGCTGTGGGAGACGGCGACGATGCCGATCATCAGGCGCTGTCCGCGATCGCGGCGGCGAGCGTGTCGAACAGGATCGCGGTGGAGGCCGCGCCCGGGTCGAGGTGCCCCGCGCTGCGTTCGCCCAGGTAGCTGGCGCGCCCCTTGCGCGCCACCAGGTCGAGGGTGGCGTCGCGCCCCGCGGCCGCCGCGTCGGCCGCCGCCCGGGCGGCGTCGCCCACCGAGGATCCGTCGGCGAGCGCCGCGTCGAACGCATCGACCGCCGGCGCCATCGCGTCGTACATGGTCTTGTCCCCCGCCTCGGGTTTGCCGCGGGCGACGATGCCCTCGAGTCCGGCACGCAGGGCCGCGGCGAGCGCGGGGCCGTCCAGCTCCGAGACCGCTCCGGCGGACATGCCCATGCGCAGGAAGAAGGTGCCGTACAGCGGGCCGCTCGCTCCGCCCACCGAGCTCACGAGCGTCATGCCGACCGTCTTCAGCAGCTCGTCGACCGTGGCCGGGGTCCCCGCGGCCAACTTGTCTCCCACGGCCGCGAAGCCGCGGGCCATGTTGGCGCCGTGGTCGGCGTCGCCGATCGCGGAGTCCAGCTCGGTGAGCCAGTCGCGCTGCGCGGTGACCGCGTCGCGGTAACGGGTGATCCAGTCCGCGAGCTGCGCGGTGCCGACGGCCGCCATCAGGCGCCCCACCGCAGGCCGGGGGTGACCACGGGTGCGTCCCACAGCCGCAGCAGCTCGTCGTCGGCCTTCAGCACCGTGACCGAGCAGCCGGCCATGTCGAGCGAGGTGATGTAGTTGCCGACGAGGTTGCGGGCGATCTGCACGCCCGACTTCTCCAGGATCGCGGCGACCTCGCCGTACATGAGGTAGAGCTCGATGAGCGGGGTCGCACCCATGCCGTTGAGCATCACGATCGCGGGACCGGCCGCGTCGATGTCGCCCAGGATGGGTTCGACGAGCTGGCGGGCGATGTCGGACGCGGGCGCGAGCGGCTCGCGGTGTCGGCCCGGCTCGCCGTGGATGCCGATGCCGATCTCCATCTGGTCGTCCGGGAGGTCGAACGTGGGCTTGCCCGCGGCGGGCACCGTGCAGCTCGTGAGCGCCATGCCCATCGAGCGCCCCTGTCCGTTGATGCGCTTCGCCAGCTCGACGACGGACGCGAGGTCGCGGCCCTCCTCGGCGGCGGCGCCCACGAGCTTCTCCAGCAGCACCGTGAGCCCGACTCCGCGGCGTCCGGCCGTGTACAGCGAGTCCTGCACCGCGACGTCGTCGTCGACCACGACCGTGCCCACCTCGATGCCCTCCATCGACGCGAGCTCAGCGGCCATCTCGAAGTTGAGCACGTCGCCGGTGTAGTTCTTCACGATGTGCAGCACGCCGGCGCCACGGTCGACGGCCTGGGTCGCCACCTGCACGCGGTCGGGGGTGGGTGAGGTGAAGACCTCCCCGGCGACGGCCGCATCGAGCATGCCCGTGCCCACGTAGCCGCCGTGCAGGGGCTCGTGTCCCGACCCGCCACCGGACACGACGGCGACCTTGCCCTGCGCCTTGGGCGTGGCCCGCGTGATGACGTGGTTCTCCAGATCCACCGACAGCTCCGGATGAGCGGCGGCGACGCCCCGCAGGGATTCGACGAGGACGTCTTCCGGGGCGTTGATGAGCTTCTTCATCGTGCGATCTCCTTTGATGCATCGTGCGCTGTCCCGAAAATCCGAAAGGAATTCGTTAATGTCGAATATGCTCGGAGCCTGCCGGCTTGTCAAGATCGTTCAGGCGACCGGCGCGACCGGGTCGACGACGACCGGAAGGAGACGCGGATGATCCAGGCGATCGACCGTGCTGCGAAGATCCTCGACCTGCTGCAGGGGGCGCGCCACCTCGGCATCACCGACCTGTCGAGCGCGCTCGGCCTGCCGCCGTCGACCGTGCACGGCATCGTGAAGTCGCTGCGCGCGCACGGCCTGGTCGCGAAGGAGCGCGGAGGGCAGCGCTACATGCTCGGCCCCACCCTGCTGCGCCTCAGCAACGTGTACCTCGACAGCCTCGACGTGCGGGCCCGGTCCATGCGCTGGACCCAGGAGCTCGCCCGCCGCACGCACCTCTCCGTGCGCCTGGGAGCGCCGCACTTCACCGACGTGCTGGTGATCCATCACAACCTGCGCCCCGACGACAGCCAGCAGATGCTCGAGACCGGTATGGCGATCCCCGCGCACGCCTCCGCGATGGGCAAGGTGCTGCTCGCGTACGACCAGGGGTTCCAGCGGACGGTGTTCGACGCACCGCTGCGCAGCCTCACCGGCGACACGGTCACCGACGTCGCGCGGTTGACGCTGGAGCTGCCCGCGATCGCCGAGCGGGGTATGGCGGGCGAGTTCGACGAGGCCGTGCTCGGTGAGTCGTCGCTCGCGGCGCCCGTCGCCGATGCCTCCGACGCGATCGTCGCCGCGGTCGCCGTGGTCCTGCCGACCTCGCAGACCCCCGCCTCGGACGCCGTCGTGAACGCTCTGCGCGAGAACCGCGAGGAACATCTCCCGCGAGCTCGGCGCGACCTCCTGGCCCCCGCGCATCTCCCCCGCCGACGACTGAGCCCGGGGCCCCGGCGTCAGCCGCGGAGGGCGAGCGCGAACGGGAGCACCGCGGTGGCCCCGGCACGACGGAGGGTGCGCGCGGCGACCGTCATGGTCCAGCGACTGTCGACGAGGTCGTCGACCAGCAGCACGGGGCCCGCTGGCACCTCGAGGTGCGACGCGTCGAAGCGGTCCCACACGCCCGCGAGCCGGAACACGCTGTTCCCTCCCGACTGGCCGGACGGTCCCCCGCCGCGCAGCTCCAGAGCGCCCAGGTACGGCAGTCGCCCGATGTCGGCCAGTCCTCGCGCCAGCGAGTCCACCAGCAGCGGCCGCGACCGCGAGGGCAGGGCGACCACGGCGACGGGCCGCTCCACCCACCCCCACCCGGCGAGCACGCGCACGCACGCCTGCACCAGCTGCGGGGTCACCGCGGCATCGGGGGCGCCCGCGGCGAAGGTGTCGCGCAGCGCGCCGCCCCAGCCCAGATCGGTGAGCCGCGCCAGCGCACGCCCCTCCTCGGCCTGCTCGTCCGCGGGGATGCGGCCCTTGACGGGCACGTCGAGGCGGTCGGCGCCGGTCGGCCAGGCGCGCCGCGGCTCGATCGGCACGCCCACGCGGTCGAGCGACTCCGCCGCCTGCGCGCTGGCCGTCGACGCCACCTCGGTCGGGAACCAGACGCCCGCGCAGGTGTCGCAGCGACCGCAGGGCGCGGCGGTCTCGTCGTCGAGCGCCCGCTGCAGGAACTCCATGCGGCAGCCGTCGGTCCGCTCGTAGTCGAGCATGTGCTGCTGCTCGGCGACCCGCTCGGCGGCGATGCGCTCGTAGCGCTCGGCGTCGTAGGCCCACGGCGCTCCCGTCGCGATCCAGCCGCCCTGCACGCGCCGCACGGCTCCGTCGACGTCGAGCACCTTGAGCAGCAACTCCAGCGGCGTGCGGCGGATGTCGACCAGGGCCTCCAGCGCCGGGGTCGAGATCGGAGCGTCGCCGAGCGCGGCGATCACCCGTTCGGCGCGCTCACGGTCGGGCATCGACGCGGTCGCGAAGTAGTGCCAGATGTCGCGGTCCTCGACCCCGGGCAGCAGCAGCACGTCGGCGTTGTCGCTCGCTCGGCCCGCACGGCCCACCTGCTGGTAGTACGCGACGGGCGACGACGGCGCGCCGAGGTGCACGACGAAGCCGAGGTCGGGCTTGTCGAAGCCCATGCCCAGGGCGCTGGTGGCCACGAGCGCCTTGACCTCGTTGCGCTTGAGCATGCCCTCCGACTCGGCGCGCTCCTCGGCATCGGTCTGCCCGGTATAGGCGCGCACCTCATGCCCGTGCTCACGCAGCAGTCGCGCGGTGTCGACGGCCGCGGCGACCGTGAGCGTGTAGATGATGCCGGAGCCCGGAAGGTCGTCGAGGTGGCTCAGCAGCCAGGCCAGGCGGCTGGCCGAGTCGCGCAGGCGCAGCACGCCGAGCCGCAGCGACGTGCGGGCCAGGGGTCCGCGGATCGTCAGCACCGGCACGGCTCCCGCACCGGCACCCGCTTCCGCTTCCGTTTCCGCATCCGCATCCGCACCCGCACCCGCACCCGGTGCAGCGGACGCCACAGCCCCACCGGCCTCCCCGGTCGGCAGCGCTCCGAGCTGCTCGGCGACGTCGGCCACCACGCGGCTGTTGGCGGTCGCGGTCGTGGCCAGAACCGGCACGTCGGTCGGGAGCTGGCCGATCAGGTCGCGCAGGCGGCGGTAGTCGGGCCGGAAGTCGTGCCCCCAGTCGCTGATGCAGTGCGCCTCGTCGACGACGAGCATGCCGAGGCGGGCCACGAGCGCGGGCAGCTGCTGCTCGCGGAAGGCGGGGTTGTTGAGCCGTTCGGGCGACACCAGCAGCACGTCGACCTCGTCGCGCGCGAGCCGCCCCTCCACCTCCGCCCACTCGTGCGCGTTCGTGGAGTTGATCGCCACCGCCCGCACGCCCGCGCGCTCGGCGGCCGCGATCTGATCGCGCATGAGGGCGAGCAGCGGCGACACCAGCACGGTGGGGCCGGCGCCCTGCCGTCGGCGCAGCAGCGTGGCCACGAAGTACACCGCGGACTTGCCCCAGCCGGTGCGCTGCACCACGAGCGCGCGGCGGCGCCCTTCCACCAGGGCCTCGATCGCCTCGTACTGCCCGTCGTGGAAGTCGACGTCGGCGCGCCCGACCAGCTCGGCGAGGGCGGCGCGGGCGGTGTCGCGGGCGGTGTCGGCGGGTGCGGAGGTCATGTCTTCCACTCTGCCGCACACCGCCGACAGCCCGGTCGTCGCGGCCCGCGATCGGGGGACGGCTGCCGCGTGGCGTCTAGCGTGGAGGGATGATCACGCGCGAACTCGCCGTCGCCCTGCGCGATGCGGGACTCACCTGGCACCCCGCGGAGGGCGACCGTTTCCAGCTGGACCTCCCCGACGAGGTGGAGCTGGAGGCCGAGGCCGACGTGTTCACCGTGAGCGGGATGACGATCGAGGCGCGGCAGACCCCCAGCGGCACCGACCTGGCGTTCAACGGCACGACCGAGTGGGCGCTCGATGCGGTGACCCTGGCTGATGCGGTGTGGTTGCCCCGCGAGGATCAGCTGCGCGAACTTCTCCGCGGTACGTTCCGCTCCCTCGTCCGGCTGCCAGACACGTTCCGCGTGGAGATCGAGATCGCCGGGGAGCCGCTCACGTTCGAGCACCCCGACCCCGCGGAGGCCTACGGCCGGGCCCTGCTCGCGCTCGTGTCGCGCTCGCTCTGATCCGGCGCCGGTTGAATACCGACGATCGCTGTGTCAGAATTACCTAACGATCGGTCAGTAAAGAAGGCCGGATGGCGAGGAGTCGACGATGACCAGTCCTGCAGACCTGTCCCTCGTGACGGACGAGGCCTCCGCGGAGGAGCGCCTGTTCGAGGAGCTCATCGCGAACGAGCAGCGCATCGAGCCGCGCGACTGGATGCCGGAGGCGTACCGCAAGACGCTCATCCGGCAGATCTCCCAGCACGCGCACTCCGAGATCATCGGCATGCAGCCGGAGGGCAACTGGATCACGCGCGCGCCCAGCCTCAAGCGCAAGGCCATCCTGATGGCGAAGGTGCAGGACGAGGCCGGACACGGGCTCTACCTCTACTCCGCCGCGCAGACCCTCGGCATCACGCGCGACGAGATGATGGACCAGCTCATCTCCGGCAAGGCCAAGTACTCGTCGATCTTCAACTACCCCACCCCCACCTGGGCCGACATGGGGGCGATCGGCTGGCTCGTCGACGGCGCCGCCATCTGCAACCAGGTGCCGCTGTGCCGCGCCTCCTACGGCCCCTACGGCCGGGCGATGGTGCGCATCTGCAAGGAGGAGTCGTTCCACCAGCGGCAGGGCTTCGAGATCCTCCTCACCCTCATGCGCGGCACGGAGGAGCAGCGGCAGATGGCGCAGGACGCCGTGGACCGCTGGTACTGGCCGAGCCTGGCGATGTTCGGCCCGCCCGACGACCAGTCCCCCAACTCCGCGCAGTCGATGGCCTGGAAGATCAAGCGCTTCTCCAACGACGAGCTGCGCCAGCGCTTCGTGAGCATGCTCGTGCCCCAGGCCGAGATCCTCGGCGTCACCCTGCCCGACCCCGACCTGCGCTTCGACGAGGAGACCGGCCGCTACGAGATGGGCGAGATCGACTGGGACGAGTTCTTCCAGGTGCTGCGCGGCAACGGACCGTGCAACGCGGAACGGCTGGAGCGCCGCCGCACCGCCCACGAGGAGGGCGCCTGGGTGCGCGAGGCCGCCGCCGAGTACGCCCGCAAGCAGGCCCTCAAGGCGAAGGCGGTCGCGTGATGGCCACCCCCGGCGCCGACCAGCGCGAGCCCTGGCCCCTGTGGGAGATCTTCGTGCGCGCGAACCGCGGCCTGAGCCACGTGCACGTCGGCTCGCTGCACGCGCCAGACGCCGACATGGCGATCCGCAGCGCCCGCGACCTCTACACGCGGCGCGGCGAGGGCGTGTCGATCTGGGCCGTGCCGGCCGACGCCATCACCACCAGCGACCCCGACGCCAAGGGCGCCTACTTCGAGAGCCCGGCCGGCAAGAACTACCGGCACGCGGTGTACTACACCGCCTCCGAGGGGGTGCCGCACCTGTGAGCGCGCAGCAGCACGGGCACACCGACGTGCACGGAACCGACGTGCACGGAACCGACGTGCACGGAGACGTCTCGGTCGACGAACTGCGGCTGAGCGAGGAGCTGGCGGGCGCCGGCACCACCGCGACCAGCGCCGACCTCGCCGAGTACGCGCTCTGGCTGGGCGACGACGCCCTGATCCTGTCGCAGCAGCTCGGCGCGTGGATCTCCCGCGCGCCGGAGCTGGAGGAGGACGTGGCGCTCGGCAACATCGCCCTCGACCTGCTCGGGCACGCCCGCTCGTTCCTGCACTTCGCCGGATCCTGGGACGGCCGCTCCGAGGACGACCTGGCCTACTTCCGCGACGAGCCCGAGTTCCGCAGCGCCTGGATCGTGGAGCAGCCCAACGGCGACTTCGCCCAGACCATCGCGCGGCAGTTCGTCGTGTCGGCGTACCTCGTGGAGCTGTACGCCGCCCTGCGCGCGAGCTCGGAGCCCACGTTGGCGGCGATCGCGGAAAAGGCCCTCAAGGAGGTCGATTACCACCGCGACCACGCCGTGCAGTGGGTGCTGCGGCTCGCGGGCGGCACGGACGAGTCTCGCGCGCGGATGATCCGGGCCCTGACCGACGTGTGGCCGTATGTCGACGAGCTGTTCCGCGACGAGCCGCTCATCGATCGACTCGGCGACGCGGCCGTGCGCCCCTCCGCGCTGCGCCCGGGGTTCGACGCGGTCGTGGACACCGTGTTCGCCGAGGCCGACCTCGCCGTCCCCGCCGTGTCGGCGTCGTCGGCGGGCGGCCGCCGCGGCGCTCATGCGACCCCGCTGGGCCACCTCCTCGCCGAGATGCAGGTGCTGGCGCGACGGCACCCGGGGGCGTCGTGGTGACCGGCACAGCGGCCGGGTCGCGGGCCGAGGCGTGGCGGATCGCCGCGGCCGTGCCCGATCCCGAGGTGCCCGTGCTCACGATCGAGGACCTCGGCGTGCTGCGCGCGGTCGAGGTGCACGGCGACACGGTGCGGGTCGACATCACCCCGACGTACAGCGGCTGCCCGGCGATGGACACCATCCGCGACGACGTCGTGCTGGCGCTCACCGCGGCGGGCTGGGCGCAGGTCGAGGTGCGGCTCGTGCTGTCCCCCGCGTGGACCACCGACTGGATGAGCGACGCCGGCGCGCAGAAGCTCCGGGAGTACGGCATCGCCCCGCCCAGCGGCCGCGCCGCGGTGTCGTCGGGGCCCATCCGGCTCGCGCTGAGCGTGCGGTGCCCGCGCTGCGGCTCGCTCGACACCCGTGAGGTGTCGCGCTTCGGCTCGACCTCGTGCAAGGCGCTGTACGAGTGCCGCGCGTGCCTGGAACCCTTCGACCACTTCAAGGTGCACTGATGTCGCTGTTCTCCCCCGCGCGGGCGACGCCGCCCGCGGCCGCCGCACCCGCCTCCCGCGAGCGCACGCGCGCGCGGTTCCACACGCTCGAGGTCGAGGACGTGCGTCCGCTGACCGAGGATTCCGTCGAGGTCACCTTCACGGTGCCGCCCGAGCTCGCCGACGACTACGACCATCTGCCGGGCCAGTATGTGGCGCTGCGCACGACCCTCGACGGCGAGGAGGTGCGGCGTTCGTACTCGCTGTGCCGCGCTCCCGAGCACCGCACCGACGGACGGCCGACGCGCCTGAGCGTGGCGGTCAAGCGCGACGAGGGCGGGCTCTTCTCCACGTGGGCGCAGACGGGTCTGCACCCCGGCTTCCGCATCGACGTGATGAGCCCGCAGGGCACCTTCACCTCGGGGCTCGACGACCTCGACCAGAAGCACGTGGTGGGCATCGCCGCCGGATCGGGCATCACTCCGCTGATGGCCCTCGCGCACACCGTGCTGACGCGGTCGCGGACCTCGCGGTTCACGCTGCTGTTCACGAACCGCTCGACCCTCGACGTGATGTTCCTGGAGGACCTCGCCGACCTGAAGGACCGCTACCCCACCCGGCTCACGCTGCATCACGTGCTGTCGCGCGAGCAGCGCACGGCCCCCGTGCTGTCCGGCCGCCTCGACGAGCCCAAGCTGCGCACGATCCTCGGATCGCTGATCGACCCCTCCGATGTGGACGAGTGGTTCCTGTGCGGGCCGCTCGCGCTCGTCGACCTGTGCCGCGCGGTGCTCGCCGACGTGGGCGTGCCGCGCGAGCACATCCGGTTCGAGCTGTTCACCACGGGTGACGAGCCGGTGCGGGCCGCGCGCCCCGTGACGGTGAGCGCCGGGGAGAAGACGGTGCGCATCGAGGTGAACCTCGACGGCGTCTCCTCGACGGTGGAGAGCCCCGTGGCGGCACGCGAGTCGGTGCTCAACGCGGCCCTGCGGGTGCGCCCCGACGCCCCGTTCGCGTGTGCGGGCGGCGTGTGCGGCACGTGTCGCGCGCGGGTGATCGAGGGCAGCGTCACCATGACGGAGAACTACGCGCTGGAACCCGACGAGCTCGAGCGCGGCTACGTGCTGACGTGCCAGTCCCACCCCACGAGCGACCGCCTGGTCGTCGACTACGACGTCTGATCCGGAGGGCCCCATGATCGACCTCACCATCGCCGACGACGTCGCCACGGTCGTCCTGAACGCGCCCGCGAAGCTCAACGCCCTCGACGAGACCGCGCTCGACGAGCTCGACGCCGCCTACGACGCGGCGGAGGACGCCGGGGTACGGGCGCTCGTCCTGCGCGGCGAGGGCAGGGCGTTCTGCGCCGGTCGCGACATCTCGGCGGTCGACCCGCGCGACGACGACGTGCTCGGCTACCTCGGCGGCGCGGTGACCCCGCTACTGCAGCGCATGGCGCGGTTCCCCGCACCGACGTTCGCGGTCGCGCACGGGGCCTGTCTGGGCGTCGGACTCGGACTGCTGATCGCGACCGACGTGGTGTACGTGGCCGAGTCCGCGAAGATCGGCTCCCCGTTCGCGGCCCTGGGGGCCACGCTCGACTCCGGTGGTCACGCGCTGTTCCTCGACCGGCTCGGCGCGCACAAGACGCTCGACCTCATCTATACCGGGCGCCTGATGAGCGGAACCGAGGCCGTGCAGTCGGGCCTGTTCTCCCGCGTGTTCCCCGACGACGAGGTGGTGTCGGCGACCGCGGAGGCCGCCGCCGCTGCCGCCCGGGGCGCGACGGCAGCGTTCCTGGCGAGCAAGGAGCTCGTGGCGCGGATCCGCGACGAGAGGCTGACGCTGTGGGACGCGGTCGGCATCGAGAACGCGGCGCAGGCCGCCCTGTGCGACACCGACGACTACCGCGAGGGTTTCGCCGCGTTCCAGGAGAAGCGCAGGCCGCAGTTCCGCGGGCGCTGAGCGAGCGACCCCGCCCCAGGGCGGGCGGTGTCAAGCTCCTTCCGCGGTGTCCGCGGCCGGTGGCATGATGCGGGGATGCTGCTCTCCGAGCTCGTCACCACGACCGAGAAGGTCGCGTCCACCTCGTCGCGCCTCGCCAAGATCGACGCGATCGCCGAGCTGCTGCGCGGTGCGGACGAGGCCGTCGTGCCCGCGCTCGTGGGTCTCCTGCTCGCCTCCCCGCGGCAGGGGCGACTGGGGGTGGGCTGGCGCGGGCTGTCGTCGCTCGACATCGCCCATGCCGCGGAGTCGAGTCTCACGATCGCCGAGGTCGACCACGCGTTCGAGGAGCTGTCCACGGCGTCGGGTGCCGGATCCGCCGGGGTCCGCAGCGACCTCCTGCGCGCCCTGGCCACGCGGTCCACCGCCGCGGAGTGGGACTTCCTCGCCAGGGCCATGCTGGGCGAGCTGCGCACGGGGGCGCTCGGCGGCGTGCTGCTCGACGCGATCGCCCGGGCGTCCGATCAGCCCATCGCGCTCGTGCGACGCGCGGCGATGCTCTCGGGCGACCTCGGGGAGACCGCCCGTCTGGCGCTGACCGGAGACGAGGGCGCGCTGGAGGAGGTCGGGCTGCGGGTGGGCCGCCCGGTGCTGCCCATGCTGGCGGCGACCGCGGCCACGCCCACCGCCGCGCTCGAGATCACGGGCCGCGCCTCCGTGGAGTACAAGCTCGACGGCGCCCGCATCCAGGTGCACCGGCACGGCGACGACGTGGGCATCTACACCCGCAGCCTCGCCGACGTCACGCACCGCCTGCCGGAGATCGTCGAGATCGTGCGGGCACTTCCCGCACAGGACGTGATCCTCGACGGCGAGACGCTGTCGCTCGACGAAGACGGCGGGCCGCGACCGTTCCAGGAGACCATGTCGCGGTTCGGGGCCGACGCCGCGCGCGAACTCGCCCTGCGACCGTGGTTCTTCGACGTGCTGCACCTCGACGGCCGCGACCTGCTCGACGAGCCGCTGTCCGTGCGCCAGGAGGTGCTCGCGGCCGTCGCGGGCGACTGGCGCATGCCGGGCATCGTGACGGACGACCCCGAGGCCGCCGAGCAGCTGTCGCGCGAGGCCCTCGCGGCCGGACACGAGGGCGTGGTGGTCAAGGCCGTCGACGCCCCCTACGCCGCCGGCCGCCGCGGCAAGTCCTGGGTCAAGGTGAAGCCCGTCCTCACGTACGACCTGGTCGTGCTCGGGGCCGAATGGGGCTCCGGCCGACGGCGCGGGTGGCTGTCGAACCTGCACCTCGGCGCCCGCGACCCGGAGGGCGAGTTCGGCGACCCCGGCTCGTTCGTGATGGTGGGCAAGACGTTCAAGGGCCTGACCGACGCGCTGCTGGAGTGGCAGACCGAGGAGTTCCCGGCGCACGAGTCGCATCGCACCGCCTCGACCGTGTTCCTGCGACCGGAGCTGGTGGTGGAGATCGCTATCGACGGCGTGCAACGGTCGCCGCGCTACCCGGGGGGACTGGCGCTGCGGTTCGCCAGGGTCAAGCGCTACCGCGACGACAAGACCCCGGCCGAGGCCGACACGATCCAGACGCTGCGGGCGCTGCTGCGCGGCTGAGTCAGGCGGAGGGCGCGAGGCCCTCGTCCTCCTCGCGCACGGTGCCCTGGAACGACCACGGGAAGTTGATCCACAGATCGGTGTCCTTCCAGGCGTAGTCGGGCTGGATGATCGTGGAGGGCTTGGTGTAGATCGTCACCGACCGCACGTCGGCGCCCTTGTCCTTCAGCAGCTGCACCGCGAGGGCGAGGGTGCGGCCGGAGTCGGCCACATCGTCCACGAGCAGCACGCGGCGACCGTCGAGGTACGCCATGTCGAGCTCGGGCGGCAGCACCTCGGGGGCGTCGAGCACCGTGCCGATGCCGGTGTAGAACTCGACGTTGATCGCGCCGCAGTTCTTCGCGCCGAGGCCGTAGGCGATGGCACCGGCGGGGAGCAGTCCCCCGCGGGCGATCGCGACGACCACCTCCGGCTCGAAGCCGCTGGCGAGGATGCTCCGCGCCAGGTCGCGCGTCGCCGCGCCGAAGCCGTCCCAGGTGAGCGTCTCGCGCTCGATCGCCGCATCCGTCATCGGTCCATTCTCGCGCATCCGCGAGGCAGGAGCCGCCGCTAGACTGGGCTGGTCCGGCCCGGCCGGTGCCTGAAAAAGAGGCACGAAGCGCTTCGCGATGTCGCGGAGGCGAGACACATACGGATCCCGCAGTCCCTCCGTCCCTGTCTCTCGAAAGGCACCCCCATGCCCACCGTCTCCGCGCACGTCGCCCTCACCCTCGCCCAGCACGTCGATGCCGTCTTCGGGGTGATGGGCAACGGCAACGCCTACTTCCTCGACGCGATCGAGAAGCACACCGACGCCGTCTTCACGGCCGTGCGGCACGAGCAGGGCGCCGTGGTCGCCGCCGACGCGCACTTCCGCGCCTCCGGGCGCATCGCCGCCGGCACCTCGACCTACGGCGCGGGCTTCACGAACACCATCACGGCGCTGGCCGAGGCCGTGCAGGCGCACGTCCCGCTCGTGCTCGTGGTGGGCGACGAGCCCACGTCGGGCCCCCGCCCGTGGGACGTGGATCAGATCGCGCTCGCCTCGGCCGTCGGCGCCCGCACCTACACCGTCGGCCGCGCGGACGCCGCGGCGACCACGGTCATCGCGGTGGAGCACGCGCTGACCTACCGCGTCCCGGTCGTGCTCGCGATCCCCTACGACGTCGCGGCCCTGGAGGCCGGCGACGTCCCGGCGGCGCCCGCGCCGCGGCTGCCCGCTCCCCTCGCGCCCCGTGGCGAGTTCGCGGAGGGCATGCTCGACGAGATCGCGGAGGCGCTGCGCGGCGCCGAGCGTCCGTTCCTCCTCGCCGGCCGCGGCGCGTGGCTCGCCGGAGCGGGCGCCGCCCTGGGCGAGCTGGCCGCCCTGACCGGTGCGCTCACCGCCTCGTCCGCCCTCGGTCGCGGCGTCTTCCCCGAGTCGCGGTACGACCTCGGCGTGACGGGCGGGTTCGGTGCCGACGGGGCCATGCAGCTCGTGCGCACGGCCGACGTCGCCGTGGTCTTCGGTGCCTCGCTCAACCAGTTCACGATGCGGTTCGGCGAGCTGTTCGCCCCGGGCACGCGGGTGTTCCAGATCGACGTCGCCCCGGCCGCGACGCACGCCCACGTCGGCGGGTTCGTGCGGGCCGACGCGCGGCTCGCCGCCGAGGCGCTCGTGACACGGCTCACCGGCGCCACTCCCCCGACCGCCGGGGACGACCTCGGCGACGAGAGCCGGCACTCCGGCACCGGCTCCGCGGTGGAGCACGCGACGCCGGCCCGTCCGTGGCGCGAGAGCGTCGATGTCGCAGCCGCGCGCACGTACGACGCCGGTGACGAGCTCGCGCCAGACGGACGCCTCGACCCCCGCTCGGCCGCGCGCCGCATCGCCGAGCTGCTGCCGGAGGACCGTGTGGTGGTGTCGGACGGCGGGCACTTCATCGGCTGGGCGAACATGTACTGGCCTGTCGCGGCGCCCGACCGCATGATGATGGTCGGCACGGCGTTCCAGTCGATCGGTCAGGGCTGGCCGAGCGTGGTGGGCGCCGCCCTGGCCCGCCGGGACTCCACGATCGTGCTGACCTCGGGCGACGGTGGCGGTCTGATGGCGATCGCCGACCTGGAGTCGGCCGTCCGCGCCGCGGGTGGCCGCGGGCTGGCGGTCGTGTGGAACGACGCGGCCTACGGCGCCGAGGTCAACCTCTACGGCCTGAAGGGACTCGCCGAGGCGCCGATGCGCATCCCCGAGGTCGACTTCGCGGCGTTCGGTGCCGCGGTCGGGGCGGAGGGGCTCGTGGTGCGCACGCTGGCCGACCTCGACCGGCTCGCCGCGTGGACCGCCGAGGACCCGGCGACGCGCCGCTTCCTCGTCGTCGACCTGCGCATCTCCGGCGACGTGATCGCCCCGTATCAGCAGGAGATCATCCGCGTGAACTCCTGACCGGGCCCGCCGCTAGGCTCGCCCTATGACGGATGCCCCCGAGATCCTCCGCTTCAGCGCGTTCGCGGCGACGCCGGACGGCGGCAACCCCGCGGGGGTGGTGCTCGACGCCGGAGGCCTCGACGATGCGGAGATGCAGCGGATCGCGGCCGACGTCGGGTACTCCGAGACCGCGTTCGTGACCGGCGCCTCCGATGACGGGGCGCGGCTGCGCGTGCGGTACTGGTCGCCGGCCGCGGAGGTCCCCTTCTGCGGTCACGCGACGGTGGCGACGGCGGTGGCGCTGGCGGAGCGCGACGGCCCGGGCACGGTGGTGTTCGAGACGGCCGCCGGTGCCGTGACGATGGAGTCGTTCGCCGACGCGGACGGGCAGGTGACGGTGTCGTTCACGAGCGTCGAGCCGCAGGTGCGCGACCTCGACCCGGCGGTGCGCGACCGGCTGCTCGGGCTGCTCGGGATGACCGCGGACGACGTCGACCCCCGCTTCCCCGTGCGGGAGGCGTTCGCGGGCAACTGGCACCCGATCGTCTTCGTCGCCGACCGTGAGCTGTTCCACCAGTTCCGCTTCGCTCCGGCCGCGGTCGCCGCCCTCATGCGCGAGCAGGGCTGGCTCGGCACGGTGACCGTGCTGCACGCCGAGGATCCGGCCGACATCGAGGCCCGCAACCTGTTCCCGGTCGGGCGCATCACGGAAGATCCGGCGACGGGTTCCGCGGCGGCCTCGGTCGGCGCGTACCTGCGCGCCCAGGGCTTCCCCGGCGACAGCGTGCGCATCCGCCAGGGCGCCCATGTCGGACGCCCCAGCGAACTGCGCGTGGCCGTGCCCGCGACGGGCGGCATCCTCGTCTCCGGCGGCGCGGTGCGGATCGGATGACGCCCTCTCCCCGCCCGGCGCGCTTCGAGCGTTCGACGTGCTGTCGAGGGCACGGGTCGGCCGCGCGGGCGTCCCGTGCCCCCGACGCGATCCCGTGCACGCGCCGAGACGCGCGTGTCCCTCAGCCCTGCGCGCTGTAGTCCGGGAGCTCCTGCAGGGTCCAGGTGTTGCCGTCGGGGTCGTCGAACGACACGAACCGCCCCCAATCGAGCTCCTGCACCCCGCGCGCCTCGACGCCGAGGCCGCGCAGATGAGCCAGCGCCTCGTCGGCATCCGGCACGACCACCTGGATCGAGTTCTGCTGCCCGGGCTCCAGCGCGACGCCGAGGCCCGTGCCGAACGCGATCGAACAGGCCGACCCGGGCGGCGTCATCTGCACGAACCGCAGCCCCTCCGTCGGCGTGTGGTCCCAGTCGGCGTGGAAGCCGACCCTCTCGTAGAACTCCTTCGACCGGTCGACGTCCGACACGGGCACGAAGATGAGCTCGATCTTCCACTCCATCACGCACTCCTCCTGTCCGGGCTCCCTCGCCCGTCGCGGCTCACGGTACGCCGGGGCACCGACACCCGCCACCGCCGCGGCAGGGTCCGCGTCAGATCCAGCCCTTGTCCGAGGCGATGCGCACCGCCTGCGCCCGGTTGACCGCACCGGTCTTGCCGATCGCAGCCGACAGATGGTTGCGCACCGTACCCGCCGACAGGAAGACCTCCGCGGCGATGGCGGCGGCGGATCGGCCGTCCGCGGCGAGCCGCAGCACCTGTCGCTCCCTGTCGCTGAGTGGATTCGCCCCGTCGAACAGGCTCTCCTCGGCGAGCGCGGGGTCGAGCACCCGCAGCCCGGAGTGCACGCGGCGCACGGCCTCGGCGAGATCCTCCGCGGGAGTGTCCTTCACGATGAAGCCGCTCGCGCCCGCGTCGAGGGCCGACCGCAGATACCCGGGCCTGGCGAACGTGGTCACCACGAGCACCCGCGTGCCCGGGCTGACCTCACGAATCCGCCGCGTCGCCTCGACCCCGTCCACGCCCGGCATCTGGATGTCCATCAGGCACACGTCGGGACGCACCTCGGCCGCCAGCCGCACCGCCTCCGCTCCGTCCGACGCCACGCCGCTCACGGTCAGGTCGGCCTCCAGGTCGAGCAGGGCCGCGAGCGCGCCGCGCACGAGAGCCTGATCGTCCGCGATCAGCAGCCGGATGCTGTCGCCCGCTCCCGTGTCCGCGTTCACCACGTCACCTCCACCCGCGTGCCCGACGCCCCCGCGGGTCCGATCGAGAACGACGCTCCCGCGGCCGCGGCGCGCTCGCGCATCCCGCGGACGCCGTTGCCGTCGACGGCGCGGGAGGCGCAGCCGATGCCGTCGTCCTCCACGACCACCCGCCCCGGCGCGAACAGCACCCGAACCGTGTCGGCCCGCGCGTGACGCAGGACATTCGTGGTCGCCTCGCGAAGGATCCAGCTCGCGGTGATGGCCTGCGCGGGCGAGAGCGCCTCGGGCCCGCCCGTGGTCTCGAGCCGGATGTCGGCCGCGCGCAGGGAGTCCCCCGTCGCGGCGAGCTGCTCGATCAGCGTGGTCGCACGCGCCCCCGAGACGGTCTGCCGCACGCCCGCGATGGCTTCCGCGGTCAGGCGCTCGATGTCGGCGAGCTCGGCCCGCGCCCGCTCGGGGTCCGTGTCCATCAGGCGTCGCGCGAGCTGGGCCTTGAGGCCGACGACGGTCAGCGAGTGGCCGATGAGGTCGTGCACGTCGCGTGCGACCGCCTCGCGCCCCTCGCTCGTCGCCAGCTCCAGCCCGAGGCGCTCCGCCTCGGCAGAGCGCAGGATCAGCCAGGTCGACACCGTGTTGACGACCCCGAGCAGCGCCACGATCGCCAGGACCGACGCGTACGTCAGGTTGCCGGGGATGAGCAGCACGCACCCCGCGGCGACCACGACCGCCGCCACGGTCGCGATCCAGTGCCACAGCCGGGTGAGGCCGTACGACGCGAACGACATGATGAACGGAAGGAAGCTCAGCGCCGAACCGCCGACCGCCGGCACCGTCACGAGTGCGCACGCGATGAGCAGCGCGAAGGTGATCCACTGGCGCGGCGTCGGGGGCCGCCCGAGCCCTCCGCCGCCGCGCATGCCGTGCAGGAACCCCGTGACGTACAGGACGATGAAGGCGACGAGCGCCACCCAGCCGGTGACGACCCACCCGAGCGGTGCGGTCGAGTGCAGCAGGGCGATCACCGGGTACACCAGGAAAACCAGCCAGATGACGGCCATCAGCCATCCGAACCGTGCCCACGGCTCCTTCCCGGAGCGGTCCGCGGCGCCGGGAGGCGGCGACGCGACCGGAGCTCCGGCCGCGCCGGACCGGACGGCGTCGCGGGAGGCTCGGGAGCTGCCGGAGCGCTCCCGCTGCGTGCGCTGCGTCATCCGTCCAACCTACTGTCGGCCGGCGCGGGTCACTGCCGCGCCCGGGAGCGCCGCATGCCCATCGCGACCAGCACCGCGAACACCGCGAGCCACACGGCCACGTTGAGGAAGAGCATCCACAGCGGGTCGGTCTGCCCGGTCGTCAGCACGCCCTCGGTGAGCGGCCAGCGGCTCAGCGCGACGAAGCCGTACAGCGGTGTGAAGCGGGCGATGTCGAGCATCACCCCGTCGAGCGGCATGAACACGTTGCCGAAGAACGCGAAGAACGTCATCGAGATGGACGCGAGGGCGGCGGCCGAGTCGGAGCTGAAGAACAGGCCGACACCGAGACCGAAGAGCCCGTACATGAGGCCGATGCCGAGGATGATGCCGGCGGTCGCGGCCCAGCGCCACCCGTCCTCGACCTCCGCGCCGGTGAGCATGCCGGCGACGAACACGGCCACGAGGGCCAGAGCCGCGAACGACACCGCGGTCAGCAGCTTCGTGAGCGCGTACCCCGCCGTGGTGAGCGGGGTCATCGCCAGCTGGCGCCCCCACCCCTGCTTGGCCTCGGTGGCGGCGAGAGACGTGAGCGAGCTCATCGCGACCGCCGTGCCGTAGGCGGCCATCGACGTCATGACGTAGAAGGAGACGTTGCCGTTCCCCGCGGACAGGGTGCCGTAGCCCATGCCCGCCCCGAAGAGCAGATACATGGCGACGGGCATCGCCAGGGTGAACGCGAGGGTGTACGGGTTGCGCAGCTGGCGGACGCCTTCGATGCGCAGCATGGTGGGTGAGACGAGCATGGTCAGTCCTCCGTGAGAGCGGTGAAGGCGGTCTCGAGCGTGGGCGCGGCGATCTCCAGGTCGTGCGCACCGCCGTCGAGCAGGATCCGGGCGGCCGCGTCGGAGTCGGTCGCGCGCAGGCTGAGGCGGTCCCCGTCCCGGCGCACCCCGGTCACGCCCTCGGCGGCGGCCACCGCGGCGAGGAGCGCCTCCGCGGTCCCCGGGGCGACGGTCGCGGCGACCGTGCGCTCCCCCAGGCTCGCGCGCAGCAGGGCGGTGGGGGCGTCCGCGACGACGGTGCCCCGGTGCATCACGACGGTGCGGCGGGCGAACTGCTCCGCCTCCTCCAGGTAGTGCGTGGCGAACACGATCGTGCGCCCGGCGTCCGCGTCGGCACGCATCACGTCCCAGAAGTGCCGGCGCGCGGTGACGTCCATCCCTGCGGTCGGCTCGTCCAGCACGAGGATGTCCGGGTCGGACACCATCGCGAGGGCGAACTTCACGCGTTGCTGCTCTCCCCCCGAGCACTTCGCGACCCG
This sequence comes from Microbacterium sufflavum, assembly GCF_023101165.1. Classification (GTDB taxonomy): domain Bacteria; phylum Actinomycetota; class Actinomycetes; order Actinomycetales; family Microbacteriaceae; genus Microbacterium; species Microbacterium sufflavum. The sequence continues at coordinate 2,063,078 of NZ_CP078076.1, read as the reverse complement.
GCGGCGCGCGAGGCGCGTGAGGTCGGCCCTGGCCATCACGTCGCCCACCCGCGCGAGCGCCTCTCCGCCGTGCAGCGAGGCGATGAGGCGCACGGTCTCGCCGACGGTGAGGTCGCCCAGCAGCCCGCCGGTCTGCAGCACCGCGCCGATCGCTCCGCTCGCGGTCGCCCGCTCCGGGGTCATGCCGAGGACCTGCACCGTCCCGCTGCTGGGGGCCGTGAGGCCGAGCAGCATGTCGAGCGTCGTGGTCTTGCCCGCGCCGTTGGGCCCGAGCAGTGCGACGACCTCTCCGCGGCGGATCGACAGGTCAACGCCGTCGACGGCCTGCACGCGGCGGTCGCCCGAGCCGTAGTGTCGGCGCACGTCGCGCAGCTCCAGCACGATCGGGGCGTCCGCGCGAGCGGCCGCGGGTTCGGTGTCGGGTCCGGGTGCCGGGCGAGGGGCGACCCGCATCGCCATCGCGCCCGCAGAGGTGTCGTTCATGCCTCCAGCCTCGCGTCCGCCCGGCCGCGGCGCCGGAGCCCGGTGTCATCTCCTCGACATGACACGTGTCATGCGGCGGACCTCAGCGCGCGGGGAGGAAGGCGCCCTCCAGGAAGCCCTCGAGCTCCGCCACCCCGTCGAGCGGGAAGATCGCGGCCACGTACTGGTCGGGGCGCACCACGACCACGACGCCGTCGCGGGACAGCTCGCGCGCCTCGAAGATGTCCGTCGCGCACCACTTGCTGGGACCGGCGGCGTACACCTTCTCCCAGTCGGTGAGCCCGAGGGGACCCGTCTTCGGCTGGAACAGCGCGGGGGCCGAGGTCACCTCGACCTCCTCGAACGGCTGCGGATACACGGCCTTCACGTCGAACACCGCGTCCTCGTCGCCGTCGGCCGGGGTGAACCGCGCGAACACGGGTGCCGCGGCCTCGGCCCAGGCCGTGAGCGCCTCGCCCGTCCGGTCGCCGAAGGCGTAGACGCGCCACCGGCCGTCGGCCTTCGCGTGGTGTCCGAGGTGCACGACGTTGCCGTCCCCGACCCGCACGACCTCGGCGGACTTGAAGCGCTTGCCCAGCGGATACCCGACCGCGAGCTCCTGGTGCGCATCGGTGCCCGTGATCATGGAGCCCGTGTACTGCGTCATGAACCCGGAGGGGAACTCGGCCGTCGCGAGGTAGTACGTGGCCAGGTCGTTCGGGTCGGAGATCTCCTCGGGCTTGCGCGCCATGAGGCTCGACCACTCGCGGTCGAAGTCGATCAGCTGCTGCGCGACGGGCCGCCGCTCGGCGCCGTACGTGGCGAGCAGGGACTCGGGCGCGCGGCCGGTGAGCACGGAGCCGAGCTTCCAGCCGAGGTTGAAGCCGTCCTGCATCGAGACGTTCATGCCCTGGCCGGCCTTGGCGCTGTGCGTGTGGCAGGCGTCGCCGGTGAGGAACACGTGCGGCGTCCGCGACTCGCCCTCGTCCACGTCGTCGAAGCCGTCGGTCACGCGGTGCCCGACCTCGTAGACGCTGTGCCAGGCGACCTCGCGCACGTCGAGCGTGTAGGGGTGCAGGATCTCGTTCGCCCTGCGGATGATCTCCTCGATGGGCGTCTGGCGCACGCGGTGGTCGTCGTCGGCGGCGACCTCTCCCAGATCGATGTACATCCGGCTGAGGTAGCCGCCCTCGCGCGGGATGTGGAGGATGTTGCCCGCGGCCGAGTTGATGGCGCACTTGGTGCGCCAGTCCGGGAAGTCGGTGTTGACCAGCACGTCCATGACGCCCCAGGCGTGGGCGGCGCTGGCGCCGACGTGCGTGCGGCCGATCGCCTGGCGCACACCGCTGCGGGCGCCGTCGCAGCCGGCGACGTACTTCGCGCGGATCGTGCGCTCCTCGCCGGCGCGGTCGCCCGCGACGTAGCGGATCCCGACCTCGACGGGGTACTCGCCCTCGTCGTGCACGGTGAGCCCCGTGAACTCCACGCCGTAGTCGGGCGTGATGCGGCCCGGCCCGTTCGCCGCGGCCTCGGCGAAGTAGTCGAGCACGCGCGCCTGGTTGACGATCAGGTGCGGGAACTCGCAGATGTCGTAGGCGTAGTCGGCGGTGCGGGAGGTGCGCACGATGCGATCGCGGTGCTCGGGGTCGGGACCCCAGAAGTTCATCCAGCCGATGTTGTAGGCCTCGGCGATGATGCGCTCGGCGAACCCGAACGCCTGGAAAGTCTCGACGCTGCGCGGCTGGATGCCGTCGGCCTGGCCGAGCACGAGTCGCCCCTCGCGCTTCTCGATGAGGCGCGTGGAGACGTCGGGGTACTGCGACATCTGTGCCGCGAGGAGCATGCCGGCGGGGCCGGACCCGACGATGAGCACGTCGATCTCGTCGGGGAGGTCGGCGGGGCGGTCGGTGCCGATCCCCGCGGCGTCCTGCACGCGGGGGTCTCCGGACACGTAGCCGTGGTGGTGGAACTGCATCGTCGTCGATTCCTTCCGGACGTCGCTGTCGGGTGTCACTGTCGGGTGCTGCGGGGTCTTGCGTCCGAGACGAGTGTGTTCTATATTCGAACACACCGTTCTACTATTGAACACAGCCTAAACCGGCGCCGCGCGCGCCGCAAGGAGCCGCATGTCCGAGAGCCCGACCGCCGCGCCCGCCTCGCAGACGCTCAGCCGCGGGATCCGCATCCTGGAGGTGCTGTCCGACGCACGCCATGCGCTCACGATCGACGAGATCGCCGCGCGGCTCGACGTGCACCGCTCGATCGCCTACCGCCTCCTGCGCACCCTGGAGGACCACGGGCTCGTCAACCGCGACGCGGCGGGCGCCGTCAGCCTCGGCGCCCGCATGGCCGCCCTCGCCGCCGGCGTCGCGCACGACCTGCAGGCCGAGGCGCTGCCCGAGCTCACCGCGATCGCCAACGAGCTCGGCATGACGTGCTTCCTCGCGGTGCTCGACGGCACCGACTGCATCACCCTCGCGAGCGTCGAGCCGCGGCACGCGGTGGCCAGCGTCGCTCAGCGCCCCGGCGCCCGGCACCCGGTGACGGTGGGCGCCCCCGGCAAGGCGATCCTGGCGCAGCTCCCGGTCACCGAGCGGCCGGACGGCATCTCCCCCGCGCTGCGACGCGAGGTCGAGGCCGCCGCGGAGCGCGGCTACGCCACGAGCCACGACGAGGTCATCCCCACCGTGCAGGCCGTCGCCGTGCCGCTGGTGCTGCGCGGGCAGCGCCCGTGCGCGATCGCCGTCGTGCACGTGGCGACCGACCTCGACGACGCCGACATCGCCGCCCGCCTGCAACGCTCCGCCGCCGTGATCCGCGAGGCCCTCGACGGCTGATCCCACCCGGGGCTCACGCCCGCCGCATCCTCGGATCGATCGCCGCGCACCGGCGCGCGATGGCACCCTCGCCCCGCGAGGGAGAACGCACGGCAACGGGCACGCGCGAGAGGGCGCACCGCACCGGGCACGCGCGAGAGGGCGCACGGCACCGGGCACGCGCGAGAGGGCGCACCGCACCGGCCATGCGAACGGGCGCCCCGTCGCCGTCCGGCAACGGGGCGCCCGCAGGATCGATCCTCGGCGTCAGGCCTTCGCGAGACCGCGGATCGGGCTGACCGCCTGCTCCTCCTCGTGATCCGGCCCCAGCGGGATGCCGGAGCGGTCGCGCAGCAGGAGCGTCGCGATCAGACCCAGCAGGGTCATGCCCACGAGGTACCAGGTGACGCCCGCGGTCGAACCGGTCTCCGCGACGATCGCGGTGGCGATCAGGGGCGCGAACGCGCCGCCCGCGATGGCCCCGATCGCGTACGAGATCGAGACGCCGGAGAAGCGGATGCTCGCCGGGAACAGCTCGGTGTAGAGCGCGGCCTGCGGACCGTACGTGAAGCCGAGCCCGATCGTGAGGATCGCGAGCCCGGCGAACAGCAGGCCGATCTCGCCGGTGTTCACGAGCGGGAAGAGCGTGAACACGCCGACCAGCTGCAGCACCCAGCCGATGAGGTAGGTGGTGCGACGGCCGAGGCGGTCCGACACCCAGCCCGCCAGCAGCGTCGTGAGCAGCCAGGTGACCGCCGAGCCGGTGACGGCCCACAGCACGGGTCCGCGCTCGAGACCGATCGGGCCCTCCGGGTTGGTGGCGTAACCCTGGATGTAGCCGCCCGTGGTCATGTAGCCGACCGCGTTGTTGCCGGCGAAGACGAGTGCCGCGATGATCACGAGCAGCGCGTGCTTGCGGAACAGCTGCACGATGGGCATCTTCGCCTTCTCCTTGCGCTCGGCGAGCTCGGCGAAGACCGGGCTCTCCTCCACGCGGCGGCGCACGTAGTAGCCGACGAGGATCAGCACCACGCTGAGCAGGAACGGCACGCGCCAGCCCCACGCGAGGAACTGGTCGCCGGGGGCGATCGCCGTCATGAGCGCCATGACGCCGGAGGCGAGCAGCAGTCCGAGCGGCACACCGATCTGCGGCGAGGCGCCGAAGATGCCGCGCTTCGTGCGCGGGGCGTGCTCGACGGCCATCAGCACTGCGCCGCCCCACTCGCCACCGGCCGAGATGCCCTGCACGATGCGCAGCAGCACGAGCAGGATCGGTGCCATCACGCCGATGGTCTCGTAGGTCGGCAGCACACCGATCAGCGCGGTCGCGGCGCCCATGAGGATGAGCGTCCACATGAGCACGGCCTTGCGCCCGAGCTTGTCGCCGAAGTGGCCGGCGAGGAACGCGCCGAGCGGACGGAACAGGAAGCTGACGCCGACCGTGGCGAAGCCGACCAGGGCGCTGTTGGCGCCGAGCGGCGCGAAGAAGAGCTGTCCGAAGACGAGCCCGACCGCCGTGGCGTAGATGAAGAAGTCGTACCACTCGACGGTGGTCCCGACGACGGTGGCGAACACGACGCGGCGCCGATCGGCCGCCGTCGCGATGGTTCCGGTGGGCGTGAACCCATCCTGTGACTGCCCGCTCATGGGGTGTCTCCTTTGCTTGTGACCGCATTGTCACGGCGTGCGCGGACGTGAATCCGATGTGCTTGCCGAGGGGTGACACGATGATATATGATTTCGGATACGACGCACAACGCGTCCGGCACGACATGCACCGAGCGCGAGGAGGCGCCCCCGTGACGGAACCCATCACCCGCCCCGGCAAGATCATCGCGATCCACCTGAGCTACGCGTCCCGCGCCGACCAGCGCGGCCGCCGCCCCGCCGCTCCCTCCTACTTCTTCAAGCCCGCCAGCTCGGTCGGCGTCTCCGGCGGCACGGTCGAGCGCCCGGCCGGCACGGAGCTGCTCGCCTTCGAGGGCGAGATCGCTCTGGTGATCGGCACCACGGCGCGCCACGTCTCGCTCGCCGATGCGTGGGACCACGTCGGCGCGGTCACCGCGTCGAACGACCTCGGCCTGTACGACCTGCGCGCGAACGACAAGGGCTCCAACGTCCGCTCCAAGGGCGGCGACGGCTACACGCCCCTGGGCCCCGAGCTCATCGACGCCCGCACGGTCGATCCCGCCGCTCTCCGCGTGCGCACCTGGGTCAACGGCGAGCTCCGGCAGGACGACACCACCGCCGGACTGATCTTCCCGCTCGCCCAGCTCGTCGCCGACCTGTCGCAGCACTTCACCCTCGAGCCCGGCGACGTGATCCTCACCGGCACCCCGGCGGGCTCGTCCGTGATCGTGCCGGGCGACGTGGTCGAGGTCGAGGTCGACGCGCCGGACGCGCCCGGCGCTCCGAGCTCCGGCCGCCTGGTGACCACGGTGACGCAGGGCGAGGTGCCGTTCGACGGCGACCTCGGCTCCCTTCCCGCCGTCGACGACCTGCAGCGCACCGAGGCCTGGGGCTCCCGCGAGGAGGCGGGCCTGCCGCCGGAAGAGGACACACCCACGCTCACGCCCGAGCTGCGCGCCCAGCTGCTCGAGGCTCCGACCGCCGGGCTGTCGGCTCAGCTGCGCAAGCGCGGCCACCACTCCTGCTTCATCGACGGCGTTGCGGCGAACCTCCCCGGCACCAAGATCGTCGGCACCGCGAAGACGCTGCGCTTCGTGCCGTTCCGCGAAGACCTGTTCCGTTCGCACGGCGGCGGATACAACGCCCAGAAGCGCGCGTTCGACGCGGTCGCCGAGGGCGAGGTCATCGTGATCGAGGCCCGGGGCGACGCCACCACCGGCACGCTGGGCGACATCCTCGCGCTGCGGGCGCAGAATCGCGGGGCCGCGGGCGTCGTGACCGACGGCGGCGTGCGCGACTTCGACGCGGTCGCCGAGATCGGGCTCCCCGTGTTCTCGCAGGGCGCGCACCCCTCGGTGCTCGGCCGCAAGCACGTGCCGTGGGACGTCGATGTGACCATCTCGTGCGGCGGCGCGACCGTGCAGCCCGGCGACATCATCGTGGGCGACGGCGACGGTGTGATCGTGATCCCGCCGGCTCTGGCGGCCGAGGTCGCCGCCGACGCGATCGCGCAGGAGGTCGAGGACGCCTGGATCGCCGAGCAGGTCGCCGCCGGCCACCCGGTCGACGGTCTCTTCCCGCTGAACGCCGAGTGGCGCGCCCGCTACGAGCAGGCCACCGGGGCCGGGAAGGACCAGCGGTGAGCACGGTCGAGAGCGCGAGCAAGTCGGAGCAGGCGTACGCCTGGATCCGCTCGCGCATCTCCGCGCACACCTACGGCCCTGGCTACCGTCTGGTGCTCGGCCCGATCGCCGACGAGCTGGGCATGAGCGTGGTGCCGGTGCGCGAGGCCATCCGCCGACTGGAGGCCGAGGGGCTCGTGACGTTCGAGCGGAACGTGGGCGCCCGGGTGACCCTCGTCGACGAGGGCGAGTACGCCCACACGATGCAGACGCTCGGGCTGGTGGAGGGCGCGGCGACCGCGCTGTCCGCTCCCCTGCTCGACGCCGACGCCCTCGCCGAGGCCGCCGAGGTCAACGACCGCATGGCCCGGCTGCTCGACCACTTCGACCCGCACGCGTTCACGGAGCTGAACCGCCAGTTCCACTCGGTGCTGTTCGAGCCGTGCCCCAACCCGCACCTGCTCGACCTCGTGCACCGCGGCTGGGCCCGGCTGTCCGGCATCCGTGACTCCACGTTCGCCTACGTGCCCGGCCGTGCGCACCACTCCGTGGACGAGCACGCCCAGATCCTCGAGCTGATCCGCGACGGCGCCGAGCCGCTGGAGATCGAGCTCGCCGCCCGCAACCACCGCTGGCGCACGAGGGACGCGTTCCTCGATGCGCTGCACACCCGTTCCGTCCCCGCCGAAGGAGAAGCATCATGACCGACTCCCGCATCCCCGCCGACCTGCCCGACCACATCCAGCACTACATCGACGGCTCCTTCGTCGACTCGGTCGACGGCGACACGTTCGACGTGCTCGACCCGGTGACGAACCAGACCTACACCACGGCCGCCGCCGGCAAGAAGGCCGACATCGACCTCGCCGTCGCCGCCGCCAAGCGCGCGTTCGACGAGGGGCCCTGGCCGCGCATGCTCCCCCGCGAGCGCTCGCGCGTTCTGCACCGCATCGCCGACATCGTCGAGTCGCGCGACGCCCGCCTCGCCGAGCTGGAGTCGTACGACTCGGGTCTGCCGATCACGCAGGCGCTGGGTCAGGCCCGCCGCGCCGCCGAGAACTTCCGCTTCTTCGCCGACCTGATCGTGGCGCAGGCCGACGACGCGTTCAAGGTGCCCGGCAAGCAGATGAACTACGTCAACCGCAAGCCGATCGGCGTCGCCGGGCTCATCACCCCGTGGAACACGCCGTTCATGCTCGAGTCGTGGAAGCTGGGTCCCGCGCTCGCGACCGGCAACACGGTCGTGCTGAAGCCGGCCGAGTTCACGCCGCTCTCCGCCTCGCTGTGGGCGGGCATCTTCGAGGAGGCCGGGCTGCCGCAGGGCGTGTTCAACCTCGTCAACGGCCTGGGTGAAGACGCGGGTGACGCCCTCGTGAAGCACCCCGACGTGCCGCTCATCTCGTTCACGGGCGAGAGCCGCACCGGGCAGATCATCTTCGGCAACGCCGCTCCGTTCCTCAAGGGACTGTCGATGGAGCTCGGCGGCAAGTCGCCCGCCGTGGTGTTCGCCGACGCCGACCTGGAGGCCGCGGTCGACGCGACCATCTTCGGCGTCTTCTCCCTCAACGGCGAGCGCTGCACCGCCGGGTCGCGCATCATCGTCGAGCGGTCGATCTACGACGAGTTCGTGGAGCGCTACGCCGCCCAGGCGAAGCGCGTGAAGGTGGGCTACCCGCACGACCCCGCGACCGAGGTCGGCGCGCTCGTTCACCCCGAGCACTACGACAAGGTGATGAGCTACGTCGAGATCGGCAAGTCCGAGGGGCGTCTGGTCGCCGGTGGCGGCCGCCCCGAGGGTTTCGAGGAGGGCAACTTCGTCGCGCCGACCGTGTTCGCCGATGTCTCCCCCGACGCCCGCATCTTCCAGGAGGAGATCTTCGGCCCGGTGGTCGCCATCACCCCGTTCGACTCCGACGAGGAGGCGCTCGCGCTCGCGAACAACACCAAGTACGGGCTCGCGGCGTACATCTGGACCAACGACCTCAAGCGCGCGCACACGTTCGCGCAGTCGGTCGAGGCGGGCATGGTGTGGCTGAACAGCAACAACGTGCGCGACCTGCGCACCCCGTTCGGCGGGGTGAAGGCGTCGGGCCTCGGCCACGAGGGCGGCTACCGCTCGATCGACTTCTACACCGACCAGCAGAGCGTGCACATCACGCTCGCCTCCACGCCCCACAACCCGACCTTCGGCAAGAACTGACACCCGTCGCACGAGCAAGGACGCTGACATGACCGACAAGACCAAGAAGACGCTGACCTCCTCGGGGTACTACGTGAGCCAGGAGGCTCCGATCGAGTCCGACAACCCCGTCGCGACGCCGAAGAGCACCCCGCCCGACATCCTGCGCTGCGCGTACATGGAGCTCGTGGTGACCGACCTGGCCGCCTCGCGCCAGTTCTACGTCGACATCCTCGGCCTGTACGTGACCGAGGAGGACGACGAGGCCATCTACCTGCGCTCCACCGAGGAGTTCATCCACCACAACCTGGTGCTGCGCCAGGGCCCGATCGCCGCGGTGGCCGCGTTCTCGTACCGGGTGCGTTCGGCCGAGGACCTCGACCGCGCCGTGGAGTTCTACACCGAGCTCGGCTGCGACGTGCGCCGCAAGGAGGACGGGTTTGTGAAGGGCATCGGCGACTCCGTGCGCGTGGTCGACCCGCTCGGCTTCCCGTACGAGTTCTTCTTCGCCACCGACCACGTCGAGCGCCTGTCCTGGCGGTACGACCTGCACACCCCGGGTGAGCTCGTTCGCCTCGACCACTTCAACCAGGTCACCCCCGACGTGCCGCGCGCCGTGCGCCACTACCAGGACCTCGGCTTCCGCGTGACGGAGGACATCCAGGACGACGAGGGCACCGTGTACGCCGCGTGGATGCGCCGCAAGCCCACCGTGCACGACACCGCCGCGACCGGCGGTGACGGCCCGCGCATGCACCACGTCGCCTTCGCGACGCACGAGAAGCACAACATCCTCGCGATCTGCGACAAGCTCGGCGCGCTCCGCCGCTCCGACGCGATCGAGCGGGGCCCCGGCCGTCACGGCGTCTCCAACGCGTTCTACCTCTACCTGCGCGACCCCGACGGCCACCGCGTCGAGATCTACACGCAGGACTACTACACGGGCGACCCCGACAACCCCGTGGTCACGTGGGACGTGCACGACAACCAGCGCCGCGACTGGTGGGGCACCCCGGTCGTGCCGTCCTGGTACACCGACGCGTCGCTCGTGCTCGACCTCGACGGCAACCCGCAGCCGGTCGTCGCCCGCACGGACTCCAGCGAGATGGCGGTCACGATCGGCGCCGACGGCTTCTCGTACACGCGCGCCGACGAGGGCGAGGGCTCGATGCCCGAGTACAAGCAGGGCGAGTACAAGCTGGGCCACCAGCTCTAGGGGGCACGGATGCTGTCTGAGGAGACGATCGCGCAGATCGCGGCGGAGCTCGCCGAGGCCGACCGCACGCACGGCGTGATCCCGCGCATCACCGCGCGGTACCCGGAGGCCACCGTCGAGGACTCGTACGCGATCCAGGGTGTGTGGCGCGACTCGCAGGTCGCGGCGGGGCGCCGGCTGGTGGGCCGCAAGATCGGGCTGACCTCGAAGGCCATGCAGCAGGCGACGGGCATCACCGAGCCCGACTACGGCATCATGTTCGACGACACCGTCTACGAGTCCGGCGCCGAGATCCCGACCGCGCACTTCTCGAACGTGCGCATCGAGGTCGAGCTCGCCTTCGTGCTGAAGGAACCCCTGGAGGGTCCGGACTGCACGCTGGACGACGCCCTGGCCGCGATCGACTACGCGGTCCCCGCGCTCGAGGTGCTCAACTCGCACATCGAGCTGGAGGGCCGCACGATCGTCGACACGATCAGCGACAACGCCGCCTACGGGGCGATGGTGCTGGGGACGGTGCGCAAGCGCCCCGATGAGATCGATCTGCGCTGGGTGCCCGGTGTGCTGTCGCGCAACGGCGAGATCGAGGAGACGGGCGTGGCCGCCGGCGTCCTCGGGCACCCCGCCACCGGCGTCGCGTGGCTCGCGAACAAGTTCCACCAGCACGGCGCGCGGCTGGAGCCTGGCGAGATCATCCTGGCAGGATCGTTCACGCGCCCGATGTGGGTGTCGCGCGGCGACGAGGTGCTGTGCGACTACGGACCGATGGGAACCATCACATGCCGCTTCGTCTAGCCCCGTCGTTCCGCGCACAGCTCGCGGAGTCCGACCGGCCGTTCGTGGGGATGTGGGTGTGCTCCGGCAGCCCGCTGCTCGCCGAGGTGGCCGCGGGCTCCGGCCTGGACTGGCTCCTGATCGACATGGAGCACTCCGCCAACACGCTCGAGTCGGTGCTCCTCCAGCTCCAGGCGGTCGCGGCGTACCCGGTCACCCCGCTCGTGCGAGCTCCCTTCAACGACGCGGTCGCGCTGAAGCAGATCCTCGACCTCGGCGCGCAGAATCTGATCGTGCCGATGGTGTCGTCCGCCGAGGAGGCCCGCGCCGCCGTGTCCGCGACCCGCTACCCGCCGGAGGGGGTGCGCGGCGTCGGCAGCGCCCTGGCCCGCAGCGCCCGGTGGAACCGCGTCGAGCGGTACCTGCAGGAGTCGGCGCAGCACACCTCGCTCACGGTGCAGATCGAGACGACCGCGGGGGTGGAGGCCGCGGCCGACATCGCGGCGGTCGACGGCGTCGATGCCGTGTTCGTCGGCCCGTCCGACCTGTCCGCGTCGATGGGGCTGCTCGGCCAGCAGACGCATCCCGACGTCGTCGCCGCGGTGGAACGGGTCTTCACGGCCGTGCACGACGCCGGGAAGCCGGTGGGCGTGAACGCGTTCGACCCCGCCGCGGCCGACGCCTACCTCGCGGCGGGCGCGGACTTCGTGGCGGTGGGCGCCGACGTGGCGCTGCTCGCCCGGGCGTCCGAGGCCCTGGCCACGCGCTTCATCGGCACGGACGGCACACCGCGCTCCAGCTACTGACCCGCCGCGCCGCGTGATCCGTGGCAGGATGACTCGGTGCACAGCAGCGAGGCGTCCCGATGATCCGCGGTCTCGCGGCGATGCAGGACCGCAACTTCCGCTGGTTCTTCCTGGCGCGGGCGATCACGATGATCACCGGCTCGATGTCGTCGATCGCGCTGGCCTTCGCGGTGCTGGAGATCGACAACGACGCCCGGTCGCTGTCGATCGTGCTGGCCGCGTTCACCGTCAGCAACATCGTGTTCGTGCTGTTCGGCGGGGTCATCGCCGACCGCCTGCCGCGCGCGCTCATCATCCAGTCCTGCTACGTCGTCGACATCCTGTCGATCGGCGCGATGGCCGCCCTGCTCTTCACCGGCACCGCGACGGTCCCCCTGCTGGCGATCCTGTCGGTGGTCAACGGCGCCTCCACCGCGTTCGTGCTCCCGGCGATGCAGGGCATCATCCCGCAGCTGACCACCCCGGAGCACCTGCAGCAGGCGAACGCGATGCTGTCGTTCGTGCGGTCGGCCGTCACGATCGGCGGACCGGTCATCGCGGGTGTCGTGGTCGCGGCCGCCGGCCCCGCGTGGGCCATGGTGGTGCAGGCTGCGGGCTGGCTGGTCGCGATCCCGGTCCTCGCACTCGTGAAGCTGCCTCCGCCCGCCGCGGAGGGCGGCACCACGATGTTCCACGACCTGCGGATCGGGTGGCACGAGTTCTGGAGCCGCAGTTGGCTGTGGACCATCGTGCTGGCCTTCATGATCATGAACGCGATCCACGTCGGGGCGTGGGGGGTGGTGGGGCCCTACATCGCGAAGAACGACGACCGGCTCGGCATCACCGGCTGGGGGTGGGTGCTCAGCGCGGAGGGCGTCGGCGTGCTGCTGATGACGCTGCTGCTGATGTGGGTGCCGCTGCGGCGTCCGCTGCGCTACGGGATGATCGGGATCGCCGCGTTCGCGATCCCGCTCACCGTGCTCGGCGTGCATCCCGGGGTGGTGCTGCTGGCGATGGCCGCGTTCCTCGCGGGGGCCGGAGCCGAGGTGTTCGCGACGGGCTGGAACCTCGCGATGATGGAGAACGTGCCCGGCGAGAAGCTCTCGCGCGTCGCCAGCTACGACATGCTGGGCAGCTTCGTGGTGATGCCGATCGGCACGCTCGTGTACGGCTGGCTGATCACCCAGGCCGATCCGGCCACCGTGCTGATCGCGTCCGGCGCGGTCTACGGCGCGATCGCCCTCGCGACGCTCGCGGTCCCCAGCGTCTGGCGGATGGGACGACCGGCGGCGGCGGTCGCTCCGGCCCGCGCCGAGGTGGCGGATTCATAGCAATCACGGGGAGACTGGGGGCATGACCTTCGCCGCCCTCCAGCCGCTCGCCGACCGTGCCGCCCTGTTCACCGCGCTCCGCCAGGACGCCCTCTCCGCGGCTGCCGATGCGCTCGGCGAGCACCGCTGGGATGCCGACCTGACTGCGGGCACGCTCACGTTCACGGCGAACGCGGATCCCACGCGGCAGCTGGTGACCCGCGCCCACCTGATCGCGACGATCGCCCCCGGGCCGCGCTCGCTGCTGTGGGCATGGGCGCACCCGCAGGGCGACCCCCAGGGTGTCGCGGCCCAGCTGCGCGCGTACGGCACCGAGCACGGGGTCGCCGAGCTGACCTCCCCCGAGGTGCCGTTCCCGGCCGAGGCCTCGGGCGACGCGGACTGGATCGCGCAGGCGGCGCACACGATCGGCGGGGTCGCGGTCGAGCTGACCGGGCGCTCCCCGTACTACTCCGCGCCGGTCGACGGCGGCACGCGCGCGGTGTTCCTCCTCGACGCACCGCTGGCGCCGCTCACGGTGGCCGACGCCGTGGTCGCGCTCCCCCGCGTGCTCTCCGGTGCGGCGCTGCCCGACGCCAGGACGTCGGTGTGGGACCTCGCTCGTCTGGCCGGCTGGACGCTCACGTGGACCGACGAGGCGTTCTCCGGTGCGACCGTAGTCGACACGAGCGGCACCGCGACGTTCCGTTTCGACGAGCAGGCGCGCATCAGAGGCGTCGAGAGCTCGCTGCACGGTCGCTGAGCCCAGTCTCCTCCCGCCGGCACCGTCTCCTCGCACCGTCTCCTCGCGCTGCGGAATGGAGAAGGCGCCCCTCCCGGCCGGGTGGGGCGCCTTCTCGATCCCGCGGTGACGGGCCGCCGGTGTCAGACCGCGCGCTCGGCGGCTTCGACCACGTTGGTCATGAGCAGCGCCACCGTCATCGGTCCGACGCCGCCGGGGTTGGGCGACAGGTAGCCGGCGACCTCCGCCACATCGGGCGCGACATCGCCGAACACCAGGCTCTTGCCCGTCTCCGGGTCGGTCTCGCGGGTCACGCCCACGTCGAGCACGGCGGCGCCCGGCTTCACGTCCTCGGCGCGGACGAGGTACTTCACGCCCGCGGCGGCCACGATCACGTCGGCCTCCCGCAGGTAGCGCGGCATGTCGACCGTGCCGGTGTGGGTGAGCGTGACGGTGGCGTTGAGGTCGCGGCGGGTCAGCAGCAGCCCGATCGAGCGGCCGATCGTGACGCCGCGGCCGACCACCACCACGTGCTTCCCCTTCAGGTCGTAGTCGTTGCGCAGCAGCAGCTCGATCACCCCGCGCGGCGTGCACGGCAGCGGCGTGTGGATGGGCGCGTTGACGTTGAGCACGAGCCGGCCGAGGTTGGTCGGGTGCAGGCCGTCGGCGTCCTTCGCCGGGTCGATCCGCTCCAGGATGGCGTCGGTGTCGAGGTGCTTCGGCAGCGGGAGCTGCACGATGTAGCCGTGGCAGGCGGGGTCGGCGTTGAGCTCGTCGATCAGCGCCTCGACGTCCTCCTGGGTCGCGTCGGCGGGCAGCTCGCGCTGGATCGAGTTCATGCCGATCGCCTCGGACTGCCGGTGCTTCATGCCGACGTACAGCTGCGAGGCCGGGTCGGCACCGACGAGCACGGTCGCGATGCCCGGCGTGATCCCGCGCTCCTTCAGTGCGGCGACCCGCTCGGTCAGCTCGGCCCGGATCTCGGCCGCGGCGGCCTTCCCGTCCAGGATCTTCGCGGTCATGTGATTCCTCTTCTTCTCTCCCCTCCCGCCGGGTGCAGGGCTTCCCGTCGAGTGCACGCCCCGCTCGCGTGAGCAGGCCGTGCACTCGGCAGGATCCGGTGCGCTCGGCGCGAGGGACTACTGCTGCAGGTCGGGGTAGAGCGGGAAGGCGGCGGCGAGCGCGTCCACGCGGGCGCGCAGGGCCTCCACGTCGGCGCCGGGCAGCAGCGCGAGCGCGATGATGTCGGCCACCTCGGTGAACTCCGCGTCGCCGAAGCCGCGCGTCGCGAGCGCCGGGGTGCCGATGCGCAGGCCCGAGGTCACCATCGGCGGACGCGGGTCGTTCGGCACGGCGTTGCGGTTCACGGTGATGTGGATGTCGTGCAGGAGGTCTTCCGCCTGCTTGCCGTCGATCTCCGCGTCGCGCAGGTCGACCAGCACGAGGTGCACGTCGGTGCCGCCGGAGCGCACGGCGATGCCCGCGTCCTGCACGTCCTGCTGCGACAGGCGCTCGGCGATGAGGGCGGCGCCGCGGAGCACGCGCTCCTGCCGCTCCTTGAACTCGGGGGTGCCGGCGAGCTTGAACGCGGTGGCCTTGGCGGCGATCACGTGCATGAGCGGACCGCCCTGCTGGCCCGGGAACACCGCGCTGTTGATCTTCTTGGCGATGTCGGCGTCGTTCGTCAGGATGAAGCCGGAGCGGGGGCCGCCGATCGTCTTGTGCACGGTCGAGGAGACGACGTGCGCGTGCGGGACCGGGTTGGGGTGCAGACCCGCGGCGACGAGGCCGGCGAAGTGCGCCATGTCGACCCACAGCACCGCACCGACCTCGTCGGCGATCGCGCGGAAGGCCGCGAAGTCCATCGTGCGCGGGTACGCCGACCAGCCGGCGATGATCACCTTCGGCTTGTGCTCGAGCGCGAGGCGACGCACCTCGTCCATGTCGATGGTCGAGGTCTCGGGGTTCACGCCGTAGGCGACGATGTCGTACAGGCGGCCGGAGAAGTTGATCTTCATGCCGTGCGTGAGGTGCCCGCCCTGGTCGAGCGAGAGGCCCAGGAGCGTGTCGCCGGGGCGGGCGATCGCGTGCAGCACGGCCGCGTTGGCGGACGCGCCGGAGTGCGGCTGGACGTTGGCGAACTCGGCACCGAAGAGGCTCTTGGCCCGCTCGATCGCGAGCGACTCGGCGACGTCGACCTCTTCGCACCCGCCGTAGTAGCGGCGGCCCGGGTAGCCCTCGGCGTACTTGTTGGTCAGCACGGAGCCCTGCGACTGCAGCACCGAGACGGGGACGAAGTTCTCCGAGGCGATCATCTCGAGGAAGGTCTGCTGACGCTTCAGCTCGCGGTCGAGGACCTGGGCGATCTCCGGGTCGACCTCGGCGAGCGGGGCGTTGAAGTAACGGTCGGTCATGACGTGCTCCTTTGACGACGGATTCGAGGGGTGTTCGCATCGGCCCAGGCGCGCGGTCGAATTCCGTGGTCAGTCGCTCCCCGGTGGTAGTCCACCCAGACGCCAGTCGCGACGGTTACGAGCATAGCGGATCGGCGGAGCGGGACAGCGCGCTGCCGGCGGGTGCCCGACCGGCCACGCAGAATCGTTTCGATTCCGCTGTTCCCCTGGGCGTCCGCGGCCGATAGGTTTTGTTCATGGTCTTTCCTCTCGAGCTCCCCCTCGTGCCCGCCCCCGCCTCCGCCACCGTCGGCGACGGCCGCCTCGCGATCACCTCCACGTCCCGCATCCAGGGCTCCTCCCCCGCCGCCGCGCAGCTCGCCGCCGCGGTCGAGCGCCGCACCGGCCTGCGGCTGGAAACGGCCGCCGAAGGGCCGGCAGATATCGAGCTGCGCCTCGACAGCGGTGTCGCGGCTGCCGAGGGGTACACGCTGCGGATCGACGACCGCGCGGTGGTCACCGGCGACGACGAGGCCGGACTGTTCTACGGCGTCCAGACGCTGCTGCAGCTGCTGCGCGAGGACGCCGGAGGCTGGGCGCTGCCGCACGTGGAGATCGCCGACGCCCCGCGGTTCGCGCGCCGGGGCGTGATGCTCGACGTGGCGCGCCACTTCTTCGGCGTCGACGACGTGAAGCGCTTCATCGACAGCACGAGCGCCCTGAAGTACAACCACCTCCACCTGCACCTGAGCGACGACCAGGGCTGGCGGGTGCACATCGACGCCTGGCCGCTGCTGACCGAGCGTGCGGCCACGACCTCGGTCGACGGTCACCCCGGCGGCTTCTACACGAAGGACGACTACCGCGAGATCGTCGCCTACGCCGCGACGCGGCACATGATCGTGATCCCCGAGATCGACCTGCCGGGACACACGCACGCGATCGGCGTCGCCTATCCGGAGCTCGTCGAGGAGCCGGTGCTGAACGACGCCCTCGTCGCCGACTCCGAGCGGCTCGGGCAGCCGCTCCCGGTCGCCGGCGAGACGTATCTCGGATGGGGCGTCGGCCACTCCAGCGTGCGCATCCACGAGGAGCGCACCTACGACTTCGTGCGCGACGTCGTCCGGGAGCTCGCCGAGATGACGCCCGGTCCGTACATCCACATCGGCGGCGACGAGTCGCTCGGCACCCCGCAGGCCGACTTCGACCTGTTCGCCGAGCGCGCGACGGCGATCGTGGTCGCGGAGGGCAAGACCCCCGTCGCCTGGCACGAGATGGGCTCCGCCGCGAACATCGCCGAGGGGACCGTCGGACAGTACTGGGGCAAGACCACGCCGGAGGGCACGCACGCGGCGGAGGCCGCGCACTTCGTCGAGCGCGGTGGCGCGCTGATCATGTCCGCCGCGAACGTGACCTACCTCGACATGAAGTACACCGAGGACTTCCCGCTGGGGCTCACGTGGGCGGCGATCATCGACGTCCGCTCCGCCTACGAGTGGGAGCCGACCGCGGTGCTCGACGTGCCGGAGTCCGCGATCCTCGGCGTGGAGGCGCCCCTGTGGTCGGAGACCACCCGCACGCTCGACGAGGTCGAGCAGCTGGTGTTCCCCCGCGCGGCGGCCCAGGCCGAGGTCGCGTGGTCCCCGCGCGAGGGTGCCGGTCGGAGCTGGGAGTCGTTCCGGGCGCGGGTCGGACGACTCGCGCCGCTGTGGAAGGCTGAGGGGGTCGATTTCCACCCCGCCGCCGACATCCCCTGGAGCGAACGTTGACCACCCACTCCTCCGCGACCGGCTCGCTGGTCGTCCACTCCGCCCGCATCGTCGACCGCGGTGAGGTCACCGACGACGGATGGGTCCGCATCGAGAACGGCGTCGTCGTCTCGCGCGGCACCGGGTCGGAGTGGGAGTCCGCGGACGAGGTGGTCGACGCGGCGGAGGCCGCAGGTCCCGGCGCCGTGCTGACCCCCGGCTTCATCGACATCCACGGCCACGGCGGCGCCGGTGCCGCGTACGACGACGGCATCGACGCGATCCGGACCGGGCGCGACCTGCACCGCGCGCACGGCACGACCCGCGCCGTCATCTCGCTGGTGACCGGAACGCTCGACGCACTGGCGGAGAGCGTCGCGACCATCGCCGACTTGACCGAGACCGACGTCGACGTGCTCGGCTCGCACCTCGAGGGCCCGTTCCTCGACCCCGGCCACCACGGCGCGCACGAGCCGTCGCTGCTGCGCCACCCCTCCGAGCGGGACGTCGCCCGGCTGCTGGACGCGGGGCGCGGCACCGTGCGCCAGGTGACGATCGCGCCGGAGCTGCCGGGTGGGCTGGACGCCGTGCGGCAGATCGTCGCCTCCGGCGCAGCGGCCGCCGTGGGGCACACCGACGCCGACGCCGACATGGCGATCGCGGCGTTCGAGGCGGGAGCGTCGATCCTCACCCACGCGTTCAACGCGATGAACGGCATCCACCACCGCGCCCCTGGCCCCGTGCTCGCCGCGGCCGCCGATCACCGGGTGATCCTCGAGGCGATCGCGGACGACATCCACCTCGACCCCGCTGTCGTGAAGCTCGTGTTCGACGCGGCGCCGACCAGGGTCGCGCTGATCACCGACGCCATGGCCGCCGCGGGCAGCGCCGACGGGCAGTACGACCTCGGCGCCGTTCGCGTGACGGTCCTCGACGGGGTGGCGCGCGCCGACGACACGGGCTCGATCGCCGGGTCGACGCTCACGCAGGATGTGGCACTGCAGCGCGCCGTACGCGCGGGGGTGCCCCTGACCGAGGCGGTGCGCGCGCTCACCGAGACACCGGCGAGGGCCGTCGGACGGCACACGCGTCTCGGCGCGCTGCGCGCGGGCATGCTCGGTGACGCCGTGCTGCTCGATGCGAGGCTGCGCGTCGCGCGGGTCTGGACGGGCCAGGCACTGTCCGCCTAGAAGGACAGCACTCCGCGCGACGCGCAGCGCTGCGGCCTCCGATCGAACAGGTCGTGACACCCGCCGGACTCCCCAGATCGGCGACTGTCTCTCCCGTAGAGCGGGATGGTGGGCCGCCGTTCTCCCCAGATCGGCGGCCCCTCTCCCATAGAGCGGGAAAGACCGGCGCCGGACTCCCCAGATCGGCGACTGTCTCTCCCGTAGAGCGGGATGGTGGGCCGCCGTTCTCCCCAGATCGGCGGCCCGTTCCCTCCCGTGTCGAGCGGGCGGGGCCGAGGGCTCCTCCCCCGAGGACCTCGACCCTTCCCCTGATGCAGAACCCCCCGCATCAGAGCCTGAACTCCGCCCCCCGGTGGAGTTCGCATGGCTGTCTCTACGGGATGAGACGAAGCGATCTCCAGTTCATTACGCGACTTCGGAAAAAGTTTTCGGGGCTGGATGCCGAATGACAGAACCCGATGGATCTCCTTCGAACAGAGCACGAAGGGGTGGCCTTATCAGGACTTTCGCGGGACAATCGTCGTACCGCGTAATAAGACGCGCGCTCGCGCGTCTCTTCCCCTGAGGGCCGATCCGCGCCCCGGGACAGATGGATGATTGTGCACCGAGAGAACACCACACCTGACGAGCCCATCGGCGATGCCGACCTGATCCTCCGCACCCGCTCCGGCGACACGACGGCGTTCGGCGAACTCTGGAAGCGTCACTACCCGTCCGGCATCGCCGTCGCACGATCGGTGACCTCGTCGATCGACCCGGACGATCTGGTGCAGGAGGCGTACACCCGCATCTACCAGGCGATCGCCAAGGGCGGTGGGCCCAACGGGTCGTTCCGCGCCTACCTGTTCACGAGCATCCGCAACACCGCCGCCGCGTGGGGACGCTCGCGCCGCGAGACCGCGATCGACGAGCTCGACACGGTGGCCGACCCGAGCAGCACCGAGAACGCCTCCAACGAGGCGCTCGACCGCAGCCTGACGGCGCAGGCATTCCGCAGCCTTCCCTCGCGCTGGCAGGAAGTGCTCTGGTACACCGAGATCGAGCAGATGAAGCCGCAGGAGGTCGCACCGCTGCTCGGCATGAAGGCGGGCGCCGTCTCCCAGCTCGCGTTCCGCGCGCGCGAGGGTCTGCGCGAGGCGTGGATCCAGGCGCACCTGCGCAGCGCGACCCCCGGGTCGGACTGCCAGTGGACGATCGAGCACCTCGGCGCGTACTCCCGCGGCAACCTCGGCACGCGCGACCACAAGCGCCTCGAACTCCACCTCGACGAGTGCGCGCGCTGCATGATCGTCGCCGCCGAGGCCAAGGACGTCTCGATGCGCCTCGCGCTCGTCATGCTGCCGCTGGTGCTCGGCGTCGCGGGTGCCGGTGGCTACCTCGCGACCCTGCAGGGCGGTGGCGCTCCGATCGTCGCGATGGCGGCCATGCCGTCGAGCATCGCCGGCGGCGTGCTGGTCGGCGATGGCGGGGCGGGGCACGCGGCAACGGGTGTCGCCGCGTCCGGTTCCGGCGCGTCCGGTGGGTCCGGCTCCGCGGGGGGCAGCAGCGCCGGCGGTGGAAGCGCGAGCACCGGAGGGGCGTTCACGGGCATGGGAGCGCTGGTCGGCGCGGGGTCGGCCGCACTGGTGGTCGCCGGGGTCGTCACCGCTGCCGCGATCGTTCCCGGTCTCGCCGGCGCCAGCCCCGCGACGTCGCTCCCGAGCGCCGCGGACGGCGACTCCTCGATCACGACCGACATCGCGCCCGACACGTCGCTCGGGCTCGACGAGCCCATCGTGATCGAGGCGCCCGCGGAGGAACCTCCCGCTCCTCCGGCCGCCGAGGTGCCGACACCGCAGCCGACCGAGCAGTCCGGCACCGTCGTCGTCCCGTCGGCGCAACCCGTCGCACCGATCGCGCCGCCCGAGCAGGTGGACCCGACCGACCCCACCGACCCGACAGATCCGACCGACCCCACGGACCCGACCGATCCCACGGACCCCACGGACCCGACCGATCCCACGGACCCGGTCGAGCCCGCGAAGCCGACGGAGGGGCCGCAGTGGAGCGCCGCGACCATCTCCTTCACCGGGATCCAGCTGCACTACACGGTGCCCGTCTCCGGAGCCCCGGGTCTTCAGGTGGAGGCGCTGATCGACGGCGCCACCGGTGGCGGCGACAGCATCACGCTGGATGATGCCGGCACGGGGACCATCGATCTCCGCCCGACCGCGCGTCAGCTGTGGAACGCGGACACCACCACGGTCACCTTCCGCTACGTGTTCCCGGACGGACCGGGGGCCTCGACAGACACCACGCTGCTGTCCCTCGCGCTCGAGACGCCCGTCGTCCCGGAGCAGCCCGCCGAGGACACCGCGCCCGTCGGCGACACGACGGCCGCGGCGGATGCGGCTGTCGTCCCCGACGAGACAGCGCCCTCTCCGGCACCGGCTGACGCGGAGCCCGCTCCGGCCGAGCCCGCTCCGGCCCCCGTCGAGCCCGCACCGGCCCCCGTCGAGCCCGCGTCGGCCCCCGTCGAGCCCGCGTCGGTTCCGGCCCCGGTCGAGGCTGCACCGGCCGAGACTGCACCGGCTCCCGTCGAGGCCGTCGCGACCCTCTCCGAGCCCGTCGCTGCGGCGGCAGAGGGCTCGACGATCGCCGAATAGACTGGAGTCATGACTCCGGATCCCGCCCCCGTCCCCGGCGTCGAACGTCAGGCGCTGACCGCGCTCGACCTCGTGCGCGTCGTCGTCCTGATCGCGGCGATCGCCTCTCTCGCCCTGTGGGGCTTCGCGAGCTGGGACCTGCCGTGGAACATCGTGATCGGCATCGGCGCGCCGGTCACGGCCCTGCTGCTGTGGGCACTGTTCCTGTCGCCCCGCCCCGTGCTGCGCGTGCACCCGTTCCTGCGTGCGCTGGTCGAACTGCTCATCTACGTGGGCGTGACGATCGCGTGGTGGTCCATGGGCCAGGCCCTGATCGGCACCGCCTTCGCCCTCGTCGCCGTGGTCGCCGGTGTTCTGAGCGGTCGCCGCGCCCTGACGTGAACTCGCCGTCGTGAGCATCCCGTCGTGAGCGTCGTCCCGCTGCTGCAGCAGGCGCTCGGCGTCCTCGTCGACACCGACGAGGACGCGCTCGAACTGGCGCGCTCCGACCGCTCCGGCCATGCCGCCGCGGGGCGCCCGCTGGCGATCGTGCACGCCGAGCGCGTGGAGCACGTGCAGGAGACCCTGCGCATCGCCTCGGCGACGCGCACGCCCGTGGTGGTCCGCGGCGCCGGCACGGGCCTCGCCGGGGCGGCCAACGCGGGCGAGGGTGAGATCGTGCTGTCGCTGCGACGCATGGCGGCGATCCACGAGGTCCGCCCCGACGATCTGCTGGCCGTGGTCGAGCCCGGCATCCTCAACGCCGAGCTCAATGCCCACCTCGCGTCCTTCGGCCTGTGGTGGGCACCCGACCCCGCGAGCCGCGACATCTCGACGGTCGGTGGCAACATCGCCACGGGCGCGGGAGGACTGCTCTGCGCGAAGTACGGCGTCGTGCGGGATGCCGTCCTCGGCGTCGACCTCGTACTGGCCGACGGGCGGCTTCTGCACCTGGGGCATCGCAGCGTCAAGGGCGTCACGGGCCTCGACCTGACGGCTCTCGTCGTGGGTTCGGAGGGCATCCTCGGCGTCGTGGTCGGCGCGACGCTCAAGCTCCGGCGGCTCGTCCCCGGCGAGAGCTGCACTGTGACGGCTCTGTTCCCCGGTGTCCGCGCCGCGGCCGCCGCCTCAGCCGCCGTGACCGCCGCCGGGGTGCAGCCCGCGATCATGGAGCTCATGGACGCCCCGAGCCTCGCGGCCGTGCACGCTCTGCTCGGCCTGCCGGCGCCGACGCCCGGCACCGCGCAGCTGACCATCCAGACCGACGGGCCTGCGGCGGCCGCCGAGGCCGACGCGATCGACGCCATCCTGCGCGCCAACGACGGCGTCACCGAGGTGTCGCACGATCGCGCGGAGGGCGAGCGGCTGCTTGCGATCCGCCGGTCCATGCACGCCGCGATGGCCTCCCTCGGCACCACCCTGATCGAAGACGTCTCCGTGCCGCGGAGCGCCATGCCGGCGATGTTCGACGAGATCGCCCGCATCGAGCGCGAGTACGGTCTCGTGATCCCCACGGTCGCGCACGCGGGGGACGGCAATCTGCACCCGAACTTCGTGTTCGAGGGACCCGAGACCCCGGCACACGTCTGGGCCGCCGCCGACGAGCTGTTCCGCGCGGCGATCCGCCTGGGCGGCACGCTCACGGGCGAGCACGGCATCGGGGTGCTCAAGCGGCGCTGGCTTGCGGAGGAGCTCGGCGACGACCAGTGGCGGCTGCAGCGCGAGATCGCCGCCGTCTTCGATCCGCTCGGGATCCTCAACCCAGGGAAGGTGTTCGTCCCCGATGCCTGACATCCACGTGAGCGCGGCGGTGATCGTCGACGACCAGGGCCGCGTGCTGGTGGTCCGCAAGCACGGCACGACCAGGTTCATGCAGCCTGGAGGCAAGCCGGAGCCCGGCGAGAGCGCCGCGCAGACCCTCATCCGCGAACTGCGCGAGGAACTCGGCGTGGCACTGCGCGAGAGCGACCTCCGTCCGCTCGGACGGTTCGTGTCCGCCGCCGCGAACGAACCGGGTCACCGGGTCGTCGCCGATGCTTTCACCGCAGCGATCGACCCGGCCGGGGTGCGGGTGCAGGCCGAGCTCGCGGAGCTGCGATGGATCACCCCGGAAGACGCGGAGACGCTGCCGCTGGCGCCGCTGAGCGTGGAGCACCTGCTCCCCCTCGCCTGGCCGGCCGCGACCCGGTGAGTCGGGGTCAGATCCCCTGCCAGGCCGGCTTGTTCGCGAACGTGTACCGGTAGTAGTCGGCGAGCTGCAGCCGGGAGGCCGCCGCCTCGTCGACCACGATCGTCGCATGCGGGTGGAGCTGGATCGCCGAGCCGGGCAGCAGGGCCGTCAGCGGACCCTCGACCGCTCCGGCGACCGCCTCCGCCTTGCCCTCGCCGAACGCGAGGAGCACGAGGTGCCTGGCCTGAAGGATCGTGCCAAGACCCTGCGTGATGCAGTGCATGGGGACATCGTCGATCGAGTCGAAGAAGCGGGCGTTGTCCTCGCGCGTCTGCTCGGTGAGGGTCTTCACCCGGGTGCGCGACGCGAAGGAGGAGCCGGGCTCGTTGAAGCCGATGTGCCCGTCGGTGCCGATGCCGAGGATCTGCAGGTCGACGCCGCCCGCCTCCTGGATGGCGGCCTCGTAGTCCTCACCCGCGTGCTGGATGGTCGCCTCCGCGCCGTTGGGCACGTGGATGCGCTGCGGGTCGAGGCCCAGGGGCTCGACGACCTCACGGGTGATCACGGAGCGGTAGCTCTCGGGGTGGGCGGGGTCGATGCCGACGTACTCGTCGAGGGCGAAGCCGCGCACCCGGGAGACGTCGCGCCCGGCGAGCTGCGCGCGCAGGGCCTGGTAGACCGGCAGCGGCGTGGAGCCCGTGGCCAGGCCGAGGACGGCGTCCGGACGACGGTCGATCAGCTCCACGATCTCGGTGGCGACCAGCGCACCGGCGGCCTCGGGACTCTCGACGATGACGACCTCAGCCATGCGGAACGATCTCCTTCTCAGAAATGGATGCGCCCACCAGAGCGGCGCCGAGTGCGGCGGCGGGGGAACCCGCGGGGAGCAGTTCGATTCTCTCATCCAGGCGCAGAGACCTCGCGAACGGTGACGCCTCGGCGCCGGCGTGCAGTGCGGCCCTGATGCCTTCGTCGAGGCGGCTTCCCATGGCCGTGAGGCCGCCCCCGATCACCACCGTCTCGACGTCGGCCGACAGCACCAGCACGCGGACCGCGGCGGCCGCGCCGAAGAAGAGGTCGTCACGCAGCGCGAGCGCCAGCGGGTCGCCGGCATCGGCGGCGTCGAAGATGTCCCTGACCGGCAGCGCGCCGGGTCGACCCCAGGCCTTGGCGAGTGCGCCGCCGCCGCAGAACGTCTCCACGCAACCGCGCTGTCCGCACCCGCACAGGCGTCCGTGCGGGTCGACCGAGATGTGGCCGACCTCGCCGGCGGTCCCGCGCGATCCTCGCCAGATGCTACCGTCCACGACGATGCCCGCGGCCACACCGGTGCCGAGGTTCAGGTACGCCATCGAACCGCTCACGCCGCTGAGCACGGCAGCTCCGAGCGCCGCCGCCTTCACGTCGTTCTCGACGCGGAACGGCACGCCGAGCGCTCGCTCCGCCCGGTCGGCCAGGTCGAGCGACTCGACCCCGAGGTTGACGGCGTGCACGACGCGCCCCGCGTCCGCATCGACCAGCCCGGGGATGCCCACACCGACGGACCCGACGGCCGACAGCGGGACCCCGGTCTCATCGGCGAGGGCGACGACGGTCGACACGATGCTGTCGACGACGGCGTCCTCGCCCCAGCCCGTGGCGCGGCGCAGGCGTCCGAGGATCTCACCGGCGGGGTCGACGGCGACGGCGTCGATCTTGGTTCCGCCGACATCCAGGCCAACACGAATCGGCCGACCGGGCAGGTCGGCGGCAGCGGTTCCGGTCATCGGATGCCGGTCTCGGTCGTGGTCGCGGAGGTCACGACACCCCCAGCTGCCCGGAGAGCACCATGACCGCGGCTCCGCGGAGCACGATGTCGTCCTGATGCGTGAGCCGCACCATCACGTCTTCGAACACGCCCTCCAAGGTGCGCGCGTGCAGGGTCTCGACCGCGGCGTCGATCAGCGTGCCGTCGAGCAGTTCCGCCGGGCCGGAGAGGACGACCTCGGACAGGTCGAGCGCGGCGACGATCGGGGCGATGGCGATGGCCATGCGCGTGCCGGCGTCGCGCAGGATGTCCTCGCGCGCCGAGGGGTCGGCGTCGAGGGCCTCCCGCATCCGGCTGACGCTGAGCCAGGCCTCCAGGCAGCCGATCTTGCCGCAGGCGCAGCGCGGGCCGCCATCGGTGCCGACGACCACGTGTCCGATCTCCCCCGCGGCGAAGCGACTGCCCAGCAGCGGCTGGCTGCCCGTGATGAGGCCGGCACCCACGCCTCGGCCGATCTTGATGAGCATGAAGTCGGCCTTCGCCTCGCCGAAGGTGTATTCCGCGAGGACAGCGGCGTTCGCGTCGTTGCGCGCGAGGACGGGCAGGTCGAGCTCGGCGCCGAGCTTCGCCTCGAGCGGGAAGTCGGTCCAGCCGAGGTTGGGCGAGCTCAGCACCAGACCGTCCGGTCGCACGACGCCCGGCGTGCCGATGCCGACGCCGAGCACGGGGCGCGTGGCGGCGTCGACGAGGCTCTGTGCGAGCTCGCGGAGCGCGGCGTAGGCGGCCTCCCCGTCCGGGCGCTCCGGGCGAGGCACCTGGCGGCGCTCCAGCACGTCGCCGTCGAGGCTCAGCACGGCTCCCTCGAAAGCGTTCGGACCCGACAGGTCGAGGCCGACGATCTGGTGCCCGGCGCGGTCGATGTCGATGAGGATCGGCGGCTTCCCCGGACCCACCGCCTCGCGGACGCCCATCTCGATCACGATGCCGTCGGCGATGAACTCCGCGACGAGGTCGGAGATCGTGACCCGGGTCAGTCCGGTCTCCCGGGAGAGGTCGGCGCGACTCATCGCTCCGGAGTGGTACAGCGTCTGCAGCACGAGGGCGCGGTTGTGTCCGCGGGCGTGCTCGGGGAGCACCTTGGTTCGCGAGCGCAGGTGCCGCGCGGGCCCGAAGGCGTGCGCGTTCGCGGCGACGAAGTCTGTCGTCGCCGCGGGGCGCTGATCATCCGAAACGGACATGTTTGTTAGTAGACCTTACGAACAAAAATTGCGCAACCTCTGCCCGCGAGGCCGCGGCCAGGGTTACCGAAACGTTACATTACTTTCGAGCCGCGCGGGCCCGTGCCGCAGAACCGTCCAGGAGCCGCTCCACCAGCCCCGCGACGATGGCCTCGCGCGCCTCCACCGTCAGCGGCTTTCCCGGAACGCCGGGGCGGCGCTGATCCGGGGACGGGCCATCCAGCGGACGATACCGCACCCCCGCCGCCGCCAGGCGACGCAGATGCGTCGGAAGCCGCCGCATGAAGTCCGCGAACGGCCTCGGTTCCCCGCCCTCCCACAGCCGCTCGGCGATCGCGGCGAGCCGCGGGAACATCGCGAAGTCCACGCGGTCCCGGCTGGGCAGGTGCTCGCTCCACACGTTCGCCTGACCGCCCACCGCACCGTCCTCGATCCGGAGCGAGTACGCGCGGGCGAGCGGCAGCGGGGGTCCCACCCTGATCGGCTCCTCGGGCGACTCCGACTGCGGATAGTCGAGGTAGACCTCCAGGTCGGGGCACGCCACCACGGGGATCCCGCGGCTCAGCGCCTCGCGCATCGCGACGGGTCCGCGCCACGCGAGGATGCGCACGCCCTCCGGCACCTCGCCCTCCAGCACCTCGTCCCACGCGAGCGCCGTCCGCCCCCGCGAGCGCACGTGCGCCACGAAGTGCGCGGTGAACCAGGGCTGCACGTCGTGCGGCGTCGCCAGGCCCAGCGCGCGCATCCGCTCCGCCGCCGCCTCGCTCTGCGCCCACTCCGTCACGGGCACCTCGTCGCCGCCGATCCCGATCCACTCCGCGTCGAACACGTCGCAGAGGGCATCGATCGCCGCACGGCCGAACGCCAGCGAGGCCTCCGTCGGGGCGAGCGTGCGTGCGTTCACGCCGAACCGCTCCCACGGGCCGCTCGCCGGCACGCCCACATCGGTGTTGCCGAGCTCGGGGTACGCGGCCAGCGCGGCCTGGATGTGCCCGGGCAGCTCGACCTCCGGCACCAGGGTCACGCCGCGCTCCGCCGCATAACGGACGAGGTCGCGCAGCTCGTCCGTCGTGTAGAAGCCCTCGTGCACGCCGGGCTCGACCGTGGCCTCGGGCCCGTGCCCGCGCTGGGTGGCCTCCCGTCGCGCGCTGACCTCCGTCAACCGCGGGTAGCCGGGCACTTCGAACCGCCAGCCCTGATCGTCGGTGAGGTGCAGCTGCAGGATGTTCAGGTGGTGCAGCGCCAGCAGGTCGATCAGGCGCCGCACGTCGTCGACCGGGCGGAAGTGCCGCGCCACGTCGAGCATGACGCCGCGCCAGCCGTACGCCGGCGCCCCCTCCCACACACCGGCCGGAAGCAGCACCTCGGCCTGCGCAGGGGCGTCGGGGTCGCGCAGCTGCCGCAGCACGGTGGCGCCCCGGGAGACCCCGAGCGGACTCGCACCGCGGATCTCGACCCCGTCGGCGGACACGGTCACGCGGAACGCCTCGTCCCCCACGCGGCCGGCGCGGGCGGCCGCGGCCCCGAGGGCGTCATCCAGCGTGAGACGGATGCCCTGACCGGTCCCCTGGCCTCCCCCGCCCAGCCAGTCGACGGACGCGGACAGCTCGGGCACCGCGTCGATCGGGGTGTCCGGCCGCCACGCGAACCGAGCAGCCGCGGCATCGACGTGCGCCGCGATCGCCGGCACGGTCGCCCGGTGCGCGGGCGGCGGCAGGCGCAGGGCCCGTCCGGCGACGGCACCGGTCACGACGCCGTCCAGGACCACGGGCACGCCCGCCACCAGCACCTCGTGGACGCCGATCGGCGGCCGATGCGGCTCCTCGAACGTGGCGCCCGCGGCGACCGTGAGCGGATCGAACAGCACCAGGTCTGCGGTGGCGCCGACGCGGATGATCCCGCGAGGCGCATCGCCGCGGTCGAGTCCCAGACGGGCCGCGGGGTTGCCCGAGAGGTGGCGCACGGCCTCCTCCAGCGTCAGCACCCCGAGCTCGCGCACGTAATGCCCCAGGTAGCGCGCGAACGTGCCGCGGCCGCGAGGGTGCGGACGAGCCCCGATCAGGATGCCGTCACTGCCGCCGGAATGCCGCGGGTGCCGCATGATCGCGCGCACGTTGTCCTCATCGCCGATGTGCATCAGCACGCCGGTCGCCCCGGCGTCCTCGAGGATGGTGTCGAGCACCACGTCGACGGCCCGCCGCCCCGAGTCGTTCGCGATCTCGGCGACCGTGCGGCCGACGAGGCCCGCGAGAGCCGGATTCGCGGTGCCGGAGATCTGGATGGCCGACCAGTCGGCACGCTCCCCGTGGAAGCCGTCGCAGCCGAGCTCCTCCAGCTCCACGCGGACGGCCTCGCGCCCCTCGGCATCCAGCCCGGCGATGGCGGCCAGCAGGTCGCCCGACGCCGCCAGCCGGCTGGGCAACAGGGCAGAGAGCGTGGTCGCGCCGGGGAGATACGGATAGGTGTCGAGCGTCACGTCGACGCCGTCCGCGATCGCCGCGTCGACGATCTCGAGCAGCTCGTCGGCCCGGCCGCGGTTGGGGGCGAAGTTCATCGTGGCGTGCGTCAGGTGCACCGGGCAACCCGTGCGACGGCCGATCTCGACGGCCTCGCGGTACGCATCCAACGCGGCCGCGCCGTAACTGCGGGTGTGCGGCGCCCAGTATCCCCCGCGCTCGGCGACCACACGGCACAGGGCCTCGAGCTCCGCGGTGTCGGCGTACATGCCCGGTGTATAGGTCAGGCCGCTCGACATGCCGAACGCCCCTGCGTCCAGAGCCTCGCCGAGCAGCGCGGCCATCGCCTCGATCTCCTCCGCGGTCGCCGCGCGGTTCTCGTGCCCGACCACCATCATCCGGAGGTTCCCCTGCGGAACGAGCACCGCGGCGTTCGCGACCGCGGCGGCGTCGATCTCTGCCAGCAGATCGCTCATCGACCGCCACGGCACCGTGGTGGGCAGGCCGTTCCACCCCGCGATCTGCGCGGGGATCACCGCGGCTGTCGCGTCGTCGAGCGGCGCGTACCCGAGGCCGTCCTGGCCGAGCACCTCGCAGGTCACGCCCTGACGGATCTTCGCGTCGTGCGCGGCACCGCTCAGCACCGCGAGGTCGCTGTGCGCATGCATGTCGATGAAGCCGGGCGCGAGCACGAGGCCGGAGGCCTCCACCTCCACGCCGCCCTCGGGCAGCTCGAGCTGTGCGTCCTCCCCTTCGGGCACGACCGCGACGATCCGCGCGCCCTCCACCGCCACGTCGGCTGTGAACCGCGGCGCACCGGAGCCGTCGACGACCGTGGCCGAGCGGTAGACCCTGACCAGCCCGGCCGCTGCCTTCTCCGCACTCAGAAGCACGTCGCCACCGCTCCGATCACTCGAGGGTCGTCCGCGTCGGGATCGTCGATCACCGCGACCACCCGCCACTTGTCGAACGCGGTGCACGGGTGCGAGAGCCCGAGCCGCACGACCTCGCCGACCGCGGCCGCGGCGCCGTCCGCGAGCCGCAGGAAAGCATGTTGATCGTTGAGCGCCGTGATCTCGCCCTCGACGCTCTGCGGCACCGGCAGGTCGAGGTCGAACGGCACGTCACGGCGTCCGGCGTCGAGCAGCGCCAGGGCATCCTCGGGCTGGGAGACCACGCGCGACCAGGCGTGCATGGCCGACCGCAGCGGTGCCGTACCGGTCAGCGGGCCGAAGGGCGACATCCGGGCGTAGAACCCGTCGTCGTGGATCTGGAACGCTCCGGAGCGCAGCACCACGTCGGCCTCGGGAGCGAGCGGCGACAGCACGGCGGCGGCCCGGTCGGGGAAGGAGCTCCCGCCCGCGCTCACGACCGGACGAGGCCCCTCCGGGTAGTCGAGTCGGCGGTGCAGCTCGACCAGGGTGTCCAGGTAGGCGTCGACCGCGGCGACCGACGCCGCGGACCGATCCGGCCCGAACGGCCCCTCGTATCCGGTCACTCCGGCGAGGCGCAGGCCCGGTGCGGCGGCGATCGCGGCGGCGATGCGCTCGCCCTCCTCCACGCTGCGGGCACCCGTGCGTCCGTGCGCGCCGCCCAGCTCCACGAGCACGTCGAGGGGGCGGGCAGCATCGGAGAGGGCATCGGCGAGGATGCGGACGCCGTCGACCGCGTCCGCCCAGCACAGGATCCGCAGGTCGTGGTCGGCGGCGAGCAGTTCGCCGAGGCGACGGGCGGCAGCGGCATCCGTGACCGCGTTGGCGATCAGGACGGTCGGCACTCCGGCGGTCACGGCCACTTCCGCTTGCCAGGGCGTCGCGACGGAGATGCCCCAGGCGCCCGCGTCGAGCAGCCGCTGCCACAGCGCGGGGGCCATCGTGGTCTTGCCGTGCGGGGCCAGGCCCACGCCCTGCTGTGCGGCCCACGCGAACACGGTCTGCTCGTTGTGCGTCAGCGCGTCGGCGTGCACCGTGAGCACCGGCGTGACCAGGTCGGAGAGGTGCAGTCCGGCCTGCCCGACCTCGGAGAGCCGCAGCCCTGCGGCGCGCGCCGGGAACCCCTTCGCCCAGGCGCCGAGAACGGGATCCGGAATTTGTAGAGGCATCTAACAAGGCTACTAGGCTGGCGGCATGACCGCGAAGACACGAGTTTCGACCGACGCCGCCCCCGCCCCCGCCCACACCTTCTCGCAGGGAGTGCGCAAGGGCCCGATCGTGCAGGTCTCCGGCCAGGGCCCGGTCGACCCCGTCACGAACGAGTACCTCCACCCCGGCGATGTCGCGGCACAGACCACCCGCACGCTCGAGAACGTCAAGGCGATCGTCGAGGCGTCCGGCGCCACGTTCGACGACGTCGTGATGCTCCGCGTCTACCTGACCAAGCGCGAGGACTTCCCCATCATGAACGAGGCCTACGGCGCGTTCGTCGAGGCGCACACGACGAGCGGGGTCCTGCCCTCGCGCACCACCGTCTTCACCGGCCTTCCGCGCGAGGAGATGCTCGTCGAGATCGACGGTCTCGCCGTCATCGACTGACCGCGCAGCCGGACGTGTCCGGAGAACGGGGAGGCAGGGTAGCAGACCGTTGCCTCCCCGTTACCTGCCATCCCGTACCATTGAGAGACTGGATGCGTCAGAACCGCGGGGGGTGTAGTTCGTGACCGATGTGATTTCCGTACCGGGCGCTGCGACGGGAGCTCCTGCCGACGACGGCACGCCCACCAGCGTGCTCGCGCCCGCGGATACGCCCACCGAGACGGTTCCGCCGCACACCGGTGAGCAGCCCCTGGCCTGGGCTCCGATCGAACCGTCTCCCAAGAAGCGCCGCCTCGGCCTGTGGATCGGTCTCGGCGTCGGAGTCGTCCTGCTCGGCGCGGGAGCGGCCTCCGCGATCCTCATCGCACCCGGGACGACCGTCGCGGGCATCCCCGTCGGATGGATGACGCCGGGCGCCGCCGCCGACGCGATCAGCACGCACCTGGCGCAGACGGAGGTCACGCTCACGGGTGAGGGCGACGGCGCGGTCCTCACGGGCGCCGACCTGGGCGCCACGGCCGATGCCACCGCCCTGGCCGATGCCGCCTTCGCCGCCCACCCGCTCTGGAACCTCGGGTCCTGGATGGGAGACCCGGTACCGGCCGACATCACCCTCGACCCCGAGAAGGCCACGGCCGCCCTGCGGGACGCCGTTCCCGCGAGTTTCGTCGACCCGGTCGATGCGGGAGTCGTGTTCGACGCCGCGACCGGCGCGTACACGATCACGCCTTCGGAAGCCGGCACCGGCATCGACCTCGGCGACCTCGGCACGGCGTTCGTCGACGCGGTCGGCGACGGTCGCACCTCCTTCGAGTATCCGGGCGGCCCCGCCGAAGCCCTTCCCGCCGTGAGTGACGCCGACGCGACCGCCACGGCGAGCGAACTCAACACCATGCTCGCCACGATCGGCTTCTACGTCGGCGAGGAGCGCACGGTCCCGATCGACCCCGCCACGGCCGCCTCCTGGCTGACCGTCGTGGACGACGAAGGTCAGCTGCGCATCCAGGCCGACCCGCAGGCGATCCAGGCGACCGTCGACGCGCTTCCGGCCGCGGTCGACCGCGCCCCGGTCAATGCGACCGTCATCGTCGACTCGGCCGGCACCGTGCTGCGCGCCGAGCAGGAGGGCGTCACCGGACGCGCGCTGGGTGACACCTCCCAGATCGCGGAGCAGTTCGCGACCCAGCTCGCCGCCGGCGACGGTGTGTTCGCGCTGACCGTCACCGAGACGCCGTTCGAGACGGTCAACCTGTTCCGTCGCATCGACATCGACCTGGGCTCGCAGCGGGCCACGCTGTACGAGAACAATGCGGTCGTGAAGTCGTGGGCCGTCTCGACCGGGCTGCCCGGCACTCCGACGCCGACGGGCAACTTCAAGGTCTTCGCCCACACGCGCATGCAGGACATGGGCTGCTACCCCGGCGCCCCGTACTGCACCGAGAACGTCCCGTGGATAACCTGGTTCACCACGAACATCGGCTTCCACGGCACGTACTGGCACAACAACTTCGGCAACCGCATGAGCCACGGCTGCGTGAACCTGCCGATCGACCTCGCGAAGTACGTCTACGACTGGTCGCCCGTGGGCCTCGAGGTCTCCGTCCACAACTGACGCACCTCGGGCCGGCGGATACGAGAAGGGGGCGGATGCCGCAGCATCCGCCCCCTTCTCGTATCTCAGCGCAGGGCGTCGACGATCTCGTTCAGCGTCGCGGACGGGCGCATGACAGCGGCCACGAGCTTCTCGTCCGGACGGTAGTAGCCGCCGATCTCGGCCGGCTTGCCCTGCACCGCGTTGAGCTCGGAGACGATGGCCTCCTCGTTCGCGGCGAGCTTCTCGGCGACCGGGGCGAATGCCGCGGCCAGCTCGGGGTCCTTCGTCTGCTTCGCCAGCTCCTGCGCCCAGTACAGGCCGAGGTAGAAGTGGCTGCCCCGGTTGTCGATCGTGCCGAGCGCCCGACCGGGCGAACGGTCTTCCTCCAGGAAGGTGCCGGTCGCGGCGTCGAGCGTCTCGGCGAGCACGCGGGCCTTCTCGTTGCCCGTGCGGTCGGCGAAGTGCTCGAGCGAGGCCGCGAGCGCGAAGAACTCGCCCAGCGAGTCCCAGCGCAGGTAGTTCTCCTCGACGAGCTGCTGCACGTGCTTCGGGGCGGAGCCGCCGGCGCCGGTCTCGAACAGCCCGCCGCCCGCGAGCAGCGGGACGATCGAGAGCATCTTGGCGCTCGTTCCGACCTCGAGGATCGGGAACAGGTCGGTCAGATAGTCGCGCAGCACGTTGCCGGTCACCGAGATGGTGTCCAGGCCATGACGCATGCGGGCGAGCGTGTAGCGCGTCGCCTCCTCCGGCGCGAGGATCGTGATCGTGAGCCCCTTGGTGTCGAGCGTCGCCAGACCCTGGTGCACCTTCGCGATGATCTGCGCGTCGTGCGAGCGGTTGGCGTCGAGCCAGAACACGGCGGGCGCTCCGGTCGCACGGGCGCGCGAGACCGCGAGCTTCACCCAGTCCATGACCGGGATGTGCTTCGTCTGGGTCGCGCGCCAGATGTCGCCCTTGCCGACCTCGTGCTCGATGAGCACGGTGCCCTCGCTGTCGAGCACCTGGACGATGCCGTCCTCCGCGATCTCGAAGGTCTTGTCGTGGCTGCCGTACTCCTCGGCCGCCTGCGCCATGAGCCCGACGTTCGGGACGGTGCCGATCGTGGCCGGGTCGAGCGGGCCGTTCGCGATCACGTCGTCGATGACCGCCTGGTAGACGCTCGCGTAGGAGGAGTCGGGGATCACGGCGATCGTGTCGGCCTCCTCGCCGTCCTTGCCCCACAGCTTCCCGCCGTTGCGGACGAGCGCGGGCATGGACGCGTCGACGATGACATCGCTCGGCACGTGGAGGTTCGTGATCCCCTTGTCGGAGTTCACGTACGACAGGCGCGGCCCCTCGGCGATGGCCTTGTCGAACGCGGCGGCGATCTCGTCGCCGTTCGCGACGTCGGCCAGCCCCGCGAGGATCGAGCCGAGGCCGTCGTTCGCGCTGAGTCCGGCTTCGGCCAGCTGCGTGCCGTACTGGTCGAAGACGTCCTTGAAGAACGCCTTCACGACGTGGCCGAAGATGATCGGGTCGCTGACCTTCATCATGGTGGCCTTGAGGTGCACCGAGTACAGCACGTCGTCCGCCTTGGCGGCCTCGAGCGTCTCGGCGAGGAAGGCGTCGAGCTCCTTCGCGGACAGGAAGGTGGCGTCGATGATCTCGCGCGGGAGGACCTTGAGGCCTTCCTTCAGGATCGTGACGGTGCCGTCCTTCGCGGTGTGACGGAACGAGAGGACGTCGTCATGGGCGGCGACCCACGAGCGCTCGTTGTGCTTGAAGTCGTCGTGACCGAGCGTGGCCACACGAGTCTTCGACCCCTCCGCGAACGGCTTGTTGCGGTGCGGGTGCTTCTTGGCGTAGTTCTTCACGGCCAGCGGGGCCCGGCGGTCGCTGTTGCCCTCGCGCAGCACCGGGTTCACCGCGGAACCCTTGATGCGGTCGTACCGCGCCCGCACGTCCTTCTCCTCGAGCGACGTGGGCTCGTCGGGGAAGTCGGGGATGTCGTATCCCTGCTGCTGCAGTTCGGCGATGGCGGCCTTGAGCTGCGGGATCGAGGCCGAGATGTTCGGCAGCTTGATGATGTTGGCCTCGGGAAGAGTGGCCAGGCCACCCAGCTCGGCCAGCGCGTCGCCGACCTGCTGCTCCGGCGCGAGCTTCTGCGGGAAGGCGGCGAGGATACGGCCGGCCAGGGAGATGTCCCGCGTCTCGACCTCGATGCCTGCCTGGCCGGTGTAGGCCTGGATGATGGGCAGGAACGAGGCGGTGGCCAGTGCCGGTGCCTCGTCGGTGTACGTGTAGATGATGGCGTCGTCGGTCACCGGGAGGTTCTCCGTTCACGGGGCGATTTGTCTCGATACCAAGATACCCCGAGCGCGCTCGACGCCCCGCCCGCCCGCTGGACGCCTCCCGCCGACGGTGTGCGCCCGCCTCCGCCGGTCCGAAAATGTTCAGCCGGGACGTGTCGAGTCCGCCGGGAGGGGCTAGCCTGGGGGCATGTCCGAACTGCGCATGGTCGAACTCTCCGCTGCGACGATCGTCGCCGTGAACAACCTGTCGCTCAAGCCCGGACAGGAGCAGTTCCTCGCTCCGGTGTCGTACGGCATCGCGGCAACCGTGATCAACCCGCAGACGTCGTGGCAGCGCGTCATCCTCGACCGCAACGAGGTCGTCGGCTTCGTCAGCGCGAACTTCGACGACGAGGCCCCCGAGGAGCACTTCCGCTCCGTGCTGTGGCGCATCAACGTCGACGCCGACGACCAGGGCCGCGGGGTCGGTCGCTTCGCGGTCGAGAGCCTCATCGAGGAGGCCCGCCGCCGCGGCGTCGACCACGTCAACGTCATCTACGAGGCGGGCGAGGAGGGGCCGGAGGCCTTCTTCCGCCGCGTCGGCTTCACCCCGGTCGGCGAGACGGCCTACGGCGAGGTCATCGCCGAGATCCGCGTCGAGCCCTGAGACCGGCGGCGGGGTCTCGAATCCCCTCCCCCATCGAGACCCCGTCGCCCCCGGCTGAGCCACCTCCCGTAGCGACTCAGCCCGTCCTCAGTAACGTGTTACCCCTTAGTTGGTATCGTTGTCGAGCCGCAGCTGCGGCCCCCCTCGAAGAAAGCGATACCCATGCTCACCATGCCTCTCTGCCTCTGCGCGCCCATCGAGACGACGGGAGCGACGCGATGATCACGCACGCCCTCGCTCCCGCGGCACTCGACGCCCTTTCCGCCCTCGCCGTGGGGCGCCGCGGCATCTACCGCGACGACGCGGCCTTCGACGACCTGCTGGCGTCGGCGACCGCCGCACTCGCCGCGGAGGACCCCGACACCGTCGCGGTCATCCGGCGCTTCGCGGCCGCCGACGTCCCCGACGGCGCAGTCCTCTTCACCGGCTTCACCGTGGACCAGGAGCAGATGGGGCGCACCCCGGAGGGGTGGCAGCTCGAGTTCCAGAATCAGGACCGGGACCCCGTCACGGAGGCCACGCTGCTCGCGCTCGCCGGAACCGCGGGGGAGATCTTCGCGTTCGCGCGCCAGCACGCCGGCGCCCAGATCCAGAACGTCGCGCCGGTGAAGGGCCACGAATACGACGCGGTCGGCACGGGCAGCCGCGGCTTGCTCGACTGGCACACGGAGGACGCGTTCGACGACGCCCACCCGCACTACGTGGGCCTGCTGTGCGTGCGCGGCGATGTGAACGCCGACACGGCCCTCGCTCCGATCGACCGCGTGGTCCTGAGCCCGGAAGACGAGCGGATCCTGCGCGAGCCCCGATTCCTGCACGGCATCGACAAGGCATCGGGCGGCACGGGACGCCCCGAGGACGGGGTCCGTGGACCGGTCCTGTACGGCGAGGACGGCGAGCGCTTCGTGCGCGTGGACATGGACTGCGCGGCCGCCGTCGAGGGCGACGAGGAGGCGGCCGCCGCGCTGCGGCGCTTCCACGACGCGGCGGACGCCGCCCGTATCGCCGTGAATCTGAAGGCGGGCGACCTGCTGCTGTTCGACAACCGTCGCGTGCTCCACGCCCGGACCAGCTTCGAGCCGCGCTACGACGGCACCGACCGCTGGCTCCAGCGCGTCATCATCACGGGTGACCCCGGCGCGTCGGCCGGACGCCGCACCCGTCGCCCCCGCGTCGTCGAGAACGACCCCGCCGGGCAGTGAGCTCGACCGTTCACGCCGGCGTGATCCGCCTCCGCTATCTGCTGGGTCGCGCACGGCGCATCGACGTGGGTTCGTTGATGCGCCGTGCGCGTGCGGTGGCGGCGCACCATGATCAGCGCACGGTTGCGGTGCTCGTCGACATGCTCAGGGAGGCGGCCTTCCACCAGGTCGGCTTCCAGGACTACGTCGACTACGACTTCGCGATGCTCACGGCGGCGGAGCGCCGCACCATGATGACGCATCCGCTGTCGAATCGACTGTCCTACCTGTTCGACCACGCCGACTACCGGCACATCTTCCACGACAAGTGGGAGTTCGTGCGCGTGTTCTCCGACCTGTTGGGGCGGGAGTGGATGCTGCTGGACAACGACAATGCGGACGCTCTGCGCTCGTTCGCGGACCGGCACCAGACGCTGATCACCAAGCAGCAGCTCGGGCGCTCCGGCCATGCGATCCACCGGTACCACGGCGCAGACGTCTCCGACTGGGACGCGTTCCACCACCGGCTGATGGAGAACGGCGAGCTGCTCGTCGAGGAGAACATCGTGCAGCACGACGCGCTGTCGGCGGTGTGCCCGGGGACCGTCAACTCCACGCGCATCACGGCGTTCTTCGACGGCCATCGGACGCATATCCTGTCCATCGCCCAGAAGTTCGGTCGCGGCCAGGCCGCCGACCAGATGGACTGGGGCGGCTTCTACACCATGCTCGACGCGGACACCGGGCGCGCCCTCGGCGACGGCTACGACTCGCACGGCAACGTCCACCGATTCCATCCCGACACGGGCTACCGGATCGCCGATTTCCAGTTGCCGCTGTACGACGAGGTGATCGCGCTGATCGACCGGGCTGCCCGCCGCGTGCCGCAGGTGCAGTACGTCGGATGGGACGTGGCGGTCACCCCGACGGGTCCGGTGATCATCGAGGGGAACTGGGGCACGGGCGTGTACGAGGTGAAGCCGAGCGTGCTCGGTATCCGCACCGGCCACCGGCCCCGGTTCCAGAAGGCGATGGGATTCTGAACGCCCTGATCCGTGCCCGCCTCTCCCGCGCCGCGCTCGCTTCGAACGCGCACCGTCAGGCGGCGGCGAGCGTCGGCGTCCCGGTGATCGACCTGCGCCGGGACGCGTGGGGACACGGCCTGACCTGGGTCGCGGGGATCGCGCACGACGCCGGTATCCGCCACGCGATCTTCGACGCCTCGGCCGGGCGCAGCGCGGCCCGGTCGGGCCTGACCCCGTGCGACGAGCCGGCGACGATCGATCCCGCGCGCCTGTTCGGCTGGCCCGGTGCGGACACGGAGCCCGTGATGCGCGTCGCCGGGCGGGTCCTCTCCACCAAGGAGCTGCGGGCGGGCGAAGGGGTGTCGTACAACCACACGCACCATGCGGGCACCGACACGCGTGTGGCGCTCGTGACCGGCGGGTTCGGCCACGGCATCCCCCGAGCGCTCGGGAACGAGGCCGACGTCGAGATCCGCGGCCGGCTGTTCCCGATCATCGGACGGGTGGCGATGGACGTGTGCGTCGTCGACATCGGTCACGCGCCGATCCGGCACGATGAGGAGGTCGTGTACTTCGGCGGGCCCGGTCCCGCGCGGCACATACTGGCCGACTGGACCCGCATCACCGGCTGGACGGCCGCCGAGCTCGTGTGCGCGCTCGGGCTGCGCGCCGCGCGAGAGGAGACACCATGACCCTCCCCCGACTGGTCGTGGATCTGCGCCGACTGCGCGCCAACATCCGCGAACTGCAGCGCCGGAGCGCGCCCGCCGAGGTCATGATGATCGTGAAGTGCGACGCGTACGGACACGGGCTCGAACGGGTCGTCACGGCTGCGGCCGCCGAAGGGGTGCGCTGGTTCGGGGCGTTCGACAGCGCCACCGCGGTGCGCGCGCGCGCCGCCGCCGGCCCCGACGCGCGGGTCTTCGCGTGGGTGACCATGACCCGGAGCGAGATCGCGGCGGCGGTGCGCGCGGGCGTCACCCTCGGGGTGGGTGACGCCGACTACCTGGAACGTATCGTCGAGGTGAATCAGCGTCGCCCGCAGCCCGTGCACCTCAAGATCGACACGGGTCTGCATCGCAGCGGGATCCGCCCCGAGCAGTGGACCGAGGTGGTCCGGCGGGCGGCGGAGCTGGAGGCCGCGGGAGCGATCAGGGTCGAGGGCATCTGGAGCCACATCGCCGAGGTGAGCGACCGCGACGACGACCTGGCGCGAGCCGCGTTCCGGGACGCGGTGCAGCGGGCGGAGGCGCTGGGCCTCACGCCGACCGTGCGGCATCTGGCTGCCAGCGCCGCGGGGGCCGCCCGCTCCGAGTTCCGCTTCGACCTGGTGCGCTTCGGGGCCTTCGCGTACGGGATCCGGTCGGTGGGGGCGCCGCCGCCGGACGACATCGCCCTCGCCTCCACGCTGCTCGCCCCGGTGATCCGCGTGGACGCCGAGGCCGTCACGATCGGGATCGGCAGTCTCGACGGCCTCCCCTCGACCCTCGCCGGCTGCTTCGAGGTCGGGACGGCCGCCGGGGCCAGACGCGTGCTGCGGATCGGGCCGACCGAGAGCGTGGTGCGCCCCTGGCCGCGGGCGGCGATCGGCGAGGAGGTGGCCGTGTGGGGGCCGGGCGCCCGCGGGGAGCTCGACGCGACGAGCCTGGCCGAACTCATCGGCACGGTCGGTGAAGAGCTCCTGGTGCGGCTCTCCCCGCTGATCACGCGCGAGTACCGAGCCGGGCGTCGACCCGGTGCGGGCTGATCAGGCGTCGTCGTCCGACCGGGGGCGGCTGCGGCGGCTGCTCCACGCGGCCAGTGCCGAGGCGGCGGCTCCCGCGGCTCGGTCGATCGCCTCGACCGAGCGGTTCACCATGTCGTGCGCGGCGTCCTGCCACGCGGGAGTGGTCGGCGCCTCCCCCGCGTGCACCCTGGCCGCATGCTCCGCCGCCTCGAACGCGCGCTCCAGCTCCGCGACCGCGTCGCGGTAGGCGGCGAACTCCGCCGCCGTGATCCGCCCCGTGGTGCCGCGGCGCGCCTCCACCGCCGTGCCCGCGGCACGCAGGTAGGCGGCGGTCTCCGGGCGCTTGACGTCGGTCATCGCCGGATACGCGATCTGCAGCGCAGGGTCGGTCTCGTACCGCATCCACCGGGCCGTGACCGCGTCGTGCTCGGCGTACAGCCGCTCCAGCGGCCGCGGCGCCGAGCCGGCCGGGATCGCCGCACGGGCCGCGTTCACCCGCACCCGCCGAGCCCGCACCTCCGCCGACGCCGCGCGTGCGTCGCGCTCCCGCTCCCGCAGCATCCGTCGCGCCCCCGCGACCTGCTCGGCCGTGGCCCGCTGCGCGGCGCGCTCCGCCGTGACCCTCGCGAGATCGGCGCGCGCGATCTTCAGCGTCGTGCGCCGAGCGACCGCCGTCTGCTGCGCGATCCGCAGATCATGTCGGGCCGCGTCGTACTCGAGCCGCCGCCCGCTCCGTGTGCTGCGGCGGCGCAGCCCGATCGCACCAGCGGTCGCGCCGGCGGCGGCGGTCGGCGCGATCCACCACCACTCGGCGAGGAGCAGCACGGGGTCCATACCTCGATGCTACCGACCCGTACCGACGGCGGCGATGCGCCGAGGGCCCGGCCTCCACGGGGAGACCGGGCCCTCCGCGCACGCGGACGCCGTCAGACGAGCGTCTCCTGCCACGCGGCGTGCAGCTGCGCGAACTTGCCGGAGCCGCCGATGAGCGCCTCCGGGGTGTCGTCCTCGATGATGCGGCCGTGCTCCATCACGAGCACCCGGTCGGCGATCGCGACCGTCGACAGCCGATGCGCGATGATGATCGCCGTCCGGTCAGCGAGCAGCGTCTGCAGCGCGTCCTGGATCAGCCGCTCCGACGGGATGTCGAGCGAGGCGGTGGCCTCGTCGAGGATGAGCACCGCCGGGTCGGCGAGGAAGGCGCGCGAGAACGAGATCAGCTGTCGCTGCCCCGCCGAGACGCGCCCACCGCGCTTGTTCACGTCGGTGTTGTAGCCGTCGGGCAGCGCCGAGATGAAGCCGTCGGCGCCCACCGCGCGGGCGGCGGCCTTGATCTCGTCGAGCGAGGCGTCCGGCTTGCCCAGGGCGATGTTGTCCGCGACCGTCCCGCTGAACAGGTACGCCTCCTGCGTGACCATCACGATCGCACGACGGAGGTCCTTCGGGTGCAGCGAGCGCAGGTCGACGCCGTCGAGGGTCACCCGACCCTCCGAGGGGTCGTAGAAGCGCGAGACGAGCTTGGCCAGCGTCGACTTGCCCGCACCGGTCGTCCCCACGAGGGCGATCGTCTGCCCGGCCGGGATGTCGAGCGAGAAGTTCGGGAGGATCGTCTTCTCGCCGTTGTACCCGAACGTGACCTCGTCGAAC
Source organism: Microbacterium sufflavum (assembly GCF_023101165.1). Classification (GTDB taxonomy): domain Bacteria; phylum Actinomycetota; class Actinomycetes; order Actinomycetales; family Microbacteriaceae; genus Microbacterium; species Microbacterium sufflavum. The sequence continues at coordinate 2,021,336 of NZ_CP078076.1, read as the reverse complement.
TCGACGTGTCCGCGCGACTCCCACAGGTCCACCGGCTTCTCGGGGTCGGGCACCGTCGGCACCTCCTCGAGCACGCCGGACACCTTCTCCAGCGCCGCGGTCGCGGACTGGTAGGAGTTCAGGAACATCGCGATCTCCTGCATCGGCGCGAAGAAGTTGCGCACATACAGCACGGCGGACAGCAGCACGCCGACCGTGAGGGCCCCCGTCGACACCCGGATGCCGCCCCACAGCACGACGATCCCGAGCACCAGAGCCGCGACGCCCATGAGCCCCGGCTCGAACGTGCCGAACAGCAGCATCGAGCGGCGGTTCACGTCGCGGTAGTCGCCGGCGACCTGCTGGAACGCCTCGTCGTTGCGCGGCTCCTTGCGGAACGCCTTCACCGCGCGGATGCCGGTCATGGTCTCCACGAACTGCACGATGACCTTGGCGCTGATCACGCGCGACTCGCGGTACACCAGCTGCGAGCGCGAGTAGAACCAGCGCATCAGGAAGAACAGCGGCACCCCGCCGAGCGCGAGGATGAGGCCGGACTGCCAGTCCCACACGCACAGCGCGATGAAGGTGAACAGGCCGAACAGCACGCCCGACACGAGCTCATTCAGGCCGCCGTCCAGCAGCTCCCTGATCGAGTCGAGGTCGCTCGTCTGTCGCGAGATGATGCGCCCCGAGGTGTACGACTCGTGGAACTCCAGGCTCAGCCGCTGGGTGTGCAGGAAGATGCGCTTGCGCAGATCGAGCAGGATCGCCTGCGTCAGCTTCGCCGCGATGATCACGTACCAGGCGATCAGGGCGGCCGCGAGCGCACCGGCCAGCAGGTAGATCCCGCCCACCACGAACGTCGGCATCCAGTCGGCGTTCTCGATCACGGCCGGCAGTGCACGGTCGAGCCCGATGCTGATCAGGATCGGACCGGCGACCTGCAGCGCCGTCGAGATCACGAGCACCACCGCGGCGAGCACGATCTGCGGCTTGAGCGGCCGCACGAGCGAGCCGAGCAGTCGCAGCGACCGCTTGCGGATCGCCCTGCTCTCCTCGCGGGTCAGGCGGGAACGGTCCTCGTCCTGGGTGCCGGTGAGCGTAGAGCTCATCGCTGCACCTCCTTCTCGCTCATCAGATCGTCGTCGGCGGCGTCCTCCCGGAGGCCGTCCTGCACCGCATCGTGGATCTCCGCCTCGGTGTCGCGGATGACCGGGATCGCGCCGGTGCGCGCCGCCTCCTCGGCCTCCAGGCTCGAGATGACGTGACGGTAGTGGCGGCTGGTCTTCAGCAGCTCCGCGTGCGTGCCGACCGCGGTGACCCTGCCGGCCTCCAGCAGCGCGACCCGGTCGGCCAGGGCGACCGTCGACGGGCGGTGCGCCACGATCAGCGCCGTGGTGTCGGCCAGCACGTGCCGCAGGGCCTCCTCCACCAGGGCCTCGGTGTCGACGTCGAGCGCCGACAGCGGGTCGTCGAGCACGAGGACCTTGGGCGCGGCGGCGACGGCACGCGCGAGCGCTAGACGCTGCCGCTGCCCGCCGGACAAGCTCAGGCCCTCCTCGCCGATCACCGTCTCGACCCCCTCCGGCAGCGTGTCGACGAACGACGCCTGGGCGACGTCGAGGGCCTCGCGCAGCACGCGCTCCCCCTCGTCGCTGTGCATGTCGAGGTCGGCGCGTCCGAGCAGCACGTTCTCCCGCACCGACGCCGAGAACAGCGTCGCGTCCTCGAACGCCATCGCGATGTGCCGACGCAGCTCCGCAAGCGGCAGGTCGCGCACATCGACGCCGTCGAGAGTGACCCGTCCGCCCGTCACGTCGTACAGCCGCGTGGGGAGCGTCGTGAGCGTGGTCTTGCCGCTTCCGGTCAGGCCGACGAGCGCCATGGTCTCGCCGGGCCGCAGCACGAGGTCGATGCCGTCGAGCAGGTCGCGCTCGTCGGCACCCGCGTCCTGGTAGCGGAAGTGCGCGCTCTCGAACGCGAGCTCGCCCCGCGGCTCGTCGATGTGCACCGGGTGCTCCGGGTCCGTGATGGTGTTGGTCTCGGAGAAGATCTCGAACACGCGGTCGGTCGCCGTGCGGGCGTCGAGCATGAACGAGAACAGGAAGCCGATCGACTCGATGGGCCAGCGCAGCACCACGGCCATCGCGAAGAAGGCGAACAGCTCGGCCTCGGTGATCGCGCCCTGCGAGATCAGCCAGATGCCCGACATCAGGCTCAGGCCGAACGCGATCTGCGGCATCAGGTCGAGCCAGAACCAGATGGACGCGATCGCGCCGGCCTTGCTCATCTCGGTCTCGCGCAGCGTCTCCGCCTGACGGCTGAAGCGACGCAGGGCGTGCTTGCCGCGGCCGAACGCCTTCAGCACGCGGATGCCGTGCACGCTCTCCTCGACGCTCGTGGCGAGGTCGCCCGCCTGGTCCTGACTGCGGCGGGTGAGGGCGCCGTAGCGCTTCTCGAACAGGTAGCCGCGGATCCACAGCGGGATCGCGGTCACCAGGAAGATCGTGCCCAGCAGCCAGTGCCAGCGGAACAGCAGCACCGAGCCGATGATGATCGTGAGCACGTTGACCACGAGCAGCACGAGGCCGAACGCGAGCCAGCGGCGGATGAGACCGATGTCCTGCATCATGCGGCTCAGCAGCTGACCCGACTGCCAGCGGTCATGGAACGCGACCGGCAGCGTCTGCAGCCGCGAGTACAGCTCCGTGCGCATCGTGTACTCGACCTGCGTGGCGGGGAACAGCACGAACTGACGGCGGAGCCACACCATGAGCGCCTCGCCGAGGGCCAGGGCGAACACGGCGGCCGCGCCCCACACGATCGCATCGATGTGACCGGAGCGGACCGGTCCGCCGATGATCTGCTCGAGCACGATCGGGATCATCAACGCGATGAGAGCGGCGGCGAGAGCGCTCGCGGCCCCTCCGGCGAGACGCCAGACGACCGGCCTCACGAAGGGCTTGAGCCGCCACAGCGCGGCGGGGGTGGACAGGGTGGACGACGGATTGTGCGCGGAAGACGAGGAAGACATGTCTCTCAGAGGAGTCGAGGCGAAACGAAGAGGAAGAGGGACGGATGCGAGAGCGGGCTCCTGGAGCCCGGCATCCGGTGCAGAACGGGGGCGGCGGCTCTAGGAGAGCGGGCGCACCGGGGTCGAGCCGAGAGTGGCGATCTGCGCGGCGGCGATCGTGGTCATGGTGTCCTCCTCATGGGCTCGGCGAGGTCGTCCGGTTGGCGCGACAGCCCATCAGCCTATTCCTGTGAACCAGCTGGGCGCAAGAGGAATTCCCGCGGCAGCCGAAAGCCCCGTCCTGCGTGGAGACGGGGCGGGGCTTCGGACGGCTCAGCGCGCGGCGCTCTCACGGGCCAGGAGGCTCTGCTTCACGGCGAGACCCCACGCGAAGCCGCCCAGCGAGCCGTCGGTGCGCAGCACCCGATGGCACGGGACGTACAGGGCCGGGGCGTTGCGGGCGCAGATCGACGCCGCCGCGCGCACCGCGTTCGGATTGCCGAGGCGCGCGGCGAAGCCCGTGTAGGTGAGCGGCCGACCCGGCTCGATGCCGCGCAGCGCATCCCACCCCGCGCGCTGGAGAGCGGTTCCGGTCTGCTTCACCGCGACGGCGTCGATCGCCGACACGTCACCGGCGTAATAGGCCAGGGCGGCAGCCGCCGCGTCGGTCTCGGCGTCGCGCAGCTCCTCCGGACGGGCGGCGGCGGAGAGGCGACCGAGGATCGCCTCCACGTCGTCGGTCCACCCGGAGGCGAGGACGCGCTGCTCGGCGTCGGCCAGGATCGTGAACGGGCCGTCCGGGGTGTCGATGGTCTGGATCAGGGCGGTCATGGCGTCTCCTTCATCTGGGTCTCGTCGTCGGTCGCGGCCGCGCGGGCGGCAGGCGACCGCGGTCCCGCGGGGCGCTGGGGTGCCGCACGCCACAGGTGCGCGCTGAGGTAGCTCCGCCAGGGGGCCGTGCGCTCGGCCCAGGCGACCAGGGGCTTCGGCTCGCCGGGGAGTCCCACCGCCGCCGCGCCCGCGCGCAGCGCGACATCGCCGGGGAGCAGGATGTCGGGGTCGCCGAGCACACGCATCCGCACGTAGTCCGCCGTCCACGGTCCGATCCCCGGCATGGCCAGCAGGGCCGCGCGCTGCTCCGCGCCGTCATCGCCCACGGTCAGCGTCAGGCTGCCGTCGGCGAGGGCCGCGGCGGCCCCCGTGACCGCGCGGATCCGGGCCGCGGGGCCCCGCAGCACCTCGGCCCCGTGCTCCGCGATCGCGGTCATGGTGGGGAACAGCAGCCCCTCGGGTGTCCTCTCCCCCAGCGCCTCGGTGAGTGCGGTGAGCGCGGTGCGGGCGGCGACGACGGTGATCTGCTGCCCGATCATCGCCCGGATCAGCATCTCGTGCGGATCCGCGGCCCCGGGCACCCGGATCCCCGGCGTGCGTGCGACCAGCGCCGCCAGCGACGGATGCGCGGCCAGGGCCTCGTCGATCGCGAGGGGGTCGGCGTCGAGGTCGAACAGGCGCCGCGCGGTCGACACCAGCGGCGCCAGGTCGCTCAGGCGTGCGACGCGAGCCCGCAGCCGCAGCCGCTCGCCGTCCTGCCGCACCTCGAACCACGCGGGGCCGCCCGGCATGCGCAGGTGGCGCGCGAACGCGTCGGACCGCGCCTCCTCGACCCCCGCGACCGCCCTGGCCGCCATCCATGCGAACACCCCGGCCGCGTCGAACGGGCCGCGGTACGGCAGGGCCAGGTCGATCGCCCCCGGCACGTCGGACGCCGGAGTGCGTCGCCGCGCCCGCAGCTCGCCCGGCGTGAGGCCGAACACCTCGCGGATCGTGTCGTTGCACTGGCGGATGCTCTGGAACCCCGCGGCGAACGCCACATCCGCCACCGGCATGTCCGTGCCCACGAGCAGCATGCGGGCCGTGTGCGCGCGGTGCGCCCTGGCGAGCGCGAGCGGGCCCGCGCCGAGCTCGGTCGTCAGCAGCCGCGTGAGGTGCCGGCTGGAGTAACCCAGGCGGGCGGCGAGGCCCGGCACGCCCTCACGCTCCACGACCCCGGTCGCGATCAGCCGCATGGCGCGCGCCGCCGTGTCTCCGCGCACGTCCCACGCGGGCGACCCCGGTGCGGCCTCGGGCAGGCAGCGCTTGCAGGCGCGGTAGCCGGCCTCATGCGCGGCCGCACTCGTGGGATAGAACGTGACGTTCTGCGGCTTCGGGGTGCGGGCAGGGCAGCTCGGCCGGCAGTAGATCCCGGTCGAGCGGACCGCGGTCACGAACTGCCCGTCGAAGCGGGTGTCGCGCGCACTGATGGCGCGGTACCGCTCGTCGAAGTCGATCACGGGGAGGCTCATGTCCTCCACTCTGCCACCGACCACCGACCACGGCTGGCGGAAATCGGACACGACAGTGAAGGCCCCGGAGACGACGGAACCCGCCCTCCCGAGGAGAGCGGGTCCCGGACGCGGATGCGCGGAGGTCAGTGGAAGAAGTGACGCTCCCCGGTGAAGAACATCGTCACGCCCGCCTTGCGCGCGGCGTCGACGACCTCCTCGTCGCGCACCGACCCACCCGGCTGCACGATCGCGGTGACACCCGCGTCGATGAGCACCTGCGCACCGTCGGCGAACGGGAAGAAGGCATCGGAGGCGGCGACCGATCCGGCCGCCCTGTCGCCCGCTCGCTCGACCGCGAGGCGGCACGAGTCGACGCGGTTGACCTGACCCATGCCGACGCCGACCGTGGCGTTGTCCTTCGCCAGCACGATCGCGTTCGACTTCACGGCGCGGCAGGCCTTCCACGCGAAGATCAGGTTCTCCATCTCCTCGTCGCTCGGACGCTCACCCGACACCAGCTCCCAGTCCTTCGCGACCGACACGATGTCGTCGGGGAAGCGGTCGGCGTCCTGCAGCAGCAGCCCGCCCGACACCAGCCGCACGTCCATGCGCTCCTGCTGCCAGTCCTCGGGCAGCTGCAGCAGACGCAGGTTCTTCTTGGCCTTGAACACCTCGAGCGCGGCGGGCTCGAACGACGGCGCGACGATGACCTCGGTGAAGATGTCCTTCAGGTTCTCGGCCATCTTCAGCGTGACGGTGCCGTTCGCGGCGATGACCCCGCCGTACGCCGAGACCGGGTCGCACTCGTGTGCGCGCAGGTGGGCGCTGGCGATCGGGTCGAGCGCGTTCGGCGCGGTCGTGGCGATCCCGCACGGGTTCGCGTGCTTGATGATCGCGACGGCGGGCTTGATCATGTCGTACGCGGCGCGCAGCGCGGCATCCGCGTCGACGTAGTTGTTGTACGACATCTCCTTGCCCTGCAGCTGCGTGGCCTGGGCGATGCCGTGGCCGCCGGCGCGGGTGTAGATGGCCCCGCGCTGGTGCGAGTTCTCGCCGTAGCGGAGGGTCGCGAGGCGCTCGGCCTGGATCGTGAGGTGTGCGGGGAGATCGCCGGGCTCGGTGAGCGTGCCCTCGGCGAACCACTGCGCCACGGCCGTGTCGTAGGCGGCGGTGTGGGCGAAGGCGCGCGCGGCGAGCTCACGGCGCTGGCCGAGCGTGGTGCCGCCGTCGGCGACGGCCGACACGATCGCCGGGTAGGACTCGGGCGAGACCACGATCGCGACGTTCGCGTGGTTCTTCGCCGCAGCGCGGACCATGGCGGGCCCGCCGATGTCGATCTGCTCCACCACGTCGTCGCCCACGGCGCCGGAGGCCACGGTCTCCACGAACGGGTACAGGTTCACCACCACCAGCTCGAACGGGGCGATGTCGAGCTCCGCGAGCTGGCGCTCGTGGTCCTCGAGGCGCAGGTCGGCGAGCAGGCCGCCGTGCACCTTGGGGTGCAGCGTCTTCACGCGGCCGTCGAGCATCTCGGCCACGCCCGTGACCGCGGCCACGTCGGTGACCTCGAAGCCGGCGTCGCGGATGGTCGAGGCGGTCGAGCCGGTCGACACGATCTCGACCCCGGCGTCGGCGAGGGCCGCGGCGAGCACGAGCAGATCGGTCTTGTCACTGACCGAGACGAGGGCGCGCCGGATCGGCACGGTGTCGCGATCGCGGTAGAGCGTGGGGTCGTGGCGGGGGCCGGCCATGATGGGCTCCTTCGTGCGGGGCGTGCGGGGGTTCGGGGGGGGGTCAGGTCAGGACGAGATCGCCGGTCGCGATGCGACGGACGACGTCGATGAGCAGGCGGCGCTCGACGGGCTTGATGCGCTCGTGCAGGGTGTGCTCGGTGTCGTCGGCGCGGATCGGGACGCGCTCCTGCGCCAGGATCGGCCCGGTGTCCACGCCGTCGTCGACCACGATCACGCTCGCCCCGGTCTCGCGCACCCCGGCCGCGAGGGCGTCGCGCACTCCGTGTGCGCCGGGGAACTCCGGGAGGTACGCGGGGTGCGTGTTGATGATCCGCGGGGCGTACGCGGCGACCAGCGACGCGGGCAGCAGACGCATGAGGCCGCTGAGGACCACCAGGTCGGGGTTCCACACCGCCAGCTGCCTGCCGAGCTCCTCGCCCCAGGCCTCGCGGCTCTCGTGCTCGTGCCACGGGACGGTGAAGCTGGGGATGCCGAACTCCTCGGCGTGCGCCAGCCCCTCTGCTTCGCGATCCGCGCCGACGACGACCACCCTGGCCGGGAAATCGGGGTGACGAGCGGCCTCGAGGAGGGCGCGAAGGTTCGAGCCGGCGCCCGAGATGAGAACGGCGACCGTGAGCACGCGCCCAGTCTACCGGCGCATGCGGACCGCCCTGCGCGGGCGGCTGCGCGGGCGGCGGGACTCAGCCGCGCCGGTCGCGGTCGTCGCCGTCGGGCAGCGGCGGGACGCGCAGGTCGCCGAGCGGCGCGGTGTCGTCGGTGAGGGACGGCCACGCGGTCGGCTCGGCGGGAAGCGGACCGCGGTCGCGCTCGGCCTCGGTCATCTCGGCGAGCCAGCGGTCGGTGCGCTCCTCCGCGAGTTCCTCACGGTTGCGCGGTGCGAGCAGCAGGATCGCCGCGCCCACCAGCACCTCGGCGCCGAGCGCGAGGGCGAAGGGCAGCACGGCGGGACCGACGACGCCCAGGCGCCCCGGCCCCATCGACCCGTTCGCGAGCTCGGCCGCGAGCCCCGCGACTCCCGCCGTCACCGCGGCGATGCCCACGGCGATCACGGCGCGCTGCAGCAGCCCGAGCGGTGTGGCCTCCCAGACGAGCCGGGAGCGCACGGCCCAGCCCGCGAACGCGCCGGCCGCGACGGGGACGAGCACCACGATCAGCATCCACATGGAGGTGTTCTCCGGCAGTAGCCCGAACACGGGGATGCCGGGGACCACGCCGAGCTGGGTGCCGGCGGGCGACACCGCGGTGCCGGCGCCGACCGCAAAGCCGGGACCGGCGAGCCACGCCGCCGCCCACACGATCAGGGTGGGCAGATACGCCAGCTGCGCGAGCGTGAGCACGGTGGCGCCGAGCGCGTCGACGCGCGCACCCTGGAACAGCGCGACCACGTCACCGCCGCGGGTCAGCACCGACAGGGCCACGGCGAGCGCCGCCGCTCCGGTCACGCCGACCAGGACGAAGGCCGCACCCCGGACGATCGCCGCGGGCACGGGAGCCCAGTCCTCCCGCGCGTCGAGGCGGTCGTGCAGGCGGTCGAGGAGGCCGCCGTCGCCGTCGTCCCAGGCCACCCGGACGGCGCCGCAGACGGCGCCCACCAGATAGACGGCGGCGGGCAGCAGGATCGCGAGCGGCAGCGGCGTGCGCACCGCATCGAGCCGTGCCGTCAGCGCGACCAGTGTGGAGATCGCGGCGAACACGGCGGAGCCGGACAGGGCACCCAGCAGCCACGCCCCCGCGTGGGCGGCGCGCGCTCCGGAGCGCGCGGCGAACAGGAGCGTGAAGAACAGCAGCAGCAGGGGCGTGATCGACACCGCGAACGATGCGGCCTGCGCGGGGATGCCCAGCGTGACGAGGAGCTCGTCCGGGATCGTGACCTCGAGCGGGACGCCGTGCCCGAACTCCCAGAGCGTGCCCGTGAGGGGCCAGAGCGCACCCCAGTCGGCCGTGACGCCGAACGCGACCGTCCACAGCAGCGTCAGCGGCGCCAGGAGCACGGCCAGTCCGACCGCGGCCGCGATGGCGGCGTCGAAGGCGGCGAGGAGCGCGACGAGGAGGCGTTGCATAGCGATTCGAGACTACGACGAGTTGCCGTGCGGCTCCTCGGGGCGCGCGCGGGGCGGGCGACACGGTAGCGTTTCTCCGGAGGTTACCCGATGACAACTGCCCCGCCCGCCCCGGCGACCGCCGAGCCCACCGGCGCCCTGGACCGCTTCTTCGAGATCAGCAAGCGCGGATCGACGATCGGCACCGAGATCCGAGGGGGCCTGGTGACGTTCGTCACGATGGCCTACATCGTGATCCTCAACCCGATCATCCTGTCCGGCAAACCCGACGTCGCCGGGAACATGCTGGACTTCAACGCGGTCGGTGCCGCGACCGCCCTGACCGCCGGCGTCATGACGATCCTGTTCGGGCTCGTCACGCGTCTGCCGTTCGGCTTCGCCGCCGGACTCGGCATCAACGCGTTCGTCGCGTTCTCCGTGGTCGGCCAGGTGACGTGGCCCGAGGCCATGGCGCTGGTGATGATCAACGGCGTCGTGATCGTGCTGCTCGCCGCCACCGGACTGCGCAAGGCGATCTTCGACGCGGTGCCGTTCCAGCTCAAGATCGCGATCACGGTCGGCATCGGCCTGTTCATCGCGTTCATCGGCTTCGTCAACTCCGGCTTCGTCACCGCGACCGGTGCCTCCTCGCCGCCCGTCGGGCTCGGGGTCAACGGCTCCGTCGCGACCGTGCCGAGCCTGCTGTTCGTGATCACGCTGCTGCTGACGGGCATCCTCGTCGCGCTGCGCATCAAGGGCGGCATGCTGATCGGCCTGATCGGCGGCACCGTGCTCGCCGTGATCGTCGAGGCCGTCTGGCACATCGGCGCCCGCGGCCTCGACGACGAGGGCAACGTGGTCAACCCGGGCGGCTGGGGTCTGACGGTTCCCGCGCTGAACGGCTCCCCCGTGGGCGTGCCCGACCTGAGCCTGATCGGCGCGGTGGACTTCTCGTTCGACCTCGGCAAGGTCAGCCTCGTCGCGCTCGTGATGATCGTCTTCACCCTGCTCTTCACGAACTTCTTCGACGCGATGGGCACCATGACGGGCCTCGCGAAGGAGGCGAACCTGGCCGACGACAACGGCGACTTCCCGCGCATCAAATCGGCGCTGGTGGTCGAGGGCGTCGGTGCGATCGCGGGTGGCGCGACCTCGTCGTCGTCGAGCACGGTGTTCATCGAGTCGGGCGCGGGGATCGGCGAGGGTGCCCGCACGGGCCTGGCCAACGTCGTGACCGGCGTGGTGTTCCTGATCGCGATGTTCCTGACCCCGCTCACCTCGATCGTCCCGACCGAGATCGCCGCGGCGGCCCTGATCATCGTCGGTGCCATGATGATGGCGCAGATCCGGCACATCGACTTCGGCGACTTCCGCGTGCTGCTGCCGGTGTTCCTCACGGTCTCCGTGATGCCGCTGACGTACTCGATCGCGAACGGCATCGGTGCGGGCTTCGTGAGCTGGGTGCTCATCCACGCGTTCTCCGGCCGGGCGAAGACCATCAGCCCGCTGCTGTGGGTGGTCGGTGCCGGCTTCCTGATCTTCTTCGCACGCGGACCCATCGAGGCGCTGTTCGGCGTCGGGATCTGACGAGCGGATCCACGGAGGGGCGGGTGCTGCGGCACCCGCCCCTCCGTGGTTTCCCTGGGCCTCAGGCGTAGGCGGCGGTGAACTCGGCGGACGGCTCGATCGGCTCGATCACGTCGATCAGCACCCCGCCGGGAGCCTCGACGATGAAGTGCCGCTGACCGAAGTCCTCATCGCGCAGGGCCAGCCGTTCGATCAGTCCGCGCTCCCCCACCAGCCGAGCGTGCTCGGCGGCGGCGTCTGGCACCTCGACGTTCAGCAGCAGTCCGGTGACCGGTGCGCGGAAGCCCTCCGGGATGGTCTCGTGCGTGCGGTCGAGGATCGCGAGCTCTCCCCCGTCGAAGCGCAGGCTCACGTACCAGTCGGCCTCGAACGTCGTGTCGAATCCGAGCTCCTCGCGGTAGAACCGCGCGGCCGCGGACACGTCGTCCACCATCAGCACCGGGTAGAAGCTGGTGATCTCCATCGTCACTCCTTTACATACTGCATGTTTGTATTCGTCCGGCTAGAATACATACAACACGTACGTAAAGGAACCCGCATGCCCCGCGCCTCCGCCGCCGACGCCGCCGCCACGGCCCGCCGCATCCTCGACACCGCCACCGCGCACTTCGCCGCACACGGATACGCGGCGGCTTCGGTCGACGACATCGCCCGGGCCGCGGGCGTGACGCGCGGCGCCGTGTACCACCACTACGACTCGAAGCCCGGACTGTTCGCGGCCGTCGCCGCCGCCGCGCAGGAGCGGGTCGCCGCCGCCATCGCGACCGCCACGCGCGACACCCCCGGCCCCGCCGCGCTCCGCGACGGCAGTCACGCCTTCCTCGACGCCATCACCGCGGGAACCGCCGCGCGCGTGCTGCTCGTCGACGGCCCCGCCGTGCTCGGCTGGGAGCAGTGGCGTCGCCTCGACGCCGAGGGGCCGGAGCAGGAGCTGCGTGCGGGACTGCGCGAGGCCGGGGTCCCGTCCGCACAGCTCGACGCCCTCACCGCCGCGCTGTCCGGCGCCATGAACGAGCTCGCCCTGTGGCTGGCCGCCCGCCCCGACGACACCGCGGCGCGACGGCAGGCACACCGCGCACTCGACCGCCTGCTCGACGCTGTGACGTCGGCGCACTGAGACCGTACGCGACGAGGACCTGGGCACGACGATGCCCCGGACACGACGATGCCCCGGACACGACGATGCCCCGGACACGACGATGCCCCGGACACGACGATGCCCCGGACACGACGATGCCCCGGACACGACGATGCCCCGGACACGACGAAGGCCCCGGGGTGGAGCCCGGGGCCTTCGCTACCAGTGTACGCCTTACAGCGCCTCGATGATCTCGCGCATCAGCGCGGCGGTCTCGGACGGCGTCTTGCCGACCTTCACGCCCGCGGCCTCGAGGGCCTCCTTCTTCGCCTGCGCGGTACCGGCAGAGCCGGAGACGATCGCACCGGCGTGACCCATGGTCTTGCCCTCGGGAGCCGTGAAGCCCGCGACGTAGCCGACGACCGGCTTCGTGACGTTCGCCTTGATGTACTCCGCCGCGCGCTCCTCGGCGTCGCCGCCGATCTCGCCGATCATCACGATCGCCTTGGTCTCGGGGTCGGCCTCGAACGCGGCCAGCGCGTCGATGTGCGTGGTGCCGATGACCGGGTCGCCGCCGATGCCGATGGCGGTGGAGAAGCCCAGGTCGCGCAGTTCGAACATCATCTGGTAGGTCAGGGTGCCCGACTTCGACACGAGGCCGATCGGGCCCTTGCCGGTGATGTTCGCGGGCGTGATGCCGACGAGCGCCTCACCGGGGGTGATGATGCCGGGGCAGTTCGGGCCGATGATGCGGGTCTTGTTGCCCTTGCTCTGCGCGTAGGCCCAGGCCTCGGCCGAGTCGCCCACGGGAACGCCCTCGGTGATGACGACGAGCAGCGGGATCTCGGCGTCGATGGCCTCGATCATCGCGTCCTTCGTGAAGGCGCCGGGGACGAAGGCGATCGACACGTCGGCGCCGGTCTCCTTCATGGCCTCGGCGACCGAGCCGAAGACGGGGAGCTCGACGGCGTTGCCGTCCTTGTCCGTGTGCGAGACCGTGGTGCCGGCCTTGCGCGCGTTCACGCCACCGACGACCTGGGTGCCGGCCTTGAGCATGAGCGCGGTGTGCTTGGTGCCCTCGCCGCCGGTGATGCCCTGGACGATGACCTTGGAGTCCTTGTTGAGGTAGATCGACATTTCTCTCGTCCTTCAGTCTCAGGCGTTGGCGAGCTCGGCGGCCTTGTCGGCGCCCTCGTCCATGGTTGCGGCCAGGGTCACGAGCGGGTGCGCGTACTCCGCGAGGATCGCGCGGCCCTCCTCGACGCGGTTGCCGTCGAGACGGACGACGAGCGGCTTCGAGGCCGTGTCGCCGAGGGTCTCCAGTGCCCCCTTGATGCCGTTGGCCACGGCGTCGCACGCCGTGATGCCACCGAACACGTTGACGAACACGCTCTTGACCTGCGGGTCGCCGAGGATGACGTCGAGGCCCGCCGCCATGACCTCGGCCGAGGCGCCGCCGCCGATGTCGAGGAAGTTGGCCGGCTTGACGCCGTTGTGGTTCTCACCCGCGTAGGCCACGACGTCGAGCGTGGACATGACCAGACCCGCGCCGTTGCCGATGATGCCGACCTCGCCGTCGAGCTTGACGTAGTTCAGGCCGCTCTGCTTGGCCTTGGCCTCGAGCGGGTCGGCGGCGTCCTTGTCCTCGAGCGCCTCGTGCTCGGGGTGGCGGATCTCCGACGCGTTGTCGTCGAGCGTGACCTTGCCGTCGAGGGCGATGATGTCGCCCTCCTCGGTGCGGACGAGCGGGTTGACCTCGACCAGTGTCGCGTCCTCGCCCTTGTAGACGTCGTAGAGCTTCACGAACACGTCGGCGACCTTCTCGACGAGGTCCTCCGGGAAGTTCGCGGCGCGGGCGATCTCGACCGCCTTGTCCTTGTCGATGCCCGTGAGCGGGTTGACCTCGACGCGGGCGAGGGCCTCGGGGCGCTCGACCGCGAGCTCCTCGATCTCCATGCCGCCCTCGACCGAGCAGAGGCTCAGGTAGGAGCGGTTCGCGCGGTCCAGCAGCACGGAGAAGTAGAACTCCTCGGCGATGCGAGCGCCCTGCGCGACCATGACGCGCTTGACGACGTGGCCCTTGATGTCGAGGCCGAGGATCGCCTTCGCGGCCTCGTACGCCTCATCGGGGGTCTTGGCGACCTTGACACCGCCGGCCTTGCCGCGGCCACCGGTCTTGACCTGGGCCTTGACGACCACCACACCGCCGATCTTCTCGGCGGCCGCCTTCACCTCCTCGGGGGTGTCGGCGACGATGCCGGCGAGGACCGGCACTCCGTACTTCTCGAAAACGTCTCGTGCCTGGTACTCGTACAGATCCACTGTGGTTCCTTCACTGGGCTGCTGTTGGTCTGGTGATTCTCTCGATGTCGAGACATCGACCAGTCCCCCAGCCTACTACCTCGGCCTGACCGCTCCGGAGCGCGGGGCGGGCGGCGATGACCGCGGCGGCCGGTCGACGAGGACCTAGGATTTCGTCATGCGAGACTTCCCCGAATCGCGCGACGCCGTCGTCGCCGCCGCCCTCGAGCTCTTCCGGACCCAGGGCTTCGACCAGACCTCCGTCGAGCAGATCGCGAAGGCCGCGGGGGTGTCCCGCTCGACCTTCTTCCGACAGTTCGGCGGCAAGGAGGATGTGGTCTTCGCCGACCACGAGGTCCTGCTGGATCAGCTCAGGGAGTTCCTCGCCGAGGGGCACGACGACCCGTGGGCGGCGGTATGCGCGGCGTCGGAATCGGTGTTCGCGCACTTCTCCAGCGACCCGGAGATGGCACGTCGCCGCTACCAGATCGTGCGCCAGGTGCCGGTGCTGCGCGAGCGGGAGATCATCACGGTGTTCCGCTACGAGCGACTGTTCGACGAGTACCTGCGCGGCGCCCTCCCCGGCGTCGATCCGCTCGACGCGGTCGGGTTCGCGGCGCTCGTCACCGCGGTGCACAATCACGTGCTGCGACAGCTGCTGCGTGGCCGCAGGAAGGTGCCGCTGTCGACCCTGCAGTCGGCGCTCGCGGATGTGCGGCGCCGCTACGGCGTCGCGGACGGGTCCGCCGCGGATGCCCCGGACGACGTGGTGGTGGCGGTGTTCCCGCGGGCGATGCCCGTCGCCGAGGTCACACGGCGGCTGCGCTCCCGGCTCGACTGATACCGCGGCGAGCTCGGGGCTCGTGGGACCCAGTATCGAGGAGTACGATACTCAGGTCCACGAAGGAGCACCCATGAGCATCGAAGCCTCCCCGTTCCCCGGCGAGCGCGTCTCGTCGTACGACGTCACCGGCCGGCAGGACAGCGACTACTACGCCGTGTTCACCGACATCCCCGCGGCCGACCGCGAGGCCTGGGACCGCGCCAAGGCGTACGTCGACGAGGTCGCCCCGCAGATGGCCGAGGCCTGGGACCGCGCCGAGTACCCCCTCGACGCCGCCCGCCGCATGGGCGAGCTGGACCTCGTGGTCGACGGCATCGACCACCCCTCGCTCACGCGCCTCTCCCCCCTCGCCGCCGGGCTGGTCAACATGGAGATCTCCCGCGGCGACGGCTCCCTCGGCACGATCCTCGCGGTGCAGGGCGGCCTGGCCCTTCGCACCCTCGCGCTGTTCGGCTCCCCCGCCCAGCAGGAACGGTGGCTCACCGCGCTGGCGGACGGCTCCGTGCTCGGCTCGTTCGCACTGACCGAGCCCGACCACGGGTCCGACTCCGTCTCCCTGGAGACCACCGCGCGCCGCGACGGCGACTCCTGGGTGCTCCGCGGCACCAAGAAGTGGATCGGCAACGGCGCCTCGGGCGGCATCACGTTCGTCTGGGCCAGGGTCGACGACGAGTCGGCCGCGGAGCACGGCGCCGTGCGCTGCTTCCTCGTCGAGCAAGACACCCCGGGCTACACCGGCACCGTGATCCGCGGCAAGGCCTCGCTGCGCGCGATCCACCAGGCCCACATCCGCCTCGACGACGTGCGCGTGCCCCTCGACGCCGTGCTCCCGGGGACGACGAGCTTCAAGGATGCGTCGACCGTGCTGTACGCCACGCGCTCGGGTGTCGCGTGGTCAGCCCTCGGCCACGCGACCGCCTGCTACGAGGCCGCGCTGGCCTACGCGAAGGAGCGCGTGCAGTTCGGCAAGCCGCTCGCCAAGTTCCAGATGGTGCAGGAGCGGCTGACGCACATGCTGGAGGACCTCACGGCGATGCAGCTGTACTGCCGCCGGATGGCCGACCTGGAGCAGGCGGGGCAGCTGCGGCCGACCCAGGCCTCGCTCGCGAAGTTCCACAACACCCGCGCCGCCCGCCGCATCGCCGCGACCGCCCGCGACCTGCTCGGCGGCAACGGCATCCTGCTGGAGAACGGCGTGATGCAGCACCTCGCCGACATCGAGGCCATCCACACCTACGAGGGCACGGAGTCGGTGCAGGCGCTGCTGCTCGGCCGCGACATCACGGGGATGAGCGCGTTCGCCTAGCCCTTCGAATCGCTCACGGTGCGGCGTTCGGCGGCCGGATGCAGCGAAGTGAGCGACTCGAAGCAGAGGAGGCGGTCGCGGTCGTCCCAGGGGTCGACGGGACGGAAGCCGCGGGACGTGTAGAGCCGGATCGCGGCGCCGCGCCAGTCCCAGACCGACAGCCGCACCGCACCCTCGGCCGCCGCCAGGACGGCGTCGAGCAGCGCGGAGCCGACGCCGCAGCCGCGGACCGCCGGATCCGCCCAGAGTCGCTTGATCTCGGTGTACCCGGCATGCGGAAGAGCGATCACCACGCCGACCGGAGCCCCGTCGAGCTCCGCCACGAGCACCCGTGCTCCGGCGTACGCGCTCGCGGGGTCACGCACCTCCGGCAGGTATCGCTCGGGGAGTTCGCTCTCGGGCTCCGCGGGGTCACCCAGGACGTCGTGTTTCTCATGCTCGGTCTGCCGGAGATACGTCGACACCGCGGCACCGACGAAGGCCCCGTCACCCGGCCACTCCGCCTCACGGACGGTGACGCCGCGCCGCGACGCGGAGGCGGCGGGCATCAGTCGCAGCCGCAGCCGCCCGCGGGCGTCTTCACCATGAAGCACACGTCGCACACGCCGTAGTCGCGCTCGACGGGCTTGGGCGCCGCGGGCGTGCGCGGGGCCGCGGGAGTGCGCGGCGCGGAGGAGCGCTTGGCCCGCACGGCGGTCGGCGGCGCGAACTCGCTCGGGTGCGTCACGTAGAAGTACGGTGCGCGCCCCTCGCTCGGCTGCAGGCGCAGGCGGGTCGAGCCCACCGTGACCACCTCGTCCTCCGTGAATCCGTTGGTGTAGGTGCGGCCGATGTGCAGCGCCGCGCCGTCGCCCCGGCGGATGGCCTCGATGTAGCGACCGCGGTCGATCAGGGAGGTCACCCCGATCTGGTCCACGATCTCGCCGATGAAGGCGTGGTTCACCGGATCGATGCGGTGGGCGCGGAGCGCCTCCGGCAGCGAGCGGTACGGACGGGAGGTGCCGGCGGGGGTCGGGCCCTGGACTTCATTCATCCCTTCCAGGATCGCACGGCGCAACCCCCTCGGCCGACCGTCTGCCGCATGCGAGACTGGCGCCATGCCCCTCGCGACGATCATCGGCTCCGGACCGAACGGCCTCTCGGCGGGCGTCGCGCTGGCCAGAGCCGGATACCGGGTACGCGTGCTCGAAGCGGCGGAGACCGCGGGCGGTGGTCTGCGCACGACCGAGGGGACCACGCTCCCGGGGTTCCGGCACGACGTGTGCTCCGCCGTGCACCCCGCCGCCCTCGCCTCGCCGTTCTTCCGGGCCTTCGGCCTCGACGAGCGCGTCACGTGGATCCGGCCCGACATCTCCTTCGCCCACCCGCTCGACGACGGGCGAGCGGCCATCGCGTGGCGCGACCTGGAACGCACCGCGGCCGACCTCGGGCCCGACCGCGACGCCTGGCTGCGACGACTGCGGCCGCTCACCACGCACATCGACGGCGTGACCGACTTCACCGGCAACCAGCTCCTGCGCATCCCGCGCGACCCCGTCACCGCGGCGCGCTACGCGGTGCGGATGCTGGATCAGGGCACTCTCCTCGCCCGCGCCGCCTTCCGCACCGACGAGGCCGCCGCCCTGATGGCGGGGGTCGTGGCGCACGCGAACTCGCCGCAGCCGACGCTCGCGGGCGCGGCGGCGGGGCTGCTGCTGGCCGCGCTCGCGCACGCCGGAGGGTGGCCCTACCCGCGCGGGGGATCCCAGACCATCGCGGACGCCCTGATCGCCGATCTCGAGGCGCACGGCGGCACCGTCGAGACCGGGGTGCACGTCGGCGACCTCGCCAGCCTCGACGGGGGCGACCCCGCGAGCGGCGACGTGCTGCTGCTGAACACCTCGCCGCGGCTCGCCCTCACGCACCCCGACATCCCCGCCCGCTATGCCAGGGCCGTGCGTGCCTACCGCTACGGTGCGGCCGCCGCCAAGGTCGACTTCGCCCTGGACGGCCCCGTGCCGTGGGCCAACCCGCACGTGCGGAACGCCCCGACCGTGCACGTGGCCGGAGACCGCGACGAGGTGTGGAACAGCGAGAACGCGGTGGCGATCGGGCGCGTGAGCGACCGGCCCTACGTGCTCGCGGTGCAGCCCTCGGTGTTCGACCCGACGCGGGCTCCGGAGGGCAAGGCCGTGCTGTGGGCCTACATCCACGTCCCCGGCGGCAGCGACCTCGACCCCACCGAGCTCATCACGGCACAGGTCGAGCGGTTCGCTCCGGGGTTCCGCGACCGCATCCTCGCCCACCACGCGGTGCCGGCGTCCTCCCGCGAGGCCCTCAACCCGGCCGAGATCGGCGGCGACATCTCCGGGGGCGTGTTCGACATGCGGCAGGCGCTGCGGCGTCCGGTGCTCTCCCCCGCGCCCTGGCGCACCCCGATGCCCGGGGTGTACCTCGCCTCGGCCTCGACCCCGCCCGGCCCCGCGGTCAACGGCATGGCCGGCTGGCACGCGGCGCACACCGTGCTGCGCGACGCGGGCACGCCGGCGGAGCTGGGCGACCTGTTCGGCTGACCGCAACCCCTTCCTCCCCGCGACGCCCGCGGTCCAGGATGGGTGCATGCGCTACGAGATCCCCGCCCCCATGCTCGCCAAGGCGACCGCCACGGTGCCCGACCCCGTGAAGCATCCCGGCGGACTGCTCTTCGAGCCGAAGTGGGACGGCTTCCGCGGGCTGATCGCCTGGGACGGCGAGACCGTCGAGATCGGCTCCCGCGGCGCGAAGCCCCTCACGCGCTACTTCCCCGAGCTCGTCGACGTGATCCCGGAGCTGCTCCCCGGCCCGTGTCTGCTCGACGGGGAGATCGTGGTGGCGACCGGGCCGCAGGGAGCGCAGCGGCTGGACTGGGAAGCCCTCAGCCAGCGCATCCACCCGGCCGCCTCGCGCGTCGCGAAGCTCGCCGCGGAGACCCCCGCCATGTTCGTGGCCTTCGACCTGCTCGCGTACGGCGAGGACGACCTGCAGACGCAGAGCTTCGAGACGAGGCGCGCCCGGCTGGAGAGCGTGATGGAGGCGGTCGAGCATCCCCTGCACCTCACCCGCACCACGCGCGACCGCGACGCCGCCGTCCGCTGGCTCGAGGAGTTCGAGGGTGCCGGGCTCGACGGCGTCGTGGCGAAGCCGCTCGACCAGCCCTACGCGCCGGGCAAGCGCACCCTGCTCAAGATCAAGCATGCCCGCACCGCCGACGTGGTCGCGCTCGGCTACCGCATCCACAAGTCCGGCTCCGGGGTGGGCTCGCTGCTGGTCGGGCTGTACGACGCCGACGGGACACTGCGCCAGGTCGGCGGTGTCGCGGCCTGGAGCGACGCGCGGCGCCAGCAGCTGGTGGAGGAGCTCGCGCCGCTCGTGGAGCGCGACGCCTCCGGAGCGGCCGTGACGGGCGAGGGTGAGCGTTCGCGGTTCAGCGGGTCGAAGGACGTGTCGTTCGTGCGCCTCCGCCCCGAGCGCGTGCTGGAGGTGCGGTACGACCAGCTGGAGGGTGCGCGCTTCCGCCACACGGTGCAGTTCGAGCGGTGGCGACCCGACCGGGACGCGCGCTCCTGCACGTACGACCAGCTCGACACGGTCGCGGGTTACGACCTCGCCGACGTGCTCAGCTGAGCCGGGTCAGTCCTCGACGGGGTTGCCGTTCTCGTCCCAGTTCGCGGCGTTCTTCTTGCTGGGCTGCACGCGCGGCGGCTCGCCGGGCATCTTGGGGAACTCGGGCGGGAACGGCAGCTCGCCCAGCCCCGCCGCCAGGTCTCGCTCCCACCACTCCAGGAGGGTGTCGATGCGTCCCGGCGTCGCCTGCATGTCGGCCCACGGGTCGCCGATGTCGTCGAGTCGCTGCGGGATGCTGCGCACCGTGAACGAGCGCGGATCGACGTCGTCGAGCTCGTCCCAGTGCACCGGCGTCGAGACGGTCGCTCCCGGGAGCGCACGGGGGCTGTAGGCGCCGGCCATGGTGCGGTCACGGTTGGCCTGGTTGAAGTCCACGAACAGCCGCTCGCCGCGCTCCTCCTTCCACCAGTTCGTCGTGACCCGGTCGGGCATGCGTCGTTCCAGCTCGCGCCCTGCCGCGATCACCGCGTGCCGCACGTCGAGGAACTCGTGCGTCGGCTCGATCGGCGCGAACACGTGCAGGCCGCGGTTGCCGCTCGTCTTCGCGAACGCCTCCAGACCGGCCTCGCGCAGCACCTCCCGCAGCGCGTGGGCCGCGGGCACGGCCTCGGCGAAGCCGGTGCCGGGCTGGGGGTCGAGGTCGATGCGCAACTCCACCGGGTTGTCGGAGTTCTCCGCCAGCGACGCCCACGGGTGGAACACGATGGTGTTCATCTGCACCGCCCACACGATCGCGCTGGGCCGGGTGAGCACGATCTGCGGGTGTCGGCGGCCGCTGTTGTACGTCACGGTCACGGCATCGACGAAGTCGGGGGTGCCCTTGGGCGGGTTCTTCGAGAAGAAGCCCTCCGCCCTCGGCTCCCCGCTCGCGCCGACGCCGTCGCGGAACCGTTCGAGCGACACGGGGCGATGGCCGTTGGCCGACAGGAACGGCTGCGCGACCTGCTGCACGTACTCCGCCAGCTCGGCCTTGGTGATGCCGAGGTCGGGCCACACCACCCGGTTCGGGCTGGAGAGGGAGACCTCGCGCTCCCCGTCGGGGTCGGAGACGGTCAGGGTCACGCGTTCGGAGGCCATGATCCGACCCTAGGGCGCACCCCCGACGGGCGGAACCCCCGGCGACCGGGGGAACACGCTCGGCTCAGTCGTCGATCTGCACGGCGCGGACGAGGACCGGTGCGAGGGCGTCGCGCTCCACCACGATCGACGGACCGGCGGAGTCCACGATCACGCCCGCCATCTCGGCGTGACTCGTGAGCACCTTCGCCAGCTGCTCCGGCTCGAACGGCAGCGGCCGGTCGCCACGCCCCAGGGCGATGACCTCCAGCGGGTGCGAGAAGAGCTGCAGGAACCGGCGGCCGTCGGCGGTCTGGGCCTCGGCGATGCCGACCTGACCGGTTCCGGATCCGTCGTTCACGGCCACCCACATGCGCGTCGTCGCGAGGGCCTCCCCCACCTTCGCGGGGGTGTCCTGCGCGCGCGGGCCGGCGATCAGGGACTTGACCGTCATCTCGGTGTCGGCCTGCTCCAGCGTCTTCTCCAGCAGCTCCGTGGGGAACACCACGCGGTGCGGCGCCGAGGCGTTGTCGATGATGAGTCCGGCGAACTCCCCCGCGACCACGTGCTGCATGACCGAGGTGGACGGCTGCGCGACCGCCGACGTCGCGGAGGGGTCACCCTCGAGCTGCACGGAGTCGCGCACCGCGGCCGCCGAGCTGAACGCGAGCATGAACTGACGGTCGCCGTCGCGCACGACCGCGACCGCGAGCGGCTTGCCCTCGCTGATCTGCTCCCTGGCGTCGCCGTTCACGCGGATGAACAGGTGACTCTGCAGCGCCTGCCGCAGCACCCCGAGCAGTTGCTCGTTCGACGCGCCGGCCTCGATCTGGGCCAGGGCCTCGCGCAGCAGGACGTTGTCCTTCATGCCGGGGACGCTCTCCGTCTGCTCCGGCGGGAGGGCCGGGGCCAGCGGCAGCTTCCGCTCCTGCGGCGTCGCGGGCTGCCCGGTCGGGCGCGCGGCGGGGGCGGTCGCGGAGGGTGCGGAAGCGGGGGCGGTGGCGGTGGCGGGAGAGGTGACCGTGGGGGCGCTGGGGTCCGGCTCGGCAGCGGGGGGCGCGACCTCGGGGCCGGCCTCGGCGCCGACGCCGCGGAACGCCTGCACGGAGATGCCCACGGTCGGCGTCGCGGCGGCCTCGGGCGCAGGATCCGTACCCTCGGTCACCGGCGCTCCGGTCGCGGAGGCGGTTCCCTCGGGCGCGGTTCCCTCGGGTGCGGTCGTCTCGGGTGCGGTCGTCTCGGGCGCGGTCGTCTCGGGTGCGGTCGTCTCAGGAGACTCGACCGGGGTGGACTCGACCTCGGGGGAAGCGACAGCGTCGTCGCCGGACTTCTTGCGGCGGGAGAAGAGGGCCATATGAGCCAGCCTAACCGTCTGCGTGTTCCGGCCCCGCGCGCGGCGCTACAGCTTCTCGATCGGCGCGACCTTGATGAGCAGCTTCTTCTGCCCCGCCGTGTCGAACCGCACGTGGGCGATGCGCTTCGCCCCCTCGCCCGTGACCGCGTCCACGCGGCCCTCGCCGAAGTCGACGTGCCGGATGCGGTCGCCCGCCGTGAGCTCCAGGTCGCCGTTGTCGCGCATCTTGGCGGTCACCCGGTTGGGGATCTTGTCCATCGCGGTCGACAGGGGCTTGAGCGACTCCCGCGGCAGCGGCTTGACGCCGAACCGGTCGCCGGAGCCCGAACCGCCGAAGCCACCAGAGCGCCGCGCGTTGAGGGCCCTCGACTGCATGCCGCCGCGCGAGTTCACGTCGCCGGGCGACTGCCGCCAATCGATCAGCGCCGCGGGGATCTCCTGCAGGAACCGGCTCGGCATCGCCACCGACACCTCGCCGAACTGAGCCCGCGTCATCGCGAGCGACAGGTGCAGGCGCTTGCGGGCGCGGGTGATGCCGACGTAGAACAGTCGACGCTCCTCCTGCGGCCCCCCGGGCTCCCCCGCCGAGATGCGGTGCGGGATGAGGTCTTCCTCCACACCCGTCACGAACACCGCGTCGTACTCCAGGCCCTTGGCGGTGTGCATCGTCATGAGCGACACCGACCCCGACTCGTCGTCGAGGTCGTCGGCGTCGGACACCAGGGCGACCTCGGTGAGGAAGTCGGTGATCGTGCCCTCGGGGTTGTTGCGCGCGAAGTCGCGGGTCACGGCGACGAACTCGTCGAGGTTCTCCACGCGCGCCTCGTCCTGCGGGTCGCGGCTGGCGCGCAGCGCGTCGAGGTAGCCGCTCTTGGACAGCAGCAGGCTCAGACCGTCGGCGACCGACGTGGGCGGCGGCACCTCGCCCGTGGCGGGCAGCATGATCGCGGTCGCCTCCGCGAGCACGGCGTCGAGCTGCGCGATCGCGGCCTGGATCTTGGGGCCGACACCGAGCTGACCGGGCATCGACAGCGCCTCCCGGAACGTGATGCCGTGCTCGTCGGCGAACCGGGCGATCGCGGTCTCGGTCACATCGCCGATGCCGCGCCGCGGCTTGTTGAGGATGCGGCGCACCGCCATCTCATCGGCCGGGTTCGCGACGGCGACCAGGTAGGCCAGCGCGTCCTTGATCTCGGCGCGCTCGTAGAACTTGGTGCCGCCCATGATCTTGTAGGGCACGGCCGAGCGGATGAAGATCTCCTCCAGCGCGCGCGACTGCGAGTTCGTGCGATAGAACACGGCCATCTCGGAGTACGGCATGCCGGCGCGGTGCAGCGCCTCGACCTCGTCGGCGACGAACTGCGCCTCGTCGTGCTGCGAGTAGCCGGTGAACCCGATGATCTTGTCGCCGTCGCCCCGGTCGCTCCAGAGCTTCTTGTCCTTGCGGTCGAAGTTGTTGCCGATCACGGCGTTCGCCGCGGAGAGGATGTTCTGCGTGGAGCGGTAGTTCTGCTCCAGCAGCACGACCTTCGCGCCGGGGAAGTCGCGCTCGAACTCGCTGATGTTGCGGATGTCGGCACCGCGGAACGCGTAGATCGACTGGTCGGAGTCGCCGACCACCGTGAGCGAGGCTCCCGGTTCGCCCGCGCCCGCGGAGGGCTCGGGGTCGGGCTCGAAGATCATCATGCCGTTCGAGGCATACGGATCGGGCGCCGATCCGACACCCGACACCGGACGCGTGAGCTCGTGGATGAGCGCGTACTGGGCGTGGTTGGTGTCCTGGTACTCGTCGACCAGGATGTGCCGGAACCGCCGCCGATACGTGTCCGCGACCTGCGGGAACGCCCGGAACAGGTACACGGTCTGCCCGATCAGGTCGTCGAAGTCGAACGCGTTCGCGCGCTGCAGCTGCCGCTGGTAGTCGGCGAACACCTCGACGAACACGCGCTCCGCCGGATCGGTCATGTTCGCCTGGCGCGCGTAGGACTCGGCGTCGGACAGCTCGTTCTTGAGCTTGGAGATGCGCCCCTGCACCGAGGCGGGGGTGAGGCCGTACGCGTCGGCCTCGTGCTCCTTCACCAGGCGCTTGATGAGCGCGCGCGAGTCGCCGGAGTCGTAGATCGTGAAGTTCTTCGTGAAGCCGAACTGCTGCGCCTCGCGGCGGAGGATGCGCACGCAGGCCGAGTGGAAGGTAGAGATCCACATGCCCCGCGCGGCGTCGCCGATGATGCCCTCGACACGCTCGCGCATCTCGCCGGCGGCCTTGTTCGTGAAGGTGATGGCGAGGATCTGGCTCGGCCACGCCTCGCGGTTGCGGAGCAGCGAGGCGATGCGGCGCGTGAGCACGCTGGTCTTGCCCGACCCCGCCCCCGCGACGATCAGGAGTGCGGGGCCGCGGTAGGTGACGGCCTCGAGCTGCTGCGGGTTCAGGCCGGCGAGGAGGTCGTCCTGTGCGGGGGCGCCGGAGGACTGGGGGCCGACGGATCCGGGGACGATGAGAGGGGCTTCGGTCATGACCTTACGAGTCTAGGCGGCGGCACCGACATCGCGGTCGCGGGAGTCGTACGTACGCCGAGAGGGGCGCGCGAGCCTCGCCCGCGCGCCCCTCCGCCCGATCAGTGCGCGCGACGGCGGCGTCCGACCGCCACCGCACCGGACGTGAGCAGCACGAGCGCCAGCACCGCCGCCGCGACCGGAAGCTCTGCGCCCGTGGCAGCGAGGCCGTCCGCGGCGCCCGTGCCCTCCGCGATGCGCAGGTCAGCCCAGCCCAGCAGGGCTCCGTCCGCCGCGTAGACCGCGATGCGGTGGGCGCCGAGGGCCGCGTCCGCCGGGACCGTGACCGTGAGGGCACCCGTCGCCGAGAGGGTCCCCGTGGCGAGGCGCACCGGGTCGGAGTACAGCCACACCTCGGCGGCGGTGCCGGCGGCGGCGGAGCCGACCGTGACCGTGACCCGCTGACCCCGGCTCGCGACCGCCGGGTCGACCGTCACGCCGTGACGGTTGCCGTCGACGAGGTCGGTCCCCGGCAGCGGCGGAGTGCCGGTGCCCGGGTTCTCGCCGCCCGGGTTCTCGCCGTCCACGCCGCCTGGCAGCGTGCCCGTGTGCAGCGCCTGCGCGGCGAAGCCGTCGGCGAACCACCACACCGGGCGCTGTCCGTCGACAGACAGCGAGGCCGGCGCGGTCGCGAAGCCCTCGTTGTTGATGTCGGGCATGCCCGCTGGTCGCGCATAGTGGGCGATGCCCGGCTGTGCGGTGCCGTTGAGGGTGATCTCGGCCGAACGACCCTGGCAGCCGTCGTCGCAGACCGCCCACAGCGTGTTCCGCACCGTGTCCCAGTCGAGGGCCATGACGCCGGCGAGACCCGGCGCGAGCTCCGACACCAGGGTCGCGGTGCCGTCCGCGGCGAGCGCGAAAGCGTAGACGTGCCCGTTGTCCTCCACCGCGACCAGGAACAGGCCGCTGCCGTGACCGGCGTGGTCGGCGGGGTCGTAGGCGGCGCCCGTGGTGTCGTCGAAGAGCTTCCCGGCGAGCGCCGCGTCCGGCACCCACTGCACGGCCTCCACGCCGAGGTTCGCGCCGACCGCGGGAAGCAGTGCCGTCAGATCCCACTCCTGCAGGGCGACCAGGTCTCCGGCGTTCGCCTCGGGGTCGACCTTCAGCACGACGTTCCGGTTCACGCCCTTCGCGCTGTTGTCGCGCTCGGAGGCGACGTAGACGAAGCCGTCGCCGTCGACCGTGATGCCCTCGGTGTCGGGGCCGGCGGCGCCGGGGTCCTGCGCATCCTTCTGGAAGCGGACGCGCTTGCCCTCGTCCCAGCCGTCGGCCTTCTCGACCGAGCCGTCGGCGTGCGCGTCGAGCTTCCAGATGCGCCCCTCGCCGTTGTCCACGGCCCACAGCACCGCACCGTCGGCCGTCTCCTGCACGTCGAGGCCGGAGCTGTCCTCCAGGAACGTCGGGGTCTCGTCGACCACGCGCACCTCCGCGGAGCCGGGCCACACGCCCACCGGCACCTCGCCGGCGCACACGTTCGCTGCACCCTTGGTCGGCTCAGCGGTCACCGCGAAGGCACCCGTCAGATCGGGGCAGCGGCCCCAGGTGACGGCCGCGTGCCCCTCACCCCAGCTGGTCTCGTCGACGAGCAGATCGCCGTCGAACACCCGCACCGCGTCGCCGCCGCCGAGGCCGAACCCGAGCTGCGCGCGCTCGATCACGAGGTAGCCGCCCGCGGCGATCGAGGTGCCGGCGGGGATCGCGTAGGCGTGCGCGTCGTCGTCGTCCTTCACGACGATGCCCGACACGTCGAGGGCCGCCGCCGTCGGGTTCACGAGCTCGACCCAGTCGTCGGGAGAGCCGCCGTCGGACTCCACCTCGTTGATGCGCACCGGGTTGCCGCAGGCGTTGCGCGCTCCCTTGGTGGCGGCTGGTGCATCGATGAACTCGCCCGTGCCGTCGGCACAGCGCGCCCACACACCGTCGGCGTGTGCGGGGTACACGTGCTGATCGACCGCGGTGCCGTTCGCGTCGCGGATCGTCACGGTGTCGCCGTTGCCGAGCCCGAAGACGAAGTCCTCGGGCTGGTCGAACACCAGGTAGCCGCCGGGCGCCAGCACGGTGCCGGCGGCAAGCGGCGTGGTCTCGGCGGCGTGCCCGACCGGGTCGTTGTCCATCACGGTCCACCCCGACAGGTCGACCGGCGTGCTGCCGGTGTTGATGACCTCGACCCAGTCGGTGGCGTCGCCGTTCGACTCGATCTCGTTGATCGCGACCGACGGCAGGACGCAGGAGTTCGCCGCTCCCGGGGTCGCGTAGGCGAGCACGAACGCGCCGACCCCGTCGGGGCAGCGGGCCAGGGTGGCCGCGGCGGCGTCCCCGTCGATCGCGGCATGACCCTGCCAGGGCAGCGTGTCGTCGATCATCGCTCCCGACGCGTCGAAGAGACGGATGCGGTCGGCACTGCCGATGCCGATCGGGTCGCGGAACGCGGTCTCAACGCCGTCGACCAGGCCGATCGTGCCCTCCTCCACCACGAGGAACTGCCCCGCCGCGATCTGCGTGCCCGGCAGGAACGTCCAGCGGTGGTCGTCGGAGTTGTCGCGGATCTCGTATCCGGAGAGGTCGAGCGCCTCGGTGCCCGGGTTGTGGAACTCCACCCAGTCGGCGGGCTGCGAGTCGACCTCGTTGATGCGGATCGAGCCGTCGACGGGCGCGACGCTGCAGTCGTTGGGCGCTCCCGGGGTCACCGCGGTCGCCGGTGCCCAGGCCCCCGTGCCGTCGGGGCAGCGCGCCCATACCGACAGCGGGGCCGTGTTGTCGTACGCGTAGGAGTCGACCTCGACGCCGCTGGGGTCGACGAGCACGACCTCGTCGCCCTTGCCGAGCCCGAACGGGAAGTCCACGTCCTTCACGAGCACGAGGAACTCGCCGGGCGCCAGCACCGTGCCCTCCGGTGCTCGACCGACGCTGTCGCGCTTCTCGTCGGCGATGGTCCAGCCCGCGAGGTCCACGGGGGTGTCGCCCGCGTTGTACAGCTCGACCTGGTCGGCGAGCCCGGTGGGCGCGTCGTCGTAGACGATCTCGTTCAGCACGAGCCCCGACGGGTCGGCGACCGGCGCGGTCTCTTCGGTCGGACGGACGCCGGTGGCGGCGACCGCGGCGGGGGCGGCGAGCAGGGCGGCGGCGCTCAGTGCGCACACCGCCGCGACCGCCGTTGCGGACTGCAAGCGGGGCATGGAGTCTCCTGGAGGGATCGCCCGGACGGGCTCAGACGGGTATGAGCCCAGACCACCGACCCCCGGTGGACGCCGTCGGTCCGCCCGGTGCACGGACGGTGAACGGCGGGTGGCGATCCCGTACCGTCAGGCGATCCCGTACCGTCAGGCGATCCGCGTGCCGGGCGGCAGGCGTCGCGCGGGCGTGCGGGTGCGCGCCCAGGCCCCGGCGAACAGCGATCCGGCGATCACGACCTGCACCCCGAGCCCCACGAACCAGCTGGGCACCGACGACTCGATGACCTCCTGCGGCGTGCGGTAGTTCCCGTCCGTGTCGCACTCGTCCCACCGCTGCTCCAGCGGCGACTGCTGGGCGCTGCGCAGGCCGTACTTGATCTGGCCGAACAGGTCGACGGGGTACCCGTCCGAGGAGAACTCGGTGGGCGTGGCGTCCGCGAGCACCACGAACGGGTTCGCGGCGAGCGCCCACCACACCAGGTCGAAGCGCGGCGCCTCGTAGGTCGTCGACACCTCCCACCGGTCGCACTCGACGTTGCCGTTCGCGTCGTACGGACGGCTGTAGCTGGTGGCCTCGCTGCGGATGGCCATGCCGCCCAGCGCGAAGACGATCAGCGTGCCGACCACGAGCCCCGAGACGACGAGGTAGGTGGCGGCGACGGAGAACAGCGGGCGCGCGATGAGCCCGCTGAGCCCGACCCCGATCGCGGCGACCACCACGATCTCGGCCGCGAGCACGAGCAGTGACACCAGGAGCACGAGCGGATCGGCGCCGCCACCGAGCAACGACAGCGCCAGGAACGGCACGGCGACGAGCAGGAACGCCCCACCGGTCGCGATGGCGGCGAGGAGCTTGCCCAGCATGATGTCGCCGGTCGACGCGGCCGTGACCTGGATGGCGCCGAGGGTGGCGGCATCGCGGTCGCCGTTGATCGCGTTGCCGCTGAGCGTCGGCGAGACGAGCACCACGAGCAGCAGCACGATGTTGACGACGATGGAGTACACCCCGGCGCCGACCGCGTCGCCCCAGGAGTACACGGCGAACGCGAGCCCGGTGATGCCCAGCAGCACGAGGGCGAAGACGCCGAGGAGCACGTACCAGCCGACGCTCCGCAGCCGCTGCGTGAGCTCGAGCCGGGCGATGATGCCGATGTTCGCGAGACTCATGCGCCGGCCTCCGTTCCTTCGGTGGTCGCGGGCGATGTGGCCGCGGGCGGGGCGGGCGGTGGCGGGGTCGGCGCGGTCGCCGGCTGTGCGGGCGCGGGGTGCTGCAGGTGCAGGAACGTGTGCTCGAGGTCGCTCTGCGCCGGCGCGAACTCCGCCACGGGTAGTCCCGCCTCCACGAGCCGCCGCAGCGACTGGGCGGCCGCGTCCTCCCCGGCGAACCCCACGAGCACGGCGCCGCGGTCGACGGCGAGCGACTCGGGCGCGAGGCCGAGCTGCGATGCGACCTGCCGGGTGTCGGCGCTCAGACGCTCCGGGGTGACGCCCGCCAGGCGGATGCGCCACGCGCGCACGCTGCTCTGCGCGGGGGCGGCGTCGACCACCGATCCGGCGACGAGGAACACGGCGTCGTCGACGACCTCCTCGAGCTCCGACAGGATGTGGCTGGAGATGAGGATCGTGCGACCCTCGGCCGCGAACCGGCGCAGCAGCACCCGCAGCTGCACGCGCGCTTCGGGGTCGAGCCCGGAGGCCGGCTCGTCGAGGAGCAGCACCTGGGGGTCGTGCACGAGGGCGCGGGCGAGGCCGAGCTTCTGCTTCTGTCCGCGCGACAGCACCTTGGCCGGCGAGTCGGCGAGCTCGCCCAGGCCGACGAGGGCGAGCAGCTGCTGGGCGCGGACGGCGGCATCCGCGGCGGTGATGCCGTAG
Organism: Microbacterium sufflavum; assembly: GCF_023101165.1. Lineage (GTDB taxonomy): Bacteria > Actinomycetota > Actinomycetes > Actinomycetales > Microbacteriaceae > Microbacterium > Microbacterium sufflavum. The sequence goes on along the minus strand of NZ_CP078076.1, from coordinate 1,991,458 downwards.
AGCCGGGCGGTCGTGACGATGGTCTCGCGGGCGGTGAGCGAGGGCCAGGCGCCGAGGGCGTCGGGCATCCAGCCGAGCAGTCGCCGGGCCGCGAGCGGATCTTCGGCCGGGTCGACGCCGCCGATGCGGATCGTGCCGGTGTCGGGTGCCAGGAGCGACGCGAGCATGAGCAGCAGCGTGGTCTTGCCCGCACCGTTGGGCCCGACCAGTCCGGTCACCTTGCCCGGTTCCGCGCGGAGGGTGGCCGAGCGTACGGCCTGCACCGTCCCGAAGGCCCTGCTGACGTCCTGCACCAATATTCCGATCATGCGGTCAGTCTGGCATCGGTTCGCGCGCCCACCCGGGACCTCCGGGCGGATCCCCAGCCGCGCCCGCGACCGGATGACACAATCGCAGAATGCGCACGATCCTCAACATCATCTGGGTCATCCTCGCCGGCTGGGCCCTCTTCCTCGGCTATCTGCTCGCCGGAGTGCTGCTGTGCATCCCGATCGTCACCATCCCCTGGGCGATCGCCTCGTTCCGCATCGCCCGCTACGCCATCTGGCCCTTCGGCCGCGAGGTCGTCAGCAAGCCGACCGCCGGCGTCGGCTCGTTCCTCGGCAACGTGCTCTGGGTCATCCTCGCGGGCTGGTGGCTCGCGATCGGACACATCGTCTCCGGCCTCGCCCTGTGCGTCACCATCATCGGCATCCCGATGGGCATCGCCGACTTCAAGATGATCCCGGTCTCGCTCATGCCCCTCGGCAAGGAGATCGTCTCCACCCGCCGCGGCGCCTTCGACCGCACGCTCTGACCCGCGGACGTCAGCCCCGGAAGAACGCGACACCCAGGTCGGGGTGGTCGACGAACACGCCGTCCACGCCCTGCCGCGCGATCACGTCCCACTCGGCCTCGTAGTCGCCGAACGCCCCGCGCCCGCCGTCGCCGCGGAACCGCGGGGCGAGGAACGCGTTCTCGGGGCGGCAGGTCCACGTGAACACCGAAAGGCCGCGGGCGTGGGCATCCGCGACGATCGTGTTCCCCTCGGCCAGCAGCATCTTCTTGTCGACGCTGATGCCGTCCACCTCACCCACCAGCGCGTCGAGCCCCGCGGGCGTGACCGTCTCGCGGTACGTGCGCGCCCGCTTCCCCTGCGCGACGGCCAGGTCGTACGGACGCCCCTTCGCCTCGATCAGATACACGTACGACGCCGGCACCCCGAGGGCGCGCAGCTGCCGCAGCACGGTCGACTCGAAGCTCTCGATCACCAGCGGCAGCGCGCCGTCCGGCCATCCGGCCTCGCGCAGCTCCGCGGCGATGAGCGGCGCCAGGTCGAGACCGACACTCGCGAAGTAGGTGGCGTGCTTCACCTCCAACACTACGCCGATCTCCCTGCCGTGCTCCACCGATCCCTCGCGCACGAGGTCGAGCACCTCACGCAGCCGCAGGATCGCCTGGCCCCCGTCGAAGCTCGCGCTCGACACCCGCACCTCGGGCAGCCGCTCGCGGGTGCGCAGCGTGGCGAGCTCGTCCCACGTGAAGTCCTCGGTGAACCAGCCGGTCAGCGTCGCGCCGTCGACGCGCTTGGTCGTCCGGCGATCGGCGAACTCGGGGTGTTCCGCGACGTCGGTCGTGCCCGAGATCTCGTTCTCGTGGCGCACGATCAGCACCCCGTCCTTCGTGGCCACCACGTCGGGCTCGACAGCGTCCACGCCCATCGCCAGCGCGAGCTCATAGGAGGAGCGGCTGTGCTCCGGGCGATAGCCGGGGGCTCCGCGATGCCCGATCACGAGCGGGTTTTTCCTGGGCACGCTCACAGCGTAGAACACCCCGCGCGTGTCGCCGCCCGGGTATCGTGGAGGAAAGCGACCTACTACCCCCCTTTGGAGTGAGGCCCACCAATGAGCAACTTCGCTTTCAACAATCCTGCGTTCCAGCAGCAGGACCCGCGCAACGTCGCGACGTATCCCGGCGCTCCGCAGGCTGCTCAGGGTGCGCAGAACGCCTCGTTCACGCACGCCTCCGTCGACGCCGCCACCAACGCGCAGCTCGAGGGCATGTACGCGGCGCCGCCCGCCGGCGCCATCGAGACCGACCGCATGTCGGTCGAGGACACGGTGTGGAAGACCGCCGGACTGTTCGCGATCCTCCTCGTCACCGCCGCGGTCGGCTGGGTGTGGACCCTCGGCGGCATCTCGGCCCCGCGCTTCGACCCGTACGGCGGCAACACCGTCAACATGCTGCCGTGGATCATCGGTGCGCTCGGCGGCTTCGTGCTCGCGATGGTCATCACCTTCACCTCGCGCAAGACGGTCCGCCCCGCGCTGATCTTCGCCTACGCGGCGTTCGAGGGCCTGTTCATCGGCGGCATCTCCGCGTTCTTCGAGGTCCGCTGGCCGGGCATCGTGTTGCAGGCGACGCTCGCCACGATCGCTGTGGTCGGCGTCACCCTGGCACTGTTCGCGAGCGGCAAGATCCGTGCCTCCAAGAAGGCCACCAAGATCTTCCTCGTAGCCATGATCGGCTATCTGGTCTTCTCGCTGCTGAACCTCGTGCTGATGTGGACGAACGTCCTGCCCGCTGAGCAAGCCTTCGGTCTGTACAGCGCGAAGATCATGGGTATCCCGCTCGGTCTGATCATCGGCGTGCTCGTGGTCATCATGGCCGCGTACTCGCTGGTGCTCGACTTCGACCAGATCCAGCAGGGTGTGCGCAACGGCGCTCCCCGCAAGTACGGCTGGCTCGGCGCCTTCGGCATCATGGTCACCGTCGTCTGGCTGTACGTGGAGATCCTGCGGATCATCGCGATCGCCCGCGGCAACAACTGACGCCCGTCGCGACAGAGGCCCGTCTCCCCTCGGGGAGGCGGGCCTCTTGCCATATCCGGGGAGTGCGGCGCAAGGGGTTGGCACGCGGCTGCCGATCGCGGCACTGTGGATATCACGAAGCCCCGGCACCCCGGGGCTCCCGACATCAAGGAGCTGACCATGAGCTTTCTCGGCTTTCTTCTCCTCGGCCTCATCGCCGGAGCCATCGCCAAGCTGATCCTGCCCGGTAAGCAGGGAGGCGGGTGGTTCGTCACGCTGCTGCTCGGCGTCGTCGGCGCCCTGCTCGGAGGATGGCTCGGCAGCCTGATCCTCAACCGTCCTCTCACGGAGTTCTGGGACCTCGGAACCTGGCTCCTCGCCATCGGCGGCTCGATCATCGTGCTGCTGATCTACGGCCTCATCGTCGGCCGTGGCCAGAAGGTCAACGACTGACGCGCGACCCCACTCGACGCGCCCCCGCGTCATCACGCCCGTCCCTCACGGCTGCGACAGCATCCGTGAGGGGCGGGTCTTTTCGTATCCCCCCGGACCCGTCCTCGCGGGGATGGCCCGGCCCTACGGCGGGCTCAGCTCACCGCCCCGCGGGCCTTGCGCTCCAGCAGCGCACGCTCGCGGTCGTTGCCCGCGATGCCCGCGGCGACCGCGAACTCGCTGCGGGCCTCGTCTTCCCGCCCGAGACGCCGCAGCAGCTCGCCACGCGTCGCCGGGAGCAGGTGATAGCCGCGCAGCGCGCCCGACGCCGCGAGCTGGTCGACGATGCGCAGCGCCGACGCGGGGCCCGTGGCCATCGCCACCGCCGCGGCGCGGTTCAGCTCCACGACCGGGGACGGGGCCAGGCGACCGAGCGCCTCGTACAGCAGCACGATCCGATCCCAGTCGGTGTCGTCGACCGAGGCCGCGATGGCATGGCACTCCGCGATCGCCGCCTGCAGGCCGTACACCCCGCGACCGCGTCCCAGCCCGTCCGCCGTCGCCAGCGCGGCGCGACCCCGGATGATGCGACTGCGATCCCAGCGGCCACGATCCTGATCCGCGAGCAGCACCGGCTCGCCGTTCGCGTCGCGGCGGGCCGGGAACCGGGCGGCGGTGAGCTCCATCAGCGCGAGCAGACCGTGCACCTCCGGCTCGCGCGGCATCAGCGCCGCCAGCACGCGCACGAGACGGATCGCCTCCTCGCTCAGCTCCGGACGCATCCACTCCGGGCCGCTGCTCGCCGCGTGCGCCTCGTTGAACACCAGGTACAGCACGCCCAGGACCGCCCCGAGCCGCTGCGCATGCTCGTCGCGCGGCGGCACCTCGAACGGCGCATGGGCCGCCGCGAGCGTCTTCTTGGCCCGCACGATGCGCTGCTGCACGGTCGCGGTCGGCACCAGGAACGCCCGGGCGATCTCCTCGCTCGACAACCCGCCGACCACGCGGAGGGTCAGCGCGACCTGCGCCTCCCTCGACAGCACGGGGTGGCACGCGATGAAGATGAGCCGCAGCACGTCGTCGTCGACCTCATCGGGGTCCCACGGATCCCGCAACTCGGCCTGCTCGCGCTCCAGGTCGTGCGCGATCAGGGCCAGACGGTCGTCCAGCCGCTCCCGACGCCGCCACGCGTCCACCGCCTTGCGCTTGGCGACCGCGGTGAGCCACGCGGCCGCATTGCGCGGCACCCCGTCGACCGGCCACTGGCGCAGTGCGTCGACCAGCGCCTCCTGCGCCAGATCCTCGGCGAGCCCGAAGTCGCCGACCATGCGGGTGAGCGTGCCCACGATGCGTGCGGACTCGATGCGCCACACCGCGGCGACGGCCCGCTCCGCCGACCCCTCTGCGGGGGCGGAGCGCGCCGTCACGTCGTGCGCGTCCATCGGTCGGCGGTCACTGCTGCTCGGCGCGGCGGGCCTGCTCCTCGCGCCAGCCCGCCTCCTTCTCGATCCACTCGTTGTCGGCGGGGAAGTCCTCCGGGCCGGTCACGCGGCGCACCTCGAGGTACGACCCGGGTCCGAGCGGCGCACGGCTCGCCCACTCCGCAGCCTCCTCGCGCGACGACACCTCCAGGATCCAGAAGCCGTTGAACAGCTCCTTCGTCTCCCCGTAGGGGCCATCGGTGATCAGCGGCTTGTCGGCGCTGAAGTCCACCACGAAGCCCTCCGCGGCGTCCGTCAGGCCCTCGCCGGCGACCAGCACGCCCGCCTTCATCATCGACTCGTTGTATCGGCCCATGGCCTCGATGACCTGCTCGAAGGGCATCTCCTGGTACGCCGCCACCGCGTCGTCGGTCGCGCGCATGATGAGCATGAACTTCATGATGTTCTCCTTGTCGGATGGGGCCGTCTCTCGACCCTCTCACTGAAGACGTCGAACGGGAACGGCCCGGATCGACATCGACGGAGAACTTTTCCTCCGACGTCCGCGCCGCCGCGGATCAGGCGCGTCGAGAGGGGCGGGCGGAGACCTCGGCGACCACGCCCGTGAGGGCGGCGAGGGAGCGCTCGGGGCTCCAGGCCGCCGCGACCGACGGCGCCTCGGCGCGCAGCACGGCCAGACGATCGGCGTCGGTCAGCAGATCGCGGAGCGCGGTCGCCAGTGCGACCTCGTCGCCCGCGGGCACCAGCACGCCGCCACCCGCCCCCAGCACATCGCGGATGCCGTAGCGGACGTCGTAGGACACGACCGGTGTGCCGTGCAGCAGCGCCTCCACGACCCCGAGCGGCTGCCCCTCGAACGCGGTCGACGTGAGCAGCAGCGACGCCCGGTCGAGCACCGTGGCCGGGTCGTCGGCATACCCGGCGAGCATCACGCGGTCGCCCGCGTCGAGCTGGGCGATCAGCGCCGCCAGCTGCTCCTGCTCCGGCCCCGTGCCCCAGATCTCCAGTCGCGTGCCGGCGACGTCGGCGGCGAGGAACGCACGGATCGCGTGGTCGATGCGCTTGCCGGGCGCGAGACGTCCCAGCACCACCACGAGACCGTCTTCGCGCAGGTCGGCGCGGGCCGTGACCGGCGCGATCGGGTTGGGCACCACGACGTGATTCGCGGACGCCCCGAAACGCGCGACCACGTCGTCACGCTGCGTCGCGGTCGGCCAGACCACCGCGTCGAAGCGGTCGGCCAGGCGGAACCACCGTGTCCACAGCGTGTTCATGGTCGCGTCCGGCGTGTACGGCGCCTCCACGTGCATCGTGTGGATCGTGTGGACGATGCGCACGCGCGGGTCGTCCCAGTCGGCGATGAGCTCGCCCAGCTGCCGCGACTCGCAGATCACGACGACGCGACGGTCGCCCGAGGCGGCCACGACGTGGTCGAGCCACGCCCGGTACAGGCCGCGGAAGCCGTGCAGGGCGCCGGCCACTGCTCCCGCGGCGTCGTACACCAGCACCGGCTCGTCGGTCAGGTGCCAGTCCGGGTTGCCCGGGATCACCGGGAGCGCGGCGAACGGGCGGCCCTCGACGTCGCGCAGCACCCGGTACTCGACGTCGGGGTCGGCGACGACGGCGGCATCGGCGGTCTCCCGCAGCCACGCGGCCGCCCCGCCCTCCGGTGCGACGGCCTCATCGAAGAGGTTGCGCATGCGCCCCGGGTCGGACAGCGCTCCGCGCTCCGTGAACACCCGTCGATGCTCCGCGTGGTCGGCGGCGGTACCCGGATCGAACGTCAGCAGTTCCGGTCCGGCGCCGTCGCCGACGCCCGCCGCGGCCAGCATCCGGGCGCGGGCGAGGGTCGCGATCGTGTATCCGCCGTCGAGCCCCGGGATGAGGCGGCTGGACAGCACCAGGTAGTCCGCGTCCGGAAGCACGGGTGGGGACTCCTCGGTCATTGTCTCGCACCTCCTCGGCGGACGCGGGAGCCGATCACTCGGCCCCCGTCACTCCCACTCGATCGTCCCCGGGGGCTTCGACGTGACATCGAGCACGACCCGGTTCACGTCGCGCACCCCGTTCGTGATGCGGTTCGAGATCTTCGACAGCACGTCGTACGGCAGGCGCGTCCAGTCGGCGGTCATGGCGTCTTCGCTCGACACCGGACGCAGCACGATCGGGTGGCCGTACGTGCGGCCGTCGCCCTGCACGCCCACCGAGCGCACGTCGGCCAGCAGCACCACGGGGCACTGCCAGATCTCCTGGTCGAGACCCGCCTTCGTCAGCTCTTCGCGGGCGATGGCGTCGGCCTCACGCAGAATCTCGAGACGGTCAGCGGTGACCTCACCGATGATCCGGATGCCGAGGCCGGGCCCCGGAAACGGCTGCCGTCCGACGATCGCCTCGGGGATGCCCAGCTCACGGCCGATCGCACGCACCTCGTCTTTGAACAGGGCCCGCAGCGGCTCGATCAGCTCGAAGTCGAGGTCGTCGGGCAGACCACCCACGTTGTGATGCGACTTGATGTTCGCGGTGCCCGCGCCTCCGCCGGACTCCACCACGTCGGGGTAGAGCGTGCCCTGCACGAGGAACTTCACCGGGGCGCCGCCGTCGGCCTTGGCCTCCTCGACCAGGTCGAGCTGCACCTTCTCGAACGCGCGGATGAACTCGCGGCCGATGATCTTGCGCTTCTCCTCCGGGTCGGTCACACCCTTCAGGTGTCCGAGGAAGGTCTCGGCCGCGTCGACCGTGATGAGCCGCACGCCGGTCGACTCGACGTAGTCCTTCTCGACCTGCTCGCGCTCGCCCTTGCGGAGCAGCCCGTGGTCGACGAACACCGCCGTGAGCTGGTCGCCGATGGCCTTGTGGACGAGGGCGGTCGAGACCGCGGAGTCGACACCGCCGGACAGCGCCGAGATGACGCGGGCGTCGCCGACCTGCTCGCGGATGCGCTCGACCTGCTCGGCGATCACGTTGTCGGGGTTCCAGTCGGACGCGAGGCCCGCGCCCTTGTGGAGGAAGTTCTCCAGCACGCGCTGGCCGTGGTCGGAGTGCTTGACCTCGGGGTGCCACTGCACGCCGTAGAAGCGGCGCTCCTCGTTCGCGAACGCCGCGACCTTGGTCGCCTCGGTCGTGGCGAGGACCTCGAAACCCTCCGGCGCCTTCGCGACCTGGTCGCCGTGACTCATCCACACGTTCTGCTCCGCGGGCTGCCCGCCCAGCAGGACGCCGCCGTCGCCGGAGATCACGGCATCGGTGGCGCCGTACTCGCGCAGCCCGGTGTTCGCGACCTCGCCGCCGAGGGTCTGCGCCATGTACTGGAAGCCGTAGCAGATGCCCAGCGTGGGCACGTCGAGGTCGAACACGGCGGGGTCGAGCTTCGGCGCCCCCTCCTCGTACACCGACGACGGGCCGCCGGACAGGATGATCGCCACGGGGTTCTTGGCGGCGATCTCCGCGGCCGTGGCCGTGTGCGGCACGATCTCGCTGTAGACGCCGGCCTCCCGCACACGACGGGCGATCAGCTGCGCGTACTGCGCGCCGAAGTCGACGACGAGCGCGGGGCGCTGCTGGGTCTCGGACTGTTCGGTCAACGGACACCTTCCGGGGCGGTCGCGGAGGCCTCCTCGGCCTCCCGGGTGGCGAGATAGGACTTCACTTCACGGGCGACGATGGCCTCCATGAAGAACGACAGCAGCGGCACGACACCGCCGAGGGCGAGCAGGATGAACCGCGGGAACGGCCAGCGCATCAGGCTCCACATGCGGAAGCATGCGAACAGGTAGACCACGTAGAACCAGCCGTGGGCCACCAGGATGAACAGCGACAGGTTGAAGCCGTCGCCCAGCGACGTCATCTCGCAGGAGTTCGTCATCGGGGCGAACAGCGACCACCACTGGCAGTCGGGGCCCGCGATCACGCCCGCGAACCAGAGCGGTCCGCCGGAGCCTCCCGCGAAGAGCTCGAGGTGGATCGGCGTGTACTTGAGCACCATCTCGGTCAACAGCAGGAGCAACATGACTCCCGTGATGATCGACGCGATCTGGTAGAACTTCAGCGCACCGCGGATCGCCGGAAAGCTGGCGACTTTCGGTTCGGGCATGGGTCCAGTCTAGTCGGGGTCGCCCTGTGTCGAATCCGGCCGCCGAAGCATCGTCGGGATCAGCTCACGCGCTAACGAGTCCTCCCCTCACGGCTGAGTTCATCAGCGAACGCACGTGTGATCGCCTCCTCGTCGGGGAGCGCCTTCTGCGCGTCTTCCGTCAGCTCGTATCGGCTGACCGCCACCGGCTGGCTCGTCGACGCCAGCGCGTATCGGACGACTGTGTCGTCGGTGCCCGCGACAAGGAGGATCCCGACAATGGGCTGGCCCCATCAGGAGCGTCCCGTTCAAGGCCAACAAGTTCGGCCACTGGGACTCCGTGCCCGCGAAATCACCAGACAACTCGATGCGAAAGCCCGGATCCTCAGCTGAGGAGTCCGCGACCGTCAGCCGTCCGAGGAGGCTCTCCCCCGGGAAGACAGTGACAGGTGGCTCGTCGATAGTCACCGGGTCGGGCCTCGTAGATCTCACCTCGGCGAGGAAGGACGTCAGCTGGGCACCTTGCCACGGGCTGAACAGCGAATGGATCGTCAACGTCGTCCCGTGCTGATCGCCCGCCCCTGCTTGGCGCTCGTGTGGTTGTACAGAGATCTCACGGGTCTGCTCGATGCTGGCGGTACTCTCTTCGATCGCGCGCCAATTAATCCGTGCCGTGAATCCTGTCTCCGCCTCTCCTCTGTCGTACACATCGAGAGCAGGCATCGATTCCAGAGCCATCGCCTCACCGAGCTTGTGCGCTGAAAGCCGCCCGATGCCCTTCGCGCCGGTGTAGCGCCGCCGCAACATCGGGCTGCGCCGTTGGCCCCCCTCCTTGCTGCGACCAGCGATCCGCAGGAACTTGTCGGTGAAGTCCGCCAGGGTCATACCATGACCGTCATCGGACACGATGATCGTCCCGTGCTGTGTCAGAGCCTCCCCATGCAGCACAACCCGCGTGGCATCCGCATCGTATGCGTTCTTCACCAACTCCACGACGGCAGTGCTGTCACGACCAACCAGCAAAGAACCGAGCTCCCGGAGAAGATGCGTGTCAACGGAGAACGCCAGGCTCTTCTCAGCATCATCCGCATGATGATCGACCTCGTTCTCCATGCCCTGAATCCTAGAGGATCTTCCGCCCCTACCCCGGTTGCTTCGCGCTTCCGCATATCGTGCCAAGCCGCCACTAGGCGCCTCCGAAATCTGCTCACAGGCCACGATTCCTCAGTTCCAACCACCTTGTCTTCAGCAACCCGACCTTGCGCTGTCGTGTGTCCCGATGATCGGCCCGACCCATCCGATCTGCCTGCGCCTGATCCGAATCCGCGCGGTCGAGGGCTGCGGCGAAGTTGCTCGGCGCCGCGGCCTCCCGCTCGGCTCTAACCGTGAAAGGCAGATTTTCCGGCATACCAGTCGCGGAGGTCCTGATCGTCGAGCGTGGTCATGAGGTCGGTCACCTGACCCCGCGACAGTTGGTCAACGGGTCGTTGACCAATCTGCTCCGCTCCCGGCCACGCCTCAGCGAAACGAAAGCACTTAGAAGAGGTTCGCTCGCGAGAATCACCTCATCGCCGGAAACTCAACACGCAAAGGGCCGTGGCGATCGCCACGGCCCTTTGCGTGCGCAGACGAAGAATCCGCCCGTGTCATCCGCTCCTGGCTCAGAACCAGCCGGAGATGAGGTCCCACAGCCAGTCGATGATCGCGCCGACGATGCCGCCCGCACGGTTCACCGTGACGGTCGCGGTCGCCGCGTCACCGTCGGCCTGAGCCGCCGAGACCGTGTACTTGCCCGGCTGTGCGCTCTTCGGCACGGTCACCTGCGTGGTGAACGTCCCGTCCGCACCGACCTGCACCGTGCCGACCTGCACCGCCGCGCCCTTCTTGGGCTGCAGCGCGATCGTCACCGTCTCGCCCGGCACATACCCCTCGCCCGTGACCGTGAGCTTCTTGCCCGCGGCCACCTTGGAGGAGCCGAGCTCGATCGTGCCGGCGAACTCCTCCTGGCCGGCGATCGTGAGGGGCACCTGCACCGTCGTGCCCGTCGCGGGGACGTTCACCGTCAGCACCTGGTCGCCGAACACCCCGGACGGCACCGCGAACGTGAGCGCCGCACGGCCGCCCTCGTCCGTGGTGTCGACCACGGCCGGGTCGACCGTGCCCGAGGCGAGCGCCGTGTCGCCGAGCGACAGCGTCACCTCGCCCGGTGCGGCCTCTCCCCCGCTGAACGCGAGCGACGAGAGCGACACCGTCACCTGGTCGCCGGCGCTGTACCCGTCGGCATCGGCCGGGCTGAGGGTCACGCCGACCGCGCGCTGGGCGAGATCGGGCGTCGCGGTCTTGTTCGCGTCGAACCAGTCCACCATCGACTGCAGGTCGATCTTGCCGGTGTCGCGCTTGCCCGCGCCCTCCTTGAAGGTGGCGAAGTTGTCGCCACCCGCCGCGAGGAACGAGTTCGCCGCCACCGTGTACTGCGCGTCCGGGTCGACCGGGGCGCCGTTCAGCGTGATCGACGTGATGCGCGAGCCCTGCGCCGCGGTCGGGTCGTACGTGTAGACGAGACCCTTCGAGACGCCGAGCTTGAGGAACGGACGTGCCGACCCCGCCGGCTGCCACTGCTCCTCGAGCACGCCCTTGAGCTGCGTGCCGGTGAGGGTCAGGGTGACCAGCGTGTTGGCGAAGGGCTGGACCGTGGCCGCCTCGCGGTAGGTGACGTTGCCGTTCGGATCGCTCGCGGACGACGACGCGTACGTGAGGTTCGCGCGGATGCCTCCCGGGTTCATGAGCGCCAGGTCGGCGCCCGTGGACCACTGCTGCACGTCGGCCACGAAGTTGCCGATCGTGGACTCGCCGCCGCGGTTCTCCGAGCCGTTCGTCTGCCGCGCCCGGTTGAAGTCGGCAGTGATGTCGCCCACCTTCACGGCGCCCAGCACGTCGGCCTCGGCCTTGGCGGCGTCGACGATCGCCTGCACCTCCGGCACCGCCGGGTACAGCGGCTTGCCGGCGGCCGTGAGCGGCTTGATCTCGTTGGTGATCGAGAGCAGCTCCTTCGTGGTCGGGTCGACCTGCAGGTTCATCAGCCCGAGGTTCTCGCCGTACTGCCCGGCGGAGACCACGGGGCGACCGTCGATCACGTGGTTGTACGCGAGGTGCGTGTGCGCCGACACGATCGCGTCCACGTCGTCGTCCACCCCGTAGACGATCTCACCCAGCGGGGAGTCCTCCGTGATGGCCGACAGCGCGGTGCTCTCGGCCCCCTCGTGCACGAGCAGGATCACGACATCCGCCTCGCCGTTGGACGCGTCACCGTCGCGCAGGTCGTCGGCCACCGCGTTGACGGAGTCGACGATGCTGCGCACCTCGAGATCGGCGATGCCCTCCGGGGACACCAGCGAGTCGAGGTCTTCCGTGACGGCGCCGACGAACCCGACGCGCACGCCGTCGACCTCCTTCACCCAGGCCGGGGCGAGCGCGGGCTCACCGGTCTCGGTGACGAACACGTTCGACGAGATGTACTCCCAGTCCGCACGGTCCTGCACGCGATCGCGCAGGTCCTCCCAGCCCTGGTCGAACTCGTGGTTGCCCGCGGCGCTCACATCGAGGCCCGCCGCGTTGAGCGCGTCGATCGTGGGGTTGTCGTCGTTGATGAAGGAGGTGAACGTCGACGCGCCGATCAGGTCGCCGGCTCCCGCGAAGATCAGGTTCGGGTTCGCGTCACGGAACTGCTGCACCGCACCGGCGAGCACCGCGGCACCGGCCGCGGCCCCGTCGGCCTCGATGCGGCCGTGGAAGTCGTTCACCGTGACCACGTCGATGCTCACCGGCGGGATCTCCGCGGAGACGCCGACGATGATCGGGTCGTGGTCGCTGGAGCGGTACGGGGTGCCCTCCTCGGTGGCGCCGAACGCGTAGCCGCGGTCGCTCCACTCCGGCGAGTTGATGCCCCAGACGCCCGCGCCGGTGATCGACGAGACGAGCGACGGCGACGCGATCACGTGGTCGAGCGAGCCGAGCTCGCCGTCGAACGTGTACGTGTACTGCCCGTCGGTCTTGTCGGCGACCAGGTCGCTCCACCCCTGCGAGGCGAAGACGTCGATCGGGTCTTCCTTGCCGTAGGCGTTGAAGTCGCCGATCAGGAGCATGTCGCTGCTGCCGGTCGTCTCTTCCAGCTCCGCCGTGAAGGCGAGGATCGCGTTCGCCTGCGCCACGCGGTCGGCGTTGAAGAAGCCCTGGCCGTCGGCCGGCTCCGCCCCCGCACCCTCGGGCGGCGACTTCGACTTCAGGTGGTTCGCGACCACGGTGACCACGCGGCCGTCGATGTCGAACGCCTGTGCGATCGGCTCGCGCGCGTTGCCCCACACCGACTCGTCGGTCGTCGTGAGACTGTCACCGACCCGCTTCACGGCGTCCTTCTTGTAGATGATCGCGTTGGTGATGTAGTCGGTCGTCGCCGCATCGTTCAGCGCCTCGGGCGTGGGCACGTAGCCCCACACGTCGCTGCCGGCGTCGGCGTTCAGGCCGGCGACCAGATCCTTCAGCGCCGTGTCGACCGGCTTGCCGAGCTTGACCGAGTTCTCGATCTCCATGAGCGAGACGATCTCGGCGTCGAGGCCGTTGATCGCCGCGACGATCTTGGACTTCTGGATCGCGAACTGCGCGGCGTTCGCGGCGCCCCGCGCGTTGGAGTTCTCGCTCTTCAGCGTCGTGAAGTAGTTGTAGACGTTGAACGACGCCACCTGCACGTCGCCGCCCACCTCGGGCGCCTCCGTCGGACGCGGGTTCGTCGCCGCGAAGCCGACCTTCAGCTCGGCGGGCGAGGAGTCGTCGATCGGCACGACCGGCTGCAGACGCCAGTCATCGAAGCCCCACTGCAGCACGTAGCCGTTGTCACCGAAGTCGACCGTGTCGCCGTTGCGGACGACCTGGTCCTTCGTGAAGTAGGGCTGCTGACCCGGGTGGCCGCTGTTGGTCACCTGGATCGACCAGCCGTCGTCGAGCAGGATGCGGTTGGCGCGGTTGGCCGCGGCGATCGCGGCGGCGTCGGCACCGGGACGCGTGGTCTCGGTGCTCTTCACGGCCAGGGCATCTCCTGCGTTCAGCCACAGCGTGCCGTAGTTGTACAGCTGGTGGCTCGACGCCAGGCGGTAGGTGCCCTCGGGCGCGACGAGCATGTTCTCGTACTGCTCCCGGTCGGCGCCCTGCACCGTGGCGGGCAGCGGAGTGACCGCGGGCACGCCGACGCCCGGCGTGACCACCGTCACGTCCGCCGCGGCGGCCGGGTTCACCTGCGTCTGGCCGTAGTACTCGCTCACGGTGCCGGTGACCGAGACCAGGTCGCCGATCGCGAGCGTGGGGGCCAGCGCGTTCAGGAAGACGAAGACGCCGTCGGAGGCGCCGGGGGTCGCGTCGGTCGCGCCGCCCGAGCCCTGGGTCTGGATGACGATGCCCTTGTAGCCGCCCGTGCGGTAGTCGGCGGTGACGACGCCCTCGACCTGCACGCGCGTGCCGTTCAGCGGCGAGACGTCGGTGGTGCCCTGCACCTCGGCGATGGTCGCCTTCTGCGGCTCCGTGCCGGGGTCGGTGCCCGGGTCGGTGCCGGGGTCGGTGCCACCGGAGTTCTGCGGGGTGATGGTGGCGGACAGCGAGAAGTCGACGCTGTTGTCGTCGGTGTCCGCGCCGTTCGTGCGGTTCAGCGACCGCACATCGGTGTTGCCCGACGGCGCCGTGGCCGCCTTCGTCTCGAACGTGTTGGAGGTGCCGTAGCCGAGCAGGTCGACGACGCCGTCGGCTCCCGCCGTGGACCCGGGGGCGAGCGTGATCGCCGTGGTGCCCTCGACCAGGGCGATGGTGCCGTTCGTGCCGCTCGGGGTGAGGCCGGTGACCGCGTCGGGCGTGGGCAGCGCGGCGCCGTTCGTGCCGTTGCTGTTGCCCTGCACCAGGAAGTAGCCGCCGGCGGGGATGCTGCCGGTGAGCGGCGCGATCCCGGTGAACGCCGCCGAGCCGGTCGCCGAGCGGTACTGCAGGGACATGCCGTCGAGCGACACCGCCTCGGACGTGGGGTTGTACAGCTCCACGAACTTGTTCGTGTACGCCGCACCGGCACTGCCTCCGGAGAGATACGCCTCATTGATCACCACCCCGGTCCCGGTCGGATCGGCGACGGCGGGCGTCGCGACCAGCGAGCCGAGGCCCAGGGTGGCGACGCAGGTCACGGCGAGAGCGCCGATGCGCCCCCTGGTTCTGCGGTGCGAGACGGGGGTCATGGACTCCCCGTGCTCTGAAGCGGACATCATCGGTGCTGTCTCCTCGATCGTGTATCGACCCTGCTCAGGACGCTGTCACCGCACGCATCGGGAACTCCCAGCGTGCGCACATGGAGCGAGCATACGAAGCGGGTCGGACATCCTCAACGGAGTTTTCACGATGGTCACCGACTGCTCACCGAAGGGCCGCGCGCACCCCTGACGAAGGTTCACATCGGGGCACGGCCGCGCGCAGAAGCGCACCGGAGGTCGCGCGGATGCGCACGCCGTTCAGACGCTCTCGGCCGCCGCCGCGTCCTCGAACTCCTCGACCTCGCGCTCCCACGCGTCCTTCGCCAGGCGGTACCAGAGGTAGAACGCGAAGCCCGCGAAGATCGCCCACTCCACCGCGTAGAACACGTTGAGCCAGTTCACCGGCGACTGCTCATCGGGTGCCGGCGAGGAGATGTCCTCGAGGCCCGCCGTCGCGGTGGTCGAGGCGAGGTACGGGCGGTACACGTCGAGCTGCTCCGTGTCGTGCCAGCGGCTGAGCAGCGCGGCGGGCGACATGCGGTCGAGACGCTCCGGGTCGCTGCGCGGCGGCACCGACGGCCCCTCGTCCGAGATGATGCGCCCCGCGACCTCGACCGGGCGACCGTCGGCCTCCGCGGCCAGGCGCTCCACCGCGGCATCGGCGGCCGCGCGGTCGGGAGCCCAGCCGATCGCCACGGCGATCGACACACGCTCGTCCACCCGCAGCTGTCCGGTGACCCAGAACCCCTCGACGCCGTCGTTGAAGCGGCTCGACACCACCAGGAAGTCGTCCGGGATCCACGTCCCGCTCGTCTCGACCCGCTGCCCCACGAGGGGTTCGGCGAGGTACTGCCCCGGCTCGACCACGTCGGACAGCGGCCGCACCTGCTCGGTCACGCCGGGCGGCGGCGGGTCGGTCTCGATCGCGCGCTCCAGCTGCCACTGCCCGAGCCACGCGAACACCCCGGCGACCACGAGGCACAGCAGCAGCATGCCGATCCAGCGTCCGCGCAGCATGACCTCACGGAGGGTCGGCGGGAACGGGGCGGGGGCGGTCACGGTGCAGCGGCGGCGGCTCAGGCCTCGTACGGGGCGAGCACGACCTCGACCCGCTGGAACTCCTTGAGGTCGGAGTATCCGGTGGTCGCCATCGACTTGCGCAGCGCGCCGATGAGGTTCGCGGTGCCGTCGGCCACGGGCGCAGGGCCGTACAGGATCTCCTCGAGCGTGCCGATGCCGCCCACCTCGACCCGGCGGCCGCGCGGGAGCTTGGGGTGGTGCGCCTCGGGGCCCCAGTGGAAACCCTGCCCCGGCGCGTCGGTCGCGCGGGCGAGGGCCACGCCGAGCATGACCGCGTCGGCGCCCATCGCGAGAGCCTTCACGATGTCGCCCGAGGTGCCGACGCCGCCGTCGGCGATCACGTGCACGTAGCGCCCGCCCGACTCGTCGAGGTAGTCGCGGCGCGCAGCGGCGACGTCGGAGACAGCGGTGGCCATCGGGGCGTGGATGCCGAGGGTGGCGCGCGTGGTGGACGCCGCTCCCCCGCCGAAGCCGACCAGCACGCCGGCCGCGCCCGTGCGCATCAGGTGCAGCGCCGCGGTGTAGGTGGCCGCGCCGCCCACGATGACCGGGACGTCCAGGTCGTAGATGAACTTCTTGAGGTTGAGCGGCTCGGCCACGCTCGACACGTGCTCCGCCGAGACGGTGGTGCCGCGGATGACGAACAGGTCGACACCCGCCGCGGCCACGGTGTCGTAGAACTCCTGGGTGCGCTGCGGCGTGAGGGAACCGGCGACGGTGACACCGGCCTCGCGGATCTCGGCCAGGCGCCGCGTGATGAGCTCGGGCTTGATCGGCTCGGCGTACAGCTCCTGCATGCGCACGGTCGCCCGGTCGTCGGCGAGACCCGCGATCTCCGCGAGCAGCGGCTCCGGGTCCTCGTACCGGGTCCACAGACCCTCGAGGTCGAGCACGCCCAGGCCGCCCAGCTGGCCGAGCATGATGGCCGTGCGCGGGCTCACGACGGAGTCCATCGGCGCGCCGAGCACCGGGATCTCGAAGCCGAAGGCGTCGATCGTCCAGGCGGTCGACACGTCCTCCGGGTTGCGCGTGCGCCGCGAGGGCACCACCGCGATGTCGTCGAACGTGTACGCGCGACGGGCGCGCTTTCCTCGGCCGAGCTCGATCTCCATGGTCACCCGTCCAGCCTACCGGGCACCCCGAGGGGGCGCGTGCCCGCGGTCACCGGGCCCGTGCCACGCGGCGCTCGTCCCACACCGGCTCGTCCGACTCGTACACCTCGCCGTCGGAGCCGAACACGAGGAACCGGTCGAACGACCGCGCGAACCAGCGGTCGTGCGTGACCGCGAGCACCGTCCCCTCGAACCGCGCCAGCGCCTGCTCCAACGCCTCCGCCGACTCCAGGTCGAGGTTGTCGGTCGGCTCGTCGAGCAGCAGCAGGGTCGCGCCGGACAACTCCAGCAGCAGCACCTGGAACCGCGCCTGCTGCCCACCGGACAGCGACTCGAACGTCTGCAGCGCCTGCCGCACGAGCCCGTAACGGTCGAGCGCCGAGCTCGCGGCGTCCCGGGGCATCCCCGCCCGGCGGTCGTCGCCGCGGTGCAGGATCTCCAGCAGCGTGCGTCCGACGAACTCCGGGTGCGTGTGGGTCTGCGCGAACAGCCCCGGCACCACGCGCGCCCCCAGCACCGCGCGACCGGTGTGCGCGACGGGACTCAGGTCTTCCGCGGCGGAGGAGACGTGACCCAGGGTCGGGTCGGGGTCGCTGCCGCCGCGCGCGAGCAGTCGCAGGAAGTGCGACTTGCCCGAGCCGTTCGAGCCCAGCACGGCCACGCGGTCGCCGAACCACACCTCCGCGTCGAAGGGACGCATGAGCCCGGTGAGCTCGAGCCGCTCGGCCACCACGGCGCGCTTGCCCGTGCGCGAGCCCCGCAGGCGCATGTCGAACTCCTGCGCGGGCGGACGCTCCTCGGGCGGCCCCGCCTCCTCGAACTTGCGCAGTCGCGTCTGCGCCGCCTGGTAGCGGGAGGCGAAGCCGTCGTTCGCCGAGGCCTTCACCTTGAGGTTCGCGACCAGCACGCGCAGCTTCTCGTGCTGCTCGTCCCACCGACGGCGCAGCTCGTCGAGCCGCTCCATGCGGTCGATGCGCGCCTGCGGGTAGGTCGCGAAGCCGCCGCCGTGCACCCACGCCGTCGAACCGGCCGCCCCTGGTTCGAGCGTGATGAGCCGGTCGGCCGCGCGGGCGAGCAGCTCGCGGTCGTGCGACACGAGCAGCACGGTCTTCGCGGTCTGCCGCAGCTGTTCCTCCAGCCACCGCTTGGTCGGGACGTCGAGGTAGTTGTCCGGCTCGTCGAGCAGGAGCACCGCGTCGGGTCCGCGCAGCAGGGCTTCGAGCGCCAGGCGCTTCTGCTCGCCGCCGGACAGCGACGTGAGCTCGCGGTACCGCGCCCGCTCGAACGGCACGCCGAGCGCCGCCATCGTGCACTGGTCCCATACGGTCTCGTGCTCGTAGCCGCCGGCGTCGGCGTACTCCGCGATGGCTGCGGCGTACGCCATCTGCGTGTCGTGCTCATCACGGTCGATCAGGGCGTTCTCCGCCGCGTCGAGGGCTTCGGCGGCGGCGCGGATGCGGGCGGGGGCGACGCGCACGAGGAGCTCATGCACGGTCTGCCCCGGCTCGCCGTGCCCGACGAACTGATCCATCACGCCGAGTCCGCCGTCGATGGTGACGACGCCGTCGTCGGCCGCCTGGTCGCCGCGGATGATCCGCAGGAGCGTGGTCTTGCCCGCGCCGTTCGGCCCGATGAGCGCGCTCGTCGAGCCGGCGCCGACCCGGAACGAGACCTCGTCGAGCAGCGGTCTTCCGTCGGGAAGCGTCAGTGAGATGCCTGATGCGTCGATGTACCCCACAGTGCGTGGCCGTCCTTCCGCCCGCGCACAGCGAGCCGACCAGACTATCAGGATGCTGCGGCCGAGGAGGTCCGGGTCAGTCCGCGCGGCTCAGGGTCTGCAGCACCTCGGTCTTGGGCGCCGCCGGCAGGACGAAGCGGAACTCGGTCCCCACGCCCTCCTGACTCGTCACGTCCATCGAACCGCCGTGCGCCAGCACGATCGCGCGGGTGATCGTGAGGCCGAGCCCCACGCCGGGCACGGCATTCCGCGTGGCCGTCGAGGCCCGGAAGAACCGCGTGAAGAGCATGCCCTGCTCGTCCTCCGGGATGCCGACGCCGGTGTCCGCGACCGAGATCTGCACGCCGCCGTCCACGCGCCGCACGGCCGCCGTGACCCGGCCGCCGCTCGGCGTGAACTTGATCGCGTTCGACAGGAGATTGTCGACGGCCTGCCCGATCCGCCCCGGATCCACGAGCAGCCGGATCGGCTCGTCGCCCGCGTCCGCCACCAGCTCGATGTCCTCCCGCTGCGCGTGCGGACCCGCGGATGCGACCGCCGACCGCACGAGCTCCGCGACATCGGCCTCCACGCGCTCCAACGGGAAACGCCCCGACTCCACCTGGGCGGTGAACAGCAGGTCGCCCACCAGGTTGAGCAGGCGCTTCGCGTTGCGCTCGATGATCCCGACGAACTCCTGCTGATCCTCGGTCAGCGGCTGGCCCGGATCGTTCTGCAGCAGGTCGAGGAAGCCGATGATCGCGCTGAGCGGCGTGCGCAGCTCGTGCGAGATCATGCCCACGAACTCGTCCTTCATGCGGGCCACCTCCACCGCCCGCGTCTCATCGGTCAGCACGAACAGGTAGCCCTGCTGGGCACCGGAGCCGTCCTTGTGCGGACTCACCGTCACCCGCGCGGGAACGGTCGTGCCGCCCGCCGTGGTGACCTCCACGTCGCCGTCGACCGTGACCCCCTCGTCGGCCTGCGCGAACAGCGCCCGGATGCCCTCGGGCGCCGGCCCCGCACTCGCCCCCGCGACGGACGCCTCTCCCGACGCCTCCCGTCGCGCTGCCGTGTCCTCCGCGAGCATCGACAGCACCGTTCGGGAGAAGAACCGGTCGATGCGAACGTCGTCGAGCGCCTCGTCGGCCGTGAGTCCGAGCAGCCGCACGGCACCGGGGTTCCACGCCGTGATGCGCCCCGCGCGGTCGGTGGCGATCACGGCCTGCGCGGTGATCGAGGACCACAGGCTCTCGAAGGAGTCCAGCAGCACGCGGTACTCGTGCTCCTTCTGCCGCAGCTGCACGATCATCGCCACGTTCTCCGACAGCGCCCTCGTGCGTTCGGTGACCAGGTCCTCCGCCTGCTCCACCCGCATCCGCTGCTGCCGCGACAGCTCGTTCACCACGGCGGCGACGGCCGCGAACACGAGCGGCCCCACCACACCCCGCAGCCACACGACGGCGTTCGACGGCGGGTCGGTGATGTACGGCATGAGCAGGGCGAGCGACGACAGCGCGCCGACCACGAACACCCACCGGATGCCGGGGGCGGCCGCGATCCAGATGATCGGCAGCAGCACGAGCGAGCTGAACAGCGACGCCGCCCCGCCCGTCCCCGCACGGAAGAGGCCGAGCCCCACGATGTCGAGCATGGGGACCGCCAGCACGATCCAGCCCTCGCGCACGTGCAGGGCGCTGAGCACCCCGGCCTGCAGCGTGGCCAGCAGCACGATGCCGATGCCGATCAGCGCCGCGCCGAGGTGCGTGAACGGCAGGCCGGGGATGGCCCACGTCATGCTGCCCGCGATCACCGTCGCGACCAGCGTGGGCGCCTGCTTGACGATCGGACTCGGGTTGTCGAACACCCGGTACCAGCGGCTCTCGGCGCGCTCGAGCGGCGTGGCCCTCATCGCGGCACCCCCTCGACCACGCGGTGCAGGTCGGCCCCCGTGACGGGTTTCGGCAGCGCCGCGTCGGCCGGCGGGTAGTCCGCGACATCGAGCACGGAGCTGACCACGAGGTAGCAGTCGGGGAAGCGCTCGTGGATGAGACGCGAGCAGGCGTGACCGGAGATGCCGGGGAGCAGCAGATCGAGCACGGCGACAACCGGATGGATGTCGGGGAAGGCGGCGATCGCGGACTCGGCATCGGGCGCAATGAAGACGTCGAAGCCCTCCCGGTCGAGATACCGCCCCAGGAGCGTCGCCTGATCGGCCGCGTCCTCGACCACGAGCGCCAGCGGCCTCCCGGTCATCGGAGGAGCAGCTCTCGCACGACCACGATCACGATCACGATGCCGAGGGAGATCAGGGCCTGCGGGATGAGCCGCTTCTCGCGCCGGGCGTCCTCGGCGATCTCCTCGACCTCGGCGTCATGCGAAGGTGCGTCCGTCATGAGTCCACCCGTCCGACCTTCTCGGTCTTGATCCACGAGGCGTCGGCGCGGCGCCACTCCTTGAGGTACGAGTCCACCGTGATCGCGCACAGCAGGGAGCCATAGCCGCACACGTAGAGGAGCAGCCCGGCGAAGAAGCGCCCTCCGGGCAGGGGCTCGACGGCGCGCGCCAGCCAGATGCCGAGCATCGAAACGGGGCCCCACAGGTAGAAGAACAGCAGCCACCCGAATCGCGCCTGATCCGTCGCCTCTTCGCCGAAGAGGTTCAGCAGACCGTCGAGCGTCCACGGGAACAGCGCGATGAACATCAGGATCAGCGCGCCGAGGCCGGGGAACATGATCGCCTCGCGCCACGACTGCCGGCCGATCCGCGGGTCGAGCTGCACGGAGTACAGCATCGAGAAGATGTAGATGCATGCGGCGGCGATCCACATGAAGCGGAACACGAACTCGGCGATGTCGCTGTGCAGCAGCAGGAGCGCGATCAGGCCGGCGGCGGCGAGCAGCATGAACGCCGGCAGCAGCAGGATCGTGAACCAGGCCAGGCCGAAGCCGACGCTGCCGAGGTTGTGATCGCGGCTCGGGCGGAACCACAGCTTCTTGTAGATGGACGTCAGCTGCACGTTGCCGCGAGCCCACCGCAGCCGCTGCTTCCACAGGCTGTCGATCGTGCGCGGCTCCTCCGCGAGCACCACGGCGTGCGGCTCGAACACCATCCGGCGTCCGTGGAGCTGGCTCTCGAACGTGGTCATCGTGTCCTCGGCGAGGGTCCCGGTCGGGATGCGACCGCCGATGGCCTCCAGGTTCGCGCGGGAGTGCAGCTGGGCGCCGCCCGCGAGGCACGCGATGGCGCCGCCGACGTTCTGCACGCGGCGGGCCGAGAGCTGTCCGATCACGTACTCGATCGCGATGAAGCGCGTCAGGTAGTTCCGGTCGCGGCTGCCCTCCGCGATGTACGCCGTGACCGCGCCGACCTTCTCGTCGGCGAGGTGACGCGTGAGCTTGCGCAGCGAGTCGCGCGCGAAGATCACGTCGGCGTCCATGATGAGCACGGCCTCGGTCCAGTCGTCCGCGAGCACCACGTCGAGCCCGTGGTTGAGCGTGTGCGCCTTGCCCTGGCCGCCCTGCTCGCGCCGCAGATGCACGACCCGTCCGGGGTATGCCGCGGCCTTCTGCGCCACGATCTCGGGGGTGTCGTCGGTGGAGGCGTCGTCGACCACGAACACGCGCAGCCGCTCCGCCGGGTACTCCAGCTGCAGCAGCCTCTCGATCGCGGGGCCGATCACCATGCCCTCGTTCCACGCCGGGATCACCACCGCGACGTTCGGGTGGTACGGGGCGGCCTTCGGGTAGTGGTTCCGGAACGCGTGCAGCGGGAGCGCCAGGAACTGCAGGCCCGTGTTGATGACGGGCAGCGTGCCCACGAGCACGCACAGCAGCAGGACGACCACGATCACGGTCTCGTACCAGGCGAGGTCGGGCATCAGCCGGTCACCTCCACGCCGTCGAGCAGCGGAAGGATGCGGGAGTAGCGGCCGACGTCGGTGGCCACGTGACTGTCGGTCGACGCCACGACCTCGGCGCCCGCGTCACGCAGGGCGGCCAGTGCGTCGGGCCCGGGGCACGCCCACTTCTCGTTCACCTCGACGAGCGTGCCGGTGGCCGCGGCGGCACGTGCCCACTCGCGCAGCCGTTCGGCGCCCAGCTGCTCCTCGGACAGGCCGATCTTGGGCAGGATCGAGAAGCAGTGCGCGAGCTGGTTGCCGGGGTGGCGGTACATGGTCGCCACGACGGCCCCCACGAACTGGTCGAGCACGTCGTCGGCCGCCCAGCCCGCGGCGATGCGTTCGCGGACGGCGGTGGGGCCGAGCGGCCCGTCCTCGCCCGGGAACTGGTGGTCGGCGATCAGGATGCGGTCGATGCCGGCGGGGAGCGCGGGGATGTCGAGCGCTCCGGACGCGTCGAGGATCTTGGCCTCCACGCCCGTCAGCACCGTGAGCCCGTCCGGCATTCGCAGGGCGCGGACGGCGGCGAGGTACTCCGTCACCCAGGTCGTGCTCTGGCGCACGTGATCCACCAGGCGCACGGTGTCGAGCCCCGCGGCGACCGCGGCCGCCACGTTCTCCTCGAGTGTGGAGACCGCGTCGTCGGAGAAGGTGGAGTGCACGTGATGGTCCCCCCGGAGCACCCCGTGACTCATACGTCCTCCTGATGACCGGCGTGCTCCGAGACGAGCACGTCGTCGACCTCGACGATCACGTCTTCCAGGAACCGCACCGACGCGACCTCGCGGAACGGCACCTGCACGGGCAGCTCGCGGCCCAGGAACAGGTCGGCGACCAGCGACGGGATGTCCACGCCGGCGGCGATCGTCAGCGGGAGCGCGCCGGGGAAGCGCGGGTTGACCTCGAGCAGCACGGCACGGCCGTCGCGGTCGCGGCGCAGCTGCACGTTGGCGACGCCCACCAGGCCGATCGCCCGGGCGATCGCGGACGCGGTCTCCTCCAGCTCGGGGTCGCGCAGGGTGCGTCCGGCGATCGCGACGCCCGAGTCGACCCTCGCCCTGGTGCGCGGCACCGCGGCGACGACCGCACCGGAGGCGTCGGAGATCACGTCGACCGAGTACTCCTCGCCGGGCAGGAAGTCCTGCACGATGAGGCCCTCGTCGGTCGGCAGGGCGTCGAGCGCGGCGCGGTCGGGCACGAGGCGGATGCCCCGGCTGCCCGCTCCCTGGCGCGGCTTGGCGAACACCGGGAACTCCCAGTCGACCGCGGCGGCGTCGGGACCGGCGAGCACGGTGCGCGGGGTGCGTCCGGTCGGCGCGCAGCGCTCCGCGAGGGCGAGCTTGTCGAGGGCCGTGTGCAGCGTGTCCGACGACGGCGCGGCCAGCACCGCGGGAGCCAGCTCGTCTCGGCGGTCCGCGAGCGCGATGAGCTCCACGTCGACGGTGGAGATCACGAGGTCGAGGTCGTCCTGGGCTACGAGTCGTGCGATCGCGGGCACGAAGTCGTCGTCGCGTCCCGGCGGCACCAGGCGACGCTGCTCCGGCGGCACCAGGTAGATCCCGCTCGCCCAGCCGTCCATGTCGGCGGCGAACACCGTCAGGTCGGAGCGACGGAGCAGGGAGCGGATCACCGCCACCCCGGCCGGTCCGCCCGCCCCGGTCACCAGCACGCGCTGCGTCATTCAGCTCTCCCGTCGTGTGAGTTCGTGTGCGCCGACGAACTCCGCCGTCTCGCGCACCACTTCCAGCGGCTCCACCGCGTCGCCCCCGCCGAATCGCGACCAGTACCGCGCGGTCGCGGTGACGAACTCGGGGGCGAGGTAGTCACGGCTCGCGGCGGCCTGCGACTGGAAGCACTCCAGCAGGCGCAGCTTCTCGTCGAGGAAGCGGTCGATGCGCACGAAGCGCGTCGGCCGGTAGTCGATCGTCGAGGAGGGGCTCTGGTAGCACGCGACGGTGCCGACACGACGGGTCGCGACGATCGTGGCCTCGCTCACGGCGCGATGGTCCTGGTGCCGATCGTGCGGGGAGTGCGTGTAGACGATGGTCGGCTGGATCTCGCGCACGACCTCTTCGATCAGTCGCACGGTGGAGCCGCCGCCGGAGATCTCCGTGTCGACGAGGTCTTTCAGGAACAGGCGGGCGCCGATCCGCTCGGCCGCGGCGAGCGACTCGTTCTGGCGGCTGTCGGCGTCTCCGCCCCTGGCTCCGCGGGACAGGGTGAGGATCGTGATCGCGTCGCCGGCGGCGGCGTGGGCCGCGAGGATGCCGCCGACCCCGATCTCGACGTCGTCGGGGTGGGCGCCGATCGCGAGCACCACCTCGGTCGTCCTCGCCTCCTCGCGTCGCCGTCGGCCCTCCTCCACCAGGCGGGTCACGGCTTCCACGAGCCGGGCGTTGTCGAGCGGCTTGGTGAGGAACTCGTCGGCCTGCGCGCGCAAGGCGGACACGGCGTATTCGACCGAGACGTGCGCGGTCATCACGATCACCGGCACGGTGGGGATCGTGCGGCGCAGCTCGGCGAGCAGCTCGAGGCCGCTGAGACCCGGCATCTCGATGTCGGTGACCACCACGTCGGGCCGCACTGCG
Organism: Microbacterium sufflavum; assembly: GCF_023101165.1. Lineage (GTDB taxonomy): Bacteria > Actinomycetota > Actinomycetes > Actinomycetales > Microbacteriaceae > Microbacterium > Microbacterium sufflavum. Next base: position 1,966,053 of record NZ_CP078076.1, on the reverse strand, counting down.
GCGACACGGTCGATCGCGGAGCGCCCGTCTTCCGCGAGGTCGACGATGCAGCCGGCACGGCGCTCCAGCACGGTCTTCACCAGCAGGGCGACATCGTGGTCGTCGTCGACGACGAGAATGCGGGGGGCGTCCTCAGACATGTACGGCTCTCCTTGGGGAGCTTCCCTGCCGGTGGGGGCCGGCGTCGCGATCCCGGTGCCTTCATCACCGGATCCGCGGGGAAAGTCGAGCGGGGTACGTCGATTCTGGCACAGGCGGGCAGACCCGGCCGCGCAGCGGCGTCAGGTCGCCGCCCGCGCCGCCCGCTTCTCCTGCTGGTACACCCGGATGGCCTCGTATCGCTCGGCCGAGCGGGCCTGGCGCTTGGCCGCCTCCGCCTCCCGGTTCTTGGGCGGCGCGGTCGTCACGAGGTCGTCCAGCAGCCGTCGCGTGGCCGCAGCGATCTCCTCGACGGCGCGATCGAACACGTCCCTGTTGACGCGCGAGGGCGCCGTCGCCCCGGAGATCTTGCGGACGAACTGGAGCGCCGCGTCGTGGCACTCCTCATCGGTCGCCGCGGGGGCCAGGTTGTTCAGGGGCACGATGTTCCGGCACATACCCGCACGCTACGCCCCGCCCCTCCCCCGCGGAAGCACAGACGAGCACCCGCCACAACCACAGGCATTGGGGCACGCTCACCGGAACCGCGGATTTCGCCGAGGTTATCGTGGCTCATGTCGTGCCGAACAACACCTTGTACATCTACCCCTGACCCGGAGTGAGCATGTCATCGACCAGCTTCGACGTTTCCCGTGAACTGGCTCGCCTCCTCGAAGAAGGTGCCATCACGATGAAGGCGCTCGAGGCGATGACGGGTATCGATCACGTGAGGCTGCGGAAGCTCCTCGTCGTAGCACCGGCGGCCGTCGGAATGGACTCGTCACCGGCTGTGCTCACCGGGCACGAAGCGGCTCGTCTCTCCGCGCTCGTGGCCCAACTCACGGAGGCCAGCGGGATCGGCGACGATGATCGGCTCCGCGCGACCCTCGAATCCCTCACCGGAGCACTGCACCTCACCCCGGGGAACATCGCGCGATTGACCGGTCTCTCCACGGACGTCGTCCAGACCGTGCTCGCCGGTGACCGCCCGCTGTCGAGTAACGAGAAGTATGTCGTCGCCATCCGGTGCTCGTACCTCGTGAACGCGGCGAACCTCGCACGACCGCGCTGACGCCCAGGGGATGGCACGCCGACGGCGCCGTCGCTACGCTCTGGGCTACGCACGCTCAACCGAGGAGAGACCATGACGAACCCCCCGCCCCCCGAGGCGTCGCAGCCCGGCACCCCTCCCCCCGCCTGGAACAGCACCCCCGCGAACGACCCGGCCGCCGCGTACCCGCCGCCGCCCGGTCCCGCGGCTCCCGGCGCCTACGGCCAGACCGCGCCGGCCTCGCCTCCCGGACGCGTGCTGTCGATCGTCGGACTCGTGCTGGCGTTCCTGCTGCCGCCGATCGGCCTCATCCTCAGCATCATCGCCGCGGTGCAGCTGGGGAAGGCGCACGCGCCGAAGGGCCTCGCGATCGCCGGCATCATCGTCGGCGCGGTGCTGACCATCCTGGAGATCATCGGCATCATCCTGCTCGTGACCGTGTTCGCGGGCATCTTCGGGATGTGCGCCGAGCTCGGCCCCGGCGTGTGGGAGGTCGGCGGCGTCACCTACCGCTGCGGCTGAACCCGCAACACACACGAGGGGCCGGATGCTGCGCGCATCCGGCCCCTCGTCGTCGCCCCGGTGCGGGGCGCTGTTCACTTCTTGTAGTTGGGCGCCTCGACCACGATCTGCACGTCGTGCGGGTGGGACTCCTTGAGCCCGGCCGAGGTGATGCGCACGAACTTGCCGCGGGCCTTGAGCTCCTCGATCGTGCGGGCGCCGACGTAGAACATCGACTGCCGCAGCCCGCCGACGAGCTGGTAGGCGACGGCGGAGAGCGGGCCGCGGTACGGCACCTGCCCCTCGATGCCCTCGGGGATCAGCTTGTCGTCGCTGGGCACGTCGGCCTGGAAGTAGCGGTCCTTGGAGTAGGAGGTCTGCTTGCCGCGGGTCTGCATCGCCCCGAGCGAGCCCATGCCGCGGTACTGCTTGAACTGCTTGCCCGACTGGAACACGATCTCGCCCGGCGACTCGTCGGTACCGGCGAGCAGCGAACCGAGCATGACCGCGTCGGCGCCTGCGACGAGGGCCTTCGCGATGTCGCCCGAGTACTGCAGGCCGCCGTCGGCGATCACGGGGATGCCGGCCGGACGGGCGGCGAGCGACGCCTCGTACACGGCGGTCACCTGCGGCACTCCGACGCCCGCGACCACGCGCGTGGTGCAGATGGAGCCGGGGCCGACGCCGACCTTGACCGCGTCGACGCCCGCGTCGACCAGCGCCTGCGCACCCTCACGCGTCGCGACGTTGCCGCCGATCACGTCGATGTGGGCGAAGGACTCGTCGGCCTTGAGGCGCTTGACCAGGTCGATCACGCCCTGCGACTGGCCGTTGGCCGTGTCGACCACGAGCACGTCGACGCCCGCGTCACGCAGCGCCTCGGCCCGCTCCCACGCGTCGCCGAAGAAGCCGATCGCCGCACCGACGCGCAGGCGGCCCTGGTCGTCCTTGGTCGCGAGCGGGTACTTCTCGCTCTTGTCGAAGTCCTTGATGGTGATGAGCCCGGCGAGCTTGCCGTCCTCGTCGATCAGCGGCAGCTTCTCCACGCGGTGCTTCGCGAACAGGGCGATGACCTCGCCCGCCGCGACGCCCACCGGTGCGGTGACGAGGTTCTCGCTCGTCATGACGTCTTTCACGAACGTGGTCTGACGCTCGAAACCCGAGACGAACCGCATGTCGCGGTTCGTGATGATGCCCACCAGGCGGCCCTCGGCGTCGACCACGGGAAGGCCGGAGATGCGGTACTTGGCGCACAGCGCGTCGACCTCCTCCACCGTCGCGTCGGCGGTCGTGGTGATGGGGTCGGTGATCATGCCCGACTCGCTGCGCTTGACGCGGTCGACGTGTGCGGCCTGGTCGGCGATCGACAGGTTGCGGTGCAGGATGCCGATGCCGCCCTCGCGCGCCATCGCGATGGCCATGCGCGACTCGGTGACGGTGTCCATGGCGCTGGACAGCAGAGGCGTCGCGACGGAGATGCGACGCGTGATCCGCGACGACGTGTCGGCCTCACTGGGGATGACGTCGGTATGCCCCGGCAGGAGCAGAACGTCATCGTAGGTCAGTCCGACGAAGCCGAAGGGATCGTGCTGGTCCATGGAATCTCCTCCTGCGCGCGTGGCGCGGGTCCGGGTGCGAGTGGGTGGTCGACATCGGCCGGGGCGGGGCTGAGCCCGTATGCAGATTCTAAGCGAGACACGCCCGAGAACATTCCCAGTCCCCCGTCGTTACCGGACCGTTGGCCCGAGAGGTAGGTGATTCGCGGATCGCCCATTACGCTCAAGTGCGTCGTCCATCCCCGCGGTTCGACCCGAGTCCGCGGAGACAGCACTCACAGTGGAGGTTGCGTGGGACCCACAGCACTCGCCGGACCGCGGAAGCGCCCCTGGGCTTTCGTCTTCTTGGGAATCCTCATGGCGCTCGCGGCCTCACTGCTGCTCCCTCCCTCAGCGGCCTCCGCCGACACCACCGACGACGGGCAAGAGGTCACCGACTTCTACTTCGCGGGTGTGGTCACCAACGCCGATGAGCCCGTCGAGGGCGTGGTCATGTCGATCGAGGGCAACGGCTTCGAGGCCGAGACCGAGACCGACGCCGAGGGCAAGTGGCGCCTGTACGTGCCGGAGAAGGAGACGTACACCCTGACGGTGGACGAGTCCACGCTCCCCGACGGTGTGATCGTCGACGCCTCGCAGCTGCCGGAGGGCATCCAGCCGGTGTCGGGCACGACGGCCTCGTTCGAACTGGAGTTCGGGCTCACCGGCACCAAGATCGTCAACCTCTTCCTCGGCGCGGGCGAGCGGGTCACGGTGTCGTTCCTCGATCAGCTGCTGTCGCGCATCGTCGGCGGCCTGAACTTCGGGCTCCTGCTCGGCCTCGCCTCCATGGGGGCGGCACTCATCTACGGCACCACACGGCTGTCGAACTTCGCGCACGGCGAGATGGTGACCTGGGGCGCCGTGATCACCCTCGTGTTCACGACCTTCTGGCAGCTGCCGCTGTGGGCGGGCATCATCGCGGCGGTGATCGGCGGCGCGGCCCTGGGCTGGGCGCTCGACGCCGGCATCTGGAAGCCGCTGCGCCGCAAGGGCCTCGGGGTGGTGCAGCTCATGATCGTGAGCATCGGCCTCTCGCTCGCGCTGCGGTACACGCTGCAGTACATCATCGGCGGCAACACCTACCAGCTCCCCGGCGCGAGCCCCGAGCCGATCCGCCTCGGGCCGATCTCGCTGTCGTACATCGACATGATCGGCATGGCCACCAGCATCATCGTCATCCTCGGCGTGGCGTTCTTCCTCACCCGCACCCGGACGGGCAAGGCGACGAGGGCGATCTCGGACAACCCGCAGCTCGCGGCCGCCTCCGGCATCGACGTCGACAAGGTCATCCGCATCGTGTGGATCCTCGCCGGCACGCTCGCCGCCATCTCGGGCATCCTCTGGGCGTACTTCCGCCCGGGAGTGAAGTGGGACATGGGCATGCAGATGCTGCTGCTGATGTTCTGCGCCATCACCCTCGGCGGCCTGGGTTCGGCGATCGGCGCCCTGATCGGCTCGATCATCGTCGGGCTCGCGGTGGAGGTGTCCACGCTGCTGGGCGTCCCCTCCGACCTCAAGTACGCCAGCGCCCTGGTCGCGCTGATCATCATCCTGCTCGTGCGACCGCAGGGCATCCTCGGACGCAAGGAAAGGTTGGGCTGACACATGGACTTCGGAAGCATCTTCGGCAACACCGCCTCCTATCTGTTCAGCCCGACGACGATCGCGTACGCGCTCGCGGCGACCGGCCTCGCGGTGCACTTCGGCTACACGGGTCTGCTCAACTTCGGCATGGCCGCGTTCATGGCGATCGGCGGCTACGGCTACGCGATCTCGATCCTCACCTTCGGCTTCCCGTGGTGGGCCGGCGTGCTGGTCGGCGTGCTGGGCGGGGCCCTGTTCGCCCTGCTGCTCGGCATCCCCACGCTGCGCCTGCGCGCCGACTACCTCGCCATCGCGACCATCGCGGCCGCGGAGGTCGTGCGGCTCATGTTCGTGACGGAGCTGTTCAAGGACTGGACCAACTCCGCGGGCGGCCTCTCCGGCTACCACCAGAGCTTCCGCGACGCGAACCCCTTCCCCACCGGCACGTACGGCTTCGGTCCCTGGACCTACAACGCGACCGACCTGTGGGTGCGCGTGGTCGGCCTGATCGCCCTGGCCCTCGCGGTGCTGGTGGTGTGGGCGCTCATGCGCAGCCCGTGGGGTCGCGTGCTCAAGGGCATCCGCGAGGACGAGGACGCGGTGCGCTCGCTCGGCAAGAACGTCTTCGCGTACAAGATGCAGGCGCTCGTGGTCGGTGGCATCATCGGCGCGCTCGGCGGCATCGTGTTCATCCTGCCGTCGGCCGTGATCCCCGGCAGCTACTCCACGTCGCTGACGTTCTTCCTGTGGACGATCCTGCTGCTCGGCGGCGCCGCGACGGTGCTCGGGCCCACGCTGGGCGCCGTGCTGTTCTGGATCGTGTTCGCGTTCCTCGGCGCGCTGCTGCCCGCCATGGCGAACGCCGGTTACCTGCCCATGTCGGGCGCGCAGGCCGATGTCGTGCGGTACATCCTCATCGGCATCGTGCTGATGCTGATCGTGATCTTCCGCCCGCAGGGCATCCTCGGAAACAAGAGGGAGATGACCTTTGTCAAGTGAGAACGACGCGGCGGTCACGCCCGCGAAGAGCACCCCGCGCGCCAAGACGACCGGCCTCACCGCCGGCCCCGCGGTGCCCGGCGTCAAGAAGGTCGACCCGATCCTCGTCGTGGACGCCGTGCAGCGGCGCTTCGGCGGCCTCACGGCCGTCGACGTCGACCACCTGGAGATCCCGCGCGGCGCCATCACGGCCCTGATCGGCCCGAACGGCGCCGGCAAGACGACGCTGTTCAACCTGCTGTGCGGCTTCGACAAGCCCAACAGCGGCACCTGGTCGTTCGACGGCACCAACCTCTCCGGCATCCCCTCCTTCAAGGTCGCCCGCATGGGGCAGGTGCGCACGTTCCAGCTCACCAAGTCGCTGTCGCTGCTGACCGTGCTGGAGAACATGAAGCTCGGCGCGAAGGACCAGCGCGGCGAGGGCTTCTGGGCCGGGCTCTTCCCCTTCCTCTGGCGCAAGCAGGACCAGGAGATCGAACAGCGCGCCCACGAGCTGCTGACGCGGTTCAAGCTCGACGCCAAGGAGCAGGACTTCGCGGCGTCGCTCTCCGGAGGCCAGCGCAAGCTGCTGGAGATGGCGCGCGCACTGATGAGCAACCCGACACTGGTGATGCTCGACGAGCCCATGGCCGGCGTGAACCCGGCGCTGACGCAGTCGCTGCTCGACCACATCCTCGACCTCAAGGACCTGGGCATGACGGTGCTGTTCGTGGAGCACGACATGCACATGGTGCGTCACATCGCCGACTGGGTGGTCGTGATGGCCGAGGGACGCGTCGTGGCCGAGGGGCCGCCGGACACCGTGATGGAGGACCCCGCGGTCGTCGACGCCTACCTGGGCGCGCATCAGGACGTGGACCTGGGTGCCGTGACCGGACGTCTGCCCGTGATCTCGGACGCCGACGCGGAGCGCATCCGCGAGCAGATCGAGACCGAGGTCGAAGCCGAGGTCGAGGCCGAAGAGGCCGAGGAGGAGAAGCCATGACCGACGCGCCCGTCGAGCGGAACGAGATCAAGAACGACGACGTGGTCGTCGAGCTCACCAACGTGCACGCCGGGTATCTGCCCGGGGTGAACATCCTCAACGGCGCGAACCTCGTGGCCCACAAGGGCGAGCTGATCGGCATCATCGGCCCCAACGGCGCCGGCAAGTCGACGCTGCTGAAGGCCATCTTCGGCATGGTGAACGTGCGCGACGGCGACATCACGGTCAAGGGCGAGAGCATCGTCGGCCTCAAGGCGGACAAGCTCGTGGCGCGCGGTGTCGCGTTCGTCCCGCAGACGAACAACGTGTTCCCGTCGCTCACGATCCAGGAGAACCTCGAGATGGGGCTCTACCAGAACCCGAAGATCTTCGCGGAGCGGCTGGAGTTCGTCTCCAGCATCTTCGGCGAACTCGGCAAGCGCCTCAAGCAGCGTGCCGGATCGCTGTCCGGCGGCGAGCGCCAGATGGTGGCCATGTCGCGCGCGCTCATGATGGACCCGTCGGTGCTGCTGCTCGACGAGCCGTCGGCCGGCCTCTCCCCCGTGCGGCAGGACGACGCGTTCATCCGCGTCTCCGACATCAACAAGGCGGGCGTGACCACGATCATGGTCGAGCAGAACGCACGACGCTGCCTGCAGATCTGCGACCGCGGCTACGTACTCGATCAGGGCCGCGACGCCTACGAGGGCACCGGCCGCGAGCTGCTGAACGACCCGAAGGTCATCGGCCTCTACCTGGGCACGCTCGGCACCGACGCCGCCTGACACGCGCCGCGAAGGGCCCGGCATCCGCGGATGCCGGGCCCTTCTGCGTGCGGAACGCGTCGCGCCGTGCCCGCCGTGGGACACGACGAAGGCCCCGAGCCGGAGCCCGGGGCCTTCGCGATGCGGCTTACTTGATCCGCGTGGTGGTGTTGTCTGCGCCGAACTCGTAGACGCCGATCGCGGCGCCCTTCGGGTCGTTGTTCTCGTCGAACGTGATCTCACCGGAGAGGCCGTCGTAGTCCGGCGTGCCTCCGTCGTTGATGATCGCGGCGCACTCGGCGAAGTCCTTGCACTTCTCGCCGTCGCCCTCGCCACCCGAGACGGTGATCATCTGCTCGGCGATGTCGGCACCCTCGACCGAGCCGGCCTTCAGGGCCGCCAGGGCGATCAGGATCACGGCGTCGTAGGCCTCGGCCGAGTAGGTCACGGCGTCGATCGGGTCGTTGCCGTCGGCCGTCCAGACCTCGTTGAGCTGGTCGAGGAAGTCCTGCGGCAGCTCGGCGCCGGCGCGCGTGCCCTTCGAACCCTCGAGGCTCACCGGGATGTCGGAGCCCCAGTCCTTCAGGTTTCCGTCGACCAGGTAGAGCGAGCCGGTGTCGATGCCCGCGTTGGCGAGCAGCGGCGCGATGGTCGCGAACTGGTCGTACGAGACCACGGCGACCGCGTCGGGCTTGGCGGCCGCGATCTCCGACACCTGGGCGTTGAACTGGCCGTCACCCTGGTTGTACGACGCGTCGGCGACGACCTCGCCGCCGGTGCCCTCGAACGTGGCCTTGATGGCCTCGAACAGGCCCGTGCCGTACGGGTCGTTCTGGTAGATGATGCCCAGCGTCTTGTGGCCGTCCTCGGCGATCTGGTTGCCCAGCACCTCGCCCTGCAGGTTGTCGCTCGGCGCCGTGCGGAAGTACAGCGGGTTGATGCCCGTGAAGTCGGGCGACGTGTTCGACGGCGAGACGGTGAGGATGCCCGCACCGGCGTTGCTGTCGAGGATCAGCTTGGTGACGCTCGACGACGCGGCACCGATCATCGCGGTGATGCCCGCGTTCTGCAGGTTGGTGATCGACGTCTCGTAGGCCTTGTTGTCGAGGTCGCCCTCGTCGGCGGTGGTCAGGTCGATCGTGACACCGGCGTCGGCCTCGTTGATCTGCTGCACGGCGAGCTGCACGCCGGCTTCCATGGGAGCGCCGAGGAAGGCGAGCGATCCGGTGGCGGGCAGCAGCGAGCCGAGCTTGAGCGTCAGGTCGGCGGCCGGCTTGTCGCCGCCACCCTCCGACGGCTCGGCGTTCGGCGTGCTGCTGCAGCCGGCGATGACGATGGCGGATGCGCTGACCAGCGCGATCCCGGCGAAGACCTTCGCGGTGCGCGAGCCCTTCAGTGCGTTCATGGATGCTCCCTTGCGTGACTGAACGTGGATTGTGACCACAGGCGGGTGCTCTAACACTAGGGCGTGAGGTCAGCGCGCAGGGGGTGCAAGTATCTCGGTGCGTTAACGATCCGACACCGGGTGTCGCCGCGGTCGAGCCCGGGGATCAGAGCAGGGCGGCGCGCGCGATCCGGCGTCCCCGCCGCCCGGCCAGCAGCAGGTCGGCGACGAACACCGCGATCGCGATCCACACGAGCACGAACCCGATCCATCGCTCCGGCGGCATCGGCTCGTGCAGCACCACCACGCCGATCAGGAACTGCATGATCGGCGTGAGGAACTGGATCATGCCGATCACGGCCAGGTTCACGCGGCGCGTCCCCGCCGCGAACAACAGCAGCGGCACCGCCGTCGCGACGCCCGCGAAACCCAGCAGCAGCGCGTGCACCACACCGTTCGCGCCCATCGTGAGGCCGGAGGTCTGCGCCACCACCACCAGCTGCACCACCGCGATCGGCAGCAGCCAGAACGACTCCAGCGTGAGCCCGCTGACCGCGTCGACCGCCGGACCGATCTTCTTCTTGATGAGCCCGTACACACCGAACGAGGCGGTGAGCGACAGCGCGATCCACGGGAAGGAGCGGTACGCCACGATGATCACGACCACCGCGATCGCGGCGATGCCCACCGCGACCCACTGCAGGCGGCGGATGCGCTCCTTGAGCACGAACACCCCGAGCAGCACGGTCGTGATCGGGTTGATGAAGTAGCCCAGCGCCGTCTCGACCACGTTGCCGCTGAGCGTGCCCAGCAGGAACACCTGCCAGTTGATGTAGATGAGCAGACCGGCCAGTGCCGTCCACCCGAGCAGCCGGGGCGTGCGGAGGATCACGCGGATCGCCGCCCACCCGCGCGTGACCGTGAGCAGCAGCAGGCAGAACACGAAGGACAGCACCACGCGCCACGCGACGACCTCCCACGGGCCCGTCGGCGCCAGGAGCAGGAAGTACAGCGGCAGGACCCCCCACAAGACGTAGGCGGACGCGGCGTAGACGACGCCCGCGGTCGGGGTGGCGCGGGCGGTCTCGGGGGTCACCGCACAACCCTATGCCCGCGGCGCGACCCCGCCGCGCCGGTACCGGGCCGCTCGGGAAGATGGGCGGGAAGTGACCGACGATTGGCGGAAACGCAGAAGGGGTCCGGATGCCGTGGCATCCGGACCCCTTCGGATCCGTGGCCCCGCGCGCGGCGGGGACGGGATTCAGCTGATCAGCGGACGACGACCGCGAGGACGTCGCGAGCCGACAGGACGAGGAACTCGTCGGCGCCGAACTTCACCTCGGTGCCGCCGTACTTGCTGTAGAGCACGCGGTCGCCGACGGCGACGTCGAGCGGAACGCGGTTGCCGTTGTCGTCGATGCGGCCGGGGCCGACCGCCACGACCTCGCCCTCCTGGGGCTTCTCCTTGGCGGTGTCGGGGATGACCAGGCCACTCGCGGTGGTCTGCTCGGCCTCGACCTGCTTGATGACGATGCGGTCCTCGAGCGGCTTGATGGAAACCGACACGGTCTACCTCTTCTTTCTTGACGCTGACACGAAAGACTCGTTCGCACTCTCAACCCGAGAGTGCTAATGCCAGTGTAGGCGGTCGGCTGGCACTCATGCAATGCGAGTGCCAGCCCGGGAACGTCCGCCCCCGCGCGCCTAGGCTGAAGGCGTGGAGATGTCCGAGCTGCGTGCCCTGCTGACCCCCGCCGGCCTCGAACTGCTCGACGGCACCGGCGAGGTGGGCTCGACCGCAGAGGCCGCCGCCGCGGTGTCGCGTCTGCGCGCGGCCGGGCACTCCCCCGACCTCGTCTCCGCCGTGGTCGGCCAGGCGCACCTGCGGGCGAAGGCCGCCGCGAAGTTCGGCCCCTTCGCGGCCCGCATGCTGTTCACCAGGGCCGGCCTCGAACAGGCCACGCGCCTGGGCGTCGCAGCCCGGCACGCGCAGCGCCTGCGCAGCGCGGGGATGACGGCCGTGGCCGACCTCGGCTGCGGCATCGGCGGTGATGCGCTCGCGTTCGCGGGCGCCGGACTCGACGTGCTGGCGGTCGACGCCGACGAGGTCACCGCCGCGATCGCCGCCTACAACCTCGCGCCCTTCGGCGACAGCGTCACCGTGCGGCACGACACCGCGGAGGACGCACTCGGGGAGCCACGACCCGGCCGCGCCGTATGGATGGACCCCGCCCGCCGCACCTCTGGGCACAGCGAGACCCGCCGCGTCGCCGCGGACGACTACTCCCCCTCGCTCGACTGGGCCTTCGGGGTCGCCGCGCGGCAGCCCACAGGGATCAAGCTCGGCCCCGCGCACGACCGCGACGCCCTGCCCGACGACGCCGAGACGCAGTGGATCAGTGCCGACGGGAGCGTGGTCGAGCTCGTGGTGTGGACGCGCGAGCTCGCGCGAGACGGTGTGCGCCGCTCGGCGCTGCTCATCCGCGGCGACCGGTCCCACGAGCTCACCGCTGCGGCGGATGCGGAGGACGCCCCGGTGCGCGACCTCGGCGCGTTCCTCCACGAGCCGGACGGCGCCGTGATCCGCGCCCGCCTGATCGGGGATGTCGCGCGCAGCCTCGACGCGGGCATGCTCGACCCCCGCATCGCCTACCTCACGTCGGACACCGCCCTGACGAGCCCGTTCGTGCAGAGCTTCCGCGTGCGGGACGTGCTGCCGATGAACACCAAGGGCATCAACGCGGCGTTGAAGGCGAACGGCATCGGGCGGCTGGAGATCAAGAAGCGCGGGGTGGACGTGGATCCCGCGGCGTTCCGGCGCACGCTCACGCTGAAGGGCGACGCCGAGGCGACCCTGATCCTCGTGCGGATCGGCGACCGGCGCCGCGCGATCCTCGCCGACCGGGTGTCCGCGGCCGACTGATCGCTCAGCCGTCCGGGTCGCGATCGGGGATCTCCACCCGGATCGGATCGCCGGGCGGACCCGTCGTCACCAGATACGAGTCTCCGGACGGCGCCTCGGAGAACACCGCCCCGGTCGTGACCGACAGGTACGGGGCCTGCCAGCGCGTGAACTCCACCTGGACCACCGAGACCGCGATCACGTCTCCCGACTCCTGATCGACGTCGACCACCTGCACCCCCAGCCCGGACTCCAGGGCCTCGCTGATCGGGGCGCACTGGCGCGAGGCGTCGGCATCCACGATCAGACACCGCAGGGACACACCGGTGTCCGACGGACGGTCGGCCAGCCACACCGGCTCCCCGTGGAAGAACCCCACCAGCGACAGCCCGAGCTCGTAGCCGTCCGCTAGGAGCTCCTCGGCCCTGGTGCGCTGCTCGCCCTCGAACTGCGACAGCACCGACGAGTTCATGCTCCAGCGCTGGATGCTCACCATCGGCTCGTCGTCGACCGACAGCAGCAGCGTCGCCACGACGTTCTCGACCGCGGCCCCGCCCTCGTCGCCCGGCGGGTCGATCGGGACAGGGACCGTGACGTTCATGCCGTCCGCGGCGTCGTCCGCGGGCAGGCAGGTCGACTGCGAGCGGTCGCCCACATCGAGCACCAGGCACAGTCGCCGGGCGTCGTCCTGCGTCGCGAACCACGCGAGCGCGTCGTCGCTCTCCGCCACCGCCCGCACCGATCCCTGGTCGTAGTCCTCGGCCGCGAGCTCGGCGCGGCGCTGCTCCTGCGCGGCGGTCAAGGGCAGCGCGGCGTCGCGCGGGGCGAACAACGCCCAGCCCGCTCCCACCCCGACCGCCACCAGCGCGAGGGCCGCGGCGACGACGATCGACGCCCGGCGACGCCGCGCGAGCGGCAGCGACGGTGCGTCCTCCGCCGCGGTGCCGTGGGGCTTCGGGACAGCGTCCCCCTCCGACGAGGGGTCGCCGTGATGCCCGGCGGCGGCCTCCGGGGCGGCCTCGCGCGGCCCGGACGCCGCGCTCTCGTGCCGGGCGGAGGCGGAGGCGAACGCGGGGCCGGACGCACCGGGGCCGGACACACCGGAGGCGGACGCGGAGGCGCGGCGGGCGTCGTGCAGCGCGCGGAGGCGGCGCGCCTGCACGTCGTCGAGCCCGGGGCCGCGGCCGTAGGCGCGACGCTCCAGCTCGCGCAGCTCGCGCTCCTCCGCGTCGGTCCACGATCCCCCGCTGCCGGGCGTCGCCGTGGCGTCCGGCGTCTCAGTCCCCTCCGGCACCGGCGACACCCCCCTCGCGCGTGATCACGAGGACCATAGGCCCCGTGTCCATCGGCAGCTCATAGCGCGTCATCGCGCCAGAGTCCGCATCGGCGACCTCCAGCGTGAGGCCGCGGCCGTACTCGCCGAACGTCTCGGCGGCCTCGCACGTCATCGGCGCCTCCGCGGTCGAGCCGTCGTAGATCAGGCACTGCCGCCCCTCGCCGATCCGCGAGGCCACCCATAGCGGGATGTCGCCGTCGTACCCGGCCACCCAGATCGAGTTCGGATCGAACCCGTCCTCCGCCAGGCGCTCGGCGGTGGCGTTCTCCTCGTCGTTCGCGTACTCGATGCCGGTCACGGTGCTCGAGTAGTCGGAGGAGGCGGCGGCGACCGCGGCCTCGCCGCTCGCGGTCAGCAGCAGCTGCGCGCTGACCTGCCTCTGCCGCTCCTCGTCGGCGCCGAGGGTCAGCGAGCCGTACAGCCCGGTGTTCTCGACCTGCTCGGCAGGACCGCAACTGGGCATGGTGCTCTTGCCCGACCCCAGGACGAGGCAGATGCGCGCGCGCTGCTCCTGGGTCGCCGTCCAGATGACCACGTCGTCCTCCACCGCGAGCGCCCGCACCGACCCGGGGTCGTAGACGCCCGAGGCGACGAGGTCGTTGTGCCACACCTGTTGCTCGGCCGTCAGCGCGACCGCCGGCGCCGCAGATCGGCCGAACGCCGCCCAGCCGATGCCCACGCCGACCGCGACCAGGAGCACCGCGGCGAGCGCGAGGACGAGGGGACGACGGTTCCGCAGCGTCCCGAGGACGCCCGTCGCGTCGGTGCGCCCCGAAAACTCGCTGTCGACGCCGGCACCCGGATCCGAGCCGTCTGCACTCTCCGGCGACGCGTCGCCCGGGCCGCCACCGGACACCGCGTCCGCGCCCGATGCCGAGGCCGTGCTGGCATCGGAAGCCGGGCCGGTGTCGCATGCCGCGGCATCGCGAGCCGGCACCCCGGAGGCGTCCGCACGCCCCGCACGCCGGAGCTCTTCGAGAGCGGCCAGCCGGGCGGCCTCGGCGGCCGTGAGGGCGCCATCGCGGGCGTAGGCCTTCCGCTGCAGCGCCCGCAGCTCGTCGTCGCCCCCCGCCGACGGCATCGCTAGCCGAGCCTCTCGAACTGCATACCGGCCCACACCAGCCAGGCCAGGCTGTACACGGTCGCGCACAGGCCGAGAGCGAGCGCCCAGCGCGCGATCGCGCGGTTCTCCATCGGACGCCGCAGCGACATGATCGCCGCGATCACCGCGACCACCGCGACCGGGATCCCCCAGCCGACGAAGAACGACGCGCCCAGCGCCACGATCGCCGCCAGCAGGGCCCAGGGCGCGAGCCGCGTGTCGTCGACGGGCGCCGGCTCGGTGACCGACGGCTCCCACTCCGCATCCTCGTGACGGTCGATGTCCGGGCCGCTCACCACCACGGGCTCGATGCCGACCGGACCCGTGGGCAGCTTGCTGTATCCGTCGCGCCGCGCGCCGGGGATCCGCGCCGTCGCCGCCGAACGGTCCACCTGTTCGCTCGCCCGCTCGAGTCGCGCAGGGGGCGTCGGGGTCGCGTCTCCCGCCGGTCGCGGCACGTCGCTCATACCGCCACCGCCTCCGCGACCTGGATCTCGGTCACCGGCAGGGTCGAGTCGGCGCCGAACGCGAGCGTCGACGGCGGACGACCAGACGAGATCAGCTCGGCGGCGAGCGCCGCGATCATCGCGCCGTTGTCGGTGCACAGCGACAGCGGCGGGATGCGGACCGTGACGCCCGCCTCCGCGGCGCGCGCCAGGGCGACCTCGCGCAGCCGCCGGTTCGCGATCACGCCGCCACCGAGCAGGAGCCGCGGGACTCCCAGGTCGGCGCAGGCGGCCAGCGCCTTCGTGACGAGCACATCGACCACGGCCTCGCGGAAGCTCGCGGCGACATCGGCGATGGGCAGCGCCGGGGCCTCGTCGCCCGCCGCCGCGGCCTCCGCCTCGAACCGCTCCACCCACCGCGCGACGGCGGTCTTGAGCCCGGAGAACGAGAAGTCGTACCGGTGCTTCGCGAGGTCGGACGCCCGGGACAGCCCGCGCGGGAACCGGATCGCCTCGGGATCCCCGCCCACCGCGGCCCTGTCGATCTCGGGGCCTCCGGGGTACGGCAGCGACAGCAGTCGCGCGACCTTGTCGAACGCCTCGCCCGCCGCGTCGTCGACCGTCTCGCCCAGCAGCTCGACATCGGTCGTGAGGTCGCGCACGTGCAGCAGCGACGTGTGCCCGCCCGACACCAGCAGCGCGATCGTCGGGTACTCGAGCGGCTCCGACTCCGGCGTCAGGATGTCGGCGGCGATGTGACCGACCAGGTGGTTGACGGCGTACAGCGGCTTGTCGAGCGACACCGCGAGCCCCTTCGCCGCGCCGACACCCACCATGAGCGCGCCCGCCAGTCCCGGACCGCTCGTGACGGCGACCGCGTCGAGCTGGTCCAGGCGCACCCCGGCCTCGGCGAGCGCGGCGTCGATCGCCGGCTGCAGCGCCTCCAGGTGCGCACGAGCCGCGACCTCCGGCACCACTCCGCCGTAACGGGCGTGCTCATCCATGCTCGACGCGATCGTGTTGGACAGCAGCGTGCGGCCGCGCACGATCCCGATCCCGGTCTCGTCGCAGCTCGTCTCGATGCCGAGCACCAGGGGCTCGCTCATGCGTTCGCCTCCTCCGGCGTATCGGCGACCGCGGGGTGGCGGCGCAGGTCCAGACGCATCACGATCGCGTCGACGTCGTCGGGCTGATAGTAGCGGGGGCGTCTGCCGATCTCCTCGAAGCCCTCGGCCCGGTACAGCCCCTCCGCCGGCGGGTTGTCGGCCCGCACCTCGAGGAACATCTCCCTGGCTCCCCGGGCGGCCGCCGCCCGGAGCAGAGCGTGCAGCAGCGCACGCCCCCGGCCCCGGCCCCGGTGCTCCGCGAGCAGGGCGATGGTCTGGATGTCGGCGTCCGCGCCGCCATGGAGAGCCCTGACCCCGCCGTACCCCACGATCTCGCCGTCGACCTCGTCGACCAGATAGCGGCCGTGCGGACTCGACAGCTCGCTCGCCATGGTCTCGCGGCTCCAGGCGTCGGTGGGGAACGACCGCTCCTCGATCGCCATGATCGCGTCGAGGTCGCCCGGCACCGCCTCCCGCAGCGTCACGAACCCACCTTCTTCGGCGCTCCGGGCAGCGTCACGTCGGGGTGACGGAGGTACAGCGGCTCGGCGTCGGCGAGCGTGCGGCCCGCGGCCAGCGCCCGCGCGCCCGCCCTGGCCAGGTCGACCGCGGAGAGCACGGTCGTGTCGACGCGCGGGATGCCGTCGAGGTGGGTGTCCGCATCGGCGGCCCGCACCAGCACCGTGTCGGCCACGACCACCGGCAGTCCGTCGTCGTCGAGCCCGTCGAACACCGTGACCGCGACCTCGCGGCGGCGTGCGTCGGTGACGATCGCGAACGGGCCGGACTGCGTCGGCAGGGCCGTGAGCGCCGCCGCGGTGTGGCTCGGGACCGGCAGCACGGGCAGGCCGCGGCCGAGGGCGAACGCGCGGGCGGCGGCGATCCCGATGCGCAGCCCGGTGAACGGTCCAGGACCCATGCCGGACACGACGTGGGTGATGCCGTCGGAGCCTCCGTCGCGGAGCACCCCGGCGAGCAGATCGCCGATCACCTCCGCATGACCGAGCGGATCGGCGGTGCCCGCCTCGGCCCGCGGCGTCCCGTCGGGGTCGATGAGAGCGACGGCGGTGCCAAGGGACGTGTCGACGGCGAGGATCACCCCTCCAGGGTAGTCGTCACGGGCCCTCCGGCGCCGTGCAGGAGGGGCCGCCCGCTCAGCCCAGGGGCGCCCTGACCGGGTAGTCCTGATCCTCCAGGATGACCTGGGCGGCCGCGCCCGTCGTCCGGTTCACGACCACGGGCGCCAGGAGGTTCACGCTCACGCCATCCGCCGAGGGGTGCGCGACCACGAGCACCAGGGCGTCGTCGGGCGAGCGCAGTGCCAGGTCGTCCACCTGGGCGTCGCTCAGCGTCGGCGCATACTCCCCGAGCACGGTGCTCGGGTCGACCAGGTACAGCCGCAGCGCCTCGTCGGCCACGGCCCGCAGCGCGAACAGCCCGTCGGCGCCGTCGATCGGCGCGAGCGAGAAATCGACGTGCGGGGCGAGCCCGGGAGGCGGGGCGGTGAAGGTGAGCGCCGCGGTCATCGCAGGAAGTCCATCAGCGAGGGCTGCAGCACGCGGGCGTTCACCGCGAGCGCCGACCGGTAGACGAGCTCCTGGGCTTGGAGGCGGATGAGGACCTCCACGGAGTCGACGTCCTCGACCGCCGCGCGGCGGGACTCGAGGGACACGGAATTCTGCACGGCCGCCTCCTTGGCGCGTTCGATCTGGGACTGACGGGTGCCGACCGAGCCCTGCACCCCGAGCATCGCGGTGCGGCGGTCGTCGATCTCGCCGAGCCGCGGCCCGACGTTGGTGCCGGAGCGGAGATCCGCCACGATGCGGTCGACCAGCGCGAACACGGAGTCGTCCCCCGTGCCGAACACGGCCGCGCCGTCGGTGTCGACGCGGACCGAGGCGGCGTCGGACACGCGGCGCGTGACCTCGGAGCCCGCGACGCCGCTGTACGAGTAGTCGGCCGCGAAGGCCGCAGTGTCCGACGTGCCGGCGAACACGGAGCGGCCGAGCAGGCGGGTGTTCGCCTGCGCGAGCAGCTCGCCCCTGATGCCCTCCAGCTCCACCGCCAGGGCCTCCTTGGCGGTCGCGTCGAGCCCGCCGTCGTTGGCGCCCTGCGCCGTGAGGTCGCGCACGCGGGACAGCAGCGAGGTGCTGGCGGTGATGGCGCTGTCGGCCGCGGTCACCCACGCCAGCCCGTCGTCGATGTTGCGGGCGTACTGCTCGGTGCGGCGCTGCTCGGCGTGCAGCGCCAGGGTCGCGGCCGCGGCGGTCGGGTCGTCCGACGGTGCCGCGAACGCCTTCTGCGAGGTCGCCTGGTCCTGCAGCCGCGCGAGCTCGGACAGGTTGGCCTGCAACTGGCGCATGGCCGTCTGGGTCATGGTGGACTGCGTCACGCGAGAGATCACGGTGCTCCTCCGATCAGCGTCCGACGACGCCCGTGCGGTTGATCAGGACGTCGAGGGCCTCGTCCACGGCGGTGAGCACGCGGGCGGCCGCCTGATACGCGGTCTGGTAGGTGAGGAGGCTGATCGTCTCCTCGTCGCCGTCGACGGCCGCGACGGACTGCTGGGCGCCGATGGCCCCCGCCGCCGCCGACTCCGACACCTTCGCGCGCTGCACGTCGGCGGCGGTCGAGACGCCGAAGCGGGTGACCTGGTCGGTCCACAGCGCATCGGGCGAGGTGGCGCGCCGTCCGATCTGCGAGATGAGATCGGCGTTGCTCGCATCCTTCGCCCCCGCGCCCGGAGCCGCCAGGGCCAGCTGGTCGGCGCTCGTCACGGCCACGCGCAGCCCGAGGGCCGCGGAACCCGTCGCCGGGAGGGTGAAGAAGTCGCCGCCCGGCTGACCGGAGGCCGTGACACCGGCCCGATGCTGCGCGTTGAGCGACTCGGCCAGCGCGGTCGCCACACGGTCGTAGGTCGAGGCGAGCTGCGCGAGCATGCCCCCGTCGGCGGCCGGCGCCAGCACCGACAGCGTGCCGCCCAGCTCGCCGCCGTCGACCGAGACCGGAAGGTCGGGTGCCGACTCCCAGATCACTCCGACGCGCTGCCCCGCCTCGATCGCGGTCGGCCCGGTGAGGGCGAGACGCCGGGCGTCACCGCCGGAGACCAGGGCGTTGCCGCCGAGGCGCAGCGTGAGCGTGCCGTCGCTCTCCAGGGTCCCGGTGCCGCCCGTGAGGCGGGCGACATCCTCCGCGAGCACGGTCCGGCGATCCATCAGCTCGTTCACCGAACGCCCGGCGGCGAGCGCGTCGCGGATCTCGCTGTTGAGCACCGCGATCTGCTCGGCGGCCGCATTCACCTGATCGACCGCGCGAGCCGCCGACTCGCGTGCGGCCGTCCACTGCGCTGCCACCGTGCGGTAGCCGCCGGCCACGTGCGCGGCGAGCTCCTTCGCGGACTCCAGGACGCTCGCCGCGGCGGCGCCGGAGTCGGGCGTGTTCGCGAGCTCCTGCCACCCCGCCCAGAAGGAGGTGAGGCGGTTGGCGAGGCCCTTGTCGGTCGGCTCGCCCAGAGCAGCCTCGGCCGTGGTCGCGGCGAGGGCGCGTGCCGACCAGTAGCCCGAGGTGCCGAGGGTGTCGCGCACCCGCGCGTCGAGCAGGGCGTCACCGAGCCGGGCGACGCCGTCGATCGACACGCCGTGGCCGGGGAGCGCCCCCATGCTGAAGCGGCCCGTCTGGGCGACGGCGGCGATCGACGAGGTCTCGACCCGCTGCCGCGTGTACCCCTCGGTCTTCTGGTTGGCGATGTTCTGTCCGACGACGTCCATGCCGCGGCGTGCCGCGGCGAGTCCGCTCGCGGCGGTGTTCAGTCCACTGAAGGTCGACATGGTCCCCTCTCGGTCACATCTCTGTGTCGATGATGCGGGCGGAGTCCTCGCGGGCGCGGTCTCCACGGGTGGTGTACTCGCCGCTCTCGAGGCCGAGCGCGGCGATGGTCTCCTGCGTCGCGCGGAGCACGCCGCTGAGCTGCTCGGCGGTGGAGTCGCGCATCTGCTCGACCTCCGCCGTCAGCCGCACGAGCGCGCGCAGGTGGTCGGTGAGCACGTCGGCCCACGCCCCCTCCGGCGCGTGCTCGATGAGCTCCGTGATGGTCGCCTCGTCCGAGGCGCCCCACTCCTGCGCGACTCCGGCGACCTCGACGGCCCTGGACAGTCCTGCACTGCGCAGACGATCGAGTACCTGATCGATCTCGCGTGCCGCAAACTGTATCCAGTGCGATCGGCCAGCCGCGAGCAGCAGTTGCTGCTCGTCGAGCTTGAAAAGCAGCATCTCGAGCAGCTCGCGCTCGCGCCAGAGCTGCATCGATAGTTCGTTGGCTCCCATGATCCCCTTGTTCCCCAGCGATCCCCCGCCCCAACGCCGGTGCGATCGACCCGCCTGTTAACGGTTCATTAATCCCTATCGGCCGCCGCGCCCATAAGGTTACTATGTGGAACGGCGGTGGTTAGTTCTCCCCATGTACATATCGCGAATTATGTGATATGCGCATCTACCCCTCGCCATGGAGCTTCCGGAGTGCATCCAGAGAGGTGGATCATCCCCCATGTCGTCGCGCGCTGAGCGCAACCGCCTCGTCGAGGCCAACCTTCCCCTGGTCGGCTATCTCGCTGCGGACACCCATGCTCGGGCAACCCACATCCCCCGCGAAGAGCTCGCCGCCGTCGGCGCGCTCGCCCTCGTGACCGCCGCCGACGCCTACGACCCCGCGCTCGGCGTCCCCTTCGGCGCCTACGCCCGGCGCCGCATCCTCGGTGCGTTCGCCGACGAGATGCGCTCCATGGACTGGGCGTCCCGCGGCATCCGCAAGCGCATCAAGGAGACCGTCGCCGTGCGCGACACCCTCACCGCCGCCCTCGGCCGCACGGCCACCGTGTCCGAGGTCGCGACGGCCATGGGCTCGCCCAGGGAGGCCGTGTCGGAAGCACTCGCCGACGCCGCGCGCACCGTCTCCACCATCGACGACCCGGCCGCCCGCGACCTCGTCGCCGACGTGCGCCTGCCGGAGGAGTCCGCCCTGGTCGGGGAGCGCCGCGAGGTGCTGGAGCACGCGATCGCCGCCCTTCCCGAGCGCATGCGCCGCATCGTGCTGGCCGTGTACATCGAGGAACGGCCCGTGAAGGAGATCGCCGAAGAGCTCGGGGTGACCCACTCTGCCGTCTCGCAGCAGCGATCGGAGGCCGTGCGGCTGCTGCGCGACGCGCTCGACCGCTACTTCGCCGAGGGCACGGTGGAGCCGGTCGCCTCCACCCGCATCTCCCCCGCCGCCCGCGACGCCTACTTCGGCCGGATCGCCGAGGCCGCCGGCGCCCGCATCGGCGAGGTGTTCCGCACCGCGGCCCCCGCCTGACCACGCCGCGTCCCTAACGCGCGCGCCTCCTCCGCCGATAGGTGTGAGCGGGAGACCACGGACGGTCCCCCGTACAACACATCACGGAGGAAACCCTCATGGGTATGCAGATCAACACCAACGTGTCGGCGCTCAACGCCTACCGCAACCTGTCCAACACGCAGAACGACGTGTCGAAGTCGCTCGAGAAGCTCTCGAGCGGTTTCCGCATCAACCGCGCAGCGGACGACGCCGCCGGCCTCGCGATCTCCGAGGGCCTGCGCTCGCAGGTCAACGGCCTGAACGTCGCGGCCCGCAACGCCCAGGACGGCATCTCGGTCATCCAGACCGCAGAAGGCGCCCTGACCGAAGTGCACTCCATCCTGCAGCGCGTTCGCGACCTGACCAACCAGGGCGCGAACGACTCGAACAACGCGAAGTCGCGCGACGCCATCCAGACCGAGATCTCCGCCCTGGGCGACGAGCTCACCCGGATCGCGGCGAGCACCAACTTCAACGGCATCAAGCTGCTCTCGGGCGGCTCGACGCTGACGTTCCAGGTGGGCGCGGGAGCGGTCGCCGCCGAGGACCAGATCTCGGTGAACCTGACCAACTTCGCCACGCTCGGTGCCGACATCAAGACGCTCGCGACGGGCATGACGGACGCGGCATCGTACGGCGCTGCTCTGGCGGGCATCGACACGCAGATCCAGGCGGTCTCGACCGCACGTGCCGGCTACGGTGCGCTGCAGAACCGCTTCGAGTCGACCATCAACAGCCTCAACGTGTCGGCCGAGAACCTCGCCGCCGCCGAGAGCCGCATCCGCGACACCGACATGGCGTCCGAGATGGTCAAGTTCACGTCGGCGAACATCCTGTCGCAGGCGGGAACGGCGATGCTCGCACAGGCCAACCAGGCCAACCAGGGCGTGCTCCAGCTGCTGCGCTGATCCGCACCGCAGCACTGAATCGCACCGGGGGTCCGGGTGACGGCGCCGTCCGTCACCCGGACCCTCCCCCACACGGAAGGGATCGCGCATGTCGCTCTCGCTCGACGGCCTCGTGTCCGGCCTGAAGACCACCGACATCATCAAGGCGCTGATGGACGTGCACGCGATCCCGCGCACGCTGCTCAAGGCGAAGATCGACGACAAGAACGCCGTCATGACGCAGCTGCGCACCCTCAACACCGCCGTGCAGAACCTCGCGACCGCCGCCGAGAAGGCCGCAGCCCCCGGTGGTCTCGACCGCTTCACCGGCACCTCGTCGTCCGACACCGTGAAGGTCGCGCTACGGGCCGGAGCCGTCCCGCTCACCACCGACATCGTCGTCGACCGCGTCGCCCAGACCCACACCGTCGTCACCGCCGCCTCGCGCGGCTGGGCCGTCGACCCGCCCGTGCTCACCCTGGAGAACGCCGCGGGCGAGCGCGTGCAGGTGCAGGCCGACTCCGCGTCGATCCAGGACATCGCGCAGGCGATCAACGACGCCGACACGGGGATCGTGGCCACCGCCGTGCCCGCCGGGCGCGACGCCGACGGCAACCCGCTGCACCGCCTGCAGCTGCGCGCCGAGGACTCCGGTGAGGCCGGGCGCTTCCGCGTGTACCGCGGCGATATCGCCGCCGTGCAGAACGGAACCGCGACCGACGTCGCCACCGAGACCGGCGCGGCCGTGATCGCCACCGGCACCGACGCCCAGGTGCGCCTGTGGGCAGGAACCGGCGCCGAGCAGGTGCTCACCTCGACCAGCAACACCTTCACCGACCTGTTCGAGGGCGTCGACGTCACCGTCTCCACCCCCTCCACCACCCCGGTCACCGTGACCGTCGCCGTCGACACGGCCGCCCGCACCAAGGCCTCCGGCGAGTTCATCGCCCTCGTGACCGACATCTTCACCCGTATCGACAACGGCTCGAAGGCGACCGTCCCCACCGGTCAGGGCGGCAAGACGACCCTCGGCGTGTTCACCGGCGACAGCACCATCCGCGGCATGCGCACCGCGCTCGCCGACGCCGTGCAGCACCCGGTCGACGGCGTCTCGCCCTCCACCATCGGCATCTCGACCGACATGTACGGCAAGCTCACGTTCGACGAGGACAAGTTCGCCGAGGAGCTCGCGAAGGACCCGGATGCGGTCGGCGCGCTCTTCTCCGCGGTCGCCGCGCGCATCGAGGAGACCGCGACGTCGTTCTCCGACAAGTACGACGGACTGCTCACCACCCGCATCACCGGGCAGGAGAGCGAGGTCAAGAGCCTCGGCGAGCAGATGGAGCGCTGGGACGTGCGCCTCGCGCAGCGCAAGGCCACCCTCGAGCGCACCTACGCCCGGCTCGAGGTGATGCTGTCGCAGATGCAGTCGCAATCGTCGTACCTGGCGTCGCAGATCAACTCGCTGCCGAGCAGCCGCTCCGGATCGGACTCGTGAGCATGAACGCCGCCCTGCGCGCCCAGCAGCGCTACCGCGAGGACGCCATCCTCTCCGCGCCGCCGGAGCGACTGGTCACCATGCTGTACGACCGCCTGCTGCTCGACATCGAACGCGGCGAGACCGCCCAGCGTGCGGGCGACTGGGCCGAGGCGAACGCGCAGCTGCAGCACGCGCAGGCCATCGTCGCCGAACTGTCGTCGTCGCTCACCGACGAGTGGAACGGCAGCGCCGGCCTCCGCTCGCTCTACGTCTTCCTCACCCAGACGCTCATCGGCGCGAACATCGGCCGCGACCCCGAACGCACCAGGGCCTGCCACGGCATCGTCGCCCCGCTGCGCGACGCCTGGCACGAGGCGTCGCGGTCGCTCGCGGAGAGCCGCGCGTGAGCGCCGACGCCTGGGAGGAGCTGCTGGACCGGCTGGAGCAGGAAGCCGAGCGCATCCTCGCCGCACCCGACGGAGCCGTCGAGACGCACGAGCTGCCGCCCTGGACGCCGCCGCCCGCGCCGCTGCCCGCGCACCTCGCCGACCGCGCCCGCCGCGTGATCGACCGCCAGCGCGCGGCCATGGACCGCGTACGCCACGAGATCGACGGCGTCCGCCAGCACCTCGGCGCCGTGGGGCGCGTACCGGCACCGCGCGAACCCGACGCACCGGCCTACCTCGACGTGGACGGCTGACGGCCGCCTAACGCACCCGGCCTGCCTGCCGACAGTGCACCGTGAGCACGGATGGCTCGCAAGACTCGGCCAGGGATCGGCCATTTCCACCACACACGGGGAGCCGGTTCGTGTTCGACTCTGTCACCATCACCGCACTCACGAGTGCGCTCGATGGGCTCTCGCTGCGCCAGCGGGCCATCGCCGACAACATCGCCAACATCAACACCCCCGACTACCACGCCAAGCGCGTGCGGTTCGAGGAGGCACTCGCGGACTCGATCGCCCGCGGCGACGGACGCGTGTCGGCGACGGTCGGCACCTCGCTGGAGCCGACCAGGCTCAACGGGAACAACGTCAACCTCGACACCGAGACCCTCTCCAGCATCGACACCATGCTGCGCTACCAGTTCGCGACGCAGGCCGTGAACGGCTCGTTCTCCTCCATGCGCACCGCGATGAGGACCTCATGACCTTCGACGCGATCGGCATCGCCGGCACCGGACTGACCGTGCACCGCAAGTGGCTCGACGCCATCAGCGACAACATCTCCAACATCAACACGGTGCGCTCGACCGACGGCGCCGCGTTCCGTGCGCGCTACGTGCTCGCGCAGACCAGCGCCCAGTCGCCGGGCGTCTACGTCGCCGGCACCGTGCAGGGCAGCGCCGAGGGCCGCCTCGTGCACCAGCCCGACCACCCCCTCGCCGACGCGAACGGCTACGTGCGCTACCCCGACATCGACCTCGGCGACCAGATGAGCCAGCTCATCCTCGCGCAGCGCGGCTACCAGGCCAGCGCGGCGATCGTCGACCGAGCCCGCACGACCTACGAGTCGGCCCTGCAGATCGGACGCAACGCATGAGCGCGGTCTCCGGAATCGAGGCCGTCGCCTCGTCCCTCAGTCTCACCACCTCCCCCGTCACCGGGGCGAAGACGACCGACGGCTCCGCCTTCGCGAACAGCGTCACGGGCGCGATCGACGAGCTGCGCTCGCTGCAGTCCGACTCCGACGCGCTCAAGGTCGCCGCGGTCACGGGCGACCTCGACGACATCCACGCGGCCATGATCGCGTCGTCGCGCGCGGCCGTGACGCTCGAGCTCGTCGCCGCCGTGCGCAACAAGGGCGTCGACGCGTTCAACGAGATCATGCGGATGCAGGCCTGATGCCCCCGGCCGTCGCCGGTGCGTTCCAGCGCATCCGCCGTGTCATCGCGGGGTTCTCGCTCGCCCAGCGCACCATCGCCATCATCGGTGTCGCCGTGCTCGCCCTCGGCATCATCGCCCTGTCGAGCTGGCTCACCCGCCCCACCTACACCCCGCTGTTCTCCGGGCTGAGCGCGACCGACGCCAACGCCGTGGTCGAGCAGCTCCGCTCCGCGTCGGTGCCGTACGAGCTCGCCGACGGCGGCGCCACCGTCCTCGTGCCGGAGAAGGACGTGTACGACCAGCGCCTCGCCGCCGCATCCGCCGGACTGCCCAGCGCCAACAGCGCCGGCTACTCGCTGCTCGACGACATGGGCGTCACCACCTCCGAGTTCCAGCAGTCGGTCACGTACAAGCGCGCCATCGAGGGCGAGCTCGCCGCCACGATCTCCGCGATCGACGGGGTCTCCGCCGCCTCCGTGCAGCTCGCGATCCCCGAGGAGAGCGTCTTCGTGTCGGAGACCGTCGACGCGACCGCCTCCGTGTTCGTGGAGACCGCGGGCAACAGCACCCTCGACCAGAAGCAGGTCGAGGCGATCGTGCACCTCACCTCCGCGGCGGTCAGCGGCATGAAGCCGGAGAACGTCGCCGTGGTCGACCAGACCGGGCGCACGCTGTCGGCCGTCGGCGTCGGCTCGACGGGCGGCCTCGACCAGCAGGCGGGCGACTACGAGGCACGCGTCACGGCGAGCGTGCAGCAGATGCTCGACACGGTGGTCGGCCCCGGCAACGCGACCGTCACGGTGGTCGCCGAGATCGACCGGTCGGTGAACGAGCGCATCGAGGAGACCTACACCCCGGCCGAGGGCGCCCCGCCGCTGACCGAGGAGACCCGCAGCCAGACGCAGAACGGCGCGAGCTCGGAGGCCGGCGTGCTCGGCCCCGACAACATCGCCGTGCCCAGCGAGAACGGCGGCACGTCGTCGGCGACCGAGCAGAGCCGCACCAACGCGGTCAACAAGGCCACCGAGAGCACCTCGACCCCGGCCGGCACGCTGCTGCGGCAGTCGGTGTCGGTCGCCGTCGACGCCGGGGCTGGCGGCGACCTCAGCTCCGCACAGCTCAGCGACCTGGTGTCCACGGCCGCCGGCATCGACCGCGCCCGCGGTGACGACCTCACCGTCGAGCTGGTCGCGTTCAGCAAGACCGACGCCGAGTCCGCGCAGGCGGCGCTGCAGGCCGCGAAGGACGCCGAGAACGCGGAACGACAGGCCGCCCTGCTCAACACCGTCATCATCGCCGCGGCCATCGCGATCCCCCTGATCGCCGCGATCGCCGCGTTCATCATCCGCGCCCGCCGTCGGGCCGGACGCGTGGAGGAGTTCGATCAGCTGTTCGGCGACCGGCCGCCCGCCCTGTCGGCGCTGTCCGCCGACGCACCCACCGCCGTGCTGGAGGCCCCCACCACCCCGCTGGCGTTCCTGGAGCCGGCGCCCGACCTCGACCCGGAGCCCGAGCCCGACCCGGAGCCCGCCCAGGTCAGCCTCGAGCGCCGCCGCGCCGAGATCGGCGCCCTCACCCGGCAGGACCCGCAGCGCACGGCCGAGCTGCTGCGCACCCTCATCGACGATCGGTCGCACGCGTGACCGGGCTGACCGACCGGCAGACCGCCGCGGTCGTTCTCATGAACCTCGACCGCGCCCAGGCGGTGGAGGTGATGAAGCACCTGTCCGAGGCCGAGGCGGAGGCGGTGGCCGCGGAGATCATCGGGCTGCAGGACCTCGACGCCGCCACGACGGCGCAGGCACTCGGACAGTTCCACCGCATCGCCGCCGGGCACCTGCCGCCCGCACGCGGCGGACGCGACATCGCGGCCGGACTGCTGGAGGCGTCGTTCGGCGCCGAACGGGCGGCGGCCGTGCTGGGCCGCGTCGGCTCGACCTCGATGAGCGCCTCGTTCGAGTTCCTCACCTCGGCCGACCCCGCGCAACTGGCCACCCTGCTGGACGGCGAGCTGCCGCAGACCGTCGCGCTCGTGCTCGCCCACCTTTCCGCGGATCAGGCCGCCGCGGTGCTCGCCGCGTTCCCCGACCCCGCCCGCACCGACGTCGCCCAGGCCATCGCGACCATGGGCACCGCGTCACAGGAGGCCATCGCGATCGTCGCCGACGCCCTCAAGTCGCGCACCGGCAGCTTCGCGTCGCGCGACGCCCCGGAGGTTCTGGGCGGTGTCGAGCCGCTCGTGGAGATCATCGGCCGCTCCGGGGCGACGATCGAGAAGGCGCTGCTGGCGAGCATCGAAGACCGCGACAGCGCCCTCGCGGAGGACATCCGCTCGCGCATGTTCACGTTCGTCGACATCGTCAAGCTCGACGACCGGGACACGCAGCGCGTGCTGCGCGGCATGGACATCCGCTCGCTCGCGCTGGCCCTCAAGGGAGCCCCGCAGCCCATCGTCGACCTCATCCGCCGCAACGTCTCGGAGCGCAACAGGGAGAACCTCGACGAGGAGGCCCGCACGCTCGGCCCCGTCCGCATGTCGCAGGTCGAGGAGGCACGCGCCGAGATCGTCCGCACGATCCGAGCCCTGGAGGCGGCGGGCGACATCACGGTGCAGCGCGCCGACGAGGACGAATATGTCTACTGACGCCTTCGCCCCCGCGGCCTTCCCGCGGCTCGGCGGCCCCGACCACCGCGCCGAGCAGGAGCGTGCACGCCGTCGCGGCTACGCGGAGGGCCACGCCGAGGGGTACCGCGCGGGTGCCGCCCAGGCGGAGACCGAGGCCAGGGCGGCCGAGGAGCAGCGGGCGCAGCGTGAGGCGGCCAGGGCGCACGAGACCGCCGCCGCGGTGGCCGCCCTCCACGCGGCCACCGCATCGATCGCAGCGCGCGAGCAGGAGCTCGCCTCGGTCGCCCACGAGCAGGTGCTGCGTCATGCGATCGAGCTGGCCGAGCTGATCCTCGCCGCCGAGCTGAGCGAACCGGGGGCCTCCGCCGCCGCCGCACTGCGCCGCGTGCTCGCCGCCCCGGAGGCCGCGGCCGCCCGCACCGTCCGGGTGCACCCCGACGACCTGCGCGTGCTGGAGCGCGATCCCGACACGGCCGGCCACGGCTTCACCCTCGTGGCCGACGCCACGCTCGACCGCGGAGACGCCGTCGCGGTGCCGGAGCACGGGGTGGTCGACGCCCGGGTCTCCGCCGCGCTCGACCGTGCCCGCCGCGCGCTCGACGGGAGCGCGACATGACGGCCTGGGGCGCGGTGCGCGACGCCGTACGACCCGAGCGCATCGGCGAGGTCACCCGGGTGCGCGGACTCAGCGTGCACGTGCGCGGAGTCGACGGCGCGGTGGGTGACGTCGTGACGCTCGACGGCATCGACGCCGAGGTCGTGGCCACGGGTGAGGACGGGCTGCGGTGCATGCCGCTCGCCCCGGTCGCCGGGCTCACCGTCGGCGCGCCCGTCCGCGGCAGCGGCGGTCCGGTGCGGGTGCCCACCGGACGAGCGCTCCTCGGGCGGATCCTCGACGGGCTCGGCCGCCCGATCGACGGCAAGGGGCCGCTCGTCGCCCCCACCGTGAGCCTCGACCACGCCACGCCCTCCCTCCTGGAGCGCGACCGCATCACCGCCCCGCTCCCCCTGGGCGTGCGCGCCCTGGACACGCTCGTGAGCGTCGGCCGCGGTCAGCGCGTCGGCCTGTTCGCGGGCTCCGGGGTGGGCAAGTCGTCGCTGCTGTCGATGATCGCGCGCGGCACGGAGGCCGAGGTCACCGTGATCGCGCTGGTCGGCGAACGCGGACGCGAGGTGCGCGAGTTCATCGAGGACGACCTCGGACCCGCCGGCCTCGCCCGGTCGGTCGTGGTGGTGTCGACCTCGGACCAGCCGGCCATGGCCCGCATCCGCGCGGCGTTCACGGCCACGCGCATCGCCGAGGCGTTCCGCGACGACGGCGCCCACGCGATCCTCATGATGGACTCGCTCACGCGCGTGGCGATGGCCCAGCGCGAGATCGGGCTGTCGGCGGGCGAGCCCCCGGCCACGCGCGGCTACCCGCCGTCGACGTTCTCGATCCTCGCCGGGCTGCTGGAGCGCGCCGGCACCGACCGCACCGGGTCGATCACCGGCATCTACACCGTGCTCGTCGACGGCGACGACCACAACGAGCCGATCGCCGATGCCGTGCGCTCGATCCTCGACGGCCACGTGGTGCTCGACCGTGCCCTGGCGCTGTCCGGCCACCACCCCGCGATCGACGTGCTCGGCTCGGTGTCGCGCGTCGCGGGCAAGATCACCGGAGCCGAGCGCCGGGCGCACGCCGCGACGCTGCGGGCCGTGCTCGCCGCGCGCCGTCGCGCCACCGACCTGATCGACATCGGCGCGTATCACGCGGGAGCGGATCCGCGGATCGACGCCGCCATCGCGCACGAGCGGGAGATCTCCGCCTTCCTCACGCAGTCGCTCGACGAGACCTGCGACATCGAGGAGTCGTGGCGCCGGCTGGACGCCCTGGTCGGCGCCTTCGAGGGGGTCGCATGAGTCGTTCGTTCTCGCTGGCCGGTCTCCTGCGCGTGCGGGAGATCCAGGAGCGTGCCGCGGCGCAGCGGCTGTCGCGGGCCGTGATCGACGCGCAGCACACCGAGGCGCGCGACCGGGCCCTGCGCGCGCACCTGTCCGGCGCCGACACCGAGGCCGTTGACGTGCGCTCGCTCGCCGCGCTCGCCGCCGCCCGGGTGGCCGGCCGCGCGCTGCTCGCCGACTTGCGCACGCTGTCGGAACTGCAGCACGAGACCGTCGCCGAGGCGCGCGCGGAGCACGCGGACGCCCGCCGCACGCTGCGCGGCCTGGAGCGCCTGGCCGACGCCCACGCGGCCGAGCTCCGTGCCGCCGACCTGCACGCGGAGCAGGCGGAGCTCGACGAGATCGGCACGCGCACGCGGACGGAGGACCCCCGGTGACCCCGATCGACCTCCTCGGCGCGCTCGGCGCGCGCGCACCCCGCCCCTCCGGCGGCCCGGCGGCCGCGCCGTCGGCGGGGGCCGCGGCGTTCGCCGACGCGGTGCGCGATGCCGAGCGCTCGGCCCAGCGCCGCAACGACGCCGAGGATCGCGATCGCAGTGCGACGGCATCCGCGGATGTCGCCGAGACCCCGGTTCCGTCCGCGGAGTCCGCCCCCGGGACGGCCGCCCCGACCGAGCCGCGCCCGGCGCCGGCCGACCCCACCGGCGCCGGCGCCGGAGACCTCGACCCCGCCACCGCCGCGGCGCCGCCCGCACCCCCCGCTGCGGCGTCCCCCGCTGCCCCGGCCGACGGCACGCTCGCGGGTGGCACCGGCCCCGCGGCACCCGGCGTGCCCGAGGTCGCGACGCCCGCGGGTGACACCGCCTCCGGTGGCATGGCCCCGGGTGGCGACACGCCACGCGCACTCCGCGCCGACGCCGACGCCCGCCCCGTCCGCGCGGCACCCGCACCCTCCGCGACCGCGGCGGCAGCCCTCGCTCCGGCGACGGCTCCCGCGCCGCTCCCGGGTGCCGTCGGTTCCGCGCTCGGGGCGACCGCGGCGGACGGGGCGGCCTCCCCGGTGGGGGCCACGACCGCCTCCCCCGCAGCCGCCTCCCCCGCAGCCGCTTCCCCCGCAGCTGCCTCCCCCACGCACGCGCCCGCCGCCGCGCCCTCCCCCGCGGCCGCAGCAGCCACCCCCGCGCCCGCCGCGGCTGCGACTCCCGTGCCCTCCACCACGTCGTCCGCCCCCGCGCCCGTCGCCGCTGCGACCGACACCGCACCGCCCCTGCGCCTCGTGCCGGGCGACACCGGCTCCGCCCCCGACGCCGCCACCGACGCCGCGACGACCCCCGCATCCGCACCCGCCACCGCCGCGACCGCGAGCCCCGCCGCCGCTCCGTCCCCCGCGTCGGAGGGCGCAGCCCCCGTGGCCGCGGTCGCCCCGAGCAGCCCGACCTCCGCCGCCGCTCCGCCGCCCGCCGCGCCCGCCGCCGCGGCACGGACCCCGCTCCTGCCGCAGCTGTCGGCGCCCGTGGTCTCGCTCGCCCGCGCGTCCGACGGCGACCACCGGATCACGCTCACGGTGTCGCCCGAGAACCTGGGACCGGTGACCGTGCGCGCCCACATCTCCGGCGCCGCGATCCGCATCGAGCTGCAGGCGCCCGGTGAGCTCGGCCGCGAGGCGCTGCGGGCGATCCTCGCCGACCTCCGCCGCGACCTCGCCGTCGCCGCACCCCAGGCCACCCTGAGTCTCGCCTCGTCGTCGGACGGCCCCGGCTCGTCCACCCCGCAGGGCCCCTCCGCCGGAGGCCAGGGCACCACCGGAGGCCAGGGCGCCGCCGGGGGCCAGGGCGCCGCCGGGGGCCAGGGCACCAACCGGCAGCCCGCGGCCGCGCGGCCCCTGCCGTCGACCTCGCCCGCACCACCGACGCCCGTCCCGACCGCCCCGCCGCACGGCGGCATCGACGTCTACGCCTGATCAGAGAGGACCCCATGACCACGGTCGACTCCATCCCCGGCACGATCCCCCCGGGCAGCACACCCGCGTCCGGCGTGCAGACGGGCAGCACCACCCCCGCATCCGAGCGCAAGAAGACCCTCGACTCCGAGGTGTTCCTGAAGCTGCTCGTGACACAGCTGACCAATCAGGACCCCAGCTCGCCCATGAACACCAACGAGATGATCTCGCAGACCACGCAGCTCGCCTCGATGGAGCAGCTCACCGCGCTGTCGACGACCACCACCGAGAACTTCGCGCTCAGCATGCGCCAGACCGCCGCCGCGCTGGTCGGGCGCGAGGCGCAGTACGTCGACGCCGACGGCACCACCAAGAAGGGCATCGTCACCGCGGTGTCCTACAAGGGGGCGGTGCCGCTCGTCATGATCGGCGACGTCTCCATCCCCCTCGACGCCGTCTCCGGCGTCTCCCTCGCTCCCGGCTCCGCTGCCTGACCCCTCTCCCCAGAAAGGCATCACCATGCTCCGCTCGCTCTTCTCCGGAATCTCCGGCCTCCGCTCGCACCAGACCATGCTCGACGTGACGGGCAACAACATCGCCAACGTCAACACGACCGGCTTCAAGGCGTCGTCCGTGCAGTTCCAGGACTCGCTGTCGCAGCTGCTGCGCAACTCGATGCTGCCGCAGCAGGCCCAGGGCGGTCAGAACCCCGCCCAAGTGGGCCTCGGCGTGCAGGTCGCCGGCATCAGCACCAACTTCGCCGGCGGTGCCCCGCAGCCGACCGGTGTGCCCACCGACCTGATGATCTCGGGCGACGGCTTCTTCGTGGTGCGGTCGGGCGGCGAGACCCTGTACACCCGCAACGGCGGCTTCACGTTCGACGCGACCGGTCGCCTGGTCGGCGCGGGCGGCGCGCTCGTGCAGGGCTGGACGGCGCAGAACGGCGCGATCGTTCCCGGCCAGGGCATCGGCGACATCACCCTCCCGGTCGGAGCGCTGAGCCCCGCCGCGGCCACCACGACCGCCCGCGCCACCGGAAACCTGCCCTCGGGCGCCGCCGTGGGTGAGACCCTCGTCCGCGACATCAAGACCTACGACGCCGACGGCGCCGCCACCACGCTGCGCCTCACGTTCACCCGCACCGCGACCGGGTGGGACGTGGCCGACGGTGCCGGCGCCACGACCTCGCTCACCTTCACCGACGGGAAGCAGAACGGCGCGGGCAGCATCGTGTCGGGCGGCATCACGGTCGACCTGTCCGCCGTGACCGGCTTCGCCGACGTGAGCGACCTCGCCCTCAAGGAGCAGAACGGAAAGCCGGCCGGCACGCTCGCCTCCTACGCGCTGACCAACGACGGCAGCCTGGTCGGGACGTTCAGCAACGGCGACACCCAGGTGCTCGCCCGCATCGCGCTCGCCGGCTTCGTCAACCCCGGCGGACTCGAGAAGGTCGGCTCCTCGCAGTTCCGCCCGAGCGGCAACTCGGGTCAGCCCGAGCTCGGTCAGGCCGGGACCGCGGGCCTGGGCGGCATCATCAGCGGCGCGCTGGAGATGTCGAACGTCGACCTGTCGCAGGAGTTCACGAACCTCATCGTGGCCCAGCGCGGCTTCCAAGCGAACGCACGCATCATCACCACGAGCGACGAGGTGCTGCAGGAGCTGACCAACCTCAAGCGATGATCCCGCGGGGTCGCACGGGAGGGTCCACCGCGCGTCGGGGGCCCTCCCGTCTCGTACGGCTTGGTGGAGCGGGCGGAGCGTCAGGCCGGGCGCAGCGCGTCGGCGGCGGCGCGGAGCACCTCGTCGTTCACCGCGAAGTACGCCCACCGCCCGCGCTGCTCACGCGTGACCAGTCCCGCCTCGGCGAGCAGCTTCATGTGGTGCGACACGGTCGCCTGCGACAGTCCGACGGGCTCGGTGAGGTCGCAGATGCACGCCTCCCCCTCCGGGCTGCCCGCGATGAGCGACAGCAGCAGGACCCGGGTCGGATCGCCCATCGCCTTGAACACGCGCGCCGCCCGCTCGGCGTCGTGCGGCGTGAGCGCGGAGGTCACCCGCGGCACGCAGCACGCGGTCTGGTCGATCACGGTGGGGAGACTCACCTGTCCAGTCTTTCACGTATTGACATTCTTCGATAGATCCGTGATGCTCCTCGTATTGATATTCATCGATACGAGGAGCATCGCATGTCCGCACTACCCGTCGTCGTCATCGGAGCCGGCCCGCAGGGCCTCGCCGCCGCCGCCCACCTGACCGAGCGCGGTCTCGACGCGATCGTCGTGGAACGCGGCGACGCCGCCGGGGCCGCCGTGGCGGAATGGGGGCACGTGCGCCTGTTCTCCGCGTGGCCCGAGCTGACCGACGCGGCGGCGCGCCGCCTGCTCGAACCCACCGGCTGGGTCGCGCCGAGCCGCGGGTACCCCACCGGCGCCGAATGGGTCGAGGGCTACCTCGCGCCCCTCGCCGCGAGCCTGGGCGAGCGGGTGCGCTACGCGACCACCGTCACCGGGATCGCCCGACAGGGACGAGACCGGGTCGTGGACAGCGGCCGGGCGGCGCAGCCGTTCATCGTCCACACGCGAGACCGCCAGGGCGTGGAGGGCCGCATCGTCGCCCGAGCGGTCATCGACGCGAGCGGCACCTGGGGCCTTCCCAACCCCGCGGGCGCCGACGGCTTCCCCGCCCTGGGCGAGACCGCAGCCGCCGACCGGGTCTCGTACCGGATCCCCGACGACGTGTCCGCGTTCGCCGGGCGGCACGTCGTGGTCGTGGGGGCCGGGCACTCTGCGACGCACACCGCTCTCCGCCTCGCCGACCTGGCCCGCCGCGAGCCGGGCACCCGCGTCACCTGGCTCCTGCGGCGCGGCAGCACAGGGCACACCTTCGGCGGAGGTGACGCCGACGACCTCGCCGAGCGCGCCGCCCTCGGCCGCCGCGCGCGCGAGGTGGTCGACGCCGGGACGGTCGAGCTCGTCACCGGGTTCCGCGTCGCCGCGCTCGCCTCCCGCGGCGACACGCTCTCGGTGCACGCGGAGGACGGCCGCGAGATCGCCGGGGTCGCCCAGGTGTTCGCGCTCACCGGGTTCCGGCCCGACACGAGCTTCCTGCGCGAGGTGCGCATCGCCCTCGACCCCACCCTCGACGCCGTCGCCGGCATCGCCGCCGACATCGACCCCAACATCCACTCGTGCGGCTCCGTGCCCGCCACCGGTGCGCGACAGCTCGCCCAGCCCGAACAGGACCTGTTCGTCGTCGGTGCCAAGTCGTACGGCCGGGCGCCGACGTTCCTCGCGCTGACCGGCTTCGAACAGGTCCGGAGCGTGGTCGCGCACCTCGCGGGCGACCACGAGGCCGCCGCGCGCGATGAGCTCGTGCTCCCCGCGACCGGGGTGTGCGGCGGTGCGGGCGGGTTCGACGCCGAGGCCGGAGGCGGCTGCTGCGGCGCGCCGACCGTGCTCCAGCTCGGCTCGCGCCCGGTCAGCGTGGGCTGACGCGGGGCGTTACTCCGCCGTCGTATCCGTCGAGCTGAGCCGAGCGGCAGGCGGGCTGCGCACACGGCTCACCCACCGGGTCGACCGCCGCGCCTCCGCCGGGTCAGACGTAGACGCCGCGGTCCTCCATGAAGCGGACGGGGTTCGTGTACCCGCCGTTGATGTACACCTCGAAGTGCAGGTGGCAGCCGAACGAACGGCCGGTGTCTCCGGCGTAGGCGATGACCTGGCCCGCGTTGACCCACTGGCCGCGGCGCACGATGATGCCGCCGTTCTTGATGTGCGCGTAGCCCGTGCTCACGCCGCCGCCGTGCTGGATGCGCACGTAGTTGCCGTAGTTGCCGTTCGATCCGGCGTAGTCCACGGTGCCGGAGTTCGCGGCGTAGATGGCGGCACCGCAGCCGTTCGCCAGGTCGGCGCCGTAGTGGAAGCTCGACGAGCAGCCCCGAGGGCCGCAGATCGACGTACGGGGTCCGTAGCTGGAGCTGCGGGCCCCGCCGTGCGGCCGCACCCAGCCCCCGGAGCCCGCCGTGCCTCCGCCGCCGCCGTTGCCGCCGCCCGCCGCGGCCGCCGCCGCGGCCTCACGCTCGCGTCGGGCTTTCTCCTCGGCCTCGCGCGCCGCGACACCCGCCTGGTACTGCGCGACCGTGGTGGCGGTGGTGTCCTTGAGGGCCGCGAGCTGCGCCTGCATGGTCGCCAGGTTCGCCGACTGCTCGTCGAGCGCGGCCTGCGCGGCCTCCGCGGCCTGCTGTGCCGCCTCCATCTTCTGCTCGGCGACCTGCTGCAGCCGGTCGCGCTCATCGCGGGCGACCGCGGCCTGGTCGCTCAGCGACTGGGCGGCGTTGCGCGCCGCGACGGCGTTGTCGTACACCGACTGGTTGTACTGCAGGAACTTGTCCATCGTCCCGAGCCGCGACAGCAGCTGGTCGGCGCTCGCACCGGAGCCGGCGAAGAACAGCTGCAGCGAGGTGTCGTCTCCGCCGCTGCGGTACAGCTGCGCCGCGATCTGTCCGGCCTTCTTCGCGGACGACTCGGCGAGCGCGGACTGCTCATCGGCCTCCGCCTGGAGGTTGTCCGCCTCGGTGATCGCCGCGAAGTAGGCCTGCTGGGCGGCGTAGAACTCGTCGGACGCGACCTGCGCCGCCGCCTGCGTCTCCGCGACCTTGCGGGTGAGCGACTGGATCAGCCCCTCGATGCGCGAGACCTCGGCCGCTTTGGCCGCCTCGTTGTTCTTGGCCCGCTGCACGTCGTCCCAGCTCGGATAGGTCGCGGCGTACGCGGCCGACACCCCGGTGCCCACGCCGAACGCGGCGAGCGCGACCACGCCGAGCGCCCCGAGCCCGAAGGCGCCGCGGCGGCTGACGTTCACCCGCCACAGCGACTCGCGCTCGGCGGGGGTCGGGGCGCACCCGCAGTCCTCCGCCGCCGTCTCGGCCGCCGTCTGCGGGGTTCGCTGCTTCACGGGGTGCGTCTCCTTCTCTTCCGGTCCGCCTCCGGCGCCGCGCGCACGTCGATGCGCTCTCGGTCGGGTCCGGTCCCGTCCATGCTGACCCCGGTCGACGCGCCCGGCCGCCTGCGACACGGCGCACACGCAAGGTCGGGGCGTCGTCGGCGCGTCGCGCACCCCGCGCCCTAACGCGTCGCGCCGCACGGCCGACAGTCCCTCCCGACAGCCCAGGACGGGCCGTCTGTTCTCCGTCTCCGGACGGAGCGAGCCTTCCAGGATGGAGCCCATGATCGTCCTCACGCGCCTGAACCGCACCCGGTTCGCGGTGAACCCCGACCTGATCGAACGTGTGCAGGCCACGCCCGACACGACGCTGATCATGGTCGACGGCGCGACCTTCGTCGTCACGGAGACGATGGACGACGTGATCGCCCGCATCACCCGCTTCCGCGCGGGAGTGCTCGCCACCGCCGCCGCCCTCGTCGCCACGGACACCGTCGACACGGACACCGTCGACACGGCCACCGCCGGGACGGAGGCCTGATGGATCCGTCGCTCATCCTCGGCCTGGTCCTCGCGTTCGGGGCCCTGATCGCCATGATCAACCTCGAGGGCGCGACCATCGGCTCGCTGCTCCTGCCCGCCCCGATGGTGCTCGTGTTCGGCGCGACCATCGCCGTGGGTCTCGCCAGCGGCACGCTGCGCGACGCCCTGCACGCCGTGAAGTCGCTCCCCCGGGCGTTCCGCGGCGAGCGCCGCACCGCGCAGAGCATGATCGACACGGTCGTCGGCTACGCCGAGAAGGCCAGGTCGGAGGGGCTGCTCGCCCTCGAGCAGGGCCTCGACGAGGAGAAGGACCCGTTCCTCCGGCAGGCACTGCAGAGCATCGCCGACGGCACGGACGCGGAGGACCTTCGGGTGCTGCTGGAGGACGAGCTGACCTCGACCGCCGCCCGCAACCGCACGGCCTCGCGCTTCTACATGACGCTGGGCGGCTTCGCCCCGACGGTCGGCATCATCGGCACGGTCGTGTCGCTGACGCACGTGCTGGAGAAGCTCGACAAGCCCGACACGCTCGGCCCGATGATCGCGGCCGCGTTCGTCGCGACGCTGTGGGGCCTGCTGTCGGCCAACTTCATCTGGCTCCCGATCGGCGGACGCCTGCAGCGCCTGGGCGAGCTGGAGCTGGAGCGCATGACCGTGCTGATGGAGGGCATGCTGGCGATCCAGGCGGGCGCCGCACCGCAGCTGGTGCGGGAGCGCCTGGGTGCGCTGGTGTCCGACCGGTCCGGCGGACGCTCGCGCCGCACCGAGCAGCCCGCACCCGCGGAGGACGCCGAGGACCTGTTCTCATGAGCGTGCGCGCACGCCGCCGCGTGACCGAGTCCGAGCACAGCGGACCGGACGAGCGCTGGATGGCGTCGTACCTCGACATGGTCACGGTGCTGATGTGCATGTTCATCGTGCTGTTCGCGATGTCGACCGTCGACCAGGAGAAGTTCGAGGCGCTGAGCGCGTCGCTCGCCACCGGCTTCGGGCAGGAGCCCTCCGAGGACATCGACGCGGTCACCGGTGTCGTGGTGCCGCCCGACCTGCTGGACGAGAAGGGCCAGGACTTCGCCGACACCGAGGCCGCGGCGGCGCAGCAGGAGTTCGACGAGCTGTCGGCGCTGCGCGACCGGCTGCGGCAGGTGCTCGCCGAGCGCGGCCTCGAAGCCGACGTGACCTTCACGATCGACGAGCGCGGCCTCACGATCGGCCTGGTGAGCGCCGAGACGTTCTTCACCACCAACAGCACCGCGCTGAGCCCCGCCGCCACGCAGGTGCTCGACGCGCTGGGATCGGTGCTGGTCACGACGCCCAACGAGATCTCGGTCGAGGGCCACGCGGACGCCCGGGGCTCCGTCGCGCCGTTCCCGACGAACTGGGAGCTGTCGGCCGGGCGCTCGACCCAGGTGCTGCGCTACCTGGTGGAGTCGGCCGGCCTGCCGCCCGCGCACCTGAAGTCGGTGGGCTTCGGCGACACCCGTCCCGTGGTCGCCGGCAGCACCCCGGAGCAGCTGGCCGAGAACCGCCGCGTCGACATCGTGGTCCTCTCCGATGCGAGCGAGGAGGTGCGAGCGCTGCTCCCCGCCGCGGGCGCGGCGCAGACCTCCCCCTGACCCCTCCCTAACGCACGCCCTCCGCCGCCCGATAGTCGGGTACGTGGTGAGGGATGACGGTGCGCGCTCCGCGGTGCGCGCACGCACGGCGACAGCGACCGCCGAGGTCGAGGTGTACGACTTCGGCCGTGCGGCGACGCTGTCGCGCGAGCACGCGCGCACGCTCGAGCTCGCGTTCGAGACGTTCGCCAGGCAGTGGTCGGCGCAGCTGTCCGGCCGGATCCACGTGCGCGCGACCATCGCGGTCGAGCACGTCGGGATGCTCACCTACGGCGAGTACGCGCAGTCGCTGCCGACCACCACGACCATGATCGTGTGCGCCCTGCCCGACTCCGACGAGCGGATGATCCTGCAGGTGCCGACCTCCACCGCCACCTCATGGATCGTGCAGATGGTCGGAGGGCGCTCGACCGCGACGGTCGACGACCGCACCTTCACGCCGATCGAGCAGGCGCTGCTGCGCTCCCTCGTGACGGAGGCCACGGAGCACCTCGCGGCCGCGCTCGACGGCCTGCTGCCCACCGGTGTCACCGTCGCCGGGATCCAGTACAGCTCGCAGTTCGCGCAGGTCGCGGCCGCCGGGGAGCCGGTGATCGTGGCGCGACTGTCGATGCGGCATGGCGGGCGCACGGTGCCGGCGAGCATCATGCTGCCCGCGTCCGTGCTGTCAGGGTTCGCCGTGCGCGAGGCCCTCACCGACCGTGCGGAGACCCCGGGCCTCGTGCGCCGCCAGGTCGAGGCGGCGCCGGTCGAGGTCGCCCTGCGCCTCGCCCCCCGCTCGGTCCTGCCGCGGGAGGTGCTCGACCTCGCGGTCGGCGACCTCCTGGCCCTCCCCCACTCCGCCGACCGGCCGCTGCTGCTCACGGTCGGCGATCAGACCGTCGCGACGGCCGCGGTCGGCAGCTCCGGCGCGCGTCTCGCGTGCGTCGTCACCACCACCGTCCCCGCATCCGCCCCCGCCGCCCAGGAGTCCGCGTGACCAGCACCACCGCTTACGAATCCGCCGTCGCCGCCGCTTTCGCCGCCCGGCTCCCCACGGCAGCGCCCGTCACCGCACGGGCGTCGCAGGCCTCCGGCGACACCGGCGACGCGGTCGTCGTGCAGTTCGTCGGCGAAGCAGGAGCCCAGCTCGCGGTGCAGCTTCTCGACCCCGACGCGCTGATCGACGGCCTGGCGGGACGGCCCGTCGCCGACCGGCTGCTCGACGCGCTGGAGGCGGCCGTGACCGCCCTGGGCCCCGGCGTGCTGGGCGAGGCCGCCACGGGCGATGCGTCGGCGCTGTTCGCCGACCCGCACGCGCAGCTGTTCGACCTGGTCGACGAGGGCGAGCGCACGATCGGCCGGCTCGCCGTGCGCATCACCCACCGCCCGGCACGACCCGCCGGCGGCGACGGCCGCCTGCACCGCATCGCCGGTGTGGAGATGGAGCTGACGGTCGAGATCGGCCGCACCCGCATGGCCGTGCGCGACGTGCTCGACCTGGAGCCCGGCCGCATCGTGGAGCTGGACCGTTCGGCCGGCGCCCCTGCGGACGTGAAGCTGAACGGCCGCACGATCGCTCACGGCGAGGTCGTGGTGGTCGACCAGGACTACGCGGTGCGGATCACGCGCATCCTCGAGAACGTCGAGGCCTGACCCTGGACGACCTGCTGCTCGCCCTGCGGGTCGGGCTCTCCCTGGCGGCGGTGCTCGGCCTGCTGTGGTTCCTGCAGCGCCGGGTCGCGAAGACCCAGTCGCGCAAGCGCGACGCCGAGCCGATCACGGTGCTGGGGCGTCAGGGCCTCGGGGCGAAGGCGCAGCTCGTGGTGGTGCAGACCGAGGACGCCCGCTACGTGCTGGGTGTCACGGAGCACGGCGTGAGCGTGGTCGACCGCCTTCCGCTGCGCCCGGAGCCCGCGGCCCCGCCCACCGGGCCGGCACCGCGCGACGCCGCCGCCGACGCCGCGGAGTTCGAGCGCATCCTCGCCGCAGCCGCGCTCACCGGCACCCCCGCCGCCCCCGCGACCTCCGGCACGCCCGCGACCCCCGGCACGCCCGCGACCCCCGCCGGCACCGCGACCTCCGCCGCCCCGGGCGACGGCACCGAGCTGCGCCGGCGCGTGCGGCACCGCAACGACCCCCTGCGCGGCTCCATCCTCTCCCCCGACACCTGGCGGCAGACCGCCGAGGCCCTCCGGCGCGCACGATGACCGCAGCCCGGGCCGTCGAGCCTCGTCGCGCGCCGTGGCGGCTGCTCGCCGTCGCGGCCGCGGTGCTGCTCGTGGTCGCGGTGCTCGTGCTGTGCAGCGGCGGTCCCGCGCACGCCGAGGTGCTGCCCGACGACCAGGGCGAGGGCGTCTCGATCGACATCAATGGCGTCGACGGCAGCCCGTCCGGCTCCATCCTCACGCTGCTCGGCATCACGCTGCTGTCGGTCGCTCCGGCGCTGCTGCTGATGATGTCGTCGTTCACGAAGATCTTCGTGGTGCTGGCGATGACCCGCAACGCGCTGTCGCTTCCGACGATCCCGCCGAACCAGGTGCTGGCGGGCCTGTCGCTGTTCCTGTCGCTGTTCATCATGTGGCCCGTGCTCACCGAGATCAACACGCTCGCGGTGCAGCCCTACATCGACGGCGCCCTCACGTTCACGCAGGCGGTCGACATCGGCCAGGGTCCGCTGCGCGAGTGGATGCTGCACTACACGCGCGAGGAGGATCTCGCGCTCATGACCCGCATGGCCGGTCAGGACAACCCCGACGACGCGGCGAGCGTGCCGATGTACACGCTGATCCCCGCGTTCATGATCTCGGAGCTGCGGGCCGCGTTCATCATCGGCTTCGTGATCTTCGTGCCGTTCCTGGTGATCGACCTGGTCGTGGCGGCCGCGCTGATGTCGATGGGCATGATGATGCTCCCGCCGGTCATGATCTCGCTGCCGTTCAAGATCCTGCTGTTCATCCTCGTGGACGGCTGGGGGCTCATCATCAAGGCCCTCCTGGAGAGCTACGGAGGTGTGGGATGAGCCCGGAGGCCGTGCTCGACATCGGCGCGCAGGGGCTGCTCATCGCGGCCAAGCTCGCCGCGCCCATGCTGGTGACCGCGCTCGTGGTGGGCTTCGCGATCTCGCTGCTGCAGTCCATCACCCAGGTGCAGGAGGTGACGCTGTCGTTCGTGCCGAAGATCGTCGCGGTCGGCATCGCCCTGCTGATCGCCGGCAACTGGATGATCGCGGAGATCATCGCCTTCACGAACGAGATGTTCGCCCGGATCCCGGCGCTGCTGAGCGGGTGAGCGCGTGTACATCCCGATCGACTTCGCGTGGCTGGAGGCCACGATGCTCGCGGCCGTGCGCATCACGGCGTTCATCATGATCGCTCCGCCGTTCTCCTACGGCGCGATCCCGGTGCGCGTGAAGGCCATGCTGTCGATCGGGCTGTCCCTCGCAGTGGGCGCGGCCGTCGCCCCCGGCTACGAGCCGCTGGACACCGGCGCGTTCCTCGGCGCGCTCGTGCTCCAGGTGCTCACCGGTGCGCTGCTGGGTTTCCTGGTGATGATGTGCTTCGCGGCGCTGCAGGCCGCCGGCAGCCTGATCGACGTGTTCGGCGGGTTCCAACTCGCCCAGGCGTTCGACCCGGCGGCGATGGTCAACGGCGCCCAGTTCACCCGCCTGTTCCACCTGACGGCGCTGACGCTGCTGTTCGCCTCCGGCGGCTACCAGCTGATCCTCGCCGGGCTCGCGCGCAGCTTCGACGCCGTGCCCGTCGACGGCGTCTTCGCGGTCGCCGGGCCCGTCGAGCTGCTCGTGGACGGGGTGTCGCAGATGGTGCTCGCGGCCGTGCAGATCGCGGGCCCGCTCGTGCTCGTGCTGTTCCTGGCCGACGTGGGCCTCGGCCTGATCACCCGGGTCGCCCCCGCGCTCAACGCGTTCGCGATGGGCTTCCCGGTGAAGATCCTGCTGACGCTGCTGCTCGCCGGCGCCGTGTACGTGGCGTTCCCCGGCATCATCGACGCGCTCGCCTCCCAGGCCTTCCGGCTGATGCAGGGGGTGACGCCGTGAGCGACGCCGACAGCGGGGAGCGCAGCGAGAAGGCGACAGACAAGCACCTGCGCGAAGCCCGGCAGAAGGGCCGCCTCGCCCGCAGCCAGGACCTCACGGCGTGGCTCGGCATCGGCGCCGCGGCCGTCATGATGCCCGCCGCGATCGCTGCGGGCACCGCCGCGGGCACCGAGCAGCTCATCTCGCTCACCTCGCTCATGCGGGCGCCGTCGCCCGAGGCCGCGCTCGGCGCGCTGGGCCGCGGGCTCGCGTCGGTCCTGCCCACGCTCGGCGCGCTGCTGGCCGCCGTCGCGGTCGTCACCCTGCTCGGCGCGGTGGTGCAGGGCGGCGTGCACCTGCGCACGCTCACCGGACGCTACGAGCAGTTCAACCTCGTCTCGGGCATGCGGCGCGTGTTCGGCCTGCAGGCGCTCTGGGAGGGCGCGAAGGCGCTGCTCAAGACGGCAGCGATCGCGCTCGCGCTGTGGTTCGTGATCGCCGGGCTCATGCCGGTGCTGACCGCGAGCGGCGCGCACTCGATCTCCCGTCTGCTGGGCACCGCGGCCGAGGGCACCGCCGCCCTCCTGCAGACCGCGATCGGCGTGGGCCTGGTCCTCGCCGCGATCGACCTGTTCGTGGTGATGCGCCGCAACCGCAAGCACACGCGCATGACCAAGAAGGAAGTGCGCGACGAGAACAAGAACTCCGAGGGCGACCCGCTGATCCGCCAGCAGCGCCGGTCTCGCCAGCTCGCCGTGAGCCGCAACCGGATGATCGCGGCGGTCGCGAACTCCGACGTCGTGGTGGTCAACCCCACCCACATCGCGATCGCGCTGAGCTACGAGGCCGGCACCTCCGCGCCCCGCGTGGTCGCGAAGGGCAGCGGGGTGATCGCCGAGCGCATCCGCGAGAAGGCGCTCGAGGCCGGGGTGCCCCTCGTGCGCGACATCACCCTCGCCCGATCCCTGCACGCCGCGTGCGAGCTGGGACACGAGATCCCCGAAGACCTGTACAACGCCGTGGCGCGCGTGCTCGTGTTCGTCGACGCCCTGCGGCGTCGCGGCGCCGCCCGCGGCATCCACTCGCTCCCCTACCGGAGGACCGCATGAAGAAGATGCTCACCACGCTGATGGTGCCGAT
Source organism: Microbacterium sufflavum (assembly GCF_023101165.1). Classification (GTDB taxonomy): domain Bacteria; phylum Actinomycetota; class Actinomycetes; order Actinomycetales; family Microbacteriaceae; genus Microbacterium; species Microbacterium sufflavum. The sequence continues at coordinate 1,921,908 of NZ_CP078076.1, read as the reverse complement.
CGGGGTGGTCGGCATCATCATGCTGCTCGTCGTCCCGGTGCCGCCGTTCCTGCTCGACGTGCTCATCATCCTCAACATCATGTTCGCGCTGGTGATCCTGCTGACGTCGATGTTCGTGAAGAAGCCGCTCGACTTCTCGGTGTTCCCCTCGCTGCTGCTGGTGGCGACGCTGTTCCGTCTCGGCCTGAACGTCGCGTCCACCCGGCTCGTGCTGGGCGAGGCGTATGCGGGGCAGGTCATCGAGGCGTTCGGGGCCATCGCGGTCGGCGGCTCGCTCATCATCGGCGCGGTCGTGTTCCTCATCCTCGTGGTCATCCAGTTCGTCGTCGTCACGAAGGGTGCCGAGCGCGTGGCCGAGGTCGGCGCCCGGTTCACGCTCGACGCGATGCCCGGCAAGCAGATGGCCATCGACGCCGATCTCAACGCGGGACTCATCACCGACACGGAGGCCAGGCAGCGCCGCGCCGAGGTGGCCGCGGAGGCCGACTTCTACGGCGCCATGGACGGTGCCTCGAAGTTCGTGAAGGGCGACGCGATCGCCGGGCTCGTCATCATCATCATCAACATCGTCGGCGGCATCGCGATCGGGCTCGTGCAGCACGGCATGTCGATCGACCAGGCCGTGAGCACGTACAGCCTCCTGACGATCGGCGACGGCCTGGTCACGCAGATCCCGGCCCTGCTCATGGCCGTGTCGACCGGCATGATCGTGACCCGTTCGACCGCCGAGACCGAGATGGGCACGGCCGCATCGGCCCAGCTCGGGCAGTCCCGCAACGCGCTGCTGATCGCCGGGTGCGCGGCCATCATCATGTCGCTCATCCCGCACATGCCGATGCTGCCGTTCGTCGCGATCGGGGCGCTGCTGCTCCTGGTCGCCCAGCGCATCACCGCCACCAGGAAACGGGAGGCGGCCGAAGCCGCGAAGGCACCGGTGACGCCGCCTGCGGAGCAGCCGGAGGAGCTGATCGAACGCATGCGCGTGCACCCGCTCGAGATCCTCCTCTCGCCCGACATCGTCGACCTGGTCACCGGCGGCCCCGACGACCTGCTCGCGCGCGTGAAGGCGCTGCGGCGGCGCATCGCGCTCGACCTCGGCCTGGTCACCCCGCCCGTCCGCACGCGCGACAGCATCGAGCTGCCGCAGGCCACGTACGTGATCCGCATCGCCGGGGTGGAGACCGGGCGCGGCACCGCGCCGGGCGGATCGGTGCTCGCGCTCGGCTCGGGGCTCGAGTCGCTGCCCGGCGCCGCAGCCCTCGACCCCGTGTTCGGGCTGGAGGGCAAGTGGATCCCGATGGAGATGCGGCACAGCGCCGAGTTCGCCGGAGCGACCGTGATCGACCGGGCCAGCGTGATCGTCACGCACCTGTCGAGCGTGATCCAGACGCACGCCGCGCGGCTGCTGTCGCGGGAGGACGTGCGCCAGCTCACCGACGCGCTCAAGCAGGTGTCGCCGTCGGCGGTGGAGGAGCTCACGCCCGCACAGCTCTCACTCGCCGAGGTCCAGCGCGTCCTGCAGGGGCTGCTCGCGGAGCGCGTGCCGATCAACGACCTCGGCCGCATCTACGAGGCGCTGGCCCTGCGCGCCAAGACCTCGACCGACCCGGAGGGGCTGATCGAGGCCGCCAGGGCCGCGCTCGGCCCGGCGATCGCCGCGCGCTTCGCGGAGAACGGCGTGCTGCGGGTGGTCATGATCAACCCGCTGCTGGAGCAGGCGATGCTGGAGAGCCTGCGGCCGGGCGACGACGGCACCCAGATCGTGTTCGAGCCGCAGCGCATGGAGGCCGTGATCGCCTCGGTCAAGCAGGCGGTTGCCGCGCAGGCGGACGGGCCGGAACCGGTGCTGGTGTGCGCGCCGTCGCTGCGGCCGGCCGTGCGACGGCTGGTGTCGGCGCAGACCGACGGCCTGCCGGTGCTGTCGTACAGCGAGGCCACCGCGGCGCCGCTGACGATCGAGACCATCGGCGTGGTGCGCGACGCCTCGACCGCGTCGCTGGGGCCCGCCCCCGTCGCACCAGTAGGCTGATCGAATGCTGGTGTTGACGAGGCGGATCGGTGAGAGCGTGCGCATCGACGGCGAGATCGAGGTCACGCTGCTCGACATCAAGGGCGACAGCGTGCGGATCGGCGTGAAGGCCCCGCGGGAGACGCGCATCCAGCGCACCGAGATCATCGAGGCCGTCGGCGCCGAGAACGTCTCCGCCGCCGCCGACACCGACGCCACCGCCGAGGGGGCCATCGCCGCCGCGCTCGCGCGCGGCCGCGAGCACCGCCGGTCCTAGCCGTTCACACCGGCGAGAGGTCGGCGGACACGGCGCGCTTCCACTGGTCGCCGCCGGCCGCACGTGCCCGGTCCGCGGCGGCGGCCGCCGCCGCCAGCAGCGCGTCGTAGTCGTAGCCGGCGACGCTCGAGGTGGCCCAGCCGATGCTGGCCGAGGAGCGGATGCCGCTCACCGGCGCGTCCGGGTCGATGACCGAGATCCGGGACAGGATCGCGCGCAGGTGGAAGCGCACGGCCTCGTCGCTGCCCCGGATCAGCACGACGACCCGGTCGTCGCTCACCCGTTCCGCGTCGGCGGTCGTGGGCAGCGCCTCCTGGACGTCGGCGTGGAAGCGGTCGACGATCCGGCGGAAGGCCCCGCTGCTCGACGCCTCGCGCAGGTCGGCGGGGTCGTCCAGCCGCACGTCCAGCACCGACCACGCCCCGTCGTTCTGCGCCTCGGCCTTGCGCAGGCGGGCTCTGGCACGGTCGGCCGCCCCGACGTCACCGCGCGCCGCGCTCTCCACCCGCACCAGCAGCACGAGGGTGAAGGCGGCGCAGGTGCTCACCACGATCGCGCCGACGGCGTTCATGCCCCGCAGGGCGCTCAACTGCGCCTCGGTGCTCACGCTCCCCGACACCAGTGCCGACGCCCCGCTGACCACGGAGACGACCGCGAAGCCGCACGCGGCGAGCGCGAGGGGCATCACGACGTCGCGCGCGGGAGGCTGCCCGCGCAGCAGCTCCCACGCGAGGAGCCCGGCGAACACGCCCATCGACAGGAAGACGAGGTGGAAGACCAGCAGGTACCAGGCCGTGCCCGCCGTGGACACCAGGGCGACCGGCACGCCGATCAGCGCCACGATCACCGGCAGCCAGGGGGCCGAGCGCCCGAAGTGGATCCGCACGCCGATCCAGACGAGGGGGATGAACACGACCGTCAGCGCCGACGAGGCGGCCCGCAGGACCGGGAGGCCGGTGTGATGCCCGGCCAGCCACAGGTACGCGCCCAGCATGCCGATCCCGAAGGCCACGCCCCACACGATCGTCGCCCTGGTCGGGCGCGCCAGGGTGGCGAGACCGATCACGATCGCGGTCAGCACGGTCACGACGGCGACCATGCTGGTGGTCACGTCGACGTTGACGGGCACGAGCGGTGTCATGCCGGATCCTTCCTCGGGGAACGGCGCGGGAAGCGCACGGTGACGGTGGTGCCGACGCCCACCTCGCTGTCGACGAGGATCTCCCCGTCGTGCGCGACGACGATGTCCCGCGCGATGCCCATGCCGAGCCCGGTGCCGGAGATCCCGCCCCGCACGGCGCTGTCGGTGCGGAAGTACGGCTCGAAGAGACGGGGCAGCTCGTCGGGGGCGATGCCCATGCCGGTGTCGACCACGCTCACCTCGGCCCTGGCATCGTCCGCGCCGACCCGCACCTGGATGCGGCCGCCGGACGGGGTGTACTTCACGGCGTTGCCGATCAGGTTGTCGAGCACCTGGCGCAGCCGGAACGCGTCGCCGGTGATGACCAGGCGGTCCGCGCCGTCGAGGCTCAGCTCCTGCCGGGCGGCGGTGATCAGCGGCGCGAAGGAGGCCGCGGACGCCTCCACCACCTCGCGCAGGTCCACCGGCTCGAACGGCTCCGGCGAGCTGCGGGTCTGCGCCTGCATGCTCGAGAGCAGGTCCTGCATCCGCTCTCCCGCGTTCGCGATCACCTCGACCTGCGCGGGCACGCGGCCCGGCAGGTCGTCGCGTTCGCGCAGCAGCTCCACGTGCCCGATGATCGCGGTGAGCGGGTTGCGCAGCTCGTGCGAGACGATCGCGGTGAGGGCCCTGCGCTCCTCCGCGGCCTCCAGGAGCGCGGTGACGTCGTCGATCACGACCAGCGCGATGTGCTCGCCCTCGCCGGCCCCGGCCATCGCCTGCGTGGTCACCTCCAGCGCCCGCCACTGTCCCGCGCCGTCGAACAGCCACACCCGTTCGGCGCGCAGCTCCTCCCCCGCGGCCGCCCGCGCCAGGGTCGTGCGCGCGGGGCTCAGGGCGGTGCCGCGCCGCGCGTCGTACTCGACCGAGGCGGAGGGCAGGGCGGCCCCGTAGCGGTCGCGGCCGTACAGCGCGCGGTAGGCGTCGTTCATCTGCAGGATCCGCCCCTGGGCGGTGACCACGACCAGGGCGACACCGAGCGCGTCGATGATCTGCGTCACCCGCTGCTGGTTGGTCTCGGCCCGCTCCGCCGCCCTGTTCACCTGCTCGGAGCGCCGCTGCAGCAGCCGTCGCGCGGCACCCGACCGCTGCGAGCCGATCCGCACCGTGACCCCGAGGAAGCTGAGGGTCACCACGACCGTCAGCACCCGCAGCAGCACGTCGGCCGGCTCCCCCGACCGGTCGGCGAAGAACACCAGACAGCCACTGCTGAAGGCGACACCGGTGAACACCCACGGCATCGAGAAGTAGGTCGCCAGCCACACCACGGGGAACACCCACAGGAACCCGAGCCGCAGGTCGGGGGCGTTGGTGGTGAAGCCGACGGCCAGGATGTCCAGCAGCGGGAGCGCGGTCACGGCGGTGCGCGGACGCCGGCGCCACGGCACGAGCAGGGCGACGAGCGTGGTGACCACCACGAGGACGATCCCGACCACGAACATTGGGATCGTGAGCGTGTGCGGCTTGAAGCCCGCGACCATCACCACGATGGCGACGATGCTGCCCGCGAACACGAGTTGCCAACGCCAGATCGACACAGTGCGGATCATGAAGCCCCCGCCTCCTGGTCGATCCTCAGCTTTGTCGCAAGATTACTCAAAGATCGGGCCTACGCGCTCTTCAGGCGACATCGGCGTCCTACGATTCTGAGTGGGGGCCGACACTGCGACTGGGGATTTCGCAGACGCTGGGGCCGCGCGAGTGGGGATTCGCAGGCATCCGAGGCCGCGGTGGGGGAGCCGCGGCCTCGAACCCCTGTCAGCCGGGTTGATCGCCGGCTGGGGTGAGCCGATAGCCGACGCCGCGCACGGTCTCGATGTAGCGCGGCTCGGTAGGGCTGTCGCCGAGCTTGCGGCGCAGGTTGGCCATGTGGGTCTCGATGGCGCGCTTGTCCGGTTCACTGACGGGGTCGGCGGAGCCGGACGGCGCGCCGCGCAGACCCCGTGCGAGCTCCGCCTTGCTGCATACGCGGCGCCGCGACTCCAGCAGCGCGGCGAGCAGGTCGAACTCCGTGGGGGTGAGCTCGACCGGACGCTGCGCCACGAGCACGAGTCGCGTATCGAGGTCGAGGCTGAGGTCGCGATGCACGCGACCACGCCACGTGGACACCGTCGTGTCGGTCGCGGCGGCCGGCGGCGCGGGCGCGACCGGACGCTGCGTCGCCGTGGCGACCGGGAGCCGCGGTCGCCGCAGGAGCGCCTCGATCCGCGCGCGCAGCTCGCGCGGACGGAACGGCTTGACCAGGTACTCGTCGGCGCCCGAGGTGAGACCGAGCACCACGTCGGACTCCTCCGCGAGCGCGGACAGCATGATGATGAACGTGTCGCTGACCCTGCGGATGCGCCGGGCCACCTCGAACCCGTCGATGCCGGGCAGGTTGATGTCGAGCGTGGTGATCACGGGCTGGTGCCGTTCGACCGCCGCGAGGCCCTCCGGCCCCGATCCGGTGACGGCGACCTCGAAGCCCGCGGCGAGGAACACCTCCTCCAGCAGCGACTGCACGCCGGGGTCGTCCTCGATGATGACCGCGACCAGGTCGCCGACGCTGCGGGCGGTCATGCCCGCTGCTCCCGGACGATGGTGACCACGCGCGGGGCGTCCGCGTCGAGCTCGGACGGGTCGAGGTCGTCGTCGGCTCCGGCCGCGCCGACCGGGCGTTGCAGCTCGATGTCCCACCACGCGTCGGCGAGCTCCTCCGCCATGCCGCGCCCCCATTCGATCACGACCACCGAGCGCTGCAGGTCGAGGTCGAGGTCGTCGAGCTCGGCGGCCGAGCCGAGCCGGTAGGCGTCCACGTGCACGAGCGGCGCCCCGCCCACGAGCGACGGGTGGGTGCGCGCGATCACGAACGTGGGGCTCTGCACGGGCCCGCGCACGCCGAGCCCCTCCGCGAGCCCCCGCGTGAAGGTGGTCTTGCCCGCCCCGAGCGGCCCCGTGAGGATGAGCAGGTCGCCCGCCTCCAGCTGTTCGCCGATCCGCAGGCCGAGCTGTTCCATCTCGTCCGCGGTGGCGATCTCCCGGCGGCCGAGGAACGCCGGGTCGACGCTCACGACGCCCTCCGCGGCACCCGGTGTCCGATGCGGGTCACGATCTCGTAGTCGATCGTGCCCGCGGCGTCCGCCCACTCCCGCGCCGACGGCACGCCGAGGGTCGGATCGCCGAACAGCACCACCTCGTCGCCGATCGAGACGGGGGTGTCCCCCACGTCCACCACGAACTGGTCCATCGCGATGCGGCCGACGTTCACGAAGCGGCGCCCGCCGATCGACACGGGAAGGCGCCCGGAGGCGCTGCGGGGCACGCCGTCGGCGTAGCCCAGCGGCACCAGGACGAGCGTGGTGTCGCGGTCGGTGCGATGGTCGTAGCCGTACGAGACACCGGTGCCGGCCGGCACCCGGCGCACGGCCGCGACCGCGCCGCGCAGCGTCATGGCCGGGCGCAGGCCCAGTTCGGCCGAGGAGCGGTCGTCGAACGGCGACTGCCCGTACAGGCCGATGCCGATCCGCACCGCATCCAGCCGCGTCTCCGGCAGGTCGATCGCCGCGGCGGTCGCGGCGATGTGGCGGATCTCCGGGCGGATGCCGAACGACGCCGCCGCGGCCACCCCCTCCTCGAACTTCGCCAGCGCCGCCCTGTCGTCGGCGGGTGAGGTGTTCGACAGGTGACTGAACAGGCCCACCACCCGCAGCCGCCCGATGCGTTCGAGCCGCGCGGCCTCGGCCAGCACCCGCCCCCAGTCGCCCGGGGCGATGCCGTTGCGCGACAGCCCCGTCTCGAACTTCAGGTGCACCGCGACCGGGCTGTCGACCGCCGCCGCGGCCGCCGCCGCCTCCAGCTGGTCGAACGAGGAGATCCCGAGCTCGATGTTCTCGGCCGCCGCCTGGGTGAAGCGCTCCCCCGGGGCGTGCAGCCAGGCGAGGATCGGCGCGTGAACGCCCTGCCGACGCAGCTCCAGCGCCTCCGGAATCTCGGCGACCCCGAGCCGGGTGGCACCGGCCGAGAGCGCGGCCACCGCGGTCGCCGCGGCACCGTGTCCGTACGCGTTGGCCTTCACCACCGCGAGCACCTCGACACCGGTGAGCCGACGGAAGTGCCGCACGTTGTCGGCGATCGCGTCGAGGTCGATCGCGGCCTCACGGAAGGGGACGGTCACAGCGGTGCTCCTTCGGCGACGACGAACGCGGCGGCCAGGCCCGCGTCGTGGGTGAGGGTGAGGTGGAGGGTCACGATGCCGCGCTCCTCGACGACCGCCGCCGTCGATCCGGACAGCACGAAGTACGGCCGCCCCGAAGGCTCGGAGGCGATCTCGATCTCGGTCCAGTGCACGCCGTCCGACCCGCCCAGCGTCTTGATCAGCGCCTCCTTGGCGGCGTAGCGCGCGGCCAACGACGGCAGTCGGAGCGCCTGCTCCGAGGGGGCGAACAGCCGCTCGCGGAGCTTGGGCGTGCGGGTCATCGTGCGCTCGAACCGGGGGATGTCCACGAGGTCGATGCCGGTGCCGATGATCACCCGTTCAGCCTACTCGCGCGGAACGGCCCCGCCCCGGAGCGGGACGGGGCCGTTCGCGGACGACGGGTGGGGTCACTCCACCGTGACGGACTTGGCCAGGTTGCGCGGCTGGTCCACATCGAGCCCCTTGGCGGTGGCCAGCGCCATCGCGAAGATCTGCAGCGGCACCACGGCCAGCAGCGGCTCGAACATGGGGCCGGCGAGCGGGATGTGGATGACCTCGTCGGCGAAGGGCAGCACCGCGGCGTCGCCCTCCTCCGCCACCACGATGACCCGGGCGCCGCGCGCGCGGATCTCCTGGATGTTGGAGACGACCTTCGAGTGCACGAGCGCGGAGTGGCGCGGCGACGGCACCAGCACGAACACCGGCTGCCCCGGCTCGATCAGCGCGATCGGGCCGTGCTTGAGCTCGCCGGCGGCGAAACCTTCGGCGTGGATGTAGGAGATCTCCTTGAGCTTGAGCGCGCCCTCCAGCGCGATCGGGTAGCCCACGTGGCGACCGAGGAACAGCACGGAGCGGGTGTCGGCCATCCAGCCGGCGAGCTGCGTGACGTGCTCCTGCTCGCTCTCCAGCACCGCGGCGACCTTCTCGGGCAGGGCCAGCAGCTCGGCGACGTCGGTGGACGCGTCGGCGACCGTGCCGCGCACGCGACCCATGTGCAGGCCGAGCAGCAGAAGCGCCGTGATCTGCGCCGAGAACGCCTTGGTCGACGCGACCGCGACCTCCGGTCCGGCGTGCGTGTAGACGACCGCGTCGGACTCGCGCGGGATGGTGGCGCCCTGCGTGTTGCACACCGAGAGGGTGCGCGCGCCGCGCTCGCGGGCGTACTTGACGGCCATGAGCGTGTCCATGGTCTCGCCCGACTGGCTGATCGACACGACCAGGGTGTCGGCGCCGATCACGGGGTCGCGGTAGCGGAACTCGTGCGCGAGCTCGACGTCGACCGCGACGCGCGCCCACTGCTCGATGGCGTACTTGCCGACGAGGGCGGCGTACGACGCGGTGCCGCACGCGGTGATGATGACGCGGTTGATGCCGGTGAACAGCTCGTCGAGCCCGTCGAGCTCGGGGATCACGACCTGCCCGTCCTGGATGCGACCGCGGATCGTGTTGGCCACGGCCTCGGGCTGCTCGGCGACCTCCTTGGCCATGAAGCTCGACCAGCCGCCCTTCTCGGCGGCGGCGGCATCCCACGACACGTCGAAGGGCTCCGGGGTGACCGGGGTGCCGGCGAAGTCGATCACGGTCACGGCGTCGGGCGTGATCGACACGATCTGGTCCTGACCGATCGCGAGCGCCTGGCGGGTGTGCTCGACGAAGGCCGCGACGTCGGAGCCGAGGAAGTTCTCGCCCTCGCCCAGGCCGATCACGAGCGGGGAGTTGCGGCGGGCGCCGACGACGAGGCCGGGGTGGTCCTGGTGCATCGCGAGCAGGGTGAAGGCGCCCTCGAGGCGGTTCACGACCGAGCGGAAGGCGAGCTCGAGGTCGCCGCCGTTGCCGGCGTACTCGCGACCGAGCAGTGCCGCGGCCACCTCGGTGTCGGTCTCGCTGCGGAACACGACGCCGTCGGCGAGCAGCTCGTCGCGCAGCGCGGCGAAGTTCTCGATGATGCCGTTGTGGATCACGGCGAGCTTGTCGTCGTCGGCGAGGTGCGGGTGGGCGTTGCCGTCGGTGGGTCCGCCGTGGGTGGCCCAGCGCGTGTGGCCGATGCCGGTAGTGCCGTCGGGCAGCGGCGCGTCGCCGAGCGAGTCGCGCAGCACGGCCAGCTTGCCGGCCTTCTTGCGCATCCCCAGCTCGCCGTCGCCGTCGATCACGGCGATGCCCGCGGAGTCATAGCCGCGGTACTCGAGCCGGGCGAGACCGGCGAGAAGGATGTCCTGGCTGGGCCGCGGGCCCACGTATCCGACGATTCCACACATGAGATACAGGGTAAGACGCGATTTTTGCGAGTCGTCCGAACAATAGAGCGCCGACGGCGCGGCGTCACAGCTTGCGCAGCAGCACGCTCTCCACGTCGTGGTCCGGCCCCTTGCGCAGCACCAGGCGTGCGCGATGCCGGGTGGGCATCACGTTCTCGACCAGGTTGGGCATGTTGATCTCGTTCCAGTACCCGAGCGCCGTGGTGATCGCCTCCTCGTCGGTGAGGTGCGCGAACACGTTGAAGTAAGACGACGGATTGCTGAACGCGCCCTGCCGCAGCGCGAGGAAGCGGTCGACGTACCACTTCTCGATGTGCGAGGTCTCGGCGTCGACGAAGATCGAGAAGTCGAACAGGTCGCTGACCGCGACGTCGTTGGGCGCGGGCGGCGGCTGCAGCACGTTCAGCCCCTCCACGATCACCACGTCGGGTCGCCGCACCACGACGTGCGCGTCGGGCACGATGTCGTAGCGCATGTGGGAGTAGAACGGCGCGCGCACCTCGGGGGCGCCGCTCTTGACCTCGGTCAGGAACTCGATCAGCGCGCGCCGGTCGTACGACTCGGGGAAGCCCTTGCGGTCCATGAGCCCGCGGCGCTCCAGCTCGGCGTTCGGATAGAGGAAGCCGTCGGTCGTCACCAGCTCGACGCGCGGCGTGCCCGGCCAGCGGCTCATGAGCTCGCGCAGCAGCCGGGCGATCGTGGACTTGCCCACCGCGACCGATCCGGCGACGCCGACCACGAACGGCGTCGTGCTGTCGTCCTCCTGCAGGAAGGTCGAGGTCGCCGCGCCGAGCTGCTTGGTCGCCGAGGCGTAGAGGCTCAGCAGGCGGCTCAGCGGCAGGTACACCTCGCGCACCTCGGTGAGGTCGAGCCGGTCGCCGATGCCGCGCAGCTCCACGACCTCGGTCTCGGTGAGGGGCTGGTCGAGGCCCGCGGCCAGACGCGCCCACTCGGCTCGGCCGATCTCCCGGTACGGCGACAACGGCAGCGTGGGGTCGGGGGTCACGTGCACCATCGTAACGGCGCGCGAGTAGTCTCTTCCCGTGCGCCTGGGAGTCCTCGACATCGGATCCAACACCGTCCACATGCTCGCCGCCGACGTCCGCCCCGGTGGCCGACCGCTCGCGACATCGAGCGATCGGACGGTGCTGCGCCTCATGCGCTACCTCACACCGGACGGCGCGATCTCCGAAGAGGGCGTGCGCGCGCTCGAGGAGGAGGTCGTGCAGGCGCGACGCGTCGCCGAACGGGAACGGGTGGACGAGCTGCTCGCGACCGCGACCAGCGCCGTGCGCGACGCCCGCAACGGCACCGACGTGATCGCCCGCATCGAGGCCGCGCTCGGACAGCCGCTGCAGGTGCTCGACGGCGAGACCGAAGCCGAGCTCACGTTCCTGGCCGTGCGTCGATGGTTCGGGTGGTCGGCGGGGCAACTGCTGCTGCTCGACATCGGCGGCGGCTCCCTCGAGATCGCGGCCGGCGGCGAGGAACTGCCGGACGCGGCCGCGTCGGTCCCCCTGGGCGCCGGACGCATGACGGTGCAGTTCCTGCCCTCCGACCCTCCCGGCGAGGACGACGTCGAACGGCTGCGAGCGCACGCCGCCGCCACGCTCGACGCCGTGCTGCCCCGGTTCCGCGAGCTCCCCCGCCCCGACCACGTGGTCGGATCGTCGAAGGCCATCCGCTCGCTCGCCCGCCTCGTCGGCTACCCGGTCCCCGGCTGGTCGGGCATCGAGCGCATGCTCCTGCCGCGCACCGCGCTCGGCTCGTGGATCCCCCGGCTCGCCCGGCTTCCCGCCTCCGCCCGCCAGGAGCTACCGGGCATCACCCCCGACCGCACCTTCCAGATCGTCGCTGCCGCGGTCTCGCTGCACACCGCGATGACGGCACTCGAGGTCGACGAGCTCGAGGTGTCGCCCTGGGCGCTGCGCGAGGGGGTGCTGCTGCGGTACATCGAGCAGCACAGCGACGACCACGGAAGCTGAGAAGCCCGCTCCGGAAGCGCCGATACCATGACGGCATGACCTCCCCCACCGCCGTCCGCGCGCGCCCCGGTGCCGTCGCGGCCCGCGTGGCACTGGCTGCCTACCTGCTGTTCGTGGGCTTCACCGTATGGCTGCCCGCGACCGTGTCGGCCAAGGTCACCGGGCTGGTGGGGATCGTCGCGAGGTGGGTCGCCGATGCGGGCATCGCCTCGTACTACCAGAGCGCCTTCGTGCTCGAGATCCTGGCGAACGTGGTGCTGTTCATCCCGGTCGGTCTCCTGCTGCCGTTCGTGTGGTCCCGATTGCGGTTGTGGCAGATCGTGCTGATCGGCGGGCTCATGAGCGTGCTGATCGAATCGGTGCAGGGACTGATGCCCTCCCGCTTCCCGACCCTGAGCGACGTGATCGCGAACACCACGGGCACCCTCATCGGCGCGCTGGCGGCGATGGTGCTGGTGTGGATGTTCGCCTCCGGCCGCGCCCCGGAACACCACAGGTCCGCGGCATGAGCACCGCGCAGGGACACGATGGTCCTCTCCTCGGCATGAGCCGCAGGGAATGGCGAGAGCACCAGGCGTCGGGCGACGCGCCGGCGGCCGGTCCGATCGCCGCTCCGTTCCTGGGCGGGCCGGTGGGCGACGACGACCGTCCGCTCACCATCCTCACCGTCTGCACGGGCAACATCTGCCGCTCCCCCTTGGCCGAGGTGCTGTTGCGCGCGCGCCTGGAACCGCTGGGGGTGAAGGTGCACAGTGCGGGGACGCACGCCCTCGTCGGCCACGCCATGACCGAGCCGGCCCAGCAGCTCGCGATCGATGCGGGGGCCCGCGCCGACGCCGCAGCAGGACACAGCGCCCGTTACCTGCGCGAGCCACTGCTCCTGCAGGCCGACCTCGTGCTCACGATGGCTCGCGAACACAGCGCACATGCGATCCGCATGGTGCCGAGCCGGATCCGGCGCACCTTCACAGCCCGTGAGTTCGCTCGTCTCTGTGCGGGGGTCGGCGAGACCGCGGCGCAGCAGGCGGCGGACGCCGGGGGCACGACCCCCCGCGCGCGCCTCGCGGCGCTGCTCTCCCTGCTCGCCGAGCAGCGCGGATTCGCCGCATCGGCCGATGAGAACGACGACGTGATCGACCCCTATCGCCGCTCCGCGGCCACGTACGCGAAGTCCGCCGGACAGCTCCTGCCCGCGCTCGACGAGGTGGAGCGGATGGTACGAGCCTCCCTCGCCTAGCGCGCAGCCATCCGCGTGAGGCCGCTCGGCCCCGTATGCTCGTTCTCATGCCTGCATCCCGGAATCCCCACGGGATGGTGTGAGGGGATAAGACTTGGAACTCAGCGACTACTTCCGCATCCTGCGCGCGCACTGGATCGTCATCCTGATCGCGACGATCGTGGGCGCGGGCCTCGCCTTCGGGTGGAGCGCCCTGCAGCCGAAGGTGTACTCGGCCGACACGACCGGAATCGTCACAGCGGTCGGCGGCGACGGCACCAGCGGGTCGGCGCTCGTCGGCAACCAGCTGGCGCAGAGCCGCGTGAAGTCATACCTCAACCTCGGCTCCTGGCGCGCCGTCGCGGAGCACGCGATCGACGAGCTGAACCTCGACGCGACACCGGAATCGCTCGTCGACAGCGTCACGGTGACGAACCCGCTCGACACGACCGCGCTGATGGTCACGGCCAAGGGCCCGACGCCCGAGGCCGCGCAGGAGCTCGCCGAGGCATGGATGCGCGGCATGGCCGCCGAGATCCAGCAGCTCGAAGGCGGTGACGAATCCACCCCGGCCGCGGTGACCCTGATCGTGGGCGACTCTGCCCGCCTCCCCAGTGCGCCGTCGACGCCGAACACGCGCATGAACGTGATCATCGGCGCCCTGGTCGGCCTCGCCGCGGGCCTGATCTACGCGTTCATCCGTCACACGGTCGACCGCCGCGTGCGTCACCCGCGCGACATCGAGCGTGAGACGGGCGTCTCGGTCATCGGCACTCTGCCGCTCGAGAAGACGATGGCGGGTGAGCGTCAGGTGATCGACTTCTCGCTCGACACCCAGCACGGCGTCTCGCACCACACGATCGAGTCGATGCGCGAACTGCGCACGAACCTGCAGTTCATCGACGTCGACAACCCGCCGCGCGTGATCGTCGTCACCAGCTCGGTCCCCGGTGACGGAAAGTCCACCGTGGCGGTCAACCTGGCCTCCAGCCTCGCGGCCGCGGGCCAATGGGCGATCCTGATCGACTGCGACCTGCGCCGACCGGTCATCGCCGACATCTTCGGTATGTCGCCCGACGTGGGGCTCACCGACATCCTCGCCGGCCGCGCGGAGCTGCAGGACGTGGCCCACCGCCCGAGCCGCGACATGCCGCTCGCCGTGGTGGGTGCCGGTCGCGTACCGCCGAACCCGAGCGAGCTGCTCGGATCGCACCGCATGCGCGACTTCCTCGCCGAGATCAGCAAGACCGCGATCGTCATCCTCGACTCTCCGCCCGTGCTGCCCGTCACCGATGCGGCCGTGCTCGCCGCCGGGGCAGACGGCGTGCTCATCGTGGTGTCGTCGGGCAAGACCACGTTCGACATGCTGCATCGTGCCATCGCGAACATCAGCCGCACCACGGGCCGCGTGCTCGGCGTCGTGCTGAACAAGGTGCCCCGCACGGGCGCCGAGTCGGCGTATTACGGCCGCGAGTACTACGGGTCCTACGAGCGCTATGGCCGGGAGGACGAGGCTCCCGCCGAGTCTATCCCGATGCCGGAGCCCGGCGTGCGTCGTCGCGGGCAGGCCTGACCCGGGCCGGTCAGGCCCCGGTCTGGACGTCGGACGCGCGGAGCAGGCCGTCGGCGTGCAGTCGGTCGATCGCGGCCTGCACGAGCGCGCGAGGGTCCGCGTCGCCGGGTCGTCCGTGCGCCGCGACGACCTGGTCCGTGATCTCGTCCACCGTGAGTCCTGACGCCGCGTGCCACACCGTAGGACCGATGCCGTCGAGCACGTGTACCCGGCTCCCTGTCTCCGACCGACGCAGCAGAGCCAGTCGACCGTCTTCGAGGTCCAGCGCGTCGATCACGACCGTGCGCCCGTAGACACCCGATCCGGTGAGCTCCGTCGGGTCGAGAGGCGCACGGCCGGTTGCATCGGCGACCGGCCGCCGCGATGCGGAGCGCAGGAGATCGTCGATCGCCCCGTCGAGCGACGCCGCCTCCCGATAGCGGATGCGGACCGCACCGCCCACGGCGGCGAGAAGATCGCGCACGAGATGCAGTGGTGCGGGCATGTCGCTGAGATAGCTGGTCTGCGGGGCGAGCAGCTCCAGCGCCGTCGCGATGTCGAGGCGCTCGACCTCCGGCACATCAGGGCCGTCTTCCCGACGGTCGATCACCACGATCGCGGCGACGCGCAGTCCGGCGGCGAGCGGAGGCCCCTCGTGCAGTCGTGAAGGCGCCACCTGCACTTTGTGCGGTGAGGAAGGCTCGATGACCGACAGCGGCTTCCGGTAGGCCACCACGCTACCGTCGTCGGCCACCCCGACCGTCTCGTCGCTCACGTAGGCGAAGCGCCGCGAGAGGTGCCGTGCCGCAGTCGTCTTCCCGGTTCCCGATGCCGCACTGAGCACGACGACCCGTCCCTCGGCGTCGGCGAGCCCCGCAGCGTGCAGCATCCACAGCGGATCGCCGCGTCGCTTCTCGAGCGCGGCCAGCGTGACATCGGTGGACAGCATCGCGAGGGCCGCGTCGTCGTCGAGCTCCGGACGCACCGCGACGACCGCGGACGCCTCTCCGTCCGCGGCGGTGAGGGCGTCGGTCCAGGCTTCGCGCACCCGCCCGGCGAATCCGCTCCTCCGTCCCTCGACGTCGATCTCGATGACGGCACCGATCGCGGCGACCAGGATGCGGT
This sequence comes from Microbacterium sufflavum, assembly GCF_023101165.1. Classification (GTDB taxonomy): domain Bacteria; phylum Actinomycetota; class Actinomycetes; order Actinomycetales; family Microbacteriaceae; genus Microbacterium; species Microbacterium sufflavum. The sequence continues at coordinate 1,906,136 of NZ_CP078076.1, read as the reverse complement.
CGGACATGGCTGCAAGCCTAGCCAGGCTGCACCGCACCCTCTGACGCCGACCGCTCGCGGGTGTCGCTCGCCGCGCGGCGGAAGCCGAAAACACACAGCGCGCAGATGTAACGCGCACAGCGCGCTTTTCGCCCAATTCCCGCACATGCCGCTCAACCCGCGCCTACCGTGACTCGCACGGAGAGGCTCCTGGGGGATGCAGACAGTTCGTGTCGTCTCGCCGCGACAGCACGGACGACCATCTGCATCGACCAGGAGAGAGTGTCGCATGACCGAAGAAGTTCCGCACCGCTCCGGCCCTCTGCGCCGCGTGATCGCCGACGGCGCGACGACCGTTCCGGTCATCTCCGGCCCCGCCCGAGCGTTGACCGCAGCATCCATCCTCGACCTGACGACCGTTCCGGTCACCATCGTCGAAGCCGCCGTCGGGCTGCCGCCGAACGCGACGAGCAGCGTCGCGTGACCATGGGCGCAGGAATCGTCTCACTGCGGGACTTTCTCCTCGCGCCGCTGAATACTTGTTCAATCACCACCACATCCGGGTCGGCTGACACCCCGCACACCCCGCCGCGGATGAGACCGTGTGCGGGAGAACGACCTCCCGGACACCCGCCCTCGACGCACTGCCGATCTTTGAGGAGGAACGTCTCGTGAAGACCAAGATCGCCCACTCGATCGACGATCGCGAGCTCTCTCAGCACGGCGTGCGCCGTGTCAGCGAACGGCCGGGACTGCGCTCCCGGGTGCGCACCTCTGGCGGCGTCATGCTGCTCGGCATCGGCGGCGGAACGTCGGAGCTCAGCATCGACACCGTCGCGGTCTATCCCGATCACTCGGTGTTCGCGTTCGTCGAGACGCAGGGCATGTGGTCGCGCGTCGACGGCGAACCGTGGGTGGAGACGGAGGGCGGACTGGTCATCGCTCCGCACGGGGTGGCCCGCCGTCTGCGCTGGGCGGGGGCATGGCGGCTCGTGGCGGCGCTGGTGCCGCGCTCCGCGATCGCGTCGTTCGCCCCCTCGCTGCCTGCCGGCGCCAGCGTCTACCCCGACCGACGGCTGCTCGACTCCTCGATGCAGCGCTTCGTCGCCGGTCTGCTCGACGCCGACACCCCGGCATCGGCCATCGAGCAGTACGCGCTCGAACAGCTGGTGATGGAGATGAGCGGCGCACTGCTGCTCGACCGCATCGGCGGCGCCACCGGCCAGGGCACACCGCACGAGGTGCTGCGCGAGCGCGCCATCGCCGTGATCGCCCAGCAGTGCGGTGACCCGGCACTCAACCCGGAGCGCGTGGCCCGCGAGGTGCAGTCGTCGCTGCGCCAGCTGCAGCTGGTGTTCTCGGAGGCGGGCAACAGCGTGGCCGGCGAGATCCGCCGCCAGCGCGCCCGGCTCGCCCACTCCCTGCTGATGGACAGCCGGTACGACGTGCTCAGCATCGACCAGATCGCGCAGCGCGCCGGCTTCCAATCGCCGATGAAGCTCCGTCGCGCCCTCGACGAGTCGTACGCGTGCACCCCTCGCGCGCTGCGTTCCGCATGCCGCGCGTAGCCGCCGAGCGCCCCGAAACGCACAGTCCGCGCAGGTAGGGCGCACCCTGCGCGTAGTTCGCCCGAACCTCATTTTCGCCCTGCCTCCCCGACCTAGCTTGAGGTCCACGGAGAGGCTCCTGGGGGATGCAGACAACGTGTCGCCTCTTCGCGACACCGCGGGAAACCGCATCTGCATCTATGAGGGAGGACACTTTCGTGACCGAGGAAATCCAGAAGAACAAGGGCGTCTCGCGCCGCACCATCGTCAAGGGCGCCGCGTGGTCGGTTCCCGTCATCGCCGCCGCCGTCGCGACGCCGCTCGCTGCCGCGTCGGGCACCACCGACATCGGGGCGTTCGCGCTCAACGGCTCGTGTGGAACGCTCGGCGTCCTCGGCCCCGGCTTCACGCTGACGGCCGGCCCCAGCGCGCCGATCCCCGCAGGGACGACCATCGCCGTGACCGGTACCGGCATCGCGAACATCGGCGTGTTCGGCGTCACCGGCGGCACGGCGAACGTCAACGTGCTCTCGCCGACGTCGCGCAGCATCACGCTCACCGCCGATGTTCCGGCCGGCGCGACGATCGCCTTCCGGACCACACTGTCGATCTCGGTCGCCTTCGGCCTCAACGCCACCGCGACCCTGCCCACCGGCTACGTGGGCACGGGCGGCAAGCCGGCCGGCTCGGTCACCTCGACGCTGGTCCTCTGCTCGACCACCTGATCGTCGACGCCAGACAGCACCACTGCGGAGCGGCCGGGACCTTCGGGGCCCGGCCGCTCTGGTGATCCGGGAAGATGAGGTCATGACCGCGTTCGTCCTGCCCCTGGCGGTGTTCCTCGCCGCCGTGTTCGCCGCGAGCGCGATCGGCAAGCTGCGTGCCTCCGATCGCGGCCTCGGCGCATTCTCGGCGCTGCAGATCCGGGTGCGGCGTCCTCAGATCGCCGCCGCGCTCCTGATCACCGCCGAAGCGCTCGTGGCCGTCGCGCTCCTGGCGACGTCGGGCTGGATGTTCGTCGCGGCGAGCGCGGCAGCGCTCGCCCTCACGGCCGGCCTGCTCCTCGTGACGATCCGCGCGCATCGCCTCGGGGCGACGGACGACTGCGGGTGCTTCGGCGACTGGATGCCCGCCGCGATCGGGCCGCGCCTCATCGCACGCAACATCGTGCTGGTCGTCGTGGCGGCGGCTCTCGTCGTGGCGGCTGCGGTCGCCGCGGCGGGCGGCGCACCGCTCGGGCTGCCGGCAGCCCTCGCGGGCGGCCGGCCGGCCGTCGGCATCGCCATCGGCGCCCTCGGTGCCGGTCTGCTGATCGCCGCAGGCACCGCGGCCATCGTGCGGGCATCGAGGGGCGATGCGCCCGTGACGGCGCCCCCGGCGCGCGGTGCCGGCGCCGTGCTGCTGCCGGCCTCCGATGAAGTGATCGATCTGCTCGCCGCGACGGCCCGCGCACGGCTTCTCGTGTTCGTGTCACCCGGCTGTCGCGCCTGCGCCGACGTCCTGGCCTCCCTGGGCGCCGCAGAAGGCCCGCTGAGCGCGCTTGTGGACGTGTACGCGGTCCAGCGCGTGTCGAACGCGTCCGGGGCCCTTCAGCCGGCGCATGCGCTCCCCCGCACGACGCGCTTCGCGGTGGACGTGGGCGGCTCGCTCTCGACGATCCTCGGCACGGGTCGTGCCACGCCGGTCGCCGCCCTCATCGGCACCGACGGCGCGCAGGCGGGTCCGCTCGCGGTCGGCACCGACGAGGTCGACGAGCTGATCCGCAGCCTGCTCGCGCTCGCCGATCAACCGTCGTGATGCGGATCAGCGGGAACGCAGCAACGGCTTGCGGCGCCCCGTGATCCAGCCCATGACCCACTCGACCGGTCCGGTGCCCACGAAGCGCCACCACAGCCAACCGATGAGCACCATGCCGGGCACGATCACGAGCCACCCGAGCCAGACGTTCTCGAGCGGACGACCGTAGGCGTTGTTCCACAGGGCGATCAGGCCCACGTGCAGCAGGTACAACGACAGCGCCACCTGCCCGCACGCCACGAACGGCACGAACACCGTGCTCCAGAGACGCCCCGCGCCCCCGCGCGCCGTCGCGGCGAGCACCACCACCACGTACGTGGCGAGTACCAGCCCGACGTCGCGGAGCGTGTCGGTGTAGTCGCCGGACTGCGCGCGCAACAGATCGAGATACTCGGTGATGCCCCACACGGCATATGCGGAAGGCGCGAGGCACGCGATCACCGCCAGCAGGCGATCGCGACGCAGGCCGTGCCGGATCATGAGCCCGCCGACCAGGAAGAACGGCAGGAGGTTCACGAGCCGATAGTTGGGGCTCATGACCACCCAGTCCAGCAGGTCGTGGAGCGGGCTCGGCGCGGTGTACGCCCATGCCCATCCGCGGGCCAGTCGCACGAGCGGGTCACCGACTACGAGCACCACAGCGGCGACCCCGATGACCCACGGCGTGCGCGCGAGGAGCAACGGCGCGCCGACGATGAGCAGGACGCCGAGATGCCCCAGCACGATCGCCACCCACGAGCCCCAGGACGCCATCCACACTCCGAGCGCGATCAGGAACAGCCCTCTGATCGTCTGCTGCAGGAGGGTGACGGGGACGCGCGGTCCGCGGTTCCAGACGAGCTGCGCCGACATACCCATGACCAGGGCGAAGAGCGGCGACGCCATCTCGCTGAGGTTCCCGGTGAGGAAGCCGGCGGCGGCGGGCTTCACGGGCACGAAAGCCGACGCGTGCGCTACGAGCATGGCCACGATCGCCACCCCCCGCAGCACGTCGGGGATGACGAGCCGTGCGGCCCCGTCCCAGGTGGCTGAGGTCGCGGCGGGCTCCACGTCGACCTCGGCTTCACGACCCATTCCCTGACACTATTGGGTGTGACCCCGACAGCGCGACCGGAGAGACGATGACGACGACCGAGCATCAGCGGCCGCGCCGACGCTTCTTCCGGAGTGTGTGGTTCCACGCGGCGCTCGCCCTGACGCTCGCGCTGATCGTCATCGCCTTCGTCGGGCAGCCGTCCTCGAGCTCGATGGCTCCGACCCTGCAGCCCGGCGACCGCCTCATCGTGAACCGGCTCGCCTACCTGGCCGCCGACCCCGCGCCCGGCGACATCGTGGTGTTCCGGCCCGGTGATGACTGGGAACGTCCAGCGGCCAGTGGGAATGCGCTGGCCGCTGGTCTGAACGCGATCGGCGAGACGACGGGGCTGCGGCCGTACGTGCTCGTCAAGCGCGTGATCGCGGGCCCCGGCCAGACCGTCGAGTGCTGCGACGCGGACGGCTCGGTGCTCGTCGACGGCGTGCCGCTCGACGAACCCTACGTCGTGCAGGATCTCCCCTTCGTCGCCGGCGACCTCGACTGCACGAGCACCCCTACGTCAGCGCGATGCTTCCCCGCTCTGACCGTGCCCGACGACTCCTACCTCGTACTCGGTGACAACCGTACGAACTCCGCGGACTCCGTCTACCCGTGCCGGGGAGACCCGGACGCCGACGATGGCTGTGCGCGCTGGATGATGCGGGACGAGGTGTTCGGCAAAGCCGGGCCCATCCTGTGGCCGATCAACCGATGGGGTGGGCCGTAGGCGTCAGCCACAGCCCGGAGCGTCGATCGTGACCGGGGTCTCGCGCACCATGGGCGTCGTCCATACGTCGTAGGGTCCGTAGTCCGCGCCCGACGATCCCTCCGCCCCCTTCATGTCGACCGTGATGACGGCGGCCGTCTGCGGCGGCGTGACCACGTTGATGCGCACGACCGAGCGACCGAGATGCGTGCCCTCGGCCATGAGTGTGAAGCTCTCTGCCCCTTCGACGTTCCACGACTCGATGCCCACTCCGGGAGGTGCGTACACCACCACATCGGTGGCGATGTAGCCGGGCTCGAAATGAGGGCCGGTGATGAATGCGGGGAGGTTGCTCGCCTCCGCCGGGGTGATGTTGTTCGCGAAGGTGATCGTCTGTCGGAACGTCGGCGCGCCGGTCGCCGTGCACTGATCCGTCGTGGAGACGATGTTCGCGTCGGCGTAGTAGTCGGTCTTCGCTCCGGTCGTGTCGTTGAAGTACACGCCCGCGATCGTCCCTGCGCCGTTGCTCGCGGGCAGGACACCCGCCACCTTCGTGCCCGCCGTGAGTCCCTCGATCTCCGGGTCGGATGACCAGATCGTCATTCGACCTTCCTCACCCGCACGTCGCAGCGCGTCGAGGAAACCGACCGGATTGTTCAACCCCGAGGTGATCGTCGCGAAGACCTGAGCCGCCGCCGAAGCGAAGAACAGATCCTGGGCGGAGGCATCGACGACACCCGGGCCATACTCGCCGTACTTGAAGTAGACCTCGTTGAGCAGGAGGGAGACGGCGTTCTCGCTCGTGAGGATCTCCCCCGTGGCGAGCGGGATCGGACCGGTGGCGTTGAGGATGTAGCTGAGCGCGATGGGGTCGGTGGAGATCACGTCATCGAACGGAGGCAGTCCTTCGTCGGCCCACCACGCCCGCATGATCTCCACGGTGGTCGGGAAGTCAGGCGTCGCCGTCATGTTGGGGATCCACCGCCCGATGATGTCGGTGTAGAGCCCCTCGGTCTCGGCGTCGAGCGGAGCGATGCTCTCTTCCCGCGCGTTCGCGAACTGGACACTGGTGGCTTGCGTCGTCAGCTCGATCCGCCCTTCCGTGGCCGTGACCAGGGCGAGGGCCGCGGGGTTGCCACCCTGCGCACGCAACTCCGAGTTGCCCTGGAACATGAGGAGGTAGGTGCGCGGAGTACCCTCGCCGAGGGCCGCGGGAAGCGCCTTGAGGATCGGCGCGAGCGTTCCGAGGCTCTCGTCGACGCCCGAGACGGCGTCGTCGAGCGTACCGAGAGCCTGCGAGACCTGCGGCAGCAGGAACGTGCGGTCCGTGCCGTCGATGCGGTCGTTGACCCGAGCGAAGACCGTCGCACCTTCGGAGACGATCCCCTCCAGACGATGCACCGCCGCCAGGTCCACGGCCCCGCCGACCGGCCGGAAGGCGGCGAGGTCCAGCCCCGCGATCGATGCCGCCGCGAATTCCGCCACATCGTCGACGCTCTCGGCCGCCGTACGCACTGCGGAGAGATTCTGTCCGACCACGGGGATCCACTCCGCGATCCGCCAGTCGAACCCCTCGGTCTGCGCCACGGCGCGGGCGGACAGTTCCTGCAGCGCCGCGGCGTCGTCCGCGGCGCCGGCCGCGTCGCCCGAGACCACCTTCGCCGGAAGACCGCTCGCGATGGGCACGGCGGGCGTGAGCGAGTCGCGAACGGATAGCGCCTTCGATGCGGCTACCGCGGCGAAGGCCACGACAACCACGACGAGAAGGACCACGACGGCGACGATGATCCACAGGATCGTCCGACGAGATCGACGCTTCGATTCGCGGGCGGCGGCGTCTGCGCGCAGGGTGGCTCTGGTCTGGTGCGAGGAGGACATCCCCCCTATTCAATCGCACTCGGATGGGAATTCCCCGCCCTGCCGGGGGCCGCCCCGACGGGGGGAGTCAGCGGCCGTCGAGCAGCTTCCTCGCACTGGTTCCGACCCGACGGATCCGCGCGGCGAAGACCTCCGCGTTCGATGCTTGGGGGCGCGACAGGGCTATCCTCGTCGTCTCGGCCGTCGGCCAGACCAGCCGGACGAGCGCGCGCAAGCGCATCCGCAGAGGAACGAACTTCAGCGCCTTGAAGTTCCTCGCCGATGACGTGCGCTCGAACCTCATCTCCCAGTCCTTCGGCGGGAGGGCCGATTCGAAGCGTCGCGCCTGTGCGCCGAAGGCGCGCTCCAGCGGTTCCCGCAGGACATAACCGGCATCCAGTCGGTCGATCACGTCGAACACCGCATCGCCGGCGGTGGCGAGCACCGCGGTCGCGGATGCGACGGCATGAGCCGACGGCGGCGCGCCCTCGAAGGGACGCATGTCGTGCAATGCGGACAGCACGGCGTGTGCGGCGAGGGATGGCGTTTGCGCCGACACTCCCGCGTAGGAGCGGTGCTCGGCGCCGTCGAGAAGGAACTGCAGCGCTTCCCCGGGTGCGAGGCGCATCCCAGGGAAGGACGTGTGGACGTCGATCGCGCAGCCCCATTCACCGGCGACGAGGGTGAGCGAATGCGTCACCGTCGTACCGGTGAAGGGCAGCATCAGCGGGGTCCAGCCCCATTCGCGCATCGCCCGCGCAAGCCGCAGGTCGTCGCCTGGTCGGACCCAGCAGTCCACATCGCCGGAGTGCTTGCGGCTGCGGAGCCCTTGCGCGTGCAGCGTCGGCCCCTTGATGAACAAGAGCGGAATGTCGTTCTCCTCGGCGACCCGAGCGACGAGGGCGTAGACGAGCTCGTGGAAGACGGAGTCCAACCACGGCTCGCTGAGCGTGAGCGGAGCGCTGGAGGACGTCCCCGCCCCCGCGGCGAGACCCATCTCCTGCAGCTGCACCACGACCTCCCGCTGCGCGTGGTCGAGGTCACGATCGGCGAGGGCGCCTCGTTCCAGGAGCCGCCATACCTCCGCCCCCTCCCCGAACAGGAGGACCGGCATCGCCGGCGTCGCCGGCGTCACCACGATCTCGTACCCGTCGGCCGCGAGCTCGGTCCCTGTGAGATCCAGCGCTCCCTGTCCGGCCACCGTCCAGGAGGTCGGGCGGTCGCCCTGATCCGGGACCTCTCGCCGACGACGGTTCTCCGAGGGCGTCCCCCGTGGCGTCATGAGCCGCCGCCTTCGTTGCCGCTGCTCAGCGAGCGTTCCAGCGGCGCGCGGTCCTCGGCCGCGCGCGCGATGAGAAGCAGGAGACCGAAGAACACCCAGGTGGTGGACGGGTCGAGCGTGGAGCTGTGCATGGTCAACACGACGGGGAGGGAAGCGATGCCGATGAGAAGGACGATTCCCCCCGCAGAGACGACCCTGTCCGGGTCCTTGCGCTGACGGATCCCGACGACCAGCATCCGCCCGAGCCAGAACACGAAGACGGCGAAGACGAAGATGCCGTATTGCGCGAGCACTTCGATGAAGCCGTTGTGCGGGCTGATGACCCCCAGCGTCCGGGTGTCCATCCCGTTCGAGACCACGGCGCCCTCGAACGCTCCCGGCCCCCATCCGAGCAGAGGGCGGAGCGCGAACAGGGCGAGACCCGCGAGGACCAGTTCCCACCGGACATATGTGGATGAGTCGACGGCCATCTGAAAACCGAGCACGTCGATGCTGTACCCCGCGTTGCCGATGTAGTCCGCGAGCTCCACGATCGGGTTCTCTTCGACACGGTCGAGCACGAGCACCGCGGCCAGCACCGTCACGATCACCAGGGCGAATCGCAGCAGCCTTCTCGTGCGGAGGTAAAGGAGGATGCTCACGACGATGAACGCCGCCGCCGTCCACACCCCCGTGCGGCTGTTGGTGAAGGTCATCAGCACCGGCACCGATGCGAGAGCAAGGAAGCAGAGGACCTTCGCGGCCTTCGTGCGCACCCGCGCCCAGAGCGCGAAGAGCGCCAGGAACGAGTACAGCAAATAGGTCGCGTAGTTGTTCGGGTTGAAGAACACGACGGTGAGTCCCCACCCGTCGATCGTCCGTCCCTGAGCCAGCGATGCGCTGATCGAGCTTCCGGTGATCATCTCGGCCACGGCCAGCGCGGAGATCACGATGTATCCCACGAGCCAGCCGCGCAGGAAGAGCGTCAGCGCACGGCCGGGCGACGGGAGGAGCGAAAGCGCGAGCAGCGCCGCGATTCCCGAGATCAGGGAGAGCAGCTCTCCCCATGATTCGGCGGCGGGTCCGACGGCCAGGAGCGACATGGCCGTCACGAACATCCACACGGCGGCCAGCACCACGGTCGACTGACGAGCCGCCGACCGTACCGTCGACTTCCGACCGAGCACCGCCAGCACGAGGAGAAGCAGCGCGGCCGCGCGGAAGGCGAAGAGCGATCCGACCCCGGGGATGAACGGCCCGAACGCCGCCAGGATCGGAAGAGCGAAGACGATCACGTGTGCCAGCCGGGTGAGGGCCCCGGAAGCCCGGTCGGAACCGCTGTCCCGTTCCCAACCCGGAATCGGCCCGGTGCGCGCGATTCGCTCTGCGGTCATGTCTTCTTCCTCTTCAGCCGAGGACCGATGACGGTCCACGCGCGACGTACGTCACGGTACCGGATCACCGTCCACGCCACGATCACGGCGAGAGCCAGCACGGGAGCGAGGAAGCCGTTCCAGAGCCCTTCCCGAGCGAGCACCCCGAGTCCGATGCTGAGTGCCACGATGCCCACCACCTCGATGGTCGACCGGGCCCAACGCATGCGATAGTGCCTCCACACGATCACATAGGGCAGGAGGCCGGTGAGGACGGTGGCGACGACGCAACCGATCATCACCCCCCGTTCTCCGGCCGTGGGGATCAACACCAGCCAGGTGATCGCCCCGATCAGGGCGCCGAAGAAACTGGTACCGGCGGAGATCAGCATCCCCTTATTCGAGCTGGAGGTCAGGGCGGTCACCGACGGCACCGCCACGGTCGTGGCCAGCGTGCCGATGAGGAGGAACTGCAGGATCCACCAGGTGTTCGAGTATGGGGATCCCCAGACGAACTCGACGAGCGGCACCGCCAGGATGATCATCGTGCACACGGCCGTGGCGATGAGCCAGGTGAGGATGCTCGACGCCTCTGTGACGCGGTGACGCACGACGTCGGCCGTGGATCCCGCGTGCATCGCCGACAACGCCGGGAACAGCGTCGCGCTGATAGCCGTCGCGAGAATGGCGAGCGGCGTCGTCAGCGTGAGTGCGGCCGCGTACTCGCCGGCGAAGGAGGCTCCTCCCGAGGCGTTCGCGACGATGGTCGTCAGCTGCACGAATCCAGAGCTGGCAAGAGTTCCGAAGGCCGCGATGATCATGAAGTGACGGATGGCGCGACGCTCGCCCCGCTTCAACACGCCGGAAGCTCGGGGCGGCCAGGTCACGACGGCGAAGATCACATTGGCGACGGCGACGGGGACGATCACCCAGGGAGTGCGGTTCCCGAGGAGCAGCAGGATCGCGGAGCCTGCGGTTCCCGCGGCCGCCACGGCGAGGCTGCCGACAGCGAGTCGGCGCCCCTCCCCTCCACCGAAATGCAGACCCTCGACGAAGATGCGGGCGGACAGACCCGCGGTCATAACGGACGACACGACCACGACCGTGGTGTTGTCCACGCCCGCCAGGAAGGAGCTGCCGATGACCAGCCCGATGAGGCACACGATCGCGAAGACGACGCGGCGCGCGAGGTAACTCGCGACCACGCGGGCCTTCTCCGGGTCGCCCGCAGCGACCGACGCCGCGACGAAGCGGCTCGCGGCCGAAGCTGCCGGACCGGGGTATGCGAGCGAGGTGAGCGCGGCCGTCGAGATGGCGGTCTGCGTCAATCCCAGAAGATGTGCTCCACCGAGGCGCCCGACCAGCAGATTGGTCGTCAGCGTCGCGAGGCCGGGAGACACCTTGGTGACGATCGCGAGAGCGCTTTTGGTTCCCAGATCGTGGTCGGCTCGCCCGAGGTAGCTCACCCGACTGCGCACCGCTCCCCCTGCCTCGTCGTCCGACGGCGGATTGGACGACGGCTCGGTGGCGGCCACCGTCCACACACCTGTCTCATAATAGGCTAGGCGCGTGCCCGCACAGACCCAGCCCACTGAGCGGGAACCGGCGTCTCTCGGGATCGGTCCGATGAACGCGGCAAGTCAGGCGACCATATGGGCACGGGCAGTGCAGGACTCCGGCACCCCCGCGACATCCTTCGCACACGATGGTCGCGTGAGTCGGCTGCTGCGGCCCCAGACCAAGGTCACCTCGAGAGCACGACGAGCACTCCCCCACCACCGACTCGCACCCCTGGCCATGAGGCGGGCCGCACTCCACCTCGCCCTGCGTCCGGTGACGCACGTGCTGAACGAGGGGAACATGCCCTTCGCCATGGACCCGCACCATGCGTCGTTCGCTTTCGAAGTGGCCGCCGGCTTCTACGGAGACCGCCGGCTGGGCGTCGTGTTCCACGGGTCGGAAGCGCGAGGGCCTGCGCTCGCGAAGGAGCTCGACGAAGCCAGCTATTTCTTCGACGCCGACCCCGAGTGGGTGCGAACGACGGAGGAGCGCACGGCGCGCAACCGACGCGAGGTCGCGGACCTCGGGGTCCCCGTGTTCGTGACGACGCCGGACCTCCTCGCCCATGTGCCGGGGTCGACCCTGCTCCCCATCAGCGTCGACGCGGAGAGCTGGAGAGGCTCATTCCCGGCGATGCAGTCCACCACCCCGCGCGTCCTCCACCGTGGATCGGGCGGCGGCAATGCGAAGGGTTCCGCGTACATCCTTCCCGTGCTCGAAGACCTGGCGCGCGCCGGAAGGATCGAACTCGTCCGCCCTGCCGTGGTCCGCCGCAGCGACATGGCCGCTCTCATAAGATCGGCGGACATCGTCGTCGATCAGCTGCAGACGGGAACCTACGGCGTCACCGGCATCGAGGCGCTGGCGGCCGGTCGCGTCGTCGTCGCGAACATCTCCGCCCACCGGGAGACCGCCCGAGATCGCCCGCCCATGATCGACGCCGATCCGCAGACGTTCCGGGTCGCGATGGAAGACATCCTCGACGACCCGGACTCAGCGATCCGGGTGGCACAGCGCGGTCCGGAGTACGTGCGGCGCTGGCACGACGGACGAGAAGCGGCTCGCGTACTCAGCGCCTTCGTCCATGGTGGCGAGCAGAGCTTCGGAGGCGAGCCTCGGACGACGAGGTGAGCAGTCCGCGAAGCTGCGCCGCCAGCCCCGGCGCGACACCACGCTCCCACGTGAACGTCTCCTTGGCCGCCGCCGCCTTCTCGCGGAGCGCAGCATCCGTCGCCTCAGCGTCCTCGGCCAAGCGCAGCATCGCATCGAGCATGTCGTCGCACGATTCGGGATCTCCGTCCACCATCACGGCGTGCTCGCGGGAGAACTCTCTCTGCGCTCTCCGCGTCGTCACCACGTTGACGAGTCCCGCCATCACGTGCTCATAGTTCTTGCTCGGCACGGCCGTCTCGTTCTGACCGTCCGGCATGAGCAAGGACAGCCCGAACCCCATCCTCGAAAGCAGCGCCGGCATCTCGTGGGAAGGACGGCTCGGGAGCACCTCGACGTTCGGCGGGTTCGATGCCTCGGAGAGCAGTCCCTCGAAATCCGCCTGGTGCTCGACCGACGGATACCGGGCCAGCACGTGGAACGTGAACGGGAGGTCGCGCTCCGCGGATCGCGCCGCCAGACGGACGAGCAGTTCCGTCCCGTACCCGCGACTCAGCGTCCCGATGTGCAGCACGGACCATCGACGATCCTCGAACGGACGCGAGGGAAGGGACTCGAACTGCGTCAGCAGCGGAAAGTTCGGAGACACGGAAACCGCAACCCCCGCTTCGCGGAACGGCCCGGCCATCTTCTCCGTGACGACGTTCGCTGCTCCCAGTCGTTTCGCCGAGCGCACCTGATACCGCTCCAGCATCCACGCGACGCCCCTCTGCACCACCGCAGGCACCGGGAGTTTACCCGCGTAATAGTCCGCGTAATACTCGTGGACGTCGTACAGCACGGCCCTTCCCGAGTGCCGCTGCCAGCGCTTCGCCGCCCGCAGGAAGTAGTAGTCGTGGATGTGCCAGGCATCCGCGAGCCGTGCTGCCGCCTCTCGGGCGACTCCGTTCACCATCCCGATCCGCTCGCGCGCATTGCGCGGAGAGGGAAGCACCGTCTCGGAGACGGCGGCGTCGGCCGACGGCGTGCCCTCCCCCAGCCAGACGAAGTGCACGCGAAAGCCCGCATCGAGTGCCACCTGTGCGCACCGGATGATGCGACGGTCACCTCTCGGATGGACCGTCGGCACGACGAGGAGCGGGGAGGCGTCGCCGACGGTTCGCGGGACGGAAAGCTCCCAGGCGCTCGTGCGGACGATTCGATCCGACTCCGCGTTCTGCTGCGCGCTCTCAGACATGCAGCCCCAGCCGCGCGCGGTGCGAGTATGCCGTGGAGAGGAGGAACGCGGTGGCGCGCCAGGCCGTGTTGTCGATCTCGTAGCCGGCCGGAAGGGAGGCGAGGTCGGCGGGAATGCTCAGCCGCGCCCTGACGGCGCGGACGACGCCCTCCGGCGTGAGACCGGTCGTGATGATCGCTCCCGCATCGAGGGCCTCCGGCCGCTCGATGAAGTCGCGCACGGTCACCGCCGGGAAGCCGAGCACGCTCGACTCCTCGCTGATCGTGCCGCTGTCGGAGAGCACGAGCTTCGCGTCCTGTTGCAGCTTCACGTAGTCGTGGAAGCCGAACGGCGGATGGAAGGTGATGCCGTCCGTCGCTGCGGAGTCGTCGAGCGCCTCGATGCGCTTTCGCGTGCGCGGGTGGGTCGAGACGAGGATCGGCAGCGCGTACTCGGCGCGGAGAGTCTGCAGCGCCGCGATCGCCGAGCGCAGACGGTCAGGATTGTCGACATTCTCTTCCCGATGCAGGCTCACGAGGAAGTACTCCCCTGGCGTGAGGCCCGCACGCGACACCGCGTCGCTCGCGTCGATCTGCTCCCTGTTCTGCGCCAGCACCTCGCGCATGGGCGAGCCGGTCAGCAGGATGCGCGAGGGATGCAGCCCCTCCGCGAGCAGGTTGCGCCGCGCGTGCTCGGTGTAGACGAGGTTGTAGTCGGCGACGTGGTCGACCAGGCGGCGGTTGGTCTCCTCCGGCACGTTCTCGTCGAAGGAGCGGTTTCCGGCCTCCATGTGGAACACCGGGACCTTCAGCCGCTTGGCGATGACCGCCGAGATGCAGCTGTTGGTGTCGCCGAGCACGAGGAACGCATCCGGCTGCTCGGCGCGCAGGACCTGCTCCGTCTTCGTGAGGATGGAACCGAGTGCTGCACCGAGCGATGATGTGTCGGCCTCGAGGAAGTGGTCAGGACGACGGAGTCCGAGGTCTTCGAAGAAGACCTCGTTGAGCTCGTAGTCGTAGTTCTGCCCCGTGTGCACGAGCACCTGATCGGTGTGCTCGTCGAGCAGCTTGATCGTGGCGGAGAGTCGGATGATCTCGGGGCGGGTCCCGACCACCGTCATCACCTTGAGCTTGTCGGCCATAGTCACACTGCCTCGGCAATCGTGTCGGGGTTGGCAGGGTCGAAGATGTCGTTCGTCCAGAACGAGGTGTAGAGCACGTCGTCGCCGATGTTGGTGATGTTGTGCGCCCACATCGTCGGCATGTCGACCGCACCGGGAGCGTCGCCGGACACGTCGAACGACACGACCTCTTCAGAGTACAGGCGGCGCAGCGAGATGCGGGCCCGCCCCTGCAGCACCGTGAAGCGCTCGATCTTGCGACGGTGGAAATGATCGCCCCGGGTCACGCCGGGCACGGTCGTGGAGAATGACGATTGGCCGGGACCGCCGTGCGAGCGGATGATCTCGAAGAACGATCCACGAGAATCGGCGTGCCTCGTCAGGCCGATCGGCGACTGCGTGGGGAACGTGTACGAACGGTAGGTGTTGAAGAGGTCGCGATCGAAGTCGTCGGCCACGCTCGGGATCTCCCCCCGGCCGTAGAGTTCCGCATACCCCTGCAAGCGTGCGAGAACTCCCGATACCGTCTCCACGCGTTGCAGCCCCTCCATCACGGGGACCGGCACCGCGCCGAGAAGAACGTCGGCGGCGTTCTGCGCGTGCAGCAGGGTGAGCTCCTTGTCGTTCTCGACGGTGGGACTCTCCCCGTTCGCGATCAGGTGGCTGAACGTGGCGGTGACGGCGTTGTAGAAGGGACGCCCGTGCTCGCCAAACAGGTTCGGGAGGTGCACGTCGACGAATTCCGCTCCGATGTCCCGCGCCGCCCCGGCCAGGATCTCGGCGGCGCGCGCCTTCGCCTCCCCGTAGACCGAGCCGTTCCCGGCCTGGATGGAGTTCGCGTAGACGACCACGGGTGGGGGATCGCCCGCCGCCCGCAGGGCCGACGCCAGCTGTCCCGCGAATCCGACGTTGCCGTCGGCGATCTCCTCGTCGGTCGCGCGATTCACGCCGGCGACGTGGATCACGCGGTCGGCGCCGTCCACGGCGGCCGTCGCGGCGGTCGCGTCGAACGCGGCCCCCAGCGCGATGGCCTCCGCGGTCGCCCCCGCCTCCTGCAGAGCGGCCCGGAGGTGCCAGCCCAGGAAGCCGCGCGCGCCCGTGACGGCGACGCGGGTCATGCCTGCTCCGTGCGGGACTCCGGCAGCCCGGCAGCGCGCAGCTCGGCGCGGACCTCGGGCAGGGTGAGCAGCAGCTCCTCTACCTCGCTGACCGCCATCTGATCCACGGTGTGCGAGTCATAGTCCTCGAAGCGGCTCTGCGTCACGTCACCCTCTTCGAAGTAGACGCTGTAGTTCAGGTCCCGGTTGTCGGCCACGACACGGAAGTAGTCGCCCATGTCGCGGGCCCGCGACAGCTCCTCGCGGGTGGCGAGGGCCTCCGACAGCTTCTCCGCATGCCGGGTGCCGATCACCTCGACCTTCGCGTCGGAGCGGAACAGGTTCAGCACCGCCTGAGCGAGCGTGCCGATCGACGTCGCCTTGGCCTTGCGCACGAACAGGTCCCCCTGATGGGCGTTGCGGAAGGCGAACTCCACCAGATCGACCGAGTGCGCGAGCGACATCATGAAACGCGTCATGTCGGGGTTGGTGACCGTGATGTCGCCGCCCGACTTGATCTGACGGATGAACAACGGGATCACCGAACCGCGCGAGTACATGACGTTGCCGTACCGCACGCACGACACCGTCGTCGCCGTGTTCGGGTTGTTGAGGCCGTGAGACTGCGCGACCTTCTCCATCAGCGCCTTCGACATGCCCATGGCGTTCACCGGATAGACGGCCTTGTCGGTGCTGAGGGCCACCACCGACGAGACCCCGTTGCGGTCGGCGGCGCGAACGACGTTCTCGCTGCCGTGCACGTTCGTGCGCACCGCTTCCATCGGGAAGAACTCACACGACGGGACCTGCTTCAGCGCGGCCGCGTGGAAGATGAAGTCGACGTCGCGGGTCGCCCGCTCGACGCTGTCGTAGTCGCGCACGTCGCCCACGTAGAATCGCAGCCGCGAGTCCTTGATCTCGTGACGCATGAGGTCCTGCTTGGCCTCGTCCCTGCTGAAGATGCGGATCTCGGACACGTCGCGCTCGAGCAGCTTGCGCGCAACGGTGTGCCCGAAGGAACCGGTGCCTCCGGTGACCAGTACCCGTGCACCGTCGTAGGACTCGCTCATCGTGTTCCCTTCGCAGCCGCCGACAGCAGCTGTTCGATCATGGAGATTCCCGACTCCCGCGAGAAACGGGTGTCGTACAGTTCGCGACCGCGCCGGGCCATGCCGACACGCTCGCTCGGCGGCAGCGCTGCCGCGGTCCGGAACGCGTCCGCCAGCCCGTCCACGCTCTCGGCGTCGGCCGTGAGTCCCACCTCGGCGTCGTCGACGAGCGCGCGCACGTCGCCCTGAACCGTGGTGATCACGGGCACGCCGGCGGCGAGCACGGCCTGCAGCTTGGAGGGGATCGTGCCCCGGAACACCGGTATGTCCTTGAGCGAGACCAGGGCGTAGTCGGCACGGGCGTAGAGATCCGGCATACGCTCGCGCGGCACGGGATCCCCGAAGCGCACGTTGTCCGCTCCGAGTTCCGCGGCGAGCGCCTGCAACTCGGGCTTGGCGACACCGTCGCCGACGATGGTGAGCGCGACCCCGGAGTCGGCGGCGGCGTGCGCCGCTCGCACGGCGGTCTCGAGGTCCTGCATGTCACCGACATTGCCGGCGTACAGCACCTCGGCACGCGGCTCTTCGGCGGCGGGCAGCACGGAAGGGACCGGTGCCCCGGCATCCGCCCAGTTGTAGACGAGGTGAGCACGCTCCGCCGGCACACCGCGGGACACGAGGGTGGAGACCATCGTCGGCGCGATGCCGATCACCGCGCCCGCCCGGCGGTAGGCGCTCCGCAGCCAGGGACCCAGAGCGCCCGAGACGACACGCTCCTTCGGGCCGCCCGCCATCATGGACGAGCCGATGATCGAGTCGGGCCACAGATCCTGCACATGCAGCACGTACGGGCGACCGCCCGTCACCCGCCAGAGCCACGGTCCGAAGCCCGCCGTCATCTGCGTGGCGTAGACGTAGATCACGTCCGCGCCGCGCGACAGCCGGCGTGCCGTCGCGGAGCTCAGTGCGAACGAGGCGTAGTTCAGCATGCGCTTCACGGCGCTCTGCGAGTGGTCCGCGAACAGCGGGACCCGGTGCACCACCACGCCGTCGATATTCTCCCTGTGCCGCCACCGCTGCCGATAGCCGGGGAAGATCCGCCCTGCCGGGTAGTTCGGGAATCCGGTGAGCACGCGGACCGTGTGTCCTCGTTCGGCGAGCCCTCTGGCGAGGTCCGCCGGGATCGGTGCTGTCTCCGGCGGGAAGTACTGGGTGACCACCAGGATCCGCATGGCACCTTCGCTCGTCATGGTGCTTCCCTGCGGGCGAGCACGCGAGCGGGGTTGCCGACGACGGTCGTCCTGGACGCAACCTTCCGGAGCACGGAGGCGGAGGCGCCGACGATGCTGTCTTCGCCGATCCTGATCCCCTGCAGGATGAAGGCGTTCGCGCCGACGAGGGTGCGCTCGCCGATCGCGACCGAGCCGGAGACCGCCGCACCGGGATTCACCGACACGTAGTCGTCCAGCCGCACATCGTGACCGATCGTCGCGTTCACGTTCAGGTGCACGTGGCGTCCCGTCGAGATGTTCGTGGTGAGACGCACGCCGGCGCAGACGACGGCGCCCGGTCCGAGATCGACGCCAAAGCCCCACGACGCCGCCGAATGCGACACCCGCCCGGCGACGTGACCCGCTCGGGTGAGCCGATGATCGATGCGCTGCCGAACAGCGCCGTCTCCGATCCCGATCAGGTATTCGACACCCGCCGGCTCGTGGTCACGGAGGAAGCGCTCCGTGGATCCCAGATAACGGACGCCCTGGGACTGCAGTCGTTGCGCGTTGGCCGCGGTGAGCGCGTCATCGACGACGCCGTGGATCACCCGGCCCTGATCACGGAGCACGTCGAGGATCTCACGGCCGAACCCACCGGCACCGATCACGACCACACCGGTCATCGCTCGCCGTCCGATCCCTCGAAGCGCGACATCGTCGCCTCACCCTCGGCGCTCACGCCTTCGCGGACCGCCACGGAGCGCACAGTCGCCACCAGGATGCGCAGGTCGAGTCCGACACTGCGCCGGTCGACGTAGGCGACGTCGTACGCGAAGCGGCGCTCCCAGTCGACGGCGTTGCGTCCCTTCACCTGGGCGAGCCCGGTGATGCCGGGCCGCACCTCGTGCCGCCGCGCCTGCTGCGGCGTGTACCGCTCCAGATACTCCACGAGCAGCGGCCGCGGTCCCACCACGCTCATGTCGCCCTTGAGCACGTTCCACAGGCTGGGCAGCTCGTCGAGGCTCGTGGAACGCAGGAGGGCGCCGAACGCCGTCAACCGATCGGCGTCGGTCACCCAGCCACGGGTCTCGTCGACCGCGCGCATGGAGCGGAACTTGTACAGCGTGAACACTCGACCATCCTTACCCGGCCGCGGCTGCGTGAACAGCACGGGGCGGCCGAGGCGTACGGCGACGACCAGGGCGACGACCGCGATGACGGGAGCGAGCAGCACCAACCCCGCGGCCGACGCCACGACATCCAGCCCGCGCTTGACGGCGTCGTACGGACGTGCGCGCACACTCATCGGGCGAGGAAGCTGCGGATCGAGCCGAAGACGCGGTCGCGCTGCTCTCCCGTGAGCGCCGACCCACTGGGCAGCGTGAGTCCGCGGGTGAACAGCTCTTCGGAGGCGCCGTCGATCACACCACGGCTGCCCGCGAACACGGGCTGCAGGTGCATGGGCTTCCACAGCGGGCGACTCTCGATGTCATGGTCGGTGAGCGCGGCCGACAGGTCGGCGGGCGTCCACCCGGTCACGGCGGGGTCCACGAGGATCGAGGTGAGCCAGACGTTGTCGTGCTCGTCGCCCTCGGCTCCGAAGACCTCCACGCCGTCCACATCGGCGAACAGCTGCGTGTAGAGGGTGCGCATCTCGCGGCGACGACCGATCATCTCGTCGAGACGACGCAGCTGGGCCCGGCCGAGCGCGGCCAGCAGGTTGCTCATGCGGTAGTTGTAGCCGATGTGGACGTGCTCGTAGTGCACCACCGGCTGGCGGGCCTGCGTGGCCAGGTACCTGGTGCGCCCGGCGAGCTCGGCATCGTCGGTGAGCAGCATGCCGCCACCCGACGTGGTCATGATCTTGTTGCCGTTGAACGACACGATCGACGCCCGACCGAAGCTGCCGGCCGCGCGGCCGGCATGGGTGGCGCCGAGCGACTCGGCCGCGTCGGCGATCACCGGCACCCCGTACTCGTCGGCGACGGCCAGGATCGCGGTGTAGTCGACGGCCTTGCCGAGCAGGTCGACCGGCACGATCGCCGCGACCCGCTCGCCCGCCGCGTGCAGCCTCTGCAGGGCCTCCCGCAGCAGGGCAGGATTCATGTTGCCGGTGGCGCGGTCGGCGTCGACGAAGTAGGGCTCGGCGCCGGTGTACACGATCGCGTTGGTGGTCGCGGCGAACGTCATGGTCGACGTGACGACGACGTCGCGTGCCTGCACGCCGAGTCCCAGCAGTGCCAGGTGCAGCGCCGCCGTCCCCGAGCTCAGAGCGACGCCGTGCGCGACACCCACCCGTTCGGCCAGCTCGGCCTCGAAGGCGTCGACATCGGGGCCGAGAGGGGCGATCCACCCGGATCGCATCGCGGCCACGACCGCCTGCTCCTCCGCCTCGCCGACATCCGGCGACGACATGTGCACGCGTCCGGTCATTCGGCCGCACCCTCCCCTATCCGCACCGGCTCAATGATCACGGTGTCGTTGTTGCGCGGGCTGGCTGACATGCGCGCGAGCCACCCGTCCTTGTCCAGTCGATCGGGCGAGATGACGTCTGCGCGCGTATGTGCGACCTGCGGGTGGAAGGGACGCTCGAGGTTCTCCCGCACGCCCACGAGTTCCTCATGCAGCTTCTCGCCGTGCCGTAGGCCCGTGAACACGATCTCGATGCTCTTTCCCGACATCGCGATCATGCGCTTGGCGACGTCGAGGATGCGCACGGGCTCGCCCATGTCGAGGATGAGGATCTCGCCGGGACGCCCGATGGCGCCCGCCTGGATCACCAACTGGCATGCCTCAGGGATCGTCATGAAGTAGCGCGTCACGTCGGGGTGGGTGACCGTGATGGGCCCGCCCGCGTCGATCAGGGAACGGAACGTGGGCAGCATCGACCCGCGGCTGCCGATGACGTTGCCGAACCGCACCGAGAGGTACCGCATCCCGGTCTCCTCGCCGGCCCACGCGGTGAGCTTCTCCGCGACGCGCTTGGAGTGCCCGAGCACGCTGGTGGGGTTGGCCGCCTTGTCGGTGGAGATGTTGACGAAGGTGTCGACGCCGGCCTCGCGCGCGGCGGTCAGCACGTTGAGCGTGCCGAGCACGTTGGTCTTCCAGGCTTCGTCGGGGTACTGCTCCAGCATGGGCAGGTGCTTCAGCGCCGCGGCGTGGAAGATCACCTCCGGCCGACGCTGGCGCAGCAGCTCGGTGAGCGTGACCGTGTCGCGGATGTCGGCGAGCACGACGTCGTTCGTGTCGAGCAGCCCGTGACCCGCTGTGCCCAGCTGTGCCATCTGCAGTCCGGTCTCGTCGCGATCGAGCATGATGAGCTCGCGGGGGCCGAACTTGGCGAGTTGCCGGCACAGCTCGGAGCCGATGGAACCACCCGCGCCGGTCACGAGCACGCGCCGCCCGGTGACATAGCCCGCGATCAGTTCCACGTTCGTGTCGACGGGGTGGCGGCCGATCAGGTCCTCGATGCTGATGTCGCGCACGTCGCCCGGCGATTCCTCGCCACTGACCATGCTGCTCAGCGTCGGCGTGACCACCACGCGCAGCCCCGCGGCCTCGGCCTCGTCGGTGAGGCGTCGCAGCAGGACGGCGTCGGCGCGGCCGATCGCGATCACCAGGACGGTCGCACCCGTGCGGGCCGCTACCGCGGCGATCTGATCGGTGGGCCCGAGCACGGGCACTCCCCGCAGACGCAGGTGGCGCTTGGCCGGGTCGTCGTCGAGCAGTCCCAGCGGCCGGATGGGCGACGCGGGATCGGTGGTGATGTTGTGCAGCAGCGTGTCGCCCACGTAGCCGGCGCCGACCACGAGGGCGGGCTCCGCCTCCTCACCGGGCTTGCGGGAGCGCTCCAGCACCAGGCGCGCGACGTAGCGCACGCCGAACATCAGCAGCAGCACGAACGGGAAGGCGAGGATCACGGTGCCTCGCGGCAGACCGATGAACGGGCCGAGGATGATCACGATCACGGCGAGGACGAACGCCTGGATGCTCACCGCCGCAGCGAGGCTGCGCACCTCTTCGAAGGACCCGTATGTGAAGCGTCCGCGATAGAAGCGCAGGTAGTAACCGACCACGATCTGCGCGGCACCGGCCACGAGGGCGAGGATCGCCATCGACGCCCAGCCGCGCAGGGTCGGCTCGAACTCGAACCGCAGCACCACCGCCACGACGATGCCGACGATCCACGCCCCTGCATCGACGATCGCGGCGAGAAGTCGGCGGCGCTTCTGCGCGACCGATACCGCGTTTGGTTCCGTCATCCCCCGAGCCTGCCTCCTTCGACACCCCGGACGCCGGTCTCCCCGCCGCCGTCCGAGTGAACGATCCAATCCTGGCATACCGCCCGGCACCCCTCGGCGCGGGTCAGTCCTTCTTCGTCACGCGGAAGACGATGCCGTGATAGAGCACGAAGCGCAGCAGCACGACGATCACGATGCTGGTGAGGTTGACCGCGTTCACCGCGATCGCGCCGGGAGTGCGGCCGAGAAGCGCACCGGCGATCTCCACCCCCACCCACACCAGCGCGGCGCCCAACGCCGTGCAGACGGCGTTCGTGGCGAGGAACAGCAGCACCTCGGACGTGCGTCCTCGACGGTCGCGGTGCCGGAAGGTCCACTCCCTGTTGCCGATGTACGCGTTCACGAGCGCCACGAGCGAGGCGACGATCTTCGCGGTGACGACATCCCATCCCCACACGTACACGAGAAGGTTGAAGACGCCGACCTCGATCAGGGTGCTCAACGCTCCGACGACGAGGAAGCGGCTGCCGACGCCGGCGAGCCGACGCAGTCGTGAGGGAGGATTCATGGCTCAACTAGGCTACTTCCAGATCTCCCCGCGCCCCGCCACCCCACCCGAGGACTCCGTGACTCTCCGCCATCTCGCCATCGTCATGCCCGCCTACAACGAGGCAGAGGGCATCCGGGGCTTCGTCGACGAGATCCGCGCCTCGGTCGCATCGCTGGCCGACGTCGTCTCGTTCCATGTCGCCGACGACCGCTCGACCGACGGGACGGCCGCGGTGTTCGACGACGTCGACGACGTCACGGTGGAGGTGCAGCCGCTGAACCGCGGCCACGGCCCGACCGCGCTGGCCGCCTATCGCGCGGGTCTCGCAGCCGACCCCGACGCCCTCGTGCACGTCGACGGCGACGGCCAGTTCCACGGCAGCGACTTCCCCCGTCTGATCGGCGCGCTCATCTCGGAGGATGCCGACGTCGTGCACGGCGTGCGCGACGGCCGCACCGACCCCTGGTACCGCAAGGTTCTCACCGGGGCGGTGGGGGTGCTGATCGCGTCGGCCGCCGGTCGACGCGTCCCCGATGTGAACACCCCCCTTCGGGCATATCGCCCGGAGGCGCTGCGCACTCTGATCGATGCCGTGCCGACCGACGCCTCCGTGCCGCACGTGCACTTCTCGCTGGCAGAGGCGCGCGCCGGATTCGTGGTGCGCTACCTGCGCGTCGCGAGCATCCCGCGCCGCGGAGTGTCGACCACCGGCACCATGTGGGGGCGCGGCGCCGGCGTCGCCCTCCCCCCGAAGCGGCTGCGTCTGTTCGTGCGCTCCGCGCTGGGTGAGGCATGGCAGCTGTCGTTGCGGCCGTCCGCGCCGCTGCGGCGGATCCGCCGCCCGGAGCCCGTCGCGCGATGACGCGCACCCGCACGGTCCTGTTCTGGGCGGCGGCGGCCGTCCTGCTGATCGGGCACGTCGTCGTCGCCTGGCACAGCCTCACGGTGTGGCGCTTCTGGGAGGACGAGGCGTTCAACCTGACCGTGCCGCGCAACCTCATCGCGGGCCTCGGCTATGCGAGCGACGGCGCCCTCTCCGGATCGGTCATCACCCCCTTCGACCCGCGGATCTCCACGGGCCCGGTCGTGCTGCTGCCGGTGGCCGCGCTGCTCGCGACGGGCATGGACCCCGTGCTCGCCGGACGCCTCGTCCCCCTCGCCTTCTGGGTGCTGCTGCTCGCCGGACTCGCCGTGCTGGGCCGCCGCATCGGCGGACGCTGGGCGGCCCTGCTCGCCGTCGCAGTGGCCCTCGCGTTCACGGCGAGCGCCGGGGTGTCCCCCATCCAGGGTCCGGCCGATCTGCTCGGCGAGATCCCCGCGGCCGCGCTCGTGGTGTGGGCGCTCGTGGTGCTGCCGCGGCGCGCCTGGCTCGCCGGGCTGCTGGTCGGGCTCGCCGTGCAGGCGAAGCTGATCGCTCTGCTGGTGCTTCCCGCCTTCGCCGTGGCGCTGTGGGTGCTGGCGGACGGGCGCGGCTGGGGCCGCATCCTCGACACGCTGCGACGGTCGTGGCTGCCGCTGCTGATGGTGGGGGTGCCGACCCTGCTGGTGGAGCTGACCGCACTGGTGTCGCTCGGGCCGTCCGGTTTCGTCGAGCATCTGCGCGCGATGATCCGCTTCGTGCGCAGCGGTGGGCAGGACGCCACCACCACGGTGCTGCAGAAGCTGGGCACGCTCGCCGACTCGTGGTCGATCCCCGCGGTGCTCGCCGTGGTCGCCGCCGTGATCGCGATCACGCTGGCCGTCGTCGGCGTCGTGCGCCGCTGGCGTTCCGCCTCCGACGCCGACCGCCTCGTCATCGCCTCCACGCTCGCCGCCCTCGTGGGCGCGCTCGCGTTCGTCGGCTGGTGGGCGACCGCCGCACGCCTGCCCCTCTGGGTGCGGCACCCCGCCCCTGGCGTCTTCGCGTTCTTCCCGATCATCGCCGCATCCGCGGTGTGGGCCGTGCGGGGGCTCCCGCGTCGCGGCGGGCTGCGCGTGACCGGCATCGTGGCCGCTGCCGTGCTCGCGGCCACGGTCGCCGGCGGCGCGACCGCGCACGTCATCTCGTCCTTCACTCCGCGCGACGTGACCTTGCAGAGCCAGCGCGCCGCCGTCGCCCCGCTCGCCGACTGGGTCGCCGAGAACGACGTGGAGTGGCTCGCTGCGGAGCCGTGGGGAGCCGCCGTCGCCCCGATCGTGCTCACGGGAGCGCACCTCGGCCTGTCCGACGCCCCGTCGATGAGCGACGTGCCCCGACTGACCGGTGGCACCTGCACGACCGAGACGCTCGCCGACAGCGGCTACTTCCGCATCTGCGCCGCGCCGTAGCGTCCGCGGCATGCAGAACGGCCGGCCGCTGGAGCAGCGACCGGCCGTTCTGTCTGCGACGTGCGTCAGAGCGCCAGGCGCTCCTGGACCACCCCGGCGAGACGTTCCGCGTAGGTGCGCACCGACTCGGCGTCGGCCGCCTCGACCATCACGCGCACCAGCGGCTCCGTCCCGGACTTGCGCAGCAGCACGCGCCCGGTGTCGCCCAGCTCGGCTTCGACGTCGCGCACCGCCTGCTGCACGACCTCGTCGTCGGCGACACGATCCTTGTCGACGTCGCGCACGTTGATCAGCACCTGCGGGTAGACCGTCATCACGGAGGCGAGCTCGGCGAGGGACTTCCCCTGTCGCGCCATCTCGGACACCAGGTGCAGACCCGTGAGCAGGCCGTCGCCGGTGGTGGCGAACTCGCTCATGATCACGTGGCCGGACTGCTCGCCGCCGAGCGCGTAGCCGCCCTCGTTCATGTCCTCGAGCACGTAGCGGTCGCCGACCGCGGTCTGGCGCACGGTCACGCCGTGCTCGCGCATCGCGACGTGCAGGCCGAGGTTGCTCATGACCGTGGCGACGAGCGTGTCGTCGGTGAGGACGCCGCGCTCCTTCATCGACAGCGCGAGGATCGCCATGATCTGGTCGCCGTCGACGATGGTGCCGTTCGCGTCGACCGCGAGGCACCGGTCGGCGTCCCCGTCGTGCGCGATGCCCACGTCGGCGCCGAGCCGCACCACGGCCTCAGCGAGGTTCTCGAGGTGCGTGGAGCCGACGCCGTCATTGATGTTCCAGCCGTCGGGGTCGGCGCCGATGACGGTCACCTCGGCCCCTGCGTCGCGGAACGTCTCGGGCGATACGCCGGAAGCGGCGCCGTGCGCGCAGTCGAGCACCACGTGGATGCCCTCCAGGCGGTGCGGCAGCGAGCCGAGCAGGTGCACGACGTAGCGGTCTTCGGCGTCGGAGAAGCGGTCGATGCGACCGACGCCTGCGCCGGTGGGGCGCAGCTTCTCGCCGTGCATGGCCTCTTCGATGCGCTGCTCGACGATGTCGGGGAGCTTGCGGCCGCCGCGGGCGAAGATCTTGATGCCGTTGTCGGGCGCCGCGTTGTGCGACGCCGAGATCATCACGCCGAAGTCGGCGTCGCGGTCGGCCACGAGGAACGCGAGTGCGGGGGTCGGGATGACCCCGGCCTCGAGCACGTCGACGCCGGAGGACGCGAGGCCCGCGGAGACGGCGGCGGTGAGGAAGTGCCCCGAGACCCGGGGGTCACGGGCGACCACGGCGGTGAGTCGCTTGCCTTCGGCCTTGCGAGCCTCCGCCGTACGGCCCTGGCCCAGGACGACAGCAGTCGCCTGGGCCAGGGTGAGCGCCAGGTCGGCGGTGAGGATGCCATTGGCGAGTCCTCGCACGCCGTCCGTGCCAAAGATCGGCATCGGAGCAGTGGACCTTAACGCTTCGAGTACTGAGGCGCCTTACGGGCCTTCTTGAGTCCGGCCTTCTTGCGCTCCTTGACGCGAGCGTCGCGCGAGAGGAAGCCGGCCTTCTTCAGGGTCGGACGGTTGTTCTCCGCGTCGATGCCGTTGAGGGCACGAGCGATGCCGAGACGCAGCGCGCCGGCCTGGCCGGAGTCGCCACCACCCGAGATGCGGGCGATCACGTCGTAGGCACCGGCGAGGTTCAGCGCGGTGAACGGGTCGTTGATCAGCTGCTGGTGCAGCTTGTTCGGGAAGTAGTCCTCGAGCGTGCGGCCGTTGACCGTGATGGCGCCCGAGCCGGGGACCAGACGCACGCGGGCGATGGCCTGCTTGCGACGGCCGACAGCGGCGCCCGGGACGCTGAGCACGGGGCGGGGAGCCGCCTCGACTGCCTCGGTCTCGGGGGTCGACGTCGAGAAGTTCTGGAGGTTTTCGGTGGTGTCCTGGATGTCAGCCACGAGTATGTCCTTAGTCGTTACGGCGCTTACTGGGCGACCTGGTCGAGGGTGTACGGCTGGGGCTGCTGCGCGGCGTGCGGGTGCTCGGCACCGACGTACACCTTCAGCTTCGACAGCTGCTGGCGGCCCAGGCTGTTCTTCGGGAGCATGCCGCGGATGGCCTTCTCCACGGCGCGGACCGGGTTCTTCTCGAGCAGCTCGGAGTAGTTGACGGCCTTCAGACCACCCGGGTAGCCCGAGTGACGGTAGGCGATCTTCTTCTGGAGCTTCTGACCGGTGAGCGCGACCTTGTCGGCGTTCACGATGATGACGAAGTCACCCGAGTCGATGTGGTTGGCGAAGGTCGGCTTGTGCTTGCCACGCAGGAGCGTCGCCGCGTGCGAGGCCAGGCGGCCGAGAACGACGTCGGTGGCGTCGATGACGACCCAGTCGCGCTGGACTTCGCCAGCCTTGGGGGTGTAAGTGCGCGTCACGATAGTGCTGCTTTCTTGTCGAACGGAGGTGTTCGTGAATCCCACTCCGGGGTGGTTCCTCCCGACAGGGACGAACACGCCAGTGGAGGGCTCACGTTCGGATGTGCGTCTTCCTCGCAGTACGGGAAGGGCACCAAAGAGTCAGCATACGCCACCCGACCCCCTCCGACCAAACCAGCCGCGGGCCCGCGCCGGTCAGTCGGTCTTCACCGTCACGAGGATCGGACGGTGGTCGCTCGACCGCTGCGGCAGGGTCGTGATGCGCTCGATCTCGAATCCGGTCGAGGTGGCGAAGTCGTAATGACCGCGGAAGACGCGGTAGCGCGTGTAGGTGTGGTCGTCGCTGAGCGACAGCGCATAGCCGTGGTCGCGCACGGCCTGCCCCAGGTTCTCCTTGAACACGGGGTAGTTGTAGTCGCCGACCATGAGCTGCGGAAGGCCGTCCCCGAGGCTCGCGAGCTCGGTCAGGGCCGCGCGGATCTGGTGGCGCCGCAGCGAGTTCAGCGCCGTCAGCGGTGCGGCGTGGAACGACGCGACGATGAACTCGTCGCCGTCGTCGATGTCGCGCAGCCGTGCGCCGAGCACCCGCTCGTGCGCGGGCTTCGCGATGCGGTCGTGCAGCGACTTCTTCAGCCCGAGGGTGCGGATGCCCTGCAGGTGGTAGGTGCTCTCGCGGTAGAACAGCGCGAGTCCGAGGCGGTTGCCCTGGGTGGCGTCGGCGAGCACGAGGCCCCCGATCCGGTCGGGCAGCGCCGGCACGTCGCACTCCTGCAGGCAGAGGATGTCGGGGTCGTGTTCGGCGACGAGTGTCGCGAGCTCCCCGGCCGCCCGGTGTTTGCGCAGGTTGTACGAGATGACCTTCATGACCGTGCCCACGCTACCCGCCCCTGCTGTGCCCGGGATCCGTATCCGGCGATCAGTCCGACTCGCGGTCGCGGCGGGCCCTGGTCTGTTCGGCCCGTGCGGCGAGCAGCTCGTCCGCCGGATACCCGACCTCGGTCAGCGTCAGCCCCCGGGCCGCGAGCACCTTGAACTCGCTGGTCCTGGTGAGAGCGTCGCGCAGCACCACCAGGTCGGACACGTCCAGGCGACCCTCCCCCACGGCCGCGCACGCGCCGACGAGGGCGCGCACCATGCTGTGGCAGAACGCGTCCGCCTTCACCTCGGCCACCAGCACGCCGTCCGCGTCGCGCTCCCACCGGTAGTCGAGCAGGGTGCGGATGGTGGTGGCCTCCTCGCGGGGCTTGCAGTACGCCGCGAAGTCGTGCAGGCCGATCAGCGTGCGCGCGGCCTCGTCCATCGCGCGCTCGTCCAGCCGTCCGCGGATGCTCGTGGTGTCGGCGCGACGCAGCGGGTCGTAGCCGGCCAGACCGTCGGCGAGACGGTACCGGTAGCGGCGCCACACGGCCGAGAAGCGCGCGTCGAAACCCTCGGGCGCCGCGGTCGACCGGGTGACGGTGACGTCGGAGTAGGCGCCGAGCACACCCCGCATGCGTCCCGCGATCGAGCCCGCCGGATCCTGCGCCGCCCGTCCGTGCCTGGCCTCGATGCGCGACCACTGCCGCTCGTCGAGATCGACGTGTGCGACCTGTCCGCTCGCGTGCACGCCGGCGTCGGTGCGGCCGGCGACCACGAACCGCACGTCGGAGCCCACGATGCGCGCGAGCGCCGCCTCCAGCGTGCCCTGAACGGTGCGGAGCGTGGGCTGTGTCGCCCAGCCGCGGAAGTGGGTGCCGTCGTAGGCGATGTCGAGCCGGATGCGCACGAGGCCAGCCTAGGACAGCCCCGCGCGCACCCGCCGCCTCAGATGCCGCCGTCGACCGAGCGGATGGAGACGCCGGGCTCGTCCGGCACCATCACCTCGGTGTCGCGGTTCAGACTCTCGCCGCGGAAGAAGCGCTTCGACCGCGGGAACAGGTACCACAGGAGCATCAGCACCAGGCCGATCGCGAGCGAGCCGATGCCGATCACGAACGTGCCGCCGATGCCGAACAGCACCGTGTAGCCGTAGTCCACGTCCCACATGTCGATCGCGGACTGCACGAACGCGCCGGTGAGCAGCAGCGCCCCGACGAGCGGGAAGATCCCCTTGAAGAAGAGGTCGCGTGCCGAGGTGCGCAGGTCGGCGCGGAAGTACCAGACGCAGGCGAATCCGGTGATGGCGTAGTAGAACGCGATGGCGAGGCCCAGCGACAGGATCGAGTCCTGCAGGATGTTGTCGCTGATGAGCGTCATGCCCACGTAGTACGCGGAGGCGACCACGCCCATCACGATGGTCGAGAACGACGGGGTCTTGTAGACCGGGTGCACCTCCTTGAACTTCGCGGGGAGCGCCCGGTACACGCCCATCGCGAGCGTGCCGCGCGCGGTGGGCAGGATCGTCGTCTGCGTCGACGAGATCGCCGAGATGATGACGGAGACCACCAGCACCCAGCCGAACGGGCCCAGCAGGCCGTCCTTGATCGCGAGGAAGAAATCGTCGGCGTTGGCCTCGTTGCCGAGCCCCGTGCCGTCCTCGCCGAGACCCGCGTACATCATCGCCGCGATCGTGACGGCGACGTAGGTCACCAGCAGGATCACGCAGGTCAGCACGGCCGCTCGCCCGGGAATGCGCGTGGGGTCCTTGGTCTCCTCGTTCAGCGCGAGGCACGTGTCCCAGCCCCAGTAGATGAAGAGGGCGAGCAGGATGGCCTCGGTGAAGCCCGACCAGTCCGTGAAGCCGAACGGGTTCAGCCACTCCCACGAGAACGGCGTGGCGTCGGGGGCGTCGCCGGTGAAGAACTGCCACAGCGCGGCCACCACGAAGATCGCGAGGGCCAGGTACTGCACGGCCAGCAGGATGTTCTGGATGCGCTCGCCGATCTCGACGCCGCGCCAGCTGACCCAGGTCATCGCGGCGATGAAGAGCACCGCGACGAGGATGATCCGCCAGTCGTTGTTCTCCAGGTCGAACCCGATCAGGGACCAGAAGTACACCGAGGCGATCTGGGCGAGGTTCGCGAGCACGACCATCCCGGCCACCGCGACGCCCCAGCCGCCCATCCAGCCCACCCAGGGGCCGAACGCTTTCGTGCCCCAGGTGAAGGTGGTGCCGCAGTCGGGCACGGCGTTGTTGAGCTCGCGGTAGGCGAAGGCGATCAGGAGCATCGGGACGAAGGCGATCACGAACGCGATCGGTGCCTGCGCCCCGACCGCGAGCACGACGAAGCCGAGCGTCGCGACGAGGGAGTAGACCGGCGCCGTGGAGGCGAGACCGATGACGGTGGATCCCCACAGGCCGAGGGTGCCAGCGGCCAGCCCCTTGCCGTCGGGTCGTTCCAGGTGGATGGGCGTCGTTGCCATGCTCAGACAGTACGACGAGCTGCGGTATACCGTCAATCCTTTTCTTCGAGCAACGGATTCCACTCACACAACTTCATCTCACGACGGAATCCGTGGATTCATTCGCGACCGAGCATCCCGTCGGCGTGCGTGGCGACCCACTCCATCAGGGGCAGCATCCGGTCCATCAGGTCACGCCCCAGCGGGGTGAGGCTGTACTCCACGTGCGGGGGCACCGTTGGCAGGGATTCCCGGTGCACCAGCCCATCCGCCGACAGCGTGCGCAGCGTGGTCGCGAGCATCTTCTCGCTGATGCCGTCGACCTCCCGTCGCAGCTCGCCCCAGCGCCGCGTGCCGTCCGACAGGCACGACAGCACCAGCACGCCCCACTTGCTCATGATGTGGTCCAGCACCACGCGCGTGCCGCAGCCCTGGTCGAACACCGTGGGCGAAGACTCCCGGATTTCCGCAAAACTCACCGACATGTAGGTACCTTACGTCAAAGTGGGTACCGGTCGGATGGAATGCGCGGGTGCCTCGCGCCGGTTGGGGCAGGTGTTCACCAACGGAAGGACCGCCCTCATGACCATCCTCATCACCGGAGCCACCGGACACCTCGGCCGCCTCATCATCGCCGCCCTCCTCGCCCGCGGCGCCGACCCCCAGTCGATCGTCGCCGGAGCGCGCGACGTGGCCAGGGCGGCCGACCTCGGCGTGCGCGTCGTGCCCCTCGACTACGACGACCCGGCCTCCGTCGCCGCGGCCCTCGACGGCATCGACACGGTCGTGCTCGTGTCCGGCTCCGAGGTCGGCCGCCGCGTCGAGCAGCACCGGGCGGTGATCGACGCGGCCGCAGCCGCCGGCGTCTCGAAGCTCGTGTACACCAGCGCCCCGAAGGCCACCACGAGCGACCTGGTGCTCGCGCCGGAGCACAAGGCCACGGAGGAGCTGATCGCGGCCTCCGGCGTCCCGGCCGTGATCCTGCGCAACAACTGGTACACGGAGAACTACGCCGCCGACCTCGCGCGCGCAGCCGAGACGGGCGTGCTCGCCTCCGGCACCGGAGACGGTCGCGTGGCCTCCGCCAGCCGCGCCGACTACGCCGAGGCCGCCGCCGTGGTCGCGCTCGACGACGGTCACACGGGCGCCGTGTACGAGCTCGGCGGCGACGTCGCGTGGGACTACACGGAGCTGGCCGCCGCGATCGCCGAGGTCACCGGACGCGAGGTGACCTTCGTGTCGCTCACGGCGGACCAGCAGCTCGCGGCGCTGCGCGGAGCCGGGCTCGACGAGGGCACCGCGGGCTTCGTCGTCGCCCTCGACGCCGGCATCCGCGGGGGCGCACTAGCCGAGACCGACGGCACGCTCGCGCGGCTGATCGGCCGTCCGACCACGCCGCTCGTCGAGGGACTGCGCGCGATCGCGTGAGCCGGCCGGAGCCCCGCCGACCGCACGGTCAGCGGGGCTCCGCCTCGACGGGCTCCCCCGCGGCACGGGCGACCTGCACGTAGGCCACCACGAGCGTGATGCTCTCGCGCTGGTACCCCTGCTCCGCGAGCACGGCCTCCACCGCGGCCCGCGCCTCCCGGAGGACCTCTCCGGACGCCGCGCCCGCGTCCACCCCGATCGACGCCTCGACCGCGACCCCGCGCGCCCCCGCGGCCACCGACACGATCGGCTCGGCGTCGCGCGTCGCGCCCAGCGCCGCGGCCCCCGCCCTGAGCAGATTCGAGATGAGCGAGCCGGAGCGGTAGACGCCGCGGACCCCCTCCTGCGCGCGCAGGACCTGTTCGATCCGGGCGGCCAGCTCGCGACGGCCCTCGCCGTCGATCGTCGGATCCTGCGTCATCACGACACCTCCCTGATGTCCTTGACGGTCACGTCGATCGCGGCGATGGTGAGCTCGGTGTGCCGACGCAGCCGCGCGTCCACCTCGGTACGGAGCCGGTCGGCCAGCCCGCGGATCGGCTCGCCGTGCAGCACGCTCGCGTCGATCGCCACGCGCACGGGAGCACCCGGCGTCGTGACGTCGCCCTCCAGGCGGCATCGCCCGACGAGCACGCCGGGGACCGCCTCCTCGGCCGCCCGCACGAGACCGCGCACCGCACCCTCGGTGATCGCCAGCTCCACCGCAGGGTCGTCCGAGGCGAACGGGATGCGGCGTCCCGCCCTGGCGTCCATCGCGATCCCGCTCAGGATCCGGTCGATCCACCCCTCCTCGACCGCGGGCTCTGCCGCGGTGTCGGCCGCCATCAGCGCGTCGCCCAGTCCGTGCAGCCGCTCGAGCGCGTCGAGGGCGAGCTGGCACCCCGGCGATTCCTCGATCGAGGCCACGCGCGGCTGACGCCCCGCCTCGAGGTAGTCGGCGAGCTCCTCGATCGTGTGCCCGTCGAGGTCGTCGGGCTCCAGTCCGAGACCGCGCAGGTCCGGGTTCTCGTGGTCGTCGTTCATCGCCACGCCTCCATCCGGGTGATCAGGAATCCGCGCGCACGGGCCAGCAGCCCGCGCACCGTGCTGACGGGGACGCCGAGCTCCGCGGCGATCTCGTCGTAGCTGTACCCGCCCATCTCGCGCAGCACCCAGCATTCGCGCTGCGCCTCCGGGAGCTCCCGCAGCGCGGCTCCCAGTGCCGCGACGCCCTCGCGCACCTCCACCACTGCCGACGGCGAGGCATGCAGGGGTGCCGGCCGGTCGATCTCGGTCACATCGACCGCCGGGCGGTGGCGCCGGAGCCGGTCCACGGCCTTGCGACTCACGATGCGCATCAGCCAGCTCTTGACCTTGCCGGGGTCGTCGAGCTCGCCGAACCGCTGCCACGCTGTCACGAACGCCTCCTGCACGGTGTCGTCCACTTCGGCCGAGCCGTTCAGCATGCGCTGCGTGTACGCGCGCATCATCGGCGTGTACCTCCGCACCAGCACCGCGAACGCCTCGACGTCGCCGTCCATGGCGCGACCCGCGACGATGTGATCCCCGGCCTGTTCCAGCGGGCCGCGAGAGCCATCCGCTGCCATTCCCCCACCCTTCGTTCCGCTTCCCCTGCAGGTTCGGAGCGCGTGCGGCGACGGATCGGATCCGTGCGCACGGCTCGGCCGCAGGGAGCGCCCCGACCGGGGGCGCCCCCTGCGCGAGCGGGATCACTTCTTGAACGCGTCCTTGACATCCTCGGCGGCGTTCCGCACATCGCCCTTCGCCTGCTCGGCCTTGCCCTCGGCGACGAGCCGGTCGTTGTCGGTGACCTCGCCGACGACCTCCTTCGCCTTGCCGGCGATCTTTTCGGCGGCGGCCTTGATCTTGTTCTCTCCGCTCATGGCGGCTCCTTTCCTCACGCGACCCCGGCTCTCGGGGTCGACGACGTCGGGGCGGTGCGGGACCGGTGCCCCGCCTCGCCCGCGCCGGCCAGCGACCGGCGCATCCTCTGCCTCGACCGGAACAGCTCGCGCCACCCGCGGTCCGCGACGTGCACGACCACCGGCACCTCCACGCCCAGCAACCGGTCCCACTCCGCGACGGCCGCTTCGGCCGCGGCGACGACGGCCCCCAGAGCCGCCCCCTTCCGCGGCGTCA
Source organism: Microbacterium sufflavum (assembly GCF_023101165.1). GTDB lineage: Bacteria > Actinomycetota > Actinomycetes > Actinomycetales > Microbacteriaceae > Microbacterium > Microbacterium sufflavum. The sequence goes on along the minus strand of NZ_CP078076.1, from coordinate 1,871,792 downwards.
CGACGAGCCCGAGGGCGGTACGACGGCCCGCCCGACGCGCGACCGTCCGCGCCGACACCACGTCGGCCCGAGCCGCGAGCGTCTCCGCCAGCACGCCGTCGGCCACACCGCGGTCCACCCGGGTCGTCCCCCGAGGACCCGGCATCGCGAGCACCTCGCGCACGCGACCGCGGCCCCGCGTGAGCAGGAACGCGATCAGCAGGACGACCACGACCAGGGCCGCGGCCGCGGCGGACACGGCCGCGAGCGGGAACTCCCCGATGCTCCCGAGGTCGACCGTCGCGGCCGATGCATCGGCGGACGCCCGCTCGACCGCCGAGAGGGCCCCCGCCGCCCCCGCGGGCAGCAGCCGCGCCGACTCCAGCCCGGTCGCCACGAGTGCCGCGCCCGCCGCGAGCAGCACGAGGCCGCCGCCGAGCAGCACCACCCGGTTCCCCACGGATCCCGAGAGCCTCATCCGACCACTCCTTCCGTCGCCACGAGCACACGCGGCGTCAGGGCGAAGCCCACCTCGTCCAGCACGCGCACCACAGCGGTCCGCGCCGCATCACGGTCCACAGGCACCCCGCTGGTCGGGGTCAGGCGGACCGTGGCGGCTCTGCGCCCCACCGTGACCGCGACGCGCGGTCGCGGAACACCCGTGCGCCTGGCCACCCCGTCGGCGATCGCGTCCGCGAGCACGCCGTCGTCCACCACGAGCGCAGTGCGCCCGGTGAGACGGGCGCGTCGGGCGCGACGCCCCGGGACGACCGCCAGCGCCAGCAGCACCACGGCGAGCGCGATCAGCGCGATGCCCGCACCGATCGCGACACCAGCGGCGGACAGCGCCTGGGCGACGCCCGCCAGCAGCGCCGCCGCATCCGCGCGGAACCCGGGGTCGAGGGCCGCGGCGACCCCGCACCCCAGGAGCCCGAGCAGCACGATCGCCAGGAGAGCGGCGAGCACGGTCGCCGGAGCGGTCCGCGATGCCCGTGTCTCCCGGCGCAGCAGTCGGCGCGTGGCGGCGGGCGCGCTCATGCGACCCTCCGCTCGAGCGCACGCCGCACGCCGGTGAACCGCACGTCGACCGCGCCCACCCGTCGCGACGCCAGCTCCCCGAGCCGACGCACGAGGGTCTCGCGCAGCACCTCGCCGCGGTCGGCGAGGGTTGTGCCGTCGGAGCGCGCCAGCACGACGGGCACGACCACCGTGACGCGCAGGTCGCCGCGCCGGTCGCCCAGCTCCACCGCGATGTCGTCGAGCCCCACGCCTGCGGCATCCCTGGCGATGCCGAGGGCGATCCGGTGCAGGGCGCGGGCCTCGACGGACGTGGCCCCCGCCACACCCGTCGACGCCCCTGCCCGCTCGACGCTCACGAGGACGACCGCCGTCCGCGGACCACCTCGGCGAGCGCCCGCACGTCCAGGCGACCGTCGGCGATGCGCCCGGCCGCCGCGCCGACGAGCATCGCGAGGAGCACGAGCAGGAACGCCCAGAAGCCCAGCACGATCCAGGTCAGTGCGAGGACCGCGGCCGCAGCTCCGCCGATCACCGAGGCGTTCACTGGACTCGCGCCTCCTCGGCGTCGGCGTCGTCGTCCGAGGGGATGTGCACGTCGTTGACGCTCACGTTGATCTCGGCGACGTCCATGCCGACCAGGTCGACCATGGCCCGGTGGATGGCCGTGCGCACGTCGTCGGCCACCTTCTGCAGCGACACCGGGTACTCCGCGACGATCGTGACGTCGACGGCCACCTGCGTCTCGCCGACCTCCACGCTCACGCCCTGCGAGAGGTCGGCCGTGTTCAGCACGTCTCGGATCGCGCCCATCATGCGGGCAGCCCCGCCGCCGAGCGCATAGACGCCGCTGACCTCACGGGCCGCGATGCCCGCGATCTTCGCGACGACCGCGTCCTCGATCGTGGTCTTCCCCACCGCTGCGGCCTGCGCCGTCGGTACGACCTGAGCCTTGGGCTGGCTGCCCCCCGTCACGTTCGCCATCTCGAGCTCCTTCATCCGTGTGTCCGCACCGTGGGGCGCGGGCCGTGTTCTTACGACACCACTAAGACGCATGAGGCACCTCGGATGTCACGAATTCGTCGAGGGTTTTTCCGGGCGGGCAGAGAAACGCACTCTCACAGTGCACTCCAAGGTTGAAAGTGCAAAGTTGCACTCTATGGATGCAAGTGCAGAATCGACGAGGGAGCAGCGCAAGCGCGAGACGTCTCGCGCGCTCACCTCGGTGGCGCGGCGCTGGACGGTCGAACGGGGCTTCGCCGGCTTCACGATCGAGGAGCTGTGCACCGAGGCCGGGGTGTCGCGCCGCACGTTCTTCAACTACTTCGAGAGCAAGGAGAACGCGGTCTTCGGCATCGCCGTGATCGACTCCCGCCAGGAGGAGCTGGAGGACGCTTTCGCGAACGCCGACGGCGACCTGCTCGACGACTTCGTCGAGCTCACCGTCGCCCGCTTCTCCCTGTTCGACCCCGTCGAGCATGCCGCCGAGCTGTTCGCCGTGATCGAGCACGAACCGCGACTGCTCAAGGCCGCGTTCGAGCAGCAGGAGAAGCACGAGCGGCGCGACGTCGCCCTGATCACCCGCCGGCTCGAGGGCGTCGAGGACGCCGAGCTGCGCGCGCAGGTGCTCGTGCAGTCCGTCGGTGCCCTCGTGCGCCTGTGCATGGAACAGCTCCTGCACCACCACTCCACCGAGCCGTTCGCCGAGCTGATCCGACGCCGTCTCCGGCTCGCGCGCGACCTGTACTCCCCCGCACAGAAAGCCCACTGAATGTCCGCCACCGCCACCGCCGACGCGCCCTTCCTGCTCACGAAGCGTCGCATCTGGATCATCTTCAGCGCCCTGATCGCCGGCATGCTGCTCGCGAGCCTCGATCAGACCATCGTGTCGACCGCGATGCCGACCATCGTGGGCCAGCTCGGCGGCGTCGACCACCAGGTGTGGATCACGACCGCGTACCTGCTGGCCACCACCATCGTGATGCCGATCTACGGCAAGTTCGGCGACGTGCTCGGTCGTCGCAGCCTGTTCCTCGTCGCGATCGCGCTCTTCACGCTCGCGTCGGTGGGCTGCGCCCTGGCGACCGACTTCTGGATGTTCGTCGTGTTCCGGGCGCTGCAGGGCCTCGGCGGCGGCGGACTGATGATCCTGTCGCAGGCGATCATCGCCGACATCGTGCCCGCCAACGAGCGCGGCAAGTACATGGGTCCGCTCGGTGCCGTGTTCGGGCTCTCCGCCGTGGCCGGTCCGCTGCTCGGCGGGTTCTTCGTCGACCACATGACGTGGCAGTGGGCGTTCTACATCAACATCCCGGTCGGGATCGCGGCGTTCGTGATCGCGCTGGTCGCGCTGCAGCTGCCCAGCAAGAAGGCCGAGAAGCGCATCGACGTGCTCGGCGTGATCTTCCTCTCCCTCGCGACGACGTGCCTGATCTTCTTCACCGACTTCGGCGGCGACAAGGAGTTCGGGTGGGATTCGCTGGCGACCTGGGCGTGGGGCGCCGGCCTCGTGGTCGCCGCGACCGCGTTCGTCATCACCGAGTCCAGGGCGCAGGACCCGATCATCCCGCTGAGCCTGTTCCGCAACCCGATCTTCGTGAACGCGACGGCCATCGGACTGGTGCTCGGGATCGGCATGTTCGCGGCGATCGGCTTCGTGCCCACGTTCCTGCAGATGTCGTCCGGCACGTCGGCCGCGGCCTCCGGGCTGCTGATGATCCCGATGATGGTGGGCCTGATGGGCACGTCCATCTTCTCGGGCATCGCGATCTCGAAGACCGGGAAGTACAAGGTCTACCCGATCGTCGGCACGATCGTGACGGGCCTCTCGATGGTCGCGATGACCACGCTGTCGGCCGAGACGCCGATCTGGCTGATCTGCGTCTTCCTGTTCGTGTTCGGCGCGGGTCTCGGGCTCATCATGCAGGTCGTGGTGCTGGTGGTCCAGAACGCCGTGCCCGCGGGCGAGATCGGCACCGCGACGAGCACCAACAACTACTTCCGGGAGGTGGGGGCATCCCTCGGAGTGGCCGTCTTCGGCACGATCTTCACGACGCGGCTGACGGAGAACCTGCTCGGCGTGTTCGCCGGAGCCGGTGCCTCGCCGGATCAGGCGTCGCAGGCCGCGTCGACCATCGACCCCGCAACGCTCAGCGCGCTGCCCGACGAGGTGCGCGACGGGATCGTGACCGCGTACGCCGATGCGCTCGCCCCGGTGTTCTGGTACCTGGTGCCGTTCGTGGCGCTCGCACTGCTGCTGTCGCTGTTCCTCAAGCAGATCCCCCTGTCCGACCAGGCGGGACTCGTGGCACGCGGCGAAGCCATCAGCGGCGAGGAGGCGGAGCGGCTGGAGGCCGCTCAGCGCGCCGGCGGACGGACGCCCACCGCGGTCGACGGGCCGGAGGGGTCCGACCCGTCGACCGCGGACCGGTGACCGGTCAGGGGAGGTCGGCGACGTCGAGGTCGTCGTCGTCGTCTTCGCTGGCCGGAAGGTCGTCGGGCTCGGGGTCGTGATCGTTGGTGACGATGTCGGCGTCCACACCGACGGCGTCCACCTCGGGACCATCGTCGGCGGCGTTGCTGTTCGGGTCTGACATGGGATCTCCGTTCCTCGGCCTCGTGGAGCGCAAGTCTCCCGTGCCGGCGGGCCCGAGCGCAGGGGCTTGACATGACCTCCGGGTTCCGGATGGCCCGTGCGGCCGAGGGCGCTGGCCATGGTCGGGCGGCCCGGCGCGCGCGGGGCCGGGTGTCACGGTCAGCTCTGCTCCCCGACGGCCTGTGCGGGATTAGCCGAGCCAGCGGGGACGGAGCGCACCGCACGCTCCGCTCCGCTCCCTGGGAGCCTGCGCGGGATCAGCCGAGCCAGCGCGGGCAGAGCGCGCCGCAGGCTCAGCTCCGCTCCCCGACGGCCTGTGCACTGACGGTGACGATCGCGAACACGACGGCGGCGATGCGGTCGTCGTCCGCGTGGGCGTGGGGGTCCCACAGCACGTCGGTGCCGATCACCTCGGCGGTCATGTCGTCGAGCGGCTGCTCCTCGTCGCGGGCAAGCCCGTCGGCGAGCCAGGCGGCCGCGCGGCGCAGGTCGGCGCGATCGATCGTGTGGTGGGGGTCCTCGATCGACGCGCCGAGCACGTCGGCGACGGAGACTCCCCGGCAGCGGAGCCCGGCCACCGCACCGGACAGTGCGCCCGCCGCGACCGCGAGGCCGTAGCCCGCGGCGATGAGCGCGTCCCAGGAGACGGGGCCCGCGATGTCCTCCAGTCCGAGCGAGACGCCCGCCCGGTCCGTCACGGCGACCATCACCGCCCGATGCGCATGGCAGTAGACAGCGGTCGCGGAGGGAGCGGGGGTCGGCACGGCGGTCCTCTTTCCGGGGAGCCCGCCTCGCTCGTCCGCGCGAGGGCACGGAACGGCTCTCACTCTAGTCCGCGGATACGACGAAACCCCCGGACGTATCCGGGGGTTTCGAGCTGTAGCAGGAGCGGGGCTTGAACCCGCGACCTCACGATTATGAGTCGTGCGCTCTCACCAACTGAGCTACCCTGCCGCACGGCATCCGCATCGCAGATGCGAACTCCGAGCCCCGAGTCAGGATTGAACTGACGACCCCTTCCTTACCATGGAAGTGCTCTGCCACTGAGCTATCGGGGCGTGCTGCCCCTCGCGGGGCAGCCACACGAGAATACCATCACTGTGGCGTCCTCATGAAATCAGGCCGGTCAGTACGACGTGCGTCCGGCGTTGGCGCGGAGCCACGGCATCGGGTCGATCGTCGTGCCGTTGACGATGAGCTCGAAGTGGAGGTGCGCGCCGTAGGAGCGGCCCGTGTTCCCGGTCTTGCCGATGACGGTGCCGACGGTGACCCGGTCGCCCGCCTTCACCTGGAGCGAGCCGTACTGCATGTGCGCATAGTGGCTGGTGATGGTCTGGCCGTCGATCACGTGGTCGATGTAGACCGTGACCCCGTAGGCGCCGCCCTGCTCCGTGGCGGTGCGCACCACGCCGTCGGCGATCGCCTGGATGGGCGCGCCGTTGCCGGGGGTGAAGTCGATGCCCTCGTGCAGGCGCCCGCTGCGCATGCCATAGCCGTACGACATGCCGACGCCGACCATGAACGGCCACTGGATGGCCGCGTCGGGGTCGTTCGTGAAGACCTCGCCCGAGTAGTTGATGCCCTGCTCGGCCGCGACCTCGACGAGCGAGACCGTGCTGTAGTCGTCGTTGCGGGTGAGCGGTGCGTTCTGCACGTCGGAGGGCGCGACGAAGGCCTGGATCTCGTCCTTCGCCGACCCCGCGGCGTCGGCGGCGGCAGCGGTCACGAGGGAGGTGGACGCCATCGACCCTCCGCGCGCGGCGGCGACGGCCTCGGCGGGCAGCGTCATGGAGACCGCGAGCAGTCCGGCCAGACCCATGACACCGACGGTCGCGCCGACCGTCACGAAGCGCCGGAGACGGCGGGGACGCGATGCGACGTGTTCGGCCGCCGCACCCTGCACGTCGGCGGCGCTGGCGAACGACCGGGCACTCGCGGCCGCAGCAGGGACGGTGCGCACGGTGCCGGTGCTACGGAAGGCGCGCGAGGCACGCTCGAACGCGTCTCCCTCGGCGTCGGCTTCGGCCACGAACGGCTCGGAGGCCGGCGGGATGGCCTCGGCGGCTGCGGCCTCGGCGGGTGCCTCGTGCGTCGCCGCGAGGGGCACGGCGGGGACGTCGGCCACGGCGGGCGCGGGCGTCGCGGCGATGAACGGTTCGGCGGGAGCCTGAGGCACCGGCGGGACGTCATTCGGCCGCTGACGTGCGGCGCGACGGGAGAGGGGTGCGACGGCGGCGAGCGCGACCACGGTCTCCGCGTGAGCGAGGGGTGCCGTCGCCCCGGTCGCCGGGGCCTCGGTGGCCGCAGTGCGATGACGGCTGGAGCGACGCGTGGGCGCAGCGGCAGCCTGGGGATTCTCGAAGGGCAAAACTAGTCTCTCGGTCGTTCGTGTTGCTCGGGGGCGCAATGACAGCTTTCACCTTCGGGTGGTGAAAGTAACGATCGGGTAAACACTACCCCGATCACCCTGGGAATGCCATGTATCAGTCCAGGTTTCTCAGCACAGGATCTCGGTGAGCCGCGCGTGCACGGCTGGTCCTCCGGCGATCAGCAGCGGCCGAGGGGAGTCGGTGTCGACGCGCGTCACGATGCCGCCCGCCTCGCTCACCAGGAGCGCGCCCGCCGCGAGGTCCCAGGGGGCCAGTCCGCGCTCGAAGTAGCCGTCGAGTCGACCAGCGGCGACGTACGCGAGGTCGAGTGCGGCCGACCCCATCCGCCGGAGGTCCCGCGCGATGGGCATCACCCGGCGCACGGTCGCGAGGTCGCCGTCGTGGGTCGCGGGGTCGTAGCCGAACCCGGTGGCGAGGAGCGCGCCGGCCGGTGTCTCCTGCGTGACCTCGAGGCGCCTGCCGCCGAGCCAGGCTCCGTGACCTCGAGCGGCGGTGAACGTCTCCCCCACGGCCGGTGCGTGCACGGCGGCGGCGAGCGCCTCCCACCGGCTCGGGTCGGGCTCTCCCTGGACGGCCGCGATGCTGACGTTGTAGGCCGGGATGCCGTAGGCGTAGTTGACGGTGCCGTCGATGGGGTCGACCACCCAGGTGATCCCGCTGTCGCCCGCCGCCGTACCGGACTCCTCGCCGAGGAAGCCGTCGTGCGGCCGCGCCGTCAGCAGACGGTCGCGGATGAGCGCCTCGACCTCGCGGTCGGCCTCGGTCACGATGTCGGCCAGTGTCGACTTGGTCGCGGCCAGGGTGACCCCCTGCTGTCGGCGTGTCCTGGCGAGCTCCCCCGCCTCCCGAGCGACCTCCGCGGCGAGCGCGCCGAGCTCCTGCTCCTGTGACACTGTCACGACGCCCGGTTCCCCGGCGCGGGAGGGGGCGGCGGGAACGCGGGAGGTTCGCCCTGATGCGGCGCGGGGGGCTCCGGCGCGGCGGGTCGGGGCGGCACCGGTGCGTCCGGTACCGGAGGGCCGGGCTGGGCCACCGGGGGTGCGGAGGGCGCAGCCGGAGGCGCGGGCTGCGCGACCGCGGCCTCGGGAACCACGGGGAACGCCGTGGTCTGCGGCTGCGGGAGAGCCTGCTGCGGAGCCGTCGGGTAGCCGGTGTAGTACGCGTTCCAGTCGGGCGAGCCGTCGGGCAGTGCGGGGAGCGGGGTGCGGCCGTCGGCGAACGTGGGCCACGCGGGAGCCGGGTTCTGCGGCGTCGGCGTGGCGGCCTTCCTCGGCGCGAACAGCGCGTTCAGCAGGGGGATGAGCGTGGTGCCCACCGCGACCAGGATCGTGAGGGCGACCACGATGCGCCAGTACAGCTCGCTGTAGTCGAACGTGTTCGGGAACGCGAGGAAGAACACGAGCATCGCCACGAGCGCACCGAGGAACACGACCGTCACGATGAAGATGACGCGCGTGAAGGTGGTGACGTGGCGCTGCGCCGCCTTCGTGAACAGACGCACGTGCAGCAGGGCGAGCTGGAGCACTCCGATCACGAGCAGGAGTTGGAAGAAGCGCTCCGCCCCGAAGTAGATGCCGTCTTCCGGGAGCCAGATCTTCACGAGCCCTACCAGGAGCGCCACGACCCAGCTGACCATGCTCGCGAGCTGGAGCCAGTCCGGGCGGTTGGGGGCGAGCCCGGCCTCCAGGATCGCGATGCCGGCGAACGCGGCCAGGAGCAGGATCGTGAGGAAGGCGCGACCGATCAGGCCGTTCTGGTCGCCGATCAGCACCCACACCACGCACACGAGCGCGGCCGCGATCAGCGCGCCGATCGCCACCCAGATCGAGCCTCGGATGAGCAGCGACATGTTCTTCTTCTCAGCCTGCGGCGGCGTGCTGATGTCCGGATGGGACATGGGGGTCCTCTCGTCGAGTGGCGATCGATGTCCACATCCTCCCACGCGCGCCGGTCCCGGTTCGGGGATCTTCGCGCCGTGCGGACGGACGCGACGAAAACCGGTGGCTGGGGAGGAAGAGTCAGGCCGTCTTGCGCGCCGATGCCGCAGCGAACGCGGCGACCCGCGCCTGCGCGTCGGGAGTCTCGAGCGCGGCACCGATCGAGCGCGCCTCCTCCGACAGCTGCTCGACGAAAGTGCGCTCGGGCTGCGACCGCACCAGCCGCTTGGCCTGGCCATAGGCATCCGCGGCCCCGGCCAGCCAGAAACGGGCGACCCCCTCGGCGCGCGAGCGCACGGCCTCCGCCTCCGCAGCCGCGTCCTCGCCCTCCACGACCTCGGCCACCAGTCCCCACTCCAGCGCCTCGGCCGCCGTCAGCAGCCGATCCTGCAGCACGAGCTGCAGCGCTCTGCGCTGACCGATCGCACGGGCCAGCTGCGCCGACACCGACAGGTCGGGCGTGAGACCGATGTTGGCGTACAGGCTCCCGAGCTTCGATCGTGCCCCGACCACGGCGTAATCGGTCGCGAGCAGGATGCCGAGCCCGCCACCGGCCGTCGTGCCGTGGGCGGCGGCGACCACCGGGATGCTCGACTCGGTCAGCGAGCGGATGCCCGCGTTGATCACCTCGGCGAGCGCCGTGATCTCGGCACCGGAGGCGCCCATCGTGGTCGCCATGTCGATCACGTCGCCGCCCGCGCAGAACGCCGGCCCCGCCGCGTCGAGGAGGATCGCCTTCACGTCGCTCCGCGAGGTGGCCTCGGCCGTCGCGTCACGCCAGGCGTGGGCCAGATCGGCGTTGAAGGCGTTGAGGCGAGCCGGACGGTTCAGCGTCAGCCGCGCCATCCCCTCGTCGACCGCGAACAGGATGGCTTCACTCATGGCGTCTCCCTCGAGCACAGGACGTGTGGATCCAGGCTAGCCGGACTCAGCCCTGCTCCCACACGCGGGAGACGAACCCCTCCATCCGGCGGCGCGTGCCGTCGAGGCGGAAGTCGGCCTGACCCGCCGCACGGATCTCGTTCGGCGCGAGCGGATGCGCGAGTCGCACGTTCTCGTGACAGGAGAGGTCCGCGCAGATGTACGTGCCGAAGGAGTCGCCGCGAGCGCCGGCCTCGCCCGCCCGTCGCGCGGAGAACAGCGCGACCTGGTTGCCCGGCTGCATCGTGTGGCAGATGTTGCACATGCCGGAGCGCCCGCGACCGGGCTCCGACGCCCGCAGCACGACACCGACCACGCGTCCCTCGTGCTGGATCAGCACGTAGCCGCGCTTGCCGGCGCTCGGGTCGCGCCAGGCGAAGAAGTCGAGGTAGTCCCAGTCGACCAGGAGGAAGTCGTGCGGCATCTCCATGACGCGCAGCTCGTCCGCGTCCGCGTTCACGAACGAGGCCCGGACGTCGGCTTCGGTGAGGGCTCGCATCACTCCAGTCTAGGAAACGCCCTCGACGGCGGGCGCGGTCCGTGCCGCGGAGGCACCGCTGCGCTCGCGGATGAGGAACCCGAAGCCGAACGCGATGAAGAACATCAGCACCCCGTAGACGGCCGCGGGGAGGCTCAGCTCCACCGAACCGAGCACGGACTGCGCGATCACGATCGCCAGGGTCGCGTTGTGGATGCCGATCTCGAACGACGTCGCGATCGCCTGACGCTTGCCCACCCGCAGCATCCGCGGGATGAGGAATCCGACTGCGAGGCTGACCAGGCAGAACAGCACGGTGATGAGGGCCAGACGCGCCACGTTGTCGACCAGGAGCGTCCAGTTCGAGGCCACGGCGCCCGCGATCACGACGATCAGGATGACGACCGAGGCGATGCGCACCGGCTTGTCCATGCTCGCGGCGAACCGTGGCCAGAACCGCCGGATCAGCATGCCGAGCGCGACGGGCAGCAGCACGATCGCGAACACCTCGAGGGCCTTCGACCACTGCAGCCCCAGCGTGTCATCGAACGGGCGGAAGTAGGCGATCGCGAGGTTCGTGATGATCGGCAGGGTGATCACGGCGATCACCGAGTTCACCGCCGTGAGCGAGATGTTGAGGGCGATGTCGCCGCGGAACAGGTGGCTGTACAGGTTCGCCGTGGTGCCGCCCGGCGACGCGGCGAGCATCATCATGCCCACCGCCAGCACCGGCGGCAGCTGGAACAGCAGCACGAGCCCGAAGCAGACGGCCGGCAGGAGCACCAGCTGACACAGCAGCGCGACGATCACCGCCCTCGGCTGCTTGAGCACCCGGGCGAAGTCGCCGAGGGTGAGGCTGAGGCCCAGACCCAGCATGATGATGCCGAGCGCGACGGGCAGTCCGATGGTGGTCAACGCTGATCCCATGGCACTCAGTGTGGCGGACGGAGGGCCTCGGTGTCACGGGTTCGTGAGACGCGCGCCGAAACGGAAGAAGCCCCCGACGAGCGGGGGCTTCCGTGGTGGCGAGTGAGGGATTCGAACCCCCGAAGTCGAAGACGGCTGATTTACAGTCAGATCCCTTTGGCCACTTGGGTAACTCGCCAGAGCGCACCCGTCCGACTTCAACAGCCAACCGGGGGCACGAAGATCCATCATACCCGCACGATGCGGGGTCGAGAAATCGAGGCGTCAGCTGCCGTGCACCCCGCGGTCGGACTCGGCGAGCGACTCGGGCGTGCGCAGCAGACCGCCCTCGGCCCTGCACGTCGCGGCCGCGATGTCCATGGCCCGTCGCAGCAGGGCGTCCCACTCCCCTGCGGCCTGCGGAGCAGCGGCGACCAGACCGGCCGCGACGGCGGCGAGCGTCGCATCGCCCGCCCCCACGGTGTCGACGAGGCGCCCGGGCAGCGCGGAGATCGGGGCCGTCGAGGTGCCGGCGTCGGACTCGAGCACCGCGCCGTCCGCACCCGCGGTGGCCAGCACCGCGCGCACGCCGAGCCCCCGGAGACGGGAGCGCAGCGCGTCGAGGTCGCCGTCGTAGAGCACCGCCGCGTCGTCGGCGCCGACCTTCACGACCTCGGCCTGCGCGGCCAGACGCTCGAAGCCGCGCACGAACTCGTCGCGGTCGCTCAGCATGCCCGTGCGCGGGTTCGGATCGATCGCGAGGCGCGCACCGTCCAGGGCGGCCGCGAGCGCGTCGACCTCGGCGGGTGCGTCGAACGGGAAGCAGCTGACGACCGCGAGGTCGGCGTCCGCGATCGCGGCCACCGCCTCGTCCGAGTAGCGGATCGTGCGCTCCTGGGCGGCACGGTTGAAGACGTAGCTCGGCTCGCCGTTCGCGGCCCGGGTCACGACGGCGCGCGACGACCCGTGCGGCGCCGCGCTCGCGATCAGGCGCACGCCGTGGTCCGCCACATACTCGCGGATGTGCGCGCCTGCGACGTCTTCTCCGACCATCGCGATGAGCGTCGTGGGGATTCCGAGCCGCCGCAGACCCACCGCCACGTTCAGGGCGGCTCCGCCGACGAACTCGCGGACGCCGCTGTCATCCCGGATCTCGTCGATCAGGGCGTCTCCGATGACGACGGCCGAGCCGCCGGGGGAAGTCTCAGTGCTCACTCGCCGACCCTACCGCGCCCGCCCGCGCTCCGGAGCGCTGCCGAATTGCGCGCACAACTCAGGAGATCTCCGTCCCCACGCTTCTGCAAGCGCACGAAGGCGGCCTGCCGCCCCGGATCTCCTGAGTCGCGCACACCCGCACGCGCCGAGGGACGACGAAGGCCCCGGGCGATGCCCGGGGCCTTCGTTCACTCAGTCACACCTCAGTTGTAGGTACCGGGGGTGATGTCGTCCGTCGAGAACGCGTCGAAGTCGACGTAGCCGAAGTCGCCGTCCGCGTACGCGCCGTCGGATGCGAAGATCCGGTTCGGGTAGCGCTCGCTCTTGGCTTCCTCGGTGGCCTCGACCGTGACGTCGCGGTACTTCGAGAGACCGGTTCCGGCGGGGATGAGCTTACCGATGATGACGTTCTCCTTGAGACCGACCAGCGGGTCGCGCTTGCCCTCCATGGCGGCCTGCGTGAGCACGCGGGTCGTCTCCTGGAAGGACGCGGCGGACAGCCACGACTCGGTCGCGAGCGACGCCTTCGTGATACCCATCAGCTCCGGGCGACCCGACGCGGGGCGCTTGCCCTCGGCCACGGCCTCGCGGTTGATCTGCTGGTAGCGCTTCAGGTCGACCATCTCACCCGGCAGGAGGGTCGTGTCGGCGTGGTCGACGACGGTGACCTTGCGGAGCATCTGGCGGACGATGACCTCGATGTGCTTGTCGTGGATCGGCACACCCTGCGAGCGGTACACGCCCTGCACGCCGCCGACGAGGTACTTCTGCACCTCGCGGGCACCCATGACGCGCATGACCTCCTTGGGGTCGAGCGTGCCGACCTGCAGGGGCTGACCGACCGAGACATGCTGGCCGTCCTCGACGAGGAGCGTCGCACGCTTCAGCACCGGGTAGACGACGGGCTCGTCGCCGTTGTCGGGCGTCAGGATGACCTTCTTGGCCTTGTCGGTCTCGTCGATCGTGATGCGGCCGTCGGCCTCGGCGATCGGCGACGCACCCTTGGGGGTACGAGCCTCGAACAGCTCCTGCACACGGGGCAGACCCTGCGTGATGTCGTCGGCCGACGCGGAACCACCGGTGTGGAAGGTACGCATCGTCAGCTGGGTACCGGGCTCACCGATCGACTGGGCCGCGATGATGCCGACGGCCTCGCCGATGTCGACCGTCTTGCCGGTCGCGAGCGAACGGCCGTAGCACTGCGCGCACACGCCGACGGCGGAGTCGCAGGTCAGGACCGAGCGGACCTTGATGGTCTCGACACCCGCAGCGACCAGCTTGTCGATGAGCACGTCGCCCACGTCGTCGCCGGCCGAGGCGAGGACCTCGCCCGCCGCGTTCACGACGTCGGAGGCCAGCGTCCGGGCGAACACCGAGTTCTCGACGTTCGCGTCGCGCACCAGCTCACCCTGCGAGTTCGGCGCGGCGATCGGGAGCTCGAGGCCCTTCGACGTGCCACAGTCCTCTTCGCGGATGATGACGTCCTGCGAGACGTCCACCAGACGACGGGTCAGGTAACCCGAGTCGGCGGTACGCAGAGCGGTGTCGGCCAGACCCTTACGGGTACCGTGCGTCGCGATGAAGTACTCCGCCACCGACAGACCCTCGCGGTACGAGGAGATGATCGGACGCGGGATGATCTCACCCTTGGGGTTGTTCACCAGACCACGCATACCGGCGATGTTCCGGATCTGCAGCCAGTTACCACGGGCGCCCGAGGACACCATGCGGTTGATGGTGTTGTCCTCCGGGAAGTGCGCCTTCATCGCGGCCTGCACCTCGTCGGTCGCCTCGGTCCAGATCTTGATGAGCTCCTGACGACGCTCGGCGTCGGTCGTGAGGCCCTTCTCGTACTGGGACTGGACCTTCGCGGCCTGCTTCTCGTAGCCCGCGACGATCTCCGCCTTGTTCGGCGGGGTGAGGATGTCGCTCAGCGCGACGGTGACACCCGAACGGGTCGCCCAGTAGAAGCCGGCATCCTTGATGCGGTCCAGCGTGGCGGCCGTCTCGACCTTGGGGTACTCCTCGGCCAGCTTGTTGACGATCTGCGACAGCTTGCCCTTGTCGGCCTGCTCGCGGACGAAGGGGTAGCCCTTCGGCAGCGCGTCGTTGAAGATCGCCTGACCGAGCGACGCGTCGACCAGACCGTGCTTCTCGTAGCCCTCGGGAGCCTCGCCCTCCAGGAAGGCCAGACCCGGGATGCGGATGCGGACCTTCGCCTGCAGGTCGAGCGTGCCCTCGTCGTACGCGAGCTGCGCCTCACCGACGGAGCCGAACGCACGGCCCTCGCCCTTGGCGCCGGCCTTGACCGTGGTCAGGTGGTGCAGACCGATGATCATGTCCTGCGAGGGCAGGGTCACCGGACGGCCGTCCGACGGCTTGAGGATGTTGTTCGACGCGAGCATCAGCACGCGGGCCTCGGCCTGAGCCTCGACCGACAGCGGCAGGTGCACGGCCATCTGGTCACCGTCGAAGTCGGCGTTGAACGCCGCGCAGACGAGCGGGTGCAGCTGGATGGCCTTGCCCTCCACGAGCTGCGGCTCGAACGCCTGGATGCCCAGACGGTGCAGGGTGGGTGCACGGTTGAGCAGCACCGGACGCTCGCGGATGATCTCCTCGAGCACGTCCCAGACCTCGGGACGCGTGCGCTCGACCGCGCGCTTCGCGGCCTTGATGTTCTGCGAGTGACCGAGGTCGATCAGGCGCTTGATGACGAACGGCTTGAACAGCTCGAGCGCCATCTGCTTGGGCAGACCGCACTGGTGCAGCTTGAGCTGCGGGCCGACCACGATGACCGAACGGCCCGAGTAGTCGACACGCTTGCCGAGCAGGTTCTGACGGAAACGACCCTGCTTTCCCTTGAGCATGTCGCTCAGGGACTTCAGTGCACGGTTGCCGGTACCGGTGACGGGGCGACCACGGCGGCCGTTGTCGAACAGCGCGTCGACGGCCTCCTGCAGCATCCGCTTCTCGTTGTTGACGATGATCTCGGGGGCGCCGAGGTCGATCAGGCGACGGAGACGGTTGTTGCGGTTGATCACGCGGCGGTACAGGTCGTTCAGGTCGGAGGTCGCGAAGCGGCCACCGTCGAGCTGCACCATCGGACGCAGCTCCGGCGGGATCACCGGAACGACGTCGAGCACCATCGCGGCCGGGCTCATGCCGGTCTCGAGGAACGAGTTGACGACCTTGAGGCGCTTGATCGCACGGATCTTGCGCTGGCCCTTGCCCTCCGAGATCTGCAGGTGCAGGCTCTCGGCCTCGGCGGTCAGGTCGAACGCGGCCAGGCGACGCTGGATCGCCTCGGCACCCATGTAGGCCTCGAAGTACTGGCCGAAGCGGTCCTGCAGCTCGTGGAAGACGTCGTCCTCCGGGCGCAGGGCACCGACCTCGAGCGTGCGGAAGTCCTCCCACACGCGCTCCAGCTTCAGGATCGCCTCGTCGGCACCCTTGCGGATGAGCGACATCTCCTTCTCGGCGGCGTCCTTGACCTTCTTCTTGGCGTCGGCCTTGGCACCCTCGGCCTCGAGAGCCGCGAGCTCCTCCTCCAGCTTGGCCAGGCGCTCCGCGATCTTGGCGTCGCGGCGGTCGCCGAGCGTCTTCAGCTCGAGGCGGATGTTGTTCTCCTGCGTGCCCAGGTCGCGGTGACGAGCATCCTCGTCGACCGAGATGACCATGTAGGCGGCGAAGTAGATGACCTTCTCGAGGTCCTTCGGCGCCATGTCGAGCAGGTAGCCGAGGCGCGAGGGCACGCCCTTGAAGTACCAGATGTGGGTGACGGGAGCGGCGAGCTCGATGTGACCCATGCGCTCACGGCGGACGGAGCTCTTGGTGACCTCCACGCCACAGCGCTCACAGACGATGCCCTTGAAGCGGACGCGCTTGTACTTGCCGCAGGCGCACTCCCAGTCACGGGACGGGCCGAAGATCTGCTCTCCGAAGAGACCGTCCTTCTCCGGCTTGAGGGTGCGGTAGTTGATGGTTTCGGGCTTCTTGACCTCGCCGTAGGACCACGCGCGGATGTGGTCTGCGGTCGCCAGGCCGATGCGAAGCTCATCGAAGGTTGTGGACTCGAGCACTAGTTCTCCTGTGTCGGAAATTCTGTTTGAGAAGTCTGCTTCGGTGAGCCGGGGACACGGCGGTCCCCGGCTCCCGAAGGATTAGATCTCGTCGATCGAGGCGGCCTCGAAGCGGCTGGAGATGTTGATACCGAGTTCCTCTGCGGCACGGAACGCCTCGTCGTCGGTGTCGCGGAGGTTGACCAGCGTGCCGTCGGCCGAGAGGACCTCGACATTCAGGCAGAGCGACTGCATCTCCTTCATGAGCACCTTGAACGACTCCGGGATGCCGGGCTCCTGGATGTTCTCGCCCTTGACGATCGCCTCGTACACCTTGACGCGGCCGAGGATGTCGTCGGACTTGATCGTGAGGAGCTCCTGGAGGGCGTACGCGGCGCCGTAGGCCTCGAGGGCCCACACCTCCATCTCACCGAAGCGCTGTCCACCGAACTGCGCCTTACCACCGAGCGGCTGCTGGGTGATCATCGAGTACGGACCGGTGGAGCGGGCGTGGATCTTGTCGTCCACCAGGTGGTGGAGCTTCAGGATGTACATGTAGCCCACGGAGATCGGCGCCGGGAACGGCTCGCCGGAGCGGCCGTCGAACAGCTGCGTCTTGCCGCTCGAGTCGATCAGGCGCAGGCCGTCCCGCGTCGGGAGCGTCGAGTCGAGCAGACCGGCGATCTCCTCCTCGCTGGCGCCGTCGAACACCGGGGTCGCGACCTTCGTGCCGGGGGCGGCCTCGAAGGCCTGCTCCGGCAGCTTGGCGGCCCACTCCGGGGTGCCCTCGACCTTCCAGCCCTGCTTCGCGATCCACCCGAGGTGGGTCTCGAGCACCTGGCCGAAGTTCATTCGACCCGGAATGCCCAGCGGGTTGAGGACGATGTCGACCGGCGTGCCGTCCGAGAGGAACGGCATGTCCTCGACGGGCAGGATCTTCGCGATGACACCCTTGTTGCCGTGACGGCCGGCGAGCTTGTCACCCTCGGTGATCTTGCGCTTCTGGGCGATGTAGACCACGACGCGGCGGTTCACGCCGGAGCCGAGCTCGTCGTCGCCGTCCTCGGCGTTGAACTCCTTGACGGCGATGATCGTGCCCTGCTCACCGTGCGGCACCTTCAGCGACGTGTCGCGGACCTCGCGGCTCTTCTCGTTGAAGATCGCGCGGAGCAGGCGCTCCTCGGCCGACAGCTCGGTCTCACCCTTCGGCGTGACCTTGCCGACGAGGATGTCGCCGGGGCGGACCTCGGCACCGATGCGGATGATGCCGCGCTCGTCGAGATCCTTCAGCAGCTCGGGGCTGACGTTGGGGAGGTCACGGGTGATCTCCTCCTTGCCGAGCTTGGTGTCGCGGGCGTCGACCTCGTACTCCTCGATGTGGATCGACGAGAGGGTGTCGTCCTTCACCAGGTCCTGGCTCAGGATGATGGCGTCCTCGAAGTTGTAGCCCTCCCACGTCATGAACGCGACGAGGAGGTTCTTGCCGAGGGCCAGCTCGCCGTTCTCGGTGGCGGGGCCGTCGGCGATGACCTCGCCGACCTCGACGCGCTCACCGGCCGACACGACGACCTTCTGGTTGTAGGAGGTGCCCTGGTTCGAGCGGTCGAACTTGCGCAGGTGGTACTCCTGCGTGCCGCCCTCGTCGAGCATGACCACGACGCGGTCGGCGGAGACCTCGGAGACGACACCGGCCTTCTCGGCGGTGATCACGTCGCCCGCGTCGATGGCGGTGTAACCCTCCATACCGGTGCCGACGAGCGGCGAGTCGCTGCGCAGCAGCGGCACGGCCTGGCGCTGCATGTTGGCGCCCATGAGCGCGCGCTGCGCGTCGTCGTGCTCGAGGAAGGGCACGAGCGAGGTCGCGACCGACACCATCTGGCGCGGCGAGACGTCGATGTAGCCGATCTCCTCCGGCAGGAACAGGTCGACCTCACCGCTACCGCCCTTGGGGCGCGCGAGCACGTGGCTCTCGCGGAAGCGACCCTTCGCATCGAGCGGCGCGTTGGCCTGCGCGATGTTGAAGTCGACCTCCTCGGACGCCGTGAGGTAGTCGATCTGCTCGGTCACGACACCGTCGACGACCTTGCGGTACGGGGTCTCGATGAAGCCGAACGAGTTGATGCGCGCGAAGGTCGCCAGCGCACCGATCAGGCCGATGTTCGGGCCTTCCGGTGTCTCGATCGGGCACATGCGGCCGTAGTGCGAGGGGTGGACGTCACGGACCTCGACGCCGGCGCGGTCGCGGCTCAGACCACCGGGGCCGAGGGCCGAGAGGCGGCGCTTGTTGGTCAGACCCGCGAGCGGGTTGTTCTGGTCCATGAACTGCGACAGCTGCGAGGTTCCGAAGAACTCCTTGATCGCGGCGACGACGGGGCGCACGTTGATCAGCGTCTGCGGCGTGATGGCCTCGATGTCCTGCGTGGTCATGCGCTCGCGGACGACGCGCTCCATGCGGGACAGACCCGTGCGGACCTGGTTCTGGATCAGCTCGCCGACCGCGCGGATGCGACGGTTGCCGAAGTTGTCGATGTCGTCGGTCGCGAGACGGATCTCCGTCTTCTTGCCGCCGCGGATGCCCTCGAAGGTCTCCTCGGTGCCGGCGTGCAGACGCACCAGGTACTTGATGGTCGCGACGATGTCCTGCACCGTCAGCACCGACTCCGTCAGCGGGGTGTCGAGACCCAGCTTGTGGTTGATCTTGTACCGGCCGACCTTGGCGAGGTCGTAGCGCTTCGGGTTGAAGTAGAAGTTGTCGAGCAGCGCGCGGGCGGCCTCGGCGGCCACCTGCTCGCCCGGACGCAGCTTGCGGTAGATGTCGCGCAGCGCGTCTTCCTTGGTGACGATCGTGTCCTTCGCGAGCGTCTCCTCGATGGAGGTGTAGCCGGCGAACTCGGCCAGGATCTCCTCGCTGGTCATGCCCAGCGCCTTGAGGAAGACCGTGACGGACTGCTTGCGCTTGCGGTCGACGCGCACGCCCACCTGGTCGCGCTTGTCGATCTCGAACTCGAGCCAGGCACCGCGGCTCGGGATGACGCGCGCCGAGACGATGTCCTTGTCGGAGGTCTTGTCGGGCGTCTTGTCGAAGTAGACACCGGGCGAGCGGACGAGCTGCGACACGACGACGCGCTCGGAGCCGTTGATGATGAACGTGCCCTTGTCGGTCTGCAGGGGGAAGTCGCCCATGAAGACCGTCTGCGTCTTGATCTCACCCGTGAGGTGGTTCATGAACTCGGCCTCGACGTACAGCGGCGCGGCGTAGGTCTTGCCACGCTCCTTGCACTCCTCGATCGAGTACTTCTCCGGCTCGAGGTACGGGTTCGTGAACGACAGCTGCATCGTCTCGCCGAGGTCCTCGATCGGGGAGATCTCCTCGAAGATCTCGCCCAGACCGCTGTTCTCGTTCACGTCGGTGCGACCGGCGGCCTTCGCCTCGGCCACGCGCGCCTTCCAGGCGTCGTTGCCGACGAGCCAACCGAAGGACTCGGTCTGCAGAGCGAGAAGGTCGGGGACCGTCAGCGTGTCGGAGATCTTGGCGAACGAAAGACGGGAAGCTCCGCGTCCGTTCTTGGTGGTGGTGGATGTGGATGCGTTGGGAGCAGCAGCCAAGGGAATAACCTCCGTGAGCCCCGCAGGGCTTCTCGATTCCTTTGTCGTCAGGTGGAGTTCGCGCTCGAGAGCTCAACGGATGCCGACCACCATATGAGGGCAGGGAGGAGCGAGCGCAACTACCAACTATACCCACGATTCCGCGACATGGCAAGCACAGTCCTTGACCAATCTCAGAACCTGCGGTATTGGCGCTCGCTCCCCCGTGTCAGGACGCGATGCCGAGCTCGTTGCCCGGGATCGAGGCGAGCAGGCGCCGCGTATAGGGGTCGCGCGGATTCGTGAAGATCTCCTCCGACGTCGCCGCCTCGACCAGCTTCCCGTCCTTCATCACGCACACGTAGTCGCTGATGAGCCGCACCACCGCGAGGTCGTGCGAGATGAACAGGTAGCTCAGGCCGTACTCCCGCTGCAGGTCGCCGAGCAGCCGCAGGATCTGGTCCTGCACCAGCACGTCGAGCGCCGACACCGGCTCGTCGCACACGATGAGGTCGGGCGAGAGCGCGAGCGCCCGGGCGATCGCGACGCGCTGCCGCTGACCGCCCGACAGCTCCGACGGGTAGCGGCGCAGCATCGACTGCGGCAGCGCCACGTCGTCGAGCAGCTGCCGCACGCGCTTGCGACGGTCGGCGCCACTCCCCCGCCGATAGAACTCCAGGGGCTCGGCGATCAAACGCTCGATCGTGAACATCGGGTTCAGGCTCGAGTACGGGTCCTGGAAGATCGGCTGCACGCGCTGCCGGAACTCCTTCGTCTCCGCCCTGCTGAGCGTCGAGACGTCCTTGCCCTCGTAGCGGATGAGTCCGCTGGTGGGCTCGATCAGCTTGAGCAGCATGCGGGCGGTCGTCGTCTTGCCCGAGCCGGACTCCCCGACGATCGCGACCGTCTCGCCGCGCGGGATCGCCAGCGACACGTCATCGACGGCCACGAAGTCCTCGTGCTTGCCCCGCACCGGATACACCTTCGTGAGGTTCTCGATCTCGACGATGTGGTCGCGCGGCTTCTCCTCCGCTGCGGGCAGCTCGGCGGCGGACGTGTCGCGCACGAACGCCTCCGGCCGCAGCCGGGCGACCGCGACCGAGGGCGCCGCCTTCACGAGCGACTGCGTGTACGGGTGCTGCGGGTCCTCCAGGATCTGCCGCGCCGGCCCCTGCTCGACCACCTTGCCGCGGTGCATCACCACGACCCGCTCCGCCCGCTCGGCCGCGAGACCGAGGTCGTGCGTGATGAGCAGCACCGCCGTGCCGAGCTCGCGCGTCATCTCGCCGATCTGGTCGAGGATGGTCTGCTGCACCGTGACGTCGAGCGCGCTGGTGGGCTCGTCGGCGATCAGCAGCCGCGGCTTGCACGCCAGCCCGATCGCGATCAGCGCGCGCTGGCGCATACCGCCGGAGAACTCGTGCGGATACTGCTTGGCGCGGCGCTCCGGATCGGGCAGGCCCGCGGCCGTGAGCGCCTCGACGACCTTCCCCTGCACGTTCTGCCGCGTGGCCAGGCCATGCGCGAGCAGCGTCTCGGCGACCTGCGTGCCGATCTTGGCGACCGGGTTGAGGTTCGACATCGGGTCTTGCGGGACCAGGCCGATGTCGCGCCCCCGGATCGTGCGCAGCTCGTTCTCCGAGGCGTGCGCGATCTCGCGGCCGTCCAGGCGGATACTGCCCGCCGCGACCTTCCCGCCCCCGGCGAGCAGCCCGATGATGGCCATCGCGGTGGTGGACTTGCCCGACCCGGACTCGCCCACGATCGCGACCGTCTCGCCCGGTCGGATCTCCAGGTCGACGCCCTCGACCGCGTGCACGACGCCGTCCATGGTGGCGAAGTCGACCGCCAGTCCCTCGACCGACAGCAGCGGCTCGTCCGACATGCGGTCCTCCCTCGCGGCGCGCGCGGCGCCCTCGTCTCGCGTGTTCATCGTGCCCTCGTCCTCGGGTCCATGGCCTCGCGCAGCGCCTCACCCAGCAGGGTGAAGCCGAGCGCGGTGACCGCGATGCAGATGCCGGGCAGGAACGCCAGCCACGGCGCGATCGCCAGCTCCGCCTGGGCGTAGGTGAGCATGCGCCCCCACTCGGCGGTCTCGGGGCGGCCGCCGCCGAGCCCGAGGAACGACAGCGCCGCCGCGTCGATCACCGCGGTCGCCAGCGTCAGCGTGCCCTGCACGATCACGGGGCCGATCGCATTGGGGAGCACGTGCGACATCGTGATCCGGCCGCGGCCGAGGCCCAGCGTCTGCGCCGAGAGCACGTAGTCGCTGGAGCGCTGCTGCAGCATCGACGCCCGCAGCAGCCGCGCGAAGATCGGCACCTGCGAGGCACCGATCGCGATCATGACCGCGAACGGCGTCTGGCCGAGGATCGCCGCGATCGACACCGCCAGCAGCAGGTTCGGCACGGACAGGATGATGTCGACCACGCGCATGATGACCGTGTCGACCCAGCCGCCGAACGTGCCGGCGATGAGCCCGAGCAGCATGCCGCCGACGAGCCCCATCGCGGTCGAGACGACACCGATGAGCAGCGACGCCTGCGCGCCCCAGATCAGCTTCGAGAGCACGTCGCCGCCGAAGCGGTCGAGCCCGAGCGGGAACTCCGGCAGCTCGCCCGGTCCGGGGATGTGCGTCGGGGTGATGAACTTCGCGCCGGGGAGCGCGGTCTCCGGATACGGGGCGATCACCGGTGCCAGCAGGGCGATCGCCAGGAAGACGAGCACGATGACCGCGCCGATCCATGCGGTCGGGTTGCGGCGGAGTCGACGGAACACGTCGCTCCAGAAGCCGCCGCCGTTCTTCAGATCGGCCTGGGCGATCGCGACGGTGTCGATGCTTCCCCCGCTCTCGGCGGAGGGTCCCTGTGCGGGTGGGAGGGCGATGCTCATGCGACCGCCTCCTTTCGGACGATGAGGAGAGACATCACTGCACCCTCACTCTCGGGTCGATGAAGCTGTAGGAGACGTCCACCGCCAGGTTGATCAGCGCGTACGCGATCGCGATGAAGATGATGAAGCCCTGGAGCACCGGGAAGTCCCGCGTGAAGATGGCCCGCGCCAGGAACGAGCCGATGCCGGGGAACGCGAACACCGTCTCGGTGAGCACCGCCCCCGAGATCAGCAGTCCCGTCTGCAGACCGATCGTGGTGATCACCGGCAGCATGGCGTTGCGCAGGATGAAGCGGCTGCGCAGCGTCGACGAGCCGACGCCCTTCGCGCGCCCGGTGCGGACGTAGTCGGCGTTCTGCACCTCGAGCACGCTCGCCCTCGTGATGCGCACGATGATCGCCAGCGGGATCGTGCCGAGCGCGAGCGCCGGGAGGATGAGGTGCAGGATGGCGTCCCACGCCGCGTCGAACTCGCCGGTGATGATGCCGTCCCACACGTAGAACCCGGTGGGATGCGTCGCGTCTATCCGCGGGTTCTGCCGCCCGTCGGACGGCAGCCAGCCCAGCTGCACCGCGAAGACGTACTTGAGGATGAACGCCAGGAAGAACACCGGGATGGTGATGCCGATCAGGCTCAGCACGACCGAGGCGTGATCGGTGAACTTGCCGTGTCGCCGCGCGGCCCAGTAGCCGAGCGGGATGCCGACGCCCACCGCGAAGATGAGCGCCATGACGCTCAGCTCGATCGTCGCGGGGAACCGGCGGAAGAACTCCTCCACCACCGGACGGTTGGTCTGGATCGAGGTGCCGAAGTCGCCCTGCAGCAGGCGCGTGATCCAGATGAAGTACTGCTCGATGAGCGGCTTGTTGAAGCCGTAGAGCTCGTTGACCCTGGCGATCGCCTCGGGTGTGGCCTTCTCGCCGAGGAGGGCGACCGCGGGGCCGCCGGGAAGGGCCCTGACCCAGGCGAACAGCAGGATGCTGAGCCCGAACAGGGTGGGGATGAGGAACAGCAGTCGCCTGCCGATGGTGCGCAGCACGAAGATCTCCGTCGATCAGGCCCGTCGTCTCGCTCCGCTCGTTCAGGGACCGAACCGGGATGGTTTCCCGATCCGGCCCCTGAGCGAGGAGCGGAGCGACGAGACGAAGGGGTCTCGGTCGGTCAGGCCGTTACTTGGTGAGGACGATGTCCGTGAAGACCTCGTCGTTCACCGGGCTGGCAGGGTAGCTCTTCACGCGCGGGTCGAACGCGAGCGTCGGAGCCGGGTGCGCGAGCGGGACGCCGGGGATGAACTCCGCCACCATCTCGTTGATGTCCTCGTACAGCGCGGTCTGCTCCTCCAGGTTGGACACGCCGCGAGCCTCGGTCAGCTTCTGGAACAGCTCGGGGTTGTCGAAGCCCCACTCCGAGCTCTGCTGGCCGAAGAACACGCCGACGAAGTTGTCGGTGTCGTTGTAGTCGCCCGTCCAGCCCAGCAGGTGGATGCCGTGGTCGGAGGTGCCGGTCGTGCGGTCGAGGTACTCGACCCACTCCTCCGACACCGGGGTGGTCTCCACGCCGACCTCGGACAGCTGCGACGACAGCACCGTGAAGATCTGCTCGGGGTCCGGCATGTAGGGACGCGACACGTTGACCGGGTAGTTGAAGGTGAGCTTCAGCGGGTTCGACTCGTCGTAGCCGGCCTCCGCGAGCAGGGCCTTGGCCTTCTCGGGGTCGTAGTCGTAGGTCGTGACGTCGGGGTTGTAGCCGTTGACGACCTCGGGCACGAACTGCGTGGCCTTCTGCGTACCCTCGGGCAGCACCTGGCTGATCAGCGCGTCCTTGTCGACCGCGTACGAGAGGGCCTCGCGCACCTTCGGGTCCTGCAGCTCGGGCACGGCCTGGTTGAACGCCAGGTACAGGATCGTGAACGGCGGGCGCGACACCATCGTGAAGCCGTCGTCCTCGAGCGCCTTGGTGTCGGCGGGACCGACGAGGTCGTAGCCGTCGATCGAGCCGGACTCGAGCGCCTGGCGGCGGGCCGTCGGATCGTCGATCGTGCGGAAGATGATCTCGTCGACCTGACCCGCGTCGCCCCAGTAGTCGTCGTAGGCCTTGAGCGTGACCTGCTCGCCCGGCGCCCACTCCTCGAACTGGTAGGGGCCCGTGCCGACCGGGTGGCCCATCGCGTACTCGGACAGCTGCGGCGCCTCGGCCGACCCGCCGACCTCATCGGCGCCGAACTCCTGCATCGCGGACGGGCTCTGCATGCCGAACGCGGGCAGCGACAGCGAGGCGATGAATCCGGCGAACGGCTTGTTCAGCTCGATCGTGACGGAGTTCTCGCCGTCGGGCGTGCACGACTTGTAGACGGCGTCGGCGGGGTTCGACGCGTAGCCCTTGAAGAGCTTGTTGTAGTAGTAGCCGAACGCCTCGGAGGCGGCCAGACCGGTCCAGTTGTACCAGCGGTCGAAGTTGTAGCAGACCGCCTCGGCGTTGAACGGGGTGCCGTCCTGGAACGTCACCCCCTCCTTCAGCTGGAACGTGTGCGACATGCCGTCCTCGGACGACTCCCACGACTCCGCCAGCAGCGGCGCGGGGTCGGCGGTGCCCGGCTCGGTGCCCACCAGACCCTCGAAGATCTGGCGGGAGACGCGGAACGTCTCGCCGTCCTGCGCGAACGCGGGGTCGAGGCTCGCCGGATCGGACGACGCGGCGAAGACGAACGTGCCGTCGACGTCGCCCGAGCCCTCCGAACCGTTGTCGCCGCGCTCGCTGGCGACGCATCCGGCGAGAGCGAGAGCCGCGATGGCCGCTCCGGTGACGGCGACGATCCCTCGCCGACGCATGGCTGACTGGTGCATTGTGTGACCTTCCCTGTCGGGCGCTTCGATGCGCGTACCCGGGGCGTCGTCGCCCCGGAGACGGTGATTCCTCGAAGGTACCCAGCCGGATCGCGGATGCCAAATAGCCGGAGGTTGCGATCCGGTATCGACACGCGCGGGACTCGGGATCGGGTACCGTCGAGAACGTGCCAGAGTCCACCCCGCTCGCCGTCTGCTTCGGCGAGGGCATGGTCGCCCTCGTCCCGGCCACCGCCGGTGCCCTGGAGATCTGCCGCACGTTCGACCGGTCGCTCGCGGGCGCGGAGTGGAACACCGCGATCGCGCTCGCCTCGGCGGGAGTCGACACGGCCGTGGTCTCGCGCGTCGGCGACGACGGGTTCGGCCGGTTCCTGACGGGCGAGCTCCGCGCCCACGGCGTGGACGACAGCGCGATCGAGGTCGATGCGGACGCGCCGACCGGGCTGTACGTCAAGGAGCTGTCGCCCCGGCAGGACGGCACGGTCGAGGGCACGATGCACTACTACCGGGCAGGGTCGGCCGCCGCCGCACTGTCTCCGCGCACCCTCGAGACGCCCGCGGCCGCTGCCCTCCTCGCCCGCGCCGCGCTCGTGCACACCTCGGGCATCACGCCAGCCCTGTCGGACTCGGCCGCCGCCGCGCAGGATGCGCTGTTCCGCGACCACCGTCCCGCTCA
Source organism: Microbacterium sufflavum (assembly GCF_023101165.1). Taxonomy (GTDB): domain Bacteria; phylum Actinomycetota; class Actinomycetes; order Actinomycetales; family Microbacteriaceae; genus Microbacterium; species Microbacterium sufflavum. The sequence goes on along the minus strand of NZ_CP078076.1, from coordinate 1,845,300 downwards.
CGCGCTGCTGAGCTTCGACCTCAACTGGCGCCCGGCGCTCTGGCGCGGGAGGGAAGACCACGCGAAGCGCCTGCTGGGCGGACTCGCCCGCGACGCCGACGTGCTGTTCTGCACCAGGCCGGACGCCGCGGCGGTGTTCGGCACGAGCGACCCCGACGCCCTCCGCGCGCTGTTCCCCGAGCCGCGGTTCGTCGTGGTGACCGACCCGGCCGGCGCCGTGGCGTTCGACCGCGGGGATCGCGCGCAGAGCGACGCCCTCGACGCGCCCGTCGTGGAGACGATCGGCGCGGGAGACGCGTTCGCCGGCGGCTTCCTCGCCGGGGTGCTCGCCGGGCTCTCGCTCAGCGGCAGCCTGGCCCGTGCGCACCGCATCGCCACGCGCGCGATCGCCAGCACCCGCGACCACGTGGACTGAGCCCCCCCTGCCGTCACCCCCCTACGCGCGGCGCGGACGGCGCGGCGGCACGGCATCGTGCGTGCGCTGCAGGGACACGGCCACCGGCTCCCCGCGGTGCTGCACCACGCGCACGAACAGCACGTCGATCAGGGCGAGCTGTGCGATCCGACTCGACATCGCCGCCATGCGATACGGCGACTCCTGCGCCTGGCTGAGCAGCACCACGTCCGCCACCGCCGCGAGCGGGGAGTCCGCATCGCTGGTCACGGCGACCGCGAGCGCTCCGGTGTCGCGCGTCACCTCCAGCGCCCTGACCGTCTCGGCCGTCTCCCCGCCGTGCGAGAAGGCGATCGCGACGTCCTCGGGCGAACGCAGCGACGCGGTCGTGATCGCCAGGTGCGGATCGGCGGAGTGCGACACCGAGCACCCGATGCGCGACAGCTTCAACTGCAGGTCCTGCGCCGTCAGCGACGACGCCGCCTGACCGAACAGGTCGATGTGGCGGGCAGCCACCAGCGCACGCGCGACCCGGTCGAGGGCGGCCTCATCGAGCGCACGGGCGGTCTTCTCGATCGCGTCGATCTCCTGCGCCGCGAGCTTCGCCGCGATCACGCCTGGACCGTCGTGCGGATCGATCGCGGTGGTGTCCAGGCCGAAGCGCGCCTGCTGCGCCTGGGCGAGCGTGACCGAGCGGGCGACCGCGACCCGCAGCTCGCGGTAGCCGCTGAACCCCAGCGACTGCGCGAACCGCGCCACGGTGGACAGCGACGTGCGGCACAGCTGCGCCAGATCGTTGATCGCGAGGTCGACGACGAGCGTGGGGTCGCCGAGGATGGTCTCGGCCACGCGGCCCTCGGCCGCGCTCAGCCTGGGCAGGGAGCGCCGCACCGTGGCCAGAACGTCGTCGTCCATGCGCTGATCCCGTCTCAACCGGCGGTGGTCGACCTCTGCCGTAGCGGGAAGCGACCCAGGAGTGCCTCCCGTGCGGTCTGCGCCCCGAGCCTGCTGGCCGCCCCGACCTCGACGGTCGGCAGGGGAAGCGGCGTGCGGGCGGGCAGCCCGACGTTCACCACGACCGCGCGCGGGTCACGGGCGGCCGTGCGCTCGACGAGGGCGCGCTGTGCCGGCTCCGCGTCGGGGCGGTCGACCAGGACCACCGTGGCGCCCGGGGCCGCGACGACCTCGGCGATCACGTCGTCCTGCTCCGTCACGGGTCGCGCGGCGACGTCGAGCCGGACGCGCACACCGTCGCCCGCGAGGGCACTGGCCACGTACGACGCGGCGCTGTCGACGGCGAGGGTCGAGCGACGACGGGCGTCGATCACCGCGAGCGCCTCGGCCGACTCCGGCGCGGCGCCGACGAGGGCCACGGCGCGGCGGGCGATGTCCTGCGCGTCGAAGCCGTCCACGGGCTGCTGCCCGGCGTGCTCGCGGGCGGCCTGCGCCTGCAGCTTCGCGGCGAGGGCGGCCACGCGTCCCGCGGCCTCCTCCACGCGCTCGCGCGACAGCGAGCCGTCGCGCAGCGCAGCCACGATCCCGTCGCGCGCAGCACGGAAGTCGCGCAGATCCTGGTCGGGCAGCGCCGCCTCGCCGGGGTTGGTCGGATTGCCGATGCACAGCAGGTCGACGCCGGCGGCGAGGGCGCGTGCCGCGCCGCCGCCGAGCCCGACGGTCTCGCGGATCGCGGCCATGTCGAGCGCGTCGGTGATGATAACGCCGTCGAAGCCCCAGTCGCGCAGGATGCCGAGCACGCGCGGGTTGAGGGTCGCCGGAGCGTCGCCCCACCCGGGAACCACGATGTGCGCGGTCATGACGGCGTCGACGCCCGCCTCCACCGCGGCACGGAACGGCTCCAGGTGCTCGCGCTCGTACTCGTCGAGGTCGAGGTCGATCCGGGGCAGCGCATGGTGCGAGTCGACGTGGGTGTCGCCGTGACCCGGGAAGTGCTTCACGCACGCCGCCGCCCCGCCGTCCTGGATGCCGTCGAGCATCGCGACCGCGTGGCGCGACACGAGCTCCGTGTCCGCGCCGAAGGACCGCACGCCGATGACCGGGTTGCGATGATCGGTGTTGACGTCGGCGACCGGGCCGAGCACGACGTTCCCGCCCACCGCCCGCACGCGGCGGGCGAGCTCCGCACCGGTGCGCTCCGAGGCGACGAGATCGTCGAGCGTGCCGAGCTGCGCCGCGCCGGGGAGCGTGGAACCGGTGGCCGACTCCAGGCGCGTGACGCTGCCGCCCTCCTCGTCGACGCCGATCAGCGCCGCGGGGTTCGCGTCGAGGATCTGGGCGCTCAGCGCCGGCAGCCCCTCTCCGACGTTCTGCCCGAAGTACACGACACCGGCCAGTCCATCGCGCAGCTCATCGAGAAGCCACGCGGGCGCCTCCGTACCGAGGAAGCCCGGCCACAGCACGCCGTTCGCCAGGCGCTCCAGTTCGTCGGTCATCCCTTCACCGCCCCGGCGACCATGCCGGCGGAGAGCCGACGCTGCACGATCACGAAGAAGATCATGACCGGCACGGTGATGATGGTCGATGCGGCCATGATGCTGCCCCAGTCGTTGGAGTAGAGGCCGAAGAACGACTTGAGGCCGATCGACACCGTGTACTGGTCGGTCTGGGCACCGAGGATCGTCATCGCGAAGATGAACTCGTTCCAGGCGGTGATGAAGCTGAAGATGCTGGTCGCGACGAGACCCGGCATCACCAGCGGCAGCAGCACCGAGCGGAACATGCGCCACCAGCTGGCGCCGTCGATGTACGCGGCCTCCTCCAGCTCGACGGGCACGGCGGCGACGAAGCCGCGCAGCATCCAGATGCCGAACGCGAGCGACAGCGCCACGTACACCACCATCAGACCGATGATGCTGTTGAGCAGGCCGAGGCTCTTCACCTGGAGGAACAGCGGGATCACGAGCGCCTCGAGCGGCACCATCTGCACGACCAGGATCATCATGAGGATCGTGGTGCGGAACTTGAAGCGGAAGCGCGCGACGGCGACCGCCGCGAGCAGGCACACCAGCGCGCTGACGAGCACCGTGACGAGCGCGACGATGGCGGAGTTGCGCAGGTAGGTGCCGAAGCCGCCCTCGGTGAGCACGAACGCGAAGTTGTCGAACGTGAACTCCTGCGGCAGGAGCGACTGCCCACCGCTGGAGGCCTTGCCGTCGAGTGCGCTGGAGACCATCCAGTACACGGGGAACAGCGTGAAGATCAGGACGGCGGCGACGCCGATCCCGAGACCGATGCGGGAGCGGAGCCGGGGGCGCGGGTTCACAGCTCGTCCTCCTTCATGAGCGACCGGATGTACACGATCGTGATGCCGATCAGGACGAGGGTGAGCAGCACCGCGAGTGCGGCGCCGAAGCCGTAGCGGTTCTGCCCGAACGACTCCACGTACGACCACACGCCCAGGTTCAGCACCTGGCGGTTGCCGCCGCTTCCGCCGGGCATCAGGTAGACCTGCGCGAAGACCTTGAAGTCCCAGATGGTCGACAGGATGATGACGACCGAGAACACGGGCTTGAGCGTGGGGAAGATGATCTTCCAGAACCGGCGCCATGCACCGGCGCCGTCGAGGGCCGCGGCCTCCAGCATCTCCTTCGAGACGCCGAGGAGCCCGGCGAGGACCGTGATCGCCACGAACGGGAAGCCGTGGTGCACGACGTTGAGCAGCACGATCGCGTAGAACGACCACTGGTTGGTGAACCAGTTGACCTGGCCGTCGATGAGGCCGAGGTCCTGGAGCACCGAGTTGAAGATGCCGCGGTCGGCATCGAAGATGAACGTCCAGACGTAGGTGCCGGTCACGGCGGGCATCGCCCACGCGACCATGATGCAGCTGGACACGATGGTGCGCCACACGGTGCCGAGGCGCGCGAGCAGCAGCGCGACCAGGGTCCCGAGTGCGACGGTGGTGAACACCGCGACGGCCGCGAAGCCGACCGTGTTGGGGAGCACCACCGTCCACAGGGTCGGGTTGGTGAGCGCCTCGACGTAGTTGTCCAGGCCGATCCAGTTGTTCTCGCCGGTGTTGATCTCGCGCAGTCCGTAGTCCTGCAGCGAGTAGATGAACACCTGGACGAGCGGCCAGAGCATGAGCACCGCGAGGATGATCAGCCCGGGCGCGAGGAGAAGCCAGGGACGGGCCGTGACGAGCGAGAGTCCTCGCTTCTTCCGGCCGCCGGCCACGGAGGCGGAGGTGGATTCCGCCTTCGTGGCCGGCAGTGGCGCTTGCACCATCGACATGGAAGGAGTGGTTCCTTACTGGTTGAGCAGTTCGGTCATCTCCGCAGCGGCGTCCTTCGTCGCGGTCGCGACGTCCTTCTGCCCGCTGAGGATGGCCTGGATCATGGCGTTGGTCGTCTTCTTCGCCTGCACGGCGCCGAAGTTCGGGGTGACCGGGACGGACGCGCCGCCGTCGACCATCTGCTCCGCGAACGGGGCGACGAGCGGGTCGGTCGAGGCGAGGGCCTCTTCCATCGCGGACTGCACGCCGGGGAAGTAGCCGGTCTCGTCCGACCACTGCTCGGCGAACTTGCCGGTGGTCATGAGCTTGACGAACTCCCACGCCAGGTCGGCGTTCTTGGTGGTGTTGAAGATCGACAGGTGCGAGCCGCCGAGCACGGACGGGGCGATGCCGCCGTCCTGGCCGGGGATGACCGCGGCGCCGATCTTGCCCTCGAGCTCCGGGTTGGCCTCGACGAGCGCGTTCGGGGTCCACGATCCGGAGAGCATCATGGCGACGTTGCCCTGCGTGAACGCGTCACGGAGGTCGGTCTCCTTCCAGGTGGTGGCACCCGCGGAGGAGAAGCCGTGCTCGGTGGCCAGGCCCGTGTAGAACTCGATGCCGGCCTGCGACTCGGCGCTGTCCAGCTCGCTCGTCCAGGTGTCGCCGTCCTTCGTGGCGATCTCGCCGCCGGCGCCCCAGACCCAGGGGTAGACCTGGAACTCGGCGTCGCCCGCGACCGGGAAGGGCAGCATGTCGGGCTTGGCGGCCTTGATGGCCTCGCCCGCGGTGACGATGTCGTCCCACGTCTTCGGCGCCTCGAGCCCGAGCTCCTCGAAGACATCGGTGCGGTAGACGATCGACCGGACGCCGGCGTACCACGGCATGCCGTAGAGCTCGTCGTCGTACGTGCCCGCGACAGAGAGGCCCTCGACCAGGTCGTCGCGCAGGCCCTTCTCGCCGTCGACGTACTCGTCGATCGGGAGGAGCGCGCCGGCGTCGGCGAACTCGGCGGTCCAGGTGGTGCCGGTCTCGGCGATGTCGGGGGTGGTGCCGCCGGCGATCGAGGTGACGAAGCGGTCGTGGGCGTCGGCCCACTGGATCTCCTCGATCTTGACGGTCGCGCCGGTCTCCTCCTCGAAGGCCTCGGAGACCTTGTCGTAGAACGCGGTCGCGTCGGGGTTGGTCCCCTTCATGATCCAGACGGTGAGCTCCTTGCCCTCACCGTCGGCCGAGCCGTTGTCGCCACTGCCGCCGGCACAGCCGGCCAGGGCGATCGTGGCGGCGGCGCCGAGCGCCACTGCCGGAAGAATGCGCTTGTGCATGAAGGGATCTCCTCTTTGAAAAAGTCCAGGTAGGCATCGGGTGCAGACCGGGGGATAGGAAAAAGTATCCACGACTAACTAATTCCCTGCAAGTTCCTCCCAGAATCGTCACACCCCCGTAACATCGGGCTCCGCCGGTAGGCTCGCGCCTATGCCACGCCGCGGACACGACGCCGATCGCCCGACCATCGCCCGCCACGCCCCGCAGCGCACGCGCAGCACCGCCGGACGGGTCTTCCGGCTCCTCGGCATCTCCCTCGCCGTCGTGCTGGTCTCCGTCATCGGCGTCGGCACGTTCCTGATCGTCGACCTGTTCGCCCGCATCGGCGACGACGCCGTGGTGCTGGAGGGAGCCCCCGAGGTCGACCCGCCCACCATCGGCGCCTACCCCGCCGACAAGTCCTTCAGCATCCTGATCGCCGGGACGGACGAGTGCGGAGAGCGCGCGACCGCGCTGTTCGCGGAGCGGTGCGAAGAGGCCGACGGACTCCGCCGCAACGACGTCACCCTCCTCGTGCACGTCTCGGCCGAGCCCCGCAACGTCACGGTCGTCTCGCTCCCCCGCGACCTCGGCGTCGAGGTGCCGGAGTGCACCCGGCCCGACGGCTCCGTCGCATCGGCCATGCAGAAGGCGCGCATGAACTCCCTGTTCGAGCACGCCGGGCTCTCGTGCGTCGCGAAGACCGTCAGCACGCTCGGCGACATCCCGATCGAGTTCGCCGCCGCCATCAGCTTCGACGGCGTGATGGCCGTGACCGACGCGATCGGCGGCGTCGAGGTGTGCATCGCGGGAGAGGGCATCCGCGACCGGCACACGGGCATCGACTGGCCCGCGGGCATGCGCACCGTGTCGGGCGTCGAGGCACTGCAGTTCATCCGCACCAGGCACGGCGTGGGCGACGAGAGCGACCTGGCGCGCATCTCCAACCAGCAGCAGTACATGTCGCGCCTCGCGAAGAAGGTGCTCAGCGAGGAGACGCTCACCGATGTGCCGACGGTGCTGCGCATCGCGAACGCCGTGGCCGACAACATCGACCCCAGCGAATCACTCAACGACCCGCTCCGGCTCGCGCAGCTCGCGCTCGCCCTGAAGGACGTGAAGTTCAGCGACTTCGTCTTCGTGCAGTACCCCAACGTCGTCGACCCCGACGACGACGACCGCGTGGTGCCCAACGAGGCCGCGGCCGAACAGCTGTGGGCGGCCATCAAGTCCGGACAGCCGCTGCAGCTCACCGGCGACGTGGCGACCCGCCGCGGCGTGGAGCTCGTGACACCGGCGCCGGGCGAGACCGACGCCACCGCCGCGACCCCCGCGCCGACCGAGACGCCCGACGCGCGGGCCACCCTGCCCCCGGACGTCTCCGGTCAGACGCTCGAGCAGGAGACGTGCGCGGTCGGCAACCAGCGCTGAGCGGTCGGCGCAGCGCGTAGGCTCGGAGCATGGGCCGGACGCGCGCGCGAGACACCGAGCACCCGCAGACCCGGCTCGATCACGGCGGCATCGCCCGCATCGTCCCCTCCGAGTTCACGAGCGGCTTCGAGCTCATCGTCGACGACACCCCGCAGTCGCACGTCGACCTCGACGACCCGACCCACCTGCACTTCGAATACATCGTGCGGATGGGCGCCGTGATCGACCAGCTGCCCGCCGGTCCGCTCACCGCCGTGCACCTCGGTGCCGGCGCGCTCACGATCCCCCGCTACATCGAGGCCACGCGACCCGGCTCGCGTCAGCAGGTGATCGAGCTGGAGGCACCGCTCGTGCAGCTCGTCCGGGAGCACCTCCCCCTCCCGAAGGGCGCGGCCATCCGGCTGCGCATCGGCGACGCACGGGAGGGTGTGGGGCGCCTGCCCGCCGCACTGCACCATGCCTGCGACCTGGTGGTGTCGGACGTGTACTCCGGCGCGCAGACGCCCGCCCATCTCACGAGCGTCGAGTTCTACCGCGAGCTCTCCGGGCTGCTCGCCCCCGGTGGCGTGCTGCTGGTGAACGTCGCGGACGGACCGGGGCTCGCGTTCGCCCGGCGCCAGGCCGCGACGATCGCCGCCGTGCTGCCCGAGCTCGGCATCCTCGCCGACACGCAGGTGCTCAAGGGACGGCGATTCGGCAACCTCGTGCTCGCGGCATCCGCCGCGCCGCTGCCCACCGAGTGGCTGCCGCGACTGCTCGCGGCCGGACCCCACCCCGCCAAGATCGCCCAGGGCGCGGAGGCGGAGGCGTTCCTCCAGGGAGCTCGCGTCGTGACGGACGCGGACGCCGTCGCGTCGCCCCGCCCTGACGCATCGCTGTTCCTGCGCTGACCAGGGCGCGCCGCCTTCGAGACCGCGCAGACGCCAGGCACACTGGACGGGGACGCGGCGGGGACGCATCAGAAGGAGAGCAATGAGTTTGATCCGGGGTTACGACCGGGAGACCCTCCGCGAACTGGTCGATCTCGACGAGTGCGCTGCCCGCCTGACCGAGATCGAGGAGCAGCGCTCCCTGCCCGCACTGCTCGAGCGCGTGTGGCTGCTGAAGGTGCTCGACCGTCTCGACGAGGCGCTCGTACTCGCCGAGGAGACCGTGCGCCAGGCGCGGATGGCCGGAACCCGCCGGGACGTGCTGCGCGCCCGCGTGCTGCACGCCACGATCCTGCAGTACCGCGGCGCCCATGCGGCCGCCGAGCAGGAGCTGGCCACGTGCGCCTCCGAGGCCGAGGGGCAGCGCTGGCTGTCGATCGCCGCGTTCGCCTACCAGCACCACGGCAAGAACGCCTACGAGGCCGGCGACTTCGACACCGCGCGGGAGAGCTTCAAGCAGTCGCTGTTCCTGCGGCGCGAGTCGGGCGCGGCCGACAGCGAGCTGGAGACCGTGCTGCTGGCGATCGAGGCCGCCGAGCGGCACCGACCGTCGCAGCTCATCGCGGGCTGAGCCGCAGCACCCCGATGTCCCCGCCGTGGATTACCCTGAGCCCATGGCGGAACTGACCCGAGTGCGCGTCTGGGGCGAGGCACTGATCCGGCTGCACCTCGACGACAGCTGGACGTTCGACTTCGACCATGCCAAGCGCCGTGCCGGGCAGTGCGACTACACGAACAAGCGCATCACGGTGTCGCGCTACCTCGCCGCCCGCTTCGAGGACGACGAGATCCACCAGGTCCTGCTGCACGAGGTGGCCCATGCGCTCGCGGGTCACGCGGCGGCGCACGGCCCCGCGTGGAAACGCGTCGCCGCCGACCTGGGCTACGTCGGCGGCACCACCCACCACGGCGAGACCGCGGTCGAGCTGGCGCCGTGGGTGGGGCACTGCCCCGCGGGGCACGTGACCTATCGCCACCGCCGCCCGACGCGGGCCACCTCGTGCGCCCGGTGCTCGCGCACGTTCGACTCCCGGCACCTCTTCGCCTGGACGCGCCGCGAGATCACCACGGACGCCCGAGTCGCGGCGCAGCTGCCGCGCTGACGACGCCCGCGGCTCCGCGGCTCCAAGTCTCCGCGCAGTCGCCGTCCGCCGTGACCCGGCTCAGGCGGGATCGGGGTCGCGCGACTCCGGCGCCTCGGCGGGATCGTCCGCCGCCGACGCCTCCGGGGCACGCGTGGCCGCCGCACCCGGTTCCGGCACGGCCGCGGGGAACGCCGCCGCCGACGGGCGGGTCTGCGGCGCGGAGGCCGAGCTCCGGTCGGACGACGCGCGCAGACGCCGCACCAGCGCCGCGAGCCCCCGCCAGCCCACCAGGAACAGCCCCAGCACGATCGACGCGACCACGATGAAGGGCACCTCGGCCGTGTCGCCGCTCAGCACCCGCAGCAGCATGCCGCCCGCGACCGTGACGACCCACACGACGGCACCCCACGCCAGCGACCACGGTCGCCGCGGTCGTGCCGGGAGCAGCAGCGCCACCGCGTATCCGACCAGCAGCGCGACCAGGAAGGGCCAGGCGGTGAGGAGGAACCCGGCCGGGTCTTCCTGATGGGATGCCCGCCCGATCGCGGCGAAGACCAGGACGAGCACGGCGTCGACGATGAGAGCGGGGAGGTATCTCATGCCCCGACCCTACGCCGCGCCACCGTCATCGGCTCGTCGGCGCGGCGGTCCGCCGTGCGACCGGTGGCACCGCGCGCTCAGGTGTGACGGACGAACCGCCCCTCGCGCAGCACCGGCACCGCGTCGATCGCATCCAGTGCCGCAGCCTCGACGGGGGCGAAGGGGGTGAGCCCCGCAGCGGTCAGGCGCTCCGTGGCCGCGACCCCCGCCGCGAGCTCGCGCGCGGAGCCGGTGGCCCCCACCAGGTGCCGCAGCGCCCGCCGCAGCGCCCGGAAACCCTCGGCCGCGACGGCCGCATCGGGTGCCGTGTGGTCGATGCCGCGGTCGGTGAGCGCCGCCGCGATCGCTCCGGCCCCCAGCAGGTCCTCCGCGGCGAAGCGCAGCTCCCCTGCCTCGTCGAGCTCTCCCGCCGGGATGATCGCGACCGAGGTGCGGCCCTGACGACGCTCCTGCTCCGCCTGCACCGCTGCGGCCACGGCCCGGGCGTTGCGCAGCGAGCCGAGCAGCACCGTGGCCTCGGCCGGAGCAGCGGCCGCCACCGCCGCCCCGTTGCGCGACCACTCGAGCGCTCCGGCCAGCGGGACCTCGGCGCCCTCCGCGACAGCCTCCGCCACGACGGACGAGAACCGCAGCACGTCGACCACCACGATCACGTCGGACGGCGCGAGCCGCCGGAGCCCGGCGACCCCCCAGTCGAGGCGGACCTGATACGTGGACTGATCGAACGGCGACGGCACCCGTCCAGCCTAGGGGCGTCAGTCCGCGGCGAGCGCCTCGACCGGTGCCACGCGCGTCGCGAGGCGCGTGGGCGTCGCGGCCGCCACGAGCGTGAGGACCGCGGTCGCCGCGACGATGATCACGACCGGCAGCCACGGCACCTGCGGGGCGACGAGGCCGGCCGGGGTGAACTCCGGCAGCGTGGGCACCGAGCCGAGCAGCGACTGCGCCGCGATCCAGCCGTAGGCCACGCCGAGCACGAGCCCGGTGAGGGTCGCGGCGACCGTGATGTGCGTCGCCTCCAGCAGCACCAAGCGGCGCACCTGTCCGTTGGAGAGGCCGATCGACCGCAGCAGCCCCAGCTCACGCCGACGCTGCACGACCCCGATCGTGAGCAGGTTGACCAGACCGACCGCGGCGATCACCGCCGACACCGCCACGAGCACCATCATGATGGCCGCGAAGGCGTCGAACGGCGCGAAGAACTCTGGCGGGATCTCCTCGGTGGTCTGGCTCATCATGAGGCGCTTGGCGGACTCGAGGGCCACGGCGAACATGGTCACGAGGGTCACGCCCATCACGACGCCGATCGCCATGCGCGACGAGCGCTCCGGGTAGCGGAGGGCGTTCTCGGCCGCGAGCCGTGCGGTCGCGCTCGATCCGAACAGGCGACCGACGAGCCGCAGCACGGGCGGCATGAACAGCACCGACCCGAGCGCGAGCCCGGTGAACGACAGGATGCCGCCGAAGAACGCCACGACCACGCCGAGCGGGGTAACGAGCCCGAGGATCACGCCGCCCGCGAGCAGCGCGGCACCCGAGATCAGCAGCACCCACGCCCCCACGTGGCGCCCCGTCCGGCCCGAGACCTCATCGTGCGTGCGCTCGACCGCTCCGCCGAGCGCCTGCAACGGCGTGACCGCGAGCACGCGGCGCGACCCCACCCACGCGGCCGCCCACGTCGTGAGCGCGACGCCGATCGCCGGGAGTGCGAGCGCGGGCTGCGCGAGCGTGAAGTCCGTCGGGGCGTTGGCGACGAACCGTCCCCCGATCTCGACGGCCGCCGCGGAGAGCGCGAGACCGGCGAGGAGCCCGATGGCGGCACCGAGCAGACCCACCATGAGTCCCTGTCGTCCGACCTGTCCGCGCTGCGAGCGCGCGGTGGCACCGATCAGGCGCAGCAGGGCGATCTGACGGGTGCGGCCGGCGATGATGGTCGAGAACGTGTTGGCCGTGACGATCGCGGCCACGTACATCGCCACCGCCGTGAGCAGCACCGAGAGGATCGCGACGACGACGGCGAGGGTGCCGCTGTCGCCGATGAACGGGTCGGACTGGAGCACCGCGCCGATGTAGGCGGTGATCTCGACGAGGAAGACGCCGAAGGCGGCGGACAGCGCCGCGACCAGGATGCTCGCACCCATGCCGCGGTCGCGCAGCCAACCCAGGCGAGGACCGGTCGCCCTGGTCTCCGGGACGACGGTCGCGACGGCGGTCATGCCGTCACCTCGGCGGCCAGCATGTACGCGGAGATCTGCTCGGCGGTCTGGCGGGGGTGGTCGGCGACGATGCGACCGTCGCCCAGGTACAGCACCCGGTCGGCATGGCTCGCGGCGATCGCGTCGTGCGTGACCATCGCGATGGACTGGCCGTGCTCGCGGCTCGCGGAGGCGAGCAGGCGCAGCACCTCCCGGCCGGTCTTCGAGTCGAGGTTGCCGGTGGGCTCATCGGCGAACACGAGGTCGGGGGCCGTGGCGAGCGCCCTGGCGATCGCGACGCGCTGCTGCTGGCCGCCCGACAGCTGGTGGGGACGGTGCCCGAGGCGCGGCCCGAGACCGAGGGTGTCGATGAGGCCGTCGATGCGGGCCCGCTCGATCGCGCTCGGCCGGCGACCGTCGAGCTCGAACGGCAGCAGGATGTTGCCGAGGGCGTCGAGCGTGGGCACCAGGTTGAACGCCTGGAAGATGAAGCCGACGCGGCGGCGGCGGAGCAGCGTGAGGTCGAGGTCGCTCAGCCCCGTGATCTCGGTGTCGCCGATCCACGCCCGGCCCTCGGTGGGGCTGTCGAGCCCGGCCATGATGTGCATGAGCGTGGACTTGCCGGAGCCGGACGGCCCCATGATCGCGGTGAACTGGCCGCGGCGGATGCCGACGCTCACGTCGTCGAGCGCGTGGACCGTGCCCTCACCGGAGCCGTAGGTCTTCTTCAGGTGCTGGACGCGGGCGGCGAGCCCGAGGTCGCTGGTCGTGATCTCCATGTCCTCGACGCTATTTCCGCCGTCCAGGGCACCGCGTCGGCCATCGGGAGCATCCCGATACATCGGAAGGATGATCTCGTGGAGGACGCGGTCGCGCTCAGGCCAGACCGTGCTCGAAAGCGAACACCACCAGCTGCACGCGGTCGCGCAGCGCCAGCTTCGTGAGGATCCGGCTGATGTGCGTCTTCACGGTCGCCTCGCTCAGGAACTCCCGCGCCGCGATCTCCGCGTTCGACAGACCCCGCGCGGCGAGCGCGAAGATCTCCCGCTCGCGCTCGGTCAGCTCGCCGTACTGCGGCGGGACGGGGCGGGGCGCCTCGGCGAAGTGCGCGAACAGCTCGCGGGTCGCCGACGCCGCGATCACGCTGGACCCCGCGTGCACCGTGCGGATCGCCGCGAGCAGGAACTCCGGATCGGCGTCTTTGAGGAGGAAGCCGCTCGCGCCCTGCCGGATCGCGCGGGCCGCGGCCTCGTCGAGGTCGAACGTGGTGAGCATCACGATCCGCGGAGGCTCCGGCCGGGCGAGGATCTCCGCGGTCGCGGTCAGGCCGTCCATCACCGGCATCCGGATGTCCATCAGCACCACGTCGGGCCGCGTCGTGGCGACCACCGCGAGCGCCTCCCTGCCGTCGCCCGCCTCCCCCACGACCTCGAGGTCGGGCTGCGAGGCCACCAGCATGCGGATCCCGGCGCGGAACAGGGCCTGGTCGTCGACGAGCACGACTCTGATCACTGGGAGGCTCCGATCGGCAGGCTGCTCTGGACGACGAACTGCGCACCACGGCGCTCGGTGTGCAGACTACCGCCGACCAGCTGCGCGCGCTCCCGCATCCCGATCAGGCCGTGCCCACCCGGTGCGGACGGCGGGGCGTCGGCCGCCACCGTGTTGCGCACCTGGATGTCCACGCGGTCGGGGAGCCAGGCCAGGTGCACGTCCACCGCCCCGTCGCCGTGCCGGATCGCGTTGGTCAGGGCCTCCTGCAGGATGCGGTAGACCGCGAGCTGGATCGCCCCCGGCGGCTCCCCCGGCGGCATCGGGTCGACCGTGACGCGCGGCTCGATACCCGCCTGGCGCACCTGCGCGAACAGCGTCTCCAGATCCGCGAGGGTGGGCTGCGGACCGTCGCCCTGGCGGTGCCGCAGCTGGGTGAGCAGCATCCGCACGTCGCTCAACGCACCGCGGGCCGTCTGGGCGATCGTGCCGAGGGCCTCGGTCGCCATCTCGGGCTTCACGGCCGAGGCGTACCGGGCCCCGTCGGCCTGCGCGATCACGACCGCGAGCGAGTGCGCCACGATGTCGTGCATGTCGCGGGCGATGCGCACGCGCTCCTGCTCCTCCGCCGCGAGCGCCTCGGCCTGCAACTGCGCCGCCCTGGTGCGCCGCGATCGCAGCACCACGCGCCACAGCAGACCGCACACCCACGCGAAGCCGAGGGCCATGATGGATGCCGCGAGCAGCAGCGTGCCGCCCGTCACGAGCTCCCACCCGGTGCCGGTGCCGAACGCGACCCCGCTGACGAACACCATGTAGAGCGCCGCGATCACGCCGCCGACGATCACCGAGCCGAGGCCCCACCACAGCACGCGGCGCGACCCCCAGGCCGACGTGGCGTACAGCACCAGCAGGATCGCGAGGTCGATCGGCAGCGGCCCGAAGCCGGCGAGCATCTGCACGATCGCGCCGGCCCAGGCGCCCACGAGCGCCAGCCCGGGAGACAGCCGGCCGATCGCCACCGCGCCGAACATCAGGAGCCCGGCGACGACCACCGCCGCCACCGCGGCGCCCGCGACCGGCTCTCCGGTGACCGGCGGCGCGTAGAACACCACCGACATCGGAGTGAAGATGACGAACAGCAGCACCGCCCCGACGATGTCGAGGATGAGCGCCGTGCGGGAGAGCGGCCGGATCACTCCCCCACGCTACGCGAGCACGCCGGGCGAGACATCCGTCTGCCGATGTATCCGCCGCTCACGCCCGCGCGAGGATCTCGCCGTGCGGCACGAGGAACCAGCCGTCGCCGTCGCCCGCCCACCGCCGCCACGCCTCGCTGATGTCGCGCAGGTCGGCCGGGGTCGCCAGGCCCTCGTCCACGAGCTGCCGGGCGAGGGCGGACTCCAGGATGCGGTCGGCCCACATGCCGCCCCACCAGTCGCGCTCCTCCGGGGTCGCGTAGCACCACGTGGACGCGGTCGCGGTGACCTCGCGGAAGCCCGCCGCGCGGGCCCACGCCAGCAGCCGCCGCCCCGCGTCCGGCTCGCCCCCGTTCGCACGCGCGGCCCGGCGGTAGAGGTCGAGCCACCGGTCGAGCTCCGGCAGCACCGGGAACCACAGGAAGCCCGCGTAGTCGGCATCGCGCGCGGCGACGAGGCCGCCCGGCACGGTCACACGCCGCATCTCCCGCAGCGCCTGCACCGGATCGGCCACGTGCTGCAGCACCTGATGCGCGTGCACCACGTCGAACGTGTCGTCGGCGAAGCTCAGCGCGTGCACGTCCTCCACCGAGAAGGAGAGGTTGTCGAGGCCGCGCTGCGCCGCCAGGTCGCGCGAGAGCGACAGCGCCGACTCGTCGATCTCGGTCGCGGTGACGTGTGCGACCGCCCCGGCGAAGTCGACCGTGATGCTGCCGGGACCCGCCCCGACGTCGAGCAGTCGCGTCTGCGCGGTGAGGTGCGGGCGGAGGTACGCGGCCGAGTTGGCGATGTCGCGCACGTTGTGCGAGCGGAGGACGGATTCGTGGTGTCCGTGCGTGTACGTGGCCATGCGCCCCAGTCTGGCAGGACCGCGGGCGGGCGACGCGTCAGTGCAGTTCCGCGACCGACCGGCGGATCGCCTCGCGGTCGGGCTTCCCCGACGACAGCACCGCGAGCTCGTCGACCAGGACGAGACGCGAGGGACGGGCGTGCGCGCCGATCTCGGCCGCCACCGCCTCGCGCGCCTGCCCCAGCTGTTCCGCCTCGCTGCGCCGCAGCACCTCGCCCCGCGGCGCGACGATCACCGACGCCTCACCCCAGCGCTCGTCCGGCACCGGCACCACCACCGCCTCGTGCAGCCCCGGCACGCGCCGCACGATGCGCTCCACCCTGTCCAGCGAGATGTTGATCCCGCCCGACACGATCACGTTGTCCGCCCGGCCGTGCACGCGCACGACCCCGTCCTCCACGAGGCCGAGGTCGCCCGTGCGGTACCACCGGATGCCGTGCTCGTCGTGCAGGAAGGTGCGAGCCGTGAGCGAGCCGTCGCCCAGGTAGCCCTCCGCGAGCATGGGTCCGGCGATGCGGAGCTCGCCGTCGACCACCCGCACCGCGACCGTGTCGAGCGGCACGCCGTCGTACACGCAGCCGCCGCTGGTCTCGGTCGAGCCGTAGGTGCGCACGATCCGCACGCCCAGGTCGCCCGCGCGCTCCCTGAGCGGCTCCGGCAGCGCCTGCCCGCCCACGAGGATCGCCCGGTACGCCTGCAGTGCCGCGCGCACGGCGGTGTCCTCCGCCGCGTCGAGCAGCGTGGCGATCTGGGCGGGCACGAGCGAGGTGTACAGCTCGGGAACACCCGCCGCACCCGCCGGGCGCAGCATGGCCAGCGTCGCCTCGGCAAACGACACCGGGGAGAAGCGTCCCTCGATCTGCCGCGGCTCCGTCCCGGCGAGGAGCGAGCGCACCATGACCTGGAGCCCGGCGACGTAACCGGCCGGGAGCGCGAGCAGCCACCGTCCCTCGCCGATGCGCGCGGCCGTGGCCTCGGCGCTCGCCCGCAGCGCCTCCGCGCTCAGGGCCACGCGCTTGGGGATGCCGCTCGACCCCGAGGTCGCGATGACCGCCGCTATGCCGTCCGCCACGTGCTCCGGAGCACCGCCCAGCATGCCGAAGCCGAGCGCCGGGCCGCCGTCGAGCGCCCGCTGGAGTGCGTCCCGCAGCTGTCCCGTGTCTTCCGCATCGGTCGGGATCAGGGCGGTCATGCGTGCCTCCGGGATGTGCTCGGTCAGTAGTGCCAGGGGAAGGAGGACCAGTCGGGCGCGCGCTTCTCCAGGAACGAGTCGCGACCCTCGACCGCCTCGTCGGTGCCATAGGCGAGACGGGTGGCCTCTCCCGCGAACACCTGCTGGCCCACCAGCCCGTCGTCGACCGCGTTGAACGCGAACTTCAGCATGCGGATCGCGGTGGGCGACTTGGTGAGCACGGTGCGCGCCATCTTCAGCGCCTCGCGCTCCAGCTCGGCGTGCGGCACCACACGGTTCACGGCGCCCGCCTCGTACGCCCGCTGCGCGGAGTACTCCTCGGCGAGGAAGAACACCTCGCGCGCGAACTTCTGCCCGGCCTGGCGCGCCATGTACGCGGAGCCGTAGCCGGCGTCGAAGCTCCCCACGTCGGCGTCGGTCTGCTTGAACCGCGCCTCTTCGGCCGACGCGATCGTGAGGTCGCACACGACGTGCAGCGAGTGTCCTCCGCCGGCCGCCCATCCGGGCACGACCGCGATGACCACCTTCGGCATGAAGCGGATCAGGCGCTGCACCTCCAGGATGTGCAGGCGCCCGACGGCCGCGCGCGACTGCCCGTCGATCAGGGCGGTCTCGGAGTCGGAGTACTTGTAGCCGTCGCGGCCGCGGATGCGCTGGTCACCGCCGGAGCAGAACGCCCAGCCGCCGTCCTTCGGGCTCGGGCCGTTGCCGGTGAGGAGCACCGCGCCGATGCGGGCGTCCTGCCGGGCGATGTCGAGGGCGCGGTAGAGCTCGTCGACCGTGTGCGGCCGGAACGCGTTGCGCACCTCGGGCCGGTCGAACGCGATGCGGGCGACACCGCCGTCGCGCGACACGTGCGCGGTGATGTCGGTGTAGTCCTCGGCGCCGGGCGCGAGCACCCATTCGGACGGGTCGAACAGGTCGGAGACGAAGGCATCGGTCACGTCTCCCAGCCTATTCCCCGCCTCCGAGCGACACGGAGTGCACCCACCCGGTCCGGGTGGGTGCACTCCGCGGGTCAGCGCCGGCGAGCCTTGCGCCAGCCGTCGACGATGTCCCAGCCGACGCCCAGTGCGATGCCGAATCCGAGCAGCACGGCGAGGATGCGGAAGATCCCGCCCTCGTCGGCGGCCTCGGCGTCACCGGCGGCGAATCCGTCGCCGCCCGCCGCGACGATGTGCGCGAGGAAGTCCGGGTTCACCAGGTCGCCGGTGAGGAGCAGGGTCAGGGTCCAGGCGAGGAAGGCCACGGCGAGGACCGTGTTCACCACGGCGAGCGCGGTGCTCCACCCGCGGCGACGGTAGACGACGATCGCAAACACGGCCTCGGCGACGATGAGGAGGAACAGCACACCGATCCCCCACGGCCACAGACCGGGGTCGAGGATGGGCAGTGCCTCGCCGTCGACCACCACGAAGCCGCGGAACCGATCCCAGAGCAGGGCGCCCACCGCGAGCCCGAGGAACACGAGCGAGGCGATCAGCTCGTTGCGGCCGACGCCGTCGTCCGACGCCTCGGGCAGCTGGTCGACGTCCCATTTCATCCCGGCGTCGGTGCCCGACCGTTCCAGGATGACGAACACGAGCGTGGTCCAGAAGCAGACGTGCAGGATGGTGCCCCCGGTCGCCAGGACGGCGCTGGAGATCACCTCGCCGACAGGGGCTCCCGCGATCGTCTGTCCGAGCGCCACGCCGCCGAGCGCGCAGACCGGCACGATCATCAGCAGCAGCTTCAGCAGCCGCCACCAGGCGAGGTAGTACCGCGGGCCGATCAGGTGCAGCGGGCGGTCGGCGTATCCCGCGGCGAGGGCTCCGGGATCCCCCAGCGCCGTCAGCGCGGCGCGCTCGGCCTCCTGCGGGTCCTCCCCCAGGTCGATGCGGGCTTCGACGGCGTCGGCGATGGACGCCTCGAGCTCGGCACGCACGTCGCCCTGCGTCTCGGGCGGCAGACTGCGGATCGTCGCGCTGATGTAGCGCTCGGTGAGAGTGGCGGTCATGTCAGTTCTCCTCGGTGGTGAGGGAGGCGATCGCGGCGGTGAGCGCGCGCCATTCGTCGGTGAGGGTGTCGGCCAGGCGCATGCCGGCCTCCGAGGTGCGGTAGAACTTGCGCGGCCGTGCCTCGTCGGTGTTCCACTCGCTCGTCAGGTACTCCTGCTTCTCCAGCCGGCGGAGAAGGGGGTACAGCGTGTTCGCGTCGGTCGCGAAGCCGCGGCGCTCGAGCTCTTCCAGCAGCCCGTAGCCGTAGCCCGCCGTGCGCAGCAGCTGCAGGCAGGCCAGCACCACGGTGCCGCGGCGCAGTTCCTGCAGGTGCGTGTCGAGCGTCTCGTTCATGTCGATCACATTACTGTGCGTCACACACCATTGTCAATGGCACTTGTTCGTGCGGCGCACGCTCGGGGTCGTCGGCGCGTGGATCCGTCGCCGCGCGGCCCGTGGCGCAGAATGAGGGCATGATCCCTCCGCTCGCAGAACTGCTCGACACGGCCAGGGTCGTCGCCCTCCCGATGCACACCCGGTTCCGCGGCGTCGACACCCGCGAGGCGCTGCTGTTCGAGGGGCCGGAGAGGTGGGCCGAGTTCTCGCCGTTCGTGGAGTACGACGACGCCGAGGCCGCCACGTGGCTCGCCGCCGCGATCGACTACGCCTGGCGCGCGCAACCGGCCCCCGTGCGCGATCGCATCGGCGTGAACGCGACGGTGCCCGCGGTCGAGCCCGGCCGGGTGCCGGAGGTGCTCGCCCGCTTCCCCGGGTGCCGCACCGCGAAGGTCAAGGTCGCCGAGCCGGGACAGCTGCTGGCCGATGACGTCGCCCGGGTCCGCGCCGTCCGCGAGGCCATGGGACCGGAGGGGCGCGTCCGCATCGACGCCAACGGACTGTGGAACGTGGACGAGGCCGAGCACGCGGTGCACGCCCTGGCGGAGTACGACCTGGAGTACGTCGAGCAGCCGTGCGCGACCGTGCCCGAGCTGGCCGAACTGCGCACCCGCGTGAAGTACATGGGCATCCCGGTGGCCGCCGACGAGAGCATCCGCAAGTCGGACGACCCCCTCGCCGTCGCCCGCGCCGGGGCCGCGGACATCGTCGTGATCAAGGCGCAGCCGCTGGGAGGCGTCACCCACGCGCTGCAGATCGTGACGGCAGCGGGACTCCCGGCGGTCGTGTCCAGCGCGCTCGACACCGCGGTCGGTCTGTCACAGGGCGCCGCACTGGCGGCCGCGCTGCCCTCACTCGGCTTCGACTGCGGCCTCGGCACGGGCTCGCTGTTCCTCGACGACGTGACCGACCTCCGCCCGGTCGACGGCGCGATCCCGGTCGGGCGCGTCACCCCGGACGCGGATGCACTCACGCGCCTCGCCGCGGCGGACGAGCGGCGCGAGTGGTGGCTGGCCCGCCTGGCCCGCTGCCACCACGAGCTCGCGACGCGGAACCCGGGCTAGGACTCGACGAGCAGTTCCACGAGGCGACCCAGCTCCTCGCCGCCGGAGTGGCGCAGCTCGGCGTCGTCGCGGCCGGCCATCGCTCCGCGCACGGTCATGCCCTCCCAGATGATCATGAGCATGCGCGCGGCGTCGGTCGCGGGCAGGCGCAGCCGCAGCGACCCGGCCTCGACGATGTCCTCCACGATCCGGGCGATGCTGCCGACCATCTCGCGCTCCTGCGCCAGATAGGCCTCACCGAACGCGGGATCGCGCAGCGCGCGGATGCGGATCTCGCTCATGAGCATCACGCCGAGCCGGTCGTCGCTGCCGAGCTCCATGATCTGCTGCACGAGGTCGGTCGGGTCGCACCCGTCGCCGAGCTCGCCCTCCGCGCGCATCTGCTCGACGCGCGTGCGCACGGCGGCCACGCGGGCATCGGCCACCCGCGCGGCGAGCATCAGGAACAGCTCGTCCTTGGAGTCGAAGTTGGAGTAGAACGCGCCGCGCGTGAAGCCCGCGCGCTCGCAGACCGCCTCGACCGACGCCCCCTCCAGGCCCACCTCGGCGAACACCTGCGCCGCCGCGTCGAGCAGGCGCGCCCTCGTGTTCTCACGGCTGCGCGTGGCCGTTGCCGCCATGCGTTCCCTCCCGGTGCGATTCGCCTCGTGTTCACACCCGGCACACAGAATCGCGATGCCGGATCACCTTACGATACATCTATGTATTGGATACACCTGTGTATCCAGCTCACCCCCACCGAGGAGAACCCGTGTCCACACTCCTGTCGTCCCTCGGACGCTGGTCGTTCCGGCACCCCTGGCGCGTGCTGGTCTCCTGGCTCCTCGCCCTCGGCATCGCCGGCGCGGGTGCCGTCGTGCTCGGTGCGGGCACGGACAACACGTTCTCCATCCCCGGCACGGAGTCGCAGGCGGGCCTCGAGCAGCTGTCCCGCTCCTTCCCGCAGGTGAGCGGCACCAACGCGCAGTTCATCGTGGTCGCCGCCGACGGCGACAGCATCGACGACGACGCGTACCGCGAGCCCATCGACGACGCCGTGTCCGCCCTCGGCGATCTCGACCAGGTGCTGGCGGCGACCTCGCCGTACGACGAGATGGTCGACGGCATGATCAACGACGACGACACCGCGGCGATCGTGCGCGTGCAGTTCGACGGCGAGTCCACCGACGTGTCCGACGAGACGAAGGACGCCCTGCGCGCCGTGGTCGCTGACCTCGGCGCCGAGCTGCCCGATGGCGCCCAGACGTCGCTCGGCGGCGACCTGTTCGCGATCTCCATCCCGGGCGTCACGCTCACCGAGGCCGTGGGGCTGCTGATCGCCCTGCTCGTGCTCATCGTCACGTTCCGCTCGTTCGTGGTCGCCGGGCTGCCGCTGCTCACCGCGATCCTCGGCGTCGGCATCTCCATGGCGGGCATCTTCACCGCGACCGCGTTCGCCACCGTCTCGTCCACCACGCCGCTGCTCGCGCTCATGCTCGGGCTCGCCGTCGGCATCGACTACGCGCTCTTCATCGTCGCGCGGCATCAGGATCAGGTGCGCGACGGCGTCGACCCCGAGGAGTCCACCGCGCGCGCCGTCGGCACCGCCGGTTCCGCCGTCGTGTTCGCCGGCGTCACCGTGCTCATCGCGCTGATCGGCCTCGGCTTCGCCGGGATCCCCTTCCTCACCACGATGGGCATCGCCGCCTCGGTCGCGGTCGCGGTGGCCGTCGCGATCGCCGTGACCCTCACGCCCGCCCTGCTCGGCTTCCTCGGCCACCGCGTCGCCGGGCGCCCGAAGAAGCCCCGGGCGAACACGTCGCGGAAGACGAAGAAGGTCAGGGCGGCCACGGCCCGCGCGGCGTCGGAGGCCTCCGACGGCGCCGAGGCGCCCCCGGCCGAACCCCGCCCTCGGGGCAGCCGCCGCTGGGTCGCCGGCGTCACCCGGCGCCCGATCCTCGTGTCCCTCGCGATCGTCCTCGGTCTCGGCGTCGTCGCCGTCCCGGCACTCAGCCTCGACCTCGCGCTGCCGAACGCGGGCGTGCTTCCGAAGGACTCCGAAGCGCGGCAGACCTACGACCTCGTGGGCGAACAGTTCGGTCCCGGGTTCAACGGCCCGCTCATCCTCACCGGCACCATCGTCACCTCCACCGATCCGCTCGGTCTGATGGAGGACCTGGGCGACGCGGTCGCCGACGTCCCGGGGGTCAAGGAGGTCGCGCTCGCCACCCCCAACGAGACCGCCGACACCGGCATCGTGCAGATCATCCCGGAGACGGCGCCCGACGACCCCGCCACCGCCGACCTCGTGCGCGAGCTGCGCAGCCACCACGACGAATGGCTCGACGAGTTCGGCATCGACCTGAAAGTCACCGGCTTCACGGCGGTCGGCATCGACATCTCCGACCAGCTCGGAGCCGCCCTGCTGCCGTTCGGCATCTTCGTGATCGGCCTGTCGCTCATCCTCCTCACGATCGTGTTCCGCTCGCTCTGGGTGCCGATCACCGCGGCCGCCGGTTACCTGCTGTCGATCGTGGCCGCGTTCGGCGTGGCGGGTGCCGTGTTCGAGTGGGGCTGGTTCGCCGACGCCCTGCACGTCGCGAAGGTCGGCCCCATCATCAGCTTCATGCCGATCATCCTGATGGGCGTGCTGTTCGGCCTCGCCATGGACTACCAGGTGTTCCTCGTCTCGCGCATGAGAGAGGACTTCGTGCACGACCCCGACGCGAAGAGCCCGGACCGGACGACCCGTCGCGCGGCCGCGCTGCGCGCCGTGCGGAGCGGCTTCTCCGGCTCCGCGAAGGTCGTCACGGCCGCCGGACTCATCATGTTCGCGGTGTTCGTGGCGTTCGTGCCCGAGGGCGACTCGTCGCTCAAGCCCATCGCGCTCGGGCTCGCGGCCGGCATCGCGATCGACGCGTTCCTGGTGCGGATGACCCTGATCCCCGCCCTCATGGCGATCCTCGGCGAGCGCGCGTGGGAGATCCCGGCCTGGCTCGAGCGCATCCTGCCGAGCGTGGACATCGAGGGCGAGGCGGTGGAACGCGAACGACACCTCGCCGCGTGGCCCGGCGACGGCTCCGTCGTGGCAGCCGACGACCTCACGGTGGGCGGCGACATCGCCGCGCTCGACGGCCTGTCGCTGCGCCTCGCACCGGGGAGCGCGGTGGTGGCCACCGGGCTCGACGCCGCCACGCTGCGGGTGCTCGCCCTCACGATCGCCGGACGGGTGCCGCCGGGCGAGGGTCGCCTGCGCGTGGCGGGGCACCTGCTCCCCGGTCGCGCCGCGTGGGTGCGTGCCCACGTCGGCTGCGTGCTCGTGGACGACCAGGACGCGACGGCCCCCGACCTCGCCGAGGCGCTGCGCGGACGCACCGAGCTCGTGGTGCTCGACGGCATCGACCGCCTCGACGGCGCCGCCCGGGATCAGCTCGCGGCCCGACTGCGCGACACCGCGGCCCGCCGCCCCCTCGCCGTGTTCGCCACCGCGGTCGACGAGACCGCGGCGCGCTCCCTCCTCGCGGACGCCGGATGGTCGTCCGCCGACACCCTGGACCTCCGCGACCCGCACCGGGCCGCCGCCGACGCCACCGAGGTGACCGCATGACCCTCCCCCTCGAGCGCGCGCGCTCCCGCAAGCCCATCACGTGGCTGACGATCCTCGGCGTGCTGCTGCTGCCCGCCGCGATCGGCGGCATCCTCATGGCCGCGCTGTACAACCCCACGGAGCGGCTGGAGTCGATGACCGCCGCGATCGTGAACCTCGACGAGCCGGTCGAGATCGACGGGCAGGTCACCCCGCTCGGACGACAGCTCGCCTCCGGGCTGGTCGAGGGCTCCGACGACCTCGACTCGAACCTCACGTGGGTCATCTCGAACGAGGAGGATGCGGCCGACGGGCTCGCGGACGGCTCGTACCAGGCCGTCATCACGATCCCCGAGGACTTCTCGGCCGCCGCGACCTCGGGCGGGCAGGCCGTGGCGGACGGCGGCGGCGACGCGGAGCAGGCGACGATCCGCGTCACCACCCCCGACGACGGTCTCGTCGCCGACGACCTCATCACGAGCCAGATCGCGAACGTCGCCGCGTCGACCCTCGGCACCATGCTGTCGGAGGCCACCACCGAGAACATCCTCGTGGGCTTCACCACGATCGGCGACCAGATCGGCGACGCCGCCGACGGTGCACTCCAGCTCGCGACCGGCGCCCGCGACGCCGCCACCGGGGCGGCGGAGATCCCCGACGGCGCGACACAGCTTGCCTCCGGCGCTGCACAGCTCGGCACCGGCGCCTCCTCGCTCGCGTCGGGGCTCGACACGATCGCGGGCAAGACGCGCGAGGCCGCGGCCGGCGCGGGGCAGATCGGCAGCGGACTCACCGCGGGTGCCGCGCAGCTCCAGGCCAGTGTCGCCCCGACGCAGCAGCTCGTCGGCGGGATCCAGTCCGCCGCCGGGTCGGCGCAGACGGCCGGCACCGACGCAGCGGCGCTCGCCCAGAGCCTCGGCGCCCTCGCGGCGGGCGCGTGCACGCCGCCCGTGACCGACCAGGCGCAGTGCGACCAGCTCACCGCGCTCGCGACCCAGGCCGGGTCGGTGGCGCGGTCGGCGGGCACCGCGGCGGGCATCCTCACCAGCCCGGAGGTGTCGGGCGGCGTGGCGGCGCTCCCCGGCACCCTCGGCACCCTCGCATCGAGCATGGGGCAGGCCGGGACCGGGGCGACCCAGCTCGCGGACGGCCTGACCCAGCTCGCCAGCGAGGGCATCGGCCCCTCGGCGGCCGGGGCACGGGCTCTGGCGACCGGCGCGACCCAGCTCACGGACGGCGCGAACCAGCTCGCGGAGGGTTCCACCGAACTCGTCGCCGGCCTCGACACGCTCGCCACCGGCACGGGCGATCTCGCGGGCGGCCTGCGCACCGCGGCCGACTCGCTCCCCTCGTTCAGCGACGACGAGTCCACCTCGCTCGCGTCGGTGATCGCCGACCCGGTCGCGGCGGACGCCCCGGAGAACGCGATCTTCGGCCCGACCGCGATCCCGCTGCTCACCGCGGTCGTGCTGTGGTTCGGCAGCCTGGCGTCGTTCCTGGTGCTGCGCGCCCACACCGCCCGCACCCTCACCTCCCGCCGCTCCTCCGCGGCCCTGGCCCTGCGCGGGTTCTGGCCCGCCGCGGCCATCGGCGCCGCGCAGGGCCTGCTGGTGTCGCTCATCGTGCAGACCGTGGCGAGCTACGACGCCGCCCAGTGGTGGGCCTTCGCCAGCACGGCCGTGCTCGCCGGGGTCGCGTTCGCCGCCGTGAACCAGGCGCTCGTGGCCGTGTTCGGCGGGATCGGGCGCTGGATCGCCGCGCTCGTGGGCGTGCTCGCGGTCGCGACCGGCCTCATCTCGACCGTGCCCGGCTGGCTCGCCGCGATCGGTGCCGCCCTGCCGACGGCTCCCGCGTTCACGGGCCTGATCTCCGCGAGCGGCCCGGCGGTGGCCGCGCTCATCGTGTGGGGCATGCTGTCGCTCGTCGCCACGACCGTGGTGGTCGCGGTCCGCCGCACCACCACGGCGACCGCGGTCCTCGCCCCCGCCTGACTCCCGTCAGCGCAGACGAAACGCCCCGGCCCTCTCAGGGGCCGGGGCGTTCTCGTCGCGGTCGCTTCTGCTGCCCGGGGGCAGCGGATCAGCTCAGGCCGGAGTATGCGTGCAGGCCCTTGAAGAACACGTTGACGATCGTGAAGTTGAAGATCACCGCGGTGAAGCCGACGATCGACAGCCACGCCGAGGGGTTGCCGCGCCACCCGCGCGTCGCCCGCGCGTGGATGTAGCCCGCGTAGAGCACCCAGATCACGAACGTCCAGGTCTCCTTCACGTCGAAGCCCCAGAAGCGGCTCCACGCGTAGTACGCCCAGATCGACCCGGCGATGAGGGTGAACGTCCACAGGATGAAGCCGATGATCGAGAACATGTACGCCAGGCTCTCCAGGCGCTCCGCGGTCGGGAACGTGCGCAGGAAGCCCGGTCCCGTCTTGGCGGCGCCCTCGCCGAGCAGACGCTCGCGGCGGGACTGCATCAGCTGGATCACCGACAGCGCGAACGCCAGCGCGAAGAACGCGGTCGCCAGCGACGCCACGAACACGTGGATGATGAGCCACACGCTCTTGAGCGGGTCCATCAGCGGCGAGACCTCGACGTAGAAGTTCGTCGCCCCCAGCCCGAGGAGCACCACCACGAGCCCCGTGATGAACGTGCCGAGGAAGCGCAGATCGAGGCGCGTGAGCACCACGAGGTACACCGCGATGATGAGCAGCGTGCCGACCATCGCGAACTCGTACAGGTTGGCCCACGGCACCCGGCCGGCGGCGATGCTGCGGGTCACGGTGGCCGCGAGGTGGAACACGAACCCGAGCACCGTGAGCGACGTGCCGATGCGCGCCATCACGAAGCGCTGCGGGGCAGCGGTCGCGGCCGGGGCCCCGGTCGCGGGGGATGCCGCGCCACGGACGCCGCCCGCCGCCACCAGTTCGCCCTCCCGCACGGAGACGGCGTCGGCGGAGGCCTGGGAGCGGCGCGCGAGATCGAAGGCGTACGCCACGAAGGCGGCCGCATAGATCGCGATCGCGGTCCACAGCAGGACAGGCGAGATCACGGTGAGCTCGAGCATGGTGTCAGTCTACTTTCGTGGTGTCGGCGGCCGGGGGTGCGGTTTCCGCGGACGCGGTCTCGGCCTCCGCGTCGTCGGGGGTGCGGGCGACGGTGCCGCCCGCGGCGTCGAGCAGTCGGGCGTGACCGTCGCGGATGTCGTCCACGGCCCGCGCGAGCGTCGGGTCCTCGCCGCGGGCGAGCGCCGCGTACTCCAGCTCCACCGCGCCGTCGGCGGCCGTGGCCTTGACCCACACGCGCCGTCGCGGCACGAACAGCGCGAGCATGAGCCCGGCCAGCGCGAGGATGGCGAAGCCCAGCACGAACACGCCGGATTCGTCGCGGTGGATCTGCAGGGAGGCGAAGCGCTTCACCGACTGGGAGGCATCGGTCGCGCCCTCCGGCGACTCGTCCTCGAAGGTGACCGAGCCGAGCCCGTTCGGCAGCTCCGCGGTCTCGCCCGGCGCGAGCTCGATCGACTCGACGTCGGTCGAGCGCCCCGTGAGCTTGGTCATGTCGGACGTGTCGAGCACGTACACCGAGCGCGGCACCCCGTCGTTGATGCCGAGGTCGCCCGTGTACACGTCGAGCGTGAGGGTGGGGTTGGTCAGGTCGGGGTAGCCGGAGAAGAACGCACCGGAGTCGAGCACACCCGTCGTCGGGTAGAAGAAGCCGACGAGGCCCACCTGCTCGGCGAGGCCGTCCGGCACCTTGAGCACCCCGAGCGAGGTCATGTTCGTGTCCTGCGGGAGGAACGGGGTGCTGCCCGTGAACACGACCGTGCCCTCGGGGTCGCGCACGGTGACGGTCGGCGCATAGCCGTTGCCGAGCAGGAACACGTCGTCGTCGGCGACGCCCAGCGGCTCGTTCACCTTGACGGAGCCCTCGCGCTCCTCGCCGTTCTCGAGGATGGTCATGTTGGCCGAGAAGTTCCCCGCCTGACCCGAGCCGGGCTCGCCGAACGGCTGGTACGTCACGTCGAACGAGTCGAGGCGCATCGAGTAGGGCGCGAACGCGTCGTCGGTCACGAAGCGGCCGCGGTTCATGGAGTCGTAGTCGAGCAGGGTGTTCGCGAACGTCTCCCCCTCCACCAGCACCCGCTGCCCGGTGTACGCGAAACCGCCGCCGACGCCGATCGTCACGAGCACGCCGACCAGAGCCAGGTGGAACAGCAGGTTCCCGGTCTCGCGCCAGTACCCGCGCTCGGCCGACACCGAGAACGTGCGGCCGCGGTCGTAGCGCTCCACGCGGTAGCCGAGCGCCTTGAGCTGCGTCGTCGCGACATCGATCGCGGCGGCCGCCTCCGCCTCCGCGTCACCGGTGCCCGTGCCGGAGCCGGCGACCGGGTCGCGCGTGACCGACCGGTGGTCCTCCAGGCGCTGGAGCCGGGCGGGAGTCCGCGGCGGACGCGCACGCAGCGCCTTCGCGTGGTGCTTGATGCGCGGGATCACGCAGCCCACGAGCGACGTGAACAGCAGCAGGTAGATGGCGGAGAACCACGGCGACAGGTAGACGTCGAACAGCTTCAGGCCGTCGAGGATCGGGAACAGGTCGGGGTTGTCGCGTTCCCACTGCGTGACGCCGTTCGGGTCGGCCATGCGCTGGGGGAAGATCGAGCCGGGGATGGCGGCGATCGCGAGCACGAGCAGCAGGATCAGCGCGGTACGCATCGACGTCAGCTGACGCCAGCCCCACCGCAGCCAGCCGACGACCCCGAGCCGCGGCTGGGTGATCGAGTCGTCGCCGTCGACGTGGTCGGACGGACGGAGCGGATCGCTGGAGTCGCTGTTCACGGCACCCTTGTTCTTCGTGGTGGTGTGCTCTGCGCGGTCAGAGCGGGAGGATGACACTGCCGATCACCGCCGTCAGCCGGGACATGATGTCGGTCCACAGCCCGGTCACCATCAGCACGCCGAGCAGGATGAGCATGACGCCGCCCACGATGTTCACGATGCGCACGTGGCGGCGCAGGAAGCCGATCGCCCTGGTCGCCCAGCCGAAGCCGAGGGCGACCAGCAGGAACGGGATGCCGAGGCCGAGGGAGTACGCCAGCCCGAGGAAGCCGGCGCGCACCGGGTCGCCGGCGTTGAACGACAGCGCCAGGATCGCGGCGAGCGTCGGCCCCATGCACGGCGCCCAGCCGATGCCGAGCGCGACACCCAGCAGCGGAGCGCCGATGATCCCGGCCTTGGAGTCGACGTGGAAGCGGAACTCGCGCTGCGCGAAGCCGAACAGGCCGAGGAACACCAGCCCCATCGCGATGATCACGACGCCGAGGATGCGCGTGATGAGGTCGCCCCAGCGCAGCAGGAACGCGCCCGCCGTGCCGCCGAGCACCGTGAAGAGGATGAACACGACCGTGAAGCCGAGGATGAACAGCAGCACGCCCAGCACGAGGCGACTGCGGGTCGCGGTCTGCGTCGTGCCGTCGGCGGAGCCTCGCGGGGCGACCGCTCCGCCCAGGAATCCGAGGTAGCCGGGGACGAGCGGGAGCACGCACGGCGACACGAACGACACGAGCCCGGCGAGCATCGCCACGGGCAGCGCGAGCCAGAGGGCGCCGGAGCCGATGATGACGTCGGGGTTCACGGCGCCTCCGCGCGGGTCACGAGTCCTCCGCGAGGGCGTCCTTGACGAGCGTGGAGAGCACGGAGGTCCCGTCGATCGGCCCGATGATCTTCGCGGCCACGCGGCCCTGCTTGTCGAGCACGAGGGTGGTCGGGGTGGCCGAGATCGGCACGGCCTCCGCGAACGCGAGCTTGGCCTCCGCGGTGTCGACGTCGATCAGGCTCGGGTACGTGACGCCGTACTCCTCCGCGAACGCGGTGGCCGTGTCGGCCTGGTCGCGCGTGTTGACGCCGATGAAGGACACGCCCTGGTCCTCGTACTCCTTCCAGACGCTCTCCAGATCGGCCGCTTCGAGGCGGCACGGGGCGCACCCGGCGTACCAGAAGTTGACGACGGTGACGTCGCCGGCGACGTCGGCGCTGTCGAAGTCGTCACCGGTCTCGGTGACCCCGCCGAACTCGACGGGTTCGCCACGTTCGGCGACCGGGATCTCGACGATCGCGCCGTCCGCGGCGACGTAGCCGGTGTTCTCCCCGCTCAGGAAGGATTCGCTGACGGCGTCGGGGGCGCACGCGGTCAGGCCGACGGCGAGCACCGCGGCGAACGCGGCTCCGACCGCTCGGCGGGCATGCCGGGGGTGGGAGGTGCGGCCGCGGCGAATCGGAGGGATTCTGGGGGCGAGGGGCACGGCTCCGAGTTTACGCAGAGCATCCTATGCATCGGCCGGGTACCCCCCGGGGGGAATCAGAGGCGCGCGAGCACGTCGGCGACGCTCGCGCGGAAGCGCGGGCACGTCGCGATGTCGTGCGCACGGCAGCCCATCGCGTGCTCGGTCATCTCCCGCGAGCGCCGCATCTCCTCCATGCGCCGGTCGAGGTCGTCGAGGTGCTGCTGCAGCACCTGGTGCCGGCCCGCGCTGCCGTCGTCGAGCAGCACGGCGATCTGCTCGAGGCTCATGCCGGCCGCCTTGCTGCGCTGGATCACGGCGATCCGCACGACCTCGTCCTCGCCGTAGCGTCGCCGACCTGCCGCATCACGCGGCGGGCGGAGCAACCCGACCGACTCCCAGTGCCGCAGCACGTGGGTGGGCAGGTCGAAGCGGGCGGCGACCTCGCCGACGGACCAGGGGTGGCTGTCGCTTGACTTCATGTTGACATGAAGTCACACACTGGCGAGGAAGGCAAGAAGAGAGGACGACACCATGCACGACGCGATCGTGATCGGGGCGGGACCGGCCGGGCTCCAGGCGGCCCTGACCCTCGGACGCATGCACCGCTCGGCGCTGCTGCTCGATTCGGGCGAGTACCGCAATGGGACGGTGCAGCACATGCACAACATGATCGGCGAGGACGGCACACCCCCGGCGGAGCTGCGCGCCCGCGCCCGGCGGGAGCTCACCGCCTACGACACGGTGACCGTGCGCGACACCGCGGCGCGGCGCATCGAGGGTTCCGCCACGGAGGGCTTCCGCGTGACGCTCGCCGACGGCTCGGTCGAACGCGGACGACGCGTGGTGCTCGCGACCGGCGTGGCCGACGACCTCCCCGCGGTGCCGGGACTCGCGCCGCTGTGGGGGCTGAAGGCGTTCACCTGCCCGTTCTGCGACGGCCACGAGCACGCCGGTCGTCCGATCGCGATCCTCGGCCCCGCCCCGCGCGCGGAGCACCTGATCGGACTGCTCGGGCCCGTCGTCGGCGACATCACCGTGGTGCCGGTGGACGCGCCGCTCGGCGACGACGACCGCGCTCGGCTCGAGGGCCTCGGGGTGCGGGTCGCCGGGCCTGCGGCCGAGGTCTCGGAGCACGGCGCGGGGGTGCGCGTGCGCACGGCCGACGGCGACCTCGACGTGGCCGGAGTCTTCGTCGCCGCGGCCTCGGCGCGCCAGCGCGCCCCCTTCGCGGCCGACCTGGGACTGCGGATGCTCGACTCCGGCTCGATCGAGATCGACGAGCTCGGACACACCTCGGTCGGCGGCGTCTTCGCGGCGGGCGACCTCGCCCATCGCGCGACCCTCCCCGGGCCGATGGCCGCGGTGCTGCTCGCCGCCGCGGCCGGTCAGCTCGCGGCGATCGGCGTCATCCGGTCACTGCTGGAGGACGCCCACTGAGCCCGAGGCCACGGGCGCGGGGTGACGGCGGCGGGTCAGACCGCGCCGACGTCGACCGCGTCGCCCGTGGCGGCGGGCTCCGCGTAGGCGACCTCGCGCCACACGTCACCCACGCGCTCGAACGAGGTGACGCTCGACAGGGCGCAGCGCCGCGTGCGGGGGTCGTGCTGCAGCGGAAGCCCCGCCACGCGCAGGTGCGTGATCCAGATGGGCGCCTGGTGCGACACCATCACGATGTCGCCCTCGGTCGTGCTCTCCAGTGCGGCCGTCCACGCCTCATCCATGATCCCGAGCATGCGCTCCGCGATCGACGCGTACGGCTCGCCCCAGCTGGGGACCGACGGCTGCCGCAGATGCCACCAGTTGAGCGGGTTCATCAGCGACCGGCGCATGCGGGTGCCCTCGAAGACGTTCGTCGGCTCGATCAGACGGATGTCGATCTCCGGCACCAGGTCGAACCGCTCGGCGAACGGCTCCGCCGACTCCTGCGCGCGCTCCAGCGGCGAGGCGTACAGCGCCGCCACGGGGTCGCCGAGCTGCGCCACGTGCGCGGCCGCCGACGCCGCCATCCCGCGGCCCGCGCGGCTCAGGTGATAGTCAGGCAGCCGGCCGTACAGCACGCGGGCGGGGTTGTGCACCTCACCGTGCCGCACGAGGTGCAGTCGCGATACCCCCACGTCAGATCTCGCGGTAGCGGGAATCGCCGAAGCCGAGGATGAAGTATCCGATGAACGAGAACACGAAGAGGAGGAAGAAGGAGAAGACGCCGCCCTTGCCGAAGCGGGCGCCGACCTTCACGGCCACGACGATCGCGAGCACCACGTTGGCGATCGGCACCAGGTAGAGCAGGACCCACCAGCCCGACATCCCGGCGATGCGCAAAAGGAAGATCGCGTTGACGATCGGGATGAGGGCGAGGATGCCCGGATATCCGGCCTTGGTGAACACCTTCCACCAGGCGACGGCGAGGAGGATGTAGAAGATCAACGCCACCACGCCGGTGGTCCCGGAGAGGAACTGGCCGAGGAAGTCGGGGACGACCGGGACGTCGGCCGCGGGGACGAGAGCGAGGTTCATGGGGGCACCTTCCGTTCACAGACACCCTACTGAGGGACGGGCCGTCCCGTGAGAAGGGGCCGCGCACCCCCGTAGACTGGGCGGGTTCTCCATTTCCCAGATCAGAAGGAATACTCCGTGCTGCGCACCCACACCGCAGGCTCCCTGCGCGCCGAGAACATCGGTCAGACCGTCACCCTCACCGGGTGGGTCGATCGTCGTCGTGACCACGGAGGCGTCGCGTTCATCGATCTGCGGGATGCCTCGGGCATCGCCCAGGTGGTCATCCGCGACGAGGAGGTCGCCCACCCGCTGCGCAACGAGTTCGTGCTCAAGGTCACGGGCGAGGTCTCGCGCCGCCCCGAGGGCAATGCCAACCCGAACCTCCCGTCGGGCGAGATCGAGGTCATCGCGGCCGAGGTCGAGGTGCTGAACCCCTCGGCTCCGCTCCCCTTCCAGGTCTCCACGGCGCTGGCCGACACCGAGACCGTGGGCGAGGAGGCGCGTCTCAAGTACCGCTACCTCGACCTTCGCCGTCCGGCCGCGGCCTCCGCGCTGCGTCTGCGCTCCGACGTGTACAAGGCCGTCCGCGACGTGCTGCACGCCGACGGCTTCACCGAGGTCGAGACCCCCACCCTCACCCGCTCCACCCCCGAGGGCGCCCGCGACTTCGTGGTGCCGGCGCGGCTGCACCCGGGCAGCTGGTACGCGCTGCCCCAGTCGCCGCAGCTGTTCAAGCAGCTGCTCATGGTCGGCGGCGTGGAGAAGTACTACCAGATCGCCCGCTGCTACCGCGACGAGGACTTCCGCGCCGACCGGCAGCCCGAGTTCACGCAGCTCGACATCGAGATGAGCTTCGTCGAGCAGGAAGACGTGATCGCCCTCATGGAGTCGCTCATCGTGGCGATGTGGAAGACGATCGGCGTGGAGGTGCAGACCCCGCTGCCGCGCATCACCTACGCCGAGGCGATGGCGAAGTACGGCTCCGACAAGCCCGACCTGCGCTTCGGGCTCGAGCTCGTCGAGGCGACCGAGTACTTCGCGGACACCCCGTTCCGGGTGTTCCAGGCCGAGTACGTCGGCGCGGTGCGTATGCCCGGCGGCGCCTCGCAGCCGCGCAAGGTGCTCGACGCCTGGCAGGACTGGGCCAAGCAGCGCGGCGCCCGCGGTCTCGCCTACGTGCTGTTCAACGAGGACGGCACCCTGGGCGGCCCCGCCGCGAAGAACCTGTCCGAGGCGGAGCAGGCGGGTCTCGCGGAGTTCGTGGGCGCCGAGCCGGGCGACTGCGTGTTCTTCGCCGCCGGATCCACCAAGGAGAGCCGGGCGCTGCTCGGCGCCGCGCGCGTGGAGATCGGCCGCCGCCTGGGTTACCTGAACCCGGACGAGTTCGCGTTCACCTGGGTCGTCGACGCCCCGATGTTCGAGCCCGCCGCCGACGCGGTGGCCTCGGGTGACGTCGCGGTGGGCGCGGGCGCCTGGACGGCCGTGCACCACGCGTTCACCGGCCCGAAGCCCGAGTTCGAGGACACGTTCGACACCGACCCCGGCTCGGCCCTCGCCTACGCGTACGACATCGTGTGCAACGGCTCCGAGCTCGGCGGCGGCTCGATCCGCATCCACCGCGAAGACGTGCAGAAGCGGGTCTTCGAGGTCATGGGCATCAGCGACGAGGTCGCGCAGGAGCAGTTCGGCTTCCTGCTCGACGCGTTCTCGTTCGGCGCTCCCCCGCACGGCGGCATCGCGCTGGGCATGGACCGCGTGCTGCAGCACCTGTCGAAGACCGAGTCGATCCGCGACGTCATCGCCTTCCCGAAGTCGGGCAACGGGTACGACCCGCTGACCTCCGCGCCCGCCCCGATCACCCCGGAGCAGCGCGCCGAGGCCGGCGTGGACTACGAGCCCGACGACGACGCGGCCTGAGCCGCTCGCGCACGATCAGGCACTCGCGCCGGGTCGGGCGGTTCCCCACGGAACCTGCCCGACCCGGCGTCGTCGTGTGAGCCGCGGACGGTTCAGCGGAGCGAGGCGAGAGCCGGGACGATGTTCTCGTTCCACACGTCCACGCCCAGCTTCGCGATGAGCGCGACGACCACCACGAGGAACACCACGCGGATGAACGTGGTGCCGCGCGAGATCGCCATGCGCGACCCCAGGTAGCTGCCCGCGACGTTCGCGACCGCGAGGATGCCGCCCAGCAGCCACAGCACCGACCCGTGCGGGATGAACAGCAGCAGCGCGCCCAGGTTCGTGGCGAGGTTCACGATCTTCGCCTTCGCGCTGGCCTGCAGGAAGTCATAGCCGAGCAGCGCCACGAGGGTGATCACCAGGAACGTGCCGGTGCCCGGCCCGATCATCCCGTCGTAGAAGCCGATGCCGAGGCCGGCGAGGCCCGCCATGAGGTGGTGCTTGTGGCCGTGGAAGCGCAGCTGCGTCGCGGCGCCGAGCTGCGGGCGGAGCGCCGTGAACAGGGCGACCGCGAGGAGTGCGACCACGATGATCGGCTTGAACGCGGCGGGCGGAAGCACCGTGGCGACCGCGGCTCCCCCGAACGAGCCGAGCAGCGCGATCACCGCCATGGGCAGAGCCGTGCGGATGTCGGGTTTCGCGCGACGGTAGTACGTGACACTGCTCGTCGCCGTGCCGAACACCGACGCGAGCTTGTTGGTGGCCAGGGCCTGCACCGGCGCGATACCGGGGATCAGCAGCAGCGCGGGCAGTTGCAGCAGACCCCCGCCGCCCACGACCGCGTCGATCCAGCCGGCGCAGAACGCCGCGACGATCACGAGGATCAGCATCCCCCAGGTGAGCTGCTCGAGCCCGAGCACCGTGCCGATATCCACCCGGCCATGATTCCAGAGAGTGCACCCTCCTCCCGCATCCGCGCCCCTGAGAGACTGGTGCCATGCTCGACGCCCTCCCCCTGCCCTTCCCCTTCCCGTCGCGCGTCGGCGAGGCCGTCCTGCGGCGGGCCACCCTGGACGACACCGATGCGGTGATCGCGCTGCTCGCCGACGACCCCATCAGCGCCGCCCGCGGTGATGTGGCCTCCGACGAGGATCGCCCCGCCTATGAGCGCGGCCTGACGGACATCCTCGACGACCCGTCCAACGACCTGCTGGTGGTCGAGCTCGGCGGGGCCGTCGTCGGCACGTTGCAGCTCACGTCGATCCCCGGCATGGCACGCCGCGGAGCCCGTCGCCTGCTGGTCGAAGCCGTGCGCGTGCGCAGCGATCTGCGTTCGGCGGGTCTCGGCGGGGCCGTGATGCGCTGGGTCGGGGAACAGGCCGCGCCCGCGCTCGGCGCCGCGATGGTGCAGCTGACCTCCGATGCCGCCCGCACCGACGCGCACCGCTTCTACGAGCGTCTCGGCTACGTCGGCTCGCACCGCGGCTTCAAGCTCACCGTCCCGCACTGACCGGCGGCCGCGCCGGCCCGCCTGTCGGTCCCGCGCCCGCGCGCCACCCATCGGACACCGTCCGTTCACCGCGGCCGCCACGAGCGGCAACCTCCGGCTCGTAGTGTCCTCTCGCAACCCGACCCCGGCGAACCCGCGCCGGGCACCGAGAGGATACTCATGGCACGCTTCACCCGCCGCGCGCGCATCGGCGCCGGCATCGCCCTCGCCACCACGGCCGCGCTCGCACTGAGCGCCTGCTCCGGCGCCGCCGACGCGTCGGGCTCCGGCTCCGGAGAGTCCGACGTCGACGCGTCGGCGGCCACGTCGGTGGCCGACTTCGGCACGTTCGCCGATCTGGAGGCCGCCGCCAAGGCCGAGGGACAGCTCAACGTCATCGCGCTCCCGCGCGACTGGGCGAACTACGGCGAGATCCTCGATCTCTTCGCCGAGAAGTACCCCGAGATCACGATCAACGAGGCCTCGCCCGACGTGTCCAGCGCGGAGGAGATCCAGGCCGCCGAGACGAACAAGGGCCTCGACACGGCGCCCGACGTGTTCGACCTCGGCCTCACCGTGGCCCTGCAGAACACCGACGCCTTCGCGCCGTACACGGTGCAGACGTGGGACGACATCCCCGACGAGCTCAAGGAGCCGAGCGGGCTGTTCGTGGGCGACTACGGCGGGTACATGTCGATCGGCTACGACTCGTCGAAGTACGACGCACCGTCCGAGCTCGACGACCTGCTCTCCGCCGACTACAAGGGCGCGGTCGCGATCAACGGCGACCCCACGCAGGCCGGTGCCGCGTTCGCCGCGGTGGGCCTCGCGACCGTGCAGTCGGACGGCACGCTCGACGACTTCCAGCCCGGCATCGACTTCTTCTCCGAGCTGCAGAAGGCCGGCAACCTGCTCAAGGTCGACGTGACCACCGCCACCATCGCCAGCGGTGAGACCCCGGTGGTGTTCGACTGGGACTACCTGAACGCCGCCCACACGGCCGACAACCCCGACTGGAAGGTCGTCGTGCTCGACGGCACCGGTTACGCCGGCTACTACAACCAGGCCATCAACGCCGACGCCCCGCACCCGGCCGCCGCGCGACTGTGGCAGGAGTTCCTCTACAGCGACGAGGTGCAGAACCTGTGGCTGAAGGGCGGCGCCCGTCCGGTGCGCATGGAGGCCATGACGGAGGCGGGCACGATCGACGCCGACCTCGCCGCCGCGCTGCCCGAGGCACCGGCGGAGACCGTCGTGCCGACCGAGGAGCAGTCGACGAACGCCGGCACGCTGCTCGGCGAGAAGTGGGCCGCGGCGGTCCAGTGACCACCGTCGTCGCACCGGGGGCGGACGTCGCGGCGTCCGCCCCCGCCCCCACCGCCGGGCCCGCGCGTGACGCGGGGGCCCGGCGGTCCGCGCCGTCGTTCGCGTGGCTGGGGCTGGTCCCCTTCGCGGCCTACGTGGTGCTGTTCCTCGCCGTGCCGACGGTGCTCGCCGTCGGCTCGGGGTTCTTCGATGACGACGGCGCGGTCACGATGGCGAACGTGGAGGCACTGGGCGACCCCGTGGTCCTGAGGACGTTCGCGAACTCGGCCGGGCTGTCGCTGCTCACGGCCGCGGTCGGAGCGGTCGTGGGGGCCCTGGTCTGCTACGCGCTGCTCGGCGCTCCGCCCGAGGGCGCCGTGCGCCGGGCGGTCGATGCGGCAGCCGGGGTGCTCGCCCAGTTCGGCGGGGTGATGCTGGCGTTCGCGTTCATCGCCACGATCGGCATCCAGGGGGTGGTCACGGTCTTCCTGCGCGACACGCTCGGCGTCGACATCTTCGCGAACGGCACCTGGCTCTACGAGCTGCCCGGGCTCGTCCTGCCCTACATCTACTTCCAGGTGCCGCTCATGGTCATCACGTTCATGCCCGCCCTCGCCGCCCTGCAGCCGCAGTGGGCCGAGGCGAACCTCACGCTGGGCGGCACGCGGGCGAGCTTCTGGCTGCGCATCGGCCTGCCCGTGCTCGCGCCCTCGTTCCTCGCCAGCCTGCTGCTGCTGTTCGCGAACGCCTTCTCGTCGTACGCGACCGCCGCGGCGCTGGCCAGCCAGGGCTCGCAGATCGTGCCGCTGCAGATCCGTACCGCCCTCACGAGCGAGACGCTGCTGGGGAGGGAGAACCTCGCCGGGGCGCTCGCCCTCGGCATGATCGTGGTGGTCGGCGTGGTGATGGGCCTGTACTCGCTGATCCAGCGCCGGGCTGCGCGGTGGCGCTCGTGAACCGTCTCGCCCCGTCCCGCACCACGCGCTGGGTGATCGGTGTGCTCGTCGGCGCTTTCTTCGCTGTACCGCTCGTGTCGACGTTACTGTTCACGCTCCGTGGTGCCGACGGACCGTCGTTCGAGCACTGGGCCGCGCTGTTCGACCCCGCTGCGACGGCCGCGCTCCGGCCGATCTGGACGGGACTCGGCAACTCGCTGATCCTCGCCGTCGTGACCGTCGCGATCGTCCTGCTGGTACTGGCCCCGACGATGATCCTGGTGAACCTGCGCTTCCCGCGGCTGAAGCCCGCGTTCGAGTTCCTCGCGCTCCTGCCCATCTCGATCCCGGCGATCGTGCTGGTGGTCGGCCTCGCACCCCTCTATCTGCAGATCGGTCGCACCCTCGGCACCGGCACCTGGACGCTCGCGTTCGCCTACGGCATCACCGTGCTGCCGTTCGCCTTCCGGTCGATCCAGGCGGCGATCGACGCGGCCGACCTTCGCACGCTGTCGGAGGCGGCCCGTTCCCTCGGCGCGAGCTGGCCGGCCGTGGTGCTCCGCGTGCTCGCGCCGAACCTCCGCCAGGGGCTGCTGGCCGCGTCGCTGCTGTCGATCGCCGTGGTCCTGGGAGAGTTCACGATCGCCTCCCTCCTGAACCGTCCGGTGTTCCAGACGGCGATGCTCGTCGTGCAGAAGCAGGACCCCTACGCGCCGACGATCTTCACCCTGCTGGCGCTGCTGCTCGTCTTCCTCCTGCTCCTCCTGATCGGCCGCGTCGCACGCGGCTCCCGAAAGGCCCGCTCATGACCCTCGACCACGCCCTCCCCCGCACGAAGGACAACCTGCTGCTCGCGCGGGCCGGCGAGGGCACCCGCGTGCAGCTCGAGGGCATCGTGAAGCGCTACGGCGGCACGACCGTGCTGCACGGCGTCGATCTCGACATCGCGCCGGGCGAGTTCGTGTCGCTGCTGGGCCCGTCCGGATGCGGCAAGACCACGCTGCTGCGCGTGCTCGCCGGGCTCGAGGTCGCGGATGGCGGTGCGGTCCTGCTCGGCGGCGGAGACG
This sequence comes from Microbacterium sufflavum, assembly GCF_023101165.1. Taxonomy (GTDB): domain Bacteria; phylum Actinomycetota; class Actinomycetes; order Actinomycetales; family Microbacteriaceae; genus Microbacterium; species Microbacterium sufflavum. The sequence continues at coordinate 1,805,927 of NZ_CP078076.1, read as the reverse complement.
TCTCTCGGGTGGCGACCAACAAGCGCGACATCGGCATGGTGTTCCAGTCGTACTCGCTGTTCCCGCACCTGCGCGTGGTCGACAACACGGCCTTCGGTCTGCGACGCCGCGGAGTCGGCCGGGCCGAGGCGGCACGACGGTCGCTCGACGCCCTGGCTCTCGTTGGTCTCGCCGACCTCGCCGATCGCTTCCCGCACCAGTTGTCGGGTGGGCAGCAGCAGCGGGTCGCCCTCGCGCGGGCACTGGTCGCCGAACCCCGGGTGCTGCTGCTGGACGAGCCCCTGTCGGCGCTCGACGCGAAGGTGCGCGTGCAGCTCCGCGACGAGATCCGCCGCCTCCAGCTCCGACTGGGCATCACCACGGTCTTCGTCACGCACGACCAGGAGGAGGCGCTGGCCGTGTCCGACCGCATCGCCGTGATGAACGCGGGGCGCATCGAACAGATCGGCACCCCGGAGGAGCTGTACACCGCTCCGTCCACGGCGGGGGTCGCCGCGTTCGTCGGGCTGTCGAGCGTGGTGTCCGGTGTCGCGGAGGGCGACCACGTCGTGGTGTGGGGGCAGCGCCTGCCGTTGCAGACGCCGGCCGACGGCCCGGTCGACGTGTACCTGCGACCGGAGAACGTGCACTTCGCGTCGGAGGCGGACGCGGCGACCGATGCTCTGGTGGAGGAGAGCACGTTCCTCGGCAGCATGCGCCGCACGCTGGTGCGCACGGAGTCGGGCGAGCTCGTGCGCGTGCAGCACGCGCCGGGTGTGCACCCCGCGTTCGGCGACCGCGTCCGCATCGCGGTCGACCCGGAGCCCGTGGTGGTCCATCCGCGCGGCTGAGCGGCGGAGGCCCACCTGGAACGTCGGAGACCCCGCGGCCGTCTGGCCGCAGGGTCTCCGTTCGGTTTCCAGGTCAGATGGTGATCTGCCCGGCGACGGTGGCGAGCTTGTGGCGGGCGAGCGCCAGGTTCGCCTTCGCCTTGTCGAGCACCAGGTAGACGAAGAGTCCTTCGGTGCCGCTGCTGCTGAGCACATTGATCAGGTGGTACTGGTCGTCGAGCGTGATGAGGATGTCGTCGATCCGACTGGCGATGCCGAGCTCCTTCATCGTCTGCAGCTTCGCGCGGACGACATTGGAGTTCCCGGCCGCGGCGACACCGAGGTCGAAGGCGGGGTGACCGCCCTGCGCGAGAGCCATGCCGGACGCGGAGTCCGCGATCGCGACGCCCACGGCGCCGTCGATCGTCAGAAGCTCCTGCACGGACTGTTCCAGTTGTGCCATTCGTTCTCCCTGAGGTTCTGTACGGGTGCGGTCGAGCGAGGTGTCCCGCTCGATGAGGGGTGTGCCCGGGGTCGGTGCGATCGGGTCATCGCCGCCGGGCGTGAGGGTCGGAAGGAGCGCCGGGCCCGCGTCGCGGTCGACGAGTGCGTGCGCGCGCAGCGCGGGGCGCGGAGGCGGTGGCGGGAGTGTCGAGAACAGGTCCTCGAGCGCGCGGAGCGCGTCGTCATCGGGCGCGGCGGCGTCGGCCGATTCCGCGCGTGTGTTCGCAACGTCGATCTCACGTCGACGACGGCCGAAGACAGCCATCGGTCCCCCTTGTGTCACCACGAGTCGTCGCCGATCCGTCCCGGATCGCCGCCGACTTGTCCCCAGATTCCGTCGACCGCCCCAGCGATCGACCTGCACACGATACCCGGCGAACCTCCGGATCCACGCCTCCGAACGCCCTTCCGCCGCGTTGTATATCGGTAGCGCGTCTCCGGCCTCCCCGCGGAGGTCGTCGCAGCCGAGGGACCGCGGTAAGAAGAACGAAACCCCCTGTCGCCATCCCGGCGGCAGGGGGTTCGTTCGTCGGTGCTTCAGAGCACGCGGGACAGGAAGTCCCTGGTGCGCTGGTGCTGCGGATCGGCGAGCACCTCGTGCGGGTCGCCCTCCTCGACGATGTGACCGCCGTCCATGAAGATCAGCCGCGAGCCGACCTCACGCGCGAAGCCCATCTCGTGGGTCACGACCAGCATCGTCATGCCCTCGTCGGCGAGCGACCGCATGACCGACAGCACCTCGCCGACCAGCTCGGGGTCGAGCGCGGAGGTGGGCTCGTCGAAGAGCATCATGTCGGGGTTCATGCACAGCGCTCGGGCGATCGCGACGCGCTGCTGCTGCCCGCCCGACAGGTGACCCGGATAGGCGCCCGCCTTCTCGGCCAGGCCCACTCGCTCCAGCATCGCGTGCGCGACCTTCTCGGACTCCGCCTTCGACCGCTTCTTCACCCGCTGCTGCGCGATCGTCAGGTTGCCGAGCACGCTCAGGTGCGGGAACAGGTTGAAGCTCTGGAACACCATGCCGATGCGGGTGCGCACCCGGTCGATGTCGACGTCGGGGTCGGTGATGTCGATGCCCTCGATCAGCACCTTGCCACCGGTGGGCTCCTCCAGCAGGTTCACCGAGCGCAGCAGCGTGGACTTGCCGGAGCCGGACGGGCCGATCACGCAGACGACCTCGCCTGCCGTGACCGTGAGGTCGATGCCCTTGAGCACCTCGTTGTCTCCGAACGTCTTCACGAGCCCCTGGATGTCGATCGCGGGCGCGTGGACGTCGATCAGATCGGTGGTCATCGGCTCCTCGCCATCCGTCGCTCCAGCCACGCGCTGAACCGCGTGAGGGGGATCGTCACGATCAGGTACAGGATCGCAGCCATGATCAGCGGCGTCCCGTTGGCGTTCTGCGTACTGGCGTCGCGGGCGAACGTCGTGAGCTCCTTCGACCAGATGAACGACCCGGCCACGAACAGCAGCGAGGTGTCCTTCAGCAGCAGCACGAACTCGTTCGTCAGCGGCGGGATGATGATGCGGAAGCCCTGCGGCACCACGATCCAGAACGTCGTCTTCATGGGCGACATGCCGAGCGAGCGGGCCGCCTCGGTCTGCCCCTTCGGCACCGCCTGCAGGCCGGCGCGAATGGTCTCGGCCATGTACGCCGATGCCACGAGGATCAGACCGATCAGCCCGAGGACTACCGGCCCGCCGAGCTTCGTACCGGGGATACCCATGCCGATCGGCACGATGTAGGCGATCGCGAAGATCGTGAGGATCGCCGGGAGTCCGCGGAACAGTTCGATCCAGCACGTCGCGATCCAGCGGAACGGCCCGATCTCCGACAGCTTCATCAGCGCGAGGACCACGCCGAGCAGCAAACCGCCCACGAACGCCACGGCGGTGAACCACAGGGTGTTCACGAGCGCGGTGGTGATGATCCCCGGGAGCATCTTCGCCGCGATCTCCGGGTTGAAGTACATCGTGGCGATCCGCGCCCAGTCGGTGCTGATCGCCGCCCAGATGACGAGAGCGATCAGCACCGCATAGACGGTGTAGCGGTACAGCTTCTTCTTCGTGGTGCGCCTCAACGCCATTGTCAAGGTCCTCCCGACCGACTCAGTTCCGTCTTCAGTTGGCCGTGAAGTACTCGTCGTAGATCTTCTGGTACTCGCCGCTGTCGCGGAGGTCCTTCAGCGCGCCGTTGACCGCCTCGAGAAGAGCATCCTTCTCGCCCTTCGCGAACGCGAAGCCGTAGGACTCGTCGGTCTCGTACGTTTCCACGATCTTGTAGGCGGAGTCGGCCTTCTCGTGCTCGAGGTTCACCGGCTGGTCCTGCAGGATCGCGTCGATCTGCCCGGCCTGCATGGCCGGCCACAGCTCGCCGTCCGACGGGTACTGCACGAGCTGAGCGCCCTTCGCGTTCTCCCCGGCGTAGGACTCACCCGTCGTGCCCTGCTGCACGCCCACGTTCTTCCCGTCGAGGTCGTCGATCGACTCGATGCCCGAGTCGGTGCGCACCAGGAGCGACTGCAGCGAGTCGTAGTACGGGTCGGAGAAGTCGATGTTGGCCTTGCGCTCCTCGGTGATCGTCATGGCCGAGGCGCCGACGTCGCACGTACCGGCCGCCAAGGTGGTCCCGGACTGCAGAGCTTCGAAGCCCACATCCTGCACCGAAAGCTTCAGGTCGAGCTGCTTCGCGATCGCGCCCAGCAGGTCGATGTCGAAGCCCGTGTACTCTCCATCGTCGCCCTGGAACTCGAACGGCGGGTAGGGGATGTCGGAGCAGACAGAGAGGGTGCCCGCCTCGATCAGACCGTATTCGTCGCCGGCCGCGGGAGCGTCGCTGCTGCCCGCGTCGGTCGATCCGGTGGCGCATCCGGCGAGCGCGAACGTGGCGGTGGCCACGAGTGCGAGACCGGCGAAGAGGGTACGACGAGGCATGTCGACTCCTGGGGTTCGGGGGCGGGTGCGCCCGCGGACGGGTAGGAGATCATCTAAACATGCGGCTCGTCGCGTGACCAATGACACGGGCAGACGACCGCATTACGTTTGTGTTTCGGTGCGAATCGCAGCCCAGCCAGCTACCCGACGCACCCCGCGGCGGCTGCCTCAACAGCATCCGCCGCGGGCTGACATCAGGGGAGACAATCGTCGCGACCTACCAAGCCGCTCCGTAGTACGCGTACTTGTTCAAGGGCTTGTACACCGTGAGTTTCATATCCCCGCCCGGCACACTCGGGCAGACCTTCGAACCCGAGGCACCTGTGCCTTCGAGCGTGCACTGATAGTTGTATGGCCCGAAGAGCGTCACTTTGAGTGTCGTCGTGGCGTTGGTGTTGTGCCAGTTGATGGTCACGTTGCCCGAACTTGTATGCGTCTTGATCGTCAGGACACAACTCGTCACTGTAGTACCGCAGCTAGCTCCGGCCGAGTCCGCGGCTTGTGCTGGCGCTGAGGTCCCCGCCGCGAGGGCAAAGATCGCCGCCGCACCAAGGATGGACTTCCATTTCCGCATTTCAACGTTCCTCTCGTCACAGCCCGCTCACTCTGAGCGGTGCTTTGCGAAGGAGTCTGGTCTGCGGCTCACGCGAATTGAGGGGTCCCACCAATCAATGTGGGAATTACGTATGCGGCAGGCATGCCGGTGCGAGCGTCAGACCTCGAAGTCGACGGCGACCCGGGACGCGACCACCGAGCGGATGTATCCCGCGACCTCCACGTGCGCGGGGTGCACCTGGTACTCCTCGAGCGCCGTGAGCGACTCCACGTCCGCGACCAGGGTCACGTCCCAGTTCAAGTCGGAGTGGGCGACGTTGGCGCCGGCGGAAACCCGGAGCAGCTGGGGCACGACTCCGTCGAGCGCGTTCAGCCGGCGGGCGACCTCGGCCGCCTGGTCCGCGCGGGTCTGCGCATCGTCGGCGGCGAGCTTCCAGGCCACGACATGGCGAATGGTCATCGGGGTGTCTCCTGATCGGTCAGGGCGTCGGCGCTCACGGCTTCCTCCAGCGCCTCGCGCAGGCGGTCGGGCGAGACGCGCCAGTGGGCGTGCAGGCGGCCGTCGATCAGCACCACCGGGATCTTCTCCCACCACTGCTCGTACAGCGCGGGGTCTTCCGCGATCGACGCCTCGACGATCTCGATCCGCTCGGCGGCGGCGTCGGGCAGCTCGGCGACCACGGCGTCGACGACCTCGGAGGCCACGTCGCACAGATGGCAGTCGGGCTTGCCGATCAGGGTGAGCGTGGTCACGCCGACGGCACCTCGACCTCGCGACCCTGCGCGATCCACTCGCCCGTGCCGCCCTCGACGTTCGTCGCGTCATAGCCGCGCGCCTCGAGCGCCTCGACCACGCGAGCCGAACGGCCGCCGGCCTGGCAGATCACGTCGAAGGACTCAGCGGGCAGTTCGTCGAGACGGTTGCCGATCTCGGACATCGGGATGTTCACCGCGCCCGGCACGTGGCCGGCGGCGAACTCGTGCACCTCCCGGACATCGATGAGCGGGGTACCGGAGCGCTCGGCGAGCTCGGCGACGGTGATCGACTTCATGACATCCTCTCGGCGGTGCGGCACGGCAGAGACACAAAGCGCCCGTCCGAAGACAGGCGCTCGGTGTCTGGCCGCTTACTTCTTGTTGCGGCGCTGGTGGCGAGTCTTGCGAAGCAGCTTGCGGTGCTTCTTCTTCGCCATGCGCTTGCGGCGCTTCTTGATGACAGAACCCACGGAAACCTCACTAAGTCAGGGGCTGGGTGTCGCCGAATCGGACACCCGGGTACGGGCACGAAAAAATGCCTCGGATCATCCTAGCAAACCCACGGGCCGCCTCGCGCCGCCCTGCGGATCAACCCGCGTCGGCGATCGGTCGCTGCAGCGCCTCGGCCACGGCCGACTCCGGGACGCGGTAGCTGCGGCCGAAGCGGATGGCGGGCAGCTCTCCGGAGTGCACGAGCCGGTACACGGTCATCTTGGACACGCGCATGAGCTCGGCGACCTCGGCCACCGTCAGGAATCGGACATCTGGAACCTCGGGCATCCCACGTACCCCTTTCTCGATGTGCACACTCTATGGGTTTCCTGGGACGCGTGTAAACCCATGTGACTCGTGTGATCAGTGGGACGCGGGCACCGTGGCGAACGCCCGCACCGGGAAGGTGCCGAACCCGCGGATCGCGGGCGGGGCCGCGGTGAAGCGGGCACCCCGCGAGGGCACCGCGTCGAGATCCGTGAGGTGCTCGACCACGTGCACGCCGGCGGCGAGGAGGATGCTGTGCGCCGGACGCTCTCCGCCGCTCTCGGTGTCGTCGATGTTGAGCGAGTCGATCCCGACCAGGCGCACCCCCGCCTCGACCAGGAAGCGGGCGCCGTCCTCCGTGAGGTACGGCGCCCCCTCCGCATAGTCGGGCGTGCCGAAGAGCCTGCTCCACCCCGTGTCGAGGAGGACCGCCGAGCCCCGCAGGTCGCGGTCCGCCAGGGTCGCCGCACGGATGCCGCGGCGCTCGGGCGACCAGGCATCGCGCAGGTGGAATACCTCGGCGGGGAGGCCGACCAGGGTGCGCAGGTCGAGTGCGGCGAGATCGTCGCCGTCGCCGTAGCGGTGCCAGGGGGCGTCGAGGTAGGTGCCGGTGTTGCCGATCATCGTGATCACGTCCATCGCGAACTCGGTCCCCGGCGCGTAGCGCTCCCGGGATGCGGCGCGCGTGAGGAACGGGGCGATGGTCGGCGCCGGCAGCCCGGGATAGGTGATCATCCCGGCCTCGATGGGGTGGCTGAGATCCACGATGCGGTCCTCGGCCCCACCGCCGCTCGGTGCCTCGACTCCGCGGCTTCCGCGATGCGGCTCCTCGACGATGCGCAGGTCGCGGAGGTGCACCTCGTCGACCAGCGCCAGTCCCAGGTGGCGGACGAGCAGGGTGCCGATCTCCTCGGCCGAGAGGTCTTCCCGGGGAAGGTCGAGGCGGAACCCCTCCCCGTGCATGCCGCCGCCGTTGGCGAACGTGATCGAGAAATCGAAGTGAGCGCGGTGCGGAGCGGTCGTCATCCCCCCATCCTGCCCATCCGGCGCGGCGCCGGGGTCGCTCAGCCGGACTTCCTGGCCTTCGCCACCCGTTCGCGCGCCTCGCGAAGAGCCTGACGCTCGAGCTTGCGCGCCGCGCGCAGCGCCTTCTCGGCATCACGGCTGGCCTTCTGCGCCTCCTTGAGGCGCTTGTCCCCGGCGAGCTCCGCCGCATCGAGGGCGACCCACTCCTCGGAGACCCGGTGCTGCTCCCCACGATCGAGACCGTCGAGGTAGGCCGCGACACCGTCGAGCGTGCGCTCCACGGCGAAGCGGAACGGATCGGCCGGCGACAGGAACACGCCGTCCTCGATCGCCCGGCGGAGCGCGGGGAACTCCTCGGCCGAGATCACCCGATCGAACAGCGACGCCTCCCGCATCGCCACCTCTTCGGCGGAGAGACCGGAGGAGCGGGACTGCTCCGAGTACCCCGCCTGCACGATGCCGCACCAGCGAGCGTGGCCGGTGATCGCGAGGGCGACGGCCATCCGCTCGTCGGCGGTGAGCGGTGTGTCATCGAGCGCGGCGAGACTGGCGTCCAGCCAGGCGGAGCTGTTGGGGGTGATCGGCGAACCCGAGATCGGCAACGACAGGATCCACGGGTGGCGCAGGTAGACGAGGATCTGGGCCTCGTACAGCGCGAGCAGCCGCGCGCGCCAGCCCTCGACCTCGAGGTGGCTCTCCGGAGGAAGTCCGGTCGCCTCCTCCTGCATGAGCAGCAGGAGGTCGTCCTTCGCGGAGACGTAGCGGTACAGCGACATGGGGGTGAAGCCGAGCCGGGCGGCCACCGCTGCCATGGAGACGGCGCCGATGCCCTCGCCGTCGGCGAGTTCCACCGCGGCCTCCACGATCTTCTCGACACTCATCTCCCGCTTCGGCCCGCGCTGGGGATTCGCCGCGACGCCCCAGGCAAGGGCGATGCCCCGGGGGAGCTCGGGAGGCTCGATGTCGGTCATCCGCCCATCCTACTTCTGTTTATTTCATAAACAGTGTGTTACCGTCATACACAATTGCGTTGCCCATACACAGTTTTCGCGATACACAGAAAGGGATCCTGATGGAGACAGCCATCCAGGTGCGCGACCTGCGCAAGGCCTTCGGGCCGAAGCCCGTGGTCGACGACCTCGCCTTCGAGGTCGCCCGCGGCGAGGTCTTCGCTCTGCTCGGACCGAACGGCGCGGGCAAGACGACGACCATCAACATCCTCACCACCCTCACCGCCGCGGATGCGGGATCGGCGACCGTGGCGGGGTGGGATGTGCGCTCGCATCCCGACGAGGTGCGCCGGCGCATCAGCCTCACCGGGCAGGCGGCCGCCGTGGACGACGCCCTCACCGGTACCGAGAACGTCGTCATGTTCGCGCGCCTCTCGGGACTGGGGCGGGCGGCCGCGCGGCGCCGCGCCGAGGACCTCATCGCCCGGTTCGCACTGACCGACGCGGCGTCCCGCGCCGTGCGCACCTACTCCGGCGGCATGCGCCGTCGCCTCGACCTGGCGCTCAGCTTCGTCGTGACCCCGGAAGTGCTGTTCCTCGACGAGCCCACCACCGGGCTCGACACCCGTAGCCGCCGCGACCTGTGGGACATCATCCGCACGGTCGCGGGTGCCGGCACGACGGTGTTCCTCACCACCCAGTACCTGGAGGAGGCGGATCAGCTCGCCGACCGGATCGCCGTCCTGCACGACGGCCGGATCGCGGCGCTGGGCACCGCCGCCGAGCTCAAGGCGCGTATCGGCGGCGACACGGTCGAGCTCCACGACAGCCGGGGAGAGCTGCGGCGCGAGATCCCGACCGACGGCACGGTCGCCGGGCTGCGGCGCGCCCTCGATCGGCTCGACACGGAGGGGGACGACGGCGTCGTCACGCTCCGACGGCCCACCCTCGACGACGTGTTCCTGGCGGTCACGTCGTCCCCCGCGGGCCGGCCCGTATCCGGAGAGCCGGTCGACGCCGGCTCACCCACCCTCGAGGAGCTCGCATGAACACCGCGGTCACCACCCCGATGCCCCCGCACGCCTCCCCCACGCCGACGCCTCGACCGCGCCTGCGCGGGCTGACGGCCGAAGCCGTCTTCGTCGGACGCAGCCTGCGGCACTCGCTGCGCGACGGCGAATCACTGCTCATGGCGATCATGCTGCCCGTCATGCTCATGCTCATGTTCACGTGGGTGTTCGGCGGGGCGATCGACCCCTCCGGCGCCTACGTCGACTACGTCGTGCCGGGCATCATCCTCACGTGCGCGGGGTTCGGGGCGTCCTCCACGGCGGTGTATGTCGCGAACGACATGCGCTCCGGCATCATCGACCGGTTCCGCACCATGCCGCTGCGCGCCGGAGCCGTGCTCACCGGGCACGTGGTGGCGAGCGTCCTGCGCAACCTGGTCGCGACGGCCATCGTCATCGGCGTCGGGGTGCTGGTCGGGTTCCGCCCGACCGCGTCACCGGGCGACTGGATCGCGCTGGGCGGGCTGATCACGCTCTACATCCTCGCGATCACGTACCTGTTCGCGGCGATCGGCCTCGCCGCCGGCAGCCCCGAGGGTGCCAACGGCTACGGCTTCGTGCTGCTGTTCCTGCCCTACCTGTCCAGCGCGTTCGTGCCGGTGGCGAGCATGCCGGAGTGGCTGCAGCCGGTCGCCGCGCATCAGCCCATCACCCCGATCGTCGAGACCATCCGCAGCCTGCTCCTCGGCACCGACGCCGGAACGCAGCCGTGGTGGGCGGTGCTGTGGTGCGTGGTGATCCTCGGCGTCGCCGTCGTGTGGGGCGCGTGGCTGTTCCGCCGCAAGGCGGGCCGCCGCTGAGCCCGTCCCGTCCAGCCCGCGCATAGCCGCCGCACGCCGGTCGCCCAGACAGCTCTGGCACTGTCGATGCAGGACTTGTGCCGGCACCGCCGAGTCCGTTGCGGAGCTGGGGTCCGTGGATCGCCCCTGACGACATGCCCCCCGGTCGTCAGGGGCGATGTCCGTTCCGGCGCGGCTGCGCGCGCGTCAGGCGCCGAGCCGCTTGAGCGCCGTGGTCACCACGTGCTTGGCCGATGCGGCCGCGCGTCCGACCACCTCGGCGGCGTGTGCCGCACCATCGGGAAGACCACCCGGGTAGGCGATGTCCGGGGCCGCGTCACCGTAAGCGTCGACGAGGAACGGGACCAGCCAGTCGTCGACGACCTCGAGCGGCTCGACGGCGAGGCTGTAGAACCGACGCTGCCCGTCCTCGCGCACGGTCACGAGCTCGGCATCGCGCAGCACCTTGAGGTGCTTGGAGACGGTGGGCTGGCTGATCCCCAGGTCGGCCACGATCTGGCTCACGCTGGTGCCGGACTCGCCTTCGGACGTTCGCCGGAGCAGGAGCTGGAGGATGTCGCGCCTCGTACCGTCTGCGATCACGTCGAAGATGTCCGTCATGGCATCAGGGTAGTCGCCCCCGGCACGGAGTACCATGACGAGGGCTCGGCGGGCGGCGTCGTGCACGGATGGATTCGAACGAGGGGGCAGCGATGTCGGGCATCGTTTCGGCGTCGTCGCCCCGACAGCGGTTCCCGGGGTCGGGCGGGCGCTTCAAGCACCTCATCACGTCGTCGCCGTCGCGGTTCGCGATCTCCGTGTTCGCGCTGCTGATCCTCGTCTTCACCGTCCTCTTCTCGCTGCCGATCGCATCGGCCGACCGCACCGTCACGCCGCTGAGCGACGCCCTCTTCACCGCCGTCTCCACGATCTGCGTCACGGGTCTGGCGACAGTGGACATGGCCAACCACTGGTCGCCGTTCGGGCACGTCCTGGTGTTCATCGGCGTGAACATCGGCGCGCTGGGCGTGCTGACCCTCGCCTCGCTGATGGGCATGCTCATCTCCAAGCGCCTCGGGTTGCGCGCCAAGCTCATGGCCGCGGGCGACACGAACCCGCTGCGCGCGCACGGCGGCGTCGTGAACGAGAGCCAGACGGTGCGGCTGGGCGAGGTCGGGCAGCTCCTCACCACGGTCGCCGTCTCGGCCCTCATCATCGAGGCCTCCCTCGCCGCGCTCCTCTACCCGGCCCTGGTGATGGCCAAGGTCGACCCGATCGCCGCACTGTGGGAGGCGCCCTACTTCGCCGCCATGGCGTTCACCAACACCGGCTTCGCCCCCAACGACGGCGGCGTCGCGGTGTTCGCCGACGACTACCTCGTGCTGTTCCTGCTCATGGTGGGCGTCTTCCTCGGCAGCATCGGCTTCCCCGTGATCTACACGCTCGCCAAGCACGTGTGGCACGTGAAGCGGTGGTCGCTGCACTCCAAGCTCACGATCGTCACCACCGTGCTGCTGTTCGTGGTCGGTGCCGCCGCGTTCCTCATCCTCGAGTACGACAACCCGAAGACGTTCGGGTCGATGGACGCCGCCGACACGACCTTCCAGGCGTTCTTCCTCTCCGCGATGACGCGCTCCGGCGGCTTCAACGTGATCGAGATGGACGATCTCAACGGCTCCTCCCTGCTCGCGGCGAGCATGCTCATGTTCGTCGGCGGCGGCTCCGCGTCGACCGCGGGAGGCATCAAGGTGACCACCCTCGCCGTGCTCGCGATCGCGGTGTGGTCGGAGGCGAAGGGACGCCAGTCGGTCGAGGCCTTCGGGCGGCGCATCCCGAGCGACGTGCAGCGCGTCGCCCTCAGCGTCGTCGCGTGGGGAGCGACCATCGTGGCCCTGTCGACCATCGTGATCGCGCAGATCACGAAGGCCGACATCAGCCACGTGCTGTTCGACGTCATCTCCGCGTTCGGCACCGTCGGCCTCTCGACGGGCCTGACCGGCGAGCTGCCGGATTCCGCCTCGTACGTCATGGCCGCGACCATCTTCATGGGGCGCGTTGGTACAGTGACTCTCGCCGCGGCAGTCGCCGCGACGTCGCGAACGCAGTACTACTCACTGCCGGTGGAAAGGCCGATCGTTGGTTGAAGTCCTGCGCGGAGACGCCCCCGTCCTCGTCATCGGCCTCGGCCGGTTCGGTGCGGCGTGCGCCGGTGAGCTCGACCGTCTCGACCGCGAGGTCCTCGCGATCGACGACAATCTCGAGCTCGTGCAGAAGTGGTCGGAGCGGGTCACCCACACCGTGCAGGCCGATGCCAGGAACATCGACGCCCTGCGCCAGATCGGCGCCCAGGACTTCCAGGTCGCGGTCGTCGCGGTCGGCTCCTCGATCGAGGCATCCGTGCTCATCACCGCGAACCTCGTCGACCTCAAGGTCCCGCAGATCTGGGCCAAGGCCGTCTCCCAGTCGCACGGCAAGATCCTCGCCCGCGTCGGCGCCAATCACGTGATCTACCCCGAGCGCGAGGCCGGCGAGCGCGTCGCCCACCTGGTGAGCGGTCGCATGCTCGACTTCATCCGCTTCGACGACGACTTCGTGCTCGCCAAGATGTACCCGCCGAAGTTCATCCGCGGCGTCGGCCTGAACGAGTCCGGCGTGCGCTCGAAGTACAAGGTCACCGTCGTCGGCGTGAAGAGCCCCGGCAAGCCGTTCCGCTACGCCGAGGCGAATACCATCGTCACCAACCACGACCTCATCATCGTGTCGGGCACCAACAGCGATATCGAGCGCTTCGCCGCCCTGGACCGCTGACCGCGCCCCATCCCGACTCCCCCTCGCGGTGGATGCGTCCCTCGACTCCCGCGTGATGGGATGGGGGCCATGACCGACCACGCCCCGGCCCCTCCCGTGCTCGCCCTCCGCGGGCTCCGCAAGCAGTTCGGCCAGAAGGTCGCCGTCGACGGCCTCTCGCTCGACGTCCCCGCCGGATCGATGCTCGGCGTGCTCGGCCCGAACGGTGCGGGCAAGACCACCACGCTGGCGATGACGACGGGGCTGCTGCGTCCGGACGCGGGCTCGGCGTGGGTGCTCGGACACGACGTCTGGCAGGACCCGGCCCGGGCCAAGGCGCTCATGGGTGTGCTCCCCGACGGGATCCGCATGCTCGACCGCCTGACGGGTGCCGAGCTGCTGCGCTACACCGGCCTGCTCCGCGGCATGCCCGAGGCCGAGGTGCACACCCGCACCGGCGAGCTGCTCGACGCGCTGGGCCTCGGCGACGACCGCGACACCCTCGTCGTGGACTACTCCGCCGGCATGCGCAAGAAGATCGGCCTGGCGTGCGCGCTGATCCACGCGCCGCGGCTGCTGCTGCTCGACGAACCGCTGGAGGCCGTCGACCCGGTGTCGGGTCAGACCATCCGGCAGATCCTGCGCGCCTTCGTCGACAGCGGCGGCACGGTGGTGCTGTCCAGTCACGTCATGGAGCTGGTCGAGTCGATGTGCGACCGCGTCGCGATCGTCGCCGAGGGGCGACTGCTGGCGCACGGAGAACTCGACGAGGTCCGAGCCGGGATGACGCTGCAGCAGCGCTTCCTGTCGCTCGTCGGTGCCCACGACCTGGGAACGGAGACGCTCGCATGGTTGCGCTCCTCGTAGGCCTGCGGCTGCGTCAGCTCGGTCACCAGCTCGCGCGCAACCCGTGGATGATCGTCACGCTCGTCGTGGTCGGCCTCCTGGCCGTCGGCATCCTCGCGACCCTGACGGTGGGGGTCGTGCTGCTGCGGATCGGTGCGCCAGACGCCGCCGTGACCGCGCTCGTGCTGACGGGAGCCGTGATCGTGCTCGGCTGGTGGATCGGGTCGATCCTCGTGAGCGGCGACGACGCCCTGGCGCCCGACCGGTTCGCCCTGCTGCCGGTCACGGCGAAGCGGATGCTCCCGGGGCTCGTGGTCGCGGGCGTCACCACGATCGGCGGCATCGGCACCGCACTCGCCCTGCTGCTGATGCTCCTCGGCTGGTCGGTCGACGTGCTCGCCCTGCTCGCCGCGTTCGTCCTCATCCCGGTGGCCCTGGCGACCTGCGTGCTGGGCGCCCGCGTCGTGAGCGGGCTGCTCGGGAAGTGGCTCGCCCGGCGCCGCACCCGCGACCTCGTGCTCACGGTGGGTGTCGTGCTGCTGGCGTCGTCCGGACTGCTGCTGAACATCGGGCTCCAGGCGCTGACGACCGTGCACGACGTCGGCGGGGCGTTCGCCACCGTGGCCGAGGTCGCCGCCTGGACCCCGGTCGCCGCCGTGTTCGGGGTTCCCGCGGCGCTCGCGCAGGGGGCGGTGGGGGTCGCACTGCTCCGGCTGCTCATCGCCGTCGGCACGGTCGTGCTCCTCTGGGTCGCGGCCCGCGTCCACCTCGACGCCCGCCTCACGGCACCCCTCGTGTCCAGCGGGGGCGGCCGGGTCCGCTCGGGCGGCCTGCTCGACCGGATGCTGCCGGCGGGACCGGTCGGTGCGATCGCGGGCCGCACGCTCCACTACTTCCGCCGCGACCCGCGCCAGGTCGTCAATGTGGTGATGCTGCTGATCCTGCCCGCGATCTTCCTCGGTCTCGCCGTGATGAACGGCCTGCGGGAGGAGTCCGTGGGACTCGCTCCCGCCATCGTGCTGATCCCGGCCATCAACGCTCTCCTCGCGGGGAGCATCGTGCAGCTGGCCATCGCCTACGACAACGACGCGGTCGCCCTGCACATCCTGACCGGTGTCAGCGGCACCGCAGACCGGGCGGGACGGCTGCTCGGCTTCGGGCTGATCGGCCTCCCGGTCACGATCGCCCTGTGCGTGGCGACGTGCCTGGTCGCCGGACGACCGGACCTGCTGCCCGCGAGCCTCGGCGCGGCGCTCGGCCTGATGGCGGTGTCGGCCGGCGCGGGCGCGTGGGTGGGCGCGTTCCTCCCCGGTCGCGCTCCCGCTCCCGAGGCGAACCCGTTCGGTCGCGGATCGGCGGGCGGCGCACAGTCCTTCCTCGCGATGCTGATCATGTCGCCGATCACGCTGATCCTGGGCGGCCCGGCTCTGGGCTTCGGGATCGCCGCGATCTGGATGCCGCCGCTGGGCTGGGTGAGTCTGGCGTGTGCGGTCGTGATCGGGACCGCCGCCGTGTGGGGCGGGGCCGTGCTGGGCGGCAAGACGCTCGAACGGCGGTGGCCGGAGGTGCTCGCGGAGGTGTCGAGCGAGAGCTGAGCCCCGCGGGGGTCAGGCGTCGATGTCGAGGACGACCTCGACCGCGTCGCCCACGCCGAGTTCCTCCCGATCCTGCAGCACCTTCTTGATCGGCACGATGTAGCCGCCGTCCTTCGGCCACAGCGCGGTGGTCACGGTCGTGCCGCCGATCGTCACCGTCGCGGGGATCATGCCCCAGCCATAGGTGACGACGGCGGCGACATCGTGGATCATCGCGCTCTCGACCGGCGGCACCGTGACGAAGTGGAACGGCGCCGGCCCGCGCCAGAACCAGATCTCCCCCTCGACCCGCAGCCGCATGTCACGCCCCCGCCGCGAGCTCCTTCGCGCGGGCGAGCGCGGCCGCGGCAGCCTCGGCGAAGGTCCGGTCGAGGTGGGCGTCCTGCAGCACGGCGACCGCGCGCTCGGTGGTGCCCTTGGGACTGGTCACACGGCGCCGCAGCTCGGCCGGGTCTTCGCCCGACGCGTCGAGCAGGGCGGTCGCACCGATGAAGGTCTGCTCGACCATGAGCCGCGCATCCGCCTCGGTGAACCCCATCCCGATGGCCGCCGTGGTGACCTCCTCGATCAGGAGGAACACGTACGCGGGGCCCGAGCCGGAGATCGTGGACAGCGCGTCGATCTGCGATTCCGGCACCTCGATCACCGCGCCGACCGTCTCGAACAGGCGTCGCACAAGCGCCACGTCGTCCGCGGTCGCCGCGGCCCCGGCGGCGAGGCCGGTCACGCCCTTGCGGACGGTCGACGGCGTGTTCGGCATCGACCGGATCACGCGGGCTCCGGTGCCCAGGTGGTCGGCGAACGTCTGCAGGGTGACCCCGGCGGCGAGGCTGACGACGATCGTGTCGGCGGTCAGGTGCGGAGCGATCTCGCGCAGCAGCTCCGGCACCATCGCGGGCTTGACGCCCACCAGCACGATCCGGGCGCCCGACACCGCCTCGGCGTTGCCCTCCGGCCGCTCGGACAGCGCGATGCTGGTCACCCCGTCGAGCCCATCGAACGACGCCGCCTTCTCCGTCGTGCGGTTCGTCGCGGTGATCCCGCCGTCGACCGGGACGCCCGATGCGAGCACGCCGCGGAGGATCGCCCCGCCCATCGAACCGGCACCGAGGAACGCGAGGGAGGGAAGTGAGTCAGCCATGTGGTCATCCTACGGCGGGCGCTCCGGCGTCCCCCGACCGGCGGTTCTAGACTCGACGCATGAGTGCATCCGGAGGAAGCAAGGCCATCGTCGCGGCGTTCCTGGCGAACCTGGGCATCGCTCTCGCGAAGTTCCTCGCGTGGGCCCTCTCCGGCTCCGCCTCCATGCTCGCGGAGGCCATCCACTCGGTCGCCGACTCGGGCAACCAGCTCCTCCTCATGCTCGGCGGACGCAAGGCCCAGCGCCGAGCCGACCGCGCGCACCCGTTCGGCTACGGACGCGAACGCTACGTGTACGCCTTCGTCGTCTCGATCATCCTGTTCTCGGTCGGCGGCCTCTTCGCCATCTACGAGGGCGTCGAGAAGCTCACGAACCCCCACGAGCTCGACAAGACCTGGTGGTGGCTGCCTCTCGTCGTGCTGCTGATCGCGATCGGCCTGGAGTCGTTCTCGCTGCGCACCGCCGTGAAGGAGAGCAACCTCGTGCGCGACCGGGGCCAGTCGTGGCGGTCGTTCGTGCGGCGCGCCAAGGCCCCCGAGCTTCCGGTCGTGCTGCTCGAGGACGTCGGCGCCCTGACCGGTCTGACGTTCGCGCTGCTCGGCGTGGGCCTCACCCTCCTCACCGGCAACCCCCTCTTCGATGCGCTCGGCACCGTCATGATCGGCGTGCTGCTGGTACTGATCGCGATCGTGCTCGGCGTCGAGACGAAGAGCCTCCTGGTGGGCGAGGGAGCCACGCAGGCCGACGAGGACCGCATCGTGGACGCGATCACGGACGGCCCGGAGATCGAGAAGATCATCCACCTGAAGACCCTGTACCTCGGGCCGGACGAGCTCATGGTCGCCGCGAAGATCGCCCTCAACGCCGACAAGCCCCTGCGCGAGGTCGCCGACGACATCGACGCGATCGAGAGCCGCATCCGCGAGGCCGTTCCGGTGGCGCGCGTCGTCTACATCGAGCCCGACGTGTACCGCCCCGCGATCGACCCGGAGCCCTCGACGGACGTGTTCGTGCTCAAGTCCTCGGACTGAGGCGAGGCGGTCGCGCAGTGATCCGACCCGGCAGTCACCGCCGCTGCGCGAAGAAGTCACGCAGCAGCGCGGTGGACGCCTCTTCGTCGACCCCGCCGATGACCTCCGCACGGTAGGGAAGACGCCGGTCTCGCAGCACGTCGTACATCGACCCGGCCGCACCCGCCTTGTCGTCCCACGCGCCGAACACCACGCGCCCGACGCGCGCCTGCAGGATCGCGCCGGCGCACATGAGACACGGCTCCAGCGTCACCACGAGCGTGCAGCCGTCGAGGTTCCACGAGCCGAGCGCCGCCGCGGCCGCCCGCAGGGCCACGACCTCGGCGTGACCGGTCGGGTCGAGCGTGGTCTCCCGCGTGTTGCGGCCCTCCGCGAGCATCCGCCCCTGGGCGTCGAGCACCACGGCGCCCACCGGGATCTCGGCGTCTGCGGCGGCCTCCGCGGCCAGCACGAGCGCGCGCTGCATCGCAGTGCGGTCGGCGGCGGTCATGCGTCGAGCCTACGGCAGCGCCAGCGGCGCCCCGGAGGACCGATGTCGTGCGCGCGGTCGCGGCGCATTAGCCTGTATCCATGCGTGTTCACGTCGCCGACCACCCCCTCATCACCCACAAGCTCTCGGTGCTGCGCGACGCGCGCACCCCGTCGCCCGTGTTCCGGCAGCTGACGGAGGAGCTCGTGACCCTCCTGGCGTACGAGGCCACGCGCAACGTGAAGGTGTCGCCGGTGGAGATCACGACCCCGGTCACCACCACCACGGGCGTCAAGATCTCCGAGCCGCGCCCCATCGTCGTCCCCATCCTGCGCGCCGGCCTCGGCATGCTCGAAGGCCTCGTGAAGCTGCTCCCGACCGCCGAGGTCGGCTTCCTCGGCATGGTCCGCGACGAGGAGACGTTCGAGCCCACCACCTACGCCGAGCGGCTGCCGGACGACCTCAGCGACCGCCAGTGCTTCGCGATCGACCCGATGCTCGCAACCGGTGGATCGCTGGCCGCGGCCATCCAGTTCCTGTTCGACCGCGGCGCGAAAGACGTCACGGCCATCTGCCTGCTCGGCACCCCCGAGGGCGTCGCCGCGATCGAGGCGATGGCCGGCGACCGGGATGTGACCCTGGTGCTGGGTGCCCTCGACGAACGCCTGAACGAGAAGGGCTACATCGTGCCCGGCCTCGGCGACGCGGGCGACCGCCTGTACGGCACCGTCTGACCCGGGCGGCCCGACCCCGGGCGGCCCGAGGCTACGTCAGCGCGTGAGCACGGCAGCACGGCAGCGCGTCAGCACGACAGCGCGGGAGCACAGCAGCGCGGCAGCGCGTCAGCACGGCACCGCGCGAGCATGGCAGCGCGTCAGCGCGTGAGCACGGCACCACCACAGCGGGTCAGCGCGTCAGGCGGTACGCGCGCTCGTCTCCGTACCGCGTGAATCCGGCCCTGGCGAGGATCGGCGCCGAGGTCGCGACGCGGCCCTTGACCAGCGCGGTCGCCGCACCGCGCGCCGCGCTCTCCCGCAGCCGCTCCGCGAGCACGGCCCGATAGGCACCACGCCCTCGGTCGCCGTCGAGGGTCGCCGCACCCCACAGTCGCGTGAACCCGTCGACGATCGTGCACCCGCCCGTGCTCACCGCGCGACCGTCGATGCGACCCAGCACCCGGAACCCGGTGCCCGCATCGAGGGCGGCCGTCAGCTCCGCGAACTCGGCGCGAAGCTCGTCGCCGTCGAGCGGCCGTTGCTCCCAGACGGGGACGTTGATGTCATCCACCTCCCGAAGCTGGTCGACCGTGCGCACGACCTCGACCGAGACGCCCGGCGGCACATCGACCGCGCCCTCAGTCGTCGGACGGGCGAACACCGTGACGGTGTCGACGTGCTCGGCCCCGCGGCCCACCAGCTCCTCTTCGAGGTCGGGCTCGTCGGCCGGGTTCGTCCAGAACGTGAAGACGGTCTCGCCCCAGGCCTCCACGCGCTCCAGCGCCCGCTCCACGACCTCCGCGGCGGAACGCGTCGACGACACCTGCGAGCCGCGCACCCCGCCCCCGAAGCGCTCCGGGTAGCGCACGAGGAGCAGGTCGTCGCGGACGTGCTCGCTTCCCCGCGGGAACCACGCCCACCCGGCGGCGGCACGGAGGACGTCTTCTGCCGCGGGTATGCCGTCGGCACTCGGCCGCGCATCGGTCGGCGTCATGAGTCCTCCTCCGCCGCACCCACGAGCCGCGCGAAGGCGCTCAGCCGCGCGACGCCCTCGGGCGTGTAGGGCAGATCGTCGAGCAGCGCGGGCGAGTGGATGAGGTAGGCCAGCACCTGGGCGCGCGAGATCGCGACGTTCAGCCGGTTCTGCAGCAGCAGGAACTCCGGCCCCCGGGGCGCGTCGCGGCCGCTCGACGCCGCGAGTGAGGTGATGGAGACCACGGCCTCCTTGCCCTGGAAGTTGTCGACCGTGCCCACCGGCACCTCACCGAAGCCCGCCGCCTCGAGCGCGTCGTGCACCAGCTGACGCTGGGCGTTGTACGGCGCGACCACGATGATGTCCGCCGGGGTGAGCGGCCGCGCGGAGCCCGCCGGATCGTTGTCGCGGAAGGGGCGACCGACCAGGTCCCGCACGATGCGGACGACCTCCGCAGCCTCCTCGGGCGACTGGGTCGCGTTGCCGCGATGGCGCAGGGGGACGATGTGCAGCCCCGGGTCGACGCCCTCGATCGACCGCCGCTCGGTACCTTGCGCAGACGCGAGCTTGCCGGCGTACGCGAGCTGCGACACCGGGGCGGCCACGAACGGATGCATGCGCCACGACTGCGCCAGGAAGTAGCCGTACTCCGGTCGTACGACGGGATCGCCGTCCATCACCCATCCGAGCGCGGACGTGTCGACCGGCTCGGGGTGCGCCCCCTGACTCACCTGCGGAAGCTGCTGCGGATCGCCCAGGAGAAGCAGCCGTTGCGCTGCGGCTGCGACCGCGATCGTCGACGCGAGCGAGAACTGTCCCGCCTCATCGATCACCAGGAGGTCGAGGCCCCCGCGCGCCACGCGCTGCGTGTTGCTGAAGTCCCACGCCGTCCCGCCGACCACGGCCCCCTCACGCTCGTGCTCGGCGAGGAACGCCGCCATGCCGTTCTTGGGGATGACAGTGTACGAAGGATCGCCGCTGTCGTCTTTCGGGGCCTTCGCGACCTGAGCGGGCGCGACGCCGTCGGCCACGATCCGCTCCAACAGCGTCTCGATGATGGCGTGCGACTGCGCTACCACGCCGACCCGGAAGCCGTGCTCGTTCACCAGACGCGCGATGACCCGCGATCCCGTGTACGTCTTGCCCGTACCGGGAGGGCCCTGCACGGCGAGGTAGCTGCGATCGAGGTCGAGGACCCCGCGGACGATCGCGTCGATCGTGTCGCTCCCCGGCTCCGGCAGCGGAGCCCCGGAGACCGTGCGAGGCGGGCGCCGCCGGATGATGTCGGTCGCCGCATCGTCGGGGAACCCCGGGGCGGCCGCATGCACCGCATCGGCCCACTCGTCGATCGCCTGTTGCAGCGACACCACCCGCGGGGGCGCGGCCGGGGTGAGGGCGACAGGCAGCTCGTCCCACGTCTGCCCCTGCACCGCCGACTCGACGATCAGATAGCCGTCGTCGAGCACATCCCGCACGCTCACGGTGTGCGGCACGTGCACGGCGCGCGACGGCACCTCGGTGTCGAACGGCGCCGGCGCGTCGTACAGCGCGAACGGCTGAGCGCCGGGGCCGAGGGTCGTGCCCGGTGACACCTCACCCCGGATCTCGACCTCGCGCGACATGACCCTCCGGCCCTCGCCGATGCTCCAGTCGCTCCGCACGCGCGAGGATGGCGCATCGACCTTGACCACGTCGCGCGTGCCATCCCACATGGTCACCGGCTCGCGGAGTCGCTGGAAGTGCGACACCCAGAAGCTCTTCGCCTCCCGGGGGAAGTAGTCGATCGCCGCCGCCGCGATCCGATGCACGAGCCCGTCGCCGCCGGCCTCCACGTCCCTCTCGGCATCACCGAGCAGGGCCAGCGAGCGAGGCGACGGCTCGTAGATCACCTCGTCGGCGTCGTCCGGAGGCGCCGGCGTCACCCCCTCTCGGCGCGCGATCTCGATCAGCCAGTTGCGCAGCCGCCTCGTCGACACGCAGTCGTAGCGGTTGTAGTCGGCGAGGTCGGCGAACACCGCGTCGGCCTCCGCCTGCGCGCCCGCCGCCGCCAGCTCCCGCGCGGCCACGTACTGCACGATCGAGTCGTCGCCCTTCTGCACGTCGCTCGTGCGCACGTCGTCGCCCATGTAGAGCGGCTCGAGCTTCTTGATCGAGTAGGAGCGCGACCCCACGCGGACCGTGCGCAGCACCAGCGGATACAGATCGACGAACACGCCCTCGCGCAGCAACCGGTCCACCTCGCCCTCGCGGACTCCGTGGCGGGCGGCCATCGCGACCAGGTGCGACGTCTCGTACGGCGCGTAGTGGTAGATGTGCATGCCCGGGTGCGCGGCCCTGCGGAGCTTCACGAAATCGAGGAACGTCTCCAGCGCCTGGCGCTCCTCGGCGAACGTGTGCGCCCACAGCGCGGTGTACTGATCGGCGTTGTCGACCCACCCGAACAGGTAGTCGATGCCCCACTCCGACTCTCCGTCTGGGGCGGGTTCGGTGTACAGCGGGTCTCCCTCGAAGTCGAAGAAGATGTCGCCGTGGCTCGGTACCGGCAGCGTGTGGATCGCAGGGGCGTAGTGCACGTCGTACGTCGGTACCCCCTCGGCATCGGCGCGGAGCTGGAGCTTCGCCTGCGACCGGAGGTTCTCGAACGTGTCGACGTTCATGCCCTCCGGGGCTCCGGACGCCGCGGCCAGGTCGTCGATCGTCTCGATGCCCGCCGCGCGCAGCCGCGCGCGCTGGACGGGCCGCATCCGCGCGACCATCAGCAGGTCGCGGTGGGCGATCACCTGCTCCTCGCACGTCGCACAGCGTCCGCACGCCACGATGCGGAGATCGCCGCGGTCGTCGCCCCACGCCAGCGGCTCTCCCTCCTGCCCCTCGGCCACGGCCCGATCCGCGATGAGCGCGCGCAGCCGCGCCCGACGCACCCGGAACAGCGGCAGCAGGTCGTCAACCGCGTGCGTGCTGACGCTGTGGTCGCCCAGGATGAGGTCGACCTCGTCGGCCCGGGGGATGCCGAGGCGATCGAGCTGATCGACATATGCCGCGAGCTGCATGAGCGCCGTGACGCGGGCTTTCCGCGCCAGCTTGGAGTCCTGCACGCGCCACCGCCCGTCGGCGTCTTTGCGCAGGAAGTCCGCGAAGCCGACGAAGTCCTCCGTCGCGAACGCCGCCTGGAACACCACCAGCGCGTCGGAGCGCAGGGCCTCGATCGTCTCGCCGACGGCCGCGGCCAGAGCTTCAGGATCGTTCGAGCGGATCTTGTCGACGCGGTGCACCCGCTCCCGCCCGAGCTCGCTCAGGTACCGGTCGAGCACGTTCTGCTCGTGCACGTCTCCCAGCTGCGCGGCCCGCTGCAGCGTCGCATCCTCCGGCTCCTCGACCACCGGCACGCGGCCGAGCTTCGCGTCGATCGCTCGACACCAGGCGAACTCGCACTCCGCCGCCGCCTTGAGGTCGCTCGCGCTCCAGACGACCCGCTGCGCCTCCGTGTCGATCCGCACGATTCTCCCGTTCTCTCGGATGCTTCGACACTATCCGCGGCATCCGACACGGGCGAAAGCGAGCGCGACCGCGCCCTTCCCTCGACGCCTCAGCGCCACCAGGTGTCGTCGGGAGTGACGGGGAGGTGGCGCTTGTGCTGGGTCGCGAGGTAGCGCGACTCGATGCGACCGGCGACGTCAGGGTCGACCTCCTCCCCCTCCAGGAACGCGTCGATCTGCTCGTACGTCAGCCCCAGCTCGTCCTCGTCGGCTCGTCCGGGCTGGCCATCGAGGAGGTCGGCCGTGGGCACCTTGAGCGCCAACCGGTCGGGCGCGTCGAGGAACTGCAGCAGCGAGCGGCCCTGTCGCTTCGTGAGGCCCGACAGCGGCAGCACGTCCGCGGCGCCGTCGCCGAACTTCGTGTAGAACCCCGTCACGGCCTCGGCCGCGTGGTCGGTGCCGATCACGATCAGGCCGTCGTGTCCCGCGAGGGCGTACTGCGTCACCATGCGCAGTCGCGCCTTGATGTTGCCGCGGTTGAAGTCGGTGATGTCGCCGGAGACCGCCGCCTCGATGTCGCGCTCCACGCCGTCGACGCCGTTCTGGATGTTCACCTCGACCGAGGAGTCCGGGGCGATGTAGTCGAGCGCGGCCTGCGCATCGTCCGCGTCGTGCTGCACGCGATACGGCAGCCGTACCGCCAGGAACGTGGCCTCGCCGCCTTCGGCCCGCACGCGCTCGACCGCGAGCTGCGCGAGCCGGCCGGCGAGGGTCGAGTCCTGACCGCCCGAGATGCCGAGCACGTACCCCCTGGCACCCGTCGTGCGCAGGTAGTCCGCGAGGAAGCCGACCCTCCGCTCCACCTCCGACTCGGGGTCGATGTCGGGCCGGACACCCAGGTCTTCCGCGATCTGCTTCTGCAACGACACGTGATCCTCCGCTCTTCGCCTGGCCCCAGTATCCTCCCTCCGCGCAGCGGCGGGGCGGCGGCGCGGCGCTCGCACGCGGCATCCAGCCGAGACCTGAGAGAATGAGGCAGTGAAACTCCTCGTCGCCGCGCTCGCGTCCGAACTGTCCGCCTTCCCCGACGAGCTCGACGGCTTCGACCGGCTGGTCACCGGCCCCGGCAAGCTGCAGGCCACCTACGCGCTCACCCGCGCCCTCGACGCCCGGCGCTACGACGAGGTCGTCGTCGTCGGAACGGCGGGGGCCATCGAGCCGGGGCTCGAGGCCACCGTCCACGAGATCGGCTCCGCATTCCAGCACGACGTGACCGACCTCGACGGCGTCTCCGGCCAGCACGTGTCGCTTCCCGCACGCGTGAGCACCGGCCGTGACGGCGTGCTGATCGCGACCGGAGACCACTTCGTGGAGGACGCCGAGGTGACCGCGGTCATCCGGCCCACCGGTGCCGCCCTCGTCGACATGGAGACCTACGCGTACATCTGGGTGGCCGGGCAGTTCGGGGTGCCGATCCGCGCGTTCCGTGCCGTCTCCGATCAGGCCGAGGACGGCGCCCTCACCGACTGGCGCGCCGCGGTCGCGCGATGCAGCGTCCAGCTGCGCGACGTCATCCGCGCCGAGTACGGGGTCTGACCCGCGTCAGCGCGCCTCGATCACGCTCGGACCGTTCGCCAGCGCCCGCACGGTGAGCTGTGCGGGGATCTGCTCCTGCATGGCCTCCACGTGACTGATCACCCCCACCGTGCGACCGCCCTGGCGCAGTTCGTCGAGTGTGCGCATGGCGATGTCGAGCGTGTCGCCGTCGAGTGAGCCGAAGCCCTCGTCGATGAACAGCGTGTCGAGGCGGATCCCTCCGGCGCGCGCAGTGACGACCTCGGCGAGTCCGAGCGCGAGGGCGAGCGACGTGAGGAACGTCTCGCCGCCGGACAGCGACTGCGGAGGTCGGGTCTGGCCGGTGAAGGCGTCGGCCACCACGATCCCGAGGCCCGACGCGGCCCCTCGCGCCGCCAGTGCGTCGGAGTGGCGCAGCTGGTAACGCCCCTCCGACATGTCGTGCAGGCGACGGTTGGCCGCCTCGACGATCTCCTCCAGCTCCGCGGCGAGCACGAAGGTCTCGAGCGTCATCTTGCGGGTGTTCGCGCCGCGCCCGGCGATCGTGTCGGCGAGGTTCTTCAGCACCTCGAACTCCGCCGCGTCCTCGGCCGTGCGCGCGTGCTCGTCCCCGGCCGCGGCGAGGAGTCCGGACAACCGGGCGGCGTCTCCAGCGGCGACGGTCGCGGCGTCGACGGCGGCCGACCAGAGCGCCCGGGCCTCGCTCGACACGCGTTCCGCGGCCGCGGTGTCGATCGGCTCCTCGGGCAGCGTCTTCAGCTCGAGGTCGAACAGGATCTCCCGTTCCTTCTCCCGCTGCACCGTGTGCTGAGTGATGCGGGCGTCGAGCGCCTCCTGCTCCGCCGACGAGCGCAGAGCCTCCTCCGCATCCGAGACCTCGGCGAACACCGACGCGAGCAGCGCGGCATCGCGCTCCCGGTCGGCCTCGACGACCGCCCTCTCTCGACGAGAGCGCTCCGCGCGCGCGTCCGCCAGCCGCCGGGCGACCTCGGTGCGGGCGGTGGTCTCGGCGATCCGCTCGGCGACCGATCCCGCGTCGCCACGGGCCTGCGCGATCTGCTCGTCCGCGTCGCCGTTCCGTTGCACCAGCAGCGCCAGGTGCTCGCGCGCCTGGGCCAGCGCCGCTGCGGCCGTCGCGACCTCGGAGTCCTGACGCTCCTTCCGAGCCAGAAGATCGGCGCGCACGGCCTCGAGCTCTGCCGCTCGCTGCTCCGCCTCGACCGCGGCGGTGTGCTCGTCCTCGGCGGTCCGGTACTCGCGCTCGGCGCGCTCAGGATCGCGTCCGTCGGCCTTCGCCGTCGCGGCCGCGAGCTCGGCACGGAGCCCGGCGCACGTGTCGCCGGCGGCGCGCTCCCCCGCCGCCGCCGCGTCGCGGGCGGACTCGGCCAGGGCGATGTCGTCGACCGAGACGGGGTCGGTGTGGGTGGCCGGCGCGGGATGCTCCGTCGAGCCGCAGACGGCGCAGGCCTCACCCTCCACCAGGGCCGTGGCGAGCTCCCCCGCCATCCCGTCCATGCGGCGCTGGCGCAGCTGCGCGAGCCGGGACTGCGCCGTCGCGTGCTCCGAGGTCACCCGTGCGAGCTCGGCCTCCGCTGCGTCGCACGCCGCGGCGAGACGCTCGGCCGTCCTGGCGGCATCCCACCGGTCCTTCGCGGCGAGCAGTGCGGCCTCCCGCCCCGGTCGCCCCGCGGCGAGGTCTCTGGCGGCGGCACGCTCCGCCTCCACCTCGGCGAGCTGGACCGGAAGGGCGTCGCGCTCGGTCTCGGCCGTCTCGACCCGCGCCTGCGCCGAGGCCGTATCGGCCTCCGCGGCCCGCTGCTCGGCGTCGCGCTCGGTCGCGTGCCGCTCCAGCACGACCGCGCGTTCCCACCCGCCGATCTCGCGCAGGCGCTCGGTGACCCACGCCTCCAGGTCGTCCACCTCGATGCCGTACGCCGTCCACTCCTCCGCGGCGCGCGATTCGCCTGCAACAGCCTCCGCCAGGGCCTCACGCGCGCGAGCCGCGGCCGCGATGGTCGGTCGCAGCGCCTCAGCGGCACGTGCGTTCCCGAGCTCGACCCTGGCCTCCGCGATCCGGGGCTCGTCGGCGTCGAGGCGGGCGAGGGCCGCGCGTGCCCTGTCGCGCTCGACCTGGGCGCGGCGATCCTCCCGCCGCGCCGCCAGCGCCGCGTCCGCCTCCGCCGACCGCCGCTCGGCGTCGGCACGCTCCGAGGCCCGACGCTCGGAGCGGTACTCGGCGCGAGCGAGTGCGCGCCCGAGCGCGTCGAGCCGATCCTGCACAGTGGGCGTCGTCGCGGTCTCCGTCGTTTCGCCGCCGATGTCCTCACCGCCGCCGTTCTCCCCGCCCAGGCCCGCGTCCGTCACCAGGCGCTCGGCCTCCTCGAGTCGCGCGACGACCGTCGCCAGCCGCGAACCCAGCGCCTGCTCGGCCTGTCGGCGCCGCTCGTCGAAGCGCGCCTGCACGTCTTCGAAGCGCTCGGTGCCGAACAGCCGCCGCAGCAGCGACTGCCGGTCCCGGCTTCCGGCCAGCAGGAACTCCGAGAACCGGTTCTGCGCGAGCAGGACCACCTGCAGGAACTGCTCCCTGCTCAGCTGGAGGATCTCATCGAGCTCCTGTGCCACATCGACGGCGCGCGCCGCTCGGCCGACCCACCCCGATGCGGTCGACTCCTCGAGCGAGACGGCTGCGGCCTGCTTCGTCATGCCCCCACCGCGGCGCGCGGGGCGGAGGTACTCCGGCGACCGGGTCACACGGTAGCGGCCGGACGGCGTGCTGAACTCGACCACCACTTCCGACGGGTCGTCCGGCTCGCAGTGGTCGCTGCGCAACCGCTTCTCGCCACCCTCGTACCGGGGCACCCCGCCGTACAAGCCGAAGCACACGGCGTCGAGGATGCTCGACTTCCCGGCGCCCGTGCGACCGGCGATCAGGAAGATGCCGTCGTCGGCGAACGCGTCGAAGTCGACGATCTGGCGTGCGCGGAAGGGTCCGAATCCCTCGACCTCCAGGCGGTGCAGACGCATCTAGACGAGAGCCTCCGCTCGGACGCGGTCGTCGAGCACCTCGCGGATCAGCTCGCGCTCGACCTCTGTCGCGCCCTGCCCGGCGCGCACGTGCTCGAGGAAGGCCCCGATCCGGTCGGCGTCGGTGACCGCGGAGCGCAGGCGCTGTGCGTACGAGTGCTCCTCCGTCTCACCCGTGACGATCGGCTGGTGCTGCACCATGGCGCAGTGCGGGTACGCCTCGCGAAGTCGTCGCATGGGCTCGGACTGCGGCACGGCATCGGTGTACACCGCGCACACCCAGTCGTCGGCATGGGCGGTGACGTTCTCCGTGGACAGGATCTCCGCGAAGCTGCCGGTGAGCGTGACGAGACGCCGCGGCACCGGCAGCTCCCGCCACTCGACCCGGGCGAGCCCGTCGGCGTCGAGGTCCACGAGCCAGGACCCTCGGGGCTTGTGCTGCTCGCCGAAGCTGTAGTGCAGGGGCGCTCCGGCGTACCGCACGCGCTCGCTCACCTGCTGCCGCCCGTGGATGTGGCCGAGCGCCACATAGTCGGGACCGTCGAACACGCTCAGCGGCACGACATCGAGGCCGCCCTGGCGCACCTCGCGCTCCAGGCCCTCGGTGGGCTCGACACCCGCGGCGAAGCAGTGGGCGATCGCGACGGAGCGCCCGTCGTGCTCCTGCATCCCCGCGCGGACGAGATGCATCGCATGGGCCATGGTCTGTGCCTGCGTGCGCAGCTGCCGCCCGTCGGCGTCACCCTCCGGCCAGTGCTGCCGCACGATGGCGGGCTCGAGGTACGGGATGCCGAAGAAGTGCACGGGGCCGTGGTCGTCGGCGATCGTGACGGGCCGCCCGATCGCGAGCGGATCGGTCAGCACATGGATGCCGTCGCGCAGCAGCCGCGACTGGAAGCCGAGTCGCGCCGCCGAGTCGTGGTTGCCGCTGGTCACGATGACCCGCGCGCCCGTGGCGTGCAGCGCCACCAGCGCGTCGCCGAGGAGCGTGTACGCCGCGGCGGACGGCGTCGCCGAATCGAAGACGTCGCCCGCGACGACCACGACGTCGACCCCCTCCTGCTCGACCTGGACGGTCAGGGCGGCGAGCACCTCGGCGAGCGCCTCCAGCGTGGAGTTGCCGTGGAAGGTCCGGCCGATGTGCCAGTCCGAGGTGTGCAGGATCCGCATACTCACACCGTACGAACGACCTCCGACATTCGGTCTGAGGCCCGCCGCGGGCAGCCGAGCCGGCCGGAGGAAGCACGACCGTGCACGTAACACGGCGTCATACTCGCGCCTCAGCGGCGGCGGAGGACTCCGGCTCGCTCGGGGTGCGCGGCGAACCACTCCGCCACGTACCAGCAGACCGCGTCGACCGTGCGGTCGCCCCGCTCCTCGATGTCGGCGACCGCGCCGTCGACCACGATTCCCGCGTAGCCATGGCCGCGGAAAGTCGGCACGGTGAAGGCGCGGGTCAGGGCGATCGTGTGGCCGTCGTCGCGATAGTCCAGCACGCTGACCAGCTTCCCGTCGCGCGTGAGCGTATACCGCGATGCGTCCTTCTCGTCGGTCAGGATGAAGCCGCCGACGGTGTGCGAGATCGTCATCCGTGCCACGTTACGCCCCTCCGCCACGCCCGGGCGTTTTGACATGCGTCGTCACGATCGGACATAATCCCCCCATGACCACCAACGCACGCCCTTTGTCCGCCCAGGAGGCGAACGGGACTGCCGGGATGATGATGCCCGGTCGCGTTGGCATGTGTTGCCGAATGTGTCGCTGAACGAACAGCCACCCCGCCTGACCTGACTCCTCGCCATCTGCGGGAGCAGCGTCTCGAGCATCCACCCTTGCTCGCTTCCCGGCTCCGCCGGTCATTCATGCAACGCATCCGAGCCCCCGTCGCTTCGGGCTCACGTCTTGAGGACTCCATCATCATGTCGAACTCCGCCCTTCTCGAGCGTCCCGCCACCACCGCCCCCGTCCGCACCGTCCACCCCGGCAGCGACTCCGCCGCCACCGCCGGTGCCGACCTCCCCGCCGTCCGCTCTCCGCGCGGCTTCGCCCTCTACGTCGGCCTCGACGAGATCAAGGCAGCGGAAGCCGGCGTCAGCCTCCCGCTCCTCGTCGACGCCCTCCGCCGCACCCTCGCCGAGCTCGCGCCCGGCGCCGAGACGCACGCGACCGTCGCCCTCGCCCCGCACGGCTCGGGTGGCCGCGACCTGGACGTCGTCCGGCTCGCCCTCCAGGAGCCCGGCGCGATCGCCAGGACCAAGGCCGCAGCCGAAGAGGAGACGGTGCCGGAGGAGACCGGGGTCACCGTCGACATCTCCCGCAAGCGCGTCCTGATCGACGGCGAGTCCGCCGCCTTCACGTACAAGGAGTTCGAGCTGCTGCAGTACCTCGTGCTCCGCGAGGGCCGCACGATCGAGCGCAGCGAGCTGGTCTCCGCCCTGTGGCAGGCGCAGGACGACGAGGCCCCCGGCGAGCGCACGATCGACGTGCACGTGCGCCGGCTGCGGGCCAAGCTCGGCCGCTACGAGGACATCGTCCGGACGGTCCGCGGCATCGGCTACCGGTTCGATCGCCACGCCGACGTCGTCATCCGCTACGGCCACGGCACCCCCTCGCCCGACCGCTTCTGAGAGCACGCCCGCGCGGCTCGGCCATCGTGCCGAGCACGGCCCCCGCGGGCCGCGGCGCACGCCGGGAGCCGATGTCAGGAGCGCCGCGTAGGGTGGGCGCATGACCCTCACCGCTCCGTCAGCGCCCCCTGCGGCCGTGCCGGCGGACCTGCGGCGGGAGACCGCCTACCGTCCGCCGCATCCGCTCGACCTCCGTCGCACGGTGGGGATGCTGCGCCGCGGTGGCACCGACCCGACCACCGTGTTCGACGGTCACGTCATCTGGCGCGCGGTGCGCACTCCGCAGGGCCCGTCCACGCTCGCGCTGCGCATGGCGGGGAACGCAGTGACGGCGACCGCATGGGGTCCCGGCGCCGACCACGCCCTTTCCCTCGTCCCCGCGCTCTGCGGCGCGACCGACGACCCCACCGGGTTCGACCCGTCGCACCACCCCCTCGTCGCCGAAGCCGCCCGGCGCAACCCCGGCATCCGGCTCGCCCGCACCGACGAGGTGTTCGACGCGCTCGCCTGCGCGATCCTGGAGCAGAAGGTCACCTCGATGCAGGCGTTCGGCGCGTGGCGCTACCTGGTCTCGCGCTACGGCGACCGCGCACCCGGCCCCACCCCGCGCCCGATGGCCGTCGCGCCGACCGCCGAGCAGTGGCGGCGCATCCCGTCGTGGGCGTGGCACCGCGCGGGCGTCGAACCCCCGCAGTCCAAGACGATCGTGCGCGCCGCCGAACGCGGCGACCGCATCGCGCGGGCCGTGCAGGCGGCGGAGACAGGAGCGGACCGCGACCGCGTGCTCACGAGCCTGCCCGGCGTGGGCGTGTGGACCGCGGCCGAGACGAGGATCCGCGCGCTGGGCGACCCGGATGCGGTCAGCGTGGGCGACTACCATCTCGCGCACGAGGTCGGCCACGCCCTCGCGGGTCATCGCACGGACGACGCGGGGATGATCGAGCTGCTGGAGCCGTGGTCCGGCCACCGCCAGCGCGTGATCCGGCTCATCTTCGCGAGCGGCCTGGTCGAACCGCGACGCGGACCCCGGCTCGCCCCCGAGGACCACCGTCGCCGCTGAACCGCGATACGGCCGCACGCCCACGGGGCGCCGGGACGTATGCTGAGGCCATGTCCCGCGCCGCGCTCCGGATCACCGTCACCCTCGGCCTGCTGATCGTCGGCGTGGTCGTCGGTCTCATCTTCCAGAACGTGTGGCTCGGGGTGCTGCTCGCCGCGATCGTCTGGCTCGGGTGGTTCCTGGGCTACGAGTCGCGCCGCGGCCACAACGCCGGCGTGAACGACGAAGACCACGGCATCGAGCTCTAGTAGTACACCGCGAGGGGACCGGAGGGTCCCTCGACCACCCGCACCTCGGTGTCGAACACGCGGGTCAGCACGTCGTCGGTCATGATCTGCGCGGGCGGGCCGAACTCCACCACCCGCCCGTCCTTCATGGCGCAGATGTGGTCGGCGTAGTGACCGGCGAAGTTGATGTCGTGCAGCACGATGACGATCGTGCGCCCCAGCTCCTCGGCCGCCCGCCGCAGGTGCTTCATCATCTGCACCGCGTGCCGCATGTCGAGGTTGTTGAGGGGTTCATCGAGCAGCACGACCTCCGTGTCCTGCGCGAGCACCATCGCCACGTAGGCCCGCTGTCGCTGCCCTCCGGAGAGCTCGTCGAGGTAGCGCCCCTCCAGCGCGCCGAGGTCGAGGAAGTCGATCGCCTGGCTGATGACCTCCTCGTCGTGCCGGTTCAGGCGCCCCTGGGAGTGCGGGAAGCGCCCGAACCCGACGAGCTGGCGGACGGTGAGGCGCGTGACGAAGTGGTTCTCCTGCCGCAGGATCGACACCACCTTCGCCAGGTCCTTCGACTTCGTGGACGCCACATCCAGTCCGGCGATCTCGATGGCGCCGGCGTCCATGCCGTTGAGCCGACCGATCATCGTCAGCAGCGTGGACTTGCCCGCGCCGTTGGGTCCGATGAGGGCGGTGATGCCGCCCGCGGGGATGCGGAGGTCGACGGGTCCGATCGCGACCTCGCTGCTGTAGTCACGGCGCACGCCGTCGAGTGCGATCACAGTCTGCCCTTTCGGAGGATGACGAGGAGGAACACGGTGCCGCCGACGATCTCGATCAGGATCGACACCATGCCCTGCGCGTAGAACACGTTCTTCATCACGAAGTACGCCCCGGCGAGGATCGAGAACGCGGTGAGCACCGCGACCGGGAAGATCAGCCGATGGTCGTGCGAGTCGGCGAACTGGTAGGCGAGCGTCGCGACGAGGAACCCGAGGAACGTCATCGGACCGACCAGGGCGGTCGAGGTCGCCATGAGCACCGCGACCAGCGTCAGCACGAGGAACTGCTCGCGTCGGTGATCGATCCCGAGGGAACGGGCCGCGTCGGGACCGAGCGCGAGCACGTTGAGCCGACGCGACCGCGACCACAGCAGCAGCGAGGCTCCGGCGACCAGCGGGATCGCGAGGGGGAGGTACGCCGGGTCGGCGTTCGACACGTTGCCGAACAGGCGGGCCGCGAGCACGTCGAACTCGCTCGGCGTCAGCAACCGCTGCATGAACGTGGCGATCGCGCCCAGCCCTCCGCCGATCACGATGCCCACGAGCAGCATGATCTGGAGATTGCCGTAGCGCCCCGAGAGCAACCACCCGTAGAGGACCACGGCGAGACCCACCATGATCACGACCTGGAGGGCGAACTGTCCCGCCCCCTGGACGGCGACCAGCCCCGCGACGCCGAACAGGTACACGGTGGTGGTCTGCACCACGCGATAGAGCGACTCGAAGCCCATGATCGACGGCGTGATGATGCGGTTGTTCGTGACGGTCTGGAAGCTCACGGTCGCCACGGCCTGGGCCACGGCGACGACGGCCATCACGACCACGGCGGTCGCGCGGTGCTGGGCGATGCGCCAGAACCCCGGCGTGCCGACGGGCATCGGGTTGTCCCACGCCAGGAGTCCGAACGCGGATCCGGCGGCGAGAACGGCGAGCACGACCAGCACCACGACGTAGCGGCGGCGCGCGCGCGGCGTCGTGAAGGAACCGGCCGACCGGGTCGTCGCGTCCGGCCGGGACTCCGTCGCCGTCCGCTCAGCCACGACGACGCTGCCTCAGCAGGAGGAGCACGAACACGACCGCCCCGACGACCCCGAGGATCAGCGACACGGGCACCTCGAAGGGCATGATGATCGCGCGGCCGATGATGTCGCACACGGTGACGATCGCGATGCCCAGCAGGCAGACCCAGGGCAGGTTGCTGCGCAGGTCGTCGCCGCGCACCATCGACACGATGTTGGGCACGATCAGTCCGAGGAAGGGCAGGTTGCCGACGACGACCGTCACGACGCCGGTGGTGACGGCGATCAGCACGGTGCCGAGCAGGATCATCCGGTTGTAGTTCACCCCGACGTTCGTCGCGATCTCCTCCCCCAGTCCGGCGATGGTCAGCCGATCGGCGACGAGGAACACGATCACCCCGATGAGCGCGACGATCCACAGCATCTCGTACTGGCCGCGCATGACCGACGTGAAGCTGCCGGCGAACCACACGCCGATGATCTGCAGCGAGTTCGTGACGAGCGCGAGGTAGGTGGTGATCGCGCCGACGACCGCCCCCAGCATGATGCCGACGATGGGGACGATGAGCGAGGACTTGAGCGCCACCCGCCGCAGGAAGGCGAAGAAGACCATCGTGCCGACGAAGGCGGCCAGCACGGCCCCGGCCATGCGCAGCGGCAGGGACGGCTGCGGCACCAGCAGCATCACGGCGAGCAGGCCGAGGCCCGCCCATTCGGTCGTGCCGGTCGTCGTCGGCTCGACGAAGCGGTTCTGGGTGAGCAGCTGCATCACCAGGCCCGCCATCGCCATCGCGGCCCCGGCCAGCACGAGGGCGATCGTGCGGGGCACGCGGGTGATCTGGAACATCTGCGCGCCGTCGTCGGCACCGGCGATGTCGTAGACGCCGGTGACGAGCGAGAGCGCCAGGAGAACCGCGACGACGAGCACCCCGAGGAGCAGCTTCGGGTCGAACAGCCGCGCGGACGATCGCGGCGTCGGGGCGAGGAGAGGAGAGGTCATGGGGGGATGCCGGTGGCGGCGCCCTGATCGCGGGCGCCGCCACCCGGCCCTTACTTGTCGGCGCTCTTCTCGAGCGCGTCGGCGAGGTCGTTCAGGAACGCGGTGTACGTCTGGATGCTCTCGTTCAGGTACGTGTCGGTGGGCATGTAGACGATCTGCTCGTCCTTCACCGCGGTGACGCCGGCGAGGGCCTCGGAGCTCTCCAGGATCTCGGCGGCCTGCACGTAGTCGGGCGTCTCCGCCGCGAACACCGCGTCGCGGTCGAGCACGAGGATCCAGTCGGGGTTCGAGGCCGCGATCGCCTCGACCGAGATCTCGTCGCCCTGGTGGTCATCGCTCGCGTCGTCGACCTCGAGGGCCGGCGTGAGGCCGAGGAGGTCGTAGATCGGGCCGAGCGAGCGGCCGACGGTCGGAGCGAGGTAGCCGATCTGGCCGCCCGAGGTGTTGACGGCCATGACGGTGTCGGCCTCGTCGTAGGCGGCCTTGGCCCGCTCGACCGCGGCGTCGAACTCGTCGACCAGCTTCTGCGCCTCGTCCTGCTTGCCGAAGATCTCGCCGAGCACGGTGGTCTGGCGCGTGAGTTCGGCGTCGAACGCCTCGCCGTCGCGCGGTTCGAGGTCGATGATCGTGGCGTCGGGCACGAGCTCGGCGATCGCGGCGTTGTGCTGCGTGAAGCGCTGACCGCTGATGATGAGATCGGGGTCGGCCGCGACGATCGCCTCCAGGTCGGGCTCGGTGTGCAGGCCGATGTCGACG
The DNA here is from genome assembly GCF_023101165.1 of Microbacterium sufflavum. Taxonomy (GTDB): domain Bacteria; phylum Actinomycetota; class Actinomycetes; order Actinomycetales; family Microbacteriaceae; genus Microbacterium; species Microbacterium sufflavum. The sequence continues at coordinate 1,770,690 of NZ_CP078076.1, read as the reverse complement.
ATGCCGTCGTCCTTCGCGTACGACACGGTCTCGGGCATGAGGGAGACGGCGCCGGCGGAGAGCTCGATGCCCCAGTCGGACAGGGTCTGGAAGGTGCGGTTGTCGAGGGCGACGACCGAGGCGGGCGGGGTGGCGATCTCGTGTTCGCCCGTGTTGTCCTCGACGGTCACGGTGCCGGAGGCGGCGGCGGTCTCCTCGGGTTCGGCTTCGGTGCCGGTGGCGCAGCCGGAGAGCGCGAGCAGGCCGACCAGGGCGACGCTGGTGGCGGTGAGGGTTCTGGGCACGGACATGGAGAGACTCCTGTTCTGCGGGGTGGTCGCGCACTCGAGGGCGCCGGTCAGACGGAGCGGATCGCAGGGAACCATCCGTCGTGCTTTTTAGGTTAGCCTTACTTTATGAGCGATACGAAATCCGGCTTCACGATCGAGCGCCGCGGCCTCGAGCTGCGCTTCCGCACCGTCACCCTGACCGCGCGCGAGTGGCTCGCCCCGGACTTCGTGCGCGTGCGCCTCGCCGGGCCGGACCTCGCCGGATTCGACTCCCCCGGCGCCGATGACCACATGCGCCTGTTCTTCCCGGACGGCCCCGTGGAGTCGGTGGAGGAACTGCGCGCCGCGCCCAGCCGCGAGTACACGCCGCTCGCGTGGGGCGAAGACTGGCTCGACGTCGAGTTCGCGGTGCACGGCGACCAGGGCGTCGCCGCACCGTGGGCCGCCACCGCGCCCCTCGGCGCCGAGATCGGCGTCGGCGGTCCGCGCGGCGCCGCCGTCGTCACCGGCACCCCCGGCTCCTGGCTGCTCGTCGGCGACGAGACCGCGATCCCCGCGATCCGCCGTTTCGCCGCGCTGATCCCCGACGACGCCCCGGCCCGCATCGTGATCGAGACCGTAGCCGAGAGCGGCGAGCTCGACCTCGCCGCCCCGGTACCGGTGCAGTGGCTGCACCGCGGGGACGACCCGGCCGGCTCGGCGCTGATCGCGTTCCTGGAGTCGCTGTCGGGAGACGACATCGTCGGCACCGATCCGTTCGTGTTCATCGCGGCGGAGCAGTCGATCGTCAAGCCGGGTCGCGCGCTGCTCGACCGGTGGGGCGTCGACACCGCGAAGGCCGTCGTGAAGGGGTACTGGAAGCGGGGCGAAGCCGAGTATCACGCTCCCCACTGACACCGTCCGCGATCGCTGACAGACTGGGCCGATGGCACTCCTCGATCACCTGGGCATCACCGTCGGCGACCTCGAGCGGGGGCGGGCGCAGTTCCATCCCGTCCTGACCGCGCTCGGCTACGAGTCCGGCGGGGAGGACGACCACTCCATCTCGTGGCACAACGGCGACGAGACCGAGATCATCCTCTACACGTGGGACGAGGACTCGGAGCCGCACCGGCACGGACGCATCGGGTGGCAGCACCTCGCCTTCGCGATGCCGTCGCGCGCGGAGGTCGACCGCTTCCACGCGCTCGCGCTCGACGCCGGGTGGAGCGCGGTGCGGGAGCCCAAGGAGTATCCCCGCTACTCGGAGCGCTACTACGCCTCCTTCGTGGAGGACGCCGACGGCATCCGCGTCGAGTTCATGTACAACCCGCCGAAGGACGCCTGACCGCGCCGTCGCAGGACCACTCTCTCTGCACCGATACGCGCCGAGCAGCCCGTCCCGCGGTTCTCGGAGACGTGGCCGGAGCCGGCACCAGGATGCTGGCAGGGTGGATCATCCGATGCGACGATGAGGAGATGGAATCGATGGATGCGGCACAGATCTGGACGATGATCGGCGCGTTCACCGCCCTGATGTGCGGCACCCTGACCGTGATGTCGACGATGTTCGTCCGCGTGCTCCGCAGCGAGGTCGGCGGGCTCCGCAACGAGATGAACGGCCGCTTCGATGCGGTCGACGCCCGCTTCGCGACGGTCGACGCCCGGTTCGACGCCGTCGACGCGCGCTTCGATGCCGTGCACACCCGCATCGACGCCGTGCACACCCGGATCGACGGTCTCGACCGCGACGTGCAGGCCCTGGTGAAGCGCACGTTCGGCCTCGACCGCGACGCCTGACGCGGCCGATCCGTCCGACCGCGCTGCTCGCCCGGCCGTCAGGCGACCGGTGCCGCCTCAGCCTCGACCGCGCGATCCGTGAACGCCTGCTTCGGCACGAACAGCAGGAGCACCGCAGCGGCGAGCGCGGTCGCCCCGCAGACGACCCACACCGTGACATACCCCGCGAGCGACCCCGCCGTCCCGTCGGCGACCGCGCCCGCACCACTCGCGACGCCGTGCAGGAGTGCGATGCCGAAGACGCACGAGGCGATCGCACCGCCCACGGTCTTCACGGAGTTGGTGAGCCCGGTCGCGACGCCCGTCTGCGTCGCCGGAGCCGCCGACGCCGCCGCGGCCGGCAGCGCCGCCACGAGGGCGCCGGAGCCGAGCCCCACCACGACCATGTTCGCGATCACCTGCCCATAGGCGTCGTGGAACGGCAGGAACAGCAGGAAACCGATGCCCACCAGCACCGACGCCCCGAGGAGCGTGATCCGTGGCGACGCCCAGCGCGCCACGACCGGGAACAGCAGCGCGCCCGCGATCATCGCGACCAGGTACACCCCGATGATCAGCGACGTCGCGAAGCCGGTCGTCCCCAGCCCGTAGCCGTACACCTCCGGGTCGGTGCGCGCGAAGGTCGACAGCGGCGCCTGCGCGCCCAGCACGCTCACCCCGAACAGTCCCGCCGTGAGGAACACGGGCCCGAGCGCCGGAGACCGGAACATGCGCACGTCGATCAGCGGGTCGTCGCAGCGCAGCTCCCACCGCACGAACGGCACGACCAGCAGAAGCCCCAGCGCCACGACCGCCCACGACCACGGGTTGCCGAGGCCGCCCTCGAGGCGCAGCAGGCTGAGCCCGCCCGTGAAGCACAGCAGCGCGAGGGAGATCAGCACCAGGCCGACCGTGTCGAACACGCCGCCGGTCGGCTCGGGCGACTCCCGCACGCCGAACAGGATCACGAAGAAGCACACCACGATCAGCACGGCGGGCACGAGCAGCACGACCGTCAGCGGGAGGGCGTCGATCAGCGCGCCGCCGACGAGGGCGCCGATGATCGCCCCACCCTCCAGGGCGGCGACCAGGAGGCCCGCCGCCTTCGCCGTGATCGACGAGCGCCCCTCCATGCGCCGTGACCGCGACCAGATCAGGGCGATCTCCAGCGGCAGCCACACCACGTAGAAGCCCATGAGCGACCAGGCGAGCAGGAACACCGCGAACGAGTCGGTGAACGGCAGCACGAGCGCGGCGGCCGCGGTCACGGCGGTCGAGATCAGCAGCATGCGCTTGTGGCCGAGCATGTCGCCGAGCTTCGCGAACGCCGGCACCACGAGTGCCGACAGCATCAGCTGCGACCCCTCCAGCCAGTTCACGTCGGCGTCGTGGATGCCCAGGTGGCGGGCGATGTCGCTGAGCATCGGCGTGTAGTACCCCTGGAGCACGCCGCTGGTGAACTCGACGAACGCGAGGAAGCCGACGACCACGGCGAGGGTGCCCAGGGTGCGGGTGCGCGTCATCGCGTCTCCTGCTTCGAGAGGTCGGGTGCCGGGGTGGATCCCGGAGGGGGTGAGATCACCCTAGTCGTTCGAGGAGGGAGCGATGGAACCGCTCCCCCCGCTCCAGCGCCGCGATCTCCACGCTCTCGTCGACGCCGTGGATCGATGCGCGCTGCGCATTCGACATGTCCAGCGGCGCGAAGCGGTACACGGCCGGGGCGAACCGGTGGAAGTGCCGGGAGTCGGTCGCCGCCATCATCACGTACGGCACGGCGGGGACGCCGGGGTGCGAGACCTCGAGCGCCGCGGCGAGCAGGGCGAACTGCGCGTTCTCGGTCGACGACTCCGGCGACGGCTCACTGGCCTCCACCACCTCCACGGAGACGAGCGGATCGCGCACCCGTCGACGCACGCGGTACACGGTCTGCTGCGTGGTCTCGCCGAGCGCGATGCGCAGGTTCACCGTGGCCGACGCCTGCGAGGGCAGCACGTTCGCGGCGGTGCCGCCCGACTGCATGGTGGGCGCGACCGTCGTGCGCACCAGCGCCGCGGGCTCGCCGCCCAGCGCCGCGAAGAGCCGCGCGGTGAGCGGTGGCGTCGCGGCGAGCAGCCGCAGGAGGTGCCGCGCGGGTCCCGGCGTCTGCGCGCCGAGCACGCCGAGCATGCGCAGCACCGCGGTCGAGGCGCGCGGCCGGAAGGTGTCGGGGCCGAGGCGGTCGACCGCGCGGGCCACGCGGCGCACGGCCGTGAGTGCGGGCGGGGCGGAGGCGTGCCCGCCGTCGCCGCGCGCCGAGAGCCGCAGCGTCATCACGCCCTTCTCACCGACACCGATCATCGCGGCACGCCCGGGGACGAAGGGCAGCGGTGCGTCGACGACCGCCCCGCCCTCGTCGATCACGAGCCACGGCACGATGCCGCGGGCGCGCAGCACCCGCGCGATCTCCTCGGCCGCCCGCCCGTAGGTCTCCTCGTTCCCGCCGAACGACAGGTACACGTCGCGCGGCGGACGGAAGCCGTCGGCGAGCAGGTTCTCGACGGCCTCGAGCACCACGATCAGCGGCCCCTTGTCGTCGAGCGCCCCGCGCCCGTGCACCGAGCCGTCGGCGATCACCCCCGCGAACGGCGGATGGGTCCAGGCGTCGCTCTCGTCGACCGAGACCACGTCGTAGTGCGCCATCAGCACGACGGGTCCGTCCGTCACCGCTCCCGTGCCCGCCCAGTGGAACAGCAGCCCCAGGTCGGTGTGCCGCTCGAGCGTCAGCGCCGCGTGCGTGCGCGGGTACAGCTCGGCGAGCAGCGCCGCGAACTCCTCGAACGGCGCGAGGCCGCGTTCGTCCAGCTCCGCGGAGACGGTGGGGAGGCGGATCATGCGGGCGAGGCGCTCGGCGATACCGGGACGCACGGTGGGGGTCGTCACCCTCGTCATGCTAGCGACCGCGAGGATCCCGGCCACTGCGTGAGCTTGTCGGGGTTGCGCACCGCGAAGACCTCGGCGATCCGGTCGCCGCGCACGACGAACGAGAACACCGCGTCCGCATCCCCATCGAGCGTCGCGAGCAGTGCGAGCCCGTCCGGCGCAGGCACGAGGGCGACCTCGGCCTCGGGGTTGCGGCGCGCGATGCCGAGCACGAACCGGGCCACGTGGTCGGCCCCCACCACGGGTCGCAGTGCCGCGGACTTCTTGCCTCCGGCGTCGGAGCGGAGCACCACGTCGGGGTCGAGCAGCCTCACGAGCCGGTCGAACTCACCCGTGGCCGCCGCGCCGAGGAACGCCCGCACCACCGCGTCGTGCTGAGCTCGGTCGGCGACTCCGGATCGCCCAGCCCGCACGCGTCGGCGCCCCTGCGAGGCGAGCTGCCGGACCGCGGCGGGGGTGCGTCCGACCGTCTCGGCGATCTCGGCGAACGGCACGCCGAAGACGTCGTGCAGCACGAAGGCCACACGCTCGGCGGGCGTGAGCGACTCCAGCACCACGAGCAGCGCCAGGCCGACGGATTCGTCCAGGGTGAGGCGGTCGAGCGGGTCGGGGTGCGGCGGCCCGGCGAACGCGGAACCGTGCGGCACCGGCTCGGGCAGCCACGGGCCGACGTAGGTCTCGCGGCGGGCACGCGCCGATCCGAGCACGTCGAGACAGACGCGCCCGGCGACCCTCGTCAGCCACGCGGCCGGGTTAACGATCGCCGCTCGCTCCGCGGGCGACATCCGATACCAGCGCGCGTAGGTCTCCTGCACGGCGTCCTCCGCGTCGGCGACCGTGCCGAGCAGGCGGTACGCGAGGGCCAGCAGGGGTCGCCGCTCGGATTCAGGGGCTTCGAGGTCGTCCATCGTCTCCTATCCTGGCCCTGCGTGACGCACGCGGGCACGGCGGATGTCGCCGATCGCCTCACATTCGGGCGGGCTGCATCGTCGGAGAGGCAGGACCATTCCCGAGACGAAGGAGAACGCACGCATGAGAATCGCTGTCGCCGGTGGCACCGGCGTCGTGGGCAGGCACACCGTGGACGCGGTCCGGGAGGCGGGGCATGACGCGGTGGTGCTCAGCCGCTCGACCGGCGTCGATCTGGTGAGCGGGAGAGGGCTGTCCGAGGCGCTGCGCGGAGCGGACGCGGTGATCGACGTCGCGAGCATCGAGACGCTGAAGGCGAGCGCGGCGATCGAGTTCTTCACCGCGGCGACAGGCAACCTGCTGTCGTCCGCCGCCGACGCGGGCGTGCGACACGCGGTGCTCCTCTCGATCGTCGGCGTCGACCGCATCCCCTACGACTACTACGCGGGCAAGGTCGCGCAGGAGAAGATCGTGGAGGCGTCGCCCGTGCCGTGGACGATCCAGCGCGCCACCCAGTTCCACGAGTTCGCCGCGCAGATGTTCGCCCGCGCGACGCTCGGCCCGCTCCACGTGGCACCCCGGGCCCGCACGCAGCCGGTGGCCGCCCGCGAGGTCGGCGAGCGTCTCGCAGCTCTCGCCGTCGGGGAGCCGCGGGGTCGCGTGGCGGACGTCGCCGGGCCGCGAGAGGAACAGCTGGCCGACATGATCCGGGCATTCGCGCGACACCAGGGCTACCGCGGCTGGGTTCCGGCGCTGAGCGTGCCCGGCCCGCAGATGACGGGGATGCGGGAGGGCAAGGCGCTTCCGGGACCCGATGCCGACCTCGGCCGGCAGACGTTCGCGGAGTGGCTCGCGGAGACCGCGCACCCCTGACCCTCCCTCCGGCACCGCACCTCCGGGACGGGGTGTCGGCGCGGTCGTGCCCCTGCTCTTGCGACGGCGCGCGACGGAGCGGAGACTGAGGCGCGGCGGGGATCCTCAGCAGTCCGAACACGACCAGGAGCAGTCATGCCCAATCTCAACCCGTACCTGTCGTTCCGCACCGAGGCCCGGGAGGCGATGGAGTTCTACCGGAGCGTCCTCGGCGGTGAGCTCGACATCAGCGTCTTCGGCGAGTTCCCCGGCATGGTGCAGAGCCCGGAGCAGCAGGACCTCGTGATGCACGCGCAGCTCACCACCCCGGACGGTCTCGTGCTGATGGCCTCGGACACCCCCGACGGCATGACCTACGAGAAGCCGCAGGGCATCTCCGTGTCGCTGAGCGGCAACACCCAGGAGGTCACGCAGCGCGTGTGGGACCGGCTCTCGGAGGGTGCGACCATCACGATGCCCCTGGATGTGCCGCCGTGGGGCGGGACGTTCGGCATGCTCGTCGACCGGTTCGGCATCGTCTGGATGCTGCACGGCGACCCGGAGTAGGCAGCGGCGGGGTCAGCGCGGCAGCACGGCCCGGCACGCCAGGTGCAGCGCGAGCCGGGCCTCCGGATCGCTCATGTCGATCCCGAGCAGCTCCTGCACCCGACGGATGCGCACCATGACGGTGTTGCGGTGCAGGCCGAGGGCGGCCGCGGTCGCGGCGATCCCCGACTCGTGGTCCAGGTAGGCCGACAGCGTCGTGAGCAGCTCGCCGCCCCCGTCCGCGAGCGGCGCCAGGAGCGACTGCGCCGCCGGCACGAACGTGTCGTTCCCGGTCCAGGCGAGCAGCAGCTGCTCCAGACCGAGACTGTCCACCCGCACGAACCAGCCCGTGGCGGAGCGGTCGGCCGCGATGCGTGCCGCGTCGCCCGCCTCGTCGAGCGTGGCGGCCAGCCCCTCCGGGCCGCTCTGCAGCGAGCCGACACCGGTCGCCACCGCGAAGTCGCGCAGCGCGCCGAGGTGCACGTCGCGCAGCGCCCCGACCGCGCGCTCCACCCGGTCGGGCCCCGGAGCCTCGGCGAACGACAGCCAGCCGCTGACGCCGCGCCCCGCGGTGGTGGCGTGCGCCTCGGCGTCGATCGCGCTGAGGGCCGGGCTGATCGAGCGCAGCAGCGCGAGCGGGTCGAGCCGGCCGCGCGCGACCGTGCGGAAACCGAGGTGATGCCCGCCGGTGCGCCACCCGCGCTCCGCCATCCGCCGCTCCACGTCGGTGTCGGCCGTGCCGCGCAGCTCCACGAAGTCGCGCAGCAGCCCCGACGATGCGGCGACGTCGTTGACCGCGGCGATCTCGTCGATCAGGATCCGCGCGGCGACGGCCGGCATCGCCACCTCGGCGGCGACGATGAGCGACTGCAGCTGTGCCTCGCCGAGACCGCGACCGAACAGCACGAGCCGCAGTCCGGAACGGCCGGGACTGTCCACGCGCACCGAGGCCGCAGCGTCGCCGTCGGCCCGGGCGGCATCGGTCCACGCGTCGAAGCGGATCCGGTGGCGGAGTGCATCGGCCAGGTGTCCCCCGGCTTCGCGCAGAACCCCCGCGCCGTCGATGAGCGCGACGCCGAGGCCGAGATTCGCCGCGAGGTGCCCGAGCAGGTCGCCGAGGTCGTCCGCCGCGTACTCGAACGACTGCGCGACCTTGCGCACGCGGGTGAGCGTGAGGGCGTCACGCGCCTCGATCAGCATCCAGCAGGCCCGGGCGAGCTGCACCGGCCGCTCGACGTCGAGCAGGGTGAGCCCGAGCCTGGCCGCGAGCCGGACGGCGCCGCGGTCGACGTCGGCCGCGCCGGGCAGCGCGAGTCCGGTGAAGCCGCGGTCGCGCACCCGGCGCAGCATCGCATCCTGCTGCCAGGTCGCGCGCGGCGCGGCGGCCGTGAGGATCGCGAGGCCGCTGCGGCTCTGCGCCGGGAGGTCGGCCTCCTCCGCCTCCACCGACACCGCGTCCCACTCGGCGTCGGCGGGCCCGGCGACGAGGCGCACAGCCCCGTTCTCGCCCTGGGCGAGCAGTGCGGTGAGGGGAAGCGCGGCGCTCATGCCGCGTCCAGCCCGTCGAGACCGTAGGCCGACGGCACGATGCGGGCGCGGCGCTCGGGGCGCTCGCTCCACCAGTCGGGCGCGGGCAGGGCGAGCACGACGACGTGCCGCGCCAGGCTGAGGTCGGTGACCTCGAGGATCTCGCGGGACACGGCGTCCAGCACCACGATCACCTCGGGGGCCGCGGCGACCAGCAGCCCGTCGCTGAGCACCGCGAGCGTCTCCGACCGCGCGACCACCCGGTGCACGGTACCGCCGATGCCCGCGACCTCGATGGCGCTGACGTGCGGATCCGTCACGGACGGCGCGACCGACAGGATCCGGCCCTCGGCGAGCAGCTCGCCCCCCAGGGCCTCGGCCAGCAGCGGCGGCGCGAGCCGGGCGTGCGCGAGGAACGCCCGCCCCAGGTCGAGCGCCCGAGCCAGGTGCCCCTCGATCGCGTGCTCCCGCAGGTCGCCCACCGTGAAGCCGGCGAGCACCGCGCAGCCCACTCCCCCGGCCTGGATGATGGCCGACCGCACCACCCGCTCCGCGTCGATCGCCCTGGTCGCCTCGACCAGGGCGACTCCGTCCGCGCCGGTCTCGCACGCGAACACGAGCCCGGGCACGCGGTCGACGAACAGCGACATCTGGTCGAGACCGGGCACCGCGCGACCCGTGCAGTCGGCGTCGACCACGGTGTGCGTCTTCGCGAGGGTGAGGGGCGCCAGCCCGTTCATCCCCCCGCCCTCGAGCGAGCAGACCGCCGGCACGGGGTGTCCGAGCCAGCGCTCGACCGCCCGCAGCAGTGCGCCGAACGGCTCTGCGCCCGGCATCCGTTCGCTCAGGAGCATGGTGGAGCCGACGAACGCGACACCGAGGCACGGGGTCGCGGGGTCGAGCGCCGACACCGGCGTGACGTCGATCGGCCCGTGGTCGGCGGCGCCCAGCATGAGCTCGAGCATCGTGGTCGAGCCACCGCCGCCGGAGCCGAGGAGCGCGTAGCCGCGGGCGAGCGCCGCCACGTCGTCCCGCTCCAGCCTCATGCCGTCCAGCCTAGGACGCGGGGGTCCCCTCGACCGGGCGGAACGGCTCCGTCAGGCCGAACGCCGTGGGACCGAACGCGGCCAGCGCCTCGGGCGTGCGCATCATGTCGGGCGTGGAGATGCCGAGCACGCGCACCCGCTGCCCGTAGCGCAGTCCCTCGGTCGTGATCGGTTCCGCGGTCTCGTGATCGACCACGCAGATGAGGTCGGGCACGATCGCCAGCAGCTCCCCACCGCGGTAGGCCGTGAGGTTCTCGTTCTGGAACGCGATCTCGACCGCGTCGCCCTCGGCCCCCAGTGGAGCGATGACGGCCCGGCCCTTCGCGAAGCCCTCCGTCGTCCGCCGCTCGACGTCCACGACCTTCCCGACGCCCAGTTCCCGCACGTGCGGGTAGAGGGTGGTCGCGAGGGTGTCGGCGATCGCCTCGAACGGGGACCGGTGCTCCTCGCGGGCCAGGCGGATGGCGCGGCCGAGCGCGAGCGCCATCGAGATGGTCCGTGGCACGGCCGTGCGCCGCACGTCGGCGCCGGTCATGGCGTACTCGGCGATGTGGCCGACGCCGCCCAGCCGGATCGTGATGCCGCGGGCGAGCCACTCCATCTGCCGGTCGTCGTCGCCCGTGTCGATCACGACCTTCTCGCCCCGCTCCCCGGCGAGCGCGAGCGGCGAGCCGGGCACGCCGTACACCGCGAAGGTCTCCATCGACAGCTCGGGGAACGCTCGTCCCATGCCGTCCGCGTCCACCACGGGCAGCCCGGTCTCGGCCGCGACGATCAGCGGGATCATGGAGTTGATGCCGCCGCACTCGATGGGCATGGTCGCATCGGCCGTCCGCCCCAGGTGCTCCTCGAGCGTGCGCAGCGCCAGCGTGGGCTCGGTGCCAGCGGGGATCTTCTCCACCATCACCGTCGGGGCGCCCATCTGCGCGGTGGGGATCACGAAGAGGTCGTCCGCCAGCTCGTCCGGGTCGAGGATCGTGATGCTGCCGTCGCCGAGCACCCGTTCCACGAGCATCTTCCCGATGTACGGGTCGCCGCCGCCGCCCGTGCCGAGCAGCGTCGCGCCTCGGGCGAGGTCGGGGAGGTCGGCCGCGGTGAGCTGCCAGCTCATGCGGCCGCCCCCGTCGCGGCGTCGGCGGCGGAGACGGTGCCGTCGAAGCGGTGTGCTGCGAGGTCGTAGCCGAAGTAGCCGGGGCCGACCATCGCGAGGGCCTCCGCGGAGTGCCAGCGCTCGTCGGCGGGGGCCACGATCACGCGCACGCGCTGGCCGTAGCGCAGCCCCTCGGTGGTGATCGGCTCGCCCGACTCGCCGTCGAGCACCATGATGAGGTCGGGTGTGGTCGCGAGGACCGCGCCGTCGGCCTCGGCGACCAGGTGCTCGTTCTGGAACCGGAGGGTGAGCGTGGTGCCGCCGTCGCCGTCGATGCGGGCGCGCCCGCGGGCGAACCCGGTGGTGGTGGCGCGGTTGACGTCGACGACCTTGCCGCCGAACAGCTCGCGCCCGCCGAGCAGTTCCACGACCGCCGCGACCGGGTCGGTCTTCTCGTCGCGCGCGGTGGCGATGCTCCGGCCGATCTCGATGCAGCGCGACAGCGACCCCGCCACGAGCGACTCCCGCGCGGCGGTGCCCGACATCGAGAAGCCCGAGATCATGACGGAGCAGCCCATCTCGACGCACGCCACTCGGGCGATGCGCTCGGTCCAGGAGTTGTCGGCCGTCTGCAGCACCCCGGTGTTGCCCTTCTCGTCGCTGAAGGCGAGGGGCGAAGCGGTCACGCCGTACAGCGTCGGCAGCACCATCTGCAGCTCCGGGAACGCGCGCCCCATGCCGTCGGCGTCGACCAGCGGCAGGCCGAGCGCGGCGGCCGCGGCGATCGGGATCGTGGAGTTGACGCCGCCGACCTCGGCGCACGCGATGTGCGTGACCGGGCGGCCGAGGTGGATGCCCAGCGCCTTCACGGGCTCGATGACCTCGGCCAGACTCGGCAGCTTCTCGACCATGACGGTGGGCGCGCCCATCATCGCGACGAACAGCACCAGGGCGTCGTCGGGCACCTCGTCGAGGGCGACCACGGTGACGTCGCCGCTCGCGAGGGCCTGCCGGGCGAGGAGCGCGCCGATGTACGGGTCGCCGCCGCCACCCGTGCCGAGCACGGCAGCCCCGCGCGCGAGTCCGTCGATGTGGGCGGGTGTGATGGTCCAGCTCATGTCAGACCCCCATGTCGAGGTCGCCGACGGCCTTGACGCGGATGCGCGTGGCGTTGCCGGGAAGGTACGGGATGGGCACCTCGTCGAAGTCGATGATCGACACGGTGGACGGCTTGGCTCCCGCGGCGATGGCCTTGTCCACGGCCTCGGCCCGCACCTCGGCGAGGGTCTCCTCGCGGCGGCCCGGCTCGATCGCGTACACCTTGTCGATTTCGCCGCCGACCTGGGCGATCGAGGCGCCGATGGCGTTGGCGACCGCGTAGTTCTCCGGGCGGTGCACGGTGCCGAACAGCGGCAGCTCGTCGGGCAGCAGGATGGAGCCGCCGCCGACCGCGACGACCGCGATCGGCTCGGGCGAGGTGCGCATGCGGTCCACGGCCTCGGACACCCGCTCGGCGATGCGGTCGAGCACGCGCTGCACGAATGCGGGGTCGAGGTGGGCCACGCGGCTCGGGTCGCCCACCTGTGCCCGGCCGGCCGCGACCGCGATGTCGGTCGCGGTGAGGGTGGAGCCGCCGAACACCAGCGCCTCGGTCGTCAGCTTGTACCCGACCGATGCGGGGCCGACCTCCGCGGTCTCCTCGTCGACGATGCTGCCGCCGCCGATGCCGAGGGAGAGCACGTCGGGCATCCGGAAGTTGGTGCGGATGCCCGCGACCTTCACCTCGTTCGCGGTCTCGCGCGGGAAGCCGTTGATGAGCAGTCCGATGTCGGCCGTCGTGCCGCCGACGTCGATCACGGCGCAGTCGTCGAGGCCGCTCGTGGCGGCGGCACCGCGCATCGAGTTCGTGGGGCCGGAGGCGAAGGTCGCGACCGGGTAGCGGCGCACGTAGTCCTCGTCCATGAGCGTGCCGTCGTTCTGGCTCAGGAAGATGGGCGCTTCGATGCCCTGCGCGCGCACGGCCGAGGTGAGCCCGTCGACGATCTCGGACGCGAGCTCGCGCAGCGCCGCGTTGATGATGGTCGCGTTCTCCCGCTCCAGCAGCCCGATGCGTCCGATCTCGTGCGACAGCGAGATCGCCGCATCCGCCCCGAGCACGTCGGCCACGATCTCGGCTGCCCGCACCTCGAGGTCGTGGTTGACCGGGCTGAACACCGAGGAGATCGCAACCGAGCGGATGCCGTGGGCCTTCATGTCCTCGGCGTGCGCACGGATCTCCTCCGGGTCGAGCGGCGAGATGGGTCGCCCGTCGAACTCGTATCCGCCGTGGGCGAGGTAGCTGCGCGCCTGCGTGGCCTCGACCAGCACCTCCGGCCAGTCGATCAGCGGCGGCAGCGCGCGCGTGGCGGGGAGCCCCAGCCGGAGCGCCGCGACCGGCGCGAGCCGGCTGGCCTGCACGAGCGCGTTGATGAAGTGCGTCGTGCCGATCATGACCGCATCGATGTCTGCACCCTCGAAGGAGTGACCGGCCCGCAGGTCCTCGATGGCCTGCACGATCCCGCGGGTCACGTCGGGGGTCGTGGAGTGCTTCACCCCCGCCAGGGTGCGGGTGCCGTCCATGAGGACGGCGTCGGTGTTGGTGCCGCCGACGTCGATGCCGATGTGCATGATGCTCGCTTTCGTGTGGGGTGGTTCTGTCGCGGTCGCTCAGACCGCCGCGGGGGCGCTGTCGACGGGGCTCGCCTGGCGCGTGGTGGCGACGCCGACGCCGCGCACCCAGCCGAGCTTGCCGACGACGATGTACAGCACCATCGACAGGAAGAGGCTGAGCAGCGACGGGATGCCCCAGGTGACGAAGTACCCGACGAGGGACGAGACCAGCCAGACGACGATGGTCGCGGGGACGATGCGCGGAGCGGTGGCCGGAAGCGTGCCCTGCTCGCGGGTCGCGTCGAGCTCGGGACGCCAGCGCCGCACCACGTAGTACTCGGCGACCATGATGCCGGCGATGGGCGGGAACGCGACGCTGAGCACGATCAGGAACTCGGTGAACTGCCCGAGGATGCCGACCGCGGCGAGCACCGAGCCGACGACACCGAGCACGATCGTGGTGGTCACGCGGTGCAGGTTCTTGCCGAACGCGGTGGAGATGAAGTTCACCAGGCCGAGGGTGGAGGAGTACAGGTTCCAGTCGTTGATCTTCAGCGTGCCGGTCAGCACGATGAACAGGCCGATGAAGCCCACCGACGAGGTGACGATCGCGACGATGTCGCCGGTGGCGGCGGCGTGCGCGAGGAGCACGCCGGCCAGGCCGATCACGAACTCGCCGAGCGAGACGCCCAGCACGGTCTGCTTGACGACGTCGGCGCGCGAGCGGTTGAAGCGGGTCATGTCGCCGGTGATGATGGCGCCGACGATGAGGCCGCCCGCGACGATGCCGGTGCCCGCCCACACGCTCATGGTGGGGCCGGGGGCCGGACCGGTCAGCAGTTCACCGATGTCGTGGCGGCTCAGCTCGGAGATGACCGACCATCCGACCAGGATCAGGAACAGCGGCACCGTGATGTTCGCGAGCCACTGCATGCCGACGAAGCCGAAGGCCACGATCGCGGTCACCGCGAGGCCGAAGATGAGGCTCCACGCCCACACCGGCAGGGCGCCGGGCATGAGGGCGTCGAGCGACTGCGCCGAGATCGCCGACTGGATGCCGAACCAGCCGATCAGGCTGATGCCGATCGCGAGGCCGACCAGCGAGGCGCCGATCTCGCCGAAGCCGGTCCAGCGGGCGAGGAGGGCGGTGTTCAGGCCTTCGCGCTGGCCGATGAAACCGACCACGCACATGATCACCTCGAGGATGATCGAGCCGAACAGGAAGGCGAGGACGGCCTCGCCGAACGTCATGCTGTAGCCGAGGGTCGCGCCGAGGAGGAACTGCGAGAGGGCCGAGACCTGTCCGAATCGCTGCACTGCGATTCCGAACCAGGGCTTGCGGGCCTCCGGCGTGACTCGGGAGAGCGCGAAGTCGTCTGCGTGCGCCGTGCGTGCCATGAGGATCCTTCGGGAGGAGGGGGAACGGGTTGCCGCCACCGTAGCCACCGCGCCTCACCGCCCGACATGTGCGATCCGCACGAACATCGCCCGTCGCTGTGCACTCTGCACGCGACGTCAGAGCAGGCGGTCCCAGATCCACCGGAGATCGTCGAGGCCGGGCTCCGCCTCGCCCGCCCGCCCGGCTTGCAGTACGAGCGTGCTCGCGATGCGGGTGAGCACGGATGCGGCGGCGTCGATGCGCTCCGCCGCCTGGTCGGGGCCGACGGCACGCAGCTTGAGGCGGATGACCTCGGTGACCTCGCGCGCCAACGGCAGCAGCCGACTCGCCTGGCGCTCGGCGAGGGCCGGCGAAGCGGCGAGGACGCGCATGCGAGCTGCCGCGAGGTCCTCCTGCCCGTCGGGGGACGCCGGCAGCTCGACCAGACCCAGAGCGCCGCTGAGCACACCCACCGTCGCATCGCTGAGGTACTCGCGCACCCGCTGCTCGTTGAGCCGGGGCAGCGCGCTGCCGAGGAGCGCGTCCTCTTTGGTCGGGAAATGATTGAAGAACGTGCGCTGCTTGACGCCGGCCGCCGCGCAGATCTCGTCGACCGTCAGCGCGGCCGGCCCCTTCTCCAGGGCCAGCCGCACCGCCGCGGTCTCGATCGCGCGCGCCGTCGCCCGTCCGCGGGCGTTGCTGCTGTGCGGGGTTGCGGGCGCGGGCATGCTCTATTCGTATCGCAGCGCGTCGATGGGTGACTTCAGCGACGCGCGTCGCGCCGGTAGCGTGCCCGCCAGGAATGCGATGACGACGATGAGCGCGACGACGCCCAGCATCCCCTGCGGCTGGAAGAGCAGCAGGTCAAGACCGGCGAGACCCGAGAGCGGCCCCTGGGCGAGAGCCGCATTGAGCGGCAGTCCCACCAGCACGGCCACGACGACGCCGAGCACGCTGCCGAGCACGCCGATGATCGCCGCCTCGATGCTGAAGAGCGCGAACACCCGTCCGTTGCTCATCCCCATGGCCTTCATGAGCCCGATCTCGCGCGTGCGCTCCTGCACGCTCATCAGCAGCGTGTTGATGATGCCGAAAGCGGCCGCGAGCAGAGCGATCACGGCGAACGCGTTGAGCACACCGGTGATGCCGCCGATGACCGTCTGCACGATGCCGAGCTGGTCCTGGATCGTCTGCGCGGTCATCCCCGCGTCAGCGACCCGGTCCTTCAGGTCGCGCACGTCGTCGGCGCTGGCGTTCGGGTCGAAGGAGGCCACCGCGACCTGGAAGCGCTCCGGCGCCGACGACCCGGCGCGCTGCTCCGCCGCGATCGCGTCGACCAGAGCGGCGTTGGCCCCGGCGCCGGCAGTGAGCAGGCTCGTGTTCGAGACGCCCACGACGGTCGCCTCGATGGTGTGGGGGCCGCCGAGCACGTCGGTGAACCCCAATTCGACCCGTGCACCGACCGCGTCGCCGGGGTCGGCCCAGCCGAGCGGCTCGACGTCGTCGAGCGGGAGGGTGATCTGGTTCTCGGTGGCCTCGGCATCCAGCTGCGAACCGGCGACGAGGTCCGCCCGCGCGATCGACGAGGTGGGCGCGATCGCGAACTCGTACTTCTGCGACCCCGGTCCCTGGATCCAGTCGACCGCGACGGCCGAGACGGGCGACACGTCACGCAGTCCGTCGATGCCCTCGAGCGCGGAGATGTCCTGCGGCGTCAGCGCTCCCCCGCCGGTGAGTGGATTGGCAGGACCCCCGGAGGCCGTGGAGGTCGCGGGATCGTACGGCTGGGGCCCGGCGTCGGTCGCCGTACCCGTCCCCGCCGAGATGAGCAGCACGTCGTCGGCGCCGAGCGACGCCACCTGCTTCGCGACGTAGTCGGAGACACCGGCGCCCAGTGCGGTCGTGAGGGTGAGCGTGAACGCTCCGACGAACAGCGCCAGCACGGTCAGCGTGGTGCGCAGCTTGCTGCGGAACGTGTGCGACACGGCGGTGCGCACCAGGTCGAGCGCGTTCATGCCGCCACCCCCGTCGCATCCTCCAGGCGCCCGTCGCGCACCACGACCCGGCGGTCGCATCGTGCGGCGAGGTCGTCGTCGTGCGTGACGATGACGAGGGTGATTCCGTGGTCGCGCTGGAGCGCGAAGAGCTCATCTTCGACGACGGCGCCGGTCGCGCTGTCGAGGTTTCCCGTCGGCTCGTCGGCGAAGATGACCTCGGGCTCCGACACGAGCGCCCGAGCCAGCACGACGCGCTGCTTCTGCCCGCCGGACAGGTCGTTCGCACGGCCCCGCGCCTTGTCCTCCAGGCCGAAGCGGCGCAGGGCCTCCATGCCGCGGCGTCGCCTCTCGGCGGCGGGGATCCCCGCGATCGTGAGCGGGAGGATGACGTTGTCGAGCACCGAGGCACCGGGGGTGACGAAGAACTGCTGGAAGACGAAGCCGAAGCGGCGGTTGCGGATCCGGTTCACCGCCCGCGGCGACAGCGTCGCCGCATCGGCGCCGTCCACCCGCACCTCTCCGGCGTCGGGGCGGTCCAGAAGCGCGAGGAGGTGCATCAGCGTGGACTTGCCCGACCCGCTCTTGCCGACGATGGCCAGGGACTCGCCCCGCCGCACCCGCAACGACACGTCGTCGAGAGCCAGGAATCTGCTCTCGCCCTTCCCGTAGGACTTGGACAGATGACGCGCCTCGATGGCCGTCGGGACGGAGGCCGCACGTTCATTCATGCAGATACAGTAACAACTCTTGGCAGTTACTGCCTGATAAATTCCCCTAGAAGGACGAAGACCCCCGACCGCGCCGGCGGTCGGGGGTCTTTCGCGATGAAGGGCCTCGGTGTCAGTGCAGGGCGTTCTCCGCGATGAACGCGCGCAGGGCCTGCTCGTCGTCGGCCATCTCCGTCACGTGCTGGGGGGCGTCGAGCATCGCGCGCAGCTCGGGCGAGTAGCCGAGCTCGACGCCGATCGCCTCGTGGATGGTCTCCGCGAACTTCTCCGGCTTGGCGGTCTCCAGCACGAGCATCGGAACGCCCGGCTCCACATACTCGCGCGCGACCTTGACGCCGTCGGCGGTGTGCGGGTCGATCACTTCGCCCGAGGCCTCGTACACGGAGCGGATGGTGGCCAGCCGGTCCTCATGGGTCGAGGTGCCGCTGACGATGCCGAACTCCTCCGCGAAGCGCTCCTGCTCCGCCGAGAAGTCGACGTAGCCCTGCGCCTCCAGGTCGTCCCACGCGCCGACCACCCGCGCCGGGTCGCGGTCGACCAGCTCGAAGATGAAGCGCTCCAGGTTCGAGGCCTTCGAGATGTCCATCGAGGGGCTCGAGGTGGCGAGGGTCTGCGCGGCGCTGCGCGGCCGGTAGACGCCCGTGCGGAAGAACTCGTCGAGCACGTTGTTCTCGTTCGCGGCCAGCACGAGGCGGCGGATCGGCAGGCCCATCCGCTTCGCGAAGAAGCCCGACAGGATGTTGCCGAAGTTGCCCGAGGGCACGGTGAACGACACCTCGGCCCAGCCGCCCGCGTCGGTGGCCCGCAGCCACGCCCAGAAGTAGTAGACGGTCTGCGCGGTGATGCGCGCGAGGTTGATGGAGTTGACGGCGCCGAGGTGCTGGGTGCGCTTGAAGTCGAGGTCGCCGGCGAGCTTCTTGACCAGGTTCTGGCAGTCGTCGAACACGCCCTCCACCGCGATGTTGTGCACGTTGGCGTCGTCGAGCGAGAACATCTGCGCCCGCTGGAACGCGCTCATGCGGCCCTGCGGCGACAGCATGAACACCGACACCCGCTCCTTGCCGCGGAGGGCGTGCTCGGCCGCCGACCCCGTGTCGCCCGAGGTTGCGCCGAGGATGTTCAGCACCGATCCCTGACGCTCGAGGGTGTACTCGAGCACCTGCCCGAGGAACTGCATCGCCATGTCCTTGAACGCCAGCGTCGGCCCCTCGGAGAGACCGACCAGCGTGAGGTCGTCGTCGATGCGGCGCAGCGGCACCACCCCGTCGGGGAAGTCGGCGTAGGCGGCGGCCGTCATGCGCGCCAGATCCTCGCGGGGGATGTCGGTCGCGAACAGCCCCAGCACCTCGGTCGCGAGCTGGGGGTACGTGAGTGCGCGCCAGCGCTCCAGGGTCTCACCGTCGACCTCGGGCATGACCTCGGGAACCGCCAGGCCTCCGTCGGGCGCGAGCCCTTCGAGCAGGGTCTCGCTGAAGGACTGCGGCTGCATGCCGCCACGGGTGGAGATGAACGGCACGGTGGCTCCTCGGCTCGGGACTCGGCGCCTCCATTCTCGCAGGCCGCGAAGACGCCGCCGGACGCGTGACGGAGGGGGCGCCACCACCCCTCATGGCCTCCGCCCCGCCTCGCGCCACAGCCCCGCCCACTGCTCCGGGCCCAGGTCACGGGGGAGGCGGCGGTCCTGCGCTCGCACCGAGGCGACGGCCCGGCGCGCCTGGGGCATCGACAGGCCGCCTGCGGAGGCCACGATCGCGGGGAGCGAGCTCCCGCGCCCGGTGAACATGCGCCGAACGAAGGCCTCGTACGCGCGGCGATCCGTCGCGGGCACGAGCGGCGACCCGCGCCGGGCGATCGTCAGCAGCCCCCCGTCGACGCTCGGCTGCGGCCGGAAGCCCCACGCCGGAACACGGCCCTCCAGGGCGAACACGAACCACGGCGCGGACTGTGCGGTCATCAGGGTCCCGCCGCCGACTCCGGCGCGTTTCCGAGCGACCTCCCACTGGGTCAGCAGTACCGCGTGTCGCCATCGCCCCGTCGCCAGCAGACGACGGAGGATCGGCGTGGTCAGGTGGAAGGGGACGTTGCCCACCACCACCTCGGCGTCGAACGGGTGACGTGTCGCATCCGCGGCCTCGACGCGTACCTGCGGGAGGTCGGATCGAAGCCGACGTACGCGGCGCTCGTCCACGTCGATCGCGGTGAGGGGACGACCGAGGCGGGCGAGGGGACGCGTCAGGGCACCGTCACCGGCGCCGAGCTCGAGGATAGGGCCGGACGTGCGCTCGACCAGCGAGAGGATGCGGTCGAGCGTCGGGGCGTGATGGAGGAAGTTCTGGCCGAGTTCGTGGCGGCCGCCGTGGATCGAACGAGGACGGTTGCGAGGCATGGGTGCGCTCCGGGAAGAGGATCGGAGCACCTCGGCGAGGGACGCGCGAGCGGAGTCGGCGAAAAGAGCCCGTCCCGAGGTGCGATGACATCTCTGTGGACGGCGCGCGGAGGCGTGCGGAGAGCGAGCGCGCCGTCAGGCGCGGCGGTCGCGGAACACGAGAGTGCGCCCCATCACGGGCGCGGCGCATATTGTTCCCATGCGAGCCAGCATATCGGGAGTCAGATCCAGCCGCGCTCCTCCGCGAGCAGCACCGCCTGCTGACGTGTGGCCACCGAAAGCTTGCCGAGGATCACCGAGATGTGGTTCCGCACCGTTCCGGGTGCGAGCGAGAGCGCCCTGGCGATCTGCCCCGTCGTCTCACCCCGCCGCCCGGCCCGCAGCACGTCCAGCTCCCGGTCGGTCAGCGGCGAGCGCTCGTCGCTCAGCGCATCCGCCGCGATCTCCGGGTCGACGTAGCGCGCTCCCGCGGCGACCCGCCGGATCACCGCCGCGACCTCGTCCGCCCCGCGCGACTTCGGCAGGAACCCCGACACCCCGGAGGCCAGTGCACGCCGCAGCACGCCCGGTCGCGCGTGACGGGTGACCACCACGCACCGGGTCGCGATCTCCCGGCCGAGCCGCTCCGCGACCTGCACCCCGTCGAGCCCCGGCATCTCCAGGTCGAGCAGGCACACGTCCGGTCGCAGCCGCAGCGCCTCCGCCACGGCCTGTTCCCCGTCGGCGCACTCCGCGACGACCTCGATGTCGTCCTCCAGCCGCAGCAGCGCGGCGAGTGCCGACCGGATCATCCCCTCGTCGTCCGCCAGCAGCACCCGGATCATCGCCCGCCCTCCCCCGCGGACGGCACGGTCACCACGACCACGAACTCGTCCGCGTCGCGACGCACGTCGAGCGTGCCGCCCGCGTCCGCGATCCGCCGCCGTACACCCTCCAGCCCCGAGCCGCCGTGCCCGTCCTCCACGTCGTCCGCGCCCCCGTCCCCGTCCGTGACCCCGTTGGCGATCTCGTACCGCCACCCGTCGCGCGTGCGCTCGAGCACCAGCCGCGCGCGCTCTCCACCGCCGTGGCGCAGCACGTTCGTGGTCGTCTCCCGGATCACCGGGCCGAGGTCGGCCGCGGGCGCCGCATTCGCGTCGGTCGCGATGCGCGCCTCGACGTCCAGCCCTGCTGCCCCCAGCAGGTCGCGCGCGTTCGCCAGCTCATCGCCCAGCGGGACCGACCGGAACCGCGTCGCGAGGTCCCTGGTCCCCTGGCGCGCCTCGTCCACGCTCACCCGCGCCGCGCGCAGCTGCTCCATTCCGGCGGGCGCGTCCACGGGCAGCAGCCGCTCCGCGAGCTCCAGCTGCAGCGCGATCACCTGCAGGTGATGCCCCTGCAGGTCATGGACGTCGGTGGCGACCCGCAGCCGCTCCTGGGTTGCGGCGAGCCGGGCCTCCGAGGCTCGAGCCCGGTCGAGCGTCACCAGCACGTCCCACCACCACAGCGAGCTGACGGTCATCCCCGGCAGCATCGCGGCGTACACGATCGGCAGCCACCACGGGATGCCCACCCCGAAGCCGTCGGCGGCGGTGTCGATCACGGCGAGCCCCACCAGCACGACCGTCGCCGCGACGACCACCCGCACGCGGACACCGCGCGGCCACCGCAGCAGCACGAAGAACTGCACGATCGGCATGCCCGCCAGCTCCCAGCTGCCCACGAGGAGCCCGGCCGTGCCCCCGTAGGCCACCGCCACCGCGAACGGCAGCACCAGGCGCCGCCACTCCACCCCCGGACCGGCCTCCAGCCGGTGGCGGTAGTCCAGCAGCAGCAGCAGCGTCGACGCGCACCACACCACGCCGCCCAGCCCCACCACGAGCAGCACGCCGCCGCGCAGGTCGACCGCGGCCGCGATGCCCGTCCATGCCCCGACGAGCATGAGCTCGATGAACAGCACCGCGGTCACCGTGTACCACCAGGTGGCGGTGATGCCACGGGCGAGCTGCCGGGAGCCGGGCGCTGGTTCGACGGTGGAGGCCGGGGGGATGCGGGTCACGCTCCCCACGATAGGGCCGTGACAGATGTCACGGGATCGGCGGGTGAAGCACCCGGAGAGAGGTGACGCCGCGGCACTGTCACAGCCGTCCCGCCTCCGGTGGACTGGGGTCATGGCGACGGAGAGCCCGTCCGCCGAAACTCCCGGAGGCCCCTCCCATGAACCTCGTCGAGACGTTCCAGAACCTCGTCGCCCAGGTCCCCGACCTGGTGCAGCCCCTCATCGTCGCTCTCGCCGGCGCGGTGCCGTTCATCGAGGGCGAGGGTGCCGCGGGCATCGGGATCATCGGCGGCATCCCCCCGGTGGTGGCGGCCGTCGCGGCGATGGTGGGCAACTTCGTGTGCGTGGCCGTCCTGGTGCTCGCGAGCTCGGGGGCGCGGCGCGCCATCGTCGACCGGTCGAGGGCGCGGCAGGCCGCACTCGCGGGCGGCGGGAGCAGCCTGGAGGATGACGCGGCACCCGCGCCCGCGGCCGAGCAGGGGCGCGGCTCCGCGCGGCGCGAGAAGTTCCAGCGGGCGTTCGAGCGCTACGGCGTCCCCGGCGTGAGCCTGCTGGGACCGCTGCTGCTGCCCACGCACTTCACCGCGACCATGCTCGCGGCGTCGGGCGTGGGCAAGGGACGGATCCTCGTGTGGCAGGCGGTCGCGATCATCGGCTGGACCACCGTGGTGGCCGTGATCGTCGGCGGCGCGGTGTACGCGATCCGCTGAGATCGCGGCGGGAGGGGCGGTCGCATCCGTTGCCCCTCCCGCTTCACTCTTTTCTGAATTCACTTCTTTCTGTACTGTTCAGGGGTGACCACTGCGCTCGCCTCGACTCCGCACACCGCCGCCGTCGCCCGCCTCGGGCACGCGCTGTCCGACACGACGCGCGCCGGGATCCTGCTCGCCCTCCGGTCGTCGCCGCGGTACCCGGCCGAGCTCGCGGAGGCGCTCGGCGTCTCGCGGCAGGCGATGTCGAACCATCTCGCGTGCCTGCGCGGCTGCGGACTCGTCGAGAGCACGGCCGACGGGCGACGCAGCCTCTACCGCCTGTCGGACCGCCACCTCGCTCCCGCGCTCGACATGCTGATGCGGGTCACCCTGATCGTCGACCCGGACTGCTGCGACGGCGAGGGGTGCACCTGCTGATGGCGGCCGTGGTCGCCGAGCCCCGCCGGCAGACGCTGCACCGCCGCATCCGCCTGATCGTGGGCGTCACGATCGGCTACAACGTGATCGAGGCCATCATCGCCGTCGCCGCGGGCTCCGTGGCCTCCTCCGCCGCACTGATCGGGTTCGGGCTCGACTCCACGATCGAGGTGCTCTCCGCGGCGGCGGTCGCCTGGCAGTTCACGCGGCCCGATCCCGAGCGCTGGGAGAAGCCGACGCTGCGGGTCATCGGGGTCGCGTTCTTCGCGCTCGCGCTGTACGTGACGGCGAGTTCCGTCCTGGCCCTGATCGCGCAGGAGCGGCCGGAGCACAGCACGGTCGGGATCGTGCTGACCGCGGTGAGCGTGGTCGTGATGCCGTTCCTCTCCCTCGCCGAGCGCCGGGCGGGGCGCGAGCTGGGGTCGGCCACCGCGGTCGCGGACTCGATGCAGACGCTGATCTGCACGTATCTGTCCGCCGCCGTGCTCGTCGGACTCGTGGCGAACTCGCTGCTGGGGTGGTGGTGGGCCGACGCGGTCGCGGGGCTCGTCATCGCGGGCTTCGCCGTCCGCGAGGGGATCGAGGCCTGGCGCGGTGACGCGTGCGCGACCTCGGTCGGCATGCTCCTCGAGGAGCACGACCACGAGCACGACCACGACCACGAGCACGACCACGAGCGCTGAATCCACTCCCCTCGCGCGGGCGGAGCGAATGTCGGTCGCCCCCGCCAGAGTGGACCGCATGATCACTCTTCTGTCCGCTCCCAGCAACCTCGGCCTCCGTCCGCCCGAGCCCGGGAGCGTGCCCGGCTCGGCGAAAGCGCCGGAGGCGTTGCGCGAGGCGGGCCTCTACGAGCGGTTCGCCGCCCGGGGCGCGACCGACTCCGGCGTCGTCCTCCCCGGCCGGTACGTGGCCGACGACGACGTGCGTCCGGCCGGTCGGGTCCGCAACGAGGCCGCGTTCGTCGACCACTCGCTGCGCCTGGCCGCGCGCATCGGCGACGCGATCGACGCGGGGCAGGCACCCCTGGTGATCGGCGGCGACTGCGGCATCCTCGTCGGCGCCGGGATCGCTCTGAAGAGACGCGGCGGAGCGGGACTCGTGCACATCGACGGCCACACCGATTTCCGCCACCCCGGCAACAGCGAGGAGTGCGCGGCCGTCGCCGGCGAGGCCCTGGCGGCGGCGATCGGCCTGCACTGGCCGGCCATCGCCGACATCGACGGCCTGTCCCCCTACTTCCCGGCGGGGCGCACCGCCCACGTCGGACACCGCGACGACGACGAGGAGCAGGAGGAGGTTCGCGGCCTCCTGGCACGCGTGACCCCCGCGGCCGAGGTCTCCGCGCGCGGAGCCCAGGCCGTCGCGTCCGAGTCTGCCGCAGCGGCGGGTGAGGCGTACTGGCTCCAGCTCGACGTCGACGTGCTCGACCCGTCCGTGATGCCCGCGGTGGACAGCCCCGATCCCGGCGGCCTCTCCGCCGACGAGCTGACGGCGCTGCTGCGGGGCCTCGCTCCGCGGGCGATCGGTGCGAGCATCACCGTGTTCGATCCCGACCTCGACCCCGACGGCCGCTATGCGCGGCTGCTGGTCGAGGTTCTGAGCGAGGGCCTGAGCGAGCTCGGCAGCGGGGTGCGTCCGGCCTGACCATGCCGGCCGGACGCTCCGCGCTCAGTGCTCCGCGGCGGGCTCCGGCTCGGCGTGCAGCGTCACCCGCACCCGGGCGATCCGGCGCCGATCCACCTCTGCCACCTGGATGGTCGCGCCGGGCACCTCGACCGTGTCGCCGACCACCGCGAGGCGTCCGAGCTGTTCCGTGACGAATCCGGCGATGGTGTCCGACGATCCGCGCGGCATGGCCAGCCCGGTGGCCTCCTCGAAGTCCTGCAGGTTGAGGCGTCCGTCGAGCCCGTCGTCGGCCGAGATGAAGACCTCGGCGTCGTACTCGTCGAAGATCTCGCCGACGACCTCCTCCACCAGGTCCTCGAGCGTCACGAGCCCGTCCGTGCCGCCGTACTCGTCGACGACGACCGCGATGTGGTGGCCCTCCGCGCGCATGCGGGTCAGCGTCGGCAGCACCCGGGCGGTCGAGGGGATGTAGGGGATCTGGCGCACGAGGGCCGCCAGCGGTCGCTCCGGGTCGTCGGCCGCGGCCTCGAACAGGTCGCGCACGTGCACGAACCCGGTGATGTCGTCGATCGAGGTGTCCGACACCGGGTAGCGCGAGAACGGCAGCTCCCGCACCTGCTGCATGGCAGCGCCCACGGTGGCGGCCTGGTCGAGCGCCACCACCTCGGGTCGCGGTCGCATGACCTCGCTCACCTGGCGGCCGCGCAGCGACAGCACGTCGTCGAGGATGCGGCGCTCGTCGTCGGGCAGCCCCTGGTGCGTCGCGACGATGTCGCGCACCTCCTCGTCGGTGAGCTCATCGCTGGTCTTGTGCGGGTCGCCGCCGAGCAGCCGCACGAGGGCGTTCGTCGACACGGACAGCAGCCAGATCACCGGTCGCATGACGGTCGCGAAGCCGTTCAGGGCCGGGGCGACGGCATACGCGAACTGGGCGTTGCGCTGGATCGCGAGACGCTTCGGCACGAGCTCGCCGAGCACGAGCGACAGGTACGCGATCACGAGGGTGAGCACGAGGGTGGCGACCGTGAGCGCCACGGCGGGGGCGAGTCCCCAGCTCTCGAACAGGGGCGCGAGCGACGGAGCGATCGAGGTGGCGCCGTAGGCGGCAGACGCGAAGCCCGCCACGGTCACGCCGATCTGCACCGCCGAGAGGAAGGTGTTGGGGTTGCGGGCCAGCCCGGCGACCTTGGCGCCGCGCTTCCCGCGCTGGCCGATCGCGTTGATCTGGCTCTCGCGCAGCGTGACCAGCGCCATCTCGGTCGCCGCGAAGACGCCGCCGATCAGCACGAACACGAGGACGAGGGCGATGTTCAGGAGCAGGTCGCCCATCAGCGGGCTTCCTCTCCGGGTGCGGGGTGAGCGCCCGGGATGAACCGGGCGCCCGTACTGTCAGAGTCCGAAGAGTCAGAACAGCGCTGCGCGCTCAAGAGTGCTCCTTGTCGATGGGGGTGGTGCCGGTCGTGGGGGGAAGAGAAGCGGTCTTGCGGGTCTTGAGCAGACTCGCGACGGTGGCGACGGCGATGGTCGCGGTGATGAAGAGCAGCGAGAACCAGATCGGGATCTCGGGCGCCCACAGCATCGGCTCGCCGTTATTGATGAACGGGACCTCGTTGACGTGCAGCGCATGCAGCACCAGCTTCACGCCGATGAACGCGAGGATCACGGCGAGGCCCTGGGCCAGGTAGACCAGGCGCTCCAGCAGTCCGCCGATGAGGAAGTACAGCTGGCGCAGCCCCATGAGGGCGAACGCGTTGGCGGTGAACACGATGTACGCCTGATCGGTGAGACCGTAGATCGCGGGGATCGAGTCGACGGCGAACACGAGGTCGATGAACCCGATCGCGATGATGGTCAGCAGCATCGGGGTGACGAAGCGCTTCCCGTTCTTGACGACGGTCAGCCGGTCGTTGTTGTACTCCTCGCTGACGGGGAGGTGACGGCGCACGAAGGTCATGAAGCGGCCGTTCGCGGGGTTGCTCTCGTGGTTGCTGAACGCCTGGCGGTAGGCGAGGAAGAGCAGGAGCGCGCCGAACACGTAGAAGATCCAGGAGAAGTTCTCGATCAGCGTCGCGCCGACCGCGATGAAGATGCCGCGCAGGATCAGGGCGATCACGATGCCGATCATCAGCACCTTCTGCTGGTAGATCTTCGGCACGGCGAACCCGGTCATGACGATCAGGAACACGAAGAGGTTGTCGATCGACAGGGCCTTCTCGGTGAGGTACCCGGCGAAGTACTCGCCGCCGTACGTCCACCCGGAGACCATGCCGATGCCCACGCCGAAGAGCAGCGCCAGGCTGATGTAGAAGATGGACCAGCGGGCGGATTCACCGATGGTCGGCTCGTGCGGCGTGCGCACGTGGGCGAAGAACTCGTACACGAAGAACGCGATCGTGACCGCGATCGTGATGACCCAGATGAGAGGGGTGACGTCCAAGGGATACTCCAGATTCGGCGTGGCAGAACAGCGCCAAAGTCTTCTCCATCCCGAATCGGGACCGGTGGGCCGGGATGCGATGCATCCGTAATGACGACCAGACCGTGTCGGAGTACTCCCCTTGGAGGTCCCAGAGTACGAGACGCCCATATCGGAATGCTGTGGATCTGCCGAGAACCCGGTCCCCTAGACTGGCGGTGGCGACTGCGGGGCGTGACGACCCCCGGCCTCGACGGCAAGCGGTCCCCGCGCGTCCGGCGTACCGACGAGAGGCCGGTGTCTCACCGGCGAAGGTGTGGTGGCACCGCGATCTAGCCCCCGCCCGCACCTCCAGGGCTTCCACAACCTGGAGGAAGAATGAGATCACCCGACCCCGGTCGCACGCTCGCGACCGAACTGTCCCGCACCGCGCCGGGCCGGAGCGTCACGCTCCTCGGCCACGTGCACCGCCGCCGCGAGCTCGCCTCCGTCGCCTTCCTGATCCTGCGCGACCGCTCCGGGCTGGCGCAGGTCGTGCTGCGGCCGAGCGAACTGCCCGACGGCGGCCTGCCGCCCGAGGAGACCGTCGTCCGCGTCACCGGCACCGTATCCGCGAACCCGCAGGCGCCCGGTGGCGTCGAGGTCGCCTCGCCTCGGATCGAGCTGCTGTCCGAGCCCGCAGCGACCCCCGTGGTGGACCTGTGGCGGCCGACCCTCGACGCGACGCTGCCCACGCTGCTCGACCACGCGCCGGTGCTGTGGCGCCACCCCGCCCGCCGGGCGACCTGGGAACTGGGGGCCGCGAGCCTCAGGGCCTTCCGCCGCACGCTCGACGCCGCCGGCTTCACCGAGGTCCACACGCCGAAGATCGTGGCGACCGCGACGGAGTCGGGCGCGAACGTGTTCCCCGTGGACTACTTCGGCCGTCCGGCGTACCTGGCGCAGAGCCCGCAGTTCTACAAGCAGCAGCTCGTCGGGGTGTTCGAGCGCGTGTACGAGGTGGGGCCGGTGTTCCGCGCAGAGCCCCATGACACCGTGCGGCACCTGGCCGAGTACGTGTCGCTCGATGTGGAGTTCGGCTTCGTCCGCGACCACCGCGACGTGCTGTCGCTCCTGGGGGAGGTGCTGCGAGGAATGCTCGACGGGATCCGCGCGGAGGCGGCCGCGGCCGTGGCGCAGCTCCGGGTGCCGCTGCCGACGATCCCCGAGGAGATCCCGGTCATCCACTTCCGCGACGCGCTGCGCCTGGTGGGGGCGCCCGACGACGAGCCCGACCTGGCACCGGCGCACGAGCGCGCGCTCGGCGAGTGGGCCATGGCCGAGTTCGGCAGCGACGTGCTCGCGGTCGAGGGGTACCCGATGGCCAAGCGTCCGTTCTACACGCACCCGCAACCCGACGACGAGCGCTGGAGCAACAGCTTCGACCTGCTCTTCCGGGGGCTGGAGCTGGTGACGGGCGGGCAGCGGCGGCACCGTCACTCCGAACTGGTCGCCGCGATCAAGGCCGGGGGCGAGTCGCCCGACGCTTACCGCGGCTACCTCGAGGCGTTCGCGCACGGGATGCCGCCGCACGGCGGGTTCGCGATCGGCCTGGAGCGCTGGATCGCGCGACTCGTCGACGCGCCCAACGTCCGCGAGGTCACGCTGTTCCCGCGCGACCTGCACCGCCTGACGCCGTAGCGCGAGAGCGCCGGACACGACGAGGGCGGCCGCACCGCGCGGCCGCCCTCGTTCGGTGTCCTCGTCCTACTCGGCCGTCGTGCCGGCGAGGCCCTCGGCCTCCGCGCGGTCGATGATGGAGGGCAGCACCTCGTCGAACAGCGTGACGAGCACGGCGCGGATCTTGACGGCGTCGCGCTCCTCGAGGGCGTCACGGATCGAGGCGACCACGTCGCCCACCGCCGCCCAGTCGAACACGTCTTTGGAGTGCTGGCTGAAGCGGCGGATCTGAGGACCGAGCCGCTCGATCACCGTCGCGCGCGCCGCGTTGCCCTCGATGCGAGCGAACCCGGTCGCTGCACCGCGCAGCGCGGCGCCGAACCCGATGACGTCTCGGGAATTGACCGCCGTCGCCATGTCGTCCGCGAGCTCGACCAGATACGACACGTCGTCGTCTTGGATCACCGGCAGCACGTGACGCACCGAGCCGATCCAGATGTCGCCGAACAGGTCGACCGCATTGCGGACCCGGTTGAGATCGATGGGGGCAACCCGCGTGTAGCGGTTGCGCTGCATCTCGACGAGCCCGTTGTCGGCCAGGCGGTCGAGCGCATGACGGATCGGTGTCTTGGAGGTGCCGAGGCGTTCCGCGAGTTCGTAGTCGCGCAGTCGCTCCCCCGGGGGCAGCTCTCCGCTGATGATGGCGTCCTGCAGCCGCACGAACGCCTCGTCGCTCATCGACCGACGCTCGAGCGGACCACCTGAGAGTGTCACGCGTTCCTCCAGTTGGGGAGTATTGGAGAGTGAAGTTCTACGTTTCAGCAATATATCCCACTTCGGGGGAAAGGGCGAGGAACGCCCACGCCCACGGACGGTGAGCCCGGAGCTCGGCTCAGATCAGCTCTCCCACGAGCGTCTCGATCCGCGTGCGGATGTCATCGCGGATCGGCCGCACCGCCTCGATCCCCTGCCCTGCCGGGTCCTCGAGCGTCCAGTCCTCGTAGCGCTTTCCGGGGAAGATGGGGCACGCGTCGCCGCATCCCATCGTGATCACGACATCCGACGCCTTGACGGCGTCCACGGTGAGCACCTTCGGCTGCTCGGCGGTGATGTCAATCCCGACCTCGGCCATGGCCTCCACCGCGACGGGATTGATGCGGTCCGCGGGCAGCGACCCCGCGGACCTCACCTCGATGCGGTCACCGGCGAGCTCGCGGAGGAACCCCGCGGCCATCTGCGAGCGTCCGGCGTTGTGCACGCAGACGAAGAGGACGGAGGGGGTGGTGGCGGTCATGGCGCTCCTGGGTGGATGGGTCAACGGGTGGTTGAGACCGCGAGGTGGGCGTGACTCCATATTGATGACTATCGATATAAAGAGCAAGCCGCGAGCGCCCCGCGGCGGCTTCCGGCCGACTCGGTCGGATCGGGCCCGCGCGTCGCGCGAAGATTCCGTGACCAAACCGTTGCATTCGTTACCTCGTCGTTATACAGTGATCGCACGGTGAATGTTTGCTGTGGCATCCACCGCATGTGATTGCAGGACACTCTTGGTGCAAGGGACAAGGGCCGGTCGGGAGCCTCTCCGACCGGCCCTTTACTGTGGCCGCTACGCTGTGAGGATGACCGATCGCAAGCTCGCCCTGGAGGCCTGGGAGAGCCTGTTCCGCGCGCAGCACGAGCTGTTCACGGACATGATGGCCGACTTCGATCACAACGAGCTCGCGCAGGCCGAATACGACGTGCTCCTCACCGTCACCCGCTCCCCCGACATGACGGCGCGACTGCGCGACATCACCGCGAACATGCTGATCAGCCAGCCCAGCGTCTCCCGCCTCGTCGATCGCATGGTCGCCCGCGGGCTCGTCGCCAA
Source organism: Microbacterium sufflavum (assembly GCF_023101165.1). Classification (GTDB taxonomy): domain Bacteria; phylum Actinomycetota; class Actinomycetes; order Actinomycetales; family Microbacteriaceae; genus Microbacterium; species Microbacterium sufflavum. The sequence continues at coordinate 1,739,894 of NZ_CP078076.1, read as the reverse complement.
GTGCCCCGACCCGGATGACGGCCGCGGTGCACTGATCCGCGCGACCGACGCCGGCGCCCGGGCCTTCCGTTCCCTCGCCACGGTGCACGGCCGCTCCATCGCGTCACGCATGTCCCGGCTCGACGACGACGAGCTGCGCCAGCTGCGCGACCTCGCGGAGAAGCTCCGCAACCGCTGACCGCGACCGCGTGAACGGGGAATGAGCCCTTCTCCCCACCCCGCCTCTGCCGCATCTTCTCCCCGATGTGTCGGCGATCACCCCCGCGCAGAGCGGGCCCTCCGGGGTTTCTGGCAGGGTGGAACCGAGTCCCGGCACACCGCGCGGGCCCGTCAGACCGCCCCCTCGGGGGGGACCAAGGGAGGTCATCCATGGAGATCGCCGGAATCGTCGGCATCCTCATCATCATCGGTATCGCCGTCGTCGCAGCGGTCATCCTGCTGCTGATCCTGCTGCTCTTCGCCCGCAGCTGGATCAAGGTGGCCAGGGCCGATGAGGCGCTCGTCATCTCGGGCCGCAAGCAGAAGGTGCAGCGCGCGGTGATCGCCGCCGACGGCACGAGCCGCTCGGAACTGTCGGAGTCGCCGGTCACGGTGATCGTCAACGGCAAGTCCCTCGTCAACCCGATCACGCAGCGCCACGAGATCATCTCCCTGCGCTCCCGTCAGGTCTCGCTCAATGCAGAGGCGCAGTCGCTCGACAACGTCACCCTCAACGTCGACGGCGTCGCGATCGTGAAGATCGGCTCCGACCCGCTGCTCGTGCGGCGTGCCGCGGAGCGCTTCGCGTCGCAGGACAAGGCGATCGAGCAGTTCACCACCGAGCAGCTCGAGGGTGCGTTGCGCGGCATCGTCGCGACCCTCTCGGTCGTCGAGCTCATGCGGGAGCGGAAGAAGTTCTCCGACCAGATCGCGGCCGACGTCTCGCAGGAGCTCGCGGAGCAGGGCCTCATCCTCGACTCCTTCCAGATCAAGGGCATCACCGACAAGGTCGGCTACATCCAGTCGCTCGGGGCGCCGGAGATCCAGGCGAAGCGACAGGCCGCCGAGATCTCGCAGACCAACGCCGACCGCGCGATCAACCAGAAGAACATCGCCAACCAGGAGGCGAACCTCGTCGAGCAGACGGCGCTCGATACCAACACCGCCAACGCGAACGCCGGCATCGGACGAGCGCGTGCCGAGGCGGAGCAGGCTGAACAGCTCGCCCGCGCGCAGGCCGAGCAGGCCGTGCTGCAGCAGCAGGCGGAGAACAAGCAGGCTCAGCTCGACGCCGACGTGAAGCGCGTGGCCGACGCCCAGCGCTACGAGGCCGAGACGCGCGCGCAGGCCGAGCTCTACACGCGTGAGCGCGCCGCCGAGGCCGCCGCGATCGAGCAGGTCAAGCAGGCCGAGGCCCGCACGCGCATCGCCGAGCAGCAGGCGCAGGCCGACAAGGCCCGGGCCGACGGTGAGGCCGCGGCCGCCATCGCGAAGGCCACGGGTGACGCCGATGCGCTGCGGGCACAGGCCGAAGCCGAGGCCGAGGCCCGCCGCCTGCGCGCGAACGCCGAGGCCGAGGCCATCCGTGCCGAGGGTGAGGCGCGCGCGGCCGCCGTCGAGGCCGAGGCCAAGGCCATCGCCTCCAACCAGGACGCCTTCCTGTCGCAGCGCGTGCTGGAGGTGCTGCCGTCGATCATGGCCGAGTTCGCCAAGGGCTACGCCGCGATCGGCAACGTCTCGATCGTGGGCGGCTCCGGCGACGACGGGGCCTCCCAGGTCGTCGGCGCCGACAGCGCGAAGGCTCTGCGCTCGGTGTTCGACAGCGTGCACTCCGCGACCGGGCTCGACCTCGCCGGGATCATCCAGGGCCAGGCCGTCGGACGCGGCATCGGTGCCGGCGTCGCGGAGGCGGGTGCCCCCGCCGCGTCGGCGCCGCGTACGCCCGCCCCGACCACGCCGCCGCCCCCCGCGCCCCCGGCAGCTGCCGCGGAGTAAGCGCGATTGCCTCCGCGGAGTAGGCGCGACAGCCACCGCGAAGTGAGCGCGATTGCCACTGCGGAGTAGGCGCGACAGGACAGCGGATGCCGCGGCCCACCGGGTCGCGGCATCCGCTTTCTGCGTCCGGCGACGTTCACGACTCCTCGATTCCCGAGCCTCGGGTGGGCTGAGGGCCGGATCGGAGGCCGGCGGCGCAGGAGGGGACACGTCGTGAACCGGCAGACTGGGGCGATGACGTCCGCCGCCTTCGACCTCGCCGCGATCGGCGCTGGGCTCTCGTTCGCGGCCGCCCTCCCCGACGTCGCTGCGGCCCTCGACGTCGACCATGCGGTCGTGGTGAGCGCTCCGCCCGGCACCGGCAAGACCACACTCGTCCCGCCCCTGCTCGCCTCTCGCGTTCCCGGCCGCGTGATCGTGACACAACCCCGCCGCGTGGCGGCACGCGCAGCGGCCCGACGACTCGCGCAGCTCGACGGCTCCACCCTGGGCGAGCGCGTGGGATTCACCGTGCGCGGCGAGCGCTCCGTCGGACCGTCGACCCGGATCGAGTTCGTCACGGCCGGGGTGCTGCTGCGGCGGCTGCTCGACGACCCGGGCCTCGACGGCGTTGACGCCGTGATCATCGACGAGGTGCACGAGCGAGCTCTCGAGACCGACCTGCTGATCGGGCTGCTGTCGGAGGTGCGGCTGCTGCGCGACGACCTGACGCTCGTCGCGATGTCCGCGACCCTCGACGCCGCCCGCATCGCCGGCGTCATCGGCACAGACGAGCGTCCGGCTGCCGTCGTCGAGCACGCTGTGCCCGCCTTTCCGCTCACCGAGCGGTGGGCGCCGAGCCCCGGCCCGCGACTCGACGAGCGCGGGGTGTCGTGGGAGTTCCTCGATCACGTCGCCCGCACCACCGTCTCCGCCGCGCGCGACCTGACCCGCGACGATCCGACCGCCGACGTGCTGGTCTTCGCACCGGGAGCTCGCGAGGTGGCGGAGATCGCCCGCCGCGTCCGTGACGCCGACGGGTCGTACGACGTGCGCGAGCTGCACGGTCAGCTCCCCGCCGCCGCGCAGGACGCCGTGATCCGCGGGAGGCGCGCCTCCGACCCGCCGCGCATCATCGTCACGACGTCGCTCGCCGAATCGTCGCTCACCGTGCCGGGGGTGCGCCTGGTGGTGGACAGCTGCCTGGCGCGACAGCCGCAGCGCGACGCCGCCCGCGGGATGACGGGACTCGTCACGACTGCCGCACCCCGCTCCTCGTGCGTGCAGCGCGCCGGCCGCGCCACGCGTCAGGGACCCGGCATCGTGGTGCGCTGCGTCGACGAACGCACCTACGCCGCGGCACCCGCCCGCCCCGCCCCCGAGATCGCGGTGGCCGATCTGACGGATGCCGCACTGCTGCTCGCGTGCTGGGGTGCTCCCGGCGGCGCGGGACTGCGCCTGATCGACCCACCGCCGGCCGACAGCCTGGCGGACGCCCTGACGGTGCTGGGCGCACTCGGCGCGATCGACGACGAAGGACGCGCCACCGTCGAGGGCCGTGACCTGGCGCGGATCCCGACCGACCCGCGGCTCGCCCGCGCGCTCCGCGACGGCAGTCCGCTCGTGGGTGCGGCGCTGGCGGCCGATGTCGTCGCCCTGCTGAGCGGCGACGTGCGCATCGCCGATGCCGACGCGGCGCAGGCGCTCGTCGCTCTCCGCAGCGGACGCACTCCCGACGCCCGGTGGCGCACCGACGCGGATCGCCTCCGACGACTGGTCCCCGCGACGCCGGGCGTCCGCTCCGGTCTCGACGGCACGGGTCTCGTGATCGCCCTCGCCTTCCCCGAGCGGATCGCGCAGCGGGTCGAGCGCACGGCGGACGGGGCGACGTTCCTGCTCGCGTCCGGCACCAGGGCGGGGATGCGCGGACCGCTCGCGGCGTCGGAGTGGATCGCGGTCGCCGACGTCACGCGCGCCGCGGGGCGTGCGGCGGCAGGGTCGGGAGCGATCATCCGTGCCGCCGCTGCGCTGTCCGAGGCGCAGATGGAGCGGGCCGCACAGCACCTGATGACCGACCGGGTCGAGGCCGCGTTCACGAACGGACGCGTGCAGGCCAGGCGCGAGCGCCGCATCGGCGCGATCCTGCGAGCTTCGGTGCCGGTGCGTGCCTCCGCCGACGAGGGCAGAGATGCCGTGCGCCGGGCGCTGCAACGCGACGGGCTCGGCGTGTTCGCGTGGTCGGAGGCGGCCGACACCCTGCGTCGTCGTCTGTCGCTGGTGCGGCGCGAGCTCGGCGACCCGTGGCCCGACGTGTCGGATGCCGGCCTGCTCGCGACCCTTGACGCGTGGCTCGGGCCCGAACTCGACGCCCTCGCCGCCGGCACTCCCGCGGCACGGATCGACCTGGCCCCGCCGTTGCGCCGGCTGCTCCCCTGGCCCGAGGCGTCGCGCCTCGATGCCCTCGTCCCCGAGCGGCTCGAGGTGCCCAGCGGCTCGCGCGTGCGGATCGGCTATCCCGACGCGGACGACACGTCCGCGCGCCCCGTCGTGGCTGTGAAGCTGCAGGAGTGCTTCGGCTGGGCCGAGACTCCCCGACTCGTCGACGACCACGTGCCCGTGCTGTTCCACCTGCTGTCCCCCGCCGGGCGTCCGCTCGCGGTCACCGACGATCTCGCGTCGTTCTGGTCGGGGCCGTACGCGCAGGTGCGCGCCGAGATGCGCGGACGCTACCCCAAGCACCCCTGGCCGGAGGACCCGTGGTCGGCCGCCCCCACCCGCCATACGAAGAACCGCACGCCGCGCTGAGCGGAGGCCGCCTGGTCAGGCCGTGCGACGCCGCAGCGTGAGCGACGCGAGCACGAGCGCACCGACGCAGAACGCGACCACCACGAGCAGCGGGCGGTACACGTCCCACCCGCCGTCGCCCGCGGCGACCGCGTTGATCGTGTCGATCGCGTAGCTGAGCGGCAGCCAGTCCGAGATCGCGTGCAGAACGTCGGGCATCTGGTCGCGCGGCATGAACAGCCCGCCGAGGATGATCTGCGGGAACACCAGCACCGGCATGAACTGCACCGCCTGGAACTCCGTCTGCGCGAACGCACTCGCGAGCAGCCCGAGCGCGGTGCCGAGCAAGGCGTCGACCACCGCGACCAGGCCCAGCTGCCACAGCTCGCCCTCCACGTCGAGCCCGCACACCCCCACCGCGAACGACACCGTGATCACCGCCTGCAGCAGTGCCATGAGCCCGAAGGCCAGGGCATACCCGAGGATGAAGTCGGCCTTGCCGAGCGGGGTGGTCATGAGCCGTTCGAGGGTGCCGGAGCGGCGCTCACGCAGCGTGGTGATCGAGGTGATGAGGAACATCACGATGAACGGGAACAGTGCCAGGATCGCCCCGCCGAACTGGTCGAACACGCCCTCCTGCTCCGCGAACAGCCAGGCGAACAGCCCGACCAGCAGGCTGGGGGCGACGAGCATCAGCGCGATCGAGCGGGGGTCGTGCCGCAGCTGCGTCAGCACGCGGGCCGCGGTCGCGAACATGCGGCGGCCGTTCATTCCCCCTGCTCCTCTCCGTGCTCCCGGGCACCGCGTCGGGATCGGCGCGTGATGTGCTCTGCCGCACGGTCCCGTTCGATCAGCGTGAGGAAGGCCGCCTCCGGATCCGCGGCGCCCGTGTCGGCCAGCAGCGACGCGGGCGTCGTGTCGGCGATGATCCGCCCGTCGCGCATCAGCAGCAGCCGATCGCAGCGCAGCGCCTCGTCCATCACGTGGCTGGAGACGATCAGGGTCACGCCGCGGTCGGCCAGGCCGCGGAACAGGGTCCACAACTCGGCGCGCAGCACGGGGTCGAGGCCGACGGTCGGCTCGTCCAGCACGATCAGCTCCGGCGCGCCGACGAGGGCCATCGCGAGGGAGACGCGCGTGGACTGCCCGCCGCTGAGCGACTCGACCAGCTGGCCGGCCTGGCCCCGCAACCCGACCTCGTCGATCACGCGCTCCACATCGCCCCGGGGAGCCCCGAGCAGCGCGGCGACGTAGACGAGGTTCTGCCGCACCGTGAGGTCGCCGTACACCGCCGCACCCTGGGTGCCGTAGGCCACCCGGTTCCGGAGCTGTCGCGATCCGCCGGGCTCGCCCAGCACGGTCACGTCGCCCGATTCGACGCGCTGGACCCCCACGATCGAGCGCATGAGGGTGGTCTTGCCGCAGCCGGAGGGACCCAGCAGTCCGGTGACCTGTCCGCGCGGGATGGTGAGGTCGACGCCGTCGAACACCCGCACCTTTCCCCGTCGCACCCGGAGCTGCGCGATCGCGACCGCCGCGTTATTCATCATGCGATGAATTATGCGCCCGCCGTGCCCCCACGGTCAACGGCGAGGAGCCGCGGTCTCAGTCGAACAGGTACCGCTGCACCGTGGGACCGACGCGGTGCACGAGGTCGCCGATGTCCGCCGCCGCGAGGGGCCCGAGCGCCAGCACGTAGCGCGTCACGATCAGTCCCGCGATCTGCGAGGCCACCAGCGTCGCGCGCAGCTCCGCATCGGGAACGGCCAGCAGCTTCGCGATGCGCCCGATCAGCTCGCGCGCCAGGAAGCCCGCGAGCAGCGGCGAGGTGACGCGGCTGCCGAGCGCCGTGCGGATCAGCATGACCCCGCGGCGCCGCACCTCGGGGCGCTCGAACGCCTCCAGCACATAGCGCACCAGCCGCTCGCCCACCTCGTCCCGCGGCCCCGCGACGATGCCGGGCACGTCGATGTCGGGTCGCAGCGGTATCCCGACCGCCTCCGCGAAGAGGTCGGCCTTGGTGCCGAAGTAGTGGTGCACGAGTGCCGAGTCCACCCCGGCGCGCCCCGCGATCGAGCGGACCGTCGAGCCGTCGTACCCCTGCTCGCCGAACTCGTCGACCGCGGCCGCCAGGATGCGCTCGCGCGAGTCCGTCCCCCCGCGCGGGCGACCGCGTCGGCGGGGTGCGGTGTGCTCGGTCATGCCCGTCAGCCTACGACCCGCACGACGGCGGCCTCCCGCCGGACGCGGCTCAGTCCAGCAGGTGTCGCAGGTACCGGCCGGGCTCGCCGAGGAACGAGCGCCAGTGCCGCACGAGCTCCAGGTCTTCCCAAGCCGCCGGGCGCAGACCCCACTCCCCCACCTCCAGGATCGTCGCTCCCGGAAGAGCGGCGAGGACCGGGGAGTGCGTCGCGCACAGCACCTGGCCTCCCTCGTCGGCGATGCGCCGCAGCACGGCCATCAGCGACAGCGTCGACGTGAACGACAGCGCGGCCTCCGGCTCGTCCAGGCAGTAGAACCCGGGATCGTCGAACCGGCTCTCGAGCACGGCCAGGAACGACTCGCCGTGACTCATCTCGTGGAACGACACCTCGGCGCCGCTCGTCGACGGGTTCTCCTCCAGGTAGGTGTAGAAGGAGTGCATCGTCTCGGCGCGGAGGAAGAATCCCCAGCGATCGGCGCCGATACCGCGCTGCAGCCGCAACCAGCTCGACAGCTCGGACTCGGTCGCCCTGGTGCGGTGTCGCGCCTGCCGCGAGCCGCCCTCGGGCGACAGGCCATACGCGATCGCGATGCCCTCCACCAGGGTGGACTTGCCGCTGCCGTTCTCACCGACGAGGAAGGTCACACCGGAGTCGAGGTCGATGCCCTCCCGCAGCACTTGCGCCACCGCGGGAATGCTCGTGGGCCAGCGGCCATCGATGGGCGGGGCATCCGAGGACGCCCGGACCGAGACGACCGGCTGCTGCCTTCGCCGTGTGGACGTCGGCTCCCAGAACGAGTCCATCCGCACCTCCCGCTCTCCGGCCCCGCCACGAGGGTATCCGCCGGGTCCGACAGGCCGCGCGTCGACGTCCGCTCCGAGGCTATCGACCGGCTCCGACACCCGCCCGCTCAGCACTCGATGACGTTGACCGCGAGACCACCCTCGCTCGTCTCCTTGTACTTGGTCGACATGTCCGCCCCCGTCTGCCGCATGGTCTCGACCACGGCATCGAGCGACACGTAGTGGCTGCCGTCACCGCGCAGGGCGAGACGGGCCGCGGTCACCGCGGTCGAGGCGGCGATCGCGTTCCGTTCGATGCACGGGATCTGCACCAGCCCGCCGATCGGGTCACACGTGAGGCCGAGGTGGTGCTCCATGGCGATCTCGGCCGCGTTCTCGATCTGCCGGTTCGTGCCGCCCATCACGGCCGTGAGCCCGCCGGCGGCCATCGCGCACGCGGAGCCGACCTCGGCCTGGCACCCGCCCTCCGCGCCGGAGATGGAGGCATTGGCCTTGAACAGCGAGCCGAGCGCGGTCGCGGTGAGCAGGAAGCGACGGATGCCGCGGCGGCGGTTGGCCTCGGCGACCGCCGGGTCTTCGCGTTCCTCGGCCGCGGTGGTCGGCGGCGGCGTGCCCTCGAAGCCCAGCAGTGCGCTGCCGACGAGCTCGCCGTACGGGGTGACGGCGTTGCCGGCGCCGAGGCCGGAGTCCGCCAGGAACCGCCACCAGTACATCGCCACGGCCGGAAGGATCCCCGCGGCGCCGTTCGTCGGTGCCGTCACGACGCGGCCGCCCGCCGCGTTCTCCTCGTTCACCGCGAGCGCGAACGCCCCGAGCCACTCGCCCGGGAGCTCGCGGTGCCCCTCGGCCTCGACCGCCTCGAGCTGGCCGCGGATCGTGCCCGCCCGTCGCTTGACCTTGAGGATCCCCGGCAGCACACCGTCGGCGTGCAGCCCCGCATCGACGCACCCCGACATCGCATCCCAGATGGCGTCGAGCCCGGCCGCCACCTCCGCTTCGCTGCGCAGCGCCATCTCGTTGCGGCGCGCGACCTCCGCGATCGACAGGCCCTCCTCGTCGCACAGCGCCAGGAGCGACGCGGCATCGGCGTACGGGTAGGGGAACGCGCCCGTCGAGATCTTCGCCGCTTCGCCGTCGCGCCGGATGAATCCGCCGCCGATGGAGTAGTAGGTGTCCTCGGCCACCACGGCGCCGTCCGCGGCGGTGGCGGTCAGGGTCATGGCGTTGGGGTGACCGGGCAGGCGCGTGCGCGGCGCGAACACGATGTCGTCCTTCGCGAACGCCACGTCGTGGACCCCGCCGAGGCGCAGGGCGGCGCCGTCGGGGAACTCCTGCCACGCGGCCCGCACGGCGGCCGGGTCGCACGTCTCAGGGCGGAGGCCGCGGAGCCCGGCGACCACCGCGTCGGGCGTGCCGTGGCCGATGCCGGTCGCGCCGAGGGAGCCGTACAGCGTGCAGCCGACGCGGGTGACGCGGCCCAGCTCGCCCGGCGCCGTGAGCCGCTGCGCGAAGTCGAGGGCCGCGCGCATGGGGCCGACGGTGTGCGAGCTGGACGGCCCCACTCCGATGGAGAACAGGTCGAAGGCCGAGACGTACGCAGTCACCCCTCCAGGCTACGCCGGGTTCCGGCATCTCGGTTCATCGTGGTTAACCCGAGCGCGTCGGGGACCCGGCCGCCCGCCCGTCAAGCCCCTTCAGCTCGGCCGCTCGGCGGGGCACGCTGGAGGCACGACAGCGCAGGAAGGGACGATCATGACCACCAGCACTCCCGAACCCGAAGCCCCCGAACCGGAGTCCACGGACGAGCTCTCGGCGGAGGCGCAGACGCCCACCCCGACCCCGGCGTCGGAGGGCCAGACCACGCACGCCCCCACCGCCGACGCGGACGAGGGCGAGGCGAGCACTCCCCCGGAGGCCGAGTCGCCGGAGGACGCCGACCCGTCCGAGGTGCCGAGCACGGAGGAGCTCGAAGAGCCGAGCACCGAGAAGGCCCCCGGCCAGGAGCCGAAGGCACCGGAGCGGAAGGGCGACCCCGAACCCGACCACGAGGCGGTCGGCATCGGCGTGATCGGACAGCCCCAGGTCGGCGAGAACGACCCCTCGGGGCAGTGACGCCCCCGTCGCTCCTCCCTGGATCGCTCTGACGAACGACGGGAGGAGCGACGGGACGGCGGGTTACTCCACGAGCTTCCCGGCGGTGTCGACGTCGCGCATCAGCTCGGCAATCTCAGCGGGGACGGGCGGGATCTCCTCGCGGGTGACGCCGGTCGCGGGCGACCACACCAGGTTGACCTGCAGCGTCGGATCGGTGTCGGGGTAGTCGCTGCGGTTGTGGCAGCCACGCGTCTCGCGCCGTTCCCGCGCCGCCTCCAGCGTGGCACGGGCGGCGAGGGCGGAGGCCTTCAGATCGAACGCGTGGGCGAGGTCCTGGAACCCGGCGATGTCCGGGTGGATGCCGATGTCCTCCATGCGCCCCTCGATCAGGTCGAGGTCGGCGAGCCCGGCCCGCAGCCCCTCCTCCGAGCGCACCACGCCGGCGTACTCGGTCATGAGGTTGCGGATCGCGCGCTGCAGGGCGCGCACGTTCTCGCGCCCCTCGGCCGCGAGCAGGTCGTCGATCTCGGCGCGGGCCGCCGCGACCGCCTCCGCCGACCGCCGCTGGGCGTCGAGCCCCGCGGCGTGCGCCATCGCCGCCTGACCGACGATCCGCCCGTACACGAGCAGCTCGATCAGCGAGTTGCCGCCCAGCCGGTTCGCACCGTGCAGCCCGCTCGACGCCTCGCCGATCGCGTAGAGGCCCTCGACATCGGTGCCGTGGTCCTCGGACCGCACCCAGACGCCGCCCATCGAATAGTGCGCGGTGGGGGCGATCTCGATCGGGTCGGTCGTGATGTCGAGCATCTGCAGCTCCATCATCGTCTGGTAGACGCGCGGCAGCCGGGTCATGATCGTCTCGCGCGGCAGGTGCGACACGTCGAGCCACACGCCGCCGTTCTCGGTGCCGCGCCCCTCCTGGATCTCGGTGTACGCGGCGAGCGCGACGCGGTCGCGCGTGGAGAGCTCCTTCCGCTCGGGGTCGTAGCGCTCCATGAATCGCTCGCCGAGCGCGTTGCGCAGGATGCCGCCCTCGCCGCGCGCCGCCTCGGAGATGAGCGTCCCTGCCGCGTTCTCCGGCTCGATGATGCCGGAGGGGTGGAACTGCACGAGCTCGGGATCGCGCAGTCGCGCGCCCGCGTCGACGGCGAGCCGGAAGGAGTCGCCCGTGTTCTCGTCGCGTCGGGAGGAGGTGCGCCGCCAGATGCGGTTGTGGCCTCCGGCCGCGAGGATCACGGCGTCGGCGTGGATGAGATAGCGGGTGCCGTCGGCCTGGTCGAAGCCGTACGCGCCGAACACGACGTTGTCGCGCACGAGCAGGCGGGTGATGTAGACGTTGTCGAGGATCGGGACCTGGAGCTGCTCGGCCCTGCGGACCAGGGTGCGCTGGATCTCGAGCCCCGTGTAGTCGCCCGAGAACGCGGTGCGACGGTAGGTGTGCGCGCCGAAGAACCGCTGGGAGATGCGACCGTCGTCCTCGCGGGCGAAGTCCATGCCCCAGCGCTCGAGGTCGCGGATGCCGCGCTCGGCGCCGCGCGTCACCACCTCGACGGTGTGCGGGTTGGCCAGGAGGTAGCTCTCCTTGATGGTGTCGGCGGCGTGCTGCTGCCAGCTGTCGTCGGCGTCCATCGTGCCGAGGGCCGCGTTGATGCCGCCCGCCGCGAGGGAGGTGTGGGCGTCCTGACGGGGGCGTTTGCCCACGGCGAGCACGTCGACGCCGTGTTCGGCGACCTCGATCGCCGCCCGCAGGCCGGAGCCGCCGGTGCCGATCACGAGGACCGTGGTGGAGATCTGTCGTTCGGGTGCAGTCATGGTCTCGACGCTAGTTAGGACAACCTAATAACTCCAATGCATAGTTCGAGTGGAAACCATACGGGTAGGCTATGGCCATGAACCTCGAGCAACTCCGCGGGTTCGTCGAAGTCGCCCGCCTCGGACACTTCACCCGCGCCTCCGAGCACCTGCACCTGGCCCAGCCCTCGCTGAGCCGACAGATCTCCACGCTCGAACGCGAGCTCGGCGCCGAGCTGTTCCACCGCGCCCGTGGCCACATCGCGCTGACGGCGGCCGGGGAGACGCTGCTCCCCCGCGCCCAGCGCATGCTCGCCGAAGCCGACGCCATCCGCGACGAGATGGGCGAACTCGCGGGGCTCCGGCGCGGCCGTGTGCGGCTCGGGGCACCGCCCACGCTGTGCATCAGCCTCGTCGCCGAAGCCCTCAGCTCGTTCCACGACTCCTACCCCGAGGTCGACCTGCACCTGATCGAGGGCGGCTCCCGCCTCCTGGTCGAGCAGCTCGCGGTCGGCGCCGTCGACATGGCCCTCATCACCCAGTCCGACGGTCCGCCGCCGGCCGGGGTCAGCCTCACCCGCACACCGTTGCTCGCGGAGGAACTGGTCGTCGTCTCGTCCGCCGCACGCCCGCCGGTCGCGCGCACCCCCGCGATCCCGCTCAGCCACCTGGCGACCCTGCCGCTCATCGCCTTCGACGAGAGCTACGAGCTGCGGGCCACGACCGATGCCGCCTTCCGCGCCGCCGACCTCACCCCGAACCTGGTGCTGGAGGGCGGCGAGATGGACTCCGTGCTGCGCTTCGTCGAACGAGGGCTCGGCGTCGCCGTGGTGCCCGCGATGGTCCTGTTCGACCGGCCGACGCTGCGGTCCGTGCGGCTCGCCCACCCCGCCATGACCCGCACCGTCAGCCTGGCCCACCGGTCCGACGTCAGCCCCGCCGTCGCGGTCGCCGCCATGCGGCAGGTCATCCTGACCACGGCGTCCGACGTCGCCCGCCGCGACCCCGCGATCACGAGCCTGCTCGACACGGACTGAGACATCCGCCCGGGATGCAGAAACGGCCCCCGCCGAAGCGGAGGCCGTATCGTCACTGTCTCAACACAGTGTGCGCCCGAAGGGACTCGAACCCCTAACCTTCTGATCCGTAGTCAGATGCTCTATCCATTGAGCTACGGGCGCCCAGCCCGCTCAGCGGGCCGTAGAACAGCCTACAACAGTCGCGAGACGAAAGCGAAACGAGGGGTCAGTCGCCCTTCGCTGCCGCCTTCTCCTGCTTCTTGCGGCGCTTCTCCTTCGCCCGCTGCGCCGACGACAGGGCCTGCAGGTCGACCAGGCGCAGCGCCTGCATCCGGGCCTCGCGCATCCGCGCGTAGTCGGGGTCCTGCTCCGGTCGCATGCCCTCCACGCGCAGCCGCCGGTCGAGGTTGTGGCGGACGTCGGCCCATGCCGCGGCCCTCGCCTCCTCGACGATCGCCTCGAGCTGCTGCCGGTCGTCCATCATCTCCCGCAGCCGCTGGGCCACCCCGGTCGACTGCTTCGCGCGGCGACGGAGGTTGCGCACATCGCGGTCGCGGTAGTCGTGCGTGCCGACCGGATCGGAGTGCCGCCCCCTGGCCCGCTTGCGCAGCGCCGTGACGGTGGCCGCCGCCTCCTCCGACTCCTCGGCCATCGCGCGCAGGGCCTCGCGCGCGTCGTCGACGTAGCGGTCGAGATCGAACACGCCGCCCTCTGCAATGGTGCCGATGAGGATGTGGTTCTTCACGGCGAGGCGCGCGGCGGCCGTCGCGATCGCGACGCCTTCGGCGATGGCATCCGCAGTCCGTCCCACCGGCACCTCCTCTCCACGAGCGTACCGGTATCGATGCGGCCCGGTCTCGGCCAGAATGGTTCGGCATCCAGCATCTCGCAGGCGTCCGACATCGGTCGGCGACCGCCCGGATCGCACGCGCAGGGAGGCGGCGATGAAGCATCTCGACCTGGTCGGCAGCACCACCGTCATCACAGGCGCCGCGAACGGCATGGGGGCCGAGATCGCGAGGCTGCTCGCTCCCCGCGGCGTGCACCTGGCCCTCCTCGACCACGACCGTGCCGCGCTCGACGCCCTCGCGACCGAGCTGGCCGGCACCACCGTGACGACGCACGTGGTCGACCTCCGCGACGACGACGCGGTCTTCGCGACCGCCGCGCAGATCACCGCCGTGCATCCGCGGATCACCGCCCTGATCACGTGCGCCGGCTCGTCCATGCTCGGCGACCTCGACCAGCTGACCATGGAGGAGATGCGCTGGCTGACCGACGTGAACCTCTGGGGCACCGTGTCGATCACCAAGGCCCTGCTGCCGTCGCTCCGTGCCGCGCCGGCCGCCCACATCACGCACCTGGCGAGCGTGTACGCCCTGGCCGCTCCCGCCGGCCGCATCCCGTACGCGCTGAGCAAGTTCGCCGTCCGCGGCTTCTCCGAGGCGCTGCGCCACGAGCTCGAGGGCACGACCGTCTCGGTCGGCGCGGTCTACCCGGCGGGCGTGCGCACCGGCATCATCCTGCACGGGCGGTACGCCGCCGCGATCGACCCCGCGGTGGCCGCCCGCGCCGCCGCCGCGCAGGCCGCGATGTACCACACCGACCCCGCCGACGCGGCTGCGCGCATCGTCCGCGCCACCGAGCGCCGGGCCGCCCGCACGATGGTCGGACGGGAGGCACGACTGATCGACGCGCTCGTGCGGCTCGCCCCGACCGCCTACTGGCGGGCCCTGCGCCGGCCGCTGCGTGCCGCGATCGACACCAGGACCCCGGTCGACTGAGCGGAGCCTCAGCGCACCGCGCCCACCCAGATGCCCGACGCCCAGGCCTGCTGTTCGCCGTTGCAGCCGACCGATCCGGGGAAGCCGCGTACCACGGCCATGCAGTTGGCGAGGAACTCCGGGTCGTTGCCGAACAGCGCCCCGTAGGAGCCCGACGAGGTGAGGGCGCCCCACACGCGGAACTGGTAGATATGCGCCAGCTCGTGCGCCATCGCCCAGTTCAGGCGGCCGGTGCTCCAGCCCGCGATGTCGGCGCGGTACTTGATGTACCCGTTGCTGTTCGCGCACGCGGGGGCGTTGCCGCCGGCGCACGACGACGACTCGTACAGCCCCACGCCGCCACCGCCCACGCGGTCGAGGGCGGCGCGCACGCGCGCGTAGCCGTCCGGCCCGCTCGTGCTCCAGGCGGGGCCGCCCGGGCCCGGGTTCTGCGACGCCTGCCACGACGCGACCTCGGTGCCGATCTTGGCCGTGATCGCATGGATCGTGGCCGTGGCCGCGACCACCGTGGCGGGGTCGTCGTCTTCGGCGAGCACGGTCTGCTGCACCGACAGCGCCGAAGCGCGATGCGTGGCCGTGTCGACCTTGCCGTCGGCGCCCTGCAGGGCGGTATTCAGCGCCGCGAGCTCGGTGAGGAACGCCGGGCGCACCTCCAGCACCGCTGCCCGATCGGACGTCGTCTGCTCGGCGCCTTCGATCGAGGCGGCCAGATAGTCGGTGCGCTGGGTGGCATCGCGGTACTGCCCGGTGAGGGCGCGCAGCTCGGCGATCGCGTCGAGCCGCTCGTGCTCCAGTGCGTCGGCGCGGGCGAGCACCCCGACGGCGAGCAGCACGGCGGCAGACAGCGTGACCGCGAGCACGCGCCGGATCACTTCAGGAACCCCGTGGTGTCGGCGATCTTCGCATCCTGCTCCGCGATCTGCGCGCGCAGGGCCGTGAGCTGCGCGGCCAGCTCCAGGTTGTCTCCGCGCGACGCCTCCAGCGCATCCTCGACGCGCGCGATCTCCGCCTTCACCGCGGCGACGGAGGCGGCGCGCTCCTGATCGGCGACGACCACGAGCGCGGCACCGCCCAGCAGCAGCAGGCCCCCGATGACGACAGCAAGACGGCGCATCCCGCTCCCCAGACAGCGACAGTGACCGGACCGGTTCCGACCGCACCAATATACAGCCGCGGTCCCGCGCTTCGTGGGCCGGTCGCGCGACGGATCAGAGTGCGACGTCGGCGCGGAACAGCCGCCGCTCGGCGGCCGCCTGCCCGCTGGCCAGGTGCGCGGGAAGAAGCGTGCGCAGCCGTTCGACGTCGCGCGCGGCGACGGCTTCCAGGATCACCCGGTGCTCCTCGGCCATCGCGACCAGGTCGTCGTGCTGCCCGAACAGCCAGCGCAGCCGGGTGAGGAACACCGCGATGAGCTCGCCGAGCATCTCGTTCCCGGCCAGGTCCACCGCGACCTCGTGGAACTCGGCGGCCGTGCGGCGCGCGGTCTCCGCGTCACCGTCTCGGGCCGCCGCCGCCTCCCGCTCATACGTGTGACGCAGCCGGGCGAGGCCGACCTCGTCGTGACGCTCCGCCGCGAACACGAAGATGAGGGTCTCGATGGCCTCTCGCACCTCAGCGAACGCGCGGATGTCGTCGTGCGTGAACTCCCGCACCACCGCCCACGAACGCGGTCGAGCGGTCACGACGCCCTCCGCGACCAGGGTACGGATGGCCTCGCGGACGGGAAGCCGCGAGACGTGCAGCTCGGCCGCGATGTCGCGTTCCACGAGCCGGGCGCCGGGGGGTCGCCGGCCCAGCACGATGTCGTCGCGCAGGATCCTCGTGACCCTGACCGACTCGAGCTCGCCGCCCGCCCCCATAGCCCCCGCCATCCGGGCATTGTCCCACCCCGGCCGGGGTTCCTCAACTTTTGGTATCCCAGCCGGGGTGGACGGGCTCGCCCGCGGCGACTCAGGGCAGGCGGTTCGCCTTCGCCAGGTTCGCCGTCAGCTCCTCGGCGTTCTGGCGCGTGACGTACGCGGGACGGTCGCGCTCGACCCGCCACGACTCGCTCAGCGGGCCGATGTTCACGGTGTCGAAGCCCGCCTGGTCGTAGAACCGGGTGACGAACGCCACCGCCTCGGCGTCGTCACCCGCGGTCGCCAGCGCGCGACGGTCCGGGGTGCCGGCCGGGGTGCCGCCGGTCGTGATGTCGCTCGCGTAGATGTGGTTGAACGCCTTGGCAATCTTCGAGGTCGGCAGCTGCTGCTGCAGCAGCTCGGACGTGGTCGTCTCGCCCCGGTCGAGAGCCTCGATGTGACCGTCACGCTCGAAGTAGTAGTTGTTGGTGTCGAGCACGATCTTGCCCGCCAGCTGCTCGGTCGGCAGCTGGTCGATCGCGTGCAGCGGCACGGTGACCACCGCCACGTCGGCGGCCGCCGCCGCCTCCTCCGCGGTCGCCGCCCGCGCCTTCGGGCCCAGCTCCGCGACGAGGTCGGCCAGCGTCTCCGGGCCGCGCGAGTTCGCGATCACCACGTCGTAGCCGTTCGCCACCGCGACGCGCGCGACCTGGCTGCCGATGTTGCCTGCACCGATGATTCCGAGAGTAGTCATGTTCGGCCCAACGCCGAGCGGGCGACTCTATTCCCGTGAATCGGTCATCGGGGACGGCTCACAGGCGCGTCAGTGCGTCCTCGGTCGCCACCCACGCGAGCATCGCGCACTTCACGCGCGCGACGTACTTCGAGACCCCGCCGAGCGCGGCCGCGTCGCCGAGCAGCTCCTCATCGGGTGCGATCGTGCCGCGCGAGCGCATGGCGTCGCGGAACGCCGCGATGCGCACCTCGAGCTCCGGCACGCTGAGCCCCTCGGCGAGCTCGGCCAGCAGCGACGCGGACGCCTGCGAGATCGCGCAGCCGTGCCCCTCCCACGCGATGGCATCGATCGTCCCGTCGTCGCCCCGGTGCACCTGCAGGGTGATCTCGTCACCGCACGTCGGGTTGAGCTGGTGCGACTGCGCCGGGATCTCGTCGCGCAGCCCGTAGCCGTGCGGCGTGCGCGAGTGGTCGAGGATCAGTTCCTGGTACAGGCTCTGCAGGTCGCTCATGCGCCCCTCCGGAAGAAGTCGATCGCCCCGGCGACACCCGCGATCACGGCGTCGACCTCGGCCTCGGTCGTGTACAGGTACGTGCTGGCCCTTGTCGACGACGTGACCCCGAGCCGCCGGTGCAGCGGCTGCGCGCAGTGGTGCCCGACACGCACCGCGATGCCCAGGTCGTCGAGGAACTGTCCGACGTCGTGCGCGTGGATGCCCGCCACGTCGAAGCTCGCGAGTCCCACGCGCGGCAGATCGATGCCGGCTCCGAGCACGCGCACGCCGTCGATCGCGCGGAGCCCGTCCACCAGGCGCCGGCCGAAGGCGGCCTCGTGCGCGGCGATGCGCGACATGCCCACCTCGTCCAGGTAGCCGACCGCCGCGGCGAGCGCGATCGCCTGCGACACCCGCTGCGTGCCCGCCTCGAAGCGCTGCGGCGGCGGCAGGTACTCGGCCTCGGTCGTGGTGACGGTCGTGATCATCGAGCCGCCCGTGAGGAACGGGGGCATCGCGGCCAGCACCTCGCGCCGGCCGTACAGCGCACCGATGCCCGTCGGCCCCAGCATCTTGTGGCCGGAGAGCACCGCGAAGTCCACGCCCAGCGCCCGCACGTCGAGCGGCAGGTGCGGGGCGGACTGGCACGCGTCGAGCAGCGTCAGGGCACCGACCCCGCGGGCGAGCGCGACCAGCTCGTCGACCGGGTTGATCACGCCGAGCACGTTGGACACGTGCGTGAAGGCGATCAGTTTCGTGCGCTCGGTGACGAGCTCGGCGGCGACGTCGAGCCGGAGGGCGCCGTCGTCGTCCAGCGGGATCACCCGCAGCGTGGCGCCCGTGCGCGCCGCGAGCTCCTGCCACGGGATGAGGTTGGCGTGGTGCTCCATCTCGGTGGTGACGATCTCGTCTCCCTCGCGGAGGCGCAGGCGCTCCGCGGCCGTGCCGCCGCGTCCGAGCGAGGCGTTCGAGAGGGAGTAGGCGACGAGGTTGATCGCCTCGGTCGCGTTCGAGGTCCATACGATCTCGTCGTCGTCGGCACCGACGAAGCGGGCGACGGCGGCCCGCGCATCCTCGAACAGCTCGGTCGCCTCGGCCGCCAGCGTGTGCGCACCCCGGTGCACCGCGGCGTTCATCGTGGTCGCGTAGTCGCGCTCGGCGTCGAGCACGGCGTCCGGTCGCTGCGACGTCGCGCCCGAGTCGAGGTACACCAGCGGATGGCCGTTCACCTGCGCGCGCAGGATCGGGAAGTCCCCGCGGATCCGCTGCACCTCGGTCTCGGTCAGCGGTGCGATCACGTCGACTCCGGGAGAAGCGCTCATCGTTCCAGTCTCCCATCTCCCGGACGCGGCCGGCGCGGGGGTCTGGGGCTACGACATGCGCGCGAGCCGGGCCCTGGCCATGCAGAACACGCCGTACAGAGCGAACCCCACCCCCACCGCGCCGAGCACCAGCCCGCCCAGCGGCAGCGCGAGCAGACTGTGCAGCGCCGCATCCAGTCCCGCGGCCTTCTCCGGGTCCTGGGTGACCGCGGCGACCACGAAAAGCACCCCCGTCACGGCGACCGCGACGCCCTTGCCGAGGTAGCCCGCCACCCCGAGCACCACGATGCCCGCGCGCCCCGCGCCGGTCGGCAGCTCGATCAGCTTCTCGAACGACCGCGTGATGCCGCTGCCGATGAAGCCGAGGCCCACGCCGACCACCGACAGGCCGAGGATCACCAGCAGCGCCACGCCCCCGGGCGCCGACAGCACGATCTCGCTGAGCGTGCGCGACGCGTCCTCCGACTCGGCACGACCGCCCACCGCGTAGATGATCGCGAGGACCGCGACCACGAGATAGGAGCCCGAGATCCCGGCGAGCTTGATACGACGGCCCCACTTCTTCGTCTCCGCGGGGTCGGCGGCGAGGAAGGCGCTGGCGATCTGCCAGGCGGCGAGCGCGATGAGCCCCACCGCGATCGACAGCAGCAGCAACCCGCCGATGGGGTTGTCGCGGATGCGCTCCATCGCCCCGTCCTGGTCGGCGTCGCCCGAACCGCCCACCGCGATGCTGAGGGCGATCGCGCCGATCACGACGTGGATGAGCCCCAGCACGACGAAGCCGACACGGGCGGTCCTCCGGAACGCGGTCGAGTCCTTCGCCGCGCGCGCCGCATGCTTCACGCTGCTCATGGGGGAAGCGTATCGCTCGGCATCCGAGCCGAAGAGGGGGTTGCTTTCGTCCGCGCCCGCGGTGAACTCACTCGACCCGCGCGACCGGCTGCCGCAGGATCGTGCGGAGTTTCGCGGGGTCGGTGCGGCGGATGTCGCTCAGGTACACCTCGTGGTGCCGACCGGTCATGCGCAGTCCGTGCTCCGGGATGAAGCGGTGGTGCAGCTCATCGAGCACCGGGGCCTCGTCGTCGAAGGGGCCGACGTGGAGCGTCTGCACGCACAGCCCCTCGTGC
This sequence comes from Microbacterium sufflavum, assembly GCF_023101165.1. GTDB lineage: Bacteria > Actinomycetota > Actinomycetes > Actinomycetales > Microbacteriaceae > Microbacterium > Microbacterium sufflavum. The sequence goes on along the minus strand of NZ_CP078076.1, from coordinate 1,719,946 downwards.
AGGGTCTCCAGCCGCACGGAGCGCAGGGCCGGCAGGGGCTCGCGCTTCTTCGCGCTCTTCGCCTCGACGGTGTCGACCGCCCGCGCGAAGAGGTCGGGGGTCACGTGGTCGCCCACCAGGAGAAGCAGCGTCCACTCCCACTGCGACTTGTCCCGGCGCGACGTGAACGACTCCATGTCGGCCGCGTGCCACAGCCCCTCGAGCGGCATCACGACGGTGTCGATGCCGAGCTCTTCACGGCTCGCGAACTTGAGCGTGTACGCCAGGGGGAACAGCGCCGCCACGGCCTGCGCATACACGGGCGACGTGTTGGGGTCTCCCGCGCCGTCGATCATGAGGTACCGCAGCGGCGGCACCTCGAGCACGCGGAACTCTCCGCGTCGTGCGCGGTAGGAGTCGAGGGTCTTCTTGGGGTCGATGGCCGCCATCGCCTGCCTCTCCGGGTGGGACTGCTCGGTGCGGCACAGTGTGCCAGGGGCCTCCGACACCGGGGCGGGACGGCTCGGCCGCCCCGCCCCGGTGACTCACTCCGCTTCCACGGGCAGCCACAGCTCGCACGAGGCCGTGTCTCCGCGGAACTCGCGATACCGCACCATCGACGGACCGGGGCGCAGTCGCCACGGGTTCGACGGGAACCACTCGGTCGCGGTGGCCGCCCACAGGTCCTGCAGGGTCTGCGGGAACGGGCCGTCGGCGGCGAACACGGCCCAGGTGCCCGCCTCGAGCCGCAGCACGTCGAGATCCTCCGGCACCGGGGTCGTCTCCTCCAGCGCGACGCCGTGGAGATACGTGAGCGGTGTGCCCTCGGGCGCGTCCGGCTCCACGTCGGCTGTCACGGCGAGGATGCCCGAGGGCTCCGCGTCGTTCAGACGCTTGAGCCGCGCGTGCTCCTCCGCCGGGATGGCCGCGATGTGCTGCTGGATGTGCGGGTTCTCGCCGCGGTGGATCAGCGGGACCTGCGTGGCATGACCGACCAGCTGGAGGGCGGGTCGGGGGGTGATGGTGACGTCCATCGGGGTGCTCCCTTCGACGCTCAGGCGGAACCGGAGCGTGGGTTGTGTACGGAGAGGACCCCCGTCACGGCGCGCCTCGGCCGGACCGATGCCGTGCACGGCGCGGAACGCCCTGCCGAACGCCTCGACCGAGCCGTAGCCGTGCCGCACGGCCACGTCGAGCAGGCTCGGCGCACCGCCGACCAGTTCCGCGGCGGCGATCGTCATCCGCCGACGGCGCACGTACTCCGACACGGGCATGCCCGCGAGGGCGGAGAACATCCGCCGCAGGTGGTACTCGGTCGTGCCGTGCGCACGCGCGACGGCCGCGACGTCGAGCTCCTCGTCCGGCGCGGCTTCGACGCGGTCGATCAGGGCGTTGAGGGTGCCGATCATGGGTTCCTCCTTTCCCCACCAGCGTGTCCGTCCATCGGGGTGCGGCACCCGATCATTCTGGTCCGTTCCGGTCGTGTGCCGCCGCTCCCCCGCAGCGTTCACACCCCGTTTGACTGCACTGTGAACACGCATCCCGTATCGTCGGAGTTTCTGGGGGAGCACGGGGAGCGAGTCGGCATGCAGGTGAGAGACCTCCTCTTCGGCGTCCCCTCCGGCCTCCCGCCGCTCGCAGACACCGAGGATCCGTTCGCCGACGCCCTCGCTCTCGTGGACGCTCAGGTCACGCGCGTGATCGTCGACATCCCGGCCGGTGTGGTCGGGGTGCTGCTGGAACTGCGCCAGTCGACCCGGCTCCGCGGCACGACGGCCCTGCTGCGGGTGACCGGGGCGGTGCGCCAGGAGTGGACGGGCTCCGCGTCGGCCAACCGCTTCACGGCGTGGTCGATCACGGACGCTGCGGTCGACCGCGACCTCACCGCGATCCGCATCGCCCTGCACTGCCTGCCGGCGGGGTCGCTGCACCTGACGGGGACCGCGGCGGACTTCGTGCTGCTCTCCGCGCGACCCGATCGCACGCCGCCCTCCTCGACCGATCCCGCCGCCCTGCTCCGGTTCGGCGTGGTCGACGAGTCCACCGTGTGCGACCCGCTCGGCGCCGCGCACCTGCGCTCCTCGGCACCGTTCCCGCGCCACTGAGCGGCGACCGCACGGGCGGACCGCGGGCGACTCGTGCTGCGCGATCGCTCGAGATCGAGCGCCGTACCGTGATCGCGGTTCGCGGGGGAAGAACTGGCGGAGACGAGGGGATTTGAACCCCTGGTCCCCGTAAGGGGACTCCACCTTAGCAGGGTGGTGCACTAGGCCGGACTATGCGACGTCTCCAGGCATCCGGCCCGAGAGCGCGGATGCACTCGACCAGTGTAACGGGTTCGACGCGCCCTGACGAACCGCGGCCACGGCCGCGCCTCCCGACCCGCGCGCGACCGGCTGGGATACTGGCCGCGCGCGGGAGTCACACCACCGCGACGGAGAGGATCGCCATGAATCCGCACCCGCACGTCGGCGCTTCCCTGGGCACCGAGGACAGCGCCTGGAGCTACCGGGCGGTCGGCTACGCGATCGTGCTGCTGCTCTTGGGCGTCTCGTACGGCCTGTGCGCCGCGCAGCCGAGCGCCGACCCGAGCCCGTGGGCGTTCCTGGTCATGCTCGCGACGGTCGCGATCGTGTTCCGCGTGACGGGCGCCCGTGCGCTCGTGCAGCGGGTGACGTGGGTCGTGCTGTCCACCGCGGGCGCGGCGGCCCTGCTGGCGACCTTCTTCGGCACCGGCAGTCCCGCCCTGGCGGTCGGGTTGTCCGCGGCCTCGATGGTGGCACTGCTCGTCGCACCGTGGGCGATCATCGCGCATCAGGTCACGCGACGCGGGCTCGACATCGAGGCGCTGCTCGCCGCGGTGACGGCGTACATCCTGGTGGGGATGTTCTTCGCCTTCGCGTACAACCTCGCCTCGCAGTTCCTGTCGCAACCGCTCTTCATCGGAGCGGAGACCGACTCGCTCGGCGATCAGCTGTTCTTCTCCTTCACCGCCCTCACCACGACCGGCTACGGCAACCTCATCCCCCGGGGCGCCGGCATGCAGGCCGTCGCGGTGGCCGAGGGCATCACGGGGCAGCTGTTCCTGATCACGGCGGTCGCCCGCATCATGCGCGGCGCGAGCGCCCAGCACCGGTCGTCGGCCTCAGCCTGACGGCATCGCCGGCGGGGTCACGCGCCGGTCGTGGAGCGCCGCGCCACCAGCTCGGGGCGGAACAGCACGTGCTCGGGCTCCGGCGCCCGCTCCCCCTGACCCTGCAGCAGCAGATCGACCGCGGTGGAGCCGATCAGGGCGGCGGGCTGACGCACCGAGCTGAGCGGGATCACGGCGGCCGCGGCGAAGTCGATGTCGTCGTAGCCGATGATCGCGATGTCGTCGGGCACCCGGGCGTCTCCGGTCATCACGAGGCTCTGCAGCAGGCCGAGCGCGACGAGGTCGTTCGCCGCGAACACGGCATCCGGACGATCCGCCGGGGAGCGGCCGAGGATCCGCGACCCCGCCTGCCTCCCCTCCTCGACCGTGAGAGCGGCGGTCGCGAGGAACTCCAGGGCGACCCCGGCGTCGGCGGCCGCGGCCTGTGCCCCGCTGAGCCGGTCGGACACCTGCCGCAGTGACACGGGTCCCCCGACGAAGGCGATCCGCCGACGGCCGACCGCGAGCAGATGCTCCATGGCGATCCGGCCGCCCTCCACGTCGTCGACGGCGACCGAGGCGAAGCGCTCGTCCTGCGACTCCCGGTCGACGAGCACCGCGTGCGTGCCGCGCTCGTGCATGCGCGCCAGGCGCGGCAGCGACTCGGCCACGGGCGTCACCAGCACGCCCGTCACCCGCTGCTCCTCGAACAGGTCGAGGTGCATGGCCTCGCGTTCCTGCTTCTCGTCGCTGTTGGCCACCAGCACCGAGAGCCCGTGCTGATCGGCGCGCTCCTCGGCGCCGCGGATCACCTCAGCGAAGAAGGGGTTGCGGATGTCGAGCACGACCAGTCCGATGGTGCGGCTGCGTCCGGCGCGGAGCTGCCTGGCCGCGTCGTTGCGCACGAAGCCGAGCCGATCGATCGACGCCTGGACCCTGGCCACCGTCTCGGCGGCCACCTTCTCCGGCCGGTTGAGGACGTTCGACACCGTGCCGACCGAGACACCCGCGTCCTCCGCGACCTCGCGCACGCTGACCGCCATCCGCGACCTCCCGTCCTCCGGCGTGTGAAACGACTCACATTCCGCTCGGGACTCACACTCTCATGCCGTCTTGACAGCAGTCAACACATCGCCTAATCTCATCTCCGACAGGGTTTGAAACGATTCATTCCCTCAATGGAGAGAGAAATGATGTCCTCACCCGCGACGGCGCCCGTGCTCGAGCTCGCCGGCGTCCAGAAGGCCTTCGGCTCGGTGATCGCCCTGCGCTCCGGCACGATCACGGTCGACCCCGGCTCCATCCACGCGCTCGTCGGCGAGAACGGTGCCGGGAAGTCCACGCTCGTGAAGATCGTCGCCGGCCTCTACCAGCGCGACGCCGGAACGTTCCGCCTGAACGGGGCCGGCGTGGACTTCACCTCCACCGCCCAGTCCAAGGCAGCCGGTGTCGCCGTCATCTACCAGGAGCCGACGCTCTTCCCCGACCTGTCGGTGACCGAGAACATCTTCATGGGCCGCCAGCCCCTCGGACGCTTCGGCCGCATCGACCGGAAGGCCATGCGGCACGAGGTCGAGCGGCTCTTCACCCGCCTCGGCGTCACCATCGACCCCGACCGCCCCGCGGAGGGGCTCTCGATCGCCGACCAGCAGGTGATCGAGATCGCCAAGGCCGTCTCCCTCGACGCGGCACTGCTCATCATGGACGAGCCCACCGCCGCCCTGTCCGGCGTGGAGGTCGAGCGCCTGTTCGCGATCGCGCGCAGCCTGCGCGACGAGGGGCGCGGCCTCATCTTCATCTCGCACCGCTTCGACGAGGTGTTCGCCCTCTGCGACACCGTCACCGTGATGCGTGACGGCGCGTACATCGCCACCTCCGCCGTGGCCGACACCACGGTCGACAAGCTCGTGCGCCAGATGGTGGGCCGCGAGGTCGCCGAGCTGTTCCCCAAGCAGGAGGCCGCGATCGGCGAACCGCTGCTCGAGGTGGAGGGCCTCACCAGCCCCGGGCTCTTCCACGACATCTCGTTCACCGTGCGCGCGGGCGAGATCGTCGGACTCGCCGGGCTCGTCGGCGCGGGACGCAGCGAGGTCGCCCGGGCCGTGTTCGGCGTGGACGGCTACCGCGAGGGCACGGTCCGCATGACCGGCCGGCGCATCCCCCCGCGGCGCCCCGTCGACGCCATGCGGGCGGGACTCGCGCTCGTCCCCGAGGACCGTCGCAAGCAGGGCCTCGTGATCGAGTCCGGCGTGGGCGGCAACATCACCCTCGCGATCCGCCGGCGTCTGGCCCGGCTCGGCCTGCTGACGACCGCGATGGAGAACCGGGCCGCCCGTGAGTGGGCCTCGCGCCTCGAGGTGAAGACGCACGCGCTCGACACGGTCGCCGCCACGCTCTCCGGCGGCAACCAGCAGAAGGTCGTCCTGGCGAAGTGGCTCGCGACGCAGCCCCGGGTGCTGCTGATCGACGAGCCCACCCGCGGCATCGACGTCGGCACCAAATCCGAGGTGCACCGGCTGCTCTCCCAGCTCGCCGGCCAGGGCATGGGCATCCTCATGATCTCGTCGGAGCTACCAGAAGTGCTCGGCATGGCCGACCGGGTGCTGGTGATGCGCGAGGGCCGCATCACCGCCGAGATCCCCCGCTCGGAGGCCACCTCCGAGAACGTCATGTTCGCCGCGACGCACGCATCGGAGCTCTCCTCGTGACCACCGCCATCCCCGTCTCCGCGCTCACCACGCGCATCTCCGGCATCGGCAGGGCGCGCGAGTTCGGCATCCTGCTCGCCCTGGTGCTCGTGATCACCGCCGCGACCCTCAACAACCCGAAGTTCCTGTTCAGCGCCGACGGCTGGCGCGACCTGCTGCTCACGCCCTCGATCCTCGTGCTCGTCGCGGTCGGTCAGGCCATCGTGCTCATCACCCGCAACGTCGACCTCTCCGTCGGCTCGGTCATGGGACTCACGGCCTACCTCACCGGACGGCTCTTCATCGACGTGCCCGGCATCCCCATCGTGCTCGTCGTGATCGCCGCCGTCGTGCTCGGCGCCCTCCTCGGACTCGTCAACGGCGCCCTCGTCGCCTACGCGAAGGTGCCCGCCATGGTCATCACGCTCGGCACGCTCTACGCCTACCGGGGCATCAACGTGCTGTGGACCGGCAGCGACCGCGTCAACGCCTCCGACCTCCCCCGCGACTTCCTGGCGCTGGGCACCGGACAGCTCCTGGGCATCCCGATCCTCGCGGTCGTCGCGGTGATCGTGCTCGCCGCGGCCGCCTGGTACCTGAAGAACACGCGCGGCGGGCGGGAGTTCTACGCGATCGGCTCCGACCCCGCAGCCGCCGAGCTGTACGGCCTGCGCGTCACGCGCCGCGTGCTGACCGCGTTCGTCCTGTCGGGTGCGCTCGCCGGGCTCGCCGGGGTGTTCTACGCGGCACGCTACGGCACCATCAACTCCCAGGCCGGAGCCGGATGGGAGCTCGACGCGGTCGGCGCCGCGGTGATCGGCGGCGTCGCCATCACGGGCGGCATCGGCTCGGTCTGGGGTGCGGCGATCGGAGCCGTGCTGCTGCTCACCATCAACCGTGCCCTGCCGATCCTCGGCATCCCCGACTTCTGGCAGCGCGCCGTCGTCGGCCTGCTCATCATCGGCGCCATCGTGCTCGACCGCGTGCTCGCGGTCCGGCAGAGACGGCGGCTCATCGAGGCGAGGGACCAGTCATGACCACCGCGACCACCACCACCGCGAGCGCCCGCGTCATCCGCGACTACGACAAGCCGCTGTGGCGCCGGCTGCTCCTCACGCGCGAGGCCGCGATCGTCGGGCTGCTGATCGTCGTGGCCGTCGTGGCCGCCACGAGCATCCGCGGCTTCGGTCAGCCGATCACCCTCACCTACCTGCTGCTCGACATCGCCCCGATCCTGCTGATCGCGCTGCCGATGACGCTGATCATGATCACGGGCGAGATCGACCTCTCGGTCGGCAGCATGGTCGGACTGTCCAGCGTGGTCACCGGAGCGCTCGTGCAGGGCGGCCTCCCGTTCGAGATCGCCGCGCTCGCCGCGCTCGCGGTCGGCATCGTCGGCGGCGCGTTCAACGGCTTCCTGGTGACCGTCGTCGGGCTCCCCTCGCTCGCGGTCACGATCGGCACGCTCGCGCTCTACCGCGGCCTCGCGGTGGGCCTGCTCGGCACGGCCGCCGTCACCGACTTCCCGGAGTTCTGGAGCGACCTCGCGAAGGCCAAGATCGCCGGCACGCCCATCCCCGTCATCACCATCCCGTTCCTGGTGCTGGTGGCCGTGTTCGCGGTCCTGCTGCACTTCACCCCGTTCGGTCGCGGCGTGTACGCGGTGGGACTGTCGAAGGACGCCGCGCACTTCTCCGGCGTGCACGTCGAGCGCACCAAGCTCGTGCTCTTCGTGCTCTCCGGCGCGGTCGCCGCCTTCGCCGGCATCTTCTACACGCTCCGCTACGGCAGCGCCCGCGGCGACAACGCCACGGGCCTCGAGCTCCAGGTGATCGCCGCCGTCGTCCTCGGCGGGGTGTCCGTCTTCGGCGGTCGCGGCAAGATCTACGGCGTCATCGCCGCCGCCTTCCTCATCGGGGCGCTCGCGAGCGCGCTCCGCCTGGTGAACGTCACCTCCGACGTCATCAACATCATCACCGGCACGCTCCTCGTGATCTCGGTGGTGGCCGCAAGCGTCCTGGCCTGGCTGCAGAAAGCACGCCGCCGACCGGGCAGAACCCCCGCCGGTGCCGGCACCACAGCGCCAGGGGCACCGATGGACGCCGCGACCGCGGCATCCCCCGACGAAAGGAACGAACAATGACGTTTGCACGCAAGCGCGTGACCGCCTTCGCCGCCCTCGCGGTGGCCGCGGCGGTCGCCCTCACCGGCTGCGCCGGATCCGGCGACGGCGGCAGCGGCAGCGGCGGAGAAGGCGGCGGCGACGCCTCGATCACCTTCCTGCCCAAGAACCTCGGCAACCCGTACTTCGACACGTCCAGCGAGGGCGGCAAGAAGGCCGTCGAGGAGTTCGGCGGCACGTTCTCCGAGGTGGGACCGGCCGAGGCCACGCCCGACGCCCAGGTCAGCTACATCAACACCGCCACGCAGCAGGGCGTCGGCGCGCTCGTCGTCTCGGCGAACGACCCCAAGGCCATCTGCGACGCCCTGAACGAGGCCCGCGACGCGGGTGTCAAGGTCGTCACGTTCGACTCCGACACCAACACCGAGTGCCGCGACCTGTTCATCAACCAGGCCGACTCCGAGGGCATCGCGAAGGTGCAGATCGACCAGATCGCCGAGCAGATCGGCGGCGCGGGCGAGATCGCGATCCTCTCCGCCTCGGCCAACGCGACCAACCAGAACGCGTGGATCGACCTGATGAAGGAGTACGTCGCGAGCGACTACCCCGACATCACGATCGTCGAGACCGTGTACGGCGACGACGACGACCAGACGTCCTTCGACAAGACCGCGGCACTGCTGCAGAGCCACCCCGACCTGAAGGGCATCGTGTCGCCCACCACGGTCGGCATCGCGGCCGCCGCGCGCTACCTCTCCACGTCCGACTACAAGGGCACCGTGGCCCTCACCGGGCTCGGCACCCCGAACCAGATGCGCGAGTACGTGGAGGACGGCACCGTCACGTCGTTCGCGCTGTGGAACCCGGAAGACCTCGGCTACCTCGCCGCGTTCGCCGCCCACGCCCTCATCGCCGGAGACATCACCGGCAAGGAAGGCGACACGTTCGACGCGGGCGACCTCGGCGAGTACACGGTCGGCGCCGACGGCGTCGTGCTGCTGGGCGACCCGTTCGTGTTCGACGCCGACAACATCGGCGACTTCGACTTCTGAGTCGCCCGTCCGGCCGGTGCCGCGTGGCACCGGCCGGACACCGAAAGGACCCTCATGACCCGCGTGGCCTTCCAGCTCCAGGTGCGCCCCGAGCTGCTCGACGAGTACGTGGCCAGGCACTCCCCCGTGCGGCCGGAGATGCTGGCGGAGATCGCCGCCGCCGGACGACGCGACTACAGCCTCTTCCTCGGCGCCGGCGGCACGCTCTTCGGCTACTACGCGACCGACGACGACCGGGCGGCCCAGGCGTACCTCGCCGCGTCGCCCGTCGCCGCGCGGTGGGAGGCCGAGATGAGCCGCTTCTTCGTGGGCCTCGACGGCCGCCCCGATCAGGCCGCCACCTCCCTCACCGAGGTATTCCACCTCGAAGACCAGCTCGCCGCGGCGAGCGCCACCGACTCCTCCGCCACCACCGACACCGAAGGCCGTGCATCGTGAGCATCCTCACCCTCGACATCCTCGCCGCGCTCGAGAAGCAGAGCATCGAGCTGCCCAGCTGGGCCTTCGGCAACTCCGGCACCCGGTTCAAGGTGTTCGGCACGCCGGGCACCCCGCGCGACCCCTACGAGAAGATCGCCGACGCCGCCCAGGTGCACGCGCACACCGCCCTCGCGCCGACCGTGGCGCTGCACATCCCGTGGGACCTGGTCGACTCCTTCGACGACCTGCGCCGTCACGCCGAAGACCACGGCGTGACGCTCGGCACCGTCAACTCCAACACCTTCCAGGACGACGACTACAAGTTCGGCGCGCTCACGCACGAGGACGCCGCGATCCGCCGCAAGGCCATCGACCACCACCTCGCGTGCATCGACGTCATGGACGCCACGGGCAGCCGCGACCTGAAGATCTGGCTCGCCGAGGGTTCCAACTACCCCGGGCAGGCCGATCTGCGCGGTCGTCAGGACCGCCTGCACGACTCGCTGCAGCAGATCTACGCGCGCCTCGGCGACGACCAGCGGCTCGTGCTCGAGTACAAGTTCTTCGAGCCCGCGTTCTACCACACCGATGTGCCGGACTGGGGAACGTCGTACGCCCAGGTGAGCGCGCTCGGTGACAAGGCCCTCGTGTGCCTCGACACCGGTCACCACGCGCCGGGCACGAACATCGAGTTCATCGTGATGCAGCTGCTGCGGCTCGGCAAGCTCGGCTCGTTCGACTTCAACTCCCGCTTCTACGCCGACGACGACCTCATCGTCGGCGCGGCCGACCCGTTCCAGCTGTTCCGCATCCTGTTCGAGGTGATCCGCGGTGGCGGCCTGAACAATCCCGACGTCGCCTTCATGCTGGACCAGTGTCACAACGTCGAGGACAAGATCCCCGGGCAGATCCGTTCCGTGCTGAACGTGCAGGAGATGACCGCGCGTGCCCTGCTGGTGGACCGCGAGGCGCTGTCTGCCGCGCAGCGCTCGGGCGACGTGCTGACGGCGAACGCCGTGTTCATGGACGCGTTCTCGACCGACGTGCGCCCGGCGCTCGCGGAGTGGCGCGAGTCGCGCGGCCTGCCGGCCGACCCGATGGCCGCCTACGCGGCGTCCGGGTACCAGCAGCGCATCGCGGAGGAGCGCGTGGGCGGCGTGCAGGCCGGCTGGGGAGCCTGACCCACCGGCGCGAACCGTCGCTCGTCTGCCATGCTCGACGCATGTCCTCCCCCGACGAGAAGCCCTCCCGCCGCGGCGCGATCATCGGTCTGCTGTTCTTCGTGATCGGCACCCCGCTCGCGGTCTGGCTGCTGTACACGGTGCTGCCGTGAGCGCGGACCTCCACATCGCCGACCGGGTGCTGGACGGACCGCACGGCGCGCTGCGCGTGCGCCTCTACACCCCGGCGTCGCCGACCGGCGCGGGTCTCGTCTGGGCGCACGGCGGAGGCTTCGCGGGCGGCGACCTCGACATGCCGGAGGCGGATGCGGTGGCGCGGGCCTTCGCGGCGCACGGCATCGTCGTCGTGAGCGTGGACTACCGCCTGGCGCCGATGACCCCGGACTGGACGAGCCGCCTGGGCTCGCCGGAGCGCGGCGGCATCCACTACCCGGTGCCGCACGACGAGATGGTCGCCGCGTTCCGCTGGGCCGTGTCCTCCCCGATCGCCGCGCGGGGATGGGCGATCGGCGGCGCGAGTGCGGGCGGCAACCTCGCCGCCGGCGCCGCCCTGCGACTGACCCACGACGGCGGACCGGTCCCGGGCCTCGCGGTCCTGGCCTATCCGACGCTCCAGGCCGTTCAGGACGCCCCCACCCGCGAGCTGCGCGCCCTGCTGGACGCGCAGCCAGACGCCGACGTCTTCACCCCCGCGTTCGTGCGCGGCATGTACGAGAACTATCTGGGCGGACCGCTGGACGGCGCCGACGTCTACGCGATCCCGGGGACAGCCGCGCCCGCGCAGCTCGCGGCCTTCCCCCCGACGATCATGGTCAACGACGAGACGGACGAGCTGCGCATGTCGGGAGAGGCCTTCGCGCGCGCCCTCTCGGCCGCCGGCGTCGACGTCGACGTGTCGACCGAGCCGGGCACCACCCACGGGCACCTCAACCGCCCGGACGCCCCCGCGTTCGCGGCCACCGTCGAGCGCTTCGCCGAGCGCCTGCGACAGCTTCCCTGAGGTGCCGGGCGCCGTGGCCGCCTCAGCGGCTGGTGTAGCCGCCGTCGATGGGGAGCGAGACCCCCGAGATCATCGCGGCGCCGTCGCCCAGCAGGAAGACGATGGGGGCGGCGATGTCGTCTTCGGTGGCCCACCGGTGCAGAGGCATCGCGTCGAGGAAGGGACCCTCGATCTCGGGGCGTCCCCAGTACCAGGCCGACATCGGCGTCATCACCACGGTCGGGTTGACGCTGTTGACCCGGATGCCGTGGCCGCCCAGCTCGAGCGCCGAGACGCGCGTGATGTTGTCGAGCGCCGCCTTGGACGAGCCGTAGGAGATGTGCCCGGCGAGGGCGACGAGGCTCGCCTGGCTCGACACGTTCACGATCGCGCCGCCCTTGCCCACGCGGATCATCTCGCGCGAGGCGTACTTGGTCACCAGCAGGGCCCCGCGCGCGTTGATGCTCATGACCCGGTCGAACACCGAGATGTCGGTGTCCATGGGGGTGGCGATCTCGCCGCCCCAGCCGCCGCAGTTGACGACGCCGTAGAGGTCGCGGCCCTCGATCGCCGCGCGGATCTCGCCCTCGTCCTCGAGGTCGAAGGCGAGCGGCGTGGCGCCGGTCTCGCGTGCGATGTCGGCGACGCTCTCCGCGGTGCGGCCCGCGGCGAGCACGTCGGCGCCGGCCGCGACGAGGTGGCGGACGGTCGCGCCGCCGATGCCGCCGCCGGCGCCGGTGACGAGGATGGTGCGGCCCTGGAATTCGGTCATGCGCGTCTCTCTCCATCGAGGGGTGTTGTCCGGTGCCCCGGGTCGCTTGACACCGGTGACATGGCCAGCGTAGCGTGCTCCGCAGTCGCCCACATCGTCCCTCGCCCTCCGATGCCCCGCGTCGACCACAGGAAGACCACGAAGCCGTGATCCAGACCCCGCCGCCCGCGCCCGACTCCGACGTCGCGCTCTCCGACCTCGTGGAACGGGCGCGGCGCCTCGTCGCCGACGGCCGCCGCCGCATCCTCGGGATCGCCGGCACCCCCGGCGCCGGGAAGTCGACGGTGAGCGCCGCCCTCCTCGACGCGCTCGGGCCGCAGGCGGTGGTCGTGGGCATGGACGGCTTCCACCTCGCGAACGCCGAGCTCGTGCGCCTCCATCGCCGCGACCGCAAGGGCGCCCCCGACACCTTCGACGTCGCCGGCTACCTCGCCCTGCTGCGGCGGCTCCGGGCCCCGGCCGACGGCGTCGTGTACGCCCCCGCGTTCGACCGCGGGCTGGAGGAGCCGATCGCCTCCGCGATCCCGGTCCCCGCCGACGTGCCGCTGATCATCACCGAGGGCAACTACCTCCTGCACACCGGACACGGATGGGAGCGCGTGCGCGAGCTGCTCGACGAGAGCTGGTTCCTCGACATCGAGCCGGACACGCGCCGGCGGCGGCTGGTGGCACGACGTCGCAGCCACGGCCATCCCCTCGACGAGGCGACCGCGTGGGTGCGCGACGTGGACGAGGCGAACGCCGCCGTGGTCGAGGGGAGCCGCGCGCGCGCCGACCTCGTCGTGCGGCTCTCGTCACCCGCCGCCCCGGTCGCCCCGATCACCCTCTCGGCCGGGACGCTGCAGCGGCTGCCCGCCGCCGTCACCCGCCCCGCCTACGACCGCGCCCGCGTGCGACCCGGCATCGTGCACCTCGGCGTCGGCAACTTCCACCGCGCGCACGAGGCCATGTTCGTCGACCGGCTCCTGGCCGCGGGAGACGCGGACTGGGGTATCTCCGGCGTCGGCCTGCTGCCCCACGACGCCGCCATGCGCGACGCCCTCGCCGCGCAGGACGGGCTGTACACGCTCGTGACCGTGACGCCCGACGGCACGGAGTCGGCCCGCGTGATCGGCGCGCTCACGGAGTATCTCTTCGCGCCCGACGACCCCGAGGCCGTCCAGGCGCGCCTGAGCGACCCCGCCACGCGCATCGTCTCGCTCACGATCACCGAGGGCGGCTACGGGATCGACGAGCGCACCGGCGCCTTCGTGCCGCAGGACGCCGGGACCCTCGCCGACCTCGACGACGCCGCGCACGGGCGCGGTACCCCGCCCCGGAGTGCTCTCGGACACCTCGCCGCCGCCCTCGCCCGCCGCCGCGCGGCCGGGATCGCGCCGTTCACCGTCCTGTCGTGCGACAACATCCCCGGCAACGGCGGCGTCGCCCGCACAGCTCTCAGCGGCTTCGCCGACCGGCTCGACCCGGAACTCGGGGCCTGGATCCGCACGAACGTGGCGTTCCCCCCTTCGATGGTCGACCGCATCACCCCGGTGACCACCGACGAGACCCGCGCGCTCGTCCGGGAGCGCTTCGGCGTGGACGACCGGTGGCCGGTGCGCTCCGAGGACTTCGTGCAGTGGGTGCTCGAGGACCGTTTCCCGCTCGGCCGCCCGGCGTTCGACACGGTCGGCGTGCAGCTCGTCGACGACGTCGAGCCGTACGAGCTCATGAAGCTCCGGCTGCTGAACGCCTCGCACCAGGCGATGAGCTACCTCGGCATCCTCGCCGGGGCGACCATGGTGCACGAGGTGTGCGCGGACCCGCTCTTCCGCACCTTCCTGCGCGGGTACATGCATCAGGAGGCCGTTCCCACCCTGCGACCCGTACCGGGCATCGACCTCGACGCGTATGGGGAGCAGCTGCTCGCCCGGTTCGGCAGCACGGCCGTGCGCGACACCCTCGCCCGGCAGGTCGTGGACGGCTCCGACCGCATCCCCACCTTCCTGCTCCCGGTCGTGCGGGAGCGGCTCGCCACGGGCGGCTCGATCGCGCACGCCGTGCTCGTGCTCGCGGCCTGGAGCGTCTTCCTCGAGGGTGTCGCGGAAGACGGGACACCGACCCCGGTGTCCGACCGCCGGCTCGCCCTGCTGCGCGCGGCGGTGGCCGCCGAGGCCGCGGAACCCGGCGCGTTCCTGGACTGCACGGAGGTCTTCGGCGATCTGGGGCGCGACGCACGGCTGCGGGCGGAGTTCGTCGCCGCGCGCGCCTCGCTCCGCACGCTCGGGGCCCGCGCGAGCATCGCCGCCCTGGGCTGACCCGCGGGTCGAGGGGCTCAGACCGGGGCGGCCCCGGTGCGGCACGACTCGCGCTCGACCAGGTCGACGTCGATCACCGCGACCGCCGGCCCTGCGGGCTCCGCACCGCCGAGCCGGTCGAAGATGCGCTCCGCGGCGAGCGTGCCCAGGCGATACGGGTCCTGGTCGATCACGGTGAGCGCCGGCGTCAGAACGTCGGCCATCGGGAAGTCGCCGAAGCCGACGATCGCGAGGGGCTCGTCGCGCAGCGCCGCGGCGAGCGCCATCGAGCACCGCGCGTTGGCCGAGAAGAGGGCGGTGGGCGGGTCGTCGAGGGCCCGCAGCTGCGCCACCGCCTGCCGCGCCGCCTCCCGATCCGAGACGCCGGACCGCACCAGCTCAGCGTCGGCCGCGATCCCCGCCTCCGCGAGCCCGCGTCGCCAGCCCTCCAGCCGGTTCGCCTCGGTGGACAGGTGCACGGCGTCGCCGACGTAGGCGATCCGCCGGTGCCCGTGGCCGATCAGGTGCTGCACCGCCACCACGGCCCCGCGCTCGTCCGCCTCGACGAACGTGTCGGCGTCGAGGCCGACGGGCGCCCGGTCGACGAACACGATCGGCGTGTGCTCGCGCCACCGCTCCAGCCAGGAGTGGTCGACCCCGACCGGGGCGATCACCAGTCCCGACAGCTGCCGGCCGAGCATCGACTCGATCGCCGGACGCTCCCCCTCCGGGTCGGACCCCAGACTCGTGACGAGCGTGGACAGTCCGCGCCCGCGCGCGACGTCTTCGATGGCGCGGGCGATCGAGGCGAAGAACGGGTCGACGATGTCGGGCACCGCGACCCCGATGACCGAGGTCCGCCCGGCGCGGAAGGTGGTGGCCAGCACGTTGGGGACGTAGTTGAGCTCGCGCATGGCCTGCTCGACCAGGGCTCTGGTGTGCGGCAGCACGTGCGGGTCGTCGTTGAACACGCGCGAGACCGTCTTGGTGCTCACGCCGGCGCGCGCGGCGACGTCACGCATGGTCGTCACAGGTACCTCCTCGCCCCCGGGGCGGGGCAGCCTCCGGCCACCCTACCGGCCGCGCCGCGCTCAGCCGCGCCCGTCGACCGCGGCGGCCAGCTCGCGAAGTCGCGGCAGCGCGCGGGTCGTCAACAGTTCCTCGCGGCGGGCGGCGTCGTACGAGAGGCTGTCCTTCCACAGCGAGCGTCCGGCCATCGCTCCCGCCGCCCCGTTCGCGACCGCCGTGGTGACCTGACCGATGAAGGTCTCGTGGTCGACCCCGGCCGACAGCACCGCCCACGGCACCCCCTGGGCCGCCTCGGTCACCGCGGCGCTGGCCTCGGCGGATCCCGGGTACTGCAGCTTGAGGATCTTCGCACCGGCCGCGACGGCGAGCGCGGCCCCCTCGGCGACGAGCGCCGGGAAGGCGTCCGCGTACTCCTCCTCGGTCTCGTCGTCGAGGCGGTAGGTGAGCAGCTCGACGATCAGCAGGAGTCCCTCCGCCTCGCACTCGGCGATGAGCGCGCGCATCTCGTCGGCGACGCGGGAGTCGCGCCCCTGCCGGTCGGGCCGCGTGTAGTAGAGCATCTTGGCGACCCCGCCGCCGAGCTCGCGCACCGTGCGCGGGGTGACGCCGGGCACGAAGCGGGTGTAGCGCAGACCGTCGACGGTCTCGAAACCGGACGCGTCGAGGCCCACCACGAGGGCGGTGTCGCGGTCGAGCACGCCGTCGTCGACGACGGCCGGCAGGGCGACCTCGGGGTCGAGCAGGATGGCCGGCGCGTGCACGGCCAGGTGGCGCACGAGGTCGGCCTTCACCGCCGACAGCTCTTCGCGGGTGATGGCGTCGGGGCCGCCCGGTGCGTCGGGGATGGCGGCCTTCATGCCGTTGCGCTGGTCGGCGGCGACGATGAGCATGCCGCCGTCGGGGGTGGAGAGGGACTGCAGGGCACGGCGTTCGAGCGTCGTGAGCGGGTTGGCGACGGTGCGGGTGAGCATGGGTTCCTCTTCTCGTGGGCAGAAACCGATGATCCGCGGAAAATCAACCATGACACCGGTGTCTTTCTCTTCTATGGTGGGGGTATGACCGAGACCTGTCAACCGTCGGACGCCCGCGTGGTCGTCGTGGCCGGGGTCGCGGGAAGCGGCAAGACCACCCTCGGCCGCGCCCTCGCCGCCGAGCTCGGCGTCCCGCTCCTCGACCTCGACGCCGTCACGACCCCCCTCCTCGATGCGCTCCCGCCCGAGCTCTGGGACGGCCACTGGCTGCGCGGGCCGCACGCCGCCGCCGTACGCGAGGGTCGCTACGCCGCGCTGCGGGCCGTGGCCGCCGACGCCGTCGCCACCGCGGGCGGAGCCGTGCTCGTGGCGCCCTTCACGCGCGAGCTGCAGGGCGGAGCGGCGTGGGAGCTGCTCCGCGCCGCGGTGGCTCCGGCGACCCCGCACGTGCTCCACCTCACGGGCGACCCCGACCTGCTCGCCGCGCGACGTGCCGAACGGGCGACCCCGAGAGACCTCCACCGCGCCGACGAGACCCCGCCGCCCCCGGCGATCCCGGTGACCCGCATCGACGCCGACCTGTCGACCGCGCAGCAGCTCGCGCGCGTGCGCGTCGTCGTCGGGCCGCGTCCGTCGCTCGACCCCGACGCCGTGGTCTTCCGCCGGACGTTCGACGCGGTGCTGTTCGACCTCGACGGCACCCTCGTCGACTCCACCGCCTCGGTCATCCGGTCGTGGCGCCGCTTCGCCGCCCACTACGGCGTCTCCGCCGAGGCCCTGCACGAGAACCACGGGCAGCCCGCTCACGTGCTCGTGTCGCGGCTGCTCGCCCCCGCGCAGCACACCGAGGGCCTCGACCGCATCCTCGACCTGGAGCTCTCCGACGCGGTCGACCTGCCGAGCGTGCCGGGAGCGCGGGCCCTCTACGACGCGGTCCCCGCGCACCGGCGCGCCATCGTCACCTCGGGAGCCGCACCCCTCGCCGCCGCGCGACTGGCGGCCGCCGGGTTCGCGGCACCGGGGGTGTTCGTCACCGCCGACGACGTCACCCGCGGCAAGCCCGACCCCGAGCCGTTCCGCACCGCGGCGACCCGCCTGGGAGTGGACCCCGCGCGCTGCCTCGTGGTGGAGGACGCAGCCGCGGGGATCGCGGCCGCCCGGGCCGCCGGCTGCACGGTGCTCGCGGTCACCGGCACGGTCGACGCCGAGGCGCTGCCCGCCGACCTGGTCGTGGACGGCCTCGACCGCGTCGCGCTCACCGCCGACGCCGACGGCCTGCACCTGCGCCCGCTCGGCTGACGGGCGCCCGGGGCGGGGTCAGACCGCCGGTTCGGTCAACCGCGTCACCGGGTCGGGCTCGTCCGTGACGACCGCGCGCGGCGCCGCCTCCACCGCGTCGAGCAGCGTGGTCGGACGGCTCACGGCGAGCGCCCCCCAGGAGGCCGCGGTCGCCGCCGCCGTCGTCAGCGCCGCCCGTCCCCCGGACGCGCCGCCGAGACCGTGCAGGAACCCGGCGAGAGAGGCATCGCCCGCGCCCGCCGTGTTCACGACGGCCGGAGCGACCGCCCGCGCGTGGACCACCGCCGCGTCCGTCACGACCAGCACGCCGTCGGCCCCCATGCTCGTGTACACCGTGGCGACACCGCGGGCGACCAGCTCGCGCGCGGCCGCCGTCACCTCGCCGACCGTGCGCAGCGGACGCCGCACGAGCTCGGCGAGCTCGTGCGTGTTCGGCTTCAGCAGCGCCACCTCCGCCGGGTCGGCCACCAGCTCCGCGAGCGCGGCGCCGCTGGTGTCCACGGCCACGCGCACCCCGGCGCCGCGCACCGCGCGTACGACGTCGGCGATCCGGGCCTCGGCGCCGGTCACCTCCGGGAGCGTGCCCGACACCACCAGCCACGAGGCGGCGAGCGCGCGGCACGCCCCCACCACGGCGGACCGCGTCTCCTCCCAGGCCGCGGGTGTGAGCGGCGGCGTCGGCGCGTTGACCTTCGTGGTGGCACCGCCCGCATCGATGATCGACGTGTTGACCCGGGTGGCCCCCGGCACGGTCACGATCCGCAGCACGTCGGCCAGCGGCGACTGCGCCGCGAACGCCACGTCGTCCGCCCCGAGCACCACCACCGCCGCGGTGGCCACCCCGGCCGCGCGCAGCGCCGCCGACACGTTCACGCCCTTGCCGCTGACCTCCCGCTCCCAGCCGGACGCGCGCACGAAGGCTCCGCGCTCGAGCGGGACGGGCAGCCGGTATGTGGCATCGATCGCCCCGGCCGCCGTCAGCGTCACGACGGGCCCGGCGGTCGCCTCCGGCAGCGCACGCGGCTCGGTCACGGCTGATCCCCCCGCTCAGATCGGCTGCCCGGTCGGCAGCAGCACCAGGTCGCGCACGACCACGTGCGCCGGCCTGGTCAGCATGAACAGCATCGCATCCGCCACGTCCGACGACCGGATGCCCGTGCCCTCGGCGATGCGCTCCGCCTCCTCGGGCGAGCCGTGCGCGAAGCCCCACAGCGGATTGAGGACGACCCCGGGCGCGATCGCCCCGATGCGCACCCCGCTGTCGGCGTACTGACGACGCACCGTGTGCACGAACGACTGCACGGCGTGCTTGCTGGCGGAGTACACCGGCTCCCACTCGATGTCCTGGTGCCCCGACACCGAGCTCGTGACGAGGATGTCGCCGCTGCCCTGCGCGAGCAGCGGGGGGAGCGCCGCGCGCACCAGCGCCATCACACCGGTGACGTTGGTGGCCACCACCGCCGCGATCTGAGCGACCGTCGCATCGGCGAGATCGCCGCCGAGATAGATCCCCGCGTTGGGCAGCACGATGTCGAGGCGGCCGTGGCGGCGCAGGGTCTCGGCCACGACGTCCTCGGCGCTCTGCGGCTCCGACACATCGGCGGCGATCGTCGTGACCCGCTCCGGATGCTCCGCGGCGAGCGCCGCGAGCCGCTGCTCGTCGCGCGCCACAGCGACCACGTGGCAGCCGGCTGCCGCGAGCGCCTGCGCGGTCGCCAGCCCGATGCCCGAGCTCGCCCCGGTCAGCAGCGCCACCCGGTCCTTCACCGACACACCGCTCATCGTTCCCCTCCTTCTGCGAGCAGCGCCCGCCGGTAGATCTCATCGGGCCGGGTGTCGATGCGCCGCACCTCGTCGGCCGGCATGAACCGCACCCCGCCCAGCGTCTCGGCACCGATGATCGCCCGCGCGCACTTCTGCGCCATCGCGGTCATCCCGATGACCTGGTCGGCCGTCGCGCCGGTGGCGAACATCCCGTGGTTCTGCAGGTACACGGTGACGGGCGGCGAGCCGTGGGCGTCGATGTGCCCCGCGAGCCGCGCCCGCACCTCCCGCGCGAGGGCGAGACCCGGATCGATGTAGGGCACCAGCAGCGGGGTCGCTCCGAGCACCACGATCTGGTCGGGGAACAGCGCACCCTCCACCAGCAGCTCGGGTCGCTGCGAGCACAGCACGGCGTTCACCGCGGTCGGATGCGCGTGGGCGATCACCCGCGCCGGCGTCTGGTCGTAGAGCACCACGTGCAGCAGCGCCTCGACCGAGGGCCGTCGTCCCTCCGCCTCCGCGACCCGGTCGAAGTAGCGGTCGACATCGGCGCCCGTCGCGCGCTCGTCGTCGATGAGCTCGCGCGCCTCGGCGAGCACCAGCGGCACGAAGTCCTCCGGGCGGGCGGCCCCGAGCACGGCGCCCGAGGCCTTGACCAGCATCGTGTCGCCCTCGCGCATCGAGGTGTTGCCCTCGCCGAGGACGGCCGCGTCGAGGGCGGGGTCGCCGAGGCGGCGGCTGAGGGCGGCGAGCAGCTCACGCGAGGTCATGCAGGGGCTCCGATCGGGTGGGGGCGGGGTGGTGGACGCGCGGCGGGCCGTCGCCGTCGTCGACCGGGAGGGCACGGGCGGTCGCGGCGTCGGGCAGGTCGCCGGCGGCGAGCGCGACCTGCAGCAGCACACCGCGGACGGATGCCTCGACGGGCCCGGCGATGACGGGAAGCCCGCCGCGGGCGGCGGTGCGGGCGCACAGCAGGGCGTTGCGCGCGCCGCCGCCGACGATGCGGATGCGCTCCAGGGTGCGTCCGCTCCGGCGGGCGGCGAGCGCGACGGTGTCGGCGTAGGCGACGGCGAGGCTGTCCACGATGGCGCGGACGAGGTCGGCCCTGGTGGACGGCGGCTCGGCCCCGCCCTCGACGCACGCCCGCACCAGCCGCGCGACCAGGTCGTCCGGGGCCTGCAGCGCGGGGTCGGCGGGATCGAAGAGACCGGGGTAGGACGACCGGGCCGCCGCGTCGAGCAGCGCGGTGAGCATGTCGAGCGACGGCTCGGCCTCGCCGTCGGCGGCGGCCCACTCGCGCAGCGTCTGCTGCAGCAGCCACATGCCGCTGAGGTTCTTCACCAGCAGGGTGTCGCCCCCGGCGCCGATCTCCTGGGTGAAGCCGTCGCGGCGGGCGCGGTCGTCGCGCAGCAGCGCGGGCAGGGCCACCCCGGCCACCCCCCAGCTCCCGCTGGAGACGACACCGGTCCCCTCGTCGTCGGCGGCGGTCACGGCCATGAATGCGGCGGCGGTGTCGTGCGCCGTCACCGCGAAGACGGGCACCGGGTGCGCGGCGCCGATCGCCGCGGTGACCCGGGCGGTGGTGGGCCCGGCCGACGATCCCGTCGGCACCACGGGAGGGAGCCGGGCGGGAAGACCCGCGGCGAGCGCGGCCGACCAGTCCCCGGTCGCCCGGTCGAGCAGCGCGGTGGTCGAGGCGAGCGACGGCTCGGCCCCCACCCGCCCGGTGAGCAGGTGCACGACGATGTCGGCGGTCAGCAGGATCGTGTCGTCGGGGTCGCCGATGCCCGCGGACTGGTCCTGCCGCAGCTGATGGGCCGTGTTGATGGCCTGGTCGAGCACCCCGGTGACGACGTAGTCGGCGGCGAGGTCGCGGCCGGCAGAGGTGCGGGCCGCGAGGTCCGGGTCGGCAGCGCGGTGGTGCCGCACGAACGGACGCAGGGCGCCGTCGACGGTGAGCCGGGCGTAGTCCACGCCCCACGCGTCCACGCCGATGCCGCGCAGCTCCGCTCCCTCCTCCGCGGCGATCGCGACGCCCGCGCGGAGTCCGGCGAGCACGCCGTCGAAGAGCGCAGGCACGTCCCACCCGAGCCCCTCGGCGCGCGGCACCGGGGTGTTGGGGAACCGGGCGGCCTCCCGGACCTCCATCCGGGGCCCTTCCGGCGCGTCGGGGCGCAGCAGGCCGACCATGATGCGCAGGCTCGACGAGCCCAGGTCGACGGCTAGGTAGGCGGCCGTCATGTCAGATCGCGGTGTAGCCGCCGTCGATCACCAGCGTCTGCCCGGTGAGGTACGACGAGGCCGACGAGGCGAGCAGCAGGAGCAGGCCGTCGAGGTCGGCGGGCACGCCCATGCGGCCGGCCGGGATCATCGACACCCAGTCGGCGGCCAGCTCGGGGTTGGCCTCGGTGAACTGGCGGGTCATGTCGGAGAGGATGTAGCCGGGCGCGATGGCGTTGACCCGGATCGCGGGCGCCCACTCCACGGCGAGCGACTTCGCCAGCTGGTCGACGGCGGCCTTCGACGCGTTGTACGACGCCTGATGCTGGGGCACGTTGACCACCCGGCCCGACATCGACGAGATGAGGATCGCGGACCCCTCGCGGCCCTCCGCCCGCAGCGGTCGGGCGAAGGCCTGCGAGCAGTAGAACGTGCCGCTGAGGTTCACGTCGACGACCTTCGCCCACGTGCCGGGATCGACCTCGGTCGAGTCGCCCCAGATGGTGATGCCGGCCGCGGTCACCAGCAGGTCGGCGACGCCGAGCTCCTCGCGCACGGCCGCGAAGGCGCGCTCGACCGAGTCGGCATCGGTGACGTCGACCAGGGCGGCGGCGGTGCGGGCTCCGGTCTCGGATGCCAGCCGCGCGGCGGACTCCTCGACCTCGGGCAGCAGGTCCAGCAGCGCCACGCGCACACCGGCGCGGGCGAGGGCGGTGGCGAGCGAGTAGCCGATGCCGCGGGCGCCTCCGGTGACGACGGCAACCTTTCCGGCGAGATCAGGGAAGCTCATGGGGTCCTCTCGGGGGTGACTCCGGCGACCGGGGGATCCCCGGTCGCCGGAGGGGGTGTCAGCAGGTCGACTTGTAGACGGCGTCGGCGCCGTCGGTGTCGATGTTCTCCTTGGTGATGACCGTGAACCCGGTCTGGATCTTCTCCTCGGTGGCGTCTCCCTCGAGGGCGGCGAGCGCCTGGGCGACGCCGTCCTTGCCGATGGTGGCCGGCTCCTGGGCGACGAGCGCCTGGACGACGTCGTTGCGGAGCGCCTCGACCTGCGCGGGTCCGGCGTCGAAGCCGACCACGGTCACCTCGCCCTGCTTGCCGGCCTGCTGGATGCCGGTCGCGGTGCCCTCGGCGGCGAACAGGTTGGCGGCGAAGATGCCGACGATGTCCGGGTTGGCCTGCAGCGCGGCGGTCACGATGCGGGCGGCCTCCGCGGGCTCGTTGTGCGAGTACTCGATGCCCAGCGACTCGAACTTCGAGTCCTCGGCGACGGCCTTCTCGAAGCCCTCACCGCGCGCGTCCGACGTGGAGATGCCGGGGTCAATCGAGACCACGAGCACCTTGCCCCCCTCGGGGTGCGCCTTCTGGATGGCCTCGAACGCCGCGGCGCCACCGCCCTCGTTGTCCGACGCGATCTGGGAGACCGCCATCGACGGGTCCTCCAGGGTGGTGTCGACGAGGACGACCTTGATGCCGGCGTCGGCCGCGGCCTGGATGGGCGCCTGCATCGCGGTCACGTCGGTCGGGGCGATGAGCAGCGCGTCGGGCTTGGAGGCGACGAGCGCATCGACGATCGGCTTCTGCAGCGTCGGGTCGAACTTCTCCGGGCCCTGCACCTGCACCGTCGCTCCGGCCTCCTTGGCCGCTTCTTCGATGCCGCACTGCATGGAGATGTAGAACTCGTCTCCGGCCACGCCCTGCACGAACGCGATGTTGTAGCCGTCGTCGCCGCCGCCGGATCCGCCGTCGCCGCCCGCGTCTCCGCCCCCGCCTGCGCAACCGGCGAGGATGAGCGTCGCGGACGCGCCGAGTGCGGCGATGCTGATCGCTTTCCTGTTCCACTTCATTGTGATCACCGTTCTTCTCTTGACTGTGTGTGGATGGTGGTGGGCCGGGCGTCAGGTACGCCGGCCCCCGCTGACGAACTTGCGCCAGAGGCTCTGGGAGTTGCCGCGCATGGCGGCCGAGCGGCGGACCTGGTCGACGTAGACGGCGGTGATGAGCACCGCGCCGACGGCGACCTGCTGCCAGAACGGCGGCACGCCGGTGATGACGAAGCCGTTCTGCAGCACCGCGGGGATGAACAGGCCCACGACGGTGCCGACGATGGTACCGACGCCGCCGAAGAGGCTCGTGCCGCCGATGACGACCGCGGCGATCACGTTGAGGTTGGTCTGCGACTGCCCGGCGATCGCGGTGGTGGAGAACTGCGACAGCGAGAGGATGCCCGCGACGCCGGCGAGACCGCCGGAGAGGGTGTAGATCGCGATGAGGTGGCGGTCCACCTTCACGCCCACCCGTCGCGCGGCGAGCTCGCTCGATCCGACCGCGTAGGTGTGCAGGCCGAAGCGGGTGAAGTGCAGCACCACTCCGCCGATCACGATGATCACGAGGGCGATGACCGAGATGGTGGGGATCGTGCCGAGCACGTTGCCGTAGCCGATGGTGGTGGTCAGCACGGCGGGCACCTCACGGATGTCGACGCCGCCGGTGAGGATCTGCGCGAGGCCGAGCGACATGCCCAGCGTGCCGAGCGTGACGATCAGCGGCGGGATCTTCGCCTTGGCGATGAGGAACCCGTTGAGCAGTCCCCAGCCGATGC
This sequence comes from Microbacterium sufflavum, assembly GCF_023101165.1. Classification (GTDB taxonomy): domain Bacteria; phylum Actinomycetota; class Actinomycetes; order Actinomycetales; family Microbacteriaceae; genus Microbacterium; species Microbacterium sufflavum. The sequence goes on along the minus strand of NZ_CP078076.1, from coordinate 1,695,460 downwards.
CGCAGGCGATCGCGACGAGGATGCCGACCACGGCCGTGCCCCAGCCCGCCCCGCCGATGGCGCGCATGACCATGGCCGAGACGACGCCGGAGAACACCAGCACCGAGCCGATCGACAGGTCGATGCCGGCCGTGATGATCACGTACGTCATGCCGACGGCGAGCACGGCGAGGATCGAGGCGTTCTGGATGATCAGCCGGAAGTTCGACCACTGCGCGAACGTGTCGGGTGCCAGCAGGCTGAACACGACGACGATCGCGATCAGCACGAGCAGGATCTGGAAGGCCTGGGCGCGGAGCAGGTTGCGGAAGTAGCCGTTCTTCGGCTCCTCGAGGGTGCCGATCGCCACGGTCTCCGTGGGGGGCTTCGTCGTGCTCATCGGTTCGGCTCCTTGTCAGCGGCGGAGGTCTCGGCGACGTCGCCTTCGGGGGCGACGTCGGCCACGGGCGGGGCGGCGTCGCGGGTCACGGCGCCGGTCATGAGGCCGACGAGCTCCTCCATGGAGGTGTCGGCGGCGGGGATGTTGGCGACGCGCGTGCCCAGGCGCAGCACCTGGATGCGGTCGGAGACCTCCATGACGTGCGGCATGGAGTGCGAGATGAACACCACGGCGATGCCCTTGTCGCGCACCCGGCGGATCGTCTCGAGCACGTTCTGCGTCTGCCGCACGCCCAGCGCCGCGGTGGGCTCGTCGAGGAACACCACGCGCGAGGCCCAGTGCACGGCGCGGGCGATGGCGATGGCCTGCCGCTGGCCGCCCGACATCTCCCCCACCGGTGAGGTGAGCGAGCGCACGGTGGCGCCCAGCTCGTCGAAGGCGGCCCGCGACTGGGCGCGCATCTCCTTGGTCTTCATGAAGCCGAGGGCGCCGGCGACGCCGGTCTGGCGCAGCTCGCGGCCGAGGTACATGTTCTGCACCGGATCGAGGTGGGGCGCGAGCGCGAGGTCCTGGTAGACGGTCTCGACGCCGAGCGCGCTCACCGCGGACGGCGTGGACATGTCGGCCTCTTCGCCGTCGAACAGGATCGTGCCGGAGTCGACGGCGAGGTTGCCCGAGAGCGCCTTGACGAGCGTCGACTTGCCGGCGCCGTTGTCGCCGATGAGGGCCGTCACCTCCCCCGGATACACCTCGAAGTCGACGTCGTTCAGCGCGCGCACGTGGCCGAACTGGCGCGAGAGTCCGCGCGCCTGGAGAACCGGAACCGTAGAACTGAGCGACATGGGTCAGCTCCTTCCCTTGCTGTTGTCGTGATCGGAGTGGCCGGAACGGAACGCCGCGGCCACGCTCTCGAAGTCGGTGCGGGTGCTCGCGGCGAACGCGGCGAACAGCGCGGCTCCGTAGGCGGTGGCCTCGTCGTGCGTGGCGACCGTGACATCGGGCAGCACGAGTCGGCGCGCGCGGACGACGCTCGCCATGCTCGACCAGCCCCCGGTCAGCACGGTCGAGGTGGGCGGCGCGACCTCGCGGTCCATGACCTCCATGAGCTCGGCGCACATGTCGTTGCCGTGCAGCAGCGTCGCGGTGAGCAGTTCCGCCGGGTCGAGGCCGTCGCCGTTCGCGACGATCTTCAGCTCGCCGTCGTCGTTGCGGGCACCGCTGACCGCGAGGGCCCCGTCGGCGAGGGTGCCGGTGACGGGCAGCGCCATCACGGCTTCATCGATCCGCGCCCGGCCCGCGGCGTCGGCGATGCCCAGCAGCTGCAGCACGCGCCGCATGAGCAGACCGGACTTCGTGCCGGCGAGCAGCACGTATTTGCCCGGCAGCACATGACGCACGGTGTTGATGCCGGCGAGGGCGAGCCGTTCGCGCGCGTCGAACGGCAGCGGGCCGTCGAGCACCCGCACCAGCGCCTCGGCCGTGCCCATCGAGTCGTACAGCTGTCCGCTGTGGACGGCGCCCACCGCGACGGCGGAGACGAGGTGGTCGTGGCCGGCGACGGTGAGCACGGCGCCGCGGAAGCCGTCGGGCATGGCGTCGTCCGAGAGGATGCCCACGGCGCTGCCCGCGCCGACGCGCTCCGCGAGCAGGTCGTCGCCCACGCCGAGCACCTCGAAGGCGGCGTCCCACGGGGTGCTGTCGTCCTGGTCGAGCAGCCCGGTGCGCGACGCCAGGGAGTACTCGGCGACGCGGGGGCCGCCGAGGGCGTGCACCACCAGCTCCGGCACGGTGAGGAAGGTGCGTCCGCGCAGGTCCACCCCGGACTCGCGCAGGTGCAGGATCTTGGCGATGGAGGCCAGCGGGCCCACCGGCAGTCCGGTCCGTCCGAGGAACTCCGCGCGGAAGGCGTCGGGGGTGGCGAGGATCTCGGCGGCACCGCGCGGGTCGAACCAGGCCATGACGGGCGCCGCGGGCTCTCCGGCGGCGTCCAGCAGCACGCCGGCCTCGGCCATGCCCGACACTCCGAGCGCGAGCACGCGGTAGGGGCCGTGCACGCGCAGCAGGACGTCGGCCTCGTGGGCGAGCTCGCGGACGGTGTCGACGGCGACCGTGGCGGGCATCTCGGCGCGGCCGTGCTCACGGCTCGTCCACGGCGACCGGCGGCTCGCGACGAGCACCTGGCGTCCGTCGGTGTCGGCGACGAGGAGCTTGATGCTGGTCGATCCCATGTCGACCCCGACGACGTAGCCGTTCATCGGATCCCGGTCCCGGTGAGCGTGGTCGGCCATCCCGCGCCCGGCTCGGCGACGAGCACGCGCGCGTCACCCGCGAGATGCCAGGCGCCGAAGGCGTGCGGCACGGCGAAGGCCTGGCCGTGCGAGACGGCGATCCGGCCGGACGCGCCGACCAGCTCGCCCTCCCCCTCCTGCACCAGCACGACGCCGAAGCCGGCAGGGCGCTCGGTCGAGACGTTCCCGGCGACGGCCGCGTCCCAGAGACGGAAGAAGGGGTCGGCGGCGGCGGGCAGGAGCGAGCGGAAGCGCGGGCCGGCGGGCGTCGTGCCCGCGTCGCTGATCAGTGCGGCGAGCTGCTCGGGGGCGAGGCGGTCGGCCGAGACGGCGGGCATCACGGCGTCGAAGCCGAGGTCCAGGTGCGACTCCTCGCGGGTCGAGGTGGTGACCGACCACTCCAGCAAGATGGAGAAGTCGGTGGGCTCCTGCACCTCGGCGACGAAGATGCCGCCGTCGATGGCGTGCGCGGTGCCGGCGGGCACGAGGATGCCCATGCCCTCGCGCACGACGACGCGGTTCATGTGTGCGAGCATCCACTCGCTGTCCTGGGCGTCGCGTCGGCGGTCCAGCTCAGCCCGGTCGAGGTCGGTGTTCCAGCCGAGGTGCACAGCACTGTCGGGCTCGGTGTCGAGCACGAACCACGCCTCCGTCTTGCCGTACGGGCAGTCCAGGTGGCTCGTGGCGAACGCCCGGTCGGGGTGCACGTGCACGGGGAGGCGCTGCCGGGCGTCGAGCAGCTTGACCAGCAGTCCCACGTCGCCCGCGTCGGCTCCGCTCTCCGGGCCGGTCCAGGCCGCGGGGTCGGCGGTCACGAGGTCGCGCAGCGGGGCGCCGTCGGCGGTGACCGCGAGACCGGTGTCCGGCGTCCCGAACCGCGACACCGTCGCGCCCAGCCACTCCTCGGGCTGGTGGTCGGTCTCCGGCTCGATCCCGCGCAGCGCCGCGATGCGGTCGCCGCCGCGGTAGAAGTGCTGGACGGGGTTGGGCGGCAGCAGGACCGGGTTCATCGCAGGTCTCCGATCGGGCGGGCCGATGCGTCGCGCTCGGGGGCCATCTCGCCCGAGCCGCGGGCGATGAGGCGGGTGGGGACGACGATGTGCTCCGGCTCGGCCTGGGGGTCGGCGCCGAGCTGCATCAGCCGCCGGAACGTCGCCTCGCCGATCAGCCGGGGGTCCTGGTCGACGCAGGTGATGCCGGGGGTGAACACGTCGGCGAACTGGAAGTCGCCGAACGAGATCAGCGCGGGCATCGGCACGCGGTCGGCACTGAGCACGTGGATGGTCGCGATGGCGGCGGGGCTGGTGGCGCAGAAGAGGGCCGTCGGCGCGTCGGGGCGGGCGAGCAGCTCGCTAATCGACCGCTCTTCGCGGTGGCGGCCCTGCGCGATGATCAGGCTCTCGTCCACCTCGACCCCGGCCTCGGCGTGGGCGTCGCGGTAGGCGCTCAGGCGCTCGAACACGGTGGGGTACGGGATCTCCTCGCCGATGAAGCCGATGCGGCGGTGCCCGCGGGAGAGGAAGCCGCGGACGGCTTCGAGCGTGGCGCCGTAGTCGTCGACGACGATCGAGTCGATGCCTTCGCGCGAACGGTCGACGCAGATCACCGGGAACCGCTGCCGCAGCGCCGCGAGCTCGGCGGACTCGATCGCGAAGGGCGAGATGATGAGCCCGCGCAGGCGGTCGCCGGTGAGACGTTCGAGCTGTTCGCGCTCCTGTGCGGCGTCGTGCACGGTGCTGGCGAAGAGCACGTTGAGGCCCTCGGCGACGGCGAGCTCCTCGACGGCGCTGACGAACGCGGCGAAGAACGGGTCGGAGATGGCGTCGATGAGGATGCCGATGGTGTCGGTGTCGCCGCGCTTGAGCGACCGGGCGCGACGGTCGGGCACGAAGCCGAGCTCGAGCACCGCGGCGGCGACGCGTTCGCGGGTCTCGGGAAGCACGCCGCTCTCGCCGTTGACGACGCGCGAGACGGTCTTGATGCTCACGCCGGCGAGCTGCGCCACGTCGGTGATGCGCGCCCGGCGGCGCCCGTCACGCTGGGTGCCCACCGTCGCGCTCGACTCGTCGCGCTCGTGCTCCATTGCCACCTCGACATCGTTGTCATCGTTGAATCCGCGGCCATCGCGAGTTCGATGGGAACATCATGCGACCGGGTCGACAACGTTGTCAAGCGCCGATTCGAACGCAGCCCACCGCTGCGAGCGGTCACGCGCCGGGCATCACCTCGACGTCGACGCCCAGTTCGAGCACCCCGCCGGGCGCCAGCGGGCGCAGCAGTCCGCGAGCCCGCGCATCGGCCCGGCCGAGGATCGTCGGCACGGTCGCCGGCTCGATCCCCAGGACGACGTGGCCGCGCTCCTCGGCGACGCGCCACTGGAACAGCGCCGGCAGGCGTGCGGTGTCGACGGCGATGCGGACCGCCGCCCCGCGCGGGCTCGCGACGACGATGTCGACCCGCTCCCGAAGCGGCAGCTCGTGGCGGAACACCTGCTCGGGATACGACTCCGCCGGGGCCGGGAACCGGTCCCACGAGCCGAGGCCCGCCCGCGCCTGCGCGTCCCGGGGCTCGACAGCGGTCGCCGGCGAGTGCAGCACGGTCCCCTCGTCGACCAGCGGCCAGCCGAGGTTGAGGTGGTAGAGCACCATGGGCTCCACGGCGGCCGCCCCGCGGTTGACCACGTGGTCCTGCACCCGGACCAGGCGCGACCCGATCGGCGTGCTGATGCGGCGCCGGAGTTCGAGGTGCACCCCGAAGACCTCGACCTCGCGGACCGTGCCCTCGACCACGACCTCGCGGTCGGTCACCTCGGTGCGCGTGACCTCGGCGCGCAGCGACGAGTATCGGCCGTGCAGCGGATGCGCCTCACCCTCATCGACGGACGGCGCTCCGAAGCTGCGCAGTCCGCAGGTCGTCAGCAGCCCGCCCCCGAACGACCGGAGCCAGCCGTCGTCGTCCGGCCCGGGGACGATCGGGGGGAATCCGGTCGCCGAGGTCCACGCGAAGGGCATGCCCGCGACCCGCAGCTGCGCCAGGTCGAGGCCGCGATCGGGCAGGATCTCGAGGTCGAGGTCGCCGTTGACGACCCGGATCCGACGGCTCCCCGCGTCCGGTCCGTCGGTCCGCAGCGACGACTCCACCGTCACGGCCTGCCCGCGGTGTCCGAGCCGTCGCCAGGCCTCGTCGATCGGCGCCCCGTACAGCTCCGCCACCATCGCCCGCCCTTCTCCCGCGCCGTCCTGGCGCGCGTGCGGCCACCGTAGCAGGCGCTCGTCCGGCCCGGATCGTCGCGATTGACAACGTTGTCTCGTCTCTGCATACTGATCGTGCGCATCGCCGCGCCACCCTCACGCAGAGAGCACCATCGATGACGAAGCCTCGCCTCCACCGCCTGTTCCACGCCCGCTCCGGTCGCGCCCTCGACGTGGCCGTCGACCACGGGGCCTTCCACGAGCACTCGTTCCTCACCGGCATCGAGGACATGGCCGCGACCGTCCGCACACTCGTCGACGCGGGCCCGGATGCGATCCAGCTGACGCTCGGACAGGCCCCCCTGCTGCAGTCCGTTCCCGGCAAGCAGAAGCCGGGCCTCGTGCTGCGCACCGACATCGCCAACGTCTACAACGACCCGCTGGAGTCGCCGCTGCACTCGATCCACGTGCCCGACGCGATCGAGGTGGCGGTGCGGCTCGACGCGGTCGCCGTGTGCGTGAACCTGCTCGACCTCCCCGGCCACCCCGAGGTGCGCGAGCAGTGCATCCGGTCGATCCTCGCGCTGCGCACCGACGCCGAGCGCTACGGCATGCCCCTGATGATCGAGCCGCTGGTGATGCAGACCCGGGCGGGCGCGGGGGGTTATGCGGTGGACGGCGACACCGCCAAGATCGTCACGCTCGTGCGGCAGGCCAGGGAGCTCGGGGCCGACCTCATCAAGGCCGATCCCACCGACGAGATCTCCGACTACCACCGCGTCATCCAGGCCGCCGGCGACACCCCGGTCCTCGTGCGCGGCGGCGGACGCGTCGACGATCGCACGCTCCTCGAGCGCACGGTCGCCGTCCTCGCGCAGGGTGCCAGCGGCATCGTGTACGGCCGCAACGTCATCCAGCACGACGACCCCCGGGGCATCACCGCAGCCCTGATGGCCGTGGTGCACGACGACGCCTCGGTCGACGACGCGCTCGGCCTGATCGGAGCCGCGCGATGAGCGGGCGCCGCGTGAACGTCGGCATCATCGGCGGAGGTCTGATGGGCCGAGAGATCGCGGCGGCCCTGCGCCGCTGGCCCGCGCTCGTCGACCACCCCGCCGACCCGCAGCTCGTGGCGGTGTGCGACATCAACCCCGCGGCCCTGGAATGGTTCGCCGGGATCGACACCGTGCGCCTCACCACCACCGACCACCATGAGCTGCTGGCCGATCCCGACATCGACGTGGTCTACATCGCCGTCCGCCACGACCTGCATGAGCAGCTCTACGTCGACACGATCCGGGCGGGCAAGGCCCTGCTGGCCGAGAAGCCCTTCGGCATCGACGGGGCCGCCGCCGACGCGATCCTCCGGGCGATCGACGAGACCCCCGGGTCGTTCGTACGGGTGTCGAGTGAGATGCCGTACTTCCCCGGCGCCCAGTGGGCGGTCGACTACGTGCGCTCCGGGGCGCTCGGTCGCATCGTCGAGGCGCGCTGCGCGTTCCTGCACGCCAGCGACCGCGATACGGCGAAGCCGCTGAACTGGAAGCGCCAGCAGCGGTTCTGCGGCGAGGCCGGGGTGCTCAACGACCTCGGCATGCACACCTGGCACGTGCCGCTGCGCCTGGGCTGGATGCCCGAGACCGTCAGCGGCGTGCTGCAGGACATCGTCACCGAACGGCCGGGACCCGACGGCACCCCGCAGCCGTGCGACACCTGGGACAACGCCGTCCTGCACTCGTGGGCGACGCACGACGGGGCGCGGTTCCCGCTCACGACCGAGACCAAGCGGATCGCCCCCGGCGAGAAGAACACCTGGGAGTTCGAGGCGATCGGCATGGAGGGCGCCGTGCGCTTCAGCACCAAGAACCCCAAGGAGGTGCAGGTGTTCGCGCTGATCGACGTGCCGGGGGTCGGGCGCGAGCAGAGCTGGCAGCGCATCGACGCCGGCAGCCAGTCGGTGTGGCCCACGGTGACCGGGCCGAACTTCGAGTCGGGCTTCTCGGATGCGATCCTGCAGATGTGGGCGGCGTTCCTCGCCGAGCATCAGGGGCTCCTCGGCGACGGCTTCGGCACCGTGCGACCGGAGGAGGCGGCCGCGACGCATCGGATCTTCGCGGCGGCCATCGCCTCGCATCAGTCGGGCGCGGCCGTCGCGCCGCGCGGGTGAACGGCGCGCACGCTCCTATCGTGGAGAGGTGGTGAGCGGAGGGCGCACGATGCGCGGCAGCGGCAGGCCGACGATGAACGACGTGGCCGCCGCGGCGGGGGTCAGTCTGAAGACCGTCTCGCGCGTCATCAACGCGGAGCCCAACGTCGACCCCGCCCTGGCCGACCGCGTGCGCGAGGCCATCGACCGCCTCGGATACCACCGCAACGCCCTCGCGGCGAGCCTGCGCTCCGGCACCAACGACACCATCGGGTTCCTCGCCGCCGACCTCTCCAACTCCTTCTCGATGGGGATCGCCGCGGCCGTGTCGGCCGTCGCGTCACAGCGGGGTCTGCACGTCCTGATGGCCTCCAGCGAGGAGGATCCCGCCGTCGAGCGCCGCCTCGCCCTCGACCTCTGCCAGCGCCGGGTGGGCGGGCTGATCCTGGTCCCCGCCGCGACCGATCACGGCTACCTGGCGCCCGAGGTCGCCCACGGCACGCCGGTCGTGTTCCTCGACCGCCCGGGCGACGGCATTCCCGCCGACACCGTGCTGCTCGACAACCGCGGCGGTGCACGCGCGGCGGTCGCCGAACTGCTGGGCGGGCATGAGCGGATCGGGCTCCTGCTCGACGCGACGGAGATCTACACGATGCGCGAGCGGCTGGCCGGGGCCGAGGAGGCGTTCGCCGCCGCGGGCCGCGCGCTCGATCCGTCGCTCCTCGTCACGGGCATCCACACCCCGCAGGACGCCGCGGCTGCCACGGCGCGCCTCCTCGACGGCCCCCGCCCGCCGACGGCCCTATTCTGCGGCAACAACCGCGCGACGGTCGGAGCCCTCGAAGAGCTCACGCGGCGTGACGCCGACGTCGCGGTGACCGGCTTCGACGACTTCGAGCTGTCGTGGATGCTGCCGCGGCCGCTGCGCGTGGTGGCTTACGACGTCGCCGCACTGGGCGCCCTGGCCGCCACCACGCTCCTCGACCGCATCGCGGGGGACGCCGCCGCGCCACCCGCCCTGCACCTCGTGCCGACCACGCTCGTCGATCGCGGCGGTCGGCAGCGCACGCCCACCGGCTAGATTCCCGGTATGGCTCTTTCCGGAAACCTCGACGCTCAGCGCCGCCGCGACGAGCTGGTCACGATGGCCGAAGGCCCCGAGGGCGTCTCGATCGACGGGGCAGCGGAGCTGTTCGCGGTGTCGTCGATGACGATCCGGCGCGACCTCCTCGAGCTCGAGGCCGAGGGGCGGGTGCGACGGGTGCGCGGCGGGGCGACAGCGGCTCCCCGCGCCCGGCCCTTCGACGCCCGGCGCAGCATGCGGGCGAGCGCCAAGAGGGTGATCGCCGAGAAGGCGCTGCACCTGGTGCCGGCCGCCGGGACGGTGGCCCTCGACGCGTCGACGACGATAAGCACGCTCGCCGCGGTGCTCGGACCGCGCGACGCACTCGCCGTGTACACCAACGCCGTCGAGACCTTCCAGCTGCTGCAGCCGCGGGAGGGGGTGACCGCGGTGCTGTCGGGCGGCACCGCCGAGCCGACCACGGGCAGCCTGATCGGACCCCTCGCCCTCCGCAGCCTGCAGGCGGTGTACTTCGACGTGTTCTTCGCCTCGGCCGATGCCCTCGACGAGGGCGACGGCTCCTCCGAGGTGTCGGTGGAGGAGGCCGAGGTCAAGCGGGCGCTCGCCGCGCAGGCGAGCACCACGGTGCTCTGCGTCGATGCGACCAAGCTGGGCCGTCGGTCGGTCGCCCGCGCCCTCGAGCCCGCGCAGGTGGACGTGCTGATCACCGATCTCGATCCGGCGGATGAGCGCCTCGACCCCTTCCGGGGGATCGCCGAGGTGCGCTGACCCTTGGCGCTCGCGTCAGATCGTGTTATCTTTCACAGGACTTAACAGCGCTGCGGCGCTCCCCCGATGGTGCAGGAGATCGTCATGACCAACCCGACCGCCGCCGAGCTGATCGCGCGGAGCAACCGTCTGGGCGCAGACCCGAAGAACACCAACTACGCCGGGGGCAACACCTCGGCCAAGGGCACCGAGATCGATCCCGTCACCGGGCAGCCCGTCGAACTGCTGTGGGTCAAGGGCTCGGGCGGCGACCTGGGCACCCTCACCGAGAGCGGCCTCGCCGTGCTGCGCCTCGACCGGATGCGGGCGCTCGTCGACGTGTATCCCGGAATCGACCGCGAAGACGAGATGGTCGCCGCGTTCGACTACTGCCTGCACGGCAAGGGCGGGGCAGCCCCCTCGATCGACACGGCCATGCACGGACTCGTCGACGCGGCACACGTCGACCACCTGCACCCCGACTCGGGCATCGCGATCGCGACCGCCGCCGACGGCGAGGCCCTGACGACCGCGATCTTCGGTGACCGCGTGGTGTGGGTGCCGTGGCGGCGCCCTGGTTTCCAGCTCGGACTCGACATCGCCGCCATCAAGGCGGAGAACCCCGCCGCGATCGGCTGCATCCTCGGCGGGCACGGCATCACGGCGTGGGGCGACACCTCCGACGAGGCCGAGGCGAACTCCCTCTGGATCATCGACACCGCGGCGGCGTACCTCGCCGACCACGGCCGCGCCGAGCCGTTCGGTCCCGTCCGCCCGGGGTTCGAGGCGCTCCCCGAGGCCGACCGTCGCCGTCGGGCCGCGGCCCTCGCCGGCACCATCCGCGGCATCGCCTCGACCGACAAGCCGATGGTGGGGCACTTCACGGACGATGCCGTCGTGCTCGACTTCCTCGCAGCCGAGAAGGCGCCCGCCCTCGCGGCCCTGGGCACCAGCTGCCCCGATCACTTCCTGCGCACCAAGGTGAAGCCGCTGATCCTCGACCTGCCCCCCACGGCGACCGTCGACGAGCAGATCGCGCGTCTGCACGAGCTGCACACGCAGTACCGCGCCGACTACCGGGCCTACTACGACGCGCACGCCACCCCCGACTCCCCCGCCATCCGCGGCGCCGACCCGCTCATCGTGCTCGTGCCCGGCGTGGGCATGTTCTCCTACGGCGCGAACAAGCAGACCGCGCGCGTCGCCGGCGAGTTCTATGTCAACGCGATCAACGTCATGCGCGGCGCCGAGGCCGTGTCGAGCTACGCCCCGATCTCCGACGCCGAGAAGTTCCGCATCGAGTACTGGGCGCTGGAGGAGGCCAAGCTCCAGCGGCTGCCGAAGCCGAAGACCCACCAGGGTCGCATCGCGTTCGTCACCGGCGCCGCCTCCGGCATCGGCAAAGCGATCGCGACCCGATTGGCCGCCGAGGGCGCCTGCGTGGTCGTGGCCGATCTCGATCTCGAGAAGGCGCAGGCCGCGGCCGCCGAGCTCGGGAACACCGACGTCGCGATCGGCGTCGCCGCGAACGTGGCGGATGCCGAGGCCGTGCAGGCCGCGCTCGACGAGGCCCTGCTCGCGTTCGGCGGCGTCGACCTGGTCGTCAACAACGCGGGGCTCTCCCTGTCGAAGCCGCTGCTGGAGACGACCGAGAAGGACTGGGACCTGCAGCACGACGTCATGGCCAAGGGCTCGTTCCTGGTGTCGAAGGCCGCGGCCCGTGTGCTGATCGATCAGAAGCTCGGCGGCGACATCATCTACATCTCGTCGAAGAACTCCGTGTTCGCGGGCCCGAACAACATCGCCTATTCCGCGACCAAGGCCGACCAGGCCCACCAGGTGCGGCTGCTCGCGGTCGAGCTCGGCGAGCACGGCGTGCGGGTCAACGGCATCAACCCCGACGGCGTCGTGCGCGGCTCCGGCATCTTCGCGTCGGGCTGGGGCGCCAACCGCGCCGCCACGTACGGTGTCAAGGAAGAGGACCTCGGCCAGTTCTACGCCAACCGCACGATCCTCAAGCGCGAGGTCGTGCCGGAGAACGTCGCCGATGCCGTCTACGTGCTCACCGGACCGGAGCTGAGCCGGACCACCGGCCTGCACATCCCCGTCGACTCCGGCGTCGCCGCCGCGTTCCTGCGATGAGGGTCACCGGCCGATGAACGACACGAGGGTCAGGGCGGTGGCCGCGGTCGACCTGGGCGCGACCAGCGGCCGGGTCATGATCGGGCGCATCGGCCCCGGGGTGCTCGACCTGGAGCCCGTCTCGCGGTTCCCGCACGGAGCGGTGGAGCGTGCCGACGGACTGCACTGGGACTTCGCCGCCCTGTACGAGCACGTGGTGGACGGGCTCGCCGAGGCCGTCCGCCGCGAGCCGTCCATCGAGAGCATCGGGATCGACTCCTGGGCCGTGGACTACGGGCTGCTGCGCGACGGCGAGCTGCTCGGGGAGCCGTTCCACTACCGCGACCGCCGCACCGCCCGTGGCGTGGCCGAGGTGCATGGCGAGGTGCCCTTCGCGGAGCTGTACGAGCGCAACGGCCTGCAGTTCCTGCCGTTCACGACGCTGTACCAGTTCCGTGCCGACCCGCGTCTCACGGAGGCGGACACGGCTCTGCTCATCCCCGACCTCCTCGCGTACCTCCTCACGGGCCGGCGCGTGGCGGAGCGCACGAACGCCTCCACCACCGGCCTGCTCGGGGTGCGGTCGGGCGAATGGGACACCGAGCTCGCGGTCAGGGCGGGGATCCCGCCACGGCTCCTGCCCGAACTCGTCGACGCCGGCACGGTCGTCGGCACGCTGACCCCCCGGGTCGCGGCACGCATCGGTGCGAGCCTGCCCGTGGTGGCGGTGGCCTCGCACGACACCGCGTCCGCCGTCGTCGCCGTTCCGCTGGAGTCGTCCTCGTCCGCGTTCATCTCGTGCGGGACCTGGGGCCTGGTGGGCGTCGAGCTGCGCGCACCCGTGCTCACCGACGACGCGCGGGAGGCGAACTTCACGCACGAGCGCGGAGCCGACGGCCGGTATCGCTTCCTGCACAACGTCACGGGGCTCTGGCTGCTCAGTGAGACGGTGCGCGCGTGGGAGGCCGAGGACGGTGCACCGATCGCACTGCCGGAACTGCTGGCCGCGGCGTCGGCCGTCACCGACCAGGTCCCGGTGTTCGACGCGAACGACCCGTCGCTGAGCGCGCCGGGAGACATGCCCGCCCGGATCGCCGCCCTGCTGCCGCAACCGGCGCCGTCGACGCGTGCGGCGTTCGTGCGCTCGATCATCGAGTCCATCGCCGCGGCGTTCGCCGAGGCGGTGCACACGGCCGCCGAGCTCTCCGGCCGCAGTCTCGACCGCATCCACCTGGTCGGGGGCGGCGCGCTCAACGACCTGCTCTGCCAGGCGACCGCCGACCGCTCTGGCCTCCCGGTCCTCGCGGGCCCGGTCGAGGCGACCGCCCTGGGGAACGTCCTGATCCAGGGCCGCGCACTCGGTGCGACCCGCGGCACGCTGGAAGACCTTCGCGCCCTCGTCGCCGCCACCCATCCCCCGAAGGTCTTCGCGCCCGGCGCCTGATCCGAACGGCGAAAAGGGGCGGTTCCTTTCCCGTCGGAGAGGAACCGCCCCTTGTTCGTCGCACCGCTGGTGCTTTCGCGCCTGCCGAGCTCGGCCCCTCCGCGAGCTCGACGGGCTCGACCCTCCCGACCATAGGGTAACATGCTACGCGTTAGTGCCACCACTCGCCTCTTCAGGCAGCGCTCACAAAGGACAATCAATGACGAAGACCAGATATTCGCGCGCCCTCGCCACCACCGGCGCTTTCACCGCTCTCCTCGCGAGTTCCCTCGCTACCGCGTCCACCGCCTCGGCGGCGACCATCGATGGAGCCATCACCAGCGTGGAGGTGGTGCAGAGCAGCGCCGCCGCCGGGTCGGACGTGCAGATCGATCTCGCGTGGAGCGTGCCCGACGGCTCGCACGCGGGCGACACGTTCACGCTGCAGCTCCCGCCCGAACTGCTCGCGCTCACCCAGGGGTTCGCCCTGACCGACACCGATGGCGCCGAGGTCGCGGAGGCGTCCCTCTCCCCCGACGGGCTCGCGACCTTCACCCTCACCGACTACGTCACCACGCACCCGCTCTCCGTGCACGGCACGGCGCACTTCTGGGCCGAGTTCCAGACCACGCAGACCGGCACGACCGTGCCGATCACGTTCACGGGTGACGGGGGCGTCACGTTCGACGATGGCATCGAGGCCACGGGCGTTCCGGGCATCGACCGCACCGCCCCCAGCAAGGCCGGCGCCTGGACCGACCTCGCCGATCAGGGCACGACCCACCCGCAGGGTGCCCTCCAATGGACCGTGGCCTCACCCCGCGGCCCGTTCTCCTCCCTTGTGTTCGACGACCCGGCACAGCCCGGCCAAGAGGTCGATTGCACGTCGCCGATCCTCGTGCGGCACACCTCGACGGCGGATGCCGACGGCTTCCTCACCGATCTCGTGCCGGTGGACGCCGGCGACTACACGGTCGACTGCACCGCCCAGCAGCTCACGGTCACGATGGGCCGCGCCGTGGCCGACGGCGAGATCGTGCAGGTCAAGTTCCAGAACAGCGTGACCGACCCGTCGCTCGACGTGTACCGCAACACCCTGTCGGTCACGGCGGACGGCGAGTCCTGGAGCACGCCCGGATCGATCCGCCGCCTGAGCGCCGGCGGCGAGGGCGCCGGCACCGGTGTGGGACAACTGGCGATCACCAAGAGGGTCGAGGGGGCCGGGACGCCGACGGGGCCGTTCGCCGTCGTCGTCGACTGCCAGTGGGCGGGGGAGTCAGCACCCGACTATCCCCGCACCCTGACCTTCACCGGTGCCGAGACGCAGACCCTCACGGCACCGGTCTCCAGCGTGTGCACCGCCACCGAGACGGAGAACGGCGGCGCGGCGAGCGTCGCCGTCGGCCCAGCGGCGACCGTCACGGATGAGGCCGCGGGTACGGCGGAGATCGTCGTCACCAACACCTTCCCGGCGGCCCCGCCGGTGGACCCGGCCGACCCCGGCACTCCGGCCGACCCCGGCACCCCGGCCGACCCCGGCACTCCGGCCGACCCCGGCACCCCGGGCACGCCCGCGCACCCGGCGGCTCCGGCCGATCCGAGCGCCGGATCGCTCGCGACCACCGGCGGCAGCACGTCGCCCTGGGTCCTGACCGGCGGAACGGTGCTCGCGCTCATCGGCGCCGGGCTCGTGGCAGCGCACGTCGCGCGCACACGTCGCGCGCGCTGAAACACCGCAACTCCGCCGCAGACATGAGGGCGGGGCCAGGTTCTTACGGACCTCGCCCCGCCCTCGCTTCGTCTCCGTCCGACCGGGCCCCCACACTCGGCGTCGCAAGCGATCGTCCCCGCCCTCCGTGCATGCCGGCTGGAGCCTCGATCGCTCTGGGGCGGACGGGTCCGCGCCCGGCCGCGCGCAGAGACGACGCCTGGCGCGTCAGCGCACGTTGCCGTTGGAGCAGGTCTGCTGTGCGGCCGAGTTGCCCTTGATGCTGTCGGGCAGCGCCACCACGTCGCTCGGCGTCGCGTTGGGATCGGGCGTCGCCTCCACCGGGGTGGTGGGCTCCGCCACGATCACCCCGTCGTTGCTCGTGTTCTGATGCGTGACCTGGAGCTGGGCGTTCTTCTCGATCGCATCCCACATCACGTCAGCCGCCTGCGTGTTCGGAACCACCTTGTTGGGGTCGGCGCTGTCCTGGTTCGTCGGGTACTGGAGGAACACGATGTCCTCGAAGGGAACGGACTTCACGGCGAGCGCGATCTGCGCGATCTTCATCGGATCGGCGAGCGACGTGCTGGTCTCGAGGTTCTGGAGGCCGATGTTGGCGAGCTTCAGCATGACCGGGACGTTGCCGAGGGTGTCGCTGCTGATCAGGGCGCGCGCGAGGCTCGACATGTACTGCTGCTGGTTGCCGATGCGTCCCAGGTCGCTGCCGTCGCCGACGCCGTGCCGGGTGCGCAGGAACTGCAGCGCCTCGAGCCCCTGGAGCCAGTGCGTGCCCGCCTCCATGTCGAGGCCCGTGTAGCGGTCCTTGATCGGGTTGGCCAGGCAGACCTCCACACCACCGATCGCGTTGGTGATCTCGATCACGCCGCCGAACGTGACGGATGCCGCGAACTGCACCTCCTGGTCGGTCAGCTGCGAGATCGTCTGGACGACGCAGTTGAGGCCACCGTCGGTGTAGGCGGTGTTGAGCGGCTGCTTGCTCATGGCGGAGTGGACGTTGCCGTCCTCGTCCTCGCACTCGGGGATCGGCACCATGAGGTCACGCGGGAAGCTGACCACCGTGATCCGCCGGGGTTCCTGCGAGACGTGGACCAGCAGGTTCACATCGTTGAGCGTGCCCCCCGCGTCGCGACCCGTGCAGCGATCGCCGAAGAGATCCTTGTACTTCTCCTCGCACGTGTCGACGCCCGTGAGAACGAGGTTGAAACCACCCTTGTACTCGCCGATGTCCGGCGGAACGTCTTCCTGACCGTCGAGGTCGACCGCGTTGGCGGAGACCGTGCTGGAGAAGTCGTAGAAGATGTAGGTGCCGACACCGATGCCACTGACCAGCACCACGGCCAGGCCGATCGCGATGAACTTCATCAGCTGACCCAGGGTGCCGGGGGTGTGCTGCTGACCGTGTCGCGCGAGGGTATGACGGCGTCGGTTGTCGCTCACTCGGGCCCTTTCGGATTCGGCACGGCGCGGAGGGTTCGCCGTGCTCGGTATGCGGAGGGTGTGGGATTCGAACCCACGAGACATCTCTGCCCACTGGTTTTCAAGACCAGCTCCATCGGCCGCTCGGACAACCCTCCCGACAGATACGTCTGCCGACCAGGCGTGAGTCTAGCCGAACTCTATTCTCGTGCGTCGACCTGGGCGGGCGCTGGAAGCGTGTCGAGCGCGGTCGCGAGGCCCCCCGTTTCGACGTCGGTCGTGACCTCTCCCGCGGCGTCCTTCACCTCGTCCGGTGCCTGCCCCATCGCCACCGCACGGCCCCCGCCCGCGAGGGCCCAGCCGAACATCCCGATGTCGTTGCGACCATCCCCCGCGACCAGCACGCGGTCGCGCTGCAGTCCGAGCTCGTCGCGCACCCGCTCCAGCGCCGTTCCCTTGTCGACGCCCTGCGGAGCGATGTCGAGCCAGGCGGTCCAGCCGATCGCGTACGACACCTCGTTGAGCCCCGCGTCGGCCACGAGCCGGTGGAAGTCGTCCTCGTCGTGATCCGGCGAGACGACCACGATGCGCGACACCGGGAGATCGCCGAGCCGGTCGAAGTCGACCTGCCGTCCGCCGTCGAGCGTCCAGTCGTCGAGCTGCTCGGTGAAGAGCCGCTGTCCGGAGCCGAGCTCGACCATGTATCGCGCGTCCGGGAGGCGGTCACGGAGCAGAGCCAGCGCGGGAGTCGGGTCGAAGGTCTCGACGTGCCAGCGCTCCCACCGGTCGCCCACGCGCCGCATCGTCACTGCGCCGTTCGAGCAGACGACGAGATCCGCCGTGAGACCCAGCTCCTCCACGTAGCGCTGCGTCCCCATCCAACTGCGCCCCGTCGCGATCGTGACCAGGTGTCCGGCGTCGCGCACGCGGGCGATCGCCTCCGGCACACCGGGGCTCATGGTCTCGTCCTGGAGCAGGATCGTGCCGTCGACGTCGAGGCCGACCAGCCAGGGCGCGCTCACCGGGCGGCCTGCGCGTCGGCGAGCGGGCGGATCACCTCGAGTCCGCCGAGGTAGGGGCGCAGCACCTCGGGCACCCGCACGGAGCCGTCCGCCTGCTGGTGCGTCTCGAGCAGGGCGACGATCCACCGGGTGGTCGCGAGCGTGCCGTTGAGCGTGGCCACGTGCTGCGTCTTCGGCGCGGACGCCCCCTCCTCCACCGGCGGCCGGTACCGCACGTCGAGGCGCCGGGCCTGGTAGGTCGTGCAGTTCGAGGTCGACGTGAGCTCGCGGAACGCACCCTGGGTGGGCACCCACGCCTCGATGTCGTACTTGCGCGCGGCGCTCGAACCGAGGTCGCCCGCGGCGACATCGATCACGCGATACGCGAGGCCGAGCGCGGTGAGCATCTGCTCCTGCAGCGCGACCAGCCGCAGGTGCTCGGCCTCCGCGTCCTCGGCCGAGGTGTAGACGAACATCTCGAGCTTGTTGAACTGGTGCACGCGGATGATGCCGCGGGTGTCCTTGCCGTGCGATCCCGCCTCGCGGCGGTAGCACGTGGACCAGCCCGCGTAGCGGAGGGCGCCGTCGGACAGGTCGACGATCTCGTCCTTGTGGTAGCCGGCGAGCGCGACTTCGCTCGTGCCGACCAGGTACAGGTCGTCGTCCTTGTCGAGGTGGTACACCTCGTCCGCGTGCTCGCCGAGGAAGCCGGTGCCCTGCATGATCTCCGGCCGCACGAGCGTGGGCGTGATCATCGGCACGAAGCCGTTCTGCAGCGCCGTGTCGAGCGCGAGGTTCATGAGGGCGATCTCGAGCCGGGCGCCGATCCCGCGCAGGAAGTAGAAGCGCGCGCCGGAGACCTTCGCGCCGCGCTCCATGTCGATCGCGCCGAGCAGCTCCCCGAGCTCGAGGTGGTCGCGGGGCTCGAAGTCGAACGCCGGGACGTCGCCCACCCGCCGCAGCTCGACGAAGTCTTCCTCGCCCCCCGCCGGCACACCGTCGATCACGACGTTCTCAATGCGCGCGAGGGCCGCGGCCGCGTGCTCCGAGGCTTCGTTCGCGGCGTGCTGCGCCTGCTTCACGCGGTCGGCGAGGTCCTTCGCCTGGGCGACGAGCGCCGCCTTCTCCTCCTTGGGGGCCTTGGCGACCTGCTTGCCGAAGGCGTTCTGCTCGGCGCGCAGCTCTTCGAACGCGGCGAGCGCGGCCCTGCGCGATCGATCGGCCTCGAGTGCGACGTCGACGGTGCTCTGGTCGTTGCCACGGGCAGCCTGCGAACGGCGGACGATCTCCGGGTTTTCGCGGAGGAGTGCGAGGTCGATCATTCCGCAAGTCTACGAGGTGCGGCGGAGCCCCTCGGCTGCCGGTCTAGAGTAGCGCCATGCGCACGAGCCCCCCTGTCACCTCGCAGGCGGCACTCGTGTACAACCCGGTGAAAGTGGACGGGAAGCGGCTGCGGGCGCAGGTTCGA
This sequence comes from Microbacterium sufflavum, assembly GCF_023101165.1. GTDB lineage: Bacteria > Actinomycetota > Actinomycetes > Actinomycetales > Microbacteriaceae > Microbacterium > Microbacterium sufflavum. The sequence goes on along the minus strand of NZ_CP078076.1, from coordinate 1,676,467 downwards.
GACCTGTGCCGCGAGGCGGGCTGGCAGCACCCGGCGTTCTACCCGACGACGGTCGACGACGCCGGGCAGGGAGCCACGGCCGAGGCGCTCGCCCGTGGTGTGGACGTGGTGCTGGTGGCGGGCGGCGATGGCACGGTGCGCGCGGTCGCGGAGGCCATCGCCGGCACCGGGGTGCCGCTCGCGATCCTGCCGAGCGGCACCGGCAACCTCCTCGCGCGCAACCTGGGACTGCCGCTGACCGACCCCGCCGAGATGATCCGTGCCGCTCTGGGCGACTTCCGCCACCCGATCGACATCGGCTGGGCACGGCTCACCCGCGCGGACGGCGAGGAGGTCGAGCATGCCTTCGTGGTGCTCGCCGGCATCGGCCTGGATGCCGACATGATCGCGAACACGCGCTCCGACCTGAAGCGATCGGTCGGGTGGATCGCATACGTCGACGGTGCTGCGCGATCGCTCCCCCGGGCCCAGCCGTTCCGCGCCGTCTACCAGATCGGTGAGGGGCGCCTGCACTCCACCAAGGTCCACAGCATCCTGTTCGCGAACTGCGGCACGCTGCCCGCCGGCATCTCGCTGATCCCCGACGCGTCGATCACCGATGCCGCACTCGACGTCGCCGTGATCAAGCCGACCGGTGTGCTCGGCTGGCTGGGTGTGTGGCGCAAGATCTGGTGGGACAACTCGGTGCTGCGCCGCTTCCGCGCGGGACGCCTCGTGCTGGAGCGCCGCGGCACGGACGCCTCGGTGCACTACTTCCGCGGCGCGGCGGCCGAGGCGGCGGCGCCCGCTCCCACGCCCGTCGAGCTCGACGGCGACGAGTTCGGCGAGGCCGTGCGGGTGGTGTGCCGCGCCGACCCGGGCGCCCTGCTGCTGGCGCTGCCCGCCGGCCACCCCGTGCACATCCTCTGACGGGTAGCGGCGCGGTCAGCGCACCCTACGCGCGAAGCTCACGCGCCCGCGGGCCGACGACGATGTGAGCGAGCCGGTCGCGAGTGAGCAGCACAGCGTCTTCGACAAGCCGCAGGTAGGCGCCGCTGTCCCTTGCCAACTCGGCAAGTCCGATGATGCCAGATAGGAGGTACTTCGCCTCTCTTGGCGGATCGGCATCCGGAGCGATCAGCTCTTTCCGTTGCGCTTCTTCGAGGTAGTCGGTCAAGCGCGCGAGCCACCCGCTGAACTTGGGACTTGCGGGCGGCGAGCCGTCGGTCCTCCGATCCATCAGCATGAGCGACACTCGCGCCAGCGGGTCGTGCAGGAGGCTGTCGGTCACTTGCTCCGCTACGGCGACGATCGCATCGAGCGGGTCATCATCCGTGCGTTTGGTTCCCATGAAGACACCGCCGGGGAAGGCGAGATCGACGATGGTCCCAACCAAGGCCTGTTTGGTTGGGAAGAAGTAGGTGACGAGGGACTTCGAGGTTCCCGCAACCTCCGCAATGCGACGGAAACTCGTGCCCTCATAACCGAACTCGTCGAACACACGCACGGCTGCCTCAATGATCTCGGGTGCCGCGTTCAAGTCCGGGCTCATCACCGAGCGGGCATTGAGCGCCCTCAAAGCCGTTGTGCGCGCGCCGTTCCGTTTCGCGCTCATCGCTCCACCTCCTCGTGGCCACTGTGAGTGACCCTACGCACTGGACAGCCGGTCAGGAGGTGGCGCGTAATACTTCAGTTCCCTAACCGATTGGTCAGTTCGTAGCTTCCCGGACATCGCGGCGCTCACCGCGATCGAGAAGGGAAGAGCATCATGAAGAGAAGTGTCGTAACCCTGTGTGCCGCCGCGTGCATCGCCATCGCAGCGGCTGTGGCTCCGCAAGCAGCGAGCGCGGCCACAAGCGCACAGACCGAAGTACGCGCGGCCAGCCCCATCGGCTCCGCAACGATGAGCACGGGTCAGTACGAGTACATCTGCATCGGCTCGGACGGAAGCAGTTGGTCGCTGCGCGTCGGAGAGCCAACCACGGACTGCCACGGCAGCTTCCTACACAAGTACATCAACGGAGTGATGGTGGCGAACTACAAGTTGTCGGTGACAGGAACCGTGATTGATCACCCAAAGCCGGACCCGATCGGGTGTCTGATGTCCATCGTCAGCGGCGTCTTCGGCGTACTTAGCGCAGACGGATCGCTCATCTGGATTTCCGCGCTCGGCTTCACCGGAATGGGAGGAATCATGACCTGCCTCGCGTAACGCTCATTGATCAGAGGGGGCGACGGTGAGCCGGCGTCCCCTCGCCCTGCGAGGGCAACTGAAGGAGTACGAGCAAGCAGGTGGTGACGATCATGAGCACGAAAGTCGCCACGGGCACGTACCACGTGACCCAAGGTCGCAGAGGGACCCCCAAAGACCGCAATGGAATGACGATCCCCAGCATCGCTGGGATGAGAATCGCCGCGAACGAGAAACTCCTTGCGTCCCATGCCCTCTGACGCCTACCGCGACTTCGCCGATCAGAGGCTTGTGCCGCAGTTCGGCTGGATGCGCCGAGGATCACGAGAGCAATCGGCCAGACCCAGAAGTCGCCGACCAGAAGTAACAGAGCCCCGACTGCGGCGAACAAAGCCGCGACCACCACGCGGGCAAAAACTTCCCACCTCCACCGGGCAGTGATGCCAGTCGGTAACACTTCACTTTCGCGCATGTCTGCGAGCATACGCCCGTCGAGCTCGACGGCGACGAGTTCGGCGAGGCCGTGCGGGTGGTGTGCCGCGCCGACCCGGGCGCCCTGCTGCTGGCGCTGCCCGCCGGCCACCCCGTGCACATCCTCTGACGGGGCGGCGCCGGGGTCAGCGCACCTGCACCGTGCCGTCGAGTCCGCCGCCCACGAGCGTGAGGGTGAACGGCGCGTCGTCGTCCACGTCGTCCTCGGGGAACTCGATCACGGTCGCACGCGGCGCCATGTCCATCGTGCACACCTGGGTGTCGTCGGTGACGAAGGTGACCGTGCCCGCGGAGCCCGAGCCCTCGGCCGATTCCACGACGGGCGGGCATCCGGACGAGCCCCACGTCAGCAGCACCAGCCCGCCGTCGTCGAACCATCCCGCGGACGGCTCGTACGACGTCGGGTCGCCGGGGGTGCCGGTCGCGTCCGGGTCGCCGTCGAGGTCGATGTCATCGGAAACGTCCCCGTAGGTCACCTGGAGGGTGATGTCCTTGGTCGGATCCACGCCCTCCGGCAGCGCGCCGACGCTCGCGCGGGGAGCGAGATCCGCCGTGCACGCTTTCTCCGTCGCGCCGTCACCCTCGGGTTCGACCAGCGTGACCGACACCGTCTGGCCCTCCGCGGAGACCTGGTCGACCTGGGGCAGGCACGTGGAGGAGCCCCAGCTGACGACCGCGAACATGCGCCCGTCGTCGAGCAGTGCGCCCTCCAGGTCGCCCGAATCGTCACCGCCGCCCGCGTTGCCCGGACCGCTCGACGGCTCCGATGTCGAGTTCGGGGCGGTGTTGCCCGGACCCACCGTGCAACCGGCGAGGAGCAGGGCCGCGGCGAGCGCGGAGGACGCGACGAGGAGGAGCCGGCGAGGAGTCATGCCCTCAGGGTACTCGCGGCATCCTCCCCTGCCTACGGGGCTCGGCGCGCGGGGCCGGTCACTGCAGCGCCGAGGTGAGCCGCGCCAGGTTGTCGAGCACGGTGGACCGCAGCGGCTGCTGCATCCACTCCTCGAGCGTGAGCTCGCGGCTGAGCGACCGGTACTTGTCCTCCACCTCGCGCATCTCCCTGACGAACTCCTCGCCACGGACGAGCATCGACACCTCGAGGTTGAGGCCGAACGAGCGCATGTCCATGTTGCTCGAGCCGATCACCGCCACCTCGTCGTCGATCGTGAGGCTCTTGGTGTGCAGGATGTAGGGCTTGCGGTACATCCAGATGCGCACCCCCGCCCGCAACAGCACCTCGTAGTAGCTGCGCTGGGCGTGGTAGACCATCGCCTGGTCGCCCTCCTCCGAGACGAACAGCTCGACCTGGACGCCGCGATCGACCGCTGCGGTGACGGCCAGCAGCAGCGCCTCGTCCGGGACGAAGTACGGGCTGATGATCATGATCTGCTTCTTCGCCGCGTACAGCAGCGCGAGGAAGAGCCGGAGGTTGTTCTCCACCTCGAACCCCGGACCGGACGGCACGACCTGGCAGTCCAGATCGCCGGAGCCGATGTTGGCGTGCGCGATGTCGATCTCCTGGAGGACCACATCGGTCTCGCTGTACCAGTCGCTCAGGAAGATGGCGTTCACGCTCAGAACGACCGGCCCGTCGAGGCGCACCATGAGGTCGACCCAGTGCAGTCCGCGGCGGATGTTCTTGCGCAGGTTGTAGGTCGAGTCGGTGATGTTCTGCGACCCGAGGAACGCGATGTTCCCGTCGACGACGAGCAGCTTGCGGTGGTTGCGCAGGTCGGGGCGCTGCATCTTCCCCTTGAGCGGCTGCACGGGCAGCATCAGGTGCCAGTCGGCCCCCATCGCGTTGAGTCGTGCGACGGTCTGGCGGTAGCGCGGCTTGCCCCGGTTGGCCCAGTGGTCGAGCAGGACGCGCACCGCGACCCCGCGTGCCGCGACCTCTTCGAGCGCGCGGAAGAAGTTGTCGGTCGATTCGTCGGACTGCAGGATGTAGAACTCGACGTGCACGTAGTCCTGGGCGGTGCGGATCGCCTCCGCCATCTCGTCGAGCGACTCCTGGTAGTCGGAGATCAGGTGCGCGCCGTTGTCACCGGAGAGCGGGAGGGCTCCGAGGCGCTGGTTCATCTGCACGATCGGCCCGAACCACGCGGGGGCGTTCGGACGCAGCGTGCCGAAGTGCAGGTGCTCGCTGGTCTCGGCGATGTACTCGTTGATCTGGTCCTGCTTGCGGCGGCGGGCCCGCGGCAGTCGCGGGTTGCCGATGAGGAGGAAGAGGAACACGCCGACGAAGGGGATGAAGAACACCGCCAGCAGCCACGCCATCGCTGCCGTGGGACGCCGGTTGCGCGGGATCACGATGATGGCGGTGACGCGGATCGTGATGTCGAGGAGCAGGAGGAAGACCGCGAACCACCAGCCCCAGGTCCAGGCTGTCATCGCACCCCCTCGCCCGCATCAGGGGTCATGACCCCGGTGCGCGCCAGACCAGGCACGCTCGCTTCACAGTAGCGGATGGGTCGGACTCAGGTGCGCGGCGGGAGTCCGCGCGCGGCGCGTTCCTCGGCCTCGATCTGGGCGTGCACCTTCCGCTCGGTGCGGTCGAAGCGCAGGATGCCGCGGAGGACGACGACGAACACGATGCTGACTCCAATGGTCGGCAGGAGCGACCATGCCGCGGCGAGCCAGAAGTTGTCCATGACTCCATGGTACGCGAGGGTCTCCTCCACAGAGCCCGGTTCCCACGAATGCTCCCCCGACTGCGGGTTCGCGGCCCGCCACGCGATGCCGACCGGGCGATGCTCTCGGGATGACCACCGTGCTCAACGCCTCCGACTCCGCCCAGTTCCTGGGCATCGTGCCCACCCTCGCCGGGTTCACTCCGCGCCGGAGCATCGTGCTCCTGCCGTTCCGCGGCTCCCGCACCGACGGGGCGATGCGGCTCGACCCGCCCGACGACGCGATGCCCCCCGGCCGCTACGCCGCCTCGGCCGTGCGGCTCCTGCAGCGCGTCCGCGGCACGGACGGCGCCGCCGTCGTCGTGTACACGGACGAGGAGAGCGTCACGACGGCGGACGGCCTGGTGCTGCCCGGCGCCGTGGTGGTGGATCATCTTCTCGCCGGCCTGCGCGGTGCGGGCATGCGAGTGATGGATGCTCTCTGCGTGACGCCGGGCGGGTGGAGCAGCTACCTCGACCGGAAGCCGACGCTGAAGCCGCTCGCCGAGATCGGCCCCACGCCCGCGCACCCCTCGATCGGCGACGTGTCCGGCGACCAGCTCGCGGGAGCCCGGGTTCCGCGCGTGGGGGCACCCGAGCGCCAGCGCGTCGAGCGCGCGCTGACCGGGCTCCGCGGCGCGCTGGACGGGAAGGGCCGCGTGTCCGGTCGGGAGGATCCGCAGGCGCTCGCCGCGCTCGCGCTGCTGGACGACCTCCCCGGGCTCTTCGAAGCGGTGCTGAAGGGCCCGGACACGATCCCGCCCTTCGCCTGGGCGGCGCTGCTCTGGTGCCTTCAGCGCCCCGCGCTCCGCGACGCCGCCCTTGCGCAGTGGGCGAGCGATCGAGAGGGCGGTATCCGCGCGCTCCAGGCGCAGCTCGCCTTCCCCGCCTCGGGCAGCCCGATCCCCGACGAGCTCGGGCGGGTGTTCGTCGGCCGCGGACCCGCACCCGATCCGAACCGGCTCCGCAGCGCGTTGCAGGTGGTGCGTCATGCCGCAGCGAGGGCACCACGCACGGCGCGACCCGCGCCCCTCACCGCAGCGGCGTGGCTGTCGTGGGCACTCGGCCGCGCCATGCACGCCGGTCGCTACGTCGAGCTCGCGCGCGACATCGATCGGGAGTACAGCCTCGCCATGCTCCTCGAGAGGCTGATCGCCGAGGAGGCGCTACCCGACTGGGCCTTCCGCGGACGGACCCGCCGATGAACGGGTGCCGGTCACTTCACGAGGGGGAAGAGGATGGTCTCGCGGATGCCCAGGCCGGTGATGGCCATCAGCAGACGGTCGATCCCCATCCCCATGCCGCCGGACGGCGGCATGCCGTGCTCGAGTGCCCGCAGGAACTCCTGGTCGATCGGCATCGCCTCGACATCGCCACGGGCCGCGAGCTTCGCCTGCTCCTCGAACCGCTCCCGCTGGATGACAGGGTCGACCAGCTCCGAGTACCCCGTCGCGAGCTCGAACCCGCGGATGTAGAGGTCCCACTTCTCCACGACGCCCGCGATCGAGCGGTGCTCGCGCACGAGGGGCGAGGTGTCGACGGGGAAGTCCATCACGAAGGTCGGGCGCACCAGGTCGCCCTTCACGAAGTGCTCCCAGAGCTCCTCCACCAGCTTGCCGTGCGTGGCCTGCGGCGGCACGTCCACACCGTGGGCCTGCGCGAACGAGATCAGGTCTTCCACCGCGTCCTGCGGCGTCACCGTGCGGCCCGACGCCGCCGACAGCGACTCGTACATGGAGATGCGGTCCCACTCGCCGCCGAGGTCGTACGCGGTGCCGTCCGCCCAGGTCACGGTCGTCGAGCCGGAGACCGCGATCGCCGCCTGCTGCACGAGCTCCTGCGTGAGGGCGGCCATCTGGTTGTAGTCCCCGTAGGCCTGGTAGGCCTCGAGCATCGCGAACTCGGGGCTGTGCGTCGAGTCGGCGCCCTCGTTGCGGAAGTTGCGGTTGATCTCGAACACGCGCTCGATCCCGCCGACCACGGCCCGCTTGAGGTACAGCTCCGGGGCGATGCGCAGGTAGAGCTCGGTGTCGAACGCATTCGAGTGCGTGACGAACGGACGCGCCGACGCCCCACCGTGCTGCACCTGCAGCATCGGGGTCTCGACCTCGAGGTAGTCGTGGCTCGCGAACGTCGCCCGCAGGCTGGCGTTCACGGCGGCGCGCGCCCGGACGGTCGTGCGGGCCTGCTCGCGCACGATCAGGTCGAGGTAGCGGCTGCGCACGCGGCCCTCCTCGCTGAGCTCCGCATAGGCGTTCGGCAGCGGCAGGATGGCCTTCGACGCGATCGCCCAGTCGTCCGCCATGATCGACAGCTCTCCGCGGCGGCTCGAGATGACCTCGCCGTGCACGAACACGTGGTCGCCGAGGTCGACGTATTCCTTCCAGTCGGCCAGCGACTCCTCGCCCACGTTCGCGAGCGAGACCATCGCCTGGATGCGGCTGCCGTCGCCGGCCTGCAGCGTCGCGAAACAGAGCTTGCCCGTGTTGCGGCTGAAGACCACGCGGCCAGCCACCCCGACCACGACACCGGTCTCCGCGCCCGCCTCCAGCTCGCCGTACTCCGCACGCAGGGCGGGGATCGAGTGGGTCACCGGCACGCCCACGGGGAACGCGCCGCCCCCCGCATCCGAGCGTCGGGCGATCAGGCGCTCGCGCTTGGCGAGTCGCACCGCCTTCTGCTCGTGGACGTCGTCCTCGGGGGAAGAGTCGGTCGTGGCCGATTCGGGCGCGGCGGACGCGTCAGTCATGTGCGGGGCTCCTTGGAAGTCTCCCCCAGTTTACCGAGGCGCGATGCGGGTCCGCGGCCGTCGCTGGGTAGCCTCGGTGCATGGCCCTCTCCAGGATCGCCCGCGCTTCCGCCGCCCTCGTCCTCGCCGCCGGCGCCATCGTCCTCCCCGTCGCATCGGCCTCCGCCGCTCCGGCACTCGCCTCCGCCCGGTCGGACCGCGCTGCGGTCGCGCCGGCGGCCGCGGCCGCCGCGGCCGCCGCGGGCACCGCGGCGCGCACGGTCGCCGCCGACGTGGACGACTTCTCGTACGCGTCGTGGGACGCCACCTACGACCTGAGTCTCGTCGACGGTCGCGCTCGCCTCCACGTGACCGAGACGCTCGTGGCACGGTTCCCTGAGTTCGACCAGAACCGCGGGATCGTCCGGGGCCTCGCGACCTCGTACGAGAACGCCCGCATCGACACCCGCGTGCTGTCCGTCACCGACGGCGAAGGGCGCGACGTCCCGTTCGAGACCGACGACGAGGACGGACTGCTGCTGGTGCTCACCGGCGACGACCAGTACGCGCGCGGCCTGACGACGTATGTGATCGAGTACGAGATGAGCGATGTCGTCCTGGCCACGTCGCCGAGAGACTCCGCGACGCCCGCGGTCGACGAGTTCTACTGGAACCTCCTTCCGCTGGACAGCACGCAGCCGATCGAGCGGTTCGACGCCGAAGTCCACGTGGACGCCGCGCTGGCCGCGAGGCTCACCGGTTCGACCCGCTGCTACCAGGGGCCGGCGGGATCCACGACCGCGTGCACGCTCGACGGTCCAGAACCCACGGGCGACGGCGCCACGTTCCGCACGTCGGCGGCAGATCTTGCGGCCGGGGACGGCGTGACGGTCGCGATCGGGTTCGAGGCGGGCACCGTGCAGCAGCCACCGGCCCGCACGCCCGACCCGGTCGCGGACGTCGGGCCGCTGGTGGCGGCGATCGGCGCGGTCGGCGTCGCGGTCGCGGGGTGGCTCGCCGTTGCAGGTTTCACCCGACGTCGCCGCCGCGCGACGGGGATCGTCGTCGCCCAGTACCACGTGCCCGACACGCTGCCGCCGCTCGTCGCCGCCGCGGTCATCCCGAAGGTGCAGGACGTCATCCCCGCGGAGATCGTGCACCTCGCGGTCCGCGGAGCGCTGCGCATCGAGGAGGGGGACAGCCCCGAGCAACCCCGACTTCGCCGTCTTCCTGCTGGTTCCGCACCGGACGAGCTCGATGCGGCCGCCCTCGACGCCCTGTTCCACGGCGCCGACGCGGAAGGCGTGGTCGACCTGCCGACCGCGAGCGAGAGCTTCGCCGCCCGCATGTCGGCGCTCACCACCGCCGGGTCCACGGCCGCCGCCACGCGGGGCCTCACGGAGCGGGCCCGGAGCCGCGGCGCCGTCGTCGTGCAGTGGTGTGCCATCGCGATCGCGCTGGCGGGCCTCGGGGTGGGCATCTGGGCCGTGGCGAGCGGGCGGCTGGCCGCGATCCCGGGGCTCGTCGCCGCGGCGTTCGCCGTGGTGCTGGTCGGCATCGCCGCCTTCTACTCGTTCTCGAAGCACACCGTGCTCACCCCGGAGGGTGCCCGGACGCTCGAATACCTCCAGGGCGTGCGAGAGTTCATCCGCGTGGCCGAGGAGGACCGCCTGCGCATGCTGCAGTCGTACACCGGTGCGGAACGCCGTGAGGTCGATGGTGCCGAGGTGATCCACGTGTATGAGCGACTGCTGCCGTACGCGATGCTGTTCGGGATGGAGGACGAGTGGGGCGAGGTCCTCGAACGCGCCTACACCCGAGAGCAGCGCGGCGCGGCCTGGATCGGCGATCCCACCTCGCTCGCGCTGCGCGTGCAGCTCGCGGCGTTCATGTCGTCGTCGCAGTCGGCGGCGACGTACACGGCGCCGACGACCGGGTCCTCGTCGAGCGGCGGATCGTTCGGCGGCGGCTTCTCGGGCGGCGGGGGCGGCGGCGGCTTCTCGGGCGGACGGTGAGCGCCGTCAGATCAGGGGTGGCGGCTCGGACGATTCGCGCAGCGCCCGCTCCACCGTGGACTGCACGAGCGCAGACAGGTACCCCCCGGGATTGTCGACGCCGATCTCACGCAGCCGGGACGTGGACTGCCCGATGATCGACCGCGAGAACTCGGTCACGGTCGCGATCGCATCCGCGTACGCGGGCCGGTCCGCGTCCGCGATCACCACCGGTTCGCAGCCCATCTCCACGGCCAGCGCCTGCGCGATGGGGAGGACGGCCGCGGGAGCGGTCACCGCGGCATAGCCGGCCTGCAACTGACGGAGATCGATCGATGTCCCGGTGAACGTGATCGCCGGGTGCACCGCCAGCGGGATCGCTCCGCGCTCAGCGGCAGGACGGAGCACCTCGATGCCGTGCGCCGCATCGGTGTGCAGCACCAGCTGACCCACCTGCCACCCGCCCACTTCGGCGATGCCGGCGACAAGCGCCGGGAGCTGCTCGGAGGGCACGGCGAGGATCACGAGCTCGGCCCGGCGGACGACCTCCTGCGTCTCGAGCACGGGCACACCGGGGAGCACGGCCGAGGCTCGTTCGTCGTCGGATCCACTGGTCATACCGACGACGGCGTGACCTGCACCGGCGAGCGCAGCGCCCAGCACGGGCCCGACGCGACCTGCACCGACGATGCCGACGCCCAGCCGGCCGTCCCGCATGGCGCTCATTCCTCGGTCGGAGCCGGCCTCGACGACCGACGGGTCGGCGGAACCACGGGCGGCTGCACGGGGGGCGTCGGCGGCGGCTGCACCGCGGGAGGCTGCACCGGCGGCACCGGCGGCGGCTGCACGGCAGGCGGCTGCACCGGCGGCGGCTGCACCGCAGGCGCCCCCACCGGAGGCGCCGCGGGAGGCTGCACCGCGGGCGACCCCACCGGAGGCACGGCGGGCGGCTGCACCGGAGGCGACCCCACCGGAGGCACCGCGGGAGGCTGCAGTGCAGCGGGCGACCCCACCGCAGGCGGCGGCACCGGCGGCGACTGCACCGCAGGCGACGGCACCGGAGGCACCGCGGGAGGCTGGACCGCGGGCGACCCCACCGGAGGCACCGCGGCCGACCCCACGGGCGGGGCGAAGGGCGCAGGCCGTGCACCCGGAGGTGGCGGCGGACCGGTGAACGCCTGGGGCTCCGGCGCGACCGCGTGCTCACTCCACCGGTGCGTGCGGTCGCGCGACGCCGCCTCAGCGGCCGCGCGGCTGACGTCGTCCAGCAGAGCAAGGGCGTCCGCGCGCTCCAGCCCCGCGAGGATCCCGGTGATCGGTCCGGGGACGGTGTGCACCTGCGCGCCGGACACCCGCTGCGCCCGATCGATCGGCCTCTGGTTCAGCGACACGCCCTGCAGTCGGGCCAGCGGGAACACCGCGAGCTTGCGCCAGACGATGCCCCGCCGCAGCAGCAGCCCGTCCGAGGTCACCGCGTACCCGTGGCGTCTCCAGGAGAAGGGCCGCCGCCACCACGCGCGCTGCGGCATGGTGCGGTAGGGGTCGTCCGCAGCGGGACCCACGACGCCCTGCTCCCACAGCAGCGGGATGCTCGCGGGCGGAAGGTCGGGAAGCACCAGCGCGAGCACCCGCTCGACATCGGCGCGCTTGCCCACCGGCAGCACCACGTTGAACTGCTGGCCGCTGCCGGAGGACTGCTGCGCCGCGCTCTTGCCGCTCATCCGGTTGATCTTGATGGTCCACCAGCCGAATGGACGCCACAGCAGCGACTGCGACACCTCGACCGCGAAGATGCGGCCGGGCGGAAGCGTCTCGGTGACGGTGGTGAGCAGCCCGTAGGTGATGCGCACGCCGTCCGGCGTCGGCGCGATCGAGTAGCGCAGCGACTTGGAGATCTGCGCCCAGGTGATACCGACGACGGCCACCACCATCGGCACGCCCATGCCGAGCCCGATCCCGAGCAGCACGATGCCGCCGTCCGGATCGCCGTCGACGAGGATGCCGATGATCGTGCTGCCGATCGCGATCGCGAAGATCGCACCGAAGAACACGAGCCACAGCAGACCCGAGATCACCTGCGAGCCGATCAGACGCCCCGTGGGGATCTTCACGACGCTCTCCGGCACCACGTCTTCCAGATCGACGCCCGCGATGAGGCCGGTGACTCCCTGGTTCATCGAGCCGACGAGCTGCGACCGTGCCGACACCCGCTCCCCCGGCACCTCCGCACCCGGGTTCATGGCGGCGTGCCGGGCGGCCCGTGCACCCGACGCCAGACGCAGGATCTCCGCGCGCACGCCCTCTGCACGCGGCGTGGCCAGGTATTCGAGCTCGACGTTGGCGTCGTTGCCCGCCCCGACCACCTCCAGCTTCGCGAGACCGATGATCCGGGCGGGGAACGGGCGCGTCAGGTTCACGCCCTGCACCCGGTCGAGCGGCGCACGCCGGTGCGACCGGAAGATGATGCCCTTTCGCACCTCCACGTGGTCGCCCGTGATGCGGAACTGCTGGAAGCGCCACACGAACCAGAAGATCGCCACGAGCACGACGACGAGCGCCAGCACCCCGAGCAGCGCCACGAGCGCGAGGTTGTTCGAGAGCACCCAGTCCACCGGGTCGCCGCCGGTGTAGTCGCCGTAGTGCGCCTCCTCCGGCGTGAACATGCCGACGAGCCATGCGATCACACGATCGCGCATGTTGGCGATCACGATGCCGGCCACGATGATCAGCGCCAGGCCGCCCTTGAACAGCGGTGTGAGCGGATGCATGCGGTGCCACTCGCCGTCGGCGAGGTTCGTCGACGGCGCCGCGGCCTGACCGACCGCGGAGCCGGGGAGCTGCGCCTCGCTCACAGGCCGGTCCGGCGGGTCTCGGCCACCTGGATGAGCGTGTCGCGCAGGGCCTCGGCCGCCGCCTGGGTGAGTCCGGGGATCTGCACGCCCGTCGTCGCCGCCGCCGTCACCATCTTCAGCTGGGACACGCCGAACGCCCGGTCGAGCGGGCCCTGCGTGATGTCGACCAGCTGCATGCGCCCGTACGGCACGGCGATCATGCGCTGCCACAGGATCCCCTTGCGGAACACGATGTCGTCCGCGCGCAGCATGTAGCCGATCGCGCGCGCCTGCCGCGGCAGGATCACGAGCGTGATCAGGGTGATCAGGATGATCGCGCCCGCGGGGATCCAGACCCAGTCCTGCTCGAGCACGACGTTCAGCACCACCGCGGCGACGGCGACGATGACCAGGAAGATGACGTTCTGCACGATCTGCGACACGACGTACCGCGGCGAGATCTGGTGCCACGTGCCGTCGAGCTCGAGGCGTGCCTCGTTGCGCGCCGTGCGCAACTGCGTGTACGTGCCGCGGTCCAGCGCGTCGAGGTCAGTGCCCTCCGCCGGGTTCAGGGGCGCGGTCTCTGGGTTCTGAGTCATCAGGATCCTTCGGGAGGGTGCAGAACTGTTCAGCGATGAGGGCGGCCACGACGAGCACGACTGCACTCGCGATCAGCGCGGCCATCGCCACTGTCGACCCTACCGGCGGATCGATCGGCCTCGTCAGAAGGAAGAGCAGCAGTCCTGCGCCGAAGCCGGCCATGATCGCGCCGAGCAGGCTCGACGCCCGCGCCAGTGTCGCGGCACGAAGCGCGCGGAACGGGTCGATACGCCTTCCGGAGCGGACGCTGCGGCGCACCGGCCAGGCGACCCCGAGCGCCGCGATCGCGATGAGCACGAGCAGCACGGGCAGCAGGAGCGACGGCGTGAACGTGGCCCGCCCTCCCGCGGTGAGCATCTGGTCGAGCGCGAACCCCACGGCACCCCCGAGGAGGGCGAGCACGGCGAGCAGCCCGGCGGACGTGCGCTTCATGCGTCGCCCCGCGCGCGCAGCCCCGCCACGAGGTCGTCGACGCGTCCGTGTCCGACCAGTGCGGCGCCGGGGTCGACGTCGAGCCACGGCTCCAGCACGAACAGGCGCTCGGCCGCGCGCGGATGCGGCAGCTCCAGCCGCGGGTCGTCCGATTCGACATCGCCGTACGCGATGAGGTCGAGATCGAGCGTGCGGTCGCCCCACCGTTCCTCCCGCACGCGCCCGTTCTCGTCCTCGATCGCGTGCAGCATGCCCAGCAGGATCTCCGGCGCCAGCCGCGTGGTGACGAGCGCGACCGCGTTGACGTAGCCCGGGGCGTCGGGGTCGGGACCGTCGAGGCGCACCGCCACCGTCTCGAACAGCCGCGAGACGCGCACGTCGCTCACCAGCGGCAGCCGACGGATGCGCTCGACGGCCGCGCGGATCGTCTCCTGCCGGTCGCCCAGGTTCGCCCCGAGGGCCACGACCGCGACCGTCTCCGGGCGACCGGGACGCGGGGCGGGAACGTCGGGCGGGCGCGTGAGATTGCGGCTCATACCGTGATGTCCTCCAGGGTCTCCGGCGCCCGGGTGCGGTGCACCGTGACGGCCACATCGGCGAACTCCAGCGGGATGGGCGCGTGCGGCTTGTGCACCGTGACGGTGACACCCTGCACGCGACGGTCGTCGAGGGCGACCGCGGCGATGCGCTCCGCCAGGGTCTCGATGAGGTTGACCGGCTCGCCGGCGACCACTGCGGCCACGCGTTCCGCCAGTTCGCCGTAGTGCACAGTGTCGGCCACGTCGTCCGATCCGGCGGCCTGCTCCAGCGAGAGCCGCAGACGCAGGTCGATCGTGAACTCCTGCCCCTCCTCGCGCTCGTGCGCGTAGACCCCGTGGCGGCCGAACACCGTCAGCCCTGTCAGCACGATCTCGTCGAGGAAGTCCATGCCTCTAGCGTACGGCGCGGCTCCGACGCCGCCTCAGCCGCGCCAGGCTTTCGCGACCGCGAGCGCGTCGCGCGTCGCGGCGACGTCGTGCACCCGGACGGCCCACACCCCGGTCTGCGCGGCGAGGGCGCTCGTGACGGCGGTCGCCAGATCGCGTCGCGCCTGCGTCACCTCGCCGTCTTCGGGCCGTGCGCCCTGCAGCACCTCGGCGAGGAACCGCTTGCGCGAGGTGCCGATGAGCACGCGCGGGCCGAGCGCGACGATCTCGTCGAGGCCGCGCAGCACGTCCCAGTTCTGTGCCCCGGCCTTCGCGAAGCCGATCCCGGGGTCGAGGATCACTCGCGACGGGGCGATGCCGGCGGCGGCGGCCTCCCCCAACCGTTCCTGCAGCTCGCCCGCGACGTCGCGCGCCACCCTGCGGTACTCCGCCCTCGCGTACATGTCGTCCGAGAAGCCGCGCCAGTGGCCGATCGCGTAGTCGGCACCCGACTCGGCGACGGCCGCACGCATGTCCGGATCGGCGAGGCCGCCCGACACGTCGTTCACGATCCGGGCGCCCGCGCGCACGGCCGCCGCGGCCGTGGCGGCGTTCAGCGTGTCCACGCTCACCGGCACACCGGCCGCCGCGAGCTGCTCGATCACGGGGAGCACGCGACGCTGCTCCTCGTCTGCACCGACACGCTCCGCGCCCGGCCTGGTCGACTCCCCGCCGACGTCGAGCACGGTCGCGCCGTCGGCCCGCAACCGCAGGCCGTGCTCCACCGCGCGCTCCACGTCGAAGTAGCGGCCGCCGTCGCTGAACGAGTCGGGCGTGACATTGACGATGCCCCAGATGCCGGTCATCAGCGCGCGCCGGCGGACGGGACGGACATGCCGATCAGGGTCACGAGCTCGGCCCTGGCGACGGCGTCGGTGTACTCCCCGCGCGCGGCGATCGTAAGGGTCGACGCCTCGGTCTGCCGTCCGCCGCGCATCGTGACGCAGCCGTGGCTCGCATCGAGCACCACCAGCACGCCCCGCGTGTCGAGGTGCTCGGCGATCGTGTCGGCGATCTGCTCACCGAGCCGCTCCTGCACCTGCGGCCGTGCCGCGAGGATCTCGACCACGCGCACCAGCGCCCCGAGGCCGACGACCTGCTCGCCCGGAAGGTAGGCGATGTGCGCGTGCCCGGCGAACGGCAGCAGGTGGTGCTCGCACACCGAGCGGAACCGGATGTCGCGCAGCAGCACCGCACCGGACGGCAGGGTGTCGGGGGCAGGACCGCGCGTCACGCTGATCGTGTGCGCGAGGGGCGCTCCAGGGTCCTCCCCCACGCCGGAGAAGAACTCCGCGTAGAGCTCCGCCATGCGCGCCGGGGTCTGCTTGATGCCCGGTCGGTCCGGGTCCTCGCCGATCGCCTCCAGCAGCTCGCGGGTGAGCCGCTCGACGCGCTCCCTGTCGACCGTCACGTCACGCCGTCGCGGGGCGGGGGTTGCCTGCTCCTGCCGATCCCTGCTGCGCACGCGGGGCAGCGGACGGCGCCTCGACGGAGGCCGCGAGCGACACGTCCTTCTTCGGGACCTCGATCGGCGGGCGCTCCGACACCGGACGGTCTTCGCTCGACAGCCACAGCGGGCGCTCGGGCAGCTTCTTGACCTCGGTGAAGATCTCGGCGATGCGGTTGTGGTCGAGGGTCTCCTCCTCGAGCAGCGCCAGCGCGAGACGGTCGAGGATGTCGCGGTTCTCGCTGATCACCGCGTACGCCTCGTTGTGCGCCTGCTCGATGAGGGCGCGCACCTCGGCGTCGACCCGCTCCGCCACCTTCTCGGAGTACTCGCGACCGCGGCCCATGTCCCTGGCCACGAACATGTCGCCGCCCTCGGTGCCGAGCTTGACCGGGCCGACCTGCGTGGTCATGCCGTACTCGATGACCATCTTGCGGGCGATCGAGGTCGCCTTCTCGATGTCGTTCGATGCCCCGGTGGTCGGGTCGTGGAAGACGATCTCCTCCGCGACGCGGCCGCCCATCGCGTAGGTCAGCTGATCCTGCAGCTCGTTGCGGGTGACGGAGTACTTGTCGTCGATCGGCAGCACCATCGTGTAGCCGAGGGCCTTGCCGCGCGGGAGGATCGTGATCTTGGTCACCGGGTCGGTGTAGTTCATCGCGGCGGCGGCGAGCGCGTGACCACCCTCGTGGTACGCCGTGATGAGCTTCTCCTTGTCCTTCATCACGCGGGTGCGGCGCTGCGGGCCGGCGATCACGCGGTCGATGGCCTCGTCGAGGGCGCGGTTGTCGATCAGCTGCGCGTTCGACCGCGCGGTGAGCAGAGCGGCCTCGTTGAGCACGTTCGCGAGATCGGCGCCGGTGAACCCCGGGGTCTTGCGGGCGACGACCTCGAGGTCGACGCTCTTCGACAGCGGCTTGCCCTTGCTGTGCACCTCGAGGATCTTCTGCCGGCCCTTGAGGTCGGGCGCGTCCACGCCGATCTGGCGGTCGAAGCGACCGGGGCGCAGCAGCGCGGGGTCGAGGATGTCGGGGCGGTTGGTGGCCGCGATCACGATGACGTTCGCGTTCGGGTCGAAGCCGTCCATCTCGACGAGCATCTGGTTCAGCGTCTGCTCGCGCTCGTCGTTGCCGCCGCCCATGCCGGCGCCGCGGTGGCGGCCGACGGCGTCGATCTCGTCGATGAAGATGATCGCGGGGGCGTTCTCCTTCGCCTGGCTGAACAGGTCGCGCACGCGCGAGGCGCCGACGCCGACGAACATCTCGACGAAGTCCGAGCCGGAGATCGAGTAGAAGGGGGCACCGGCCTCCCCGGCGACGGCACGGGCGAGGAGCGTCTTGCCGGTTCCGGGAGGGCCGTACAGCAGCACGCCCTTCGGGATGCGGGCGCCGATCGCCTGGAACTTCGCCGGGTCCTGCAGGAACTCCTTGATCTCGTGGAGCTCCTCGATCGCCTCGTCGGCACCGGCGACGTCGGCGAACGTGACGGTGGGCGTCTCCTTGTTGACGAGCTTGGCCTTGGACTTGCCGAACTGCATGACCTTGCCGCCACCGCCCTGCATCGACGACAGCAGCCACCAGAACAGCAGGCCGAGGAGCACGAGCGGGAGGAGGAGCGAGAGGAAGCCGTCGAACCAGGTCGCGCGCGGCACCGCGTCGTTGAAGCCGTCCTTCGGGGCGGCCGCGTCGATCGCGGAGACGACCTCGTCCGCCCGCGCCTCGACGTAGTAGAACTGCACGTTCTCGGAACCCTCGAACGGCTTCGACAGGGTCATGTCGACGCGCTGGTCGCCGTCGGTCGTGACGACCTCGGTGACGGTCTTGCCCGAGAGGAGCTCGAGGCCCTGCTGCGTCGTGATCTGCTTCGGCGCACCCAGGTTCGAGATCAGCAGGAATCCGCCGAAGAGCAGCACGCCGATCAGTGCGACGTAGATCAGCGGGTTGCGGGTGAGCTTCTTCACATCCATGGTCGGATCAGCGTATCGCCTCCCCGCTAGGGGGCCGCTGTGCGTTCACCCACGGCGCAACGGTTCCGCGGCGTGCGCGGAGGTGTGCGGAGGCTCAGCTGTAGACGTGCGGCGCGAGGACCGCGACGTCGCGGAGGTTGCGGTAGCGCTCGGCGTAGTCGAGGCCGTAGCCCACCACGAACTCGACCGGGATGTCGAAGCCGACGTACTTGCAGTCGATCTCGACCTTCGCGGCCTCGGGCTTGCGCAGCAGCGCCAGCACCTCGATCGACTCGGCACCGCGCGACTCGAAGTTCTCCAGCAGCCAGCTCAGGGTGAGGCCGGAGTCGATGATGTCCTCCACGATGAGCACGTGCTTGCCGTGCAGGTCGGTGTCGAGATCCTTGCGGATCTGCACGACGCCGCTGGACTTGGTGCTCGCGCCGTAGCTCGACACCGCCATCCAGTCCATCGGGGCGTGGAACGGCAGAGCCCGCGCGAAGTCGGCCATGACCATGACCGCCCCCTTGAGCACGCCCACCAGCAGGAGGTCTTTGCCCTGGTAGTCGGCCGCGACGCGCGCGGCGAGCTCTTCCAGCTTCGCGGTGATCTCCTCCTCGGTGACGAGGATCTGTGCAAGGTCGTCCTGGATCTCCGCGGCGCGCATGGATCGATTTTAGGCGACGTCGCCGGATGCTCCGACCCCGACGGGCGGCATCGGCGTCAGGAGCGGATCTCGTCGTGGTCGCCGCGGGTCGTGCGGGGGCTGAGGACCGAGAGCTCGACGGTCTCGAACTTGCCCTCCTCCGTGCGCACCCAGGTCACCTCGACGTACCAGTCGTCCTTCGCGTAGGCGTCCGCGGTCCGCCGGCCCTCTCCGGTCTCGCGCGCATCGGTGTGCTCCCACCCGTCGTCGAGCAGACCCGCCGCGATCGCCTTCGCCGCGTCCTCGGAGGCTGCGGCGCGCTGCACCGGCTCGACGTAGACGTCCACCTGCCACCACACCTGGTCGTCGGGCGACGGGTCGGCGGAGACCGGGTTCTGCACCATGCGTCCGCTCGACTCGACGTCGGGAGCGGTCGTCGGGGCCAGCTCCGCCGGGATCATGCCGACCATCTCGTCGGCCAGCGCCTCGGCCTCTGTCCGGTATTCGTCGAGTCGGCTCTCGTCGGTGGTCATGGTGCATCCTCCCAGCGTCAGGGCTACGAGGACGCCGGCCATCAGCGCGATGGCACGTGCGGTCCTGGTCATCCCTCGATCCTCGCGTACTCCGGCACGAAGTCCGGCTTGTCGATGCCGTCGGTGCGCACCGGGGCCTGGACGATCGGGGCGCCACCCGGCACCACGATCGGCCGCGGGTTGTAGACGTCGTCCGGTGCGAACAGCATCGCGTCGCCGCCGGTGATCACGGCGATGATGTTGTCGAACGCCACGGAGCGCGGGTCGTACACCGAGCTGTGGCTGTCGATGCCGCGCGGTGTGCCGTTCCCCTCGACGTTGTAGTCCTCCAGGTCGACGACGCGGCCGCCGCGCTCGTCCTGGATCCACCCGGTCTCCAGGCGCGTCACGCCGTCGGCCGTGAGCGGCGACTGCCCGTGCATCTGGCCGGCGCCGTTGCCCTGGATGAGCCCGACGACGAGATCGCCGCGCGCCATCATCGAGTAGTGCGGCACGGCCGAGGTGTGCGGGAAGTCCTCGACGCCGCTCACTCCCGCCCCCATGCCGGCCGCCGAGACGTAGAGGATGCGGTCGGCGACGAGCCCGGCCTTCTCCGCGAGGCCCACGGTCGCGCCGCCGTAGCTGTGCCCCAGCACGGTCAGGGTCGAACCGCTCGGCTTGTCGATCCCGGCGACGAAGTCCACGAGCTTCGGGGCGAGGTCGCGCGAGTAGGAGGCATCGGTCGGACCGGGGAGCTCCAGCTGCGGGAACGTGCCGCCGGCCCACTGGAACACGGCCGTGTCGGGTCCCGCCGAGCGGTACAGCTGCGCGCCGGTGCCGTCGCCGAAGCTGGTCATCGTGGTCGTGGTGCCCGGCACCGACACGGCGACGTTGCGGATCCAGGCGGGGATGTCGCCGGTCGTCGGGTCGATGGGGCCGTGGTAGGTGCCCACCGCGTCGGCACCAGGGTCGAACACGACGACGCGCGCACCGGCGCCCTTGTCGGTGTGCTTGCGTTCGCTCTCGTCCCACCACGTGTAGTCCTGGTCGAGCAGGCTCTGCCAGTAGTCGATCGGCTCGCGCAGCTTCGCGATCTCGTCGAGGTAGCCCTTCGCCTCCCACGCGTCCGCGCGGTCGCCCGTCTTGAGGCTGTCCACGAGCGCCTGCAGCCGGGCGATCTCAGCCTCGCGTCGCGCGATCTCGTCGCGGATGTTCTTGTGGTTCGCGGTGACGCGGTCGCGGATCGGGATGCCGTTGAGGTTGCCGAGCAGGAGGGAGGATGCCGCCAGGAGCGCCGTGCGGGTCTCCTCGTCCATCGCGTTCCACGTCTCGCGGATGATGCCGGGGTCGCCCAGCCCGGCGAGCGACTCCGCCGTGATGCCGTTGACGTCGCCGGCCCAGATGAGCCCGGCGGCCGAGAAGCCGCCCGGGCCGACCTTCCCGCCCTGGGTCACCGCGACGACCAGGGGCACCGCGGCGAGCGCGGTCGCGGCGCGCTGATCGATCGTCGCGCGCTCGTCGGCCAGCGCGTTGTAGGAGGAACGGGCGGCGTGGTACGCGTCGATCGCCGCCTGCCAGCGGTGCAGGTAGCCCGGGTCGTCCAGGTACATCCACGACGGCAGCACCGCGTCCCAGGGCAGCGCCCACCCGGCGACGAACTCGCTGGCGGCGTTGAGCGCCTCGGCGCGTCGGACGAAGATGTGGTCGTAGGCGTTCTGCGCGGTCCTGAGTCGACGGGCGGCCTCGCCCTTCAGCGCCTCGAGGTCGGTCGCGTACGTCGTGATCGCGGCGGAGATGCCGTCGAGGCCCTCCGCGGCCTCCCCGAACCGCTGCGCGAGGAGCAGGACGCGTGCACCGAGGGCGTCGGACGCGGAGGCGGTCATCGACGTCAAACCCGCGAGCGCGGTGTCGGCGTCACCCTTGCGTGCACGGGCGGAGGTCGCGCGGGTGGTGAACGCGGTGGCCGCACCGGTCACCGCACCCACGTCGCCGCGGGCGGGGTCGTCGATCAGTCCGGGCAGGCTCATCGTGCCGCCTGCGCGAGAGTGTCGTCCGACGCGGTGAAGGTGCTCGCCGCCGCAGCCGCGTCGGAGGCCGAGTTGGCCGCCGTCTGCGCGAGGGCCGAGAGGGCCTGCGACACGAGCGACTCGATCTCGCCGAGCGCCGCCTCCACCGTCGGCGAACCGGTACCGGCGAAGGACAGGCACGAGGTGATGACCGGCGCACCCGCCGCGGTCAGTCGCGCTCTGGCCGCCTCCAGCGTCTCGCCCTGCACATCGAGGTCCGTCATCGATGCTCCTTCCCCCCGTGCCTTCACGATAGGAGCAGGCCCCGGTCGCGGTCGATGGGGACATCTCCCCATCCGCGCACGAGCGCACTACTGTGAGCGGGAGACGGGCGGACGCCCCCGACGGAAGGATCCCCATGGCCCTCGACGACATCCTCAGCCAGGTTCCGATCGACGACATCGCGAAGAAGCTCGGCGTCTCGCACGACGAGGCGAAGACCGCGGTCGAGCAGGGCGGCGCGGTGCTGCTCGGCGGGCTGGCGAAGAACGCGGAGACCCCCGAGGGCTCCGACGCGATCCAGAAGGCGCTCAAGAAGCACGAGGGCGCGACGGGCGCCGCCTCGGTCGACGACATCGACCAGGCCGACGGCGGCAAGATCGTCGCGCACATCCTCGGGTCGAAGGAGAAGGAGGTCACCACGCAGCTCACCGAGTCGAAGGCGACCCCGGGCATCGACTTCGGCAAGCTCCTGCCGATCCTCGCCCCCATCGTGATGGGGCTGATCGCGAACGCGACGAAGGACAAGACGGCGAAGACGGAGCGGACGGCCGAGGGCTCCGGAGGGATCGGCGATGTGATCGGCGGCATCCTCGGCGGCGGCGGTCAGAGCGGCTCGGGCTCGGGCGGCGGCCTGGGCGACGTGCTGGGCGGCCTGCTCGGCGGCGGCAGTGGCTCGGGCGGCGGGATCGACCTGGGCGGCATCCTGGGCGGGCTGTTCGGCGGCAAGAAGTAACGCTCGCCCGACCTGCCGCGCCCGGCGACTCAGCGCCCGGCGGCGGTGAACACGAGGCGCCCACCCTGGCGCCGCGCCGAGCAGCCGGGCAGGTCGATGGGGCCCTGTCCGCTCCAGTCGGTGACCAGGCGGGCGACCTCGACCGTCTGGGTGCGGGTCAGGCTCACGCCGAACTCGCTGTCCACCACGAGGCGGATGATGCGGTTGCGCAGCGCGGCAGGATTGGCGGCGAGGGCGGCGACGCTCACGGAGATGCCGGCCTCGGCGTGCTCGACGATGTCCTCGATGGTCTCGTGGATCATCTCGTCGAACGCCTCCGCGTCCTCACGCAGCTGCTCGGCCGTGCGGGCCAGGGCCTCCGCGATCCCGGGGCCGAGCTCGGCCTCCAGCACCGGCAGCACGCGGTCGCGCACGCGGACACGGCTGTACCGGTCGTCGCTGTTATGCGGGTCGTCCCAGGCGTCGAGCCCGGCCGCCGCGCAGAACGCCCGGGTGGTCGCACGGCGCACGCCGAGCAGCGGCCGAAGCCACCGCACACCGTCGTCGTCGGCACGCTCGACGGCCATGCCCTGCAGGCTCGCGGCGCCGGAACCCCGGGCGAGCCCGAGCAGCACGGTCTCCGCCTGATCGTCGAGCGTGTGGCCGAGCAGCACCGCCGCGGCCCGGAGGTCGTTCGCCGCGTCGCGCAGCACGCGGTACCTCGCGTCGCGGGCGGCCGCCTCCGGTCCGCCATCGCCCGACACCTCGACCCGGACGACGAGGGGGTCGAGGCCCAGGTCCGCAGCGGTTCGCGCGGCCCGCTCGGCCACCGCGGCGGAGTCGTCCTGCAGCCCGTGGTCGACCGTGACGGCGGCGACGCGGAGACCTCGCTTGGCGGCCTCGAACGCGGTGGCGGCGGCGAGCGCGAGGGAGTCGGCACCGCCCGACAGCGCGACGATCACGGTGCTCCCTTCGGGGAGGTCGGCGAGCGCGGTGCGCACGGCGAGGCGGATCTCGGCGACGGCGGGATCGAGCGACGGCATCACTCCACGCTAGGGCACCGCCAGCGCCTCGCGACCCCCTGGCTCCCGCCCACCCTCGCCGATATTCTGGCGCGGTGACCGAGAACGCGAGGCCGTACCTGTATCGGACCGAGCGGTTCACGGCCTTCGTCGACGCGGTCGTCGCGATCGCCATGACGCTGCTCATCCTCCCGCTGCTGGAAGCCGTCTCCGACATGGCGGCGGGGAATCGGAGCACGGCCGAGTTCTTCACGGAACACTCCGGCCAGCTGCTGAGCTTCGCGCTGAGCTTCCTCCTCATCGCGGTGTTCTGGATGGGGCATCACAGCCAGTACCGCGACGTCGAGCGGATCACCCCGGCGCTGCTGTGGATCAACGTGGGCTGGATGGCCACGATCGTGTGGCTGCCGGTGCCGACGGCGATGCTCGGCCAGCTCGACTCCGATCCGCTGCAGGCGGTCGTGTACATCGGGACACTGATCGGCACGCAGGTCACGACCCTCGGCGGCTGGCTCTACCTGCTGCGCCACCCGCAGCTCACCACGGCGTCCGCGTCGGTGCTCCGCGCGGGCATCGTCGGCGACCTCGCCGCGATCATCCTGTTCGCGATCGCCCTGGTCATCGCCGCGCTCGCCGCGCCGAACGGCTACGCCGCGCTCCTGCTCCTGCTGCTGAACGGGCCGCTCGCGCGCCTGCTGAACCGGCGCGCACGCGGTCACCGCACGGACGTCGAGCCGCCGGCCCGCGAGTAGGCTGGTCGGCGGCATCCAACCGAACTTTCTGAGGAGCACACGCATGGGCGCACACGACGCCGTCATCGAGATCCCGCGCGGCAGCCGCGTGAAGTACGAGGTCGACCACGAGACGGGGCGCGTGCACCTCGACCGCGTGCTGTACACGACCTTCGGCTACCCGGCCGACTACGGCTACTTCGACAACACGCTCGGCGAAGACGGCGATCCGCTCGACGTGCTGGTGCTGCTCGACCACGCGATCTACCCCGGTGTCGTCGTCGAGGTCCGCCCCGTCGCGGTGCTCAAGATGAGCGACGAGGCCGGCGGCGACGACAAGCTGGTCGCGGTCCTGTCGAAGGACCCGCGCTGGGCCCACATCCAGGACATCGACGACATCGCCGAGTACACGAAGAAGGAGATCGCCCACTTCTTCGAGCACTATAAGGACCTGGAGCCCAACAAGTGGGTCAAGGTGGACGAGTGGGGGAACGCCGCCGAGGCGCAGCGCATCCTCGACGAGGCGATCGCCCGGTTCGGCGAGCAGGGCCACTGAGCTGATGCAGAAGACCCCCGGAGCACGGTGCTCCGGGGGTCTTCTGCTGCGCGACCGATCTCAGACGGAGATGCCCCGGTCGGCCATGAAGTTGATGGGGTTCGTGTAGCGGCCGTTGATGTACACCTCGAAGTGCAGGTGGCAGCCGAACGAGCCGCCCGTGTTGCCGGCGTAGGCGATGACCTGTCCGGCCTCGACCCACTGGCCGTTGCGGACCGCGAAGCCACCCGGCTTGATGTGCGCGTAGCCCGTGGCGACGCCGCCGCCGTGCTGGATGCGCACGTAGTTGCCGTACCCGCCGTTGTAGAAGGCCGCGTCGACGGTGCCCGAGTGCGCCGCGTAGATCGCCGCCCCGCAGCCGTTCGCGAGGTCGACCCCGTAGTGCCAGCTGGACGAGCAGCCGCGGGAGTTGCACTGCTGCGAACGGGGACCGTAGCCGGAGCTGCGGTAGCCGCCGTGCGGACGGACCCAACCCCCGGAGCCCGGGGTTCCTCCCCCACCGCTGTTGCCCCCCGCGTTCGCGGCGGCCTCCTCGGCGGCACGGCGCTCGGCCTCCTTGCGGGCGGCCTCGACGCCGGCCTGGTACTGCGCGACGGTGGTGGCGGTGGTGTCCTTGAGCGCGGCGAGCTGCGCCTGCATGGTCGCCAGGTTCGCGGACTGCTCGTCGAGGGCGGCCTGCGCCGCATCGGCCGCCTGCTGCGCGGCGACCATCTTCTCCTCGGCGATCTTCTGCAGCCGGTCGCGCTCGTCTCGCGCGACGACGGCCTGGTCGCTGAGCGACTGCGCGGCGTTGCGGGCGGCGACGGCGTCGTCGTACACCGAGCGGTTGTACTCGAGCAGCTTGTCCATCGAGCCCAGTCGCGCAAGGAGCTCATCGGCGTTGCTGGCCGATCCGGCGAAGAACAGCTCGAGCGAGGTGTTGTCGCCGCCGTTGCGATACAGCTGCGCAGCGACCTGCCCGGCCTTGCGGGCGGACTCGTCGGCCGCGGCGGCCTGGGCGTCGGCCTTCTCCTGCAGCGCGTCGGCTTCGGCGATCGCGGCGAAGTAGGCCTGCTGGGCGTTGTAGAACTCGTTCGACGCAGCCTCGGCGGCGGCCTGGGTCTCGGCGACCTTCTGCGTCAGCGACTGGATGAGGCCTTCGATCCGCGAGACCTCGGCCGCCTTGGCGGCTTCGTTCTGCTTGGCGCGCTGCACGTCGTCCCAGCTCGGGTACGACGCGGCATAGGCGGCGGAGACGCCCGACGAGATGCCGAAGGCGCTGAGGGCGACCACGCTGAGGGCGCCGAGGCCGATGGCCCCGCGACGGCTGATGCCCGCCTTCCAGAACGCATGGCTCTCGGCCGGGCTGGGCGCGCAGCCGCACTCCGCGGAGGCGGCGGAGGCAGCATCCACCGGATTCTTGTCGTTCACGCGGCCCCTTCCGCCGGTTTCACAGATGTCACACTAACAACAACATTCACATCCGCACCAGCGAAATGGCACGGCCCCCGCAGCACCATCGTGACCTCCATGGTCCTCCCGAAACACGCCCGGGGGAAGACGCATCGCCCTCGATTCGCGATTTGCTCGCGTCATCCCTTATGCTTGAGCGTCGGCAAGGAAGTCCTCCCGGGACTGACTCGGCCCCATCGTTTAGCGGCCTAGGACGCCGCCCTTTCACGGCGGTAGCACGGGTTCGAATCCCGTTGGGGTCACTCCATCCGATACAATTGAAAACACCAGTATGGCCCTGTAGCGCAGTTGGTTAGCGTGCCGCCCTGTCACGGCGGAGGTCGCGGGTTCAAGTCCCGTCAGGGTCGCTCCGTGCGACGAGCTCTTTCTTCGGAGAGGGCTCTTCGTCTAGGACGCGGCAGCACCATCGCCGCGCGGCTCTGTAGCTCAGTTGGTAGAGCGTTCGACTGAAAATCGAAAGGTCACCGGATCGATGCCGGTCGGAGCCACAAGGCTGATCATTACAATCAGCCCAGAAACCCTCGCCTAGCTTCTACATGGCGGGGGTTTTGCTTTGCCCGCCCACCGGCATCGCGTCGACCGCATGGGGCAGCGCGTGGGTGACGAGACTCACGAGGAACGTGCCCGGCTCCTCGAGCATGCACAGATGCGCCGAGTTCTCGAACCAGACGACGTGCGTCGACGGTGCCGTCACGTGCTCGAGCCAGCGCACGACGGGGCCCGTAGGCGTCGTCCAGTCGTGGCGTCCGAGGAACTGCAGCATCGGCACCTCGAACGCCGTCTGATCGCGGGCGTCGAAGCCGAGCAGGGCCGGGAGCACCGCGGTCATGGTCACCTGCTGCCCGACGCCGATCAACCCCAGGTCGGCATCGGTGTAATACGGAGACAGCTCCTGCGACTCCGTGAAGTACGCGAAGTCGGACCGATACGCGGACAGCCCCCCGTAGTGCTGGGCCCACCTCCGGCAGGTCACGATGCGTTCGACGGTCAACGGCTCCGCGCCGGGATACTCCCCGAGCGACTGCAGCTCCGCAACCGCCCGCCCATTCCCATCCGCGACGGCACTCCGCATCGCGTGACCGAAGCTGTCGACCTCGTTCTCGGGACCGGAGATGACCTGGCCGACGCCGATGTACGCCCACAGCAGGTCGGGTCGCTGCCTGGCCACAGTGAGGCCGATGATCGTCCCCCAGCTGTGGCCGAGCACCCCGACCTTCCGGACGCCGAGCTCGGCCTGCACCCACGCGATCAGCTCCACGAGATCGTCGACATACCTCTCGACACGGAGATCCAGCCCGTCGGACACGGTCGCCGCGGACTTGCCACTGGCGCGCTGGTCGTAGTTGACGACGGTGAAGTACTCCTCGACCCCGCGCTGCCAGATCCACGACGACGGCAACGACGGGAGCGCCGGACCGCCGTGGCACACGACGAGCACCGGGTTCGCCCTGCTGCGGCCGCGGATCGAGACGAACTGCTCGACGCCGCCGAGCTCGACGAACGCCGTGCGGTCGATCGCCTCGGGGTTGGGAAGGCGGCACAGATCCGCGATGACGGTGCGGCCGAGGTCTTCGCTCATGTCGGTCAGCCTAGGAGGGCCGCGCATCCGCGGCGACGCGACGATGTCGTAGAGTGCCCGACGTGGAGCTCACAGACGCACTCGCCGCCGTCGGCCTCGTCCTTCTCGCGCTCGGAGGCGGCACGTTCTGGTCCTTCTCGACCGGGGTCATGCCGGGCCTCGGGCGCACGGACGACCCGACCTTCGTCGCTTCGATGCGCGCCATCAACCGCGCGGTGGTGAATCCGCTGTTCCTCCTGCCGATCTTCCTGCCCCCGGTGTTCCTGGTGTGGGCGGGGCTGCTCGCGCTGGACTCTGCGCGCGGGTGGCTGCTCGCCACCGGCGGGGTCGTGTTCTTCCTCGGCGCTGTCGTCGTCACCGTGGCCGGCAACGTCCCGCTGAACAATGCGTTGGACGGCTCGACGACTTCTGCCGCGACCACACGCGCCGCGTTCGAACGCCGATGGAACGCGCTGAACGGCGTGCGCTCGGTGGCGTCCGTCGTCGCGATCGCGGTCGCGGTGTGGGCTCTGCTCGTCTGAGCTGCGCGTCCGCTCCGCGCGATGACGACCGCTCATCGCAGACGGCCCCGACGGCACAGCAGACTGACGCGGTCAGCGATTCCAGTGTCGGAGCTTGTCGGGATTGCACACCAGCCACACCGTGGCCAGCCGACCAGCCGTGACCTCGGCCGTGAGCACGCCCACCACCCGACCGTCGCGGGCGAGGGTGATGCCGGGCGTTCCGTTGATCGAGGCGGCGGCGACCGAGGTTCCGGCGGTCATCACGGCCGCGAGCTCCGCCGCCGCGGCAGCCCGACCGGCGAGCGGGAGGGACGCCGTCTGCCCGCGGCCGCCGCTGTCGACGACGAGGGTCACCGCGCGGCGCATCACGTCGCGGATCGCGAGCTCGTCACGTGCCTCCAGGGCGTCCGACAGCGCCCTCACGGTCTCCTCCGGGGCGCCACGACGCCACCGGCGCGACCACGCCGGGCCGTGCCTGCGGGTCATGCGCCGACCGCAGCCACATGCCGCAGCTTCGGCGGGCTCATCACCCAGAGGAGCTGCAGGATGCCCTCCTCCGACGTCGTCGCGGTCACCACCGTGGTGATGCGCCCGTCCTCCGACAGCGTCGCCGCGGGCTGCCCGTTGACCTCGACCCAATCGATGACCTTGCCCGTCCAGAAGTGATGCGCGAACGCGGAGACGAACTTCGCCACTCTGCTGCGTCCGATCATGGGGATGCGCGCGGCCAGCTTCACTCCGTTGCCGTCCGTGTAGCTGACGACGTCCGCGGCGAAGAGGGACTCCAGCTGGCCGACATCCCCCTTCTGCGCCGCCGTGAGGAACGCTTCCAGCAGGCGCTTCTGGGCGGCCGGATCCACGGTCGCGTTGCGCGCCGACGACAGGTGCGCGCGCGCCCTGCTCACCAGCTGCCTGGCGCTGGCCTGACTTGACGAGATCACCTCCGCGATACGCGGATACGGGTAGTCGAAGGCCTCGCGGAGGATATAGGCGGCTCGCTCGGTCGGCGTGAGCTTCTCGAGGGTGAGGAGGATCGCGAACTGCAACGCCTCGGCACGCTCGGCGCCCAGGGCCGGGTCGTCCTCCGTGTTCACGGGTTCCGGAAGCCACGGCCCGATGTAGGTCTCACGACGGACACGGGACGACTGCAACACGTTGATCGACAGCCTCGTCGCGATGGTGGTGAGGAAGGCCACCGGCTCCTGCACCTTCGAACGATCCGTGTTCTGCCAGCGGATCCAGGTCTCCTGGACGATGTCCTCCGCGTCGGCGACAGTGCTCAGCATCCGGTAGGCGATGCCGAACAGACGCCGTCGGTGCGCGTCGAACGTCTGCAGCGCGTCGTCCAGTTCGGTGCACACACCCAGATTGTCGTCGGTCGGCGCCCGTTCCTCCAGCTCCACCTCGTCAGCGCTCATGGGACACCGTGCGCCGGCCCTCTTCACGGACCCAGGTCTCCAGGGTCGTCGGCGCCTCCACGGACGGCGGATGCGGGAGCAGCAGATCCCCGGAGATGGTGAATCCCACCGGGGTGATGTCGTCGTCGGCCACGACGTACCGCGGGTCGTTGTCGACGCGGAGTACGCGGTTCACGAACGCCGGCAGCAGCATTCGCTCCGGCCCGCCCATGTCCAGGGCACCGTCCAGCGGAGAGCCCAGCGCGAGTTCGACCAGCTTCTCCGCGACGTCGGACGCGGCGACCGGCTGCACGGGCTTCGCGGGCAGACGCACGGTGTCCTGATCGGTGTTCCACTCGGCGATCATGCGTGCGAAGTCGTAGAACTGCGTCGAGCGCAGGATGGAGGAGCGAATCGACCCCGAGCGGACAGCGACCTCCTGCGCTCCCTTGGCCGCGAAGTAGCCCTCTTCACCGGTGTGATCGGCGCCGACGATCGAGAGCAGCACGTGGTGCTTGACCCCGGCCTTCGCTTCGGCCTCCATCACCCGGTGCGTCGTCTCCTCGAAGAAGCGCAGGGCGTCGGGGCTCGACACGTCCGGGGCGTTGGTCACGTCGATCACGGCATCGGCGAGCTCCAGCGCGGCATCCAGGCCACGACCCGTCCGCGCGTTCACCCCGCTCGTCCGCGATGCGACCACCACGGCCTGGGCTCGTCGCTCCAGGTTCTCGACGACCTTGCGGCCCACCTGCCCGGTCCCGCCCAACACGACGATTCGCATATCTCGCTCGCTCCATTCTCGACGACGTCGGCTCCTGCACAAATCGTCTCTAGGTCTGACAGCACGCCCCGCCGATCTGTGACAGCTTCGCGAAAGAAGTCCGGACGGCGGGAACCGTCGGCATCAGTCGGGGTAGGCGTCCCGGATCCGACGTCGCTCGTAGGTGAGCGTCGCGATGAGCAGCAGCGACCCGACGACGACACCCGACGCCTGTGCGAGAAGCGACGGGACCCCGATGAAGATCATCAGCAACGCGACGAGGGCCCCGCCGAGGACCGAGTTCACCGTGCCGATCATGCTCGCCATCGTGAACAGGAACGACGACCGCTCGTAGCGCACCCCGAGCTCCCCGGTGCGCGGGTTGTCGAGGACGATCAGGTCGGGCCCCGAGGGGTGCAGACCGATGAGATGTTCACGGATGCGCACCATGCGCCGGCGCACCGTGATGTTCTCGACGCTGGTGTCGACCAACCGCACGACGGTGAACCAGCCCAGCAGGAAGATCGTCGGGAACACCGTCGCGGTGAGGGCCGCGAGCAGCGCGGGCGACCCGCCGGCGAAGCCGATCGCCACCAGCCCGCTCGACAGCGTCGACAGGTAGATCGAGCTGCGCGTCCCCGCCTCCGAGATCGTCGAGCTGGCGACGGACTGCAGAACGAACAGCTCCGTCCCCACGGCGCTGTTCAACGCCGCTGCGTCCGGATTCGGCCTGCCGACCGCGGTCACGGCGCGACCCGATGTGCGGGGGCCACGTCGTGCCTCGTGACCGCGAACCGATTCGTCATCCTGCTCCCTTTCCGTTCGGGGCGTGACAGACCACGCCCTCCGTTCACATCGATGACCGGTCGCACCGGCGAACTGTGACACAGACCTCGGCACACCGGGCGTGCGGCGGCAGTCACTGCGCTGACGCGTCCCGGGATTCAGGGTGTGCCGGCACCGTCACCGGGCGGCTCGGCGACGTCAGCGACCGCCTGGGCGAACGCGTGTGGCGCCTCGGCCGGCAGGTGGTGCCCGGCGTGCGGGATCCGCCGATGCTCGCGGGTGCCGGTGAACAGGTGCGCCTGCGGGGTGCCGTCGGTCGCCGGGAAGTTGCCGTCTGCGGTCCCGTCGAGCGTGATCGCGGGAACGCTGATCGGCGGGGCCAGGGCCAGCCGTCGCTCGAGCTCCTCGTACTCCTCTGCCCCTGGCGCCAGGCCCAGCCGGTGGCGGTACGAGTGGATCACGACATCGACGTAGTCGGGGTTGTCGAAGGCGAGCGCGGCGCGGTCGAGCTCGGCGTCGCTGAACGCCCACTCCGGCGAATTGCGCCGCCAGATCACCTGGGCGATGTCCCGCCGGTTCGCATCTAGTCCCCGTCGGCCGCGTTCGGTGGCGAAGTACCAGAAGTACCAGAACCCGGCCTCCAGGTCCGGACGGATCGGCGACTCCTCGCCGGCGATGTTCTGGATGAGGTAGCCGTTCACCGAGACCAGCCCCGAGATGCGCTCCGGCCACAGCGCGGCGACCACGCACGCGGCGCGTCCACCCCAGTCGTAGCCGGCGAGCACGGGCTCGTCCAGGTCGAGCGCGTCGATGAACGCCCGCAGGTCCGAGCCGAGCGCCGCCTGCTGGCCGGTGCGCGGGCGTCGATCGTCCAGGAACCGGGTGGGTCCGTGTCCGCGGAGGTAGGGCACGACGACCCGATAGCCGGCTTCGACGAGCAGTGGTGCGACCTCGACGTAGCTGTGCACGTCGTAGGGGTAGCCGTGCAGCAGCACGACCGGGTCGGCGGACGGGTCGCCGAGGTCGACGTAGGCCACGGACAGGTCGCCCGCGTGGATACGGTCGACCGTGCGGAAGAGGGAGGTGTCGGAGCTCATGCGTGATCCTTCTCGTCGGTGGTGTGGCGCCCCGCGCCGGCGCACGCCGTGCGGGACGCCACGATCTGCTCAGGCCGCGCTCGACGCGGCGCCGGCGACGTACGCCTTCCCGGCGGCGGCGATCGTCTCGGCGATGACCTCCGGGTGCGACACCAGTGCCGCGTGCGAGGCCCCGGTGATCTCGCGCGTCCCGCGAGACGCTGCCCGCTCCGCTCCCGCACGGAAGATCGCGACCGGGATGTTGCGGTCCTGGTCTCCGAAGACGTGCCACGAGGGGATGTCCTTCCACGCCGGGCGCGTGGTCGGCAGGGTGTCCGTGAGTGCCGCCTCCGCGACCGGGCGCTGCGTGGCCGCCATGAGCGCTGCCGTCTCCGGCGCCACGTCGGCCGCGAACTGCTGGTGGAAGGCTTCAGGGCGGATGGCGAGCTCGTTGCCGCCCGCCGTGAGCAGGTACACGGACAGGGCGTCGCCGAGGGTGCTGCCGGGTGCGCTGTTCGACAGCCCGAAGGCGCTCTCACCCGTCTCGGGGGCGAACGCCGACACGTAGACGAGCCCGACGACGGCGTCGTTCCCCGCCGCGGCCTCCGTGATCACCAGACCGCCGTAGGAGTGTCCGACCAGCACGATGGGGCCGGCGATCGACGCGATCACGTCGCGCACGTAAGCCGCATCGCCCGCGAGGCTGCGCAGCGGGTTGGCGACGGCGACGACGTTCACGTCATGGCTCTGCAACTGGGCGATGACGCCGTTCCAGGAGGCGGATTCCGCGAAGGCGCCGTGGACGAGGACGATGGTGGGCTTCTCGATGGTCATGATCTGTTCTCTCTGTTGGGGGTGGGAGGGGTGGGGTGGGTCATGCGGCGGCGAAAGCCGTGCGCAGGACGCGGACGGCCTGCTCGATCGCGGCGGTGCTGGCGGCGGAGCTGCGCAGCGGGTTGAGCATCATGAAGTCGTGGATGGTGACGTCGTAACGCACGAGGGTCGTGCGCACGCCCGCCTCGATGAGCCTGCGGCCGTACGCCTCGCCCTCGTCGCGCAGCACGTCGTTCTCGTCCACGACAAGGAACGCCTCCGGCAGTCCCCGCAGCTCCTCAATCGATGCCCGCAACGGAGACACGGTGACGTCGTCGCGGGCGTCGACCGCCGGCACGTAGCTGTCCCAGAACCAGGCCATCGCGTCGGCGCGGAGGTGATATCCCTCGGCGAACTCGCGATAGCTGTCGGTGTCCTGGCCGGCGTCGGTCACCGGGTAGTACAGCGACTGCTGGAGGAAGGTGACGTCGCCGCGACGCTTCGCGAGGATGGCGACGACGGCCGCCATGTTGCCTCCGACGGAGTCTCCGGCGATGGCGATGCGAGAGGCATCGAGACCATGCGCTGCGCCGTTGCTCGCGATCCAGCGCGCACTCGCATACACCTGCTCGATCGCGACGGGGTGGTGCGCTTCCGGAGAGCGGTCGTACTCGACGAAGACGATCGCCGCGTCCGTGCCGGTTGCGAGGTCGCGGACGAGGCGGTCATGCGTGCCTGCGTCACCGAGCACCCATCCCCCACCGTGCACGTAGAGGACGACCGGGAGCTGCCCGGCGGAACCGACCGGCTTCACGATCCGTACGCGGACGTCACCGATCTCGGCGGGAACGGTCACCCATTCCTCGTCGACGTCCGGCTTCGCGATCGGGGCAGCCTGTACGTCGTCGAGCAGCTTCCTGGCTCCGTCGACGCCGAGGTCGGCGAGGAACGGGGGCGTGGAGGTGGCGTCGGCGAAGGCTTGCGCTTCCGGCTCCAGAACATGGTCGGTCATGACGGTTCCTTTCAGATGGGAGGGTGAGCCGTCTCCGATCGCGGCCGATCCTGTGGCTCATGCAACAAACGACCAGGTGAGCGCGGCGATTGTGACAGTTCTCCTCCCGCGACTTTTCTCGACGGGTCCTGTCACACCGGGCACGGCTGCGCGGTCACACAGGTACCGGCCGCTTCCCTGACGGCCATCGACGAGTGAAGGAGCACCATGAGAATCACGGTCATCGGCGGGACGGGACTTATCGGCAGCCGACTCACCCGGGCACTTCGGCAGGCCGGCCACGACGTTGTGGTCGGCGCACGTGCCACGGGCGTGAACTCGTACACGGGTGAAGGGCTCGCGGAGGCGCTGGACGGTGCCGATGTGCTCGTCGACGTGTCGAACTCGTCGTACACCGACGAGGCCGCCGCCCTGGACTTCTTCTTCACCTCCACGATGAATCTGCTCAGCTACGGCAGCGCGGCGGGCGTCGGGCATCATGTGGCGCTGTCCGTCGTCGGAACCGACCGCCTCGCCCGAGCCGAGGGCGGCTACTTCGCGGCGAAGGCGGAGCAGGAGCGGCTCATCGTGAAGTCGCAGCGTCCTTACTCCCTCGTGCACGCGACGCAGTTCTTCGAGTTCATCCGGAACATCACCGACCAGGCGAGTCGTGGCGGTCGAGTGCGCGTCGCTGACGTCCTCGTGCAGCCCATGTCTGCCGATGACGTCGCGGCGGCGGTGGCAGAGACAGCTGTCGGTGAACCGCTCTTCGGGATGGTGGAGTTCGGCGGGCCCGAGGTGTTCAGCCTCGAGCAGATCGCCGCGCAGGATCTGCGCTCCCGCCAGGACGACCGCGAGGTCGTCGCCGATCCCCTCGGAACCTATTTCGGGGCGCGCCTGCACAGCCGCGACCTGCTTCCCAAGTCGACGGCGCGGATCGCTCCGACCCGATACCACGACTGGCGCACTCTCCCCCGCGAGGGCGACATCAGCGAGGCGCTGCTGCGCGCGGAGTGACCGCTCCCGCACTGCACGCCGTCACAGACCCGACCGCACCGCGGTCACCACTGAAAGGCACCTCTTCCGGTGCCGCGAGAGGAAGACAGAAATGGCAAAGATCGTCGTCATCGGAGGCACGGGCCTGATCGGCTCGAAGGTCGTCTCGAAGCTGAACGCCCACGGGCACGAGGCCATCGCGGCTTCGCCGAACACCGGGGTGAACACGCTCACCGGCGAGGGAGTGGCGGAGGTGCTCGCCGGCGCCGACGCCGTCGTCGACGTCTCCAACTCCCCCTCCTTCGCCCCCGACGATGTGATGGAGTTCTTCACCACGTCGACCACCACGCTCCTCCGGGCGGAGAAGGCCGCCGGGGTCCCGCACCACGTCGCACTCACGATCGTCGGCACGAACCGTCCGCAGAGCATCCCCTACTTCGCGGCCAAGGTCGCTCAGGAGAAGCTGATCCGCGAGTCCGGCATCGGGTACTCGCTCGTGCACGCCACACAGTTCTTCGAGTTCATCGGGAGCATCGCCGACATCTCCACCGAGGGCGACACGGTCCGCCTTCCCGGCGGCCTCGTGCAGCCGATCGCCGCCGAGGACGTCGCCACCGCCGTGGCGCGCACCGCGGCGGGAGAGCCGCAGGGCGACATCGAGATCGCCGGGCCCGAGGCGTTCGGCATGGACGAGTTCATCCGTCGCGGCCTCACGTTCCGCAACGACCCGCGCCACGTGGTCCGCGATAACA
The DNA here is from genome assembly GCF_023101165.1 of Microbacterium sufflavum. Lineage (GTDB taxonomy): Bacteria > Actinomycetota > Actinomycetes > Actinomycetales > Microbacteriaceae > Microbacterium > Microbacterium sufflavum. The sequence goes on along the minus strand of NZ_CP078076.1, from coordinate 1,640,622 downwards.
CCGCGCCGTACTACGGGGCGCAGATCGAGGAGCGCACGCTGGTGCCGCTCGACGGCGCGCAGATCTTCGAGACGACGCTCGAGGAGTGGCTGCCGCTGAACCCGCCGCGCTCCTGACGCGGCGCGCCGGCGCCGTTCGCCGAAGCGGTGAGCGTGCCTTCACGGTTTCGGTGTTCGGCGTCGGTGCTCCCGCGCCTGAATCCGCTCGCCCTCACCCCGCCGGCACGAACACGTTGTCGAACAGCCGCTCGGTCCCCTCGGGCGTGGGCGAGCCGTCCGGCGCGACCTCGTACGTGCCCAGCTCGCCGCTGAGGCGCACCCAGGTCCCGTTGTCGGCACAGCCCGTGGCGTACGCGTCATCGCTCTGATACGCGACCACGCAGATCCCGCTGCCGGACGCGGGTCGTGCGAGCCACAGCGACACGTCGCCGTCCTTCCCCACGAACCGGGCGGTGTCCGGCGCGACGACGCCGTCGTTGTCGTCGACCGCGGCATCCGGCAGGGCGTCAGCCGCCTGAGGCTCCTTCTCGAGCACGGCGAAGTCCGCCCCGCCCATGCATCCGGACAACACGGTGGCCATGACCACCGCGGCCACGCCCACAGCGCCGACCCTCGTGCTCCGCTTCACGGTGCCCCCTCGCCTCTCCGTATGCCAGCCATCGTCGCACACGTGCCGCGCAGACCGGGGTCAGAGCGCATCGAGTGCCCGCTGCGCCGCCTCGCGATCCCGCGCCGCCTCGTCGCGCGACGCCACGGCCTCCTCCTGACGCTCGGTCGCCCCCGGCAGCTCTCCCGCGATGCGCTCGGCCTCCCTGCGCAGCTGTGCGAGCTGCGCCTCGAGGTCGGCGATGTCGTCGTCGAGCTCCTCGGCGCGCGCGCGAAGCGTCCGCAGCACATCGTCCTGTTTCGCCACTGCACGCTCCGCCGCCGCGAGCTCCTTCTCCGCCGCGGTCACGCGCCGTTCGGCCTCGCGTCGAGCCCGCCGCGCGGAGAGCTCGTCCGCGCGGCGCGGCGCGGCGGGCGCGAGTGTCGGCACCTCCCCCGCCACGGCCTCGCGGACGTCGTCGCCCGACGCGTTCGGCTCCAGGGCGCGCAGGAGTCGTCCCGACGCCACCGCCGCCGCCGCGTCGGGGTCGAAGAAGGCGGCGGAGATCGTCTGCTCGACCGCGTCCAGCGTCGCCGTCGTCACGCGTTCCCCGCGCGACTGCGCGAGCTGTCCCGCCGCCTGCGCCAGCCGTCGCGTGAGGGCGCGCCGCTCACGTCCGAGCTTCGCCAGCGCTGCGGCGTCGAGGTCCGCCTGCGCCTCCCGCAGCTCGGCGGCCAGGCTCAGCGCCTCCCCCAGCTGCTCCGCCCTCTCCCGAGCGAACACGTTCACGACCCACGCCGCGACCGAGGGCTTGCGCAGCTCTCGCACGGCCGCGGCGGTGGCGGCATCCGCGGTGTCCTTCGCACGAGCGGTGCGCGCCGCCACGAAGTCGCCCGGCGACGCCGCGTACAGGTCCGCGACGATCTCGTCGAACGTGGAAGCCGCCATGCGCCCACGATACGCGGCGCCAGACCCTACTCGATCGTGAGGTGTCCGCCCCAGTCGGAGCCCACGAGCGTCTTGGTCCCGAAGGTCCCGTCGCCGAGACCGCTGTACAGGTAGACCTCGCCCGCAGGGGTGCGTCCGAGGAGGTCCGCCCGGCGGTCGCCGTTGTAGTCGACCCCGCCCGTGAGCGCCGTGAACTCGATCCACCCTTCGCCGACGACCCGCGCCGTCTGGAAGCCGTAGTTCGCACCACGGTAGAAGTAGAGCGTCCCGGTGTCCGACGCGGCGATCAGGTCGCCCTTCCCGTCGTTGTCGAAGTCGCCGCCCACGATGAAGTGGAAGCCCTCCCACCCGACGCCGAGTGTGGTCACGCGCCCGGTGAAGCCGCCGGAGCCGTTGCCTTCGTACAGCGACATCGCCCCGTTGGGGGCGACGCCGATCACGTCCTGTCTGCCGTCGCCGGTGAAGTCGGCGCCGGAGACGATGTGCAGCAGGCCGTACCAGCCGTTCCCGATCGCGGTCCCGGCCGCGAATCCTCCCGCACCGTTCCCGGCGTAGAACTCGAGCGTGCCGTCGGATCTCGCCGCGATCAGGTCGGCCTTCGTATCGCCGTTGAAGTCGGCGTGGGTGACGTGGCGACGGCTGCCGCCCCAGAGTCCGAGGGCCGTGGTCGCCGCGGCGAACGACCCCTGGCCGTTGCCGGTGCGCAGACGCAGGTCGCCGTTGCCGGCGACCACGAGCACGTCCGCGTTGCCGTCGCCCGTGTAGTCCGCGGAGGCGACGGTGCCCGAGCCGGTGCCGAGACCGGGGAAGAACAGCGGGATGGTGGCACCGCGCGTGACGTTCGACAGGCACGTGAAACCGTTGTTGATCTGCGAGTAGACGCGGCCGTTCAGCCAGACCTCGAAGTGCAGGTGGTAGGCGGCGGAGTTGCCGGTGTTGCCGACCACGCCGATCTGCTGGCCCCGCAGCACGCGGGTGCCCGGCGGGTACCACGCGGTGCTGGCCATGTGGGCGTAGCGGGTGACGTAGCCGCCCGCGTGCTCGATGTCGGTGTAGTTGCCGTATCCGCCGTTCGACGTGCGCGTGCGGACGACGCCGTCGTAGGCCGCCAGGATCGGGGTGCCGCCGTTGCGTGAGATGTCGATGCCGTCGTGGGCGCGGTAGTTGCCCAGACAGCCGTCACCGACCTTGGACTGGATGTTGCCAGACGCCGGGTAGACCATGTAGCCGTCGGGCGCGGCGGCCGCGGCCGGGTCGCCCGTGGTGAACGCAGGAGCCAGGGTGCCGAGCATCACCGCGAGCACGGCGACGATCCCGATGCGGCCAAGGCGCAAGCGGGACGTGCGCTTCATCGTGACGTTCTCTCTTGCTCAGCGGCCCCAGGGACATCATGTCCACCGCGGTCACCGTACCAAGCGCGGAGCGCGATACCCGTCAACGCCACCCCGCGGGCGACGGATCGGTCGGGGCGGGTTCCGGCGCTGTCCGCGTCAGAGCAGCTCGTGGTCGAAGAAGTCGCCTCGGGGGAAGATCGCGACCGGAGGCTCGTCGGGTTCGGCGTCGTGCGGTTCGACCGAGATCACGACGTGACTCATCGGGGAGACGAGCACGTTCACCCGCGACCCGTCCGCCACGGTGAACGCGACGAACCCGCCTCCCGCCCGGACCGCGGCATCGATCTCCTGCTTCATCCCGTCCGCCGACTCACCGGGTGCGAGCACGAAGCCGACATCGTTCACGACGATCCGCACGCGCGCCGTCCTCTTCGCCTCATGTGTCACTGCCGTCACCTGTCCCGTCTGCGCGTTTCCGAGGCCCGCCTGTTCGGCGACAATAGGCCTCCGGTTCCTCGCACCGAAGGGGGTTGCGCCGATCAGGGATGAGAGGCAGAGGGCCTCGGAGCGGTGTACGGTCAGCACTATGGGCAGACTCCGCTACGACGGTCATTCCGACCCGATTCTCATCGAGGATGAGACCCTGGCGCACCTGAAAATCGTGATCTCCACGAAGCTCCGTCGACAGGAGAGCTTCATGATGACCTGGCTGCCCGTCGCAGCCGGGGTGGACAAGCGCGCGACGATCTGGATCCACCCGGCCATCCCGCTCCAGTTCGGCTTCGACGCGGCGGAGCCGCCCCGCATCGACCCGCACCGCGTGCAGGAGATCATGCAGGCGCTCAACTCCTCCGGCGAGCTCGTGCTGGACGCGCTCACCGCACCCCGCTGAACGGACCGCCGTTCCGCCCACACGGATCAGTCGTGGTTCCCACTCTCCTTCTCTTCGCACTGCTCATCCTGGCGATCATCGTCGGGGCCGCCTTCCTGCGCCCGTGGCTGAACCGCAGCACCGCGGCCGCAGGACGCCGCGCGGGCGACCGTTTCGCGCGAGACTAGCTCGACAAGGCCCTCGCCGAGTTCGGTCGCACGCTGCGGATCCACGCGCCCGCCCCGGAGGCACGTGAGCTCCTGACGATGGCAGCGGCCGCCGGCAAGGACTTCCTCCCGCTGGAAGACGGCGCCATCGGCATCCGCTTCGTCGACCCCGACGACACCGTCGTGCGCGTGACCGCCGACCCGATGGGCGCGGTGCTGCGCGTCGAGACCTTCCGCGAGTACATGGGGTTCCCGCAGACCACGGCGCTGTGGACCGAGCTGCGCTCCCGCGTCGCGGCGGCGGCGGGGGCGCGGGGGATCACGGTGTCCGACGGGCCGCCGGTCTCGTACGTCCGTGGCGCGCTGCTCGACGATCGCAATGCCCGCTGGTCGCGCTCCGGATGAACCGTCCGTCGGCACCGCCCTCCCCGGTGTGAAGAGGGGCTCACGATCCACAGCCGGCGCAACTAGGCTAGGACCGCGTCGCGCCCGGCACAGCGTCCGCTGAGGACACGGTCGCGACGTGCGCCGGGCGGCCTCCTCGTCCGTGCGTGCGATCCCGTTCGGCGGTCGGAGCCCCCGCTCCGCGTCCGGACACGCCAGAAAGGCCCAACCATGAGCGACTCCCCGGACGGCTCCCGCGACGAGCGGTCGCCGGACTTCTTCGACCAGCTGATCGAGACGGCACCGCGCGACCAGCAGTCGTCGTCGGCGTCGAACGCCGCGTTCACGATCGGCTTCCGCGGCTACGACAAGGGCGAGGTCGACGCGGCGCTCGCCTCCCTGCGGGCGCAGGTGCAGCAGCTGTCCGACCAGCTCGCCGAGACGCAGACCAGGGAGACCGAGTCGGTCGAGGCCATCCGCGCGGAGGAGCGTGAGGCGCGCGAGGCGCTGGAGAGCGAGCTCGCCGCCGCGAACGCCAAGGCCGCCGACGCCGAGCAGCAGGTCGCCACGCTGACCTCCGAGCTCGTCGACACCCCGCAGCCCGATGGCGAGGAGGCGCCGTCTCGTCAGCAGTTCGAGGCGATCCTGCGCGTCGCGGAGGAGCAGGCGAACGTGCTGATCCAGAACGCCGCCGTGCAGGCCGACCGGCTCATGGCGGCGGCGCGCGAAGAGGTCGCCGCGCAGCGCGCCGAGGCCGAGGCCGACGCCGATCGCATCACTTCGCAGGCCCAGCGGGACGCCGACCAGGTGCGCCTGAAGATGGAGACCGAGTACACGGCCCACGAGGCGCGCATCGAGCGGGAGGCGTCGCACGCCGCCGAGAAGGTGAACCAGGCGTCGCAGGAGGCCACCGCGATCCGCACGGAGGCCGAGAAGGGCGCGGCGGCGCTGCGTTCGCTCGTCACGAGGGAGACCACGCAGCTGCGGGCGGATGCGGAGCGCGAGGTGCGCGAGATGAACGCCCGCGTGCTCGAGTTCGAGGAGACGCTGACCCGTCGCCAGGACGACGCGCAGCAGGAGTTCCTGGTGCTGCACAACCAGGCCGTCGCGCACGCGGAGCGCATCACGACCGATGCCAACGAGCAGGTCACCGCTTCCCTGGAGCACGCGCAGCGGATCTCCGCGAAGGCGGACGACTACGAGCGGCTCATGCGGTCGCAGGCGCAGGCGATCGAGGCGGACGCGCAGGTGCGCGCCAGGGAGATCCTCGACCGCGCCAGGGTGAAGTCGCAGAAGATCGTCGATGCGGTCACCGGTCACACGACCGCGGTGCTGCACGACGCCGAGGACCGCACGCGGCAGCTGCGCTGGCAGCAGCAGCAGCTGTCGAGCTTCATGGCCGAGGTGCGCGAGCTCATCCGCCCCGACGGCATCTTCAGCGACGATGCGCTGCCCTCGTCGATCGCGGTCGCCGAGGCCACGATCGACGACGAGGACGAGTCGGGTTCGGAGGCCACCGAGACGGTCGTGGAGACGTTCCTGGGCGACGAGGTGCTGGACGACGAGCTCGACGACGACAGCCCGCTCGAGAAGATCACGATCGACGTGGTGGAGACCGACGACAGCAAGCGGTAGAGCCGGACACGACGAAGGCGCGAGCAGCTCTCTGCTCGCGCCTTCGTCGTGTCGTCGGTGTGGTCAGGCCCTGGCCCGGCGCACGCGGCGGCGTCCGGAGCGCGGCACGGACCGGAGCCCGGAGCGCGGTGCGGGCCGGGTCGCAGCGTCGAGTGCGTCGCAGGCGTCGTCGAGCGAGGCGTAGGTACCGAGGTCGGTACCGCGCTCGTCGCGCAGCACGTGTGCGGCGCCGTCGAACTCGACGAAGCCGGCGAACTCGCCGCCGCGGGTGGCGACGTGCACGTCGATGTCGGCCTGCTTCCAGGTGAGGGGGTCGGACGGAGGGACGGTGGTGGTGCTCATGGTGATGCTCATTGCTATGTGGCGGGCACGCAGGGCGGTCCGCAAGTGAGGAGATCGAAGGCGGCGTCGCGCGCGTCGATGTGCGCGAACCGTGGATGGGCCTTGATCAGTGGCGACGCGGCGGCCGAGAGGGGCGAAACGCACACGTTGCATCGTAAGTCTAGCAGAGATGCCGTGACGACGGGTTCGGGGGCGCGACGGAGGAGGTGGGGACATCGCTCCGCCGCGCACGCTGCCGAGCGAGAGTTCGTCAGGCAGCGGTTGCCGGGGCGACGGGGAATCGCGCGCGCGGCGTGGTCGACGATCGGGCGCTGGGGACGCTCACGATCGCGATCCATCCAGTGCATCACGGGATTGGTCACGTGTCAAGTTTTTCTTGGATGAGTGTCCAGTTTTTACTTGACGACTGTTCAAATCCGTGACGGTGCCCACTAGCATGACCGATACCGAACGCAGGGACGGAGTCGAGACGAGACGATGAACACAGCGATCAAGAGGGCCGAGCGCGCCGGAACCGACAAGTTCGCCCTCCGTCGACGGAGCCTGGCGGAGGCCGCGCTGGAGGCGATCGCCGAACGCGGGTTCGCCCGCACGGGGCTGCGCGAGATCGCCCAGCACTCCGAGCTCTCCCACGGCTCGCTGCACTACTACTTCACCGACAAGAACGACCTCATCGCGGAGGCCGTCCGCATCTCGCGCGGCCAGCCGGCCGAGCGCTACGCCGCCATCATCGAGACGGCGACCACCCCCGACGAGCTCGCCGGGCGCGTGGCCGACGAGATGGCCAGGAGCCTGAAGGACGACGCGTCGCTGCACCGCCTCTGGTACGACCTGCGCAATCAGGCACTGTTCGAGTCCGGCTTCGGCGACACGATCGAGCAGATCGAGCAGATGCTGCAGGAGGCGATCGGCGAGGTGCTCGCGCGCTACGCGGAACTCGCCGGGAAACCGTGTCGCTTCGACGCCACCCTGGCGTACGCCCTGACCGACGGCATGCTCCAGAACGCCCTCATCCGCCATCTGCGCGGCGACACGGAGGCGATCTCGCGACTGCGTCAGGAGTGCCTCGCCCTGTTCGCCGCCTGCGTCTGAGCGGCGCGGCGCCTACGTCCCCACCGGAGCCTCGGCCTCGCGCGTGACCGGCGGTCGGAGCACGAGCACGACCACGACGGCTGCCAGGATCAGTGCGGTGAGCGTCACCGGGACCGGCAGCACCGGATCCAACAGCACGAGTGCCGCTCCGGTCGGCACCACCGTGTTGACCACACGGTCCGCGTTCTCCTTGATCGCGATCCACCAGACGCCGAGGAGGAACACCGCGATGGGGACGGTCACGGTGAACGAAGCGGCCATGCTCGACAGGTGGCTCTCACCGGTGAGCACGTCCAGCTCCACCTCGATGCCTGCCGAGAAGGCGGCGGCCGCCGCGAACACGAAGTAGTGCGTGTAGCCGTACCGCAGCGACCGGCGGAACGAGGTGATCGCGCGGTGATGCGGCGGCCAGAAGTAGATCCACCAGAGCGAGGCGGTGACCACCAGCGTGAGCACCGAGATCGCGATCAGCGGCCCGAGCGCCTCGACTTCGTCGAGCGCGTCGATGATCGCGTTCGCCGAGGCGAGCAGGCTCTCCCCCAGCACGATGAGAGTGAACAGCCCGTAGCGCTCTGTGATGTGGTGCCGGTGCCACGGGGTCTGCCGGCGGTATTCGGCGAACACCGGAACGGAGATCTCGATGAGGGCGAACACCACGAACGCCACGATCTGGGCGGGCCCCGTCGGGATCAGGAGGAACAGCACCCAGAGCACCTGCACCCCGGCGATGCCCGCCGCGTACCGGCGGGTGGCGGAGCGCAGCGCACCGGCCGACCGTGAGGCCCTGAGCCACTGCGCGACCATGGCCACGCGCATCACGACGTACCCGATGACCGGTACGGTGAAGTCGCCCTCGTCGAAGGCCCGCGGCACACCGGCCGCGAGGATGAGCACCCCGCCCATCTGCACGAACGTCGTCACGCGGTAGAGCCAGTCGTCCGTGTCGAACGAGGTGGCGAACCACGTGAAGTTCATCCACGCCCACCAGATCGCGAAGAACACCATCGCGTACGACGTGATGCCGTGGACGAAGTCCCCGTGGGAGAGGGCGTGGTGCAGCTGCGACGAGGCGATGCTCACGGCCACGACGAACACCAGGTCGAAGAACAGCTCGAGGGTGCTCGCGGTGCGATGCGGCTGCGCCGGATCACGGGGCAGCATCGTGCGCAGGCGAGAACGAGGAGAGGGTGGGGGCGCCGTCACGGCGTCAGGATAGCGCCCGGGCCGCGCCCGACCGCGCACCACCCGCGATGGGGTTTCATCCATTCCCCGGATTTGTCTTCCGTTTCCTGGCCGCGTCCGCTACAGTGTTCCAGGTCTGCAGCGCCTGCTGCACGAAGCCGCCGGTTGGGACGGCGCCTTCGACTCCGAGATGTGGGATCACGGAGTTCCAGCAGGACCCGAGGGGTCGGGACGCAGACGACTGCCGTGAACGTGGGGTTCACGGTCTGGGGATATCAAACTGGGGAAATCAATGTCGCACTGGGGAATTCTGCGTACATTCACGGCTCAAGGGGCCTCGGCATGACGTCCGTCGAGGATGCTCTGAGCATCTCTCGCACGGGATTCGTTCCGGCCACCGCTCCGCGGGCCACCACGTCGTCCACGCGCCCGGCGACCACGCCGCGCGCTTCGGCGACGCTGGAACGGCGTCGGCAGTGGGAACGTCACTATCGGATGCGGCTGCGGATCACGGATGCGGCTGTCATCCTGATCGCCGTCGCTCTGACGGTCGCGGTCCAGCTGACCTCCGGCGTCGTGGCGATCGAGGCGGGGCGCAACGCTGCTCTGCTCGGCCTCGCCTGGTACCTGATGCTGTCGGCGCTCAACACCCGCGACGCCGCCATCTTCGGTTCCGGGGCCACGGAATACCGCCGCGTGGCACACGCCAGCGGCCTGGCATTCGGCATCACCGCTATCGCGGGCGTCCTGCTGGCGTGGGAGGGACTGCAGCCGCTGTTCCTCGTCGCGCTCCCTGTCGGGACGTTCGGGTTGCTCGGCGCGCGCTGGGCCTGGAGACGGTGGCTGCAGCGCCGCCGGATCCGGGGCCAGTACGCGTCGCGCACCCTGGTGGTCGGCGCGACCGAAGACGTCGAGTATGTGATCACGTCTCTGCAGAAGGGCGCAGAGAACGGCTACCACGTCGTGGGGACGACGCTGGTCGATCGCAAGGCCGGCGCGTTCGCGATCGGGGAGAGCATCTACCCGGTCGTCGGCGATCTCGACAGCGTCGCCGCCGCAGCAGCCCAGCTCGGGGCGGACACGATCATCGTGGCGAGCCGTCCCGATGGAGACCCCGACTTCGTCAAGCAGCTCAGCTGGCAGCTCGAGGGCACCGCCGCCGAGCTCGTGCTCTCGAGCCGACTGACCGACGTCGCCGGTCCTCGCATCTCGCTGCGTCAGGTCGACGGCCTGCCGCTGATCCAGGTGAAGATCCCGACGTACGAGGGCGGAGTGCACGTGCTCAAGCGCGCGCTCGACATCTTCGTCGCGACGGTCGCGTTGATCCCGATCGCCCTCGTCACCCCGGTGCTGATGGCGCTCATCAAGCTCGACTCGCCCGGACCCGCGTTCTTCTTCCAGGAGCGCGTCGGCCGCGACGGCCGCCGCTTCAAGATGGTGAAGTTCCGCTCGATGAAGACCGATGCCGAGCAGCAGCTCGCTGCCCTCAAGGCGCAGAACGACGGCGCCGGTCTTCTGTTCAAGATGAAGGACGACCCCCGCGTCACCCGCGTGGGAAAGGTGCTGCGCAAGCTGTCGCTCGACGAGCTGCCGCAGTTCTGGAACGTCCTCACCGGCGACATGAGTGTCGTCGGGCCTCGTCCGCCACTTCCCAGCGAGGTCACGGCGTACGACGGCACCGTGTTCCGCCGCCTGTACATCAAGCCCGGCATCACGGGCCTGTGGCAGGTGTCCGGGCGCAGCGACCTGTCGTGGGACGAGAGCGTGCGCCTCGACCTGCGGTACGTCGAGAACTGGTCGGTCATGAATGATCTGCAAATCATGTGGCGGACCGCGAAGGTGATGATCCAGCCGAAGGGGGCTTACTGATGGATGACGAAGGACAGGTGATCGAGGGCGAGAAGGCGCCCGCGACGCACCGCAGACGATGGATCGCGATCGGTGCCGTGGCACTGCTCGCGCTGGGCGCCGCAGGGGTTGGCGTCGCCCTCGTGACGAACAACGGCGGAGCGCCGTCGGCCTCGTCCACCCACAAGCCCGTCGACGACGGCGACGAGGACAAGGCGGCATCCGAAGATCCGCTGAAGTCCGTCCCGAAGGTCGTCGACGGCCCGATGAGCGATGACCAGGACGCCGAGGTCAAGCGGGCGACCGCGGCCGCCGACGCCGTGGTCGCCGCCCTCGACGAGGTCAGCCAGCGCGGCGACGGCTCGGCGGTCGGCGTCGACGCGGTCGCGACCGGCTGGGTGCTCGGCGAGGTGCAGTCCCACGCACGGGAGCAGATGGACCTGGGCTACACGCAGACGGGCAAGGCGGTCGTCACGAGCGTCACCCCGACGGCGGTGGACCTGGCGTCCTCCCCCGCGACCATCACCCTCAAGGTGTGCGTCGACGTGTCCGACATCGACGTGAAGGACGCGGCGGGCAACTCGCTCAAGGACTCGCTGTACAACCCCGGCCACCCCGTGGCCCACATCTACGGAGCCGTCTTCGAGGACGACACCTGGAAGATCTCGTCGCACGAGATCCCCGACGTTCAGGACTGCCCCGCAGCCTGACCTTCCCCCAACACCCCCGGGGGATCGCCGATCTCTCGAACACCCGAACGTGGCTCACCCGCACCTGGAGCGACTCACCCCCGAGTCGCTCCAGGCGAGCCTCACACCCGAAGAAGGACTCCATGAACACTGCAGCACCCGCGCGGAGAGTGAAGGCGACCCGCGCAGCCGCTGGCGCCATGATCGCCGCGGCCGTCCTGGTGGGCTCACTGCTCACCCCGCTCGCGGCGAACGCCGCACCCCCGGCACTGCCGGACGGCCTCTCTCAGGAGACCGCCGCCGCGTCGTGCTGGGAGATCAAGCAGAACTACCCGCAGTCCACCGACGGCGTGTACTGGCTGGTCACCCCGGCGCTCGTCGCGCCGGAGCAGTTCTACTGCGACCAGACCACGTCCGGCGGCGGCTGGGTGCTCATCGGCCGAGGCCGCGAAGGCTGGAAGGAGGGGTACAACGGTTTGCGCACCGCAGCCCAGATCCGCAACACCCCGACCGGCACCGACGCGTTCCAGCCGGCACAGCTGCCGGCCGCGACGGTCGACGGACTCCTGAACAACGGCCGCGTCGACGCGCTGGCCGACGGCATCCGCCTGCGCCGCGCCACCAACACGGCCGGCACCACGTGGCAGGAGGGCCGGTTCACGTTCACGCAGCGCGATCGCTGGGTGTGGACCTTCGGCGCCGAGCACCGCGTGAAGAACTACAACTTCGACGGCTCGACCGGCACCGGCGGCCAGACCAACAACTTCGGCAACAACAACCAGCTGCGCCGCGTCGTGTTCAATGAGCAGGCGTCGCACAACTACATCAACGGCTGGGCGTTCGGCTCGAGCATCGGCGGCAGCACCGCGGCCACCTCGTACCTGTGGGCCCCGTCGGGCCAGGGCTACGCGCGGCCGTTCACGCAGGTCTTCCTGCGGCCGCAGCTGAAGCTCGCGAACCTCGACTTCGGCGCCGTGCCCGCCTCGGGCACGCCCGCCTCCACGGTCGCGGCCATCCCGGAGAGCAACGCCATGACCACCGTCTGGGGTGTCTCCGGCTTCGCCAACGGCAGCAGCGGCGAGCTCAACACCGAGGTGGCCGAGTTCGGCGAGGTCGCCGGCAAGGTCTTCGTCGGCGGCAACTTCCGCTACGTGCAGCGCAACGAGGGCGGCACCGGTCAGGTCGAGCAGCCGTACCTCGCGGCCTTCGACGTGAACACGGGCGAGTGGGTCTCCACGTTCCGTCCGCAGCTCAACGGTCAGGTCAAGGCCATCACCGGTCTGCCCGACGGCCGCGTCGCGATCGGTGGACAGTTCTCCACGGTCAACGGCACCCCGCAGGCGGGCATCGCGATCCTCGACCCCACGACCGGGCAGCTCTCGGGCTGGCAGGTCAACGCGGAGCACCGGGCGACCGGCAGCGTGCCCTACGTGCGCGACCTCGACGTGCAGGGCGACTTCCTGTACGTCGCCGGTGCCATGACGCACCTCACCGCGGTCGGCTCCACCATCAGCGCGAGCACCTGGAACGGCGGTCGCATCAACCTGACGACGGGTCGTCCCGACACCAACTGGAACGCGTTCCTCAACGGCACCTCGATCGCCGTCGACGCCTCCGACCAGGGCGACCGCACCTACTTCTCCGGCTACTTCAAGATGAAGCAGACCACGTCCACCCCGAGCGCGGCCGCCATCCAGACCGCCGCGGGCGCCCCGCTGGTCGACCCGCTGTGGGTGCCGAAGTTCAGCAAGGCCACGCTCAACGCGGACGGCTCCTACTCCGGCAACATCTGGCAGCTCGGCGTGACCGAGGCCGGTGGGAAGGTGTGGCTCGGCGGCTCGGAGCACTCGCTCTTCGCCTACGACCGGAACACGTTCGAGCGCGTCGGCGGGTCGATCACGAAGAACGGTGGCGACTTCCAGACCGTCGAGCACGACGCGAACCTCGTGATCGGCGGCTGCCACTGCGGCCACTGGGTCTACCAGGACGCGTACTCGTGGAGTGACGTGGGCACCGGCTGGACGCAGGCCGACAAGATGAACCTGATGGGTGCGTGGGACGCGCAGACCGGCAAGTTCGTGGCCGCGTGGTCGCCCGTCGTGCAGGCTCGCGCCGGCTACGGCGCCTGGGGCACGTTCTTCGACAGCACCGGCGTGCTGTGGGCCGGCGGCGACTTCAGCCGCTCGGTCAGGGCGGGCGAGGTCAACCAGTGGTCGGGCGGGTACATCCGCTTCGCCCCGCGCGACACCACCGCTCCCACGACGCCGGGTGCGATCACGGCGACCCCCGGCAACGGCGGCACCGAGGCGACGCTCACCTGGGCGGCCTCGACCGACACCGGAGGCGTGACCTACGAGGTGCTGCGCGACAACCGGGTGATCGCGTCGACGACGTCGGCCACCTACACCGTGCCGATCACGGAGACCCCGACGAACTACTTCGTCCGGGCACGCGACGCCGCGGGCAACCGTTCCGCGAGCACGGCGGCCTACGTCGCCCAGCCCGCACCCGAGAGCGCCCTCACGTTCATCGAGAACGGCGCGACCTGGTCGTGGCGGTACTCGTCCGACGCGCTGCCGTCCGACTGGAACACGCTCGCGTTCGACGACGCGTCGTGGAACACCGGACAGGGGCTCTTCGGCCGGGGCGTCTCGTCGGCGACGACGAACATCGACCCGACGAACCTCGCGACGAAGCCGCTGAGCGCGCAGTTCCGCAACGAGTTCCAGGTCACGAACGCGCTGAGCGTCGTGAACGGCAGCATCTCGGTCATCGCGAACGACGGCGTGGTGCTGTACCTCAACGGCGTCGAGCTCGGACGGGTGCGGATGCCCGCGGGCACCCTCACGCAGAACTCCTACGCGAACGGCGTCGTGTCGCACACGACCGCCGCCGCGAACCGGGTCGTGTTCGAGGTGCCGCAGGGCGTGCTCGTGGACGGGACGAACGTGCTGGCCGCCTCGGTCCACGCGAACTACCGCACCACTCCGGACCTGAGCTTCGACCTCGCCTTCACGGCGGAGCGCGGCCAGGCGCCGGCGGCTCCGAACCCGGTCACGGGTCTCTCGGGGACCACCACTCTCGATTCCGCCACGCTCACCTGGGCCGCTCCCGCGAGCGGCACCACCCCGCAGTCCTATGTGATCAGCCGGGGCGGCCAGCAGGTCGGCACGACGGACGCCGCGACGACGACGTTCACCGAGAGCGGCCTGACCGCCGCCACGGCGTACGACTACAGCGTGGTCGCGGTCGGGATCGGCGGTCTCGCGTCGACTCCCGCGACGGTCCAGGTGACGACGGCGACTCCGCCGTCGGACAACGAGCTGCCGGTCAGCGTGCCGAGCGGTTCGGCCTGGTCGTGGCGCTACTCGGCCGATCCGCTACCGGCGGACTGGAACGCGGTGGCGTTCGACGCCTCCTCGTGGGCGAGCGGCTCGGCCGTCCTCGCCCGCGGGGTCGCGACGGCGGCGACGAACATCGACCCGACGAACCTCGCAACCAAGCCGCTCAGCGCGCAGTTCCGGCACTCCGTCACGGTGACGGACGCCGCGAGCGTCGCGAACGGCACGGTCACGGTTACGGCGGACGACGGTGTCGTGGTATACCTCAACGGGGTGGAGCTCGGGCGGGCGAACCTCGGGGCGGGGACCCTGACGCAGAATTCGTATGCCACGGCGGCACCGCGGGCGACCACGGCTGCGGCCAACAAGGTCACCTTCGCGGTGCCCGCCAACCTGCTCGTGGAAGGGACGAACGTGATCGCGGCGTCTGTGCACGCCAACTATCGCGGAACTCCCGACCTGAGCTTCGATCTCGCATTGGACATGCCTCGTAAATGACGAAAATCTCCTACGCAGACGCGCGTCGAGCGCTCGCCTCCGCACAGAAAGCGGGGGCGGGCGTTCCCGCGTACCTGCGCTGGATCAATCGACCGCTCGGCGGCAGGGCCGCCGTGGTCGCCGCCACCTGGGGCGCCAGCCCCAACGGGGTCACGGCGGTCAGCGCGTTGTTCGGCCTCGCGGCCGTCGTCGTGCTGGCCGGCGTCACCGCGTGGTGGGCGGGGCCGCTCGCGGCCGTGCTCCTCCTGATCGGGTACATCCTGGACTCCGCCGACGGCCAGCTCGCGCGCATCCAGAAGCGCGGCGGCCCCGCCGGCGAATGGCTCGATCATGTGGTCGACGGTGTGCGGGCCCCGCTCGTGCACATCGCCGTCGCGGTGCACCTGCTCCGCACGGACGCGTGGCCGTGGTTGGTGCTGGTCGCCGGCCTGTTCTCGGTGCTCGTGTCCGGCTGGTTCCTCTCCCAGCTCCTCGCCGAGAAGCTCCTCCCCAAGACTCCCCCTTCCCCGGACGACGGACGCCGTGGCATCCTGGAGTCGTTCGTCAAGCAGCCTCAGGATCCCTCCACGACGTATGTCGTCCTGGCGTTCATCGGACTGCCGTTCGCGTTCGCGGTGCTCTACACCGCACTGTTCGTCTGGCACGTGCTGATCTTCGCCGGCTCGCTCCGCCGCAAGTACACGCAGCTGACCGCACTCTGAACCTGGACGCATCCGCATGGCACTCATCTCTTCACCGAGCCGTTCGCTGATCGCAGCGACCGGTCAAGACCCCAGCCTGGAGGTCGAGCCGAGATCGCTGCCCGCCTGGCCGGTGCTGACCGTGCTGTGGGGCTACCCGCTGTTCTGGCTCCTCGGGATGCTGCCCTTCGCGTCGGTGATCATGGCGGTGCCCATGGTGGCGCTGCTGATCATGCGGCGGCGCATCCTCATCGTCCCCGGCATCCTGCCGTGGATCGGGTTCGTGCTGTGGATGATCCCGTCGGCGCTCATGATCGATCAGCTCGGTCGCGGCGTCGGCCTCGGCGTACGCATCAGCCAGTTCCTCGCGCTGGCGATCATCATGGTCTACATCGTCAACGCGCGCAGCTCGCTGACGCCCAAGCGCATCTTCAACGGGCTGACCTTCATCTGGCTGTTCGTCATCGTGGGTGGCTACCTGGGGATGCTGTTCCCCGAGGTGCAGCTGACCATGACGATCGGTCGGCTGCTGCCGGACGCGATCTCGAGCAACGACTACGTGTCGGAGCTCGTGTTCCCGACCCTCGCCGAGATCCAGACGCCGTGGGGAGCTGCCGAGCCGTTCGTCCGCCCGTCGGCACCGTTCTCGTACACGAACGGCTGGGGGGCGGCGATGGCGGTGCTCACCCCCATCGCGATCGGCACGGCGATCGGCCACCGCACCGCGCGCGCCATGTGGTTCCTGGTGATCGCCCTCGTCGCCGCGATCCCCCCGGCGATCGCGACCACGAACCGCGGCCTGTTCCTCGGCATCGCGGGCGCGATCGTCTACGTCCTGTTCTGCCTGCTGATCCGCGGACGCTTCCTCGCCTTCTTCTGGGTCACGGTGCTGGGTATCGCCGCGGCCGTCATCCTCTTCCTCTCCGGGTTCCTCGACGGCATCGTGGCGCGCCAGGAGACGGTCGACACGACCGAGGGACGCGGCAACCTCTACGCGGAGACCTGGGAGCGGACGCTGCAATCGCCGGTCATCGGCTGGGGCGCTCCCCGGCCCAGCACCTGGAGCGAGATCTACGTCGGCACGCAGGGCGCGATCTGGAACGCGATGTTCTGCTTCGGGCTGGTCGGCCTCGTCCTCTTCCTCGGCATGATCGTGATGGGCGCGGTGCGCACGTTCGACGCCCCGAACCTGTCGGCGGTGTGGATCCACGCCAGCGTGGTCGTGGCGGTCGGCCTGTCGATCTTCTACGGCCTGGACAGGCAGCTGGTGTTCGTCGGCATCGCCCTCGCGGTGCTGCTGCGGGAGAAGTATCTCGGCAAGTCCTCGTACTGGACACCGCAGCCGACGCCGTTCGCGAAGGCGGCGAATGAAGAGTGAGGGGCTGGCGAAGAGTGGTCTGATCAGCCTGTTCGGCTCCGCTTTCGCCGCCCTCGCCGCCCTGCTGCTCACCGCGATCGTCGGTAACACCCTCGGTGCCGACGGGACCGGTCTGTTCTTCCAGGCCATGGGGATCTTCACGATCCTCACCCAGGTGCTCCGGCTCGGGACCAACAGCGGCATCGTCCGCTTCATCGCCGAGCAGCGCGCCTTCCACCGCGCCGGGGCGGAGTGGCGCATCGTGATGTTCGCGGTCGGCCCGGTCGCGGTGGTTTCCGGTCTCGTGTCGCTCGCGATCTGGCTGCTGGCGGATGCGCTCGGAGAGTGGCTGGCCGCGCCGCGCGACGCTGCGGCGATGGCCGATCTGATGCGTGCGATGGTGCCGTATGTCGTGGTGGGCGCCCTGATCGGCGTCCTGCAGATCGCGGCGCGCATGCTTCGGGGCGTCACTGCCTTCACGCTGCTGCAGAGCATCCTGCTCCCGGCCAGCCGACTGCTGACCGTGCTGCTCGCGGTCTCGGTCGCCGGGGTCGGCGCGTGGGGAGCGTTCGAGGCGTGGCTGCTGCCGCAGCCGTTCTGGCTGGTCGTGACGCTCGTGGTGATCGCGGCGCCGTTCGTGCGCGACTTCCGCCGTCGCCGGGAGAGCACGCCGGGCACGCGACCCACGATGGGCGAGTTCTGGCGGTTCAACGCCCCGCGCACGGTGAGCTCTGGCCTGGAGACCGCGCTCGAGTGGTCGGACGTGCTCATCATCGCCGCGCTCGCCTCGCCCTCCGCCGCGGGCGTGTACGCGGTCATCACCCGTGCCGTGCGCGCGGGTGGCGTGGTCGACAAGGCGATGCGCGTGGCGGTGTCCCCGACGATCTCCGCTCTCCTCGCCCGCGAGAACTACGCCGAGTCCACACGACTGCACACCAAGGTCGTGCGGGCGATGATCCTGATGAACTGGCCGTTCTACATGCTGCTCATCTCGATGGGCCCCGCGGTCCTCGGCATCTTCGGCTCGGAGTTCCGCTCCGGGTGGGGACCGATGATGCTGCTGGCTCTGGCGATGATGTTCCAGACCGCGTGCGGCATGCTGCAGAGCATCCTCCTGCAGGGCGGGAAGAGCACGTGGCAGATGTACAACAAGGCGATCGCGCTGGCTGTGAGCATCGGAGGCAACCTCGCCCTCGTGCCGCTCCTGGGGGTCTGGGGTGCCGCGATCACCTGGGTCATCGTGATGCTGGCCGACAACCTCATCGCCGCCGTCCAGGTGCACCGCCTGATGCATGTGGACCTGCAGCCCTCGAAGCTGCTCGTGCCGATGCTGCCGCCCGTCTTGATCTTCGGCGGGGGCGGACTCCTGTTCACGTGGTTCGCGGGGTCGAGTCTGCTCGTGCTGCTGGTGGCCGGTGTCGTGCTGTGCGCGGTGTACGCCGCCGTGCTGTGGCTGTTCCGGCACGCCCTGCACATCGAGACGCTGTGGCGCCGGATCCCGTTCCTCGGCCGCTGGGCCTGACGGGAGTCCGGCGCCCGAGCGTCAGCGCCGCAGCTTGGTCGCGATGATCGCAGCCCCGCTGCGGAACAGGCGCGGGACGAAGGCGAACCACGGCGCGCGGCGGACCGGCTGCTCGAGCAGGGCGCGCACGGTGTCCGCCCCCGGCGTGGCGATCGTCCCGGGGGCTTCCGCGCCGCCGGAGAGCGCGCGGTCGAGCTGGGCGGCGAGTTCAGCGGAGGACAGGGCGCGCCGGATGATCCCGAGCTCGGCCATCTCCGCGCTGAACACGAGCTGGTGATCGTCGACCACCTCGCCGTCTCCGGGCACGCGCGGCACGACGATCGGCACGATGCCGAGGGCACGCATGTCCATCACGCCGCCGGCCCCGCCCTGGAGCACGACCGCGTCGGCCTCCCGGCACAGCGTCAGGAGTTCGGTGTAGGGCAGGATCTCGACGTTCTCGGCGCCGTCGACCGGAGCGGACGGGCCGTGCTGCATCACGAGGCGCACGCCGGGGTTCCGGTGCAGCCACTCCTCCACCCACTGCGAGAGCCGGTCGAAGGGCAGGTGGTACGTGCCGGCGGACACGACGACCAGCGGCGCGCTCACAGCACGACCCCCACGTTGCGCGACCCGGGGTAGAACCGGCGCATCCGCTCCCACTGCACGAGGAACTCGTCCGCGAACGGGTAGACGAGTCGCCCGCTGAGGCCGGGTGAGGTGATGCGGTCGACGGGCTCCAGGTACACCGTCCGCGCCCCGAAGAACCGCGCCTGGGTGAAGAACGGCAGGGCGATGGCCGCGCCGGTCGAGAACACGATGTCGGGCCGCTCCTCGGCCAGCACGCGTCGGGCGAGGCCGAAGTTGCGCAGCAGATTCGGCACGTTCCGCACGGTCGGGTAGTGGATCTCGTACACCTTCTCGTCGGCGAGGCGCGAGCGCGCATCCTCCACCGGGAACGTGGCCCAGCACCGCTCGTGCTCGCCCCACCAGTCCCGCAGCGCCAGCGCCTGGGTGAGATGCCCGCCGGAGGAACAGGCGATGAGGATCTTCATGGCGTCAGATCCCCCGGCCGAGCTTCTGGACGACCTTCGTGATCGCCTGCGGTGTCACGAGCTTCCATGAGATGGCGATCGCGAGCGCCGCCTTGACCTGCTTCGGGTTGTGGCGGAGCGCGCGCCAGGCCCACGAGCGGGCCTCCTTGCCCTGCCCGGCCGAGGCCAGGGAGAACGCGACCTGGGCCTCGATGCGACCGAGGGCCGCGGGGATGGTCGCGAAGTCGGGGTGCTTGCGCAGCAGGTACTGCAGGGCCTCGGCGTACGCGGCCCACTTCCCGAAGTAGTACGACTGCCCCGTCCACAGCACGCGCACCAGCGGCTCGTTCACCACGGTCACGAGCCCGAGGGAGGAACCGCGCAACAGGATGTCGTAGTCCTCGCCGTAGCTGCGCGGAAGCTCCTCGTCGATCAGTCCGAGCTCGCCCAGGAGCACCTCGCGCCGGAACATCAGGCTCGACGAGTGCAGGCCGGGGTTGCGGTTGCGCAGGAAGTCCTCGTGAGTGAGGTCATCGGATGGCACACGGCGGACGATGCGGTTGGTGCCGTCGTCGACGACCATGGCGGTGCCGACGATGATCGCCTCCGGCTTCTCCTCGAAGCGGCGCAGCTGCGCGGCGAGCTTGCCGGGCAGCCACTCGTCGTCGTCGTCGAGAAAGGCCACCAGCCGCCCCTCCGCGGCCAGGATCCCCGAGTTGCGCGCGCCGGCGAGTCCGCGGGTGCGGGTGTTCGAGATGCCGCGCACCGTCCACCCCTCCGGCACCTCGACGTCCGGCACCTCGATCGGGCAGGCGTCGAACACGATGACGACCTCTCCCGTGGCCGAGGTCTTCTGCGCGAGCACGCTCTCGACGCCGAGCTTCATCAGCTCCGGTCGGTTGTGTGTCGGCAGGACGACAGAAACATCCAACTGCATGGTCACTCCCCTTGTGTGACGCGTCCGACCCACGCCGTCGGCGTGCGTCGGAATCCCCTGAGATACACCGGGCCCCATCCCGGCGCGAAGTTCGCACTGCCATCAGCGCGGACTTCGGGTTAGTATAGCGGCTGGCGTCTCTACGGGGAGAGTCGCCTCTGAAGGGGAAACTAACTGGGGAAGGGGATTTCGTCGTGCCAGAAAACACTGACACACGACGTGTTCGGGTCGGAGTCGTCGGCGTGGGGAAGATGGGGCTCTCCCATCTGTCCATCGTCCGGGCTCTGCACAACGTGGAGCTGGTGGGCGTCGTCGACGCCACGGACTACCTGCTCGACGTGCTGAACAAGTACACGGGGGCGCCGACGTACTCGACGCTCGACAAGATGCTCGACGACGCGGCACCGGAGGCGGTGATCATCGCCACGCCGAACGCCTCGCACGCTGCACTCGTCCGCAGCGCGCTCGAGCGCGGTGTGCACGTCTTCTGCGAGAAGCCGCTCACGCTGAGCGCGGCCGAATCGCTCGAGCTCGCCGCGCTGGCCGCCGAGCGGGGGCTCATCGCACAGGTGGGCTTCCACAACCGCTTCATCGCGACGTTCCAGGAGGTCAAGCGCCTGCTCGACGCCGGAGCGCTCGGTCGTGTGACGCACGTCCTGGCCGAGGCCTACGGGCCCGTCGTGCTCAAGCCGAAGGGCTCGACCTGGCGCACCAAGCGGTCGACGGGAGGCGGGTGCGTCTACGACTACGCGACACACCCGCTCAACCTCGTCAACTGGTACCTGGGCACGCCGGAGCGCGTCCGCGGATCGGTGCTGAACAGCATCTTCTCCGCCGACATCGACGACGAGGTCTATTCCACGCTCGACTACCCCGACGGCCTGAGCGTGCAGCTCTCGGTCAACTGGTCCGACGAGTCCTTCCGGAAGATGTCGACCTCGGTCACGATCTCCGGCTCGCAGGGCCGCATCATCGCCGACCGCCAGGAGTTGCGCGTCTACCTCCGCGAGGGGGCGACGATCCCGGCGGGCTACCGTGCGGGGTGGAACATCTCCTACACGACCGACCTCACCGAGCAGGTCGCCTTCTACCTCCGGGGCGAGGAGTACAGCGCGCAGCTGGCATCGTTCGTCGACGCCATCGCGGCGGGCGAGACGGAGGCGCGGGAGAACGGCTTCGCCGGAGCGGCCGAGACGGACCGCGTCATCGAGTGGATCCTGCAGGATTCCGCTGCCGCTGCGGAGTCCGCACCGGCACCTGCCGTGGTCGCCGCGGCACCCGCGGCGAAACGCGGACTGTTCGGACGCGGGAGGAAGGCATGAGCGAGATGACGACGACGACCATGGACCGGCTGCTGCTGGGCGACAACCAGTTCTTCGGCATCAACCACATGTCGGAGGAGAAGGCGCGGGCGCAGGCCATCCGCTTCCAGGACACCCAGGCGATCATCGACGTGGTCGACATCGCCCTCGACAACGGCATCCGCACCCTCATGTGCACCACGCACGAGCGCATCGCCGAGGTCTGCGATCACATGCGCGCGAACCCGCAGCGGTACGCCGACTACCGCTTCTACCCGTGCATGCCGTACGCGCACAAGTACGCCAACGCAGTGACCGACAACGGCATGCTCGGCGCGCTGAAGCAGTTCCTTCCGGAGGAGGGTCTGCTCAACGCGGCGGTGCGCGGCGGCAAGTCGTTCATGAAGAAGGACATCGAGGGCATCATCACGCTGCTCGTCGACGCGGAGATGAAGATGTTCCAGGGCCTCAACACCCCGGTGGTCTTCCTCCAGAACGTCGTGGTCGACCTGATGCTGGGACTCGGCTTCGACGAGGCCTTCGCGATCTTCGATCGTCACGTGCGCGAGCGCTACAACGCGGAGCCCGGCTTCATCACGATGAACCTGCCGATGCTGCTCGACACGCTCGATCGCGTCGGAGTGAAGAACCCGATCGTGTGCGCGAACATCAACGAGATCGGCTTCCGGATGTCCGGCGGCATCGAGGCGTACGAGCAGGCTCTGCGTGAGCGCCCGTTCCGCCCCGTGGCCATGT
This sequence comes from Microbacterium sufflavum, assembly GCF_023101165.1. GTDB lineage: Bacteria > Actinomycetota > Actinomycetes > Actinomycetales > Microbacteriaceae > Microbacterium > Microbacterium sufflavum. Next base: position 1,618,140 of record NZ_CP078076.1, on the reverse strand, counting down.
CGGTGTTCGCGTCCGGGGCCATCCCGCCGCGGCGCGCCCTGGAGTGGATCCACGACCACGCGAACGTCGAGTCGATCGTGTTCGGCGCGTCGTCGCGGTCGTCGATCGAGAGCACCACGGGAATTGTCAGGGAGCTTTGGGGGAGCGACGCCGTATAGTAGGCGGACAACACCCGTCCACAGGATGCATCGAGGGGGAATGCTCGGCCCGCATCCGCAACCCGGACGGTGCTGTGCGAGCGACCGGTTTGCACAGCACCGTTTCGCTCCCCCTCGAGATGAAACTGAAGACACACACCCGAACCCCCATCCATCGCATCCTCTTCGCCTTCGTCGCCGCGCTCGCGGTCGTCGGGGCATCCGTCGTCGCCAGCGGGCCCGCCGTGGCCGCTGACACCACGATCACCTCGGTGATCCCCCGCGGCTCCGCGGGGTGGTCCTACTACCGGGCCGCGACACCTCCGCCTGCCGGGTGGCAGACGGCCGCCAACACCTGGAAGACGGGCACGGCACCGCTCGGTGCCGGCACCGGTGTCGGCACCATCGGCACGCTCATCCCCCGCACGTCGGGTCAGCAGCCGATCGCCACGTACGCCACCAAGACCTTCACGCTCACTTCCGATATGCCGGAATGGGCGTGGGTGAACACGTGGGCCGACGACGGCATCGTCATCTGGATCAACGGCGTCGAGATCGGCCGCAAGAACGCCCCCACCGGGCGCATCACCGACAAGAGCTACGCGACCGCCGCTCCGTCGTCCACCGCCGCCCGCAAGAACCCGGTCTCGTTCTCCATCCCGAGCCGACTGTTCCGCACCGGCACCAACACCATCGCCGTGCAGGTGCTCTCCAACTGGCGAGAGACCCACAACATCAGCTTCGACGCCCACCTCGTGCGCGAGGACAAGCCGGCCGTGACACCGCCGCCGAAGCCCACGCCGACTCCGACGCCGACTCCCACGCCGAAGCCCACGACAACACCGAGCCCGACGCCGAAGCCGACCACCCCGCCGGCGCAGCCGCAGAAGCCGACGACGCCTCCCGCATCGGACGGCAGTGTCCCGGGCTGGGGTGCCCCCACCTGGCGTGACGAGTTCACCTACCGCGACTCCTCCGGCAGCCCCGCGGTCGACCCCGCGAAGTGGAACGTCCGCGGCCAGGACGACCTCGGCCTCCTCTTCGACGCGGCCGTCCCCTCCCGCGACCAGGTGTCGGTGGACGGGAGCGGCGTCCTCCACATCCGCGCCGATTGGCGGACCACCCCCGCGATCCGCCCCTCCACGCAGAGCGGCCCGCGCGAGCTCTGGCACAACACCGGCTACCTGGACCAGCGCCGCCTCCAGTCGGATGACGTCAGCATGAGCCAGCAGTACGGTCGATGGGAGATCCGCGCCAAGACGCCGAGCGGCCCGAACACGTTCGGCTCGCTGGCCGCGTTCTGGCTGCGCAACAACCAGTCCGGAGAGATCGACATCATGGAGGCGTGGGGCTACGACGACGCCGCGGTCCGCGACCAGCGGATCGACACCGCCACGACGACGGTCCACACGCACACCTCGACGCCCTCGGCCAATCAGCGCTACATCTGGCATCACGCCGACTACGGCGCCGCGACACCGGTGTGGAAGGACTTCCACACGTACGCGTTCGAGTTCACGCCGACGTACGCGGCCGTGATCGTCGACGGGAAGCAGCTGTTGCGCGCAACCCCCGCGACCCACCCGAACCTCTGGAACCCGAACTACTTCGGCTCACCGCTGCACATGCGGTTGAACCTCCACGTGGGTCCGTCGACGACCTACTGGGGCCTCCCCAACCCGGCCGACAAGGCGGCGACCCAGAACCTCGACTTCCAGGTCGACTACGTGCGGGTCTGGAGCTACTCCGGCTGACGGGACAAGCGAAGAGGGCACCGGGTCGTCATGACCCGGTGCCCTCTTCGTCTTCTGGTGGCGTTTCAGCGCCGCGAGGTCGTGTGCCCGCGTTTCGGAGCTCCGATCGGACGCGAGACCGGCAGCCCCGCGTCTTCCGGCTCCAGCAGCCGGTCGTCCTCATCGAGGGCGACGTCGTCGTGCTCCGGCACCTCTTCGGTGTCGTCGGCATCGTCGGCGTCGACCTCGTCAGCGACACTGCGCTTGTAGCTGGCGCCCGGTCCGTTGCGCACGCGCGACACGATGAGCGCGGCGATGGCGCCGACGAGGATGCCGAGGAAGAGACCCGCGGCGATGAAGACCAGCACCGAGGGCCGGTTCGACTTCTGCGGCGGATCGGCCGGCGTCACGAGCGTGCCCGAGTAGAACGGCGTCGCGGTGATCCGCGCCTGCTGGTCGAGCAGACCCTGCAGCTGGAGCTGCGTGGCAGCCCGCTCGCTGCTGTCGATGGGCTGCGAGTCGACGACGGCCTGCAGCTGCGCGATGGAGTCCCCCAACTCCGCCGTGGTCTGCTCGACGACGGCACGCGCGTTGTCGGTGCGCTGAGCACCGTACGCCTCAGCGAGCGCGTTCGCCCGGTCGGCCGCCTCCTGCGGCGTGTTCGCGGTCACCTGGAAGCTCAGCACCTGCGAGTTCCGCGGCACGTCGATCACGGTGTTGTTGCGCAGCGCCTCGATCGACGTGTCGTCGAGGTCTTCCACGGCGCGCTTGAGCACGGCCGTCGAGGTCGCCACGACCTTCTCGGTCTCCATGTTCACCGTGTTGAAGCTCGATCCGGTCGAGAGCACGCTGATCGGCTCGACCGTGTGCTGCGCTTCCGCCGTGTACTTCTGCGGATAGATCAGGAAGATCCCGAAACCGACCAACGCGAACGCGACGATCGTCCCCACCAGGACCATCCACGACTGCATGACCCCTCGATAGAGGTCTTCCAATGTCCAGTGTGTTGCCACTTGTGCACTCCCCCAATGCGGCGCCCGACACGTCGTCGGGCGCAGAACGGCGTAAGTCTAGTACTCGGTCCTGTTCAGGAGCCGTGAGCGTTACGCGCCTCAGGGGGCGTCGGGAGCGTGCGAGATCACGAGCCGAGCCTTGCCGCCCTGGCTCTCGATGCTCTCGACCTCCATCGCCGACACCGCGACGGCGTCGTCATCGAGCAGCGTGCGCAGGGCACGCACCGCTGTCGCGGCGGCATCGCGCGCCCCTCCCGGCGTCGTCGGGACGTAGCGGATCGTGACCGCGTAGTCCGCCGCCTGCACGACCTGCATCTGCCGGATGGCTCCGGGGTCGCCGAGGAACAGCCCGCTCAGGCCTCCCGTGATGCGGCGCCCCGACGGGGTTCGCACCACATCGGCCAGTCGTCCCTGCACGGGGGCGATCCGGGGGAAGACCCGCCCGCACGCGCACGCGCCGTCGAGTCGCCGTGATCGGTCCCCCATCTCGTATCGCACGAGCGGGAACACCTCGTTGCTGAAGTCCGTGACGACGACCGAGCCCTCGGTCCCCGCATCCACCGCACGCCCCGCGTCGTCGACGATCTCCACCAGGCGCTGATCGCCCGCGACGTGGAGTCCCTCGTGCTGCTCGCACTCGGCCGCGATCCAGGGGATCTCCGCCGAGCGGTAGGTGTCGAACACGGGAGCACGGAACACCGACTCGAGCAGGGCGCGCTGCCCCGGCTGCAGCATCGCCGCCGTGACGGAGACGGCCGACGTGGGCAGCGTACGCCCCGTCCGCGCCAGATGCGTCGCGACGGCCGTCGCGCCCTCGACATAGGCGACGAGCAGTCGCGGACGCACCCGCTGCCAGTCGCGGACGAACGTCTCGATCGCGTCGTCGGTGATCGCCCGCGCATCGAGGTGCAGGTGGCGACTCGGCCACCACTGCGCGGCGTACACCAGCGCCTCCCTGCCCTGCCGGAGGCGTCGATAGATGAAGGCCATGTCGTCCGCGGGATGCACGCCCCACCAGCGGTAGATCCGCCACCACATCGCCGCGGTCGGGGCGGCCTGGTCGTTGCGCACCCGCAACGGCGATCCGGTGCTGCCGCCCGTCTGCGACACCAGCGCGCGCGAGGAGGGCACCGTCATGGAGAGCACGGCATCCCCCGCATCGCGCAGCGCGGCCTTGGTCACCACCGGCAGCGCGGAGAAGTTGCCCGCTTCCGCGACGTCCTCCCGACCGAATCCCGCCCCCGCGTACAGCTCGCGATAGAACGGCGACGAGTCGAACGCGTGCAGCGCGATGCGGGTCGCCGCGCCCCGCGACAGTTCCTCGAAGGCCGCGCCCCCCAGACGTTCATTGCGGACCATCACCTCGAAGGCGCGTCGGTCGTTCCGCATCAGCAGACGCGTCTTGGCGTCGAAGATCGCTCTTTTCACCACTCCCCCAGCAGCCCGGCCCCCTGCCGGTCAGGTCCATGGTAGAGCGCCGGCCTCAGAGCTCGCCCGGTTTCATCACCTCGACGTCGATCGCGCGGATCACGCGCTGCGCCGCGGTGTCGGTCTCGGGCTCCGCGCTCTCGCCACGACGGCGACGCTGCGGCGCGTACACGACGAGCGAATGGAAGAGGAAGCGCGCGAAGAACGCCACGATCAGCGACAGGGCCGTGGCCAGCACGCTGGAGATGTGCCAGGTCTCGACCATGAGCGCCATGACGGGGATGCGCAGCGCCGCCTCGACGTTGTTGAACGCGAAGGAGCTCGCGAAGCGGATGCCGAGCGCTCGGGCGTCCGTGCGCATGTCGGCGAACACGAAGCGCTCCTGCAAGAGGAAGTTGCCGATGATGGTGACCTCGGCGCCGATGATCGCCGCCCAGACGTACGGCACGCCCGCGGCCGTCAGCGCCCACATGATGCCGAGGTTCGCCACGGCCCCGATGACGCCGATCAGCGCGAAGAGCGACATCTTGCCGAAGCGCAGCCGAGCGAGATGGGCGATGAACGTGGCGCCCTGGCGGATACTCGCCTTCGACGTCCCGTGCCGCCGCTCGGCGAACTCCATCGGCACTTCGGCGATGCGCAGGTCGTTGCGCGCCAGGATCTCCAGCAGGATCTTGAACCCCTGCGGCTTCAAGCCGTCGAGGTCGAGGCGCGACCGGTCCACGAGGAAGAAGCCCGTCATGGGGTCGGTGCTGCGGGCCAGCCGGATGGGGAACATGGCCCTGGTCAGCCACGTGGCCGCGCGGGACACCCCGAAGCGCAGCGCCGTGCCGAGGCCGCTGGTGTCGCCGCCGCCGATGTAGCGCGATGCCGCGACCACGTCCGCCCCGCCCTCGGCGTGCCGGTCGAGGAGCGCGGGCAGCAGCTCGGGCGGGTGCTGGAGGTCGCCGTCCATCACGATGCAGAGGTCAGCGGCTGCGGCGTGCAACCCGAGCACGACGGCACCGCCGAGCCCGCCGGTGTTCTCGGCGCGATGGATCACCCGCACCGGGAGCGGCGCGTCGACGGCCACGCGTTCGACCTCCGCGACGGTGTCGTCCGAGCTGTCGTCCACGAACAGGATCTCCGCCTGCCGCCCGGCAAGCGCCGCCGCCGTGCGCGCCACGAGCTCGGCGACGTTGTCGCGCTCGTTGAACGTCGGCACGATGACCGTGACGGCTGGCCCCACTCGAGTCCCCTTCGCTCGGCAGGCACCGCGCCTGCGCGCTCCATCGTTTCACGCCGACCTATGGGCGGGGAAACCCGCGTCTGATAGACTCTGGCAGCGCGGCTGTGGGAGTCGCATTAAGTGGGTGGGGATCCGCTTAACTGGGGATTTAGTGATCTGGGGAGATCATGGGGACGCGTATCGGCTATGCCGTCGGAGCATTCGACCTTTTCCATGTGGGGCATCTGAATCTGCTCCGGCATGCCAAGCAGCACTGCGACATCCTGATCGCGGGCGTCGTGAGCGACGAGATGCTGCGGCAGGTCAAGGGCATCGAGCCGGTCATCCCGACCGCCGAGCGCGCAGAGATCGTCAAGCACATCTCGTTCGTGGACGACGTCTACATCGAGACCACGCCCTCGAAGATGGACTCCTGGAGAGACGTGCAGTTCACGCACTTCTTCAAGGGCGACGACTGGCGAGGCACCGACAAGGGCCTGCGCCTCGAGCGCGAGTTCGCCGAGGTCGGCGTCGAAGTCGTCTACTTCCCGTACACCGCGCACACGTCGAGCTCCGCGCTCCGTCGTGCGCTCGACGCCATCACCGCCAACGCGGCCGGCGCCGCTACGGCGTCCACCCGCTGACGCGACGCGACCCTTCGGGGGCGGACACCGGCGTCCGCCCCCGAAGCGCGCCACTCGTGCCATGAACCGAGGAGTGCGCAGGACTCCGAGCGTGCCGGCGGCATGCTCGGACGCAGCGACCTAGGCGCCGTCCGACCCGGGACCCCCACCGGGAGCGACGCCGAGCCCGCGCTCCGCCGCGGATCACTCCGGAAGGACACGATGCGAACCGACGCGATTCGGTGGGGGAACAGATCTGTGCGCACGCTGATGGCGCTGGCCGCCGCGGCCACGCTGGGCGGCTCTCTGCTCGCACCCCTGTCGGCGCCCTCCGCGCGCGCCGCCGGGACCGGGAGCGCAGCTCCCGACGGACGCACCGCCGAGACCGCCGCCGCATCGTGCTGGGAGATCAAGCAGAACGACCCCGATTCGGACGACGGCGTCTACTGGCTGGTCACGCCGACGCTCGTCGCTCCGCAGCAGTTCTACTGCGCTCAGGAGGAGTACGGCGGCGGATGGGTGATGATCGGGCGTGGCCGCGAGGGGTGGAGCGAGGACTACGCCGGGCAGGGCGCACCGACGCAGCTCGCCGAGACGCCGGACGGCCCCGGCGCCTTCACCCCGATCCAGCTTCCGGCGAAGACCGTGGACGGCCTCCTCGACGGGGGCCGGGTCGACAAGCTCGCAGACGGCGTGCGGGTTCACCGCGCCTCCTCGATCGACGGGACCTACGGTCAGGAGGTGCGCTTCCGCATCCAGCAGCGCGACCGCTGGACCTGGGCGCTGGGCGGCGCCAACCCCGTGCGCAACTGGGTGTTCGACGGCACGAGCGGCACCGGTGGGAGCACCCGGACCTTCGGGGAGGGTGACGGGTGGCATGTCTCGTCGTTCGTCCACCGCGCGACGCACAAGAAGAAGGCGGGGTGGGCGTACGGCCGCACGGTGACCGGAACCGGCGACAGCTCGTCGTACCTGTGGGCTCCGGCGGGCGAGGGCTACGCGATCCCGTTCGCGCAGGTCTTCGTCCGCCCGAAGCTCCGGCTGTCCGATCTCTCGTTCCCGACGGCACCCGCCACCGGCACGCCCGCCGCAGCCGTGCGCGCCCTCCCCCGCAGCACCGCGATGAAGACGCAGTGGGGTGTGGCCCAGTCGGCGGAGGACGAGGACGGGAGTGCCGCCGTGCGCGCCTTCGGGCAGGCGGGCGCGAGCGTGTTCGTCGGCGGCGACTTCCGGTACGTGCAGCGCACCGAGTCGGGGATCGGTCGTGCGGAGCAGCCGTACCTCGCGGCCTTCGATGTGACGACGGGCGAATGGCTCCCGCGATTCCGACCGGACCTGGACGGCGAGGTGACCGCCATGACCACCCTGCCCGACGGTCGCCTGGCGATCGGCGGCCGGTTCACGACCGTCGACGGCGCGCCGCAACCGGGGCTCGCCCTGCTCGACCCGAGCACCGGCCGCCTGGCCGGCCCCCAGGTGACGGTGGAGCAGCGCGAGACCGCGCGCACACCGGCGGTGCTCGGGCTCGACGTGCACGGCGACGAGCTCTACCTCGCAGGGTCGTTCACCCACCTGTCCGCCGCGGACGCCGACACCGCGACGCCCGCGCACAACGGCGGACGGATCGACCTCGCCACCGGCCTCCCCGACCCGGAGTGGAACCCCGATCTGAACGGCACCGCGCTGGCGATCGACGCGTCCGACCTCGGCGACCGCGCGTACGTCGCCGGGTACTTCACGGCGACGCGCACCACCCCGTCCCGGAGCGCGGCCGCGCTGACGACCGCGCCGGGTGCCGCTCCGGTGCCTCCCCTGTGGGCACCGGCGTTCAGCGCGACCGGAGTCCCTGCACGCGCCGTGGTGGAGACGGGCGGGCGCGTCTACCTCGGTTCCACGCGCCGCTCGATCGCCGCGTACGACCACGCGACCTTTCGCGTGCTCACCGGGTCGACGGCCTCGGGCGGCTCCGACATCCGGAGCATCCTCGCCGCCGGAACGGTGGTGATCGGCGGCTGCGCGTGCGGGCGCTACACCTACCAGTACCAGGGTGAGACGCTGAAGCGGAAGACGCGCAAGATGCGGGCGAGGGCGCTCCAGGTCGATCGCCTCGACGGCCTGGGCGCCTGGGATGGGGCCACCGGCGTCTTCCTCCCCGACTGGGCGCCGCGGCTCGGCTTCGCGGGTCACCTCGGCGTGCAGCGCAGCTTCGTCGACAGCGCGGGAGCGCTGTGGGTCGGCGGTGACCTCGACCGCTCGGTCCGCGCCGGCGGTTCGACGCAGTGGTCGGGTGGCTTCGCCCGGTTCGCCCCGGGGGACAGCACGCCGCCCACCACCCCGGGGCCGATCACCTCCACCCCGGTCGCGGGCGGCGAGCAGGCCGTGCTCACCTGGGGCGCGTCGACCGACACCACGGACGTCGTCTACGAGGTGCTGCGCGGGGACCGTGTGGTCGCCACCACCACGGCATCGACCTACACCGTGCCGATCACCGCCGACCCCACCGCGTACCAGGTCAGAGCGCGTGACACCGCGGGCAACCGGTCGGCGGGCACCGCGGCCTTCGTCGTGCAGCCCCCCTCCCCGGCCGACCTCACGTTCATCGGCGACCGCGACACCTGGGCGTGCCGCTATTCGGCGACCGCCCCTCCCTCCGACTGGACGACGCCGGGCTTCGACGACTCCTCCTGGCACACCGGGTCCGGACTGTTCGGCGCCGGGGTTCGGGGTGCAGCCACCACGCTCAGCCGTGGGGGCGGGCGACCGCTGAGCGCGCAGTTCCGCAAGTCGTTCGAGGTGCAGAACGCTGCCACCGTCACGAACGCACGCGTCTCCGTGATCGCCGACGACGGCGCCGTGCTCACACTCAACGGCACTGAACTCGGACGCATCCGCATGCCGGACGGACAGGTCACCGCGGACACACTCGCAACGCAGGCCGTCTCACCGCCCGAGGCGGCCGGGGGGAGGGTGGTGATCCCGATCCCCGCGGACGCCCTGATCGAGGGCACGAACGTGCTCGCCGTCTCGGTGCACACCGCCGACCGCGCACGGCCCGCCCTCGGATTCGACCTGGCCCTCATCGGCGAGCGCGCTGCCCCACCGCAGCCCGTCACCGGCCTGTCCGCGACGAGCACCGCCGACACGATCGCCCTCACGTGGCGCGCCCCGGCCGGGGGCACGGCCCCGGCGTCGTACGTGATCCGCCGTGACGGGAAGCAGGTGGGCATCGTCGCCGCGCCGACCGTCGCGTTCTCCGACGGAGACCTCGCCGCCTCGGCGGGACACCGCTACACCGTGGTCGCCGTCGCGGCCGACGGACAGGCCTCGACCGCGGCGACCCTTCAGGCCAGCACCACGGCGGACGCGCCCATCGCGATCGCGAACGGATCCGCGTGGTCATGGCGGTACACGAACGCCGCCCTCCCCGCCGGATGGAACACGCTCGGCTTCGACGCCTCGGGATGGGCGACGGGCGCGGCGCTGCTCGGCCGGGGTGCGCGCGTCGCGACCGACATCGATCCCGGCCATCAGTCGCCCTCGCCGATCAGCGCCCAGTTCCGCCACGAGTTCACCGTCACCCACCCCGCCACCGTGCGAGACGGCACGGTCACGGTGATCGCCGACGACGGCGTGGTCGTGTACCTCAACGGCGTCGAGCTCGGCCGGGCGCGCATGCCGGGCGGCGCGATCGGCCAGAACACGTTCGCCTCGGCGTCGGCGGCTGCTCGGGGCGCCTCGGCACGCCGCGTCTCGTTCGTCGTTCCCGCCCGCCTGCTGGTGAAGGGCACGAACGTGCTCGCCGCCTCGGTGCACGCCAACTACCGCACCACACCGGATCTGAGCTTCGACCTCGCCATGACCATGGCTCGCGGCTGACCTCACGCCGCACCCCGCCCCCCATCAGGAAGGAACAACAATGACCAGAAGCACGCAGAGGGGCTCCGCCCGCGCGGGCGCCCTCGTGGGGATCGCGACGGTCGCGGTCCTGGCGGGCTCGCTCCTGGCGCCACTCGGCGCCTCAGCGACCGAGAACGCGCTCGACGCGAACGCGCCCGTCGAGAACGCGGCGACCGAGAACGCGCCGACCGAGAACGCTCCGGTGGCGGGCGCCAGCGCACCGGACGGGCTCACCCCGGAGACCGCGGCCGCCTCCTGCTGGGAGATCAAGCAGAACAACCCCGGGTCGGCGGACGGGGTGTACTGGTTGGTCACGCCCACGCTCGTGGACCCGCAGCAGTTCTACTGCGACCAGACCACCCTCGGCGGAGGCTGGGTCATGATCGGCCGCGGACGCGAGGGGTGGAAGGAGAACTACAACGGCGTGGGAACGCCCGAGCAGATCACCACGACACCCTCGGGGACGGCCGCTTTCGCGCCGGCACAGCTGCCGGCCAAGACCGTCGACGGGCTCCTCGACGGCGCCCGTCCCGACCAGCTCCCTCCGGACAGCATCCGCGTGCACCGCGCATCGGCCGTCGACGGCAGCCGGTGGCAGGAGGTTCGCTTCAGCCTCGCGCGCCGCGACCGCTGGAACTGGACCATGGCCGGCGGCAACCCGATCAAGGACTGGATCATCGGCGGCTTCACCGGCACCGGCGGCTGGACGGGTGCCGTCGGCTGGGGCGGCCCCTCACAATCGGGCTTCGGGCACGACACGGGATGGAACGGCTCCTACTTCGCCCAGCGGCAGTCGCACCGGTACCTGATGGGCTGGTCGTACGGCGCCGAGATCACCGGGCAGGACACCCCGACGTCGTACCTGTGGGCCCCGGCGGGCGCCGGCTTCGCGATCCCCTTCGCGCAGATGTTCGTACGGCCGCAGCTGAAGCTCGCCGATCTCGACTTCGGTACCGTGCCCGCCACGGGCACGGCCGCCTCGACGCTGCGCTCGATCCCCGACAGCAACGCCCAGCGCACCGTGTGGGGTGTCTCCGGCCTCGCCAACGGCAAGGACGGGGAGCTCAACGTCGAGGTCGCGGAGTTCGGCCAGGTCGGGAACACCGTGTTCGCCGGAGGGAACTTCCGGTATGTGCAGCAGTCACGAGACGGCGCCGGACGGGTCGAGCAGCCGTACCTCGCGGGCTTCGACGTGAACAGCGGACAGTGGGTGTCGACGTTCCGGCCGCAGCTCAACGGACAGGTCAAGGCGATCGCCGCACTGCCGGACGGACGCGTGGCCATCGGCGGCCAGTTCACCCAGGTCGACGGCACCCCTCAGGTCGGCCTCGCGTTCCTCGACCCGGCGACCGGCCGGCTCTCCGGGCCGCAGGTGGCCGTGCAGAGCCGCGCCGTCGGTGCCGTGCCCTCGGTGCACGACCTGGACGTGAAGAACGGCTACCTCTACGTCGCCGGGGCCATGACGCATCTCACGGCCGTGGGCTCGGGAAAGAGCGCGAGCGCCTGGAACGGTGGTCGCATCCTCCTGTCCACCAGCACCCCGGACACGAACTGGAACGCGAACCTGAACGGCACGGCCATCGCGGTGGACGCCTCGGATCGCGGTGACCGGACGTACTTCTCCGGCTACTTCACGCGGAAGCAGACGACGTCGACGCCGAGCGCCGTCGCGCTGCAGACCGAGGCCGGCGCTCCGCTGGTGTCGCCGCTGTGGGTCCCGACGTTCAGCGAGGCGACCATCGACGCGAACGGCGACTACCAGGGCTACATCTGGCAGAACGGGGTGACCGAGGTCGGCGACCGCGTGTATCTCGGCGGCTCGCAGCACTCGCTGTTCTCCTACGACCGCTCCACTTTCCAGCTGGTCGGCGGCTCGATCGCGCACGAGGGCGGCGACATGCAGACCGTCGACGACAACGGGTCGGTGGTCATCGCGGGCTGCCACTGCGGCGACGAGGTCTACCAGGACAAGTACCTCAAGCGGGAGATCACGGAACCCTGGACAGAGGTCGACAAGATCAACCTCGCCGGAGCCTGGGACGCGGCGACCGGACACTACATCCCCGACTGGTCTCCCGTGGTCCGTTCGCGTGCGGGGCAGGGCGTGTGGGGCTCGTTCTTCGACAGCACCGGGACGCTGTGGGTCGGCGGCGACCTGACCGACTCGATGCGGGCGGGTGGCGTGAACCAGTGGTCGGGCGGCTTCATCCGCTTCGCCCCCCGCGACAGCACCGCGCCGACGACACCCGGTCCGATCTCCGCGACGCCCACGGCGAGCGGGGATCAGCAGGTGCTCACGTGGGGCGGCTCCACGGACGCCGGTGGCGGGCTCGTGTACGAGGTGCTGCGCGGCAACCGCGTCGTGGCGACCACCACGGCCGCGACCTATACGGCACCCGTCACCGCCGAGCCGACGAACTGGTTCGTGCGGGCGCGCGACGCGGTGGGCAACCGGTCGGCCAGCACGGCCGCGTTCACGGTCGAACCCGCTCCGGCGTCGGCGCTGACCCTGATCGGCAACGGCGACACGTGGTCGTGGCGGTCATCCACGGACCCGCTCCCGTCGACCTGGTCGGAGGCCGACTTCGACGACGCGGACTGGACGGTCGGCCGGGCACTGTTCGGCCGCGGCATCAGCGGCGCCACCACCGACCTCGACCCGTCCGACGCCGCGACGAAGCCGGTGAGCGCGCAGTTCCGGAAGAGCTTCGCGGTGCAGGACGCCGCCTCGGTGGTCGACGGCACCGTCTCGGTCATCGCGAACGACGGCGTGATCCTCTACCTGAACGGGAAGGAGCTGGGGCGCGTGCGGATGCCGGACGGCACCCCGACGCAGAACACGACGGCGACCGCGGTGGTCTCGCAGAAGACCGCGTCGGGAGCGAGGTCCGTGTTCTCGGTACCCGCGGGCGCCCTCGTCGACGGCACCAACGTGCTCGCGGCGTCGGTCCACGCCAACTACCGAGCGACACCGGACCTCGGCTTCGACCTCGCCTTCACGGCACGGCGCTCCACCGCGCCGGGCCCCGTGACCGACCTCACGGCCACCGCCACCGCGGATTCGGCGACACTGTCGTGGACGGCGCCGGCGAGCGCGAACACGGCCGCGTCGTATGTGATCACGCGGGCTGGGAACCAGGTCGGAACGGTCGCCGCGCCGGAGACGGCATTCACGGAGACGGACCTCGCGGCCTCGACGGCGTACGAGTACGGTGTGACGGCGCTCGGCGCGGACGGCGAAGCCTCACCGGTCACCGCCGTCACCGCCACGACGACCGCGACGGCCCCCGACCCTGTTCCGGATCCCGACGCGGGCGGCGACCAAAAGGCCGATCCCGATCAGGACGCCGCTCCCGACGCCGATCCGGCGGCCGACGCGGTGACCGTCGCCGAGGGCTCCACCTGGTCGTGGCGCTCCTCGACCGAGGCGCTCCCGGCCGACTGGAACGCCGTCGGGTTCGACGACTCGGACTGGAGCACGGGTGAGGCGCTGTTCGGCCGGGGCGTGACCTCCGCGACCACCGACCTCGGCGCGGGCGGTGACTCCGCACCGCTGAGCGCCCAGTTCCGGCACACCTTCACCGTGGACGACCCGGCGGCGGTGCACGACGGTTCGGTCACGGTGGTCGCGGACGACGGGGTCGTGCTCTACCTGAACGGGGTCGAGCTCGGGCGGAGCAATCTTCCCGACGGCGCGATCACCGTGGAGACGTACGCCACGGCGGCGCCCCGGGCGACGACCGCGGCGGCCCACCGCGTCACCTTCACCGTTCCGGCGAAGCTCCTCGCGAAGGGAGAGAACGTGCTCGCGGCATCCGTGCACGCCAACTTCCATCTCTCCCCGGACCTGAGCTTCGATCTCGGACTGACCATGCCGCGCGGCTGAGGTCAAGACCAGAGGGCGTCCTTCCCGATCCGATCGGGGAGGGCGCCCTCGTCCGCTCAGTTCGCGACGCCGAGCAGGCTGCGTGCCATCCGGGCCACGTGCGGCGGGGTGTGCGGACCGAGCCAGACCGTCCAGTGCTCGGGCGGCTCCGTGCAGGTCCACTCGACGCACCACGCATGCACGGCACGGGCCAACCGCTCGCCGCGCGCGTGAGCCCTGATCCCCTCGTCGCGGACGAGCCAGCGCACGGAGACACCGGCGGGGGCATCGATGTGCCGGCGCGGAAGATGGGCGGCGGCCTCCAGCAGGATGACGCCCTGCGCGTCCCCCGGCAGCCGCGCCGCGATCCCGGCGATGACGCCCGCGTCCGCCGCATCGCCGGCCACGAGCACCACCCCCACGAGGTCGTCCCAGTCGGGGTCGTCCCGGTGCTCGCACGCGCTGCTCATGAGACCACCATAGGTAAGGATACCCTTACCTATGGTGACCCCACCGGGCTAGCGTGCACAGCCATCGTCGTCAACAGTGTTGTCGGCCGTCGTGGACCCCGCGAGGCTGAGCGCCGTGAGTAGGAGTTCCTCGGATCGACCCGCCCGCGCCGGGCGCACCGCCGCGGCCGTCGCCGGGCTGCTGATCGCGGCACTGCTGTCGGGCTGCGGGATCACGGTGCCCAGCGACCCCGACGGCACGTTGAACGCCGTGACGGGCGGCGAGCTGCGCGTCGGGACCTCCCCCGACGGAGACCTCGTCGAGTTGTCCGGCGACGAACCACGAGGACCCGTCGTCGACCTCGTCGACGGCTTCGCGGCGCACCTCGACGCCGAGACGACCTGGACCGTCGCATCGGAGGAGACCCTCGTGCGCATGCTCGAGCAGGGCGACCTCGACCTCATCGCCGGCGCCCTCACCCCGGATACCCCCTGGATCGACAAGGCCGGAGTCACGCGCGGCTACCCCGGCATCGACGGCGCCGGCGACCGCGAGCTCGTGATGCTCGTGCCGCTCGGGGAGAACGCCTTCCTCTCGGCGCTCGAGTCGTACCTCGACCGGAAGGTGGGGTCGCCATGACGACGACCGGGCAGTTCGGACGGACGACCCTCCCGGACGAGCAGCAGCGCGCGATCCGGAAGGCGGTGCGGTGGGAGGTCTTCACGATCGTCTACACCTCGGTGACGATCGCCGTGATCGCCCTCGTGGTGGGCGAGTCGCAGGCCATGCGCACCGCGTGGATCGAGGACATGCTCTCCCTCATCCCGCAGGTGGCGTTCCTCACCGCGCTGCTCTTCGTGCGCCGCCGCCCCACGCGGAAGCACCCGTACGGGCTGCACAGGGCGATGGGTGTCGGTCACCTCGTCGCGGGTGTCGCCCTCCTCGCCGTGGGCCTCAACCTGGCGACCGAGGCGGTCACGGGTCTCATCTCCGGCGAGCACCCCACCATCGGCACGGTGCAGCTGTTCGGGCAGACCATCTGGCTGGGCTGGCTGATGGTCGCGGTCATGGTCGTCGTGATCGTCGGACCCGTGTTCTTCTACGGACCGGCGAAGTCGAAGCTGGCACCCGTGCTGCACAACAAGCTGCTCTACGCCGACGCCGACATGGCGAAGGCCGACTGGCAGACGACGGTAGCCTCGATCATCGGCGTGCTGGGGGTGGGCATCGGCATCTGGTGGCTGGACGGCGCTGCCGCCCTGTTCATCTCGCTCGGCATCATCTGGGACGGCTTCCGCAACACCAGGACCGCGATCGTGGATCTGATGGACCAGCGCGCCCGCACGTACGACAGCAAGAACCCGCACCCGCTCGCGGGCGACATCGTGTCGTATCTGCGCAGTCGTCCGTGGGTCGCCGAAGCCGCCGTGCGCATGCGCGATCAGGGTCAGGTGTTCCACATCGAGGCCTTCGTCGTGCCGCGCCGGAGCAAGGTCACCACGCACGACCTGTCCGCCGCGGCCGCCGGCATCACCGATCTCGACTGGAAGGTGCAGGACGTCGTGATCGCCCCGGTGGAGAAGCTGCCGGACGAGGCGGACCCCGGGCGATGACGGACGGCGAGCTGTTCCCGGGGTTCACGGAGGAGGTCGTGCGCACCGGCGCCTCCGACGTCTTCGTGCGGCACGGCGGCTCCGGGCCGCCCGTCGTCCTGCTGCACGGTCACCCGCGGACCTCCGCCACCTGGCATCGCGTGGCCCCGCTCCTGGTCGAGCAGGGGTTCACCGTGATCTGCCCCGACCTGCGCGGTTACGGTCGCTCGCGCGGACCCGCGCCCACGCCCGACCACTCCGCCCACTCGAAGCGGGCGGTGGCGGAGGACGTCCGCGGCGTCGTACGCCACCTCGGCCACGAGCGCTTCCACCTCGCGGGGCACGACCGCGGCAGCTACGTCGCGCTGCGTCTCGCCCTCGACTCCCCGGAGGCGGTCGAACGCGTCGCGCTGCTGGACTGCCTCCCGCTCACGGAGCACCTCCGGCGCGCCGACGCCCGCTTCGCGACACGGTGGTGGCACTGGTTCTTCTTCGCGCAGCCCGACATCCCCGAGCGCGTGATCGGGGCCGACCCGGAGGCGTGGTACGCGCCCAAGGCGGATCCGGAGACCATGGGCGCCGCGAATCATGCGGAACTCGTCCGCGCCGTGCACGACCCGTCCGTCGTGCGCGCGATGCTCGAGGACTACCGAGCCGGCCTCACGATCGACCGCGCGCACGAGGAGGCGGACGCCGCCGCGGGGCGCCGCCTGCGGATGCCCGCGCTCGTGCTGTGGTCGACACGCGACGACCTGGAGGACCTTTACGGTGACCCGGTCCGCATCTGGCGGGACTGGGCCGACGACGTGCGCGGGCACGGCATCGAGAGCGGCCACCACATGGCGGAGGAGGCCCCGGCACCCCTCGCCGCGGCGCTGGCCGCCTTCTTCGGCGCCACCCCCGCGGCGCGGACGTAGGCTGGAGGCATGACCTCACCCGTCTCCGACACCATCACCATGTTCGGCGCCGACTGGTGCCGCGACTGCATCCGCACCAAGAAGCAGCTCGACGAGCTGGGCGTCGCGTACACGTACGTCGACCTGGTCGCCGACCCCGCCGCCGCGGACATCGCGAAGGACATCTCGGGTCGCACCAACATCCCCGTCGTGGTGTACCCCGACTCGACCCACCACGTCGAGCCGTCGAACGCCGACGTGGAGTCGAAGCTGCGCGAGCTCTCGCTCATCTGACCGGCCCCATCGCGCCGCTACACTGGCGCGATGAGCACCGAGGCTCGACCCGACCGCGCCCCCGCCCGGCTGTCCCCCCGCACGATCGCGCTGTACGCCGTGGGCTCCGTCGGCACCGGCGGCTACGCGACGCTTCCCGGCCTGGTGCTGACCTACTTCCTCACCGACAACCTCGGCGTCGCCGCCCTCGCGGCCGGCCTGATCGTCACGCTCGCGAAGGTGTGGGACGTGCTGATCGATCCGCTGATCGGTGCCGCGTCCGACCGGCAACTCGCCCGCACCGGCTCTCGCCGCGGGTTCATGGTGGTCGGCGCCGTCACGCTCCCGGTGTTCTTCGCCCTCACCTTCGCGGTGCCGCCCGCCTGGGGTCCCGTGGCCGGAGCGCTCTGCGTGCTCCTGGCCTTCCTCGCGACGGCGACCGCGTTCAGTCTGTTCCAGGTGCCCTACGTCGCGCTGCCCGCCGAGCTGACGTCCGGCTACGACGAGCGCACGCGACTGCTGGGCTGGCGCGTGGTGGTGCTGACGGCCGCGATCCTGCTGTTCGGTGCCGGTGGTCCCGCACTCCGGACGGCCGCGCCCGACCCGGTCGCCGGGTATCTGCTGATGGGCGTCGCGGCGGGACTCGCGATCGGCGTCGGCATGCTCATCGCCTCGCGCACCGCCGCCGCGACCGGCGACGACCCCGCACGGCCGCGGGAGCCGGAGGCATCGTCGGCGTGGCGGGAGCAGTACCTGTCCGGGTTCCGAGCGCTGCGCCGCAGTCAGCCGTTCCGCGCCCTGCTCGCCACGTTCCTGCTGCAGGCGCTCGCGACCGGCACGATGCTGGCCGGGGCCCAGTACGTGGCGACGTGGGTCCTGCGCTCGGAGGACGCGGTCACTCTCGTGTTCGTCGCCCTGGTCGGCCCGGCACTGTTGGCGACGCCCGCGTGGACGGTGGTCGCGCGGCGCCTCGGCAAGGAGCGGGCGTTCGCGATCGCCAGCTGCCTGTTCCTGCTGGCCGCGCTCTCCCTCGTCGCCGCGGTGTGGTCGCCCGGCGGGTGGATGTACGCCGCGGTCGCCGTGGCCGGCATCGCGTACGCGGGCCTGCAGTCGCTGCCGATGGCGATGCTGCCCGACGTGATCTCGCACGACGAGCGGTCGAGCCGACCCGGACAGGCCGGCACGTTCACCGGCATCTGGACCGCGGGCGAGACGGTGGGCTTCGCGCTCGGAGCCACCGCCGTCTCGCTCACTCTGGCCGCGACAGGCTACGTCTCGACCGTCGCCGGGGAGGCGGTCGCGCAGCCGCCCGCCGCGATCACCGGCATCGTGCTGAGCTTCAGCGTGCTGCCCGCCGCACTCATGGCCGCGAGCCTGGCGACCCTCCGGCGCTACCGGCTGCGCCGGGAGGACATCGAGGCGCTGCAGACCACCGACGCCTAAGCTGGGACCGTCCGAAGGAGACGCCGATGACCCCTGCGCGCACGACAACGCCCGACTCCGACTCCGACGCCACCGCCGCGACGGCCCCCGCCTCTCCCCCGCTGGGCGAGGGCGAGCAGGAGCGGTTCGACACCGCGATCGAGGAGCTGCACACCGGGACGCAGCTGTGGGCCGCGCTCACGATCGCCCAGCGCGCGACGCTGCTGCGACAGGTGCGCACGAGCGTCGCCGCGACCGCGGAGGACTGGGCGCGCACCGCCGCCGCCTCCAAGGGCCTCGACGCCCGGCACCCGCTGCGCGGCGAGGAGTGGCTCAGCGGTCCGTACAGCGTGCTCGGCGCGCTCGACGCCTCCATCGCCACGCTGACCCGCCTGGCCGATGGACGCAACCCGCTCGACGGCGTGAAGGTCGACCGCGCGCCGGGCGGCCGCGCTCGCGTGCACGCGTTCCCGCTCACGGGGATCGACCGCTTCCTGCTGTCGGGCTTCACGGGCGAGGTGTGGCTGCGGCCGGGTACAACGCCGAACGCCGCGCGGGCCAGGGCGGGACTGGCGCAGCGCACGCCGGCGCGGTCCGGCGGCGTGGGGCTCGTGCTCGGCGCCGGCAACGTGACCTCGATCCCGGTGCTCGACGTGCTGTACGAGCTGCTGGCGCACAACCGCACGGCCCTGCTCAAGGTCAATCCCACGCAGGACCCGCTGGTGCCGGTGTACAAGCGCGCGCTCGCCCCGCTGATCGAGCCCGGCTTCCTGCGGATCATGCGCGGCGGCCCGGCGGCGGGCGCCTACCTCACGCAGCACCCCGGGATCGCGCACGTGCACATCACCGGATCGGCCGCGACCTTCGACACGATCGTGTGGGGCCCCTCCTCGGGCGAGGGCGCCGCGGCGACGAAGCGGCGGCGGCGTGAGAACCGCCCGCTGCTGAAGAAGCCCATCACGGCCGAGCTCGGCGGCGTCTCCCCCATCATCGTGGTGCCGGGCCCGTGGACCGATGCCGACATCGCGTATCAGGCCGAGCACATCGCCACCATGCGGCTGCAGAACAGCGGGCACAACTGCATCGCCGGTCAGGTCGTGATCCTGTCCGCGGACTGGGACCGCGCCGACGCGTTCCGTGCCGCCCTGCGCCGCGCGTACGCCAACGCACCGGAACGCCCGACCTGGTACCCGGGTTCGGCGTCGCGGATGCAGACCGCCACCGACGCCTACCCCGACGCGCTCGTGCTCGGCGACCGCCTGCTCGTCGAGGTCGACGGCGACGACGACGCCACGGCGCTGGAGAACACCGAGTACTTCGCCCCCGTGCTGGGCGTGGTGAGCCTGCCGGGCACGGGACAGGCGTTCCTGGACGCGGCGGTCGCGCACGCCAACGAGAAGCTGCAGGGCACGCTCGGCGCCAATCTGCTGATCGACCCGGCGACCGAGAAGGCGCTCGGCAGTGGGTTCGACCGGGCGCTCACCGCGCTGCACTACGGCTCGATCGCGATCAACGGCTGGACGGCGTTCGGCTTCATCACGCCGACCCTCACGTGGGGTGCGTTCCCCGGCAGCACGATCGACGACGTGGGCAGCGGCATCGGCGTGGTGCACAACGCGCTGCTGCTCGACGATGTCGAGCGCTCGGTGCTGCGCGGCCCGTTCCGCCCGTTCCCCCGCTCCCTGCCGGTCCTGAACGGTGGCGGACGAGCGACCATCCTCCCGAAGCCGCCGTGGTTCGTGTCGGCCCGCACGGGCGCCGAGGTGAGCGAGGGTCTCACCCGGCATCGCGCGAACGGCGGTGTCGGCGGGCTGCTGGCGACGCTGACGAAGGCCCTGCGCGCCTGACGCCGCGGGGTCAGGCCTCCGCGCGGAACCGGTCGGTTGCGGCGCGGAGCGCGGCGCTGATGCCGGGCTCCGTGGCCGCGTGCCCCGCATCGTCGACCACCACGAACTCGGACTCCGGCCACGCGCGGTGCAGATCCCACGCGGTCATCATGGGCGTCGCGACGTCGTGCCGACCCTGCACGATCACGGCCGGGATGTGCCGGATCGCGTCGACGCCCGCGATCAGCTGTCCCTCGTCCCACCAGCCGCCGTGCACGAAGAAGTGGTTCTCGATGCGCGCGAACGCGGTCGCCCGGCGCGGATCCGACATCGCCGCGATCTGCTCGGGGTCGGGGCGCAGCGTCACGGTCGCGGCCTCCCAGGTCGACCACGCGATCGCGGCGGGCACGTGCACCGCGGGGTCGGGGTCGAACAGCCGCCGGTGGTACGCCTCGATGAGCCGCGAGCGCTCCAGCACCGGGATCGGGGCGATGAACCGCTCCCACAGGTCGGGGAAGAGCGCCGCAGCCCCGCCCTCGTAGAACCACTCGAGCTCGGCGCGGCGCAGGGTGAAGATGCCGCGCAGGACGAGCTCGGTCACCACCTCCGGATGCGCCTGGGCGTAGGCGAGGGCGAGGGCGCTGCCCCACGAGCCCCCGAACACCTGCCACCGCGGGATGCCGAGGTTCTTGCGCAGCAGCTCGAGGTCGGCGATCAGGTGGGCCGTCGTGACGTGCCGCAGATCGGCGTCGGGCTCGCTCGCCGACGGGGTGCTGCGTCCGCACCCGCGCTGGTCGAGCAGCACGATGCGGTAGGCGTCGGGGTCGAAGAACCGGCGCTGCCACGGCGACGTGCCACTGCCGGGGCCGCCGTGCAGGAAGACCACCGGCTTGCCGTCGGGGTTGCCGCTGACCTCCCAGTACACGCGGTGGCCGTCGCCGACGAGCAGCTCGCCCGTGTCGTACGGCTCGATCGCGGGATAGAGTCCCTCGGTGTTCGTCATCATCGGCCCCCCAGCCGGTCGTGCAGTCGTGCGATCTCCACGGTAGCGGAGCGGTCGCCGCCGCCCGGGATCTACGGGTCGAGCTGGTCGGCGGGCAGCGTGAAGACCTGCCCGCACGCCTCGAGTCCGTTGGCGTAGCCCTCCGCGAACCAGCGCTGCCGCTGCTCGCTCGAGCCGTGCGTCCAGCTCTCCGGGTTCACGAAGCCGGACTGCTCCTGGATGTGGTCGTCACCGACCGCGAACGCCGCGTTGAGGGCGTCGACGCGCTGCTCCTCGGTCGACGGCTGCAGGTACGGCACCCCATTGGGATCCGTGCTCTTCGACATCTGTCCGATCCACGCCCCCGCGTAGCAGTCGGCCTGCAGCTCGGTGCGCACCCCGTTGCTGCCGGGACCCGTGCCGTTGTTCGGGTACTGGTCCATGACCCCGGTGATGTACTGGATGTGGTGGCCCCACTCGTGGCCGACGATGTAGAGCTGCGCGAGGTTGCCGGCGGTCGCCCCGAACTGCTGCTGCATGAGCTGGAAGAACGTGGGGTCGATGTAGACCGTCTCGTCGCCCGGGCAGAAGAAGGGGCCGACGGCGTTCGACGCGGTGCCGCAGGCCGTGGGGGTCGAGCCGTCGACGACGATGAGCTGCGGGGCACGGTACCCCTCGACGTGGTCCTCCCAGAACGCATCGAGCGCGAGCTGCGATCCGGCCATGCGGCAGTCGACGTCGGCGTTGGCGTCGGCCCCCGTGTCGCAGTTCTCGATCACCGACCCCTCGGCGGGACCGCCGCCGCCGCTCGGTGCCCCTCCGCCGACGAGTCCGGACAGGTCGATCCCCAGCAGCGGACCGGCGATGAGGGCGAGCAGGCCGAGGACGCCGATACCGGTGCCACCGGCGATCGCAGCCGTGCGTCCGCGACGGCGCGTGGTGTTGCCGGAGAGGTCGGCATCGGGATTGAACGTCATGCGTCGAGGGTACTCCGCGCACCCCCGCGCCGACGGTCGTAGGCTCGGGTCATGACCACGACGATCACCATCACGGGCGCGGGCGGACAGATCGGCTACGCGCTGCTGTTCCGCATCGCGGCGGGCGACCTCCTGGGTCCCGACGAGCGGGTGCGGCTGCGGCTCCTCGAGATCCCGCAGGGCCTCGGCGCTGCGGAGGGAGCCGCCCTCGAACTGCAGGACGGCGCGTTCGACCTGCTCGAGCACGTGGAGGTGACGGACGACGCGGCGGTCGGGTTCGACGGCTGCGACCTCGCGCTGCTCGTCGGCGCGCGCCCCCGCGGGCCCGGCATGGAGCGCGGCGACCTGCTGGCGGCGAACGGCGGCATCTTCGGCCCGCAGGGAGCGGCCATCGCCGCGAACGCCTCGCCGGACGTGCGGGTCACGGTGGTGGGCAACCCCGCCAACACCAACGCGCTGATCGCCGCGGCGGCCGCGGACGGGGTGCCGGCCGAACGCTTCACGGCGCTCACCCGGCTCGACGAGAACCGGGCGAGGGCGCAGCTCGCACAGACCCTCGGCACGCCCGTGCGCACTGTGCGGCGTGTGCCGATCTGGGGCAACCACTCGGCCACGCAGTTCCCCGACGTGTCGCACGCGACGGTCGGCGGGGAGCCGGTGCAGGAGGCGCTGGCGCAGATCGTCGGGGACGTGCCGACCTGGCTGGAGCAGACGTTCATCCCGCGGGTCGCGAAGCGCGGTGCGGAGATCATCGAGGTGCGCGGCTCCTCCTCCGTGGCCTCCGCGGCGAGCGCGACCATCGACCACGTGCGCGACTGGGTGCGCGGCACCGACGACTGGACCTCCGCCGCGGTGGTGTCGCACGGCGAGTACGGCGTGCCGGAGGGGCTCGTGTCGTCGTTCCCCGTGCGATCGGTCGACGGCGAGTGGCGGATCGTCGAGGGTCTGGAGCTGAGCGACTGGGCGCGGCGCCGGATCGACGCCTCGGTCGCCGAGCTGCAGGAGGAGCGCGAGGCGGTGCGGGCGCTCGGGCTGCTCTGACGGCCCTGGGGCGCATGGGGAGTTCTGCCCATCGCCGCGTTCGTGCCGCCCCGGTAGATTTGCTGCGGACGGGACACCGTCGAGGAGGGGCGACGACATGGCACAGTGGGACGATCTGCATCCGGGGCGCGGGGTCACGAGCGCGGTGAACGACGCGGCGACGCGCGTGAGCAACCGCAGCACCGGGACCGAGACGGTGCGCTCGGCGCTGGCGAACGCCGCGACGAGCACCACGGACGAGGTGTGGGCGGGTGACGCCGGTGCGGCCTTCCGGACCTCGCTCACCAAGCCGCAGAACCTGTGCACCGAGCTGACCACCGAGTTCGCCGCCGTGCAGTCGGCGCTCACGGCCTACGCCGCCGAGGTCGACCGCATCCGCGCCGCGACCGCCGCCGCCCACCAGGCGTATGCGAACGGCTATGCGACGTGGAAGGCCGCCGAGGCCGAGGAGAGCCCGTTCCCGCTCTCGACCTACACGTTCAACGCCCCCAGCCCCACGCTGCAGCCGGGCCTGTGGGTGCCGAGCGGCACCACCGCGGGCCTCGCCGACATGCGGCAGGCCGCGAACCAGCTCAAGGCCCTCGCCACGCAGCGCGAGACCGCCGACAGCACGCTGGTGGCCGCCCTCGCCCCGCCGGCCTCTCCGCGCTGGGACGCCATGCAGTCGGCGCTGAGCTTCGCGGGCATCGACGACATCGACGACCTGAACTACGACAACCTCGGCGACGCGTTCGCGAACGTGGCGGACGAGATCGCCGAGGGCGACATCACCGACGAGAACCTGCAGGCGATGCAGGACTTCTTCGACGTGTGGGGCGACGACACGTTCGTCATGTCGCAGTTCTTCCTGGAGGTCGGCGGCGAGAACACCGTCTCGATGATCGACAACCTCGGCGACGCCGTCATGGTGGACGGCCTTGCCGGTGCGACGGCGCTCGCCCTGGCGACGTCGATCCGCGGCGGCCTGTCGACCGGATCCCAGATCTGGATGGAGTCGACGTCGAAGGACTTCGCCGAGAGCATGCTCACCGGCGCCTCGTCGAGCGTCGGCGGCGCGGTCGCCGCGATCGGCTTCCTGTTCTCCGACGAGAAGAACCACCCGCTCGGGGTGAACCTCACGGTGGCGATGGCTGACGAGATCGATCGCATCGAGCGCGACCCCGCCAGCATGCTCTACGGGGGCTGGACCGACTTCTCCCCGAACGCGGGCGGCCGCACCCTGGCGTTCCTGGAGGGCGAGCAGACCGGACTCGACGGCAACCGCGTCGACGATCTGGCCGGGCGCATCTTCTCCACCCTCGGCACCTACCCCGACGCGGCCCTCGACTGGCTCACCTCCACCGAGAACGACCCGTTCGGCGACGGCGACCTCGGCGACGGCCGCATCGAGTACTGGTTCGGTGAGCGCGATTGGAGCGCGAACTCGTCCGGCGACGGCTTCGAAGGGCCCGGAGCTCTGTGGGCCGGCGCGCAGCAGGCCGCGGGAGGCCCGGCCGATGCGACCCACACGTACAACCCCGAGACGTGGCAGCGCGTGGCGGAACTCACCACCCAGGTCGTGCGCGAGCTCACCGGCAACGAATCGTTCCTGCCGGAGAACCTCACGAGCATCGGCCAGGTGCGCGTCGCCGAGGGCATCTCGGTCGCGATGCCCTACTTCTCCGAGGCCATCAGCGAGAGCGACCCGGCCGCGGGAACCCGTCCGTACTTCGAGAACCTGCTGATCGGGACGGACGACCCGCGCGCGATCCCCGATGTCACGCAGGCGCAGCTCGCGCAGCTCCTCGGCACGGCCGCCTGGAGCGACGGGGACACGCCGTCCGCCGGCGCCGCGGTCATCGCCCAGTCGGTGCAGCAGTACCAGGACGCGCTCATCGCGATCGCCGACCTGGCGCCCGCCGACAGCGCCTTCAAGGCCGACGCCCTGGAGCGTGTCGTGGAGCTGCAGGGCTGGCTCGACGGCTCCCCGGCGGGAGCCGCCCTCGGCGAGGCGACCCGTCACGACGAAGCGGTCCAGGCCGCGATCGACGGAGTGGGCACCGTGGTCGGCCTGATCCCGATCCCGGCCGTGGGCGACGTCCTCGTGGCCGGCGGGAGCGTGGTGATCGATGTGGCGCAGAGCGCCGTGATCGGCGGCGTCTCCGACTGGGGCTCCGGACAGGCGACGGCGGCGTGGGCGAACTCGCACGAGGCGCTGCTGGAGGCTCAGGCCGACGCGGCGAACGGCCGCGAGATCGCGACCATGGAGACCATCGAGCAGATGCTCGTGGACCTGGGAATGACCGAGGGCCTCTCGGCGGGACAGGTCGACGACCTCGCCCGCGAGATGTTCGCCGACTACCAGCGCGGTGTCGAGGCCAACACCTCGTGGGCGGAGGGCACCTGATGCGGCGATCCGGCGGCTGGGCGCTCATCCTGATCGGCGGGATCGCGCTCGTCGGCTGCACGCCCGCCGCAGCCGCTCCGCGCGCGGTCTCCACAGAGCCGTCGGCACCCTCCGGCGACCCCCGACCCGACCCCACCGAGACCTACTCCCCCGACGATGTGAAGGTGCCGTGATGACCGATCTCCAGTTCGACTCCGAAGCCGTCGGCGCGACCGGCGGCACGCTGCAGAGCACCGCATGGGCCATGAGCCTCGACGTGGACCTCGCACTCGGCGCGTGCGGCAGCTCCGCCGTCTCCGCGGCCGCCGACACCTGGGCGATGTGGGCCAAGGGCACGCTGCTGCAGCTGCAGAGCATGACCGCCGGTGCGGGCGTGGTCGCCCGCGATGCCGCGACCGCGTTCGAGACGCAGGAGGCCGAGATCACCAGTGCCGCGAACGGCGGAACCCCGTAACCTGCGGGGCGCGTTCGCTCAGCGCCAGCGGATCGCCTGATCCGCGTCACCGCCGCTGGAGGTCCACAGCTCCTGCAGTTCGGTCTTCCACTCGTCCGCGACACCCGCCGACTCGGCGCTCGCCGTGAGCTCCACGACCTGGTCGTCGTTCCGCGTCACCTTCAGCTCGACGCTGCTCACGGGAGCATCGGCGGCGGTGACGCCGTCCCAGCCGGCGAGCGACGCGAGGAACGCCGCCTGCTGGTCGAACCCGTCCGCGGCGATCGCGCCGAGGCCCCAGTCACCGGTCCACGAGCTCTCGCCCTGTCCGTAGAACCAGACGGCGACGGAGGTGTAGTCCTCGGCGTCGTCCTGCGCGAGCACGAGATCGCGCACGCCCTGCAGCACCTCCGCGGAGTCGTCCTCGGACAGCCCCGGTTCGGTCGCGACCACGACCTCGACGCTGTCCACGCGCGCGATGTCCACGCCGTCGATGCCCTCCAGTTCGGCCGCGAGGTCGCCGCGCCGCTCGTCCTCCGATGGGGCGCATCCGGCCAGCAGGAGGAGCGAGGCGGACGCGAGAAGGACAGCGGTGAGGCGACGCATGACCCCTATTCTGGTCGGGCTCCCGCCACGGGTGCAAAACCGGACGCCCGGCGGGTGCCCGCAGGGCACAGATCGGATCGCGGACAGGGCACAATGGAGGACGGAGGTGCGCGATGAGCGAGACGATCGAACCCACGACGGCGGCATCCGTCGACGAGGCCCTGACGAGCCCGCTGCATCTGCCGCACGCGGCCGCCGAGTGCCCCAAGTGCTTCACCGAGCTGCAGGCGAACCGCAACTTCTGGCTCGCCCGGCCCGATGGCTCCCGCCTGGTCGGCCTCGTCGTCTCCCGCGACGACATGCCCTCGGTTGTGGAGCAGCGCGCCGACCTCACCCGCTTCGGCGTGCCCATCGAGGGCTTCCGCCATCCGGCCCCGGACATCCTGGAGAGCTGGAGCGACCGGATCGCCCGTCTCATCGGCACCCTGCACGCCGGTGACGTGCTGGTCGTCGCGACGATCGCCGCGCTCGGCCGCGACAGCGAGGAAGGCGCCCGCACGGTCGCCGAGCTGCGCCGCCACGGCATCATCGTGAAGGTGCTCAACCACAACGCCCGGCATCTGGCCGACGCGGCCGCGGCCCTCCGCTGAGCAGACCTCGACCCCTGGACGTCCGGACGTCCAGGGGTCGAACTCTGCGCGGTGGGGGCCGCCGACGCGGTCAGGAACTCGTGCTCACCGCTGCGCGACCGAAACGCGACGAGCGTTCAGCGCCACCACGACGAGAACAGGCTGTTGCCCCACGAGGAGACCTGCTGCGGCGAGTATCCCGAGTTCTGCACGCTGGGCGCTCCGGCCCAGGAGTTGCCCTGCAGCACGTTCTGCACGACGTCGTTCGACGCCCACCAGTTCGACGATCCGTTGGGCTGACCCCACCCGTCGCCGTAGGAGCTGCCGTAGCCGTAGCCGCCGTCGTACCCCTGGCCCCAGCTGTACGTGTTGCCGGAGCCGAAGTCGTAGCCTCCGTAGCCGTCATCGGCCGAGGCGGGAGCCGCGAACGCGATCCCGCAGGCGACCGCGACGGCTCCCGACGCCACCGCCAGCTTTCCCCAGCGCGCGAACCGCCGCCCATTGTCGTTGCTCTTCATCGTCGTCTCCATGATCTCTTCCTTTCCCGCTGCGGGCAGGATGAAGCCTCGAAACGAGAGTGCTTTCCGAAACGCCAGCCCCCGTCAGCGTGTTTCGGAAGTCACGGTATGCACGGGTCATGCGCATGGCAATATGCCGACGCGGGTGACGCGGAGCGTGCCGCATCCGTCCTCGTGCGGGGTCGGGGACAGCGCCCGGAGACGCAGAAGAGGGGATGCCGGATCGGCATCCCCTCTTCTCGCTGAGGCGTTACTGGCGGATCTGCGCCGCGAGCTGCTCGTCGGTCGACTGCAGCGACTGGGCCGCGACGTCGAGGAAGCGGGCCATGCCCTCGATGCCCGCGATGGTCGCGGTGGCACCCTGGTTGAACTGCGCGTACGAGGCGTCGAACGCACCCGAGGCGGACGTGGTCACGAAGCCGCCCGAGACGAGCTGCGACACGTAGGCGCGCAGGTTCTTGAGCTGGGTCTCGATGTCCTGCTGGCCCGTGCGGAGACGGCCAGCAGCGTCCTTCATGTCGGCGTAGCTGACTTTGAGGTTCGTCATTGGTGTTACCTTCCGGTCGCCCCGGCCGGTGCCGGAGGTGTTCTTGTTCTTCGAGAGTAACGAAGGGCACCCGCCACGCAAATGGGGAGAAGTCCCCATCAGCTCCCCGGCGGTCGCCCACCCGCGCCGGGACCACCCTGCGGGGCGCCGCCGGCGCTCGGCGTCGTCGTGGTGTCGACGCCCACCATGAGCGATGCGCGGTAGCCGGTGCCGGTGTCGCCGGCGATGCTCGCGAGCTGCAGGGCACCCCCGTCATCGCCGAACACCATGTCGGCGTCGAGCGAGGTCTGCGCGAGGTTCCCGGCCGAGCCGTCGTAGGCCGGCAGCGCGTACACAGCCGTGCACGCGGCTTCGGGCAGCGCCAGCTGCGAGGTCGCGATGGCAGCGGTCGAGTCGGTGATCGCGGAGACGTCGGGGTACACCTCGAAGTGGATGTGCGGCCACCGTCCCGAGTAGCAGCCGGGGAAGATCGACGTGAAGGAGACACGGCCGTCCGCATCCGCGACCTGCACGCCGCGGAGGTAGGTCACATCCTCCAGGCCCGAGGAGTACATCGAG
This sequence comes from Microbacterium sufflavum, assembly GCF_023101165.1. Lineage (GTDB taxonomy): Bacteria > Actinomycetota > Actinomycetes > Actinomycetales > Microbacteriaceae > Microbacterium > Microbacterium sufflavum. Next base: position 1,589,161 of record NZ_CP078076.1, on the reverse strand, counting down.
TACTCCCCCTGCGCCGTGCAGTGCCACGCGTACACGGCGACCCCGGCGAAGGGCACCCCGCCGTTCGCGAGGTCGAGCACCGTGAGCTCGAACGTCAGCGGCACCCCCTCGGCCGTCGCGCCCCCGTCGATGCTCGAGCGGATGTCGCGCCGGACGATCCCGGACTCCTCCAGCACGTCGGGGCCGTTCGAGCCGTCGCCCGGATAGGGGCCTGCCGTCTCGTCGGGGATCTCGCCGTCCACGCCCGTCGTCGCGGTGCCGTCGCTCCCCGGGTCGGCCGTGGGTGCGGCGGTCGTGCCGGCTCCGGACGACAGCGGCGCGCAGGCTGCGAGCGCGGCGGACGCGGCCCCCAGTCCCACCAGCCCGAGCACGCCGCGCCGGCTGAACAGCGTGCCCAGGTCGAACGCGGCCCCCTGATCGACGACCTCTTCCTCGGTACGCGGCAGCAGTCGCCCCTCGTAGGCGGGGCCCCGCGGTGTGGGCGTGGGTTCGGGACTCGGGCTCATGGCGGCTCCTTCGGGGGCGTCGGGAGTCACCATGGTGCCCGCCCCGATGATCAGGAGCCTCTGGCGGGGCTATGGCTTTCGTATGGGCGGCGGCGTGCCGCCGGTCAGACGGTCTCGGGGACCACGAGCGGGAACTGCACCCGCACGATCTTGCCGCGCTGCGCCAGCACCGCCCGGCCGACCGGGAACTCGCCGCGGCCGATGCGGGGCAGGGGCGCCTTGAGCACGAGCTCGCCGTCGATCGTCTCCGGCTGGAGCACCACACCGCGCCGCGCCTGCTTGATCTCGCCGAGCAGCCCGAAGTTGCTGGTCCACTCGCTCGTGTCGCCCGTGAACAGCAGCAGCAGCTCGCCGCGCGTCGCGCGCTTGACCAGGTCGGACAGCGGCATCTCGAGCAGCGACGACGCGAACTCCGCGACGCCCTCCACCGCCACGACCGGCTTCAGGCCCTGCTCGGCCTTCTCCACGATCTCGGCCACGGCCGCGGTGCCGCTGATGCCGTCCGCCGCCGTCGCGGTCCACGACACCGCGTGGCGCGCCGGGGAGCGGGTCGACCCGAGGAACAGCGTCGGCGTGCCCGGTCGCGCCCGCAGCACCTGCTGCGTGATCGCGGCCAGCGCGTTGCTCTTGCCGCTCGCGGGCGGACCGGCGATCACGAACGTGCCGGTCGGCTCGATGCCGAACGGACCGAGGTCGCTGTCCGCCAGACCCACCACGAGCTGGTCGCCGACCGTCGCCGGCACCTCCTCCAGCCCGTAGCTGAGCGGCAGCGCACGCACCGGCGGCGCGTCGGGCACGCCGCGGCGCGACATCGACGCGGCCATCCGCTCGATCGCCAGCGACTGCTCCTTCATGCTGCGCGTACCGCCGATGATCGCGATCTGCGCCTCGTTCTCGCCCACGATCGCACGCCCCGGCACCGATTCCGGCGTGAGCACGTCCTTGGGCACGTTGAGGATGTTGTACGCGTCGGTGTCGGCCATGCGCAGCACCACGCGGCGCTGGATCATCGCGTTCAGCGCGCTCGGGATGCTCTGGAACCGGTCGGCCGACAGCACCACGTGGATGCCGACCGCACGGCCGTCGGACAGCACCTCCTGCAGCGCGTTGTACGTGTCGGTGCGGCCGATCACGGCCTCGTAGTCGTTGCGGAACGCCGCGAACCCGTCGATCAGCACCACGATGCGCGGCTCGTCGCTCTTGCCCGACAGCTGCCGGTATTCGGTGAGGGTCGCCGCGCCCACCGCCGAATACGCGTCGCCGCGGCGGTCGAGCTCCTGACGCAGCGTCGCGAACAGCCGGGCGACCCGCTCGGCGTCGTCGCCCGAGATGACCGAACCCACGTGGGGCAGGGGCTCCAGCATGCGCAGCGCGCCCGAGCCGAAGTCGAGACCGTACACGTGCACGGGTCCGCCGCGCGGCGTGATGCCCGCCGACACCGCGAGCGTGCGCAGGGCCGCCGACTTGCCGGAGCCGCTGGTGCCGTAGATGACCATGTGGCCCTCGGTGTCGGGCAGGAAGTGGAACGGCACCTGCTCCTGACGCTCGGGCTCGTCGATCACGCCGAGCAGCAGGGCCGCATCGGTGCGCTGCGGCAGCTTGAGCTGGTCGAACGTCGGCGCCAGCTCGTCGAGCCACGGACGCCGCGGCTGGGCGACCTGCGCGGCCTGCGCGGCGAGCACCATCGTGCTCACCAGACGCTGCTGGTCGTTCGGGCCGAGGTCGTCGTCGACCACGACCGCGTTCTCGTCGATCGGCAGCTCCCACGGGCCCTGGTCCGTCGAGCCGAACGCGGCGATGGAGACGTCGGTGCCGTCGTCCTCCCCCAGGCTCCAGCCGCCCGAGTACGCCGACTGGAACAGCGTCATGCGGCCGGGACCCGTCTTCGCGATGCCGCGGCCGGGCGTGCCCGGATCGAACAGCGCCGCGTCCTTCGTGCCGATCACGTCGTTGCTGTCGGTCTCGTCGGCCATGCGCAGCGCGACCCGGAGGTTCGTGTTCGCCCGCAGGTTGTCCTTGATGACACCGGCCGGACGCTGCGTGGCCATGATGAGGTGGATGCCGAGGGAGCGCCCGCGCTGGGCGATGTCGATCACGCCGTCGACGAACTCCGGCACCTCCTTCGCCAGCGCCGCGAACTCGTCGATCACGAGCACCAGGGCGGGCGGGGCCTGCGGGTCGCCCGCGCGCTCCAGCTCCAGGATGTCCTTCGCCTTCTTGCGGTTGAACAGGTGCTCCCGGTAGTGCAGCTCGGCGCGGAGGCTGACCAGCACGCGGCGCACCAGGTGCTCGTTCAGGTCGGTCACGATGCCCACGCAGTGCGGCAGGCTCACACAATCCGCGAACGCCGAGCCGCCCTTGTAGTCCACGAAGAGGAACGTCAGGCGCTCCGGGCTGTACTCGGTCGCCATGCCGAGCACCCACGCCTGCAGGAACTCGCTCTTGCCGGAACCGGTGGTCCCGCCCACGAGCGCGTGCGGGCCCTGCTGCCGGAGGTCGAGCTGCAGGGCGCCCTCCGCCCCCGCGCCGACCAGGGCGCGGAGCTTCGGCTGGTACCGGCGCGCGGAGCCGACCTTGCGCCGGGAGTGCAGCGAGTCGTTCTGCGTCCACCGGTCGATCACGCTCTCCGGCTGCGTGGCCATGTCGCGGCCGAGCAGGTGCAGCATCGAGATCGTGCGCGGCACGTCGCTGCGGTCCAGGGCGACCTCGCCCGCGTCGGTCAGACGCGCCAGAGCGCGCGCGAACACCGCGAACTGCTCCCGCGTGAGCTCGTCGACGGACAGGTCGTCGATCACCTCGCCGAGCCGGACGAAGTGCGCGCTGTCGGTCGACCCGAGCTCGACGAACGTGCGGCACGACGCGGGCAGGGCGGCCGCGTCCTCCGTGAGCCAGACCGGGAAGATGCCGCGGGTGGCCGCACGCTCGGACAGCTGGATCAGGCGGCCGCGGTCGACCGGGGCGTCCGGCGCGATCAGCACGACGATCGCGGGCTTGGGCACCGCGTCATGACGGCTGCGGGAGTCCTCGCCGACCTTCGAGCCGCTGTTCGTCGCGGCCTTCTCGGCCTCCAGCGCCCCGAGCTCCACCGCGTCGCCGCTGCGGTTCGAGCGCTGCGCGATCAGCTCCTCCAGGCGCGCGACGATCTGCCCAGCCGAGGTGGGACCGTCGCCGATCGGCTGCACACCCAGCACGGCCTGCGCCGACCACGCGTGCGGCAGCCACTTCGCATCGGCCAGCTGAGCGCCCCAGCGCGGACCCCACAGGCCCACCACCCCGACATCGGCGGGTGCGTGCAGCCCGGCGAGCTGCGCGAGCAGGGCCCTGGCGTATCCGGTCGAGCGGCCGCCGAGGCCCGCGATGCCGAGCGCGCCGACGTCGGTCAGGTCCTCCAGGATCGGCACCTGCGGCACGATCCTGGTCGCCTCGACGACCGCGTCCAGGCGGTCGACGTACTCCGGGATCGCGCGGTCGCGGCCGTTGGAGTCCTTCACCGAGCTGCGCGAGGCGGTGTCGCCGATCCCGAGTCGCACGTGCAGGAACGACCAGTGCTCGGTGCGCCGCGTCCACACCAGCGGACCGGCGGTGAGCGCGGCGTCGCTGATCTCGCGCAGCAGCGGCACCTCGCGGCGGCGCACATCGATCTCCCGGTCGCGCTCGCTCTGCAGCCGCGCGTCCAGGCGCTCCAGCTGCTCCTCGAAGCGCTTCTTGTCCTCTTCCAGCTCGCGCTTCTGCTGGTTCTTCGTGGTGAGCCACGTGCCGATCATCAGCAGCGGCGACAGCGCCACGAACATGATCGACAGCAGGTTCTGCGTGAACGCGTACATCGCGCCGCCCATGAGCAGCGGGGCGACGAGCGTCAGCAGCGGGAACGGCTGCTTGCGGGCGGGCACGGGGAGGTCGGTGCCGTCGAGCTCCTCGCCCAGGTACCGCTCCTCGACGCGCGGCGAGCGCACGAACTCGACCTGGCGGATGGAGGCCTCCGCGGGCGACGGCGTCGTGGCACCCGCCTCGACCTTGACGCGCACGGGGGTGTCGCCCAGCACGACCGACAGCTCGCCCTCCGCCGCCACCAGGCGCACGACCGAGGCGCCGTCGACGAGGATGCCGTTTGCGGAGTTCAGGTCGATCAGCTCGACACGGTCGCCGATCTCCAGTCGCGCGTGCTTCTTCGACACCAGCGGGTCGTCGATCACCACGTCGCACGACTCGTCGCGACCGAGCACGATCGTGCCGCGGGTCAGCGCGATCGAGCGCGCACCGGGGCCCGCACCGACCTCCATGCGGCCGACCACGGGACGCTGCTCGTACGACGCGGGGACCACACGGACCGTGGCGCCGTGCGCCAGTCCGACGTGCGCGAACGTGGACTCCGGCGCGAGCAGGTCGCCCGCCCCCGACACCACCGAGCTGTACGCCTCCAGGGTCACGGCGGCCGGGTCGGCGTGCGCGAAGGAGCCCAGCGGATCGGCGCGCACGATCATCGCGGCGATCTCGCCGATCGTCGCCGTGCTCTCCGCCGTGACCTCGATGTCGCTGGATGCCGCGCCCTGACGCAGCAGGGTCAGCCGTACCTTCACTCGTTGTCTCCCTCTGCCTCGCTCGGCTGCGGGGCGTCCAGCAGCGGGAGGTCGTCCTTCGTGACGAGACGCGACGCGATCACGTGCTCCACCAGACGCGCACGGCGGTTGGTCGCGAAGCTGCGCTGACCGCCGCGCATGCCGGGCACGCCGACGCGGTCGAACTTGTCGCACACGTTGTCGAGCTTGCGGTTGAACCGCGTGACCGTCCACCCGAGCCGCTCGGCCGCCTTGGCCGACGACGGGATCTCGCTCATGCCCGTGCCGTCGCGACGAAGCTGCGGCTCGGCGAGCGCCAGGATCAGCAGCTTCTGGCTCAGCGTGAGCGGCACGTCGCCGATCGTGGACATGCCGTCGTCGTCGTAGTCGCGCTTGGTGGCACGGAACGCGGGCTCCGCGGCGTGCAGCACCAGCTCGTACGTGGTCGGTCCCGCGCTGAAGACCACCGTGGTGGTCTCGAACACGAGCGGCAGCCGCGCCCCCGGCGCGAGCCACGCCTGCACACCGCCGGCCGAGTCGGTGACGGTGGCTGTGAGGCGGGTGCCGATGTTCGTCAGCCACCACAGGCCGTCGCCCTCGCTGATCTCCAGGAAGTGCCGGTGCAGGAACAGGTTGTCGTCGAGGGCCAGGTCGCCCTCGCGCCCGACCACGAACCGGTTCCCGTGGTCGATCGGGTAGTACTCGCCCGCGAACTCGACCGTGACCCCCGCCACCGCGCTCACTCCACGCACCCCGTCACGGGCTCGGACGCCCTGCCGTCGCCGCGGCGCAGCATGACCTCGATGCACACCTCGCCGGCCGACGCCGGGGCGAACGTGACGGTCGGCTCCGCCACCTGCTTCACGGCTCCGTCGGCCGCGCTGCCGGTCTCGGTCCAGATGAAGCTGTCGTCCTCCTGCGGGTCGGGGTTCTGCCACGTGAACGTGACCTGCTCCCCGGCCCGGGTGCCCGCGAGCTCGGTGACCTTGGGCACCGCGTCGGACACCGGGTCCTGCGGGTCGACCGCGGACTCGGTGCTCTCCGGCCCCGGGTCGGGCGTGAGGCCGGACACGAGCACGTTGAGGCCCACGATGCCGCCGACGACCACGACCACCGCGGCCGCGGCGAGCCCGATCCACAGCCCGCGGCGCGACCGCGGGGCGGACGGCTCCGCGTCGGCCGGGGCCTGGACGGCCGGAGCGACCGGCTCGGGAGCGCGCACGGGCGCGGGGGCCTCGGGCTGCACGACCTGCGGCGGACGCAGGATCGTGCGGTCGTCGCGGTCGGGGCCGGGCGCGGCGGGGCTCGAGGGGGCGGAGGCCGCGGCGGCGAGGGTGCCGGCGGTGCCGGTCGCGGGTGCAGCGGCGGCGGTCGCGGCGGTGTCGCGACGCTGCGTCTGCTCCACGTCGGGCTCCGGACGCGGCGGGGAGTCGAACCGCGGGGCATCGGGCACCACGACCGACGGACCCTTGGGCTGCGTGGCCGCCGACGGCCGCGTCGAGGTGGACATGCCGGGGTCGATGCTGACGATCTCCCGCACCCGGGTCAGGCCGTCGTTGTCGTCCTCCAGGTCTTCCGCGGGCGGGTGGTCGTCGACGATGTCGATCGGCGTGACCGAGTGCGACAGCTCGATCTGCACCTTCTGCAGCGCCCGGGCGAAGGCGACCGCGCTCGGGAAGCGGTCGTCGGGGTTCTTGGCCATCGCCCGCTCGAGCAGCCGCTGCAGGCTCTCGGGCGAGTCGGGACGGCCGAGCGGGGGCAGCGCCGCCCGTTCGATGCGCTCGATCAGGTCGGCGCTGGAGTTGCGCTCCCCCGGGCGCTCGAACGGCGAACGCCCCGCGAGCAGCGTGTACAGCGTGGCACCCAGCGCCCACACGTCGGTGCGCGGACCGCTCTGCGGCGGCTCGGCGAACGACTCCGGCGGCGACCACGGGATCGACATGCCCGACGCCTCGCCCGTCGCGCCCGTGGTGGACGCGATGCCGAAGTCGGTCAGGGCCGGACGGTTGTACTCCGTGACGAGGATGTTCGCCGGCTTGATGTCGCGGTGCAGCACGCCCGCACGATGCGCGGTCTCCACGGCCCCCGCGACCTGGACGCCGACGCGCAGCGCCTCGGCCACCGAGAACGGCTCCTTGCGCGAGCGCAGCTGCAGGTTCGGCCGCGGGCAGTACTCCATCACCAGGTACGGGCGCCCGTCGCCCGCGACACCCGCCTGATAGATCGTGACGATCGCGGGGTGCGTGGACAGCATCGCCATCACGTTCGCCTCGTCGGCGAACTCCTGTGCCGCTCCGCTGGAGATGCGGTCGGCGAGCAGCACCTTCACCGCGACCCGGCGCCGCGGCATCTCCTGCTCGTACAGGAAGACGTCGGCGAAGCCGCCCGTGCCCAGCGGCTCCACATAGGTGAAGCCGGGCAGGGCGGGCGGCGGGGAGGGGCGACGACTCACGGCAGGTCCTCGAACGCGACGGTCACGCCGTCACCGAGGTCCACCACGTCGCCGGACAGCACGAGCGTCTGCTCGCCGGGGTGCAGCCGCACCGGGTCGGCACCGGGGCGCAGCAGCGTCGAGCCGTTCGTCGTGTGCAGGTCGATGACCACCACGGTGTCGCCCTCGGGACGCACCTCGAGGTGGCTGCGCGAGATGTCCTGCTGCGGGCTCTCGACCGCGATCAGGTGCGGCATGTTCGCCCCGCTGGCCCTGGTCGAGCGCGGGCGACGGCCGATGATGACCGTGCGGTCGAGCGTGACCACCTGTCCGGTCGAGACGCGGATGCGTCCGGTCGACACCGCGGCGGGCGCGGCGACCGGGATGACCTCGGTGGGGGCGTCGGGCGCCGCCGCGGGCTGCTGCCGCAGGTCGCGCAGCTCGGCGGCGGAGATGGTGGAGCCGTCGTGGTCGCCCGCGGCGGGCGGCGGGACCGGAGCGGACTCGGGCTCCTCGCTCGGACGCACCGCGGCGGCCTCGATCGGCGTGTGCACGGTCGCGCCCCACAGGTGGTCGAACTCGTCCACGGGCGGCGCAAGCGTGGCCTCGGTGGGCACGAGCGTCGCATCGGGCGCCGCGTCGTCGGCGGGGCCGGCGTCATTGGTGGTCGCGGCGTCGTCGGGGGTCGCGGCGTCGTCGGCGGTCGCGGGGGGCTGCTCGGCCTCCTGCGGCTCGTCGGCCGCGGTGGGGCCCTCGTCGGCGGCGGCCACCGCAGCGGCGTCGGCCGCGGCATCCTCCGACGCGAAGCCCCCGGGCACCGGAAGGCCGGACGGCGGCGGCGGGAGCGGCACCGCGGTGCCCGCGACCGGGGCGGCCGGGGCGGACGGGGTGCCGGACGGTACGGCGGTCGCGGAGGCGGCGGGGCGCGGCGCCTCGGCGAGCACGGGTGCCGGACCCGCGGAGCCCCCGAGGGCCTCGGCGTCGGCCGGCTCCAGCTCGGCGCTGACCGCGGCGGCCAGGACGATCCCGGTGTGCACGGGCAGGGCGGTGCCGGCGGCGTCGTCGTCCACCGTGATCTCGACCGCCGACGCACCGGGGACGAATCGCTCGCTCCACGTGGTCACGTCGGCGCCGGAGAACGACGCGGTCTCGCTGTCCGCGCCGGTCACGCGCACCGTGAGGGCACCGCGCACGGCCACGCGGGCGTCGGACCCCTCCAGCACGGCCGCGACGAACGGCGGCATGGCGGAGAACGAACCGCCGGCCTGCGTCGTGAGCACGTCGATGACCGTGGCGAGGCTGCGCTCCGCGGGCAGGCGCTCCCAGAGCGTCGTCACGGTCGCGCCGGGCACGTCGGGCGGCAGCGCCACCAGGGCGCCGGGGATCACGATCAGGTACCACGGTCCCGGTCGGTAGATCGTCTGCATCAGCGAACCCCTCCTGCTGCGGCCTCGCGCGGGCGCGTGTCGGCGTCGATGTCGGTGTCGTCGGACAGCAGCAGCGTGCCCGGTCGCGACGCGACCGACACCGCGTCGACGACGACCACGGTGATGTTGTCCCGGCCACCGGCCTGCACGGCCTCGTCGACCAGGAGGTCGGCGGCGCGCTGCGGATCAGGCTCCGCGCCGAGGATCTGGGTGATGCGGGCGTCGGGCACCTCGGTCGTGAGCCCGTCGGAGCAGATGAGCATGCGGTCGCCGAGCTCGGCCGGGAACAGCCAGTAGTCCGCGTCGCCCGTGCTGCTCGCGCCGATCGCGCGCGTGATGATGTTGCGGCGGCGGTCGTGCGCGGCCTCCTCGATCGTCAGCTCGCCCGACTCGATGAGCTCCTGCACCACCGAGTGGTCGACGCTGATCTGCTCCAGCTCGCCGTCCGCGAAGCGGTAGGTGCGCGAGTCGCCGATGTTGACCGTGAGCCAGTAGCCCATGCCCTCGACCGAGGCGACGACCACGCCGCTGAGAGTGGTGCCCGCGCGGCCGTTGCCGGTCGTGGACAGCTCCTCGACCGCCGTTCGCGCCCGCGCCAGCGCCTCGAGCAGGTCGTCGAGCTCCAGGTCGGTGCGACCGATGAAGCGCGCGAACTCGTCGATCACCGCGGCGCTCGCGCGCTCCCCCGCCTCGTGGCCGCCCATGCCGTCGGCGACCAGGAACAGGGGGGAGCTGGCCATGTAGGCGTCTTCGTTGAGCGGGCGGCGCAGACCCGAGTGGGTCGCAGCCCCCGTGGACACCACGAGCGGGGCGGTCATGCGTAACCTCCGACCATCACCACGCGGTCGCCGATCTCGATCACGTCGCCGAGCCGGATCGGCACGCGCTGGCCGGCCGGGCACGCGATGCGCTGACCGTCGCGCACGATCGTGAGGCCGTTCGTGGAGTGCCGGTCGAGCACCCAGCCACCCGAGGCCTCGGACGCGGCCTCGAAGTGCGTCTTCGACAGCGACAGCGTCTCGTCGCGCACGGGCACGATCACCGCGCCCTCCTCGACCGCGGGGTTGCGGCCGAACACCGTGCGCCGCGAGACCGGGACGCGGGTGCCGTCGTCCCACGTGAAGACCAGCCGGTGCCCGGGGATGCTGATGCGCGTCTCCTCCAGGTCGTCGGTCGCGGGCGCGACGACGGCGGGGGCAGGCGCGGAGGCGGCGGGCGCGGATGCGGCGGGTGCGGATGCGGGGGCGGCGGGCGCGGATGCGGGGGCGGGTGGGGTCGGGGTGCCGGTTGCCGGCGTGACCGGAGCGGGTGGGGCAGCCGGGGCGGGAGCCGCCGCGGGAGCCGGAGTCGCCGCCGCGGGCGCAGCCGAGTCCGCGGGAGCCGGAGGCGCCACCGGAGCCGCAGCCGCAGCCGCAGGAGCCGCCGGAGCCGGAGCCGCAGGTGCCGCAGGCCGCGCGGGGCGGGAGTCCTGCGTGATGCCGGGGACGTACGCGATCATCCCGGAGTCCTGCGCGGGAAGAGCGGGCGCGGGTGCCGCGGGCGTCACCGGTTCCACGGCCGAAACGGCCGACACCGCGGGCTCGGGCGCTGCGGGCGCACCGGCGGGCGCGAACCCGGGCATGGGTGCCGGGGGCAGCCGCTCGAACGACGGGGCGGGCAGCAGCGGCGGGGCCTCGACCACGGGCTCCGGCTCCGGCTCCGGCTCGGGTGCCGCGACCCGCGCGTCGAGCATCAGCGACCCGACGGCCTTGTCATGCCAGCCCTGGAAGCGTCCGGAGCCGTCGAACAGCGGGCTGAAGTAGCCCACCACGATCGCACCGGCCAGACCGAAGACGATGTTGCGCAGCAGGGCACGCCCGAAGCCCAGCGGGGCACCGTCCGCCGCGGTGGCCAGGCGCAGACCCTGCGCGCGCATGCCGATCGAGCCCTTTCCGGCCTGCATCACGGTGTAGACGACGAACCACGCCAGCAGCACGAGGCTCACGATCGGCCCGCCGATCAGCAGCGTCAGGAGCGAGGCCTCCAGGCCGCCCGACAGCGAGGTGGCCACCAGCAGACCGCCGCCGAGCAGGATGCCGAGGCCCGCCGCGATCGCGGCGTCGATGACGTAGGCGATCACCCGGCGGGAGATCGGCGCGATCTGCGTGAGCGCGGGCGGCGTCATGGGGTCTCACTCTCGGTCGACGGCGGGGGCGTCTCGTCGTTGCTCTTGATGGTGCCAGGTTCGCGGCGCACGCGCGCGGCCGCCGCCTCCTTCAGGCTCTGGAAGCCCTGCGACACCGCGGTGCCGCCGAGCAGCGAGCGCAGGCTCAGCCGTGCCTTGACGCGCTTCCAGAACCCGGCCTGCTCGCCGAGGCCGCCGACGATCTCGTCGACCTCGCTCCAGAAGGCGTCCACGTCCTGCGCCGTCGGCTCCGTCGGCCCGAACACCTCGGCGTCGGCGCGCTCGGCGAGGGTCGTGACCTGCGGCACCGTCAGCGTCGACGCGACCACGGCCGCCTCCTCGCCGCGGGTGCCGCCCGGGGCGAGCCGCGCGCCGTAGTCGACCGCGCGGTCGGTGAGCTCATCCCACCCGCCGCTGATGCGGTCGGCGGTGCGCGCGGCCGATCGCCGCGCCCGCCGCCTCGCGGCCTTCCACGCCCCGATCACGATGAATGGCGACATGAGCAGCGCGATCACGGCCAGCGAGATCCCGCCGATCAGCAGGATCGCGCCGATGATGCCCGCGAGGTTGAGGCTCTCGTCCTCCGACTCGCGGTCGTCCGGCAGGGTCGGCGGCAGGTCGACCGGCTCCTGCGGCGGAGGCGGCGGCTGCAGCACCTGCGGCTTCGGGTCGACGCGCGGCTTGGTGTTCTGGTCGTTCGGCACCTGGTCCTCGGGCGGCGTGGGGTTGAACGTCACCCACCCGATCCCGTCGAAGTTCACCTCGACCCAGGCGTGCACGGTGTCGCCCGTCGCCTCGAACACGGCCTCGCCCGCCTGCTCCTCGTCGGGGTAGTACCCCATCACGACGCGCGCCGGGATGTCGAGCTGTCCGGCCAGCAGCGCCATCGCCACCGCGTACTGCTCGTCGTCGCCGATCATCTGCTCGCCGCCGATGAGCGTCGAGATGCGCTCGGCCGTGTGACCAGCGCGCGACAGCACCTCGCCCTCCAGGCCGTGGCTGAAGAACCCGCCCTCGGAGAGGAAGTTCTCCAGCGCCCGCACCTGCTCGATCGGGCTCTCCGCCCCCGACACGGTCTCGGCCGCGAGCGCGGTGAGCTCCTCGGGCACGTTGCTGGGCTTCGGCATGGTCACGCGACCGAACGGCACCTCGGCGAGCTGCTCGTCGTCGGGCTGCGTCGGGATCACGGCGTCGACGGCGTACTCGTCGCCCTTCTCCAGCGTCGGGGTGGCGACCGCGGTCCCGGTCGAGGTGTTGACGTAGGTGCCGCGGCGCAGGTCCTCCGCGCGGTCGCCGTCGAACCGGATCTCGTCGAGCTGCCCGGCCGTGGGCATCCACACCCCGCGGTAGCCGTCGATCGCGATCTTGAGCGTCACCGGGACGCCCTCCGCCTCGGGCGCCATGGCCGAGCGCAGCGGGGCGAAGGCGCTCGACGACGTGGGCCCGCCGTCGGTGACGTTGTAGACCATGCCGTCGAACTGGTCCATCACGGCCGTGCGGATGCGGGCGCCCTTGGGCAGCCCCTGCACCGTGAACAGCGTCTCGTCGGCCTCGTCGCGCACGTTCTTGCGGAACGCCTGCAGCGGGCTGGGGTAGTCGCGGATGTCGAACGGCGGGATGATCACGTCGCGGAACACGTGCCGCGGCTGCGCGGGCGCGGCGAGGGCGCTCGTGGCCACGCCCGCCCCGCCGGCCACCGCGAGCACGGCGACACCGGCCAGCAGCCGCCGCATCCGCATGTGCGCGGCACGGGCGGGGTCGACCTCGCTCACCGACACGGCCATGTTCTGCGGCGCCCACAGCTGCCGCAGCGCCAGCCAGGCCATGCTGACCAGCGCGAACACCAGGCCCTGCACGAGCGGGAACGCCGGTTCGGGCGTGCCGAGCGCGATCACCAGCATCAGCAGCACGCCGGCCGGGATCAGCGCCCACGCGACCGACCGCAGCCGCAGCGCGAGCGAGGCCGTGAGGGTCGTGGTCACCAGCGCCAGCAGGAACGGTGCCACGAGGTGGCCGTCGGCGGCCGCGACCGGGGCGACCGTCGTGAGCAGCTGCTTCCACGATGTGACGGTGCCGAGCGCGAGCTTCTGCAGCGTCTCCAGCGACGGCACCACCCCGAGCAGTGCCGTGTGCGGAAGCGCGAGGGCCCCGCCGAACACGAAGTACGCCGCGACCGTGAGGCCCGCGACGATCAGGATGCCCCAGCGGCGCCACGCCGACACGGCCGCGATCGCGAGGCCCAGCACGACCCCGCCGACCACGGCGGGCAGGAACGAGGGCCCGGCGAACGTGGGCCAGAAGCCGACGAGCGCCGTGAGCACCAGCAGCGCGGTCGCCCCGAGGTCGAGGATCCAGCGGCGCAGCGGGAGCGCGACGGGGGCGGGGGCGGCGGTGGCGGGCGCGGTCATGCGAGCACCTTCTGCAGGGCGAGGGGGATCTGTGCCAGCGCGCCGACCGTCACCACGTCGGCGTCGCCGATGCGGCGCAGCGCCGGGGTGTCCACCGAGGTGTCGGCGACGACGGCGAGCACGCGGGCGCCGAACGGCAGGCGCGAGCAGGCGAGCCGCAGGTCGTCCGCGCGCACGCGCGACCCGCACACGAGCACCACCACGCTCGCGAGCGGCATGGTCGCGGCGACCACCCCCGCGAGCTCGGCGATGCCGCCCTCCTTGGGCTTGCTGCCCTCGACGGCCGAGAGCGAGTCGAGCAGCTGCTTGCCGGTGCCGGAGGGGAGCTCGCGCCCCTGCACGCGCATGTCGACGCGCTGCGAGTCGCGCAGCGCCCGCAGGCCGATCGATCCCGCCGCCGAGATCGCCAGCTCGAAGTCGTCGTCGGTCGCGTACTCCGCCGTCGAGCGCGACAGCCCGATCACGAAGTGCGAGCGGCGCGTCTCCTCGTACTGGCGCACCATCATGGTGCCGGTGCGGGCCGTGGAGCGCCAGTGCACGTGGCGCAGGTCGTCGCCCGGCTGATACTCCAGCAGCGCGTGGAACGACACGTCGTCGCGCGACAGGTCGGCGGCGGGCAGGCCCTCCAGGTCGCGCAGGTAGCCGAGCGACTGCCCGTCGAACAGCACCGTGCGGGGGTGCACGAACAGGTCGACCGGCTCGTCGCGGCGGTGCGCACGCTCGAACAGGCCGAGCGGGTCGCCGCGCACCACGCTCACCGGGCCGACCTTGACCACGCCGCGCTTGTGCGTGGGGATCGCGAACAGCTCCTCCGCCTCCTCGCCCGGTGCGAGGCGCTGGATGCCGAACTCGCCGCGGCCGGAGCCGACGGGCAGCACCACGCGCGACGGGAGGATGGCGCGCGAGCCCCGGTTCGCGAGCGTGAGGGCGCCCACGGCCCGCTCCCCCACCACGACGCGGGTGCGGGCGAGGTCGAGCGAGACGTCGTAGGCCGTGCGACCGATCAGGAACAGCGCGCACACGGCGACGGCCATCGCGATCACGATCGCGGCGATCGTGAACTCCGCCCACCCGGCGACCTGCCCGAGGATCCAGAACCCGACGGCGAGGCCCATCAGCACCCACGCCAGAGGGCGCACGGCCGCGGCCATGAGGCGGAGGCGCGACAGGGCGCGCGCGCCGAGGACCGCCGCGATGTCCCGCCAGCCGGCGTCGCGGTCGGTCGGCGCGGGCGGCGCCTGCAGAGCCTCCGCCGTCATCAGGCCGCCGCTCGGGCCTGGGGGGCTGCGACGCCGTCGAGCACGCGGGCGATCACGGTGTCGCTGCTGGTGCCGGCGAACTCGGCCTCGGCGTCGAGCAGCAGACGGTGCTGCCACACGGGGCGGGCGAGCGCCTTGATGTCGTCGGGCAGCACGTAGTGGCGGCCCTGCGCCGCCGCCCACACCTTGGCGATGCGGACCATCGCGATCGCGCCGCGCACCGAGACGCCGAGCCGGATCGCGCCGTCGGCACGGGTGGCCTCGGCGAGCTCGGCCACGTAGCGCAGCACCGCAGGCTCGACGTGCACGGTCGCGGCCAGGTCGGCCATGTCGGCCACGGCGCTCGTGGTGATGATGGCCGACAGCCCGGCCGACGGGTTGCGGTCCGACGCCCCGGCGAGGATGCTCTCGGTCACCGCGAGGTCGGGGTAGCCGATCGAGGTCTTGATCAGGAAGCGGTCGAGCTGCGCCTCCGGCAGCTTGTACGTTCCCGCCTGCTCGACCGGGTTCTGCGTGGCGATCACGAGGAACGGGCGGCCCGTCTCGTGGGTCACGCCGTCGACCGTGACCCGCGACTCCTCCATGACCTCCAGCAGCGCGGACTGCGTCTTCGGCGAGGCGCGGTTGATCTCGTCGGCGAGCACGATCGACGCGAAGATCGGGCCCTTGTGGAACTCGAAGCGGTGCGACTGCTGGTCGTAGATCGTCACACCGGTCACGTCGGAGGGCAGCAGGTCGGGCGTGAACTGGATGCGCGCACTGGTGCCCTGCACGGTCGCGGCGAGCGCCTTCGCGAGGCTCGTCTTGCCGGTGCCGGGGGCATCCTCCAGCAGCACGTGGCCCTCGGCCAGCATCGAGGCGAGCACGAGCCCGACGATCTCGCGCTTGCCCTGCACCGCCTTGTCGACGTTCTCCACCAGGCGCGTGAAGGTGCCGTGGAACCAGGCGGCCTGCTCGGGGGTCATTGTCATGGGTTGTCCTGTGCTCTCTCGGGGGAAGGGGTGCCCGCTACCAGGGGCGTCGTTCGTAGTCGGTGCCGCCGATGGTCACCCAGACCTCGTAGCCGCGGCCGCCCATGCCGTGGAAGCAGCCGAGCTCGACCGCGCCGTTGGCGGGGATGTACCAGCTGCTGCCGCCCGCGAACCGGGGTCCCGCGGTCGGCGCGGTGCTGTTGCACCACACCTGGTACGTGCCGGCGGGGAAGTTCTGGGTGTTGACGACGAACTTGGCGCAGGTGCCGTCGGTGCACTGCCCCGGCCAGTTGCCCGCGGTGCCTCGGCTGACCCAGGCGCGCGGCGCGGGCGGCGGGCCGGAGCTCGCCGATGCCGAGTTCTCGGGCGTCCACTGCCCCGCGGCGTCCTGCGCGCGCACGCGGATGCTGTGGCCCTGGTTGTAGCCGTTGCCGACCGTGCGCGAACCGGAGATGCCGACGTTCTCCCAGCCGCCGCCGTCGATGCTGATCTGCACGACCTTGATGTCGCGGCCGTTCGGGGAGCCGCTGGCGTTCCACCGCAGCTCCACCTGGGTCGCGCCACCGATGGCGTCCACGGCGGGTTGGCGCGGTGCACCGTACGGGTTCCCTGTCGCGGAGTTCGACACGGCCCCGGCGTACGTGACGCCGTCGACGGTCGCGACCGCCCGCACCTCGATGCGGTAGTTCTGGCCGTTCGTGAGACCGCCGATGCGGGTGCCGGAGAGGGTGTTCCAGTTGCCGCCGTTGAGCCGGTACTGGTACGTGACCTCGCTCTCCTTGGCGCCGTTGCGCGAGCCCTGGCGGTAGGAGATGTCGAGCGCCCTGTCGAGCTCGGCCGTGACCGTCAGGCTGGTCGGCGCTCCGGGCGCGATCACACCGCGGCGCGGGGCCGACGGCGCACTCCACTCGCCCCAGCCGGCCTTGTTGTAGGCGCGGATGCGGTACGTGTACGCGGACTCCGACGTCGGCACGGTCACGGCCTGGCTGTTCGCCTGCGCGCCCGGCGTGAGGGTGCGGACCGTCTGGCCTCCGGAGATCACCTGGAGCTCGTACCCGCGGATCGCGTCGCCGTTCTTGTCCGGCGGGTTCCAGCTCACGAGCATCTGCGCCTGGCCCGACACCGGCTCGAGCTCCTTCGTGGAGGGAGCGCCGGCCGCGAGCGGGGGTCCCGCGGGGATCTCGGAGGCCGACCAGCCGCTCCAGCTCGACGGGTCGGGGGCGCGGTTGTGCGCCTGCACGCGCACCTGGTAGTTCGAGCCGTTCTCCAGCCCCTCCCACGTGAGCGAGTTGCCCGTGGCCTCCTTCTGCGTGATGCCGGAGGGCGGCGCGGGGGAGATCTCGAGCGTGTACCGCTCGACGGGAGAGCCGGGGGTCGTCGGCGTCGTCCACGCGACCTTGAGCGACTTGTCGCCGAAGTCGAGGGTCGGCGGGTTCGGGGTGTCCGGCCGGGCGTCGGGACGCGCGACCTCGGAGACGCCCGACGGCTCGGACTCGCCGACGCGGTTCGTCGCGGTCACCTGGAACGTGTACTCGACGTTGTTGGTCAGGCCGTCCAGCGTGCAGGTGGTGGAGGCGCACTCCTTCGAGTACGCGCCGCCGCCGACCGACTTCACGGTGTACTTCGTGATCTCGGCGCCGTTGTTCGACGGGGCCGAGTACGACACCACCACGGTGCGGTCCTGCACGCTCGTCACGACCGGGGTGCCCGGGGCCGCCGGCACGTCCTGCACCGTGACCACGATCTGTCCGTTCACCTCGCGGTCCACGTCTTCCGTCGCGTCCTGCACGCGGTAGCGCACCACCAGCGTGCCGACGAAGCCCTCGGCCGGGGTCACGCGCACCTCGTCCTCGGTGAACGAGGCCTCGCCGCGACCGGACTCGGTCACCGCGCCGACGATCTTCAGCGGGGTCTCCGGGAACGGGTTGAAGTCGTTCGCGAGCGCCGGCACCGTGATGGTCTTCCCGGCGTCGGCCTCGGAGATCGTGTCGGTGTTGGCGGCGGGCATCGCCCGTGTGGAGGCCGTGACGGTCGCGGTCACGGTGCCTTCGATCGGCTCGGTCTCGCCGTCGGACACGCGGATCGTGAGCGAGGCGCTGGTGCCCTTCTTGGCGTTCGACGACGCCTCGACCAGCAGCCGGTCGCCGTCGATGCGCGCCGAGATGCCCTTGCCGTCTCCGCCGACGAGGGAGTACTCGTGCTTGCCCTCGTCCTCCGGGTCGGGGTCGTCGGTGAGGGCGGCGAGGTCGAGCGGGGTCGCATCCTCACCCGGGGCGACGTTGACCTGACCGCCGATGAACGTGGGCTGCTGGTTCTCCGGCGGCAGCACGTTGATCGGGATGCTCAGCGTGGCCTTGCGCCCTTCGGGGTCGTCCGGTCCGTCGCCGTCGGTCACCTCGAACGTGAGCGCGTCGGGGCCGAAGTAGCCGGGCGCCGAGGTGTAGACCAGGGTGCTCGCGTCCTTGAGCAGGTCCGAGCCGTCCGCGTTGTTGGCGCTGATCTTCGCCTTCTCGGTGATGCGCACGTCGCCGCCGCCCGCGACCGTGACGTACTCCGACAGGGGCAGGTCCTTGGTCTCGCCGCTGACGACCTCGACCGGCTTGGTGGAGGTGAGAGTCGGGCGCAGGCCGTCGCGCGACGGCACGAAGATGAACGCGGACGCCTGGAGGCCGTCCGGGTCGGTGAGGGTGTAGCGGATCAGCTGCAGCTCGTCGGTGACGGTGACGCGCACCTTGCCGTTCTCCAGCAGCGTGCCGCCCGCGCCCACCTCCACGTCGAGCCGGTCCTTGGTGCCGTCCGGGTCTTCGTCGTTCTTGAGGATCTCGAGGTCGGCCGAGAGCCCGCCGTCCTTCAGGTCGGACGGCTGGAGCCGGTCGTCGCGGGCGACGGGCGCCTGCAGCGGCACGTCCTCGTCGACCGTGATCTGCAGGGTCGCGGTGGCCGTGGCACCCCGGGCGTCGCTCACCGTGTACTGCAGCGACGTCTCCATCTCGCGGTCGGGCACCTTCACGATCACGCGGTCGCCCGAGACGCGGCCCTCCAGGCCCTCCGGCACCTCGAGCCCGTCCTTCACGAGCGAGACCTTGTCGCCCTCGGGGTCGGAGTCGTTGGCGAGCACCGGGACGGCGATCTCGCGGCCGGGCCGCACGACCACGGCGTCCTTCACGGCGTACGGGGGCTGGTTGATCTGCTCGGCCGGAGCGACGCCCACGCGGATCGTCGCGACGCCCTCCTTGCCCAGGCGGTCGCGCACCCGGTAGGTGAACGTGTCCACCCCCGACGACTCGGAGCCGGCCTCGTAGGTGAAGTAGTTGGGTCCGACGGTCGTGATGCGGCCCTTGCGCGGGCTCGAATCGATGCCCAGCAGCTCGACCGAGTCGCCGTCGGCGTCGATGCCGTCGAGCGGCACCGCGATGTTCACCTCGCTGCCGGCGAGCGCACGGGCCGTGAGGTCCTGCGGACGCGGGGCGGCGTTCTTCTCCACGTCCACCGGGAGGATCTGGATCGTGACGTAGCCGGCGGCCTTCTGCTGACGCGAGTCGGCCACCTCGTACGTGAGGTAGACGGTCTTCGGCTCGGTGCCCGCCTTGAAGCGCACCTCGTCCTGCGACACGAAGGCCTCGCCGTCCTCCGGGTCGACCGTCTCGACCAGCTCCGGCTCGACGTGCATCACGTCGTCGCTCGGGTGGGAGTCGTTGTCGAGCACGGGGATCGTCACGACGTCGCCCGCGCGCACGGTCGCCGTGTCGGGGTTGGCGATCGGGGGCAGGATCTCGTCGGGTGCGGGGATCGGGATGACCACGACCTCGCCGTCGGCCGACTTCGAGCCGTTCGAGATGCGGTAGCCGATGCGCACCGGCTCGTCGAGCGCGCCCTGGTCGGTGATGCGCAGGGTCTCGTGGTTCAGCACCGACACCGAGATGCCCGTGCTGGGGTCCATCGACACGGACTGCACCACGAGGATGCCGCCGGCGGGGTCGGTGTCGTTGTTGAGCACGCCCAGCAGCACGTCGCCGCCGGTGGGCAGCAGTGCCACGTCGCGCACGGCGACCGGCGGCAGGTCGGTCTCGGACTCGGGCATCACGTCGACGCGCACGAGCCCCTCGCCGTTCTTCGGCCCCGTCGTCACCTGGTACTGCACGTAGTAAACGCCCGGGTTCTGGGCCAGGAACGTGAAGGTCTTGTTGGGGAAGTCGGGCTGGATCGTGGCGCCCGCGGTGTCGAGCACGCGGCTCAGGCGCAGCTGCTCCCGGCTCGTGCTGGTGTCGTTCGTGAGCGGGGCGACCGTGATCTGCTCCCCCGCGCGGGTCACCACGTGGTCGGCGTTGGTCTTCGGGTTGGTCGAGCCCTGCGGGCGCACGTCGAGCGCGATCGTGGCGGACGTGGACTCGCCGGTCGCATCGGCGACCGTCACCATCACGTCCTTGCGGCCCTGCAGGCTCGCGGTCGCCTTGTACGTCATCTGCCCGTCGCGGCTGAAGTCGACCTCGTCGCCCGGCGCGGGGATGACCTCCTTGAGGTAGATGTCGTCGCCGTCGGGGTCGATCCAGTCGGGGAGGATGTTGTACGAGATCGTGCCGCCGGTCTCCACCGCCAGCGAGGTCTTCCGCTTGGGCTCCGGCGCGGCGTTCTCGCTCCAGTCGCGCACGGTCAGGGTGACGACCGCGGTGTCCTTGCCCTTGCGGCCGTCGTCGACCTCGTACGTGAAGCTGGCCGTGCCCGACGCCTTCTCGTCGACCGCGATCTGCAGCGCCCCGCCGTTGTTGATGGGCTGCACCGTGCCGATGCCCGGCTGCGCCTCGGCCAGCGCGGCGACCAGCACGTCGCCGTCGGGGTCGTTGTCGTTGTCGAGCACCGGCAGCAGCGTGGTCGCGCCCGGTCGCACGCCGTAGGAGTCGTCCTCCGCGATGGGCGGGGTGTTCTCCTCGCTGCGCTCGGGCAGCGTGGTCTCGACCGTCTCCTCCGTGGAGTCGTCCTGGTTCTCGGTCTCGCCCTCGGGCGGGGTCAGGTCGTTCCAGTTGTCGACGCGCTGCAGGCTCTCGTTCGCGAGCCAGGCGGCGCCGCCGACCGCGTCGTTGAGGATGATCACGTCGCGGTTGACGCGGAACGTGAGGCTCGACGAGTCCTCCGCGCCGTCGATGGGGGCGTTGACGTCGTTGCCATCGCCCGGGCACTCGCGGATGAACGTGGCCGAGCCCGCCCACGCGCCATACGTGCAGCCGCGGAGCCACACGGGCGCCGCGGCCGTGCCGTCGGCTCCCGCCGAGGTCTCCTCGGGCTCTCCGCCGTCGAACGGCACGCGCACCAGCGCGGAGGGCGTGGCGAGGGCGACCGCGTCGGTCTCGGCGGAGGCGTGCTGCAGCACGGCGTCGGCCGCGCCCGGCACCTCGGTGCGGAAGCCGCCCGGGCTCGTCACGACGCCGGCGGCTGCATCGAGCACGACCGGGGTGCGGCCGACCGCGGTGATCGACGGACGCTCGGACAGGTCGAGCTCGCCCACCGACGCGGCGGACGGGTCGAGCGGCGCGCCCTCGGGGTCGACCGGGACCGTGACGACCTCGCCGCGCTCGCCCGACAGCCCGAACACGGTGCCGTCCTGGGCGACCGTCACGTCGGAGTCGTCGCCGAGCTCGACCACGGGCTCCGCGGCCTCGATCTCGAACGCGTTGATGCCCCGGACCGGCACGACCCACAGGTCGCCCGAGTCCTGGTCGAGGATCGCCGCGGTGTTCGCGCCGAGCGCGACCTTCGCGGTGGAGGGGATGAGGGCGGAGTCGCCGAGCGAGACGCGCGCCGGGTCGACCGCGGTCACGGTGGACGCGCTCTCGTCGACGACCAGCACGTTCGCCGCGTCCTGCAGGATGTCGTAGTCCTCGCTGGTGGTGCGCAGCCCGCCGTCGAGGATCGTCGACTCGTGGTTGAAGTGCCCGACGAGCAGGCTCGAGGTCTTGGTGATCCAGACGCCGCCGTCGTTCAGGTCGACCTTGGTGGTGGGGAAGCCCTCATACGTGAAGGCCATCGTGGTGAGGGCGATCACACCCACCGTGACCCCGGCGGCGGACGCCAGCGTCTTGGGTCGCGCGCGCATCCACGACAACGCCTTCATACCCGGTTCCCCCCCAGGGTCGTCTCACACTGACTCCACCGCGGCACGACGGCCCACGGAACACTGCTACATCCTAACCACGTCGCAGAATATCGCTCGATGGGGAGATCTCCCCACTCGGCCGGAGCTACGCCCGCCAGCACCCCGCGATGTGGTCGTCGACCATCCCGGCGGACTGCATCAGGGCGTACATCGTGGTCGGTCCGACGAACCGGAAGCCCCGGCGCCGCAGCTCCTTGCTCAGCGCGGTCGACTCCGGCGTCACCGCCGGGACCTCGGCGAACGAGCTCGGCCGGGCGCCGGTCGCCGGCGGGGCGAACGACCACATGAGCGCATCGAGCTCCCCCTCCGCCATCGCACGGACGAGGCGCGCATTGCCGATCGTGGCCTCGATCTTGGCGCGGTTGCGGATGATGCCGGCGTCGCCCATCAGCCGCTCGACATCGGACTCGTCGAACGCGGCGACCGCCTCCGGCTCGAACCCCGCGAACACCTCGCGGAACCGCGGACGCTTGCGCAGGATCGTGATCCAGGAGAGCCCGGCCTGGAACCCCTCCAGCGCCATCTTCTCGAACAGCGCCCGGTCGCCGTGCAGTGCGGTGCCCCACTCCTCGTCGTGATAGCGGCGGTACTCGGGGTCGTCGCCCACCCACGCGCAGCGCGCGCGGAGGTCGGGGCCGATCAGGAGGGAGGTCATGACTCGACGCTACCGGCGACCGCCGACACGCACCCGCGCCGGATGCGGGATCGGAAGGCGGGCCTCCCCGACCGCTCCGCGGCGCGGTTCCGATCCCGCACGCAGCTGTCGCGCGGGATCGGGAGGCGGTCAGGCGGCGAAGGTGGCGGCGTCGATCACGAAGCGGTAGCGGACGTCGGAGGCGAGCACGCGCTCGTACGCCTCGTTGATCGCCGACGCGGGGATGACCTCGATCTGCGCGGTGATGCCGTGCTCGGTGCAGAAGTCGAGCATCTCCTGCGTCTCCCTGATGCCGCCGATGTTCGACCCGGCGATCGAGCGACGCCCCGCGATGAGCGAGCCCGCGTTCACCGACAGGGCCTCCGGCGGCGCGCCCACGCACACCAGCGTGCCGTCCACGTCGAGCAGCCCCAGGTAGGAGCGCAGGTCGATCGCGGCGCTCACGGTGTTGAGGATCACGTCGAACGACCCGCGCAGCTCGCGGAACGTCTCGCGGTCGCTCGTGGCGAAGTAGCGGTCGGCGCCGAGCCGCAAGCCGTCGTCCTGCTTCGACAGGGTCTGCGACAGCACGGTCACCTCGGCACCCAGCGCGTGCGCGATCTGCACTCCCATGTGCCCGAGTCCGCCCATGCCCACCACTGCCACGCGCGTGCCGGGGCCGACCTTCCAGCGCCGCAGCGGCGAATACGTGGTGATGCCCGCGCACAGCAGCGGGGCCGCGGCGTCGAGCGGCAGCGCGTCGGGGATGCGCAGCACGAATCCCTCGGTCACCACGACCTGCTGCGCGTAGCCGCCCTGGGTGATCGTGCCGTCGCGGTCCACCGCGCCGTAGGTGCCGATGGCGCCGTTCTCGCAGTACTGCTCCTCGCCGCGGCGGCACTGCCGGCACTCGCCGCAGGAGTTCACCAGGCACCCCACGCCCACGCGGTCGCCCACGGCGTGACGCGTGACCTCGGAGCCCACCGCCGCGACCGTGCCGGTGATCTCGTGACCCGGTGCCAGCGGGTACTGCTGCGGGCCCCAGTCGCCGCGCACGGTGTGGATGTCGGAGTGGCAGATGCCCGCGAACGCGATGTCGATGAGGATGTCGTGCGGCCCCAGCTCCCGCCGCTCGATCACGGTCTTCTCGAGCGGGGCGGCCTCGGCGGGGGCGGCGTAGGCGATGACGGACGACATGGTGCTCCTCTGGTCGGTACCTGCCGAGACTACGCCCGTTCCCACCTCCTCAGAACACGGCGCCGGACGCGACGATCCCGCCCGGATCGCGGCGGATCCGGGCGGGATCGAGGGGTGGTGAACGGCGAACCGCGTCAGCGCTTCTGCTTCTTCAGCACCTTCTCCTGGATCGGCGCCCGACCAGACGCCGCGAGATCGGCGTAGTAGGCGCGGGCCTCGTCCTGACGCTGCTTCTCGGCCCCGCTCGCGATCGGCGCGCGCACGTGCTCGGGCTCGTACCCGAACGCGTCGACGAGGTCGAGCGCGTGCGGACGCAGCCGGGCGCACAGCCGGTCGATGTAGCTGGACACGGCGGCGGCGCGCTGCGTCGACAGGCGTCCGTGGATCAGGTGCCACGCCAGGTGCTTCTCGATCAGCTGCAGACCGAAGAGGTCGCGCAGCCACGTGAGCACCTTCCGCGTCTCCGGGTCGTCGATCGCGTGGACAGCGTCGGTGAACGCCTCCCACTGCAGCAGCTCGCCGTGCGCCCTGGCGGCCTCGATCAGCTCGGTCTGGTTCTGGTTGAACAGCTCGGCGCCGAGCGTCTTGTCCTTCCCGGCGGCGCGCAGCCGCCCGGCGATGTCCGCGACCATCTGCTGTACGCGGCCGGCGAGCAGGTCGTGCTGCTGCTCCTCGCGCAGCCCGCGCTCCACCGAACGGGCGACCTGGCCGAAGTCGCTGACGGCCTGGCCGAGCTGGCGCAGGCCCGCACCGTGGAACACCTTCCCCGCGGTCATGCCCACGGCGTACCGGGCGAGGTACGCCGCGTCCTTGCCCTGGAACTGCTTGGCGTAGTCGGTCAGCAGCCGCTTGCCGACGAGCTGCAGGAGCACGTTGTTGTCACCCTCGAAGGTGACGTAGATGTCGAGGTCCTGCCGCAGGCCGACGAGCCGGTTCTCGAACATGAAGCCCGCCCCGCCGCACGCCTCGCGCGCCTCCTGGAGCGTGTCGAGCGCGTGCCAGGTCGACAGCGGCTTGAGGGCCGCGGCGAGCGTCTCCAGGTCTTCCCGGTCGCTCGGGGTGTCGGTGCGTCCGGAGAACACACCGTCGAACTTCTGGAGGAACTCGTCGTGCGCGAAGATCTGCGCATACGTGGTCGCGAGCCGCGGGAGCAGGCGGCGCTGGTGCTTGCCGTAGTCGAGCAGCACGACCTCCTGGCCGTCCGCCCCGTCGAACTGGCGGCGCTGGGTGGCGTAGGTGACCGCGATGTACAGGCCGAGCGCCGACGCCCAGGACGCGGCGCCGTCGAGCGAGACACGCCCCTGCACCAGGGTGCCGAGCATCGTGAAGAAGCGGCGGCCGGGGCTGTCGATGGCGCTGGTGTAGGTGCCGTCCGCGGCCACGTCGCCGTACCGGTTCAGCAGGTTCGTGCGCGGGATGCGCACCCGGTCGAACGAGAGCCGTCCGTTGTCGATGCCGTTCAGCCCGCCCTTGAGACCGTCGTCCTCGCGGCCGATGCCCGGCAGGTCGTTTCCGTCGTCCCCGCGCAGCGGCACGTAGAAGCAGTGCACGCCGTGGTTGACGCCGTTCGTGATGAGCTGCGCGAACACGGTCGCCGCGATGCCGTGCAGGGCCGCGTTGCCGAGGTACTCCTTGGTCGCGCCGCGGAACGGCGTGTGGATGACGAACTCCTCCGTCTCCGGGTCGTAGGTCGCGGTGGTGCCGACCGCCGCGACGTCGGAGCCGTGGCCGATCTCGGTCATCGCGAACGCGCCGGGGATCGACAGGTCCATCACGCCGGGCAGCCACTTCTCGTGGTGCTCCGCCGTACCGAGCTGCAGGATCGCCGAGCCGAACAGACCCCACTGCACGCCCGACTTGATCTGCAGGCTGGGGTCGGCGGCCACGAGCTCCTCGAACCCGGCGATGTTGCCGCCGTTGTTCTCTTCGCCGCCGAAGCGCTTCGGGAACGCGCGGTGCACGGCCTTGTTCTCCACCAGCAGGTGCAGCTGGCTGAGCACGCGCTCGCGGTGCTCGTCCTTGCCCAGCTCGTCCTGACGCCAGAACGCCGGATCCTTGATCATCTCGCGGGCCTCACGGCGCACGTCGGCCCAGGTGCCCATCAGGGCGTCGGTGACGGCGGCGACATCGATGCGCGGAGCTTCCGTCTCGCGACGGGGCTCGTCGGGGGTGGTGGAAGGACGGACGGCAGCGTCGACCATGGGGGTTCCTCCTCGGAGAAGTGACGGTGCCTCCATGGTAGGTGTGCCACAAACCGGGGAGAACTCCGCTGTCCCCTTCCTCCAAGAGCCTCGGGGGTCGCGCCCCGTCCGGCTTGTCGGCTCGCGACAGCCGGGCCTCAATTCGCGGCGATGACCGCGAGCACCCCGTCGCCGTAGGCCTCGCGCTTCTTCGCGCCGATGCCGGTGATGCCCTCCAGGTCAGCGGCGGACGCCGGGCGGTGCTCGGCCAGGGCGCGCAGCGTGGCGTCGCCGAACACGATGTACGCCGGCACCCCCTGCTCGCGTGCGGTCTCGGCCCGCCACGCCCGCAGCGCCTCGAACAGCTCCCGGTCGCCCGCATCGAGGGCGTCCGCGGCGCTGGCCTTGCGGGCACGCGGGGTCGAGGTCGCGCGGCCGATCGTGTCCTTGCGCAGCGGCACCGGGGTCTCGCCGCGCAGCACCCCGGCCGCGGCCTCTCCCGGCGCGAGCGTGCCGTAGTCGCCCTGCGCCACGAGGATGCCGCGGGCGAGCAGCTGCCGCACGACGCTGCGCCAGTCCTGGTCGGACAGATCGCCGCCGATGCCGTACGTGGCGAGGCGGTCGTGCCCCTGCTGGCGGATGCGCTCGGTCGAGGCGCCGCGCAGGATGTCGATCAGGTGCCCGGCGCCGAAGGCCTGATTGCGCTCGCGCTGGAGGCGCACGATCGTCGACAGCAGCTTCTGCGCGGGGATCAGCCCGTCGAACGTCTCGGTGTCGTCGAGGCACGTGTCGCAGTTGCCGCACGGCTGCGACTCCTGGCCGAAGTACCCGAGCAGGTTCTGCCGTCGGCACTCGACCGTCTCGCACAGCGCGAGCATCGCGTCGAGGTGCTGCCCCATGCGCATCTTGAACGTGCGGTCGCCGGGGCTCTGGTCGATCAGCCGGCGCTGCTGCACGACGTCGCCGAGGCCGTACGCCATCCACGCCACCGACGGCTCGCCGTCGCGACCCGCGCGACCCGTCTCCTGGTAGTAGCCCTCCACCGACTTGGGCAGGTCGATGTGCGCCACGAAGCGCACGTCGGGCTTGTCGATGCCCATGCCGAACGCGATGGTCGCCACCATCACCACGCCGTCCTCCCGCAGGAAGCGCGACTGGTTCGCGGCCCGCACCTCGGCCGGCAGCCCCGCGTGGTACGGCAGCGCGTCGATGCCCTTCGCCGCCAGCGCGGTCGCGGTCTGCTCGACCGACTTGCGGCTCAGCGCGTACACGATGCCCGCCGCGCCCTCGGGCTGCGAGCGGATGAACTGCACGAGCTGCGTGCGGGAGTCGACCTTCGGGACGATGCGGTACTGGATGTTCGGGCGGTCGAAGCTCGCGACGAAGTGCTGCGCGCGGTCGAGGTGCAGCCGCTCGGTCAGCTCCTTGTGCGTGGCGCGGGTCGCGGTGGCCGTGAGCGCCATGCGCGGCACGCCGGGGAATCGGTCGCCCAGGTCGCCCAGCGCGAGGTAGTCGGGGCGGAAGTCGTGGCCCCACTGCGACACGCAGTGCGCCTCGTCGATCGCGATCACGCTGAGGGTGCCGCGCTGCAGCAGGGCCGTGGTGTTCGCGTTCGACAGCCGCTCGGGGGCGACGTAGATCAGGTCGAGCTCGCCCGCGACGTAGGCCCGCTCGACCTCGCGGCGCTCGTCGATCGACTGCGTGGAGTTGAGGTACGCGGCCTTGACGCCGTTGGCGCGCAGCGCGTCGACCTGGTCGTGCATGAGGGCGATGAGCGGGCTGATCACGAGGCCCGTGCCCTCGCGCACGAGCGCGGGAACCTGGTAGGTGATGCTCTTGCCGCCACCGGTGGGCATGAGCACGACCGCGTCGCCGCCGCCGATGACCTGCTCGACGATCGCGGCCTGATCGCCGCGGAAGTCGTCGTAGCCGAACACCGTGTGCAGTGCCTCGCGGGCGGTCGGGAAGCGGCTCGGCGTCGCGCGGCGCACGGCCGGCGCGGCCGGCGCACGGGACGCGGTCACCGGCGTGGTGGGACCGGGACCCCAGTCGAGCGGCGGCTCGAACCCCGCGCCCTGCGGCTCCCAGTCCATCGGCTCCGGCGGCGCGGACGGCTCCCACCCGTCGCCCCAGGGCTCGTCGGCGTAGGGCAGATCCTCGTACGGGTCACGGGGAGTCTGCGGCATGCCTCCAGCGTAACGACCCCGGCCGACACGGGCAGCGGCCGTCCCCACCACCGCGACCGGGGTTAGGTTGGACCCAGACCCCGAAGGAGCACCCGATGACCGACATCTCCGTGACCCGCAACGACGAGGCCTCCCGCTACGAGATCCGCTCCGACGACGTGCTCGCCGGGTTCGCCGAGTTCCAGCTGAGGCCGGGCGCCATCCGCTTCATCCACACCGAGATCGACCCGGCGTTCCAGGGCCAGGGGCTCGCCGGGAAGCTCGCCGCCGAGGCCCTGGCCGACGCGGCGGGGCGCGGCGACGCGATCGTGCCGCTGTGCCCCTACATCGCGAAGTACCTGCAGACGCACGAGGTGCCCGGCGCCGAGATCCGCTGGCCCCAGCGTCCCGCCGAGGTCCAGGGCGCGGCGGCACCGGACGCCGCAGTGCAGGACAAGTCGGCGCAGGAGAAGTCGGCGCAGCACGAGTCGGCTCCGCGGGAGTCCGCCGGCGGCTCCGACGACGATCCCACCGGACGGGCGGAATGATCGGGCAGCGCCGCCTCGTCCTCGAGCCCCGCGACGTGCCGCTCGGGGGTGTGCGCGGCATGACGGTGCTGCGCGTGCTCCCGCACCGCAACCTGCCGACCATCGGCGCCTGGTGCTTCCTCGACCGCTTCGGACCAGCCGACACCCGCATGCGCGTCGAACCCCATCCGCACATCGGACTGCAGACGGTGACCTGGCCCCTCGTCGGCGAGATCCGTCACCGCGACTCGCTCGGCAGCGACGCCGACCTGCGCCGCGGGCAGCTGAACCTGATGACGGCCGGCAACGGCATCTCCCACTCCGAGTACTCCGTCGGCGACGACCCGATCCCGCTCGACGCGCTGCAGTTCTGGGTCGTGCTGCCCGAGTCGGCGCGGCACGGCGACGGCGGCTTCGAACGCCACACCGACCTGCCGACCGTCGAGCTGCCCGCGACCGAGGGGCCCGACGCCACGGCGACCGTCGTGCTCGGCGAGTTCGCCGCGACGCGCTCCCCCGCGACCGTGCACACCCCGATCGTGGGCGCCGAGGTCGTCCTGCCCGCCGGGTCGACCGTGCGCCTGCCGCTGCGGTCCGAGTGGGAGCACGCGCTGCTGCTGGTCGAGGGCGAGGCCGCGCTGTCCGAGCACGCCATGCAGCGCAACGCCCTGGTGTACCTCGGCGATTCGCGCACGGACGTCGAGGTCACCAGCACCGAGGGCGCCCTGCTGTTCCTGCTCGGCGGCGAGCCGTTCGAGTCGGACATCGTGATGTGGTGGAACTTCGCCGGCCGCACGCACGACGAGATCGCGGCCGCCCGCGAGGACTGGGAGGCCGCGGCCCCGCGGTTCGGGACGGTCGAGGGGCACGACGTGCGCATCCCCGCGCCGCCGCTCCCGCCCGTCCGGCTCCTGCCGCGCACCCGCACCGTCTGACCCGCACCCTCTGACCCGCACGGACTGACCCGCACGGGCACGCTCGGATTCAGGCGCTCGCGCGGACCCCCGGCCACCACGGCGTGATCCCGCGCGTTCGCCCGGCCCTCCGGTCAGCCGCGTTCGGGGGTGTGCACACGGGCGAGGAAGCAGTCCGTACGCGGCGACGGGCCGCGCGGATCGAGCAGCGACACCGCGACCGTCACGGCCGTGGCCAGCGGGATCGTCCACGCCGCGGGCTGGGCGAGGTACGGCGCCGCGACCCCGACCCCGTCGATCACGGCGTGCACGAGCAGCGCGAGCCCGGTCGCGACGCCGCCGCACACCATCCCCGCCACCGCCCCGCGGGCCGTGAGCCCGCGCCACCACACGCCCAGCAGCACCACGGGCGACAGCGTCGACGCGGCCACCACGAACACCACGCCCACGCTCGACACGAGCCCCGCGGGCGCCGTGAGCAGCGCGACCCCGAGCGGCACGAGCGCGCACAGCACCGCGGAGAGACGGAACGAGCGGACGGACCCGGAGAACACGTCCTGGCTGATCACCCCCGCGAGCGACACCACGAGCCCGGCCGAGGTCGCCAGGAACGCCGCGAACGCGCCCGACACGATGAGCGCCGTGAGCAGCTCTCCGCCCGGCCCGGGGAACACGCGCGAGGGCAGTTGCAGCACCACCGTGTCGGCCACCCCCGGCACCGCGAGGTCGGGAGCGGCGATGCGGGCGAGCAGCCCCATCGCGCTCGACACGGCGTAGAAGGCGCTGACCATCGCGATCACGATCACGGTCGTCCGCCGCGCCGACGCCCCGGTCGGGCTCGTGTAGAAGCGGACCAGCACGTGCGGCAGTCCCATCGTGCCCAGCAGCAGCGCGAGCAGCAGCGACGCGGTCTCGTACGCGTCGAAGCCGGACGGTCCCGCCTCGCTGGGGAACACGAGCGCCGGGTCGAACGCGTGCGGTCCGCCGCCGAGCGCGAAGGCGATGCACACCACCGGCACCAGCAGCGCCGTGAGCTTGAGCCAGTACTGGAACGCCTGCACGAACGTGATCGCGCGCATCCCGCCCGCCGCGACCGACGCCGCCACGAGCACCGCGACCGTCACGGCGCCCACCCACTCCGGCAACCCCGCGACCACGACCAGCGTGATGCCGGCGCCGTGCAGCTGCGGCACGATGTACAGCCACCCGATCACCAGCACCGCGAGGCTCGTGACGCGTCGCGCCGAGGCCGACCCGAGCCGCGCCTCCACGAAGTCCGGGATCGTGTAGGCCCCGCTGCGCCGGAGCGGGGCCGCGACGAACACCAGCACCAGCAGGTACCCGGCCGCGTACCCGATCGGGAACCAGAAGCCGCGCGCGCCGTCGAGCAGCACGAGTCCGGAGAGCCCGAGGAAGGTGCCGGCCGACAGGTACTCGCCGCTGATCGCCGAGGCGTTCCACACCGGCCGCACGGTGCGCGACGCCACGAAGAAGTCGCTCGTCGTGCGCGACACCCGCAGGCCGTACACGCCGATCAGCAGCGTGGCGATCACCACCAGCGCGACCCCGAGCAGGTCGAGCAGCGCGTTCATTCGCGGTCCCGGAGGGCGCGGTAGCGGCGCTCGTTGCGGACGGCCGTGCGCAGATACAGCAGCGCGAACACCACGATGACCGGGTAGAACGCGAACGCCTGCAGCAGCCACGACAGCGGCAGGCCCCCCAGCACGACCCGGTCGATCTCGGGCACGAGCGCGATCGCCAGGGTCATCGCGACCACGACCACCACGAACCCGGCGACCGTGCCGAGCGCGAGCCGCAGCTGACTGCGCTGGAGCGCCCTGGCGTACACCGCATCGGCCTCGTCGACCGGCGCCCCGGGCAGCGCGATGCCGCGCGTGAGAGCCGCAGGGCCGCGAGGCGGGAGGTCGGCCGTGACCCGCACGCGCTTCGCGGGCTCTCCCGCACCGCGCGCCGCGGGCTCCGGAGCCGCACGCTCGGGAGACCCGGTCATGCCGGCGCCTCACCGCGCACGAGCGCCTCCCGCACCGCGGGCACGAGCCGTCTGCTCACCGGGAGGGCCGTGCGGCCGACCACCAGCGTCGACTCTCCCCCGGACAGCCGCGCCTCGGTCACGGCGGCCGTGCGCACGAGCGTCGAGCGGTGGATGCGCAGGAACCCCGCGTCGGCCCACCGCGCCTCGAGCTCCGCCATGGGGATGCGCACGAGCTGGCCGGGGTCGTCGTCGTCGGTGTGCAGTCGCGCGTAGTCGCCCTGCGCCCGCACCCACCGCACCTCGCTGCGCCGCACGAACCGCACGGTCGACCCGACCGTGACCGACAGCACCTCGTCGTCGCCGCGGGTCGGATCGGCGGCCTGATCCACGCGGTCGATCGCGCCGCGCAGCCGCTCCCGCCGCACCGGCTTGAGGAGGTAGTCGACCGCGCGCAGTTCGAACGCCTCCACCGCGCGGGCCTCGTCGGCCGTGACGAACACCACCGCCGGCGGCTCCGCGAGGCCAAGGAGGGCGCGGGCCAGGTCGGTGCCGAGCAGGCCGGGCATGTGGATGTCGAGGAACGCGAGACGCACGGCGCGCTGCGACAGCTGCCGCAGGGCGTCGGCTCCGCTCGTCGCGGTGAGGATCTCGCCGATGCGCGGGTCGGAGCGCAGCAGGTGCACCAGCTCGTCGAGGGCGGGCTGCTCGTCGTCGGCGACGAGGACGTCGATCATCCGGGCTCCTCAGTCGTCGTCCGGGTCGTGCAGGGGCTGCGATTTCGGGACTCGCATGCGCACCAGGGTACCCGCGCCCGTGTTGGTCTCCACGACCAGTCCGCCGCTGCTGCCGTACAGCTGTCGCAGACGCGTGTCGACGTTGCGCAGTCCCACGTGGGAGCCGTCCTCGCGCGCCGTGAGCAGCGACCGCAGCCCGTCGGGGTCCATGCCGACGCCGTCGTCCTCCACGAGGATCTCGGTGTGGGTGCCGTCGTCGCGCGAGGTGAGGCGGATCTCGCCGCCGCCCTCCCCCGGCTCGAGCCCGTGCCGCACCGCGTTCTCCACGAGGGGCTGCACCGACAGGAACGGGATGACCGTGGCGAGGGTCTCCGGCGCGATCTGCAGCGTGACCTGCAGCCGGTCGCCGAAGCGGGCCCGCTCGAGCTCCAGGTACGAGTGGATGCTGCCGAGCTCCTCCGCGAGGGTCGTGAACTCCCCCTGGCGGCGGAAGGAGTAGCGCGTGAAGTCGGCGAACTCCAGCACGAGGTCGCGCGCGCGGTCGGGGTCGGTCGTGATGAACGAGGCGATCGCGGTGAGGGCGTTGTAGATGAAGTGCGGAGAGATCTGCGCCCGCAGCGACCGCAGCTCCGCCTCAGCCAGCTGCGCGCGGGAGGCGTCGAGCCCGCCGAGCTCGACCTGTGCGGCGCACCAGTCGGCGACCTCCTCGGCGGCGCGCACGAGCGCCGCGCGCACGGGCGACGCGAAGGCCACGATCACGCCGATCGTTCGCCCGTCCACGACGATCGGGGCGCCCACCGCCTCCAGGTCGTCGGTCTTCGCCGGGGCGGGGAACACCTGCCGCCGGCCGCTCGCCCGCACCCGCTCGGCGATGCGGCGCGCGGCCGACTCCAAGCCGTCCGAGGCGCCGTCGAAGGACACGACGCCGGACTCCTCGCCGCCGTCGGTGCCCACGATCGCGACCGCGGCGCTGCCCAGCAGCACCCGCAGGTGCCGCGCCGCCTTCACCGCATCGGGTCCGGCGAGCCCGCCGCGCAGGTGCGGGGCGGCGAGGCTCGCCTGGTGCAGCGCCCGCAGGGCCCCCTGCTCCGCGTCACTGCCGAGGTCGGTGGCACCCCGCGCGAACCGGCGGGCGAGCAGCAGCAGCACCGTGAGCGCGATGCCGCCGAGCACCCCCAGCACCGCGGCGAGGACGACGTCGTTCATTCGTTCAGCCTAGGGACGCGGGACGAAGGGCGTCAGCAGCAGCGGGCACCGGGGTTGCGGTCCTGGTCGTCCATGCGCTGGCGCCAGAACTGCCTCTCGGTCAACGGTTCCTCGTCGGGGTGGTAACGGCGGTGATGGGCGACGTAGGTCGCGTACGCGGTGTCGCCCATCAGCGTCGTCATGTACCAGCGGATGCCGCGCCCGGCCCGGCCGAGGGCGCTCCACAGCGCCCGCAGCGGGGTGGTCGCGGCATCCGTCCGATGCACGGTGTCGGTCATCTCAGTGCCGCGCGGCCGCGCGCTCCTCGGCGAGGATCGGCTCCCACTGCTTCTCCAGCTCGCGCTCCTCCGCGTCGGGGAGGAAGCCCGCGGGGGCGAAGCGCCGGGAGGCCACGGGGGCGTCCTCGGTGTTCTCTCCGCCGCCGTGGCGGATGGCCTTCACGGTCGCGATCACGGCCATGACGATCACGACGATCGCGAGCACCACGAAGATGATCGACAGCGTGCCCTGCACCGCGGTGTTGCGGATCACGGCCTCCAGCACCTGCGGCTCTCCGAGCGCGGTGTCTCCCGAGCTCAGCGCCTCCCGGTAGCGGAAGTGGTTCGCCCAGTATCCGATCGCCGGGACCGGCGAGAAGATCTTGTAGAGCGAGGCCGTGATGGTGACGACCGCGGTGAACGCGAGCGGCAGCGCGATGATCCACAGCCACCGGAAGTAGCTGCGGCCGCGCTTGGCGACGATCGCGAGCACCACGGCGAGCGCGATCGCGGCGAGCAGCTGGTTGGCGATGCCGAACAGCGGGAAGAACGTGTTGATGCCGCCGAGCGGGTCGGTCACGCCGAGGATGAGGATCGCTCCCCAGCCGGCGACCATGATCGCGGTGCAGATCCACACCCCGGGGCGCCACGACACGTCACGGAACTTCGGGAACCAGGCGCCGATCGAGTCCTGCAGCATGAACCGGGCCACGCGGGTGCCGGCGTCGACCGCGGTGAGGATGAACAGCGCCTCGAACATGATCGCGAAGTGATACCAGAACGCCATGAGCGCCTGACCGCCGAGGGCCTGCTGCATGATGTGCGCGAGGCCCAGCGCGAGCGTCGGGGCGCCACCGGTGCGGGACACGATCGACTCCTCGCCGACCGCGGCGGCCGTGCCGGTGAGCATGTCGGGGGTGAGGTTCACGCCCGTCAGCCCGAGCGAGTTCACGAACGCGACAGCGCCCTCGACCGTGCCGCCGGTCGCCGCGGATGGCGCGTTCATGGCGAAGTAGATGCCCTGGTCGATGGAGATCGCGGCGACGAGGGCCATGATCGCGACGAACGACTCCATGAGCATGCCGCCGTAGCCGATGAAGCGCGTCTGCCGCTCCTTCTCCACGAGCTTGGGCGTGGTGCCGGAGGCGATCAGCGCATGGAAGCCGGACAGGGCTCCGCACGCGATCGTCACGAACAGGAACGGGAAGAGCGGACCTGCGAACACCGGGCCCATGCCGTTCTCACCGAACACGCTGATCGCGGGGACCGAGATCTCGGGGCGCACCAGCACGATGGCGCCGGCGAGCATCACGATCACGCCGATCTTCATGAACGTGGAGAGGTAGTCGCGCGGCGCGAGCAGCAGCCACACCGGCAGCACCGCGGCGATGAAGCCGTAGACGATGATGCCCCACGCGATCGTGGTGCGGTCGAGGTGGAAGATCGCCTGCCCCCACTCGGTGCCGGCGACCCAGCCGCCGCCGATGATCGCGAACATGAGCAGCACGAAGCCGATGATCGACACCTCGGTCACCTTGCCGGGGCGCAGGTAGCGCAGGTACACGCCCATGAACAGGGCGATCGGGATGGTCATCGCGACGGAGAAGACGCCCCACGGGCTCTCCCCGAGGGCGTTGACGACGACGAGCGCGAGGATCGCGACGATGATCAGCATGATGAGCAGCGACGCGACGATCGCCGCGGTGCCGCCGATCTTGCCGAGCTCCTGCCGCGCCATCTGGCCGATCGTGCGACCGCCACGGCGCATGGAGAAGAAGAGCACCGTGTAGTCCTGCACGGCGCCCGCGAGCACGACGCCCACGATGATCCAGATCGTGCCGGGGAGGTAGCCCATCTGCGCCGCGAGCACGGGGCCCACGAGCGGACCGGCGCCGGCGATCGCGGCGAAGTGGTGCCCGTACAGCACGCGGCGGTCGGTGGGGACGTAGTCCTTGCCGTCCTGCTTGACCTCGGCCGGGGTCGCACGGCGGTCGTCGGGGCGGGTGATGTACCGCTCGATGACCTTGGAGTAGAAGCGGTAGCCGATCAGGTGGGTGCAGACGGCGGCGAACACGAACCAGATCGCGTTCACGGTCTCGCCGCGGACGATGGCGAGCATCACCCAGGCGACGCCGCCGAGCAGGGCGATCGCCGTCCAGAGCAGGATCTTCGGCAGGGTCCAGCGGCGGCTCTTCGCCTCGTGCTCGGCGGAGAGGGCGACGGGTGGGAGGGTCGGGTCGGTCTCGATGACGGGTTCGTCGTCGACGAGCCCGGCGCCGTCGCGGCGGCGCGACGAAGGTGCGGTCATGGGGTTCTCCTCGGTGGACGCATCATTGCGTCTTCCCACGCTAGGAAGCCCGCCCCGCGGTCGCGCGCCGATCGGCGGACGGTGCGACGAGCGGTGTCGATCACGCGATGAACGGACGCCCGCGCTACCCCGGCGGGCGATGGGCCGCAACGACGGCACGGCCGCACGACGGGTGTCCGTCGTGCGGCCGTGTGTCACGCGTCCGTGTCCGGCGCTCCCCCGCTCACCCGGGAGCGTCGGTCGCCGGGGGCGGGGTCGGCGTCGGCTCCGGGTCCGGCGTCGGGGTGGGGTCCGGCGTCGGAGTGGGGTCCGGGGTCGGCTCCGGGGTCGGCGTCGGCTCCGGGGTCGGAGCCGGTGCCGGGGCGACGTCGGCCGGGGTGGTGACGGTCACCACCGTGCGCACGTCGGAGTCGCCGTACTGGACGAGACCGAGGTAGCGGGTGCCGGCGGTCAGGCCGGTCCAGCTCAGCTCATAGCTCGTCTTCTCCCCGCGCACGGCGGCGATGGGGTTCGGCGTCGCCGTGAACGCGCCCTGGTCACCGGGGAGCACGGTGGCGTAGGTCATGTCCCACGTCATCGGTCCGGTCGTCGCATACACGTTCGCCACCACGAGGTAGGTGCCGGCGGTCGGCGTGGGCACCGTGACCTGCTCGTCGGCCGAGCCCGTCGCCGACTGCCAGCGCTCGTAGTAGCGCAGGTCGTCCGGCGCGACCACCCGGTAGACGGTGAGGTCGAGATCACTGCCCTCGTCGTCGGAGGAGTCGAGGTCGAACCGCGAGAGCGTGCCGCCCTCCGGCACGTCGACGATCCACGCCACGTCCTTGTTCGCGTCGCCCGAGTTCTCGTTCCCGGAGTGCCCCTCGACCGGGTTGTCCGGATCGGTGAGGAGCTGGAACGGGGTGAGGCCCGAGAGGTTCAGTGCCAGATCGCCGTCGAGGCCGGGGATGATGTCGACCGTCGTGCTCCCGTCGACGCCACTGCCGGTGACCTCTCCCGGAGCATCCGCCGTGACCGGATACACCGCGATCGGCGAGCGCACCGTGTTCTTCGCGCTCGTCCAGGTGAGCGAACCGGTGGCCCACTGCTCGACCGGGGCGCTGGTGCTGTCGAACGTGACCGTGAAGGTCTTCGACTGCCCCGGCTTGTCGAACGTGAGCTGAGACGGCGTGACGGTGACGTTCACTCCCGGCACGGAGGCCTTCGCGGTGAACACGCCCTTCTCCGTCGAGGTGACCGTGCGGGTGACGGTCTGCGCGCTGGCCAGCGACCCGATCGAGATCGACGCCTGGTTCAGGTCGCTGCCGTCGATGGGCTCGATGCCGGGGAAGTCCGACAGCCCCTTCCCGTCGAGGAAGGCCGCCCAGTCCCGGAACCCGTTGAGGTACAGCAGACCCGGGTTCAGGTATCGCCGCGCGTCGACCTGCCCCGCGCCCTGCTCGAACGGGTCGGTGTTCTTCGAGCCGTCGGGGAGCACGGTGTCGGAGGCGGTGGTCATCATCGCCGAACGGATCTCCGCCGGCGTCGCCCGCGGATGCTCGCCCAGGTACAGCGCACCGAGGCCCGCGATGTGCGGGGAGGCCATCGAGGTGCCGGAGAGGATGCCGAACGTCGGCTGCTCGCCCGGCGCGTTGTGCGTGGCGGCGAGGATCGCGACGCCGGGAGCGGCGACGTCGGGCTTGAGCACGTCGTTGCCGTCGGCCAGGACCGGCCCGCGGCTGGAGAAGCCCGCGATCTGCGGGGTCGGCGTGGTCACGCCGGTGGTGTTCTCGCCGACGAGGGTGATCGGACGGTCGACTCCGCCCCGCACATACGCGAGGACCGCGTCGCGGTGCACGGCGTTCAGGTGCACGGTCGGCACGGCGTGGAAGTCGTTGTCGAGCGAGTCGGCACCGCCGGGCACGTTCACCAGGACCATGCCGATGCCACCCGCGTCCTTCACCACCTGCGACTTCTCGGCGCGCGCGTTGCCGCCGCGGTCGCAGACCACGATGTGTCCGGCGGCCTTCGCCGGGTCGAGGGTGCCGGGCAGGCACAGCGTCGCGTCCACCGCTCCGGGCGCCGCGGCATCCTGTGCCGCGATCGAGGGCCCGGAGACGCTCTCACCGAACGGCACGCTCACCGAGGCGCCGGCCTGCGCGAAGCCGTCGAACTGCACGGTGCCCTCCCACGTGGGGATGGTGGAGGCCGCGACCGTGGTGTACCACGGCGACGCGTGGTCGGCCGTGACCGGGTCGGGACCGTCGTTGCCGGCGCTGGTCGCGACGAACACACCGGCGGCCGCCGCGTTGAGGAACGCCAGGTCCTCTGGTGCCATCACGGTGCTCGCCGCACCGCCGCCGATCGAGTAGTTGATCACGTCGACGCCGTCGGCGACGGCCTGGTCGATCGCGGCGACGAGGTCGCTCAGCGCGCAGATGTCGTCCGTGGTCACGGTCGTGTCGGGCCCGACGTAGCAGGCCTTGTATGCGGCGACCTTCGCGCCGGGCGCGACGCCGGAGATCGTCCCGAAGTCGACGCCCTCGATCGCAGCCTCCACCCCGAACTCACCCGCCGCCGTGCTCGCCGTGTGCGAGCCGTGGCCGTCGCCGTCCCGCGGCGAGAGGTAGTCGTACTGGAAGTCGAAGCCGGCGGCCTGGGCTCCCGCGAAGAAGTACTGCCCGCCGATGAGCTTGGTCGAGTAGTCGCTCGTGTCCCAGTCCTGGCCCTCGACCATCGCGCCGCGGAACTGCCCGCCGTCGGACTTGTCGAAGTACACGTAGGTGCCGTCGGTGTAGGGCTGCTGGCCCTTGTGCCGGGCGTTCTGCTTCTTCTGCTGCTTGAGCTTCTTGCCCTCGAACGACGGGTGCTCCGGGGCGATGCCGGTGTCGATCACACCCACGACGACGCCCTCTCCGGCCTTCTTCACGCCGCCGGTCTGCTGCCACACCCCGCCGCGGCCCTTGCGGTCGTCGCCGAGGCCGAGGTAGTCGGTGGAGGTCAGCGCGTCGGGGTGACGGATCTCGTCGGGGAACACCCCGAGAACGTCCTTCGAGGCGCGGAGCTGATCCACCTGCTCGCCCGTGAGGTCGGCGCTGAACCCGTTGAGCACGACCTGGTACGTCGTGTCCGGCGTCACGCCGACGTCGTTGATGAGGGTGGACTGCTCGGACTCGAGGTGCTTCACATAGCGCTGCGCGTCCTGCGACTGCGTCTCGAGCTGTTCGCCCTCGGCCGGCTTCGTCGCTTTCAGCCCCTTGACGTCGCCCTCGTAGCTGGCGAGGGGATCGGCCTTCATGACCACGATGTAGTGCCCGGGGGTTCCCGCGACCGGAACCGGGTGTGTCACCTCCCCGGTCGCTGCGTGGCCGGCGGTTGCCGTCGATGCGATGAAC
This sequence comes from Microbacterium sufflavum, assembly GCF_023101165.1. Classification (GTDB taxonomy): domain Bacteria; phylum Actinomycetota; class Actinomycetes; order Actinomycetales; family Microbacteriaceae; genus Microbacterium; species Microbacterium sufflavum. The sequence goes on along the minus strand of NZ_CP078076.1, from coordinate 1,549,805 downwards.
AGCGTGGCCAGGGTGGCGGCCGCTGCCATCCGGAGGGGTGTTCGACCCATATCTCGCTCCCGATGATCACGGTGCGGCGTCGTTGCCGCACCGCGGATCACGATAACCCCGCTCCTCGGCGCCGGATCGAGAACTGAACGATGGTCCTCCCCGGTCGTGCCGATCGGCCAGGGTGCGCGACGGCCGGGTCGGGCGAAGGTCGCCGGTAGGCTGGAGGGGTGGCCCGAACCCCCGTCCTCACGACCCGCGTGCTGCTCGTCTGCGCCGCGATCGGTGTCGCGACGGGCCTCCTCGGCGGGATCGCCGGGTGGGTCACGCCGGTGCTGCTGGCGAGCCCGCTGCTGTTCCTCTACGGGCTCGTGCTCGGGTCGCACGTGCTGCCGGGCATCATCGCGCAGGAGGTGCTGCGGCTGCCGCTCGTCGCGCTCATCACGCACGTGTTCGCGGCGCTCATCGCGAGCGCGTTCAATCCGGCGTGGGCGCTGCGTTTCATCGGCACCGCGCTGCTGTTCGGGCTCATCCAGGAGGGGGTCGCCGCGCTCACGCGGTACCGCTCCTGGGGCGCCTGGCGCTTCTTCGTCTCGGCCGCGATCATCGGCGTGATCGTCGCGGTCGTGGTGTTCTTCGCCGCCCACCTGTCGGTGATGCCGGTGTGGGCGCAGATCCTCTACCTCGCGATCTCGGTGCTCGGCCCGATCGCCTGGACCGCTATCGGCCTCGCGGTCGGCACGTCGCTGCGCCGGGCCGGGGTCGCCCGCCGCTAGCCCCGGAGCCTCGCTGGATAACACAGGTAAGGCTCAGCTAAGTTAGAGGCACACCCTCCGTCGAGCCCGGGACCTGCCGTGCGCCCATCCGCGCCCCTCCTCCGCGTGCGCGAGCTCTCGCTCACCCACGCCGGTGCCGCGCACCCCTCGCCGCGCGATGTGTCGTTCGACATCCGGCCCGGCGAGGTCGTGCTGCTGCTCGGTCCGTCCGGCTCCGGGAAGTCCACGCTCACCCTGGCGCTCAACGGCCTCATCCCGCACGCCCTCCCGGCGACCATGACCGGCACGGTCGAGGCGGGCGGGCTCGACACCGCGGACACCGCGACCGCGACGCTCAGCACGCACGTGGCCATGGTGTTCCAGGACCCGGACGCGCAGATCGTCACGGGCACCGTGTACGACGAGGTGGCGTTCGGGCCCGAGAACCTGCTGCTCCCCGTCGAGGTGGTGCGGGAGCGCGTCGCGGAGTCGCTGCGGTGCGTGGGCCTGTGGGACCGCCGCGACGACAACCCCGACCACCTGTCCGGCGGCGGGCGGCAGCGGCTCGCGATCGCCTGCGCCCTCGCGATGGGGTCGCCGCTGATCGTGCTGGACGAGCCCACCGCGAACCTCGATCCGCAGGGCATCGACGACGTGTACGCCGCGCTCGCGGAGGTGGTGGCCGCTGGGGATCGCGCGATCCTGCTCGTGGAGCACAACCTCGACGCCGCGATGGCCTTCGTGACCCGAACGATCGTGCTCGACCGGGAGGGGCGGGTCGCGTTCGACGGACCGGCCGCGGAGACGATCAGGGCGCACGCGGACGAGCTGCTCGCGATGGGCGTGTGGCTGCCGGGGGCCACCCTCGCGGCGCTGCGCCTGCGGGAGCGGGAGCACCGGTTCGATCCGCTGCCGCTGACCCCGGACGAGCTCGCGACGGCGCTCGCTGTGCGCGACGCCGTGCCCGACGTTCAGGGATATCCCGGTGGTCCCGACGGTCCCGGCGCCGCCGCGAACCGGCCCGGCGAGTCGATCATCCGCACGCGAGGGCTCACGGTGAAGCGACGGCGCACCGAGATCCTGCACGGGGTGGACCTCGATCTGCCCGCGGGCAGCCTCACCGCGATCGTCGGGGCGAACGGGGCGGGCAAGACCACGCTCCTCCAGGCGCTCGCCGGTGTGGTGCCGCCGCCGAAGGGGCAGGTGTCGGTCGACGGCATCGATCCGGGCACCGCCTCCCCGCGGGATCTCGCCGCCCGCATCGGCTTCGTGTTCCAGAACCCGGAGCACCAGTTCATCGCGGCGACCGTGTTCGACGAGCTCGCCCACGGCCTGCGGCTGCGGCACGTGACGGACGACGAGATCGCGGCGCGGGTCGCCGAGATGCTCGACCGATTCGGGCTGACGCACAAGGCCGACGTGCACCCGTTCCTGCTGTCGGGCGGCGAGAAGCGGCGGCTGTCGGTCGGCACCGCCCTGATCACACGACCCCGGGTGCTCGCCCTCGACGAGCCCACGTTCGGCCAGGATCGCGCGCGCGCCACCGAACTGCTCGCCCTGCTGCGGACCCTGCGCGCGGAGGGCACCACGATCGTGCTGGTCACGCACGACCTCTCGCTGGTCGCCGAGCACACCACGCACACGGTCGTGCTCGCGGACGGCCGGGTGCACGCCGCCGGGCCGACCGCGGAGCTGTTCGCCGACCCCGCGGTGTTCACCGACGCGGGCCTGCGCCTCCCCGACGTGCAGCGCGTGCTCGCCGCCGCGGGTCTCACCGCGGAGTCCCCCGCACGCACCGCCGCACCCGCACCGATCGCATCCGCATCCGCACCCGCCGCCGCACCCCCGGCATCCGGATCCCCCGCACCCGCGACCCCGGCATCCGCATCCCCGGCATCCGCACCCGGATCCCCCGCACCGGCGCCCCCTGCACCCGCATCCGAACCCGCATCCGCACCCGCATCCGCACCCGCATCCGCACCCGCATCAGCGCCCGCCCCTGCACCCGCATCCGAACCTGCACCCGCACCCCCCGCGCCCACCCCCGCACCCGCCCCCGCTCCGGACCCGGAGGCGTCGTCGTGAGCGGCAGCACCGGCACCGCGTTCGACCCGTACGCGCGTCTCACCGCGACGGCGCCGCACCAGTTCCTGTATGCGCTCAACCCGCTCGCGAAGGTCGCGGGGTTCGCGCCCGGGATGGTGCTGCTCGTGTTCGTGCGCGATCTCGCGACGCCCGCCGCGTTCCTCGCGCTCGCGTACGTGCTGATCCTGTCCGGAGCCAGGGTCACCGGGCGGCTGCTCGCGCTGCTGCTGCTCGGCCTGCCGTTGGGGATGCTCGCGGTCACCGTCGGGTTCTCGCTGTGGGTCGATGTCGCACGGGTCGACGGCACCCCGGCGCTGCTCTCGGTGGGCGACTGGAGGCTGTACAGCGGCGCGCTCACGATCGGTGCGGCCACCGCGCTGCGGTTGGGGGCGATCGTCGCGCTGGCGCTGGTGGCCGGCCTCACGACCAGCGGCTCCGACCTGGTGCGGGCGAGCGTGCAGCAGCTGCGGGTGCCGTACCGCATCGGGTACACGGCTCTGGCGGCGTTCCGCTTCGTGCCGCGGTTCGGGCACGAGCTGGCGGTGATCCGCGCGGCGCACCGGGTGCGCGGCTATCACGGCGGGCGCGGTCCTCTCTCCCGCATCGCCCGGGGCTGGGGGTACATCGTGCCGCTGCTCGCCGGGGCCATCCGGCATGCCGAGCGCGTGGCCCTGGCGATGGATTCCCGGGCGTTCGGCGCGCATCCGACGCGGACCGAGCGGCACCTGGTGCCGTTCCGCGTGCGCGACACCGTGTTCACCGTGGCGATGCTCCTCACCTCGGCGGCGATCTTCCTCGTCTTCTTCCCCTGGCAGCTCCCCCTCTCCTGAAAGGCACTCCATGGCATTCAGCAAGATGGTCAAGCCCGAGACGACCGAACTCCTGCACCTCACCGTGCTGCGCTCTGAACGGCTCTCGTCGCACTGGATCCGTGTGACGCTCGGCGCCGGTGAGATCGACCGGTTCCGCCCGATGGGGTACGACCAGTGGTTCCGGCTGTTCCTGCCCATCGGCGGCGAGGCCGGTCTCGACCGGGTGCCGGCGAAGGCGAACAAGATGTTCGGCTACCTCAAGTTCCTGCGCATCCCCGACGGCGAGCGGCCCGTGATGCGCAACTACACGGTGCGCGCCTTCCGGACGGCGACCTCCGAGGCGGGGGCGGAGATCGACGTGGACTTCGTGTTGCACGGTTCTGCGGCCGACGGCACGGCGGGCCCGGCGTCGCGGTGGGCGGAGACCTGCGAGCCCGGCGAGCACGTGCTCATCATCGACGAGGGCCTCACGTTCAACCCGCAGCGGGGGACTGATCGCGTGGTGCTCGTCGGCGATGAGACCGCGCTGCCCGCAATCGCCGGGATCGCCGCCTCGCTGCCGGCGCACGCCACCGGTACCGCGATCGTCGAGGTGCCGGCCGAGGACGACGCCCTGGACTTCCCGTGCCCTCCGGGGCTCGACGTGGTCTGGATCGTGCGCCCCCACGACGCGGCGCCCGGTGCTCTCGCCCTGGAGGCGCTGGGCCGGAGCGAGCTTCCGAGCGCGCCCTTCCACGCCTATGCGGCCGGGGAGCAGTCGCTGGCCACCGGTGCCCGCAGGCTCCTCGTCGGCGAGCGCGGCGTGGACAAGAACGCCGTGAGCTTCTGCGGGTATTGGAAGGTCGGCGCGGCGTCGCCCGCGTCGAAGGCCGCCCGCGAGGCCGCGTCGGAACCCCTCGCATGAGCGCTCAGGATACGGCCGACGGCGCACCCGATCACGCGAAAGCGCCGGAAACTACGGACGGCGCACCCGATCACACGAGCGCGCCGGAAGCTACGGATGGCGGACCCGATCACACGAACGCGCCGGAACCCGCGGACCTCGGTACCCCTCGCATGAGCGCGCCGCACGGCGGTGTCTCCGGCAGACGACGGCGCTTCCGGTTCCCGACGGCGCTGCTGCTGACGTGCGCCGCGCTGGGCGTGGCCGGCGGGCTGCTGCTCGCTCCCGCGAACTGGGTGTCGACGATCCTGTTCCCGGGGCTGCCGTTCGTGAGCGTCGCTCTCGCCGGCCTGTGGCTGCTGCCGTCGGTGATCGCCTTGCGCCTGCTGCGCGCGCCGCTCGTGGGTCTGCTGGTCGGGTTGCTGGCCGGGCTCGTGATCGTGCCGTTCTCCGGGTACGGCTTCGGCAGCGTGGCGACGAACCTGTGGTGGGCGGCCTTCACCGAGCTGCCGTTCCTGTTCGTGATGTGGCGCTACTGGGGCACGTGGCTGCACTACGTCGGCGCCGTGGTGGTGGGGGTCGTGTATCCCCTGCTCGCGTGGGCGTCGTTCGACCTGGGCGGTTTCACCCTTCCGGTGCAGCTGCTCTTCTTCGCGATCACACTCGCGAGCTGTGTCGCCGCCACCGCCCTCGGCATCCTGATCGCTGATCGCCTGCGCGCCGCCGGAGTCGGCCGCAGCCGCTGACCGGCTCGCGTCGCGCATCCCACGGCGTCGAAGCGTCGAAGCGTCGTGCCCACGGAGCCCACCCCACCACCCGAACACCCGTCAGGCGGCGATGTCGAAGCGGGCCCGCCCACCGAGCCGAGGCGTGCGTGCGGGGTCGATGTACCGCGGAGGCACGAACCACACCCTCGCCATCCCGCCGCCGCTACCACCGCCACCACTGCCGCGTTCTCCGCTGTCGATGTGGATGTCCCACCCGTTGTCGTGGATGCGATGGTGACACGTCTCGCACAGCAGCACCCCGTTGGACAGATCCGTCGGCCCGCGGTCGCGCGACCACCACCGGATGTGATGCGCCTTCGTCATCTCCGGCGGCAACCCGCACATCGCACACCCCCCGTCCCGCTCCACCAACGCCAGCCGCTGCGCCCGGGTGAACAACCGCTTCTCCCGCCCCCAGTCCAACACCTCACTGCCCCCGCCGAGCACACACGGGATCACCCCGCCGCCCGCCGCCATCCGCCGCACCGCCCCGACGCTCACCGGCTGATCGATCCCGTCCACCTGCGCCGACCCCGACCCGGCCTCCAGATCCCCCAGACCCACCCGCACCACCACCGTCGCCCCGGCCAGCGGCAACCGCGCCGCACACCCGAGCACGTGCCCCGCGAACGCCGCCAACGCATCCGCCTGGATCATCGGCACCGTACGACGGTCCGCATCCGGCGCCCCCGCATCCGGCGCCTCCTGACGCGCCGCGAACGCTGCCGACACGAACCCCCGGATCGCCGCCACCACCGGCGCCGCCGTCTCCGCATCCAGCACCGCGTTCAGATGAACCATCCCGTCACGCTCGAACAGCGTCAACGACCGACGCGAGCGCTGCTCCTCCGCCCGCGGCTCCACCCCATCCGGATCGACCCACGCCTCCGCCCGCACCACCAACCGCCGCACCTCATCCACCGACAACCCCGCCGCCTGCTCCACCAGCACCCGCTCGGCCTCCGCCACCCGAGCAGCACCCACGGCCACGCGGCACCGGTCGAGCATCGCGACGATCAGCGCGGCCGCCGGCGCACCGAGCGCACCCGCAGCCAACGCCTCCCGCACGGACGGGTACTTCGCCGGCAGTCGCTGCCCCAGGAGGTCGGCGCGCGGGGCCGTGGCCTCGCCCACCGCCACCAGTCGCGCCGCCTCTCCCGTCGAGACTCCGGTCGTCGCGGCGATCAGCCTCGCCGGGTTCCGATAGCCCTGATGCTTCGCCAGGCTGCCGGCACCGAGCTCAGGCCGCGACTCCCGCGCGATGCCCGCTCCCACCGACACGTGCACCGCGTCGAGGCGTCTCCGCAGCACGCCGATCGCGTCGTTCACCGCGATCAACTGCTCGCGGTTCAGGTCCATCGGATCGCCCGCGCCACCCCACGCGGCGTCGAGGCGGGACATCGCCTCGTGCAAACCGGAGAGTGTGGACATGCCCCGATTCTACCGTCGACGGCGGCGAGTTTCGTATCTTTGTTCGAATCGAGAACCGGGATTTCGGACTGGCGAGAAGGCCACCGACGCCCTCCACGAACCGCACGGTGGCGCCCGACGGAACGAGCTCGCAGACCACGCCCTCGCGACCCGATCGTCCCCGCCGGAGCACCCGTCGATAGCATCGGCGGCATGGACTGGCGTGACGACCGCATCCGCTCCGCCGCGCGGGGAGAGAACCCGACGCTGCTCGCCGAACTGCCCGGCGGCTACGCGGTGATCGGCGATGTGCAGTTCCTCCCCGGCTACTGCGTGCTGCTCGGCACGGATCCGGAGGCCACCGCGCTGGCGGACCTGCCGCGGGAGGAACGGGTACGGTTCCTCGCCGCCGTCGACCTCCTCGCCACGGCCGTGGAACACGCCTGCCGAGAGGTCGATCCGGCGTTCCGTCGCATCAACATCGACATCCTCGGCAACACCGACGCCTTCGTCCACGCCCACATCTGGCCCCGCTACGAGTGGGAAGCGCCCGACCTGAGGTCCTGGCCCGTCTGGCGCTACGACCCCTCGAACTGGCACGACGCCGCCACCCGCCTCGGACCGCAGCACGACGATCTCCGGGCCCGCATCACGGCCCACCTCCGACGCCTCGCCGCCGCCGACTCGATCTCGATCGCGCGCCGCCCCGCCCCCTGACGCGATCCATCCCCCGCTCCGCCCCTGTCGCGGCCTCACAGACGAACCCCGGACCACCCCGCCCGGCACGTCTCCGACCCCGCACTCGACCCCGCACACGGGCCGCACCGAACCACTCGGGCTACTTCACACTCCCCTGGGTGAGCCCGCCGACGAGCCACTTCTGCAGGAACAGCGCGAGCAGGTAGATCGGGATGAGGCCGGCGAGGCTGGCGGCGGCCATCTGCCCGAACATCACCTCGCGGCCGCCCTGCATGAGCGCGATGCCGACCGGGAGGGTCTGCGAGTCGATGCTCTGCGTGAGCAGCAGCGGGATGAGGAAGTCGTTGTACGCGAGGATGAACACGATGATCGACACGGCGACGATGCCGGGCGCGGTGAGCGGGAGGATGACCGCCCACAGGGTGCGCAGCGGTCCGCAGCCGTCGATCTGCGCGGCCTCGTCGACCTCGAACGGGATCGCGCGGAAGAACCCGTCGAGCAGCCACACGGCGACCGGGGTGAGCAGCAGGCCCTCCACGATGCCGAGCCCGATCACGGAGTCCATCAGCCCGGCGGTGCGCACCAGCACGAACAGCGGGATGATCGCGACGATCGGCGGGGCGACGTAGGCGGAGACGATCAGCCCGAGGGTCTGCTTCCCGCCCGCGCGCAGCCGCGCCATGGCGTAGTTGGCGGGGATCGAGACGACGAGCGACACCAGCACCGCCACGAGCGCGGCACCGAGGGAGTTGCGCAGGTAGGTGAGGATGGGCCAGTTCTCGAACGCGCCGACCCAGTTCTCGAACGCGAGACGCGAGGGCAGGATGCGGGTGGACAGGATGTCGTCCGGGCTCTTGAACGACATGCCCACCATGTACAGCACGGGCAGCAGGGCGAGCACGATCGCGACGAGGATCACGACCCACTTCACGACGGTGACGAGCACGGACGGGCGACCGGGGCGCGAGATGCTCGAGGTGCGGCTGCGGCGACGACGGCGGCGCGCGTCCGGCACGACCAGCGTGACGGTCGCGCTGTCGGAGGCGTGGTCGGAGGTGCGGAGTGTGAGCGACATGTCAGCTCTCCCTGTGCAGGCGCTGCCGGACGGCGTTGAGCGGCAGGATGACGATGGTGACCAGCACCAGGAACGCGATGGTCTGCGCGGCGGCAGCCCCCACGTCGAAGGTCTGCAAACCGGTGCGGTAGATCTCGAAGCTGCTGACGGTGGTGTCGAAGCCGGGTCCGCCGCCGGTCATGATGAACACCAGGTCGAACACCTTGAACGACACCACGAGCTTGAGCAGCAGCACGGTGACCAGGCTCGGCAGCACGAGCGGGAACGTGATACGCCAGAACGTCTGCCACACCCCGGCGCCGTCGACCTGCGAGGCCTCGTACACCTCGGTCGGCAGGGTCTGCAGCGCGGCGAACACGAGCAGCACGCAGAAGGGCGTCCACTGCCACGCGTCGACCACGATCAGCGAGACCATCGCCGCCGGGCTCGAGCCGAGGAACAGGAACGGCTCGGCGCCCGGGCTGAACGACTGACCGATGTTGTTGAGCAGCCCGCCGGTGGGGGCGAGCATGAGCTTCCAGATCACGCCCGCCATCACGGGCGGCGTCATCAGCGGCAGCAGGAGCAGCACCCGGATGATCCGTCCGCCCTTGACGGCCGCGTCGAGTGACAGGGCCACCACGAGACCGGCGACGAGGGCGATCAGGGCGGACGGGATCGCGAAGAGCAGCGACCTGCCGAGGGACGGGAGGGTGACCCCGTCCCCCAGCAGTGCCGCGAAGTTGTCGAACCCGACCCAGTCCGCGAACGGACGCCCCAGCGACGAGTCGGAGAACGACGCGGCGACGATGTAGGCGAGCGGGTAGATCGCGATGATCACGATCGCGAGGATGGCGGGCGCCAGCAGGGCGCGGCCCGTCCACGACGCGCGTCGGGCGCGGCGCCGGGAGGTGACGGGTTGCGACATGAGCTGTCCTTTCGGGTTCGACGAGGCGATCAGTCGGCCAGGGACTGCCAGGTGTCCCAGGTCTGCTGCATCGCCTCTTCCGCGGTCAGGCTGCCCTGCAGCATGAGCGCGAGGTTGTCGCTGAGCGACTGGATCATCTCGGGGGCCTGCGGCGAGGTCGGCCAAGACTGCGCGTTGGGCAGCACCTGGGCGGCGACGGCCGACACCTCCGGCGCGAACTCGATGTACTCCGGGCTCTCCAGGGTGGAGGTGCGCGTGGGGTCGACACCGGAACCGGTCGTGGTGATCAGCTTCTCGTTCGTCTCCTTCGACGAGGCGAACGCGACGAACTGCTTCGCGAGGTCCTCGTCGCTGGCGTTCGGGCTGATGCCCATCGCCCAGCCGGCGTTCAGCGCTCCGGAGACCTTGCCCTCGGGTCCGACCGGCAGCGGCGCGACGCCCCAGCCGTCGACGATCTTCGACTGCTCCGGGTCCTGCGCGAACACGCCCAGGTCGGTCCAGAACTCGATCATGCCGACGGAGCCGGAGAGGAACTGCGGCAGCGCCTGCTCGAACCCGATCTCCAGCGGGCTGGGCAGCGCCGAACCGGAGGCATCGAGCATCGACTGTGCCGCGGCCACCGCGTACTCGGTGTCGAGCTGCGGCATCTGCGGGTCGATCGGGTCGGGCGACATGGTGGCGAGGCGGTTGAAGAAGGTCGAGCCGATGTTGAACGCGCTCTTCGAGCCGAGCAGCGCGTTGCCGTACACGCCGTTCGCCTTCTCGGCGTCGGTGATCTTCTGCGACACCTCGACGTACTCGTCCCACGTGGTCGGGACCTCGACGCCGTTCCGTTCGAAGATCGCCTTGTTGTAGAAGAGCACGTGCGTGTCGCCGTCGATCGGTAGCCCGTAGGTCGCGTCCTCGTACTGCGAGTAGGGGCCGAAGATCGCCTCGATGAAGTCGCCCGAGTCGATGTCCTCGTCGGACTCCACCCAGTCGGTGATGTCGGCGAGCGCCCCGGCGTCGGCGAGCGCGCCGACCGACGTGTACCAGTACTGGATGACGTCGTAGTTGTTGGTGCCGGACTGCGCGTCGAGGATCGCCTTGGTCTGGATCTGGTCGTAGGGCACGACCTCGACCTCGACCTCGACGCCGGTGGAGGCCTCGAAGTCCTCCTCGAGGATCTTGCCCGCGCCCTCCTGCGGGGCGGCGATGAGGACCTTGAGGGTCTTGTCGCCGCCGTCGCCGCCGGAGCCCCCCGCGTCGCCGGAGCAGCCGGCGAGCACGAGGCCCGCGGCGGACGCCAGGGCGATGACGGGCAGGGCACGGCGCGTCAGCCGCGCGGGGGATGAGGAGCGTCGTTGCACACTCATGGTGCTGTCCTTTCGATGTTCTTTCTCGGGTGAGGGGTTCGTGCTCGGGTGAGGGTGGTGCGGGTTCAGGGCGCTCAGGCGTCGGGCGTCCAGGGGCGGTCGACCTTGTCGCCGTCGACCCAGGGGGTCTTCACGAACACGGCGCGGAAGGTCTCGTCGAACGGGTTCCGCACGAAGTGCTCCTCGTGCGGTGCGGCGCGCAGCACGTCGCCGGTCTCGACGACGCGACGGGTGTCGCGGTCGAGCCAGATCTCGGCGCGCCCCTCGATCACCACGAACGACTCGGTGTGGTGCTCGTGGAGGTGGTTGGCGAACTCGTCGCCGGGCCGCAGCACGACCACGCCGAACGCCGCGTCGTCGCCCTGCGCGAGGTAGCCGGGGCCCCAGTCGCCGAACCGGAGGGCGGCCTCGGCGCTGCGCAGCACGTCGGCGCTCATGCGAGCACCCGCGTCTCGGTGGCCTCGCGGAACAGCTCGTAGGCGTCGGCGGGGTCGGTGTCGTCGTGCACCACGGCCCGCACGGCCTGCATCATGGCCGCGGGGTGGGCGCTCTGGAAGATGTTGCGGCCCATGTCCACTCCGGCGGCCCCCGCGCGCACGGCGTTCGAGGCCATCGTGAGGGCGTCCAGCTCGGGCAGCTTCTTGCCTCCGGCCATGATGACGGGCACCGGGCACCCCGCGACCACGTCCTCGAAGCCCTCCTCGCAGTAGTACGTCTTCACGAGCTGGGCGCCGAGCTCCGCGATGATGCGGGTCGCGAGACCGAGGTAGCGGGCATCGCGCACGAGCTCCTTGCCGACCGCGGTCACGCCGAGCACCGGGATGCCCGCGTCGTAGCCCTGGTCGACGAGCGTGGTGAGGTTGCGGATGCTGCGGCTCTCGTGCTCGCCGCCGACGAACACCTGCACGGCCACGGCGTCGGCGTGGAGGCGCACCGCATCCTGCATCGCCATCGCGGTGTACTCGTCGGAGAGGTCCTTGAGGATCGACGGGCCGCCCGAGGCGCGCAGCACGAGTCCGGCCCTGGTCGCCGGCGGGATGGAGGTGCGCAGGGCTCCGCGGGTGCCCATGAGGGCGTCGGCGTGCGCGGCCAGCGGCGCGATGTTCAGGTCGATGCGCTCCAGCCCCGAGGTGGGTCCCTGGAAGTAGCCGTGGTCGAACGCGAGCATCACGGTGCGCCCGGTCTGCGGGTCGAGGATGCGGGACAGGCGGTTCTGCATGCCCCAGTCGAGGTTCGCCGCTCCCCGGATGTTCTGCGTGAAGCGGACGGCGGGCTGGTCGGCGTGGAACTGCTTCGCGGAGGCGTTGCCTTCGAGGTCTGCCATGGGGTGTCTCCTTCGGTGTCGGGTGGTCGTCGTGGTCGTCAGCCGGCGTGACCGGCGGTCGAGAGTCGGGCGGGGGGCGGGTCGAGGGGGCCGCGGGCGGCGCCGGGCGGGGTGAACAGCGGGGGCAGGTCGGCGCCCGAGATCGACATCACGTCCCGGTAGACGCGGTGCCAGCGGGCGGTCACGGCGCGGTACCGCTCGTGCTCGGCGGGGTCGACGCGCTCGATGCGGTCGGGCTCGCCCATCGGCGGGAGTTCTGCGCCGACACCTCGGGCGGCCAGCCGGGCGGCACCGTACGAGGTGGCCTCGGGTGCGGGCGTGACGCGGGTGTCGAGCCCGGTGACGCCCGCGATGACCCGCGGCCACAGGGCGCCCGCGCTGGATCCCCCGGTGAACGTGACGGCGCCCTCGGCGACCGCACGCCCGGCGGTGAGCGACGACAGGATCTCGAGGTGCGCGCTGGCGACGATCGCCGCGGACTCCTCGATCGCCCGGATGAACGCGCCGCGCGAGGAGCGGGCCGCGTCGTTGATGTCTAAGCCGACGAACGCGGGGGCAGCGTGGTGCCAGGCGTCGGCCTGCATCACGTTCGCCATGGTCGCGACGACGCCGTTCGCCCCCGCGGGGACCTCGGCCGCCCACTGCTCCATCACGGCGAATGCGGAGGTGCCGGACGCGCGACCGAGCTCGGCGGCGTCGGGGCACATCGCGTCGCGGAACCACCGCATCGCGAGGCCGGAGAGGAAGCCGATGCCCTCGACCATCCAGGTGCCCGGATCGACGTGGCACAGGGTGCGCAGGCGCCGCTCCGGGTCGATCAGCGGCTCCGTGGTCACGGCCGTGGTCTGCCAGAAGGTGCCGGCGACGATCGTCGGCAGCCCCTCGCGCGCCGCGATGCCGTGCAGCGCGAGCTGCGTGTCGGCGCCGCCCGCGACCACCGGCGTCCCCGCGGGCAGCCCGGTCGCGGCCGAGGCCTCCGCGGTCACAGCACCGACGACCTGCCCGCACTCGACCACGGGCGGCAGGATGCGACGGTCGATGCCGACGAGTCCGGCGAGCTCGTCCGACCAGTCGCGCGCCCGCAGATCGAACAGGGCCGAGCTGGAGCCGCTGGTGGGCTCGGTCACGAACGCCCCGGTGAGCCGCGTGGTGACCCAGTCGCTGAGCATCCCGAAGTGGCGGGCGGCGGCGAGCACGTCGGGCTGGTGGCGGGCGATCCACCGCAGCCGGGCGGGGGCCGTGATCGACACCCAGTCGCCCGCGGTGCGGTACACCTCGTCGGCCACGCCCTCGGCCACCAGCTCCTCGGCCTCGGCGCGCGCCCGGCCGTCGGTGTTGGGGCACGCCCACAGCTCGCGCCCCTCGGCGTCGGACAGCACGAAGCCCTCGCGCATGCTCGACGCGGCGACCGCGGCCACGCGTCGCTCGCCCAGCCGCGCGACCACCTCGGACACGGCGCCCGCGATGGCCGCCCAACCGCCGTCCGTGTCGAACACGGTGCCGCCGGGGTGACCGGGCACGGCGACGTGGGTCCACTCGCGGGCGGCCTGAGTGACCAGGCGACCCTCGATGTCGAAGGCGAGGGCACGCGCGGAACCGGTGCCCGCGTCGATCGCGAGGAAGACGTCGCTCAGCGCTCCCATCGCAGCTCACCTCCCGCGAGGAACCGCTCGATCTCGGCGGCGAGCATGTCGGCGCCGCGGGCGAGGGTCTGGTGGGTGGCGCCGGCGAGGTGCGGGGTGAGGATGAGGTTCGGCTGGGCGACCAGGTCGCGCCACGGACCGTCGGGCTCGTTCACGTCGAGCGCGACCCCGGCGAGGTGTCCGCTGCGCAGCCCGTCGAGCAGCGCCTGTTCGTCGACGAGCGACTCCCGGGCCGTGTTGATCAGGAACGACCCCTGCGGCATGCGGGCGATCTGCTCGGCGCCGATCAGGTGGCGGTTGTCGGCGGTCGCCCTGGCGTGCACGCTCACGACGTCGCTGCCGGCGAGCAGCGCGTCCAGGTCGGACACGATGGTCGCATCGGTCACCGTCGCCGGATCGACGTAGGGGTCGTACGCCGCGATGGTGGCGCCGAGCGCCCTGGCCCGCGCGGCGACGAGCCGGGCGACGTTGCCGTAGCCGATCAGCCCGAGGCGCAGGCCCTTCACCTCGCGCCCGAACCACCTCGCACCCTCGAACGTCGACTCCGCGAGCGGACGCCCCTCGGCCACGCGCTCGTCGACGTCGCGCAGCGATGCGGGCACGTTCCGCACGATCGAGATGAGGAACCCGATCGTGAGGTCGGCTACGGCGTCGGCGTTCTTGCCCGGCGTGGTGGTCACGCGCACGCCCCACTCGCGGGCCGCGGCGAGGTCGACGTTGACGGGTCCGCCGCGCGCGCAGCCCAGCAGCCGCAGCCCGGGGAGCGCGGCGAGCACGTCGGCTGTGAACGGTGCGGCGTGGAAGGCGACCACGTCGTATCCCTGCGCGAGCCGCGCGACCTCGGCCGGGTCGCCCTCGAACTCGTGGATCGTCGACGCGTCCCACGTCGGCTCCGCGATCGTCATGGTGGCCGTGTCCACGGGGATCTCCCGCTGCGCGAACGCGCGGGTGAACACCTCGGCGGTCATGTAGCTGTCGCCGATGACGAGGATGCGGTGGTCGGTCATGTGCGGGTCTCCCGGTGGGGTCGGTGGGGCGGGTGCGGGTCAGCGGAGGGCGGCGGGGTAGCGGCCGGACGCGGTCTCGTTCGAGATGCCGGCGGCGTCGAACCCGGTGTCGACGCTCACGCGCAGACGGTCGGTGCGCACGGATGCGCGGGAGAAGTCGATGGGCTGTCCGCCCTGGTCGTACGCGACGGCCTCGACCACGACGATCGGGTGTCCCGGCTCCACTTCGAGCAGCCCGGCCAGCATGCGGTCGGCGGACACGGCCTCGATCGTGCGGTGCATGCGCGCGATGCGCACCCCGGTGACCCGGGTGATGGCGGCGTACAGGCTCGCGCGCGGGTCCCGCAGGTCGGGCAGCACCCCGGCGAACCGCGTCGGGAGGTAGTTGATCACGTGCACGGCCGTGCGGGCGCCGACGGCACGCACGCGCTCCAGCACGAAGCCCATGCCGTCGGCGGAGTCGCGTCCGACGACCGCGGCCGCCCACGACGGCAGCGGCTCGATGCCCGCGCGGAGGATCTCCGAGCTCAGGGCGCTGCGGCCGTCTTCGCTGTATTCGCCCAGCAGGCTGGGGGCCGAGGGCAGCGTCCAGGCGGAGGGACCCTGCGCACGCTCGACGAAGGCGCCCTTGCCCTGCCGGCGCGAGATGATCCCGGCGGTCTCCAGCCGCGACAGCGCGTCGCGGACCGAGGTGCGGGAGGCGGCGAAGTGGGTGCGCAGCTCGTTCTCGCTGGGCAGGCGGTCGCCCGGACCCCAGGTGCCGTCGGCGATCTGCGCCTCGACGGCGCGCATGATCTGGAACCAGATGGGTGCCGTCGACGTGCGGTCGAGCGGCGGCAGGGTGAGCGGGGACATTCCGGCCTCTTCGGTGAGCGGGTGCGGAGACCTCGGCGTCTCCGAGCCGGACGACTCCTGTCCGGACATGTATCGATCATCGCGGAGCACATGTCTCCTCTGAAGAGACAAGTCAGAACTTCGCCGCCGCGATCCCCTCCCGGCTCCTTATATGGGCGCGATCAGGCTTTTCCTCGCGTCATCCGCCATCGACGACCGCGCTCGTCCCGCCCGGCCCCGCCCACTCGACCCTCCCCGTCGATACAAGTCCTCCCCCGTCCGCGTCTCGTCACCCCTCGGGGACCCCCGCCCCCTCCCGTGAGGCGGGATCGGGGTCAGAGCGCGAGGTGAAGTCGCAGCGCCTCGTCGAGCGCGCCCATCAGCTCCGCAGGCACCCAGCCGACGGGGCGCACGATGCGGGCCACGGCGATGGTGCGCACCTGCTCGGCCTGCGCCTTGCTGTCTCGGTCGAGGCCCGTCGCGGCAGCGGGCAGCAGGACCTGGAAGGGCCACACGCGCTCCGTCGCCGTGGTGAGCGGCACCACGGTGACCGTGGCGCCCGGGCGACGGATCGCCACCGCGTTGGCGGTGTTGTTGCTCACCACGACCGCCGGCCGCGTCTTGCGCGCCTCGGAACCGACGCCCGGGTCGAACGAGGCGAGGACGATCTGTCCGCGGCGGAGCAGCGCGACCGCGGTGTCACTCACGCCGACGCCAGGCCATCGTCGGCGGCGGAGTCCCACTCCTCGTCGTAGCCCTCGCCGTAGGCCTCGGCATAGGCGTCGGCGAGCCGGCTCTCGCGGAGGAGCCGCACCGCGTCCTGGATCGCCGCCGACCGGGACGGGTAGCGCCCTTCGAGCGTCTGCGCGTCGAGGAAGGCGAGGTCGCCGTCCGGCAGACTCAGGCTGATCTTCGCGGTGCTCACGCGGCCATCCTACCGCGGTAGCACCACGGGTACCACCGCCCCCATGCCCGGTGCGGGACGGAAAACGCACCCCCCGGCGCCTTCCGGGGCGCACTTTCGATCCCGGACGCGCACCCCCGGGCCCGCCGCCCGGATGCGGGATGGAAAACGCACCCCCGAATGGCTCCGGAGGTGCGTTTTCGATCCCGCGCGGGGGCGCAGGCGGGCTGGAGGTGGGGTCAGCGCTTGCCGGCGATCTGACGGCCGACGATCTCGCGCATGATCTCGTTCGTCCCGCCGTAGATGCGGTGCACGCGCGCGTCGAGGAACGCCCGCGCGATGGGGTACTCGGTGATGTAGCCGTAGCCGCCGTGCAGCTGCACCCCGGCGTCGAGCACCTCCCACTCGCGCTCGGTCGCCCAGAACTTGACCTTCGCGGCCTCCTCGGCCGACAGCTTGCCGTCCTTGTAGGCCAGCAGCGCGCGGTCGATGTAGGCCCACAGCGCGTCGACCGTGGTGGCCATGTCGGCGATCTGGAAGCGGCTGTTCTGGAAATCGATGATCCGCTCGCCGAACGCCTCGCGGTCGCGGGTGTACGCCACGGTCCAGTCGAGGGCGGCCTGCGCGGCGGCGGCACCGGCGACCCCGATCGACAGGCGCTCGAGCGGCAGGTTCATCATCAGTTGGATGAAACCCTTGCCCTCGACGCCGCCGATGAGGTTCTCCTCCGGCACGAACACGTCGCTGAACGACAGCTCGGCGGTGTCGTGCCCGTGGAAGCCCATCTTGCTGAGCTTCTTGCCGTGCTCGAAGCCCTCCATGCCGTCTTCGATCAGCACGAGGCTGAAGGCGTCGGGGCGGTTGCCCTCGCCGGTCTTGACGAACGTGACGACCAGGTCGGCCGTGGCGCCGGACGAGATGAACGTCTTCGCGCCGTTCACGAGGTACCCGCCGTCGACCTTCTTGGCGGTGGTCTTGATGCCGCGCAGGTCGGAGCCGGCGCCCGGCTCGGTCATGGCGAGCGCACCGACGACCTCGCCGGTGGCCATGCGCGGCAGCCACTTCTGCTTCTGCTCCTGCGTGCCCATGTGCACGAGGTAAGGCACGGCCAGGTCGTCCTGGATGCCGAAGGCTCCGGCGAGAGAGCCGGCGCCGGCGGCGATGACCTCTTCGTTCACGATCGCGCGGAAGCGGTAGTCCTGCAGCATGCCCGCGCCGCCGAACTCCTCGGGGACCGACAGGCCGATGATGCCCGCCTCACCCGCGGCGCGCATGGTGTCGCGGTCGACCTCTCCCGCGGCGTCCCACTTCTCGATCGCCTCGCCCGTCACGTGGCGCTTGACGAAATCCTTGACGAGGTCCCGGAAAGCCTCGTGGTCCTCTTCGTAGATGTCGCGTTCCATGCCGTCCTCCCGAACGTGTCGTGCCTCATTGCTCCGGCGATTCTACGGCCGACGGCGGGCCCGGCAGGGGACATTGTGAGAATGCATCCCACGGATCGTGACACTCGGTACCGGGGTTGTGGGAAGCCTCAATCGGCTCATCGACGGCGCGCCGGGACGCGGCGGGATCGCCGACCGGGAGACTCGGGGCATGCAGGAAGTCTGGCCGTACATCACCGCCCTGTGGTTCACCGTCGCGCTCCTCGCCGGAGGATTCGCCCGCACGCGGGGGCGCTCGGCGTGGGTGTGGTTCCTGCTGACGCTGTTCACCGGACCGATCGCGGCGTTCCTCCTCGTCGTCTGGCCATCCGTCGAGACGCGCAGCCCGCGCTGAGGGCAGCCGGGCGTCAGTGCGCGTAGTCGGGCGCCGCGGGCAGCCCGAAGAACTCCTCGAGCGTGTGATACCCGCCCTCGTGGTACGCCGCCGCGAGGTCGACGCCGACGTACCGCAGGTGCCACGGCTCGGGTGCGTAGCCGGTCACGGGCGTGCCGACGTCTTCGTAGCGCACGATGAAGCCGAACTCCCAGGCGTGCGCGGCGACCCAGTCGCTCTGGCCCGTGCCGCCGAACCCGTCGAGGCCGCCGCAGCCCGCATCGCACGCCACCACATCCAGCGCCAGGCCGGTCTGGTGCTCGCTGTGCCCGGGGCGCGCCGAGCCGGCGTCGGCCTCGGCCTGCCCCTGGGCACGGACGTGCGAGTCGTAGGTCGAGACCTGGAGCCCGTACGAGCGGTAGCCGTTGTTCGCGCCCAGCCGCCCGACGCCTGCCGCCTGAGCGGCATCGGCCATCGCGCCGACGGCGGCGGCCACGTCGGGGCGCACGAGGCCGGAGGGCGTGGTCATCTGCACGGGCACGGCGTCGAGGAGCGCCGGCTCGTAGTCGGCCGGGGTCAGCGGAAGACCCTTGTTCACGACGACCCAGACGCGGGCGGGGTCGGTCAGCGAGATGCACGGCGCGTTGCCGGCGACCACCGCCTCGCGGAACGCCGCACCGCCACCGAACCCGGCGATCGTCGCCGCGTCGTCACCGTTCGCGATGGCCTGCTGCACTCCGGGCTCGGCGCACGGGTCGGCCGCGGGGATCGCCGCCGTCCGCACCGCCGGCACCTGCGCGACCGCGACGGGCCGCGGCATCGCGTCGGCCGCCGACGAGGGGAGCACGGGCGTCGAGGCGATCGAGAACAGCACGCCGAGCGCGGCGACGGCCAGCCCCACGGGCAGCGCGGGACCGGAGATCGGGGAGCGCGGAGCCGCATGCTGGGCAAGCGGCGGAACGGTCATTGCCTCATTCTCTCATTCGAAGATCTCTGCGATGCCCGCTTGTGCTTTCTTCGTCTTTCTGTTCGAATGAGGGGATGCGGTGGCAGGGGCAGAAGCTGGGCGACGTCGACGAGGCGGCGCTGCCCGGGCTGGAGGAGCGCCGCGGCGTGCTGCGCACCGTGAAGACCCCGGCGTTCGAGGGCATGACCTTCCATGAGGTGCTGTCGAAGTCGGCTCTCAACCACGTGCCCGGCGCCTCGCGCATGCCGTTCGCCTGGACCATCAACCCCTACCGCGGCTGCTCTCATGCCTGCACGTACTGTTTCGCCCGCGGCACGCACGAGTACCTCGACCTCGACGGCGGCGCCGACTTCGACTCGCAGATCGTGGTCAAGGTCAACGTGGTCGAGGTGCTGGAGCGAGAGCTGCGGCGGGGCAGCTGGAACCACGAGACCGTGGCGCTCGGCACGAACACCGATCCGTACCAGCGCGCGGAGGGCCGCTACGCTCTCATGCCCGGCATCATCCAGGCGCTCGCGACCTCGGGCACGCCGATCTCGATCCTCACCAAGGGCACGCTGATCCGCCGCGACATCCCCCTGCTGGTGAAGGCGGCCGAGCGGGTGCCGGTCGACGTGCAGATGTCGATCGCGATGTACGACGACGCCCTGCAGAAGGCGATCGAGCCGGGAGCGCCCACCACCCAGGCGCGGCTCGACACGGTGCGCGCCCTGGCCGATGCCGGGTTCCCCGTGACCGTGTTCCTCATGCCGATCCTGCCGCACCTCACCGACTCGGTGGAGGCGATCGACACCGGCCTCCGCCGCATCAAGGAGTCGGGGGCACGCACCGTCATCTACGGGGCGCTGCATCTGCGGCCGGGGGTCAAGCCGTGGTTCTTCGAGTGGCTCGAGCGCACGCGCCCCGACCTCGTGTCGTCGTACCGCGGGCTGTACCCCGGCGCGTCGGTCGAAGCCCCCAAGCCCTACCGCCAGTGGCTGGCACGGCGGGTGCGACCGCTCATCCGCCTGCACGGCCTCGACGCCCGGCACGAAGACGACTACCCCCGCCGCGGGTTCCGGCCGGGGCAGGGGCACACCGCGTCGAGCACGCCGACCGCCGGCACGGTCGCCTTCCGACAGACCGGGCCCGCCGCGACACCCCCGCAGCCGATGCTGTTCTGAGCCGTCCGGTCGGGAGGGCCTCCGGGGCCGCGTAGGCTCGGGGATCATGGCGATCGGTTCCACCCTCCACACGTTCGACGTGCAGCTCGCCGACACCGATCGCGGGGTCTACGACGACTACTCGCTGCGGGTGGCGCGGCATCCCTCCGAGACCGACGCCTACATGCTCACGCGGGTGCTGGCGTACGGGCTCGAGTTCGGCGAGGGCATCGCGTTCGGCGGCAGCGTGTCCGACACCGAGGAGCCCGCGGTGCTCGTGCGCGACCTCACCGGGCGGATCGTCACCTGGATCGAGGTCGGCGCGCCCGACGCGGAGCGCCTGCACCACGCCAGCCGTCTCGCCGAGCGCACCGTGGTGTACACGCACCGCGACCCCGCGAAGGTGATGGCGCCGTGGGCGGACAAACGCATCCACCGCGCCGAGGACATCCGCGTCCACAGCTTCGACCCCGGGTTCATCGACACCGTGACGCCGCACCTGGAGCGCCGCAACACCCTGACCCTCACCGTGACGGAGCGCGTGCTCTACCTCGACCTCAACGGCACGAGCCTGGTGACCGCGCTGCACGAGCACGAGCTCGGCTGACACCCCGGGTGATGCCGGGGTGCGAAGCGCGGAAAGGCCCCGGAGACCGAGGTCTCCGGGGCCTTTCCGATCCGAAGGCGATCAGGCGGTGAGGTCGGCCGTCGACGGCTGACGCCCGGCTATCTCCTCGATCACGTCGTCGTCCAGGCGGGCGTTCTCGAACGGCGCCTCGATCTCCGCACGCTCCAGCAGCTCGTTCATGCGACGCTGGCGCTGACGCGTGATCAGCGTCACCACGCGACCCGAGCGACCGGCGCGGCCCGTGCGACCCGACCGGTGCAGGTAGGTCTTGTACTCGTCGGGGGCGTCGGCCTGCACGACCAGGTCGATGTCGTCGACGTGGATGCCGCGCGCCGCGACGTCGGTCGCCACGAGCACGTTCACGCGACCCGAGGTGAGCTTCTCGAGGTTGCGCGTGCGCTTGGCCTGGTTCAGGTCGCCGTGCAGCGACACCGCCGGGATGCCGGCGTCGTCGAACTGCTCCGCCAGCATCTCGGCGTAGGCGCGGGTGCGGGCGAACACGAGCGTCTTGCCCTCGCGGTCGACGAGCGACGTGAGGATGTCGGCCTTGTCGCGGTGCTCGATCACGAGCACCCGGTGCTCGATCGTGCTCGACTCCTGGTCCTCCCCGGCGACCTCGTACACGGCCGGGTCCACGAGGAACTCGTCGACGAGCGCGGCGACCTCGCGGTCGAGCGTCGCAGAGAACAGCAGCTTCTGGCTGCCCACGGCAGTGCGGCGGAGGATGCGCTGCACGGGCTCGACGAACCCGAGCTCGCACATGTGGTCGGCCTCGTCCAGCACCGCGATGCGGCAGTCGGACAGGTCGAGCTTGCCCTGGTTCATCAGGTCCTCGACGCGTCCGGGCGTGCCGATCACGATGTCGACGCCCTTCTTCAGCGCACCCACCTGGCGGCCCTGCGGCACACCGCCGTAGATCTGCGTGGTGAACAGTCCGACGCTGCGGGCGATCGGCTGGATCGTGCGGTCGATCTGCAGCGCGAGCTCGCGCGTCGGGGCGAGGATGATCGCGCGCGGGGCACGACCGAACTCGCGGCGCTTGCCCGCCTGCGACTGGAGCACGCGCTCCACGAGCGGCGCGCCGAACGCGATGGTCTTGCCGGAGCCGGTGCGACCGCGGGCGAGCACGTCGCGCCCCTCCAGCACGGCCGGGATGCTGGCCGCCTGGATCGGGAAGGGCGTCTCGGCGCCGAGGTTCTTCAGCGTCTCGGTGATGTTCGAGCCGAGCCCGAGGTCGGCGAAGGTCACGTTCTCGACCTCGACGGCCTGCACGGCCTGCGCTTCGAGGCGCTCGTGCACCACGTCGGCGCCCGGGGTGAAGACGTCCTTGGGCTTGGCGTTCCAGTCGCTGCGGCTGGGGCGCTCCTCCCGACGCGGACGCTCGGTGCGGTAGGCGCCACCGGTCGAGGCGCGGGGACGCTCCCGCTCCCCGTCGAACGCGCGCTGCGTGCGGTCGCGGTCGAAGGCCCGGCGGGCGCGGTCGGCGTCGTACGAGCGCTCGGGGCGCGAGGGACCGCGGTCGTTCGAGCGGCCCCGGTCGTCGCGGTCGTCGCGGCGCGGACGCTCGTCGCGGTCGAACCGCGGGCGGTCCGCACCCCGGTCGGCGTAGCGCGGACGGTCGCCGCGACGGTCGTCGAACCGCCCGGCGCCGCGGTCGTCACGGCGGTCGGTCGAGCGGGCCCGGTCGTCGCGGTCGTACCGGGGGCGGTCGCCGCGGTCGGTCGAGCGGGCCCGGTCGTCGCGGTCGTACCGGGGACGGTCGCCGCGGTCGTTCGAGCGGCCCCGGTCGTCGCGGTCGTACCGGGGACGGTCGCCGCGGCGGTCGTCGAACCGCGGGCGCCCGCCGTCACGGTGGTCGTTGTCGCGGAAGCCCTGACGCTGCTGGCCGCCGCGGTCGTCACGGCGGTCGTCGAAGCGGCCCGCACCGCGGTCGTCGCGGTAGGTGCCGGGACCGGTGGGGCGCTGGCCGCCGCGGTCGTCACGGCGATGCGGCGCCTCGCGGCGACCGGACTCGGCGCGGTTGCGGATGCCGCGGGCCTCGTCGCGGCCCGCGCGCTCCTGCGAGGTCCAGCGGCGCTTGGGCGCGCCCGACTCGGTCTCCTCCGGGCGGTACCCGCGGTGGTTGGGGCTGCGGCTGCCGGGGCGACGGTCGTAGCCGGCGGTCGAGCGGCGGTCGCCCGCGTCGGCCCTGGTACCGCGCTCGTCGCGCGCACCGTCACGCGCGGGCGCACCGCGGTGCCGCTCGTGGAAAGAGGTCTTCTTGGCGCCGTAGCGCGGCTCGAAGTTGGCGGCGGCGCGGCCGCCCTTGGGCTTCTTGTTCTTGGGCATGCGGGGGGGTGTCCTTCTGCGTTCTCGCACGAGAACAGCGCTGCGCACGCGCGCGAGCACTCCGACGGATGCGGAGTTCCGGACGATCTGCGGCCGGGGCCATTCCTGTGATGGTTGATTCACGTCGATCGACGTTCACCATCGGCCCCTGGACTCACACTTCACACACTGAAAAACGTCCGCGCCCTGCGCGGGTGTCCGAAGCCGACCATGCCAGTGTACCGGCCGACCCTGGGAGCGACCCGCGCCCCACTACGATGACGGGGTGACCCCCGTCTCCCCCACCGGCCTCCAGGTGCACCTCGGACTCGGCGAGGTGACAGCGCAGATCGCCCAGGTCGGCGCGTCGCTGCGCTCCCTCCGCATCGGCGAGGTCGACCTCGTGCCCCCGTATCCGCTCGACGCCCCCACCCCGTCGTGCTCCGGCGTCGTGCTCGTCCCCTGGCCCAACCGCATCCGCGACGGCCGCTGGGACGACGAGGGCACGGTCCGCCAGCTCACGGTCTCCGAGCCCAAGACGGCCAATGCCAGCCACGGCCTGCTCCGCTTCACGCCGTACGCGGTCGAGCAGACCGACGCCGCGGCGACCCTGCGCGCCACGGTGTATCCGCAGACGGGTTACCCGTATCTGCTCGAGACCTCGGTCGCCTACGTGCTCACCGCCGACGGCATCGAGGTCACGCACACCATCACGAACTGGTCGGAGTCCGCGGCGCCGGTCGCGCTCGGCACGCACCCGTTCGTCACGATCGGCGACGTCGACCCGCACGAGCTGGTGCTGCGGGTTCCCGCGCAGACCGCCTTCGAGACCGACGACCGCCTGCTGCCGGTCGGCACCCGGCCCGCCGATCCGGCGCTGCGCACGGGGCTGCGCCTGGGCGATGCGACGCTCGACACCGGGCTGACCGATCTCGACCGCGACGCCGACGGCCGCGTGCGCCACACCCTCACCGCGCCCGACGGCCGCACCGTCACACTGTGGCAGGGCGAGGGCTTCGACGTCGCCCAGGTGTACACGGCGCGGAACTACCCCGGCACGCCGCTCGCCGTCGCGATCGAACCGATGACGGCCCCCGCTGACGCGTTCAACAGCGGGATCGGGCTGCGCCGCCTGGCTCAGGGTGAGACCTGGACGCTGGAGTGGGGCATCACGTTCGGCTGAGGCCGACGCACCTCCTCCGATCCGCGCGCGAAGGGCCCCGATCCCCATCGTCTGATGTGCATCGGGGCCCCTTCCGCGGAGTCGTGGTGCGCTCTACTCGCCGTGGTGATCGCGCAGCTCGCGGCGACTGACCGGCGTGCCGTCCGCGTGGACCGTGGCTCCCGCGATGACGGGCTGCGCGGCCGCTCCGGTGGGCGCGTCGGGTGACGCCGGGGCGTCCGGGCCGGAACCGTCGTCGCCCGTGCCGCCGTCGCCCCGCCGTGCGCGGCGCCGCTCCTTCGCGCCCTCGACGAGGTTGTACAGCGTCGGCAGCACGATGAGCGTGAGCACGGTCGAGGAGATGAGTCCGCCGATCACGACGATCGCGAGCGGCTGCGAGATGAACCCGCCGTGACCCGTGATGCCGAGCGCCATCGGCGTCAGCGCGAGGATCGTGGCGAGCGCGGTCATCAGGATGGGGCGCAGACGCTTCTCGCCTCCCGCCATCACCGCGTCAGCGGTCGACAGCCCCTTCTCTCGGTACTGGTTGACGAGGTCGACCAGCACGATCGCGTTCGTGACCACGATGCCGATCAGCATCAGCACGCCGATCAGCGAGGCCACGCCCAGGGGCACGCCCGTCACGATCTGCAGCAGGATGGCGCCGGTCGCCGCGAACGGCACCGACACGAGCAACAGCAGCGGCTGGCGCAGCGACTTGAAGGTCGCGACCATCACCACGTACACGATCAGGATGGCCGCGAGCATCGCGAGACCCAGCTGCGAGAACGAGTCGGCCTGCTGCGAGGCGACACCGCCGACCTCGGCCGAAGCACCGTCGGGCAGGTCGACCGCGGCGATGGCGGCGCTCACCGACTGCGTGGCCACCGCGAGGTTGTCCGACGCGGGCGGGACCGTGACCGTCGCGGTCCGGCGGCCCTGCTCGGTCGTGATCGAGGTGGGGCCGTTGCGCTGCTCGACCGTCGCGATGTCCTGCAGGGGCACGATGCCCGCGGCGGTCGGGATGGCGAGCTGCTGCAGCGCCTCCACGGTCGTCGGCGGCGCGGGGTTCACGAGGTACACCGTGAGAGCGGTGTCGTCGATCTCGACCGACCCGATCTGCTGCGGGCGCATGGTGTTCGACACGATCGAGCCCACCGCGACCTCCGACAGCCCGACCTGGGCCGCGGCCTCCCGGTCGACCACGACCGCGATGTAGGGCAGCGCCTCGGCGAGGTTGTCGGTCACCTGGCCGATGCCGTCGCGCCCGTCGAGCTCCTCCACCAGCGCCGAGGTGGCGGTGGCGAGGTCGTCGCCGTTCGAGGCGGTGACGGTGATCTCGATGTCGCTGGAGCCGAAGCCGGCGGAGGAGGCCACGGTGACGTCTCCGACCTCGTCGCCGAGGCCGTCGATCGCGTCCTGCACCTCGGCGCGCAGCTTCTCCTGGTCGGCGTCGCCGTCGGTGAGCACCGAGTAGGTGATGCCGGCGCCGCCGGAGAAGGCGTCGCGCAGGGCGGAGCCGCTCGACCCGATCGAGGCCTGCACGTGCTCGATGCCGTCGATGTCGAGCAGCGCCTCCTCCACGGGCGCTGCCGCGTCGGACTTCGCCTCCAGGCTCGCGGTCGGCCCGAGATCCTGCGTCACCGTCATGGTGTTCTGCCCGGAGTCGCTGAGGAAGTTCACCTTCATGAGCGGGGCAGCGGCGAGCGTCGCGCCGAGCACGACCACCGCGAGGACCACCGTGAGTCCGGAGTGCTTCAGCGTCCAGCCGAGGATCGGCCGGTAGCCGCGCTGCAGCGCCGTCGGCGGGGCGTCGGGGTGCTCGGGGTCGATCGCGTTCCCGTGCTCGTCGAGCAGCGGCTTGCCGGGCTTGAGGAACCAGTACGCGAGCACCGGCACGATCGTGAGCGCCACCAGCAGCGACGCCACCATCGCGATGGTCACGGTCATCGCGAACGGCCGGAACAGCTCGCCGACCATGTCGCCGACGAACACGATCGGCAGGAACACCGCCACGGTCGTGATCGTCGACGCGGTGATCGCCGCGGCGACCTCCCGCACCGCGAGCCGGATCGCATCGCCCTTGTCGGCGTCGCCGACGTAGTGCCTCTTGATGTTCTCGATCACCACGATCGAGTCGTCGACCACACGGCCGATCGCGATCGTCAGCGCCCCGAGGGTCAGCACGTTGAGCGAGTAGCCGAACGCCTGCAGCCCGATGAACGTGATGAGCACGGAGGTCGGGATCGAGATCGCCGTGACCAGGGTCGAGCGCACCGAGAGCAGGAACACGAGGATCACGAGCACGGCCATCACGAGGCCGAGCAGGCCCTCGGTGGCGAGCGTGTCGATGGACTGCACGATGAACGGCGCCTGGTCGAACACGACCGTGAACTCCGCGTCGGGCAGTGCCTTGCCGATCTCGTCGAGCGCGGCGATCACGCCCTGCGACACCTCGACCGTGTTGGCGGCGGGCAGCTTGGTGATCGAGATCGACAGCGCATCCTTCCCGTCCACGCGGGAGATCGAGGTGACCGGGTCGGACGCCTGGGCGACGGTCGCGACGTCGCCGATCGTGAGGGAGGTGCCGACGAGGGGCAGCGCGGCGATCTCGTCGACCGAGGTGATCTTGGCCCCGGTCTGCACGGTCAGCGTCTCGCCGTTCTCGGTGATATCACCGCCGGGGAACAGCGTGCCGTTCTGCTGCAGGGCCGAGCTGATCGCCTGCGTGCTCTGCCCCTCCGCGGCCAGGCGGCCCACGTCGGGCGTGATGGTGATGCGCTGGCCGACCCCGCCGACGATCTCGGCCGCGTTGACGCCGTCCACGTCCTCCAGGTCGGGGATGGCGACGCTCTCGAGCTGGGCCTGCGCGTTGTCGGCGTCGTCGAAGCCGGTCACGGCCACCTGGATCACCGGGAAGTCGTCGATCGACACCGACAGCACCTGCGGCGTGACGTCCTCCGGCAGCTGCGAGGAGATGCGGTTGATCGCCTGCTGGATCTTCTGTTCGGCCGTGGCGAGGTTCGTCCCGTACGCGAACATCGCCTGCACGATCGACGCATTGGTCGTGCTGGTCGCGGTGGTCGACTCCAGGTCGGGCACGCCCTGGATCGCGGACTCGATCGGGGTGGAGACGTCGTTCTCGACCACCTCGGGCGAGGCGCCGGGGTACGTCGTCATGACCACGAGCGCGGGCAGCTCGAGCGAGGGGATCAGCTCCTGCTTGAGGTTGGTGAGCGCGAGCCCGCCGAACACGGCCGCGACGATCGTCACGAGCGCGATGAGGGCGCGGTTCTTCAGGCTGAGGATGGCGAGTTTCGACAAGGCGTGTTCCTCGGTGTCAGGGGGTGGCTGTCGCAGCGGAGGGGGTGGAGAGGGGATCTCCGAGGATCCGCGCCAGTGCGGTCTCGAGGAAGGACTGATCGAGGCGGTCGTCGCGGATGTGCGTGCTCCACATGACCCCGTCGATGAAGATCATCGCCGCTTTGGCGCGGTCGGCGCCATAGGTCGGCTCGAGCAGGTCGACCAGGCGGTCCGACAGGTGGCGGGCGAGTTCGCGCAGTCGCGGGTCGTGCACGGCCGCCGTGACCACGGCGCGGTCGGCCTGCACGGCGTGGCCGTCTTCGGCGCTCCGGCACACGAGGGCCGCGATCACCCCGGGCCCCGCTCCCTGCTCGGCGAGGGTCTGCCGCACGCCGTCGAGCCGGGACTCGATCTCGTCGGCGAGGGCGCGGAACGCGGCGCCGCGGAGGTCATCGAGCGTGGCGAAGTACTGCGTCGTGGCGCCGAGCGGCACACCCGCCCTGGCGGCGACCATGCGGTGCGTGATGGCCTCGGCGCCGACCTCGACGATCAGCTCGGCCGCGGCGGTCACGATCTCCCGGCGGCGCGCTTCGGGGTCGCGCCGTCGACGCCCGCTCTCCGCCATCCCACACCTCCCGCACACCCGTACATGTACGTTTGTACATTCGCTCCGGTGTGAGGAGCCTGGGAGCCGCGGCTCCGCGTCGGCTCAGGCCGCGGCGGTCTCGACCTGTCCGCGCTCGAAGTAGGCCACGAGGTCGGGGTCGAGCGGCGGCACCGCGATCGCCGAGCCGTCTCCGCGCAGCGACGCGGTCGCGAGGATCCCGGCCGCCACGGCCTCGCGCGCTGCGACCGGCGAGGTCGCGGTGAGCCCGCCGTGTCGCACGAACCGGAGGAACTCGGCGACGAGCAGGGCGTCCGCCCCGTCGTGACCCGCGTCCGGCACCTCCGGCACGATGAAGGTCTCGTCGGCCGGGGCCGCTCCCGCGTGCCGCCGGTTCCACAGCCGCACCTCGCTGCCGGCCACGTCGCCGAGGTTCTCGATGCGGCCCTCGGTGCCGATCACCGTGTAGTTGCGCCAGTAGTCCGGCGTGAAGTGGCACTGCTGGTACGACGCGAGGATCCCGCCCTCGAGCTGCAGGTTCACCATCGAGATGTCCTCCACGTCGACCACGGGGTGCAGCCCGGTGAGCGCCGTGGGCGGCCAGTTGTCCATGCTGAACCAGTCGGGCATCCGCTCCCCCGTGCGGTCGCGGCGGTCGGTGATGTCGCCGTACACGCTCAGCCCGCCCATCGCCGCGACCCGCTCCGTGTAGGCGCCGGCGAGCCAGTGGATGATGTCGAGGTCGTGGGCGCCTTTCTGCAGCAGCAGCCCGGTGGTGCGGCTGCGGTCGGCGTGCCAGTCCTTGAAGTAGAAGTCGCCGCCGTGGCCGACGAAGTGCCGCACCCACACGGCCTTGACCTGGCCGATGCGCCCCTGCCGGATCAGGTCGCGCATCAGGGTGATCACGGGCATGTGACGCATGTTGTGCCCGATGTAGAGACGGGTGCCGGTGCGCCGCGCGGTGGCGAGCATGCGGTCGGCGTCGGCGAGGTCGATCGCGAGCGGCTTCTCGCAGAACACGGGCACCCCGGCCTCCAGCGCCCGGATCGTCAGGGCGGCGTGGGTGTCGTCCGGCGTGAGCACCATGACCGCGTCGACGCCCGAGGCGAGCAGGTCGTCGAGCGAGTCGGTGATGAGGGCGTCGGGCACGAGCGCGCGGGCGTCGTCCCTGGCGCGGGGCGAGAGGTCGCACACCGCCGTGATGCGGGAGCCGTGACCCGGGCGGTGCACCTCCTCGTGGAGGGTGGAGCGCGCGCCGAAGCCGATGATGCCGATGTGGAGGTCCAACAGAAGTCCTTCGTGAAAGTCGATGCAGAGAGGGGTCGCGGCTCAGCGGGCGCGCGGGGCGGGGGCGTCGAGGTCGGTCGAGCCGCCGGGGACGAGCGACCACGGGAACTCGTGCAGGGTTCCCGGCGACGGATCGCTCTCGAGGGCGCGGTCGACGATGATGCGCGCCTGCCGCTCGTAGAAGTCGGTGGGGCCGACCGTGGTCAGCGTCGGGGCGATGAGCCGGGCGTCGGGGGTGTTGCCGACGCCGATCACCGCGACGTCGTGCGGCACCCGCAGCCCGAGCATGTGGGCGGCGTTGATGGCGGCGATCGCGGCGAAGTCGGTCGTGGCGTAGACGGCGTCAGGGCGATCGTCCCGCGACAGCAGCTCGATGGCCGCGGTGAACGCGCTCGCCTGGGTCTCCGCGTAGGTCACGGTCCACTCCGGCGTGCGCTCGATCCCGGCCGCCGCGAGCTTCTCGACGTAGGGCGTGTACCGCGTCACCTGCGTCCCCGCGAGGCGCACGGCCCCCTCCGCGGCGATGCAGCCGATGGCGGTGTGCCGTTCCAGGAGGTGGTCCATCGCGAGCTCGCACCCGGGGATCGCGTCGGAGCGGATCACGTCGAAGCCGTCCGGCTCCAGGTGCTCCGAGAACACGACGAGCCGCTGTCCGCGCTTGACGAGGTCGCCCAGCCGCCGGGCGTCCTCCTCGTCCAGGCCCACCCCGTCGAGGTAGGCCACGTCGCTCTCCACGCGGTCGAGCGCGGCGTGCCAGTCGCCGTCCGCGAGGATCAGCGTCGTCAGGCCGTGCTTGTTGGCCTCGGCGTTCACGGCGTCGGCCACCGCGAGCGACCACGGGTCGCTGAGCATGTGCAGGGAGAGCTGCACCATGCCGCTGCGCCCGGTGCGGATGGCCCGCGCCGCGGTGTTCGGGCGGTAGTTCAGCTCCTCCGCCGCGGCGAGCACCCGGGCGGCCGTGGCCTCGGCGACCCCGGCGCCGCTGGCACCCGCGCGTCCGGAGAACACGTACGACACGGTCGCGGTCGACACCCCGGCGCGCTCGGCGACCATCCGCAGGGTCGGGCGGCGGGCCGGGACGTGTTCACGCTGTGCCATGACTCAGCCCTTCGTCCCGCTGAACGCGATGCCCTGGATGAACTGCCGCTGCAGGATCATGAAGGTCACCAGCATGGGCAGCGTCGCGAGCAGGGCGCCCGCCATCAGCACCGGGTAGTCGGTGCCGTGGATGCCGACGAGCTGGGAGAGCCCCACCGACAGCGGCATCTTCGCGGGGTCGGTGGTCACGATCAGCGGCCACAGCAGATCGTTCCAGGACCACAGCACGGTGAACACCACAAGTGCGATGATGCCAGGCTTCGCGAGCGGAACCATGATCCGCCAGAAGGTCTGCCACGGATTCGCGCCGTCGATGCGCGCCGCCTCCTCCAGCTCGGCGGGCATCGACAGGAAGAACTGCCGCATCAGGAAGGTGCCGAAGGCGCTGAAGATGCCGGGCACGATGAGCGCCTGGAGCGTGTTGAGCCAGCCGAGCGACTGGATGATCTCGTACTGCGGCAGCAGGTAGAGCTGCGACGGCACCATCAGCACCGACAGGAACACGACGAACAGCGCATTGCGGCCGGGGAACGGGATACGCGCGAAGGCGTAGCCGGCCATGGTGCACAGCGCGACCTGCCCCACGGTGCGGCCGACCGTCAGCAGCACCGAGTTGAGGAACATCTGGCCGAACGGCATCGAGTCGAACACCTCGGCGAAGTTCGTGAAGACCCACTCGCGCGGCAGGAACGAGGGCGGCACCTGCACCGAGTCGGACAGCGTCTTGAACGAGGTCAGCAGCTGCCAGACGAACGGGAACACCATGAGCACGGCGCCGAGGATCAGCACCACGTGCACGATCCACAGCCCGCGGTTGCGGGGGCGTCCGGCGACGCGCGAGCGCGTGGACGCGGCGCCGACCACGGCCCGGGTGTCGAGGGAGACGTCACTCATAGTGCACCCACTTCTTCTGGAGCCGGAACTGCACGATGGTCAGCACGAGGATGATGAGCAGCAGCAGGAACGCGACGGCGGCCGCGTAGCCGCGGTCGTTGTCGAGGAATCCCGCTTCGTAGAACAGGTAGACGACCGTGCGGGTGTTCGGCATCGCGGGGTTGCTGCGGCCGAGCATCATGTAGACGAGGTCGAACACCTGGAGCGCGCCGATCACGCTGATCACGCTCACGAAGAAGATCGACGGCGACAGCAGCGGGATGGTGATCGAGAAGAACTTCCGCACGGGTCCGGCGCCGTCGAGATCGGCCGCCTCCATGATCGTGTCGGGGATGCCCTGCAGCCCGGCGAGGAAGATGACGATGTTGGTTCCGAGTCCGGCCCAGATGCCGACCACGGCGATCGCGACGAGCGCGGTGTTCGGGTCGGTCAGCCAGCTGCGTCCCTCGATGCCCACCGCGGCGAGCGCGGCGTTGAGCACGCCGTAGTCGCCGTTGTAGATCATGCGCCACACCAGCGCGATGGCGGCGGGCATGGTCACGACGGGGATGAAGTAGAGCGTGCGGTAGGCGCTGCGCCCCTTCAGGCCGGTGGTGTTGAGCAGGGCGGCGATGCCGACGGCGATCGGGATGCCGATCAGGGCGATCACGGTGTAGACGGCGGTGTTGCGCAGCGCGCCGAGCAGCTCGGGGTCCTGGAGGAGTCGCGCGTAGTTGTCGAAGCCGATCCACTCGGAGCCGCCGAACGGGCCCGATTTGGTGAACGAGATGATGAGCGTGCGCACGGTCGGCCACAGGTAGAACACGGCCAGGCCGAGGGCGGTGGGGCCGAGGAACACCAGGGCCCACCAGGGCGAGGCGCCGGGGGTGCGGCGCCGGCGGCGGACACCGGAGGGGCGGGCCTCCGGTGTCCGCTCGGCCGTCGGCGCGACCGCGCGGGGCGCGATGACGGTCATGCGCTCACTCCTCCTCGGCGTCCAGCGCGGTCTGCATCTGGGCGGCGAGGTCCTTCAGGCCGTCCTTCGGGGTGACGGCACCCGACCACACCTGCGACAGCACCTCGCTCTCGATGCTGGTCCACGCCGAGGTGTTCTTCGACACGGGGTAGGGCACGGCGGTGTCGAGCGCGTCGATGTACACCTGGAGGTCGTACTGCGGGAGGGCGTCGACCCAGGCCTGCTGGGTGCCGTTGAACGCGGGGATCACGGTGCCGGTCTCGGCCTGGATCTTCGCGGCCTGCTCCCCGCTGGCGAAGGCGGCGAAGTCCTGGGCGGCGTCGAGGTGCGGGCTCTTGGCGTTGGCGACGTTGCCGACGCCGTGGATCACGCTCTGGTTGCCCTCGGGCCCGGCCGGCAGCGGGGCGACGTCGACCGTGCCGCCGATGTCGGCGTTGTCGGCGTAGGCGATGGCGGCCCAGGAGCCGTTCTGGAACATCGCGACCTTGCCGGAGAGGAAGAAGTCCTCCGGGTTGGTGTCGGTCATCTGCTGCGCGGTGGGTGAGGACCCGTCCGCGATGAGGTTCGTCCACAGCTCGATGCCCTCCAGCGCCTCGGGCGAGCCGTAGCCGCTCTCTGTCCCGTCGGCGGAGATGACCTCGCCGCCGGCCTGGGCGATCGAGTTGTAGAAGTTCTCCTGGCCGTACTGGCTGGCGGCGATGCCGTACTGGCCCGTGGCGGGGTCGGTGAGCTTCGCGGCCGCGGCGGTGAAGTCGTCCCACGTCCAGCCGGCGCTCGGGTACTCCACGCCCGCGGCGTCGAACAGCGCCTTGTTGTACCAGAGGGCGACGGTGTCGAAGTCCTTCGGGGCGCCGTAGAGCTTTCCGTCGTAGGTGTACAGGTCGACGAGACCCTGCGGGTAGTCGGAGGCGTCGACCCCGTCGAGCGGGGCGAGCTGGCCGTTGGAGGCGTAGAGCTGGAAGTTGGGGCCGTTCATCCAGAAGACGTCGGCGGCGGATCCTCCGGTGACGGCGGTCTGGAGCTTGGTGAAGTATTCCTTGTAGGGCGTGACCTGGATCTCGATCGTGACGTTCGGGTGCTCCTCGGTGTAGGCGGCGGCGATGTCCTCCATGGCCGGCTTCTGGTTCTCGTCCCAGATGGCGTAACTGAGGGTGATGTCGCCGTCGGACGACTCCCCGGTGGCGGAGGAGGAGCAGGCCGACAGCGCGAGGACGGCGGCCGCCGAGGCGGCGATGGCGCCGAGGGCGCGACGGGTGGTGCGGGGCATCGAGGTCTCCTTTGACGGGTGCACGAGCGGGTGGAAAGCAGTGTTAACCGTTTAGCGTTAAACGATTAGCATGAGAGTAGCGGCGCCCACCGGCACTGCGCAAGGGCGGATCAGAGAAGCGCGCCGAGGCCCAGGCCGAGCACGGCCGCGAGCAGCCCGAGCAGCAGCATGCCGACCGCGTCGAACACCGCCGCGGGCTTCGCGCCGTCGCGCCACAGGGCCACCGCGTCGAGCATGGCCGTGCTGAACGTGGTGTAGCCGCCCAGCAGCCCCGCCCCCAGCACGAACGCCTGCTCGGGCAGCGCGGACGTCACGAGGCCGAGCGCGAACGACCCGCTCAGGTTCACCGCCAGGATGCCCCACGGGAAGCGGCGCCCCGCGAGCCGTGCCACCCCGAGGTCGAGCAGGTAGCGCAGCACCGCACCGACGCCGCCCGCGAGCGCCGCCGCGAGGAACAGCAGCGGGCTCACGACGCCCCTCCCCGCCGGGGTCGTCCGAGCCGCAGGCCGAGCGCGGCGGCAGCGAGCCCGAGCACCAGGCTCCCGGCGGCGTAGGCGGCCGCGAGCAGCGGGGCCGTGTCCCACAGCGCGACCGTCCCGGTCATGAAGGCACTGTAGGTCGTGAAGCCGCCCAGCACCCCGGTGCCGAGCAGCAGCCGCAGGTCGGCCGAGGCGGGGAGCCGTGCCGCCACCACCCCGATCAGCAGCGCCCCGAGGAGGTTGGCGAGCAGCACCGCGAGCGGGAATCCCCCGGGGTCGGGCAGCGCGAGGCCGAGCGCCAGCCGCGCCGCCGTGCCGACCGTGCCGCCCAGGGCGACGAGCAGCACGCGGCGGAGGTTCACGTTGGCCACTGTACTGCCGCATGACAGCGCGACCGTCCGTTGTCAAGCCGCTGGGAGCCCGGCCGCCGCCGTCGTTCACTGGTCGCATGATGCCTCTCTGGAAGGTCGACCAGGCCGCGCCCCTCGGCACCCCCTTCGACCCGGGTGCACGGCACGACGTGATCATCGTCGGCGCGGGACTCACCGGGCTCTCCACCGCGGTCATGCTCACGCGCGCCGGTCTCGATGTCGCGGTGCTCGAGTCGGGCGCGATCGCCGAGCTGGCGTCCGGCGGGAACACCGGCAAGCTGTCGCTGCTGCAGGGGAAACAGCTCGCCACGATCCGGCAGCACCACGGCGCCTCGCTCGTGCAGGCCTACGTCGACGCGAACCGCGCCGGCATGGACTGGCTCACGGGCTTCGCCGACAGCGCCGGGGTGTCGTACACGCAGCGCACCGACCACACGTACGCGCAGAGCGCCGAGGGCATGGAGTCGGTACGCGACCAGCACGCCGCAGCGCGCGAGGCCGGACTGCCGACGCGGCTGCTCACACCGCACGAGCTGTCGACGCCGTTCCCGGTCGCGGGCGCGGTCGCTCTCGATCACCAGGTCACGATCGACCCGGTCGCCGTGGCCGACGCCCTGGCGAAGGAGTTCGTGGCGAACGGCGGCACCCTCCACACGGGCGTCCGGGTCACCGGGGCGCATGCCCTCCCCGACCCGCGGGTCGAGACCGCCGCCGGGCCGATGTTCGCGGAGCACATCGTCCTCGCCACCGGAACCCCGATCCTGGACCGCGGTCTGTACTTCTCCAAGGTGGCCGGGATGCGCTCCTACTGCGTATCGTTCCGGGTGTCCGGGGGCGTGCCGGAGGGCACGTTCATCTCGGCGGACAGTCCCACGCGGTCGATCCGGCCGGTGTCGCACGCCGACGGCCCCGGGGGCACGGCGCAGCTCGTCGTGGGCGGCAACGGCCACCCGGTGGGGCGCTCGGACGGCGAGACCGCGGCCATCGACGACCTCGTGTCGTGGACGCGGCTGCACTTCCCCGACGCGGAGGAGACGCATCGCTGGTCGGCGCAGGACTACCAGTCGCACAACCTCATCCCGTTCGTGGGGGCGCTGCCCCGCGGACTCGGCCGCATCCGGTTCGCGACGGGGTACGCCAAGTGGGGGCTGTCGAACGCCCCGGCCGCGGCGCTGCGGCTCACCGAGGAGGTCATCGGCACGAAGCGCAGCGAGCGCCCGTCGTGGATGATCCGCATCGGCACGCGGCTGACCGTTCCCGCCGATCTGGCCCGGGGCGCGGTCGAGGGTGTCAAGGTGGCCGCGGCGGCGACCAAGGGCTGGGTGGATGCGGAGGCCACGCCCGTGCCGGTGCCGCAGCCGGCGGAGGGCGAGGGCGTCGTGGCGAACCGGGGCGGGCGACCCGTGGCGATCTCGACGGTCGACGGCGTCACCCGTGCAGTGAGCGCCGTGTGCACGCACCTCGGCGGGGTGCTCGACTGGAACGACGCGGAGTGCACGTGGGACTGCCCGCTGCACGCCTCCCGCTTCGCCGCGGACGGCACGCGCATCGAGGGGCCGGCGCTGGAGGACCTGCGGTCGTTCCCGCGCACGACCGAGCCCTGAGCCTCAGCGGGTAGAACCTCACGAGGTCTCTCCCGCGGTGCTACCCGGCCCCGTCCAGGGTGCGGCATTCGCGGCCCGGGGTGGTATCGTCTCGCCTCGTAAGGTGCAGCGGCTTCCAGCCGTGTCGGGACTTCCGGCCAGCACGGCGCTCCACCCCGGAGCGTCTGAACCTCTCATCAGAGAGCTGTTTGCTGTGCGTGAAAACACTTACCCTTCCCCTCTCGCTCGTTGGCTGATCTTCGCCGTCGTGCTCGTTGCAGACGTCATCGACCTTCTGAGCTCAACCGTCACGAACATCGCCACGCCTTCGATCCTGGAAGCGTTCGGCGCTCCGGACTGGCTGGCTCCCTGGCTGGGCGCGTCCTATGCGCTCGCCCTCGGCTCCATGCTGGTTCTCGGCGCCCGTCTGGGCGACCGGCACGGAGCTCGTCGGGTGTTCCTGATCGGCCTGTGCGGCTTCGGGGCGGCATCCGCCCTGTGCGCGTTCGCCCCCACCGCCGGCACGCTCGTGTTGTTCCGCGTCATCCAAGGCGCGTTCGGTGCACTGATGATCCCGCAGGGCTTCACGCTCCTGCTGCGCTCCTTCCCGCGAGACAAACTCGGTCCCGTCTTCGGACTGTTCGGCCCGCTCATGGCTGTCAGCTCGATCAGTGGTCCCGTCCTCGCCGGACTCGTCATCTCAGCCGACCCCCTCGGCCTTGGCTGGCGTGCCGTGTTCGTCGTGAACGTTCTCGTCGCGGCCGCCCTGCTCGTGCTTGCCATCCGCACGTTGCCCCGAATCGAGGCCGATGCGGCGGTCACGCTCGATCCTCTGGCGGTGATCCTCCTCAGCGTCGGGCTGCTCGGCGTCCTCGGCGCGCTGACCCTGCTCCAGGCGCCGCTCACGCCGTGGTGGCCTGTTCTCCTGGGCGCGCTCGGGATCGCCGCACTGGCCGCGTTCGTGGCCCAACAGCGTCGAGCACGGCACCCGCTGCTCGCGCCGTCACTCTTCCGCAAGCGATCCTTCACCGCGGGGGTCGTCGTGGGCGTCGGGTTCTTCGCCGTCACCGCGGGAGTGCTGTTCGCCACGACGCTCTATCTGCAAATCGGACTCGGCCTGGCCGTGCTTCCCGCAGCAGCTATCGTCGCGGCCGCGTCAGTCGGGATCATCGCCGCGTCCTTCTCCACGCGTGCGCTCATCCCCAAGCTCGGTCGACGTCTCCTGCTCATCGGCCTGGTGCTGCTCCTCGTCGGAGTCAGCGGCTACCTCGCGGTCATCGCCCTCGCCAGCGGCTCGCCGTGGCTGGTGGCGATCCCGCTGTTCATCTGCGGTCTGGGGATGGGATGCGGGTTCGGAACCGTGTTCGCCGTCGCACTGGGCGACGTCGACGACTCCGAAACCGGGAGTGCCAGCGGAGCGCTGAATGCCGCGCAGCAGATCGCGACCGCGATCGGTGCTGCCGTCATCTCGATCAGCTACCTCGGCGCAGCCGGGGGCACCTCACCACAAGCCGGGCTCTTGGTCTGCTTGTTCATCGTGCTCGTCTGCACCGCGCTTTCGCTGCTCACCCTCCCCCTGCTGCCACGCCGTGCAGCTGGCACCCACTGAAAGCACCAGCTGGCCGGCCGCGGCGAACAGCGCGGCCGGCCAGCGTCCCGAAACCATCACGCACCGAGACAGGCCCGAAAGCACTCCCCGACTTTCGCCGCCACCCGATCCGGCCCGCGCGAACGCGTCAGCGCAGCGGCTCGTCCCACCCCTGCTGCGGGGTGTCGCAGCTCTCGCGGAACACGTACTGCGACGCGAGCTTGCGCTGGCTGCTCGACCAGTCGATCGCCGGGCGCCGCTGCTCGGGCGGCAGGTACCCCAGCCGGTACACGGCCATGAGCTCCAGGTCGTCGGGCACGCGCAGCAGTGACACGATCTCGTCCCAGCGCCCCGGCACCTCCATCGGGAAGGAGATGAACTGGATGCCCATCCCGAGCTCGACCGTGGTGAGCCACACGTTCTCCATCGCGGCCCCCATGCTGAACACGGAGTAGAACGACGACAGCTGTCCCGGCCGGTATTCGCTGCGGTCGAGCATCACCCCGAGAAGCAGCGGCGACCCTGCCACGAGCTTGCGGTTCTCCGAGCCCAGCGTCTTCGGCACCCCGAACGTGTTCATGAGCGTCTGGCCCCGCTTCGTGAACACCTGCGAGGTGAACGGCCGCAGCGGAGCGGGGAGCTTGTCGAACAGCATCCCGCTGCGCTTCTGCTCCATCTCCTCCTCGCTGAACCGGAAGTACGGCTTGTAGCGCTCGAAGAAGGTGCCGTTCGACATCGCCTCGGTCATGCTCTCGCCCGAGATGCGCGCGATCTGCTCGATGGTGTCGCGGTTCTCGATCACCACGAAGCGCCACGGCTGGCTGTTCAGCTGCGACGGCGCCCGCCCTGCCGCCTCCAGCAGGATGCGCTGGTGCTCCTCCGACACGGGGTCGGGCAGGAACGGGCCGTTGGTGGTCTTGCGGCGGCGGATGGCGTCGAGGAGTTCCATGCGTTCACTTCCGGTCGGCGGAGCGGGAGAGCAGCAGTCCCGCGAGGACGAAGGGCGCGGCGGCCAGCGCCACGAGCGGGTGGCGGCGCGTGTGCGTGCCGAGGTACGGGATCGCGGCGAGCGGCGCGGCCGCGGGGAGCAGGGCGAGGGCGGCGCGGCGGCTGGGGCGACGCGGCTCGCCCCACAGCCCGGCGCTGGCGGCGAGCGCCGCGGTCGCGCAGGTGGCGATGTAGAGCGCGTGGTGCAGCCACCGGAAGTTCCGGGTGTCGACCAGGCGGAGGGCGACCGAGGCGCCGAGGGCGCAGTTCGCCGTGTAAGCGGCGGCCGCGGCGACGAACAGCGGCGCGGCGTTCGAGCGCCGACGTCGGTGGACCATGACCCGACCCTACGCCCGGGCGTCGCCGCGGAGCGCCCCCTTGCGCGCCGCCGTCCGGATTCGGTACGGCGTCCGCCCTCGACCGCGCGGTAGCCTGGGAGCCCGTGCCCGAGGCGAGGAGGTGGTGTCGGCCGAAAGGTACGACCATGACCATGCACTTCACCTCGGCGCCGCGTCTCAGCGACGGCGTCATCGAACGCGAGTTCGTCCTCGGGGGCGTCCCCGGCGTGCTCTGGACCCCCGTCACCGCCTCCCCCGACACCCCCGTTCCGCTCGTCCTGCTGGGGCAGCCCGGCGGCTTCGGCCTGCAGCGCATGCGCGCTCGTCTCGCCGGCCGGGCGCGGGCGTGTGCGGCCCAGGGGTTCGCCGCCGTCGCGATCGAGCTTCCCGGCGCCGGCGAGCGTCCCCCGCTGCCCGGCGCCGCCGAGGCCCGCACCGACCTGGTCCGCGCTCTCGCGGCGGGTGAGAAGCCCGGGGAGGACGTGATCGATCGGCTGATCCTGCCGCTCGTCGACGCGGCGGTGCCCGAGTGGCAGCGGACCATGGACGCGGTGCTCGCACTGCCGGAGATCGGCGAGCGCGTCGGGATCTCGGGCGGGGTGATCGCGGTCGCGACGCGCCTGGCCGCTGTCGACCCGCGGATCGTCGCCGCGGGCCTGTTCGCCGGGAGCTACGTGCCGCGCGCGACCTTCGCCGAGGCCCGACGGATCACGATCCCCGTGCACGTGCTCCTGCAATGGGACGACGAGGGCAACGACCGCGCGATGGCGCTCGAGCTGTTCGATGCGTTCGCCTCGGCGGAGAAGACTCTCCAGGCGAACCTCGGCGGCCACACCGGTGTTCCGGCCTTCGCCGCGGAGGACGCCGCTCGCTTCTTCGCCCGTCACCTCGGCTCGGCGTCCGGCTGAGCCTGTGCCTGTCGCCCCGCTCCCGGTGACAGGAGCGGGGCGACGGGCCGGACCCGTTAGAGGTTGCCGTCCGCGTAGATGCGGAGGGCGTCGCGCACGAACTCGGCGCCGCGGGTACCGCCGTCCGAGGTCGCGTAGTTCGCGCCGAAGCGCGGGTCGGCGACGTACATCTCGCCGAGCCCGGTCACGTACGCCTTCACGTCGCCGCCGGGCGCCGCGGCGGGTGTGCCGGGGATGCCCGTGAGCCACTCGACGTGACGTCGCGCGAGCTCCTGCGCCTCGGGGGACGCGGGGTCGGCACCGCTCTCGGCCGTGGCGACCCAGTCGCGTCCGAGGTCGGACACGCGCTGCTGCCAGTCGGCGCGCTCGGCGTCGGTCATCCCGCGCCACCAGCGGTCGCTGTCGGCGTAGGCCTGACGACCCCAGCGCTCCTCGACCTCCTCCTTGTATTGGGTGTGGTCGAAGCCGTCGAACATGTTCTCTGCCATGAGGTTCTCACCTCCTCTCAATGCCGTGATGGTGGATTCGACCGACGCGATCTGCCGCGCCAGCCGGTTCTGCTCCGCGCGCAGCAGCGCGAGGTGGGTCTCGAGGGCTGCGGCCCCGGTCGGTGCGGCGTCGGCGCGCAGCACGTCGGCGATCTGCGGCAGTCCGAGTCCGAGCTCGCGCAGCAGCAGGATGCGCTGCAGTCGCACGAGCGCCTCGCCGTCGTAGTGCCGGTAGCCGTTCGCGGCGATGCGCGAGGGCGGGAGCAGGCCGATGTCGTCGTAGTGACGCAGCGTCCTGCTCGTGGTGCCCGCGAGCCGTGCGATCTCCTGGATCGACCAGTCCGCCTTCGTCATGTCTCCTCCTCTCGGTGTGATGTCTCCACGGTAGAAGTTGACGCAACGTCAATGTCAAGCGGTCTTGGCGGTCACCCTTGACACATCGAGATATATCGTGTTCACTGAGGAACACACGATATATCGTGATTCCGAGTCAAGGAGAAGCACATGACCGAGAAGTGGCTCATCGACCCCGGCGAGGAACGCATCATCGACATCGAGTCGGCCACCCGGCTCAAGATCGGCCTGGTCGGCGGACAGGTCGACGTCATCGCCCACGACGAACCGGGCATCCGCATCGAGGTGCACGGCGTCACCACGAAGGACCTCCGCATCGAGTCCCACGACGGCGAGGTCGAGATCGACCACCCGCAGCTCGGCTGGGACAACTTCCTCGAGGTGTTCCGCAACTTCGGCTCGGGCGGCCCGCGCGCCGAGGTCAGCGTCGCCGTCCCCCGGTCGATCGCCCTCACCCTCGGCGTCGTCAGCGCCGGCGCCCTCGTCTCCGGCATCCGCAACGACGCCCGCCTCAACACCGTCTCGGGCGACATCATCGTCGACACCCTCATCGGCGACCTCAGCGTCAACTCCGTCTCCGGCGACGTGCAGGTGCGCGGCCTCACCGGCTCCATCAACGCCAATAGCGTCTCGGGCGACGTCGCGGTGACCGGCACCGTGCGCAAGGCGGTCGTCGACATCGTCTCCGGCTCCACGACGATCGACGCCGCGGGCGACGTGAACACCATCACCGTCAACTCGGTGTCGGGCGGCACCACCGTGCGCCTCGACGAGTCGCTCGCCGCGAACTACGTGATCCGCTCGCTCAGCGGCCGCCTCCTGATCGACGGCGTCGAGCGCAGCTCGTCCGGTCCGAGCAACTACACCGGCACCACGGGCGAGCTCGCCGGGCGCTTCGTCGACCTGCGCGCCAACTCCGTCTCCGGCGGGGTCACGGTGCTGCGCCGCACTCCGGCCTCGATCGCCGACGACCCCGAATGGGAGGAAGCATGACTCCCGCGGTCTTCTCGCACG
Source organism: Microbacterium sufflavum (assembly GCF_023101165.1). GTDB lineage: Bacteria > Actinomycetota > Actinomycetes > Actinomycetales > Microbacteriaceae > Microbacterium > Microbacterium sufflavum. The sequence continues at coordinate 1,507,878 of NZ_CP078076.1, read as the reverse complement.
GCGACCTGCGGCTGTATCTGCTGTCGCTGCTGGCCGAGTCGCCGCAGCACGGCTACGGCATCATCCAGTCGCTCACCGATCGCACGGGCGGCACCTACACGCCCAGCGCCGGGACCATCTACCCGCGCCTCGCGAAGCTGGAAGAGGAGGGCCTCGTGACCAAGACCGTCGACGGCCGCACCACGATCTACGCGATCACCGAGGCCGGACGCGCCGAGCTCGCCTCGCGCGAGGCCGACCTCGCGGGTATCGAGGCGGGCATCACCGACTCGGTGCGCCTGATCGCGAACGAGGTGCGCCAGAGCGTGCAGGAGGCGATGAAGAGCCTGCGGGCCGACCTCGCGACCGCGGCGAAGGACGACAGGGCCGCGGCGAAGAGCCGCCCCCGGACGGAGACCGACGACGCGCGCCTCACGAGCCGCGACGAGCTCCACCGCGCGGACGCGATCATCAACGCGTTCCGGGCACGCGTCCGCACCGACCTGCGCACGCACGTGGCGAAGGGCGGGCTGCTCCCCGCGACGATCGTCACCGAGCTCGAGAACGCCCTCGACGAGGCCGCGCGCGGCGTCACCGCGGGCCTGAGCCGGTCGGGATCGTGAACACCCCGCCGCCGGTGGACCCGCCCGCGCGTCCGACACCGGCGGCGGATCGGTCCGCTCCGCAGCTCCCGGCGCCCACGACCGCGGCAACGGCATCCCCGCCGGAGCGCCCCCTCGCACCGGCACGCGGCATCGTCATCCACACGGGCTGACGCGAGAGGGCCCCGTCGACAACGGTCGACGGGGCCCTCTCGCGTCTGTCCGGCTACTCGGGCCAGATCTCCTTCTGGTCGTCGGGCACGAGCTCGCCCAGCGGCACCACGAGCACCGAGCGATGCTGGCGATGCGTGAGACGTGCCGCCACCGAGCCGGTGAAGAACTCCCGGATGGACTCGCCGAGGCCGCGCTTGCGCGTGCCGACCACGATCAACTGCGCATCGAGCTTGTTCGCGAGCTGCTTGATCGCCAGCGCCGGATCGCCGACGAGCTGACGGGCGGTCCAGGTGATGCCGCGGTCGCGCAGCTGGGTGGCAGCGGCGGCCTCGACCGCTTCGAACTCCGCCGCTCCCGCGTCGAAGTTGATGTCGATCGGCGCCGAGTGCACGTAGCCGTCGGGGTCCTCGTAGGTCACGAAGCGGGTGACGTCGACGTGCGCGACCACCAGCGGCGCGTTCAGCAGGCGGGCGAAGCGGACGGCCTCGTCGAGCACGCGCGGATCCTGATCCACCTGGATGCCGACGATCACCGCCTTCTGCAGCGCTGCGTTCTGCGTGGCCTCATCGGAGGGGTTCGAGGTGCTGTCGGTCATGAAGATCGCTCCCTTCGGCGGCCCGGCATCGGCCAGGGCGTGTTCCCCGCATGCTATTCTGAATGCTACTCTTACCGGCCGCGAGCCGGTGTCGTGAATGACTCGGGCGCCCGTCTGCCCGCAGCTTAACTCGTGAGGGGGTCTCAGGCATGGGCCGTGGCCGTCAGAAGGCGAAACACACAAAGATCGCCCGCGAACTCAAGGCGTACAGTCCGTCGGTGAACTACTCGGCGCTGGAGCGCGAGCTCGGGCATTCGAGCGACTCCGACGAAGACGCCTACGTCGACAAGTGGGCCGATGAGTACGCGGACGAAGACGAAGACGAACTAGAGAAGGCCTAGCCTCCCGGTTCGAAACACCCGCACCTCGTGCGGGTGTTTCGTCGTGTCCGGGCCGTTACGGATGCAGAAGCGCGGTCAGGGTGCCGGTGAGCACGAGCACCGCCAGCAGCACCACCCAGCCGAGCAGGACCACGAGGTTGAGCGCGATGCCCCACGCCGCGATCGCATGTCCGCGCGGCTCGCGCTGCCGACCGAGGAGCCCGGCGATCACCCCGACCAGCGGCGGGAACAGGGCGAAGCCGCACACGAGGGAGACGACCGCGATGACGACGCTGGAGATGCTGAGGAAGCGCTCACCGGGTTCGTCCGGCTGCGGGGTCGCCGCACCGGTCCTGACTCGGGATGGTGATGTCATGTCCATCGGGCACACCGCTTTCCGGCGGTGCAGACCGCCACGCAAAGAGAGGTAACACGTTAGATTACCGCCTCGCGGCCCTCGTCACCAGCGGCCGTGCCGGCGCTCCCACTCGTCTTCGATCGTGCGGCGGCGACCGGCGACGATACCCGCGGGGATCGACACCACGAGCACCGCGGCGACGACCAGCAGCGGCACCTGCCACCCGCCGGTCGTCTCATGCAGCAACCCCACCAGCAGCGGGAAGACAGCCGCGATCGCATAGCCGATGCTCTGCACGAAGCCGCTCAGCGCGACGGCGCTCTCGGGCGTGCGGGCACGGATGCTCAGCAGCACCAGGCTCAGCGGGAACATGATGGCCGTGAGGCCGAAGATCGCCACCCACAGCGGCAGCGCCACGGTCGGCAGGAGCAGCAGCCCGAGCAGCCCCACCAGTCCGGCCGCGACCGCCACCAGGAACAGCGGCCGCGTCGCCTGGAACCGCACCACGAGCACGGGCACCAGCATCGAGCAGGGCAGCCCGACCAGAGCGAACAGCGACAGCAGGAAGCCCCCGGTCGCCGGGCTGACGCCACCCAGGTCGACCAGGATCGTCGGCAGCCACGCGAACGCCACGTACGCCATGGTCGACGAGGTGCCGAACACGAGCGCGAGGGCCCACGCCAGCGGCAGCCGCCAGAGCCGCCCGAACACGCGCGGGCTCGCCGACTGGGTCGTGATCGGTCCGGTCGAGGCGGCGACCGCGTCGCGCACATCGTCCACGCCGTCGGTCGGGTCGGGCGTCAGGAGCTCGGTGGGCATCGGACGATCGCGCTCCCCGCGCGTGCGCACCAGCAGCGTGACCCAGGGCACGAGCGCCAGCGCCGCCACCACGCCCCACATGCCGAGGGAGATGCGCCAGCCGAGCGAGTCGGCCACGGGCACCGCGACCAGCGGCGGCAGGAACGTGGAGACCGCGAGCGTGGTCGAGTACGCGGTCATCATGACGCCGAGACGGTCGGCGAAGTACTTCTTCACCAGCGGCGGCAGCAGCACGTTGCCCGAACCGACCCCCGCGAACACCACGGCCGTCGCCGCGAGCAGGCTCCACGAGTCCGGGGCCAGACCGCGCAGCAGCATCCCGGCCGCCATCAGCACGATCGCCACGACGGCCATCCGCTCCAGGCCGAACCGACGCTCGAACAGCGGCGTCAGCAGGCCGAACAGCGCGAAGCACACCGGCGGCGCCGCCCCGATCAGCCCCACGATCACGGACGAGACCGGGAAGTCCTCCGCGACGTGGTCGAGCACGGGAGACAGCGAGGCGACCGCGGACCGCAGCGAGAACGCGACCAGCACGATCCCGACCAGCGCGAGAGCCCGACCCTTCCAGAGCGGTCGCGCGCTCGGCGCCGTCATGAGGTCTGCGACCCCTCCACCCAGGCGAGGTATTCGTCGGTGACGGTGCCGGTGACGTACCGGCCGTCGAAGCAGCTCATGTCGAGATCCTCCAGCACGGAGCCCTCGGTGATCGCGGCCTTCAGGTCGTCGACCTCCTGGTACACCAGGTGGTCGCAGCCCAGCTCCTCCGCGATCTCGGGGATCGTGCGGCCGTGCGCGATCAGCTCGTGCCGCGACGGCATGTTGATGCCGTACACGTGCGGGTGCCGCACGGGCGGGGCCGCCGAGGCGAAGGTCACCGAGGAGGCGCCGGCGTCGCGGGCCATCTGGATGATCTCCTTCGACGTGGTGCCGCGCACGATCGAGTCGTCGATCAGCAGCACGTTCTTGCCCTGGAACTCGGCCGACATCGCGTTGAGCTTCTGGCGCACGCTCTTCTTGCGCACCGCCTGCCCCGGCATGATGAACGTGCGGCCCACATAGCGGTTCTTGTAGAAGCCCTCGCGGTACTCGATGCCGAGCTTGCGGGCCACCTCCATCGCGGCCGGGCGCGAGGAGTCGGGGATGGGCATGACCACGTCGATCTTGTCCATCGGCACGTGCTTGGCGATCGTGTCGGCCAGCTTGTCGCCCATGCGCAGGCGCGACTCGTAGACCGAGATGCCGTTCATGATCGAGTCGGGGCGGGCGAGGTACACGTACTCGAACGCGCACGGCGCGAGGTGCGTCTCCGTGGCGCACTGCCGCGTGAACAGCTCGCCGTCGTTCGTGATGAACACGGCCTCGCCGGGCTCGACCTCGCGCACGACCTCGTAGTCGCCGTTCTCCAGCACCAGCGACTCGCTCGCCACGACCCACTCGTCGCGTCCCTCGGCGCCGGGCACGGTCGACGGACGGCGGCCCAGGATCAGCGGCCGGATGCCGAACGGGTCGCGGAACGCCAGCAGACCGTAGCCCGCGATCACCGCGATCACCGCGTAGGCGCCCTCGATGCGCTCGTGGGTGCGGGCGACCGCCTCGAAGATGCGCTCCGGGTCGAGGTCGACCGTCGACGTGGTGGCCTGCAGCTCGCCCGCGAGCACATTGAGCAGCAGCTCGGTGTCGCTCGACGAGTTCAGGTGGCGGCGGTCGCGCTTCGCCATCTCGGCCGTGAGCTCGCGGGTGTTCGTGAGGTTGCCGTTGTGGATGAGGATGATGCCGTACGGCGCGTTCACGTAGAACGGCTGCATCTCCTCCTCGCTCGACGCGGTGCCCTTGGTGGCGTAGCGCACGTGGCCGAGGCCGACGTTGCCGAGCAGCGCGCGCATGTCGCGGGTGCGGAACGCCTCGCGCACCATGCCCTGCGCCTTCGCGTTGTGCATCACGCCGTTGGCCTCCGCCGTGGCGATGCCCGTCGCGTCCTGCCCGCGATGCTGCAGCAGCAGGAGCGCGTCGTAGATGTCCTGATTGACCGGGGCTGTCCCCACCATTCCGACGATGCCGCACATGGGGTGTTACTTCGCTCCGTCCGCGTAGGCGCCAACCAGGCGCACCGCTCCACCGTCGACGCCCTTGGCGCCCTGCTCGAACTCGCCGGTCGGCCGCGGGCCGAAGCCGACGGTGCCGACCTGCCACGCGGGCATGCCCTCGGCGTCCAGCGCCGCGATCGCCGCGTCTTTCTTGTCGCCGGCGACCACCGCGAGGAAGCCGACGCCCAGGTTCCAGGTGCCCTCGGCCGACTCCAGCGTCGACCCGGCGATGTCGCTCAGCACGCGGAACACCGGGCTGGGCGACCACGTGCCGCGGTCGACCTCGGCCCAGCTGCCCTGCGGGAGCACGCGCGCGAGGTTCGCCGCGATGCCGCCGCCGGTCACGTGGCTCAGGGCGTGCACGCCACCCGCGAGCTGCTCGATCAGGCGCAGCAGCGGCAGCGTGTACAGGCGGGTGGGCTCCAGCAGGGCCTCGCCCCACGTGGTGCCGAAGTCGGCGGCGGTGTCGGCGTACGAGATGCCGGCGCCCGTGATGATGTGACGCACGAGCGAGTAGCCGTTGGAGTGCAGGCCGCTGGAGGCGACCGCGATCACCGCATCACCGTCCTGCACGCGCTCGGCGCCGAGGATCGCATCCGCCTCGACCACGCCGGTCGCTGCTCCCGCCACGTCGTAGTCGCGCGGTCCGAGCAGTCCGGGGTGCTCGGCCGTCTCGCCACCGACCAGCGCGGTGCCGGTGGCCGCGCACGCCCCGGCGATGCCGCGGACGATGTCGGCGATGCGCTCGGGCACGACCTTGCCGCACGCGATGTAGTCGGTCATGAAGAGGGGCTTCGCACCCACCACGACGATGTCGTCGACGACCATCCCGACCAGGTCCTGCCCGATCGTGTCGTGCTTGTCGATGGCCTGCGCGATCGCGACCTTGGTGCCGACGCCGTCGGTGCTGGTCGCCAGCAGCGGACGCCGGAAGTCGCGCAGCGCGCTCGCGTCGAAGAGGCCGGCGAAACCGCCGACGCCGCCGAGCACTTCGGGTCCGTGCGTCGCGCGCACGGACGACTTCATCAGCTCGACCGCGAGATCGCCGGCAGCGGTATCGACACCGGCTTCGGAATAGGGGTTGGTGGGGGAGGCAGCCACTCGAACAGCCTACCGCCCGCAGCCCTACCGGATCTCCAGAGCCTCGGCCCGCTGCGCGGCCTGCCGCACGCGGAACCACATCGTGAGCTCCATGAGCGCCCGGCCGATCATGTCGTGGTCGCCGACGCGCAGATCGTCGAACGAGTCGCGGTACCCCTCGGCCAGGCGCGGCTCGGCGGCCACCATCGGCTGATACCCCATCGTCCAGTCCGCGAACCGGCGCTCGTGCAGCGGTTCGCGCAGGAGCACCCGAACGTCGTGGTGACGCGGATCCTCGGAGATGCGGGTCATGAGCGCCTCGACCACGCCCTCCTCGCCCTCGAGGATCTGCACGAACTCGCCCTCGCGGTACAGGAGGAGACCGGTGATCTCCCGCGCCTGGTTCGCCGCGCGGCTCGAGGCGAGCAGGGCCTCGAGCTCGTCGTCGTCGAACGCGCGGGTGGCGGTGCTGCAGTAGACGAGCGAGAGCAGCGCGTGGTCGATCGTCATCCGAGGTGTCCCCCTGCAGCGGTGTCGTCCGTCATGGCCTCGGTCACCGCGGCGATGGCCGTGTGATGGTCGGTGAAGTCGCCGATGATCTGCGAGGCGGAGTCGAAGGCGCGCCACAGGCCCCCGGGCTGGCGGTCGACGTAGCCGAGGAAGGTTCCGGCGTGGCTGCCCACGTAGAACCCGTCCGCGACCGACGCCCACAGCGCCTTCGACGGTGTGTGCGCGGCGCCCTCCTCGGGCACGTCGAGCGTCTGCGGATGCGACACGTCAGACTCCGCGGTCCAGGTCGAGGTCGATCGCCGGCAGTCCGTCGTCGTCGACATCCCCGTCCTCGGCCGTCGGCTTCGGGTAGAAACGGTGCTCGCGCAGGGCTGCCGCGTCCGCGGAGAAGTCCGGGTCGTCGCCGTTCGACGACTGCGGACCGACCAGGAGGTCGTTCCCGACGCCGACGATCAGGTCGGCGCTGTCCTTCTCCCCGTCCACGTGGATCGGGATCTGCACGGCCGCGGACTCGCCCTCGCTGGCGAGGGAGGCGGCCAGGGTGACCAGGGCGTCCGCCACGTCGTCCGTCGTGACGACCTGCTGCCCGGCGTAGGAGACGAGTTTCATGATCATGACCCTGTCATGACGGAGCCGGTCGGAGAACGGGCTTGCGCCCGGAGCCCCCGACCGGCTAGAGAGCCGGGGAGCCCGGTGTCGTGGTCCGGCACCGGACCCGTGCGAGGACGCCGAGGCCGGCGCACCGCCCCCTACGATGGGCGCATGGCCGACAAGCCGCAGTGGCTCATCCGCGAGGACGCGAGCGTCCCCGTGCTGGTCGCGCTCGCCCTGCGGCAGCTGCTGGGCATCCGCGCGCCGGAGGACCTGCCCACCCTCCGGGAGCTCCCCGTGCGAGCGCCGGATGCCGTGGACGCCTCGCCCGCCATCGAGGCGCAGTGGCGCGACTACTGGGACATGACGGTCGAGCCGCGGGCGCATCACTCCGGGGTGCCGCTCGAGCTCATCGACGGGTTCGAGACGCTCGTCGCGCTGCCCGCGACCGGGGCCGACGAGCTCGCCGCGGCGATCCGGCCGCACGCCGCGACCGCCCTGCGCTTCGCCCACGCGGCGCACGACCGCTACGTCGGCGCCATGACCAGCCACACCGGCGGCGACGCCTACCGCGCCTATGCGAGCGCGATCGCGGAGTTCGAGCGGGAGATCGGTCGGCGCGCCCACTCGTTCGAGCTGAACGTGCAGGTGCTCCCGCTGTCACAGCGGGGCATCTGGTGGATCGGGGCACTGTCGGTCGCGGTGACCGACGGCCTGCGGCGTGACGTGGTGGCGTTCGACGCGGCCATCCGGCCCGTGATCGCCGAGCTGGCCTGAGCTCAGTCCTCGCCGTCGACGACGGTCTCGCGGTCGACCTTCACGACGCGGTCGTGGCGACGCGCGACCCGCTCCAGCACGAGGCCGGCGACCCCGCCGAGCGCGAGACCGATCGGCACGGTCCACAGCAGCAGGAACCCGAACACCTGACCGGGGGGATACACCACGTCGAGCGCCTGCGACTCGTCGTAGCTGCCCATCATGGTGAGGACGCCCGCGACGACGACCCCGAGCACGACCCCGATGCCCATGAGCACGCCGTACCGCGGCACACGGCGCACGGTCGCTTCGACGGTCTGGTGGGAATCCTGGGGGGCCATGTCTCCATTGTCCCACCGTCCGGGCGGGTCGGGCACCCGGCCCCTGCGCACCCGCCCTCCCCCGCTCGTCCGGGAGAGGGCGGGTGCGTCCGCGGCTCAGACCTCGGTGGTCTCCGGCTCGGCCTGTGCCGTGCGGCTGCGGCGGGCGATCAGCACGCCTCCTCCGGCGGCGAGCGCCACGACGACGAGGCCGCCGACGATCCACGGCCAGACCGGTGCACCCTCCGTGTCGGCCGGCTCCGTCACCGCGGTGACCGCCGCGCTCGCCTCCGCGTCCGCCTCCGGCTCCTCCGCCACGGCCGTGCCGCACGCGGTGTCGACGGTGATCACGGCGGTCACCGGGTCGAGCTGCTCCCCCGCCTGATACGTGCCGAAGGCCGCGGCCCCCGCCTCGGTGAGCGTCGTGGCCACCGCGTCCAGCCGGAGCGCGCCGTCGACGACCGCGGCGTCCGCGAGCGGGAACTCCGCGAGTCGCACGCCCTGCTGGTCGACGCTCTCCCCGGCTTGCGTGGTGCCGGTCACGTCGAACACCAGGTAGCCGGTGTCGCCCGCGAGCTCGACCCTGGCGTTCCCGAGCGTCGTGTTCAGCGCACCGTCGTGACCCGTGAACGCGATGCTGCCCCCGTAGGTGACGAGCCCGGTGAGCGCGGTGCCGTCGAGCGAGCCCGCACCGTTCTCCCACACGAAGTCGGGGTAACGGTAGGCCACGTCGGTCAGGGTCCAGCCACCCTTCGCAATGCCCTCGATGTAGGTGCGGAACGACTCCTTGTACCCCCAGTTCAGCGTCGCCCCCTCGACCGTGCACGTGCCGATCGCGGCGGTCGCGCGAGCGAGGGTGAACGCGAGACCGCGGTCGACCGACCCCTGGAACGTGAGCGTGTGCGCGCCGTCCTCGAGCGCGGCGGGCAGGGCGCCCGACCAGGTCGCAACACCCGAGGCATCGGCGGTCACGGTGTCGAGCAGCACGGGCGTGGAGTACACCACGACCTTGATGCCCTCCTCGTTGGGGCGGAACCCGGAGGCGGTGACGGTGGCCGGCTGCCCGGACACGAGCGCGGCGAGGTTCTGCTCGTCGACATCGATGCCCTCGCTCGCCGGCGGGGTCGCGGGGAGCGCTGCCCGCTTCACGACCGCGGCGGCGGCGACGGTGCCGGTCGACCCCGAGGGTGCCGCGGCGGCCGAGCCGATCGTGAACGTGACCGGGTCGAGCGTGGTGGAGTAGCCCGCCAGCACGCGGTCACGACCGGTAGCCGTCAGCGTGGCGGGGGCGCCCGAGTAGGTCACGGCTCCGTTCGCCGTGATCCGGGCCGCGCGCGTCAGGTCGAGCGTCGCGAACGGCACCTGGGCGCCGCCGCTGGTCACGTACACCGTCGCTGCTCCCGCCGAGGTCACCCGCACCACGGGGTCGGAGACCGTGACGTCGAGCACGCCGTGGTGACCGGTGAAGCGCACGGCGCCGCGGTAGACCACGCTGCCGAGGCCGGTGCTCGCGTCGTAGTCGCCGCCGACGGTCTGCCCGAACTGGAACTGTCCGCCGGAGCGCGTCGCGCCGCCGGACACCTGGATGGCGCCCTGCGCGATGGGACCGGCGACGTAATTCGCGAACGACGTGGAGATGGCCCAGCGCAGCGAGCCGCCCGGCACGCTCACCGGCGTCGTCGGCGTCACGGGCGGCTTCGGCTCCGTCGGCTCCTCCGGCTCGTCGCCGAGCAGCGCCGTCCACTGCGCGTCGGTGATCGTGACCGCGGCGCGCGCGTGGATCGTGGCGTCGTTCGGCATCGTGTGCTGCTTCCACACGATCACCTCGTAGGTCTGGGTGCGGTCGAGGTTCTTCGCGGCGGTGTTCAGGTCGACCGTGAACGCACCGGCGTCGATGTTCCGCACGTACTGCATCGCGAGGAAGCCGCCGCCGGCCGTGACGTCGGCCTCGGTCCCCGCCTCGATGAGCGCCACGTATGCGCCGGTGACCGCGCCGAGCTTCGCCGCGGCTGCCGTGACGGTCAGGCCGTCCTTCGCGGTGGCGGACTCCACCGACGCGGTGAGCGTGGGGGCGATGCGGTAGTCCAGGGCGACGCTGCGCTCCTGGTCGGCGTTGCGCACACCACCTGCCGCATAGGTGTAGACGCCGTAGGAGCCGGGGGTCGCGGGCGTGTCCTTCAGGGTGAGCGTCACCTGGAACGAGCCGTCGGCGGAGATGTCGACCCACTGCGCACGGATCGCGCCCTGATACTGCGCGGGCACCTGGTCCAGCACACCCTCGGCGAGCGCCCAGGCCTGGGCACCGACGGAGCGTGTCGACGACGCGGCGCCCGTGGACGGCTGCCAGTCCGCGCCGAAGTTGCCGAACACCACGTAGGTGCCCTGCGGCAGGTGTGCGGGGATGGGCACGCCGCGCCCGCCGACGTTCGCGGTCGGGTCGTAGCCGCTGCCCTTCACGACGATCCGGTCACCGGCCCTGAGCGCGACGCCGGTCGCGGGGGTCACGCCGTCGGCGAGGAACACCTCGATCGCCGCGGACGGCTCGCCCTCGCCGGGATCGGTACCCGGATCGGTACCCGGATCCGTCTCGCCCGGGTCGGTCTCGCCGGGGTCGGTCTCGCCGGGGTCGGTGCCCGGGTCGGTCTCACCGGGATCGGTGCCCGGGTCGGTCTCACCGGGGTCCGTCTCTCCCGGGTCGGTCTCACCGGGATCGGTGCCCGGGTCGGTCTCCCCGGGATCGGTGCCCGGGTCGGTCTCACCGGGATCGGTCGGCGTGGTGCCGAACAGCGCGTCCCACTGTGCCGCCGAGATCGCCACGTCGCCGCGGCCGTAGATGGTCGTCTCGTTCGGGTTGGAGTGCTGCTGCCACACGAGCACCTCGTACGCCTTCGTGCGGTCGAGCGATCCCACGGCGGCGGTGAGGGCGAAGCTGCTCGCGCCGCCCTCCACGCGCGGGAACGGCAGCGCGAACGCGGCGTAGCCGCCGGACCCGGTCAGACCGCTCTCGGTGCCCTTCACGATGAGCGCGGCGTAGGCGCCGGTCACGTCGGGCAGACCGCTCGCCTGCACCTGCACGGAGAGACCGGCGGTGTCTGCGGAGGTGACGGTGGGGGTCACGGTTCCGCCGGCGGCGTGCGCGGGTGGGACGATCACCGCCCCGGCGGCGATGAGGAGGACGGAGATCAGGGCGGCGAGCAGGGCGCGCAGGCGCGGGCTCCCGGGGGATGCGATGGCTGTGTCGTTCACGATTCTCCACGGCCGCCGGGCGCGCTCGGGAGCGCTCCGGCGAGGCCGCACGGGCAGTCGGGCGAGGATGGAATATTGGTTAGGCTCAGCTAAGTAAGCCGTCGATCCCGAGCGTAGGGCGCTCGCCACGACAGCGTCAAGTTTTAGGATAGCCTTGCCTAATGCGACGCCTCTCCGCCCTCGTCCTGGCTGCCGCTCTCGCCGTCGGACTCGCCGCCTGCGCCGACCCCGACGCCACCGCCGCGGCCCCGCCGGCCGTCGACGACACCTGCCCTCAGGCCTCGGTCCCCCTCACCGAGCTCGACCTCGTGGACGACGTCCGCACCGCCACGGGTCCCGCGACCGCCTGCCTCGCCAGCCACGCGATCACCCCGGTCGACGACCGCACCGCGCCCCAGCTGCCCGTGACGGTGACCGACAGCGAGGGTCGGACGGTCGAGGTGACCGACGTCGACCGCATCCTCCCGATCGACATCTCCGGCACCATCGCGTCCACGGTGTTCGCGCTCGGCCTGGGCGACCAGGTGGTCGGCCGCGACTCCTCGACGCTGTTCCCCGGCACCGAGGAGCTGCCCGTGGTCACGAAGACCGGCCACACGCTCAACCCCGAGGCGATCCTCGGGCTCGCTCCCACCGTCATCCTCACCGACACCACGATCGGCCCGAAGGAAGTCCGCCAGCAGCTCCGGGACGCCGGGATCGCGGTCGTCGTCATCTCGGGCGACCGCCGCCTCGATACCACCGATGCGCTCGTCACCGAGATCGCCGCCGCGCTCGGGGTGCCCAGCCGCGGCGCCGAGCTGATCGAGCGCCTCGATGCGCGGGTGGCGTCCGTGCTCGGCGAGATCGCGCAGGTGACCCCGGCCGCACCAGAGGACCGCGCCCGCATGCTGTTCCTCTACGTGCGCGGCAGCGCCAACGTCTACTACATCTTCGGCGCGGACTCGGGGGCGGACTCGCTCATCGATGCGGTCGGCGGTGTCGACGTCGCCTCCGAGATCGGCTGGGAGGGCATGAAGCCGATGACCGCGGAGGCCCTGGTCGCCGCGCAGCCGGACGTGCTCGTCATGATGACCGACGGCCTGGAGTCCGTGGGAGGCATCGACGGGCTGATCGAACGGATCCCCGCCGTGGCACAGACCCCCGCCGGGGCGAACCGCCGGGTGATCGACATGGCCGACGCGGAGATCCTGAGCTTCGGTCCCCGGTCGGCCGACGTGATCGGCGCCCTCGCCCGCGCGCTGTACACCGCCGAGCCGCCCCAGTGAGCGGCGAGGTCGTCACCCCCACGCCGGCGCGGCACCGCGGACTGCGCTTCGGGCTGGTCGTCACGGGGCTCCTCGTCGCCCTCGCCGTCACGTGCGTCGTCTCGATCACCAGCGGTCAGTACGACCTGTCGCCCACGGCGTTGCTGGGCGTGCTGCTGCGGGGCCTCGGCATCGACACCGCCTGGGCGCCGGACGCCGCCACGGACTACGGCGTGATCTACACCCTGCGACTGCCGCGCCTGGTGCTCGGCCTGCTCGTGGGCGCCGCGCTCGCGGTGTCCGGCGTGCTCATGCAGGCGATCTTCGGAAACCCCCTCGCCGACGCGGGCGTGGTGGGCGTCTCGTCGGGCGCGGCGCTCGGTGCGGCGGCCAGCATCACGTTCGGCCTCGCCACGTTCGGCATGTGGACCACCCCCGCGTTCGCGTTCCTGGGCGGGCTGGTCGCGGTCTTCTCCGTGTACCTCCTCAGCCGCTCGGGCGGCCGCACCGAGGTCGTGACCCTGCTGCTCACCGGCATCGCCATCAACGCGATCGCCGGGGCGGGCATGGCGTTCTTCACCTTCCTCGGCACCACGCCGACGCGCGAGCAGATCGTGTTCTGGCAGCTCGGGTCGCTCAACGGGGCCCTCTGGTCGAACATCCAGCTCGTGGCGCCGCTCGTCGCGATCGGCGTCGTGGTCGCCCTGATCGTCGCGCCGAGCCTCGACCTCTTCGCCCTCGGCGAGCGCACCGCCCGGCACCTCGGCGTGCGCGTGGAGCTGCTGCGCCTCGTGGTCATCGTGACCGTCGCACTGCTGGTGTGCGCCGCGGTCGCATTCGCCGGGATCATCGGTTTCGCCGGCCTCGTCGTGCCGCACCTCATGCGCATGATGATCGGACCCGCACACCTGCCCCTCGTGATCGCCTCGGCCCTCGGCGGCGCGCTGCTCATCGCGGTCGCCGACCTCGTCGCCCGCACGGCCGTTCCCCTGGCCGACCTTCCGATCGGCATGATCACCTCCCTCGTGGGCGGGCCGTTCTTCCTCTGGCTGCTGGTGCGCACGCGCCGTCGCTCGGGAGGGTGGGCATGATGCCGCGGCTGCGGGGCACCGGACTCACGGTGCGCGTGGGCGAGGGACGCACCATCCTCCACGACGCCTCGATCGACGTGCACGCGGGCGAGGTGCACGCGCTCGTCGGACCGAACGGCGCGGGCAAGTCCACCCTGTTCGGCGTGCTGGCGGGCGACGTCGCCCCCGCCTCCGGGGAGGTGCTCCTCGACGGCCGCCCGCTGCGAGACCTGCGGCCGCGTGCCCTCGCGCAGCAGCGGGCCGTGCTGCTGCAGGAGAACACGGTCACCTTCCCGTTCACCGCGGAACAGGTCGTGCGCATGGGCCGCACCCCGTGGGCGCGCACCCCCGCGGCCGACGACGACGACCGGATCGTCGCGGACGCCATGACGCAGACCGAGGTCACGGCGCTCGGGCCTCGCGCGGTGCCCTCCCTCTCCGGCGGCGAGCGCGCCCGCGTGGCCCTGGCCCGGGTGATCGCCCAGAGCACCGGCGTGCTGCTGCTGGACGAGCCCACCGCGGCCCTCGACCTCAAGCACCACGAAGACGTCATGCGGCTCCTCCGCGCCCGCGCCGCCGAGGGGGCCGCGGTGGCCATCGTGCTGCACGACCTGAATGCCGCGCTCGCGCACGCCGACCGCGTGACCCTGCTCGCGGACGGCCGCGTCACCGCCAGCGGAGCCCCGGCCGAGGTGCTCACGGCCTCCCGGATCGGGCAGGTCTACGGGCAACCCGTCGACGTGTTCCCCCACCCGGCCACGGGCGTACCCCTCGTGGTCGCGCGACGCTAGGGCCGCAGCGGCAGCACCCCGGCGAGGTCGGCCCTGGTGCCGGAGGCGTGCACCCGACCAGACTCGGCCGCGGCGGTCCAGGCCTCGGCCCCCGTGGCGACCGCGATCCAGGTCGCCGCGTCCATCTCCACGACGTTCGGCGGGGTGCCCCGGGTGTGCCGCGGGCCCTGGATCACCTGCACGGCCCCGAACGGCGGCACCCGCACCTCGACGCTGTTGCCCGGTGCCTTCTCGTCGAGCAGCTGCAGCAGATACCGCACCGCGGTCGCGAGCGACGTGCGCGGAGGCCTCTCGCCCGCCGCCTCCGCCGCCCGGACGGCGTCGAGCGCCGCACGACCGTCGATGATGTCGATCTTCCTCGCCATGGCTCCACCCTAGAACCGCGGCCCCCGCACCCGGCCGCGGCCTAAGCTCGGGGTATGAGCATGCACCCCCAGGGCGCGCGCGCCGAGCTGCTCGCCGCCGCCACGGATCACTCCTGGGGCGTGCCGATCCCCCCGCTCGCCGACCCGCGCACCGCGCACGACGCCGCCGTGCTCATCCTGTTCGGCGTGCTCGACCGCACCCCGGCCCCCGCCGCCGACGCCGCCGTCTCGCGCGACCTCGATGTGCTGCTGCAGCGCCGCGCCCCCACGCTGTCGTCCCACCCCGGGCAGGTATCGTTCCCCGGTGGTCGCGTCGAGCCGACCGACGCGGATGCCGTGGCCACCGCCCTGCGCGAGGCCGAGGAGGAGACAGGGCTCGACCCCGCGGGGGTCGAGGTGCTGTCGACCCTCCCGGTCATCCCGCTCGCCGCGAGCAACCACCTCGTCACGCCCGTGCTCGCCTGGTGGCAGTCGCCGTCGCGGGTCGTCGCCGTCGATCATGCGGAGACCGTCGAGGTGTTCCGCGTGCCGGTGGCCCAGCTGCTCGACCCCGCGACCCGGTTCACCTCGACGCTGTCGCGGATGGGCCGCACGTTCCGCGGCCCGGCGTTCGACGTGGACGGCACCATCGTGTGGGGGTTCACGGCCATGGTGCTCGATGCCCTGTTCGACGCCACCGGCTGGACGGTGCCGTGGGATGCGACCGTGGAGCGGCCCATCGAGCTGTGACGCGCGGGCGGCCGAAACCCGCCGTACCGGCCTCGGTAGGCTGGACGGGTGAAGATCCTCGTCCTCGGTTCCGGTGCCCGTGAGCACGCGATCATCCTCGCCCTCCGCGCAGAGGAGGTGGAGCACGAGATCGTCGTCGCCCCGGGCAACGCCGGCATCGCGCACGACGCGACGCCCGTGTCGGTCGACCCGCTCGACGCGGCCGCGGTCACGGCGTTCGCGAACGAGCACGCGGTCGACCTCGTCGTGATCGGGCCGGAGGCGCCGCTGGTCGCCGGTGTCGCCGACGAGCTCCGAGAGCGCGGCATCCCCGTGTTCGGACCGGGCAGGGCCGCGGCGCAGCTGGAGGGGTCGAAGTCGTTCGCCAAGCGGGTCATGGACGCCGCGGGCGTGCCGACCGGGCGGGCCGTGCGTGCCGCGACGACCGCTGAGGTCGAGGCCGCGTTCGACGACCTGGGCGCCCCGTACGTGGTCAAGGCCGACGGGCTCGCCGCGGGCAAGGGCGTGATCGTGACGGACGACCGCGCCGAGGCGCTCGCGCACGCCGCGCAGTACCTTCCCGCCGGGCCCGTGCTCGTGGAGGAGTTCCTGTCCGGTCCCGAGGTGTCGCTGTTCTTCCTGAGCGACGGCGACACCGTGCGGGCGCTCAGCCCCGCGCAGGACTTCAAGCGCGCGTTCGACGGCGACGCCGGTCCCAACACGGGCGGCATGGGCGCGTACTCCCCGCTGCCGTGGCTCGCGGAGCAGTTCGGCAGCGAGCAGGCCTTCGTCGAGGAGGTCACGCGCGACGTGGCGCTCCCCGTGGTCCGGCAGCTCGACGCGGAGGGCACGCCGTTCATCGGGCTGCTGTACGCCGGGCTCATCCTCACCCCGAACGGCGTGCGGGTGATCGAGTTCAACGCGCGCTTCGGCGACCCCGAGACGCAGGTCGTGCTGCCGCGGCTGCAGACCCCGCTGTCGCAGTTGCTGTTCGCCGCGGCCTCGGGCACGCTCGAGGATCAGCCGGAGCCGGAGTTCCGTGACGACGCCGCCATCACCGTGGTCCTCGCGAGCGAGGGCTACCCGGAGTCGCCGCAGACCGGCCGTCCGATCGAGGGCCTGGACGCGGCGGCCGAGGTCGAGGGTGTGCGCCTGGTGCACGCCGCGACCGCGAGCCCCGACGCGCCCGGAGGCTCCCTCATCGCCACGGGCGGCCGCGTGCTGAACGTGGTCGCCGTCGCCCCGGACTTCCGCACGGCGCGCGACCGCGCGTACGACGCGATCGCGCGCATCCGACTCGAGGGCGCGCACTTCCGCAGCGACATCGCCGCCCGCGTCGCCGAGTAGCGCGCGGCCCGGCGGGAGGGAGCGGTTGCGACAGGGGTCGCGCGAATCCTGCCGTTCTGCGGGGATCGGCTTGACACCGCCGACTTTCTTCAAGAAAGTGACGGCATGCCCCTCCGTTCCGACTGGTCGTCCGCGACGTGCCCGATCGCCCGCTCGGCCGACGTGCTCGCCGACCCCTGGGTCCTGCTCCTGCTGCGCGAACTGTTCTCCGGCCGCACCCGCTTCGACGAGCTGCGCGCGGCCACCGGTGCCGCCGACTCCGTGCTGTCGCGCCGGCTCACCGCCATGCACGACGCCGGGCTCCTGACCCGCGAAGACCCGAGCGAGGCTCGCAGCGGCTACCGCCTGACCGACGCCGGACTGGCGACGCTGCCGATCCTCCACGCGTACGCCCGCTTCAGCCGCACGACCGACCCGGACGGCCCCTGGGGGCTCGAGGTCTCGTGCGCGCGCTGCGGTGACACCGCCGTCTCCGTGGACTGGTGCGCGCACTGCGACGCCCCGCTCGACGCGCACAGCACCCGGTGGGCCCGGCGCAGCATGGGCGGCGAGCCGTTCGCGCTGCACACCGGAGCGAACGCATGACCGCCGAGTCCGTCGACGAGCCCGTACAGGACCCACCCGCACGCCGTCGCCGCCTCCACCCCGCCTGGACGGTCGCCCTCGTCGCCCTCATCGCCCTGATCGGCGCCGCGGGGTTCCGGGCGGCGCCGGGCGTGCTCATGGTGCCGCTGGAGGAGGAGTTCGGCTGGACGACGGCCGAGCTGTCGCTCGCGGTCTCCGTCAACCTGCTGCTGTACGGGCTGATCGCCCCCTTCGCGGCCGCGCTCATGCAACGCTTCGGCATCCGCGCGGTCACCGTCACCGCCCTGTTCGTGATCGGTGCGGGCGCCGCCCTGAGCGTGCTCGTCGCCACCCCCGCCCAGCTCATCCTCACGTGGGGCGTGCTGATCGGACTCGGCACCGGATCGATGGCGCTCGTGTTCGCCGCGACCATCACCGACACCTGGTTCGCGACGCGCCGCGGTCTCGTGTCCGGCGTGCTCACCGCGGGCAGCGCCACCGGGCAGCTGATCTTCCTGCCGGTCATCGCGGCCGCGGCGGAGGACATCGGCTGGCGCGGGGCGTCGTTCATCATCGCGGGCGGCGCGCTCGCGGTCGCACCCCTGGTGTGGATCTTCGTGCGCAACCGCCCGAGCGACCTCGGCGTCGGACGCTACGGCGAGCCCGCGCCCGCCTCCCCACCGGCACCCCTGCCCCGCGGCAACGCCTGGGGTGCCGCTGCCCTCGCCATCCGCACGCTCCGCGAGGCCGCCCGCACCAAGACGTTCTGGGCACTCGCGATCGGCTTCGCGATCTGCGGCGCGACCACGAACGGCCTGATCGGCACGCACTTCATCCCCAGCGCACACGACCACGGCATGCCGACCACGACAGCCGCCGGACTCCTGGCCGTGGTCGGGATCTTCGACATCGCGGGCACCGTGTTCTCCGGCTGGCTGACCGACCGCGTCAACCCGCGCATCCTGCTCGCCGCGTACTACGCCCTGCGCGGGGTGAGCCTGCTGTTCCTGCCCAGCCTGCTGTCGGCCGAGGTGCAGCCCAGCATCATCGTGTTCATCGTGATCTACGGCCTCGACTGGGTCGCCACGGTGCCGCCGACGATCGCGCTGTGCCGCGAGGTGTTCGGCGACCGCGGCCCGCTGGTGTTCGGCTGGGTGTTCGCGGCTCACCAGATCGGTGCGGGCATCGCCTCGATCCTCGCCGGGCTCGTGCGCGACCACACCGGCCAGTACACGGTCGCGTGGTTCGCCGCCGCCGGCCTCTGCGCTGTCGCGGCACTGGTCAGCGCGACCATCCGCCGCCACCCCGCACCCGTCCGCGAGTAACGCGCCCCGCCGCGGAACGGATCGGTCAGAGCACCTTCGACAGGAAGTCCTGCAGGCGCTCGTTCTTCGGGGAGCCGAACAGCTCGGCGGGCGCAGCCTCCTCGACCACGACACCGCCGTCCATGAACACCGTGCGGTCGGACACCTCGCGCGCGAAGCCCATCTCGTGCGTCACGAGCACCATGGTCATGCCGCCCTCGGCCAGGTCGCGGATCACCTGCAGCACCTCGCCGACCATCTCCGGGTCGAGCGCACTGGTGGCCTCGTCGAACAGCATGATCTCGGGGTCCATCGCGAGTGCACGGGCGATGGCCACCCGCTGCTTCTGGCCTCCGGAGAGCGACGCGGGCTTGGCGTCCGCCTTCTCCGACAGTCCCACGCGCTCCAGCAGCGACAGCGCCCGCTCGCGCGCCTGGGCCTTGGTCATGCGGCCGAGCTCGACCGGCGCGAGGGTGATGTTCTCCAGCACGGTCATGTGCGGGAACAGGTTGAAGTGCTGGAAGACCATGCCGATGCGCTGGCGCACCTCGTCGAGCTTGACGCTCTTGTCGGTGAGGTCGACCCCGTCGATGACGACGTGCCCCGAGGTCGGCTCCTCGAGCTTGTTGAGGCACCGCAGCAGCGTGGACTTGCCAGAGCCGGAGGGCCCGATCACCGCGACGACCTCGCCGTCGTCGACCGTGAGGTCGATGCCCTTCAGGACCTCGTTGTCGCCGAACGACTTGTGCAGGTTCCTGACGTCGATCTTGCTCATGCGTTGAGCGTCCTCTCCAGGCGGTTCGCGAGCAGCGTCAGCAGCGTGATCACGACGAAGTAGATGATGGCGACGATGGTGAGCACCTGCGCCGACAGGTAGGTGGAGGCGATGATCTGGCGCGACACGAAGGTCAGCTCCGCGAGGCCGATCACGCTGATGAGCGAGGTGTCCTTGAGGGTGATGATGCCCTGGTTCACGAACGAGGGGATCATGATGCGGAACGCCTGCGGCAGCACGACCTTGCGCATCGTCTTCCAGTGGCTCAGGCCCAGCGAACGCGAGGCCTCGGCCTGACCGGGGTCGACCGCCTGGATACCGCCGCGGATGATCTCGGTCATGTAGGCACCGGTGTTGAGCGACAGCGTGATCGCACCGGCGACGAACGGGTCGAACTTCAGGTCGGGGATCAGCTGCGGGATCGCGAAGAACACGAAGAACGCCTGGATCAGGATCGGGGTGCCGCGGAACACGTACACGTACGCCGTGGCGACCCAGCGGAACGGCGCGAACTTCGAGATGCGCCCGAAGCCGAAGATGATGCCGAGGATGAAGGCCGCGACCACCGCGACGATCGTGGCGAGGATCGTGAGCCACAGACCCTGCATGAGCGCGGGCCAGTACTTCACCGCGACGGAGATGATGTCGGTGGGCTGCGCGCTCTGCTCGCCCTCACCCGAGGCGAGGTACGTGTCGACGATCTCGTCGTACTCGCCCGAGTCCTGGAGGTTCGCGAGCCCCGCGTTGAACATCTCCAGCAGCTCGGCGTTCTGCCCCTTGTTGACCGCGAAGCCGTACTCGCCGCCGAGCTCCGGATCGCCGATCAGCCGGAAGCCCGACCCCTGCTGGATGCCGTACGCGAGCACCGGGAAGTCCTCGAAGTAGCCGACCGCCTGCCCGGCCTTCACGGCATCGACCATGTCGGTCGTGTCCTGGTACGGCGTGATGCGGAAGCCGTACTTCTCCTGGTTCTCCTCGGCGAAGGTCTGGCCCTGCGTGCCGGTCTTGACCGCGACCGCCTTGCCGTCGAGGTCGTCGAGCGACTCGATGTCGCTGGACTCCAGCACCCCCAGCTGCACGCCGCTGGTGAAGTAGGGGTCGCTGAAGTCGAACGTCTGCTGGCGCTCCTCGGTGATTGACATGCCGGCCATCACCGCGTCGACCTGGTTGGACTGGAGGGCCTGCACGGCGGCGTCGAAGCCCAGCTGGCGGATCTCGACCTCGAAGCCCTGGTCCTTCGCGATCGCGCGCAGCAGGTCCATGTCGATGCCGACGAGCTCGCCGTTCGCGTCCGTGAACTCGAACGGGGCGAACGTGGTGTCGGTGCCGATCACGTAGGTCTCGCCCTCGGCCGCGGCGGGCGCGGCTCCGGCGAGGAGCGCCCCGGCGGCGACGAGCGCGGCGAGCGCGGACGCGGTCGCCGTCCGGGCGAAGCGGCGCAGGCGGCGCGCCGTGGAGGATGGATTTCGGCTCACGTCGAGTGCTCCTCGGAGGTTCGGATGGGGCGACCCGGCGGCCGCCGACCATCCACCCTAACCCTGTGAACCCGCTGAACCGGAACGCGGGAGTCCGCGGAACCCGCGTAATGAACCGGCTCACGACACGGCGAGGCGCCTCCCGGTCTCGGGGTCGAAGCAGTGCAGGCGCGCGCGGGTCAGGTCGACCACCACCGCGTCGCCGACGCCGTAGGAGCCGAACCCGGGGACGCGCACGAGGAACTCGACGTCGCCCATCGTGAGGTGCACGTCGGAGACGTTGCCGAGCGGCTCCACCGCGACGACGGTGCCGTGCGGCTGCTCACCGGCCAGCGGTCGCCGCAGGTCGCACTCCTCCGGGCGCAGTCCGACGCGGATCTCCTCGGGCAGCGCACCCGACTCCACACCGAACGCGGTCCCCGGGAGCACGTGCCTGCCACGCTCGCCCCGCTTCGCCGTGAACAGGTTCATGCGCGGCTTGCCCACGAACGACGCCACGAACTCGGTCGCCGGCTCGTGGTACACCTCGTACGGGCTGCCGTACTGCTCCAGCCGCCCGCGGCTCATCACGGCGATCCGGTCGGAGAGCGTCATGGCCTCCTCCTGGTCGTGCGTGACGTAGACGCTGGTCGCGCCGAGCTCGCGGTGCAGCACCTTGAGCTCGCTGCGGGTCTGGTCGCGCAGCAGCGCGTCGAGGTTCGACAGCGGCTCGTCGAACAGGAACACCGCGGGGCGCCGGGCGATGGCGCGGGCGAGGGCGACGCGCTGCCGCTGTCCACCCGACAGGCTCTTGGGCTTCACGTCGAGCACGTGGGCGATGTCGAGCCGTCGGGCGGCGTCGCGCACCCGGCGGTCGATCTCGTCCTTGGCGACCTTGCGCATGCGCAGCCCGAACGCGATGTTCTCGTAGACGCTCATGTGCGGATACAGCGCGTAGTCCTGGAACACGAACGCCAGGTCGCGCTTGTCGGGGTCGAGGTCGTCGACCCGCCGCCCGTCGATGAGGATCTCCCCGCCCGAGATGTCCTCCAGTCCGGCGATCATGTTGAGCGTGGTGGTCTTGCCGCAGCCGGAGGGACCGAGCAGCGACACGAAGTGCCCGTCCTCGATCACGTAGCTGAGGTCGGAGACCGCCTTGCGGGCCTCGTGCCCGCGCTTCGGGCGTCCGTACGACTTCTCGACGCCCACCAGTTCGATCTGTGCCATGATCAGCCTTTCACCGCACCCTCGGTCATGCCGCGGATGATCCATTTCTGTGCCACGAGGGTGAGGATCAGGACCGGGATGGCCGTGATCACTCCCGCCGTCGCCGCGGACGTGTAGTCCATCGCGAACAGCCCCTGGAACGCCGCGGTCTTCACCGGCAGGGTCACGGCGTTGTTCGACGTCAGCACCTTCGCCAGGAAGAAGTCGCTCCAGCTGGTGATGAACGCCAGGATCGCGGTCGCCGCCATGCCGGGCGCTGCGAGCGGGAAGGCGATCCGGTACATGATCTGGAACCGGTTGCACCCGTCGATGCGGGCGGCGCGTTCCAGGCTCGGCGGGATGTCCTCGAAGAACCCGACCAGCATCCAGATCACGAGCGGCAGGATGAACGCCGTGTACGTCGCGATCAGCCCGAGCAGCTGGTCGTAGAGGCCGACCGAGCGCAGCAGGATGAACAGGGGCACCGCGAGCACGATCACGGGGATCGCCTGCACGGTCATCATGCTCAGCAGCAGGGGCTGGCGACCGCGGAACTTGAACCGGGCGATCGCGTAGGCGCAGGCCGCGCCCACGGTCATGCAGATGATCGTGGTGGAGATGCCGACGATCGCGGAGTTCGCCATCGGGGTGAGGAAGCTGCCGTCCGACAGCAGGCGCACGTAGGACTCCACGGTCAGCAGGGACGGCGACAGGTCGGGGGTGCGGCCCTGCAGCGCGCTCGACGGATACACGCTGAACACGAACATCCACAGGAACGGCGCCAGGAAGAACGCCATCACGAGCACGAGCAGCACCGCGCACACGACGGCCGTGAGGCGGCGGCGTCCGCGTCGCGACACCCGGCGCCCGCGCGGGCGGGCGGTGGTGACGAGGGCGGTGGTGGTCAGGTCAGGCATGCGCCTCTCCCCTCTTGCGACGGAACCCGCCGAACAGCAGGATCCAGAACACGGCCACCACGAGCACGAGGATCATGATCCCGACCGCCATCGCCGAGCCGTAGCCGCGGTCCAGGTTGCTGAAGTTCACCAGGTACGCCAGGAAGTTGATGGTGGTGGTGCCCTCGGCCGGGCCGCCGGAGCCGCCCGTGAGCACGTAGATGGTGTCGAACACCTTGAGCGACCACATCGACTGCACGATCAGCGCGAACATCAGGGCGCCGCGCATGTTGGGCAGGGTGATGCGCCAGAAGGCCCGCCACGGTCCCGCGCCGTCGATCGCCGCCGCCCGGTACAGGTTCGACGGGATGCCCTGCAGCGCCGCGAGCATCAGCAGGCACAGGAACGGCAGCAGCTTCCACATCTCCGCGAACACCAGGATGTTCATCGCGAGCGCGGGGTCGGACAGCCACTGCACGTTCTCCTCCGTGAGACCGAGTCCGCGCAGGATCGTGTTGGCGATGCCGGTGCTGCCGTCGAAGATCAGCTTCCACATGATGCCGTTCACGACGGGCGGCACGGCCCACGGCACGAGCAGCAGCACCCGGGCGAACGTGCGTCCGCGGAACTCCCGGTTCAGCAGCACCGCGATCGCCACGGCCAGCGCGACCCCGCCGATCACGGTGATCACCGAGAAGTACGCCGTGCGCTCCATCGCCCGGTGCACCGCGGGGTCGGTCAGCAGCTGCCCGTAGTTCTCCAGCCCGATGAAGGGGTGCTCCATGCCCAGCTTGTCGTTCCACTGGTGGAACGACATGAACACGGCGTAGCCCATCGGGTAGCCGAGCAGCATCGCGATGATCAGCACCGCCGGCGCGATCAGCAGGAGGCCGAAACGCAGATCCCGCCGGCGGCTCCTCTCCAGGAGGTTGACGCCCATTCCCCGAGCCCTACTTCAGGTACTTCTTCACGAGGTCCTCCGCCGTCTTCTGCGCCGACTCCAGCGCCTCCTTGGGGGAGGTCTTGCCGTTCATGGCGTTGATGAGCTGCACGGAGAGCGCCTGGTCGAGCTCGTTCGACCAGGGCGTGCCGTAGCGCTTGGTGACGTACTCGGTGGACTGCTCGTAGGTGGACAGGATGGGCAGCGCCTCCCGCGCGGCGGGCTCGGCCAGCACCGTCTGCGAGACGGGGAACCAGCCCTCCTTCTCGACGATGTCGGTCTGCACCTTCCCGGTGGTGACGAACTGCAGCCATGCCAGGGCCGCTTCCTTGTTCTTCGAGAACTTGCTGATCGCGAAGCCCTCGGAGCCGTCGATCGACGCCGACCGCACCGACATGCCGGGGAGCAGGCCGTTACCCACCGTCGCGGCCGAGGTCGCGGCGCCGGCGGCCGTGGCGACCGCGTACTGGAACGGCCAGTTGAACACCATGCCGGTGCTGCCGCGGGCGAAGAGGTCGGCGAGGTCGGACGCGTTGGTGATCTGCAGCGAGGAGGGGTCCATCACCTTGTGCACCTGCAGCAGCTCGACCATCTTCGACAGCGCCTCGACGCCCGCGTCACTCGCGAAGGTGGGCTTGTAGTCGGCGTCGTAGAACTCCCCGCCGTTGAGCAGCAGCGCGCGCAGGAAGTTCTGGTACGCGCCGGCGGGGTTGCCCATGTCGCACGCATAGCCGTACTGCCCGCCGCCGGTGAGGGCCTTGGCCGCCGCGACGAACTCGTCCCAGTTCGCCGGGCCCGTCTCGGGGTCGAGCCCGGCCCCCGCGAACAGGTCCTTGTTCCAGAACATGGTCTGCGCGCTGACGAACTTCGGCAGGCCGTACACCTTGCCCCGCCACGACACCGCGTCGAGCGCCGGCTGGATGAGGTCGTCCGGCACGGCGGAGGGGTCGAGCTCCTCCAGCCATCCGGCCTGCCCGAACTCGGCCGACCAGCCGGCCCACGTCATCACGACGTCGAACGACGAGTCCTGCGCCGCGAACATCGTGGCCATCTTGTCGTGCAGGTCGTTGAAGTTGCCCTGCTGGTAGGTGACGACCTTGATGCCGGTCTGCTTCTCGAACTCGGCGATGGCCCAGTCCTTGAAGATGCTGTTGGTGTTGTCGTCGAGGATGCTGATCTGGCCGGAGGGCTTCCCGGAGCCGGCCGTGAGCGGTCCGGTGCTCTGCTGCCCTCCGCCTCCGGGGGTGCAGCTCGCCAGGGCCATGGCCCCGACGGCGAGGCCACCGAGCTGGAAGATCTGACGCCGGGAGAAGCCCCGGCTCATCGACGGTGATGCGTTCATTTCCTTGCTCCTTCGTGCAGTTCCGGACGGATGTCGCGTGGTTTCGGGTCTCGCGGTGGTGCAGGTGAAGCGGGGTCAGACGGAGATGGAGACGACGTCGCCGGTCTCGAGGGCGGTGTGCACCGCCTCGATCGCGGCGGTGATGAGGAGGCCGTCGCGGGCGTCCGGCACGTCGACGGGCTCCCCGCGGAGGAGGCGGACGAAGTCGCCGACCATGTCGATGGGCACCCCGTGGATGCGGCCGGCGCGCTCATGCACGGCCGACTGCACGAGCTGCCCGCGCTGCGCGTCGTAGACGATCACACCGTCGTCGGCGCCGTCGATGTGCACGACCTGACCGGCGGACTGGATCTCGTAGCGGAAGTCGAACACCGACGGCATCGACTCGGGCAGCACCCACGACGAGTTGAGCGCGACGTGCGAGCCGTCGGCCATCGTGAACACGGCGTTGACGCGGTCCCACGTGTCGATGCCGGCCTCGGTGAGGCGGTCGCGCGCGCCGACCGCATACACCGATACCGGGTGCGTGCGGCCGATCCAGCACGCGAGGTCGAGCGAGTGCGGCATGAGGAACCACGCGGGCGAGCTCTTCGAGGACCACGACAGCATCTCGGTCGGCACGAAGATCGTGTCGTTGAGGTTGATGATCTGGGCGCTGATCCTCGGGTCTCCGTCGGCGCCGAGACGGGTGCGCACCGCCGAGTACCGCACGTTCCAGCGGTTCTCGAAGCCGACCATGACGCGCACCCCGGCGGCGTCGGCGGCTTCGAGGATCGCCCGCGCGTCGTCGACCTCGGTGGCCAGCGGCTTCTCGATCATCAGGTCGAGACCGGCCTGGGCGCAGAGCACCGCCGCCTCGCGGTGGGCGAAGTCGGGGGTCGCGATCACGACGCCGTCGAGGTCGGGGTGGGCGGCGAGCAGCTCCTCGGTGCTCGCATAGCCCGGAACGCCCAGCTGCGCGACCATCGCGGACAGCACGCCGGGGCTGCGGTCGCAGATCGCGACGAGCTCGGACTGGGGGTTCTCCTGCAGCGCTCTGGCGAACATGCCGCCGCGGATCCCGCCGCCGATGACTCCGACTCGTGCCGACCTGCTGTGGTTCACTGCCTACCCCACTTCGTCATGGATGCCCGCGCGCCGCGAGGTATGTATGACACTAAACCATACATTCTTCCTTGTAAACTGATCCGCAGACGGAGCCATCGCCGCCACCCGTCGCGACCGGAAAGGCAGGTGCCATGGCACCGTCAGGCAAACCGCAGGCCGACCTGGTGTTCTCCGACCAGAGCTCGCGCCGTCCGCTCATCACCACGAGCGCGATCGGAGCCGCGAACCGCCGCCGCGTGCTGGAGACCCTGCACCGCCTCGGCCCCTCCAGCCGCGCGCAACTGGCCCGCTCGCTCGGCGTGAACCGAGCCACGATCGCCACGATCCTGCAGCCCCTGCTCGACTCCGCCACCCTCGTCGAAGGCGACCCCGTCGCGCCGTCCGAGGCCGGAGGCAAGCCGGCCCGACCGCTCTGGTTCCGCGGCGACGGCCCGTGGCTCGGCGCCGTGCACCTCTCCCCCGACTTCGTCGTGGCCGCCCGCATCGCCTTCGACGGCACGATCCACGAGATGCACCACGCGGCGTATAGCCGCGACGCGTCGACCGACGAGATCACCGCGTGCCTGCACCAGGTGACCGACGGCTGCTTCGCGGGAGAAGCCCTCGTCGGCATCGGCGTCGCCGCGGCGGGCATGGTCGACACCAGCACGGGCAGCGTCATCTCGATGCACCTCACCCCTGGGCTCAACGGGCTCCCGGTCGTCGCGCTGCTGGAGAAGCGCTTCGGCGCCACCACCCTCGTCGACCACCACCCGCGCGTCCAGGCACTGGGCGACCGGTGGTTCGGGCTGGGGCGGGAGATCCAGGACTTCGCATCCGTGTACACCGGTGAGGCGCTGGGCTTCGGGATCGTGCACGGCGGCGAGGTGCTCCGCGGCGAGAACGGTGCCGGGGGCGAGTCCGGCCACACCATCGTGCAGCTCGACGGCGACGAGTGCCGGTGCGGACGGCGCGGCTGCTGGGAGACGGTCGCCACGCTGGGCTGGCTGCGCGACCGGGCCGCGGCCGACGGCCTCCCGCACGCCGACACCCTCGACTCCCGCAGCCTCGCCGCCCTCGTGGCGGACGGCTCGGACGACGCCGCGGCGCTGCTCGACCTGTACGCCCGCAACCTCGCGATCGGCATCGCGAACAACGAGCAGATCCTCGCGCCAGGGCACTACATCATGCACGGCGACGCCTGCACGGGCGGCGAGGCGCTGCGCACGGCCCTGCAGACCTGGGTCACCCGGCTGGCACCCGAGCGCGGACAGCCGCCGACGGTGTTCTTCGCGGAGGACCCGGATCAGATCACGCTGCTCGGGGGCGCCGGGCTCGTGCTGTCCTCGGTCTTCAGCACCCAGGCCTGACCCCGGGGCGCAGCCGGAACGGGGGAGGGCTGGACCCTCCCCCGGCTCACGCGGGAGGGGCGGGGGCCGCGGTGGCCGGAGCCGCCGCGTCGTCACGGTCGTAGCGACCGAGGAACAGCGCGGCCACGAGCGCGACGACGATCACGGCCGCGGGCAGCAGCAGCGCCTGCGCCATACCCGCCGCGAAGCCCTCCGCCACCTGCGGCGGCAGTGACCCGCCCCCGCTGATGCCCGCCGGCGCGTCCGACAGTCCGGGCAGGTTCGCCTCCAGCCGCGACTGCATGAACGCGGCGATCGACGCCGAACCGATCACCGAGCCGATCGTCCTGGTCGTGTTGTAGATGCCCGCGCCGGCACCGGCCTGCCGCGGCGGCAGCTTGCGCGTGGCCGTGGTCGCGAGCGGACCCCACATGCCCGCGTTGCCGATGCCCATCAGGGCCGACGGCAGCAGGAACATCAGGATCGGGGTGTCCATGGTCGTCAGCGCCGAGTACCAGAGCAGCGCCCCACCCACGCAGAGCAGTCCGGGGATGAGGATCACCCGCGGGTCGACGCGGTCGAGGATCTTGCCGGCCACGGGAGCCAGCACTCCCGACAGCACCGCCATCGGGATGAGCAGCATGGCCGCCTCTGTCGGGGTGAGCCCGCGGGCCGTCTGCAGGAAGAACATCATCGGCAGCGACATGCTGGTGACCGTGAAGCCGACCGCGGCGATCGCGACGTTCGCGCCCGAGAAATTGCGGTCGCGGAACAGCCCGAGCGGCACGAGCGGCTCACTCCGGGTGCGGGCCTGCTGCACGATGAACAGCGCCAGCACCACGACGCCCGCGATGATCAGGCTCCACACCGAGATCGGACCCCAGATCACACCCCAGTCGAACTTCTCGCCCTCCTGCAGCCCGAACACGATCAGGAACAGGGCCACGGCGCTCAGCACGACACCGACGAGGTCGAAGCGGTGCGGGTGCGTCTTCAGCCTCGGCACCAGGATCCACGCGAGCACGAACGCCACGACACCCACGGGCAGGTTCACGAAGAAGATCCACTCCCAGCCGAGGCCGTCCACCAGCAGGCCGCCCGCGAGCGGACCGACGAGCGTGGCCACGCCGGCGGTCGCCCCCCACAGCCCCATCGCCGCACCGCGCCGCTCCGGCGGGAAGGTGCGCGTGATGACGGCCATGGTCTGCGGCGTCATGAAAGCGGCGCCGAGGCCCTGCACGGCACGCGCCGCGATCAGGCCCTCGAGGGTGGTGGACAGCCCGCACCACAGCGACGCGAGCGTGAACACCGCGAGCCCGATCAGGTAGATGTTCTTCGGGCCGAAGCGGTCACCGAGGCGTCCGGTGATCAGCAGCGGCACCGCGTAGGCCAGCAGGTAGGCGCTGGTGACCCACACGACGTTGTCGAGGTTGTTGGTCTGCGGGTCGAGCGCGGCCTTGATGGCCGGGTTCGCGACCGACACGATCGTGGTGTCGACGAGGATCATGAAGAAGCCGATGACGAGCGCCCACAGGGCGGGCCACGGGCTCTTCGGCGCGTGACCGGCCGCGAACGGGCCGGTCTGAGGCCCTGCGGCCTGGCGGGATTCGGTCATTGCTGTGCAGCCTTTCGCTGAGCGCGGTAGCGGTCGGAGTCGTCGAAGGCGTCCGGCCCCCAGGGGAGATCGTCGCCGTCGAGGCGGGTGAGCAGGGAGTCGAGCCAGCGCAGCTCCGCGTCGAGCAGCGCCTCCTGTCGCTCGATCTCGACGAGGACCTGGGCGGGGACGCCCTTGGTGCGGGCGCCGCGGAGCCCGTCATGGTGCAGCGCGTGCGAGTCCCGGAGGGCGGCGCGGCGGTCGTGGAGCAGCGCGACGACATCGGTGCGTTCGAGGTTGTGGGCCTCGGCGAGCGCGACCCGGGCGTCGACCTCGCGATCGATGCGGGGCAGGGCGCGACGCACCCAGGAGACCACCGTCTCGCGCCCCGCGTCGGTGAGCGTGTAGGTCGTGCGCTCCGGCCGCTTTCCGTCGCGGTCGGTCCCGACCTCGGCGAGCAGCCCCGCCCGCTGCAGCCGGGCGACCGTGTGGTACAGCGTGCCGTTGGTGACGGTGATGAGCCGATCGTCGTGCCGAGCGCGCAGCAGTCGGACCATCTCGTAGGGGTGCATGTCGCTCTCGCGCAGCAGCGCGAGCACCATCACGCCGAGCGGCGTGAGCGCGTCCACCGGGTCCTTCGCCATGTCCCCACCTCGATTAGTCCATGTGGACTATACGCCCGATCAGGCTCCCGCGCCACGTCGCGCGCGGCGATACCGGTTCCGGGCGTCTCACCCCAGCCGACGCAGAGCGGAGCCCTTGTGCGCCGCACGATCGCCGCTCTTCTCCGACTCCACGAGATACGCCGGCTCCTCGTCCGAGGCGGTGAAGTGCTGCCCCGCGAACGTGAAGTCCTTCGTCCGCTTCTCGACCACCGTGCCGCGCGTGCGCCCCTGCGACGTGTTCCAGCTCACCCGATCGCCTTTCGCGAGATCCTTCGTCATACCCGCTCCCTTCGATGCGGCGATCCTCGCCCCGGGAGCACGCGGCCCGCGCTCCCCTTGACTTCTGTGCGGGCGCCGCCACGGGAGACCGGGATAATGGGCGGGTGAGCACACCCACGGCAGGCACCGCGCAGAGCATCCCCGGTTGGCGACACCTCTACTCCGGCAAGGTCCGCGACCTCTACGCCTCGGAGGACCCGGCCGACACCCGCATCCTCGTCGTCGCCTCCGACCGGGTGAGCGCCTTCGACGTGGTGCTGTCGCCCGGCATCACCGACAAGGGGGCCCTGCTCACCCGCCTCAGCCGCTGGTGGTTCGCCCAGCTCGACGTGCCGAACCACCTGGCCCCGGGCGAGCTGCCCGAGGAGGTCGCCGACCGCGCGATGCTCGCCCAGTCGCTGGAGATGCTCCCGATCGAGTGCGTCGTGCGCGGCTACATCACCGGCTCCGGCTGGGCCGAGTATCAGGAGCACGGCACGGTGTGCGGCATCACGCTCCCGGACGGCCTGCACAACGGCGACCGGCTGCCCGAACCGCTGTTCACCCCCGCGTACAAGGCGCCGATGGGCGAGCACGACGAGAACATCACGTTCGACCGCGTCGTCGAGCTGGTCGGTGCCGAGCGAGCGGCCGAGCTGCGCGACACCTCCCTGGCCGTGTACGCGAAGGCGGCGGCGATCGCCGAGGAGCGGGGCCTGATCCTGGCCGACACCAAGTTCGAGTTCGGCACCGATGCCGACGGCACCCTGCGCCTCGCCGACGAGGTGCTCACCAGCGACTCCTCGCGGTACTGGGACGCCGAGGCCTGGCGCACCGGCACCACCCCGGCCGAGCGGATGGCGAGCTTCGACAAGCAGATCGTGCGCGACTGGCTCGCCGCGAACTGGGACAAGCAGGGCGAGCCGCCCGCGCTGCCCGACGAGGTCGTCGCCCGGACGACCGCGCGCTACCGCGAACTCATCGACCGCCTGGGCGCCTGAGCCGGACTACTCCACACGCCGCACGTCGGTGTGGCTGACGTCGTCACCCGCGTAGAGGAGCGGCTGGCCGATCGGCGCTCAGGCAACACTCAGGAATCGGTAGTGTTTCTTCAGCACTCCCGCCACCCCCGAACCCTGAGGAGCCCGCATGCCCCTGTGGAAGCTGCACGGAAACGGACGCACGATCGAGGCCGGCGCGGTCGTCCGTCCCGACGAGCGCCTGAGCTGGTCCGCCACCGTCGCGATCGGACTCCAGCACGTCGTCGCGATGTTCGGCGCCACCTTCCTCGTGCCGACGCTGACGGGCTTCCCGGTCTCGACGACCCTGCTGTTCAGCGGCCTCGGCACCCTCATCTTCCTGCTCATCACGAAGAACCAGCTGCCCAGCTACCTCGGCTCCTCGTTCGCGTTCATCGCCCCGATCACGGCCGCCGTCGCCGCGGGTGGCACCGGCTCGGCGCTCGCGGGCGTCGTCGCGGTCGGCGTGCTCCTCGCCGTCGTCGGGCTCGTCGTGCAGTTCGCCGGGCTGCGATGGGTCGACGCACTCATGCCCCCGGTGGTCGCAGGGGCCATCGTCGCCCTGATCGGATTCAACCTCGCCCCCACCGCGTGGAGCAACTTCCAGCTCGACCCGGTGACCGCGACCATCACCCTCGTCGCGATCATCCTGTTCGCGGTGCTGTTCCGCGGCTTCCTCGGCCGCATCTCGATCTTCCTCGGCGTCGCGGTCGGCTTCATCTGGGCCGCGTTCACCGGCTCGTTCGACGTGCCCAACGCCCTCCGCGGCGGCAAGACACCGGCCGAGCTCATCGCCGAGGCACCCTGGGTCGGCCTGCCGCACTTCCAGCTCCCCGACTTCGTCGAGCCGGGCACGTGGTCGACCATCGCGATGTTCCTGCCGGTCGTGCTCGTGCTCATCGCCGAGAACGTCGGCCACGTGCGCGGCGTCGCGACCATGACCGAGGACCCGTCGATCAACAAGCACACCGGCCGCGCACTGATCGCCGACGGCGTCGCGACCACGATCGCGGGCGGCTTCGGCGGCTCGGGCACCACGACCTACGGCGAGAACATCGGCGTGATGGCCGCGACCCGCGTGTACTCGACCGCCGTCTACTGGGTGGCGGGCCTGTTCGCGATCCTGCTCGCGTTCTCCCCCAAGGTCGGCGAGGTGTTCAACTCGATCCCCGCCGGCGTGCTGGGCGGCGCGACCACGGCCCTGTACGGCCTGATCGGCATCATCGGCATCAAGATCTGGGTCGACAGCCGCGTGGACTTCTCGCGCCCGGTCAACCAGTACACGGCCGCGGTGTCGCTCGTGATCGGCATCGCCGGGTTCTCGATGCAGCTCGGCGACTTCGCGTTCGGCGGCATCGTCCTCGGCACCGTCGCGGCGCTGCTCATCTACCACCTGGGCAACCTGATCGCCCGCGCCCGCAAGACCGGCGCCGACGACCCGAAGCCCCTCGAGCCCGTCGGCCCCCTGGGCGGCGACCCCGCGTAACGCCCGGGGTCCCGTCCCGTCCCGTCCACTGTCGGGATCGAAAACGCACCTCCCACGCACGTCGGAGGTGCGTTTTCGCACTCCCACGCGCCGGTCGGGCGGGGGCGGGGCGGGCGGGGGCGGGAGGACGGGGGCGGGGCGGGACGGCCGGGCCGGACGGGGGTCAGGCGATCGTGGCGAGGACGGCGTCGGGCGCGACGGTCGCGCCGGTCTCCGCGCGGCGGGTGAGAGTGCCGGGGCGGTGCGCGGTGACCGTCGTCTCCATCTTCATCGCGTCGAGCACGGCCACCGGGTCGCCCGCCGCGACCTCCGCGCCGTCGTCGAGCAGCCACCGCACGAGCGTGCCCGGCGCGGGAGTCCGGAGCTCGGACGCGTCCGCCGCAGGCTCCGGTGCCGCCTCCGTCGCCGGACGGCCGATCCCCGCCAGCAGCTCCGCGGGCAGCCCGAGCACGACCCGGCGGCCATCGACCTCCACGGGGAACCGCTGCAGCCCGGACACCGGTGCGACCGCCGGTCGCGGCTGCGCGTCGAGCGCGGGCAGCAGCACCGTCTCGATCCACTGCGTGTGCACCCCGAAGGTGTCGGTCGCGAACGCGGGGTCGTCGATCGCGCGGAGGTCGAACGGGATCACGGTCGCCGGGCCGTCGACGGCGAGCTCGCGCAGCGCCCGGCGTGCTCGCACGAGGGCGGCCTCCCGGGTGTCCGCGTG
Organism: Microbacterium sufflavum; assembly: GCF_023101165.1. GTDB lineage: Bacteria > Actinomycetota > Actinomycetes > Actinomycetales > Microbacteriaceae > Microbacterium > Microbacterium sufflavum. Next base: position 1,474,266 of record NZ_CP078076.1, on the reverse strand, counting down.
CACGATGAGCTTGGCGATCAGGGAGTCGAACGCGGGCTGCACCACGTCGCCCGCCTCGATGCCGCTGTCCCATCGCACGCCGGGGCCGCCGGGGATGCGCAGCGCCTCGACCCGCCCCGGGCTGGGAAGGAACCCGCGACCGGGGTCTTCCGCGTTGATGCGGAACTCGAACGCGTGACCCGACGGCCGCGGGGTCTCGGTGAACGACGGCCCCTCGCCGAACGCGATGCGGAACTGCTCGCGCACGAGGTCGGTGCCCGTGACCTCCTCCGTCACCGGATGCTCGACCTGGAGGCGCGTGTTGACCTCGAGGAACGAGATCGTGCCGTCGGCCGCGAGCAGGAACTCCACGGTGCCCGCCCCGCGGTACTGCACCTCGGCGCAGATCGCCCGCGCCGCCTCGTGGATCGCCGACCGCTGCTCCGGAGCGAGTGCGGGTGCCGGTGCCTCCTCGATCAGCTTCTGGTTGCGCCGCTGCATCGAGCAGTCGCGGTCGCCCACCACGACCACGCCGCCGCGGCCGTCTCCCAGCACCTGCACCTCGATGTGCCGGGGGCGCTCCAGGAACCGCTCCACGAAGCACTCGCCGCGACCGAACGCGGCCACGGCCTCCCGCGTCGCCGCCTCGAACGCCGCCGCCACCTCGGACAGCTCCCGCACGACCTTGAGGCCGCGGCCGCCCCCGCCGAACGCGGCCTTGATGGCGATCGGCAGCCCGTGCTCCTCGGCGAAGGCCACGGCCTCCTCCGGGCCGGAGAGCGGCTCGTCGGTGCCGGCCGCGAGGGGTGCGCCGACCCGCTGGGCGATGCGCCGCGCGGTCATCTTGTCGCCGAGGGCGTCGATGCTCTCCGGCGACGGGCCGATCCACACCAGGCCCGCGCCCTCGACAGCCCGCGCGAACGCCGCGCTCTCGGAGAGGAAGCCGTAGCCGGGGTGCACCGCGTCGGCCCCGCTGCGGCGCGCGGCGTCGATCAGCGCCTCGACCGACAGGTAGGTGCTCGCCGCCGTGTCACCGCCCAGGCCGACGGCCTCGTCGGCGAGCCGCACGTGCAGCGCATCCGCATCCTGATCGGCGTACACGGCGACCGACGTGTATCCGGCCTCGGCGCAGGCGCGGATCACGCGCACCGCGATCTCGCCGCGGTTGGCGATGAGCACACGGGTCATGGGGTCTCCTTCACGATGAAGCGCACGTGCACCCCCGGCGGGAGCTGCGCGGCGAGGTCGAGGCTGCGATCGGTGAGTGCGCCGATGATGGGGTAGCCGCCCGTGAGCGGATGATCGGGGAGGAACAGCACGGGCTGACCGTCCGGCGGCACCTGGATCGCGCCGGTCACCGCGCCCTCGCTGGGCAGCTCCCCGCCCACGGCACGCTCCAGCGGCACCTCGCCGTGCAGCCGGATGCCGACGCGGTCGGAGCGCGGCGTCACCGTCCACTCCTGACCCGTGAGCGCGGCGACCCCGGCCGCGGTAAACCAGTCGTCGCGCGGGCCGAGCGTGATCTCGAGCGCCACGGTGTCGCCCGGGGCGGGAAGGTCGCGCGGCAGGACGACCGGATCCACCGAGGTCACCGGGGCCGTGCCGATCGGCACGACATCGCCCGCCGCGAGGGGCCGCGGGCCGAGCCCGGCGAGGGTGTCGCTGGCGCGGCTGCCGAGCGCCGGGGCGACGTCGATCCCCCCGCGCACGGCGATCACGAAGCGCAGCCCGCGCTCGGGGTGACCGAGGGTGAGCTCGTCGCCGTCGACCGTGGCGAACGGTGCCCCGGGGGCGATGTCGCGCGGCACGCCGGCGGCGTCCGTGAGGGTGAGGACCCCGGTCGCTCCGGCCACCGCGGCCACCCCGGCTCCGTGGAACCGCAGCACCGCACCGCCCACGCACTCCAGGACGGCAGCGGCGGAGGGGTTGCCGACCGCGCGGTTGGCGTCGCGCAGGGCCACCCGGTCCGCGATGCCGGAGGCCGAGACGCCCAGGGCGGCATAGCCCGCGCGACCCTCGTCCTGCACGAGCAGCTGCAGCGACGAGCGCACGACCTCTACGGCGGGGGCTCCGGGAGCGCGCGGCCCCTGGGTCGCGGAGGCTTCTCCGCCGCGCGGATCCGCGCCGCCGGCGCTCTCGGCCGACGCGACGACCGCGGCCCGCTCGGCCCGCACGAACCGCACCCGCCGCCCGGGTGCGAACAGTGCGGGAGGGTCGCGGTCGATGTCCCACATGGCCAGGTCGGTGCGGCCGATCAGCTGCCAACCGCCGGGGCTCTCGCGGGGGTACACGCCGCTGAAGGCTCCGGCGAGCGCGACCGAGCCCGCGGGCACGCGCGTGCGCGGCGACGAGCGGCGCGGCACGTCGAACAGCGCGTCGTCGCTCACCGCATAGCCGAAGCCGGGCGCGAAGCCCGAGAACGCGACCCGCCAGTCGGCCGCGAGGTGACGCGCGACGAGCTCTTCCGCCGACACCCCGAGCAGCGTCGCCGTCTCGTCGAGGTCTTCCCCGTCGTAGCGCACCGGCACCTCGACCTCGCCCGCATCGGGGAGCTCGGCGGCGTCGACCTCGGTCGCGGCGAGCACCCCGGCGAGCGCGGCGGCCGTGGTGCGCAGCGGGTCGTAGCGCACCAGCACCGTGCGCGCGCCGGGGATGCGCTCGACCACGCCGGGCACGCCGTCCCACGCGAGGTTGAGCCGCATGGCCTGTTCGAGGTCGTCCGCCTCGACCAGGAGCGCGCCGTCGGAGGCCGTGAGGATGCGCATCAGACCCGGTACTCCGCATCGGGCACGTCGGTCACGAACATGTACCCGGGGGCGTGCGTCACGGCGAACGGCGGCTTCGACGCCATGATCGCCGCCTGCGGGGTCACGCCGCAGGCCCAGAACACGGGGATCTCGCCGTCGCGCAGCTCGGGGGCGTCGCCGAAGTCCGGGGTCGACAGGTCGGTGATGCCCAGCGAGGCCGGGTCGCCGATGTGCACGGGTGCGCCGTGCACGGCCGGCGTGCGGGCGGAGATCTGCACGGCGTCGGCCACGCGGTCCGCGGGGATCGGGCGCATCGACACGACCATCTCGCCGCGCAGCCGTCCGGCCGGCGCGCAGTCCACGGCCGTGCGGTACATCGGCACGTTGCGCCCGAGCTCCTGGTGACGGATGGGGATGCCCGCCTCGACGAGACCGGTCTCGAACGTGAAGCTGCAGCCGATGAGGAACGCGACGAGGTCGGGCTGCTCGGCCCACGCGGCCGTCGCGTCGGTCACCTCCTCCGCGAGCTCGCCGTCGCGCCAGATGCGGTAACGGCCGATGTCGGTGCGGATGTCGCTGCCCGGCGCCAGCCGTGACTCCACCTGGCCCTGCTCGATCACCTCGAGCACGGGGCAGGGCTTCGGGTTGCGCTGCGCGTACAGCAGCGTCTCGAACGCCCAGTCGGCAGGCACGGCGATGAGGTTCGCCTGCGTCAGTCCCGGCGCGACGCCGCTGGTGGGCGCGGAGTGTCCCGCCCGGTGCGCGGCGCGGGCGGCGCGCGCAGCGGTGAGCTGGTCGGTGGTGGCGAGCACGGACATGTCACACTCCGGCGAACGGGGCGATCGTGATGCCCTCGGCCTGCAGCAGGCGCTTCGTCTCGGCGGCCATCGCGACCGAGCCGGGGCTGTCGCCGTGCACGCAGATGGACTGGGCGGACACCGCGACGTCGGTGCCGTCGATCGCCCGGATCACGCCCTCGGCGGCGAGGCGCACCATGCGCTCGGCGACCGCGGTCGGGTCGTGCAGCACGGCGCCCTCCTCGGTGCGCGACACGAGCTGTCCGTCCGGCTGGTAGGCGCGGTCGGCGAAGGCCTCGGCGGCCACCGCGAGCCCCGCCCGCTGCGCGACGTCGAGCACCACGCCTCCCGCGAGCCCGAGCAGCACGAGCGAGGGGTCGACCGCACGGATCGCCGCCACCACGTCTTTCGACTGCCGCTCGTCGCGGGCGATGGTGTTGTAGAGCGCGCCGTGGGGTTTGACGTACGAGACCCGACCGCCCACCGCGGCCGCGAGCCCCAGGAGTGCGCCGAGCTGGTACTCGACGTGCGCCTGGAGCGTCGCGGAGTCGATGTCGACCTTCGTGCGCCCGAAGTTCTCGTAGTCGCGGTAGCCGGGGTGCGCGCCGATCACGACGCCTCCCGCCACGGCCGCAGCGAGCGTCTCGCGGATGCCCTCGGGGCTGCCGGCGTGGAAACCGCACGACACGTTCGCACTCGTGACGATGCGCAGCATGCTGGCGTCGTCGCTGACGATCCGGTCGGGGACGTTCTCGCCGAGGTCCGAGTTCAGGTCGATGGTCGCCATGTCGTCACGCTCCGATTCCGAGGAAGGCGAAGATGGGGCCGATCGAGACGGCACCCATGTACCAGGTGAGGGCGGTCACGACGGTACCCGCGATCAGCAGCCACATCGGGTACTTCCGGTCGCCGAGCAGGTCGCGCCGGAACCAGCCGATGTACATGAACACCGTGAGGCCGATCGGCAGGATCAGGCCGTTGAAGCCGCCGACGAACACGAGGATCGCCGCGGGGGCCGTGCCGATCGCGAGGTAGACCCCGAGCGAGACGACGATGAAGGCGACGGTCGCGAGCTGCAGGGGCCAGCCGCCGTGCAGCTTCGCGGTGAACGTCGACAGGAACGTGGCCGAGGTGTAGGCGGCGCCGATCACGGAGCTGATCGCGGCGGCCCAGAAGATCGCGCCGAAGATGCGCAGACCCGCGTCGCCCAGCACGGCGCCGAACGCCTGCCCGGCCGGGTTCGCGGCCTGCGACGAGAGGTCGAGTGCCACACCGGAGGCGACGACCCCGAGGATGGCGAGGAACAGCACGTACCGCATGATGCCGGTGACGAGGATGCCGTTGGCCGCGGCGCGCATGACGGGCTTCGCGTACTGCGGGCCGACGTGGCCGGAGTCGAGGTAGCGGTGCGCGCCGGAGTAGGTGATGTAGCCGCCGACGGTGCCGCCGACGATGGTGGTGATGGTGGCGAAGTTGAGCTGGTCGGGCACGAACGTCTGCCGCAGCGCGTCGCCGATGGGCGGCTGGGCGATCAGGGCGACGACCACGGTCATCACGATCATGCCGATGCCGAGGACGATGAGCACGACGTCCATCACCCTGCCGGCCTTCTTCACCAGGAAGATGATGATCGCGAGCGCCGCGGTGAGTGCGCCGCCGATCTTCGCGTCGATGCCGAGCAGGGCGTTGAGACCGAGGCCACCCCCGGCGATGTTGCCGATGTTGAACGCGAGGCCGCCGATCACCACGAGCACGGCGATGACGTGCCCGGAGAACGGGATGGCGCTGTTGGCGAGCTCGCCGGCGCGCTTGCCCGAGGAGGTGATCATGCGCCAGATGTTCAGCTGCACCGCGATGTCGACCAGGATCGACACCAGGATCGCGAACGCGAACGCGGCCCCCATCTGCGCCGTGAAGGTGGCGGTCTGCGTGATGAAGCCGGGCCCGATGGCGCTCGTGGCCATGAGGAAGATGGCGCCGATGACGGCACTGCGTCCCGCGCGCTTCTTCGCGTGGGCGGCGCGGGCCTCGTCCTCCGGGGAGAGGGCGGCGGTGGACTGCTCGGACATAGGGGGGTCCCATCGTCGTTGGTGGGTGTCGGATCGAAACCCAGTGTAGAACGGACAGACACCGATTGTTCAACAATCATGTTTCCGTCGTGCTACAGCGCGATTGCCGTCGTATGATTCCCGCCGAGACCCGATCCCGGCCCGCCGCCCGCCCCCCACCTACGATGAAGGCATGAACCAGCAGGGCCCGCTCGCCGACGTGCTCCGTCAGCTCATCATCGACGGCGACGTCGCCCCCGGCTCCCGCCTGTCGGAGTCCGCCCTCGCCGAGCGCTTCGACGTGTCGCGCAACACGCTCCGCGAGGCGTTCCGGGTGCTCGCGGAGCAGGGCCTGGTCGAGCACGTCCCGCACCGTGGGGTCTCCGTGGCTTCCCCGTCGATCGCCGACGTGATCGACATCTACCGCGCCCGCCGCATCATCGAGTGCACGGCCCTGCGCCAGTCCGAGCCGGAGCACCCCGCCGTGCAGCGCATGAGGGAGGCGGTCGCGGCCGCCGAGGCCGCCGTGGCCGGCGTCTCCCGCGACGACGCCGCCGCGTGGCGCACGGTCGGCAGCGCGAACATGGCGTTCCACGTGGCGCTGGTCGACCTCGCCGACAGTCCGCGCCTGGCTCGCACGTACCGCAACGTCGCGGCCGAGCTGCGTCTGGCCTTCTTGAAGATCGACGACCCGCGGGCGCTGCACGAGCCGTTCGTGCGCAAGAACCGCGCCGTGCTCGACACCTTCCTCAGCAGGGGCGCCGAGGCGGGCGCCGCCGAGCTCGAGCGCTACCTGGTGCAGTCCGAACGGGTGGTGCTCGGCGCGTTCGCGCGCATGCACCTGGACTGACGCACCGGGCACCGAGGTCAGGCGTTCGGGTCGGGCCGGAGCGCCCAGGTGGCCCGGGGCCGGGGCTCGCCGGTCCGCGGCGGCACGTCGAGGGGCATCGGGGCCGCCGGTTCCGGCAGTCCGTAGCGCCGGTGCAGCCAGCGCCGCGCCTCCTCCAGCGGATACGTGTCTCCGAAGACGCAGTACTTCACGAACACGCCCTCGAGGGTGCTGCGGAGCATGACCTCCTCCAGCGCGGGGTCGTCGGCTCCGCGCGCGCGGAACACCTCGCGCACAGCGTCCTCCGCCGCGGTCGCCGCCTCGGCGTGACGCTGCTCCGATTCCGCGAAGAGCCGGTGCGTGGAGGGCTGCTGCTGCATCGCGAGCACGGCGCGCTGGAGCGGCATCGCGAAGGCCGTGGCCATGAGGGCGCCGTCGATGATCGCGGCCAGTATCTCGTCGGGGGTGCCGTCCACCCGCGCGAGCCCGAGCACGGTCTCGAACCAGCGGTCGATCACCGCGGCGACCAGCTGCTCCTTGCCGCCGAAGTGGTAGTTGACCAGACCCTGGGCGACGCCGGCTCGCGAGGTGATCTGGGCGATGCTGGCGCCGGCGACTCCGCGCTCGCTGAAGACCGCGATCGCCGCCTGCAGGATGTTCTCGCGGGCGCGCTCGCGCGCCTGGCGGTTCTGCTCGTCGGTTCGGGCCATGCGGCGACCACCTCCCGGGGTCACAAGAATATCGCCGCTCCGTGTAGCGTGTACGTTGAACGTCTGTTCAGTTCATGCGTTCGCGGGGTTCGCCCCCACCCGACGCACGGGTGCATCCCTGGCCATGAGGGGGCGTCAGGGCCGCACCCGTGCGCGCGTCAGGCCGAGCCGCGCACCACGAGCTCGGTGGGCAGGATCGTCGTCTGCGGCGGGTCCTCCCCCGCCAGCCGCGACAGCAGCACGCGGGCCATGGTCTCGCCCTGCGCATACATCGGCTGGCGCACCGTGGTGAGGGCCGGATCGGTGCTGACCGCCACCGAGGAGTCGTCGAAGCCGACCAGGGCGATGTCCTCCGGCACCCGCACCCCCGCCGCGCGCAGCGCCGTGAGCGCTCCGCGTGCCATCAGGTCGCTCGCCACGAAGATCGCGTCGGGACGACCGGACGCGAGCAGCCGACGAGCCGCCTCCGCACCACTCGCCTCGCTGTAGTCGCCCTCCTCCTCGGCGCACGGCGCGAGACCCGCATCCGCGAGCGCATCCCGGAAGCCCTGCACGCGGTCGGTCGAGGAGATCATCGACAGCGGACCGGAGATCGTGGCGATCCTGGAGCGCCCGATGTCGATGAGCCGCTGCGTGGCCACGCGCGCCCCGGCCACGTTGTCGACATCGACCACGTAGTCGCCCGCGCTGCGGCGCACCGGCCGCCCGCCGAACACGACCGGGACCGCATCGGCGATCCGGTCAACGAAGCCGTCGCTCGCATGGTGCGACACGATGAGGGCGCCGTCGACGCCACCGTTGCGCACGAAGCTCGTCATCTTGTCGCCGGGGTCGTCGCTCGCGATCAACAGGTTGAGCAGGTAGTCGGAGCTGCCGAGCGCGCCGGTGATCCCGGCGACGATGGCCGCGAAGAACGGGTCGCCGAAGAACCGCGTCGTGTCTTCCGGCACGATCAGCGCGATCGCGTGCGTCTGTCGCGAGGCGAGAGAGCGGGCCGCCCGGTTGGGCACGTAGTTGAGGTCGTCGATCGCGGCGCGCACGGCCGCGAGGGCCTCGGGGCTCACCGCCGTCGAGCCGTTCACGACCCGCGACACGGTCGAGCGGGAGACACCCGCCGCGGCCGCGACCTCTTCGATGGTCGCCCTGGGCGACATCACCGCACGCTCTCTTCCATGGCCCTATTGTCGACCACGCGATGCCCCGCCGGAGACCACGGATCGCCGGGCGACGCCGCGCCGCCCGCCCCGATCAGGCCCTGGCCGGCTCACCGGGGACGGGCGCCAGCTCCCTGGCCGCGATGATGCGACGGTACTCGTGCGCCGAGTCCTTCAGCGCGCGCTCCTGGGTGTCGTAGTCGACGCGCACGATGCCGAACCTCTTGTCGTAGCCCCACGCCCACTCGAAGTTGTCGAACAGCGACCAGTAGAAGTAGCCGCGCACATCCACGCCCCCCTCGACCGCATCGAGCACCGCGTCCAGGTGCAGGCGCAGGAACTCGGTGCGGTCGGCATCGTGCACGCGCGTCTCACCGTCCTCCACCACGGGCTCGTCGTCGTAGGCGGCGCCGTTCTCCGTGACGTACAGCACGACCCCGGCGGGCTCGGCGTACTCGGCCCACACGCGCTGCAGCAGTCGCGTGAGCCCCTCCGGCTGCACCTCCCAGTGCTGCGCCGTGCGGGGCAGCCCGCGCTCGACCGCGTGGATGCCGTCGCTCGACGGGTACGGGCTGCGCGTGGGCCGGGAGGTCGCCGGGCCGCCCTCCTCGGCGGTCGCGGTCGTCGCGGGCGCCGTGCCGGAGACGAGGTCGCCGTGGTAGTAGTTCACGCCCTGCGTGTCGATGGGCTGCGCGATGGTCTCGAGGTCGCCGTCGTGCACCGCGGCCTCGAACCGCGCGACCGCCTCAGGGTCGACCGCGCGGATGTCCTCGACGACGTCCGCGGGGTAGGAGCCGCGGTAGATCGGGTCGAGGAACCAGCGGTTGAACTGCCCGTCCAGGCGCCGGGCGGCATCCACGTCGGCGGGGTTCTGCGGGTCGGCGGGGTCGGCGACGGTGTGGTTGAGCGTGATGCCGAGGTTGAGCGACGAGTCGCGCCCGCGCAGCTCCTTCACCGTGGCGCCGTGGGCGAGCAGCAGGTGGTGCGACGCGAGCAGCCCCTCCGCGATGCTGGTGTGCCCCGGCGCGTGCTCGCCGCCCGTATAGGAGAGGAACGACGAGCACCACGGCTCGTTCAGCGTCGTCCACACGTTCACGCGGTCGCCCAGCGCGTCGTGCACGGTGCCCGCGTAGTCCAGGAAGCGGTCGACGACGTCGCGGTTCGTCCATCCCCCGCTCTCCTGCAGGGCCTGCGGCAGGTCCCAGTGGTACAGCGTGAGCCAGGGCAGGATGTCGGCCTCGAGCAGCTCGTCGACCAGGCGGCTGTAGAAGTCGACGCCCGCGCGGTTCACGGCCCCGCCGTCGGGCCGCACGCGCGACCACGACGTGGAGAACCGGTACGTCTGCAACCCGAGGTCCTTCATGAGCGCGACGTCCTGCGGGTACCGGTGGTAGTGGTCGCACGCCACATCCCCGTTGTCGCCGCCGACCACCGCGCCGGGCTCGCGCGCGAACGCATCCCAGATGGAGGCGGTGCGCCCGTCCTCGAAGGCAGCGCCCTCGATCTGGTAGGCCGCCGTCGCCGCGCCGAAGAGGAAGTCCGAGGGGAAGGCACGCGTCATAGGGGTCATCCTTTCACCGCGCCCGCCATGATGCCACTGACCAGCTGCCGTCCCGCCGCCACGAAGAGCACGAGGAGCGGGAGGGTCGCGAGCACCGCACCGGCGAGCACGATCGAGTAGTCGATGTAGTAGCCCGACTGCAGCTGGCTGAGGGCCGTCTGCAGCGTGGGGTTCTGAGGGGAAAGCACGATCAGGGGCCACAGGTAGTCGGTCCACGCGGTCATGAACGTGAACAGGCCGAGGATCGCCATGGCCGGACGGGCGGCGGGCACCCCGACCGTCAGGAACGTGCGGAACTGTCCGGCGCCGTCCATGCGGGCCGCCTCGATGAGCTCGTCCGGGATCACGTCCACCAGGTACTGCCGCATGAAGAACACCCCGAACGCGGTCACCAGGGTCGGCACGATCACCGCGCCGATGGACCCGGTCCACCCGAGCTCGCGCATCAGCATGAACAGGGGGATGATGCCGAGCTGCGTCGGGATCGCCATGGTCGCGATCACGAACACCATCAGCCCGTCGCGTCCCCGGAACCGCAGTTTCGCGAAGGCGTAGCCGGCGAGGGTGGAGAAGGTGACGACCGAGAGCGTGATGATCGAGGAGATCAGGACCGAGTTGCCCAGTGCGAGCCAGAACGGGATCGCGTCGAACACCTTGGCCGCGTTGGCGAGGAAGTTCCCGCCCGGGATCAGCGGCAGCGTCTCCCCCCTGGTCGCGTTGGTGCCGCTGGCGACCACGAACGACCACCACAGGGGGTAGGCGCTGCCGAGCACGAAGGCCGCGAGCAGCCCGTAGGTGAGGAATCCCGGGCGGCTGCCGATGCCGGCGGTGCCGGATGCGGCGCCCCGACGGCGGCGGATGCGCTCCGGGACGCTGAGGGCCTGCGTGGCGGTCATCGCGCCTCCTCCTTGCTGGTGCGGGCGCGACGGCGGGCCGCGCGGTTCTTCGGGGCGTCGCCGGTGGAGATGCGCCGCGAGACGAGGAAGTTGATCAGGCCGATGCCCACGATGAGCAGGAACAGCAGGATCGCGACCGCGGAAGCCTCACCCAGGTTGCGCCGGAAGAAGGCCAGCTCCCACAGGAACAGCACCGTGGTCTGGAACTGCCGGTCGCTGCCGCCGATGCCGCCCGCGGTGGAGACGTCGAACAGCCGCGGTTCCGCGAAGATCTGCAGGCCGCCGATCGTGGCCGTGATGATCACGAAGATGAGGGTGGGGCGGATGGTCGGGATCGTGATGGAGAAGAAGCGCCGCGCAGATCCGGCGCCGTCGAGCGCGGCCGACTCGTACAGGTCCCGCGGCACGGCCTGCATCGCGGCGAGGAGGATGAGGGCGTTGTAACCGGTCCACCGGAAGTTCACCATCACCGCGATCGCGATGTGCGACAGGACCGTGTCGTGCTTCCACTGCTGATCCGCGATGCCGATCAGGTTCAGCAGGTTGTTGGCCAGGCCGTCCGCCTCGTTGAAGATGCTCGAGAAGATGATGGCCACGGCGACCGGGGTCACCACGAACGGGATGAGCACGCTCATGCGCCAGAACGTCGGGGCGCGCAGACCGCGGTCCAGCAGGTAGGCGATCAGCAGGGCGACCGCGAGCTGCGGGATCGCGGAGAGCAGGAAGATGCTGAGCGTGTTGCGGATCGAGTTCCAGAACATGCCGTCGCCGAGGATCTCGACGAAGTTGCCGAGCCCGACGAAGTCGCCCTCGCCCTTCAGCAGGTCCCACTCGTGCACGGCCACCCACACCGTGTACAGCAGGGGGAAGAGGCCGACCAGTCCGAACAGCAGGAAGAACGGCGAGATGTAGAAGTACGGCGACGCGTTCTGGTCGAAGCGGGAGAGGCGGTGCCGCCAGGGCCGCTTCGCACCGGTGTCGGCGGGCGGACGCTGCGACGACGCGGGCACCGTGTCGGGGCGGTCGTGCGTGAGTGTCATGGGGTGTCCTCGTTCGGTGGGGGCGCCCTTCGTCTCGCTCGGCTCGCTCAGGAACCGGAGGCACCGGTTCCTGAACGAGGAGCGCCGGCGACGAGACGAAGGACGCCCCGAGTGATCAGCCGACCAGCTCGTTCAGCAGGCCGATGGACTGGTCCCACGCGCCCTGGGTGTCGGTCTCGCCGCGGTCGAGGCTGCTGAGCGCCGGACCGAACACGTTCTCCTGGATCACGGAGTCATCGGCGCCCTTGAACTGCGCGACGACGCCCTTGGCACGCTCGGCGAGGATCGCCCCGGTCGGCGCGTCGTTGAAGAACGCGTTGGGGGTGGCGTCTGCGGCGAGGGTCTCCTGGGCCTTCACGGTCGAGGGGAAGTTGCCCGCGGCGGCGGACTGCTTCACCTGCTGCTCGGGCTGCGTGAGCCAGTCGGCGAGCTCGGCCGCCGCCTCCTTGTGCTGCGAGGTCTCCGGGATGGAGAGGAACGCACCACCCCAGTTGGCCGCGCCACCGGGGAACACGTCGGCGAAGTCCCAGCCGGTCGAGGCGTCGCCGCCGCCGGCCTCGATCTGCCCCTGCACCACGCCGAGCATCCAGCCCGGGCACACGAACGTCGCGAAGGTGCCGTCGACGAACGACTTGCCGCCGTTCCAATCCCACGCGGTCTGCGCGGCGGACTGGCCGCCTTCGGTCGCGGCGCCCAGCAGCTCGAAGCGCTTCTTCAGCTCGTCGTTGCCCTCCACGTTGAGCTCGCCGTCGGCGGTGTAGTAGCCCTCGTCGAGCTGGTTGACCATGGCGTTCCACACGAAGCCGGAGTGGTCGTACCAGGCCTTGCCGGTCTTGGCCGTGTAGTCGGCGCCCACCTGGAAGTAGTTGTCCCAGTCGCCGTTCAGCAGCTCGGCGACGGACTCGCGGTCGCTGGGCAGACCGGCGGCCTCGAACGCGGCACCGTTGTAGCAGATGCCGCTCGGGCCGATGTCGGTGCCGTAGCCGATGACGCGGCCCTCGGCGTCGGTGGCCTGGCCGTACTTCCAGTCGACCCAGTCGTCCTTGCGGTCCTCGATGCCGTAGTCGCGCAGGTCGACGAACGTGTCGGACACGTCCATGATCGCGCCGAGCCAGCCCTCCTCGATCGCCACGATGTCGCTGAGGCCGGAGCCGGCGGCGATCTTGGTGAACGCGTCGGTGCGGGCGTTGCCGCCGGTGTCGATGTTGGTGGCCTCGATCTTCACGTTCGGGTGCGCCTTCTCGTACTCGTCGTAGAGGTCGTCGTAGCCGAAGGTTCCGAACGTGGTGACGGTCAGCGTGATCTCCTCGTCGGCGCTGCCGGCGTCACCGCCGCCGTTGCCGCCGGAGCAGCCGGCGAGGGCGAGGGCGGCGACGGATGCCAGGGCGACGGGCGCCAGGATCCGGGTGCGGGCACGTGTGTTCACAGTTCACTCCTTTGTGGGTGGTCGTGCGGTGTGGTGCATCGGGATGGCATGGGAGCGCTCCCACGGCCATGGTCTGCAACCATATGGGAGCGCTCCCACGGTGTCAAGCGCGGCAGCACCCGGGAACGCGGCGTACCCTTGACCGGTGCCCGAAGCCACGCTCTCCCCCGCCCTCATCCGCGCCGAGTCGCTCATCCGCAGCATCCCCGACTACCCCGAGCCCGGGATCGTCTTCCGCGACATCACCCCCCTCCTGGCCGACGCCGAGGCGCTGCGGGTCACGACCGAGGCGATCATCGAGCCCTTCGCCGGGCAGTTCGACGTGGTCGCGGGCATCGAGGCGCGCGGCTTCATCCTCGCCGGCGCCGCCGCCATCGCTGCCGGGGTCGGGCTCATCCCCATCCGCAAGGCCGGCAAGCTCCCGCGTCCCGCCGCCTCGGTCGACTACGCCCTGGAGTACGGCACCGCCACGATCGAGATGCACGACGACCTCCCGGCGGGCTCCCGCGTGCTGCTCATCGACGACGTGCTCGCCACCGGAGGCACCCTCGCCGCGGGCCGACAGCTCGTCGAGCGTCTGGGCAGCCACGTCGCCGGGATCTCCGTGCTGTTCGAGATCGACGGCCTCGGCGGCCGCGACGCGATCGGCGACCTGCACACCGTCTTCCACTCCGCCTGACCCCGCGGGGAGCGCCGGTGCGAGGGCAGTAGACTGGGGGCGCCCGTCCACCCGCGACTCCTGGAGCCGTCATGCCCACCATCGTCGTCGACGTCATGCCCAAGCCCGAACTGCTCGACCCCCAGGGGAAGGCCGTCTCCGGCGCTTTCGCCCGCCTGGGCGTGGACGGCTTCACCGACGTGCGCATCGGCAAGCGCTTCGAGCTCACCGTCGAGGGCGAGGTCACCGAGGAGGTGCTCGCCGAGGCGAAGCGCCTCGCCGACGAGGTGCTCTCCAACGCCGTGATCGAAGACGTCGTCGGCATCGAGGTGGCCGAGTGACCACGCGCATCGGGGTCGTCACCTTCCCCGGCTCGCTCGACGACGTCGACGCACAGCGCGCCGTCCGCCTCGCGGGCGCCGAACCCGTCGCCCTGTGGCACGGCGCACACGACCTCGAGGGCGTCGACGCCCTCGTGCTGCCGGGCGGTTTCAGCTACGGCGACTACCTGCGCGCCGGGGCCATCGCCGCCCTCTCCCCGATCATGACCGAGGTCAAGGAGGCCGCCGCGAAGGGCCTGCCCGTGCTCGGCATCTGCAACGGCTTCCAGATGCTGGTCGAGGCGCACCTGCTGCCCGGCGGACTGATCCGCAACAACCACCAGCACTTCGTGCGCCGCGACCAGCGCCTCACGGTCGAGAACGCCGACACCGCGTGGACGAACGCCTTCCGCACCGGCCAGGAGATCGTCATCCCGCTGAAGAACGCCGACGGCGGCTACATCGCCGACGAGCAGACGCTCGACCGCATCGAGGGCGAGGGCCTGGTGGCGTTCCGCTATGCGGGCGTGAACCCGAACGGCTCGCTGCGCGACATCGCCGGGCTCACCAACGAGGCGGGCAACGTCGTGGGGCTCATGCCGCACCCCGAGCACGCCACCGAGCCGGGCTTCGGCCCCGACACGACCGCGGCCATGCGCAGCGGCGTCGACGGCCTGGGCTTCTTCGCGAGCGCGATCGCCGCGGTCGCCCGCGTCGCCGCCTGACGCACGGGCGCACGCCGAAGCCTCAGCCGCGCGACCTCTGACGCACGGGCGCCCCGCAGGTCGGCCGCGGCGTCACTCGCCCGAGGACGCGGCGGCCGCGGGAAGCGCGAACGGGTTGTCGGCGGCTGCCGCCAGCAGGTACCACGCGGTCGTGCCCGTGTGCAGGCTCGCGTAGTAGAAGTCGCCGAAGCCGGAGTCGAGTCCGTCGGTCGAGGTCGCCACGATGCCCTTGCCGTCGCCGTTCACCGCATCGCGCTGCGCCAGGCGGATGTCCGCGAGCAGCTCGTCGGCCTGGGCGGCGTCGCCCGCGGCATCGCGCAGCCGGAGTGCCAGGGCCAGGTGCCCGCTGCCCTCGAACCACGCCTTGGACACGTCCACATCGCTGATCGAGGGGCCGCGGTACGGGCCGTCCGTGGCCATCAGGTGCCCGAGCGTCCAGTCCAGGGCGGCACCATAGCGGGCGTCCCCCGTGCCGAGCGCGCTCCAGGTCTGCGCATCGAGCGGGACGGGACGGGTGTTGACCGTGCTGCCGTCGAGCAGGGTGCCGGTGTCGACGTGGCCGTCCGCGCTCTGCATCGCGGCGACGAATCCGGCGGCGACGGCCGAGCGCTGCGCCCACACGGCGTCGCCCGTGAGCTGGGCGAGCTGGGCGAAGAAGCCCGCGACGTCGGTGTTGTGCTCCGTCGACTTCCACTCCAGCGAGGCCCCGGTGTCGGTCTGGCCTCCCGTGTAGCCGTACGGCGCCCTGGTCATGTCAGCGGTGTTGTCCTGGATCCAGTTCGCGGTGCGCAGCGCGCCGTCGAGGTACCGCTGCTCGCCCGTCGCGTGGAAGAGGCGCGCGAGGGCCATGCCCACCCAGGCCTGGTTGCCGGTGAAGCTGCCGGGCCCGGTGATCTCGACGCGCCCCTGACGGATGCCGTGGGGCTCGTAGGAGGCGCGCGTGCGCCCGTCGCCGATCGGGTCCTCCTCCTGCACGAACAGCAGGGTGTCGCCGATCGCGCGGGCGCGGCGCAGGTCATCCGGCAGGCCGCGGGCCGTGTAGGCGATCACGACCAGCGCGTCGTCGTACACGAAGGAGGGGGTGAAGTCCCACGTCGGGGTGGTGAAGAAGCCGCCCTGATAGCTGCGCGGGAGGCAGTGGCCCGCGCCGTCGCAGAACTCGTCCACCCTGGCGTCGAGGAACTCGTAGGCGAGTGCGACGGATGCCGCGGGGTCGGCCGTCACGTCGGTTCCGGTCTCGGCGCGCGGGGCCCGACTGTCCGACATCGCGGGTGCGGCACCGAGCAGGACCACGGCGGCGACGAGCGCGGCGACGGCGCTGATCGGGGCGGACCGGCGCACGGTGACCAGGGGCGACACGACACGAGCGGTGCCCGGTCGGCGCGGGGGACGGGACGGAGCGGGGGGCACGGTACCGAATGTGCCAGATCGCGACACGCCGCTGAAGAGCCTTTCGTCCACATCTCCCGTGCGATATGGCGAGGGCCCGCGCGTGTAGCAAAGCCGACCCGGGCGTGCAAGGCGTTTGCGGCCTCTCGGCAACGATCCGACGATGGGAGCCAGTCCACGATCCCCCGGAAAGGACGACCATGTCCCGCGACCAGTACACCTTCACGAACCCCGCCGAGCTCTACGCCGACATCCAGCCGCAGAAGCAGCACATGCCGGAGCCGGGCCTCGACGCCGACCTGACCCCGAAGGCCGACCTCGGCGAGGACACCTACCGCGGCACGGGGCGTCTCACCGGACGCAAGGCCCTGATCACCGGGGGCGACTCCGGCATCGGCGCCGCCACCGCGATCGCGTTCGCCAGGGAGGGCGCCGACGTGGTGATCTCCTACCTGCCCGAGGAGGAGGAGGACGCGAGCCGCATCGCCGGACTCCTCCGCGATGCCGGAGCGACGGTCGCCACGATCCCCGGCGACCTGCGCGACCCGGAGTACTGCCGCACGCTCGTGGCCGAAGCCGTGGCCGCCCTGGGCGGGCTCGATATCCTCGTCAACAACGGCGGCAAGCAGGTGTACCGCGAGTCGCTGACCGACCTGACCGACGAGCAGTTCGACGACACGTTCAAGACCAACGTGTACGCCATGTTCTGGATCACGAAGGCCGCGCTCCCGCACCTGCCCGCCGGGTCGACCATCATCAACACCACGTCCATCCAGGCGTACTCGCCGTCGGACATCCTGGTCGACTACGCCTCCACGAAGTCCACGATCAACGCGTTCACGAAGGGTCTCGCCCAGCAGCTCGCGCCGAAGGGCATCCGCGTGAACGCGGTGGCGCCGGGCCCGATCTGGACGCCGCTGCAGCCCAGCGACGGACAGCCCCAGGAGAAGATCGAGAAGTTCGGCGAGGACACGCCCCTCGGCCGCATGGGGCAGCCGGCCGAGCTCGCGCCGGCATATGTGTTCCTCGCGTCGCCGGAGTCGAGCTACGTGATCGGCGAGACGCTGAACGTGAACGGCGGCATGCCCACGCCGTGACCGTGCCCCCATCGCCCGGCCGCTGTCGGCGACGGGAGCGTCCGGGCGATGGAAACAGCACGCCACCGACCGGGTACGCGGACTGCTCCGAACCGATTCGATCCGCGTGGTGGTGAGAGTGTAAGCGTTTGCAGTAGCCTGTTCGCATGGCACAGCTCGAACAGTTCGCAGCCCCCGGTACCGAGTGGTGGCGCAGCGCCGTCATCTACCAGATCTACCCCCGCTCCTTCGCGGACGCGTCGGGCGACGGCATCGGCGACCTGCCGGGGATCACGCGCCGGCTCGACTCCCTGCAGGAGCTCGGCGTCGATGCGATCTGGCTCAGCCCGTTCATGACGAGCCCGCAGCGCGACGCCGGCTACGACGTCGCCGACTACCGCGACGTCGACCCGCTGTTCGGCACCCTCTCCGACTTCGACGACATGCTCGCCGCCGCACACGACCGCGGCATCCGCGTGATCGTCGACCTGGTGCCCAACCACTCGTCCGACCAGCACCCGTGGTTCCAGGCGGCCCTCGCCGCGGGACCGGGCAGCCCGGAGCGCGCGCGCTACATCTTCCGCGACGGCAGGGGCGAGAACGGCGAGCTGCCGCCCAACAACTGGGAGTCGGTGTTCGGCGGCGGCATGTGGCAGCGCGTGACCGAGGCCGACGGCACGCCCGGCCAGTGGTACCTGCACATCTTCGACGCCACGCAGCCCGACTTCGACTGGAACAACGAGGAGGTGCAGGAGGAGTTCCGCTCCATCCTGCGCTTCTGGCTCGACCGTGGGGTCGACGGCTTCCGGGTCGACGTGGCCCACGGCATGATCAAGACCGAGGGGCTGCCCGACTACACGCCCCCCACCGACGCCGACTCCATGGGCGGTGGCGAGTCGAACGTGCCGTACTGGGGCCAGGACGGCGTGCACGAGATCTACCGCGACTGGCACCGCGTGCTGGCCGAGTACGACGGCGACCGCGCGCTGTGCGGCGAGGCCTGGATGCCGACGCTCAAGGAGACCGCGCTGTGGGTGCGGCCCGACGAGATGCACCAGACCTTCAACTTCCCGTACCTCATGACCGAGTGGGACGCGAAGGCCCTGGGCGATGTGATCCGCGAGTCGCTCGACGAGTTCGGCGCGGTCGGCGCGCCCAGCACCTGGGTGCTGTCGAACCACGATGTCGTGCGCCACGCCTCGCGCCTCGCCCTCACGTCCGAGAACCCGCAGGGCGAGGGCATCGGGCCGAACACGCCCGACAAGCCCGACACCGCGATCGGCCTGGCGCGCGCCCGCGCCGCCACGACCCTGATGCTGGCCCTCCCCGGCTCGGCGTACCTGTACCAGGGCGAGGAGCTCGGGCTGCCCGAGGCTATGGAGATCCCGGACGAGTTCCGGCAGGATCCCACGTGGTTCCGCACCAACGGCGAGCGCTACGGCCGCGACGGCTGCCGCGTGCCGCTGCCCTGGGAGGCCGAGGCCCCCGCGTTCGGCTTCAACGACACCGGGCTGTCGTGGCTCCCGCAGCCCGCGGACTGGGCGGCCCATGCGCGCGACGTGGAGGAGGTCGACCCCGCGTCGACCCTCGCCCTGTACAAGCGCCTGCTCGCCGGGCGCCGCGAACACGGCTTCGGCACCGGCTCCCTCGTGTGGGAGGACGCGGGGCCCGACGCGGTCGCGTTCCGCCGCGGCGAGGTGCACGTGCTCGCCAACCTCGGCACCGCCGCGCTCCCCCTGCCGGACGGCGCCCTGATCGTGCTGCGCAGCCAGCCCTTCGACGGCCCCGACCTGCCGGTCGACACCGCCGTCTGGTACACCACCGCGGCCTGACCCGCCCGTTCCCGTCGCGGTCGCAGACGCTGCCCGCAGCGCGCGACCGCGACGGAACAGGAACCCCAGGAGGACCCATGGCGAGCATCGACGAGGTCGCCCGGCTCGCCGGCGTCTCCACCGCGACCGTCTCCCGTGCGCTGAGCGGACGAGGGCAGGTCTCGGAGTCGGCGCGCGAGCGCGTGCGCGCGGCCGCGCAGTCGCTCGGCTACGTGGTGTCGTCGCGGGCCTCGAGCCTCGCCTCGGGTCGCACGCGCAACATCGGCGTGGTGGTGCCGTTCCTCGACCGGTGGTTCTTCAGCACGGTGCTGTCGGGGGTGTCCGCCGCGCTCATGCGCGCCGGCTACGACATCACGCTCTACAACATCACCGCCGACGAGGACGTGCGCCGCGACGTGTTCGACACGTTCCTGCGGCGGCAGCGCGTGGACGCGGTGATCGCCGTGTCGATCGAGCTCGACGAGGACGAGACGCAGCAGCTGCTCGACCTCGGACTGCCGGTGATCGCGATCGGCGGCCCGAACCCGAAGCTCGACACGCTCACGGTCGACGACGTCGCGGTCGCGCAGCTCGCCACGGAGCACCTCATCGGACTCGGCCACACCCAGATCGCGCACATCGGCGCGAACCCCGAGTTCGACCTCGACTTCCACATCCCCACCAACCGCCGACTCGGGTTCGAGCGGGCCCTCGCGACGGCCGGGATCCCGCTGCAGCCGGCGTTCCTCGAGCCCGCCGACTTCACGGTCGAGGGCGGCTACCGGGCCGCGAAGCAGCTGCTGGGCCGCCCGGGCCCGCGCCCGACCGCGGTGTTCGCCGCCTCGGACGAGATGGCGATCGGGGCGCTCCTCGCCGCCCGCGACCTCGGATTCCGGGTGCCGGAGGACCTGTCGATCGTGGGCATCGACGGCCACGAGCTCGGCGAGTTCTTCCGTCTCACCACGGTCGACCAGTTCCCCCTCGGGCAGGGCGAGCGCGCGGCGGATGCCGTCCTGGCGAAGCTCACCGATCCCGAGGCCGTACGGCCCCCGGCCGCGCTGCCGTACGAGCTCAACGTGCGCGGCACGACCGCCCGCCTGGTCTGACCCGCTGCGGCCGAGACGGCCCCCGCGGGAATCACCCTGGTGATCCTGCGAGAGCCACCTGTCCCCCCCTTTGCGCCCTCGATACCGTGCCGAGCAGACACGTGTTTCGACCGGAGGGAGACATCATGGCTCGGGAGTTCCAGGGGAAGATCGCGCTCGACGTGCGGGATTCGACACCGGATTGGGGGGCGTACGAGCCGACCAAGGCTCCGGAGGGTGCACCCAACGTCCTGGTCATCCTGTTCGACGACACGGGTCTCGCGGCGTGGGAGCCGTACGGCGGGCGCATCCACATGCCCACCCTCCAGCGCCTCGCCGACAACGGCCTCACCTACTCGCAGTGGCACACGACCGCCCTGTGCTCACCCACCCGGTCGACGTTCCTCACCGGACGCACGCACCACCAGAACGGCTACGCCACGATCTCCGAGTCCGCCACCGGGTTCCCCGGCTACAACGGGCACATCCCGAAGTCGAACGCACCGCTGGCACGCATCCTCCGCGACAACGGCTGGTCGACGTACTGGGTCGGCAAGAACCACAACGTGCCGATCAACGCGATCTCCAGCGGCTCCGATCGCAGCGAATGGCCCCTCGGGCACGGCTTCGACCGGTTCTACGGCTTCATCGGCGGTGAGACCAACCAGTGGTACCCCGATCTGGCCGTCGACAACCACTACATCGACCAGCCCTACCAGCCCGAGGACGGGTATCACCTGTCCAAGGATCTCGCGGACCAGGCGATCCGGATGCTGCGCGACGCGAAACAGTCCACCCCGGACAAGCCCTGGTACCTGTGGTTCTGCCCCGGCGCGAACCACGCCCCGCACCACGCCCCGCAGGAGTACATCGACAAGTACAGGGGCATGTTCGACGACGGCTACGAGGCGTACCGCGAGTGGGTGCTGCCGCGCATGATCGAGCGCGGCATCCTGCCGGAGGGCACGCAGCTGACCGACATGAACCCGATGACGCCCGGCACGTTCGCCGAGGTCGACAGCGTGCGCCCGTGGGCGGAGCTCACCGACGAGGAGAAGGCGCTGTTCTCGCGGACCGCGGAGGTGTACGCGGGGTTCAGCGAGTACACCGACGCGCAGGTCGGCCGCATCATCGAGCACCTGGAGAAGTCGGGACAGCTCGACAACACGCTCATCATCTACGCGGCGGACAACGGCGCCTCGGGCGAGGGCAGCCCGAACGGCTCGATCAACGAGAACCTGTTCTTCAACGGGTACCCCGAAGACGTCGCGCGCAACCTGACGATGATCGACAAGCTCGGCGGGCCCGACGCCTACAACCACTACCCGACGGGCTGGGCGATGGCGTTCTCCACGCCGTTCCGCATGTTCAAGCGCTACTCCTACGCGGGCGGCTCGGCGGACCCGCTGATCATCCACTGGCCCGCGGGGATCACGGCGCGCGGCGAGGTGCGCAGCCAGTACCACCACTGCACCGACATCGTGCCGACGATCCTGGAGGCGTGCGGCGTCGAGGCGCCGACCGTCGTGGACGGCGTGGAGCAGACGCCGATGCCCGGCGTGCCGATGAACTACTCCTTCGACGCCGCCGACGCCCCCACCACCAAGCAGACGCAGTACTACGAGATGCTCGGCACCCGCGGCATCTGGAGCAAGGGGTGGAAGGCCGTCGCCGAGCACGGCCCCGTCCCGATCGGCCTGGGGCACTTCGACGAGGACCGCTGGCAGCTGTTCCACGTCGACGAGGACCGGGCGGAGGCCGTCGACCTCGCCGACCGGTACCCCGAGAAGCTGGCGGAGCTCACGGCGCTCTGGCTCGAAGAGGCGAAGAAGTACGACGTGCTGCCCCTGAACGACCTGGGCGTCGCCGACTTCATCAAATACGAGTACCACCTGCCGGTGCCCGCCGACGGCCGCTTCACCTACTACCCGGAGACGACCGAGGTGCAGGAGCAGCTCGCCGCGCGCACGCAGCAGGTGTCGTTCAAGATCCTCGCCGAGGTGGACTTCACCGCGGCAACCGAGGGCGTGATCGTCGCCCAGGGCTCCCGATTCGGCGGTTACAGCCTGTACGTGCAGGACGGCACGCTGTCGTTCGTGTACAACTTCCTCGGCATCCCGCCCGAGCAGCGGGTCAGCACCCCCGCGCCGACCGAGGGCCGGCACATCGTCGGCGTCGGCTTCGAGAAGGAGGGCACCGGCGACCACGGCGAAGCGCTCGGCACGCTCACGCTCTACGTCGACGACGAGGCCGTCGAGTCGATCCCGATCCGCACCCAGCTCGGCCGCTACGCCCTCACGGGCGAGGGACTGAGCGTCGGCTACGACTCGGGCGACACCGTGACCACCGCCTACCCCAACCGCTTCGCCTTCACGGGCGGTGAGATCCACCAGGTGGTCTACGACGTGGCCGACGACCACTACGTCGACGTGGAACGGGAGTTCGCCGCGAAGCTCGCCAGCGACTGAGGCCCCGCGACTCCGGCGCGCTACCGCACCGTGCCGTCACGCCAGGTGCGGTAGCCGCCGTCGAGGTTGCGCACGTCGCGTCCGTGCTGCCGCAGCAGCCGCGTCGCGATGTGACCGCGGAGCCCCACCTGGCAGTGGACGACCAGTGGCCCCGCCGGCAGCTCGTCGAGGCGGTCGCGCAACTCGTCCAGCGGGACGTTGAGCGCGCCGGGGATCGCGCCGGCCACGTGCTCCGCGGGGGAGCGCACATCGATGAGCACGGCCCCGGCGCGCACGGCGTCGTCGAGCCCGTGCCACTGCACGGTGGGGGTGGTGCCGGTGCGCGTGTTCTCGGCCACGTAGCCGAGCATGTTGACCGGGTCCTTCGCCGAGCCGAACTGCGGCGCATAGGCGAGCTCGAGCCGGGCGAGACCCGCGGCCGTGACGCCCGCCTGCATCGCGGTGGCGATCACGTCGATGCGTTTGTCGACCCCGTCGCGACCCACCACCTGCGCGCCGAGGATGCGGTCGCTCGCCGGGTCGGCCAGCAGCTTCATCGACAGCGTCTCCGCACCGGGGTAGTAGCCCGCGTGCGAGCCCGGGTGCACGTGCACGGCGTAGAACTCACGACCGGCGGCGTGGAGCTGCCGTTCGCTCCAGCCGGTCTTGGCGAGCGCGAGCCCGAACACGCCGACGATGCCGGCGCCGACGGCCGGTGACGCAGCCTCGACCCGGCCCGCGATGAGGTCGGCCACCATCCGGCCGTGCCGATTCGCGAGTCCCGCCATCGTGATGAGTGCGGGGCCGCCGCCCACCAGGTCGCTCTTCTCGACACCGTCGCCCACCGCGAACACGTCGGGGGCGCTGGTGCGGCAGGCGTCGTCCACCGCGATCCCGCCCGTCTCGCCGATCCGGATGCCCGCGTCCCGCGCGAGCCCGACCTCGGGCACCACTCCCGACGCGTCCACCACGAACTCGGCGGCCACGACGGTCCCGTCGCTCAGGGTCACGGCACCCGGCGCGGACGCGGTGATCTCGACGCCGAGCCGTACGTCCACCCCGCGCACCCGCAGCTCCTCGGCGAGCGGTGCGACCATCTCGGGGTCGAGCGGGGAGAGCAGCTGGGGCCCGCGCTGCACGAGCGTGACCGCGGCGCCACGGGCGACGAGGTTCTCGACTGCCTCCAGCCCCGTGTAACCGCCGCCGACCACGACCACGGGCAGCCCGGGCCGTGCCGCGGCGTGGATCGCGTCGGCATCGTCGACCGTGCGCAGGCTGCGCACGGGCGGTCCCGCGTCGGGCTCGTCGCGGCGCGGGCGGGCTCCGGTGGCGAGCACGAGGCGATCGTACGGCTGGAGCATCCGCTGCCCGTCGGGCCCTTCGACCTCGACGACGCGGCGGTCGGTGTCGATGTGCACGACCTCGTGGCGCACGCGCACGTCGAGCCGGAAGCGGCGGTGCAGCGACTCGGGGGTCTGCAGCAGCAGCGCCTCGCGGTCCTGGATCACCCCGCCCACGTAGTACGGGAGGCCGCAGTTGGCGTATGACACCTCCGGCCCGCGCTCGAAGACGACGATGTGCGCGGACTCGTCCAGTCGGCGCAGTCGGGTGGCGGCGGACATCCCGCCCGCGACGCCGCCGACGATCACGACCGTGAGGGGCGCGGCGCTCATCGGCCGAACAACCGCGACAGGAAGCCGCCGGTGGGCTGCTCATCGGCGTGTCCGCCGCACCAGTCCGACCTCGGTACGGTCTGGCGGACGGCGTCGACGTGCTGACCACATCCCGCCCAGGTGGTCTTTCCGCAGGTTCGGCAACGGACGGCTCGGCACATGGGTGACTCCTCTCGATACCCCGATGGGTATCCATCACTATACCCCTGGGGGTATAGTGGAGTTCTCAGCCGACGATCAGGGAGCCGCCATGTCTACCACCGATGCCGAGACGCAACGCAAGATCGCCAACCGCCTCAAGCGCGCACAGGGTCAGCTCGGCGCCGTGATCGCGGCCGTCGAGGCCGGCAGCGACTGCCGAGCGGTCGTCACGCAGCTCTCCGCCGTCACCTCCGCGCTCGACAAGGCGGGCTTCCAGATCATCGCCACCGCGATGAGGGACTGCCTCGACGGCCCGGAAGAGGAGGACGGCGTCTCCCTGCCTGAGCTCGAGAAGCTGTTCCTCTCGCTCGCCTGACGGCGGGCCGGACCGCCGCCGGGCGGTCGGGGTCAGACGGCGGGGACGTGCGGCAGGGCGTGGAACCGGCGGTCCACGTACACCAGCGGGCGGGCGGGTCGCCCCGGCAGCACCTCCAGGACCTCCGCGATCACGACCGTCGAGGAGCCGACGGGCACGGTGTGCAGCGGGCGGCAGCGCAGCGCGACCCTCGCCTCCGGGAGGTGCGGCTCGCCGGTCGGCAGCGTCGTCCAGCCCTGCTGCGACGTGAACCGCTCGGCACCGCTCACGGCGAAGCTCTGCGCGAGGTCGGAGTGCTCGTCGTCGATCAGGTGCACCACGAAGCTCGGCGCGGACAGGATCGCCCCGGCGCTCCCGGTCGCCCGCGTGACGGAGAACATGATCGCGGCGGGATCGACCGCCACGGACGACACGCTGGAGGCGGTGAGGCCCACCGGACCGTCGGGGCCCTGAGCCGTGATGATCGCGACACCGGCGGGGTGCGCGCGGAACGCGGCCTTGAGTCCCTCGCCGACGGCGGACGGGACGGGGGCGGCGGGGTGGGGGCGGGGGTCGATGGTCATGCGGGGAACTTCCGGGTCACCCATTAACCGTAAGACCTCAAACGCGCTTGAGCTCAAATCGAGCGATTCCGTCCGGCCGCCCTCGGCGCGTCCGCCTCAGCCGATGCGGAACCCCGCCGCCAGCAGCACCTCCTCGCGCGAGCTCGGGCCGACCAGCAGCGTGAACGCGCCGGGCTCCACCCGGCGCAGCCCCGCGGCGTCGACGATCGTGCACTCGGCGGCCGGCACCTCCACCCGCACCCGCACCGACTCCCCCGGCGCCACGTCGACCTGGCGGTACGCCTTGAGCTCCCGGTCGGTCCAGCTCACGCTCGTGACCTCGTCGCGCACATACACCTGCACGGTCTCGCGCGCGGGCCGGGCTCCCGTGTTCGTCACGGTCACGTGACCGACGACCGTGTCGTCCGGGGTGAGAGCCTCCGCCTCCAGCTCCAGGTCGGAGTACTCGACCGTGGTGTACGAGCGCCCCTCGCCGAACGCCCAGGCGGGCGACTGCGTGAGGTCGGCGTACCGGTCGCCGTGCTGTCCGCGGATCTGGTTGTAGTAGGTCGGCTGCTGTCCCACGTGGCGTGCGAACGAGATCGGCAGCCGGCCGGACGGCTCGACCAGGCCCGCCATGACCTCGGCCAGCGCGCGACCACCCTGCATCCCGGGGTTGGCCGCCCAGATCACGGCCGCCGCGCGCTGCGCCGACGCCGGGAGCACGAGCGGCTTCGACGCGAGCAGCACGATCACGACCGGCGTGCCGGTGTCGATCAGCGCGTCCAGCAGCGCGTTCTGGCCGCCGATGAGCTCGAGCGTGGCCGTCGAGCGGCCCTCACCCACGAGCTCGATCCGGTCGCCGACCACCGCGACCACGACGTCGGCGGCCTCGGCGTCGGCCACGGCCTCCGCGATCATGGCCGCGTCGGGCGCGCACGGCCGCACCACCGGCGGCCGCGGCTGCTTGTCGGGGAAGTGCGTGCCCCGCGGGTCGTCCTCGAGGGTGAGGATGTCGGCGCCGCGCGTGTGCGTCACCCGCCAGCCGTCCACCGCGCGCAGCCCGTCGAGCACGGTCGTGATCATGTCGCGCGGCTGCCCGTCGAGCCACCCCGCCTGACCCGAACCTCCCGCCCAGTCGCCCAGCTGCGTCTGTGCGTCGTCGGCCAGGGGTCCCGTCACGGCGATGCGCAGCGGGGCGGCGGGGTCGAGCGGCAGCACGCCGTCGTTCTCCAGCAGCACGAGGGAGCGTCGCGCCGTCTCCAGGTTCAGCTCGGCGTGCGCGGCGCTGCCCACCACGGACGACAGGTCTGCGCGTGGCAGTCGCGGATCCTCGAACAGCCCGAGCTCGAACTTGAGCGTGAGGATGCGGGCGACCGCGTCGTCGAACGCGTCGTCGGGCAGCAGCCCCTGAGCCACCGCGTCGAGCGCGCCCTCGAAGAACCCGGGCGTGGTCATGACCATGTCGTTGCCCGCGCGCACCGCGGCCGCGGCCGCCTGGGTCAGGTCGGGCTGGATGCGCTGCTCCCACACCATGCGCCCGACGTTGTCCCAGTCGGTGATGAGGGTGCCGGTGTACCCCCACTCGTCGCGCAGCACGTCGCTGAGCAGCCAGTCGTTCAGGGTGATCGGCACGCCGTCGGTGGTCTGGTAGCCGAGCATGAACGTGCGGCAGCCCTCGCGGGCCACGCGCTCGAACGGCGGCAGGAACCAGGAGCGCAGCTTGCGGCGCGAGATGTCGGCCTCGCTCGCATCCCGTCCGCCCTGCGTCTCGGAGTACCCCGCGAAGTGCTTGGCGGTTGCGAGGATCGCGGTCGGGTCGTCGAGCCCGTCGCCCTGGTAGCCGCGCACCATGGCGCTCGCGAGCTCGCCGATCAGGAACGGGTCCTCGCCGAACGTCTCGTTGATCCGGCCCCACCGCAGGTCGCGCGCGATGCACAGCACCGGCGAGAAGGTCCAGTGGATGCCGGTGACCGCGACCTCCTCCGCGGTCGCCCGCGCGACACGCTCCAGCAGCCCGGCGTCCCACGTCGCTGCCATGCCCAGCTGGGTGGGGTAGATCGTCGCACCCGGCCAGAACGAGTGGCCGTGGATGCAGTCCTCGCCCACGAGCAGGGGGATGCGCAGGCGGGTCTGCGCCGTGAGCTCGTTCGCCCGCACGATGCGCTCGGGAGACGTGTGCAGGATCGAGCCGACGTGACGCCGCAGCACGTGGTCGTCGAGGTCGTCACGGGCGTCGAGCTGCAGCATCTGCCCGACCTTCTCCTCCACGCTCATGCGGGAGAGGAGGTCGGCGACCCGCTCGGGGATCGGCAGGGAGGGGTTCTGGTACGGAAGGGTGGTCGTCGGGAGCAGAGAGGTCATCACTTCGTGTTCTGTGTCGTCGTATCGGTGGTGTCGGTCGTCGGCAGGGGGACGGAGCGCACGGCCGTGACCGGGGCGTTCACGTCGAGCCCCTTCTTCTTCATGGCCCGTGCGCGCTCTCCGGCGGAACGCAGCCGCGGGTTCACATACTCGTCGATCCCGAAGTTGATCAGCGACAGGGCCACGCCGATGATGGCGATGCAGAGCCCCGCGGGCACGTACCACCACCACAACCGGGGGAAGGCGCCGTTCTGCTGCGCCCAGAACAGGATCGTGCCCCAGTTGAGGTTGCTCACCGGGATCACCCCGATGAACGCGAGCGTCGTAAGGCCGAGGATCGCGGCGGTCACGGTGCCGACGAAGCTCGACGCGATGAGCGCCATCAGGTTCGGCAGCATCTCGACCGTGATGATGCGGCGCAGCGGCTCGCCGTTGGCGCGGGCAGCCTGGATGAAGTCGCGGTTGCGCAGCGACATGGTCTGCGCCCGGAGCACGCGCGCACCCCACGCCCACCCGGTGAGCCCGAGCACGGCGGCGATCACGATCAGCGGCGGGTTGTCGAACTGCGACGCGATGATGATGATCAGCGGGATGCCGGGGATCACGAGGAAGACGTTCGTCAGCGCCGACAGCGACTCGCTCTTCCAGCCGCGCACGTACCCGGCGATCACGCCGACCGTGATGGCGATGATGGTGGCGATGAACGCGGCGAGGAAGCCGACGACGATCACCCCGCGCGTGCCGTAGATGATCTGGCTCAGCACGTCCTCCCCCATGTGCGTCGTCCCGAGCCAGTGCTCCCACGACGGCGGCTGGCGGAGCGCGGTGCGGTCCTTCTGGGTGGGTCCGTATGGGGCGATCCACGGGGCCAGGATCGCGACGAGCACGAAGATCCCGAGGATGATCAGCCCGGCCAGAGACTTGGGGTTGCGGAACATCGCGAACGCCTGGCCGAGCTGCGACCGGAACGTCGCGCGGTGCGGGTCGCCCGACGGGGCGGTGCGCAGGGTCGCGGTCTCCGGCATGCCCGAGGCGACCGGGGAGCCGTCGGGGGCGGTGCCTGCGGCGGTGGTGGGAACGGTCATGTCAGGCCTCCGTCTGGCGGGTGCGCGGGTCGAGGTAGGCGTAGACCACGTCGGCGAGGATGTTGGCCACGAGCACCGACAGCGTGATCACCAGGAACACGCCCTGCATGAGCGCGAAGTCCTTGGCGTTGGTGGCGTCGAGCAGCAGCTTGCCGACACCGGGATAGCTGAACACCATCTCCATGACGATGGTGCCGCCCACGATGAAGCCGATCGACAGCGCGAAGCTCTGGATCTGCGGGAGCACGGCGTTGCGGGCGGCGTAGGCCCACAGCACGCGCCGGTTCGGCATGCCCTTCGCCTGCGCGACCGTGATGTAGTCGTCGTCGAGCACGGTCAGCATCATGTTGCGCATGCCGAGCACCCAGCCGCCCAGCGAGGCCACCACAATGGTGAGCGCGGGCAGGGTGCCGTGCATGATCACCTGCCCGATGAAGTCGAGGCTCCACTCCGGCGACTGCCCCTTGTCGTAGGCGTGCGACGACGGGAACCACTTGAGCGTCGACGAGAAGACGGCGATCGCGATGAGCCCGAGCCAGAAATACGGGATCGTGTTGAAGAAGGTGGTCACCGGGATGATCGCGTCGAGCCTGCTGCCGCGCTTCCATCCCACGATGGCCCCGGCGACCGTGCCGATCGCGAACGAGATGATCGTCGCGATGCCGACCAGCCCGAGCGTCCACGGGAGGGCGGAGGCGAGCACCTCGGCGACCGGACGCAGACCGTGCAGCGTGGAGATGCCCAGGTCGCCGCGCAACAGCATGCCCCAGTACTCGATGTACTGCTGCCACACCGATTTGTCGGAGTCGATGCCGAGCAGGATGCGCAGGGCGTCGGCGGCCTCCGGGCTCACGTTGGGGTTGCGCGCGAGGTACGAGCTCACCGCGTCGCCCTTCATGAGCCGGGGCAGGAAGAAGTTGATCGTGATCGCCGCCCACAGGGTGAAGAGGTAGAAGCCCGCGCGCCCGGCGAAGAAGCGCCACGGCACGCGACGCCGGCCACGGTCGACCGCCGTCGCGGTGGTGCCGACCTCGAGGGCGTCGCGCGCGACGAGGTCGTTGTCGTCCAGCTGGGGGAAGGCGGTACTCACCGCACACCTCCGTTCGTGGTGGCGGCGAAGTGCTTCTCCGGGTCGGGAGAGGCGGCGCGCAGCTCGCGGGTGTAGGGGTTCTGCGGGTTCAGGATGACGTCGTCGGCGGTGCCGTACTCGACCACGCGGCCCTGGTTGAGCACCATGATCTCGTCGCTGAAGTGGCGGGCGGTGGCCAGGTCGTGCGTGATGTAGAGCACGCCGAGTCCCTCGTCACGCTGCAGCTCGGCGAGCAGGCTCAGCACGCCGAGACGGATCGACACGTCGAGCATCGACACGGGCTCGTCCGCCACGAGCAGCGACGGGCGGGAGGCGAGGGCGCGGGCGATGGCCACACGCTGCCGCTGGCCGCCCGACAGTTCGTGCGGGCGGCGGTCGATCACGGCGTCGGCGTCGAGCCGCACGCGCGCGAGCAGGCGCCGCACCTCGGCATCGGTGTCCTTCTTCGGCACGACGTCGTCGAGGCGGATGGGCCGCTCCAGGTGGTAGCGGATGGAGTGGGAGGGGTTGAGCGAGGCGAACGGATCCTGGAACACCATGCGCAGCTGCTGGCGGTAGCTCCGCAGCCCCCTGCCGCGCCACGGGATCGGGGTGCCGTCGAGCAGCACCTCCCCGCTGGTGGGGGTCTCGAGCTGGGTGAGGATCTTCGCAATCGTGGACTTGCCGCTGCCGGACTGCCCGACGAGTCCGATCGTGCGGCCGGACTCGAGGGTGAAGCTCACGTCGTCGAGGGCCTTGATCTGGCCGGCGCCGCGCACGGTATAGCTCTTGGTGACGTGTCGGAACTCGAGCGTGGTCATCGCACCAGCACCCCTCTCTCGCCGGTCAGCCGGGGGAACGACGACAGCAGCCGCCGCGTGTACTCGTGCTGCGGCGCGTTCCAGATGCGCTCGGCCGTGTCGAGCTCGACGATCTCGCCCTCGCGCATGATCGCGATGCGGTCGCTGATCTCGAGCAGCAGCGGCAGGTCGTGGGTGATGAAGACGACCGAGAACCCGAACTCGCGCCGCAGCTGCGAGATCTGCTTCAGGATCTCGCGCTGCACCAGCACGTCGAGCGCCGTGGTGGGCTCGTCCATCACCATCAGCTGCGGACGCAGGGCGAGCGCCATCGCGATCATCACGCGCTGGCGCATGCCGCCCGACAGCTCGTGCGGGAAGGACCGGTGGCGCTGGCGGCCGACCTTCACGATCTCGAGCAGCTCCTCCGCCTCGGCCCTGCGCTGGCGGCGGTTCATGTCGGGACGGTGGATCTCGAACACGTCCTCCAGTTGCGAGCCGACCGTGGCGACCGGGTTGAGGGCGTTCATCGCGCCCTGGAACACCATCGACACCTTGTCCCAGCGGAATCGCTGCATCGCGTCCACGTCGAGCGCGTTGATGTCGATGTCCGCTCCGGAGGCATCGTGGAAGGTCACACTGCCCCCGGTGATGACGGCGGGAGCACGCAGCAGCCGCTGCACGCCGTAGGCGAGCGTGGTCTTGCCGCAGCCGCTCTCCCCGGCGAGCCCGAGGATCTCGCCGCGCTGGAGTTCGAGGGTCACGTCCTTCACCGCCGAGACGGGCGTATCGACGTCGTACACGACCGAGAAGTCGCGCACGGTGAGCAGGGGGTCTGGCATGGGGTGTCCTTCGTGGGAGGCGTCCGTCGTCTCGTCGCTCTGCTTCTCGCTCAGGAACCGGTCGCCGAGGGCGAACCGGTCCCTGAGCGGTCGGAGCGAGACGACGGGTCTACTCGGCGGGCTTCAGCTTCGTGAGGATCTGCACGATGTTCGGCTGCGTGGGGTCGGCCGACGCGTACGTGTCGGTCTCCGACGGCCAGCCGACGTAGTTGCGCGTGTTGAACTCGCCCAGCAGCGGGTGGGCGCCCAGCGGGATGGCCGGCACCTGCTCCGAGAAGATCGTCTGCAGCGTGTCGATCGCGGCGGTGCGCTCCTCGTCGGACGAAGCGTTCGCGTACGTGTTCAGCGCCGTCGTCGCGGCGGGGTCGTCGAAGCGGCCGAAGTTGAAGCCGGCCTTGCCCTCGGGGGAGATCCACCGCGGGTCCATGGTCGAGGTGTACAGGCCGTAGGCGGTGCCGCTGTCCTCCAGCCAGTGGATGATCGCGGAGAAGGTGCCGTTGTCGCGGGGGTCGGCCCAGCCGCCCCAGTCGGGCATGTCGATCTTGACCTCGGCGCCGATGCCGTCCTTCACGTCTTCGGCGATGAGCTCCTGTGCGGTGTTCCAGTCGCTCCAGCCGGACGGGACGGAGAGCGTGAACGACACGGGCGTGCCGTCCGGGTCGATCAGGGCGTCGTCCTTCCAGGTGTACCCGGCGGTCTCGAGCAGGTCGCGCGCCTTGTCGGCGTCGACCTTGTAGTCCACGCCCTGGAACTCGGGCTGGATCTCGTCCTCGAGGATCGACGACAGGCCGGTGACCGACCAGACGGGCTCACTGGCGCCTTCGCGGGCGATGTCGACGTAGGCGTCGCGGTCGATCACCCAGGCGAGCGCCTGCCGGAAGGCCGGGTCGTCGAACGGCTTCTGCTGCAGGTTCATGAACAGCGTGGCGGAGCCGGTGGTCGGGGAGGCGAGGAACTGGTTGTGCTCGGGGTCGGCCGAGAGGAACTGCTCCTCGATCTGCGGGATGAACGCCTGGGCCCAGTCGGCGTCGCCATTGGCGAGAGCCGTGGTGAGGGCGGTGTTGTCGCCGTAGGAGACGTAGTGCAGCTCGGGCACGGCGAGGTCGCCGGCCCAGTAGTCGTCGCGGGCGTCAAGCGTGACCGACTCGGTCGACCAGTTCGCCATCGCGTAGGGGCCGGTGCCGACGAGGTCGTCGCCCTTGACGGGGTCGGTGGCCGGGTCGTCGAACTTCTCCCAGATGTGCTTCGGCACGATCGGCACGTGGAGCACGCGCGCCTGGTTGACGTACTTGGAGTCGCCGAAGCTCAGCACGACCGTGTCGCCGTCGACCTCGGCTCCCTCGTACTTGAGGCCGGCGGTGTCGAGCGCGGGGATCGAGGCGGTCTCGAAGGAGAAGACGATGTCGTCGGCGGTGAACGGCTCGCCGTCGCTCCAGGTGACGCCCTCGCGGGGGACGACCGTGAGCTGCGTGTAGTCGTCGTTCCACTCGAGGCTCTCGGCGAGCCACGGCGTGGTACCGCGGTCTCCCGTCTGGTTCACCAGGGCCAGGGTCTCGAACACGACCTTGGCGTAGCCGTACTTCGACGCGGCGGAGTCGCCGACGAACGGGTTGTTCGACTCGGTGGTGATGGCGCCGTCCGGCTTGGCGATGGTGAGGGCGGCGCCGCCGGCTGCGGTGTCGTCCGACCCTCCGGACGAGCATCCGGCGAGGGCCGAGACCCCGAGTGCGGTGATCGCGGTGGCGGCGATCAGAGACGTTCTGAGCTTCATTGCTTCTCCTTGGGCACGGTCGTTGTGCGGCGGCGGTTTGCTTACTGTCGAGAAAGTAAGCTGAGGTGAGGTTACCGAGGAGTAAGTTGGTTGGCAAGCGGGGCCGGTTGAGGAGAGGACGACGCATGTCGGAGAGCGATCACGCCGTGCGGGTGCGCCCGGCGACGCGGGAGAAGCGCGAGCAGATCCTCAAGGCGGCCATCGAGATCTTCGGCAACAAGGGCTCGACCAACGGCACCCTCGCCGACGTCGCCGAGCAGGTCGGCATCACGCACGCCGGGGTGCTGCACCACTTCGGCTCGAAGCAGAAGCTGCTGCTCGAGGTGCTGGCCTACCGCGACCAGGACGACGTCGCCGGGCTCGCCCAGAAGCACATCCCCGACGGTCCCGAGCTGTTCCTGCACCTCGTGCGCACGGCCCTCACGAACGAGAAGCGCCCAGGCATCGTGCAGGCGTACACCGTGCTCTCGGCGGAATCGGTGACCGACGACCACCCCTCCCGCCCCTACTTCGAGGACCGCTACACGACCCTCCGCCGCGAGGTCGCCGCCGCCTTCGGCGAGCTCTGCGCGCAGGAGGGCGTGACCGAGCCCGACACGATCGCGGCGGCGTCGGCCGCGATCCTCGCCGTGATGGACGGCCTGCAGCTGCAGTGGCTGCTGCACCCGGACGCGGTCGACCTGGCCGACGCCAGCGCCTTCGCGATCCGCGCGATCGTGAACGGCGTGCTCCACCCCGGGCCGGAACTCGAGTCCTACGCCCGGCCCTGACCGCGGGCTAGGCTCGGCCCATGGCCATCGATCTCGAAGCGCTCTACATCGACCTCCACCAGCACCCCGAGCTCTCGTTCCAGGAGACGCGCACCGCGGGCATCGCCACCCAGCACCTGCGTGACCTCGGGCTCGACGTGGAGGAGGGCGTCGGCGTGACCGGCGTCGTCGGCGTGCTGCGCAACGGCGACGGCCCCGTGGTGTGGGTGCGCGCCGACATGGACGCCCTGCCCGTGGAGGAGCAGACCGGCCGCGCGTACGCGAGCACCGCCAAGGGCGTCGACCCGTCCGGCACCACCGTGCCCGTCATGCACGCGTGCGGCCACGACATGCACGTGACCGCGATGATCGGCGCGGTCGAGAAGCTCGTGGCGGAGCGCGAGGACTGGTCGGGCACGCTCGTGGTGCTCATCCAGCCCGCGGAGGAATACGGTGCCGGCGCCAGGGCCATGCTCGACGACGGCCTGCTCGCCCGGTACCCGAAGCCCGACGTGGTGCTCGGCCAGCACGTGACCCCGCTCCCCGCGGGCGTGATCGGGGTGCGCAGCGGCACGCAGATGGCCGCGTCGGACGGCCTCACCGTCACCCTCCACGGCCGCGGCGGCCACGGCTCCCGGCCGCACGCCACGATCGACCCCGTCGTGATGGCGGCCGCCACGGTGATGCGCTTGCAGACCATCGTGTCGCGCGAGATCGACCCGCAGGGGGTGGCCGTGGTCACGGTCGGATCGATCCACGCCGGCCTCAAGAACAACATCATCCCGGCCGAGGCGAAGCTCGAGCTCAGCCTCCGCTACCCGAACGACGAGGTGCGCGAGAAGGTGCTCGCGAGCGTGGAGCGCATCGTGCGCGCCGAGGCCACCGCATCCGGCGCCGAGCGGGAGCCCGAGATCCGCACCGACCACACCCTGCCCGCCACGATCAACGACGAGGAGGCGACCGAGCGCGTCACGACGGCACTCCAGCGTGCGCTCGGCGAGACCGCCGTGATCGACCCCGGCATGTTCACCGGCAGCGAGGACGTCTCCTGGTTCGCGCGGGACGCGGGCGTGCCGCTCGTGTTCTGGTTCTGGGGTGGCGTGGATCCCGCACGGTTCGCCGAGGCCCTCGCCGCCGGCCGCCTGGAGCAGGACATCCCCACCAACCACTCGCCGTTCTTCGCCCCCGAGATCCACCCCACGATCGAGGTCGGCGTCACGGCCATGTCGGCCGCCGCGCGCGAGTTCCTCGGCGCGTAGCGGGGCGACACCCGAGCTGGGCGACGCCGGAGCGGGGCGGCTCCGTTCGGCGACGCGCGGGGGGCTGCGACCCACGGCGACGCGGATCAGTGGCCGCGGATCAGATCCCGCGCACCGTGACGCGCTCGCGGCCGAGCTGGCTGCTGCGGTTGTTGAGGCACCGCGTGCACAGCAGCTCCATGCGCCGCGGATGGCCGCCGCCGCAGACGCACTCGGTCGTCACCCGCCACGCGGCCGCCCTGCCGCACGACACCGGGGCGTCGCGACCGGCGTCGACGGCGGTGTGAGGGGTGTCGGACCCGGTGTGCGGACACTCGCAGCGCGGACCCTCGTCGAGGTCGGGCAGGAGCGCCGGGTCGGTGTGCGGACGGTCGTCCGTCGCGTGCGACGTGCGGGCGGGCGAGGCGGCGGAGGTCATCGCCGTCATGCTCCCACGATCCGCGGCACGGCGCGACGGGTGGCCCGGGTCACACGCCCACGATGCGCGGAGCCGGCGGGGGCGGCGGGGCGAGCTGCCGGCGCGGGACGCCGTGCGCCTCGCGGTGCAGGCGCTCCATGCGGCTGTCGAGCTCGGCGGCCGCATCCGCCGCGTCGGTCAGGCTCTGCACGAGGTGCGAGGGCACCTGGTTGGAGAACTTGTAGTAGATCTTGTGCTCCAGGCTCGCCCAGAAGTCCATCGCGATCGTGCGGAACTGCACCTCCACCGGCACCGAGAGCGCGCCGGTCGACAGGAACACGGGCACCTCGATGATCGCGTGCAGGCTCTTGTAGCCGTTCGCCTTCGGCTGCGCGATGTAGTCCTTCACGGTGCGCACGGTCACGTCGTCCTGCGCGGTGAGCAGGTCGAACAGCCGGTACACGTCGGCGACGAAACTGCACGTGACCCGCACCCCGGCGATGTCGGTGATCTCGGCGCGGATGCGCTCGAAGTCGGGCTCGTCGATCCCCTTGCGCGCGAGCTTCTCCACGATGCTGTCCGGCGACTTCAGGCGGCTCTTCACGTGCTCGATCGGGTTGTAGGCGTGGTCGTGCGTGAACTCGTCGCGCAGGATCGAGATCTTCGTCTCCACCTCCCGCATGCCGAACTCGTACTCGCGCAGGAAGCGCTGCAGCTGATCGCGCAGCTCCTTGGCCTCGCTGATCATGGCTTCGTCGACCGGGATCACGCTCATGGGATCGACGTTATCGATCCGTGATCGGAAAGCGCTGTGGATTATCACGGTCACGCGGGAGCGTCCGGCGCGTCCCGACCGAGCCCGGCCTCCCTGGCACGGACGATCAGCGCGCTGCGATCGGGCACCGCGAGCTTCGCGAGGATGCCGGACAGGTAGTTGCGCACGGTCTTCGACGACAGCACGAGCCGCCGGGCCACCGCCTGGTTGTCGAGGCCGCGGGCGATGAGGTCGAGCACCTCGCGCTCGCGGTGCGTGAGCTCGGGGAACACCACGGGCCCGGTCGTGCGCGCGCCCGACAGCAGGTCGATCGCGCGGCGCCCCACCTCGGCCGTGAGCAGCACGTCACCCGACGCCACGGCGCGCAGCCCCCGCTCGATCTCGTCCGGCAGCGCGCTCTTGAGCAGGTAGCCCCTGGCGCCGGCGCGGAGGGCGGCGAACACCGAGTCGTCGTCGCCGAGCATCGTCACGATGAGCACGCCGATGCCGGGGGCCGCCCGCACGATGCGCCGCGTCGCCTCGATGCCGGATCCCGCCCCGAGATCCACGTCCATGAGCACCACGTCGGGCTGCGCGGCCAGCACACCGTCGACCGCCTCGTCCTCGGTGCCGGCCCTGCCCACGACCCGGAACCCCTCGATCGACTCCAGGAAGCTCGACATGCCGAAGGCGAAGACCGGGTGGTCGTCCACCACGAAGATGCGCACGGCACTGTCCGCCGCGTCCACCGCGCTGGACTCCTCTGGCATGCCGCTCACGCTAGCGCTCCCGCCCCGCGGCGCACCACCGCGGGCCCACGCTGCTCCGGGGGGCGACGTGCGGGGAGGGACACCCGGCGGGAGCAGCCCCCGCTCCCGCCGAGTCCGCCGTGCGAGCCCGCAGCCCGCCGGCGGTCGCCTCGCCCGCACCGGTCCCCATGATCCCGCTGCGACGACCGCGACCCGGTCCCCTCGTGCGCTCGTCGACCCGATCGACCGCGCATTGTCCCCTCCTCCTGCCGACCCGCGTCGGCACGGTGTCCTCCACCGCCACCGACGCTAGGGGTCCCTGCGTCCCGGCTCCGAGGGCACCGTGTCCCGACCGCCCGGGAGATCCGGCCCGGGACGCCCCGCGACCCTGGTCAGGCCGCGCCCCCTCCGGCACACTGAGGCTCGGAGAGGAGCGCCGATGAGCGGAGCCGCCGCCCCCACGGCGCGAGCGCACGGACCCTCGCGCGTGCTCGGAGTGGCGACGACGGCTGCGCTCCTGCTGGCGTCGTGGGGTCCCGCGCTGATCGGTGCGCTGCTGTGCCTGCACTCGTCCGGCGGCATCGAGGCCGTCGGCACGCTCAGCGCCGCCCTGGCGTTCGGCGGTGCGGCCGCACTCCTGCCCGTCCGCGGCGGTCACGGCGGTCGCGGCGGCCCCCTGCTCCCGCTCACCCTCGCCACGACGGGGGTGGGCGGTGGGGCGGCCACGCTCGCGGCGGGACTGCGCGCGGCCGGGGTCGACCGCGGGCTGTGGCTCGACCTGCTGGGCGTGGCGTGGATGCCCGGTGGTCTCACGGTCGCCGGGGTACTGGGGGCGGCGGTGCTGCTTCACGCCCGAACGCTGCTCGCGGCGGGCGCGTCACTGTCCACGGCCCTCGCGGTGTCGAGCGCCGTGGAGCTGGACCGCGGGACGCCGCTTCCGTTCACGGCCGCCCTGTGGATCGTCTGGCTGGCGCTGGCGCTGTGGTCGGGCGCGACGATCCTGTGGGTCGCGCGGCGACGCTCCTCCCCCGACCGGGAGGCGGCCGTATGGCTCGCGATCGCCCACTTCGCCCTGCTGCTGTGCGGCGTGGGCGGCTTCACGGTCACGACGGACGGCGGCGGCTCCCTGCTCGGCACCGCGTTCGCCGCGGCCGTGCTGCCCGCGTGCGTGCTGTTCGCTGCGGCCTCGTTCGTGCTCACCGCGATCGCCCGCGCCCCCGACGCCGTGGAGCCGGCGCGGGCCCGGTTCGCGGTCGGAGTGCTCCTGGTGTCCGCCCTGCTGGCCGCCTACGGTGCGGTCGCCGCGACGATCGCGCAGCTCGCGCCACTGCCGCCCACGAGCGCGGGCATGGTCGCCGTCGTGCTGATCGCGGTCGGCGCGGAGCCCGTGCGCCGCGGCGTGCAGCGCGCCGTCGACCAGCTGCTGTACGGCCGCTCCGCCGAGCCGCGTGCACTGCTGCGCACCGTGAGCACGGAGGCGGGCGGCGGCAGCGGCCGCGCGTCGCTGGAGGTGCTGGCCGAAGCGCTGCGCCGGTCGCTCCGCCTCGGCGGGGTCGCGATCGCCTCCTCCGGCCCCGAGCACTCCCGCGGACAGGCCGGCACGCTCGATCCCGCGACGCGGGAGGTGGTCGCCCTGCTCGCGGCCGGCGGCGCGTGCGGGACGGTGGAGGTGAGCGGCACCGCCGGTCGGCGCGTGGAGCCGCGCAGCCTCGCCGCGCTGCGCCGCATCGGCGGGGTGCTGAGCGTGGCGGTGCTGCTGGCCGACGCCGACGAGGGTCTGCGCGTCGCCAGAGACGGCGCGCGGCGGATCGCGGCCAGCGAGCGGCGGTTCGCACGGGGCGAGATCGAAGCGGGACTCGAGCCCGTGCTCGTCCGGGTGCGCGGGGCCCTGCGCGCGCTCCCGCACTCTCCGCGACCCGACCTCGTGCTGCGCGAGGCCTCGGCAGCACTGCAGGCGGCGACCACCGAGGTGCGCGACCTCGCCCGCACCCTGCTGCCCGGGGCGCTCGACGCGGGCGACCTGACCGGCGCGCTGACCGAGCTCGCCGCGCGCTTCCCGGAGCCGGTGCTGCACGCCGAGGTGCGGCGGGCGCCCGAACACCCCGAGCACCTGTACCACCTGGTCGCTGAGGCGATGCTGCGCGCCCGCCGGGAGGGCGGGGTCGAGCGGATCGAGGTCACGGTGGGCCCCGCCGACCGCGCGGTGCTGCGGGTGGTAGGGGCCGCGGTGCGGGTTGACCCGATCGTGCGGGCGCTGCACGCCAGGGTCGCCGAGCGCGTGCCCGGGGAGGAGCCGACCGGGCGCCGCGCGGTCACGGTGACGGCGGTGCCCGCATGACCGGCGGCGGTGCTCGGCGTCTCGCGGGGGTCGCGGTGCTCGCGAGCGCCTGGGGTCTGGCGGCCGCGTCGATCCTGCTGGCGTGGCGGTTCGAACTCCCGGCGGCCCCCGTCGCCGGCACCTTCCTCGCTCCGGCCCCGCCGGCCGCGCAGGCCCGGTTCGACGACATCGGCCTCACGGTCGCGGCGGTGTACGCGCCCCTCGCCGCGGTGCTCCTGGTGCGTCGTCCGCAGCCGGTCGCCGTGCTGCTCGCAGTGCACGCCGTGGGCTCGGGGCTCGCGGCGTTCGGCGTGCAGTACGGCCTGCTGGCGGTGGACCGCGGCGGACTCCCCGGAGGCGCACTGCTCGCCTACGCGGGCGGCTGGGCGTTCGTTCCCGGGACCTTCCTGACCGCGGTCGTGCCGCTGCTGCTGCTCCCCGGCCGGCGCGCCGCCCTCGACCGTGGGCTGCTGTGTCTCGTGGTGACGGCGGCCGGCGTGGCCACCGTCGCGTCCCTCACCCAGCAGGGCGCCGGACCGCTCGACAACCCGCTCGCCCCGGACTGGCCGTGGTACCAGGCGATGCTGCCCGGCGCCTACGGGGCCGCGGCCGCCGTGACGCTGTGCGCCTCGACCGCGGTCGCCGTGATCGTGCTGAAGCGGGCACTCCGGTCACCGCGGTCGCAGCGGTACGCCCTGATCTGGCTGCTGGTCGGGCATGTGTTCCTGACCGCCTCCTACGTGGTCACGGTGCTGCCCGCCTCGCTCCAGCTCGCAGCCCCGCTGTGGGTGTTCGGCACCATCGCGCCCATCGTCGGGCAGATCTTCTATCCATCGGCGGTGCTCGTGA
The DNA here is from genome assembly GCF_023101165.1 of Microbacterium sufflavum. Classification (GTDB taxonomy): domain Bacteria; phylum Actinomycetota; class Actinomycetes; order Actinomycetales; family Microbacteriaceae; genus Microbacterium; species Microbacterium sufflavum. The sequence goes on along the minus strand of NZ_CP078076.1, from coordinate 1,433,831 downwards.
TGGGTCTGCAGCATCGGCTGCGCGGCGTCGACGTGACAGTGAGCACGGTGCTCACGACCAGCATCCTGGCGGTGCTCGCCGCGACGGGCTACCTGCTGATCGTGACAGCGATGGAGACGGTCGGCCCTCCGACGCCACTGGCCGTGTTCGCCACCGCGGCGCTGGTCGCGATCGGGCTGCTGCCGATGCGGCGCCTCATCCGCCGGCGGGTCGACCGCCTCGTGTACGGCGACGCGGGGGCGCCCGAGCGGCTCGTGGACACGCTGGGGGCGGAGGTGGGCGAGATCGCCACCGGCGCGGACGGCCTGCGCGCCCTGGCGACGGCGCTGCGGGCCACGCTGCGCCTCGGTTCGGTGCGCCTCCGGGTCGCGGCGGACGACGCGGGCGGTGACGGCGAGCACCTCGGCACCACGGACGTCGTGGTGGGGGATCCCCGCGGCACGACCACGGCCTTCGCGGTGGACGGCGATCCCGGTGTCGTGCTGGAGGTGACCGGGGAGGTCGACGGGGTGCCCGTTGGGCGCAGGACCACCGAGGCGATCGCGGATCTGGGCCCGGTGATCGGCGTGGTCGTGCGGCTCGCGGAGGCATCGACCGCCCTCGCCGAGGCACGGCGGACGGCGGCGGAGGCGCAGCACGCGGAACGACGGGCGCTGCGCCGGGAGCTGCACGACGGGCTCGGGCCCGCGCTGTCCGGAGCGGGGTTCTCGCTCGCCGCGGCCACCAACCTGCTCGCACGGGGTGACCGGGCGGCGGCGGAGGAGACGGCCGCCCGCGTCGCCGAGCTGCTGGAGGCGCAGACGGCGACCCTCGCCCGGCTCGCCCGCGGCGGCACGACCCCGGTGCACGACCTCGACGGCGAGCTGCGGCGCCTGGTGTCCGCACTGGGCGCGGCGGGGGCGGCCGTGCGTCTCGTTCCGGGTGCCGACCCCGATCTCGACCCCGCCCGTGCGGGCATCCTGCTGCGCATCGCCGCGGAGGCACTGCTCAACGCCGTGCGGCACGCCGGCGCGCGCGAGGTGGTGGTCACGCTCGGCGGCCCCGGCGAGCGGCTGCTGTGCGTGCAGGACGACGGCCGCGGGCTCCCCGATCGTCGAGGGGCCGGCGTGGGGCTCGCGTCGATGCGGGAGTGGGCGGACGAGGCGGGGTTCCGCGTGGGCTGGGACCGACCGCCGGGCGGCGGCACCCGGGTGAGCGTGCACGCCGCCGCGGTCAGCCCCGGCTGAGGCCCGCCGTCACGACCTGCCGGGCAGCGGGGTGCCGGTGGCAGCCGCCCGGTCCGTCGCGGTGTCCCCGGACGAGACCCCGCGGCGCCCCAGCAGCATCCACAGCGAGGCGAACGCGAGCCCGAGGCCACCGACCGGTCCGGCGAGCCCCGGCACGCCGGTGAGGATGTACCCCGCCGCGATCAGCAGCACCAGGGCCCCGAGCAGCGTCCCGAGGATGCGCGAGGCCGACCGCTCGAACCAGGCCATGGCGGCGAGCGCGGCCAGCGACACGAGCACACCGAACCACGGGATGAACGCGCCGAAGTCGGTGAGCGCGTAGAACACCAGCAGACCCTCGTCGCCGAAGCTGCCGAACTCCGGGCCGCCGTGGCCGTACAGCCCGAGCGTGCCCTTCCAGGCGTAGCCGAACGTGAGCCCGGCGGCCGAGGTCACGAGCCCCGCGGAGAACACGCGCGCCGCGACCGAGGTGGATCCGCGTTCGACGCGCACGCGCCAGGAGCCCTGCAGTACCAGGAGGCAGGCCACGGCCGCGAAGCCGAGCAGGAACCCGATCTTGTTGCCCACGGGGTCGAGCCCCGCCATGTCTTCGGCCGCTGCGGAGAGGATGCCACCGCGGGCGTAGTCGGCCTCCGACCACGGCCGCACGTCGAACACCACGGTGGCGGTGACGCCGAGGAGCCCGGCGGCAACGCCCCAGAGCAGCCACAGTCGGCCGCCGCGGCGGGTGGGGGGTCGGTGTCCGCGGGGGCGGGTGGCGGTGTCGGTCATGGGTGGCTCCTGTTCGCTCGAGGCGCCCGGACGGACGCACCGTCACTCTGCGCCGTCCCGCGTCCCGGGAACGAGGGTCGTCGATCACGGATCCGCGGGCGATCGACCGGGCGGCGGGGAGGGCGACCGGTCAGGCCGACGCGACGGGCGCCGACGCCTGCCGCTCCCGCGCGTCCTCCACGTCCTGCCCGGAGAGGAGCCCGGGGAGCCCGCGGCCGCGACGCGTGGTGAACAGCAGCACGACCGCCACGGGGTAGAGCACCGACGAGATCAGGTCGAACGGGAAGCCGAGCAGGGCGAGCGCGCCGATGCCGCCGATGCCGCCCGCCCACCGCAGCAGGCGCGCGAGCATCATCGGCAGGCGCGAGCCGGTGTAGCGCAGCTGCACCGCGACATCGCCGACCGAGCGACCGGTGACGAGGATCAGAACGAGCCACAGGCCCGAGGCGGCCACCGTGCTCACCAGCTCCGACGCAGCGCCGTCGAGCACCGCCGCCCGGTCGTCCACGACGTACGCGAGCCAGAGCTGCACGGTCACGGCGACGACAGCGCTCACGAAGAAGTACGCCAGACCGTCGCACAGCATCGCCAGGGCCCGGCGTCCGCGCGTGACCGGGCGCGGCTGATCCGCATCCGCGGCGGCGCGCGAGCCGCGCAGGGCGCGCGGCACGACGAGTGCGAGCGTGCAGCCCACGACCGCGCCGATCGTGTTGGTCATCAGGTCGCCGACGTCGAAGAACCGGTACGCGCACGGGTACAGTCCCCACACGCCGGTCAGCTGCGTGGTCTCGACCAGCAGCGAGAGCCCGAGACCGGCGAGCAGGGCGACCACGACCCCGCGGCCGGCCAGCACCCGCACGAACGCCCCGAGCGGGAGGAACAGCAGCACGTTGAAGGCGAGCTGCAGGAACGCCGGGTGACGCAACGGCTGGGGAGACGCGAACGCGCGCTGCAGATCGTGCACGACCGACATCGGGTCGATGATCGCGCCGACGCAGCGGATCGTGTCGGGGTCGGGCAGCGGCAGCAGCGTGTACGTCCAGATCGCCCAGAAGTAGATCAGGGCGCCGAGCCACAGCATCGTCCGTCCGAAGCTGAGCCTCCCGCGGCGGCGGTAGCTGATCGCGACGAACGGCACGAACAGCACGATGCCGACGGCCATTCCGATCGCGATCGCGATGACACCCAGAACGACCTGCTCCCCCATGGAGAACAAGGCTACGCGGTGCCCGTAAGGATTCCGTCAGGGTGCGGAATGCGACCGTAGGGATTCCGTAAGGATCTTGTGAGGGCGCCGCGCGCGGGCGTAGTGTCGCCGGACGTGTCAGAAGAAACCCGACTCGGCGCGGACGCGCCGCCGCGAGCGAAGCGCATCCTCATCGGCGACCCGCTGACGAGCGAGCAGGTCGACGAGCAGCTGCTCCCCAAGCGCATGGCGCTGCCGATCTTCGCCTCCGACGCACTGAGCTCGGTGGCCTATGCGCCGCAGGAGCTCGTGATGATCCTGCTGATCGGCGGGCTCACGTTCCTGTCGTTCACGCCGCTCGTCGCGATCGCCGTCGTGGTGCTGCTGCTCGTGGTGGTGCTCAGCTACCGTCAGCTCATCAAGGCCTACCCCTCGGGCGGCGGCGACTACGAGGTCGCGTCGAAGAACCTCGGCGAGATCCCCGGCGTGATCGTGGCGGCGGCACTCCTGGTGGACTACGTGCTGACCGTCGCGGTGTCGGTCGCCTCGGGCGTGGACAACATCATCTCGGCCGTGCCGGGGCTCGACCCCTTCCGCGTCGAACTCGCGGTGGGCTTCGTGATCCTCATCATCATCGTGAACCTGCGCGGCGTGCGCGAGGCGTCGCTGGTGTTCGCGATCCCGACGTACGTGTTCATCGGCTCGGTCGGCATCATGATCGTCACGGGCCTGATCCGCACGGTCTTCGGCGACGCCCCCGTCGCGTCCAGCGCGGACTTCAGCGTGCAGGCGGAGAGCCTGAGCCAGGCGGCCGTCATCCTCCTCATCCTGCGCGCGTTCTCGAGCGGATGCTCCGCGCTCACCGGCGTCGAGGCCGTGTCGAACGGCGTGCCCGCGTTCCGGGCGCCCAAGGTGCGCAACGCCCAGTCCACGCTCGTGCTCATGGGCACCATCGCGATCTGCCTGTTCTCCGGCCTCACCGCCCTCGCGCTCATCACGGGCGTGCACTACGCCGAGAACCCGTGCGACCTGATCGGCTTCGACTGCACCACGCCGCAGCCGAGCCTGATGGCGCAGATCGCGGCCGCGACGTTCGGCGGCGGCAGCATCCCCTTCTTCATCGTGCAGGCGGCGACCGCGTGCGTGCTGCTGCTCGCGGCGAACACGGCCTTCAACGGCTTCCCGCTGCTGGGCGCGGTGCTCGCGCGCGACGGCTACGCCCCCAAGTCGCTCAACACCCGTGGCGACCGCTTGGTGTTCTCGAACGGCATGATCCTGCTCGGCATCGCGGCGATCGCGGTGCTGGTGGTGTTCCAGGCCCGGCTGACGACACTGATCCAGCTGTACATCATCGGGGTGTTCGTGTCGTTCTCGCTCGGGCAGATCGGCATGGTGCGCCACTGGCGGCGCGTGCTGCGAGAACCGGCCGCGGGACCGCGAGACGGCACAGCGGCGACCGACCGCCGCTCGGCGAAGGTGGGCCTGCTGATCAACTCGGCCGGGGCGACCCTCACGGTGCTGGTGCTGGTCATCGTGACCATCACCAAGTTCACGCACGGCGCCTACCTGGTGTTCTTCGCGATCCCGGTGCTCGCGTTCCTCATGATCGGCGTGAAGCGGTACTACCGCGACGTGGAGCACGAGATCGCGATCGACGACACCACCCGCTTCGGGGCGTCGGGCGACGTGGCGATCGTGCTCGTGAACCATCTGCAGAAGCCGGTCATGAAGGCCATCGACTACGCGATCGCCGCCAAGCACGACAAGACGCTCGCGGTGCACGTGGCCGTGTCGGCCGACGACGCGGCGGCGCTCCAGCGCGAGTGGGCCGAGCACCTCGTGCCGGTGCCCCTCGTGATCGTCGAGTCGCCGTACCGCTCGTTCGCGCAGCCGGTGACGCAGTTCATCCGCCAGTACCGCGAGAAGCACGGCTCCTCGGTCGTGACCGTGTATCTGCCGCAGTACATCGTGGGCCACTGGTGGGAGTCGTTCCTGCACAACCGGCGGGCACGTCGACTCGCGAACCAGCTCATGCTGGTGCACGGCGTCTCGATCACCCTGGTGCCGTGGCTGCTCGACTCGTCCGAGCTCATCTACGGTCGCCGCTCCCGCCCGCTACCGGGCCAGGAGCGTGCCGGTCGCCCGGTCGTGGTGTCGGGCCGCCGCGCCCACCGCCCCGCCGGTCCCCCCTCGGCGGAGTGAGTCCGGCGGGTTCCGCGCGCGCCGGCTCAGCCGAGACCGCCGGGTCGAGGCCGCACCTGCCATGCTCCATGGCAGTCATTTCGGATCATACTGTCGTCATATGAGGTAGTCTGGAGGGTGAGATGAGCGCGCGCACTGCCCAGGGGAGAAGAACGATGTATCTCGTGCTGGCTCTCGCCGTGGTCAGCGCCGCCGGGAACGCGGTGGTCTACGAGTTCCTCCCCGGGGAGAATCCGATCTTCCTGCTCAACGTCGCGATCTCCCTGCTCGTCGCGGTCGCCCTGCTGGCCCCCGCGCTGCGCCGGAAGCTCTGGCCGCGGAAGTGAGGAATCAGGACCAGTCGACGACGGCGCCGAGGATGCCCGCGGCCTCGGCGTACCGGGAGGGATCGGCGTTCGCGTAGGTGAGTCGCACGTACGCACCAGCGGGCTCCGCCGGGAACCACTCGCCACCCGGGGCGATGAGCAGGCCGCGGAGCTCGCACTCCCGCACGACCCGGCCGACGTCCGTCCCCTCCGGCAGCCGCGCCCACAGGTTCAGGCCGCCCGCCGGCACGTTCTCCACCGTCACCCCGGGCGCGTGCGCTGCGAGGCTCGACACCAGCAGGTCACGGCGCGTGCGCAGCTGCTCGCGGAATCCGCGCAGGTGCGTGCGCCAGGCCGGCTGCGTCACCACGTCGAGCGCCGCGGCCTGCAGCAGCCCGCTCACGTACATGCCCTCGGCAGCCCGGTCCACGAGGATCCGCTCACGCGCCGGGCCGCGGGCGATCACCGCCGCCACGCGCAGCGCGGGCGAGACGCTCTTGGTGAGCGAGCGCACGTACACCACGTGTCCGTCGTCGTCGGCCGCGGCGAGGGGATGCGCGCCGGCGTCGATGCCGAGGTCGTGCGCCCAGTCGTCCTCGATGAGGAACGCCCCGTGCCGCCGCACGATCTCGAGCACCGCCTCCCCCGTCGCGGCCGACCAGCGCGCGCCGCTCGGATTCGCGAACGTCGGCTGGGCGTAGAACGCCCGCGCTCCCGTCCGCGCGAACGCCCGCTCCACCTCGTCCGGGTCGGGGCCGGCGGGTCCGGAGGGGATCGGCACCAGTGCGACCCCCGCCTGCTCCGCCGCCAGGAGCGCCCCCCAGTACGTGGGCGACTCGATCAGCAGCGGCCGCCCGGTGCCCACGACGGCCCGGAAGATCGAACTGAGACCGCTCTGGCTGCCGGCCACGACCAGTGCGTCCCTGGGTGAGGGTGCCGCGATGCCGGAGGGGACGGTCGCCGCCAGCTCCGCGGCGAACCATGCCTGGAGCTCGGGGAGACCGGCGGCCGGGGAGCGCGTCACCGCGGCGGGGGTGCGCGACGCCCGGACGAGCGCCTGCCGGACCAGGCGCTCCGGCAGCAGCTCGGGCGAGGGATAGCCCGAGTGCAGGCCGATGACGTCCGGGGCGGCGGTGCGCTGCGTCGCGGAGAGACCCGAGGAGCGCATGGGGGCGGGGCCGAGCGCGGCGGTCTGCCAGCTGTGGTCCAGCGCTCTGGGGGCCCGCGCGGCCCGGACGAACGTGCCGACCCCCGGCCGCGTGTCGATCAGACCGCTGCGCGCGAGCTGCTGCACGGCGCGCTGCACCGTGACCGGGCTCGCCCCGTACTCGGCGACGAGCGCGCGACTGGACGGGAGCCGGGCACCGGGTGCGGCCGACGCCACCCAGGCCCGCAGTCCACGGACGATGCGCTCGGTGCTATCCTGACCCATGAGAGAACAGAGTAGCGCTACTGCCCTTCGTTCGACAGCGCTATCCAGATATGCAGGACCAGCCTGGGGGCTCCTCGGGGTCATCGCCTTCTCGTTCACGCTGCCCTTCACCCGCGTCGCGATCGGCGGGTTGTCGCCCCTGTTCATCGGTTCGGCCCGGGCCGTGGTCGCCGCCGTCCTCGCCGCGATCGTGCTCGCCGCGTTCCGCGCCTCGCCGCCCTCCGCCCGGCAGTGGGCACGGCTCGCGGTCGTCGCGGGCGGAGTGATCGCCGGGTTCCCGCTCCTGACCTCGTTCGCGCTCACCACGGCCCCCGCGAGTCACGCCGCGGTGGTGATCGGCCTGCTCCCGGCCGCCACCGCCGTCGCCGTCGTGGTGCGCACCGGAGAGAGGCCGGCGCGGTCGTTCTGGGCCTTCGCGGCCGTGGGCGCCCTGGCCGCGGTCGGCTTCGCTGCCCTGCAGGGCGGGGGACTCGGCACCCTCCACGTCGCCGACCTGCTGCTCTTCGGGGCCGTGCTCGCCGCGGCCGTCGGCTACGCGGAGGGCGGCCTGCTCGCGCGCGAGCTCGGGTCGTGGCAGACGATCTCCTGGGCGCTCGTGCTCGCCGCTCCCCCGATGGCCGCGCTCGCCGTCGTCGCCGCCGTCGCGCAGCCGCCCGCCGCGACACCCGTGCAGTGGCTCGCGTTCGCCTATCTCGCCGCGGTCAGCATGTTCCTCGGCTTCTTCGCCTGGTACCGCGGACTCGCGATCGGGCCGATGGCGCAGGTGAGCCAGATCCAGCTCGTGCAGCCGGTGATGGGTATCGCGTGGGCGGGGTTGCTGCTGCACGAGCAGATCGGCTGGCCCACGGTCGCGGGAGGACTGGCCGTGATCGCCTGCGCGGCCCTCGCCGTACGCACCCGGCAGTCCGGGGCCGCGCGGCGCGGAGCCCGCCCTAGGCTGAGGGCATGACCGAAGGCGTTCCCTGGCCCGTCCGCACCCCCCGGCTGCAACTGCGTCCGTGCACCCTCGACGACCTCGACGCGATGTGGGAGTGGCGACGCCTGCCCGAGGTGAACCGCTGGCTGGGCCTCGCGCCCGACACGATCGAGGCGTTCCGCGAGCGCCACCTCGAGCCCGCCCGACTGGCGTCGCTGTACCTGATCGAGCGCCTGCCCGAGCACGAGGGTGACGCCCCCACCCCCATCGGCGACCTCATGATCCGCATCGAAGACGCCTGGGCGCAGCTCGAGGTCGCCGAGCGCGCCAAGGGCGTGGAGGCCGAGCTCGGCTGGGTGCTCGACCCCGCCTCCACAGGCCGCGGCTATGCGACCGAGGCGGTGCGGGCGGCGATCGAGGTGTGCTTCGGCCCGCTCGGCCTGCGCCGCGTGCACGCCGGCTGCTTCGCCGACAACGAGCCCTCCTGGCGGCTCATGGAGCGGCTCGGCATGCGCCGGGAGGAGCACAGCCGCAAGACCGCCCTGCACCGCTCGGGCGAGTGGCTCGACGGCATGAACTACGGTCTGCTCGCCGAGGAGTGGCCGGTAGGGAGCTGACCCCCGGCACTAGCCGGCGACGAGGGCCAGCACGGCGACCGCGGCGATCACCGTGGGCACCGCCGCCACCGTCCCCCACAGCATGAAGCGGCTCCAGCGGATCTCCACGCCGAGCGCGGTGATGCGGTGGTGCCACAGCAGCGTCGCGAGCGAGGCCCACGGCGTGATCAGCGGGCCGAGGTTCACGCCGATCAGCAGCGCCATGAGCGCGACGGGGTCGCCCGCCGCGGGCTCGAGCACGAGGTAGGCGGGAAGGTTGTTGATGGCGTTGGCGCTCACGGCACCGAGCGCCGCGAGCCGCAGGAGGTCACCGAACCCGTCGCCCGCGATCGGCGCGGTGAGCACGTCGAGCGCACCCCGCGCGTGCAGCGTCTCCACCAGCACGAACAGCGCGGCGGCCAGCGCGACCGCCTGCCAGGGCACCAGTCCCCACCGCAGAGCCCTGCGCCGCCGCACCGCGAACACCGCCACGAGCGCGACCGCGGCGACCGTCGCCGGGATCCACACGTCGTGGCTCAGGGCGAGCGCGGGCATGAGCACCACGAGCACGCCCGTCGCGGTCCAGAACAGCACCGGATCGGCGGGGCGCCGGGGCGGGGGCGTGCGGTAGCGCGAGAACACGGTGCGCCGGTGCACGAGGGTGAGCAGCAGCACGGGGACGAGGATGCCGACGAGGGTCGGCGCCCAGCTCAGCGCGACGAACGCGGCGGGCCCGTCGCCGATCTGCCGCGCCGCGAGCAGGTTCGTGAGGTTCGACACCGGGAGGGCCAGCGAGGCCGTGTTCGCGAGCCAGACGGTCGCCAGCGCGAACGGGATCGGCGGGACACCGATGCTCTGCGCGAGCACCACCACCACGGGCGTGACGATCACCGCCGTCGTGTCGAGCGACAGGAAGACCGTGCTCACCACCGCGAGCGCGATCACGAGCAGCCACAGCAGCGCCACCCTGCCCCGACCCCACCGGGCGAGCCGCTGCGAGACCACGTCGAACACCGCCGCGTCCCGCGCGAGCTCCGCGACGATCGTGATCGCAACGACGAAGCCCAGCACCGGAGCGGTCCGCAGCCCGAGCGCCTCGGCGTCGTCGCTCGGCAGGAACCCGGTGACGACGCAGACCGCCGCGACCGCGACGAGGGCGAGCACCAGCACGGCCCCTGGCCTGATCCGGTGTCCGCGCGTCCCCACCTCGCGAGCATAGGGCCGGGCGTGAGAAAGCCGCATGCATCGGCGGACGTGGCGTAGGGGAACCGTGAGGATCGACGGAGGCGGCGACGCCCGGGAGTTGGATCGGGGTCGTGCTCGACATCATCTACCTCGCGCTGACCCTCGCGCTGTTCGCCCTCGTGTCCCTCGTCGCGAAGGCGGTGGACCGCGCATGATCGTGTTCGAGATCATCGCCGCGGTGCTGGCCGTCGCCGCGATCGTGTACCTCGTCGTCGCCCTGGTCGCCCCGGAGCGGTTCTGATGGACGCGACGATCCTGTTCGGGGTGCTCCAGGTCGCGGCCGTCGTGGTCGTGCTCGTGCTGCTCTACCGCCCCCTCGGCGACTACATCGCCCACGTCTACACTTCCGCGAAGGACCTGCGGGTGGAGCGTGGGCTGTACCGCGTGATCGGGGTCGACCCGCGCTCGGAGCAGACCTGGCGCGCGTACGCCCGGAGCGTGCTGCTGTTCTCGCTCGTGGGGCTCGTGCTCGTCTACGCGCTGCAGCGGCTGCAGGCGTTCCTGCCGGAGTCGCTCGGGCTCCCCGCCGTGCCCGAGGGCCTCGCGTTCAACACGGCCGCGTCGTTCGTCGCGAACACGAACTGGCAGTCGTACTCGCCCGAGCAGACCATGGGCTACACCGTGCAGCTGGCCGGCCTCACGGTGCAGAACTTCGTGTCGGCGGCGGTCGGCCTCACGGTCGCGATCGCGCTGGTGCGGGGTCTGTCCCGCCGCGGCTCCGCGACGATCGGCAACTTCTGGGTCGACCTGACCCGCGGGCTCGGGCGGCTGCTGCTGCCGCTCGCCCTGATCGGCGCGGTCGCCCTGCTGGCCGGCGGCGTGATCCAGAACTTCGCAGGCTTCACCGACGTGACCACGGTGTCCGGGGGCGCGCAGACGATCCCCGGCGGACCCGTCGCGTCGCAGGAGGCCATCAAGCTGCTCGGCACGAACGGCGGCGGCTTCTTCAACGCGAACTCCGCCCACCCGTTCGAGAACCCCACCGGGTGGACGAACCTGATCGAGGTGCTGCTGATCCTGGTGATCCCGTTCGCGCTGCCCCGCACGTACGGCCGCCTGGTGGGCGACCACCGCCAGGGCTACGCGATCGTCGCCGTGATGGGCACGATCTTCCTCGCCTCGACGGTCGCCCTCTCGGCACTGGAGCTCGCCGGCCGGGGCGCCGCACCCGAGCTCGCGGGAGCCGCGATGGAGGGCAAGGAGCTGCGCTTCGGGATCCTCGGTTCGACGCTGTTCGGCAGTGCCAGCACGCTCACCTCGACGGGCGCCGTCAACTCGATGCACGACTCGTACACGGCGCTCGGCGGCATGATGCCGATGCTGAACATGATGCTCGGCGAGGTCGCCCCCGGCGGGGTGGGCTCGGGGCTGTACGGCATGCTGGTGCTCGCGATCGTCGCGGTCTTCGTGGGCGGGCTGCTGGTCGGCCGCACGCCGGAGTGGCTCGGCAAGCGCATCGGCCCGCGGGAGATGACGCTCGCGAGCCTGTACATCCTCGTGGTCCCGGTGCTCGTCCTCGGCGGCACGGCCCTGAGCTTCGCGATCCCCGGCATCCGGGACGACGTGGAGTCCACGAGCATCCTCAACCCGGGCGTGCACGGCATGAGCGAGGTGCTGTACGCCTTCACCTCGGCCGCGAACAACAACGGCTCCGCCTTCGCCGGGCTCACCGCGAACACCCCGTGGTTCAACACGGCCCTGGGCGTGGCGATGCTGCTCGGCCGCTTCCTGCCGATCGTGCTGGTGCTCGCGCTCGCCGGGTCGTTCGCGGCGCAGGAGCGCATCCCCGCCACGACCGGGACCCTGCCCACCCACCGGCCGCAGTTCGTCGGCCTGCTCCTCACGGTGACCGTCGTGGTCACCGCCCTCACCTACTTCCCCGTGCTCGCACTGGGACCGCTCGCCGAAGGACTCTGACATGACCCTCCTCACCACGCCGTCCGCGCCCGAGAGCGCCACGGCCTCCGCCCCCGCTGCGACACCGCGGTCGTTCGGCTGGTCGCAGCTCGTGCAGGCGCTGCCCGGCGCCGTCCGCAAGCTCAACCCCGCCACGCTCGTGCGCAACCCCGTGATGCTGCTCGTCTGGGTGGGTGCGGCCTTCACGACCGTGCTCGCGATCGCGGAGCCCTTCCTGGGCGGACCGGCCGACTCCGGTGGCTCGCCCGTTCCCCTCGCGTTCACGTGGGGCATCGCGGTGTGGCTGTGGCTCACGGTGCTGTTCGCGAACGTGGCCGAGTCGGTCGCGGAGGGCCGGGGCAAGGCGCAGGCCGCGAGCCTGCGCAAGACCCGCACCAGCACGATGGCCCGCCGCGTGGTGCGCCACGATCCCGCGGCGGATCCCGCGGCCGAGCGCGCCGAGACCGTGGAGGTGTCGTCGGCGGAGCTGCAGCGCGACGACGTCGTGATCGTGACCGCGGGCGAGCTGATCCCGGGCGACGGCGACATCGTGGCGGGGATCGCGACCGTCGACGAGTCGGCGATCACGGGCGAGAGCGCCCCGGTGATCCGCGAGTCCGGCGGCGACCGCAGCGCCGTCACCGGCGGCACCCGGGTGCTGTCGGACCGCATCGTGGTGCGCATCACGTCGAAGCCCGGCGAGACCTTCGTCGACCGGATGATCGCGCTGGTCGAGGGCGCGAGCCGTCAGCGCACCCCGAACGAGATCGCGTTGAACATCCTGCTCGCGAGCCTGTCGATCGTGTTCGTCGTGGTGGTGCTGGCGCTGAACCCGATCGCCTCGTACGCCGCCTCCCCGGTAAGCATCCCGGTGCTGATCGCTCTGCTCGTCTGCCTGATCCCGACCACCATCGGCGCGCTGCTGTCGGCCATCGGCATCGCCGGGATGGACCGCCTCGTGCAGCGCAACGTGCTGGCGATGTCGGGCCGCGCGGTCGAGGCCGCGGGAGACGTGACCACGCTGCTGCTCGACAAGACGGGCACGATCACGTACGGCAACCGGCGCGCGCACGAGGTGCTGCCGCTGACGGGCGTCGACGCGGAGGAGCTGCTGCGGGTCGCCGCCCTGTCGTCCCTGGCCGACCCCACGCCCGAGGGCGCCTCGATCGTCGAACTGGCCACCGCACGCGGCCTCCGGGTGGAGGCGCCGGAGGACGCCGTGGTCGTGCCGTTCACCGCGCAGACCCGCATGAGCGGACTCGACCTCTCCGACGGCACCGAGATCCGCAAGGGCGCCGGCTCCGCGGTGTCGGCCTGGCTGGGCCGCGGGACCGACGCCGAGCTGACCTCCCTCACCGACGGTGTCGCGAGCAGCGGCGGCACACCCCTGGTCGTGGCGGTGCGCGCCACCGGCGAGGACGGGCGCGTGCTGGGCGTCGTGCACCTCAAGGACATCGTGAAGGACGGCCTGCGCGAGCGCTTCGACGAGCTGCGCAGCATGGGCATCCGCACGGTCATGATCACCGGCGACAACCCACTCACCGCGCAGGCCATCGCCGCGGAGGCCGGGGTCGACGACTTCCTCGCCGAGGCCACCCCCGAGGACAAGCTCGATCTGATCCGCCGCGAGCAGCAGGGCGGGCGGCTGGTCGCGATGACCGGCGACGGCACCAACGACGCCCCTGCCCTCGCGCAGGCGGACGTGGGCGTGGCGATGAACACGGGCACGTCGGCGGCGAAGGAGGCGGGGAACATGGTCGACCTCGACTCCGACCCGACCAAGCTCATCGACATCGTGCGGATCGGCAAGCAGCTCCTCATCACGCGCGGCGCGCTGACCACGTTCTCGCTCGCGAACGACATCGCCAAGTACTTCGCGATCATCCCGGCGATGTTCATGGGGGTGTTCCCGGGACTCGCGGCGCTCAACATCATGCAGCTGCACTCGCCCGCGTCTGCTGTCACGAGCGCGATCATCTTCAACGCGATCGTGATCGTCTTCCTCATCCCGCTGGCCCTGCGCGGGGTGGCATACCGCCCCGCGAGCGCCTCGCAGATCCTGCAGCGCAACCTGCTCGTCTACGGCCTCGGCGGCGTGATCGCGCCGTTCCTCGGCATCAAGCTCATCGACCTCGTCGTGAGCCTCCTCCCCGGCTTCTGACCCTCGCGCGAAAGGCACACCATGTCCTCCACCACCCGCACCACGATGCGCACCGCCGGGGTCGCCGTCCGCGCGATGCTCGTGCTCACCCTCGTCCTCGGCGTCGGCTACACCCTGCTCGTCACCGGCATCGGCCAGCTGCTGCTCCCCGCACAGGCGAACGGCTCGATGCTGCCCGACGACCGCGGCAGCGCCCTGATCGGACAGTCCTTCACCGACGCCGACGGCGAGGCCCTGCCGCAGTACTTCCAGTCGCGCCCGTCCGCGGCGGGCGACGGCTACGACGGCACCGCCTCGGGCGGCAGCAACCTCGGACCGGAGAACCCCGACCTGGTCGCGACGATCGCCGAGCGCACGGCCGAGGTCGCGGAGCGCGAGGGTGTCGACCCGTCCCTGGTGCCCGCCGACGCCGTGACCGCCTCCGGCTCCGGTCTCGACCCGCACATCAGCGTCGCCTATGCCCTGCTGCAGGTGCCGCGGGTGGCCGCCGCGCGCGACCTGCCCGAGGACGAGGTGCGTGCGCTCGTGGAGTCTAGGATTCAAGGGCGGGACCTGGGGTTCCTCGGCGAGGAGCGGATCAACGTCGCCGAACTCAACCTCGCACTGGACGACCGGGAGGGTGAATGAGCGCAGCGCGCACGGATCGCCCGCCGGAGCACCAGCGCCGGGGGCGCCTGCGCGTGCTCCTGGGCGCCGCCCCCGGGGTGGGCAAGACGTTCGAGATGCTCGCGGAGGGGCGGCGCCTCTTCGACGAGGGCCGCGACGTGGTGATCGCGGTCGTGGAGACCCACGGCCGGGCGGCCACCGCGGCCCTCACCGCCGGGCTCCCCGAGGTTCCGCGACGCGTGGACGAGCACCGCGGGGTGGTGCTGACCGAGCTCGACCTGGACGCCGTGCTCGACCGCGCACCGGAGATCGCCCTGGTCGACGAGCTCGCGCACACGAACATCCCCGGCTCGCGCCACCCCAAGCGCTGGCAGGACGTGGAGGAGCTGCTGCGGGCGGGCATCGACGTGGTGACCACGGTCAACGTGCAGCACATCGAGTCGCTGAACGCCGTGGTGGAGAAGATCACCGGCATCGCGCAGCAGGAGACCATCCCGGATGCCGTGGTGCGCGCAGCCGACGAGGTCGAGGTGGTCGACCTCGCCCCGCAGACCCTGCGCGACCGGCTGTCGGCGGGCCTGGTGTATCCCGCGGAGCGGATCGACGCGGCGCTGTCGAACTACTTCCGTCTGGGCAACCTCACCGCGCTGCGCGAACTCGCACTGCTGTGGCTCGCCGACGAGGTCGACAGCGCGCTGCGCAGCTACCGCGCCGAGCAGGGCATCGAAGGCTCCTGGCAGGCGCGCGAGCGGGTGGTCGTCGCGCTGACGGGTGGTCCGGAGGGCGAGACACTGCTGCGCCGCGGAGCCCGCATCGCGGCACGGTCGGCCGGGGGCGAGCTGCTCGCGGTGCACGTGACCGCCCAGGACGGCCTGCGCGGCGAGACCCCGGGCGCCCTGGCTGCTCAGCGCGCGCTCGTGGAGTCGCTCGGCGGTACGTATCACCAGGTGGTCGGCGACGACATCCCCGGCACGCTCGTGGAGTTCGCGCAGGGTGCCGACGCCACGCAGCTCGTGATCGGGGTGAGCCGCCGCGGCCGCCTGACGGCCGCGCTGACCGGACCGGGCATCGGCTCCGAGGTGATCCGGCGTTCGGGCGACATCGACGTGCACATCGTGACCCACGCGGCCGCGGGCGGGCGACTCGCGCTGCCCCGCATCACCGGCGGGGCGCTGGGGTGGCGGCGCCAGGCGCTCGGTTTCGGCGTCGCGCTCGTGTTCGGCCCCCTGCTGTCGTGGCTCATGTTCACCTTCCGCAGCCCGGAGTCGATCACCGCCGAGGTGCTCGCGTATCAGCTGCTCGTGGTCGTGGTGGCGCTGATCGGCGGCATCCGCCCCGCGGTGTTCGCCGCCGTGCTGTCGGGCATCACGCTCGACTTCCTCTTCGTGGCGCCGCTGTTCACGATCACGATCGCGCATCCGCTGCACGCCCTCGCGCTCTCGCTCTACGTGGTCATCGCGATCCTGGTGAGCATCATCGTGGATCAGGCCGCCCGCCGGGCGAGGACGGCGCAGCGCGCGACGGCCGAGGCGGAGCTGCTGGCGGCGGTCGCGGGCAACGTGCTCCGCGGCGACAACGCCGTGCTCGCGCTCGTGAGCCGCACCAGGGAGGCCTTCGGGCTCAGCGGCGTCCGGCTGCTCACGCCCGACGGGCAGGTGCTCGCCAGCGACGGCGAGCCGGTGCCGGACGGCCGCGCCACGACCATCCCCGTGGGGGCGGCCGGCGGCGGGCCCCGCGCCCTGCTGGAGCTGAACGGCGAGCCCCTCGCGGGTCCGGAGCGCCGGCTGCTCGACGCGATCGTGGCGCAGCTCGCCGCGGCGATCGAGCACACCGACCTGCGGGCGACCGCGCGCGAGGCGGAGGCGCTGGCCGAGACCGACCAGGTGCGCAGCGCCCTGCTCTCGGCGGTGAGCCACGACCTGCGCCGGCCCCTGGCGTCGGCGGTCGCGGCGATCGGCGGTCTCCGGACCGCGCAGGGCCTGTCGGCGACCGACCGCGCGGAGCTCCTCGCCACCGCCGACGAGAGCCTCGCGACCCTGTCGACCCTGGTGACCGACCTGCTCGACGTGAGCCGGGTGGAGGCGGGCGTGCTCGCGGTCTCGGCCTCGCGCGTGGACGCGGCCGGTCCCGTGCTCGCGGCGGTCGACGAGCTCGGTCTCGGGCCGTCCGAGGTCGACCTCGCGCTCGACCCCGCCCTGCCCGCGCTGTTCGCCGACCCGGTGCTGCTGCAGCGCGTGCTGGTGAATGTGATCGCGAACGCCCACCGTCACGCCCCCGAGGGCAGCCGGGTGCTGGTCACCACCAGCCGTCTGGGTGAGCGCGCGGAGATCCGCATCGTCGACCGGGGCGCGGGTGTGGCGCCCGAGCGCCGCGACCGCATCTTCCAGCCGTTCCAGCGCTTCGGCGACACCGACAACACGACCGGCCTCGGCCTCGGGCTCGCGCTGTCGCGCGGGTTCACCGAGGGCATGGGCGGTACCCTGACACCCGAGGACACGCCGGGTGGCGGACTCACGATGGTCATCTCCCTGCCGCTCGCCGCAGGGCCTGCCGACACGGAGGGCACGGAGTGAAGCTCCTCATCGCCGACGACGACCCCCAGATGGTGCGGGCGCTGCGCATCACGCTCGCCGCGCACGGCTACGAGGTGGTCGTCGCCGCGGACGGCGCCGCCGCGATCGCCGCCGCGGCGCAGTCGCACCCCGACCTCATCATGCTCGACCTCGGGATGCCGCGGCTCGACGGCATCGAGGTGATCCAGGCGCTGCGGGGGTGGACGACCGTGCCGATCATCGTCGTCTCCGGTCGCACGGGTTCCGCCGACAAGGTCGAGGCGCTCGACGCCGGGGCCGACGACTTCGTCACCAAGCCGTTCCAGGTGGACGAGCTGCTGGCGCGACTGCGGGCGCTCTCCCGCCGCGCGGTGGCCGCCAACGGCGAGTCGGTCGTGGCCTTCGGCGACGTGGTGGTGGATCTGGCGACCAAGACGGTCACCCGCTCCGGTACCCGCGTGCACCTGACGCCGACCGAGTGGCGCATGCTGGAGCACCTGGCACGGCACCCGGGGGCGCTGGTCACCCGGCAGGATCTGCTGAAGGAGATCTGGGGCAGCGCGCAGGTGTCCGATTCCGGCTACCTGCGCCTGTACATGTCGCAGTTGCGCAAGAAGCTCGAGAGCGAGCCCTCCTCGCCCGTGCACCTGCTGACCGAGGCGGGCATGGGCTACCGGCTGGTGCTCTGAGGCGCGAGGGTCGGCGGGGTCACTCGACGCCGGCGCACGACGGCCACGACCCCCACGAGCAACAGGACCGCGGCCACCACGATCGCGGCGATGGCGGTCGGCGTGCTCTGCGGCTCGCCGGTCAGACGACCGACCGCGAGCCAGGCGAGCCCCCACGCGGTGGCGAGGGCGGGCGCGAGACGCCCGGTGAACCACGCGCTCGCGGCACCGATGAGCAGCACCACGGCGAGCACCGCGATGGCCCACACCTCCGCCTGCTGCTCCGCGCTCTCCGGGACGGTCTGCGTGAGCCAGGCGGCGGTGTTGGCGACGGTGGCGATCGTGACCCAGCCGAAGTGGAGCCCGTTGGCGCCGTCGGTGAGCACGCGGTCGACGGCGCTGCGGGCGGGGAATCTTCCCAGCAGCACGATCACACGCGCGAGCACGGCGAGCAGCAGCGCGATCACGAGCACCGTGAGCCACAGCGTGAGGTAGCGGGCGGTCACGAGCCACAGGCCGTTGAGCACCATCGACAGGGCGATCCAGCCGCCGACGGCCTCCTGCCGGGGGTCCTGGCGGCGGGCGGGGAGGGCCTGCCACGCCGTGTAGGCGAGCAGGCCGAGGTAGATGAGCGACCAGATCGAGAACGCCGGTCCGGCGGGCGCGAGATACGAGCCCTGAGCAGACAGCGCACCGTTCTGCAGTTCGTCGACCGAGGTGCCGCCGAACGCGCCGGCACCGATGGCGGCGGCGATCAGCATGAACACGGCCGCCGCGATCACCAGGCTCTGGCGGAGGATGCCTTTCGTCGAAGTCTCCATGCCGGGACTCTAGGGTGACGGCACCGCCGCCGCAGTGCCCTTGACAGCCCCGCCGCCGATCGCTAACCAGGTAAGAGACTTGTGCCACCTCGCGTCATTCACCCGGCGGGTAAGATGTTACGTTTGACAGCACTCTGTTCCGCACGACCTGGGGGTGACCGCCGTGAGGATCGCACTCGTCTGCGACTACGCACTCGACCGCATCGGAGATGCGCAGGCCGTCGTCCTGCGCGAGGCGGAGCTGCTGCGCTCCGCGGGCGACGAGGTGGTGGTCATCGGCGCCGCGCAGCCGGGGAGCGCGCCACGCCCCGTGCCGCCGGGGGAGGCACCGATCCTGATGGCCGCCGCGTGGGTCATCCCGGGCGTCGAGATGCCGGCGATCCGCAACAGTCGTGCCCTGCGAGCGCGGCTGCGGCGCCTGTTCCGGGAGCGGTCGATCGACGTGGTGCACGTGCACTCGGAGTTCGGCCTCACCGCCGCGGCGATCCGGGTGGCCCAGGAGCAGGGCATCCCCGTCGTCCACACGGTGCACACCTTCTTCTGGCAGGGACCGGACCTGCGACGATTCGACCGGGTCGCGGCGGCGGCCGTCCGCGGACTGGCCCGCGTGCTGCGCGGACGGCCTCCTCGCACCGCCCTCGCCGACACCCCGCGCGCGATCGATGCCGCGGTGCGCAGCGTCACGCTCGACGCCGCACTGGAGGCCGACGCCGTGATCTCGCCCTCGGCGCATCAGGCCGAGGCCCTGCGGATCGCCGGGCTGCCGGAGGTGGAGGTGGTGCCGAACCCGATGCCACCGCGCGCGATCCCCGGGGTGCCGCTCCAGGCGGTCGAGCTGCCGCTGCAGGTGCTGTGGGTGGGCCGGCTCACCCTCGAGTCGGGGATCCTGGAGTTCGTGCGCGCGGTGCGACGGGCCGGGGAGGACCTGCCGCCGGGGT
Organism: Microbacterium sufflavum; assembly: GCF_023101165.1. Lineage (GTDB taxonomy): Bacteria > Actinomycetota > Actinomycetes > Actinomycetales > Microbacteriaceae > Microbacterium > Microbacterium sufflavum. The sequence goes on along the minus strand of NZ_CP078076.1, from coordinate 1,414,310 downwards.
CGCTCGTGGCGCGGATCGCGGGAGACGGGCCGCTGTACGCCGAGGCGCGCGAGGTCGCGGGGACCGCGGCGCCAGACGGCGGGAGCAGCATCCAGTTCCTCGGTCGCGTCGAGCCGGAGAGCATCCAGCCCCTGCTGCGCGACTCGCACCTGCTGGCCGTCACGTCGTTCGGGCTCGACCCGCAGCCGGTCGTGGTCGCGGAGGCGTTCCGGGCGGCGCGGAGCGTGCTGTACGTCGACCCTCGGCTGCGGGAGGGCCTGGCCGAGGCGGGGATCCTGTGCGGCTCACCCGATGCGAAGGGCATGGCGGCGATGCTGCGCGAGCTCGTGCATCACCCCGGGATCGTGGTCGAGCGCTCGCTGCGCACCGTGACGGCGTCGCACCCGTTCCAGCCGGAGCAGCACCTGCGGGGCGTGCGCGAGGCCTGGGATACGGCGGCTCGGCGGGCGGCCGACGACGACACCTGACGAGAGGTGCCGAAGCTCAGGCGGTGGCGAACGCCGCGTCGATGAGCACCTCGGCTGCCCGGCGCGCGTGCACCGCCGCCTGGGGGTCGGCCGAGATCGCCGCGGTGCTCTGCGCCCCCTCGGCGAGGATCGAGAGCTGGGCGGCCAGCGTGGCCGGGGCACCGGTGTCCGCGACCAGCGCGGCCATGTACTCCTGGAACGAGGCCTTGTGCGCGCGGACGATGGAGGCGACCTCGGGGTTCGTCCCGCCGAGCTCGCCGAATGCGTTGATGAACGCGCAGCCGCGGAAGCCGTCGCTGCAGAACCAGTCCTCCAGGTAGCCGTAGACGGCGAGCAGCCGCGCGCGGGGCCCGTCGCCCGCGGCGGCGACAGCGGCGGAGAGACCCGACTCCCATTCGGTGTGCCTGCGGGCGAGGACCGCCGAGACGATATCGGTCTTGGCGGGGAAGAGCGAGTAGAGGCGACGCAGCGACACGCCGGCGGCCGTGCGCAGCTCGTCCATGCCGACGGCCGCGTATCCCTTGCGGTAGTAGAGCTCCTCCGCGGCGGAGAGGATGCACTCGCGAGCGTCGTCTTCGGTCATGTGCAGAAGTCTACTTGACATGAGAACGCTCGTTCTCTAGATTGGACACATCGAGCGAGAACGATCGTTCTCACCGGAACCGAAAGGACCAGGATCATGTGCTACATCACCGTCGGGAACGAGAACAGCACCCCGATCGAGCTGTACTACGAGGACCAGGGATCCGGGCAGCCCGTCGTGCTGATCCACGGCTACCCGCTCAACGGACACAGCTGGGAGCGCCAGACGCGTGAGCTGCTCGCCCAGGGCTACCGCGTGATCACGTACGACCGCCGCGGCTTCGGCCAGTCCTCCAAGGTGGGCAGCGGTTACGACTACGACACCTTCGCCGCCGACCTCAACACCGTTCTCGAGACCCTCGACCTGCGCGACGTCGTGCTCGTCGGCTTCTCGATGGGCACCGGCGAGCTCGCCCGCTACGTCGGCCGCTACGGGCACGAGCGCGTCGCCAAGCTCGCCTTCCTCGCCTCGCTCGAGCCGTTCCTCGTGCAGCGCGACGACAACCCCGAGGGCGTGCCGCAGGACGTGTTCGACGGGATCGAGGCCGCCGCCAAGGGCGACCGCTACGCCTGGTTCACCGAGTTCTACAAGAACTTCTACAACCTCGACGAGAACCTCGGCACCCGCATCAGCCAGCAGGTCGTCGACGCCAACTGGAACCTCTCGGTCACCAGCGCCCCGGTCGCCGCCTACGCGGTCGTGCCGACGTGGATCGAGGACTTCCGCGGCGACGTCGAGGCCGTGCGCGCGGCCGGCAAGCCCACGCTCATCCTGCACGGCACGAAGGACAACATCCTGCCGATCGACGCGACCGCCCGCCGCTTCCACCAGGCCGTCCCCGAGGCGACGTACATCGAGGTCGAGGGCGCGCCGCACGGCCTGCTCTGGACCCACGCCGACGAGGTCAACGCCGCCCTGAAGGACTTCCTCGCGAAGTAACCCCTCTCCCCCTCCTCCACCCACCCACCCACCCCGGCTCGGGGATCGAAAACGCACCTCCGGACGCCCCCGGGGGGGCGTTTTCGATCCCGCCACCGACCGAACGCGGGGGGCGGGCGGAGGCGGGATCGAGAACGCACCCCCGAACCGGCCCGGGGGGGCGTTTTCGATCCCGCCACGGGACGAACGGACAGGGCGGGCCGAGGGGCGGGGTCAGGCGTCGCGCGAGCGCCAGAGCAGCCAGACGAAGTACGGGGCGCCGATCAGCGCGACCACCAGGCCGGCCGGGAGCTGCGCGGGCGCGATGACCGTGCGACCGATCGTGTCGGCCACCGCGACCAGCAGCCCGCCCAGCAGCACGGCGACCGGGATCACCCGCGCATGCCGCGCCCCCACCAGCGCCCGGGCGGCGTGCGGCGCCACGAGCCCCACGAAGCCGATCACCCCGATCGCCGTGACGCTCAGCGCGGCGAGCACGGCCGCCACCGCGAGCAGCAGCAGGCGCACCGGCTCCAGCCGGATGCCCACCAGCCGCGGCGTGTCCTCGTCGAGCGACAGGACGTCGAGCTCGCGGCGGCTCGACACCACGAACGGCAGTGCGATGACCAGCACGATCACCAGCGGGAGGATCTGCTCCCACGCGCGACCGTACGTCGTGCCGGACAGCCACGTGTAGATCCGCGGGGTGTCCCACGGGTTCGACCGCAGCAGGAAGAACGTCGTGAGCGAGACCGTGAAGTACGACACCCCGATACCCACGAGCAGGAACCGGTCCGCGCTCAGACCTCCTCGCCACGACAGGAGGTAGACCAGGGCGAATGCGAGCAGCGAGCCCGTCACGGCACCCGCGATCATGCCGCCCGTCGACGCCGCCGCGCTCGTGATCACCAGCACGGCCCCCAGCCCGCCGCCACCGGTGACCCCGAGGATGCTCGGGTCGGCGAGCGGGTTGCGGCTCACCCCCTGGATCAGCGTGCCGGAGAGGGCGAGCGCGCCTCCCGCCACGACCGCGGCCACGACCCGCGGGGCCCGCTCGTCCAGCGCGAACGCGATCGGCGGGGCCGCCCGCCCCTGCAGCCACAGGGCGATGTCGCCCGTCAGCAACCACGTGTGGCCGGCGAGCAGCCCGAGCAGCAGCACCCCGGCCACCCCGAGCGCCACGACCACCAGGGTCACGCGGAAGCGCACGCGGCTGCGCACACCGAAGCGCACGCGCGGCGGCTCGCGGGTGGGGCCGGCGTCGCGCAGCCGTCGGGCCATGAGCACCAGCACGATCGCGCCCAGCAGCGTCGTCGCGACCCCCGTCGGGATGAGGATCGCGGCCTCGGCGCCGATCAGCGCCCGCAGCAGGGCGTCGGCCAGGATCACCACGATCGCGCCGAGCAGCCCCGCGGCCGGGATCAGCAGCAGGCGCCGGTTCAGGCTGGGCACCACGCGGGACAGCAGCCGCGCGAGCACCGGCGCGCACAGTCCGACGAAGCCCATCGGTCCCGCGAGCGTGACCGACACGGCCGTCAGCGTGACCGCGAGGAGGATGCCGATCGCCCGCGTGGAACGGATCGGCACCCCCAGCGACGAGGCCGTGTCGTCGCCGAGCGCCAGGATGTCGAGGCGTCGGGCGAGCACCAGGGCCAGCACGGTGACGACCACCACGACCGGGGCCGCCTGGAGGAACGCGGTCAGCCCGAGCTGCGACAGGCTCCCGCTCCCCCACGCGAGCAGCCCGGTGGTCTCCTCGTCGAACAGGATCAGCAGGGTCGAGGTGCCCGCCTGGAAGGCCAGCGCCAGGGCCGTGCCGGCGAGGATGAGGCGCGTGGTGGACGAGCCGGCACCGCCCGCGAGCCCGAGCACGATCCCGGCCGCCACGAGCCCGCCCGCGAACGCCACCGCCCCGGACGCCCACACGGGCACGGCGATCCCGAACGCGGCGAGCGCCGTGACCGCCAGGTACGCTCCCGCGGTCACCCCCAGCGTGTCGGGCGAGGCGAGCGCGTTGCGGGCGAGCGACTGCAGCAGGATCCCCGCCACGCCCAGGGCGACCCCGACCGCGACGCCCGCGGCCAGGCGCGGGATCCGCGAGCCCCACAGCACGTCGGCCGGGGGCAGCACGGCCCCGCTCGTGCCCTGCGTGAGATGCCAGCCGGCGACCGCGACCAGCAGCACCGCGAGCAGGACGAGCACCCCGACCCCCGTCAGGAGGGCCTTCGGCCCGCGGCCCTCCGCCTCGACGGAGACGGCGGTCGCGCGACGCTCCGGCGCCGCGGGATCCGTCGTGTCGTCGAGGCGGAGGGTCTCGGTCACTTCGAGAGCACCTCGACGAAGCCGTCGACGATCTGCGCGGTCGAGCGGGGGCCGCCGAACGTCCAGATGCCCGCGGGGAACGCGGTCAGGCGGCCGTCGGCCACGGCGGGCAGCGAGGTCCAGGCCGGGTTGTCGGCGAGGGCGTCCATGATGTTCTCCGAGTCGGGGTCTTCCGTACCGGTGTAGAACAGGTTGGCGTCGCCGACCGTGGTCATGCCCTCCACGTCGGTCTGCCCCAGGCCGTACACCGGGTCGACCGTCCCGGTCCAGGCGTTCACGAGTCCGAGCTGCTCGCCGACCTCGCCGACGAGCGAGCCCTGGCCGAACGGCCGCAGGGCGACGTTGCCGCCGTCGACCCAGCCGTCGAAGAACACGAAGTCGCGTGTCGCGAGCTCGCGGTCCGCCAGCTCGGCCTTCGCGTCGTCGAGGTGCTGCTGGAACTCCGCGGTCACGTCGTCGGCGCGCTCCTCACGACCCGTGACCTGCGCGATCAGGTCGAGCGTGTTCAGCATCTTCGCGATGGGGTCCTTCGCATCGGCGCCCACCGTCGCGAGCACCGGCACGTCGTACTCCTCGAGCTGGGCCACGATCGGGTCGTCCGTCCCGCGCACCTCGACGATCACCAGGTCGGGGTCGGTGCCGAACAGGGTCTCCAGGTTCGGCTCCTGCCGCGTGCCCACATCCACGACGTCGTCCGGCAGCTCCTCCGCCGACACCCACGTGGAGTAGCCCTCGGCGTCGGCGACGGCGACCGGGGCCACGCACAGCGTCAGCGCGTCCTCGATCTGCTGCCACTCCAGCACCGCGATGCGCTCGGCCGGCCGGTCGAGCTCGACCGTGCGGCCCAGGTCGTCCGTCACCGAGACGGCACCGGACGAGGTCGAGGTCGCGTCGTCGGCGCAGCCCTCGCTGGTCGAGACGGGCGCTGCGGCGTCCGAGGCGGACGGCGTCTGCGTGGTGCCGCACCCGGCGAGCGCGAGGGTCAGCGCACCACCGAGGGCGAGCACGGCCAGGGGGGTCTTCTTCATCGGGTGTTCCTCCAGGGGTGGGGGTGGATCAGAGTGCGGTGCCGGCGCGATGCCGGGCGTGATGGCGGCCGCGCGGTCGCACGCGCACCTGCCCGGTCTCGTCGTCGACGACGGTGTCGATGCGCAGCCCGTAGACCTCCGACAGGTTCTCGCCCGTGAGCACCTCGACGGGGGTCCCGGCGGCGTGCACGCGCCCGCGGTGCAGCAGCACCACGTCGTCGGCCACCGAGGCCGCGTGGTCGAGGTCGTGCAGCACCACGCCGAGGGCGGTGCCGTGGTCGTCGGCGAGCTCGCGCACCAGGTCGAGCGTCTCCACCTGGTAACGCAGGTCGAGGTGGTTGGTCGGCTCGTCGAGCAGCAGCACCCCGGTGTCCTGGGCCAGCGCGGTCGCCAGCCACACGCGCTGCAGCTCTCCGCCCGACAACTGGTCGACCGGGCGGGCGGCCATGTCGGACAGCCCGGTGAGCGCGAGCGCGCGGGCCACGGCTGCCCGGTCGGCCTCGGTGATGCCGGCGAAGCGACCGCGGTGGGGGTGCCGCCCATACGCGACCACGTCGGACACCTCGATGCCGGACGGGTGGGGACGCGACTGCGACAGCATCGCCACGGTCTTCGCGAACTCCTTCGCCGACAGGGCGGCCGCATCCCGCGGCTCGTCCCCGCCGACGCGCACCGTGCCGCCGTCGATGCGGTGCAGGCGGGCGAGGGCGCGCAGCACGGTCGACTTGCCGCTGCCGTTCGGGCCGATCAGCGCCGTCACCCGCCCGGGGGCGAGGCGCAGCGACACGTCGTGCACCACGCGGGAGCGGCCGTAGCCGAGCACCAGGGAGTCGCCCTGCAGGGCGGGCCGCCCGTCGGTCGCGGTCACGTCAGCCCCGCATCGCCACGCCACGGCGCCAGTAGCCCATGAACGCGACCTGGCGGCGGTCGATGCCGAGGTCCTTCACCAGGTGCCGGCGCAGGGTCGTGACCACGCCGCTCTCCCCCGCGATCCAGAAGTAGCGCTCCACCGGGGTCGCGGTCGCGGGGTCGATGTCCTCGCCGAGACCCGAGTACTCCGGCGTCTCCCACAGCAGGTCTTCCGTCTCGACGTCCTTCACCCGGATCTCGTCGGTCGCGTCGGCGTCTCCGAGGTAGCCGAGCACCGCGGGGATGAGCCGGAGGCCGTGCGGCTCGCCCACGTCGCGGGGCAGCCAGTGCACCTCCACCCCGGCGGGCGGGTCGATGCGCAGCACGTCGGCCGGCGACGGCACCTCGATGAACGCGACGCCGCGGAGGTCGCGCGGCGCGTCCTCCAGGATGCGGGCGATCGCGGGGGCGGCCGTCTCGTCGCCCGCCAGCACCACGGAGTCGGCGCGACCGGGGCGGTACTCGGCACCGCCGTGCGGAACGACCCCGCGCCGCGGACCGACGAGCCACAGCTCCTGCCCCACGGCGGCCGCGCTCGCCCACCGCGATGCCGGCCCGGTGAGCCCCGGCTCCAGGTGCAGCACGAAGTCCACGTCCACCTCGGTCGTGTCGTCGGCGGCCACCCGCAGCTCGCGCACCGAGTACGTGCGCATCGCGCCGCGCTCGGCCTCCGGCACCGCGAGGTAGGAGCCCCACCAGTCGTCCGTGGAGCGGTCGATCTCGGGCAGCACCCCGGACGCGGGCGGGAACACGAGCTTGATGCGACTGTCGAACACCGCGCCGGGGGTGCCCAGTTCACGCAGGTCGTCCCCGCCGAGGGTCACCCGCACGAACGAGGGCGACACGCGTTCCACGGCGCGCACCTCGGCGCGGGTGAGGAGGTAGGTCGGGCGTTCGGTCGTGGTCGTCTCAGCGGACATGATGCCTTCCGATGGGGGTGACCATCGGCTTCCCGGAGACCGGGTCGACGGTGATCTGGTTGGGCAGCCCGAAGACCTCTTCCACGAGCTCGGCGGTCACCACGTCCTGCGGCGACCCCGTGGCGTGCACGCGGCCGTCCTTCATGGCGACGAGCTCGTCGGCGTAGCGGGCGGCGAGGTTGAGGTCGTGCAGCACCATCACGATCGTGGTGCCACGGGCGACGCTCAGGTCGGTGAGCAGGTCGAGAACCTCGACCTGGTGGGCGACGTCGAGGAACGTGGTCGGCTCGTCGAGCAGCAGGATGTCGGTCTCCTGCGCGAGGGCCATCGCGATCCACACGCGCTGACGCTGTCCGCCGGAGAGCTCGTCGATGCTGCGGTCGGCGAGGTCGCTGATGCCCGTGGCGTCGAGCGCATCGGCGACGACCTCGTAGTCGTGCGCGCTCCAGCGCGACAGCGCCCGCTGGTGCGGGTGGCGTCCGCGCCCGACGAGGTCGGCCACCGCGATGCCCTCCGGGGCCACGGGCGACTGCGGGAGCAGCCCGAGGATGCGCGCGACCTCCCTGGTCGGGCGGGTGTGCACGGACGTGCCGTCGAGCACCACCTGGCCGGCCACGGGCGACAGCAGCCGGGCGAGGGCGCGCAGCAGGGTGGACTTGCCGCAGCCGTTCGCGCCGACGATGGTCGTGATCTTGCCCGGGGCGATCTGCAGGTCGAGCCCCTCGACCACGGTGCGGTCGCCGTAGGAGAGCGTCACGCTCTCGGCGGACAGGGTGTGGGCGGCGGTCACAGGGAGCCTCCGGTGCGGTTGGTGCGGATGAGGAGGTAGATCAGGTACGGCGCGCCCACGACCCCGGTGACGACGCCGACGGGGTAGCGCGTGCCGAGCGCGAACTGGCCGATGAGGTCGCCCGCCAGCACCAGCACCGCGCCGACGAGACCGCTGGGCAGCAGCAGGGTCGCGCCCGGTCCGGTGAGCCGGGCGGCGATCGGTCCCGCCATGAAGGCGACGAACGCGATGGGGCCGGTGGCGGCGGTCGCGACGGCGAGCAGCGCGACGGCACCGAGGATGAACACCACGCGGGTGACGCCGACGCGCACGCCGAGGCCGGCCGCGGAGTCGTCGCCCAGCTGGAGCGCGCCCAGGGCCCGCCCCTGCGTCAGCAGCAGCGGCACCAGCACGACCGCGGCGATCGCCATCGGCAGCACCCGCTCCCACGAGGCGTTGTTGAGGCTGCCGGTGATCCACTGCATGGCGGTCTGGATGTCCCAGTTCGCGGCGCGGGAGAGCAGGTAGGCGATGACGCTCTGCAGCATCGCCGCGACCCCGATCCCGATCAGGATCAGTCGGGCGCCGGCGAAGCCGCCCTTGATCGCGAGCAGGTAGATCGCGAGCGCGGTGACGAGGGCGCCGGCGAGTGCGAGCAGCGACACCATCGGGCCGTTGAGCGAGAGCACGACGATCCCGAAGACCGCGGCCGCCCCGGCGCCGTGCGAGATCCCGATGATGTCGGGGGAGGCGAGCGGGTTGCGCAGCATGGTCTGGAAGGTGACGCCGGCCATGCCGAACGCGAGCCCCGCGAGGATGGCGAGGATCGCCCGCGGCAGCCGCAGGTCGCCCACGGTGAACGACGCCCCCGGCACGGTCTCGCCCAGGATCACGCGGATCACCTCGTCGAGCGGATAGAACGTGTTGCCCACCATGAGCGCGACCGTGAACAGGGCGAGCACGACCACGGCCAGCGCGACCGTGACGAGCGCGTGCCGGCGGTGACGGGCCCGGCGTCCGGCGATGACCCTGGCCGTGCGGGCGGCCGCGGACTCCTCCGCGCGGACGAGCGTGTGCTCCGTGGCGCTCACAGCTCCCTCACCCTCTGTCGGCGGACGATCCAGATGAAGAACGGCGCCCCGATGATCGCGGTGATGATGCCGACCTGGATCTCGTCCGACGACGGCGAGATCACCCGGCCGACGATGTCGCTCGCGGTCAGCAGGGCCGCTCCCGCGAGGGCCGAGAAGGGCAGCAGCCAGCGGTGGTCGGTGCCCACGAGCAGGCGGCACAGGTGCGGCACGATGAGCCCGACGAAGCCGATGGGCCCGGCGATCGCGGTCGCGGCTCCGGCCAGGATCACCGAGCCGAGCGCCGAGACCGCGCGCGTACGCGCCACGTGCTCGCCGAGCCCCGTGGCCATGTCGTCGCCGAGTGCGAGGGAGTTCATGCCGCGGGCGGTCACGAAGCACAGCAGCGCGCCGACCGTGAGCACGGGGGCGGTGATCGCAATGCGCGGCCACTCGGCTCCCCCGACCCCGCCGATCTGCCACGACTGGAAGGTCTGCAGCAGATCGACCCGCGGCAGCATGACCGCGCTGATGAGCGAGGCGAACGCGGCCGAGGTCGCCGCGCCCGCCAGGGCGAGCTTGAGCGGGGTGGCGCCGCCGCGGCCGAGCGACCCGACGGCGTAGACGAACACCGCGGCGGCCGCGGCGCCGGCGATCGCGAACGCCATCTGGCCGTACGGGTTGCTCAGCCCGAAGAACGCGATGCCGAGCACGACCGCGAACGACGCCCCGTTCGAGATGCCGAGGATGCCGGGCTCGGCGATGGGGTTGCGGGTCACGGCCTGCATGGTCGCCCCGGCAAGCGCGAGCGCGGCGCCCACGAGCAGCGCGAGCACCGTGCGCGGGAGGCGCTTGACCACCGCGGCCTGCCCGATCGTGTCGGACTGTCCGCCCAGGGCGGCGAGGATGTCGTCGAGGGAGACCGCGCGTGCCCCGAACGACACCGAGAGCACCGCCAGCACCAGCAGCACCACGACCCCGGCGCACAGCCAGAGGGTGCGCGCCAGCACCGGGCGCCGCAGGGCGGCGGCGTCCGGTGCGAGCACGGGTGCGGAGATCACGGTGACTCTCGGCGGTGGTGCGACGCGGTTACGGCGCGAGCGGTGCGGCCAGGATCGCCAGGTAGTCGTCGAGGCCCCACGGGATGGACAGCGGCGACGGGTTCGCCGAGGCGGCGATGGGCGTGGCGTTGGGCAGGATCGCGACGCGGCCCTCGGCGATCGCGGGGATCTTCGACAGCAGCGGGTCGGCCTGCAGCGTGGCGAGGGTCGTGTCGTCGCCGTAGGTGACCAGCACGTCGACGTCGTCGAACTTCTGCGCCTCCTCGGCGCTCACCTCGAGGTTGAACTTGTCGCTGCCCACGCTCTCCTCCACGATCGCGGGGAACGGCAGGCCGAGGGAGTGGAGGTACCCGGGGCGCGTGTCCGCGGCCGTGTAGTAGCCGATGGTGCTGAGGTCGCTCGGGTCGAAGTAGGCGAACAGCACCTTCTTGTCCTTCAGCACGCTGTGGGCCTCGAGCGCGGTGTCGGCGTCGGCGTGCAGCTCATCGATCAGTGCCTCACCCTCGTCCTTCAGCCCGAGCGCGGTGGCGTTCATCTCGATCATGTCGTCGACCGATGTGCCCCACTGGACCTCGGGGTAGGCCACGACCGGCGCGATCTTGGAGAGCGTGTCGTACTCCTCCTGCGTCAGGCCGGAGTAGGCCGCGAGGATCACGTCGGGCTCGGTGTCGGCCACGGCCTCGTAGTCGATGCCGTCGGTCTCGTCGAACAGCGCCGGGGTGTCGCCGCCGAGCTCGTCGAGCTTCTCCTCGACCCAGGGGAGGATGCCGTTGTCGTCGTCGTCTCCCCAGGTGGCCTTGCTCATGCCGACCGGGACGATGCCGAGCGCGAGCGGGACCTCGTGGTTGGCCCAGGCGACCGTGGCCACGCGCTCGGGCTTCTCGGTGATCGTGGTCTCGCCGAAGGCGTGCTCGATCGTGACGGGGAACGCGTCGTCGGAGGCGGGGTTGCCGCCCGAGGAGGAGGTCGACTCGGGGGCCGAGGACGAGCAGGCGGCGAGCGACACGGCGAGCGCGGCGGCCGCGCCGATGGCGAGCAGGCGAGAGATGCGCACAGGCGTTCCCTTCGGGATGGGAGGAGGGGTGGCGGCACGAGAACGCGCCCGGCCTTTGGTAAGCCTCGCCTAATCTAACCCGAAGTTAGGTCATCCTCAATTCGAGGACACCGCACGGAGGTCCGGAGGGATGCGAAAAGCCGGTCGGATCCGATGGATCCGACCGGCTTCAGGAAGTCAGCGCACGCTCAGAGAGCGCGGATGTTCGCCGCCTGCATGCCCTTGGGGCCACGCTCAGCGTCGAATTCGACCTTCTGGTTCTCGCGGAGCTCCTTGAAACCGGAGCCGGCGATAGCCGAGTAGTGGGCGAAGAGGTCTTCCGTGCCGTCATCAGGAGCGATGAAGCCGAAGCCCTTCTCCGCGTTGAACCATTTCACAGTGCCAGTGGCCATGTGTTTTCTACTTTCTGTTAAGCCGGCCGCTGACGCGGCCTGCACCGCACCGGAAGATCCGACACGCGTGCTCGGTCACGCTACCACGGCGGACCTGCCCGACGTCGGGTCGAGGGCCTGCCGTGTGAGCGCCGCCTCCGTGCGCGTGCTGACCCCGAGCTTGCGCAGCACCGCCGACACGTGCACGCTCACCGTCTTCACGCTGATGAACAGGCGCTCACCGATCTGACGGTTGCTGAGCCCCTCCGCGATGAGGTCGAGCACCTGCTGCTCCCTGGCGGTCAGCAGTTCCGCGTCGGCGGGCGCTGCTCCGGCACGCAGGCCCGCGGCGTCGGCGAACCGTGCGATGGCGGCCCGCAGCGGGGCGTGGTCCCACTCCTCCGCGAGCGCGGCGGCCTCGGCGACCACGGCGGAGGCGGCCGCGCGCTCGCCCTCTCGCACGTGCACCTGCGCGCGCTCCAGGCGGAGCACCGCGCGGAAGGTCACCGGCACGTCGTCGCCGTCAGCGCGGCGCAGCGCCTCCTCCACCTTCTCCGGTCGCGGGTCGAGCAGGGCATCGAGAATCAGCCCCCAGGCGTCGTGCTGCAGCTGGTCGGGCTGCGCCAGCCAGGCGTCGCGGATCGTGGCCGAGGCCGCCTCGACGTCGACCCCCCGGGACCGCAGCTCCGCGATGATCGCCCCGCCCTCCAGCAGCAGCCGACGCTGATGCAGCAGCGCCGGCTTCTCGTCGTGCACCATCGCGAGGATCGCGTCGAGCGCACCCGTGAGGTCGCCCTCGCTCTGCGCCACCGCGACCGTCATCGTCACGAGGTCGTACCAGATCTGGCGTTCCGAGCCGCCGGTCTCCTCGAACGCCGGCCGCCACTCGCGCAGCATCTCCGCCGCCTCGGTCGACCGGCCGCGCCACGCCAGCACCCGCACGCGCGTCATGCTCATGTACATGCGGAACACCCGCAGCGTGCCCTGCACGAAATCGCGCGACAGCATCTCCTCGACGCGGTCGATCTCGCCGAGCTCGAGCAGCGGGACGATCATGTTCTGCGCCATGATCGTGCCCGACGTGCGCTCGACGCGCAGCTCCCGCGCCCGGCGCAGCCCCGCTTCGGCCACCGCGACCGCCTCCCGGTACCGGCCGAGCAGCGTCAACAGGTCGGAGTAGTTCACGCGGTAGCGCATCTCGGCGGTCGAGCCGTCTGCCAGCACCCTGGCCCGTTCGAACTCCCGCACGCCCGCCTCGACGGCGCCGAGGTGCGCCAGTGAGCCGCCGCGCATGTTCGCTGCGATCGACTGCTGGTCGCGCGACCCCGCGGCCGCGGCCCGGCGCTCGGCCTCGTCGGCGAGCCGGATCGCATCCTCCCGGTCGCCCGCGATCATCAGGCGACCGGCGAGCTGGTTGAGCAGCTCGGCGCGGAACGCCTCATCGGGCACGTGCTCCTCTGCGATGGCCAGCGCCTCGCGGAGCAGCGGCACGGCCCCGAGCCGCCCCAGGTTCACCAGGAACAGCGCCTTGTTGCGCAGCAGACGGGCGTGCAGTCGCGGGTCGACCGTCGTCGCATCGACCTCGGCGAGCGCGACGTTGGCCACCGCGAGAGCGCGCTCCCCGTCGCCCGCGTTGCGCAGCACCGACCCGAGCACGTGCAGCAGTTCCGGGCGCTCGAACCCCGTCGCGGCGGCGGCGTCGGGCACGAGCGGCCACAGCTCGAGCACGAGCTCGCCGAAGCGCGCAGCACTCGCGAAGGCATACTGCGCCTTGGCCTGCCGCATGGCCTCGGCGGCGGCCGTGATCGCGCGACGGTCGTCTTGCGCGAGCTGCCAGTGATACGCGAGCGCGGCGGCATCGCCCCGGTCGGCGGCCCCCTCGCTCTGCTCCTCCAGCGCCTCGGCGTAGGCGCGGTGCAGGCGGGCGCGCTCCCCCGGGAGCAGATCGTCGTGCACGGCCTCGCGCAGCAGCGCGTGCCGGAACCGGTAGTCGTCGTCTTCCACCACGATGATGCCGCTGCGGGCGGCCTCGCGCAGGGCCTCGTCGAGACGTTCCTCGGGCAGCCCGGCCAGGCGCGTGACGAGCGGGTGGCTCAGGGGACGCTCGGCGCCGGAGATGACCCGCACCACACGCCCTGCGTCGTCGCCGAGACGGTCGAAGCGTGCCAGCAGCAGGTCGCGCAGGCTGTCCGGCAGCGGGCCCTGGGAGCACCCGGCGATCTCCTCCACGAAGAACGGCACGCCCTCGGCGCGCACCTGCAGCCGCTCGAGCGCGGACGGCGACGGCGCGCGCCCGGTGATCTGCTCGACCAGCTCGCGGACGGCCTCGTCTTCCAGACGCGACACCGTCAGCCGCTCCAGCAGCCGCGCCCTCGTGGCCTCGCCGATGAAACGGCTCACCGCGTCGCCGCGACGCACGTCGTCGGTGCGGCAGGTGATGAGCAGCAGGATGCGACCGCGGTTCCACGCCCGCAGCAGGAACGACAGGATGGCCAGGGTCGAGTCGTCGGCCCAGTGCAGATCTTCCACCACGAGCACCTGCGGCGACTCCTCCGCCGCGGCCTCGACCAGTGACGCCACGGCGTCGCGCAGACGCTCCGGGCTCGTGCGCTCGCGGTCGGCGGGGGCGTCGACGAGCTCGGGCAGCAGCATACCGAGCGCCTCGATGCCCACGCCGACGACCGCTCGCACGCGCTCGACGCCCATCCGCGCCACGATCGACCGGAGGATGCCGGTGAGAGGGCCGAACGGCATGCGCGACGCGCCCAGGTCGAGGCACCATCCGACATGCACGTCGGCGACGTTCGCGACCTCGGCGCCGAACTCGCGCGCCAGGCGGGACTTGCCGATCCCGGCCTCGCCCTCCACCAGCACGGCCGCGGGCACGCCGTCGCGCGCTCCGTCGAACAGACGGCGCACCTCGGCGAGCTCGGCGTCTCGCCCGACCATCGCGGCGCTGGGGGCTGGGGCCATGCCTCCATCGTCCCACCCACCGCCGACATCGGGGTCGCGGTGCGGGAACGGCAGCAGGACCGCGTCGGTCACCGGGCGACCGCGGGCTCGCACGGCCGGCACTCGCGCTCCGCGACAGCCGCGCGCGAGACGACCCCGCGCTGCACGAGGCGACGCAGCAGCCGCCGCACGGGCCCGTCCGCCCGCGGCACGATCTGGTCCGCGTGCTCGATCAGGCGGCGGCGCTGCTCGACGGCCGTCGCGATGCGCTCCTGCTCGTGAGCGGTCACCTGCTGGGTCAGATAGGGGTGCTCGAACATGATCTCTCCTCGGCGGTTCGGTGTATCCCTACACTCCGCTCTGAGGCCCCACCGCCACATCGGACGGATGCCCTATCTTCCGCGCGCCCCGGCGCGACACCCGCCTAGGGAGTGGCGACGACGGAGGCGGTCCGCGCGACGGGCATGCCGTCGAAGGGAGAACTCATGCGGCGGGCGGCCCGCTCATGACCGCGTGGACGGCGAGACGCAGGGTCTCCTTCTCGGCATCGACGCGCACCGTCTCGGAGGGCAGCGCGCGTTCGGTCGCGATGCCCGACGTCACGGTGGCGAGGAACCGCGCGCGCTCCTCGATCCCACCCGCAGCGATCGCACCCTCGTCGACCAGGGTCGTCAGCCACTGCTCGATGCGGTGGCGCCCCATCCGTTCGAGCGCGAGGTAGGTCGCGGCTTGGTCCTCGGAGGGAGGCGTGGCGACGTACGCCTCGTAGAGCGCTCCCCACTGTTGCCTGGCGCGTTCGCCCACGCCCACGTGGGAGAGAAGCAACTGCAGGCACGCGGTCAGGCGCTCTTCGGGCGTGAGGGAGCGATCGTCGATGGGGTCGTCGGGAATCTCCAGGTCGTACATCCCCGCGACCACCGTCTCGATGAGTTCCCGCTGGGTGGGGAAGAAGTGCCGCAGCGAGCCGGTGCTCACCTGGGCACGCGCGGCCACGCCCCGCACGCTCAGTCGAGCCGTGGGGTTCTCGCCGAGCATCGTCGCCGCCGCGATGAGGATCTTCGAGCGGGTCCCCGGCTCCTTCGATTCAGCGCCCATGCCCGCCTTCCGCAAACCATCGATCTATCACAGTGTGATAGCTTAGCCCCTCGTTCACTAGCACGCTGTACTAATCGAGACGAGGACCGCGACGATGGGAATCGCGAACTGGCGCAACCGCCGCGTCCGCCACGGGTCAGGAGAACCACTGCGGCGGTACCGCTGGTGGCAGATGTTCAGCCGATCGCTGCGCTCGATCACCCTGGCGTCACCGGACGGCACGGCATCCATCTACACCGTCGACGTGCGCCACGGGGGTGACATGACCGACGGGGAGGTCCGCGCCCGCCTCTACGTCGACGGCGCACTGCGGTCGTACGCGAAGATGCCCACCCGCTTCGCGGTGCCCGGCGGCCACATCGAGGTCGCGATCACCGGCTTCGGGCTCAAGCGGTGCCATTACGTGCGCCCAGACGGCACCGAAGAACAGCTGTCACCCGATCCGCGATCGGCCGAGGGGCGCCGCGCCCGCCTGCACCACCGGCATCCCCGGGCGAGCCGTGCGATCGGCCTCATCTCCCTCACCCTCGTCGTCGTCGGACTCTGCGTCGAGGTTCCCCAGATCATCGAGGCTCTTTCGCAGATACCGCTGATCGCCGCATCGGTGGGCACCTTCACGTCCCCCATCCAGCTCCCCCTGCACATCAATCTGCTCATCGGGCTCGCGGCCGTCGCCGGCAGCACGGAGCGGGCCCTGCGGATGCGATCGAGCTGGATCGATGAACTCGCCAGTTGAGACCCCACGAAAGGAAACACCATCAGGAACCGCTCGCCGATCCGCAGCCGACGGAGGAACGATCATCGACGGCGATGGGTGGCACCGGTCGCCGCTGTCACCGCGGTCGCATCGCTGCTGCTGGCCGGCTGCACCGCCGCGACGCAGGACGACCGGGACGCCGCGCCCGAATCGGAAGCCGTGCAGGACTCGGACCTCGAGCGGTACAGGGGGCAGGAGCTCGACTTCGGGGCCTGTGACCCCGCGCTCGTGAGGTCGCAACCCGCCGTCCCTCAGGTCATCGATGCGGCGGAGAGCGCCGAGTGCGCGATGCTCACGGTGCCCCTGGATTACGAGGACCCCGCGGGTGAGACCATCGAGTTGGCGGTGGCCCGCATCGCAGCCACCGGCGAGGACCGCATCGGCTCGGTCGTGCTGAATCCCGGCGGACCAGGCGCGGCGGCGACGACGTTCGCCCCTCTGGTGGCCGCCCTGTGGTCGGGCGGGCCCCTCACCGACCGCTTCGACATCGTGGGCTTCGACACCCGGGGGGTCGGCCTCAGCCGCCCCGCCGTCGATTGCTACACCGACGACGAGCGAGACGCCGACGCTCCCCTCGCGGCACTCGGAGAGTGGACGGACGATTCCGCCCGCGAGATCGTCGAGAAGTGCGCCGATGGCACGGGCCGAGGCGATGTGCTCGCCCACCTCGGAACCCGCGATACCGCTCGCGACATGGACATCCTCCGAGCCGCGCTCGGCGACGAGAAGCTCACCTTCGCGGGTGTGAGCTACGGCACGCGCCTCGGAGCGGTCTATGCCGAGATGTTCCCGCAGAACGTCCGCGCCCTCGTCCTCGACGGCGCGGTCGACCCGCTCAAGAACACCCGGGAGCGTCGGATCCACCTCAGCGAGGGGCTGCAGGCGTCCTTCCAGCGCTTCGCCGACTTCTGTGCGGCCCAGGCCGATTGCCCTCTCGGCGCCGATCCCGCACGGGCGACGAGCGAGGCGCAGCGGCTCCTGCGGCCGCTTGTCGATGAACCGCTGATCGCCGCCGACGGCCGCGAGGTCGGCTTCCTCGCCGCCGGCGAAGGCATCGTCGCCGGGCTGTACTCCGAGGCGAGTTGGCCCGCGATCGCGGCAGGGCTGGCGGAGCTGAAGGCAGGTCGGCCGGATGCCCTGCTCGCGCTGCGCGACGGGTCATACGGCCGCTCCGAGAGCGGCGAGTACACGAACTCGTACGAGGCGCTCTTCGCGATCAACTGCCTGGACGAAGAACGCTTCACCGCCGAGGAGATGGCGAGGCTCGGCGAAGACCTCAACGATGCCGTACCGTTCCTCGACCCGGGGACCGCTCCCCCCACCCAGGACGGCTGCGAGTACTGGCCGTCCGAACCGACACTCGGCTACCCCTACGCGACGGACATCGACGGGCTTCCCGAGGTGCTCGTGGTGTCGGCCACGGGAGATCCGGTGACCCCTCACGACGGAGGCATCAGCCTCGCCGACACCCTCGGCGCCCGACTGCTCACCGTCGACGGCAACCAGCACGGCACCATCGTCTCCCGCAACGAGTGCATCGACGAGATCGTCGCCGACTACCTCGTCGACCTCGAACTCCCCGAGGACGGAGCGCGCTGCGCGCTGTGACCTCCTCCCTGGCGGCGCCTGGTCCCTCACCTGCTGCTCGCGCACGGCGAGGGACACGGGCACACCTCTCACTTGCTGTCGATGTGACCGATCGGATGGCCGCCGTCCGTGAACGCGGCGCGAGCAGCGGGCCAGCTGGTGTCGTCGACGTGCAGAGCGGTCCGCAGGTAGGCGGTGCTCATCCGCTGGATGACGGCGACCCGCTCGGGGTGCTCGTCGGTGGTCTCGGCGACGTCGTACCCCACGATGCCGCCGAGGGAGTGCTCGGCACCGTGGAGCGTGAGGAGATCCGTCGCACCGGGGCTGTGCGTATAGGCATCGGTGAACCAGTCCGGTCCGCGGCTGGACATCGCGGACTGGTCGTGGTCTCCGGCGACGACGAGGGTCGGCGTGCGAAGCTCCGCGAAGGACGGACGCATGAAGGGGAAGTTCGTCCGTGCGAAAGGGTGAAGGTGGTCGCCGCCGACACCGGTCGCCGCGAACAGGATGCCTGCGGTGACGCGTCGGTCGGACATGTCGTCGCCGACCGTGCCCGAGTCGTCGACGATCCGCGCCCCGAGCACGGACTGCGCGGTCTGTCCGCCCCAGGAATGACCGGTCGCGGCGACGCGCGTGCGATCGATGCGGCCGGAGAGACCGGGAACGGCGGCCTCGATGGTGTCGAGCTGGTCGAGGATGCGAGTGAGATCCGTGATCCGTTCGGTCCAGATCGTGGGGAACACCGGGTGATCGAACCCGAACCCGTTGCGGCGCGAGTCCAGATGCGTCGGCTGGATCACGACGAACCCGCGGGAGGCCCAGAACGCGGTGAGCGGCGCATACCCATCGAGGTTCCAGCCGTTGCCGTGGGAGAACAGCACGACGGGAAGGTTCGATCCCGTCGCGGGAGCGGACACCCGCACGTCGAGGGGAACCGCTCGGCCGGGCGCGGACACCGCCACGGGAGCGACGGAGACGACCGCGCGTCCGGCACCGATGATGCCGTCCAGCGTGTCGACGATGGATGAGGTCACGGCGAGTTCCTTTCCGAGGGGTGCAGCGCTCTGCGATAGTGGATATCGGAGCGCTGTTCCGCAACATTACGGAACAATGCTCCGTAATGCAAGCGAGCGCCGTCGAGGGAACCGGAGCAGGACATGAGCGAGGTCGAGAGCGAGCCGTCGCACGATGCGCGGCCGCAGCGAGCGGGTCGCCCGCGCCGGAGCGAGCAGGCTCTGCTCGAGGCGGCGGCAGCAGTGTTCGTGACGTCCGGGGTCGATGCTCCGGTCCGAGAGATCGCAGCGAAGGCGGGAGTCGGCGTCGGGACGATCTATCGTCACTTTCCGACGCGTTCCGAGCTGGTGGTCGCGGTGTACCGGCACCAGGTCGAAGCGTGCGCCGACGCCGGTCCCCGCCTTCTTGCGGAGAGCGCGACCCCCGAAGCCGCCTTGCGGGCGTGGGTCGCCCTGTTCGTGGAGTTCCTGGTCACCAAGCATGGCCTGCCCGGCGCACTGCAGGGCGACAGCGCCGGATCCGACGCCCTGCACACCTACTTCGTCGACCGTCTCGTCCCGGTGTGCGCCTCGCTCCTGGAGGCAGCGCGCGGGTCCGCGGAGGGGACGCCCGCGATCGATGCGTACACCGTGCTCCGAGGCATCGGGAACCTCTGCATCGGCGCGACCGGCGACGCGCGGTACCGGGCTGCCGACCTGGTGCAACTGCTCATCTCCGGCGTGCTCGCACCCGAAGCTCGCTGACCCCCTCGTCGAGCCGGCGTCAGCCCGCGCGCAGCGGCGAGCGCCGGGCCGAGGGACGCGACGCCTCCGGCACCAGGATCGCCAGCACGCGCACGAGCGTCGTCAGCCACAGCAGCCCCAGCCCGACCACGATCGCCTCGAGCGCCGTGACCGCGTACAGCCCGAACGGCAGCCACAGCACGACCGCCACCACCACGAGCACGCCCACCGCGATCGACGTCGCCACGAGCGCCGTCGGTCGCCCCGGTACCGCGACCGTGGTCAGTGCCGCGGCGGCCAGGAACAGCACGAGCGCCGCGAAGGCCGCGATGTCGTGCGGCAGGGGTGCCCGGTACAGGGGCAGCAGCCCCACGGCGGCGAGCGCCGCACCCGCGGCCGCCCACAGGCCCACGATCACGGCGATGCGCGGCAGGGCGTCGTCGCCCCGCAGGCGGTGCAGGTCACGGCCGATGTACGCGCCGACCGTGGCGACGAGCAGCCCGGCGACCACGAGCGTGCCGTTGAACGCCCACCCCACGCCGAGCTGCGAGAAGTTCTCCTCCCACCACCGCGGGTCGACCGCCGTCACCATCGCGAACAGCGTGCCGATCACCAGGAAGCCGAACAGGAGCCCGGCGAGGTCGGCCGTGCGCAGCCCGACCCCGGCCCCGAACGCGAACCGGCCGCCCACGGCCGCCGCGACCCCGGCGAGCAGACCGCCGCCCACCGCCCCGAGCTCGAGCCCGCGCAGCCCGACGGCCAGCACCTCCGCTGTGAGCAGCACGCCCATCACGGTCACGGCGCCGAACGCGAGCGTGAGTGCGCCTGCCGAGAGGTGCGACACGATCACCTGCCAGCGCGGCATCCCGGTGGTCTCGCCGCGACGGTGCCGCAGTGTGCTCACCGCGAAGGCCCCCGCGGCGATCACCCCGGCGACCACGGCGACCGGCATCGCCAGACCCGTCTCGCCGGTCAGCGGCCTGGACGCCCCGCGCAGCACGACGAGTCCCGCGCCGACGCCGAGCACGAAGCACACGGCGGTCGCCGCGACCGCTGCGGCCTCGGCGCGCAGCCTCCGGTCCCTCTCCATGCGCTCATGCAAGCACGGGGCGCCGACGTGCGCACCCCCGACTCCGCGCACGCCGGACACGCGACGAGGCCCGGAGCCCCGTGCGCTGCGGTGCTCCGGGCCTCGTCGATCTCCGGTCGCGCGCCCTCCGGTCGCCCGCGGATCAGGCGTCGACGTCGCCGCGCCAGGCGCCCGTCTCGACGCCGCGCCCCTCGATGAACTCCTTGAAGTTCTTGAGGTCCTTCTTCACGGCGTGCGAGCCGGCGCCGACGAGCGCGCCCACCTTCTCCAGCAGCCCCTCCGGCTCCCAGTCGAGCTGCACCGTGACGCGGGTCGACGTGTCGTCGAGCTTGTGGAAGGTCACCACCCCCGCGTGCTCGGTCTCGCCGCCGACGCTGTTCCAGGCGACACGCTCATCCGGGTGCTGCTCGGTGATCTCGGCGTCGAACTCGCGCTCCGCTCCACCCACGTTCACCTTCCAGTGCGTGTGGGTGTCGTCGGTCTGCGTGATGGACACGACCTCGTCGAGGAACCTCGGGAAGCTCTCGAACTGCGTCCACTGGTTGTATGCCGTGCGGACGGGAACGTCGACGTCGATGGTCTCGATGATCTGCACCATGGGATGCTCCTCTGCTGTTCGTCGTTCGTGTGCTTCCATTCAGGCGTCACGAGCCGGTATCGGCCACGGGGTTGACATCGCAGCGCGGATCGACGACGGTCCTCAGCTCGACGTCATCCGGCCGAAGGGCGCCTCGATGTCGGCCATCTCCATCTCAGCGGTGGCCTGGATGAGCGCCTGCAGCTCGGCGTCTGCTCCCGGCGCGAACTCCTCGGGGCGCTCGGGCGCGATGACGGACGGCACGCCCTCCGGCGCCTGCTGGTCGGCGATCAGCTCGGTGCCGTCGCCCGACGGCGACATCCCCTGGAAGATGCGTCCGGCCTCGGAACGGTCGTCCAGGTCGAACGAGTACTGCGTGCTCTGCAGACCGAGGTCGAGCAGCCGCTTCACCTCGGGGAAGCTCTCGGCGTTCGTCTTGGGGATCGGCAGGCTGGTGCGCCAGTTCACCCCCAGGGTCTCGAGCGCCTTCGCGTAGGCGTTCTCGTGCGCCTGGTCGCGCACGATGAGGTACGAGATCGTGGAGCGCGCCGTCTTGTTCGCCGTCATCTCGTACAGGCGGCACTTCTGCAGCCTGCCGGTCGACTCGAGCATGAGGTTGTAGAGCAGGTCGAGCACGAGGTTGCCGGAGTTGTACACGTAGCTGCCCATCCACGGGTTCCCCGCCGCGTCCACCGGCAGGGCGCCCTGCGCGCCGACCAGGTAGTGGTGGATGTTGCTGTGGTCGAGCGCGATCTCGAGCGGCACCGCGCCGCCGGCTCCCGGTGCATCTACCGGGGCGTCCTTCTTGCCCTGATACGCCGGAGAGCCGTCGAGCAGCCGGGAGATGGTCGTGCCGATCAGCTCGACGTGGCTGATCTCCTCGGTGCCGATGCCCTGGATGAGGTCGCGATACGGCTTGCCGGCGGGACCACGGAAGTTGATGCTCTGGAACAGGTACTGCATCATCGTGCGCATCTCGCCGAACTGGCCGCCCAGACCCTCCTGCAGCGCGTTGGCCGCCGCGGGGTCCGGTTCGTCGACCTCGATGTCGTTGATGAGCTGCTGCAGGTGGAAGTACATGTCGGCCTCCTCGCCGGGTCGCTTGTCGCTGGGGTGGCCCACTCTCCGCCTGGCCGGCGGATCCACCACCCCGATGGACGGGCCCGTAGTCGGCGCGTATCATCCCGCGCCCGCGGGCGCACTAGCGTGGAGGCCATGCGCATCCCCGCCGCGATCCGCGCCTCCCAGCGGTCACCGCTGCTGCAGGTCGTGAAGTCGGCCGCGGCCACGATCGCGGCCTGGCTGATCGCGGGCTGGGCCTTCCCGGGGCAGCTGCCCGTGTTCGCGGCGATCGCGGCCCTGCTGGTGGTGCAGCCGAGCGTCAACCAGTCGCTGTCCAAGGCGCTGGAGCGCAGCATCGGCGTGATCGTGGGGGTGGTGATCGCCGTCGCGCTGGGGCTCCTCCTCGGCTCACCGAGCTGGATCGTGCTGCTCGCGATCGTGGTGGCGATGCTCGTCGCCTGGATCTTCCGGGCCTCGCCGGGCACCGGCAACCAGGTCGCGATCTCGGCGATGCTCGTGCTGGCCCTGGGGTCGTCGAGCCCGGAGTATGCGATCGCCCGCATCGCCGAGACGCTGATCGGCGTGGTGATCGGCATCGTGGTGAACGCCCTGATCGTGCCGCCCGTGCTGGTCGAGCCGGCACGGCGCGACGTCGGACTCCTCGGGCGCGAGCTCGCGGCGAGCCTGGACCGCCTCGCCGATGCCCTCCCCGAGCCGCAGACCCCCGCGCGGCTGCAGGAGCTCATGCTCGAGGTGCGGCTGCTCCGACCGATGAAGGATGCCGCCGAGGCCGCGATCGCCGCCGGGGAGGAGTCGCTCACCCTCAACCCGCGCCGCTCGACCCACCGGGCCGACCTGGCGGAACTGCGGCAGCTGCTCGACCGCCTGTCCCCCATCGTCACGCAGACCATCGGGATGACCCGCGCCTACTTCGACCACTACGACGACCGCCTCGGCGAGGAGCCGGCGGTGGCCGCGATCGCGGAGCAGCTGCGCCGGGCGGGGCACGACGTGCGGCTCGCAGTGCAGTCGTCCGCGCCGGCGCCCGAGCCCGAGGCGCTGACCTCGGCGATCCCGGCCCTCACGGCGCCGCTGGTGGTCCGTCCGCCGTCGTCGCAGCACTGGATCCTCGTCGGGTCGCTCATGGAGGACCTGCGGCGGATCCGCGGGGAGCTGCTCGACGAGGAGTGACCGCGCGTACCCTGTGAGCATGGCCGGTATGACCGTGGACGCCGCCGTGGCCGAGCTCGCGGCGCTCGAAGATCCGAAGCAGCGCGCGGCGAACGAGAAGCGCGGCGACGACCACGGCATCAACCTCAGCCGGATGCGCGCCCTGGCCAAGCGGATCGGGACCGACCAGGCGCTCGCGACCGCGCTGTGGGCGACCGGCGACACCGCCGCCCGGCTCTTGGCGATCCTGATCTGCCGGCCGCGGGACTTCACCGCCGACGAGCTGGACGCCCTGCTGCGCGACACGCGTCCGCCGAAGGTCAACGACTGGTTCGTGAACTACGTCGTGAAGAAGTCGCCGCTCACGGAGGAGCTCCGCACCCGCTGGTTCGACGACCCGGATCCCACCGTGGCCGCGGCCGCCTGGTCGCTCACGACCGTGCGCGTCGCGAAAGAGCACGACGGGCTCGATCTCGACGCGCTGCTCGACCGCATCGAGCGTGACCTCGCCGACGCGCCGCCACGCTTGCAGTGGGCGATGAACGAGACGCTCGCGACGATCGGCATCTTCCACCGGGAGCACCGCTCCAGGGCCATCGACATCGGCGAGCGCCTGCGTGTCCTGGCGGACTACCCCACCGCTCCCGGCTGCACCTCGCCGTTCGCCCCGCTGTGGATCGCCGAGATCGTGCGGCGCCGCGAGGGCTGACGCTCGAGCGCGGCGTGGCGGGACCCGGTTCGCGCAGTGGCGGGTAACGTTATACACTTTTCTGATCGCGTGCACTCTGGGGGTGACCGCACTGGGCGGTCTCTGGTGTGCGCGGTGAAGACCACACACTGGGGAGAACCATGGCCACGCAAGATGAGCTGAACCAGCTGATCGACGACATCGCCCACGACATCAACGGCTTCATCGGCGCATCGATCGTCGACCTGGAGTCGGGGCTGCCGATCACGTCGAGCTCGACCCGAGCGGATTTCGATCTCGATGTCGCCAGCGCCTTCAACGCCGAGATCGTGAAGAACAAGAACCGCACGATCGAGGCGCTCGGCCTCGACGCCCACCTGGAGGACATGCTGCTCACGCTCGACACGCAGCTGCACCTCCTCAAGCTCATCGACGGCGGCATGTTCCTGTACATCGCGGCCGATCGGCAGGCGACCAACCTGGCGATGCTGCGCTCGTCGGTGAACCGCCACGTCACGGCGCTCGCCGCTTGACCGAGGAGGCCGTCGGGAGCGGCCTCGGAAGCTCGCGGCCACGCAGGGCACACTCCTCGGAGAAGCCGCTGAGGCGCTCTCGTTGGCGACGAGCAGACATGCCGACCCGATATCGCATGATCTTCGCGGGGCCCGTCGGCGCCGGCAAGACCACCGCGGTGCGCGCTCTGAGCGACGTGCCGCCGGTCGACACCGACGTGCCGATGAGCGCCACCGCGGCCCAGGGCGAGGACAAGACGACGACCACGGTCGGGCTCGACTTCGGCACGTGGCGGCCGACACCCGAGGTCTCTGTCGCGCTCATCGGCGTACCGGGGCAGCGCCGGTTCGCCGCAGCACGACCGAACGTGTCGCTGCCCGGCACCCGCATCCTGCTCTGGGTGCGGGGCGATCAGCCCACCATGACCTCCGACACGGCGGAGTGGTTGCGCCTGTTCCCCGCCGAGCTGCATCGGCTGATCATCGTCGTCAGCCACAGCGACAACCGATCGATCGGCTCGATCCGTCGGGCTCTCGCCGACGTGCTGCAGCAGTACGCGGTGCCACCCTCGCGCGTGCTCGCGGCCGACGCCCGCGACCGCGACAGCGTGATGCGCGTCGCCAGCGCTGCGCTCGACCTTCCGGAGGAGAACTGATGAGACCACACGGTGACGCGGAGGCCGCTCCGCACGACCCGTCACGCATGCACCCCGACATCGCCGGCAACTGGGCGCTCTGGTCGGGCATCGTGAACCAGTCCGCCATCACCCGGCTGGAGCAGCTGAAGAGCCGCTTCCCCGAGCTGACCTCGGCCGTCCTCGGCACCGCCGACGGCCTGCACATCGCCTCGATCGGACTCGACCCGCAGTCGGGCGAGCACCTCGCGGCCATGAACGGTTCGCTGTTCGGCGTGGCCCGCGCCGAGGCGGAGATCATCTCGGGCGGTACCGAACCCACGCTGTCCGCGATCGTCTCGCTGTCGGTGGAAGACAGCCAGATGGCGCTGCTGAGCTTCATCCTCGCGCCGTACGGGCAGCTGCTGCTGTCGGTATCGGCCGCGGAATCGCAGCTCGGCGCGGTCATCGTGCACGCGCGGTCCACGGCCTACGAGCTGCTGACCGCACTGGGCGTGACGGGAACGGGAGTCTGATGCAGATGCGATGATCGAGGGACCATGACTTCCCCGCCGCGGCTCGAGCCCGCCACCGTTCCCGACGCGGCCGATCCGGACGCCGTGTACCTGACGTTCGTGGAGTGGGTGGAGTCGACGGGCATCCGGCTCTACCCCGCCCAGGACGAGGCGCTCATCGAGATCGTCTCGGGGAACAACCTGATCCTCTCGACGCCCACCGGAACCGGCAAGTCGCTGGTGGCGGTGGGGGCGCACTTCGCCGCGCTCGTCGGCGACCGTCGGAGCTTCTACACGGCGCCGATCAAGGCGCTCGTGAGCGAGAAGTTCTTCGCCCTGGTCGACGTCTTCGGCGCCGAGAACGTCGGCATGATCACGGGCGACTCCTCGGTCAACGCGGACGCTCCCATCATCTGCTGCACCGCCGAGATCCTCGCCAACCTCGCCCTGCGGCACGGCAGCGACGCCGACGTGGGACTGGTTGTGATGGATGAGTTCCACTTCTACGCCGACCCGGAGCGCGGGTGGGCGTGGCAGGTGCCGTTGCTGGAGCTGCCGCAGGCGCAGTTCGTGCTCATGTCGGCGACCCTCGGCGACGTGACCGCACTCGCTGCCGACCTGACCCGACGCACGGGCAGGGAGACCGCGACGGTCACGGGTGTCGAGCGCCCAGTGCCGCTGCACTTCTTCTACGAGACGACGCCCATCCACGAGACGATCGACGACCTGCTCGCCACCGGGCAGGCGCCGGTCTACATCGTGCACTTCTCGCAGTCGGCGGCCATGGAGCGCGCCCAGGCGCTGTCGAGCACGAAGGTCGCGTCGCGCGAGCAGCGCGACGAGATCGCGGCCCTGATCGCCGAGTTCCGCTTCACCACGGCGTTCGGCAAGACGCTGTCGCGGTTCCTGCGCGCCGGCATCGGCGTGCATCACGCGGGCATGCTCCCGAAGTACCGCCGCCTGGTCGAGCAGCTCGCCCAGCGCGGACTGCTACGGGTGATCTGCGGCACCGACACGCTGGGGGTCGGCATCAACGTGCCCATCCGCACGGTGCTGCTGACCGCCCTGACGAAGTTCGACGGCACGCGGATGCGGCAGCTCAACGCCCGCGAGTTCCATCAGATCGCGGGGCGTGCGGGGCGTGCGGGCTTCGACACCGCGGGCACCGTCGTGGCCCAGGCTCCGGAGCACGAGACCGAGAACCTCGCCGCGATCCGCAAGGCCGGAGACGACCCGAAGAAGAAGCGGAAGATCATCCGCAAGAAGGCGCCCGACGGGTTCGTGTCGTGGGGCGAGCCGTCGTTCCGCAAGCTCATCGACGCGACACCCGAGACGCTGACCTCGCACATGCAGATCACCAGCGCCATGATGCTCAACGTGATCGCGCGCGGCGGCGACGTGTTCGCCCACATGCGCCGCCTGGTCTACGACAACCACGAGACCCGCGTCCGACAGCGGGAGCTGGCGCTCCGGGCGATCGGCATCTTCCGCACGCTGCGGGAGTCGGGAGTCGTGCAGCGCACCGCCGACGGCGACATCCGCCTCACGGTCGACCTGCCGCCGAACTTCGCCCTCAACCAGCCGCTGTCGCCGTTCGCCCTCGCCGCGTTCGACCTGCTCGACCCCGACCCGTCCGCGGGGACCGGCACGGGCTCGTACGCGCTCGACATGATCTCGATCGTGGAGTCGACGCTCGACGACCCGCGCGCCGTGCTCAGCCAGCAGGAGTTCCTCGCCCGCGGCGAGGCGGTCGCGGCGATGAAGGCGGAGGGGATCGAGTACGACGAGCGGATGGAGCTGCTGGAGCAGATCACCTACCCACGCCCGCTCGACGAGCTGCTGGACGCCGCGTTCGAGACGTTCAGCGCCGCGCAGCCGTGGATCCGCGACTTCTCCCTCCGCCCCAAGTCGGTCGTGCGCGACATGTACGAGCGGGCCATGTCGTTCGGGGAATACGTCGCGTTCTACAAGATCGCCCGGTCGGAGGGCGTGGTGCTGCGCTACCTGTCCGACGCCTACCGCGCGGCATCGCAGACGATCCCCGAGGAGCGCAAGGACGAGGACCTCCGCGACCTCATCGCGTGGCTGGGCGAGCTCGTGCGCCAGATCGACTCCAGCCTGCTCGACGAGTGGACCGAGCTCGCGACGGGCACCGACAACGGCGGCTTCGACCCGCACGCGCCGGACGAGCCGATCGTGCCGCCCGCCCCGAAGCGCCTCACCGCCAACACCCGGGCGTTCCGCATCCTGGTGCGCAACGAGCTGTTCCGTCGCGTGCAGCTGGCCGCGCGGGAGGACGTGGCGGCGCTCGCCGAGCTCGACCCCGGCTTCGGCGCCGACGCCTGGTCGGACGCGCTCGACGGCTACTTCGCCGAGCACGACGAGGTCCTGACCGGTGCCGACGCCCGCAGCTCCCGGCTGCTGCTGCTCACCGAGGGCCCGACGGCCTGGACCGCGCGGCAGATCCTCGACGACCCCGCGGGCGACCACGACTGGGGCATCAGCGCCACGATCGACCTCGCCGCCTCAGACGAGGCCGGCGAGGCGGTGGTCACCGTGACCGCCGTCGACCGGCTCTGAGCCGGCGCGGGACCGACGGGCGTCAGGCCTGCATCACCGCGAGCACGTTGCCCGCCGGGTCGCGGAACCACGCGATGTCGGGCCCGCGTCCGTCGCCGCGCACGATCCCGCGGTCGTCCGAGGGGAACACGTCGTCGGGGTAGATTTTCGTCTCGACCCCCTTGGCGCGCAGCTCGTCGACCGCGGCATCCACATCAGCCACCGGGAAGTTCAGGATCGTGAAGCTCGCCGGCTCGTGGTTCGGTTTGTCGTACACGAGGATGCTGCCGCCGCTGGCGAGCCGCAGCTCGAGGAAGCCCATCGCATTCCGGGCGACCTCGAGCCCGAGGGTCTCGCCGTAGAACCGTTGCGCCGCGTCGAGGTCGTCGACACTGAAACCGCTGAACGCATCCTGCACCGTGAACGCCGTCATGTTCCCAGGATCCGCCGTCGCAGGACCCCTGTCGACCCCCTTCACGACGCAGCCCGCACCAGTCGCGTCACGAGATCGACGTGACCGAATCCCGTTCGACGATACGGATGTGCGAGCCGAGCGTGACGTCGCGCGGCGGCCCCCCGCGCAACTGCTGCACCAGCTCGTCGACCGCAGCGGTTCCGAGCTCTTGCAGTGGGAGTTCCAGGGTCGTCAGCGCCGGCGTCAGGTACGCCGCCATCGGCAGGTCGTCGTACGACAGCAGAGACACCTCGTGCGGAACCCGGCGCCCCAGGACCTGCAGAGATTTCAGGGCTCCGATCGACTGCGGCAGCGTGCCGGCGTAGATCGCGGTGATGTCGGGCCGCTCGCGCAGGATCTCCTCGACGGCGGCGTACCCGCCCGCCTCCGAGAAGTCGGCGTGGACCACGTGCGGTATCGGCGCATGCGACCGAGCGGCGGCCTCCAGGAACCCCCGTTCCCTGTCCCGTGCCGGGCTCAGCCCGCCGGGGCCCGAGATGTGCGCGACCGCGCGGTGGCCCAGGCCATGCAGGTACTCGTACGCGACCCGGCTCGCGAGTTCCAGGTCCACGGTGACATTGCGTCCGGAGTCCGGCACGGTGCGGTTGACGAACACGTGGGGGATCGCAGCGAGGCGGCCCGACTCGATGAGCGGGTGATCCTGTCGGGCACTCGCGATGAGCAGGCCATCCACGCGACCGGCGTCCACCAGGTCGGTGAAGTCGGCCCGCGCATCGGTCTCCTCATTGTCCTCGGCCAACAGCACCACGTAGCCGAGATCGTGCGCGCGCTGATAGGCGCCGCGGGCGATGCGGGCGTAGACGGGGTTCGTCAGGTCAGGGATCAGCAGCGACAGCGCACCGGTGGTCGATGCGGCGAGCGCTCGCGCCCCGGCGTGCGGAGAGTACTGCAGGCGCTCGGCAGCGTCGAGCACGCGCGCGCGGGTGCTGGGCCGCACATTCAGCGTCTCGTCACGGCTGAGGATCCGGGAGGCGACGGATTTGGTCACGCCGGCGAGTTCGGCGACGTCGATCAGACGGACTCGCCCGCGAGCTGGGGGTGAATCGGGCACGCGTCATCTTCTCATGCGGGCTGTGCCGGGCCCGGGGTCCCCGAACCCGGCACAGCGGTCTTGCGTCAGCTCGCCGGCGATCAGGCGTCGCGGCTGTAGTCGACGTACACGGTCTTGCGCTGGGTGTAGCGCTCGAAGCCGTGATGCCCGTCATCGCCGCCGAGACCCGACATCTTCCACCCCGTGTGGAAGCCCGACACCTCTTCCGGGCCCACCCGGTTGATGTACACCTCGCCGAACGCGAGTGCGTCCGTTGCGCGCAGGGCCGTGCGGATGTCGGTCGTGTAGACGTAGGCGGTGAGACCGTACGGGGTGGAGTTGGCGAAGTCGAAGACCTCGTCCTCGTCGTCGAACGGCACGATCGGCAGCACCGGCCCGAACACCTCCTGCTGCACGATGTCCATCTCGTTCGTCACACCCGTCAAGACCGTCGGGGCGTACCAGAACCCCGGATTCCCTTCGGACCCCGACGGCCGCCCGCCGCCGATCTCGACCTTCGCACCGGCCGCCACCGCCGCCGCCACCATGTCGTCGACCTTCGCCCATTCCTCCGCCGACACCTTCGGGCCCATCTGCGAGTCCTCATCGAGCGGATCCCCCACCCGCAGGCCGCGGACCTTCTCGACGAGCCGAGCGACGAACTCGTCGAACACCGACCGGTGCACGTACGTGCGCTCGTTGCAGGTGCACACCTGACCGCAGTTCATGAACCGCGCCTCGAATGCGTCCTGCACGGCGCGTGGAAGGTCGGCGTCGCCGAACACGATGAAGGGGGCCTTGCCTCCCAGCTCGAGCGACACCGGGATGACCTTCTTCGCCGCGCGCTCGAGGATCTCGACCCCCGCCCTCGTGGACCCGGTGACCGTGATCATCGACGTGTCCGGGTGGTCGATCAGCGCCGTCCCCACGACGCTGCCGCGCCCCGTGAGCACGCTGAGGAGCCCGTCGGGAACGCCCGCGTCCTGACAGATCCGCGCGAGGGCGAGGGACGAGAGCGGAGTGACATCGCTCGGCTTGACGATGATGGCGTTGCCGGTCATCAGCGCGGGAGCCACCTTGCGAGCGAAGATCGCTGCCGGGAAGTTCCACGGGATGATCGCCACGACCACACCCAACGGCTCCTCGCGGATGATCAGCTGACGCTCCGCACTCGACGGCGTGACGACCTCGCCCTCCGTGCGGTACTTCTGGCTCATCGCAAAGTCGAAGAACGCCCGCACGCCCTGGATCTCTCCGCGTGCCTCGGTGATGGTCTTGCCCTGCTCGGCGACGACCAGCTGCGCCAGCTCTTCCGCGTTCTCCTCGACGCGTCGGATGATCTCGGCCAGGACGGCCGCGCGCGCGGTCGCCGGGCGACGCGCCCAGTCGCGCTGCGCACGCACCGCGGCCGAGACCGCGGCATCGACGTGCGAGGCGTCGGCGGCGGGGACCTCGGCGAACACAGTACCGGTGGCGGGGTTGACGACCGGACGGGTGTCTTCTGCGTCGCGCCAGTCACCGCCGACCAGCATGCGCGGCGTGGTGCCGAGTAGGGTTCCTTCGCCCAGGAGCGGGCGGGGAGTGATGGTGGACATGCAAGCTCCTCGAATCGAGACGATCAGTTGAAGTAGGTTCCGCCCTCGACGTTGAACGTCTGGCCGGTGATGTAGTCGGAGCCGGATCCTGCGAGGAACACCGCCATCGGCACGATGTCCGACGGCACGGAGGTGCGCCCGAGGGGGATGGTCTCACCGATGCCCTTGAACGTCTCGCCCTCGGCCTTGCCCGTGATCGCGCCGAACTGCTTGTCGACCTCCTTCCAGTAGGGAGTGTCGACGACACCGGGGGCGATCGCGTTCACATTCACGCCGTACGGCGCAAGGGCGAGCGCGACCGACTGCGTGACCGAGATCACCGTCGCCTTCGAGGCGCAGTAGGCGGTGACCAGGGCCTCACCGCGGCGACCCGCGACCGAGGCCATGTTGATGATCTTGCCGCTGCGCTGACGACGCATCGGTTCTGCCGCCGCCTGGGTGAGGAAGAACAGCCCCTTCACATTCACGGCGAAGATCCGGTCCCACTCCTCGGGCGTGGTGTCCCACACCGCCTTGATCAGGCCGATGCCGGCGTTGTTGACGAGCACGTCGAGGCGGCCGTGCTCCTCGACGACGTCGGCCACGAGCTGTGCGGACGCGGCAGGATCGGCCACGTTCAGAACTCGAGCGGAGGCATGTCCTCCGCTGGCCTCGATCTCGCGGACGACGGTCTCCGCGCCCTCCAGGTTGAGGTCGGCGATGACGACGTGGGCGCCTTCGGCGGCGTAACCGAGCGCCATGGCACGGCCCATACCCGAGGCGGCGCCGGTGATGAGTGCGATCTTGCTGTCGAGAGTCGACATGTGGGTTCCCTTTCTCGAAGGAGTGGTGGTGGTCAGTGTTCTCGTCGCCGGCTGAGGAGCGTCTGCACGATCATCGCCAGGACGAGGAACACGCCGGTGAACAGGTCCTGGACATAGGCGTTGAGCGAACCGAGCTGGTTGATGAGGTTGTCGATCATCGCGATGAGGAGCACGCCCGAGAGCGCGCCCAGCATGGTTCCGACCCCGCCGGTGAGCAGCACTCCGCCGATCACCGCCGCGGCGATGGACTTCAGCTCGTACGTCGACCCCAAGCTGGCGACGCCGGACGAGAGCCGCGAGGCCAGCAGCGCGCCGGCGAGCCCGGCCAGTGCACCGCTGATCGTGTACACCTGCACCTTCACGCGCGTCACGTTGACGCCCATCATCCGGGCGGCTTCCTCGTTGCCACCCAGGGCGAACATCCGCGACCCGAACGGGGTGCGGTTGAGAACCACGGCAGCGACCACGAACGCCAGCAGCAGGATCCAGACGAGGTTGGGCAGGCCCAGGGTGCTGCCGTTGGCGATCGACGTGAAGACGCCGGAATCGATCACGATGCTCGAATTCGCGAGGGCCACCGCGATGCCGTTCACCGCCAACAGTGCCGAGAGGGTGATGATGAAGGGCGCCATGCGGGCCTTGCCGACGAGGATGCCGTTGACGAGGCCCAGCACGGTTCCGGCGACGATGGGCGCGAGCAGAGCCGCCACCCACCCGGCCGGTGCCGCCAGCGCGGCGAGCACCGTGCCGAGGCCGATCATCGAACCCACCGAGAGGTCGATCCCGCCGGTGATGAGCACGAAGCTCTGCCCGATGGTGATCAGCCCGATGAAGCAGGCAGCGGTGACGATGTTTGCGGCGTTGTCGATCGTGCCGAACGACGGTGACACGAACGTCGCCACGATGCCGACCGCGACCAGCACGCCCACGATCCCGTAGCGCTGCATGCCGGATGCCCATCGCCCCGGGCCGTGCGACGACGCGCTCGTCCGTCGCGAGGGATCCTGCGCCAGGGCCGTCATCGTGCGTCCTTCCCAGCACGCTGCAGGAAGAGGGCGACCACGATGAGGACCGCCTTCAGTACCTGCGCGTACGCGAAATCGAGGTTGTTCATGATGAACGTGGTGTCGAGCACCTGGAGGAAGACCGCTGCGGCGACCGTGCCCCCGATGTTGATGCGACCGCCGACGAGCGGCGTGCCGCCGATCACCACGGCGGCGATCGCGGTCAGCTCCAGATGGATGCCGATGAAGCTGGGATCGGACGCCCCGATGCGCGCCGACACGAAAGCGCCGGCGAGACCGGCGAGACCGGCGCTGAGGGCGTAGATCGCGATGAGCGTGCGGTTGCGCGGCGTACCCGTGAGGTGGGCGGCCGCGCGGTTCGAGCCCGCGAAGAGCGCGTACCGTCCGAACGTCGTCTTCTTGACCAGCAGCCACATCGCCGCCGCCACGACGACCGCGATCAGTGCGACGGCAGGGATGCCGAACAGCACGGCATTGCCCAGCCACTCGAACAGGCCGTCGCCGGGCAGCGGGCTGCGCGCCCCACCCGAGAGGGCTTGAGCGAGGCCGCGGACGGCGACCAGCAGCCCGAGGCTGGTGATGAGCGGGTTGATGCGCAGGTAGGCGATCATGGTGCCGTTGAGCACACCCAGAGCCGCTGCGACCAGAACTCCCGTCAGCAGCGCCACCACCTCGCCGTACCCGAGATACAGCGCGATCATCGCGGACGACAGCGACATCACCGACCCGACCGACAGGTCGATCCCCCCGGTTCCGATAGCGAGTGTCTGGCCGACCGCGATCAGCACGATCGGAGCGACGGCGAACAGCACGTTCTGCAGGGTGGCGACGGTCGCGAAGCCGGAGGTGGCCACCAGGTTGTAGACGATGAGCACCACCAGCGCGATGTAGACGGTCGAGGTGCGCGCGAAGTGCGCGAGCTTCTCCCGGGGTGTGCGCTCGGGGATCACCACCGACGTGGTCGTGGTCGTAACGCTCACGGGTTCCCTCCCGTCATCGTCAGAGAGCCGGCAGAGGCGGCCGAGAGCAGACCGACGACATCGGCCGGATCGACGGCGAGCGGATCGAGCTCGCCCACCACCGCTCCCTCGCTCAGCACGACGAGCCGGTCGCACAGGGCGAGCAGCTCCTCCGTCTCACTGGAGGTGACCAGCACACCGATACCCCGTTCGGCCAGGGAACGCACCACCCGGTGCACCTCGGCCTTCGCGCCGACATCGATCCCGCGGGTGGGGTCGTCGAGCAGCACGACCTTGGGCTCGGTGGCGATCCACCGCGCCAGCAGCACCTTCTGCTGGTTGCCGCCGGACAGCTCGGAGATCGGCTGCTCCACACCCGCGGCCTTGAGTCGCAGCTCGTCGGCGAACCGGGACACCAGGGCGCTCTGCTCCCGTGGTCGCACCACACCGAAAGTCGACAGTCGGCCGAGGACCGCCGCGGTCAGGTTCTCGCGCACACTCAGTCCGGGGAAGATGCCCTCGTGGCGCCGATCCTCTGAGAGGTAGGCGATCCCGGCTCGCAAGGAGCGGGCAGGAGAGGACCGCGTGAGCGCTGTCCCCTCGAGTCGGATCGTGCCCCCGTCCGGGCGGATCGCCCCGTACACGGCTTTGCAGATCTCCGTCCGCCCGGACCCCAGCAGACCGAGCAGTCCGACGATCTCGCCACGGCGCACGGCGAACGACACGTCGTGGAGGCGATTGCCCCACGTGAGCCCCTCGACGTCGAGCACGGTGTCCCCGTCGTCGAGCGCGGCCATGCGCTCCCGGTGCTGCGCCGGGTCGCGCTGGGTGTCGTTGAGGGCGATGCCCCCGAGCATGGCGGCCACGAGCTCGGCCGGAGGCAGCTGCGCCGGGGTGCTCTCGAGGACGAAGCGCCCGTCGCGGAGCACCGTGAAGCGGTCGCACAGCTCATACAACTCGGACATGCGGTGGCTGACGAGCATGATCGCCAGCCCCTCGTCCCGCAGCTGCCGGACGACGCCGAACAGGATGTCGATCTCGGTGCCGTTGAGCGCCGACGTGGGTTCGTCGAGGATCACCGCCCTCGCCTCGAAGGCCACCGCGCGTACGATCGCGACCATCTGCTGCATCCCCAACGACAGCGACGACAGCGTCGCCCTGGCCGAGATCCCCAGACCGAACCGGTCGAGGATCGCCTGAGCCTCGGCGACGGCAGCCCGCTTGCGCAGGAACCCCGCCCGCCGCGGCTCGCGCCCGAGGAGGATGTTCTCCGCCACCGTGCGCTCCGGGATGAGGTTCACCTCCTGATAGACGGTGCTGATGCCCGCAGCCTGGGAGTCCTTGGGCCGTTGGAACCGTACGGGACGACCGTCGAGCAGAACCTCGCCGCCGTCCTGCTGGTAGAACCCGGTGATGATCTTGATGAGCGTGGACTTTCCGGCGCCGTTCTCGCCGTTCAGCCCGTGCACCTCGCCGGCCCGGAGCGTCAGCGACGCCCCTTTGAGGGCGCGGACCCCGTTGAAGCTCTTCGTGATGTCGCGGGCTTCGAGGATCACGTTCGTCTCGGGCGACCTCATGCGCCCGTCCTCTCGCGCAGTGTCATGGCGGGGCTCAGTACGCTCGTCCGGAGTCGAGCGCGTCTTGGGCATTCTTCTTCGTGTAGAGCTCGTCCTTCATGATGATCTTCTGCGACACCGGGTCTCCGGCGAACCAGTCCTTCAGCAGGTCCAGCGCGGCGGGTCCGAACCGGGGGTTCGTCTCTACGATCGCGGCGATGTCGCCCGAGGCGACGTGCTTCACCGCGTCCTTCGTGCCGTCGATCGACACCACGGTGACGTCGGCGCCCGGCGTCAGTCCGGCCTGCGAGATGGCCGTCAGAGCGCCCAGCGCCATGGTGTCGCTGTGCGTATAGACCGCGTTGATGTCGGGGTTGGACGACAACAGCTGCGCCAGGACCTCCTGCGCCTCACTGGTCGCCCAGTTGCCGGTCTGCTGGGCGACCACGTCGATTCCGGAGGCGTCCTTGGTCGCTGCGGCGAACCCCTTGGTGCGCAACGTCGCCACGTCGCTCCCCGGTGCGCCCTGGATCTCGGCGACCACGCCCTTGCCGCCCAGGGCGTCGATCATCGCCTCACCCGCGCGCTGCCCCTGCTTCTCGAAGTCGGAGCCCATGAATGAAATGAAGTCGGTGCAGGGCTGGCCCGCGGTCTCGCGGTCGATCGTGATGACCGGAATGCCCTTGGCCTTGGCTGCCTCGAACGCGCTCTGCAGGCCCGTGGCGCTGATGGGCGCCACGATCAGTGCGTCCACGCCCTGGTTGATCATCGACTGGATGTCGCTGAGCTGCTTGGCCTGGTCGCTGTTGGCGTTCGTGTAGACGAATTCCGACCCGGCGTCTTCGACGGACTGCCGCACCGACGCGGTCTCGGTCGCTCGGAACGGGTTCTGCTCGTTCTCCGACTGCGAGAAGCCGATCTTCAGCTCCGACAGCTTCTTGTCGGATGGCTTCGGGTTGACGCAGGTGGCTTCCGAGCTGCTCTCGACGACCTGCTCGGTACCCTTGCCGTTCGCCGCCGCACCGCCGCCGTCGTCGAGCGGCTTCGCGCAGCCGCTGACCGCGATGAGCATTCCGGCAGCCAGGGCGGCCGCCGTGATGATGCGCGTGGATCTCATGACATCTCCTTTGATTTCTGATGGACAGCCGTCTGCTGTGGCGGCGGCCGAGGGTCAGGCTCGCAGCGATGCGAGCCGGTCGAAGTCGAGGTCGAGGCCGTGACCCGGCCGATCCGGCGCGGTCACGACGCCGTCGACGATCGGCATGGTCTCTGCGAGGTACGGCTCGAGGCTGAAGCCGTGCGCCTCCATGTAGGTGCGATTCGGTGCCGCGGCGAGGCAGTGCACGGTGAGGTCGTGCACCCCGTGGCTGGTCACCGGCAGGTTGTGCGCCTCGGCGAGCGCCGCGATCTTGCGGAACACGGTCATGCCTCCGCAGTTGCTCACGTCGGGTTCGGGGTACGTGACGGCCTCGGCGTCGATCGCGGCGCGGAACTCGTACAGCGTGTGCAGGTTCTCTCCGGCGGCGATGGGCAGCCCTCCGGCGGCCAGCACCCGAGCCTGGCCGCGCAGGTCGTCGGGGATCACCGGCTCCTCCAGCCACAGCAGGTCGAAGGCGCGCAGCTCACGGGCGGCCGCGATGGCCTGATCCGCCGACCAGCGCATGTTCGCGTCGACCATGAGCGGGAAGCCGTCGCCGAGGTGCTCGCGCATCGCGGCGACACGTGCGACGTCCTCGCGCAGGTCGGGACGACCGACCTTCATCTTGATCGCACGGAAGCCCTGGGCACGGAACCCGTCGGCCTGGGCGAGCAGCTGCTCGGTACTGAACTGCAGGTCGATGCCACCCGCATAGACGGGCACGCGCGGGTCGAAGCCGCCGAAGACGCGCCAGAGGGGCTGACCCATCCGGCGGGCCTTCAGATCCCACAGCGCGATGTCGACCGCGGAGATCGCCGAGGTGACGTGCCCGCCGCGACCCGCGTAGTGCAGGTGCCACCACATCTTCTGCCACAGCGCGTCGATCAGATCGGCGTCCTCACCGCGCAGGATGTCGCCGAGGTAGGGGTCGATCATCCGCGCGACCGCGTCGCCTCCCGCGTTGACCGTGTAGGTGTACCCCATTCCGGTAGCGCCATCGGCATCGGTGATCCGCACGACGATGAGCTCGAAGTCGAGCATGTCGCCGTGCATGCTGTCCGACAGAGCGGTCGCCAGCGGCACCCGGTACAGGTCGGTACGAACGTTCGTGATCTTCGCCATTGATGAGTGCTCCGAATCGAGGAGTCCTGCGGACCCCGCTAGAAAACCGATTTCCTAACCATACACAGATCGGCTACTGTTGCCAACCATCCGGTTCGCCGCACGGGAGCGGACGGTGTCATCGCCACGAAGGAGAGGACGACGCATGCGGATCGTCATCACGGATTGCGACCACGATGCGATCGCGGAGGAGACCGCCGTCGCCGCCGCGCACGGGATCGCGCTGAAGCTGTTCCAGTGCCGCACGGAAGACGAGGTGATCGCCGCAGCAGCCGGTGCAGACGCGATCCTCGTGCAGTACGCCCCCATCACGGCGCGCGTCCTCGACGCGCTCCCGCAGCTGCGAGCGATCGGTCGGTACGGGGTCGGTGTCGACACGGTCGACGTGGCAGCCGCGACAGCGCGCGGCGTCGCGGTGTGCAATGTGCCCGACTACGGGACCGAGGACGTGTCGGATCACGCGATCGCGCTCGCCCTGTCCCTCGTGCGGGGGGTGACCGAGCTGGACCGCCGGACCCGCGCCGGCACCTACGCCCTCAGCGGTGTGAAGCCCCTGCACCGCATCTCGGCCCTGACCTTCGGCGTGGTGGGAGTCGGCCGCATCGGTGCCGCCACCGCGCGCAAGGCCGCCGCTCTCGGCTTCGCCGTCGTCGGCCACGACCCCCGCACCGAGGCATCGGGCGGAGGGGTGACGCTCGTCGGGCTCGACGAGCTGCTCGCGACAGCCGATGTCGTGTCGCTGCACGTGCCGCTCGACGAACGCACCCGTCACCTCATCGACGACGACGCGCTGCAGCGAATGAAGCCGGGAGCGATGCTGGTGAACACCTGCCGCGGCGGGGTGGTCGACACGGCAGCGCTCGTGCGCGCCCTCGGCGACGGCCGCATCAAGTCGGCCGCGCTGGACGTCTTCGAGGAAGAGCCGCTCCCGCCCACCAGCGCGCTGCTGCAACTGCCGTCCGTCGTGGTCACGCCGCACACCGCCTGGTACAGCGAGGAGTCCGAGGCCGAACTGAAGAGGCGGACGATCGAGAACGTGGTGGAGTTCTGCGCCGGACGCGCACCGCGCGACCTGCTGAACCCGGAGGTGAGCAAGTGAACGGAAACTCCATGAGAGCCGCGATCTGGGAGGGCCCGGATCTCGTCCGCATCGCCGACGCCCCGCGCCCCGCTCTCCGCGCGGGCGAGTCGCTGGTGCACGTCGAGCTGACCGGCCTGTGCGGCACCGACTTCTCGATCCTGCACGGCACTCATCCGCGCGCCGCGGCCCCCCTGATCCCGGGACACGAGGTCACCGGTCGGGTCGTGAGCGGTGACGACCCCGAGCTGCACGGGCGACGGGTGGCGGTGCTTCCGCTCCTCAGCTGCGGCACGTGCACCCCCTGCCGCGACGGCCTCGCGCACGTCTGTGAACGGCTCGGCCTGTACGGGATCGACGAGCCCGGCGGGCTCGCGGAGTTCGCCGCCTTCCCGCACGACCGGCTTTTCCCGGTCGACGACGCGGTGCCGGTGCGGACCGCGGCGCTTATCGAGCCGCTCGCCGTCGCGGTGCACGCGGTCCGGCGGTCGGGGCTGACCGGAGGAGAGACGGTGGCGGTGTTCGGAGCCGGTCCGATCGGCATCCTCACCGCGCTCGTCGCGCAGCACTATGGCGCCCGACGAATCCTGGTCGTCGAGCCGGGCGATGACCGACGCGCCCTGGCCGAGACGCTCGGTTTCGAGACGCTGCCCGCGACGGACGATGCAGCGGAGGCTATCCGGGCGGCCATCCCCGGCGGCGCGCGCATCGTCTTCGACTCCGCCGCCCACCCCTCGGTCGCCCGGCAGCTGCCGCGTGCGGCCGCGGTGCGGGGCACGATCGTGCTGGTCGGCGTCTACAAGAAACCGGTCGAGCTCGACCTGCAGGCGGTGACCTTCACCGAGCAGACGCTCGTCGGGGTGCGGGTGTACACGACCGCGGACTTCCGCGATGCCGTGGGCCTCGTGGAGAGCGACGCCCTCGGTCTGGAGCGTCTGCCGGTCTCGGTGTATGACCTGGCCGAGACCACGCAGGCGTTCGCGGAAGCCACCTCAGCGGGCGCCGCCCTCAAGGTGCTCGTCGCTCCAGACACCGTGGCGGCGGCGGAGGCCCAGCGATGAGCGCCGCGCCGTTCCGGCTCGACGGACGTACGGCGGTCGTCACCGGAGCATCGCGCGGGATCGGTGCCGCGGTGGCGGAAGGACTGCTCCGTGCCGGTGCCGATGTCATCACGATGCAGCGCGGCGGTCATGCCGCGCACCTCGAGGACGTCGCGCGGGAGTGCGACGCCTCCCTGTCGGCGGTCGCGGTGGACCTTGCCTCCGTCGACTCGATCGATCGCGCCTGCGACGAGGTGCTGGCCCGGGGAACGGTCGACGTGCTCGTCAACAACGCGGGCATCCAGGCGCGGCACGCCGCCGAGGCCTTCCCGCTGGACGAGTTCGAGGCGGTGCTCGCCGTGAACACCCGCGCCGCCTTCCGGCTCGCACAGCGCTTCGGCGCGGTCATGCTGGAGCGGGGTTCCGGGCGGGTGGTGAACATGGCCTCGCTGCTGAGCTTCCAGGGCGGGCTGCGCGTGGCCGCCTACGCCGCGTCGAAGGGTGCCGTGGCGCAGCTCACCAAGGCGCTGTGCAACGAGTGGGCGGCCCGCGGCGTCAACGTCAACGCGGTCGCGCCGGGCTACATCGCGACCGACATGAACGAGGCGCTGCTCGACGACGGCATCCGTCGGACCCAGATCCTGGAACGGATCCCGGCCGGGCGCTGGGGCAACCCGGACGACCTCGCGGGCGCGGTCGTGTTCCTCGCCTCCGATGCGGCGGCCTATGTGCACGGTGTCGTGCTGCCCGTCGACGGCGGATGGCTCGCCCGGTGAGCGGCCCGGAGCCGAGCGCCACGGTGCCTGCGGTCGACGTCGTCACGCTGGGTGAGACCCTCGCGCTGTTCCGCTCCACAGGCGTCGGGCCGCTGGCCCACAACACCGACTTCACGCTGAGCGTGGGCGGAGCCGAGAGCAACGTCGCCATCGCCGTGACACGGCTGGGCGGCACGGCGGCATGGTGCGGGCGCGTCGGTGACGATGCCTTCGGCGAGCTAATCCTCCGGGAACTGCGGGCAGAGGGCGTCCGCGTGCACGCCGTCGTCGACGCCGCAGCCCCCACGGCTCACATGGTGCGGATCGCCCGCACCCCGGTGCTGGCTCAGGTGACCTATGCCCGCGCGGGCAGCGCGGGCTCCCGGCTCGGTCGGACGGACGTGCCCCAGGAGGTGCTGCGCGCTGCACGGATCTTGCACGTGACCGGAATCACAGCCGCGCTGTCGACGACCGCCCTCGACACCGTGGTCGGCACGATCGCCGACGCCCGCGCCCACGGGGTGACCGTGTCGTTCGACGTGAACCATCGCGCCGCCCTCTGGGACGCCGCCACGGCATGCGCCGTGTACCGACGGCTGCTTCCCGAGGTCGACATCGTCTTCGCGGGCGCCGACGAGGCACAACTCGTGCTCGACCAGGACGCGGAGCCGGAGCAGCTGGCGCGACGGCTCGCGGACCTCGGGCCCCAGCAGGCGGTGGTGAAGCTCGGCGCCGAGGGATGCGTGGCCGTGATCGACGGCGAGCGGCATGCGGCACCGGGCATCGCCATCGAGCCGGTAGACACCGTCGGCGCAGGTGACGCGTTCGTCGGCGGCTACCTCGCCGAACTCGCGGCGGGGCGAGAGCCGGCCGAGCGCCTGGCGACTGCGAACGCCGCCGGAGCGTTCGCCTGCCTCAGCCCCGGCGACTGGGAGGGGCTCCCGCGCCGATCCGAGCTCGGACTGCTCTCGGCGACGGAACCCGTCATCCGCTGACCCCCTTCACGACGCAGCCCGCACCAGTCGCGTCACGAGATCGACGTAGGGCACGCCCGCGGCGGCGAACATGCGCGGCACCTGTGACGCCGCGGTCATGCCCGGCATGGTGTTGACCTCGTTCAGCACGGGCCCCCGCTCCGTGAGGAAGAAGTCCATGCGGGCCACGCCGTCGCAGCCGAGGGCGTCGAACACGGCCACCGCCGCCCGCTGCAGGGCGCTCGTCTGCGCGGGATCCAGCTGCGCGGGAACCGTGAAGCGGGCGGAGCCGTCGTACTTGGTCGCGGTGTCGAACAGTCCGGGCGCGTGGATCTCCAGGGGCGGGGCCGCCCACCGCACGCCGCCTCTCTCGCGGATCACGGCCACGTCCACCTCCCGGCCGCGCACGACCTCCTCGACGAGGATCCGCCGGTCGAAGCGCGCGGCCTCCCGCAGCGCCCCCAGCAGCTCGCCCTCCGCCGACACCAGGCTCACACCGTGGCTCGACCCGGCTGAGACAGGTTTCACCACCACGGGCTCGTCGAACTCCGCGTCGCCGAGGTCCGCCGCCCCCACCAGCCGCCCCCGCGCGGTGCCGATGCCGACCGCCTGGGCCACGAGCTTCGTGGTCCACTTGTCCATGCCGATCGCGCCCGCCCGCAGCCCGGAGCCGACCACGCGCACCCCGGCGAGTGCGCACAGGGCCGCGAGCGCACCGTCCTCCCCGAGCACCCCGTGCACGGCGGGGAACACGACGTCGACCGTGGCCAGGAGCCCGAGCGCCTGCTGCAGTGACTCTGCCGCGCTCCCGGCCGTGGGCAGCGCGTCGGACCGCCACACGCCGTCGCGGCCGATGGTCGCACACACCACCTCGTGGTCGCCGAGTCGCAGCGCTGCGGCGACCGCGGCCGCCGACGCCAGCGACACGTCGTGCTCGGAGTTCTGCCCCTCGCCGATCACCAGCACCCTGGTCGTCATGCGATCCCCCTCTCCACGCGCGGGCCGATGCCGGTGACGATGGTGTGCGGGATGGTGCCCGCCCACCTCGCCCAGTCCTGCACCGACGGCACCGCGCCGCCCTCCGGTCCGAACACGGTCGCGACGGCCCCGCGCGGCACCGCGGTCGCTCCCGTGTCGATCACGATCTGGTCCATCGACACCCGCCCGACGACGGGGTGCCTGCCACCGTCGAGCTCCACGCCGGCATCCCGCGCGAGCTCGCGCGGGATGCCGTCGGCGTATCCGACGCCCAGGACCGCGAGGTGCGTCGCCCGATCCGTCACGTGCGCGCCGCCGTACCCGACCGCGGTGCCCGCCGGCACGAACGCGCTGTGCACCACCGCGGCGGTGAACCGCGCCGCGCCGGTCAGCACGGTGGTGAGCGACGGATCGATGCCGACGAGCCCGGCCCCCACGCGCACCAGGTCGAAGTGCGTCGCCGGATCGGTCAGCGCGCCGGAGGTCGCGGCGAGGTGCACGAGCACCGGACCGAAGCCGGCGCGGAGCACCGCGTCGCGGCCGTGCCGCATCCGCAGCACCGCCGCGGCGTTGGCGGCCGGATCGGCCTCATCCGCGCGCGGCAGATGCCCCATCACCCCGACCACCTCGACGCGGCCGCGCGCCGCCCTGGCCAGCCGCAGCAGCTCAGGCCAGTCGGCGAGCGGGCAGCCCCCTCGCGCCATCCCGGTGTCGAGGTGCAGGTGCACCCGCACCGGGGCGACCGCGTCCGCGATCAGCGCCCTCAGCTCGTCGACGGAGCCCAGCGCCAC
This sequence comes from Microbacterium sufflavum, assembly GCF_023101165.1. Classification (GTDB taxonomy): domain Bacteria; phylum Actinomycetota; class Actinomycetes; order Actinomycetales; family Microbacteriaceae; genus Microbacterium; species Microbacterium sufflavum. The sequence goes on along the minus strand of NZ_CP078076.1, from coordinate 1,370,605 downwards.
GTCGATCCGGTCGAGCGCGGCCGCGACCGCGTCGATCCCGCCCGGGTTCAGCCACGACAGGATCGGGACGGCCAGCCCGGCCGCGCGCAGCGCACGGCCCTCGGCGACGTCGGTCACCCCGAGCCACGTCGCACCCGCGGCGACGGCAGCCTCGGCGACCGCGACCGCCCCGTGCCCGTAGCCGTCGGCCTTGACCACGGCCATGATCTGCGCGGACGTCGACTGCCGCACGCGCGACACGTTCTGCGCCACGGCCTCGGGGAGCGTGCACAACCGCGGGCGCGGGAGGCGGGACGGCGGTGTGGAGCGGACACCGGAGGGGGCGGCGACGGATGCGACGTCGCGCCCGGGCCGGGCAGGCGCGGGGCGGACGGGCCCGGAATGGGCGGGCGCAGGAACGGCCGGCGCGGATGCGACAGACCCGGACGCGACAGACCCGGGCGCGACAGACCCGGACGCGACAGACCCGGGCGCGACGGACGCGGGCGCGGAAGCAGGGGCGACGGCGGGATCGCGCAGGCCCCGGGCCGTCACCCGGGTCACGAGCGCATCCTCGGGTCTTCGGTGGGATCGGCATACATCTGCGGGCAGCCGTCCGCCGCAGCGTCGGGGCGCAGCTCGTAATGCCAGGACTCGTTCGCATAGGTCTGGCACAGGCCGTAGCGCCAGCCGCGCTGCGCCAGCCAGTCGAGTGCGGGCAGCGGTCCCAGGTCGACCGCGTCACCGGACACGTGCGCGGAGGTCTGCGGCGTCGCGACCCAGCGGCGCGCCTCCGCCTCCGAGCCGTACTCGGCGATCGCGTCCTGCAGCATCCGCTCCTGCAGCTCGGCGGAACGCCAGCCGCTGTTCACGCGGAACCCGACGCCGTCGACCTCCGCGTCGGTCGCGGCCCGCTGCAGGGCGGCGAGCAGATCGGGGTCGAGGTTGCCGACACTCGGCCGCTCCACGTCGAACACGGTCGGCTGGTCACCGTCGGCGATCGTGCCGTCCGCATCGCCGTGGTCGGTCCCCGCGCCGCCGGAAGACAGATCGGGGAACGGGGTCGGCGCCGGAGACGGGACGGTCCGTCCGGCGTCGGCGGAGGCGGCGGCCAGCGACTGCTGCACCGCGAGCGCGCCGAGGACGACGAGGGCCAGCGCCAGCAGCGCCGCACCGAGACGACGGCGACGCGACCGCGGTGGTCGGGGGTTCGTGCGGGTGTTCATGGTTCCAGTGAAGGAAGCGCGCGGTTGCGAGGGCGTATGCGCTTTTGCATACGTTCGCGATATACCGCGGTGCGTAGGATCACAGCCATGCGTGTGCTGATCGTCGAGGACGAGCCCTACCTCGCCGAGGCCGTCCGCGACGGGCTGCGCCTGGAGGCCATCGCGGCCGACATCGCGGGCGACGGCGACACCGCTCTGGAACTGTTGAGCATCAACTCGTACGACATCGCCGTGCTCGACCGCGACGTGCCCGGCCCCTCCGGCGACGACATCGCGCGGTGGATCGTCGCGTCCGGCAGCGGCATCCCGATCCTCATGCTCACCGCCGCCGACCGGCTCGACGACAAGGCCACCGGGTTCGAGATCGGCGCGGACGACTACCTCACCAAGCCGTTCGAGCTGCGGGAGCTGGTGCTGCGCCTGCGGGCCCTCGACCGGCGCCGCCAGCGCTCCCGGCCGCCCGTGCTCGAGGTCGCTGGTCTCCGGCTCGACCCGTTCCGCCGCGAGGTGTACCGCGACGACCGGTACGTGGCCCTCACCCGCAAGCAGTTCGCGGTGCTCGAGGTGCTCGTCGACGCACAGGGCGGCGTGGTCAGCGCCGAGGAACTGCTGGAGCGCGCGTGGGACGAGAACGCGGACCCGTTCACGAACGCCGTGCGCATCACGGTGTCGTCGTTGCGCAAGCGTCTGGGCGAGCCCGGCATCATCCGCACCGTTCCCGGCGTGGGGTACCGGATCGAGGCGGACGCTGATGCCTAGGCGCCGGGGGATGAGCGCCCGGCTGAAGCTGACCCTCAGCTACGCCGGGATCGTCGTGGTGTCCGGGGTGCTGCTGCTCGCGGCCGTCGCGCTGTACCTGCTGCGGTACATCCCCGACGTGCAGATCATCGCCGACATCCGCGTGCCCAACCGCTCCGACCTCATCCGCGCGTTCGTGCCGGTGGCGATCGCGGTCATGGTCGCCCTGCTCGCGATCGGGCTCGGCGGCGGCTGGCTGCTCGCCGGACGCATGCTGGCGCCCCTCGAACGCATCAGCGACGCCGCGCGCCTCGCCGCCCAGGGGTCGCTGTCGCATCGGGTGCGCCTGGAGGGGCCGCGCGACGAGTTCCGCGACCTCGCCGACGTGTTCGACGGCATGCTCGAGCAGCTCGAGGCGCACGTGGCCGAGCAGCAGCGGTTCGCGGCGAACGCCTCGCACGAACTGCGCACGCCCCTCGCGATCTCGCAGACGCTGCTCGAGGTCGCCCGCGACGACCCCGACCGCGACGCGGAGGAGCTGATCGCCCGCCTGCGCGAGGTGAACACGCGCGCGATCGCGCTGACCGAGGCGCTGCTGCTGCTCAGCCGTGCGGAGCAGCGCACGTTCCCGAGGCAGCTGGTCGACCTGTCGCTGCTGGCCGAGGAGGCGGTGGAGGCGCTGCTGCCCCTGGCCGACCGCCGCGGGGTCGCGGTCGAGGTGGGTGGGGCCGCCGCGCCGATGCTCGGGTCGTCCGCCCTGCTGCCCCAGCTCGTCACGAACCTGGTGCTCAACGCGATCGTGCACAACCTGCCCAGCGGCGGGGCGGTGGCCGTGCGCACGCACATGATGCCGCAGGCCGTCGCGCTCGTCGTGGAGAACACGGGCGAGCGCCTGTCGGAGCACCGGATCGCGACGCTGGTGGAGCCGTTCCAGCGCGGGTCCGAGCGTACTCGCGACGACCACGCCGGTGCGGGGCTCGGGCTGGCGATCGTGCAGCGCATCACCGAGACGCACGGCGGCACCCTGGTGCTGACGCCGCGCGCGGAGGGCGGCCTCGTCGTGACGGTGTGGTTCCCCCTCCCGTACCCGCGCTGACCCCCGGGCCGCGGCGATCTCGCTGCACCGCGTCTGCACGATAGTGTTTCGCCATGATGCCCGAAAAGCCGCGCGAACGCGGTGCTCTCTCCCGCCGCACGATCGTCCACGCGGCGTGGGCCGCACCGGTCATCGCGTTCTCTGCCGCTGCTCCCGCCGCAGCCGCCTCGCTCGGCACCCCGGAGCTGACGCTCAGCGCCTTCGCCCTCGACGCGAACTACGCCTGGGGCACGGTCACCCTCTCCCGCCCCGGCACCGCCGATCTGACGCAGACGTTCGATTTCCAGGGCGACGGAGCCTCCGGCTGGGAAACGATCTACACGGGACAGTCGACGAACTCGTCGGGCTACTACGCCAGCACGCTCCCGCGGTCGGTGATCGGCGCGTACACGCAGCTCCGCGCGGTCGCCAGCGTCACCGGGTACGGCCCGGTCTCGAGCGCCCCCGTCGCCCTCTCCGACATCTGGGCCTGAGTCGTCCGGAGGGTCACCAGGGGCTGGGCTCGTAGTCCTTCAGGAAGACGCCGTGGATGTCCTCGCCCGCCTCGCCGCGCACGATCGGGTCGTACACGCGGGCGGCGCCGTCGACCAGGTCGAGCGGCGCGTGGAAGCCCTCTTCCGCCAGCCGGACCTTCGTGTAATGCGGACGCTCGTCGGTGATCCAGCCGGTGTCGACGGCGGTCATGAGGATGCCGTCCTTCTCGAGCATCTCCCCCGCGCTGGTGCGGGTGAGCATGTTCAGCGCGGCCTTGGCCATGTTCGTGTGCGGATGGCCCGGTCCCTTGTAGCGGCGGGAGAACTGCCCCTCCATCGCCGACACGTTCACCACGTACTTCCGGTGCGCGGACGACGCGGCCATCGAGGCGCGCAGACGGCTGATCAGCAGGAACGGCGCCGTCGTGTTGGCGAGCTGCACCTCCAGCATCTCCAGCGGATCGACCTGGTCGACCGACTGCACCCAGCTGTTGACGCGGTTCACGTCGGGCACGAGCCCGCCCGCGTCGATCGCCGTGCCGTCCGCGTGCTTCTCCAGCGACGACGAGCCGGGGGCCATCGCGAGCCGGGCGAGGTCTTCGGCCGTGAGCGCCTGCCCGCCCTGCTCCGCGACCGTGCCGCCGAGCGCCGCGACCGACAGCAGCGGGTGCGCATCCACCGATGCCTGCAGCGCCTGCGGATGCGGATCGGCGGTGTGGCCGAAGGTCTCCATCTCCGGCAGCGGCCCGTCGGGCAGGGGCTGCAGCTCCGCGTCGGCGAGCAGCGAGTACGCGCCCGGTGAGCGGCGCACGGTCTGCGCGGCGTTGTTGATGAGGATGTCGAGCGGGCCCTGAGCGGCGACCGAGTCGGCGAGCCCGATCACCTGGGCGGGGTCGCGCAGGTCGATGCCGACCACGCGCAGGCGGTGCAGCCAGTCGCTCGCGTCGGGCAGAGCCGAGAAGCGGCGCACGGCATCGCGCGGGAACCGGGTCGTGATGGTCGTGTGCGCCCCGTCGCGCAGCAGCCGCAGCGCGATGTGCATGCCGATCTTGGCGCGACCGCCCGTGAGCAGGGCGCGCTTGCCGGTGAGGTCGGCGCGGGCGTTGCGCTTGCCGTGGCTGAAGCGCGCGCAGTCCGGGCACAGCTGGTGGTAGAACGCGTCGACCAGCGTGTACGGCTGCTTGCAGATGTAGCAGTTGCGCGGCTTGAGCAGCTCCCCCGCGATCGGGGCGTCGACCACGCTCGACGCCAGGTCGTTGCCGCGGGTCTCGTCGTCGATGCGGTCGGGAGCGCCCGTGGCGGTGCGGGCGACCACGGCCTTGTCGGCCTCGGCGATCGCATCGCGGATCTGCTTGCGGCGCACGCGCTTGACGTCTTTGAACATCGCGGCGGTCGCCTGGCGCACGGCGATGAAGTCGGGGTGCTCGTTGTCGATCGTGTGCAACTCGCGGAGCACCCGCAGCGTCGTGGCGAGGTCGTCGGGGTCGATGCCGGGGCCCAGGTCGGGGGTGGCGTCGGGGGCATCGGTCATTGTGCCGATTCTACGCGAGTCGCCTGGGTGCCGACCCCGCGCCTCCGACGCTCTCCCGGCGCTCAGGCGATGCCGCCGCCGTCGACCACGAGGGCTGCGCCCGTGACGTAGGAGGAGTCGTCGCTCGCGAGCCACACCACGGCCTGCGCAACCTCCTCTGGCTCGCCCATGCGGCGCAGCGGGCGGTCGGCGGCCTCGGCCAGGAAGGAGTCCGCGTCCTGCGCGAGCTGGCGCGCCTCGTCCCGCAGCATGCCCGTGTTCACGTCGCCCGGGTTGACCGAGTTCACGCGGATGCCGGCGGGCCCGTGGTCGATCGCGAGCGCACGGGTCATGTTCACCACGGCGCCCTTGGACGCGCAGTACGACAGGGCGCGGCCGCCGCCCTTCAGACCCCAGCCCGAACCGGTGTTGACGATCGAGCCGCCGCCCGCGGCCTCCATGATCGGCACGACGTGCTTGCACATGAGGAAGATGGCGCGCACGTTCACGCCGAACACGAGGTCCCACTCGTCGACCTCGATCTCGACCGCGGTCTGGCGGCGGATGATGCCGGCATTGTTGAACACCACGTCGACCCCGTCGAACTCCTGCACGGCGGTCGCGACGACCCGCTCGATGTCGGGCTCGCGGGACACGTCGGCGGCGACCGCGACCGCCGTGCCACCGGCCTCGCGGATCTCGGCGGCCACGGCCTCGGCCGCCTCGGCGTTCAGGTCGACCACGGCGACGGCGGCACCCTCCGCCGCGAGCGCGAGGCAGGTGGCACGGCCGATGCCGCCCGCGCCGCCGGTGACGATGGCCTTCTTGTTCTGGAGTCGCATGGGGGTCCTTTCGGGGGTCAGACGGGGGAGAGTTCGGGTGCGGTCACAGGGTAGAGACTGCTCGTGCCGACGCCGGTGACGACGCGGATGTGCCCGGCGAGCCGGGCGTCGAGCACGGGATCGCCCGTGTCGACGAGCAGGGGCCGGCCGTGCAGGTCGACGAGCTTCTGCTCGGGCGCGACGACCAGCAGGGGGTCGTCGCCGAGCGCACGGAGCACGGCCGCGGAGAGCTGCTGGTTGCCTCGGCCGAGCAGGAACCCCTGTCCGCCGATCACGGTCACCACGGCCTGCGCGGCGCCGAGCGCGAGTTCGTCCCGCAGCTGCCGTTCGCTCGCGCCGCGGACGAGGAGCCGCCCGTCGAGCACGACGTCGACCCCGAGGGGCGTGCCATCGAGGCCGAGCTGCCGCGCGATCTCGGCCGTGGTGCCGCCGGGGCCGAGCAGGTAGCGCACGCCGGGCTGCATCCGGGCGACCGCGCCGCGGGCTGCGGCCTCGACGGCGGCGGCCTCGGTCGCGGGGGTCGGGGCCTTTCGCGCCTGCGTGCGACCGGCGTGCACGGGCACCCGCACGAGTCCGTACAGCGTCGGCTCGACCCTGGCCCGGCGCATCGCGGCCTCGTCGATGTCGAGCACCTCGCGCTCCGCCGTCGGGAGCCCGCCGTGGTCGATCCAGTCGGCCGCGAGGGCTCCGGCCGCGCGCGGGCTCACCGCGAACACGGGCGAGTACATCTTCACGCCCGCGGGCACCCCGAGCACGGCCGGGGTGCCCGCGCGACCGCGGAGTTCGGTCGAGGTCCGGCCGGGAGCGGGAGCCACGGTCGCGCGACCGTCAGTTTTCTCCGGAGTTGTGAGCGCCGCAGCGAGGTCGAGCCCCGCGACCGCATCGCGCAGTGTGCCGTCACCCCCGACGACGAGGATCAGCTCGACCCCGTCCGCCGCGAGGGCCGCGACCGCCCGGGACGTGTCGGCGGCCTCGGTCCGGACGGCCTCCGCGGGGGTGGAGAGCACGCGGGGCCGGAGCCCGGCGGCGCGCACCGCGTCGGCACCCAGGACTCCTGCGGCCGTGGCCACCTCGAGCCCCGGGTGCCGCGCGGCCAGGGTCGTCAACGCCGAGGCCGCGCGCTCCTGCACACGCGAGCGCGCTCCGCGCTCGACGGCGAGGCGCTGCACCTCCGGCCCGTCGGAGCCCGCGAGACCCGCGGGTCCGCCGACGCCGGCGACGGGGTTGACGACGAGACCGATCACGACGCGGCGGCCTCCGCGGCGAAGTACTTGCGGCGGTACGCGCGCCACGTGACGGCCCAGCGCTCCGGGTCGTCGAGGTCGTCGTGGTGCGTGTGGTGCACGGTCTGGTTGTGCGGGGCGGTGCGCACGACCTCGGGGTTCTCCCTGGCCTCGCGCGCGACCTCGGCCAGCGTCGCAGCGTACTCGTCGAGCTCGCTCATGGAGTACGACTCGGTGGGCTCGAGCGTGAACGGCTGCGGCACCACGTAGGGGTGGTGGCTCGTCCAGTAGTGCATGCCGAAGTCGGTCATGCGCACGCCGATCTCCTCCGACGACACACCGGTCTCCTGGTACAACTCCTCCCACGAGTACCGCACCTGCTCGATGCGGCGACGGCCGGTCGCGTACGGCGCCGAGGCCCCGGGGATCGCGAGCACCTTCGCCATCAGGTAGTTGTTGTTGAGCACCGCGGTCTCGGCGGCGGCGAGCAGCCCGTCCGCGCCGAGCGCCATGATCCACGAGTAGGCCTTCACGAGCGCGGGGATCACGCCGAAGAACGGCCCGACCGCGCCGATGGACCGCTCGCCCGCCTCGGCGACCGCGAACGTCCCGTCATCCTCGCGCACCACGCGGGGGCCCGGGAGGAACGGGGCGAGGGCCGCGCTCACGGCGTTGGCGCCCGAGCCGGGGCCGCCGCAGCCGTGCGGGGTGCCGAACGTCTTGTGCAGGTTGAAGTGGCACACGTCGAACCCGGCGTCGCGGGCCCGGGTGATGCCGAGGATGCCGTTCGCGTTCGCCTGGTCGTACGAGGCGAGGGCGCCCACGGCGTGCGCGGCGTCGACCCACTCGCGGATCGCGGGGTTGTAGATGCCCGTGTCCTCGGGGTTCGTGACCATGATGGCCGCCGTGCGCGGGGACAGCGCCGCCTTGAGCGCGTCGAGCGACGGGTAGCCGTCGGCGTCGGGATACACCGTGATGACCTCGTAGCCGGCGGCCTTCGCGGCTGCCGCGTTCGAGGGGTGGCTGAAGATCGTGGTGATGACCTCCCGGCGCTGCTCCGCCTCGCCGTTCGCCTCGTGGTAGGCGCGGATCATCGCGATGTTCGACCAGATCGCCGCGGAGCCGCCCTGCGTGTGCAGCGAGACCTCGTCCATGCCGGAGATCTCGGCGAGCATCCGCTCCAGCCGCCACACGATCTCCAGCACGCCCTGCGCGTCGGCCGGGTCCTGGTGCGGGTGCATCGCGGTCAGCTGCGGGGTGCCGGCGAGCTGGTCGTTGATCTTGGGCGCGTACTTCATGGTGCAGGTGCCCTGACCGATGTCGACGTTGAAGTCGGCGCCGAGGTTCTCCTGCGACAGGCGCAGGTAGTGCTTGAGCACGCGCATCTGCCCCATCTCGGGCAGCGCGGGAGCGGCGGGGCGGCGCAGGGCGGGCGGCAGGTCGGCGACCACGTCGCCCACGGCGCTGCGCACCTCGGGCTCCACGGCCGAGACGAGCACGCCGCGCTCGCCCGGGGTGGAGAGCTCGAAGACGATCGGCTCGTCCCATCGGGCCTGCTGGAAGCGGCGGAGTGCCGGCTTGGGGGCGACGGGGAGGCTCATCGGTTCTGCTCCTCTGCGAGCTCGGGGGCGACGACCGCGGCGAGCGCGGACGCGAGACGGTCGATGTCGGACTGGGACGTGAGCTCGGTCACGCAGACGAGAAGGCGGTGCTCGTCCACGACCACGCCGGGCTCGATGCCCTGTGCGCGGAGGGCGGACACGACCTCGGCGGCCGGCACGGGCAGCGTGACGGTGAACTCACGCAGGTGCACGGCGTCGTCGTCGAGCGTGACCCCGGGCAGCGCGGACAGGGACTGCTGCGCGTAGCGGGTGCTGGCGAGCAGCACCTCCCCCAGCTCGGCCATCCCGGCGGGTCCCATCAGCGACAGGTACACCCCGGCGGCGATGCCCCAGAGCGCGGCGGCCGTGCCGACCCACTCCTTCCCCTCCTCGCGGTGCGCGAACGAGGTGCGGTCGTAGGCGACGTCGCCGAACCCGTACTCGCCGGGCACGTCGGTGGTGGCGAGACCGAACAGGCGCGACGGCATCTCCATCACGAACCGGGGGTCGTCGTGCACCGCGATGAAGCCGCCGTGGGCTCCGCCGAACCACTGGTGCAGGCCGAGCGACTGGATGTCGCCCGTGACGATGTCGGCTCCGGCGAGCGCGGGCGGCGCGAGCACGCCGTAGCCGATGGGGTCGGTGCCCACCACGAGTACGGCGCCCGCAGCGTGCGCGGCGTCGGCGATCTCGCGGAGCGCGGCCTCGACCGCGCCCGTGGCGCTGGGCGTCTCTACCCAGACCGCGGCCACGTCGTCGCCGAGGGCCGCGCGGACCGCGGCCACGTCGGCGGTGCCGTTCACGGTGGGGAGGTGGTCGAGGGTCAGGTGCGCCCGGATGTAGTCGTGCACCTTCGAGGTCTTCGCGGGCAGCACGTCGCTGGCGACCAGCACGCGCGGGCGTCCCGTGAGGCGTCCGGCCATGGCGAGCCCGGTCGCGGTGGCCTGGTAGCCGTCGTAGGTCGGTACGTTCACGACGTCCATCTCCAGCAGCTCCGCCATGAGCGACTGGTACTGGAACAGCGCCTGGAAGCGGCCGTGGTCCTCGTACGGCTCTCCGGCGTAGGCGGTCAGGAACTCGCTGCGGCCGATCACCTCGTCCACGACCGCGGGCACGTAGTGGTTGTAGGTGCCCGCGCCGAGGAAGCTCAGGCGCTCCTGCGTGGAGCGGTTCTTCGCCAGGAGCCCCCGCACGTGCCGCGCGAGGTCCTGCTCGGCGACGAACGGCGCCGGCAGGTCGAGCGGGCGGCCGAGCCGCAGCGCCTCCGGCACGTCGGCGTAGAACTCGTCGACGGTCTCGGCGCCGACGGCCGCGAGCATCGCGGCGCGCGACTCGGGTGCGGTGTTGGGGATGTACGGATGCACGAACGGGGCGGTCATGCGTCCTCCTTCACGGGGATGGGGGTGGCGGTCGGGATGGTGTCGGCGCGGGGCGAGGCGAGCACGGCGACGCCGTAGCGGTCGAGGTCGAGCCGGTCGCTGTGCCGGGCGCCGGTGAGCAGGTCGAACCCGGGGCCGGGCAGCTCGACGGCGACGGGCGCGCGTCCGTGATTGAGGTAGAAGGTGTAGTCGGTGGTGTCGTCCGCGCGGGTGACGACCTCCACGTCGAGGTCGACGTGGTCGCGCGCCGGAAGACCCGCGGTGCGCAGCACGTCACGGAACAGCGGCAGCATGCCGTCGTGGTCGATCATGGCGCTGACGTACCAGGCGGAGCCGCGGCCGACCGGGCGGCAGGTCACGGCGGGGAGCCCCGCGAGCTCTCCGCTCGCGTACGTGCCCCGGACCTGCACGTCGTCGTCGGCCTCGATCCACTCGCTCCAGCTCGGGACGGTCAGGGTCTCGCCCGCGTAGGCGATCTGCTCCGTCTCACCGTCCGCGAGCGGCCACTGCTCGTCCACCTCGATGCCGAGCAGCGTCCGCAGCGGGCCGGGCGCGCCGCCGTCGTGCACCTTCTCCGTCGCGTCGACCACCCCGGAGAAGGGCCCGACGACGAGGTGGCCGCCGCGCTCCACGAAGGCCGCGAGTGCGTCGGCGTGCTCCTGCTCCGCGATGTACAGGTTCGGCACCACGACCACGTCGTAGCGGTCGAACGGACCGGCGGCACGCACCGCGTCGACGGGCTGGCCGAGGGCGTACAGGGCCCGGTGCCAGGCGCGGGCCTGCTGCGCCCACTGCAGCCGCTGCGAGGGGAGCGACTCCGCGGCGCTCGATCCCCACCAGGAGTCCCAGTCGACGACGAGGCCGACGCGGGAGCGCACCCGGGTGCCGCGCACGGCCTCCAGCTTCTGCAGTTCGAGGCCGAGGGCCTTGGTCTCGCGGAAGCTGCGCGACCTCTCGCCGCGGTGGCCGAGCATCGAGGAGTGGAACTTCTCCTGGCCGTACTTGGCCTGCCGCCACTGGAAGAACATCACGGCGTCGGAGCCGTGGGCCACGGCCTGCAGGCTCTCCACGCGGATCTTGCCGGGGGCCTTGGGCACGTTCACGTCGCGCCAGCTGGTGGCGCTCGCCGACGACTCCAGCAGCAGCCACGGCTGCCCGTCCTTGAGCGCCCGCATGAGGCCGTAGTTGAGGGCCGCACCCACGTGTGAGGTGGGGTCGGCGGGGTCGGGGTAGGCGTCGTCGGTCACGACGTCTTCCACCGCGGCGAAGTCCCAGTAGTCGAGGTCGCGGAACATGCTCATGAAGTTCGTGGTCACGGCGATGTCGGGGGTGACCTCGCGCAGCACGTCGATCTCGATCTGGAACAGCTCCAGCAGCGCGTCGGAGGAGAACCGTTCGAAGTCGAGCAGCTTGGTGGGGTTCACCGGTCCCGGCGCGCGCTTGGGGGTCTCGATGTGCTCCCACGACGTGTAGCGCTGGCCCCACACGTTCACGCCCCACGCCTCGTTGAGGCCGTCGAGGTCTCCGTAGCGCTCCTGCAGCCAGCGCCGGAAGTGGCGGGCCGACTCGGGGCACCAGCACCGCGAGGTGTGGTCGCCGTATTCGTTGGAGATGTGCCACATCGCCAGGCCGGGGTGCTCGCCGTAGCGTTCGGCCATGGCACGGGCCATGCGGGCGACGTTCTCGCGCCAGATGGGCGACGAGGGGCAGTAGGTCTGGCGGGACCCGAACTCGAGGCGGTGTCCGTCGGCGTCCCACGGCGCCATCTCCGGGTGGGCACGCAGCAGCCACGAGGGCGGGGTGGCGGTCGCGGTGGCGAGGTCGATCGCGATGCCCGCGTCCCACAGCAGGTCGATGATGCGGTCGAGCCACGCCCAGTCGTACACGCCGGGCTCGGGCTCGAGCTGCGGCCAGCTGAAGATCGGGAGGCTCACCATGTTCACGCCCGCTTCGCGCATCAGGCGGATGTCCTCGTGCCAGGTCTCCTCCGACCACTGGTCGGGGTTGTAGTCGCCGCCGAACGCGAGCGCATCCAGGCGCACGCGGCGGAGCGGCTGGTCGGCGCGGGGTCCGGACACGGAGGCTCCTCTCTGAGTCACGGGCCGCCGTGTCGGCGCTCTGGCGCATTCCGACGTCCCGCTGTATTCTGTATACAACACACTAGGTTGCCGTCCGGCCGGGCGTCAACCCATAGGCTGACGGGCAGGCGGCAGAAGGGGAAGGTCATGGCGATCGAACGCAAGAACCTGCGCTCGCAGGTGCGCGAGGAGCTGCTGACCCGCATGCGCGCCGGACTCGTGCAGCCGGGCGAGGGCATCAACGAGGTGCAGCTCGCGACCGAGCTCGGAGTCAGCCGCACACCGCTGCGCGAAGCCCTCATCGCCCTCGAGTCCGAGGGGCAGATCGAGAGCGAGAACGGCAAGGGCTTCCGGTTCGTGCCGCTCAGCGCGTCGGAGTTCCGCGACCTCGCACCCGTCATGGCCGCCCTCGAGAGCCTCGCGCTCGAGCTGAGCCCGCCCGACGAGCTGCGGACGATCGGCGCCCGGCTCAAGGAGATGGCCGACGCCTTCGCCGACGAGCTCGTGGAGCACCAGCTCGTCATCACGAAGGACGACGAGTGGCACAGCCTGATGCTTTCGGCCTGCCCCAACACCCGGCTCCTCGCGGTGATCGACAGCGTGCGCAGCTCGTTCCACCGCTACGAGTCGCTGCTCGTGCCGGAGGACGTGAAGGTCGAGCGCGTCGCCGCCGAGCACGCCGAGATCGCCCGGCACCTCGCGGCGGGAGACGTGCCCGCCGCCGTCCAGGCCCTCAAGCTGAACTGGACGAACGGCATGCAGCGCATCCTCGACAACGCCACCAGCAGCTACTTCACCGCCTGACCCGGCCACGGCTCACCGCGACAGCGTCACGGCGAGGTCGATGAACAGCGCCGCCGACCAACCGAACGCGGTCGTGGCCGTGCGTGCCTTCTGACCCGTGCGCGGGTGGAAGTACTCGTGCGGGCCGCCGCCGTGGATCACGAGCGCCACGGTCTGCTCCCGCAGCTGCCGTGCGCGCTCGGCGAAGCCGGACGCCTCCAGGCCTTCCGCCACGAGAGCGGCCGTGTTGACCCACACCGGGCCGCGCCACATCCGCTCCTCCGAGAAGTCGGGGTCGGACGCGGCGACCGTCGGCAGGCCCCACGGCAGCGCGAACCGCTCCGGGTCGTCCACCGCGGCACGCAGCGCACCGGCGATCTGCTCCGGCAGGGTTCCGGTGAGCAGCGGCATCAGGCCCACGACGGTGTCGCTCGTGAGCGTCTCGCCGCCGCCGAACGCGAGGAAGCGCTCGCGCTCGGGGTCCCACATGCGCAGCAGCAGCTCCTGCGTCGCCTCGGCGCGCTCGCGGAACCGGCTCACGTCGGCGCCGGGCTCGTATCGGGAGAGCAGGTCGGCGAGCTCGCGGTCCTGCCGCACGAGGTAGGCGCCCAGGTCGGGGGCGGCCGTGGGAAGCGGGCCGTCGAAGATCGGGCTGTCGTCGAGACCTGAGGAGTAGGGGTGTCCGTACTCGGGCATGCCGTCGTGGTCGAGATCGCTGCCCGCGAACCACCAGTCCTGCGAGCGGACGACCGTGGCGAGCTGGCGCCGTGCCCACTCCGGCGCGTCCTCCACCTCCAGCACCGCGCGCAGGGCCCATGCGGCGAGCGGCGGCTTGGTCAGCGGCACGGGCGCCGTGGGGTCGGCGATCTGCGAGCCCGCGCGGCGCAGGTTCGCGCGGTCGCTCTCTGGCAGGTCGTCGCTCGTGGCGAGCACGCCCTCCTCGTGCACGACGTCGGGGAGCTGTCCGTCGGGCTGCGGGAACCGGAACGCGATGTCGAGCTGCTCGCGCGCGAGCGCGGGGTCGCCGTGGCGGAGGCCGACGGCGATGAAGTACGCGTCCCACTGCCACAGTCCCACGTAGCCGATCTTCGACGGCACGATCGCTCTGGCGTCGCCGAGGGAGGGCAGCTCGACGATGTTCGCGCCGAGCACCCACCAGCAGAAGGCGGTCATCTCCTGCAGGTCGTCGCGCACGCGCGGGCACCGGGCGAACCAGTCGTCCCAGACGTGGGCCGTGGCGGCGAGGGCGGCCCGGTGATCGCCGGACTCGACCGTGACCGAGCGGTCGGGAGCGACGCGGAGGCGCAGTCCCTCTCCGAGCGCGTGCTCCTCGATCCGGCCGTCCGGGTGCGTGAGCCGCACGCGCAGGCCGGCATCGCCGCCGACGCTCAGCGTCGCCGGGGCCGCGAAGGTGAGCGTGGCACGCTGCGTCTCCGCACCCGCCCCCGGTTCCTGAGCGGGCGCAGCGAGACGAGGGGCCCCGAACGCGATCCTCTCGGGTCGCACGTCGGCCACCGGCAGCACGGCGCCGTCCGCGTCGAGCACCTCCACGAGGTCGAGCACGCGGCACTCCGACAGCCGCCGCTCGTACTCCGAGGTGTGCACGCGCACGCCGTCGCCCTCGCCGAACACGAGCACCCGCGACCGGGGCAGCGTGAACGGCGCGGTGATCAGGTCGAGGTGCCGGCCGGCGAGCCCGGCGAGGTCGAGGTCGTCGGCCATCATCGCCCGCCCAGGCCCGACGCGGCCATGCTGTTGAGGATCTTCCGCTGCCCGATCACGAACACGATCAGCATCGGCACGGTCGCGATGGCCGAGGCCGCCATGACCAGCCCGTAGTTGATCGAGCCGAACTGCCCCTGGAACGAGGTGAGCAGCAGCGGCACCGTGAACAGGTCGGGGGTGTTGAGCAGCACGAGCGGGAACAGGAACGCGTTCCACACGCCGAGCGCCGTGATGATGCTGAGCGCGGCGAGTCCCGGCTTGAGGTTGGGCAGCACGATGCTCCAGAAGATGCGCCACCGGCCCGCGCCGTCGACCAGCGCCGCCTCCTCCAGCTCGCGCGGCAGGGCGAGCACGAACTGCCGCATCAGGAACACCGCGAATGGGTTCGCGATCATGCCGGGCACGATCAGCGCCAGGTGCGAGTCCACCCACCCGATCTGCGACATCAGCAGGTAGAAGGGGATGAGCGTGACCTGCGCGGGGATCATCTGTGTCGCCAGGAACACGATGAACAGCACCTTGCTGCCGCGGAAGCGGATGCGCGCGAACGCGTAGCCCGCCATCGATGCGGTCAGCAGCGTGCCCACCACGACCAGCACCGCGATGTAGGCGCTGTTCAGATATGCCTGCCCGAACGGCACCGCGTTCCAGGCGTCGGCGTAGTTCTCCACCGTCCACGGGTTGGGGAGGAACTCGAGCGGGTTCTTCAGCAGCTGCGGCAGCGTCTTGAACGACGTCAGCAGCATCCACACGAACGGGAACACCATCGAGATGCCGGCGATCGTGAGCACCACGTGGAGCGCGGTGGCTCCGAGGCGACGGCGGGCGCGGTCGGCGCCGGGCCCTCCGCGACCGCGGCGACGATAGCCGGGGGCCGTGAGGGCGACGGTCGAGTCGGTCGCGGGGGCGGCCGGCTCGATGAGCGAGGGCGTCTGGAGGGTCATGCCGGGTCATCCTCGTAGTGGACGAACTTCTTCTGCGCGCCGAACTGGATCGCGGTGATGACGAGGGTCAGCACGAGCAGGATCACGCTCGCGGCGCTCGACGGACCGAACTCGAACCGCCCGAAGCCCAGATCGAAGATGTGGTAGACGATCGTGCGGGTGGCGTTGTCCGGGCCGCCGCCGGAGACGAGCACGTAGACCGTGTCGAACGTCTGCAGCGACGAGATGAACGCGATCACCGACGAGAAGAACACGATCGGGGAGAGCAGCGGCAGGCGGATGCCGGTGAACAGTCGCCAGGCGCCGGCGCCGTCGATGCGGGCGGCCTCGATGACCGAGGGCGAGATGTTCTGGAGCCCGGCGAGGAAGATCACCACGTTCAAGCCCATCGACGACCAGATCGTGACGATGCAGACCGCGAGCAGCGCGAGCTTGGGGTCCTGCAGCCAGTCGGGCGGGGTGATGCCGAACACGTTGGCGATGGTGGTGGACAGCAGGCCGTCCGCGCGGAACATCTGCTGCCAGATCATGGCGACCGCGACCGTCGACGTCACGACGGGCGCGAAGAACAGGATGAGGTAGAGCGTGCGGGTCTTGAGCCGCTCCAGCGCGACCGCGACGATCACGGCGAGCGTGAGGCCGATCGGCACGGTGATGACCGCGATCAGCAGGGTGTTGAGGATGGCGCGGCCGAGGAGCGGGTCGGTGAGCTGCTCGGCGAAGTTCGCGAAGCCCACCCACTCCAGGTCGCTCAGCCCGTCCCACTCCGCGAAGGCCAGCACCAGGCTGGCCCCGAACGGCAGGATGACGAACAGGGCCATGCCGAGCAGCTGCGGGGCGACGAACACGTAGCCCCAGCGGCGGTCGCGGCGGCGCCACGCGGCCTCGGGGCGCAGGGGCGGGGCGGATGCCGCAGGCTCGGCCTGCGGCATCCGTCCGTTCTCGGTGAGAGTGGTCACCGGTCTACTTCTCCGACCGTTCCGCGACCACGTCGGCGATGGTGTCGAGCGTGGTCTGCGCGTCGACCTTGCCCTCGTAGAGCTTCTGGAACTCCTCCGCGATGGCGACGGGCAGCCCGGGGATGCGCGCCTCGGCGGGGTAGTCCTCGAAGCCGATGTCGCGCATGTCGAGGAAGGTCTGCGCGTGCGCGGGGTAGTCGCCCTCCAGCACGACCTCGTCGGCGCCCTTGATGGACGGGACCGCGTTGCCGCCGCCCTCGAGGCGGAAGGTCTGTCCCTCTGCGGAGAGGAACTCGGTCCAGAACGTGAACGCGGCGTCCTTCACCTTGGTCTTGCCGTTGATCGCGAGGAACGACGTGGCGACGCCGGTCGGGGCTTCCGCTCCATCGGGGGTGGGCCAGCGCACGATGTCGTAGCTGTCCTGCTCGCCCGCCGCGCTCACGGTGCCGATCGTGTAGCGGCCCTGCACGAAGAACCCGGCCTTGTGCGTCACGAACACGCTGTCGGCACCGGCGCCGTCGGGGAGGGTGTCGGCGACCACGAAGGTGCCGTCCTGGAAGAGGTCGCCGAACTGCTGCATGGCCTCGACCGTGTCGGCGTCCTCGTTGGCGACGAACGTCCCCTTGTCGTCGTACGGGGCGTCCAGGCCCTGCGACGACAGCCAGCTCCAGTGGGTGGCCCAGTAGTTCCAGTACATGGTGCCGGTGAGGCCCGCGTCGTGCAGGGCCGCGTTCATCTCGAGGAACTTGTCGGTGGTCCACTCGCCGTTCTCGGCCAGGGTCGCGGGGTCTTCGGTGATGCCGGCCGCGGCGAGCGCCTGCTTGTCGTACCAGAACACGTCGGGGTTGGAGTCGTTGGGCGCCGCGTAGACCTCGTCGTCCTTCTCGGCCGCACCGAACAGGCCGGGGAAGAAGTCGTCGTAGGCGGTCTTGCTGTCCTTCGAGTCCATCAGCTCGCGCAGCGGCATGAGCCGGTTCGAGTCGACGAACTGCCCGATCATGTCGTCGCCCACGTAGAACACGTCGGGCGCGGTGTTGCTGGTCAGCTGGGCGAGCAGCTTGGAGTGGTAGTCGCCGTAGCCGGCCACGGGCTGCAGCTTGACGGTGATGTCGGGGTGGCGCTCCATGAAGTCCTTGTTGAACTCCTCGTAGCGGGTGAGCTCCTCCGGAGTGCCCCAGGTGGACCACACGACGGTGGCCTTGCCGTCGGCGTCGACGCTGCCGCCCCCGCCGCCACCGCTGCACGCGGCGAGTCCGAGTGCGAGCGCTCCGGCGGCGCCCAGGGCCAGATACCGTGTCGCAGCACGTGCCATCTCGCTACCTCTTTCATCGTTGAAGTTCGGGTCGGATCACCCCGCGGGGCTCTCCAGTATTCTGTATACAGAACGCAATCCTGTCAAGGGTGAGCCATCGCCGCACGACGAAGGGGCGGACCCCACCCGGATCCGCCCCTCCTGTCCCGTGGCGCTCAGTGCCCGGCGGCACCCACCACCACGAACTCGTTCGGGATCACGTCGAGCGTGGCCTCGGCCGCCACCTCGCCCGTGTGCAGGTCGACCGCGACGATGCGCTTCTTCGCCGGCTCGGTCACATAGGCGATGTCGCCCACCACCCGCAGGCCCGGGTGCGGGTCCTGCCACTCGGCCGGGCTCTCCCACGCGTCGATGACCGACCAGGAGTCCTGCACCGCACCGGACTCGTCGAGCACGGTGAGGCTGCCGTCGGCGCCCAGCACCACGATGTCGTCGTGGGCGCTGCGACCCACACCGCGCCACGTGTACTCGGCCGGGGCATCGACCACCGAGAGGCTCGCGGCCGCGGTGTCGACCAGCACCAGCTGCGACAGGAAGTAGCCCTCCTGGTCGGGATCCGTCTTGTAATCGCCGACCGCGACGGCGCTGGTGTCGGTCACGTAGGCGTTGCCGGTGCGCCCGAACTCGTCCGGGGCGTCGAGCTTGGTGAAGGCGCCGTCCGCGAAGAGCAGCACACCGTCCTCGCAGCCGAACATCACGACCTCCCCCTTCAGCGCGCCCTCCCCGTGCACGCTCGGGCACCGCTCGTCGCGCGCGAGCTCGGTGCCGTCCGCCGCCAGGTGCCGCACGCCGCTCCGGGCCTCGGCCGTGCCGATCGTGGACAGGACGGTGCCGTCGGACAGCTCGATGGCCACCCCGTGGTGCGCCGCCTCCGACGCGATGGTGTCGAACTCCGGCAGGGTGCCCGTGCCGACCGCGTCGGTGTCGAACACGCGCACCTCTCCGGTGCCGTCGTCGAACAGCGCGGTGCGGCCGGCGTGCGGGGTCGCGTGTCCGGCAGCCACCGCCTCGAACACCTCCCCGGTGAACTCGACGGCCCCGGAGGCGAGACCGGTGTCGAGCACGTGGAAGCCGTCCTCGGCCGTGACGAACACATGGCCGTCGTGGTCGCCCGCGCCGTTCACGCGCAGGAATCCGTCGAGCTCGGCCTCGCCGACGGTCTCGAGGGTGTCGCCGTCGAGCACGACCACACCACCGTCGTAGGTGAGGGCGACGCGGGTGTCCGCCTCGTGATGGTCGTGCTGCTCCGGCGCG
The DNA here is from genome assembly GCF_023101165.1 of Microbacterium sufflavum. Classification (GTDB taxonomy): domain Bacteria; phylum Actinomycetota; class Actinomycetes; order Actinomycetales; family Microbacteriaceae; genus Microbacterium; species Microbacterium sufflavum. The sequence continues at coordinate 1,351,483 of NZ_CP078076.1, read as the reverse complement.
GCACCGGTGGTGTTCTCGGACGCGGGGGAGGCTCCGGCGCATCCGGCGAGGGCCACGGCGGCGATCGCGCCGAGGGCGCCCAGCGCGAGGCGGCTGCGGGGTCGGGACATGGGTTCGTCTCTCTTTCTTCTCAGGGTGCGCGGATGCGCGGCAGCGCGGGGCGCCGAGGACTCTGGGTCAGCCGACGAGCTGGAGGAACACGGCCTCGAGGTCGCTGAAGGTACGGGTGATGCGCGCGTCACCGTGGTCGATCTCGTAGACCGTTCCCGCGGCGGGATCGGCGACGTAGACGCGTCGTGCGGACACCCGCAACTCCACGCGGTCTCGCAACGCCGGGTCTGCGATGGTCGCCGCGAGCAGGGGCTCGGTGCGGGCCAGCACGGATCCGTCCGGCGCCAGCACGCGGAGCCGTCCCTCCGCGTCGACCGCGACCGTGCGACCGGCGTCGTCACCGATGGCGACAGCGCGGATGAGCGGGACGTCGGAGGGGAGCAGCGTCCAGGTGCGCTGACGGACGTCGAGCAGCCACGCACCGTCGTCACCGGCGACGCCGGCGAGGTCCGCCCGGTCGGCGCGACCGTCGAGCCGCGTCGCCGCGGGGGCACCGGCCGGATACGGGATCGCCTCGCCGACGATCTCACCGCCCACCTGCCGGGTGAAGAGCACGGCCCCTTCCGCGCACGCGAAGACCGCGCCAACGCGGGTGAGGTCGGCGTCGGAGACCGCGCCGCACGGCATCTCGGCCGCGGCGGCAGGGGCGCCCTCGCCGTCGACGATCCGGATGGTGCCGGAGGCGGTGGGCACAAGGAGCCGGTCGGCGAACGGGAGGACCGGGCCCGCGTGCGCCAGGTCGAGCCGGGCGGTGCCGAGTCCGCCGGCGAGGTCGTCGTGCGGGAGCACGACGACCTCCGCGCCGCCGAAGCCGATCGCCGTGCTCTGACCGGCCCCGCTCACCCGCACCTCTCCGTGGCCGTCCAGCGAACCGAGCTGCCGCGGCTCGCCCTGGAACGAGTGCGTGTGGTCGCCGTGCGGCACGGTCCAGCGCCCGGTATCGACCACGTCCACGGTCGCGTCGTCGCCGTCGGTGCGGGCGAGGAACACGAGGCGCCCATCGCCCGACACCGCGGCCCTCCCGGCCCCGGCGTCAGTGAGGACGACGCGCTCCTCGGTGTCGAGATCGAGGAGGGTGAGGGCGCCCCGCTCGTCCGCGACGGCGAGGGCGAGGGCGGGCGCAGCGACCTCCGCGGCGCCGCCCGAGTCGATGCCGTGCGCATCAGGATCCGCCGTCGCAGCGGGCGCGACCGGGGAGGCGCACCCGGCGGCGGCGAGGAGGACGAGGAGGGCGGAGGGGGCGAGGGCTGCCCGCCGGAGGAGTGCGAGGTTCATGACTCTGTCACCCTATTGAGAACGATTCTCAATCTCAAGTCAGCAGGTGAGGGAACGGGCCTGCGGCCCGTCCGGTGCGACGAGCGAGCGGACGAACGTCCGAGGCGGGGCGTAGTGTCGCACCATGAGCAGCGCAGAACCCCTCCCGCGGCACGGCGTCATCCCCTCCTATCTGCTCGCGCGCCTCGCCGAGTCCGGCCGCTTCCCCAGGGCGGCAGCCGCCGCCCGGCAGACCCTCACGGCCGGTCGTCCACCGTTCCGCGCACGCATCGACCTCTCGATCGACGAGAACGGCGACCTCGTCGCCCAGCTGTCCGACGCGCCGAACCGCACGATCAGCGACGCCGGCAACACGCAGCAGCTGCCGGGCGCCGTGGTGCGCGGCGAAGACGACGCGCCGGTCGACGACCCCGCCGTGAACGAGGCCTTCGACGGCCTCGGCGCCACGTTCGAGATGCTGCTGGCCGCCTTCCAGCGCAACTCGCTCGACGACGCGGGGGCGCCGCTCGACGCGACCGTGCACTACGGCGTCGACTACGACAACGCGTTCTGGGACGGCGAGCGCATGGTGTTCGGCGACGGCGACGGCGAGGTGTTCCGCGGCTTCACCGGCTCGCTCACCGTGATCGGGCACGAGCTCGCACACGGGGTCGTGCAGCACACCGCGAACCTGGAGTACCAGGGCCAGCCCGGCGCCCTGAACGAATCGATCGCCGACGTCTTCGGCGCGCTCACCGAGCAGTACGCGCAGGGCCAGACCGCGGCGCAGGCGAGCTGGCTCATCGGCGCCGAGATCTTCACCGAGGCCGTGCAGGGCGCGGCGCTGCGGTCGATGATCGCCCCCGGCACGGCCTACGACGACGATGAGCTCGGCAAAGACCCGCAGCCCGACCACATGAGCGGCTTCGTCCGCACGACCGAGGACAACGGCGGCGTGCACATCAACTCGGGCATCCCCAACCGGGCGTTCGCCCTGTTCGCGCGCGACCTCGGCGGCAACGCCTGGGAGCGCGCGGGAACCGTCTGGTACCGGGCGCTCACGGGCGGGCTGTCGAGCACGGCCACGTTCACGGAGTTCGCCGACGCCACGGTGGCCGCGGCCGTCGCGGTCGACGAGGAGACGGCGGCCGCGGCTCGACGGGCGTGGAGCGCCGTGGGAGTCTATGAGCATGAGCGAGGACCCGGCACCTCCGAGTGACGCCCCCGTCGTGATCGCCGTCGTGCGATCGGGCGGCATCGCGGGCATCCGTCGCCAGTGGCGTGTGGAGGCGGAGCCGTCCGACGCGGACGAGTGGATCACGCTCATCGACCTCTGCCCGTGGGACCAGGACGCCGACGCGTCACCCGGGGCCGACCGCTTCATGTGGAGCATCCGCGCGCGCACGCCCTCCGAGCGCCGGGAGCGCGAGCTGCCCGACTCCGCGCTCGAGGGCCCCTGGCGGACGCTCGTCGAGGCCGTGCGCGCCGCCTCGACCCGCGACCCCGCCTGAGCCCGGCCCGCGGGCAAGCGATCAATCCCGTGTGAATGCGACCGCGGGCCGTGCGGCCGGGGTCATGATGGACTCCATGGGACTCTTCCAGCAGCGACCCGAAGAAGAAGAGCAGCAGTGGGCTCTGCCGTCCGAGCCGCTCGAACGCTCCGACGCCGACCTCCTCGACACGGCCCCCGCGGTGGACCCCCTCACGCTCGGCCTCGGCGCCCCGGCGTCCGTGAGCTCGATCGTGTTCCCGGTCGCACCGCCCGCGCCCGATGCTGCGACGGTCGAGAACAGCGACCCCGAGGACTGACCGCGCTGCCCTCTCGCGCGGCCGCGTCGGCCCCCACCGATACGGTGGAAGGATGACCATCACCGCCGCCGCAGACGGCTCCGCCCTGGGCAACCCCGGCCCGAACGGCTGGGCCTGGTACATCGACGACGCCAACTGGGCGGCCGGTGGTTCCCCGCACGGCACCAACAACCAGGGCGAGCTGCGGGCCGTGCTCGAGCTCCTCCGCGCGACCGCCGGCACCGACGAGAAGCTGCTGATCGAGTGCGACAGCCGCTACGTGATCGACTCCGTGACGAAGTGGATGCCGGGGTGGAAGCGCCGCGGATGGCGCAAGTCCGACGGGGGCCCCGTGCTCAACCGCGACCTGCTGGAGGGCATCGACGAGGCGATCCGCGGACGGGACGTGGAGTTCTCGTGGGTCAAGGGCCACGCGGGGCACCCCTTGAACGAGGCAGCGGACGAGCGCGCGAACGCCGCGGCGAAGGCATACCAGCAGGGGCAGGAACCGCGCCGGGGCCCGGGCTTCACCCTCGCGACCGACGCCGGTGCCGCGGTCGCCGCCTCCGCCCCCGTCGCCGCGCACGCCGCGACCACCAGCTCTCCCGAGAGGACAGCCCCGGCCGCGAAGACCACCTCCCTCGCGACGGCGACCTCCGCTCCGGCCGCGGGTTCCGACCGCATCACCGGGGCGCCCACAGCCTCCGGCCCCGCCGCCACCCCCGTCTCCGAGTCGTACGCGGAACCGCTGTGGGCGGAGCCGTCCGACCTGCTCGACGGCCTCGACCGCCCCGACGACGACCCGATCGAACTGCGGATCCCGCTGTCGCCCGATGAGCACGCGCGCCTCCGCGACCGCGCCGAGGCGCAGGGCGTCTCGCTCGAAGAGGCCCTGCGTCGGCTGATCTGAGCGCACGGCGCAGCCACCCGCGACGCGGCGAGCGCTCGGGTGGACTCCGTAGACTCGGCGGATGATGGTGGGGACGGTGACGCGGCGGTGAGGACCCGTACGGTCTTCGGCCTGCTCCGTCTGAGCGCAGCCGCCATCTGCCTCGTCGCCCTCATCCACCGCATGGCCTGGGGCCTGGCGTCGCACACCATCGCGAGCCAGAACTTCTTCGCCTACCTGACGAACCAGTCCAACCTCGCGTTCGTGGTGCTGCTGTCGATCGCGGGGGTGCTCGCCCTGCGGCGTGCGCGAGACCCGCGGTGGCTCACGGTGGCGCTGGCGCTCGTGCTGACGTGGACGATCACGGCCGGCCTGGTGTTCGCGATCCTGGTGTGGCAGGCGGGTGTGCGCGGCATCCGCATCGACGTGCCGTGGTCGGATCAGGTGCTGCACTTCTACCTGCCGGCGGTCACGGTCGCGGCCTGGGCGCTGGCTCCGGGGCATCGAGCCGTGCCGTGGCGTGTGGTTCCGATCACCCTCGTGTATCCGGTGCTGTGGGGTGTCGCGACGCTCATCCGGGGCCCGCTGATCGGCTGGTATCCGTACTACTTCCTCGACCCGCGGCAGGTGAGCGGTCCGCCCGAGTTCGTGATCTCGTGCGCGGTGGCCCTGGCATCGTTCAGCATCGTCGCGACCGCCCTGGTGCTGATCAGCCGGATGCCGTTGCCGCGGCGGTTGCGCACCGACGCGGATCCCGGGCCCGACGATCCCCCGGACGACGACCGCGGTAGCCCGGCCGGTGCGGTCGATGCGCGCGAGCGGGTCGGCGCGTCGGCTCAGACGTAGACGGTCAGCGACGCCAGCGCCGCGTCGAACGCGTCGTCGTCGCTGAGTTCCGCGAACTCCGCGGCGGCCGCACCGCCGACGATGCCCACCAGCACGTTCTCGCCCGTGACGGGGCGCAGATTGATCCAGGTGGGGATGACCGCGTCGGTGCCGACCGCGTGCCACACGGCCTCGTCGTTCTCCCAGAACGCCTCGTCCCACCGCAGCCACACGGTCTCGATGGCCCCCATGCCGAGCGCCGAGATCGCGCCGCGGTTGGCGAAGGGCAACGGCGGGTCGAACTCGATGCTGCGGTCCTGCAGCACCCCGAGCGGCACCGTCACCACCACCCGGTCGAACGAGAGGGCCTCCCCGGTGCCGAGGCGCACGCTCACCCCGGTGTCGTCGTAGGCCAGGCGGGCAACCGGGGAGTTCAGGCCGACCTGCACTCCGTCGAGCGCGTGCTCCACGAACGGCACGAGGCTGTCGCGGGTGGCGGCCGGGTCGCCCGTGGGCAGCGGCGGCGCGAACCAGCTGGAGAGCTCGCCGGCTGCGGCACCCGTGCGCGCGGCGAGGATGTCGAGCAGGGCGGCGGTCGAGGGATCCGCGGGGTCGATGCCCGCGGCGGTCAGCGCGTCAGTGACCGAGACGTCTTCCGGGGCGGCCTGGGCGGCGGCGATGGCGGTGGTGACGGGCACGGGGTCGACGGGTTCGATGTCGCCGTCCGGGGTACGCCACAGCGAGCCGGTGAGGTCGACGGTTCCCACGTCGCCGGCGCGCAGCCGGTCGAGCACCTCGGCGTCGTCCTCGCCGAACAGCCAGGCGCCGAGCTGCACCGGCACCGGCCAGGAGTCGTCGCTGCGGGTGAAGACGCGCCCGCCGACGCGGTCGCGCGCCTCGAACACGGTCACCTGCAGGCCCCGGTCCGCGAGGAGGGCGGCGGCGGTGGCTCCCGCGAGGCCCGCGCCGATCACGGCGACGCGCTCCCCCGATCCCGCGGCATCCATCAGCTCGTCGACCACGCGCTCCCCCGAGGCGATGGCTCCGCGCACGGTGCCGGGGGCGTCTTCGTCGGTGGCTTCGCCCGCGAAGAAGAGGCGATCGTCGACCGGGCGGCCGAGGGCGGCGCGGGCGTCGGCGAGCACTCCGACGGGGGTGAAGCTGGCAGCTCCCAGGGCGAACGGGTCGGTAGTCCAGGTGCTGCGGATGCTGCCGGCAGGGGCCGGGACGCCGGGCGGGGGCTCGGGCTCACGCGTGCGGGTGGGCGTCGGCGTGGGCTTCGGCTCCGGCGTGCAGGAGGCGAGAAGCACCGAGACGGCACCGGCTCCGGCGCCGAGGAGCAGGGTGCGGCGCGTGATCCTCATCGTGCCGCCACTTTATCCCGCTCCACCCCGGTCCGCCGCCGCACCTCCGCGACGGGCGGTCCACAACTCCCCGGAAACGGCGAGCAGGGACGCGGAATCGGCCGGATCCACGAGGGACCCGGCCGATTCCGAGGAGTCGTGGACGACGCGGCGGTCAGACCGCCAGCAGTTCGCGTTCCAGGCGGGCGAACGAGGCCTCCATGCCGTCGGCCATGCCGGTGGCGAGGATCATGTCGCGCGTCTCCTTGTCGGGGTACTCGATGAGCACCGTGACGAGCGTGGCGCCGTCCTCCTCGTAGAGGCTCAGGTCGTTGACGGTCTCGGTGGGCATGCCCCGCATGCGTTCGGTGGTGACGGCGCGGCGCGGGGCGTCGATCAGCAGCGCCTCGCCCTCGAACCCGAACGGCTCGCCCTCGGTGTCACCGACCGGCGCCCAGGAGTTGCGGTACGACTGGCCGACCTCGGTCGCTGCGATGCATTCGGTCATCTCCCACCCGTCCGGGCCGAGCATCCACTGGCGGATGAGGTCGGGCTCGAAGTGCGCGCGCCACACCAGCTCGCGCGGACCCTCGACGAGCCGGGTGATGCGCACGTGGGTGTCGTCGAGCAGCTCCACCCGGGTGCCCTTGCCCTGCGCGTAGTCGCGGAGGTCCTGCAGCACGGCGTCGAGCTGGCCCATCGCCATCTTGATGCCCTCGACCTGACCCATCTCGACGACCTGTTCGAGCGCGTCGACCGAGTCGAAGTGGCTCGTGGTGACCATGCGGGTGCCCTCGGGCGTGGAATCGAACGTGAAGCTCATGCGCTGCGCGGGGAAGCCGTCGAGGGGCTTTCCGTGCTCGTCGGCGAAGGAGTCGAGCACCTCGAAGCGGTGCGGTTCCTCGATGGCGAGGAACTCCCAGACGCCCGTCGACTTCTCGCCGCGAGGTCCGTTCATCGTGTAGACCGCGCGGCCGCCGACCGTGTGGTCCCACGCGGTGAAGGTGGCGGGCCAGCCGGGAGGACCCCAGAAGCGCTCGAGCTGGCGCGGATCGCTGTACGCGTTCCAGACCCGCTCGATGGGGGCGGCGAAGTCGGCCGTGACGGTCATCGTGAGGTCGTCGGCATCGGTGGTGACGTCGGTGACGGGCATGTCAGTCTCCTGGGTTCTCTCGTGCGTTGTCGGTGGTGTCGCTGTCGGGGCGACCGGCGGGCGTCTCGGCCAGCAGGTCGTCGAGCCGGGCGATGCGCGACCGCCACAGCTCTTCGTAACGGGCGAGGAGCGCCCTGGCGCGGGCGATCATCTCGGGGTTCGCGCGGACGAGCCGCTCGCGTCCCTCGGCGCGCTTGACGATGAGGTTCGCGGCCTCGAGCACGGCCACGTGCTTCTGGACAGCCGCGAACGACATCTCGTATTCGGCGGCGAGGGTCGAGACGGACTGCTCCCGCTCGATCGTCCGGCGCAGGATGTCGCGCCGGGTCGACGTCGCCAGTGCGTGGAACACACGGTCGACCTCCGCTTCGCTCAGCTCTGTTCGTGCAACCATTTGGTTGTACGTTATGCCTGGCGTGCGGGCGTGTCAAGAGGTACTTGATTGACTGGCTGGTCGCACCGTCTCGCCGGAGTTGTCGAAATGCGCGGGTGCCGTTCGTGGTGTGAGTGTCCGGAGTCCTCGGGCTCCCCTCACCCCGGAAGGCGGCACCCGTGCATACTGATCCGATGATGGCGCTGCTGCTCCACGACACGGCAACGCACCAGGGGTCCGTCGCGTGGCAAAGGCGAACGGCCCTCGCCGATCGCCGGATCGCCGTCCCGCCCGCGCCTCGCGGGAGCGGTGCACGACTCGCTCCGATCCGGCGCGTCTTCGCGGCCCTGTCGACGCGGAGGGCGTCGTGACACCGACGCCCTCCCGCGCGGGGGATGCCATCACGCGGACGCATCGGGAGGAATGGACCCGGATCGTCGCCGGACTGGCGCGCCGCTTCGGCGACCTCGATCTGGCCGAGGAGAGGGCCGCGGAGGCGTTCGCGGCAGCCGTGGAGCACTGGCCGGCGCACGGCATCCCGCCGAACCCGGCCGGCTGGGTGACGACCACCGCGAACCGCCGTGCGATCGATCGGCTCCGTCGCGAGGCACGTCGCGACGAGAAGCACCGGGAGGCGATGATGCTGCACGACACAGACCCGCCGGCGTCCGCGGGCGTGGTGGAAGACGATCGGCTGCGCCTGCTCTTCATCTGCTGCCACCCGACGCTGCCGCTGGAGGCCCGCGTCGCCCTGACGCTGCGCATGGTGGGCGGCCTCAGCGTCGCGGAGATCGCCCACGCGTTCCTCGTGCAGGACACCACGATGGGCCAGCGCATCTCCCGGGCGAAGGCGAAGATCAAGGCCGCCCGGATCCCGTTCACGATCCCGCGCGCGGAGGACCTCCCCGCCCGCACCGACGCCGTCCTGACCGTGCTGTATCTCGTGTTCAACGAGGGGTATCTCGCGTCCGGCCCGGACTCGCCCCCGCTCCGGCGAGACCTGACCGCCGAGGCGATCCGCCTCGCGAGACTCGCCCACGACCTCCTCCCCGACGACCCGGAGGTGACCGGGCTTCTCGCCCTCATGCTGCTCACCGAGGCGCGAGCCGCCGCGCGCGTGTCCCCCGACGGCGAGCTCGTGCGGCTGGACGAACAGGACAGGTCCGCGTGGGACCGGTCCGCCATTGCGGAGGGCCTGCAGCTCCTGCACTCCCGAGCCGACGAGCGGGAGGCCGGGCGTCCGGGACGGTATCCGCTGCTGGCCGCGATCAACGCGGTGCACGTCACCGCCGCCGCCGCGCGGGACACCGACTGGGATCGGATCGTGTCGCTGTACACGCGGCTCGAGCAGATCGATCCGAGCCCCGTCATCACCCTCAACAAGGCGATCGCGGTCTCCGAGTTCGACTCCCCGCAGGTCGCCCTCGCGATGATCGAGCCGCTCGCCGAGACCCTCGACGGCCACCACGCCTTCCACGTCGCGCGTGCCGAGCTGCTGCGTGCGCTCGACCGACCGGCCGAGGCCCGCTCCGCCTACGACCGCGCGATCGCCCTCGGCGGCAACACCGCCGAGACCGCACACCTCATCCGCCGCCGCACCCACCTCACAAGAAACGGAGACACCCCATGAGCAGCACGTACCTCGTCATCCACATGTCCGATTCCACCGGGACCCCGCTGGCCCGCGCGGAGGATCAGGAGATCCTCGAACGCTGGGCGACCGAGGGCGACGCGGCGGGGCGCCTCGGAGACGGCGGCCCGGTCGCCGGACCCGAACAGGCGAAATCCGTCGCGGTCCGCGACGGGAAGACGATCATCACCGACGGCCCGTTCCCGGAGTTCAAGGAGTGGTTCGCGGGTTACGACCTCGTCACCGCCGACTCGATCGACGAGGCCGCCGCCTTCATGGCGAAGCATCCCGTCGCGATCGCGGGCCGGATCTACATCCTGCCGCTGGTGAAGCTCCCCTGGGACGAGTCCTGACGTGCCCCCAGGACAGATTCCATTCACGTGAATCCACCTCCGATATTCCGGCGTAGGCTGGAGGGAAGGACGGACCGTCCGAGAAGATCTCCCGGCACCGCGCCCGCCCGGAAGAGGAGTCTCTCGTGGCTCAGTACGACGTCTCGAACCGCTCGGCGATCGTGACGGGAGCAGGCAGCGGCATCGGCCGCTCGGTCGCGCTGCTGCTGGCGCAGAACGGCGCGTCGGTGGTCGTGAACGACCTGAACGCGGAGCACGCGCAGGCCGTGGTCGACGAGATCCGCGCCGCGGGCGGCACCGCCGAGGCCTCGGTCGGCGACGCGACCGACCCCGCCTGGATCGCCTCGTCGGTCGAGCTCGCGAACTCCCTCGCGCCCCTGCGCATCGGCGTCAACAACGCCGGCATCGGCGGCGCCACCGCCCCGACGGCCGACTACGAGGAGGACGCGTGGGACAAGGTCATCGCGATCAACCTCAACGCCGTGTTCCGCAACATGAAGGCGCAGATCCCGTCGATCCTCGCGAACGGCGGCGGCTCGGTCGTGAACATCGCCTCGATCCTCGGCAGCGTCGGCTTCGCGGGATCGCCCGCCTACGTCACGGCCAAGCACGGCGTGGTCGGCATGACCAAGACGGCTGCACTGGAGTACTCGGCGCAGGGCGTGCGCGTGAACTCGGTGGGCCCCGGCTTCATCGACACCCCGCTGCTGGCGAACATGGGCGACGAAGCGAAGGAGTTCCTCGTGTCGAAGCACCCGATCGGTCGGCTCGGGCAGGCCGACGAGGTCGCGAACCTCGTGGTGTTCCTCGCGAGCGACGCCGCGAGCTTCATCACCGGCAGCTACCACCTGGTCGACGGCGGCTACACCGCCCTGTGACAGACGGAGCGGCATCCGGCGGCCGGGAACCCGAATCCCAGGCGGCCGGATGCCGCTCGATGGCGAGGCGGAGCCCCCGCTCCGTTCTCGCCGAGGCCATCACCGCACGTGGTCCGAGAGCCCTTCGAGAGGACCACGATGGGCGGTGAGGCTGGCTTGCATCCTCCGTTTTCAGGCGGTCATCGCGTGCAGTTCACGCGATGCCAGCTCGAGCGACAGCTCGGAGTCGGTGAGGTCGAGGCCTCCGGTGGAGCTCGCGGCCTGCATCAGGCGCGCCAGGAGCGGTCGGTGCAGCTCGACCGTGGAGTCGAGGGCGAAGCGCACCGGGATGGACGCGTGCATCCACAGCGTCTCCGCCTGTCCGTCTCCCGTGGGCACGGTGAGAGCAAACGGCTCATTGCGGCGGAGCTTGGTGACGGTTGCGGCTCGGAGATGCGCGAGCACCTCGTCGTCGATCTCGATCGGAGCGGTGGCATTCGCGTACGTCAGGGTTCCCATGATCTCTCCTCGTGCAGAAAGCTGGACGAGGATATTTTACTAGTTTAACTAGTTAAATCAAGTCGGGTCAGGGGAGGTCGCCGAGCTCGTCGGTCAGGCGCCGCAGGAACCGCGAGATCGCAGCCGCCTCCTGCTCGGTGAACTCGTCGGCGAGCGCCGCCACCCGCACCGACAGTTCGTCGCCCTGCGAATGGAGGTCGCGCAGGGAGGGACGCAGCACCTTGGACCGGGCATCCAGCGGATGCGGCGCGACCACGATCTGCCCGCGCTCCGACAGGCGGCGGATCACGCTCGTCACCGCCGCAGTGCTGATGCCGAGGAAGCCGGCGAGGTCGCGGGGGGTGAGGGGACGCTCGGCCGGCGCGGTGCCGATGAAGTGCATCGCGGCCCGGTCGGTGTCGTTGGGCTCGCGGCGGGCGGCGAGGCGGCGGTTGAGCTGGGCGTCGGCGCGACGGAAGTCGTCTACATCGCGCGCGAGCGACGACGTCGCCACATCCGTGCTGGTCTTCCCCATGCCGAGTACTCCTTCCCCGCAGCCCATGGTACCTCGACAGTCTGACAACGAGGCAGACTAGCGATTATTCCGCGCGATCGGGCACTTCCGGGATGCGATGATGGAAACACATCGCCCCCGAAAGGATGCCATGCCCGAGCGATTCAGTCTCGAGGAGGCGTCGTACATCAGCTACGCCGATCTGCTCGAACGCCTGGAGGAGCGCTTCCCCTCCGTCACGCGACGCCGGATCGAGCAGATCATCGGCGCCGAGACCGACGCCATCACGGGCGGCCTCCTGCGCATCGTCCCGGCCGAGGTCGAGACGGGCGCGATGGAGATGCTCGAGCGGGAGGCCGGGTCGAGCGACGAGGGGGAGGTCGCGTGACCGACAGCAGAGGCGAGTTCCACGCCTCCGGATACTGGTACCCCGAGAGCGACACCGCCTCCACCGTCGACGTGCTGAACATGCTGCGCCGCTACCGCAGCGCCGAGACCGCCATGCGCGCCCGCACCCGCGCGTCGATGGGCATGAACGAGACCGACCTCGTGGCCCTGCGCTTCCTGCTCCGCGAACAGCGGGCCGGGCGCATCGTGCGACCGATCGACATCGCCCGGATGCTCGACATCTCCACGGCATCGACCACCACGCTGATCGACCGCCTGGAGCGCGGAGGTCACGCGCGCCGCGAGCCGCATCCGACCGACCGTCGCGCGGGCATCGTCGTCCCCACCGTCAGCAGCGATGAAGAGGTGCGCGCGACGCTCGGCGCCATGCACCGCCGGATGCTGAGCCTCGTCGATGAGCTGTCCGACGCCGAACGCGGCACCGTGATGCGTTTCCTGGTCGGCATGACGGCCGCGATCGAAGAGGCTGCGGAGGCCGACGGGGAGCATGGCGACGCCGAGGCCGCGAAGGAGATGGCCTAGAGCCCTTCCGCGATCTGCTTGATCGCGGCGAGGCGACGGTCCCACTCGCGGCCGATCGCGTCCAGCGCGGTGGCGGTGTCCGACAGCTCGGCGCCGATCACGCGGAACCGCACCTCGCGGCCCACGCGCACCGGTTCGACCAGCCTGACCTCCTGCAGCACACCGAGGTGCTTCGCGATGGCCTGCCGCGAGACGGGCAGCCGCCCGGCGAGGGCGGACGCGGAGGCGTCGCCCTCGCCGAGCGCGGTCAGGATGCTCCACCGCGTCTCGTCGGCGAGGGCCGAGAGCACGGGCAGAAGGGTCGGCGCCGTCACGTGCGGTCCTCGACGAGTGCGACGAGCTTGTCGAGCTCGAGCTCCCAGCCGGTGCGGTGCGACTCCAGGTTCGCGCGCGGGTCGGACGTGCGGTCGAACCCGCTCTCCACGACCGTGAGCTGCGTGCCGCCGTCGACCTCGTCGAGCGTGAAGGTGAAGACGGTGGAGGTCGCCTCGTCGATCCGCTCGGGCAGGCTGCCGAGCGCGTCGTCGTTGTTCCACCGGTAGGTGATGCGGCGCGGGGCGTCGAACTCCTCCACCCGCAGCGGTATCACGTCGTAGTCGGGGAACGTCATCGTCCCGGTCGCGCCCACCCCGGAGCCCGCGAGCTCCGTGCGACCGAACCAGCGCGACACGTGCTCCGGCTCGGCCACCGCCTGCCAGACCTTGCCGATGGGGGCGTCGATGCGGATGGTCCGACGGACGGAGAAGGCTTCCTCGTCGACCACCGCTGCGTCACTGCGAGTCATGTCCACCATGATGGTTCCTTTCTCGGGTCGGCGTCGGAATGACGACGACTGCAACTCTAGCGTTGCACAGCGCCCTCTCTCTTGCAACCCTTGTATTGCAGATCAGTCGCGCGGTCGCCGCCCGTCGAGGAAGCCCGACAGCAGCACCGCGACCAGGGCCGCCGCCGGGGCGACGATCAGCCCGGCCGCCAGGCTCTGCGTCTCCGCGAGATATCCCACGAACGGCGGCGACAGCAGGAAGCCCAGGCGCAGCAGCCATGACACGAGCGTCAGCCCCACCCCCGGACGCAGTCCCGGCAGCTCGTCGGCGGCGTGCATGGCGGCCGGGATGAGCGTGGCGATCCCGAACCCCACGGCGGCGAACCCCAGGATCGTGCCGGGAACGCTCGGGAAGGCGAGCGCGAGCGTCATCCCGACCGCCGCGATCAGGCCACCGACCGCCGCCACCGCGCGCTGCCCGAACCGATCGGTCAGGGGGTCGCCCAGCAGCCGCCCGATGAACTGCGCACCGACGAGGGCGATGAAGCCGAGCGGGGCGATCGCGGCGGCAGCCCCCAGCGAGTCGCCCAGGTACAGCGTGGCCCACGAGTTGCCCGCATCCTCCGCGACCGCACCCGCCATCGCGATGAGGGTCAGCGCCACGATCGCGACGATCGTCCGCGGCGGCACACCTCGGCGCACCTGCCCCGCCAGCTCGCCCGGCTCGGCCGCGGCCTCCTCCGCGTCGTCGTCGCGACCAGGGAGGCAGAAGCCCAGCGCCACGAGCGCGACCGCGGCGAACAGCGCCGTCGAGATCCCCAGGTGCACGGCGAGCGGCAGGTGCAGCGCGATCGCCCCGGCGGCCATGACCCCGCCCAGCACGGCACCGATCGACCAGATCGCGTGGAAGCCGTTGATGATCGAGCGGCCGTAGCGCTTCTGCACGCGGAGGCCGTGCGCGTTCTGGGCGACATCGGTGATCGCGTCGGAGGCTCCGCCCAGCAGCAGCGCCAGGGCGAACAGCACTCCCGACGGCGCGAGGGCGGCCGACAGCAGCCCGAGGCTCGTGAGCACCGTGCCGATCACGGCGACGCGGGCCGAGCCGAAGCGCCGGATCAGGACGGCCGCAAGCAGCCCGGCCGCGATGGCTCCCGCGGGGAAGGCCGCGATCGCGACGCCGTAGCCGAGGTTGTCCAGGCCGAGGGCGGACTTGATCTCGGGGTAGCGCGGGAGGATGTTCGCGAACAGGGCGCCGTTGGTGAGGAACAGCGCCGAGACGGCGATCCTGGCGCGGCGCGTCTGCCGGTCGGGCCGCGTGCGTCGAATCGATTCGATAGAAGTCACGAGTACGACCGTACCCCGTCGGGCGTCCCCTCGGCGACCGCCCGCGACCGACGCCGCGATCGAGGCCGCGAGCGAGGCCGCGAGCGAGGCCGCGAGCCGGACGGCTATCCGCGCACCGCGACCGCCGCAAGCCCGTTCCGATCGTCCGCTCCCCCGCCTACGCTCGGACCATGAGCGAGCTCACCCAGCCCACCGGGCGCGAAGAGATGCTGCGGGCCGTCCCCCGCGCCGACGGTTCCGCTCCCCGCGCCCTCGTCCTCGGCGCCACCGGCTACATCGGCGGCCGCCTCACCCCCCGCCTGCTCAACGCCGGCTACCGCGTGCGGGTGCTCGCCCGAGACGCCGCGCGCGCCGCGTCGTTCACCTGGGGGGACGACTGCGAGATCGTCGAGGGATCCGCCGACGACGCCGACGCCGTCGCCCGCGCGATGGACGACGTGGACGTCGTGTACTACCTGATCCACTCGATGTCCGCGGGCAAGGGCTTCGAGGAGAGCGACGAGCGGGCCGCGCACACGGTCGCCCGCGCCGCCGCCGCGGCGGGAGTGCGGCGCATCGTCTACCTCGGCGGACTGCACCCCGACGACGTGACGCTCTCCCCCCACCTGCGCTCCCGGGTGCGCGTCGGCGAGATCCTGCTCGACTCCGGCGTGCCGACCCTCGTGCTCCAGGCCGGGGTCGTGATCGGCTCCGGCTCCGCATCCTTCGAGATGATCCGCCACCTCACCGACGTGCTGCCCTACATGCCCGCGCCGAAGTGGGTGCGCAACCGCATCCAGCCGATCTCCGTGCGCGACGTGCTGCACTACCTGCTCGGTGCCGCCCGCCTCGACCCCGATGCGAACCGCGCGGTCGACATCGGCGGCCCCGACGTGCTGCGCTACGGACAGATGATGAACGGCTACGCGGTCGAGGCGGGGCTCCGTCAGCGTGCGATCGCCGCGCTGCCCGTGCTCACGCCCGAGCTGGCCTCGCACTGGGTGAACCTCGTGACGCCGGTGCCGCGATCGATCGCCCGACCGCTCGTGGCATCCCTGCAGAACGAGTGCATCATGAAGGACCACGCGATCGACGAGCTGATCCCTCGGCCGGACGGCGGCCTCACCCCGTACCGCCGCGCCGTCGCGCTCGCCCTCGGCCGCGTCGACGCCGACGCCATCGAGACCAGCTGGCAGGACGCGGAGGTGTCCGGCGCGCCCAGCGACCCGCTGCCGAGCGACCCCGACTGGGCCGGACGCACCGTGTTCACCGACGCCCGCTCGGTGCGCACGCACGCCTCCGTCGCGGAACTGTGGCGCGTGATCCTGGGCATCGGCGGCGAGAACGGCTGGTACTCCTCGCCGCTGCTGTGGGCCGTGCGTGGCTGGATGGACCGCGTGGTGGGCGGCGTCGGTCTGCGCCGCGGCCGCCGCAGCCGCACCGCCGCTCGGGTGGGCGACGCGATCGACTTCTGGCGTGTCGAGGCCGTGGAGCAGACCGACGCCGGGCACCTGCTGCGGCTGCGCGCCGAGATGAAGGTGCCGGGGGAGGCGTGGCTCGAGCTGCGGGCGGTGCCAGACGGCGCGGGTGCGCGGTATGAGCAGCGGGCGATCTTCTTCCCGCGCGGCCTCACCGGACGGCTGTACTGGCTGGCCGTGCTGCCATTCCACGGCCTGATCTTCTCGGGCATGGCCGCCCGCATCACCGCCGCCGCAGAGACCCCGGCGGACGCGGAGACCCCGGCAGACGCGGAGACCCCGCCGGACGCAGAGACCCCGGCGGACGCGGAGACCCCGGCGGACGCGGAGACCTCGGCGGACGCGGACACCCCGCCGGACGCGGAGACCCCGGCGGACGCGGACACCCCGCCGGACGAGGAGACCCCGGCGTCCTGAGCCACGGCCGCCCTCACCCGCGCGGTCGCCTGAGCCGAGGGACCCGGGTGCCGTCGCGCGCCCGGGCCCTCCGCGGCGTCAGCGGACGGGCGGACCCTCGGCCCCGGGCTGCGCGGCCTCGTCGGGCTGATCCAGGGTCTCGTCCATCGCGGCGTCCACTGCGGCTTCGACGTCGGCCGGCGGGACGATGTCGATCGCCTCGGTCGCCGCCTCGTACACCTCGGCGAGGGTGTCGTCGACCGTGTCCTCGTCGATCCATGCCAGGTCGTCCTCCGAGTGGTCGTACTCGACGGGCACGAGCGCGAAGTCGTCGCCGTACTCCTCCAGTCCGGCCATCACGCTGTGCCGCACGGCGGCGCGGGCGTAGCGGTCGCGCAGGATCATCGGGTCGCGCCGCAGATCCTTCATGAACGCGATCATCATGAACGCCATGATGATGGCGAACGGCAGGGCCGCGATGATCGTCGCGTTCTGCAGCGACTGCAGGCCGCTGCCCTCCGCGCCGCTCACGAGCAGCACCGCGGCGATCACGCCGACCAGCACACCCCAGACCACCGCGACCCAGCGCGACGGCTCTGGGCGCCCCTGCTGGGAGAGCGTGCCCATCACGAGCGAGGCGGAGTCGGCGCCGGTGATGAAGAAGATCGCGATGAGCAGGATGAGCACGATGCTCGTGACGAGGGGGAACGGCAGGTTCTCCAGCACGCCGAACAGCACCTCCTCGGGCGGGTCGACCACGAGTCCGGCGCCGTTCATCTGCTGCTGGATCGCGGTGGTGCCGAAGATCGCGAACCACACGAGCGAGATCGCCGACGGCACGACGATGACCACCGACACGAACTGGCGCAGCGTGCGCCCGCGCGAGATCTTCGCGATGAACATGCCGACGAAGGGCGACCACGAGATCCACCACGCCCAGTAGAAGATCGTCCAGCTCGACAGGAACGCCTCCGCGGCCTCACCCTGCGAGGCCGAGCGGCCGATCATGGTCGGCAGGTCGCCGAGGAACTGCACCGCGACCGACGGGATGACGTTCAGGATGAGCAGCGTCGGCCCGACGAAGAACACGAAGAACGCCAGCAGGATCGCGACGACCGCGTTGATGTTCGACAGCGCGCGGATGCCCTTCGAGACCCCGGAGACGGCCGACGCGATGAAGCACGCCGTGAGCACGGCGATGACGGCGATCAGGATGCCGTTGCCGAGCGGGCCGATGCCGCTCACCAGCTCGACGCCGTGGCCGATCTGCAGCGCACCGAGCCCGAGAGACGCGGCCGTGCCGAACAGCGTCACGATGATGGAGAAGATGTCGATCGTGCGGCCGACCGGGCCCGTGGTGCGGTGCTCGCCGAGCAGCGGCGCGAAGATCGACGAGATCAGCGGGGTGCGACCGCGGCGGTAGGCGCCGTAGGCGATGGCCCCGCCGACGAGCGCATAGAACGCCCAGGCCTGCGGGCCCCAGTGGTAGAGCACCTGCGTCTGCGCGGTGTGCATGGCCTCGAGCGTGTTCGCCTCGACCGTTCCGGGTGGCGGGTTCTCGAAGAACGTCAGCGGCTCCGCGGCGCCCCAGAACACCAGCCCGATGCCCATGCCGGCCGCGAAGAGCATCGAGATCCACGAGAACATCGAGAACTCGGGCTCCTCGTCGTCACGACCCAGCGGGATGCGCCCGTAGCGGCTGAAGCCGACGAACAGCATGAACACGAGGATGATCGTCGCGATCGTGGTGAAGAAGAAGCCGAAGTACTCCACGACCCACGCGAGCACGGTGCTGGTGGTGCCGGCGAGGTTGTCGCCCGCGAACACGCCCCACGCGATGAACCCGAGGGCGAACGCCGCCGCCACACCGAACACGAGCGGGTCGGTGCGGTAGGTGCGACCGGTCTCCTCGACCGAGACACCCGGCACGAGCGCGGGGTGCACGCTGCGCGGCGGAACCGTGGTGATGTCGCGCACGATCTTGCGCGCGGCCTCTCCCGCGGTGCGGTGGGTGCCGGTGGGGGTCTGCGGACCGTCGGAGGGGGAATGCTTCTCGACCGGGTTGTCCATGAGAACCCATCCTCCCATGCGGGCCGCCTCGGCCCGGGCCGCCTCCGCCGGAGCCGCCGCGTTCTCCTGCGGCCGGGCGGGTCTAGCGGCCGCGGCGCCCCGCGAAGAGCGCCCCGAGCAGAGGCAGCACGGAGACGCACAGCAGCGTGATCCCGAGCGGGGGCACCGGGGCGACCAGCAGCGCGCCGCCCACGAGCATCGCGGCGAACAGCACCCCGGAGGCGATGCGGCGCGCGATGCCCTCCAGCCGATCGAGGCGCCGCTCCAGTCGCGAGGTGTCGAACGACACAGTGCCGTCGTCGATGCGGGTGATGATGCGGTCGATGCGCCCAGGGAGGCGCCACGTGGTCGCGGCGTTCTCCATCGCCTGCTGGGCCATGTCCTGCATCAGGTTGCCGGACTCGTCGCGCAGCAGCCGAGCGGCGTAGGGCTCCGCCGCGTCCCACACGTTGAACGCGGGGTCGAGGCCGCTGCACATGCCCGAGGTGAGCGACACCGCCCGGATCAGCAGCAGCAGGTCTTCCGGCAGCTGGAGCGGGAGGCGGCGCACCATGTCGCCGAACTCGTCTGCGAAGTCGGTGAACTCGCGCGGGTCGACGCGGCTCAGCTCCGCGAAGCCCATGCCGCCGAAGCGGGCGAACAGTGCCGTCAGGGCGCGCTCGAGATCGGCGGTGTCGGCGGTGGGCAGCAGCACGCCGATCTCCTTCGCGGCGGCCACGAGTCCGCGACTGTCGCGCGCGGTGACCGCGATCAGGAGCATCCGCAGCCCCTCGCGGAGGTTGTCGGGGACCTCGGCCATCATGCCGAAGTCGATGAACGTCAGACGGAAGCCCCCGTCCGTGGGAACCGGGGTGACGAAGATGTTGCCGGGATGCGGGTCGGCGTGCACGAAGCGATGCGTGAACACCTGGTCGAACATGACCTCGGCGAACGCGTCGGCGACGGCCCGCGGTTCGATGCCGGCCGCCCGCAGCGCCTCGGTGTCGTTGATCTTGATGGCGGTCACGTCGGACAGCGTCAGCACGCGGCGGGTCGTGCGCTCCCACACGATCTCGGGCGCCGCGACCCGCGGGTCGTCGGCGAAGTTCTCGCGGAACCGCTCGGCGCTACGGGCCTCGTGCAGGTAGTCGATCTCCTCCAGGCTCGTGACGGCGAACTCCTCCACGAGGGCGGGCGCGTCCACCCGGTCGGCGACGATCCGCACCCGCGTGAGCCAGCGGGCGACCCGGCGGAGGGCCGCGAGGTCGACCGCGACGATCTCGTCGATACCCGGGCGCTGCACCTTGACCACGACCTCGTCGAGCCCGGTGTCCTCCGCGTCGAGGGCCGAGAGCCGCGCGCGGTGCACCTGACCGAGCGAGGCCGCGGCGACCGGGGTGTCGTCGAACCAGGCGTAGGCGCGCTCCAGGGGGATGCCGAGCTCGGCCTCCGCGAGCGCCCGGATCTGCGGGGTGGGCACCGCGGGCACCTCGTCCTGCAGACCCTCCAGCTCCTTCGTGATCTCGGGCGGGAGCACGTCGAGGCGCGACGACATGAACTGCCCGACCTTGATCATGAGTCCGCCGAGCTCGACCGCGAGGGTGTGGAAGCGCCGGGCGAAGCGCTGCATCCGGCGCGGGCGGGTGCGCTCCGCGACCGCGGCGAGCCCGAAGCGCGGAAGCACCAGCTCGAACCACCAGATCTTCACGAACTCGCGGCTCGCGAACGACAGGATGCGGCGGTACCTGGCGCGATGGACGCCCTGGGCTACCGCTTCCGTCATCGCGTCATCCTTCCGCCGTTCCGCGCCGGATGCCGCACGACGCGGTCAGTCCTGGGCAAGGATCGTGTACAGCCTACGGCGGGCGTCGTCGAGCACCTCGATCGCCTGCTGCACCTGCTCCGCCGAACCGCTGCGACCGACCTGCGCGGCCGCGGCGGCCAGGTCGACGCCGGCCTTGGGCAGCGCGCTGTAGCGAGGGTCGCGTCCGCGGTCCTTGTCGGAGGTGGACACCCACGGCGCCGGGGTCTCGGTGGTCTCGTCGGCGACGGCGCGACCGGCCTCGGTGAGCGCATAGGTCTTGCGGCCGTTCTGCTCCTCCGCCTCGATCAGCCCTTCATCGGCGAGCAGCTGGAGCGTGGGGTACACGGAACCGGCGCTGGGCTTCCAGGTGCCGCCGCTGCGCTCGGCGATCTCGTTGATGATCTGGTAGCCGTGCATGGGACGCTCGGCGAGGAGCGTGAGCACGGCGGTGCGGACGTCGCCGCGCGCCATGCGGGAGCCGCCGGACGGGCGCGAGTCGAACGATTTGCGGAGCTGATCCATCGCCTCGAAGAGCGCGCCGGCAGGACCGTGGGGTCCGCCGAAGAGGTTGCCGAGGCCGGACGCGAAGTCACCGGCACCGCTGCCGCCGGTGTTCCCGGTTCCGCCGAACGGGTTGGAGGGGAATGCGTTGCTCATGATGACCTCCCAGTCGTGAACGATAGTTAACGATATATCGCTCACGCTGGGCGTGGGGTGGGAGTTTCGACCGGCGCGAGCAGGGCCGCGCCGGTCGCGGTCGCGTCCACCCCGAACTCGGCAGGAAGGACGCGGGCCCGCGCCGGGCCCGGCATCGCCACGGCCCGGTAGGCCCGCGCCACCTCGTCCAGGTACCGCTCTCCGATGCCCGCGACACCCCCGCCCACCGCCACCACCTCGACGTCGAGCACCGCGTTGACCGCGGCGAGAGCGCGCCCGAGGAACTGCGCCCCCTGCGCGATCACCTCCGCCGCCGTCCGGTCGCCCGCACGGGCCAGGGCATCCACCTCGCGCAACGGGAGCGGTGTCCCGGTGCGCTCCCGGTACGTCCGTTCGAGTCCGGGCCCCGACGCCACGGCCTCGACGTGCCCGGGCGCCCCGCAGCCGCAGCGCCTCCCGGCGAGCTCGGCCGGCAGCGCCAGCTCGGTGTGCCCGACCGATCCCGCGGTGCCGGTCGCCCCGGCGCGGAGCCCGTCCGGGAGCACCACGGCCCCGCCGATGCCCGTGCCCACCGCGACCATCAGCAGCCCGCCCGCTCCGCGACCCGCTCCCTGGGCGGCCTCCGCGACCGCCGCCGCGTGCACGTCGTTCACGACCACGACCGCAACCCCCGTGGCACGCTCGAGTGCCGCGCGCAGCGGGAACCCCGCCCACCCCCGGATCGCGTCCGTGGCCGAGGTGATGGATCCGTCGGGGGCGACCACGCCGGCCGTGCCGACACCGACCGCCGTCACGGGCTCGCCGTCGGCGACCGCGCGGACCGCCTCGACGACCGCCCGCACGATCGCGTCCCCGCCCTCGCGCGCCGGCGTCGCGCAGCTGCGCACGGGCGTCACCCGGCGACGGCCGCCCGCGGGATCGGGCTCGAATCCGGCGACCGCGATCTTGGTGCCGCCGATGTCGACCCCGACGATCACACCCGCTCCCCGGCTTTCGGGGTCGCCGCGACGAACCGGCGCGTGAGCGCGATCGGGTCGGTGATCGCCCCGCCGACGACCACGGCGAAGGCCCCGGCGTCGAAGGCCGCTCGCACCTGCTCCGGTGTCTGGTAGCGGCCCTCCGCGATGGTCGGGATGCCGGCCGCGGCGAGCGCGGCGACGAGATCGAGGTCGGGTCCGTCCTGCCGCGGCGAGTGCGGCGTGTAGCCGGAGAGGGTGGTGCCGACCACGGCGGCGCCCGCCTCCCACGCCCTCCTGCCCTCCTCCGCGGTGGAGACGTCGGCCATCACCGGGAGCCCGGTGGCCTGCGCGATCCGGCCGAGCAGGCCGAAGTCCGTGCCGAGCTGCTCGGTCGTGGCGTCCACCGCGATCACGTCGGCCCCCGCCGCGGCGAGGCCCTCCGCAAGAGCGACGTCGGGCGTGATCACGTTGCGCACACCGTTCCACACCTTGTGCAGTCCGATCAGCGGCACCGCCGTCGCCGACCGCACCCGGCGGAGGTCCTCCGGTCCGTTCAACCGCAGCCCGCTGGCACCGCCGAGCAGTGCCGACTCCGCGAGCGCACCGATCACGTGGGTGTCGCGGGCCGGGGTGCCCGCTGACGCCTGGACCGAGGCGACGAGGCTGTCACGGAGCAGTTCGAGGGTGTCGTGTGTCACTTGATCGCTCCTGCGCTGACGCCGCCGATGAAGAACTTCTGGCCGATGAGGAAGATCACCACGGCCGGCAGCGTGAACATCACGCATGCCGCCATGAGCGGTCCCCACGCCACGTCGTTCTCCCCGAAGAAGGCGTACAGACCGATCGACAGCGTGTACGTCGACTGGTCGTTGAGATAGATGAGGGGATTGAGGAAGTCGGTCCACGCCCACACGAACTGGAAGATCGCCGCGGTGACGATGGCCGGGCGGGCCAGGGGCAGCACGATCGTCGCGTAGGTGCGGAACTCGGAGGCGCCGTCGAGGCGCGCGGCCTCGATCAGCTCGTCGGGCACCGCGAGCAGGAACTGCCGGATCATGAAGATGAAGAACGGCGTGCCCAGGAAGGCCGGCACGATCAGCGGCAGGTAGGTGTTCGTCGCCTCGAGCCCGTTCCACACCAGGAACAGCGGGATGAGGGTCACCTGGGGCGGCAGCATCATCGTGGCCAGAACGAGGATGAGCAGCGGGCGGGCGCCGCGCCACTTCACCTTCGCCAGCGCATAGGCCACCAGCGGGCACGAGATGACCGTGCCCAGGATGCTCATGCCCGACACGAACAGCGTGTTGCCGAGGTAACGCCACACGGGGATCTGCGCGAACGCCTCGGCGAAGTTGTCCATGGTCCACTCGGCCGGAAGCAGGGTGGGCGGCGAGGAGAACACGTCGCCCGGCGTCTTGAACGCGGTCGACAGCATCACCAGCAGCGGGAAGAGGAACAGCAGGGCGAGCAGCGCCACCGACACCTGCTGCCGGACGCGGCGCAGCGTGCGGCGCGTGCGGCGGGGCCGGCGGGCGGGGGTAGAGATCTCAGCGTGTGCCATCGTGCACCCACTTCTTCGACGACGCGAGCACGATGAGGCTCACGATGAGCGTGACGATGAACAGCGTCCAGGCCATGGCCGAGGCGTAGCCCATCTTCAGGAACACGAACGCGTTCTGGTACAGGTACATCGCGTAGGAGAGCATCGACTGCCCGGGCCCGGAGCCGGCCTGATTGAGCCGCTCCTGCGACAGGATGTAGGGCTGCGTGAAGATCTGCAGGAAACCGATGATGCTCACGATCACCTGGAACAGGGTCACCGGAGACACCGTCGGCCAGGTGACGCTCGTGAACCGGCGCCAGACTCCCGCACCGTCGAGCTCGGCCGCCTCGTACAGCTCCTTCGGCACCTCCTGGAGGGCCGCGAGGTAGATGATCATGGTGCCGCCGACGGTCCACAGCGACATCATGATGATCGCGGGCTTGGTCCATTCCGGCTGCTGCAGCCACGCCGGCCCTTCGATGCCGAACCACGACAGGAAGTGGTTGATGAAGCCGTACTGGGCGTTGAGCAGCCAGCGCCACAGGTAGCCGCCGACCACCACGGGCACGATCGAGGGCAGGTACACCAGCGCGCGGTACAGCGGCTGGCCGCGGACGGGGGTGTTGAGCAGGTGGGCTCCGGCGAGCGCGATGCCGATCGCGAGCGGCACCCCGAACACGGTGAGCACGGCGGTGTTGGCGAGCGACTTCCAGAACACCCCGTCCGCGAACATCTGGGTGTAGTTGTCCAGGCCCACCCACTCGGGCGCCTGGAAGAGGTTGAAGTCGGTGAAGCTGTAGTACGCCGAGGCCACGATCGGGTAGGCGAACAGGAACAGGAAGCCGACGATGAACGGCGCGGCGAAGGCGAGACCGATCAGCGTCGTGCGGCGGCTGCGGCGCCGCCGGACGGGGGCGCCGGGCCCGGCGGGAGTCGTCTCCCGCCGGACCCGGGGTGTGGTGGCCGTGGTCACGGAGCGCCGCTCACTTCGAGGAGTAGGAGGACATCCGCTCCTCGACGGTCGCGATCGCCTCCTCCGGGGTGGCCGTCAGCCGCACGACCTCGTCGAACGCGGTGGCCAGGTCGGTCGCGTACTCCGCGCTGTACGGGCGGCTCGCGAGGGACTTGGCGTTCGGCGAGGAGGCCGCCTCGGCCCAGACGCCGAAGTCCTGCAGCTCGTCGAAGGCCGCGCTGCCGGCGAGGGAGGAGCGGCCGGGGAGGTTGCCCAGCGCGACGGCGAACTTCTCCATCGGCTCGTCGCTGACGAGGTAGGCGAGGAACGTCGCCGCCTCTTCCTTGTGCTTCGAGTTGGCGGGGATGAACAGGGTGCTCGCGGTCACCTGCGTGCTGTTCTCCAGCTCGGGGGTGGCGGCGGGGATGGCGGTGACGCCCCATTCGAAGTCGGGGGCGATCTTGGCCGCGCTGGCCGAACGCCACTCGCCGTCGATGATCATGGCGACCTGGCCGCTGAAGAACGGGTCCTGCGCCGAGAGGTACTCGCCCTGACCGGAGACGAACGTGGCCATGGCGTCGGCGCCCACCGGCTCGATCACGTTGTCCTGGTACCACTGCAGCGCTTCGAGGTTGCCGTCCTCCGCCGGGGTCGGGCCGTCCTCTCCGTCCCAGCTGCCGCCGAACGCGTAGCCGAGAGTGGTGAGCGTGGTGCTGTCGTTGGCGGAGCCGAGGCCGAGCTGGGTGATCTTGCCCGAGGCGTCCTTCTTGGTGAGCTTGGGGATGGCGGCGGCGAGCTCGTCCATGGTGGTGGGCGGGGTCACGCCCGCCTCCGCGAGCAGCTGGGGGTTGTAGAGCAGCTGGAAGCTGTGGATGGCGATGGGCAGCGAGTAGATCTTGCCGTCGTAGGTCATCTGCTCCATCGCGCTGGGCACGAAGTCGTCGACGTCGATGTCCTCCGCGGCGATCGCGTCGTCGAGCGGGGCGAGGATGCCCTTCGAGGCCCAGGCGCCGACGGTGTTCCCGAAGTTGTCGGAGATGTCGAACGAGCCGTTGGACGACGACATCGAGGTGAGCTGCTTCTGGGTGTCGGGGCTGGAGACGCCCTTGACGACGATGTCGTCCTGGCTGGCGTTGAAGTCGGCGATGATCGCCTCCAGGGCCTTGGCCTCCTCCCCTCCCCACAGGTACGAGAACGTGATCTCGGTGGGGCCGTCGGCATCGCTGCCGCCTCCCGCGCATCCGCTGAGGGCCACGACCGTCGCTGTGGTCAGTCCGGCGGCGACCAGGGCGCGCCGGCGCATGTGCTGCTTCATGTGCATGGGGAGTTCTCCGCTCATCGTTGACCTTGCAAAAGGATTGGAATAGACCAATTCGGAACCGCTGAGAACAGACATTGACACACCTGGGGGCGGTCGTCAAGATTGGGTTAGTCCAAATGAGGGGGAAGCCATGACGATCGAGGGTGTGACGAAGCACGAGCGGGTGCGCCGGCATCTCGAGGAGGTCATCCAGCAGGGCCTGGCGCCGCACGAGAAGCTGCCGACCGAACGCGATCTCGCCGAGTCGCTCGAGGTCAACCGGCAGACGGTGCGCCGGGCGCTCGACGAGCTGGAGCGCGACGGGCTGGTCTACCGGCTCCAGGGCGCCGGCACCTTCGTCAGCGCCTCGCGCATCAGCAAGGCCTTCGAGCTCACGTCGTTCTCCGAGGACATGCTCGCCCGCAATATGCGGCCAGGATCGCTGTCGGTCGACGTGTCCACCGCCGCGGCGGGGCAGACCACCGGCTACGCCTTGAACCTCAGCCCGCAGTCGCCGGTGGTGCGGATCCGCCGCGTGCGCACCGCCGACGACATCCCCATCTGCCTGGAGGTGTGCTCGATCGCGGCCGACGCCGTGCCGGGGCTGGAGGAGGGCATCGTGGGCGACTCGCTCTACGAGGATCTGCGCACCCGGTTCGGCATCTCGGCCGTGCGTGCCGACCAGGAGATCCACGCGGTCGTGCTCGACGAGGAGCAGGCCGCGGCCCTGCAGACACCCCCGTTCTCGCCCGCGTTCCTCGTCAAGCGCACCACCTACGACGCCCGCAGCCGGCCGCTGGAGTACGCCGAGTCGGTGTACCGGGGCGACCGCTACTCCTACCTCCTCTCGATCTCCCGCCCCTGAGCGTTCGCGCTCCCGACCGGCAATCCCTTCACCGACGAAAGGCTCCTCGTGTCCGACCCGACCCTCCGCCCGCGCATCGCCCTGCTCCCCCTCGACGACCGGCCGGTGAACGTGAAGCTGCCCGGCGACGTCGCCGCGGTCGCGGGCGTGACGCTCGACGTGCCGCCCGCCGAGATCCTCCCCGCATACCGGACGGCGGGCGACGCGGACGCGCTCGGCGCCTGGCTGCGGGAGCGCGCGGCCGACCCGGCGACCGTGCACCTCGTGGTGTCGGTCGACATGCTGCTCTACGGCGGACTCATCGCGAGCCGGACGAGCCACGACACGACGCGTGACGTGCTGGCGCGTCTCGACGTGCTGCGCGAGGTGCGGCGGATGCGCCCCGAGCTGCCGATCTCGGCCGTCTCCCTGGTCACGCGCGCCAGCAACTCGTACTCCGCGGCCGAGGAGCCGGAGTACTGGACGGCGCACGGCAAGGAGATCCACGCCCTCGGGGGCGACGCCCATCGGCTGCTCGGCGAGACCGATGTGCTGCCGCTGGAGGAGCTGACACCCGTGCCGGCCGATGTCGTGTCGGACTACGCGACGCGACGCCTGCGCAACCACATCGTCAACCTCTCGACCCTCGGACTGGTCGAGGACGAGACGCTCGACTTCCTCGCGATCACCGCCGACGACACCGCGCCGTTCGCGGCGGGAAGCGCCGAGCAGGTGTGGCTGCGGCACTGGATGCGGATGCTGCCGTCGGGGCGTCGCGTGCTCATGTACCCGGGCGCCGACGAGGTGGGGGCGGCGCTCGTCGCCCGAGCTCTCGCGGGGAACGCCGGGGTGACGGTGTCGTTCGCGGTGGCGTGCGCCGACGCCGCGGGGATGGAGCGGATCCCGCCGTACGAGAACATGTCGCTGGCGGCCTCGGCGAGCCGGCAGATCCGCGCGGCCGGTGCCGTCGAGGTGGCGGCGGACGCCGACGTGACCCTGGTGCTGCACGCCCCCGACCCCGACCGGCACGACATGTTCCGCGGGCGGCCCGATGCGGTCGACACCGCGGCCGTCGCCGGCACCGTCGCCCTGGTGCGGGAGCGGCTGGAGGCGGGCGAGCGGGTCGCGCTGGCCGACGTGCGGTATCCGAACGGGGCGGACGAGGCGCTGGTGCGCGCGCTCGCCGACGCCGACCTGCTCGGGCGGCTGGAGGCGTTCGGCGGCTGGAACACGGCGGGGAACACGCTCGGCAGCGTGGTCGCGGTCGCGGCCGCCGCAGTGGTCGGCCGCGCCACGGGGTCGTTCGACGAGCGGGCGGCGCGGATCGCCCTGCTGACCCGGCTGCTGGACGACTTCGCGTATCAGGCCGTCGTGCGCACGGACTCCGGGCCGTCGCTGTTCCCCGACATCTACCCGATGGCGGACGACGCGCGGGTGGCCGAGGCGTCGCGGGTGATCCGTGCGGAGCTGACGGCGCTGCTGGAGTCGATGCTCCCCGCCGACGGCGTGCGCATCGACGAGCTGACGCTGCCGTGGCGGCGGTCGTTCGAGATCGGCCTCGTGCTGCGGTAGCTCCGGCGGCCGGCGTTCGCGCTTGCCTTATCGAACGATTAACGATAGATTCCTGTTGTTTTCGACGGGAGGTGTCACATGGCCAAGGGAACGACGATCGCGCTGCAGGTGGTGATCGCCCTCGCCCTGCTCGGGTCGCTGGTGGTGCAGACGGTGATCGCGCCGCTCCTGTACGCCGACCTGGAGGGGGAGGCGACGTGGGCGCGCATCACGCTGGTCGCGATCCTGGTGCTGGGCGTCGCGACGATGCAGGTGTTCGGGGTGTGCGTGTGGATCCTGCTCCGGAAGGTGCGGCGGGGATCCCTCTTCTCGACATCCTCGTTCCGCTTCGTCGACACGATCATCGGGGCGATCCTGGCGGCGGCGGTGCTCGCGTGGGTGCTCGCGGCCCTGCTCGCCCCGGGCGAGATGGCGCCCGGCGTCGTCGCGCTGATCGGCGGTGCGGGAGTGGTGCTCGCCGGGATGGCCCTGCTCGTCGTGGTGATGAAGGCGCTGCTGCGGCAGGCGATCGACCGCGACGCGGAGGCGCGGGCCCTGCGGTCCGAGCTCGACGACGAGGTGATCTGATGCCGGTGGTCGTCGACATCGACGTGATGATGGCGCGCCGGAAGATCGGTGTCGGCGAGCTGGCGGAGCGCATCGGGATCACCCCCACCAACCTCGCCGTGCTGAAGAACGGCCGCGCGAAGGCGGTGCGGTTCACGACGCTCGATGCGCTGTGCGTGGCGCTGGACTGCCAGCCGGGCGACCTGCTGCGGTGGGTGCCGGACGACGGGGCGCCCGCGGACTAGCCCGGCAGTACGGAGTCGAGCAGCCCGGGGAAGCGGGCGTCGAGGTCGTCGCGGCGGAGGGTGAGGGTGCGGCGCCGCCCGTTGGGCTCGTTGCGGATGACGCCGGCCTCGCGCAGCACCTTCATGAAGTGCGACTTGGTGGACTTCGGCAGGTTCGGGTCAGTCGCGTGGCAGGAGGCCATGTCGAGGGGACCGTCGGCGAGCTGGCGCGCGATGGCCAGTCGCTCGGGGTCGCTGAGCGCGAAGAGCACCTCGGTCAGCTGGATCTCGGAGCGCTCCGGGTGGGGCAGGTCGCCAGGCATGGTTCGAGAATAGTTGAACAATGGTGCGAGGGCGAGTACGCTCCGAGAGTTCGATGATTCTCGAACTGTCAAGGAGCCGCGCATGACCACCACCGAGCCCATCGTCACCGCCCCGCCCGCCGCGCCCCGGCACCCCCGCCCGACCGCGACGCGCACCCGGCTCGGGTTCGTGCTCGTCGTGGTCGCGCAGATCCTGATGATGGCGGGAGCGAGCGCACCCTCGCCGTTCTACCCCGTGCTCGCGCACGACATCGGGTTCGCGCCGGTCGTGATCAGCGCGGTGTTCGCGGTGTACGCGGTCGCACTGCTCCTGACGCTCCTCACCGCCGGGTCGCTGTCGGACCACGTGGGGCGGCGACCGGTCGCGGTCGTGGGGTTCCTGCTGCTCGCGGGGAGCATGTTCCTGTTCTGGCACGCCGACGCCGTGTGGGTGCTGTTCGTGGCGCGGATTCTCCAGGGCGTCGCGAGCGGGGCACTGATCTCGGCGCTGTCGGCGACGGTGCTCGACTTCGCCCCCGGGGGTCGAGCGAAGACGGCCGCGCTGTGGAACGCGCTGAGCCCCGGCATCGGACTCGCGCTCGGCGCGCTCGTGTCGGCGGTCATGCTCGACCTCACCCGGGAGGCGCTGCTCGACGTGTTCGCCCCGCTCACCACGGTGTACGTGCTGCTCGCAGCGCTGTTCCTCGTCGTGCCGGAGACGGCTCCGCGGCGGCCGGGCGCGTGGGCGTCGCTGAGCTTCCGCCTGTCGATCCCCGCCGCGATCCGGGGCGACTTCTGGCGCGGAGCCCCGGCCGTCGTGGCGGGGTGGGCCACGGGCGGGCTGTTCCTGTCGCTCGGCGCGAACATCGTGGCGCGTGAGCTCGGCGGCGTCGCGCACCTGTGGCAGGGCCTCGGCGTGGTGCTGCTCGCCGGGGTCGGGGCGGTCACGGCGTTCGCGATGCGCGGGCGCTCGGCGCACACGAGCGTGCTGTTCGGCACCGCGGCGCTCGGCCTCGGCACGCTGCTGTCGCTCCTCGCGCTCGGGGTCGGCTCCCTCCCCTTCTACCTGGGCGCGGCCGCGGTCACGGGCATGGGCTTCGGCACGGCGTTCTCCGGTGTGGTCGCGTCGCTCGCACCGCGCATTCCCCCGACCGAACGCGCCGACACCTTCGCGGTGCTGTACGTGCTCGCCTACCTCGCGTTCGGCGTGCCCGCCGTGGTCGCCGGGTCACTCGTCGGCGTGGTCGGGCTGGAGGCGGTGTGCGTCGGGTACGGGGTGGTGGTGATCGGGCTCGCCGCGGTGGCGTTCACCCTGCGGGTGCGGGCGGGGCGGTAGCTCCGGGGGTCAGGGGGTCGTCATCGGGGTGGTCGACACGTCGATGATCCCGAGCGGGAAGGGGCTCACGACGGACCAGGACCCCGAGGTGAACTGCTCGAGATCGATCGACTGGAACCACACCTGCGACACCACGACGGCGATCACGACGAGCACGCCGGCTCCGTACATCGCGCGCTCCAGCGTCCGCAGTGCCGCACGCTCGTCGGCAGCCTTCGTCACGCGACCGAGCGCGATCAGGAAGATCGCTGCGAGGGCGACGTAGACCAGCACGTTGGACTGAAGCGCCATCGAGACGCAGACGGGGGCCTGGTCGACCGACCGACCCTCGGAATCGACGAAGCCGCCGCTGCCGTCGTAACCGCCCGGGCAGTAGCTCTTGCTGCCCGTCATAAAGGCGGAGTAGACGACGCCCGCGACCACCATCCAGATCAGAGTTCGTCGAATGCCCGCGATCACCACGGCGCCCGGGAGTGCAGAGGCGGCGGTCTCGATGTGCTGCGACGGTGGCGGCGTGAGCGACACGGGGTCTCCTTCGCGGTCGGTCCCCTTCATCATGGCGGAGGTGGCGGCGGAGAGGAAGGGTGCAGGTGCGCACGCAGCGGCCCCGCGCGCCCGGAGGCGACGCGCGGGGCCGACTGCCGCACCTCAGCGGCGGCGCCACACCGCGACGGTTCCCGCGCCGACCACGGCGAGCGCGGCGGCACCGAGGAAGAGCCAGGAGAAGCCGCCCGTCATCGCCTCGGCGGCAGGGACACCGGCGGCATCGAGCGCCGAGGTGCGCAGTCCCGCGATCGTTCCGAGGACCGCGAGGCCGACCGCTCCTCCGATCTGCTGGCTGGTGTTGATGAGTCCGCCCGCCAGTCCCGCCTCTCCCCCGTCGACCCCGTCGACCGCGAGCTGGGTCGTGGCGACGAACGCGCCCCCGAGTCCGATGCCGATCAGCAGCGTCGGGCCGAGCAGGTGGACGAGGAAGACCGCATCGGACGGAGCGAGCGCGAGCCACACGAGCCCACCGGCGAGCACGAGGAGCGAGGCGGCCAGCACGCGTCGAGCGCCGGCGCGACCGATCAGCGCCGGGACGACGCCCGCCACGACGACCAGGGCACCGGCGAGCGGCAGCTGGGTGAGGCCGGTCGCGAGCGCGTCGTACCCGAGCACGGCCTGCATGAACACGGAGAGCGCGAAGAACAGCGCGACCATGGCGGCGCCGCCGAGCAGCATCACGACGTTGCCGAGGGCGAGGTCGCGGTTGCGGAACACCGCCAGCGGGAGGAGCGGCTCCGGCGCGCGACGCTCGATCAGGAGGAACACGGCGCCGAGCACGAGCGCGACGGCGAAGAGCCCGAGGGGCAGAGGGTGGACGAAGCCGAGTTGCTCGACGGCGCTGAACGCGCCGACGAGGGCGACGAGTGCCGCGGTCACGCTGATCGCACCGGCCGCGTCGAGGCGACCGGAGGCGCGGACCGTGTCGCGGGTGATGAGGAGCGGGACCGCGATGAGCACGACCGCCCCGACCGGGACGTTCACGAAGAACACCGACTGCCACCCGAGGGTCGCGGTGAGCACGCCGCCGAGGAGTACGCCGGCCGCGGAGCCGATGCCCGCGACGGCACCCCAGACGCCGAGGGCTCTGGTGCGTTCGGCGTCGTCGGGGAAGAGGTGCGTGAGCAGGGCAAGGGCCGCGGGGGCGAGCAGCGCGGCGGATGCCCCCTGGAGGGCGCGCGCGGCGAGGAGCATCTCGGGCACGACCGAGAGTCCCGCGAGGGCCGAGGCGACGACGAAGCCCGCGGCGCCGAGCAGGAACACGCGGCGGTGGCCGTAGCGGTCGGCGAGCCGCCCGCCGAGGAGCAGGAGGCCGCCGAACGCGAGCACGTAGGCGGTGATGACCCATGCGAGCGCGGCCGTATCCATGCCGAGCTGCTGCCCGAGCACCGGAAGGGCGATGTTGACGATGGAGGCGTCGAGCACCACGAGGAACTGCGCGAGCGCGAGCACGCTCAGGGAGAGCCAACGGCGGGTGCTGCGCAGAGGGGCTGCGGCGGAGGTGAGCGGAGTGAGGGTGGTCATGGTTCTCTCTTCTCTGTCGTGTCGGTCGGTGTGGATGAGGGGAGAGTGATTACTCACTCACTCTTGCGGGCACGCGAAAGGGTGCGACCGCGGGCGGCTCACTCGGGGTGGGTGATGCCCGCGGTCAGGAGGGAGACCCAGTCCTCGGGTCGGCCGTCGAGCTGCGTGGTGACGATGAGGTGGCAGAGCTGCCCGTAGGCGATGAAGCGCTGCACGCCCTCGTCGCTGCCGCCGGAGCGGGACTGGACGTAGGTGGTGATGCGCCCCAGGCCCGCGCGCAGCGCCTCACCGACCACCTCGATGTCGGCCACGGACTGCGCGTGCACCTGGAGCATGAGGAGCGTGCGGTCGGAGATGAGGTGCGCGTAGGCGTCGCCCATCGCTTCGAGCACGGTCGCGGGCTTCTGGTCCTGCGCGGCGTCGGCACCCTCCTCGAGGGCGACCAGGATCGCGTCGAAGCACGCGTCGAGTGCAGCGACGAAGAGCGCCTCCTTGCCGGAGTACAGCTTGAACACGTAGGCCGGGGAGATCTTCGCCTCGCCCGCGACATCGGCCACGGTCGTGCCGTGGAAGCCCCGGCGCGCGAACGCACGCAGAGCCGCAGCAGCCACGAGCGGACGGCGTGCGTCGGCCGTGGAGAGGGCGGAGCTTCGGGTGGCGGGCATGAGAGTGACTGTACACTCACTCTTGCGGGCGGGGCAAGAGGTGTGGTGGTTGCGCGGGGCTGTGGGGGCAGGGAGGACGGTGCAAGAGGTCGCGGTGATTGCGCGGACTGCAGCGGCGGGAGGTCCTGGGCAGAAGCGCCGTGGGTTCGCGGGGCTGTGGCGGCAGGGCGATGGGACTTCCGGGTCGGTGTGTCCGCATAGGCTGGATCGTCTGCCTCTTCCTCTGAGGCACCTTCCCCCTGGAGCCCCCATTGTCTGCAACGACGGCCATCGACCGCGCCCGCTATCGCGACCACCCGTCGGTGCTCACGGCGCTGAAGAACCCGCGGATGCTGACGCGCGAGGTGCTCGCCGGGCTCGTCGTGGGGCTGGCGCTGATCCCGGAGGCGATCGCGTTCTCGGTGATCGCGGGGGTGGACCCGAAGGTGGGACTGTTCTCGTCGTTCATCATGGCGGTGTCGATCGCGTTCCTCGGCGGGCGCCCGGCGATGGTGACCGCGGCGACCGGGGCCGTGGCGCTCGTGATCGCGCCGGTCGCGCCGACGTACGGGCTGGACTACTTCATCGCGACGGTCATCCTCGCCGGGATCTTCCAGGTCGTGTTGGGGGTGCTCGGGGTCGCGAAGCTCATGCGGTTCATCCCCCGCAGCGTCATGGTCGGGTTCGTGAACGCGCTGGCGATCTTCGTGTTCAGCTCGCAGTTCCCCCAGCTGATCGACGTGCCATGGCTCGTGTATCCGCTCGTGGCGCTCGGGATCGTCGTGATGCTGGTCATGCCGAAGCTCACGAAGGTCGTGCCGGCGCCGCTCGTATCGGTGATCATCGTGACCGGGGTGGTGCTCGCGTTCGGCATCACGGTGCCCACGGTCGGCGATCAGGGCGAACTGCCGCGCAGCCTGCCGGAGCTCTTCATCCCGAACGTGCCGCTCACGTGGGAGACGTTCACGATCATCGCGCCGTTCGCCCTCGGGGTGGCGCTGGTCGGGCTGATGGAGTCGCTGCTCACCGCGAAGCTCGTCGACGAGATCACCGACACCCACTCGAACAAGACGCGCGAGTCGTGGGCGCAGGGCGTCGCGAACGTGTTGTCGGGGATCTTCGGCGGCATGGGCGGCTGCGCCGTGATCGGTCAGACCATGATCAATGTGAAGGCCTCGGGTGCGCGGACCCGCATCTCCACGTTCTGCGCCGGGGTGTTCCTGTTCCTGCTGGTGGTGGTGTTCGGCGACTTCGTCGGAACCATTCCGATGGCGGCACTCGTGGCCGTGATGGTGATGGTGGCGATCGGCGCGTTCGACTGGCACTCGATCAAGCCGTCGACGCTGAAGCGGATGCCGAAGAGCGAGACCTTCGTGATGCTCGCCACGGTCGTGCTCGTGCTGATCACCCACAACCTGGCGGTGGGCGTTGTGGGCGGCGTGCTGGTCGCGTCCGTGCTGTTCGTCCGGCGGGTGGCGCACTTCGTGACGGTGACGCGTTCGGTTGCGGGCGACATGGTGACGTATGTCGTGCAGGGGGAGTTGTTCTTCGCGTCGAGCAACGACCTCACGACGCTGTTCTCCTACACGGACGACCCATCTCGCGTTGTTGTTGATCTGTCGGGGTCACACGTGTGGGATGCGTCGACCGTCGCCGCGTTGGACGCGATCGAGACGAAGTACGCGGCGCTGGGGAAGACGGTGGAGATCGTCGGGATGAACGACTCGAGCGGGACGATGCACGGGCGGTTGACGGGCGGGTTCGAGTAGAGGCCCCCGGGTG
This sequence comes from Microbacterium sufflavum, assembly GCF_023101165.1. Classification (GTDB taxonomy): domain Bacteria; phylum Actinomycetota; class Actinomycetes; order Actinomycetales; family Microbacteriaceae; genus Microbacterium; species Microbacterium sufflavum. The sequence continues at coordinate 1,316,421 of NZ_CP078076.1, read as the reverse complement.
ACGGAGCGCTGCTAACGTCAAGCAGCTGTGGCTGCATACGTACGTCCCCGGTTTAGGCCATCATCGTGAGTGGTCCATCAGCGGGCCGACGACGAACGGGGCATGAGGATGGACGACGGGGACCTGTCCGAGATTGAGTTGGTCATCGATGGGGATGGAATCTCCCTGATCGGCCGGCGCGAACTTGTCGAGGAGTTTATTGAGGCCAACAAATTACGGTCTCGCGAGCTGGATCTGTCCAAGCTCAAGACCGCATTCGGAGCCGGGGCGGCTGTCATGAAGGCCGGCTCCGAAATAGCGGCGAACTCGGGGCGCTGGATGAAGCTGACAGAAGAGTCGTGGGCCGCCGCGCAGGCCCTTCCCAAGGTCACAAACTCGACGAGCAAACAGCTGCATGCAACTCTTCGGGCACCTAATGGTCAGTTCGCGAAGAACCTGCAGTTCCTCAAGACACCAGGGTCGATCCTCACAAACCCTGCGATGCTCGCTGGTGTCGCCGGAATCATGGCACAGGTTGCGATGCAACAGACCATGGACGAGATCACTGACTACCTCGCCGCAATCGATCAGAAGGTCGATGACGTACTGCGCGCGCAGAAGGACGCCGTGCTTGCGGACATCATCGGCGTGGACATGATGCTCGAAGAGGCACTCACGATCCGCAAGGAGGTCGGCGGCATCTCCGAGGTGACCTGGTCGAAAGTGCAAGCGTCCTCGATGACGATCGCCCGCACGCAGGCATACGCCTTAAGGCAGATCGAGGCGTTAGCGGGGAAGCTCCAAAGCAAGTCTGTCAACGAACTCGCTGACTCGTCCAAAAAGATCGACGGCGAGGTACAGGAATGGCTCGCCGTCCTCGCACAGTGCTTCTATTTGCAGGAGGCGATGGGGGTGATCGAACTCGACCGGGTCCTCCAGACATCCCCCGAGGAACTGGAGCAACACCGAGTTGGCCTGCAGAGAGCTCGCATGAACCGTGCGGAACTGATCACTCGGACCACGCGACAGCTGCTCGACCGGGTCGACGAGGCCGCAACTCTGGCGAACTCGAAAGTCCTGTTCAACCCGATCGAGTCTCCGGCCATCGTGCGCTCCAGAAACAAGGTGAGCGACTCTGTCGGCACCTTCCACGAGCGACTCGGGATCGAGGCGTCAGCGGAGGTGCGAGAGTCGCGACGCTGGTCGTCAGCGGCCACGGACACTCGCGACGACCTACTCAAGGCCGGCGCGGATGGATTGGACGCCGCGTGGCGCATTGGCGCGGAGAGCATCCAGGTCGCCGGGCGGGTCGGCGCCGAAAGCGTGGACAAGGCAAAGGAGATCGCTGGGTCCTTCGCAGACCTTGCTGGACGCACTTTTCGTCGGCATTCACCGAAAGACACGGCGGGCGAGTGAGTGACCAGGCGGGGCACGGGACTGGAGAATTAATCTCAAAGACCTTCCTCAGCACGTTCGCGATGCCGAAGCCCGTGCGGATCACGGGTCGGAGTTCGAGCATCACGAACTCGTTCGTGAACGGCATCATCCCGGTGGTCGTGCCAACCGAAGCAGAGGTTCGCGCAGCCCTCGAGATTCTCGGCATGCTCGATCGTGTGAGCTGCAGCTACTGCGGCGACACGAGCACGGAATGGGACCATCTTCGTCCTCTGGTGAGCAACCAGCGGCCGACGGGATACATCTCCGAGATACACAATCTCGTACCCGCCTGCGGCAAGTGCAACCAGAGCAAAGGCAATAAGGACTGGCTGACCTGGATGCGCAGCTCGGCCCCGCTCTCTCCGAGATCTCGCGGTGTCGCCGACATTGAAGATCGCATCGCTCGCTTACAGGAATACGAGCGCCAAGCATCCCCGACCCGAGTCGACTTCGAAGCGGCCGTCGGCCCCGACCTTTGGCAGCGGCACTGGGCGCACCACACGCACCTGCTGGAGCTGATGCGCGTGGCCGATCAGGACGCGCAGGAGATCAGAACCCGCGTGCGGGAAGCCCATGAGGCCAAGAGACAGACGGCGACCTGATGGCATCCGTGATCACCTGGCTCGACGTATCGGCGGACGAGCAGCGACGGATGCGGGAACTCGCGGCGATGTTCACGCAGCGTGACAGCCGGGACGAGCTGGGCATCGGGCAGCTCCGGGACGGCATCGGCGACGCGCTGTTCCCCGGCACGTCGACCCTGCACACCCGCGCGCGCTACCTGCTGTTCGTGCCGTGGTGCTTCCAGCACGCCGCCCAGTCGAGGTCGCGGGTGAAGGGCGGCACACGCCAACCCGATGCGACCGAGCTGGATCTCATCGACGCCCTACGGTCGTCGCGCGATGCGGATGGGCTGCTCGGCGAACGGGCAGGCCGCGACCTGCGGAACCTGCCGTCGTCGGTGTACTGGTCGATGCTGCAGCGGTACGGCATCCTCACCCGACCGGCGAGCCGTGCGGAGGCGTTCGAGGCGTCGACCCCGCACGTGCACGTCGACGACGACGGTCTGACGACGACGAGCTCCCTGTGGTCGGCCCCGCCGATTCCGAAGGACTTCCCCGACGAGGTGGCAGACGGCTTCGCACTCACCGCGGAGGAGGCCAGCTGGCTACGGGATCGCGTGCTCGAACACGCCCCCGGGACGATGCTGGCGCACCTGGTGCAGCATCGACCGGACGACGACAGCACGGCCCCGTGGCACGATGCGGCTGCCACCCGTGCACCGCAACGCGCGGCGACGGTGCTGCACCACGCGCAGCACTTCGCGACGATCCTCCACGGCGCGCAGCTGCTCTACAACCTGCTCCTCGCCGAGGAAGCGGACCGTGCAGAGCTCCACGACGACTACCGTGATCGCCTCGCCCGGTGGCCTGCGGAGCTCGCGGCAGGCTACGACGAGTGGCGTCTCGACGACCTGCTCGGCGTTCTCCGCGAAGAACGAGGCAGTCGGCTCCCGGTCGCACCTGCCGCGCAGCGGTTCGTGCAGAACTGGACGACGCTCGTGCAGCGCAGCGATCCGAACTCGCTCGCCGATCTGCCGGAAGCACGAGCGATGATCCGGGAGCGGGAGAAGATCAAGGGCGCGAAGACGCGGCTCGGCAACCCGCGACGGCTCGAGACGTGGAAGGGGGCGTCAGGCACTGCGCTGCTGACGTTCCGTTGGGCGACCGTCCGACAGTTCACCCGCGACATCCATGAGGGGCTGGCCCGTGCTTGAACCCGACTCGCGCTCGCTGCTGTCCGAGCTGCTGCGTCCTCCGGCCGGATTCCACCTGTCGCACGCGGTGGGCACGAGCTTCACGATGACCCTCGAAGCGGCACTGTCGGTCCCCCTGGCGTTCGCGGGTGCGGTGGAGGTCGACGACGAGGTCGGCATCCTCGGGGCCGTTCGGCGGGCCACGCAACGCATCGACCTGTTCGCGCAGGCCGGATGCCTGGGACTGGGCACGGCGAGCGAGCTCGTCACCGTGCTCGAGCCGATGGTGCACCCGGTGCGGATGCCGGGGAGCCGCCTGTTCCACCCGAAGGTCTGGTTCCTGGAGTTCGAGCGGGACGGGGAGCGCCGCTACCGCTTCATCTGCAGCAGCCGGAACCTCACGAACGACCGCACCTGGGATGCCGTCGTCTCCCTCGACGGCGTGCCCGACGAGGACCTCGATGCGGAGGCCGTCCGCTCGAACCACGCGATGGCCGCCGTACTGCGCTGGCTGATCGACGACGGTCGTACAGCACCGGCGCTCGCACCCGAGCGTGCGGCCCGCATCGCACGGCTGGCCGAGGCGTGGACCGGCATCCGCTGGGAGCACCCGGACCACGTGCGGGCGCTTCGGGTGCACGCCTTCGGGATCGGGCTGCCGTCGAGCGACGCGGGGCCGCGTCTCAGCGGCATCCGCACCGCCATCGTCTCTCCGTTCGTCACCGATGAGGGCGTCCGGATCCTTCGGGCCCGGCCAGGCGGCGAGACGACTCTGCTCAGCCGTCCCGAGGCGCTGGACCGGCTGCACCCCGCGACGCTGCAGGGGCTCTCGCTGCGCGTGCTCGACGAGATGGTGGATCAGGCGCTCGCCGACGCCGAGACGTCGGCGATCTCTGCCGGAGAACTGCGCGGGCTGCACGCGAAGGTGGTGGTGCACGACCACGCCCACAAGCAGTCGACGGTGCTCGTCGGGTCGGCGAATGCCACCGGGCCGGCCTGGTCGAACAACGTCGAGGTGATGGTCGAGGCCGAGGGGCCGAAGTCACACGTCGGGGTGGAAGCAGTGCTCGGGTCGCTCGCTCCGCTGATCGAGGAATACGCGACAACGGGCGGCGCCGAGAGCAGCCAGGAGGAGGAGGCCGACCGTCGGCTGGAGAATGCACTGAGGGAGGTCGCCCGCGCCCGCCTCGTGCTTCGAGTGAACGCGGAGGGCGAGTACACGGTCACCGCGTGGGCGGAGGCTGCGCCGACAGCGGACGACCGGTACACGCTGAGCTGGCGGATGCTGTCGCAGCCGGAGCCGATCCCCGGACCGCTGCCGACCGCCGACGACCCCTACGAGTCCCCGGGTCTCCGTCTGGAGCAGATCACTCCGTTCGTGGTGATCGCCCTCACGGATGGTGACGGCCGCCGGCGCGAGACCCTGGTGGTCGCCGACCTACTCGACGACGTGCCTGGTCGGGGCGACGCGATCGTCGCCGCTCACCTCACCGAGCCGACGGCAGTGGCGCGTTTCATCCGGCTCATGCTGCAGGACGGCAGCCTCACATCGATCGGGATCGGCGGCGGTGGCGCGTTCTCTTCGGCGTTCGGCGCGGGGGTCGCGGAGAGCGGTGCCGGACTGCTGGAGCTTCTCGTGCGCGCGTCGGCCACGAATCGGTCGGGGCTCGTGGACGTGGAGCGGGTGCTGCGGCATGTGCCGGAGGATGCGCGCGGCAGCGCCCTGCCGCCGGGGTTCGCCGAGGTGTGGGCTGCAGTGATGGAAGCAGCGGGTGTGGAGCGATGACGGGTCTCGACGTCGAGGCGGTGATGCGCGGGCTCAAGGGCTTCCAGCAGGACGCGGTGGAGCATGTGATCGACCGCTTCTACGGGTCAGGGCGTGTCGACGGCAGCGGGCGGTTCCTCGTCGCGGACGAGACCGGGTTGGGCAAGAGCGTGATCGCGCGGGGGATCATCGCCAGGGCCATCCAGGAGTTGAACGAGGTCGATGCGGTGAAGCGCATCGACATCGTGTACATCTGCAGCAACGCCGACCTCGCCAACCAGAACCTGCAGCGTCTGAACGTCACCGGCGACAAGCACCTCGCGATGGCGACACGGCTCACGCTGTTGGCGCGGGAGAGCCGCAAGCTCGCAGCCGCCGACGACACGAGCCGCAAGAAGGTGAACCTCGTTTCGTTCACCCCGGGCACCTCGTTCAAGGAGGGCGGCTGGCGGTCGGGCAACGGCGACGAGCGGGCACTGCTGTGCGTGCTGGCGGAGGATGCGCTCGGGGTGGACGAGGACGAGCCGACGCGCTGGCTCTTCCAGGGGGCGGTGCAGTCGGCGAGGAACTTCGGGGCGCGGGTGCAGTGGACGCGAGACCGTCTGGGCGAGGACGGCGCCGATCCCGAGATCGCCGGGCGCTACCAGGAGGCGATCATCGGGGACGGCCTGTGGGCGCGGTTCCTCGAGCTCCGCGAGGAGACCCGGACCCTGGGCGAACGCCCGACCCGTGGTCGACTGTGGCACGAGGTGATGGAGCTCGTCGCGAAGCTGCGTCGGCATCTGGCGCGGGCGGGGGTGGACGCCCTCGAGCCCGACCTCATCATCCTCGACGAGTTCCAGCGCTTCCGCCCGCTCCTCGATCCGACGACCGAGGGCGGTGAGCTCGCCCATGACCTGTTCAACGCCGATGGCGCCAAGGTCCTGCTCCTCTCGGCGACGCCGTTCAAGCCCTATACGACACAGGCCGAGGTCGGCGAGAACCACCATGCCGATTTCCTCAGGCTCATCGAGTTCCTGACCGACGAGGACGACGCGCGTGTCAGATCAGTCAAGGAGGCGCTCGACGCGCACCGGTTCGCCATGATCACCGACGGCGATGCCGAAGCATCCGCGCACCGGGTGCGGGAGGTGCTGCTTCCGTATCTGTCGCGGTCGGAGCGGCCTCCGCTGGCGCGCAACCAGGACATGGTGGTCGACCGCCCGCTCGACGGCGCGGTGCCGACCGCGGCGGAGATCTCCGACTGGTCGGCACTGCATCGGCTCGGCACCCACATCGGGGCGCGGGTGGATCTGGAGCAGTGGAAGTCGATCCCGTACTTCGCCTCGTTCATGGACACGTACAAGTCGGGGAGCAGTGTTCGGGACGCGCTCGACCGGGACGATGTCACGGTCCGCGAACTGCTGGCGGCGACCAGAGGGCTGACGCGGGACGACGTGAGTGCGCGGGTGGAGCTCGATCTCGGCAACGGTCTCTTGCGCGCGCTGGCCGCTGACACGGTCGGGCGCGGCTGGTGGAAGCTGCTCTGGATGCCGCCGTCGATGCCGTATCTGCGGCCGGGCCCCGTGTTCTCGAGCGTGGGGGATGTCACGAAGCACGTCGTGTTCTCGGCGTGGAACGGGGTGCCGACCGCGGTCGCCGGCCTGCTCAGTCACGAGGCCGCTCGCCGCGCGTATGCGGGGTCCGACCGGTCGACGGATTCGTCGAGCAGTCGGTTGACGTGGGCGATGAGCGAGGCGGGGCGGCCGTCGCAGATGAACTCGCTGGCGTTGTTCTGGCCGCATCCGACTCTGGCCGAGTCGTGGGATCCGCTGCGGGCGGCGCGTGCGGCCGGCAGGCTCGTCGATGCGGAGGCGTTCACGGCGAGCGCGGCCGCCGAGGATGACGCTGCCGAGCCGTCGCATGCTTTCTTCGCGACAGCCGGTGCCGTGCCGGCAGGCGTGAACGCCCTGTCGGTGCTGCGGGTGCTCGACGCGCGGTCCGGCCGTTTCGCGGACTATGTGCGGGCAGCGGTCGACGCGATGGATCAGAGCCCCAGCGCGCACCGCGACCTGGCCCGTTTCGGCGCGCACGCCCCGGGGTCGATCGCGTATCGGGCGTTGCGGGGCGCGGCGTCGGAGGACGCGACGGAGGCGGGTGTGTGGCATGCGGCGTGGGTGCTGTCGCTCGGTCTGCGTTCGCTGTTCGCCCGGCCGGATGCCGCGGCCCTCCTCGACACGGTCGGCGCCCCGGGTGCGCACTACTGGAGCGCCGTGCTGGACTACTGCGCGGACGGGAACCTGCAGGCGGTCATCGACGAGTACGTGCACCAGTTGCGCAGCGACCTCGGTGGCGGGCTGCTCGACGACGAGGGGCTGTGGAAGGTCGCGACGAGTGCGGCGTCGGCGGTGCGGACGAATGCGGCAACGCTGCGCGGGCACGAGGCGACTGCCGAGCGTGCACAGATCCCGTTCCCGACGAGGTTCGCGGTGCGGTACGGCGGCACGGGCACGGACGCCGACGAGAAGGTCGCGGCACGTCAGAGCGAAGTGCGCGCGGCGTTCAACAGCCCCTTCGCCCCGTTCGTGCTGGCGTCGACGAGCATCGGTCAGGAGGGGATCGACTTCCACTGGTGGAGCCATGCCGTCGTGCACTGGAACCTGCCGTCGAACCCGGTCGACTTCGAGCAGCGCGAGGGTCGGGTGCACCGGTTCATGGGCCACGCCGTGCGCAAGAACGTCGCCGCCGCGCACTGGGCGGACGTGCTGTCCTCGACGGACGGGGCGTGGGACGCCGCGTTCACTGCCGCGCTCGCGTCACCCGACACTGAACGGCTCGGCCAGTTCGCGCCGTGGTGGGTCTACGAGGGAGACGCCCGCATCCACCGGCGGATCGCCTCGTTCACGTTGAGCCGCGACCACGACAAGTACGAACGGCTGCTCGACGCCTTGACCCTGTACCGCCTCACCCTCGGGCAACCCCGACAGGAGGACATGCTGCGGCTGATGCAGCAGGGTGGCGTGGACCGGGACCTTACGGTGGGGGCGCTCGACCTTCGGCCACCGGGGCGGGGGTGACGCTGACGACGGACTCGGTGCGTTCGATTGGCACAGCGTGAAGCTGTCCAAGCTGAAGCGGATGCCGAAAAGCGGGACCATCGTGATGTTGGCGACGGTCGTTCTTGTCTTGCTGACGCACAACCCGCGGTCGGCGTCGTCGATGCGGTGCTGGTGGCATCGGTGCTGTTCGTGCGGTGGGCGGCGAACTTCGTCTCGGTACCCCGGTCCGTCTCCGGCGATACCGTGACCTACGTCGTGGACGGCGAGCTGTTTTTTGCATCGAGCAACGACCTCACGACGCTGTTCTTCTACACGGAGAATCCGGAGCGCGTGGTGATCGACCGGTCGGACTCACACGTGTCGGGCGAACGACTCGAGCAGAACGATGCACGGGCGGTTTACGGGCGGATTCGAATAGAGAACCGAACGATGCGCTCGGCGGGTCTCAAAACTCATAGCTCGCGACGACGCATCAAGAGCGGACACGCGTCGATCCGTCTCAACATGCGGAGTCGAGTATGCGAGAGCATAGGCATATGTCTGTCTCTTTTACATCGACGCCGGATGCAACGACGCCCGACAGCGAGGAGACGTCGGGACTGCTCCGGCGCTCGCTGAGGCCGACGAACCCGCAGGTCACCCTCTGGGACCTGTTGGATGACATGTATCGTTCGGCGACGAATGAGCGAGACAAGGGCTCAAAGTTCGAGCGGTTCCTCAAGAGCTACCTGCAGACAGAGCCAAAGTACGTGGACCTGTTCTCCGATGTGTGGATGTGGCAGGAGTGGCCGGGGCGTGCTGGCCGACCTGACACAGGCATCGATCTGGTCGCGCAGGATCGGTACACCGGTGAGTTCACCGCCATTCAGGCAAAGTTCTATGATCCCGCTCGGTCCCTGCCGAAGCAGGAGATCGATTCGTTCTTTACCGAGCTGGGCAAGGCTCCGTTCGCTAGCGGGATGATCGTCACAACGGCTCGGAATTGGTCCAAGCATGCTGAGGCGGCGCTGAACGATCAGTCGAAACCTGTGCAGCGGGTCGATCTGAACAATCTCGCTGATTCCCGCATTGACTGGTCGCTGTTCGACCCGCGCACTCCTGAGGTTCTGTATAAGGGTCCGGGTAAGGCTCCACGCAAGTACCAGCGCGAGGCGATCGACGATGTGATCGCCGGGTTCGCGACGCACGATCGCGGCAAGCTGATTATGGCTTGCGGCACGGGAAAAACGTTCACGTCGCTGAAGCTCGTGGAGGAGCATGTCCCCGTTGGTGGCTCGGTGCTGTTCCTCGTGCCGTCGATCGCGCTGCTGCAGCAAACGCTGAACGAATGGACTGCGCAGGCGGATGTCCCGATCCGGCCGTTCGCTGTGTGTTCGGATTCCTCGGTGGGGCGCAAAGAGAACGAGGACGTCTCCGCCCACGATCTTGGATTCCCCGCGACGACCGATCCGGCGAAGCTGCTCCACCGCTTCCAGATCTCCACAGGTGAAGAAGCTATCTCGGTCGTGTTCTCCACTTACCAGTCGATCGATGTGATCCACCAGGCACACCAGCTAGGCCTTCCAGAGTTCGACCTGGTGATCTGTGACGAGGCGCATCGCACGACCGGCATCTCTCAGCCCGGTAGTGACGACAGCGCGTTCGTCCGCGTGCATAACACCGAGTTCCTCGCGGCGAAGAAGCGGCTGTATATGACGGCCACCCCGCGCGTGTACGTCGAGGACTCGAAGGCGAAGGCCGCGAAGGACGGCGTCGTCACCTACTCGATGGATGACGAACACACCTTCGGCCCGGAATTCCATCACCTCGGTTTCGGGCGCGCCGTCGAGATGGGACACCTCTCTGACTACAAGGTGCTCATCCTCGCCGTCGATGAAGAATCTGTCGCGACTAGCTTCCAAGACCTCCTCGCACGCGAGGGCGACATGAACCTCGATGACGTCGCCCGCATCGTCGGATGCTGGAACGGTCTCTCAAAGCGCGGCGTGAATGGCGAGCGCCTTTCGATCACGGATGACGCGCCTATGCAGCGCGCGGTCGCGTTCGCGCGGAACATCAACGAGTCCAAGGCAATCGCGAATCAGATGAACGTCATCGGACGCGAACTGCTCATGAACGCCCGCAATGGCGACTCCGCTCTCGAGCTGCAGGCCAAACACGTCGACGGCACGTTCAACGTACTAGAACGCTCGGCCAGGTTGGATTGGTTGCAAGCGGGAGAGGCGGCGAATGAATGCCGCATTCTCACGAACGCGAAGTGCCTCACCGAGGGCGTGGACGTTCCCAGTCTCGACGCCGTGCTCTTCCTTAACCCCCGCAACTCGCAAGTCGACGTCGTCCAGGCTGTTGGTCGGGTGATGCGCCGCGCTGAGGGCAAAGAGTATGGGTACATCATCCTGCCGATCGCGGTGCCTGCATCGCAGGACCCCGGGACGGCACTGAACGACAATAAGAAGTACAAGGTCGTCTGGGACGTGCTTCAGGCCCTGCGTGCGCACGATGACCGCTTCGAGGCGATGATCAACAAGATCGACCTCGACAAGAAAGCCAATAACCGGATCGATGTCATCGGCATCGGCGGAGCCGGCAACGACCGCGACCCCGGCACGGCATCGTCGGATGCTGACGCGAGCGCAGCCCTGTTCTCAATGGCGAACGCCGCCGAGTGGCAAGACGCAATCTTTGCCCGGATGGTGAAGAAGGTCGGCGACCGCCGGTACTGGGAAGACTGGGCCGGCGACGTCAAAGACATCGCCGACCGGCAGGTTACTCGCATCCAGACGATCCTCGACACCGTGTCCGAGGCGCAGACTGAGTTCGCCGGCTTCCACGAAGCGCTGCAGGCGAACCTCAATGACGGCATCACCAGCCGTGACGCCGTCGACATGCTCGTGCAGCACCTCATCACCAAGCCGGTGTTTGATGCGCTGTTTGAGGACTATGCGTTCAGCGAGCACAACCCGGTTTCCCAGGTGATGGACCGCATGCTCAGCGTGCTCGATGGGTACAACCTCGACTCCGAGACGGCACAACTGGAGAACTTCTACCGCTCCGTCAGGGTACGCGCGGAGGGCATTACGAGCGCGGCGGGCAAACAGAAGATCATCACCGAGCTCTACGAGCGGTTTTTCAAGCTCGCCTTCCCGCGCGTCGCGGAGAGCCTCGGCATCGTCTACACGCCTATGGAAGTCGTCGACTTCATCCTGCGTGCCGTCAATGATGCTCTCGGCGAGCACTTCGGCGCGAGCATCAGCGACGAGGGTGTACACGTGCTCGACCCCTTCACCGGCACCGGCACATTCATCGTGCGGTTGTTGCAGTCCGGGCTGATCGACCAGGCAGATCTGCTGCGCAAGTACACGAAGGAGCTGCACGCAAACGAGATCCTACTCATGGCGTACTACATCGCCGCGATCAACATCGAAGCGACCTTCCACGCCCTCCAGCAGGATCAGGCACGTGAGCGCGGCGAGGATGCGGATGCTGTCGGTTATGAGTCGTTCGGTGGGATCGTGCTCACCGACACGTTCCAGATGACCGAAGACGGCGACGCGCTCGACGAGCGCATGTTTACCTCGAATAGCGACCGCGTCGTCGAACAGAACGCGCTCGACATCCGCGTAATCGTCGGCAACCCGCCCTACTCGGTCGGGCAGACCAGCGGCAACGACAACAACGCTAATCTGAAATACCCGACCTTAGATCGCGCAATCGAAGAGACCTACGCGGAGCGATCGGTCGCGTCATTGAAGCGGAATCTATACGACTCCTACGTCAGAGCTATTCGCTGGGCTTCCAACCGCGTGCTGAGATCCGACCAGGGTGGCATCATCGGATACGTCTCGAACGGTGGCTACATCGATTCGAATTCGGCGGATGGGCTTCGCAAGACCCTCAGCCGCGAGTTCCACGACATCTACGTCTACAACCTCCGTGGTAACCAACGCACTGCTGGTGAACAGAGTCGCAAAGAAGGCGGCAAGATCTTCGATTCGGGATCGCGGAACACCGTCGCGATCCTGTTGCTCATCAAGCGCCCCGGAACGGTCACCGACAGCACTCTGCATTACAAGGACATAGGCGACTACCTCACCCGCGACGAGAAACTCACCACGGTCGACGGCGCATCCATCGGCACACTCGACTGGCAGACGATCACCCCGAATGTCGAGGGTGACTGGATCAACCAGCGTGATCCGAGCTACGACGCCTATCCCACCATCGGGAGTCGCGACAAGACCGAGGAGAAACTATTCGAACGTTTCGGCACGGGGGTCGCTACAAGCAGGGATGCCTGGGTGTACGGGGCGAATTCACGCGAACTTGCCGCCCGAGTCGATGAATTCATTGGAGTTTTCAACGCTGAACAACGTGCATGGGTCGATTCCGATAACGCTGAGCCGCTTGAACGTATGATCACAAGTGACAAGCGCAAGATCAGCTGGTCAGTTGGCCTCAAGAATAGACTCTTGCAGGGGCAGGCGATTGATCCCAGTTCGGGGAGCATCCGGATCGCCGACTATCGCCCATTCAATCGCCAGTACGTATTCGTGCACTCTCAGATCCTCGAGCGGCCCGCAGCGATCGAGCGTTACTTTCCGGAAAGGACCGACGCCACTCTCTCGATCTACCTCACGTCCCCCGCTACGCACTTTCCTGACTTCGCCGCGCTGATGAATCGCAACATCCCCGACCTTCATCTGCTTGACTCCGGGCAAGTATTCGCCCGCTATTCCTTCTCCCAGCCCGACGCCAATCAGCTCCTCGCTGAGCCGGAACGCAGCGACAACATCACCGACTGGGCACTCGGCGAGTACCAGAACGAGTACGGTGTTCAGGTCACGAAGGATGACATCTTCTTCTATGTCTACGGGCTGCTGCACTCACCCGAGTACCGCGACCGCTACGCCGCCGACCTGAAGAAACAGCTGCCACGCATCCCGATGGTGCCGGGTCGGGATCGGTTCGAGGCGTTCGTCGACGCTGGGCGGACGCTGTCGGAGCTGCACATCGGGTACGAAACGATAGAGCCGTATCCGCTCACCGAGTCCATTCGCCTGGGCGCACCGGAGGATGAGTTCGACCGGTTCGCGGTCCAAAAAATGAAGTATGCCGGAAAGGTCGGTGCGTGGAACAAGACCCGCATCACCTATAACGCGTTCATCGATCTCGACGGCATCCCTGCAGACGCCCAGCGCTACATGCTCGGTAGCCGGTCAGCGCTCGACTGGATCATCGAGCGCTATCAGGTCAAGACCGACAAAGCTTCCGGCATCGTCAACGACCCCAACGACTGGTCACGCGAGCACGAGCAGCCTCGATACATCATCGACCTCATCGGCCGCATCACTCGGGTGAGCCTCGACACGATGAAGATCGTCGACGCCCTGCCCGACCTCGGCATCTGAGACGGCCCAGGTCGCGAAGCTCAAGGAAGAACCGTATGTCAGAAGAATCACTCGTTCCCATTTGGCCGATGCTCGTCGTCCCTACGCTGCAGATTCTCTCGGATGGGCAGAGCCGCCATCGTCGCGAGGTCTTCGATGCCGTCGCCGATTACGCGAACGTCGGAGACGAGGCGCGCGCCGAGACTCTGAAGTCCGGGGGTACCCGCTTCGAGCAGCGCATGGGATGGGCGCTGAGCAACCTCAGCAAGGCAGGGTGGGTTGATCGACCCGAACGCGGACGGTACCTGATCACTGAAGCCGGTCGCGCGGCTCTGGCACGGTACCCCGACGGATTCGACTACGGCCTGGCCAAGGTTGTGTTCGCACCGTTCTGGCCCGAGAAGACAAAGGCCGACTCTGCGGAAGCGAGCCCATCACCACAAGCAGACGGAGTCTCCGACCCGGTGGAGGTGATCGAAGACGCGATCGCTCGTATCGAGGCCCGCGTCGGCGACGAGCTTCTCGACCGGTTGCGCGACAGCCATCCCGACTTCTTCGAGCAAGCAGTCGTCGATCTGCTGCTGAGGATGGGATACGGTGGTGCGGCCCAACGGGGCAAGCGCATCGGCGGAACCAATGATGAGGGCGTCGACGGCCTCATCGACCAAGACGCGCTCGGCATTGATCAGGTCTACATTCAAGCCAAGCGCTACAAAGAAGGCAACAACGTCGGACGCGAGGCGATCCAGGCGTTCGTCGGAGCCCTGCACGGCTTCGGGGCATCTCGCGGGGTGTTCCTCACGACCAGCGCGTTCACCAGCGGCGCAATCGAGTACGCGAACAAGGTGCCGTCGCGGATCATCCTGATCGACGGCTCCCGACTCGTAGAGCTCATGATCGCGTATCGCGTCGGCGTTCAGGAGGAGAAGCACTTCAGCGCCGTTGAGGTCGACGAGGACTACTTCAATTGACCGCCGACTTCCACCTCGTGCGAGCCGAGATTTCCCGATAGACCCGTCGCTACGAGAATCACTTTTGCGAAAGATGCGAACAAGGGATGGGCTCCGACAATGGGTTTCTCGCTTCACCACCGCATCGCCAGTCACTGCAAAATCCAAGAGATGCGTGGCGATATCGTCGGGTCATGGGGACGACGCCTGCCGCGAAGCGACATCACTACGTGCCGCAGTTTCACCTGCGAGGATTCGCCGACGGTGAGACCATCACCACTGTCGAGCTGCCCGGCGACCGCTCATACCGCCAGCCTGTTCGCAAGGCCGCTGCCGAGAACCACCTGTACTCGTTACCCGGTCATCAGGACGGTGCTGACATCTTCGAGAAGGCGCTCTCTCAGTTGGAGGGCGACGTGGCGAGTATCTTCGCGGACATCGGCTCCGGTACGTGGCCTCTGGGCGAAGATGATCGCGGCAAGCTCGCCTACTACGTATCACTCCAGATGGCTCGTGGCCCTGAGCAGAAGCGCAACATGGAGAATCTGGCTCGCCAGGTCACCCGCATGGAAATCGGCTACGGTGGTCGCGCTGGTATGAAAGGCTGGGCCGAGAAGAACCTCGGTCTCGACGTGGACGATGCGACGGCTGCGATGTTGTGGGACGACGCGGCGCAGCCTGACGGTCCGCCTATCCGAATCTCGCAGGCCGCGCATATCGAGCGGACTCTCGAACTGGCAGACTCTCTGCACAAGTACATGTCTGGCCGCCCCTGGACGTTGATGTCCTTCGACAAGCGGTCCCTCATCCTCTCGGACGTTCCCGTCGGCCTCGTCCGTCGGGACGACGATGACGAGTACTGGATGGGCGTTGGCGTACTCACGGCATGGGGCATCACTTTCCCGCTCACCCGGAAGCTGGGGCTGCTGATGAACGACCCCACGTATCTCATGGACAACGGCGTCCCAGTGGAAGACACTCGCGCGGGACGCTTCGACTTCATGCAGACCGGTACGACTGCCATGGAGAAGCTCTTCAATGAGCACACCGCTGCTAGCGCCAGCATGCGCCTCTTCCACCATCCCGACGATGCCCGGTTCGTCCCGTCCGGTCTGCGCGGGCCGTCACCGGTGACGATGTCGTTGCGAGGGGTGTCAAAGGAGTTCACAGGCGAACCGCACAATTTCCCGCGTGTGCCGCGAGAGGAGACCAACGACGAGCCGTGACACTCGTCGGACTTCTCTGCACCGGCTCAAATAACGGTGCCCCTGTCCATTCTCGAGGTGTACGGCGGCCGGAACCTTGGTCGCTCTTCTCTAAGACGTGTCGCAACGCCCAAGGTGAGAAAACCTGACCCAACCCCTTCGGAGACGATGATCTGCTGACGTTCATCCGGAACATCTATGGTGTGCTGTTGACACGCGGGATGCGCGGAACGTACGTCTACGTGTGCGATCCGGCGCTGCGAGAGCGTGTAGCCGCGACGCTCAGGCGCTAGCCCCCAAACCGCTCCCCCGAACTCACCTGCTGCGCCACGCGCCTCAACGCGAGCAGCAACGGCTCCACCAGCACCGAACCCAACACCACGTACCGCACCGCCGCCTCTGCGGACCCTTCCGGCACCCCTGCGATCTCGGCGTCCGCGATGCGTCGCGCCGACCGAAGGTACTCGCGCATCACGGGCTTCGGCACCACGAAGCCGGCGCGCTCCAACCCGTCGAGCGCCCGAGCCACTGCGTGCAGCACGGCCGGGTCACACGCCCCCGGCGTCCACCCGAGCCCGGCGACCAACGCCTCCGTGTCCGCCAGGTCCAACGAATCCTCGACGGGCGGCGTGATCGCGGCGTGGGCGGTCCCGAGCAGAGCGTTCGGACTGGCAGGCGGATCGTCCAGCGCCCCCAGCACCCGACGCGTCTCGGCGATGCTCACGCCGGCGTCGAGCAGCGCCCTGATCACCCGCAGCCGCTCCACGTGCTTCTCGCCGTACGCGGCCTGGGTCGGCGACGTCCGCTCGCCCTCGGGGAGCAGCCCCTCTCGCAGGTAGTACTTGATCGTCGGCACGGTCACGCCGGTCTGCGCCGACAGTTCGGAAATCCTCATGGCCACCCCTTGACATCGATAGTAGCGCTATCCAGTATGGATAGTGACGCTATCCAATCGAAGGAGACACCATGTCCCAGGTCGTCACGGGCCGCATGACCCACCACTACGACGGCGAGCTCGTCGTGTTCCACATCGGCATGCAGATCAACCGCTGGTGGCGGCCCGACCTGTGGCTGCCCGCGTTCGTCGCGATGCCCCGGATGCTCCGCGAGCTGAGCACGGACCCCGACTCCGGGCTGCTCGGCTACCAGCTTCTCCTCGGCTCGGGCGGCCCCTACGTCGTGCAGTTCTGGTCGTCGGTCGAGAAGCTCTACGCCTACGCCTCGAATCCGAACCAGGAGCACCGCCCCGCCTGGACCGCCTTCAACCGTGCCGCCCGCAAGGCGCCCGGCGCGGTCGGGGTTTGGCACGAGACGTTCCTCGTCGACACCGCCGAGAGCGTCTACGTCTCCACCAAGCGCATGGGACTCGCCGCCGCCACGCAGCACGTCGAAGTGCCCCGCCGACTCGACCGCGCCCAGGCGCGCTTCACCGACGGACGGACGGAGGCGACGAAGCCGCTAGCCTCACCACATGCCCCGTGATCTGGCCAGCTTCCAGGTCGCCGATGGTGACTTCTGACCACATCCTTCCCTGCATATCACCGCGCCGGCGCCGTTCGGGGTAGCGTGCCACTGGTCCCCTCGGCAGACAGGTGCTCCACCCGGCGCCGCCCCCGGCCGCGGACGACCCCGCGCGTGCACCCGCGCGCGGAAAGGACCTCGCGCACCACCCTGCGCGAGCCCGACCGGAAGGCGATGATGCCCGGCACCTCGAAGACCCCGTCCCACTCGGTCTGGCGGCGCAAGCCCGTCAGCGACATGACGGAGGAGGCCGCACGCAGCGGCCTGCACAAATCCCTCGGCCTGTGGCAGCTCACGGCAATCGGCGTCGGCGGCATCATCGGCGTCGGGATCTTCTCGCTCGCCGGACTCGTCGCACACGGCGACGCCGCCAACCCGGGTGTGGGACCGGCCGTGCTCATCTCGTTCCTCATCGCCGGGCTCGCCTCCGCAGCCGCCGCCCTGTCGTACGCCGAGTTCGCCGGCATGATCCCCCGCGCCGGCTCCGCCTACAGTTACGGGTACGTCGCGCTCGGCGAAGTCGTCGGCTGGTTCATCGGCTGGGACCTCCTGCTCGAATACGTGGCCATCGTCGCGGTGGTCGCCATCGGCATCTCCGGCTACCTCGACGCGTTCCTCTCCGGCTTCGGCATCCACCTGCCGCTCTCCGTCACCGAGACCGCCGACGTGCCGGGCGGCGCCATCAACGTGCCCGCCATCGTCATCTGCCTGCTCGTGACGTTCCTCCTGAGCCGCGGCACCCAGACATTCGGACGCTTCGAGCTCGTCGCCGTCGCCATCAAGATCGCCCTGATCCTCGGCATCGTCGGCCTCGGCATCTTCTACATCAACACCGAGAACTACGACCCCTTCATGCCCAGCGGCTTCGGCCCCGTCTTCACCGGCGCCGCCACCGTGTTCTTCGCCGTCTTCGGCTACGACGCCATGAGCACCGCCGCCGAAGAGGCCAAGGACGGCCGCAAGCACATGCCGAAGGCGATCATCCTGTCGCTCATCATCGCGATGCTGCTGTACGTCGCCGCGACCCTCGTGCTCACCGGCATGCAGAACTACACCGAGATCGACCCCAAGGCCGGCTTCGCCTCCGCGTTCACGGGAGTGGGCCTGCCCGTCGTGGCCGCCATCATCTCCGTGTTCGCGGTGCTGTCGATCCTCACCGTCATGCTCACTTTCCTCCTCGGCGCGACCCGCGTCTGGTTCTCGATGAGCCGCGACGGACTCCTCCCCGGCTGGTTCAGCAAGGTCGACCGCCGGGGCGTGCCGCAGCGCGTCACCTGGATCGCCGGCATCGCCTCCGCCTTCTTCGCCGGCGTCTTCCCCATCCGCGCGGTCGCCGACCTGACGAACATCGGCATCCTCGCCGCGTTCGTCGTGGTGTGCGTCGCGGTGATCGTGTTCCGCTACACGAAGCCCGACGCCCCGCGCACGTTCCGCCTGCCCTTCATGCCGGTGGTCCCGATCATCGGCGTTAGCTTCTCCCTGTTCCTGATCTCCCAGCTGCACTGGGAGACCTGGCTGCGCTTCGCCGTCTGGCTCGTGATCGGCCTGATCATCTACTTCCTCTACGGCCGCCGCCACTCCCTCATGAACCCCGACAGCCCCCGGCACCGCGCGGAGAAGAAGTCGTGAGCGGGAGCCCGACCCGCGGAACCGCCCGGGAGCGGGGAACGGTCGTCACGCTGGTGCTGCTCGGCACGGCGCTTCCGACGGTCGCGAC
This sequence comes from Microbacterium sufflavum, assembly GCF_023101165.1. Taxonomy (GTDB): domain Bacteria; phylum Actinomycetota; class Actinomycetes; order Actinomycetales; family Microbacteriaceae; genus Microbacterium; species Microbacterium sufflavum. The sequence goes on along the minus strand of NZ_CP078076.1, from coordinate 1,297,666 downwards.
CCTCCCGCTGTTCCACGACGTCGCGTGGGTCCTCTGGCTCGCTGCTCTGATACTTCTCGGAGTCGCGTTGGCTGTGGTGGGAAAGGTGCTCCGCAGACGCGGCTAGCCAGAAGCGATCACTCGTTCGTCTCCGAACCGCGGCCGCTATTCCGTCCCGGACGCGGATCCCATCCTGATCGCCGAGTTCACGTACAACCCCGCCACGAGAACCAGCACGACACCTCCCACGAAGACGAGTGGCGGATTCGGGAACTGCCCCGCAGCGATCGACGCGCACGCCCCCTGCGCGAAGAAGAACAGAGCAAGCGCGATGCTCATGCGGCGGGCGTACGTCATCCTCCACCACGGCCTCCTGGCGTCCGACTCTGCCGGCCCGCGAAACGTTCGCGCCGACACGATCGCCGCGGAAACGAGCGCCACGACGGCCCAGATGACGCCGAGCTCGAAGCTCACGGCGCTCAGAGGGACAAGGACAAGCGGCATTCCGATCACGACGACGAGGACATATCCGACCTGCCCCGAGGGCTCCTTGATGCGCATTGCTGTCTCCCTTCCCCCGACCGCGGCGAAAGACGTGCTCGCGAAATCCGACGCGACCCATCCCCGCACAGCCCCCGCGATCGATTCGTCATGAACGCTGGCACAGGGGCCGATGCGGAGTCCAGAAAAGTGCACGCCCTCCAGCCGTTGTATATCGGTGGTGGAGGCTCAGCCCTGGGCAATCCCGCGGAGGAGCAGGAGCACCGTCTCCTCCACGCGCTCGGCGCTCAGGGGCTGACCGATCAGCGCGGCGTACGAGGCCATCGCGATGAACTGATCCGCGATCGCGGCGGCGTCCACGTCTGCCCGCACGTCACCGGCCGCACGACCGCGCGCGATGCGGTCGCCGACCCACTCGCGGATCGGCGCCGCGAGCTTCTCGTTCAACACCAGCCCGAGCTCCGGATCGGCCGCGGTGACCTCGATCAGCGCCCGCGCGAGCGCCACCCCCTGCGGCCGGGCGAGCCCCGCGGACACCGCCGTGAACCAGGCCCGCAGATCCGCGTCGAGGTCGTCGGTCATCGGTACCGCCACATCCGACCCGGGCAGGGTGCCCTCGAGCAGCGCCTCGCCGAGGATCGCGGCCTTCGTCTTCCACCATCGGTAGATGGTCTGCTTCGACACCCCGGCCGCCTCCGCCAGACCCTCGATCGTCACGGCCTCGTAGCCGTCCTCGGCGAGCGCGCGACGCATCGCGTCCAGCACGGACTGGCGGGCTTTCTCGCTGCGAGGACGGGGCACCCATCGAGCGTACAGAGGCGTACACTGGAACATAAGTAGACGCACCGTTGCGAAACCCGAGCAAGGAGAAAGAGCATGGCCCTCACCGCACACTCCACCATCGGCGACTGGATGAACGACCCGACCGGCGGCCCGCTCATCCGTGGACTCTTCGAGCAGACGGGCGCCGACCCCGAGCTCCTCACCCCCGTGCTCGGCCTGCCCCTTCAGCAGCTCGTCGCCATGAGCCAGGGCCAGCTGCCGCAGTCGGTCGTCGACGACCTGGTGCGCGCCGCCAACAACGGCGAGATCCCCGAAGACGACGCCTCCGAGGGGTGGACCGAGAAGGTCACCGCCGGCCGCTTCGCCGGCAAGACCGTGATCGTCACGGGCGCCGCCTCCGGCATCGGCAAGGCCACCGCCTCCCGCATCGCCCGCGAGGGCGGCCGCGTGATCGCGAGCGACATCGCCGCCGAGAAGCTCGACGCCCTCACGGCCGAGCTCCCGGAGGCCGACATCGTCACGGTCGCGGGCGACCTCACGAAGCAGGAGGCCATCGACGCGGTGCTCGCCGCCGCGGGCGACCGCATCGACGGCCTCGCCAACGTCGCCGGCATCAACGACGACTTCTCCCCCGCGGGCGAGACCCCCGACGCCGTCTGGGACCGCGTCATCGCGATCAACCTCACCGCCCCGTTCAAGCTCATGCGCGCGGTCATCCCCGTGATGGAGAAGGCCGGACACGGCGCGATCCTCAACGTGTCGAGCGAGGCCGGACTGCGCGGCAACGCCTCGGGCAACGCCTACACGGCCAGCAAGCACGGCATCATCGGCGTCACCAAGTCGGCAGCCTTCATGTACGGGCCGAAGGGCATCCGCGTGAACTCCGTCGCCCCCGGCGGTGTCGCCACCGGCATCCCGATGCCCCCGCACATGTCGGAGTACGGTTCCGGCCGCCTCGCCCCGTTCCAGCAGGCCATCCCCACCGTCGCGACCGCCGAGCACCTGGCCGCGTCGATCACGTTCCTGCTGTCGGACGACGCCGTGAACATCAACGGCGCCATCCTCGCCTCGGACGGCGGCTGGTCCGTCCAGTAACGCGACTGCGTGAGACCGACGCCCCCGCCGACCCGAACGGCGGGGGCGTTACTCGCGTGCGGGCGCGGGTCTGATGCGGCGGGTGAGAGCGGCAGTACCGCGGGTCGAGGTGCACTGTCGTTACGATGCCCGGATGACGTACCTCGACCTGTGTGAGCGCTTCATCGATCGGGAGTTCCCGGCGGCGGAGATCGCGGTGATCGGCGGCAGCACGGCCCGCGGCGACCGGACAGCCTCCAGCGACATCGACCTCCTCGTGATCGGCGACGCGCTGTTTCCGAACGGCGGGACGAGCCTGGCCGCGACCTACCGCTTCGAGGGAGAGATCTTCGAGGTGTTCGCGTACACGCACGACGGCTACCGGGAATGGGCGCGCGGCGGGATCGATCAGCACCGGCCCGTCATCGTCCACATGCTCGTCGAAGGCGAAGAGGTGCGCGGCGGCCAGGCCCTCACCGCCCTCCGCGAGGAGTGGGGCGCGCGACTCGCGGACGGCCCGACCGTGGACGAGCATGAGCTCGCGCTGCGGCGCTACATGATCACCGACCTGCTCGACGATCTGCGCGACGCCACCGACGAGCTGGAGCGGAACGTCATCGCCTGGACGCTGTTCTCCCGGGTCGCGGAGCTCGTGCTGCTCGCCGAACGGCACTGGATCGGAACGGGCAAGTACCTCCCGCGGCGGCTCCGCGACCTGGACCCGGTGCGCGCCGAACGCCTCGCCGCACCCCTGCTCCACGGCGACCTCACCGCGTTCGCGGCTCACGCGGACGAGGAGCTCGCCCGTGCCGGCGGCCGCGTGCAGGACGGCTTCGTCCGCTGACGGCTACACCACGCCCACAAGCTCGTCCCGCACCCAGGACCGCAGGGTCGTGGGGGTCGTGGTCACGAGCGAGCGCGGTTGCTCCGGGGTGAAGTCGTCGCGCAGCCCGGTGGACATGCCCAACACGGCCTCCGCCATCGCCTCCGGCATGCCCGCAGCCTTCAGGCCCTGACGCAGGTCGTCGTCGGCGATGCGCTCCACCGTGACCTCGCGGCCGAGCTCGTGCGTGAGGATGCCGGCGACCTGCGCCCAGCTCAGATCCTCCGGCCCGTGCACCGCCTGCACCCGCCAGCCGCTCCACTCGCGGTTGAGCAGGGTGAGCGCGGCGACCTCGGCGATGTCGCGCGGCGCCACCCACGGCATCGTCGAATCGAGCGGCAGCACCGTCGACAGCCGCCCGGCCCGCAGCGACTCCGCGTCGAGCAGCAGGTTGCTGAAGAAGTAGCCGCAGCGCAGATGGGTCACAGCGATGCCCAGAGCGTCGAGCGCCACCTCGGTCGCGGCGAGCCCATCGATCTCGCCCGCGCCGTGACGCTTCTCGGCACCGACGCTGCTCTGGAACACCACCCGCCCGATGCCGTTCCGTGCGACCGCGCCCACCAGGGCGTCCGTCGCCCGCGCGTATTCGGCGAGCGGATCCTCCGACATCACCGACGGATCCACCCAGTACAGGGCGTCCACGCCCCGGGTCGCGGCGCTCACCTCCTCCGCGTTCTGCGAGTCGGCGCGGGCGATCTCGACGTGCGGCCGTAGCTCCGCCGCGATGCGGTCGGGGGTGCGCGTGAGCAGGAGCGGACGGACGCCAGCGCGCACCAGCATCCGCGTCAGGTGACGGCCGACATGGCCGTTCGGGGTCGTGACAGCGATGCGCATGAGGGATCCTCTCGTTCGATGTCCGCCCACGTTAGAACGAGATACGGCCTGATCCTGGCCGTATCTCGCGGGATCATGGAGGCGTGGACACTCCGTCGAACCGCACGCTCCGTCTCCTGTCCCTCCTGCAGACCGGCGGCGAGTGGAGCGTGCCCGAGCTCGCCGCACGCCTGGAGGTGAGTGCCCGGACCGTCCGCCGCGATGCGCAACGCCTCCGCGACCTCGGCTACGACGTGCACTCCCGACCCGGACCCGGCGCCGCCTACCGCCTGCGCCCCGGCACCCGCATCCCTCCGCTGCTGCTCGACGCGGACGAGGTCACCACGATCATCACGGCTCTGCTCGTGCTCGAGACCGGGGACCCCGCCGACCCCGCGCCCGCGGTCGCCCGCGCCAAACTCGAACAGACCCTGCCGCCCGCGCTGCGCCGCCGAGCCGCCGCCACCGCCCTGTCGACGCAGATCCTCCAGCCGGAGACGGCCGCCGTGGACTGGGCACTCGTCGGCAGCCTCGCCGACGCGGTCGCCCAGGGCTCGCGCCTCACCTTCGACTACACCGACCAGCACGGCACCGCCTCCGCGCGGACCATCGAGCCGCACCGCCACGTGCGGCGGACGTCGCGGTGGTACGTCGTGGCATTCGACCTCGATCGCGACGACTGGCGGCTGTTCCGCCTCGACCGGATGCGGCACGCGCGGATCCTTCCGGGCACGCACACCCCGCGCGACTTCCCCTTCGCGTCGGTGGAGGCGTGGCTCACGAGCGACTTCGGGCGGACAGACGCGACGGTGGCGGGATCCGCAGGAGTGATGTGAGATGTGGTGAGCCGCGGTGCGCGGGCTGCGGGTGCGGGGTGCGGGCTACGGGGTGAGACGGCGGAGTCTCGTGCGCAGACGCGCACGCCGCCCGGGTCCGCGGAGCGCACCCGCATCGGTCCGCAAGGCCCTGTCCCCCCTCCCGAGCCGCCCGTACACTCCCGGGCATGCTGAAGATCGTGTCGATCGTGATCCGCGTGAACGACCTCCCGGCCCAAGCCGCGTTCTGGAAAGCCGCCCTCGACTATGTGGAGCGCGACCCCGCCGAGGACGACTGGCTCGTGCTGAAACCGCGCGATGCCGAGACGCCGTGCATCGCGCTCGACGCCCACCACTCCGAGCGTGTGCTGCCGCCGCGCATCCACCTCGACATCTACGCCGAAGACCAGGCCGCCGAGGTCCGGCGACTGGCCGGGCTCGGGGCGCGCGAGGTGCACTGGGACGGCCGACCCGACGACGCGGACTACATCATCATGGAAGACCCCGAGGGCAACCGCTTCTGCATCGTCGACCGTCCGGACTGGCGCGGCTGGGCGGCCTGAGCCGCCACCGGGCGCGGGCCGTGCGGGGTGGAAAACACACCGGAAGCCGCCCGGAGAGGAGCGATTCCGACCCCGCACGCCAACCGAGCCGCGGTCGCCCCCGTGCGGGGTGGGAAACGCACCGGAAGCCGCCCGGGGAGGAGCGGTTTCGACCCTGAACCGCCACCGGGCGCGGGGTCACACCCCGGCGCCGCGGGCGCGAGCCGCCCGGACGAGGGCGGCGTTGCCGGGGGCATCGGTGCCGTCGGGAAGCAGCAGCACGTCCTCCAGGCCGATCCGCGTGTCGAGCCCGAGCTCCACGGCGAGGTCGAGCGCGGCCCAGGCCGACCGCTCCTCCCCGTGCAGCAGGATCGGCAGGTCGGGCTCCTCCTTGGCCACGTGCGCGACCAGGCCCTCCGCGTGCGCACGCACCACCTCGGCCGCCTCGTCGGGTAACTCGACGAGCACCCGCACACAGTCCCCGCGCACCGGCGAGTGCCGCCACACCTCCAGGCCCGCCGCGTCCCAGATCCCCGCCTCCACGCCGATCCCGCGACGCCGCAGCAGGGCGGCCACCTCATCGGCCCCCGCCTCGTGCCAGTTCACCGAGGCGTAGTCGGGCAGCTCGGTCCACGACTCGATCGCGGCGAGCCGTCGCGACACGTCGGGCTCCGCCCACGCGCCGGTGGTCACGCCCACGGGCACCCCGGGGCATGCCGCGCGGACGGCCCCGAGCCACCGCTCCACGTCCCGCGAGTCGAGCGAATCGCGGCCCGACGCATCCTTCGGGTGCACGTGCACCTCCGCCGCACCGGCCTCGAGCGCCGCCGCGGCGTCTTGCGCGACCACCGTCTCGTCGGCGCTCAGCCAGGGATGCGACGCCACCTCGCGCGCGCCGTTCGCGCACACCTGCAGCAGCATCGGCGCGTTCACCACATCAGGTCGCGCGGGTGCGCCTCGTTCGGAGCGACATCCTCGGACGGCCCTTCCTCGGTGCGCACGAAGTGCTGCACCTGTCGCGCGACCGCCGCCCCGCGACCGACCTTCACCGCCTCGTCCATCGACTCGAAGCTGCTCCCGAGCGTGTGCGACTCGCCCTGGATGCGGTTGAACCAGATCCCGTTGCGCGAGAAGGTCTCGATGTCACCTGCGGCCATGCCCCTGCCTTTCGTCGTCCCTCCTTTCTACGTGGGGCGACCGACAGCGAAGAGGGCCTTGACACCGTGTTTCTGCCCACGGCGCCGGCCGCATCTGCGCACCACTCCTCCGATCCACGGCGGACCTCGCGCACCCTGACCGCCGCCGCGCGGCTTCGCTGATAACGTTCCCTTCAGATCGCGGACACCACGGCTCGGAGGCAGCAATGAGCGAGAGGGCGCACCGGCCGACCGTGAAGGAGGTCGCCCAGCGCGCGGGCGTCAGCCCCATGACGGTGTCACGCACGCTGTCCGGCGGCGTGAACGTGAAGCCCGAGGTGCAGCAGCGGGTGCTCGCCGCGGTCGCCGAGCTCGGGTATCACCGCAACGAGAACGCCCGCAGCATCCGCCCGGGTCACAGCAGCGGACTCATCGGCGTCGCGATCACCAACATCGCCAACCCGTACTACAGCACCTTCGCACTCGGCGTGGAGGAGGAGGCCGCCCTCACCGGACGCCGCATCCTGCTCGGCAACACCTCGGAGGACGCCGCCCGCGAGGCCGAGCTCGTCGGCGACTTCCTCGGGCGTCGCGTCGACGGACTCATCGTGGTGCCCGCGAGCACCACCTCCACGCACCTCGCCCACTCGCAGAACCAGGGCGTGCCGGTGGTGCTGGCCTCGCGCCGCATCGACGGGCTCGCGGCCGACAGCGTGGTGCTCGCCGACGAAGACGGCGCGTTCCGCGGCACCACGGCCCTGATCGACGGCGGTCACACCCGCATCGGTTATCTCGGCAACGCCCTGTCGATCTTCACCGGCGAGCGCCGCCATGCCGGGTTCGTGCGGGCGATGGAGACGCGCGGCGTCCGGGTCGACCCGCACCTGGTCGCCACGAACCAGCAGACCGTCGAGCAGGCGCGCGATGCCACCCGCGCGCTGCTGCGGGCCAAGAACCCGCCGACGGCGATCTTCTGCGCCAACAACCGCAACGCGATCGGCGCGCTCAAGGAGATCAGCACGCAGCTCGCCACGGGGCTTCGTGCTCCGGCCGACTTCCCCGAGCTGCTGAGCTTCGACGACTTCGAGCTCGCCGAGCTGTCGCCCGTGCCCATCAGCGTGATCGACCACGACCCGCGCGAGCTCGGTCGCACGGCCGCCCGCCTGCTGCTCGACCGTCTCGACGGCGGCGACCGCGAGGCGCCCGCCCGCGAGGTCGAGCTGCCGGTGTCGCTCCGCGGCGTGCGCTGAACCACCCCTCGCCGCGGATGGTTGACACTCCTCGTCCGCGTTGATAACGTTACCAATCATCGACGAGGAGGCCGGATGGAGCTGTGCATCGATTTCGGGGGAACCGAGATCAAGCTGGCCGTCATCGACGGCGACCGCGTCCTCGCGTCGAACCGGCTCCCCGTGCGCGGCACCGCCGCCGACCTCGCCGACGCGGCCCTCGACGCCCGCCGTCTCCTGAGCGAACTCGGTGCCGAGGCCGACGCCGTGGGCATCGCCGTCCCCGGCGTGGTCGACCCCGCGACCGGTCGCATGCGGCACGCGAACGCCAAGTACGACTTCCTCCGCGACTTCGACCTCGGCACCTGGGCCCGCGCGGAGTTCGGGCTGCCCGCCGTGGTGGAGAACGACGCCCGCGCGGCACTGATCGGCGAGACCTCCGCGGGCAGCGCCCTCGGCGAGCGCGACGCCGTGCTGGTCACACTGGGCACGGGCATCGGTACAGCCGCGCTCCTCGACGGGGTCGCGCTCCGCGGCCGCACGGGTCACGCGGGCATCCTCGGCGGACACCTCACGGTCGACCTCGACGGCCCCACCTGCCCGTGCGGCAACATCGGCTGCGGTGAAGCGCTCGCCAGCACCCGCGCCCTGCCGGCGGGCGTGAGCATGACCGAGGTCTTCACGACCGACGCGCACCCCGAGCTCCGCGACCGCTTCCTGCATGTCTGGGGCGCGGTCGTCACGAGCCTGGTGCACTCCTACGACCCGGCCGTGGTGATCCTCTCCGGGGGCATCCTCCGCGCGGGCGCCGCGATCAGCACGCCCGTCGACGAGTACCTGCGCGCACGCCTGTGGCCGTCGCTCACGCCCCCGCGCCTCGTCGTGCCGCCCGAGCCGGAGCTCTCGGTCGCCCGCGGCCTCAGCGTCCTCGCCCGCGACGCCGCGGCGTCCGCCACCGCCGCCTCATCCGCACCCTCGAACCCCTCGTCGCGCCCGGCCCCATCGGGGACCCCGGAGCCGACGACCGCACCCCGCACCGCACCACCGCAGGAGGACCAGTGACCGCGCCGATCAGCGACATGCACGAAGGGCACACCACCCGGGGTCGCTACGACACCCAGCCGACCGTGGCGCTGCCGCCGGGCGAGCGCATCCTGCGCGGTGCCGAGGCGTGGGCCGCCGCCGCCGAGCTCGCCGAGGCCCGCGCCCGCGTGACGGGCACGGCGCCCGTGCTGCTGGTGGACACCTACCCCGGCGTCGACGTGCCCGCGCTCGCCGCCCAGGTGGAGGCCGCCCTTCCCGCCTGGACCCTCACCGACGTGGAGACCGCGGCGCGTCCGGTCGCCGAGGTCGAGCGGCTGATCGCCCCGAACCTCACCGACGACCGGGTCTTCGGCGTCATGAGCCACTTCACCCTGGACGACTTCTACGACGCCGAGCGCCTCGACGCGCTCGCGGCCGCGGTCACCGGAACCCCGACGGTCGTGGTCGGCTGGGGCGCGGCGCTGCTCGAGGACCGTCTGGCCGGAGCCTCCGCGACCGTGCTGGTCGACATGGCCCGCTGGGAGATCCAGCTGCGGCAGCGCCAGGGGGCCACGAACTGGCGCGCCGACAACCCCGGCGAGGACAACCTGCGCAAGTACAAGCGCGGGTTCTTCGTGGAGTGGCGGGTGGCCGACCGCCACAAGCGCACGCTGTTCGACACGCTCGACTTCGTGCTCGACGGCAACGCGATCGCCCCGGCCGAACCGCACCCCGACTCCCCCGACGCGGGCATGATCACGGGCACGGCCTTCCGGCAGGCCCTGAAGGATGCGGCGCACCGCCCGTTCCGCGTCGTGCCGTTCTTCGACCCCGGCGTGTGGGGCGGGCAGTGGATGAAGAACCTCATCGGGCTCGACCCCTCGAAGGACAACTACGCGTGGTGCTTCGACTGCGTGCCCGAGGAGAACTCGCTGCTGCTGGAGGGCGACGGCGGCGTGATCGAGCTGCCCGCGCTCGACCTGGTGTTCAGCCGCCCGGTCGATCTGCTCGGCGCCAAGACGTTCGCGCGCTTCGGGGCCGAGTTCCCCATCCGCTTCGACTTCCTCGACACGATGGACGGCGGCAACCTCAGCCTGCAGGTGCATCCGCTGACGGACTACATCCAGAACACGTTCGGCATGCACTACACGCAGGACGAGAGCTACTACATGCTCGACGTCGGCGACGACGCGGTCGTGTACCTGGGCACCAAGGAGGGCATCGACCCCGCCGAGATGCTGCAGGATCTGGCGACCGCGCAGGACGGCGAGCACCCGTTCCCCGCCGAGAAGTACGTCAACTCGTTCCCCGCCCGCAAGCACGACCACTTCCTGATCCCCGCGGGCACCGTGCACGCATCGGGGTCGAACTCGATGGTGCTGGAGATCTCGGCGACGCCGTTCATCTTCACGTTCAAGCTGTGGGACTGGGGCCGCGTGGGCCTCGACGGCATCCCCCGCCCCGTGCACCTCGACCACGGCGCCCGCAACATCCAGTGGGGCCGCGACACCACCTGGGTGATGGAGAACCTGGTCGACCGCGTCGAGACCCTGCACACCGATGACGAGGTCACCGAGGAGCGCACGGGACTGCACGAGCTGGAGTTCATCGAGGTGCGCCGGCACTGGTTCGCGCAGGGCGCCGATCACGACACCGACGGCACGGTCAACGTGATCAACCTGGTGGAGGGCGACGAGGTGCGCGTGGTCAGCCCCACCGCGGCGTTCGAGCCCTTCGTGATCCACTACGCCGAGACGTTCATCGTGCCGGCCGCGGTGGGCGCGTACCGGATCGAGCGCACCGAGAACTCGCGGAGCCCGCGCTTCGCGACCGTCAAGGCCTCCGTGCGCGGCACGCGCACGGGTGACAACTGAACATCGACACCCGACACACAGCACGAGACATCACCGCGAGGATCCCACCCGGGAATCCCTTGCACCGCCGTCATCACCTCGGTATCGTGAGACCAGATTTCTGGTAACGATACCAACACGAACAAGGGAGTTCTGAATGATTTCGCGACGCACGATCGCCGCCGCCGCGGCCGGTCTCCTCCTCGGCACCCTGGCTCTCGCCGGCTGCTCCGGCGACTCCGGAGGCGGAGGCGCCGAAGGCGGAGAGATCACCGGCACGCTCAACTTCTACACCGACAAGGCGGCGTGGAAGCCCGACTTCGAGTCGCTCAACGAGGTCAGCGGCGACGCCGTCGACATCACCCTCAAGACCACCGGCTACTCCGACGCCAACCAGTACGACGCCTTCATCAAGCAGTCGTTCCGCACCGACAAGTCGCCCGGCCTGTTCACGTGGCACACCGGCGACTCGCTCAAGCAGCTGGTCGACGAGGGCCTGGTGGCCGAGACCACCGACATCTGGAGCAAGGCCGTCGACGAGGGCTGGGTGAGTCAAGACCTGCGCGACAGCTACACGTTCGACGGCAAGCAGTACTGCGTGCCCATGAACATCGCCTACTGGATCATGTTCTACAACAAGGCCGCCTTCGCCGACAACGGCATCGAGGTGCCCACCACGTGGGACGAGCTGAACACCGCCGCCGAGACCCTGAAGGACGCCGGGGTCACCCCGTACTACCAGACCAGCGTGCTGTTCACCTTCCAGTGGTTCCAGCACCTCGTCGCCTCCACCGACCCCGACCTGTACGCCGGGCTCACCACGGGCGACGTGAAGTACACCGACCCCGAGGTCGTCGATGTCATGAACGTGTGGCTCGAGGAGCAGGAGAACGGCTGGTTCAGCGACGCGGGCAGCACCACCGACCCCGCGGTCGGGCTCAAGCAGGGCGACTACGCCATGATCAACTTTGGCACGTTCTTCGCCGGCAACCTCGAAGGCGCCGGCATGACCACCGACGACTACGGCATGTTCGCGATCCCCGCGGTGAACGGCGACCTCGACACCACCCCGGTGGCCGTCGAGTCCGGCCCGATCTGCACGGCCGAGAACTCGAAGCAGCGCGACCTCGGACTCGCCTACGCCGAGTGGTGGATGTCGCCCGAGGCGCAGACCGCGTGGAACGACGCCCACGGCGACGTGGCGTTCAACCCGAAGGCCGAGGTCGCCGACCCCGCCCTGGCCGAGCTCGGCGAGCAGATCGCCGGCGACGACTACTCCCTCTACGACCGGTTCTTCGAGGCCATGCCCACCGAGATCGTGACCACCGCGATCGAGCAGTTCGGCGCCTTCAACGCCAACCCGGGCGACCCGATGCCGTTCCTGGAGAAGATCCAGGCGACGGCTGACAAGTACTGGGCAGAGCAGGAGTAAGCGAGCGGATGGCGCATCAGAAGACGCCGTACCAGTGGTCCGCCCGGGGCTTCGTCGCCCCGGGCGTGATCCTGGTGGCGGTCCTGCTCTACCTCCCGCTGCTGTGGACGGTGTTCCTCAGCTTCACGTCGTACAACGGCCTCGGCAGTCCCGACTGGATCGGGCTCGACAACTACGTCGAGATGTTCACCGACGCCGACTTCGTGGGCTCCGCGATGAACACCGTGCTCTGGGTGATCGGCACCCTGATCATCCCGGTCGGCATCGGCCTGGCGATCGCGCTGCTCACCTGGAACCTCGGCGGGGGCATCTGGCTGCGCCTCCCGTTCCTCATCCCCTACGCCCTCTCCGGCATCGGCGTCGGCGTGGTGTGGTCGTTCATCCTCTCCTCGGGCGGCGCGCTCGACCAGGCCCTCGCGGCGTTCGGGATCACCGACCCGCCCCGGTGGCTGCTCGACGCCCCGCTCAACACCGTCGTGATGATCATCGCCTCGTCGTGGCAGGGCGTCGGCGTGAACGCGCTGTTGTTCACGATCGGGCTCCAGGCCATCCCGAAGGAGCCCCTGGAGGCCGCGCGCATCGACGGCGCCGGCGGCGTCCGCCTCTTCACGAGCATCCTGTGGCCCATGCTGCGCCCGCTCACCGCCGTGGTCGTCGGGCTCTCGATCGTCGCGAGCCTCAAGACCTTCGACATCGTGTGGGGCATGACCAAGGGCGGACCAGGCACCGTCTCCGAGACCCTCGCGCTGACGATGTACAAGGAGACGTTCGTGAACAGCGACTACGGCCTCGGCTCCGCGATCGCGGTGTTCCTGACCGTGATCACCCTCGTCGCCTCGGTGCTGTACCTGCGCCAGCAGCTCTCCCCGAAGAAGGAGATGTGATGTCGAAGATCATCCGCACCGCCGTGCTCGTCGTCCTCGGGATCGTGTGGCTGCTGCCCGCGTACCTGCTGGTCGTGAATGCCATGAAGGACCCGACCACCTTCACGTCGAAGGAGTCGTGGATCCCCACCGACTTCCACCTGTTCGAGAACTTCGGCCAGGCGCTCGAGCTCTCCGGCATCGGCGACAGCATCGTCAGCACCCTCATCTACTCGATCGTGTCGCCCACCATCGCCGTGCTCGTGGGTGCGGCGGCCGGCTTCGCGATCGTGGCCCTGCGCCTCAAGCGCGGCTTCCTGTGGTTCGTCGTGATCTTCGGCGGCACGGTGTTCCCGCTGCAGATGGTGCTGCTGCCCCTGTTCGACGCCTACTCCCGCACCGGGCTCTTCGACACCCGGCTCGGCATGATCATGATCTACACCGTGATCTCGGTGCCGTTCTCGGCGTTCGTGATGCGCAACTTCTTCACCGGCGTCGCGCACAACGTGTTCGAGGCCGCGGTGCTCGACGGCGCCACCACCTGGCGCATCTTCACCCGGATGTACCTGCCGATGGCGTCGAGCGCGCTGGTCGCGATCTTCATCCTGCAGGCCACGTTCGTGTGGAACGACCTGCTGCTCGGCCTCACGCTCAGCCAGTCCGACGACATCCGCCCCATCATCACCACGCTGTCGGGCATGCAGAGCACCTACGGCGGCGCGCAGATGTCGGTCGTGCTCGCCGCGGCCGTGCTGGTGTCGCTGCCCACCGTCATCCTGTTCCTCTGCACCCAGCGGTTCTTCGCCAAGGGCCTCGCGCTCGGCCAGTACTGATCCCCCTCCGCCTCGAAAGGCATCATGAATCCCCTCATCCCCACCGTCGAGGATCTGGCCGCCGATGCGGTCACGCATCACTACGACGACATGATCGCGCCCACGGGCCTGACGAACATGCTCGGCACGGTGCGCGTCGATCACGACCTCACCGCGCTCAGCGCCGTGCAGTTCCCGCCCGTGTCGCAGGGGCTCACGCAGACCGCGGTGCTGTTCGTCGACGGCCGGCTGTTCGCGTCGTACGGCGTCGCCGTCACGCACGAGTGGCGGCCCGACCGGGTGGTGCGGCGGGCGACCGTGGGCGAGCTCGAGATCGAGACGACGACCGTGTGCGTGCCGGGAAGGACGGCGGTGGCCATCGACATCGCGGTGCGCAACACCGGAGCGACCGACCGCGAGGTGCGCATCGGACTCTCGGCCGCGGCACGCGTGACCCGCTCCGCCGACGCCTGGCTCGACGCCGAGTCGCCCTCCGAGCGCGACACCGCCACGGTCGACGGCGAGTGCCTCGTCTTCGCCTCCGCCGATGCCGCGGCGTGGAGCGTGCAGGGCCTCACCGGAGGATCCGCCGCGCTGAGCGGCGTGGCCGAGCTGCCCGACGCGTTCGACACGGGCATCGGCGGCAACGGTCGCGGCGGCGAGCTGTCGGCCGTGCTCACCGTGCCGGCGGGCGCCGTCTCCCGCACGGCCTACGTGCAGGCGCTCGGCCTCTCGCGCGACGATGCCGCCCGCACGTACGCGCTCGTGTCGGCCGACGTGCCCGCGGCCCTGTCCGCCGCGCAGGAGTTCTGGAACCGGCAGCTGCGGGCCGCGTTCGACCCCGCCGACACCGAGTTCTCGGGCGCCCTGCCGCTGCTCGACACCGCGTCCGAGCCGCTGCGGCGCCTGTACTGGTGGGCGGTGCTCGGGGTGATCTGGTTCCGCCGCGACTTCGCCGGCAACGTGCTCGGGCGGTCGTACGACACGCTGATGCCCAACTACTGGGGCACCACCACGTTCATCTGGGACTACAGCCTCAGCTCCGTCAGCCACGCCCTGCTCGACCCCGACGAGATGCGGGCGCAGGTGCGGCACTGGATCTCCCTCGACATCCACTCGCACTTCGGCACCTCCTCGCTCACGGGCGGCCCCGTCGGCCGCTGGTACTCGGTGAACGACTACGCCATGACCCGGCTCGTGCACGACTACGTGCGGTTCACCGGCGACGTGGCCTTCCTCGACGAGATCGTGGGGGATCAGACGGTCGCCCGGTCGGTGCGGGAGTGGGCGACGAACTGGAAGGAGTTACGGCGCGACACCGCGCTGGCCGACTACGGCGAGATCGACAACCTGCTGGAGTGCGTCAGCTCCTACACGCACGAGGTCGCGAGCCTCAACGCCGCGAACGTGTGGAGCATGCGCACGGCCGCCGACCTCGCCGCACTGCAGGGAGACGAGACCGCCGCGGCCGAGCTGCGCGCCGAGGCCGAGGCGCTGCTGCCCGCGGTGATCGAGCGGTATCTCCCCGGGACCGGTATCTTCGCCGCCGGGCAACCCGACGGCACGCTGCTGCCGGTTCGCCACTGCTACGACTTCAGCATCGTCGGCACCACCATCGCCGACGACCTCGCCCCGGGCGTGCGCGACGACATGGTCGCGTTCTTCCAGCGGGAGCTGCAGACCGACAACTGGATGCGGGCGCTCTCGCCCTGGGACCCCGACGCCAGCTACAGCCCGCGCCCCGACCACCAGTGGAACGGCGCCTACCCCGCCTGGCCCGCCGACGCCGGGCGCGCGCTCGCCGCCCTCGGAGCACCCGAGGTGCTGACGGCCTGGGTCGAGGGGCTCTCCCGCACCGCGAACCAGGGCCCGATGGGCCAGGCGCACTTCGTGGACGAGGCGGTGCCCGGCATCAACGGCGGCGCCCGCAAGGCCCCGCCCCAGCTGCCGTACATCATCGACTGGGCGTGCTCGTCGTCTGGCGCCTGGATCGAGCTCGTGATCGAGGCGCTGTTCGGGGTGTCGGTCGCCGCGGACGGCACGGTGCGGGCCGCCGGCTGCGTGGCCGCCCTCGACCCGCACGCCGTGCTGCGCGGCCTGCGCGTCGGCGAGCGCGCGTACGACATCGACGCGGCCGGAGGGATCACCCGCACCCCTGGCCGATGACGCCCTTCCTCGCGCTCCGCTCTCTTGAGAGCCCGCGCCGCCGACGAGACGACGGGCCCCCAGACGCACCACCCCCGCACCACCCGAACACGAAGGAGTGATCGATATGAGAAGACGCACGATTGCGGCAGGTCTCGCCGCCGCAGCCCTCGGCGCCGGAGCGCTGTTCGCCGCACCCGCGACGGCCGCGGCGCCCGCCGGCGGAGGACACGGCAGCGGCCCCGGCCAGTGCTCCCTGGTGGACAAGACGCTCACCGCCACCGCGAGCGTGAACCAGGGCCTCACCGACACGTTCACCACCTACGGCAACACGGGAGGCGAATGGACCGGCGGCGACAGCACCTACTCGCTGCCGCTCGGCAAGGGGAAGACCGGATGGTTCTTCTCCGACACGTTCCTCGGCACCGTGAACCCCGACGGCTCGCGGCCCACCGATTCCCCCTTCGTGAACAACTCCGTGGTGGTGCAGGACCGCCGGGGGAACCTGACCACGATCACCGGCGGCACCCCCGACGACCCGGCCGGCATCATCCCGCCCGAGCCCGACGGCAAGTGGTACTGGATCGGCGACCCGACCCCCGGCCGCGACGGGACCGTGCAGGTGCCGCTGCTGCAGTTCGCGCGCACCGGCACCGGCCAGTGGGACTTCGCGTGGACCGCGAACCGGCTGGCCAGGCTCGACGGGCAGACACTGCAGCTGGAGTCGATCGACGACCTGCCCTCCGCGACGGGCATCAACTGGGGCTCGTGGACGCTGGAGGAACGCGGCACGACGTACGTCTACGGCATCGCCGACCCGGGCGGGGTGCGCTCCGCCTACGTCGCCCGCGTGCAGGACCGCGACGGCCTCACGGGCACCTGGACCTACTGGAACGGCACCGGATGGTCGGCCGCCGAGACCGACGCGGTGCCCGTGGTGCCGTACGTCGCGAACGAGTTCAGCGTCGCTCCCTACCGCGACGGCTACCTGCTCGTGACGCAGGACACCTCGGAGCTGTTCAGCACCCGCATCGTCGCGCGCACCTCGTGCTCGCCGATCGGCCCGTTCACCGACCCGGTCGAGCTGTACCGCACGCCCGAGACCGGAGCGCTGGGCAGCTACGGCGACCCCGACGTGTTCACCTACAACGCGCACGAGCACCCGAACCTGCGCCAGGGCAACCGCATCCTGGTGTCGTACAACGTGAACACGTTCGACAACGTGGGCGACGTGTACGACGACGCCTCGATCTACCGCCCGCGGTTCATCGACGTGCAGCTCAAGGTCACCGGATGACCGACGACCGCACGGCGCTCCGGGGGCTCCTGGCCTCCGGGGCGCCGGTCACCTGGGTGTGCACGGGCGACTCGATCACGCACGGCCTCATCCACACCCGCGGCGCCAGGAACTACGTCGAGCACCTGCACGAGCTGATCCGGGGCGACCGCGGGCGCGTGCAGGACACCGTGATCAACACGGCCATCACGGGCTGGCGCGCCGACCTGATCCTCGACGACTTCGAGCGCCGCGTGGCCCACTGGCGGCCCGACGTGGTGACGCTCATGATCGGCACGAACGACTGCACCACGCAGTGGCTCGACCCCGTGATCGAGGTGTCCGCGTTCGCACGGTCGATCGCGGAGTTCGTGCGACGCGTGCGCGACCTCGGCGCCGTGCCGGTGCTGCAGACCCCGCCCGCGGTCGACCTGCTCCATGCGCCCGACCGCGCCCGCATCGGCGACTTCGCGCAGGCGATCCGCGACGTCGCAGGGGCCGAGGGCGTGATCCTGGTCGACCAGCACGCCGCCTTCACCGCGTTCTCCGCGGGCACCGGTCCGGGCAACGAGGACATGCCGTGGGGGCTGCTCGACGACGCGTTCCACCCGAGCGCCGCCGGGCACGCCCTGCTCGCGCTCGGCCTCGCCGACGCCCTGGGCCTGTCCGACGCGGATGCCGCCGCGGGCACGGGCTCCGCGGTGCTCGCGGACCTCTCCGCCCGCGTCGCCGTGGCCCGCCACCCGCAGTGGCCCCCGGTCTGACGCGCGACGGTCATCCCGGCTCCGCCTCACGCTGTCGCGGGCAGCCTCGATCAGGCGGGCGGGCGGAGGCGTCCCGAGGCCGCGGCGGCCACGATCGCCACGGTCGCGACGGCCATGCCCGCGACGGCGACGGCGGAGGCGCCCCCGGCGTCGAGCGCGAGACCGCCGATGAGCGACCCGGTCGCGATGCCCGCATTCACCGCGGACGCCGGCAGCGACGCCGCCAGGGGAGCACCGCGACCCGACAGTGCCACGACCCGATGCTGGATCGACGGCGCCGTGCCCATGCCGAACAGTCCGATGCCCAGCACCGCGAGGCCGACGATCCACGGGTGACCGCCGCCGATGAGGAGCAGCGCCAGCGACCCGAGCACACCCACGGCTCCGATGACGAGCATGCGGGCGGCGTTCTGGTCGGCGAAGCGCCCGCCCAGCGCGGAGCCGAGCGTCGTCGAGACGCCGTACAGCAGCAGGTAGACGGTGACGAGCGGGCCACTCACCCCGGTGACCTCGGCGAGGAACGGCACGAGGTAGGTGATCGCGGCGAGCATGGCCGCGAAGGTCAGGAAGCTCACGCTCAGCACCGCGAGCACGCGCGGGGCGAACGCCGCCCGTGCCTGTCCGAGCGCTCGGCCGCTCTCCGCGGTCGGAACGGAGGGCAGGACGGCGATCAGGAGCACCAGCACGACCGCCGCCGCGGCGGCGACCGCCGCGAACGAGCCGCGCCATCCGACCGTCTGGCCCAGGAGTGTGCCGAGCGGCAGCCCCAGTGCGCTGGCGGTCGCGAACCCCGAGATCACGACCGCCATCGCCCGCCCCGACCGCTCCGGGGGAACGATCGCCGTCGCGGTGACCATGCCCGCCGCGATGAACAGCCCCTGCACGGCTCCGACGACCACTCGGACGCCCAGGAACAGCGCGTAGTCGGCGAACAGCGCGGGGAGCAGGGTGGCCAGCAGGAACACCGTCGCCGACACGATCAGCACGGCGCGGCGATCGAACCGGGTCGTGAGGAAGGTGAGCAGCGGTCCTCCGACGGCGAGGCCGAGGGCGTTGGCGGTGACGAGAGCGCCGGTCGCCGACAGCGAGACGGCGAGATCCTCGGCGATCAGGTCGATCATTCCCACGACGAGCATCTCGGCGCAGCCCATCACGAAGGCTCCGGCGAACAGCACGGTGAGGACGACGGCGGGACGCACGCGGGTGCGGATCTGCGCGGTGGTGGTCATGGGTTTCCCTGGATCGAAATGCAAGGCCAGAGTTGCACATCGATCCAGGGAGCGCAACTGTGCAGTTGCAGATTGCCTCAGTGGGCGACGTCGAGCACCCAGGTGACGCCGAAGCGGTCGGTCACCATGCCGAAGCCGGGCGACCACGACGACGCGGCCAGCGGTTCGATCACGCTCGCCCCCTCCGTCAGCGCCCCCCAGTAGCCCTCGAGCTCGGGGAGGGTGTCCGCCCGCAGCGACTGGAAGAACGCGCGGTCGGTGAGGGTCGCGCCGTTCTCCCGCCGCGTCGAGCCCGCCGTGGTCGCCGGGTCGTCCAGCCCGGGGATGTCGTACGCCATGAGCCGGATCCCGTGGTCGCCGTCGAGCTGGCCGAACACGATCCTGTCCGCACCGGGCGCGTCCGCGGGCATGCCCACCTCGGCGTAGGTCGCGGCGTGCACGGTGCCACCGAACACCGAGCGGTAGAAGTCGAGCGCCTTCCGGGCCGTGCCGCGGAAGTTCAGGTGCGTGGTGGTGGTGAGGGACATGGGCTTCTCCTGGTTCTGCGGGCTGCCGTTCAGCGCCGCGGTGAGTCCACGATCACAGGGGTAGCGGTCGGTTTCTGTCCTCTCCCTCCCGCACAATGAAGGCGTGACCGGAAGCTCCTCCCGCATGCTCGCGCTGCTGTCGCTGCTGCAGGCGACGCGCGACTGGCCGGGCCAGGAACTCGCCGACCGCCTCGGCGTCACACCCCGCACCGTCCGCCGCGACGTCGACCGGCTGCGCAACCTCGGCTACCGCATCGGATCGAGCAAGGGCCCGTACGGCGGCTACCGCCTCGAAGCCGGGTCCGAGCTGCCGCCGCTGCTGTTCGACGACGACCAGGCGGTCGCGATCGCGGTGGCACTGCAGGGCGCGAGCGCGAGCGGCGTCGATGTGACCGAGGCCGCGGAGCGCGCCCTCGCGACCGTGCGGCAGGTGATGCCCTCGCGGCTCCGGCACCGGATCGACGGCATCCGCTTCACCGGCGCGGCGGCCGAGGTGCGGGTGGACCCGGGGGTGCTGGAGGCGGCGAGCGCGGCGGTGCGCGACCGGCGGGTGCTGCGCTTCGACTACGGCGCGGCGGCGGACCGCCCCCCTCGGCGCACGGAACCCCATGCCGTCGTGGCGCGCGAGGGCCGGTGGTACCTGCTGGCGTGGGACCTGGAGGCGGCGGACTGGCGCACCTACCGGCTCGACCGGATGCGACCGCGGGTGCCGAGCGGGCCGTCGTTCACGCCGCGACCGCTTCCCGCGGAGGATGCCGCGACCTCCCTGGCGGCGCGGGCGAAGGGCTCGACCACGGAGGACCGCTGGCCGTGCGTCGGCGAGGTCGTGATCGAGCTTCCGGCGCGGGAGGTGGTGCCGTGGGTGGGCGTCGGCGAGGTCGAGGAGCGGCCGGACGGGCGCTGCCGCGTGACAGTGGGTTCGTGGTCGTGGGTGGGCGTGCTCGCCGCGGTCGCCCGGTTCGATGCGCCCTTCACGGTGGTCGGACCGGAACCCCTGCGCGAGGCGGCGGAGACGCTCGCGGCCCGGTTCGCCACGGCCGCGGACCCGCCCTCCTGATCCAGGAGTACATGGACGATCCGGATACCGTGCGAGTTCATCGCGTGCTCCACACGAAGAGAGACATCGCTTCCGTCCTCACCGCCCGCATCTGACGCCCAACCCTCGCGGGAGAGCCGCCTCACCCGCGCCGGTAGACTGAAGACGCCCCGCCGGCCCCTTCCCTTGGAGTGCGCGTGACCACCCCCTCTGCACCTTCCCCCCAGCACGTCCCCGACTCGGTCGAGAACGCGATCGCGACGCCCGAGAAGGAGCAGCCGTACGGCGCGCTCGGGCTCAAGGACGACGAGTACGCGCGCATCAAGGAGATCCTCGGCCGCCGCCCCACCTCGGGCGAGCTGGCGATGTACTCGGTGATGTGGTCGGAGCACTGCTCCTACAAGTCGAGCAAGAACTACCTGCGACGCTTCGGCCAGAAGGTCTCCGACGAGATGAAGGAACGCCTCATGGTCGGCATGGGGCAGAACGCGGGCGTCATCGACGTCGGCGAGGGCTGGGCCGTCACCTTCAAGGCGGAGTCGCACAACCACCCGAGCTTCATCGAGCCGTTCCAGGGTGCGGCCACCGGCGTCGGCGGCATCGTGCGCGACATCATCTCGATGGGCGCCCGCCCGGTCGCGGTCATGGACGCGCTGCGCTTCGGCGCGATCGACCACCCCGACACCGCCCGCGTGGTGCACGGCGTCACGAGCGGCATCAGCTTCTACGGCAACTGCCTCGGCCTGCCGAACATCGGCGGCGAGACCGTCTTCGACTCGGTGTACCAGGCGAACCCGCTCGTGAACGCGCTCGCGGTCGGCGTGCTGCGCCACGAAGACCTCAAGCTCGCCAACGCGACCGGCGTGGGCAACAAGGTCGTGCTGTTCGGCGCCCGCACGGGTGGCGACGGCATCGGCGGGGCGAGCATCCTCGCCTCCGACTCGTTCGACTCCACCGGCCCCACCAAGCGCCCCGCGGTGCAGGTGGGCGACCCGTTCGCCGAGAAGGTGCTCATCGAGTGCTGCCTGGAGCTGTACCGCGGCGAGCTGGTCGAGGCGATCCAGGATCTCGGCGCCGCCGGCATCTCCTGCGCGACCAGCGAGCTCGCGGCAAACGGCAACAGCGGCATGCACGTCTCGCTCGACAACGTGCTGCTGCGCGACCCCACGCTCACGGCCGAGGAGATCCTCATGTCGGAGTCGCAGGAGCGCATGATGGCGATCGTCGCGCCCGAGAAGCTCGACGCGTTCATGAAGGTCGTCGACAAGTGGGAGGTCGAGACCTCCGTGCTGGGCGAGGTCACCGGCGACGGGCGTCTCATCATCGACTGGCAGGGCGAGCGCATCGTCGACGTCGACCCGTCCACGGTCGCCGTCGACGGCCCCGTGTACGACCGCCCGGTCGCGTACCCCACCTGGATCGACGCCCTGCAGGCCGACGCCGCCGAGAACCTGCCGCGCGCCAACGACCCGGAGACGCTGCGCGAGCAGTTCCTGTCGCTCGTCGCGAGCCCGAACCTCGCCGACACCCGCTGGATCACCAACCAGTACGACTACTACGTGCTCGGCAACACCGCCCTGAGCTTCCCCGACGACGCGGGCATGATCCGGGTCGACGAGGAGTCGGGCCTCGGGTTCTCCATCGCGACCGACGCCAACGGCCGCTACTGCCAGCTCGACCCGTACGCGGGGGCGCAGCTCGCGCTCGCGGAGGCCTACCGCAACGTGGCCGTGACGGGCGCCACGCCCACCGCGATCACCGACTGCCTCAACTTCGGCTCCCCCGAGAACCCCGAGGTCATGTGGCAGTTCGGGCAGACGGTCGACGGCCTGGCCGACGGCTGCTACGAGCTGGGCACCCCGGTCACCGGCGGCAACGTCTCGTTCTACAACCAGACCGGCGACGTGCCGATCCACCCGACCCCGCTCGTCGGCGTGCTCGGCATCATCGACGACGTGTCCCGCCGCATCCCGTCGGGGTGGCAGGACGAGGGGCAGAACATCTACCTGCTCGGCACCACGCAGACCGAGCTGTCGGGCTCCGCGTGGGCCGAGGTCGTGCACCAGCACCTCGGCGGTCGCCCGCCGAAGGTCGACCTCGCGGGTGAGAAGCGCCTCGCGGGCCTGCTCGCTGCGGCCCGCGACGAGTGGCTGATCTCGTCCGCGCACGACCTGTCCGAGGGCGGCCTGGCGCAGGCGCTCGCGGAGGGCGTGATGCGCTTCGGCGTCGGCGCTCGTGTGTGGCTCACCGAGATCATGGACCGCGACGGGGTGGACGC
This sequence comes from Microbacterium sufflavum, assembly GCF_023101165.1. GTDB lineage: Bacteria > Actinomycetota > Actinomycetes > Actinomycetales > Microbacteriaceae > Microbacterium > Microbacterium sufflavum. The sequence goes on along the minus strand of NZ_CP078076.1, from coordinate 1,274,673 downwards.
CGCCACCGCGCTGTTCTCCGAGTCGACCGGTCGCGTGATCGTGACCGTGCCCCGCGAGGACGACGTGAAGTTCCGCGGGCTGTGCGAGGGCCGCGGCTACCCGGTGATGCGCATCGGCGTGACCGACAGCGAGCCGCAGCTCGAGGTGCAGGACGTGTTCACCGTGTCGGCCGCCGAGCTGCGCGAGCGCTCGCAGGCCACGCTGCCGTCGTACTTCGGCCCGACCGTGACGGAGCCGGTGGACGCATGAGCGACAACCTCAGCGAGGACTACGGCGACCTCGGCGAGAAGCGCAACCGGCGCATCCGCATCGTGGCGTGGACGGTCATCGTGGCGCTGATCCTCGGTGGCGGCGGCGCGACCGTGCTCACGATCCTCCTCGGCTGAGCCGGGCGGCTCCGCGGTTCCTGGGCGCCCTTCGTCTCGCTTCGCTCGCTCAGGAACCACGCCGGCGACAAGACGACGGGCGTCAGCGGAAGAGGAAGCGCGTCAGGGCGACGACCGAGCCCGGGTCGTGGGCTTCGCGGCCGAGCGCCTCGACGATGATCGCCCCGAGGATCGCGCGACCGAGCTGCTCGACCGGGGCGTCGTCGGCGAGCTGCCCATCCCGGATGCCGCCGCGCAGCCGCTCGACGAGGTACTTCTCCACGCCGAGGCTCTCGCCCAGGTGCGCGCCGACCGAGGCGTCTTCGGTGGCGGCGGCGACGAGGGAGCGCAGCAGCACCCCGCCCTGCGGCTCCTCCAGGATCGCGAGGACGCTGCGCAGCCACGTCTCGACGTCGGCGGAGAGGTCTCCCGTGTCGGGCACGACGAAGTCGACCGGGACCAGGAGCCCTTCGGCCAGGCACTCGCCGATGAGAGCCCCCCGCGATGGCCACCAGCGGTAGATGGTCTGCTTGCCGACCCCGGCCTCTTTCGCGATGCCCTCGATCGTGAGCCGGTCGTAGCCCTGGTTGTGGAAGAGCCGAGCCGTGGCGGCGAGGATCGCCTCGCGGGCCGCGGTGCTGCGCACAGGGCCGCTGCGATGCACGTTCACCATGCGTTCAGGATAGCCACAGAACCCTAGACGAGACGTGCCGTATGATCTTTTCGTCTGAAGGAGATCACGTGGCCTCACTGCTGTTCCGTCTGGGTTCTTTCGCTGCGCGCAGGGCGTGGACGGTGATCGTCTCGTGGGTCGTGATCCTCGGCATCGGCGTCGGCGCCTTCCTCACCCTCGGCGGCACGCTGAGCAACAGCTTCGACATCCCCGGCACCGCGTCGGGCGCGGTCACCGACCAGCTCGCGAAGAAGCTGCCCGACACCGCGGGCGGCACCGGCACGGTCGTGTACCGCACCGACGACGGCGAGCCCTTCACCGAGGAGCAGAAGCAGGCGATCTCCGACCTCGCCGCGAGCGCGGAAGACCTCGACGGCGTCGCCTCGGTGGTCGACCCGTTCGACGCCCAGCAGCAGCAGGCCGACCAGGCGCAGCAGCTCACCGACGGGCAGGCGCAGCTCGACAGCGGACGCGCCCAGCTCGACGCCGGACAGGCGCAGCTCGACGCAGGTCGCACCCAGCTCCAGGGCGGACTCGATCAGCTCACCGCGGCGCGGGCACAGGCCGAAGCCGCCGGAGCGCCCGCGGAGCAGACCGCCGCCCTCGACGCGCAGCTCGCCGCCCTCAACGCGCAGCTCGCACAGCTGGAGGCGCAGCAGGCGACGATCGACGCGAACCGCACCGAGCTCGACGCGAACGCGGAACAGGTCGAACTCGGCTCCCGCCTGCTCGACCTGACGGACGGCATCGGCGTCGTCTCGGAAGACGGCTCCACCGCGATCGTCAACGTGTCGTTCACCGACCCGCGCCTGGAGCTGTCCGAAGAGGTCAAGCAGTCCACCATCGCGCACTTCCAGGACGAGAAGATCGACGGGGTCACGGTCGACTTCGGCACCGACATCGCGCAGGGCGTGCCCGAGATCTTCGGCGTGGGCGAGGCCATCGGGCTCGCGTTCGCCGCGGTCGTGCTCATCGTGATGCTCGGCTCGCTGATCGGCGCCGCGCTGCCCATCGTCACGGCGGTCGTGGGCGTCGGCGTCGGCGTCACCGCCTCGCTCGCCTTCTCCGGCGTGGTCGACATGGCCTCGGTCACCCCCGTGCTCGGTGTGATGCTGGGTCTCGCGGTCGGCATCGACTACTCGCTCTTCATCGTCAACAGGCACCGCAAGCAGCTGCTCGCCGGGTCGCCCGTGCGCGAGTCGATCGGGCTCGCCACGGGCACCTCGGGCACGGCGGTCGTGTTCGCCGGTACGACCGTGATCGTCGCGCTGCTCGCGCTCAACGTCACCGGAGTGCCGTTCCTCGGGCTCATGGGCACGGTCGGCGCGGTGTGCGTCGCGGTCGCGGTGCTCGTGGCCATCACGCTCGCCCCCGCGATCCTCGGCCTCGTCGGCACGCGACTGCTGAGCCGCAAGGCCCGCGCGACGATCGGGCAGGAGCACGCGGCGGGCAAGCCCGTGCGCCGCATGTCGACCCTGCGCGCCGTGGTCACCGCGGTCGTCAGCATCGTCGCGCTGCTCATCATCGCGATCCCGTCGATGTCGATGCGCCTGGGGCTGCCGGACGGGTCGAGCGAACCGTCCGACTCCACCAGCTACCGCGCGTTCCAAGCGGTCGAGGAGCAGTTCGGCGAGGGCGCGAACGGTCCCCTCCTGGTGACCGCGACGCTGGACGACGCCGTGAGCGACGACGACCTGCTCGCCACCCAGGTGACGGTGGCGGAGAAGATCGCGGAGCAGGACGACGTGGCCGCCGTGGCACCCATCGCCACCTCCGACGACAACACGCTCCTCGCCTTCCAGGTGCTGCCGGAGGAGGGGCCGAACAGCGCCTCGACCGAGAAGCTCGTGCAGGACCTGCGTGCGCTGCCCGCGATCGACGGCGACATCACGCTCGGCGTCGCCGGTCAGGCCGCCATCAACATCGACATCTCCGAGGCCCTGGCGGCGGTGCTGCCGCTGTACCTCGTGGTGGTGGTCGGGCTGTCGCTGCTCATCATGATCGTGGTGTTCCGCTCGCTGCTCGTGCCGCTGATCGCGACCGGCGGCTTCGTGCTGTCGCTGTTCGCGACGTACGGCCTGATCGTCGCGGTGTTCCAGTGGGGCTGGGGCGCCGACCTGATCGGCCTGCACAGCACCGGGCCGATCCTGAGCTTCCTGCCGGTGATCCTCGTCGGCATCCTGTTCGGGCTCGCGATGGACTACCAGCTGTTCCTCGCCTCGGGCATGCGCGAGGCCTACGTGCACGGCGCCTCCGCACGAGATGCCGTCGCCCAGGGCTTCCGCGCCGGCCGCTCGGTCGTGATCGCCGCGGCGCTCATCATGGTGTCGGTGTTCGGCGGGTTCATCTTCTCCGAGTCGACCATCATCCGCTCGATCGGGTTCGGGCTCGCGTTCGGCGTGCTGCTCGACGCCTTCGTGGTGCGGATGCTGCTGATGCCCGCGCTCATGCATCTGCTCGGCCGTTCGGCGTGGTGGCTGCCGCGGTGGCTCGACCGTCTCATCCCGAACGTCGACATGGAGGGCGCGGCGCTGGAGCGCGACCACCCCGCCGTGCACACCGACTCCATCCCCGCGGTGCAGCCCCCGCGCACCCGGGCGGAGCGCCGCGCGCACGAGTGAGCCGCGCGGCAGGCGCGCGCCGGTGTCGGAAGGCGCGCCTAGAGTGGGCGGATGAGTGAGGATCCGCGCGTGCTGCTGGAACGACTGCGCGCCGAGGCGGAAGGGCGGGTGCGCGCGACCGCGGCCACGCTCGACGAGCTCATGCACGACCGCGAGGGCTCGAACGACGACGACGAGCACGACCCCGAGGGTGTGACGCTGTCGTCGGAGTGGTCACGGCTCACCGGGCTGGCCGAGGCTGCGGCGGTGGAACTGCAGCAGGTGGACGACGCGCTGGCCCGTCTCGATGCGGGCACCTACGGCGTCTGCGCGAACTGCGGGAACCCCATCCCCGCCGGGCGGCTGGAGGTGCGACCGTTCGCCGAGTACTGCGTCGCCTGCGCGGAGAAGCTCGGCCGCTGACACCACGTCACGGCACGGCGTAGCACGGCGTAGCATCGCGGCATGCCCATCCACCTGGAGAACGTCGGGATCGCCGTGCGCGACCTGGAAGCCACGATCGCCTTCTTCACCGACCTCGGGCTGGAGGTGGTCGGGCGCGACGAGGTGAGCGGCGAGTGGGCGTCGACCGCGGTGGGGCTCGACGGCAACCACGCGAGGATCGCCGTGCTGCAGACGCCCGACGGCCAGGGGCAGCTCGAACTGTTCGAGTACCTCCACCCCGCCGCGATCGAGACCGAACCCACACTGCCGAACGAGATCGGCATGCACCGCGTCGCCTTCTCCGTGGACGACATCGACGCGTCACTGGCCATCGCTGCCCGGCACGGCTGCCACCCGCTGCGCGGCGTCGCCACCTACCGGGACGTGTACAAGCTCACGTATCTGCGCGGCCCGAGCGGCATCATCGTGATGCTCGCGCAAGACCTCACGAGGAGCTGAGATCGGCCGCGTGGTCACCGGTGCGGGCGTTCGATATCTGGCGCCCGAGGAGTCGCGCGGAGGAACGTCACCCACCTCCGCGGCGCCGGAGCATCAGAGCGCGCGCGTGATCTGCTCCAGCACCGCGATGGGCTCGCGCAGCTGGGCGACCGGGACCGGGGTCTCGCCGGTGAGCAGCATCCGCACGAACGCGTCGACTCCGGGCCGTACGTAGTCGGGGCCGACCTCGATGTCGCGCTCGACCGTGCCGCCCGTACCGACCGCCGTCACGTGGAACGGCACGGCCGCGTCGCCCTCGGGCCGCACGAAGTCCAGCACCACCGGCACGCCGCCGACGCGGTAGCGCGCGACGACACGGCCGTCGGCCCGCTCGACCTCCACGCCCTCCGCCGCGCCGGGCAGCAGGTGCTGGGCGACGTCGGCGTGGTGGATGCCGTAGAAGAAGAGGCCGCCGTGCGGGCTGTCGGCGTCGGCCGGGCCCGAGACGGTGAGCGACTGGAGCGCGCCGACCCCGGCCACGGCGTCGGCGATGGCCGCGGTGTCGTCGAGCCAGCGGAGCGTCGAGAAGGAGGTGACGGTCGTGCCGCCACGCTCGGCCGCGGCGAGGATCGCGTCGGCGTCGTCGAGCGTCGTGGCCAGCGGCTTGTCGACCCAGACGGGAGTGCCGGCCTCGAGGAACGGCACGGCGAGCGCGCGGTGGAGCGCCCCGTCACGGCTGGTCACGATGAGCGCGTCGACCGCGCCGTTGAGCTCAGACACCTCGGGGGCGATGCGGGTGATGGCTCCGAGCTCGGCGAGCTCCCTGGTGCGCTCCACCTCGCCCGCGACGAGGGCCGAGACCCGCACCGGGAGGTCGGCAGCCTCCTCCCCGTTGAGGTGACGGACGATCTCGGTGGCATGAGTGTTCTCGATGCCGACGATCGCGACGTTCTTCGTCTCCATGCTGTCCTCCTCCACGGCGACCGGCGGAGGACGACGATGCCGCGCCCCCGCCCGGCCGGCTCTGCGCCCACCCTAGCCGCGGTCTGCCTCGCGGCGCGGGTCCACCACCGCGGACGCTGCCGATCCGAGCCGACGGACGGCCGCCGGCGCCCGGCCCCTGCGCAGTAGGCTGAACCCATCATGGACGAGTTCATCCAGGGCTTCTGGACCTTCGCGGGGCACTACTGGTGGCTCGTCTTCCCGCTCATGGGCATGGCCGGAGGCGTGGCGAAGGCGTGGGAGCGCAGCTCGAAGCGCCGTCACGAACGCCGCCTGGAGACGCTGCGCATGAAGGCGCAGCTGAAGACCGCCGAGATCGAGGCCCGCGCCCTGGGCCGCGAGGCGAAGCGCCACGGCCCGTCGGTGGTCGACACCACGGCCCCCGTGTCGACCGACGACCTGCTGACGCGGCTGTTCGCCGAGCACGACGAGATCACGGCCCGCTGGCTCGACTACGAGCTCGACGTGGCGAAGCTGATCGCCTTCCCCGCGATGAGCGACGGACGGCAGCCGCTCACCGCCGCGTTCCTGCGCGCCAAGAAGACCGCCGACGCGCTGCGCCCCGCCTCGGCCGATGCGCCGCTGTCGGAGCACCAGATCGCGGAGTACCTGCAGGCCGTGGGCGACTACGCGGTGGCGTTCGAGATCGCCGAGAAGGATGCCCGCCGGCTGCGCGACTCCACCTTCACGGAGGCGGAGCGCAAGCGCCTCGACCGCGCCCAGCAGCTGCTGAAGGTCGCGGTCGACGAGTCGGCGACGCAGGCCGAGCGCAACGTGGCCTACAAGCGCGTGCGCGAAGAGCTCGACGGCCTGATCCTGCTGTCGGACGAGGCCGTGACGGTGCTGGAGAAGCAGGTCGCCCGCGAGCTCCCCGCCACTCCCGCCGCCCCCGCCGCGACGCCCGAGGCCCAGGCCGAACCGGAGCCCGAGCGCATCCCGGTCGCCGACCCCCTGCACCGCACCCCGCCGCAGCCGCCGCGCGACCTCGCCTGACTCACCACACCCCCGACGGCCTCTGGCCGCGGCACGGCGCACTCAGCGAAAGGAGCCGTGCCGCGGACACAGGCCGCCGGGGTCACGTCAGCTCAGGTGCACGCGCTCGGTCCGCTGCCGCTGCTGCCCGAGCCCCTCGATCTCGATCGTCATCTCATCGCCGTCCTGCAGATAGGGGAAGCGTCCGGAGAGCGCGACGCCCTGCGGGGTACCGGTGTTGATCACGTCGCCCGGCTCCAGCACCAGGTAGTGACTGAGCTCGTGCACCAGTTGCAGCACCGGGAAGATCATGTCGGCCGTGGAGGAGTCCTGCCGCGGCTCGCCGTTCACGAAGGAGCGGAGGCGCAGCGCCTGCGGGTCGACCTCGTCGGCGGGCACGAGCGCGGGGCCGAGGGGGTTGAACGTCTCGGAGCACTTCCCCTTCGACCACTGCCCGCCCGAGACGTCGAGCTGGTACGCCCGCTCCGACACGTCGTTGGAGATGGTGTACCCGGCGATCACGTCGCGGGCGGCCTCGGGCGACGGGAGGTAGCGGGCGGTCCTGCCGATCACCACCGCGAGCTCTACCTCCCAGTCGACCTTCTCCGCACCGGGCGGCAGCAGCACCACGTCGTTCGGGCCGACCACGGTGTTGGGGTGCTTGAAGAAGAGCACCGGGTGCGCGGGCGGCTCTGCGCCGGACTCGGCCGCGTGCGCGGCGTAGTTCTGGCCGATGCACAGGACCGCGGTCGGGCGGGCGACGGGAGCGCCGAGGCGGAGGCCGTCGACGTCGGCGACGGGCAGCTCGTCGCGGCGCAGGGCCTCGCGGGTGCGGGCGATGCCGTCGGCGGCGAGGAACGCCCCGTCGATCTCGGCCGTGAGGGGCGCGAGGTCGCGGATCACTCCGGCGTCGTCGCGGACGTAGGGGCGTTCGTGGCCGGCGGGGCCGAGGCGCAGGAGTTCCATGTCGGGCTTTCGGGTCAGCGGGCGGCGGCGAACGACGGGTTGACGATCGGCACGGACTCGCCCGCGAACGACCGGATGATGTTCTGGGCCGCGTGCACCGGCAGGTCGGCGAGGGCCTCGGGGGAGTACCAGGCGGCGTGCGGGGTGAGCAGCACCTGGTCGAGGTCGCGGAGCGGGGAGTCGGCGGCGAGCGGTTCCCCCGCGAAGACGTCGAGCGCGGCGCCGCCGAGGTGTGCGTCGCGGAGGGAGGCGGCGAGCGCGTCCTCGTCGATGAGCGGTCCGCGGCAGGTGTTCACGATCACGGCGCCCGGCTTCATGGTGGCGAGGGCGGCCGCGTCGATCAGGTGCCGGGTGGCGTCGGTGAGGGGCACGTGGAGGGTGAGGATGTCGGCGCGGGCGATGGCGTCGGGGATCCCGACGGGCTCGCAGCCCGCCTCGCGCACGGCGTCGGCGGGGGCGTACGGGTCGGCGACGAGCACACGGAAGCCGAGGCCGCGGAGTCCGCGCGCGACGAGCGAGCCGATACGGCCGAAGCCCAGCACGGACACGGTGGTGGTGGAGGGGCGCACGGCGAGCGGTCGGGCGTCCACGGCCTTCCAGGTGCCGGCGCGCACGGCGCGGTCGTAGGCGGGGAGTCCGCGCGCCTGGGTCATGATCATGGCCACGGTGTGCGCGGCGACCTCTTCGATGCAGTAGCTGGGGGTGTTGGCGACGGCGATGCCGCGGGCGGTGGCGGCGTCGACGTCGATCATGTCGTACCCGATGCCGACGCGGCTGATGAGGCGCAGGTTGGGCATCCGGTCCATGAGGTCGCCGTCGATGCGTGCCCACTGCACCACGAGTCCCTCGGCCTCGGCGCCGAGCACGGCGATGTCGTCGGGGCTGCCGGAGGCGGCGCGATCGGCGCGCAGGCCCGCGCCGCGGAGGGTGTCTTCGATGACGGTCCCCGGGAGGTCGCAGTCGGTGACGAGGATGAACGGCGCAGTCATGGGAGCGATGCTATAGCATCTAGCAAAGCGGTGTACAGCGGCTGACAGCGACCGGTTCTTGCTATAGCGTTTAGGCATGACTGTTCGCCGCGCACTCATCACCGGCGCGAGTTCCGGCATCGGAACCGCCGCCGCCCTCGAACTCGCCCGCGAGGGCGCCGCCCTCTGGATCACCTACACCGGGCGCGAGGCCGAGGCCGAGCGCGTCGCCGAGGAGTGCCGGGCGGCCGGTGCCGCCGAGGTGCTGGTGTCACGGCTCGACCTGCGCGACCCCGAATCGATCGACGCGCTCACCGACCGCATCACCGTCACCTGGGGCGAGCTGCACGTGCTCATCAACAACGGCGGAGTCTGCCCCTACACGCCCTACCCCGACATCGACATCGAGGAGTGGGACTTCGTCCTCGAGACCAACGCGCGCGGCACCTTCCTGCTCACCCGGGCGGCACTCCCCCTGCTGCGCGCCGCCGAGGGCGACCGGTCGGTGGTCAACATCGCCTCGATCGCCGGACAGGTCGGCGCCCTGCAGACCGGCATCCACTACGCCGCCAGCAAGGGGGCGCTGCTCGCCATCACCCGCAGCTTCGCGCGACACCTGGCCTCCGAGGGCATCCGCGTCAACGCCGTCACCCCCGGCCCTGTCGCCAGCGCCATCACCGACCAGCTCCAGGGCGAGGGGCGCGCGAAGCTCGAAGCCGGCATCCCCCTCGGCGCGTTCGGCCAGCCCGAGGACGTCGCCTGGATCATCGCGTCGCTCGCCTCGGAGCGCGCCCGCTTCATCACCGGAGCCACCTACGACGTCAACGGAGGAGTTCGCATTGACTGACCGCACCGCCCTCGACCGTTCCGCGCACGACACCGTGCAGGCACAGCTCGACGCGTTCAACGCCCACGACCTCGGCGCGTTCGTCGCCACCTACGCCGACGACGCCGTCATCACCGGTGTCGCGCCCGAGCCCATCGTCGGCGCCGAAGCCATCCGCGCGTTCTACGAACCCCGGCTGCAGAACCCCGAGCTCTCGTGCGTCATCGAGTCGAGCGTGCTCTTCGGCGCGCGGTGGGTCGTGGCGCAGGAGCAGGTGATCAACGCGGGTGTCGCGACCGAGACCATCGCGACCTTCGACGTGGTGGACGGCCGCATCGCGCGGGCGTCGATGCTCAAGGCCTGAGGCGCGGAGGCGGGGTCACCTGCGGCGGTACACGTCCGCACGGTGGGCGATGCGCAGGACGTACACCGTGCGAGTCTCCTCGTCGACGCGGACCACCACGCGATAGGCGATCCCGACATACCCGCTGCGCTGGCCCTCGAGTTCGGCACCGAGCGCCTTGGTCGTCCGCATCGGGTTCTCAGCGAGGGGGCCCTCCAGGAACCGGAGAACGGCATCGGCGAGCTTCGGCTCCAGTCGGTGGAGTGCTCGCACCGCGGGACCCGTGAGCTGGACGTCGTAGTGCTCCGCGGTCACCGCCGACCCAGTTGCTCTCGCACCTCGGCCAGACTCAACGTGCGTCCTGCGGCGATGTCTGCATCGGCTTCCGCGACCTCTTCCGCGTGCTGCGGATCTTGCAGGAGCGCGAGAGTCGCCTGCAGTGCTTGAAGGTCGTCGACACTCAGCATGACCACCGCGGGACGCCCGTGACGAGTGATGGTCACCGCCTCGTGCGTGGTGTCCACCGACTCCACCAGTTGAGAGAACCTGTCCTTCGCCTCGCTGACTGAGACCGTCTGCATAGTCATAAACATAGGCTAAATTCAAGCCCGATTTCTGGCCAGTATTCTCGGCGACGGCCCTCCACCGAGCCCGTCACTCGTGCTCGGGGAGGATCGGCGTGGACCAGCCGGGGTCGCGTCCGAGCTGTGCGGCGCGGGAGACGGAGGTCGCACCGTAGCGGTCGCGCAGGGTGTCGAGCACCGAGTCGAGGCGGGCGTCGTCGCCCCAGTCGATCGGGAGCTCCGGCTGCACGCGGTCGGCGCGGTCGAGCTGCGACAGGGAGAGGCCGAGCAGCGTGATGCCGCGGTCGGCGACCTCGGACTGCGCAGCGGCGAGCAGGGTGCGCGCCACCGTGAGGAGGATCGCGGTGCGGTCGGTCGGCGCGCCGAGCGTGCGGGAGCGGGTGGCCTTCGTGAAGTCGCCGAAGCGCAGTCGCAGCACCACCGTGCGGCACACGCGGTCGCCGTCGCGCAGCCGCCGGGCGAGCCGGTCGACGATCTGCGTGAGGATGAGGTCGAGCTCCTCCGCCGACCGCGGCCGCGAGCCGAGCGCGCGCTGCGAGCCGATCGACCCGCGCCGCCGTGTGGTGTCGACCGGGCGCGGATCCCGCAGTCGCGCGAGCGCGTGCACGTGCGCGCCCGTGGCCTTGCCGAGCATACGCTCCGCCGTCGCCGCCTCCAGCTCCGCGAGCTGGCCGACCGTGCGCACGCCGTAGCGGTGCAGCTTCTCGGCCGTCACCGCGCCCACGCCCCACAGCCGCTCGACCGGCAGCGGTAGGAGGAACTGCTCCTCGCGCTCGGGCTCCACGACCAGCAGACCGTCGGGTTTGCTCACGGCGCTGGCGACCTTCGCGAGGAACTTGGTGCGCGCGACCCCGACCGAGATCGCGAGCCCGACCTCGCGTCGCACACGCTCCCGCAGGCGCACGGCGATCTCCTCCGGCGTTCCCGCGATGCGCCGCAGCCCGCCGACCTCCAGGAACGCCTCGTCGATCGACAGCCCCTCGACCAGCGGCGTCGTGTCGCGGAAGATCGCGAAGACGTCTGTGCTCGCGGCGGAGTACGCCTCCATGCGCGGCGGCACCACGACGGCGTCGGGGCACAGCTCCCGCGCCTGGCGACCGCCCATCGCGGTGCGGACGCCGCGGGCCTTCGCCTCGTAGCTCGCCGCCAGCACGACCCCGCCGCCCACGATCACCGGTCGACCGCGCAGCTCGGGGGCGTCGCGCTGCTCGACCGACGCGTAGAAGGCGTCGAGGTCGGCGTGCAGCACGGTGGCTTCCCCACGCATCCGTTCTCCCGTCGACGAGCGGATCGTCGCACGGACCCCGGACATCGGTGCGGGCGCGTCGTCACGCGGGGATCGCTCGGAAACCCCACCGGCGACGAGACGAACGGCGCTCAGGCACCACGCCGGCGACGAGACGAACGGCCCTCAGGCACCACGCCGGCGACGAGACGAACGGCGCTCAGGCACCACGCCGGCGACGAGACGAACGGCCCTCAGGCACCACGCCGGCGACGAGACGAACGGCGCTCAGGAATCGGCGGCGTCAGGCGTCGAAGCGGGCGCGCAGGGCGGGGTCGACGGCGATGTCGCCGAAGGACGCGGTCCAGGCGCCGTCGACCGCGATGGACTGACCGGAGAGGTACGGGGCCTCATCCGAGAGCAGGAATGCGGTGACGGCGGCGACCTCCTCCGCGCGGGCGATGCGTCCCATCGGCGGGCCCTCCGCGAGCGCGCGCTCCTCCGCAGCGGGGTCGGCCGCTCGGGCGATCTGCGCCTCCAGGTGCGGGGTGCGCACGCCGCCCGGCGCCACGGTGTTCGCACGTATGCCGAGACCACCATATGTCACCGCGACACTGCGCGTGAGCGCATCGATGCCGCCCTTCGTGAACTCGTAGGCGGCGTGGTCCACGAAGCTCGCCCGCCCGTGGATCGACCCGATGTTCACGATCGCCCCCGGCAGGCCCTGGTCCACGAATGCCGACACCGCGGTCGAGCAGCCCCACAGATAGCCGAAGCCGTTGATGCCGATGATCTCCCGCACCGCGGTCTCGTCGAGCTCGTGCAGGGGAGTGCGCCGGGTGATGCCGGCGTTGTTCACCCACCCGCCCAGTGGTGCGCGCGCACGGGCCGCGGTCGCCGCGCGCGCGTGCGCCTCCCGGTCGGACGCATCGCCGAGCACGACCTCCGCCAGCACGCCCGCCTCGACCGTGCCGGAGCCCGGGGAGCGTTCGAGCCCCACCACGATCCAGCCGTCGGCGGTCAGGCGCTCGGCGACCGCGCGGCCGATGCCCTTGCCGCTGCCGGTGACCACGACACTGCGCGGGGAGTCGGTCATGTCAGTCCCTCTCGAATCGGAACACGGCGGGGTCGAGCCCGAACCCGAGGCCCGGGGTATCGCTCGGTGTCACGGCGCCGTCGAACCGCGGGCCGCCCGTCACGAACGAGGGCGCGGGGTCGTACGGGTTCACGCCGCGCGCGAAGGTCTCGACCTGGATGCCGAGGTGTGCGGTCACCTCGGGGTAGACGTGGCCCGACACGGGTACGCCCCGCTCGGCCGCCCACGCGATCAGCTCCCGTGCGGGGGTGACTCCGCCGATCGCGACCACGTCGAGGCGCAGCGCATCGACCTCGCCGACCTCCACCAGCGCCTTCAGCACCGCGGGGTCGGTCACCTCGTCGCCCACCGCGACCGGCAGCCCCGACTCGCGCCGGATCCGCGCGACACCCGCCGCGTCCTCCGGCAGCAGCGGATCCTCGAGCCACGCCAGGCGCGGGTCGCCCCACTGCGCGATCTCGGCGAGGGCCGTGTCGGCGTCGGGCCAGCCGAAGCCCACGTCGACCACCAGCCCGGTCGTGTCGGGCAGCTCTGCGTTCAGCAGCGCCAGCAGCTCGCGCATGTATGCCGGATCGGGAATGCGGGAGATCTTCACCTGCGACCACCCGTCCGCCTGGGCCAGCACCTCGTCCGCGACCTCCCGCGGCGTGCGCTGCGGCGATGGGTACGCGGCCACGAGCATCGCGTCGCGGGGAGCGTCGCCCGTGCCGAGCAGGCGCCACAGCGGCACCCCGGCCCGCCGCGCGGCGATGTCCCACAGCGCGATGTCGACGAGCCCGATGGCCCGGCGCACGAGCCCGACCCGTCCGACGATCGCGCTCCCCCGCAGCATCCGCCCCCACGTGCTCGCCGGGTCGTCCGCGTCGGTGCCGACCGCGTGCGAAGCGACGAGCCGCTCCACGATCTCGGCCATCGGCGCCTCGCGCGACAGGCAGTACGCGACGCCGGTGGTGCCGTCACCCGCGGTCGCCCGCACCGCGGTGTACTCGCGGCGCGTGACCGTCATGGCCCCGAGCTGCAGGGGCGCGGGCAGCGGCAGCACCACCGTGGCGGTGTCGACGCGGGCGATCGCGCTCATTCGGGCTTCTTCGCGAGGGGCACGCCGTAGTCCACCATGAACCCGCCGTCGACGTACAGCGTCTGGCCGTTCATGTAGCGCGACTGGTCGGAGACGAGGAAGCTGACCGCCGCGGCGATCTCGCTCGCGTCGGCCAGGCGCTTCGCGGGGATGCGCGACAGGATCGTGTCGAGGCTCAGCGTGCCCTGCTCGACCCCCTGCCGGAAGACGCCGGTGTCGACGTAGCCCGGGGCGACCGCGTTCACGCGCACGCCCCGCGCCGCCCACTCGGCCCCGGCGGTGGAGGTGAGCCCGATCACGGCGGCCTTGGTCGTGGCGTAGGGCGCCCGGCCCGCGGAACCGCGTGAGGAGATGGACGAGATGTTGACGATGCGCCCCTCGCCGCGGTCGAGCATGCGGCGCCCGGCGGCCTGGAGGGCGGAGAACACCCCGTGCAGATTCACGTCGACCACGGCCGACCACTCGTCCCACGTGAGGTCTTCGATGCCGCGGTGCCTCTGGATGCCCGCGTTGTTCACGAGAACCTCGATGGGCCCGAGCTCGGCCTCGATCTCGCCGAACACCCGATCGACCGCGGCGTGATCGGTCACGTCGAGCTCGCGCCACAGGACGCCGGCGGGGTTGTCGCCCGCGGTGAGGCCGGGCACGCGGTCGGTCGCCACCACGCGGTACCCGTCGGCGGAGAGCCGCTGTCCGATCTCCCAGCCGATGCCGGCGGAGCCTCCGGTGACGATGGCGACGGGGCGCTGCGCGGTCATGTCTCTCCTCAACGACGGGGATTTGCTATAGCAAGTGTAGCGGCCGCGGGTCAGTCGTCGAGCAGGCTCGCGACGAGGGTCACCGCGTGCGCCTCCAGCAGCTCCAGGGCCCCGGCGGCCAGGGGGGTCTGCCAGGCCTGGTAGGCGCCGCGGTCGTAGGCCTCGCGCGTCGGGAGGTAGACGAAGCCCGGGCCGTTCGTCAGGTTCATCACCACGATGGGCGCCGCGGGGAACCGTTCCCGCAGCGTCGTCTGCAACCGGGAGTAAGCCTCGCCGGGATGCCCCACGATCACCGCGTCGCCCCAGCGCCACGCCCACACCGGGTGCTGCACGGTGGGCCCGTCGATGTAGCCGTCGCGCAGGTTCCGCGCCCGGCCCAGACGCTCGTCGCGGGAGCGGGGGTCGATGTCCTTCCACTCCTCCGCCAGCTGGTCGAGCGTCGGCAGGTCGCGCAGGGGGAGCTCGACGGCCGCCACGACCCCGCGCGCCCCGTCTCCGCCGTCGACCGGCCGCCCCGCCCAGATCGCGAGCGGCGCGCCCGACTCGACCACACCGTCCAGCGTCAGCTCCTCGCCGGGCAGCGGCAGGGCGTCGAGCGCGGCGAGGACCGCGTGTCCGAGCGAGCGTCCGTGCCGGTCGGCCACGGTCACGTCTCCCGTGTACTGCTCGCGCGGGGCCAGCTCGCCCGATGCCCCCTGCACGAACAGGCACGGCTCACCGGTCGCGGCCTCGACGATCTCGCGCATCGCCCCGACGTAGTCCGGCGACACCTCGCGGCTCTGCCAGGCGAGCGTGGTCGGGTGGCAGGCGTAGTTCACCAGGGTCGCCCGCACCCGGCCGTCGACGCTGATGCGACCGATGGTCACGGTGTCATCGGCGGTGCCCTGCGGGTTGTAGCCCACGAGCGCCCGTCCGTCGAGGTCGAGCTCCCGTTCCGCGGCGAGGGTGCAGGTGCCCGTGGTCCACTCGATCAGTCCGGGGCGGGCGCCGTCGAGCGCTTCCCGTCCGGCCGCGACCCCGGCGGCGGACAGCGCCTCCAGGTAGCCGGGGATGAGCTCGCCCCCGGGCAGGTGCGCGTCGGCGGCGCACAGCACCGCGCCGGCGTGCGTGTGCGACAGCGACAGCATGAGCTGGTCGGGTTCCAGGCCGAGACCGTCGAGGATCGCGCCGCGCACCCCCTGCTCGTCGGCGACCCGGCGCCACCAGGTGCCATCAACCGCGAGCAGCACGCGGGGGCGCTCGTCGGCCCCGATCACCGCGAGCGCGGTCAGCTCGAACGGGCGATGCGCCCCCTCGGAGCGCTCCCAGTCGGCGGGACCCCAGTTCTTGGCGCGGATGCCCACCGGGGGCGTGATGTCGCGCCGGGCCACACCGATGCGGGCGCGCGTGCGCGGAACGCGGATGCGGTCGCCGAGGCGCGTGGCAGCTGCCGTGTCGTTCACTCCAGGTCCTCCCTGTCGTCCATCATGGCCGTCGCTCACACGCTCAGCACGTCGGCGATCAGCACCCGGTCCCCGGCCTCGGGCACCGTGGTCTCGACCCCGCGCTCCACGGAGTCGCTGTAGAGCAGCGTGGACGGCTCCGCGAACCCGTCGGCCAGCCGCAACCGTCCCCCGACGAACTGGGAGCCGGTGATGCGCGCATGGTTCACGCCCGCACCGATGTCGGCGTGCGCCGCACCGTTCGCGACCGTCGAGGTCACCCCGCTCAGACGCCAGGTGACGACGCCGTCGCCGGCCGCCCGCGACAGCAGGGCGACGTCGGCCCGCTCGGTGCCGAGCTCCACGCCCTCCACGGCGATGAGCTGGTCGCGCACGGCGGTCGCCGACAGCAGCACGTCGCGCACGGTGCCACCGCGGATCGTGACCCGCGACGCGCCGAGCTCGAACGGCGCGCCGGAGGCCGGGCCGCTCAGCCGGCAGTCGACGAACTCGACCGGTCCCGAACCGCGGGCCTTGGTCCCGTCGATGCCGCCGATGGTGCAGCGCACGAAGCTGACCGGGACCGTGACGGGCGTCTGCACGAGCACCTGGTCCTTCGGCAGCGCGAACGTGGAGTCCTCGATCTTCGTCGGCCGCGAGGACCGTGCCGACCGCTGCCCGATCGCCAGCAGCCCGGCGGTGCAGCCGCGCACCTGGGCCCCGTCGGCGTTGATGGTCATGGTCGCCTGCGGGTCGAACGTGGAGCGGCCGATCACCCGCACGTTCTCGAGCGTCAGGTCGCTGATCTTCGTGCCCGCGACGAACCACGAGCACACGTGGTCGCGCACCGTGATGCGCTTGGCGGCCGTGCCCCACTGCGCCCCGGAGTTGGCGATGTCCATCAGCCCGGAGTTGCCGATGAAGGTGAGGTCGTGCTCGTACTGGCCGTGCGTCGTGAACGGGTTGCCGCCCTGGTCGTCGCCGTCGCCGTGACAGTTCTCGACGATGCAGTACGCGCTCGCGGTGAGGTCGTTCAGGTGTCGCGCGTTCGACGACGTGCAGTCGGCGACCCGCCCGTAGAGGCTGTAGATCTGCTGCGTGAGGTACCCCGCACCGCCGTAGAACACGGTGGGCGGGTTCTCGACCGAGCAGCGCTCGGTGGTGAAGTGGGTGTTCCACCGCCGCATGATCACGGGCCACCAGGTGCGGCTGGCGTGCACGTCGGCGACGTCGCAGTGGACGGCGTACTCGAAGGCGATCGGGTGCGACCCTGTGCGCTCGCGCGGATCGGGGAAGGACCCGTCGGTGGGTCCGTCGAACGGTCCCGCGCCGAGGAACCGCATGTTCGCGATGCGCACCCCGACGACCGGCTCCATCCGGCGCCAGGTGAGCCGGCGACCGGTGTCGAGCGGCCACCCGTTGAGGTAGTCGACGCGGATGTGCGTGGCGTCGAGCTGCTGCGTCACCTGCACGAACCGCTGCAGCTCGCGCTCGTCCCGCCCGCCACCGGCGACCTCGTCGCACTGCACCGCCCACCAGGTGTCGACGGCGAACGGGGTGGCGTCGGGCACCGCGACCGCGTCGGTCAGCTCCGCCCACGGCTCGGCCAGCCGGTGCTCGACGACCACGTCTGCCGCCACCCCGGTGAAGAACATGACCGCGCCGAACGGGTTGTCGGCGGTGTTCGGCTCGATCCCCTCCGTGGTGACCAGGTGCCCGCCGAAGTCGATCTCGATGTGCGAGCGGGTGAAGACGTGCCGCCGCTGGAACAGCAGGTCGGTCTGGGCCTCGATGCGCCGGACGGCGGGGTCGTTCACCAGCGCGTCGAGCGCGTCGTCGGCCGCCGTCTCGGGTCCGATGATGCCGAAGACCCGGAAGTCGACCGTGCCGTCGTGGAGCAGCACCCACTTCGTGTGGCGCTTGCCGGCGACGACCGTGCCGCCGTTGACCGCGGTGTCGGCCTCACCGGCCCCCACGTACACGAGCAGGCCGGCGTCGCCGGGCGCGTGATACCCGGCGACGATCGCCAGCTCGCCCTCACGCGCCCGCAGCCCGGCCAGCTCGGCGACGGTCTCCGCCCTCGTGACGTCCTTCGAGCCGGCCGCGACGGGGGCCGCCTGCGCGGACGACGCGCCGACGACGGAGCCGGCCGCACCGAGCGCGACGGCGCCGAGCCCGGTCATCAGGGCGCGACGCCCCGTCGAGCGCACACCCTGTTCGGTGCCGGTGGTGGTGTCGGACATGACGACTCCTTCGTTATCGACGGCGGGTCGGGACGTGGTGTCCCGTCGGTGTCATCCGCGCGCTCCCGCGGCGGTGGGGGCCGGGACGACCGCGGTGACCGCCCCCTGCGCCTGCCAGAGCGCCGCGGCCTCGGCCCGCCGACGCCGCTCGAGCACCGGATCGGCCACCGGGATCGCGGCCATGAGGCTGCGCGTGTACTCGTGCTGCGGGTTCGCGAACAGGGCGTCGCGCGCGCCGACCTCCACGATCCGCCCGTGCTGCATCACGGCCACGGTCGACGACATGTACCGGATCACGGCGAGGTCGTGGCTGATGAAGAGGTACGTCAGGCCGAGCTCGGTCTGCAGGTCGCGCAACAGGTTCAGCACCTGCGCCTGGATCGACACGTCGAGCGCCGACACCGACTCGTCCAGCACCAGGAACTCCGGCTCCAGCACGAGCGACCGCGCGATCGACACCCGCTGGCACTGGCCGCCCGACATCGAGCGCGGGAGCCGGTGCGCGAACTCCTCGTCCAGCCGCACCCGGTGCATCGCCTCGCGCACCTTCTCGGCCCTGGTCGCCCTGGTGCCGATGCCGTGGGCGAGCAGCGGCGCCTCGATGATCTGCGCCACGGTCTGCCGGCGGTTGAGCGCCGAGAACGGGTCCTGGAACACCATCTGCATGCGGCGGCGCAGCCTGCGCAGCTCCTCGCCGCGCAGGTCATGCGGACGCTGCCCGTCGAACACCACCGCGCCGCCGTCGATGCCGCCGAGCGCGAGCACCGCCTTCGACACGGTCGACTTGCCCGACCCCGACTCGCCGACGAGCCCCACGGTCTCACCGCGGCGGATCTGGAACGACACGTCGTCGACCGCGGTCACGCGGCGTCCGGAGCCCAGCGTGAACACCTTCGTCACGCCCTGCACGTCGACCAGCACGTCGCCCGACTCCCTGGCCCGGTCGACCGCGCTGATCGTGTCGGCGGCGCCCTTCGTCTCGTCGAAGGGCCCCTCGCTCACGGACCGGGGGTGGGATGGCCCCGCACCGTGCGGCTCCGGGGTGGGCGGTGCGAGGTGAAGGGCGTCCACGGTCGGGATGGGCTGGTGCACGTCCACCGTGAGGTCGACCACGGCCCCCAGCAGCGCCTGCGTGTACGGGTGCTCGGGCGCGGCGTAGATCCGGTCGACGGGGCCCTCCTCGACCACGCGCCCGTGCCGCATCACGTGGATCCGCTCGCAGAAGCCGGCCGCGACGCCGAGGTCGTGCGTGATGAGCACGACCGCGGTGCCGTGGTCCTCCGCGAGACGGTCGAGCAGGTCGATGATGCGCGACTGCGTGGTCACGTCGAGGGCGGTGGTGGGCTCGTCGGCGATCAGCACCGCGGGCCGCGACGACATGGCCATCGCAATCATGACGCGCTGCCGCATGCCGCCGGAGAACTCGTGCGGGTACTGGCTCAGGCGCTCCTCGGGCAGCGGCACGCCGACCTCGGTCAGCAGCTCGACGGCCCTGGCACGCGCGGCCTGCCGCGACACCCGCTCGTGCAGCCGGATCGCCTCGACGAGCTGGTGCCCGATGGTGCGCACGGGGTTCAGCGATGACATCGGGTCCTGGTAGACCATCGCGATCTCGCCGCCGCGCACCTTCGTCATCTCGCGCGTGCGGAGAGTCAGCAGCTCGCGGTCGCGCAGCCGGATGCTGCCGCCGAGCTTCGCGCCGTCGTTGAGGCGCATGATCGACAGGGCGGTGAGCGACTTGCCGGAGCCGGACTCGCCGACCAGGCCGATCCGCTCGCCGGGGCGCACCGCGAAGCTGATGCCCTTCACGGGCGTCACGTCGCCGTAGGAGACGGTGAGGTCCTGCACCCGCAGGACGGGAGCGGCGTCGGTCATCGGCCCTTCCCCTTCCGGTCGCCGCCGAACTGGTCGGCGAGCACGTTGAGCAGCCAGATGGTCACGAAGATGAACAGCGCGGGGAACAGCACGTACCCGATCGACTGGTACATCTTCTGGTAGCCCTGCTGCACGAGGGTGCCCCAGGTGGCCTCGGGCGGCGCGATGCCGAGCCCGACGAAGCTCATCGACGCCTCCAGCAGGATCGCGTTCGCGGCGTTGATGGCGGCCTGCACCACGATCGGTCCCTTGGCGTTGGGCAGCACCTCCGCGAACAGCAGGCGGCTGCGCTTCGAGCCGAAGGCCACGGCCGCGGTGAAGTAGTCCTCCTGCAGCTCGCTCAGCACCGACGACCGCACCAGCCGCGCGGTCGTGGGGGTGAGCAGGATGCCGATGATGACGGCGAGCTTCACGGGGTCGGCGCCGAACGCCGAGATGAACACCAGCGCGAACAGGATCTGCGGGATCGCCATCACGGTGTCGGCCAGGCGCATGAGCAGCTCGTCGACCCAGCCGCGGGCGAACGCGGCGGCCATGCCCCAGGCGATGCCGAGCACCATCGCCACGAGCGTGGCACCGGCGGCGATGAACACGGTGAGCTGTCCGCCGTACAGCACGCGGCTGAACAGGTCGCGGCCGAGCTCGTCGGTGCCGAACAGGTGCACGGCCGAGGGCGCGGCGAAGCGGTCGGGCGACTGGGCCGCGGGGTCGAACGGCGCGATGACGGGCGCGAGCACGCAGGCCAGCACGATCAGGGCGAGCAGCGCGAGGGGGATCCACGAGGCGACGGCGAGCCGGCGGCGCGGACGGGTCGAGCGCAGGGCGAGGGTGAGGGTGTCAGCCACGGCTGCTCCTTGCACGAAGACGCGGGTCGAGCACGCCGTAGAGCAGGTCGACGATCAGCGTCGTGAGGATGAACATGGCGGAGATCAGCAGCACCACCGACTGCAGCACCGCGTAGTCGCGCTTGAACACGGCGTCGATCGCCAGCGAGCCGAGCCCGGGAACACCGAACACGTACTCCACGATCACGACCCCGCCGAGCGTGTATCCGACGATGAGGCCGAGCATGGTGAGCCCCGGGATCAGGGCGTTGCGCAGCGCGTGCCCGAGCACCACCCCGCTCGCCGACTGCCCCTTGCCGCGGGCGGTGCGGATGTAGGGGGCGTCGAGCACCTCGACCATCGACGCCCGCAGGAACCGCATCAGCAGCGGCGCGGCGGCGAAGGCGAGGGTGAGGGCGGGCAGGATCATGCGCACGAGGTTGTCGGCCGGGTCGTCCGCGAACGGCGTGTAGCCGCGGGCGGGCAGCCACTTCAGCTGCACGGCGAACACCACGATCAGCACGATGCCGATGAGGAACTGCGGCAGCGCCATGCCCGCGGTGGAGATGGCCGTGAGCACGCGGTCGACCACGCCGAGCGGGCGCAGCGAGGCGATCACGGCGGCCGGGGTCGCGATGAGCACGGCCAGCAGGATGCCGATCAGCGTGAGCTCGAGCGTGGCGGGCAGGCGCTGCGCGATGAGCTCGGTCACCGAGAACTGGTTGAAGTACGACTGTCCGAAGTCGCCCGTGACGACGCCGCCGATCCAGCGCAGGTACTGCTCGATGACCGGGGCGTCGAGCCCGGCCTCCTCGCGCAGACGCTGGAGCATCTCGGCGTCCACGCCCGGCGTCGAGCCGAGACGGGTAATCACGGGGTCGCCCGGCAGCAGCCGGAGCACCACGAACACGAGGAGCGAGGTGGCGATCAGCATCGCGATGCTGATCGCCACCCGCCGCAGGACGGAGAGGAGCACGTCAGCCCTTCAGCTGCGCGTTCTCGAGGTGCAGCTGCCCGCCGCCCTCGACCCACACGCCGTCGACCTTCGTGCTGGTCGCGGTGACCACGGTGGACTGCAGCGGCACGATCAGCGGCACCTGCTGGTTGATGATCGTCTGCACGGTGCTCCACTTCTCGGCACGCGCGGCCTGGTCGGGCTCGGCGACGGCGGCGGCGAAGGCCGACTGGAACTCCGGGTCGACCCAGTTGCACTCGCAGCGGCCCTCCAGATAGAAGTTCAGCGAGTAGGCGGGCTCGGGCGGCGTGGACTGGAAGTTCGGCACGATGTAGCCGGGGAAGCTCTTGCCCGCCGGGTAGAACGAGTCGACCCAGGTGCCGACGTCGTTGTTGTCGATCTTCAGGGTGATGCCGATCTCCTTGAGGCTGGCCTGCAGGATCTCGCCGCTGGTGTTCCACTCCGGGTACTGGCCGGCGACGCCCCACCAGGTGAGGGTGCTGCCCTCGGTCACGCCGGCCTCGGCGAACAGCTCCTTGGCCTTGTCGAGGTCGTAGGAGTAGTCGGTCAGGTCGCCGCCGTACCAGGGGTTCACCTCGCCGAGGGCGTTGTTGGTCGGGGAGACCGTGCCCTGGCCGTAGTACGCGGCGTCGAGGATCGCCTCGCGGTCGATCGCGTATGCGAGGGCCTGCCGCGCACGCACGTCGTTGAACGGCGGGGAGGTGGTGTCGACCTCCCACGACGGCCACTGGCTCGGGTTCTCCGGCTTCACGAGCGCGATGTCGCCGCCGGCCTCCAGGCCCTCGACGTCGCCCTGCGGCACCGACCACAGCACGTCGATGTCGCCCGAGCGCAGTCCGGTCACGGCGGCCGTGGACTCGGCGGCCTTCACGATCCTGATCTCGTCGAGCGCGGGGGCGTCGCCGAAGTACTCGGGGTTGGGCACGAGCGTGAGGCTGTCGTCGGGTGTGAAGGCGTCGACGATGTAGGGACCGGTGCCGATGGGCTCCTTGTCGATGGTGTCGAGCGCGTCGACGTCGAGCATCTTGACCCACACGATGCCGGCGTCGAACGTGGCGATCGGCTCGGAGAGCGTGATGACGACGGTCTTGTCGTCGGGGGCGGTGACGTCGGTCACCATGTCGATCTTGTTCTTCTCCTGCGTGGCGGTCTCGGGGTCGAGGTAGTACTCGAAGGAGGCCACGGCGTCTTCCGCGGTGAACGGGTCGCCGTTGGAGAACGTGACGCCGTCACGGAGCGTGAACGTCCACGTCTTCTGATCGTCCGAGGTCTCCCAGCTCTCGGCGAGGTCGCCGACGATCTCGCCGGACTCGTCGGTGGTGGTGAGGCCGTTCCAGAGCAGCGGGAACAGCACCTCCTCCCACGCGAAGGTGCGGATGGCCGGGTTGAGCTGCGGGATGCCCTGGGCCGCGGCGACGGTGAGCGTGCCGCCGTCCTGGGCGGAGCCGTCGGGGGTGGATGAGGTGCTGCAGCCAGCGGTGATCAGCGCGGCGGTGAGCAGCGCTGCTCCGCCGAGAAGGACGCGACGACGCGACATGGGTGCCTCCAGGTGTCGGGTGATGCTTCGGGTAAGGGTGTTCGCTATAGCATGTAGCAAAAGCGCGAGGGCGTCTAGAGCGAACCGGATCGGCGGGGTTACGTTCTCGTTACGCCCGCCGATCCGGGCGGCTCAGCGCGCGGCGGGCGCCGACTGCGGCGCCGGTGCGGGCGCCGTGGTGAAGTCGGCGCGACGGCTCAGCACGAACGCGATCGTCGCCCCGAGCAGGGTGAGCCCGGAGATGAGCAGCAGACCCCACACGGCGGATCCCGTGGTCTGGCTGATCCAGCCGATCGCGTACGGACCGGCGAACCCGGCGAGGTTGCCGACCGAGTTGATGAACGCCAGTCCCGCCGCCGCGGCCGTGCCGGTGAGCACCATGGGCGGCAGGCTCCAGAACAGCGGCGTGGTCGAGAACAGGGCGGACATCCCGACGCACAGCGCCGCGAGCGCGAGGATCGGAGTGCCCTGCGCCGCGACCGCTGCGATGAGCGACAGGGCCGTGATGCTCAGCGTGATGCCGATCTGGAGCGGGATGTTGCCCTGCTTCCGCGCGGCGCGCTCCCACGGCAGCATCACCAGCGCCGCGCAGAGGTTGGGCAACGCGACCAGCCATCCGGTCGTGGCATTGGAGAAGTCGCCCATGCTCTTCACGATCGTCGGCAGCCACATGCCCAGGCCGTACGCCCCGAACACGACGCCGAAGAACAGCACGATCAGCGTCCACAGCCGCCCGTTGCGGAAGACCTCGCCCAGGCGGAGGCGGCCGTGGCGCTGCTCCGTGGCCTGCGTCTCGGCGGCGAGCGTGTCGGTGATCCACCGCTGCTCGGCCGGGTTCAGCCAGCGGGCGTCCTGCGGGCGATCGGGCAGCCAGAAGAACACGACGAACGCGAGCAGCACGGCGGGCACGCCCTGCAGGAGGAACACCAGCTGCCAGCCGTCCAGACCCCACAGTCCGTGGAGCTCGAGCATCCAGCCCGACAGCGGTGCGGCCACGGCGTTGGCGATCGGGTTCGACAGCACGAACACGGCGAGCACCTGCGTGCGGTACTGCCGCGGGAACCAGAGCGTGAGGTAGAGCAGCACGCCGGGGAAGAACCCGGCCTCCGCGATGCCGAGGATGAAGCGCGCGATCGCGAACTGCGTCTCGTCCTGCACGAAGGCGGTGAGGGCGGCGACGATGCCCCACGAGATCATGATGCGCGCGATCCACTTGCGGGCGCCGAACTTCTCCAGCAGCAGGTTGCTGGGCACCTCGAAGAGGAGGTACCCGATGAAGAAGATGCCGGCCGCGAAGCCGAACGCCGCCTCGGTGATGTTCAGCGCGGCCGTCATCTCGAGCTTGGCGAAGCCCGCGTTGTTCCGGTCGATGTAGGCGACGAGGTAGAGCAGTCCGAGGAACGGGCCGAGCCGCCAGATCGCCTTCTTCATGGCCGCGGCTCCCACCGCGGCGTCGGCGGCGCGCTCCTGGGCGGCCGAGTCAGTGCCGGACATGACAACTCCTTCGTCATCGCTAGGTTTTGCTATAGCATCTAGCACCAGCGTCGTTCTGTCCAGTCCTGTCGCGGATGCCATAGCATCGAGCGAGCGAAGAGGCCCCACGCGACGAGCACCGGGCCGCGCGAAACCGAGAAGGGCCCCGGATGCGCAGCGTGTCGGATCAGAACATCGCCGAACAGGTCACCGACGAGCTTCGGGCCGCCATCCACTCGGGCGAGCTCGCGCCGGGCGAACGGCTGGTGGAGCGCAAGCTCGCGGAGCGGCTCGGCGTGAGCCACATCCCGGTGCGCGAGGCGCTGACCCGCCTGGCCGAGGAGCGCCTGATCACACGCGAACCCCGCCGCGGCGCCCGCGTGGCCCAGCTCACCGCGCAGGACCTGGAGGAGATCTCGAGCCTGCGCATCGTGCTCGAGCAGTTCATGGCCATCCGCGTGCAGGAGCGGTGGAACGAGGAGTCGGCGGCACGCCTCGGCGCCATCATCCAGGCGATGTCCGATGCGGCGCCCGGCGACATCGCGGAGGTGCTGCGCCAGGACCGGCTGTTCCACGAGACGCTGGCCGACCTCGCCGAGCACCGGTTCCTCGACGAGCTCAGCGCCCAGCTGCGTGGTCGGATCGCCGGGTTCATCCAGGCCGCGAACGCCGCGCTCGACCCCGCCGAGCAGGAGGAGCACGTGCGCAGCCACCAGCAGATCATCGACGCCGTGGCCAGCGGCGACCCCGATCGCGCCCGCGCCGTGATCGCCGAGCACGTGACGCGCGCTGTCGAGCGCATCACCCCGACGGTCGAGGCGGAGGCCGAGTGACCGCGACCGGCCGCCGCACCATCGTCCTGACCGGTGCTTCCGACGGCATCGGCGCTGCCGCCGCGCGTCAGCTCGCCGACGCCGGGCATCGGCTGATCCTGGTCGGGCGCTCCCCGGAGAAGACCCGCGCCGTCGCGGAGGAGATCGGAGCCGAGCATCACGTGGCCGACTTCGCGCGGCTCGACGACGTCCGCTCCCTCGCGACCCGCATCGACGCGGCCGTGGGCGACGACGGCATCGATGTGCTGGCCAACAACGCCGGCGGCATCTTCGGCGACCGCACCCCCACGGTCGACGGCTACGAGAAGACGCTCCAGGTGAACCACCTGGCGCCGTTCCTGCTGACGAATCTGCTGCTGCCCCACCTGCTCCGGGCGCGCGGCGCCGTGATCAACACGTCGAGCGTGGGCCACCGGCTGTTCGGGCACCTCGACCTGGACGACCTCGACAACCATCGCCGCTTCAGCCCCAACAAGGCCTACGGCGACGCGAAGCTCGCCAACATCCTGTTCGCGAAGAGCCTGCACGAGAGGTTCCACGCGCGGGGCCTCAGCGCCGTGGCGTTCCACCCCGGCACGGTCCGCACGAACTTCGCGGCGGACTCGTCGAGCATCATGCGGCTGGTGTACCGGTCGCCGCTGCGGCACGTCCTCCTGATCGGGACCGACCGCGGAGGGGCGACCCTGCGGTGGTTCATCGACGGGACCCCGGGCGAGACCTGGACCTCCGGCGCGTACTACGACGAGCGCGTCCTCACCACCCGGGTGAACCCGCAGGCGAACGACCCCGTGCTCGCGGAGGCCCTGTGGCAACGGAGCGCCGAGCTCGTCGGACTCCCCGCCGCCGAGGACTGACCCCGCGGACGCCGATCGCCCGCGGTCGTGACACGAGGAGCGCCCCCTCGCGCACCGGTGTGTGAGGCACCGGCGCCCGAGGGGGCGCAGTCCTGTCGAGCGGAGTGGCTCGACGCGGGGTCAGTTCCCGCGCGTGTTCACGAACGGATCCAGACCCGCGTCCTTGAACGACTCGAGCATGCCGGGGCCGTTCTCGATCTGGAGCGTGCACTTCTCTCCTGTGCCCAGGGCACCGGGCGAGTTGAACCGCACGAGCGCCTTCAGGTTCGGGTAGTCCTTGAGTGCATCGGGGATGTCGCGGTGCCAGTCCTGCGCGAGCGCCGGGTCGGACGTGTTGTACGAGGTGCCGTACTCGGACAGGATCTGCGGCTTGGTGCCCAGGCTGCCCTGCGTGAAGAAGTGGTACTTCTGATCGATCTTGTCGGCGAAGGTCGTCCACCCGGTGCCGTTGCACGTGTAGAAGTTGTACGGGTCGTAACCCACCCAGTCCACGTAGGAGTCTCCGGGGTAGCCCTGCATGATGCGGTCGTCGTTCCCGTCGCCGAGGTACCCGGTCGACACCCAGGCCCACGCGACGTTGGTCACGCCCTTGGCCTCGAAACGGTCATGGATGTGGCGGTAGGCGCTGGCGTAGTCCGCCATCGTGCCCTTCTCCTCGTTCGGGCCGTTGTCGAACTCGGGATCGAACGCGATCATGACCTGCTTGCCGAACGCCTTGACCCGGTCGGCGGCGGAATCGATGTACGAGTCCATCTCGCCCTTGGTGATGCGCGACCACGCGATCATGGTGTTGGTGTCGGAGACGCGCGACTGCCACGAGAACAGCAGCGTGCGGTCCTGACCCAGCGTCTGCTCCTCCGCGTCGGGGAACTGCCCCTGATGCACGTGGGTGGAGAAGTCGTGGTACCGCATGGTCATGTCGAACTTGCGCCCGACCTTGGCCTCGAGATCGGTGACCGAGGTCACGAGGTTCGATCCGCCCTCGGTGGCGTACACGCCCCACAGGGCGCCGCACGACGGGGCCAGCATCGCCTGGGCACCGCAGGCGTCGGGGTCGCTCGTCGCCGACCCACTCCCGTCCGTCGCCGGCGCGGGCGCGGGTGCGGGTGCGGGTGCGGGGGCGGGGGCCGGCTCGGGTGCGGGAGCGGGCTCCTCGGCCGGAGGTTCCTGCTCGCTCGCCGGCGGCGCGACCTGCGTGGAGTCGTCCTCCGGAGCCGGGGCCGGAGCCGGAGCCGGAGCCGGGGCGGGTGCGGGAGCCACGGCCTGACCCGACGGGGTGTCTTCCCGCACGAGGTGTGCGTCGAAGCTCACATTGGGGGTCGCGTGGTAGTTGGCCAGCACCTGCACCGCGATGGTGTTCTCGCCCTCGTGGAGAAGGTTCACCGGGATCGAGAATGACACCGGGTTCGAGCGGGCGGAGGTGGTCGACGGCGCGGCGGTGGCGTAGCTCTTCGCCGTGATGTCGCCCGTCGGCGCGTTCTTGCGCCCGACCTCGGTGCCGTTGATCCACACCACGATGCCGTCGTCAGCCCAGGTGTTGAGCCACGACCACTCGGGGAGGTCCGAGGTGAGCGTGAAGCTCTTGGTGAAGAAGGTCGACAGCGGGCGGTCGGTCGACGACGGGATCTTCGTCGCGACGCGTCCGACCCGCGAACCGGCGCCGAACGGAGCCTTCGCGGTGTCCCACGACGACGAGCCGGTCTGCCAGTCCGACGAGGGCGTCGTGGTCGACCGGTAGTACGACCACTCCGACCCCCTCTCGATCACGGAGGCGATGGCGTTCGACGCCGCGTCTGCGGCGGAGGCCGAGGAGGGTGCCGCGATGGCACCGGAGCCGATCACCGCGACGGCGGCGAGAGAGGCGAGCAGGGTAGAGCGGACAGGGTGAATCGAATTACGTAGTGATCTCATCATTTCGAAGGGTCAGGAAGACCGCCCGGATCTCTCGGGACGTCACCGGGTTCTTCTGGTTCGGATGCGGGCCGAGCTTTCCCCCTCGATGCATCCTGCGAACAGATAGCGGTGTCCACCCTATGCGACAGAATGTAACGCGTTACCCATATTCCAGAGCGATACGATCCCGACGGCCGCGGGAGAGCCGACGAACGGCCCTCCCGCGGCGCACCCTCACACCAGCAGATTCGCGGTGTCGACCACGCGGTCGCCCGCGTCGGGGAAGGCCGTGCGAGTCACCCCGGCCTCGACGTTCCCGGTGTGCAGCAGCGTCGACTCGGCACCGAACGCGTCGGCCCCCAGCTCGAGCCTGCCGCCCTCGAACCGGTTCCCGACCGCGCGGTAGTGCGTCGCGCCCGAGGTGAGGGAGACGTGGTTCGTGCCGCCGTCGCCGCGGAAGGTGCTGTCGCTCAGGGTCACGTGCAGCTCGCCCGCGCCCGTCCGCCCGATCCCCGTGCCGCCCTTCGCCGCGATGTCCGCACCCGCGAACTCCAGCGTCTGCCGCTCGCCCCTGGCCGCCGCGATCCGCACGTTGCGCAGGGTCGCGCCCTCGAACCGCAGCCGCTCGGACGACGACGCGAGGGGCGCGGAGTCCTCCGCGGCGGTGAGGGTCGAGCCGCGGAACGTCACGGCGCCCGCCCCGCCGATCTTCACGCCGCCGACGTTCGTGAGCACGGTGTCGACGAAGGTGACCGGGGTC
Source organism: Microbacterium sufflavum (assembly GCF_023101165.1). Classification (GTDB taxonomy): domain Bacteria; phylum Actinomycetota; class Actinomycetes; order Actinomycetales; family Microbacteriaceae; genus Microbacterium; species Microbacterium sufflavum. Next base: position 1,245,645 of record NZ_CP078076.1, on the reverse strand, counting down.
GTGACCGTCGCGTTGGTGAGGTCGCCCGGAGCGACGAACGTGATGTGCGAGTCGGCGATCACGGTCGGGCGGGCGGAGTTGTCCGACGCCTGAGTGATGATCAGGGTGTCCGACGCCGTGCACCCGCGCAGCTGCGCGCCGTCGGCGTTGATCCACAGCATGCCGGAGCCCGACAGCGACGGCTTGCCGATCACCTGCACGTCCTCCAGCGTGAGGTCGGTGATGCGCACGCGCGCCACGAACCACGAGCACACGTGCTTGCGCACCGTGATGCGCTTGGCGGCCGAGCCCCACGCAGCACCCGAGTTCGCGAACGTCATCAGGCCGGAGTTGCCCGTGTAGGTCAGGTCGTGCTCGTACTGCCCGTGCGTCACGAACGGGCCCTGGTCGTCGCCGTCGCCGTGGCAGTTCTCCACCAGGCAGTAGGCGCTCGCCGTGAAGTCGTTGAGGTGCCGCGCGTTCGCGGTGTGGCAGTTGGCGACGTACCCGTACAGGCAGTAGATCTGCTGCGTCAGGTAGCCCGCGCCACCCCACGTGACGGAGGTCGGGTTCTTCAGCGTGCAGCTCTCGGTGCTGAAGTACGTGTTCCAGCGACGCTGGATGAGCGGCCAGAACGTGGCGGTGCCGTCGATGTGGTCGACGTCGCAGCGCACCGCGTACTCGAACGCCAGCGGGTGCGAGCCGGTGTACTCGTCGGTCCCTCCGCCCAGGAACTTCAGGTTCGACACCGTGATGTCCTGCACGGGCTTCACGTGCCGCCACGTCATGGTGCGGTCCTTGCCGAGCGGCCAGCCGTTCTTGTAGTTCACGCGGATGTGCGTGCCGTCCACGATCTGGGTCACCTGCACGAGCCGCTGCAGTTCGCGCTCCCAGCGACCCGAGAGCGCGTTCACCTCGGCCGCGTACCACTCGCCGACCGCGAAGAACGAGGAGTCGGCGACCGGGAAGACGTCGGCGAGGTCGGGCACGTTCTCGCCGAGCCGCGCCTCCTGCACCGCCTCGGTCACCTCGCCGCGGAAGAACATGACCGCGGCGAACGGGTCGTCCTTGCCGGCGTTCTCGATGCCCTGCGTGGTCATGAGGTGGTGGTGGAAGTCGAACGCCAGGTGGGAACGGGTGAACCGGTGCCGGCGCACGAAGTTGAGGTCGGAGTACGCCTCGATGCGGCGGACGCTCGCGTCGCCCACCAGCGCGTCCAGCGCGTCGTCGGCCGGGACGGAGGCGTCCATGATCCCGAACACCCGGAAGTCCACCGTGCCCTGGTGCACCAGCACCCAGACGCCGCCCTTGGGCCCCGCGAGCACCGTGCCGCCGTTGGCCGCAGGGCCGTCCTTCTTCACAAAGCGGTACAGGCCGGCGCCGCCGTCGCCCGGAGCCGCGTAGCCGCTCGTGCGCACCAGGTCGCCGTCCTTGCCCTTGCGAGCCGCGAGCGCCGCAGCCGTGCCGGCGTTCGCCACGGTCTTCGAGCCCGACGAGTCCTGCGGCGCCACGGGCCCCACGGCCTGCGCGGCGCTCGGGGCGGCCGCCGCCGCGACACCGCCGAGCGCGGCGGCACCGAACCCGGCGAGCAGCATGCGCCTGCTGCGCAGCGCGGCGGTCTCGGTCATCTCCTGCTGGGTCATGCTCATCCTCCTTGCGGCGTCGTCGCCGCGGTCAGGCGTCCGGCCGTCCGGCCGAGCCGCGTCCTCCCTCGAGTCCCCCGACCCCAGCACCCCGGGCTCCCGCCCGGACGATCCACCCCGCGTCAGCCGGCGGGGTCGTCCCCGCGCGCGATCACCGCGGTCATGCCATCCACGCCAGCGCGGCGCGATCCACCGTGTGGGCGAGCGGTCGGCCCTCGAAGAACGCCGCGACCTCGTCCGCCACGATCCGGCCCTGCCGCAGCCGCCCCTCGTGGGTGCCGGCGGCGCGATGCGGCGTCACGAGCACCCCGGGGAGCGTGCGGAACGGGCTGTCGGCGCCGAACGGCTCCTCGTCGAACACGTCCACCGCGGCGCTCAGGCGGCCCGTACGCACCTCGTCGATGAGCGCGGCCTCGTCCACCAGCCACGAGCGGGCCGTGTTCACCAGCCCCGCGCCGTCGGGCATCAGCGCGAGCTCCCGCCGACCGAGGAGGTGATGCGTCTCGGGCAGCGTCGGCGCGTGCACCGCGACGATGCGGGCGCGACGAAGCGCCTCGTCCAGCGGCACCAGCTCGGCACCGAGGGCGGCGGCCGCGGCGGCGTCGATCGTGGGATCCACCAGCAGCGGCTCCGCGCCCAGCGCCGAGATCAGCGGCAGGTACGCACGACCCGTCCGCGACGCGCCGATCACCGCGATGGGCGCCCCGAGGATCTCGTGCTGCGTGCCCACCGCGGCCGCGTCGTACCAGCCGCCCGCGCGCACCCCGTGCGACAGCTCGGGCAGCCGGTGCAGCAGCGCGAGCGTGAAGGCGAGCGACACCTCGGCGACCGGGCGGGCCATGGCGTCGCCCGCCTGGGTCACCGCGACGCCCCGGTCGAACAGCTCCCCGGTCGCGAACGCCTTGACGGACGCGCCCGTGTGCGCCACGAGCTCCAGCGCCGGAAGGCGCGCGAGCAGGGCGGGGTCGAACGGCGGGGCACCCCAGCTCGTGATCACGACCCGTGCCCCGCGCAGCTCGGCGGGGTCGAGGTCGTCGAGCGACTCGACCCGCACGAACCTCCCGCCCGCGGCGGCCGCGGCACGGTGCAGGCGCTCGAGGTCGGCGGGCGCGAAGAACTCCGCCGACAGCGCCTCCGGAACCGCCGCCACGACGACCGCGGGCGCCGCGGCGCTCATCGCAGCCAGTCCTCGAGGTGCGCGGCGATGAACGCGTCGTCGTTCAGGGCCGGGTAGGCACGGCGCACCCGGGCGATCTCCTCCGCCTGCCCTGGCGAGAGCCCCTCGGCCGGGTCGAGGCACCACGTGCCGTCGAGCAGGCCCTGCTGGCGCAGCATCTCGTGCACGCCCGCGATCACGCCGTGGAAGTCGTTGCCCGGGTCGAACACCGCCTGGTTCACGTCGACCATGTCGGAGGCCAGCAGCCCCAGCTCGCGGTACGCCTCGGCGTCGCCGTCCATCGCCTGCCGCGCCCGCTCCAGCAGCGCGACGGCCGCCCGCGTACCCACGGCCCACTGGCCGAGCAGCCCGCCGACGAAGCGCAGCGTGCGCGGGCCGGACGGCGAGTCCACGTGGAACTCCGACAGCAGGTCGGCGACGATCGCGTCGTCGTTTCCGGTGTACAGGGCGATGTCGTCGGCGCGACCGGACGCCGCCACCCCGCGCACCAGCTCCAGCGTGCGGTAGCGGTCGAACGGCGCGGCCTTCACCGCGACCACGGAGGGGATCGACGCGAACTCGCGCCAGAAGTCACGGCCGAGCACGGGCCCGCCGATCGCGGTCTGGAGGTAGAAGCCCACCACGGGCAGCACCTCGCCGACGGCGCGGGCGCGTTCGAGCAGGGCACGCTCGTCGGCGCCCGCGACGCGGGGACTCACCAGCACGGCGTCGTACCCCAGCCCGCGCGCGAGCTCGGCCTCGGCCACCGCCTGCGCCGTGCCACCCGCCACACCGGCGATGCGCACGACCTCGGCACCCGCGCGGGCGTCGAGCTCCTCCGCGGCGAGCGCGAGCACGGGCTCGAACAGGGCGTGCTCCGGGTCGCGGATCTCGAACTGGGTCGTGTGCACCCCCACCGCGACACCACCGGCGCCCGCGTCGAGGTAGTAGCGCGTGAGGGCGCGCTGGCGGCGTTCGTCGAGCGTGCGGTCGGCCGTCAGCGCGAGCGGGTGCGCGGGGATCACGGCACCGCGCGCGAGCGTGGCCGCGGCCTCGGGTCGCAGCACCGGCACGGTCGCGGTGTCCGCGGACGACGACATCAGAACTTCCCGTCCCGCACGGCCCACTTGGTGGGCTTGGCGATCATCGGCAGGCCCGCGTCGATCCAGGAGGCCTGCATGCGGATCAGCTCCTCGGCCGACACGGACGGGTAGCCGAACAGGGCCATGCAGCGGCGGGCGTCGCTGAGCAGCGCGGTCGGCTGCGGCTCCTCGACGATCGTGACCTCGCGGTCGAACAGGCTGCCGAAGCCGCGGGCGACCGACTCCACGCTCAGCAGCTCCGGCCCGGTGAGGTTGATGACGAACGGGTCGGTCGACGCGTGCGCGAGGCTGCGCAGCACCACCTCGTTCGCGTAGCCCTGCCAGATCACGTTGACGTTGGCGGTGGCGACCGACACGGGCTCGCCCGCGTGCACGGCCGTGCCGATGTCGGCCAGCACCCCGTAGCGCAGGTCGACCGCGTAGTTCAGGCGGATGATGGCGACCTTCGTGCCGCGCTCCTGCGCACCGAACTCGAACACCCGCTCCCGTCCGAGGCACGACTGGGCGTACTCGCCGATCGGCGCCGGGGTCACGTCCTCCGACGCGCCGCCCGACGACGCGGGCACGAACGGGTACACGTTGCCGGTGGACAGCACGGCGATCGCGCTGTCGCGGTAGCGGCGGGCCACCCGGTCGGGCAGGGCGGCGTTGACCTCCCACGCCCACGACGCGTTGGTCGCCGCACCGAACTTCGCGCCGACCATGAACACCACGTGGGGGGCGTCGGGAAGGGCGGAGAAGTCGTCGTTCTCGATCAGGTCGAACGGCACGACGATCACGCCCGCGGCCTCCAGGCGCTCGCGGATCGCGGCGTCGCCGAAGCGCGAGACCGCGTACACGGCGTCGTCCGTCCGGCCGGCCGCGTCCATCCCGCGGCGCGCGAGCATCGCGAGCGTCGGGCCCATCTTGCCGCCGGCGCCGAGGATCACGAGGTCGCCCGATCCGCGTGCCAGGTCGGCCACGAGCGCGTCGCTCGGCGTGGCCAGGACCTCTTCGAGCTCGGCCTCGGAGGCGAAGCTGTGCTGAGTCATGTGGTGCTTTCCCTTCTTCTCAGCCCTTGATCCCGGTGCCGGTCACGCCCTCCTGCACGTACCGCTGGGCGATCAGGTACGCGAGGAAGATGGGCAGCAGCGCCACGACGGAGCCGGCGAGCATGGTGCTGAGCGGCACGTTCTGCTGCTGCAGCGACGAGATGCCCACGGTGAGGGTGAACATCGAGTTCGACTTGGCGATGATGAGCGGCCACAGGAAGTCGTTCCAGTGCCACAGGAACACGAAGATGCCGAGGGTGGCGAGGATCGGCTTGCACAGCGGCAGCACGATCCGCAGGAAGATGCGGAACTCCCCCGCACCGTCGATCCGTGCCGCCTCGAACAGCTCGTCGGGCAGCCCCTGGATGAACTGCCGCATCAGGAACACGGCCTGCGCGTTCGCGAGCGTCGGCAGGATCAGGCCCCAGTAGGTGTCGATGCCGCCGAGGTTCGCCATCAGGATGAACGTCGGGATCAGCGTCACGTGGAACGGCACCATGACCATCGCCAGGAACGACCAGAACATGACCTCCTTGCCGCGGAAGCGCTTCTTGGCGAAGGCGTAGCCGGCGAGCGCGGAGAGGAACAGCACGGCCACGACCGACACGAGCGAGTAGACGAGCGTGTTGAACAGCCAGCCGAGGATGTTCTGACCGCCGAGCACCTGCGCGTAGGAGTCGAACGAGATGTCCGTCCAGGGCAGCAGCGAGCCGGGGAGCTCGACGACCATGCCGGGCTTCAGGCTCAGCACGACCATCGCGTAGAACGGGAAGAAGCTGAGGATGCCCGCGAGGCTCAGCCAGATCCACCGCACGACCACGCCCCAGCCGGTGGGCTCCAGCGCGCGGAACGAGCGGCGCTTGCGGGGCGCGGGCTGCGGGGTCGGCGCGGCGGTCTGCGTCGGGGGCTGCAGGAGAGCGGTCATTTCTGCTTTCCGATCACGAGGCGCTGGATGAGGGCGACCACGAGGGTCATGACGAACAGGGCGACGCCGACGGCGGCCGCGTAGCCGTAGTCGAAGTAGCGGAAGCCCTGGTCGTACAGCAGGTAGACGAGCGAGTAGCTGGCGTTCGCCGGACCACCCTGGGTCATCACGTAGATCACGTCGAACACCTGGAAGGCCGCGGTGGTCTCGATCACCGCGAGGAAGAAGAACGTGGGGCGCAGGTGCGGGAGGATGATCCACCGGAACCGCTGCCAGGCGTTCGCGCCGTCGACCAGCGCGGCCTCCTCCAGCTCGCGCGGCACGTCCTGCAGCGCCGCGATGAGGATCATCATCCCGTAGCCGAACCGCGACCACACGCCCACCACGACGATCGCGGGGATCACGAGCACGGTGCTGCCGAGCCACGAGCCGCCCAGCCCGAGCGGGGCCATCAGGGCCGACCAGGGGCCGTTCGCGGAGAAGATCCACACGAAGATCGAGCCGGCGAGCACCAGCGAGGTGATGACGGGCAGGAAGAAGATCGACCGGAAGAAGCGGGCGCCGCGGAAGGCCCGTCGCACGCCGAGGGCCATCACGGTCGACAGCACGAGCGCGATCGGCACCGCCAGCACCGTGTAGGTGACGGTGGTGCCCAGCGCCCGCCAGAACAGCGGATCGGCGACCAGGCGCTGGAAGTGGTCGAGTCCGCGCCACGCGATCTCGCCGGAGATGTCGTAGTCGAAGAAGCTCAGCGCCACGCCCGCGATGCTCGGGCCGAAGCGGAAGGCGATGAACAGCAGGAAGGCGGGGAGCACGAACAGGAACGCGATGCGCGCTTCCCGCCGGGCGAGCACCCGGGCGACGCGCCCTGCGGGCTTGGGTGCCGTGGTGGCCGTCGTCATTGTCGTTTCCTCACGTCGGGGGCGGAGAGGAGGGGGCGTGCGGCGGCTGTCCGCACGCCCCCCGTCGCCTCACTTCTGCAGCAGCGGGGCTGCGGCGGCCGCGGCGTCCTTCAGGGCGTCGGCGGGCGACTTCTGGCCGAGCAGGGCGGCCTGGATCTCGGGCGACAGCACACCCATCAGGGCGCGGGAGCTGGCGTCGAGCTGACCGACGGTGGTGTCGGGCACGTACTTCTCGACCTCGCCGAGCAGCGGGTCGTCGGCGTACAGCGGCTCGGTCGTGCTGAGTGCGGAGAAGTAGCCGGCGGCGGTCAGGTACGGCTCGACCACGTCGGCGCCGGTGGCGTACTCGGCGAACGCGGCGGCGGCGTCCTTCGCCTTCGAGCCCTTGAGCACCGAGAGCGAACCGACGGTGCCGTACGCGACGGACTCCTTGTCGCTGAGCGGCGCGAGCACCTTCACGTTCTCCTCGCCCCAGAACGGCGCGACCTCGGTGACCGCGTTGTTCCAGGTGCAGGCGACCTTGCCCTGCGCGATCGCGGTCTGCTCGAGCGGCACGTTGGTGGTGAGCGCCTCGGGGTCGAGCGCGCCCTCCTCTGCCAGGTCGGTGAGGAAGGTGAGCGCCTTCTCGCCGGCCTTGCTGTCGAAGCCGACCTCGCCGTCCTCGGTGTAGACCTCGCCGCCCGCCTGCCACAGCAGCGGGTAGTAGGTGAGGTTGAGGGTGTTCTCGGCGGACGCCGGGTAGTTCAGGGCGTACATGCCCTTCTCCACGAACGCGGGTGCCATCTCGGCGACGTCGTCCCAGGTCTCGGGGTACTCGGTCACGCCGGCGGCCTCGAACGCGGCGGCGTTGCAGATGAGCGGCTGGGCGCTGGTGAGGATGGGGGCACCGAGGATGTCGCCGCCGATGGTGACGGACTCCTTGACGTTGGGCAGCAGGTCGTCCTGACGCTCCGTGCTGAGCAGGTCGTTCAGCGGAGCGATCGACTTCTGGTAGGCGGCGAGCTGATCGGGGATGAGGTAGACGACGTCGGGACCCTTGCCGGCCGCGATCGCGGTCTGGAGGGCCTCGTCGCGGTTGGCCCACGGGAAGATCTCGTAGGAGACGTTGACGTTCTCGTTCTCCTTCTCGAACGCCTCGATGGTCGAGTCCCAGAAGTCCTTGTGCACCGCCTCGTCGGCGATGACCGGGTAGAGCCAGACCGTGATGTCCTGCTCGCCCTCTGCGGTGGTGCCTCCGCCGGCCGAACATCCGGCCAACAGGGTGGCGGCCGCGACTCCCGCGACGACGCCGGTGATCTTGCTGACGCGCATGGTGCTCCTTTGCGTAAACCGTGCTGAGTACGGTTCATTATGACATTGGGCTGGGATAATTCGTCAAGTACAAGTTCTCAGACGCTTGTTTCCAGCGTGTTTCTCGATCGTCAACGACAAAACACGATGTGAGAACCGGGTGTGCTAATTTGATCGCACCAACGACGGGGACGAAGGAGGCACCGCACATGGGCGTGACGAGTCCGCTGTCGATCGTGGCGCGCTGCGCCCTCCAGCTGCGCGACACGGGACCGGCGACCGTGAGCGATCTGTCCCGCTCGCTGGAGGTCTCCCGCACCTCGGTCGAGAACGCCGTGACCGTGCTCAGCGACTCCGGGCTGCTGGTCGACGCGCCCGCGCAGAACGGCGGAGGGGCCGGACGACCCGCCCGCCGGTACGCGTTCCACGCCGCCGCCGGCACCGTCGTGGGCGTCGACATCGGCGTCGCGAGCGTCCGGGTCGTGCTGTCCGACCTCGCCGGAGCGGTCGTCGCCCAGCACACCTACCCCGGCGTCTCGGCGCAGACCGACGGGGCCGCCAAGCTCGCCGCCGTCATCTCCCACATCCGCGGCACCCTCGCCGACACCGGCATCCCCGCGTCGCAGGTGCGCGCCGTCGGCGTCTCCCTCCCCGGGCTCGTCGACGACGCCGGCCGCGTGACCACCTCGGTCGTCATCCCCGAGTGGTCGGGCATCGACATCGGCTCGCAGCTGCGGCACGCGTTCGGGTGCCCGGTCGCCGTCGACAACGGCGTGCGTCTCGCCGCGGTCGCGGAACACCACCTCGGGGTCGCGCAGCTCGTCGACGACGTGATCTACCTGTCGGTCGGCAACCGCATCGCGATGGGCCTCATCCTCGGCGGACGCCCCCGCCGCGGCATCCACAACGCGGCGGGCGACATCGGACGCCTGGCCTTCCGCGGACTCAACAGCGAGACCGGGCAGATCCCCTGGCGCACGGCCCCCACCGCCGCGGAGGTGTTCGCCCTCGCGCGGGAGGGCGACCCCGGGGCACGCGAGGAGCTCGACGCGTTCATCGACGAGCTCGCGCACGGCATCGCCACGCTGATCCTCACGGTCGATCCCGCCATGGTCGTCATCGGCGGCGGACTCTCGGCGGCGCACGAGCAGCTGCTCGACCCGCTGCGGGCCGCGCTCCCCAGGCACCTCGGGCTGCCGTTCCAGGTGCCGGTCGCCGAGGCGCGACTGGGCGCGGAAGCCGCAGCGCACGGTGCGGTCGTGCACGCGTTCCAGCGGCACCCCGCCGAGATCTCCGGCATCGACGACATGCCAGCCCCGCCCATCACCCCCCTGCCGCACGAGCCGGTCACCGGCGACGACACCGAGGAGAAGCAGTGAGCACGTTGACAGTCGGACTCATCGGCGCGGGCGGCATCTCCCGCGTGCACGCCGACGCGTGGCGGGCGCTGGGCGTGCGGGGCTACGTGACCTCGCTCGACGGTGCCGAGGAGATCGCCGCGGAGTACGGCTTCGAGCTGGTCGCCGACGTCGACGCGCTGATCGAGCTGGTCGACCTGGTCGACATCGTCACGCCCAGCAGCACGCACGCCGACTTCGCGCTGCGCGCCATCGCCCGCGGTCGCGACGTGATCTGCGAGAAGCCGCTCGCCGCGACCGCCGAGGCCGCCGCAGAGGTGACCGCGGCCGCCGCTCGCGCCGGTGTCCGACTGTTCCCCGCGCACGTCGTGCGGTACATGGGCGAGTACGCGCAGATCAAGGCGGGCATCGAGGCCGGGCGTGTGGGCGAGCTCGCGGTGCAGCGGTTCAGCCGTGCGGGCTCCGCGCCGCAGACCGGGTGGTTCTTCTCCGAGCGGGCGGGCGGCGGCGTGATCCGCGACCTCATGATCCACGACATCGACCAGGCGCTGTGGTTCGCCGGACCGGTCGCCAGCGTCTACGCCGTGCAGAACCCGCCGACGGTGGACGACCGCGTGCCCGCGCCCGTGACCGCGCACGTCGTGCTCACCCACCGCAACGGCGTGCTCAGTCACCTGCACGCGAGCTGGGTGCAGCCCGGCATGCCGTTCCGCACGAGCGTCGAGGTCGCGGGATCGGCGGGCCGTCTGCGGTACGACAGCGCCGAGGACCACACCCTCCGCACCGACGCCGTGGTGCCCGAGGGCGACGCCGACTACCTGCCGCCGATGTCGCCAGAGGAGAGCCCGTACTACGCCGAGATCGCCGACTTCGTGGCCGCGATCCGCGAGGGCCGTGCGGCGCGCGTCGCCCCCGCCGACGGGATCGCCGCGGTCGCGGTCGCCGAGGCCGCCTACGCCTCCATCGCCTCGGGCTCCGCGGTCGCCCTCCCCGGGGAGACCACCGCGGCCGACTCCACCGCTCCCGATCCCGCCGCGCCCGCCACCGAGGAGGCCACCCGATGACCGCCCCCGCCCCGCTGCGCATCGCCGTCCTGTCGTTCGCGCACACGCACGCCCTCAGCTATGTGCACGCGCTGAAGGAGATGCCCGGCGTCGAGCTCATCGCGACCGACCCCGACGGCGCGGCCGCGCCCGACGACGCACCCCGCGGCGCGGAGCTCGCCGCCGAGCTGGGCGTGGCCTACGTCGACACGTACGACGAGGCCTTCGCGTGGAAGCCGGACGCCGTCGTGATCGCGGCCGAGAACTCCCGGCACCGCGCCCTCGTCGAGCGTGCTGCGGCGGCGGGCGTGCACGTGCTGTGCGAGAAGCCGCTGGCCACCACGGTCGAGGATGCGATCGCCATGCGCGACGCGTGCGAGACCGCGGGTGTGCTGCTCATGGTCGCCTATCCCGTGCGGTTCTCCCCCGCGGTGCGCGACGCGATCGCCGAACTGCGCAGCGGACGACTCGGGCGCATCCTCGGCGTGACCGGCATCAACAACGGCAAGCTCCCGCAGGACAGGGCCTGGTTCACCGACCCCGAGCTCGCGGGCGGCGGCGCGCTCGTCGACCACGTCGTCCACTGCGCCGACCTGCTCGACGAGCTGCTCGGCGAGCGAGCGGCGTCCGTGCGCGCCGTGTCGAACCGGATGCTGCACGCGCAGCGCGAGCTGTCGGTGGAGACGGGCGGGCTCGTCACGATCCAGTACCCGGGCGGCGTGGTCGCCACGATCGACTGCTCCTGGAGCTGGCCGATGAGCTCGGCCACGTGGGGCGGCCTCACGCTGCAGGTCGTCGCCGAGCGCGGCACCGTCACCGTGAGCCCGTTCGCGAAGGGCGTCGCCGGGCATGACGCGCACGGTGAGACCTGGAGCCCGGTCGGCGCCGACCTCGACGCGCTGCTGCTGGAGGAGTTCGTGCGTGCCGTGCGCGACGGCCGTCAGCCGCAGCCCGACGCCGGGGTGGGCATCCGCACGGTCGAGATCGTGAAGGCCGCGCAGGCCTCCGCCGCCCGCGACGGCGAGGTCGTGCACCTCTAGCCGGCGCCCACCCGCTCGATGCGGGCTCAGAATCGCGCCTTCAGGGCACCGCACACGCACCTTTTCGACCCTGGCACCACCGCGGCGGACACACCCGCTCGACGCGGGATCGAAACCGTCCCCGCGGAGCCCGCCCCCGGCACCTTTTCGATCCCGGCACACGGCTCACGCCCGGCACCCGGCACCCGGCCCCCGGCACACGGCAGGAGGTACGCGGGCATGGATGGAGGTGCGTCGGTGTTGCAGCAGACAGCACCGACACGGAGGAGCATCATGCGCATCGATCTGACCGGAAAGACCGCCCTCGTCACGGGCTCCACCCAGGGCATCGGCCGCGCCATCGCCACGGCCCTCGCCGACGCCGGGGCCCGCGTGGCGGTCAACGGCCGCAGCGCCGACACGGTCGCGGCGGTGGTCGCCGAGCTGCGGGAGGAGAATCCCGAGCGGAGCCTGGTGCCCGCGCCGGGCGATGTCACCACCGACGACGGCGCCGCGGCGGTGCTCGACACCACGGGCGACGTGGACGTGCTGGTGAACAACCTCGGGATCTTCGGCGCGACCCCGGCACTCGACATCTCCGACGACGAATGGCGCCGCTACTTCGAGGTGAACGTGCTCGCCGCCGTGCGACTCATCCGGACGACGCTGCCGGGCATGATGCAGCGCGGCTGGGGGCGGGTGCTCGACATCGCCAGCGACTCCGCCGTCGTGATCCCCGCGGAGATGATCCACTACGGCATGTCGAAGACGGCGCTGCTCGCGGTGTCGCGCGGCTTCGCGAAGGAGGCGGCGGGCACCGGCGTCACGGTGAACTCGGTGCTCGCGGGGCCCACCCACACGGGCGGCGTGGAGGACTTCGTGTACTCCCTCGTCGACCAGGACCTGCCGTGGGACGAGGCGCAGCGCGAGTTCATGCGCCTGCACCGCCCGCAGTCGCTGCTGCAGCGGCTGATCGAGCCGGAGGAGATCGCGAACATGGTCGCCTATCTCGCCTCGCCGCTCGCGTCGGCCACGACCGGCGCGGCGGTGCGGGTCGACGGCGGCTACATCGACGCGATCGTCCCGTAGCCGCCGCGGCGAGCGGCCCCGATCGGGCTCCGCCGCGACCGGGTCGCCAGGTCAGGGCGCGAAGACGGTCAGATCGCCGGCTGCGTAGTAGTTCTGCGTCATGGCGTCAATGCGCACGAGGTAGCGCTGGCGCTTCTCATCGAACGACACCACGGTGCCCACGGTGCCGGTCATGGGCGATCCGGTGATCTGCACCATGTCTCCGATGGCGAACTCGTTCATGTGTCTCCCTGTCCGGACGGTCGAACCTCCGCCGGGCCCCCGTCCAGGTTCCGGGAGTATGCTGGCACGTCGGGTCGTGTGACCCCCGAGAGTCCGGAAGGCGGTGATGGCGATGTCCGACGATAGTAACGACGCCGCCCTCGCTGCGTCGCGACTCCCTGCGCTCTCGCGTTGACCTCCCGGTCCGCGTCCGCACGTCCTGTTCCGCAGCCGTCGGCGGCGTCTCCCGCCCCCTGACGAATCCGCGCACGGAGCCTCCGCTGCCGTGCGCTCGCGAGAACGGAGCCGCATCATGGCGCTCATCGACAACGGCGTGTACGTCCACGGTCGTCGCGTGGAGACCCCGAGGAACCTGGACGAGACCTACCGCATGCTCGACGCGGCGGGCGGCATCGCCTGGATCGGCCTCTACCGCCCCAGCCCGGCGGAGGTCGAGTCCGTCGCGCGCGAGTTCGACCTGCATCCCCTCGCCGTGGAGGACGCGCTCTCCGGGCATCAGCGCTCGAAGGTGGAGCGCTACGGCGACACCCTGTTCGCGGTGCTGCGCCCGGCCCGCTACCGCGACAAGGAAGAGTCGATCGAGTTCGGCGAGCTGCACCTGTTCGTCGGGCCCGACTTCGTGGTGACCATCCGGCACGCCGAGTCGCCCAACCTCGCCGCCGTGCGCTCCCGCATGGAGGCGAACCCGGAGCTGCTGGCGATGGGACCGGAGGCCGTGCTGTACGCGATCCTCGACGAGGTGGTCGACGGCTACGAGCCGATCGTCGCCGGTCTGCTCAACGACATCGACGAGATCGAGGACCAGCTGTTCGGCGACGGCGCGGACGACAGCGCACTGTCCCGCCGCATCTACGAGCTGTCCCGCGAGGTGATCAACTTCCAGCGCGCCGTGCACCCCCTCAGCGGGATGCTGGAGTGGCTCCGCCGCGGGTCGGAGAAATACCGCATCGACGAGGAGCTGCAGCGGTCGCTGCGCGACGTGCTCGACCACACGATCCGCGTCAACGAGCGGGTGGACTCGTTCCGCGCGATCCTGGAGAACGCCCTCACGGTGCACTCGGCGCTGGTCGCGCGGCGGCAGACCGAGGCGGGCCTGGCGCAGAACGACGAGATCAAGAAGATCTCCTCCTGGGCGGCGATCATCTTCGCCCCCACGCTCGTCGGCACGGTGTACGGCATGAACTTCGACGTGATGCCCGAGCTGCACTGGGCGTTCGGGTACCCGATGGCGATCGGGGCGATGGCGGCGTTCGCGGTGGGCCTGTACGGGGTGTTCAAGTACAAGAAGTGGCTGTGACCGCCCCTGGTGGAACGTCCGTGACGGCACGTACGATCCACGGGGACGCGCGAAGGAGATCCACATGACGCAGCACACCCTGGAACTGCCCGACGTGGATCTCGTGTACGACGTGCACGGCCCGTTGCCCACGGCCGACGGGCGCCGTCCGCTGGTCATGATCGGCCAGCCGATGGACGCCAGCGGGTTCCAGGCCCAGGTGGCGCTCTTCCCCGACCGCACCGTCATCACGTACGACCCGCGCGGCCTGGGGCGCAGCGTGCGGCACGACGGGGGCGTCACCAACGAGCCGGAGACGCAGGCGGAAGACGTGCACGCGCTGATCGAGGCGCTCGGCGCCGGACCGGTCGACCTGTTCGCGAGCAGCGGCGGCGCGGTGACGGCGCTCGCCCTGGTCACCGCCCACCCGCACGACGTGGCCACCCTGGTCGCGCACGAGCCGCCGATCGATGCGGTGCTGCCCGACGCCGAGGCCGCCCGCCGCGCCAGGGCCGCCTACACCCGCGCGTATCAGGACCGCGGCTGGGGCGCCGGGATGGCGGGCTTCCTGGCGATGACCTCGTGGGAGGGCGAGTTCACCGAGGAGTTCCTCGCGCAGCCGCTGCCCGACCCCGCCGCGTTCGGGATGCCCGCCGACGACGACGGATCCCGCGACGATCCGCTGCTGTCGGAGCGGTCGTGGGCGGTCGTCGACTACACGCCAGACATCGCGGCGCTACAGGCGGCACCGACGCGGATCGTGGTGGCGGTGGGCGAGGAGTCGCTGACGGGGTACACCGGACGGACCGCGCTCGCGCTGGCCGAACGGCTGGGCCAGCAGGCGACCGTCTTCCCCAGCCACCACGGCGGCTTCCTGGGCGGGGAGTCCGGTTATGCGGGCCAGCCCGAGGCGTTCGCCGCCACGCTCCGTGAGGTGCTCGACGCGGAATGACGGGGGCGCTCAGTCCTCGTCGGAGCGGCTGATCTCGTCGAGGAGGTCGTCGAGGGTGTCGAACTCCACCGTCTCGGAGCCGTCGAGCGCACGCACCTCGACGCCGTCGACCTCCAACTCCTCGTCGAGCTGCACCAGGATGCGCGACTCCGGGAACTGCTTCGGAGCGACGAACGCGAGCAGCACGGCATCGGCGAACACCACGACCGACGTGGCCTCCAGGTCGTCGCGCAGATCGATCTGCTCGACCACGGGTTCGTCGTCCACCGCGTCGTCGATGTCCGACGCGACCTCGTCGACGATCGCCCGCCACCGCGACTCGTTCACCGACAGCACGCGCTCCAGCGTGGCGACCAGCGCGTCATCGTCGACCTCGTCGTGCTCGTCCAGCTCCGGATCGACGTTCACCGAGACCGTGGCGCCCGCCGCGTCGATCCCGGCGCGGCCGTACACCAGGCCGTTCTCCGCGACGGGGTCGTCGAGCAGACCGGAGTCGGCGATGCGGGCGAGGAGACGGTCGAGCGCAGACGAGGTCATCCGTCCAGTCTCCCGCATCCGGGGTCGCCGTGGTCGGCCGATAGGCTCGGAGCCGTGCCGAACGCCGAATCCCCCGCCCCCGCTTCCGCCACCGCCGACCTCCAGCGCCTCACCGCCGCCCTGGCCGATCCGGCGCCGCTGAACTGGCTGATCACGGGCGACTCGATCACCCACGGGCTGGTGCACACGCAGGGCGGACGCAGCTACCCCGAGCACCTGCACGAGCTCATCCGCGGCGAGCTCGCCCGCGTGCGCGACATCGTGATCAACTCGGCGATCAGCGGCAACCGCATCGCCGACATCCTCGACGACTGGGACCGCCGCGTCGCCTCCTGGAACCCCGACGTGGTGACCCTCATGATCGGCACGAACGATGTGTCGACCGGCGGCGAGCGCCCCGTGCTCTCGGCCGCCGAGTATGCGGAGTCGCTGCGGGAGTTCGTGCGGCGTGCGCGCGACCTCGACGCGGTCGTGGTGCTGCAGACGCCGCCCGCGGTGGACGGCCTCAACGCCCCGGAGCGGTCGCGGATCGCCGAGTTCGCCGAGGCCGTGCGGCGCGTCGCCGCGGAGGAGGACGTGCTCCTGGTCGACCAGTACGCCCGCTACGCCGAGCTGGGGAACGGCGGGGTGCCGTGGGGCCTGATGGGCGACCCGTTCCACCCGAACTCGGCCGGGCACGCGGCGCTCGCACTCGAACTCGCGCGCGCCCTCGGCCTGACGCCCGCGGGCAGCCGCACCCTGCCGCTGCTCGAGGCGCAGGTCGGCGCCGCCCGCCTCAACGCCTGACCCCGAGCCCGCGGGCAGCCGCCCGAGCCACCGGAACCGCCGGCGCCCCGAGCTGCCCGAGCGCTGACCGCAACGTCGGCTCAGCGCCGCGGCGGCAGCGGCTCGATCCAGATCGCGCCGGGCACCCGGGTCTCCGCGGCGACCTCGGCCGTGGGCACCCCGTCGCGCAGGCGCAGCGCCACGACCGCGCCGTCGGCGGAGTGCACCGCCAGCAGGTGCCGGCCGGTGAGCACGAGATGTTCCGGCCGGGAGCCGCCACCGGGCACCTCGGACACGCGCACCAGGCGGTCGCCGTCGATCCGGGCGGTCAGGATCGTGTCGGCGCCGCGGTTCGCGACGTGCACCAGGCCGCGCACGGGATCGTGCACCACCGTGCTGGGCGCGTTCGACCCGCCGGAGCCGTGCGCGGTCGCAGGCAGCACATCGAGCACGCGGCGCTCGGTGACCGAGGCCAGCACGAGCGTCGAGCCCAGCTCGCCCGAGAGCGCGACCCGTCCGCCGCCGAGGTCGGCCACGTGCCGGGGTCCCGTGCCCGCGGGGAGCTCCAGCGGCGCCCGCTCGGCGAGGGTCGTCGGGTCGAGGATGCGCAGCACGTCCGCGCCGAGGTCGGTCACGCCGATGCCGGCGGCGAGCGCGAGGGCGTCGTGGGCGTGCGGGCCGTCCTGTCGTTCGGGGTCGGGTCCACCGCCGGTGAACGCGGCCACTCGGGCGGCCGCGGCGAAGCCGCCGTCCCGGTCGAGGTCGACCACCCCGAGCGCCCCGTTCCCGTACCCGGGGATCAGCAGGCGCCGCGAAGCCGCGTCGAACCGCACCCGGCACGGCAGCTCCACCCCCGGCAGGGCGAGGCTCTGCCGCACGACCCAGTCGGCCGCGCCGTCGCCGGGCCCGCGCGTGAGCCGATGCAACGCGCCCTCGGGGGTGAGGCCCGCGGCGTACAGGGAGCCGGACGGGTGGGCGGCGAGCGCGAACGGCCGGTCGAGCGCGACCGCGGCGCCGCGCGCCTCCCACCGTTCGGTCTCGGGATGCCAGACCAGCGTCCACAGCGCCGGGCGCTCGGACATCGCGCACACCGCGAACTCGCTCGATGCCACCGTGGGCCCTCCCGCCGTCGTCGACACGTCCCCTCCCACTATGGCGTGCGCCGACGGCCGCACCGTCCCTCACGTCGAGCGGGTGAGGAGTGCTGGACGCGCCGGGTCGCGCACCACTATGTTGACGCCTGAGAGCAGCCGTCGAACCGGGGGGTCACCGATGTCACATGTTGTCGCAACCGGAGCCGGGAAGGCCATGATGGAGCGCCGGAACGATCCGACGCACGACTACATCCTGAGACTCACCGGCAAGGACAGACCGCGGGTGCTGTTCGTCGGCACCGCGACGGGCGACGACACCGCCTACATCGTGAGCTTCTACTCCACGTACGACTCCGACCGGTGCGCGCCGCACCACCTGCCGCTGTTCCACCGTGCGGTCGACGACCTCGCCGGGTTCGTGAAGGGCTTCGACGTGATCCACGTGGGCGGCGGCAACACCGCCAACATGCTCGACGTGTGGAAGCGGCAGGGACTCGACGAGATCATGCGCGAGATGTGGGAGGACCCGGCGTCGAACGTGGTGTTCACCGGCGGCAGCGCGGGCGGGATCTGCTGGTTCGAGGGCGGCACGACCGACAGCTACGGCCCCACGCTGCAGGTGCTGCCGGAGGGCCTTGGCTTCCTGCACGGCAGCTTCTGCCCGCACTACGACGCCGAGGACCAGCGCCGGCCGCTGTTCCACGCCTCCCTGCTCAGCGCGGAGCTGTCGACCGGCTACGCGGTGGGCAACCTCCAGTCGCTGCACTTCGAGAACTCCGAGTTCGTGACGGCGATCAGCCCGGTCGACGACCCCCTCGCCCTGCGGGTGGAAGCGGTGGACGGGCGGATCGTCGAGACCGAGCTGCCCGTGCAGGTGCTCACCGGTACCGGGCCCATCGCCACCGGACCCTCCTCCTGACCGGGCCATCCTGATGATCGGGGCATCGTCATGAACGACAACGTCTTCCTCCTCATCGCCCAGCTGATCGTCGTCGTCCTGGCGATCTTCATGGGCACCCGCACCAGCGGGATCGGCCTGGGCGTGTGGGGCCTCGTCGGCGTCGCCGTGCTGGTGTTCGTCTTCGGCGAGGCGCCGGGCAACGCCCCCGTCGACGCGGTGTTCATCGTCATCACCGTGATCACGGCCGCCTCGACCATGCAGGCCGCCGGAGGCATCGACTGGATGGTGTCCGTCGCGGCGAAGGTCATCCGCAAACGCCCCAAGTCGGTGGTGTTCCTCGCCCCCGCGATGTCGTTCCTGTTCACGGTCGGCGCGGGAACGGGCAACATCTTCTATCCGCTGCTGCCGGTGATCTACGACGTGTCGTACCAGCAGAAGATCCGTCCGGAGCGGGCGCTGGCGGTCTCGGCCGTGGCCTCGCAGGTCGGCATCCTGTGCTCCCCCGTGTCGGCTGCGACCGCCTCGATGGTGGTGCTGCTCGCGCCGCAGGGCGTGGACCTCGGCGGGCTGCTGCTCATCATGTGGCCGGCCTCCATCGCGGGACTCCTCGTCGCGGCGCTCGTGATGATGCGCCACGGCAAGGACCTGGAGGACGACCCGGAGTACCAGAAGCGCCTGGCGGACGGGCAGATCAAGCCGCCGGTCGTCGACGCGCACGAGAAGACGCTGCCGAAGACCGCGGTGCTCTCCGCATCGCTGTTCCTCGCGGGCGTCGCGGTGATCGTGTTCTTCGGCCTGTTCGAGAATCTGCGACCGGTGATCGGCACCGATGACGGTGGCGACCCCGTGCGTCTGAGCGTGACCGTCATCATCGAGGTCACCATGGGCATCATCGCCGCCCTCATCTTCGTGTTCTGCAAGGTGAAGGCGGCCGACGTGCCCAAGCAGCCCACGTTCCCCGCCGGCATCGTCGGCGCCATCGCCCTGTTCGGCATCGCGTGGCTGGCGAACACCTTCGTCGCCGCGAACCAGACGCTCATCGTCGATGGACTCGGCTCCGTGGTGTCGGGGTCGTCGGCGTTCCTGGGCGCGCTGCTGTTCGCGCTGGCGCTGTTCGCGGTCGCGATGCTCACCACGAGCCAGTCGAGCGCGACGAACGCGATCGTGCCGATCGGCATCACGATCGGGCTGCCCGCCCCGCTGCTGGTGGGCCTGTGGCCGGCGACCATGGGCATCTACACGCTGCCCGCCAACGGCAGCCAGGTCGCCACGGTCGCGTTCGACCAGACCGGCACGACCAAGATGGGCAAGTTCGTGGTCGACCACTCGTTCCAGCTGCCGAACCTGGTCTACGTCGGCACCGCGATCGTGGTCGGCGTCGCCCTGTCGTTCCTGTTCGCGTGACATGACCGCGGTGGGGTGACATGACCGACGTCGTCGACCGGTCGGCGCTGCGCCAGTTCCTGCTCGGGCTGGCGCAGGGGATGAACGCCTCGGCGGAGTCGGTCGACCGCATCCGCGACACGATCGCCGAGGTGGCGCGCGCGTCCGGCGGCGACGACACCGACTTCGTGGTGCTGCCGACGATCATCATCGTGGAGACGGGCGACGAGGAGGAGGAGCGCGTCGCCATCCGTTCCGCGACCAACGCGTCGTTCCGCTTCGACCAGATCGCGGCACTGTACGAGCTGATCGCGCAGGCCCGCACCGGCGCGGTCGCGCCGCGCGACGGCATCCGGCGGCTCAACGAGATCGGCGCGATGCGACCGCGCCTCGGCTGGTTCACGCGCACGCTCGGGCACGCGATCCTCACCACCGGGCTCGCCCTGCTGCTCGCCCCCACCTGGCAGGGCGCGACCGTCGCGTTCGTGCTCGGTTTCGGGATCGGGCTGCTCAAGCTCGTGCGCTCGCCCACGCTGCAGCTCATCATGCCGATCGCGGCGGCGTTCGTGTGCGCGACCGCGGTGTTCCTGCTCGCGGAGGCCGTGGAGGTCGGCGACCCGATCCGCGTGCTGATCGCCCCGCTGGTCACGTTCCTTCCGGGCGGGGTGCTGACCACCGCGACGGTCGAGCTCGCCGCCGGCCAGATGATCTCCGGGGCGTCGCGGCTGGTCTACGGGTTCGTGCAGCTCGCACTGCTGGCGTTCGGCATCCTCGCCGCGGGTGCCGTGGTGGGGGTGTCGTCCGATTCGTACGAGCCGCTCGATGCCTCCTCGTTCCTGCCGTGGTGGGTGCCGCTGCTGGGGATCCTCGTGTTCGCGCTGGGCAACTACCTCCATTTCTCGGCGCCGCCGTCGACCTTCGGATGGGTGCTGCTCGCGCTCGTGGTCGCCTACGTGGGCCAGTGGGCGGGCACCGAGTTCATCGATCCGGCCGTGGGCGGCTTCGTCGGCGCGCTCGCGGTGACCCCGGTGGTGTTCTGGATCGCGGGGCTGCGGCACGGGGCGCCGTCGCAGCTGACGTTCCTGCCGGCGTTCTGGCTGCTCGTGCCGGGGGCGGCCGGACTGGTCGGACTGACCGAGGCGTTCGCGACCGACAACGGCCTGGCCGACTTCGCCGCCGCCCTCGTGTCGGTCATGTCGATCGCGCTGGGCGTGCTGATCGGCACGGCCCTGTACCGCGTGGTGCACCACGGCGCCGAGGAGTTCGTGCAGTTCGCGGTGGCTCCGCCGCCCGCTCCCGACGACACCCCCGCGCCCACGCTGTGGCAGCGGCTCGCGCACCCGCTGCGACGGGTGGCGCGCCGCGTCGGGAGGGCCGAGCGGACTCCGCCGCGCCCGGATCAGCGATAGCCCTCGCGGCGATGTCCGGCGGCGGGGGACGGGGTGAGCCCCGCGCCGCGCGAGGGCGACGCGGGGCTCTCGCGTCAGAGGCTCGCGAGGATGTCCTTCATCTCCGCGATCTCGGCCGTCTGGGCGTCGACGATGTCCTGCGCGAGCGCCACCGCATCGGCGTTCTCGCCGTCCGCGAGCTGCACCTCCGCCATCTCCACCGCGCCCTCGTGGTGCACGATCATCTGCTCCAGGAACAGCCGCGACGCCTCGGGCCCGGTCGCGGCCTCGAGCGCGGCGAGGTCGTCGTCGCTCATCATGCCGTCGCCGTGGTCCATGGCGCTGGCGTCGGCCGCGTCGACACCCCAGTCGTCGAGCCAGCCCTGCAGCTGCTCGATCTCGGGCCCCTGCGCGGCCGTGATGCGTTCGGCGAGGTCGACCACGCGCGGGTCGACGCCGTCCTTCGCGAGCACGATGTCGGACATCTCGACCGCCTGCTGGTGGTGCACGATCATCATCGACGCGAACATCGCATCCGCGTCGTTCGCCCCGGCGGCCGGGGCGTCACTCGGGGAGTGGTCCATGCCGGAGTGGTCGGCGGGGCCCGCGGGCTCGCTCGACGCGCAGCCGGCGAGCGCGAGCGACCCCGCGATCACGAGGGCGGCCGCGGTACGGGTGGTTCGATTCTTCATGGGTCTCTCTTCTCGGTCTTCTCGATCGGATGGGCGAACGCGGTCGCGGTCGCCCCGGGCGCACGACGGCGCCTCAGGTCCGGCTGATGCAGAGCACGTGAAGAGACGGAGGTCGCGGGATCGGCAGGGTGCCGCGCGCGCGGAGGACGACCGTGGCCGCCGGTGCCGCGAGGGCCGGGGACGCCCGGTGGCGCAGGAGCAGGAGGAGCCCGCCGAGCAGGGCCAGCACGCACGCGGCGGCGCCGTCCGCTCCCCCGGCCGACGGCGCGGCGAGGTCGTGCGACGGCGGGGTGCTGCCCTCGTGGGAGGCGAGCGGCGCGGCGCGGTCGCCGCGGTCGTGGGCCGCGGAGCCCGGGCGGTCGTGGGCGGCGTCGCCGTGGGGCGCCGTCGCGACGACCGCGGCGTGACCGGGGCCGTGCGCCCCGGCGGTGCCGTGCAACCCGAGCGCGTGCATGCCGAGCAGCCCGAGCAGCACTCCGCCCGCGAGCACCACCGCGAGCAGTGCCCCGCGCAGCGCCCGTCGATCGGTCATGCCCCGATACTACCCGCAGGGGGTATAGGTATTCGGGGCATGTTCAGCGGACGACGCCCGCGCGGGCCAGCAGCCTCCGCACCGCGATCACGACCCCGGCGACCGCGACCTCCCCGACCACGCGCGCGGCCAGCGTCGCCACGAGCACCGCGGGCACCAGGTGCTCCGGCGAGAACACCGGCAGCGCGACCAGGAACAGCGCGATCCCCGCGACGGCCCCGGCCGCCAGGATCCGCCCTGCCCCCACCCGAGCGTCGCGCCGCAGCGGGAGCACGAGGTCGAGCACCAGACCGCCGAGCAGGAGCGGGACCAGCCCGAGTGGTCCGATCGGCGACACCGCGACCGTGAGCGCCCCGGCCACGAACGCCGTCAGCGTGGCGGCGCCCGGCGTGCGCGTGACCACGCGCGCCAGGAACGGCAGGGCCGTGTGCACAGCGGCGACCAGGGCGTAGGCCGGGGGCGAGGCGGCCGCGAGCACTCCGGTGACGGGAACGACCGCGAGGAACACGAGCGCCTGGATCGCACCGAGCGCCGCACTCACCAGCAGGGCGCTGGTCGGCACGCGTCGCACCGTCTTCGCCCGCCCGTCCGTCACGTCTCCGAGCCTAGAGGCCACGGCGGCCGGCCGATCACCGGCGTCGCTGCGGCGTCATGTCACCCGCCCGATCGTCATTTCGGAATATTGTGGAGGCGGGGACCTGGGGAGGGGACATGACGGATTCCGTCGCGCGTGAGAGCAGGCATCTGCCGCGCGTCTCGACGAACGTGATCGGGCGACCGCGGCTCAACGCAGCCCTCGAGACGGACACCCCGCTCACGCTGCTCCGCGGGGCATCGGGCTCGGGCAAGACCACCGCGGTGGTCGGCTGGGCGTTCGTCACCTCGTCCCGCGTGGTCTGGCTCACCGTGACCCCCGGGCGTGAGAGCAGCTCCGACCTCGCCCTGGCACTGCTGCGCGCCCTTCGCGAACAGGCGCCAGAGGGCAGGGCTCCCGCAGACCCCCCGACGGAGCCACCCGGAGAGCTGTGGGCCGCGGTCACCGAGCATCTGTGCCCGCTCACGGAGCCGCTGGTGATCGTGCTCGACGACGCCGCCGCGCTCGACCGCGAGAGCGTGTTCGACCTGTGTCGCACGATCGCCGCGCTCCCGCTCGTGCGACTCGTCGTCGCGACCAACCGGCCCAGTCCCTTCGACAGCGCCGGGCTGCGGCTGGTGATCGACACCGCGCTTCTCGGCCCGCAGGAGCTCATGTTCGACCACGACGAGATCCGCGCGATGCTCGACCCCGCCGTCGACGATGACACGGTCCAGGCGATCCAGGAGGCGACGGGCGGCTTCCCCGCGGCCGTCCGGGCGGCGGCCCTGCACGGGGGCGGGTCGGCCGTCGTCGAGGCGGCATCCGCGACGATCGAGGACTACCTCCGGGCTCGCATCGAGCGGGACGACTTCGCCGAGCGGACCCTGGACGATCTAGTCCGGCTCAGCATCACCGACGCCGTCGACACCCCCCTCGCTGCCGCACTGACGGGCAACCCCGACATCGTCCACGCCCTCGAGGAATCCGAGGTGTTCGGCTTCGGGCACTGGGAGCCCGGTGAGCCCCGCCTGTTCCGCCTGGCCCCGCACGCCCGCACCCTGCTGCGCCGCGAGCTCCGCCGCACACACCCGGCCGAGATCCCCCGGTTGCGGCGCCTCGCGGTGGAGGGCGCCGTGCGGCGGGGCGCTCCGTTCGAGGGGCTGCGTCTGGCCGTGGAGGAGGACGACCTCGCCCTCGCGGCACACGTGATCATGTCGGGATGGAGCCACCTGCTCGACCACGACGGCAGGGCGGTCGTGCGACTGCTCGGCGACCTCCCGATCGCACGCCTCAAGCAGGAGCCGCTCGTGGCGATGCTCCTCGGCATCTGCCTCAACGCCAACCGGCTGCGCCGCCTGCGCGGACTCCAGCTCCTGCGCCTGGCGGTCTCGGCAGCGAACGGGCGGAAGACCCGCCTCTCGGCGACCGAGCGCCTCTTCATCTGGACGGCCGAGAGCGCGGCCCTGCGGGTCATCGGCATGCCCGACCGGGCGGGACAGGTCGCGGCCCGTGCCCTCGCGCTGTTCACGGAGACCCCCGAGAGCGAGTGGCACCGCTACGCCCGGGAGATGCCGCTGCTGTGCACCCACCTCGCGCTGTCGCTGTACTACGGAGGCCGCCGCGAACAGGCGGTGGGGCTCTTGGAGGAGGCCGCGGCTCTCGCCGGTGCGCAGGGCACCGGCAACGGGTTCCACGCCATGAGCCTGCTCGCCGGGATCCACGCCAGGGCCGGAGACCTCCCCGAGGCGCGGCACTTCGTCGGCCTCCTCCGCGACGGCGGTCACAGCCAAGAGCTGCTCGACGGCTACCGCGGCACGTTCTACCGCGTGGCCGAGGCGATGCTCGCGGTCGAGGACGGCGACCTCCACGCCGCGAAACAGCACGTGCGGGCGTTCCTCCCCCACCGGGCGACGAGCGAGCACTGGACGACCATGGCCGCCGTGGAGGCGTGGATCGCGCTGCACGACGGCGACGCCGCGGGCGGGCTCGAACGCCTGGAGTCCTTCGCCAGGATGCGGGGACGCGAGGGCGCAACACCCCACGCACGCCAGGCCCTCAGCCGCCCGCGGATCCTGCTGCACCTCGCGCTCGGCGACGTCCGGGCCGCCCGCAGCATCAAGCAGCGCGACGCGCCGGGCGACCGCTTCGCGACGCTGCTGGAACGCGCCAGGGTGGCCCTGGTCGACGGTCGTGCGCCGGAGGCGGTGCGCATGCTGGCGCAGACGCGGCTCCAGCCGACCACGTCTCGCGAGCGCGCGGAGGCCGCGGCCGTGCAGAGCGCCGCCCTGCACCGCGTGACCCCGGCCGCCGCGCAGCCGACCACCGACGCGCTGGCCGCGCAGCTCGCCGACCGGGAGCTGCGGACCCCGATCGCCCTGCTCGGCGCCGAGGACTTCGCGGCCGTGCGCGCCGACCTGGCCCCCCTCGGCGGCGCGCCCCTGCCCACGCGTTCCGCGCTGCCGTCGTTCGCGACGCGGCCGCGACTGTCGTCCCGCGAGCAGGTCGTGCTGCACGCCCTCACCTCGGGGGCGGCGCTGCCGGACATCGCCGCCGAGCTGAGCGTGTCGCCGAACACCCTCAAGACCCAGCTGCGCAGCATCTACCGCAAGCTCGACGCGGCCAATCGCACCGAGGCGCTGGAGCAGGCCGCCCGGCACGGACTGCTCCCCGACTGATCCCGAGGGCCCCCGGCCGCGCGTGGGGCGGCGGCCGGGAGCCGGCGGGGGGTCGTCAGGCCTGCATGCGACGCCGGCGCACGATCAGCAGCGCGGCTCCGGCGAGCAGCAGGGCGATCGCGAGCATCAGCACCCAGGGCGCCAGCTGTCCGCCGGTGACGGCGAGCGGCGTCAGCACCCGGTTCTCGGTCGTGCCGGCGGGCGGGGTGATCGTCTCCCCTCCGGGCGGCGTGGCCGAGGCGACGGCCACGTTCCGCAGCGAGGCGCCTGCCGCGTCGGCGTGCACGGTCACGGCGTAGGTGATCACGACGCTCTCCCCCTCCGCGAGACTGCCCGTCCAGCGCAGCGCCGTCCCGTCGATCACGGGGGCGGCCACCTCGCGGTCACCCACCGTGGCCGTCGCCGTGCCGCGCAGGTCGGCGTGCCGCAGCACTCCGGCCAGGTCGTCCCGCACGACCACCTCGTCCAGCCCGGTCTCGCCGGTGTTGGTGCCGGTGAGCGTGTAGGTCACGACGCTTCCCGTCGCCACGGCCGTGCCCGAACCGGGGTCCGAGGTCTTCGCGAACGTGAAGCCGGGGGTGCCGACCGGGTTCTCCGTGGTCGTCGGCGGGGGCGTGATCACCGCGCCGCCCGGAGGCGTCGCCGTGCCCTCGACCGTGTTGGCGATGGTCGCACCGCCCGCGTCTGCGTGCACGGTCACCGAGTAGGTGATGGTGACGCGCTGGCCGACCGCGAGGTCGCCCGTCCACGTCAGCTCGTCGCCGGCCACGACCGGGGCGGGCGCGACGCCGTCGACCACGGTGGCCGTCGCGTCGCCGTTGTAGTCGGCGTGCGCGAGCACGCCCGACAGGTCGTCGTCGATGCTCACGGGCGCCAGAGCCGTCTCACCCGTGTTCACGCCGGTCACGGTGTACGTGATGACGCTGCCCGGGTCGACGCGGGTGCCGTCCGCGGGGTCGGCGGTCTTGCGCAGCTCGAAGCCGGGCGCGTTGACCGGGTGCTCGGTCGTGGCGGGCGGCGTCTCGATCGGCGGCACGCCCCCGGGCGGGGTCGCGGAGCCGGAGGCCCGGTTCGCCAGCACGGTGCCGCCCGCGTCGGCCGCCACGGTCACGGAGTACGTGAGGGTGACGGTCGCACCCACCGGCAGTCCACCGCTCCACGACAACCGGTCGCCCGCCACGGTGGGAGCCGTGGCCGGGACGCCGTCGATCGTGGCGGTCGCATCGCCGGTGAACGCGGCGTGGGCGAGCACCTCGGACAGGTCGTCCGTGATCGCGACGGGGTCGAGCGCCGTCTCACCCGTGTTCACACCTGTCACCGTGTAGGTGATGACCGCGCCGGGGTCGACCGCGGTGCCCGTCGCCGGGTCCGCGCTCTTCGACAGCGAGAAGCCCGGACGGTTCACCGGCGTGGTCGTGGTGCCGGGAGGCGGCGTGATGACGGAGCCGCCGGGCGGCGTGGCCGACGCGGTCGCCACGTTCTCGATCACGGTGCCGACGCCTTCTGCGGTCACAGTCACGGAGTAGGTGACGGTCACGGTCTCCCCAACCGCGAGCGACCCGCTCCAGGCGAGTGTCGCGCCGTCGACGGTCACGGCACCCGCGGACGCGCCGCCGATGGTCGCGACAGCGTCGCCGTTGTACGCCGCCGAGGGCAGCACGCCGGACAGGTCGTCCGTGATCGCGACCGGGTCGAGCACGGTCTCGCCGGTGTTCGCGGCGGTCAGCGTGTAGGTCAGCACGGTGCCGGGGTCGACGGCGGTGCCCGTGGCGGGGTCGACCGTCTTCGCGAACGTGAAGCCGGGCTCGTTCACCGGGTGCTCCGTGGTGGCGGGCGGCGGCGTGATCGGCGTGCCAGGCGTGGTCGGGCTGCCGGGGTCGCTCGGATCCGTGGGGATGAGCGGGGTCGCGGCGCCGGTGGCGGTGTTGGCGATGAGCTCGCCGCCCGCGGTGGCGTCGACCGTGACCGAGTAGGTGATCACCACGTCCTGCCCCGGGAGCAGTCGGCCGCTCCAGTTCAGCGTTCCGTCGGCCACGCGGACGTCGCCGCGGGTCGCGGTCGCATCGTCGTTCGAGCTCGCGTGGGCCAGCACGTCGCGCAGGTCGTCCGTGATCGTCGCCGGGTCGAGCACGGTGTCGCCCGTGTTGGTGCCCGTGACGGTGTACGTGATCACGCTGCCCGGGTCGACGCGGGTGCCCGACGCGGGGTCGGCCGTCTTCGAGATCGTGAAGCCGGAGCCGAGCACGGGGTGCTCCGTGGTGGAGGTCGGCGGGACGATCGGCTCACCGGGCACCAGCGGGCCGGTCGGGTCGCCGGGGTCGGGCGTGACCGGGGTGCCGGAGCCCGCGACGGTGTTGCGGAGGATCTCGCCCGAGGCGTCCTCTCCCACGGTCACGGAGTAGGTCACGGTCACGGTCTGCCCGGGCTGGAGGGCCCCGGTCCAGGCGAGGGTGCTGCCGGTGAGGGTCGCGCCGCCCGTGGTCAGGGTCGTGCCGTCGATCGCGGTCGTGAGGTCGTCGTTGTACGCGGCGTGGGCGAGCACGCCGGAGAGGTCGTCCGTGAGCGAGGCGGGGTCGAGCGGAGTCGCGCCGGTGTTGGTGCCGGTCACGGTGTACTGGATGGTCTGGCCGGGCTCGACCGTGCTGCCCGAGGCGGGCGACGAGGTCTTGACGAGCTCGAAGCCGGCGACGGGGTGCTCGGTCGTGACGGCCGGGGGGACGATCGGGTCGAAGCCGCCGGGGGGCGTGCCCGACGCGGTGACGCTGTTGGCGATGCGCTCGCCCTCCGCGCCCTCGTCGACGATCACCGAGTAGGTCACGGTCAGCACCTGGCCGGGCTCGAGCGCACCGTTCCAGGCGAGCTCGTCGCCCGTGACGGTCGCGGCGCCCGAGGTCACCGGGTCGCCGTCGATCGCGGTCGCCACGTCGCCCTGGTAGGTCGCGACGGCGCGCACGCCGGACAGGTCGTCGCTCACGGTCACCGGGTCGAGGCGCGTGTTGCCGGTGTTCTCCGCCTCGACCGTGTAGGTGACGCGCTGCCCCGCGGTCACGGCGGTGCCGTTCGCGGGATCCGAGGTCTTGCGCAGGGCCAGGCCGGGTGCGAGGCGCAGGTTCGTGTACGTGCAGGTGACGTCGGTGCCCAGCGGACCGGATGGCTGGGTGACCTGGCCGTCGGCGGTCACCGCGACCGGGGTCGTCGAGCCGTCGGGGTTGACCTGCACGCAGACCAGGGACGCGTCGTAGCGGGTCGGGTCGGTCGTGCCGGCAGGCGACTCGGAGAGCTGGAAGGCGTCGCCCTGGTTGGTGAACACCGGACCCGCGTAGTCGGGCTGCAGGCCGGGTTGCGCGCCACGTGTCGTGGCATCGGTCTGCGGCACCTGGTAGCCGGTGGGCGACTGCACGCGCAGCGCGAACTGGTCGGTGTCGGCCTGGCGCCCGTTCGGGAGGTCCTTCTTGAGCGTGAGGGTGTTGGGGAACGTGCAGCTGGCCATGTCGGTGGGTCCGAAGTTCCCCAGCGACGTGGTGTTCACGGTCGCCCCACGGGGCAGGTCCACCTCGATGATGCGGTTGCCGCCGCCGGACACCGACACGAAGATGTGCCCGAGGTTGCCGAACGCGATGCCGTTGCCCTGCACGCCCGCGCCCATGTCGTGCACCTGCTTGGCGTCGATCGTGGCGGTGCTCGGCTGCAGCGTGCTCGGCAGGTCGGACGAGTAGATGTAGTTGTCGGCCACGAGCACGAGCTGACCGGAGGCGCTGAAGGCCATGTCGCCGTTGGCGCCGAACGCGCTGCTGCCGGTGGTCGGGCGCAGCGTGCCGACCTGCACGTAGGTCTGCGGGGTGACGTTCTCGTTCCACGCGTACAGGTTGATGGCGCCGTTGATCGTGCCGCTGGCGAAGTAGTACACGCCGGTGACGGGGTGCACGGCGCCGCGCAGGACCGAGGAGTTGAGCGAGAACGAGGTGCGCGTGGTGGTGTCGGTCACGCGGTCGTGCTTCGCGAGCATCTTGCTGCCGGCGGCGTTCGTGACGGTGTACGCGTAGCGTCCGTTGGACGAGAGCCCGAGCGCGTTGTTGGAGTGGTTCGCGCCGAGGTTGATGCTGCTGAGCGTGCCGCCGTCGCCGGGGGCGCCGCCCTGCTCGTTCACCGCGAACTCGCGCACCTCGGAGGTGCTCTGCACGTACACCGCTCCCGGCGTGCAGAGGAACGGCTCGGCTGCTGCGGCCGGCGCCGCGGTGAGCGTGCCGCCCACCACGATCATCGACGAGGCGACGAGCGCGGTGCTCACCACACCGCCGATCAGCTTCCTGGTCCGGCTCCAGCGGCTCGGCCGCTGCTCACGGGCATCACGGAATCCCACGACTTCACTCCCCATCCATCGCTGTCCGCGGCGCGTGCGCGCACACGGAAGCCCCGCCCCCTCAGGCGACCGCCGAGCACCATCGGGTATGGCGTACTCGGTCCGGGCCTCCGCCAGACTGCCCGGGTGCGCAGCTCCGTCCCGGCCGGACCGGGAGAATTCACCCCGCCTTTTCACCCCACCCGGCGGGCGGATCCCCCTCGCCCGATGCTGACGGGGACGCCCGCCGCGCGGACGCCCCCGTCAGGCCGCACTACTCGCGCGAACCGATCTCCTCGATCGGCCGACGCCGCAGCGCCGCGCCCGTCGCGACGCGGAGGGCGACCAGCGCCAGCGCCCCCATGCCGCCGATGATCGCGAGCGAGCCGAGGACCGGCATCGCGGGGACCGGCTGTCCGGAGATGCCGTAGCTCATCCCCATCAGCGGCGGGATCGCCACGAGCACGCCGAACACCATCGAGATCGCGGCGACGAGGATCGCCTCGACCCGCATGGTGGCACGCACCTGGCCGCGGGTCGCCCCGATCAGCTGCAGCAGCGCCAGCTCGCGCGAGCGCTCACCGGTCGCCATCACGAGGGTGTTCACCACGGCGATCGCGATGTACCCGAGGATCACCAGCAGCGCGACGAGGTTCACCCAGCCCTGCTGCGAGACCGCATCCGCCCCGGTGGCCTTCTGCCCGGACGCGGGTGCGACGAGCAGCCCGCCCGCCGCGAGCGCATCGGCCGTCTGTGCCGCGTCGCCCTCCACGGACACGAGGGCGAACGCGTCGAGCCCCGCGGAGGTGTGGGCGCGCACGTGCGCGGCGTCCATGGTGAGGGCGCCGAAGCCGAGGCCCCGCTCGTAGACCGCGACCACGGTGGCCTCCAGCGCTGTGCCGTCGCCCATCGTCCCGGTGACCGTGTCGCCCAGGCCGACCCCGAGGGTGTGTGCGGTGTCGACGCTCACGGCGATGGCACGGCCGCCGTCGAGTGCCGCCAGCGCCCCCTCCTGCACCTGCAGGTCGAGCAGCCCGTCCACGGTCGCGGGGTCGACGCCCTGCAGCACGTACTCGGTGCGCTCGAGCTGGCCCTCGATGTCGCGCGAGTCGATTACGGCCGCGCTGAGCGCCACGCCCGAGGCCCCGGTCACCCCCGGTGCCCCCCGCAGCGCCTCGACCGTCGCGGGCGAGAGTCCCACGGGCGCGGACACCCGCAGTTCCGCGGTGACGCCGTCGCGGGCCTGCTGCGCCGCCTCGTCCGCGACGATCGCCGGTCCGCCGATCTGCACCAGTCCCAGCCCGATGCCGAGCGCGATGGGGAGGATCGCGGCCGCCAGCCGTCGACTGCCCGCCGCCGTGTTGGCGGCGGCGAGGAAGCCCGCCGCCGAGAGACGACGCAGCAGCGGGCCGACCAGCCGCACGCAGACCGCGACCAGCCACGGGCCGAGCAGCCCCAGCGCGACGATCAGCATCAGGGCGGCACCCGCCGAGGCGCCGACGGCCGCATCCCCGCGCACCACGAGCGGCACGGTCGAGACCGAGACCCCGGCGGCGGCGAACACGATCCCGGCGATGATGCGCGGCAGGCCGATGGGTCCCGGCCCGGTCGACGACTCGCGCAGCGCCTCGATGGGGTCCAGGCGCGCGGGGCGCCGCGCCGCGATCCGGGCCGCGCCCCACGCCGCGCCGAGCACCAGCAGCAGAGCACCGGCCGCGGGGATCGGGCTCACGGCGAGCGCGAAGTCGCCCGGGATCACCCCTCCGGCCACGAACGCGGTCTGCAGCACCGTCGAGAGCAGGTAGCCCGGAGCCAGGCCGAGCACCGCGGCGACCGCGGCGACCGCGAGCACCTCGCGGGCGATCAGCGCGTGCACCTGCTGCGGTGTCGCGCCCACCGCCCGGAGCAGCGCGTACTCCCGCCGTCGCGCCTGCACCGACAGCGACAGCGTGCCCGCCACGATGAACAGCGCCACGAGGATGCACGTGCCGACGAAGGCGCTGCCGATCGCGACGAGCATCGTGCGGGCGGCGCCGGAGTCGAGGAACTCCACGTCGCCGCGGGCGTCGCCGGTGCGGGCGACCACCCCGGGCAGGGTCTCGCCGATGCCGGTCGCCACGGCCTCCGCGTCCTCGCCCTCCACGAACACACCGAGCACCTGCGGGGCGCCGCCGTGCGGGTCGAGCTCGGCGATGCGGTCGCCCGTGAGGAACACGGCCGCCCCGCGCTCGGGCGGCACGGGCGCGGTCACCACGCCCACGACGCGGTAGTCCGCCGGCACGCCGCCGTGCGCGAGGGAGAGGGTGTCGCCCACCGCGTGCCCGGAGTCCGCGGTGACCACGACCTCCTCGGCCTCGGCGGGCTCGCGGCCGTCGCTGAGCGTGAAGCCCGTGAGCGCCGACGCCGCCCAGGGGTGCGCCTCCACGACCGCCGTCGGGTCCGGGGCTCCGGAGGCGGCGAGGGGTACGGTCACGTCGGCGACCACGGCCTCGACCCCGGGCAGCTCCGCGATCTCGCGGGCGGCGTCGGCGGGCAGCGGCGCACGCTCGCGCAGTGCCACGGGCAGGTCCTCCGGCACGTCGACCTGCTGCGCGGCGCCCACCACGACCTCGGCTGCCGTGTAGCGCTGCGGGGCGAGGCCGCCGCGGATGCCCGACTCCACGAGCACGCCGAGCCCGGTGACCAGGGCGCTCGCGACGAAGATCGCCACGAACACTCCGGCGAGGCTGCGCCGGTGGTGGCGCAGGTCGGCGCGGACGAGCCGTCCGAGGCCGAGCGACGCGGCGGCCATCACCACTCCCCGAGCGTGCTCATGCGGGCGGTGATCTCCTGCGCGGTGGCGCCGTCGAGGTGTCCCGCGAACGCGCCGTCGGCGAGGAAGACCACCCGGTCCGCGTGCGAGGCGACGACGGGGTCGTGCGTGACGACGACCACGGTCTGGTGCAGTTCCCGCGCGGTGTGGGCGAGCAGGTCGAGCACCTGGGCACCCGTGCGCGAGTCGAGCGCGCCGGTCGGCTCGTCGCCGAACACCACGTGCGGGCGGGTGATGAGCGCGCGGGCGATGGCCACCCGCTGCTGCTGGCCGCCGGAGAGCTCGGCGGGTCGGCGGTGGCGTCGGTCCGCGAGCCCCACCGCGTCGAGCAGTGTCTCGAGCCACCGGTGGTCGATGGCGCGTCCGCCCAGCCGCAGCGGGAGGGTGATGTTGTCCTCCACGGTCAGCGCGGGCAGCAGGTTGTACGCCTGGAACACGAAGCCGACGTGGTCGCGGCGGAACGTCGTGAGCTGGCGCGCCTTCAGGGCGGAGATCTCGGTGCCGCCGAGGTGGACGGTGCCGCTGGTCGGGCGATCGAGCCCCGCTGCACTGTGCAGCAGCGTGCTCTTGCCCGAGCCGGACGGCCCCATGATCGCCGTGAAGGAGCCCTTCGCGATGGCCAGGTTCACGCCGCGGAGAGCGGTGACGCGCGCGGCGCCGGAGCCGTACGTCTTGACGAGTCCGGAGAGGCGGAGCGCCTCGGTCGGTGCCGCCTCGACGAGCGGCGCAGGGGGTGTGGTGGTCATGCTTCGACGCTAGGAACACCGAGCGGGCGGCCCCATCCCGCCCGGTCCCCGATCGATGGTGGAGCTGGCTATACCGTGCCGCGCTGCGCGTGGGTTACGGATCAGCAGGTTCCGCGGGCTCGATAATCGGGGGAGAGGCAACACCGCCAGGGCCTCGCCGATCGCCTGCCATCGAGCGCAGTCCTCTTCGCTGAGCGGCTTGTCGGGATGCCCGCCCAACTACGTGCCCTCCCCGCGCAGATTGCGCCTTGGCGGACAGTGGCGTAGTGTTTCCTAGGTAAGCCCCGTGCTGACCGCTGGTTCTTCGGAACCATGTCGCCGGGGCTCTGTTCTTTTTGCCATGATGGTCGCGTGAGTGACCTCTGGATTGATGCCTGGCTTGGAGCCGCACGGTTCCAGCGTTACGTCGATGAGTGCAGTGGAGACCGCACGCGGGCTCTGGCGTTGTATGAGTGGAATGTGGCGCTTGGCCAGTCGATGATGCACGACATCGCTCACTTCGAGGTCGCCCTCAGGAACGCATATGATGCGGCCATCTCAGCGTCCTGGCCATATCGGACCCACTGGCTGCTGCACCCCGATTCGCCCGCGGTGATGCCTATCTGGCGCACGCGCGATGTCAAGGGCATCAAGCGCGGATCAGACGTCAATTTCCTCAACAGGAAGAACGTGGACGATGCGATCAAACGCTGTGGATTCGGAAAAGCGACACCGGGAAAGGTCCTTGCCGAGCTGACGTTCGGTTTCTGGCGGCAGTTCACGACAAAGTCGATGGAGAAGACTGTGTGGGTCCCGTATCTGCATAAGGCATTCCCGCGGGGAACCTCACGATCTGCGGTGGACATTGATATCGCGGCGGTCAACTCGCTCCGGAATCGCATCGCACACCATGAGCCCCTGTTCACTCCCACCCTCGATCCAATCGCGGTGCACAGGCAGATGATGCATTGCCTCCTGCTGATCGCTCCAGACGTTCACGCCCACGTCAGCCAGACCTCACGCGTTCACGTAGTCTTCGCAGCGAAGCCGTAATAGCGAGTGCGGCGGGAGACTATCGAGCGCGACCCCGGACGTGTCTAGCCATTGCCTCCGCCGCGAAAGTCGAGTAGCACGGTGCGCTGATCGATCTTCACAACCGGCACTGCGGTTCGGGCGTCCGCTCGGCCACCGCGAGGGCGTTCATGGCGGGGTACGCGGCTTGGTCGAGACCCACCCCTTCCTAGAACAAGCCCCGGTCACCGCGGCGCGCCGAGATGGCAGCGCGTGCCGCCTCGAGGCTCCCTTCTGCGGGGAGTTCGTGAACATCCGAATCAACACCCTCGTCGCGTGGTGTGGCGCCTTCCACGTCGTAGGCGAAAAACCACCGCGAGTACTGATAAAACGTCGGGCTTTGACGCACTTTCAGCGCATGCATGCGCTCGGAGAGCTCGCGCCAGTCATCTCGGAGTTCGGGTGTAGCAGCGAAGCGCACGACGAGGGTGAGACGAGCCCCCTGATTCCACTCTGCGTGATCATCTCGGTGAATGTGCGAGCGAGCGTGCTTGTAGTGCGGGTTCGTCGAGGGGTTCCCGAAGCGGTACCACAGCCCTCGTTCGATCACGCCTTCGCGATGCAGCTTGACGGCTGCTCGCGAATACGACTGACGATTCACATCTGACATTGCAAGCCCTTCGCGGGTAAACCACGTGAGGGGCGGGACCGTCTCAGAGGAATAATGCCTGTTCAGAGAGTCAATCATCCGTCTCTGCACTCGACCATGACCCCGCGACATGGCCTAAGTGTTGCATGAATACCATGGTGCTGTCGGTTCGCTGTCTCAGGCTTGTACATATGGAAGAGGCCCGCTCCTGCGGGAACAGGAAACGGGCCGGTGTCTTCCGATCGCCAACGGATAGCGGATGGAGTCGACAGTGAAGAGTGTAGATGGCAGACCGAGAGCCAACCAGTCCCCTGGTCACAAGCGAGGGTTGCATGGTCGCTTCGATGTGCGCGTGCGGATCAACCTGGAGGTAGCGGCCGTGCTGGGGATCGCTGCAGCGATTTTTCTTCCGCTGGTGCGTTGATCGCCCGACATTGCGGCCCGCGAGGTGCCCACCAGGATGGTGTCTCCGCGCTGAGGCGCCACTCCCCCCGTGTCGACGGGTCACGCAACTGCACTCCGGAGAGGCGGAGGGCCTCGGTGGGTGCCGCCTCGACGTGCGGCGCAGGGGGTGTGGTGGTCATGCTTCGACGCTAGGAACACCGAGCGGGCGGCCCCATCCCGCCCGGTCCCCGATCGATGGTGGAGCTGGCTATACCGTGCCGCGCACTCTGCTCCGGCAGACTGGCAGGGTGAAGGACGGATGGGGGCGCCGGTGGCTGCGCGACGCCGGGTATCTGGGCGTCGAGCTCGGGGCGTCGGTCGTCTCCCTCGGGCTGTTCTGCGTGATCCTGGTGCTGTTGCCGCTCATGCTCATCACGGGCGGCGTGCTGCTGATGCCGCAGGCCGTGCAGGTGCTGCACCGGTGGAGCGACGTGAACCGGCGGCGCATCGGGCGGCGGCGGGGCGAGGAGCTTCCGCCGCTCGCGCGCACGCTGCCCCGCGGCTCGACGATCGATGAGCGGCTGCGCTTCGCCTTCTCGCGCGCCACGGCCCGCGACGCCCTGTGGCTCACGGTGCACGCGTTCCCCGTGATGTGGCTGTCGCTGCTCACGCTCGCGCTTCCCGTCTCGGCCGTGAACACGCTCGCCGTCACGTGGTACTGGCAGTTCGCGCCGGCCGACGACCCGGTGGGTTCGCCGTATCCGGTCACGTCGTGGGAGCTCGCGTGGACCATGCCGCTGGTGGCCCTCGGCTACGCGATCGCCGCGGCGTTCCTGGTGCCGGCGGTCGCCCGCCTGGTGGCGTTCGTGTCGGCGAAGCTGCTGGCGACGCCCGCGCGGTCGCGGCTGGCGGCCCGGGTGGACGCGCTGACGCTGAGCCGGGCGGCGGCGCTGGACGCGCACGCGGCCGAGTTGCGCCGCATCGAGCGCGACCTGCACGACGGGGCGCAGAACCGGCTGGTGAACGTGGTGATGATGCTGGGGATCGCGGAGCGTGCGCAGGAGACGGGCGGCGACGTCGGAGAGCCGCTGCGGCGGGCGCAGGATGCCGCGGCCGACGCCCTCGCCGGTCTGCGGCGCACCGTGCACGACATCTATCCGCCGATCCTCGACGAGCTGGGCCTGGAGGGCGCGCTCGCGTCGCTCGCCGGGCGCAGCGTGGTGCCGTGCGCGCTGGAGACCGCCGGGGTGGGCCGGGTGCCGGCGGCGGTGGAGTCGGCGAGCTACTTCGTCGTGGCGGAGGCGCTGACCAACGTGAACAAGTACGCCGCGGCGACGCGCGCCACGGTGCGGGTCGAGCGGGAGGGCGAGCTGCTGTTGATCGCGGTGGAGGACGACGGCGTCGGCGGGGCGGTCGAGAGGCCGGGTGGGGGTCTCGCCGGGATCCGTCGCCGGATCGAGGCCTTCGAGGGCACGCTCGACGTGACGAGCCCGGCCGGCGGGCCGACCGTGCTGAGGACGGAGCTGCCGTGCGGATCGTGATCGCGGAGGACGACACTCTGCTGCGGGAGGGGCTGGCGCTGCTGCTGCGCAGCGAGGGCTTCGACGTGATCGGTGCCGTGCCCGACGCCGAGGGCTTCCTCGCGCTGCTCGACGATGCCGATGCGGCGGTGCTCGATGTGCGGATGCCGCCGACCTTCACGAGCGAGGGCCTCAAGGCGGCCGCCGAGGCGCGGGCCCGCCGTCCCGGCTTCCCGGTGCTGGTGCTGTCCGCCTACGTGGAGGATCGCTACGCGGGGGAACTGCTCGCCGCGGGAGCCGACGGTCTGGGCTACCTGCTGAAGGAGCGGGTGGGCAAGGTCGCGGCGTTCGTCGACGCGCTGCGCCGCGTGGCCGCCGGGGGCACCGTGATGGACCCCGAGGTGATCTCGCAGCTGCTCAGCCGCCGTCGCGCCGACGACCCCGTACAGACCCTCACCCCGCGCGAGCGCGAGGTGCTGGGCCTCATGGCCGAGGGGCTCGACAACACCACGATCGCCGAGCGGCTGTTCGTCACGGAGACCGCCGTGAGCAGGCACATCGGCAACATCTTCGCCAAGCTCGGCCTCTCGTCGAGCGACAGCGGGCATCGCCGCGTCCTCGCTGTGCTCGCCTACCTGCGCAGCTGACCCCGTCGCACCTCTCCGAAGAAGTTCGGTATTCGGTGTTGCTAAGTACCGGTACTCAGTGTTACTTTGTACCGGTACCCAGCAACACTGAGTACTGAACCGAGAAGGAGAGGGGGACCACATGGGCAAGCAGATGACCGAGATGCTCAAGGGCACCCTGGAGGGCATCGTGCTGGCCCTCCTCGCCGAGCAGCCGGCCTACGGCTACGAGATCACCACGCGCCTGCGCGACCACGGCTTCACCGACACCGCCGAGGGCACCGTCTACGCCCTGCTGGTGCGCATCGAGCAGAAGAAGCTCGTCGACGTCGAGAAGGTGCCGAGCGAGAAGGGCCCGCCCCGCAAGGTGTACACCCTGAACGCCGCGGGCCGGCAGGAGCTGGAGGAGTTCTGGACCACCTGGAACTTCCTCACGACACACATCGAACGACTGAACACCACTCACACGAACACCCCCAGCGAGGAGAACTGACATGGCCGCCAAGTGGATCGAAGCGCTCACCGGATCGCTCGAGCAGAAGAAGCAGTACAAGCAGGCGAAGGCGCGGATCGAGGCTCTGCCCGAGCCGTACCGCACGGTCGCCAACGCCCAGCACCGCTACACGATGTACTACGGGGGGATCACCGACGGCGACACGCTCGTGCAGATCTTCCTCGACCTCGCCGACCTGTGGGAGCGCGCCGCGATCGACGGCACCCCGATCGACGACATCATCGGCGCCGACCCGGTCGAGTTCGCCGAGACCTACGCCGAGGCCTACGGGGGCACCCAGTGGGTCGACAAGGAGCGCGCCCGGCTGACCAAGGCCGTCGAGGACGCGAAGAAGAAGGAGCAGTCATGACGAACACCGCCCTCTCGGTGCGAGGCATCGAGAAGTCCTACAAAGACCTGCACGTGCTGCGCGGCGTCGACTTCGAGGTGGAGCGGGGATCGATCTTCGCCCTCCTCGGGTCGAACGGTGCCGGCAAGACCACGATGGTGCGGATCCTCTCCACGCTGCTGAAGGCCGACGCCGGCACGGCGACCGTGCAGGGCGTCGACGTCGCCGCGAACCCCCTCGGCGTCCGCGAGAAGATCAGCCTCACCGGGCAGTTCGCCGCGGTCGACGAGATCCTCACCGGGCGCGAGAACCTCGTGCTGGTCGCGAAGCTGCGGCACCTGCCCGACCCGGGCGGGGTCGCCGACCGCCTGCTGGCCACCTTCCGCCTGACGGACGCCGGTGGCCGCAAGGTCGGCACCTACTCGGGCGGCATGCGGCGGCGGCTCGACATCGCGATGAGCCTGGTCGGCGACCCCGAGGTGATCTACCTCGACGAGCCGACCACGGGCCTCGACCCCGAGGCGCGCATCGAGGTGTGGGACGTCGTGAAGCAGCTGGCGCACAGCGGCACCACGGTGCTGCTCACCACGCAGTACCTCGACGAGGCGGAGCAGCTGGCCGACCGGATCGCGATCCTGCACGAGGGCCGCATCATCGCGAACGACACCCTCGCCGGGCTGAAGCAGCTGCTCCCGCCCGCACAGGTCGAGTACGTCGAGAAGCAGCCCACCCTCGAGGAGATCTTCCTCACCCTGATCGGACCCTCACGAAAGGACGCAGCATGAGCACGCACTTCGCCGCCGACACGGCGACCCTCACCGGCCGCTCCATGCGGCACATCTTCCGCAGTCCCGACACGATCATCACCACCGCGGTCACCCCGATCGCGCTGATGCTCCTGTTCGTGTACGTCTTCGGCGGCGCGCTCCAGCAGAGCACCGGCACCGACAACTACGTGAACTACCTGCTGCCGGGCATCCTGCTCATCGCGATCGCGTCGGGCATCGCCTACACCGCGTTCCGGCTGTTCACCGACATGCAGAGCGGCATCTTCGAGCGGTTCCACTCCATGCCGATCGCCCGATCGAGCGTGCTGTGGGCCCACGTGCTGACGTCGCTCACGGCGAACGCGATCACCCTCGCGATCATCTTCGGCGTCGGCTTCCTGATGGGCTTCCGCACCGGGGCGAGCGTGTGGGCCTGGCTCGGAGTGATCGGCATCCTGATGCTGTTCACCCTCGCGCTGACGTGGCTGGCGATCATCGCCGGGCTGAACGCCAAGACGGTCGACGGGGCGAGCGCGTTCTCGTATCCGCTGATCTTCCTGCCGTTCATCAGCTCCGCCTTCGTGCCGACCGACACCATGCCCGCACCCGTGCAGTGGTTCGCCGACAACCAGCCGGTCACCTCGATCGTCAACACCATCCAGGCGCTGTTCGCCGAGCAGCCCGTCGGCGATGACATCTGGATCGCCCTCGCCTGGTGCGTCGGCATCCTGGTGGTCGCCTACGTGTTCGCGATCATCTCCTACCGGAAGAAGGTCAGCTGATCGTCGTCAAGCGGAACGGAACGCTCCGTCCGGGGTCTCGCACCCCGGCCGGGGCGTTTCGCTGCGCTCGGCCGCACGGTATGGCAGGCAGAGATCTTCTTCACATCATGGGGAAACCGGGTACGCGGAGACCATGAGCACGGACGCGACAGTGATCACGGCAAGACTCAGACCGATCGCCACACCACCGATCACATGCGGCGAGGCCCTCTTGATGAGTGCGATGACGAGCATGGCCACCTCGATGAGCGTGATCACGAGGAGAGCCGCCTTCGTGCCGTCGATCACGACGTTGGCGACATCGTCTCTGCATGAGAACGCGCACCCGTCCCCTCGCATCGCAGTGAGAAAGACGAGAAGCACGCCGCCGCCGGCAACCACGATCTGAGCCGCCGCCCAGAGTCCCGCAGCGACGTACCGTCGCCGTGGGACGCGCGGGAACCGCGCCTGACTGCGGGGCTCGGTCACGAGAAGTCCGTCATCATGTGTTGGACGAACGCTCGCGGATCGGACATGTAGCTCTTATAAGAGCTATGGATCCGACTGTCAATCGGCGCCCCCGCCTGGCAAGCCCAATCCTTGGCGTAGCAGTACGAACGGATCTTCGGCACCCACTGGGGATTCGGACTGGTGCTTCCTTGCGGCCATCCCCAGGACCGGTACTCGGATGCAAGAAAGTCCAAGCTGGCTTGCCCTCGCGGGAAGATCCCCTGTCCAGTCTTCGCAGAGTCGGGAGAGTTCCAGATCTGGCCAGCTTTCCACGTCGGATCGCCCCAGACCACCACTGCACGGACCATCGAACGCGCCCGAGCGGACAACGTGGGGTAGAAACCACCGCCGAACTTGATCTCGGACCCTGGTGCGAGCGCGGTGAGGATGACCTGTGCCCCTTGAGAATGCCCGGCCAGCACCACCGCCGGCGGGCTGGCGCAATGAGAGGCCATCCACTCGAGCTCCGCTTGGAGCGCCTGTACCCCCGCGGTGATGCTCTGCGGGTAGCCGCCACCATCCGAGGCAGGGTAATTGAGACCTTCGACGTAGAGACCGTATTCGTTCCACGGGTCACTCGGAAGCAGATAGGTCGCGGTGAACTGTCCAACGACGTCGCCCATTCCTCCATTGGTCCACCCGTGACCTGCTTGGCTGTTTCCCGCACCCGCAGGTGCCGAAGTCCCACGAACGCCGATCATCACGGCCCAAGCACATTGATTCGTGGTGTTCGTCGCGCTTGCGCTCAACCCGCCACTCAGCACAGCCGCAGCGGCTAGAGCTCCGATGACGATTGAAGACTTCAACTTTCGCGCCCCCCAGCGCCTCTTCCGGTGACTGTTCACAGTTCAACGCCCTTCTTCAATCGGATTGAATAACCGCTCCAGGGTCTCGACTGGACAAGCTCCGGATCAATGGAAGGCCGGGCTCCTACGCCGGAATTTCGGAACAAAGCACCTGGCGCCGAGCAGCCCGTCGGCGATGACATCTGGATCGCCCTCGCCTGGTGCGTCGGCATCCTCGTGGTCGCCTACGTGTTCGCGATCATCTCCTACCGGAAGAAGGTCAGCTGATCGTCGCCAAGCGGAACGGAACGCTCCGTCCGGGGTCTCGCACCCCGGCCGGGGCGTTTCGCTGCACTCGGCCGCACGACCGATATGAAGCACTCGAAACGGTCGGGGGGAGTGGGCGCTTCTTCTTACGATGATCGCCATGGCGTGTGCTTCTCCCCTCGATACGGACGATCCGAGCGACCGGGCGAGCATCGCCCCCACGGGGCGCTCCTGACATGGAAGCGCTCCTCCAGATCCAGATCCTCGGCGGGCCCGTCCCGATCGTCGTGTTCGCGCTCGCCGCCGTCTGTGCGCTGTATCTGCTGCTCCGCCGTCCGACCCGGCGGCGCCTGCTCACCTCCGCGATCGGCCTCCTCGCCGGTACCGCGGTGGCCCTGGGGGTGTACGCCCTCGCGAACCGGACGAAGGCGTTCGGCGGAGACCTCACGCTCCAGGTGCTGGGGCTTCTGATCGCCACGTGCGCCGCGATCGGGCTGGCGATCGTGAACCTGTGGGACTCGCGGTGGTGGCGCCAGGTCGTCGCCGCCGTGTCCATCCCGGTGTTCGCGCTCGCCGGCGG
Source organism: Microbacterium sufflavum (assembly GCF_023101165.1). GTDB lineage: Bacteria > Actinomycetota > Actinomycetes > Actinomycetales > Microbacteriaceae > Microbacterium > Microbacterium sufflavum. The sequence continues at coordinate 1,203,535 of NZ_CP078076.1, read as the reverse complement.
CATCGGCATCAACGCGTTCTACGGCCTCGACAAGACGGTCGCCGACGCGCTCGGCATCGTCGTCTCGAAGCCCATCGACCTGCCGAACGCCGATACCGGCGATGCTCCTCCGCCGGATCGCCCGCTGTACGAGTCGTGGCAGCCGCCGGCGGACATGCCCGCCCAGGGGAAGGTCGGCACGGTCACGATCCCCGGCGCGGCCTCGGGGTTCCAGGCCCGGCAGGCCGGCCTGTACCTGCCCCCGGCTGCGCAGGTGAAGAACCCGCCTCTGCTGCCCGTGATGGTGTTCATGCTCGGCTACCCCGGCACGCCGAACCCCGAGATGATCACCCCGACGCTCGACAGGTTCGCCGCCGAGCACCGAGGACTCGCGCCGATCGTGATCATCGCGGATCAGATCGGCAACGGTCGCGACCCTGCCTGCGCGGACTCCTCGACCTACGGCAACGCCGAGACCTACATCCGGAAAGACGTGCCGGCGTGGATCCGGCAGAACCTGCACGTCGGCACGCAGCCGAAGGGATGGGTGCTCGGCGGGTACTCCAACGGCGGCGTGTGCGCCGTGAAGTACACGGCGCTCGATCCGGCGGCCTGGGGCACCCTCGTGGCCGTCTCACCGGAGGAATTCCCCGGCGTGGAGTATGCCGACCGGGTGCGCGCCGATGTCTACGGTGGCGACGCCGCAGCCTTCGAGGCCGACAAGCCGGCGGCGATCCTCGCCAGGAACACGGGTCGGTACGCGGGTGTCACCGCCGCCGTGACGACCGGCACGGAGGACGGCGGCTTCGGCCCCGGAACGCGACGCCTCGCCGACGCCGCCACGGCCGCCGGCATGAACGTCACCCTCACCGAGATCCCCGGGGCCGGGCACACCGGCGACGCGCTCGCCCTCGGATTGGCGGCAGGGCTGAACACGGTCGCCCCCTCGCTCGGCCTCGCGCCTCCTGCTCCCCCGCCGTCGCCCACCCCCTGAACCCGCCCCGTGCGCCCGTGACCCCACGACGCCCGATCCTCAGCGCAGGCCGAGCGGACCGAGGATCACACGGCGACCGCTGCGCACCCACACGGCACCGTCGGCGCGATGCTCCGCGCGGGTCGCGAAACGGTACCGGTACGACACCGCCCGCACCCATCGCGGCCTCTCGCCGTGGAACGGGTCGACGCGCAGCATCCGCAGGGTCGGGCCGTCGGCCTCGAGCAGTCGCAGCAGGAACACCGTGAACCAGTCGTCCAGCGAGTGCCCGAGCGGCAGGAACCACATCAGCCAGTCCAGCCGCAGGTGGTACGGGGCGAACTGCCGCGGCACGCGCCGCACGTCTCCGGGCTTGCCGCGGAACCCGTACTCGCGCCAGTGCACCCCCTCCTCGTCGTCCGACCCCTCCACCACGATCTCGATGCGTTCCCGCGTCACCGTGCCGAAGGCGCCGTAGGCGTTGGCGAGCTGCCACCGGTGGAAACTCGCGTTCATCAGCTGCCGCCGCGCGAACAGGTTCCGCACGGCCGGCACGCTCAGCACCACGAACAGCACGCCGACGGCCGAGGTCACCACGACCCACCACAGCGGCATCCCCGACACGGTCCAGGGCAGCGCCGTCTCGGGTGACCGCTCGGCCGCGCCCACCCCCGGCAGCCCGATCGCCGAGAAGCCGAGCACGATCGTCGCCGCGTTCAGCCACGCGAAGTTGCCGGTGAGCACGAGCCACAGCTGGGTCGCGATCACGACACCGCCGGCGACCGCGCCGACGATCTGCGGCACCGGCCCCGGCACCCACAGCGACAGGACGGGAGCGAACAGGAAGAACGGCACGACCAGCTGCGTGACGTGGTTACCGATGACCTCCAGCCTGTGGAACCACCGCGGCAGAAGGTGCGCCTGGCGGCTGAGCGGGCCCGGCATCGGCTGCGTCTCGTGGTGGAACGTCATGGCGGTGAGGTCGCGCCACTCGCGCCCGCCGCGGATCTTGATCATCCCGGCACCGAACTCCAGGCGGAACAGCAGCCACCAGAACAGCACGATCACCACGACCGGCGGCGGCTGGTCGTTCGACCCCAGGAACGCCGCCAGGAACCCGGCCTCGAGCAGCAGCATCTCCCACCCGAAGGAATAGAACGTCTGCCCGATGCTCACGACCGACATGTACCCGAACCACAGCGCGAGGAAGCACACCATCGGCAGCCACGGCGGCCCGAGCTGCGGCACCCCCGCGACCAGCAGCACGCCCACCGCGATCCCGGCCCACGACAGCGCCACGAGCCGCCGGTCGGTGTAGCACCAGCGCGTGAACAGCGTGGGGTGCAGCAGCTTCCGTCGCTCGCTCTTCTGCGCGACCCAGTCGAGCAGGGTCGGGGCGGGCAGCAGTCCGTGCTCGCCGAGCAGGGCGCGGAACTGGTTGAGCGTGGAGACGAACGCGACCACGTACAGCGCCGCGATGCCCCGCTGCAGGACCTCGCGGGCGAACCCGAAGTCGACCGCCGCGAACCCGTCCACGGCCACAGGCTACGCCGGCCGCCGCACGCCGGTCAGGGGGTTGCGTCCGTCGTTCGAGGGCTGCGCTCCCTGCTCAGGCCCCGGCCGCTGAGCGAGCGCATCGAGACGACGGGCCCGAGGCGCCTCAGTTCTGCATCGCGATCTGCTGCCCCTCGACGAGCGGGTGCACGGCGAGCGCGGTGCCGTCGAGGTCTTCACGGTGCATGTCGACCCCGGTGATCTGACTGTTCTCGTACGTCGTGTAGTAGTAGACGCCCCGGTCGGTGTTGCAGCAGGACGAGTAGATCGTGATCTCGTACTTCTCCTCGTCGCCCACCTGCACGCACCCGCGCTGCTGGGCGACGGAGCCGAGGATCTGGAAGAACTGGCTCAGCGACTCCGACTCGGTGGTGCCGCAGACCGAGTTCATGCGGGTGAACACCGCCTTGATGAAGCGCGACGACGACGACAGGTCGCCGGGCAGCCCGATCCCGCCCATGCCGCGGCTGTACAGGTCGAGCGACTGATCCGGCGCGAACGTGTTGTCGGGCTGGCGGCGCGTGAGGTGCCGGTAGTCGTTCAGGCGGAAGCTCTGGATGTCGAACGTGGGGTTGTTCGTGAGCACGCCCCACGGGTTGTCGTACACCTTCAGTCCGTCACGCACGCTCTCCACCACGATCGAGGCGGTCCGGTCGGCGATGATCCAGTGCAGCGGCGACAGCGGGAACTCCGCGCTGAAGGAGATGTCGACGAGGCTCACGGATCGCAGCGCGTCCTTCACCTGGGCGACGGTCTCGAACTGCCCGAGCACCCAGGGGATGAACTCGAACGGGGTGATCTCCGTGCCGCCCGATCCCTCCGCGGGGTAGAAGGCGTTGTCGGGGAAGTTGAGTCCGGCCATGCTCAGGCCCTTCTCGTTCGTGCCGTCAGTCCCGTGCACATGGTTCCCTCTCCCGTTGCCGGGGCCCGGTCGGGTCCGCGAACGGTCATGGTCGCACCCTCTCCCGCGGAGCGTAAGGGGGGTGCCACCCGCGGCGGACGAGTGCTCTACGGTGTCGCGGTGCGCTCGTCGGCGCCGCGGATCACGAACGCGACGCCCACCAGCGCCACCACCACCGCGACGATCTCCAGCACAGGGCCCAGCCCGGCCAGCGTTCCTGCGGCGCCGTGCCCGACCGCGAACGTCGAGAAGTCCCAGAACCCGTGCAGCACCATGGCCCAGATCAGGCTGCCGGTCACGCGGCGCAGGACGTAGAAGATGGTGCCGGCGCCGAAGGCGAGGAACACCTGCTGCAGCGTGGGGGCGAGGGGCTGCCCGCTGAGCGCGTTGATGAGGTGCATGAGTCCGAACAGCGCGGAGGTCAGCAGCCACACCCACACCTCGGACAGGCGGCTGCGCAGCCCGACGAGCAGCAGTCCGCGCGTGGTCAGCTCCTCGGTGAAGCCGACCAGCAGCAGGACGATCGACGCGGCGAAGAAGGCGCCGTCGTAGGAGGCCCAGTCGGTGGAGGCGAGGTTCACGCCCAGGGCCACCGCCATCAGCACCGGGGCGATGATCGGCCAGCGATGCGCGGCGCGCGTCCGCTCGAACAGGGCGGGACGCCACCACCCGAGCAGGCTCGTCGTGATCGCCAGGAGCACCGCTCCGACGATGAGGGACAGGCCGGCGCCCAGGAAGAGGTCGCGTCCGCTGTCGCCGAGGGACGTGTAGGGAATGCCGGTCGCCTGCTGCACGGTGAAGACGACAGCGACGTACGCCAGGTAGATGACGAGGCCGATCCAGATCCGCGGCCGGACGCGGAGGGGTGTGGTGCTCTCGGTGGCCATCTCGTCCTCGGGTGTCGCGTGCCGGGTGGGGTTCGGGTTCAGTGAAGCGCACGCCGACCCGCCAGCGCAATCGCGAAGGCAAGCCCCGGCCGGGGGGAGACGTCGAAGGGAGGGCCCCCGGACGGGAGCCCTCCCTTCGTGCAGAGACGGGTCAGCTCAGCTGACGGTCCAGTCGAACTGGTCGCCGTACTTCTCCAGCCACGCGTCGACCGCGTCGGCTTCCTTGCCCTCGCCGTACTCGTTGACCACGAGGTCTTCGAGCGCACCGTACTGCTCGTCGTCGAGCTTGATCTTCTCGATCAGCTCGGCCGCCTCCGGGAACTCCTCGGCGAAGCCCTTGGTGCCGAGGAAGTGCAGGCCCTCGGCCTCGCCCATCGCGCCCTTCGGGTCTTCGAGGTCCTTCACGGGGAAGGCGTCGTTGGCCCAGAACGGACGCCACAGCGTGACGACGATGTCCTCCTGCTTGTCGGTCGCGGTCTTCAGCTCGGTCAGCATCGCCGCGGTCGATGACGTCACCAGCTCGTACTCGCCGTCGAGCCCGTACTCGGGCATCATCTTCTGCGTCTGCGCGGTGAGGCCGGCGCCCGGCTCGATGCCGTAGATCTTGCCGTCGAAGTCCGCCCCCTTGCCCGCCAGGTCTTCGATCGAGGTGAGATCGGAGTACTCCGGCACCGCCAGGGTGAGCTTGGCGTTGTCGTAGTACGCGCCGAGGTCTTCGATGTCGTCGCCGTACTTCTTCATGTACTCGGCGTGCGTGAGCTCGGGCCAGGCCGACGGGTACATGTCGACATCGCCCTGCGCGAGACCCGTGTAGAGGGGACCCGCCTCGGTGAGCGTCTTCATCTCGACCGTGTAACCGATCTTCTCCAGCTGGTCCTGCAGGAGGTACGCGGTGCTGAGGCCGTCGGTCCAGGAGGGCAGGAAGCCGAGGGTGATGGTGCCCTTGTCGTCGGCGTCGCCGCCGCCCGCGCTGGTGCCACCGGCTCCGTCGCCGCTGCATCCGGCGAGGGTGAGCGCTGCTGCGGCGCCCAGGGCGGTGAGGGTCAGGATCTTCTTCTTCATGTGCTTCTCTCTCTTGCGTTCCGTATGTGATTTCAGGAGTGCGGACGAGCCGCGGGACAGCGGGACGGAGCGCCTCCGCCCCGACGCCCCTTTCCGATCCCGCACCCGTGGGTGGGCGGCGTGCGGGACGGAAAACGGGCCGGAACCCGCCTCCGCAGGCCCCTTTCCGACCCCGCACCCGCGCGTGGGCGGAGGCGGGGGGCGCGTGGGCGGGGGCGGGGCGGGACGTCGCGGTGGGGTGGGGTCAGGCGCGAGTGAGCTCGGGCTCGACAGCGTCGGACGACGCGGGGGTCGCGGCGGTGGAGGTCGCGGCGGCGGCGCGCGCAGCGCCCGAACCCGCGCCCGACCGGCGGCGCTTCCACAGGCCCCACAGCGACGAGCGGTTCTCGCCCGGGGCCCCCAGCGCGGCGGTGACCCGGTCGAGGAAGACCGCGATCAGCACGACGCCCAGACCGGCCTCGACGCCCTTCGGGATGTTGATCGTCGAGATCGCCTCGACCACCATCTTCCCGAGGCCGTCCGCTCCCGCCATACCGGCGATCACGGCCATCGACAGCGCGAGCATGATCACCTGGTTGACGCCGGCCATGATGGTCGGCATCGCCAGGGGCAGCTGGATGCCGCGGAGGATCTGGCCGGGGGTGGCGCCGAACGCATGCCCGGCCTCCACGGTCTCGGAGTCGACGCCGCGGATGCCCAGCTCGGTCAGGCGCACGCCGGGAGGCAGCGCGAAGATCACGGTCGCCACGAGTCCCGGCACCACGCCGATGCCGAAGAACACGATCGCGGGGATCAGGTACACGAACGCGGGCATGGTCTGCATGAAGTCGAGCACCGGCTTCAGGGCCGCCCGGACCGTGGCGTTGCGCGCCGACCAGATGCCCAGCGGCACCGCGATCAGCACGGCCACGATCGCCGCGACGAGCACCAGGGCGAGGGTCTGCATCGCGGGCACCCACAGGTCCATCGCCACGATCAGCAGGAACGACACAGCCGTGCCGATCGCGAGCTTCCACGACCGCACGACCCAGGCGAGCAGGGCGGCGATCACGATGATCACGGCGAAGTGCGGGGTGAGCAGCAGCCGGGTGAGGCCGTCCACGAGGAAGCTCACCACGAACGACACCACGTCGAGCAGACCGTCGAGGTTCGCGGTGATCCAGTCGACACCGGCGGCGACCCAGTCGCCCAGGGGGATGCGGAATCCGTCCATCAGCGCACCTCCTCCGTCTCCGGTGTCGTGGGCAGCGGCTCGGCCGTCCACCCGTCGTCGAGCACCGCGTCGATCTCGGCCTGCGGCATGGGCGTCATCGGCAGCAGGATCTCTTCGGTCGAGCCGGGGCCGGGGCCGAGGGCGGCGAGCAGGGTCACGCGGGGGATCACGCCCGCCAGTCGCCCGTCGGCGTCGGTCACGGCCAGGGGCAGCGGCGACTCCACCGCGGGCACGAACAGGTTCATGAGCACGTCGTCCTCGCGCACGCTCTGCAGCACGGGCTTGATCACGGAGTCGAGTCGCGTCACCCCCTGCCGCACGAGCTTCACCGCATCGCGGTCGGTGACCACACCGAGCAGCTGGCGGTCCTTGCCGACCACGTAGGTGGCCGACATGTAGGCGTCGCGCATCTGGCGCAGGGCCGTGCGCGGGCCGGCGGTCTCGGCGACCACGGGGCGCGGGCGCTCCATGACGTTCGCGGCGGTGAGCACGCGGGCACGGTCCACGTCCTGCACGAACTGCTCGACGTAGTCGTTCGCGGGATCCATCAGGATGTCCTCCGGCGTGCCGATCTGCACGATGCGCCCGTCGCGCATCACGGCGATCCGGTCGCCGAGGAACATGGCCTCGTTGAGGTCGTGCGTGATGAAGACGATGGTCTTGTGCAGCTTCTGCTGGAGCTCCAGCAGCTGCTCCTGCATCTCGCGGCGGATCAGCGGGTCGAGCGCGCTGAACGCCTCGTCCATCAGCAGGATGTCGCTGTCGGCGGCGAGCGCGCGGGCGATGCCGACGCGCTGCTGCATGCCGCCGGAGAGCTCGGACGGCAGCTTGTCGCCCTGGCCCTCGAGGCCCACGAGCGCGAGGATCTCCTCGGCCTTCGCCTGCCGCTCGGCCGCCGCGACGCCCTTGAGCTCGAGCGGGTAGGCCACGTTCGCGGCCACCGTGCGGTGCGGCAGCAGGGCGAAGTGCTGGAAGACCATCGAGATGCGGTCGCGGCGGATCTCACGCAGACGACCCGCGGGGATGCCCGTGATGGTGTCGCCGCCGACCGTGACGGTGCCGTCGGTGATGTCGTGCAGGCCGTTGAGCATGCGGATGATGGTGGACTTGCCCGATCCGGACAGGCCCATGATGACGAAGATCTCACCGCGGTTCACGGTGAAGCTGGCGTCGATGACGGCGGCGGTGCCCGCGTCGGCGACGGCCGCGCGGCTCTCACCCGCCTTCAGTCGGCGGACGGCGGCGTTCGGATTCCTCCCGAACACCTTGTACAGATGGCGCGCTTCGAGTGCGATGTCGGACACGTTTCCCCTGCGGCTCGGCCTCGGGTGGCTGAGCCTGCTTCGGTCACGTCCGGGTGATCCTCACGAGGCCGTTCGACATCATCGCTGTGGCGGCGCGGGCGGTGGATTTCGGATCCGCCGCAGAGAGGACCGACCGTACGCCCACGCCTCTTCGCAGCACAGCTCATCGAAAGAAGGACGTGGTCGCGGACTGGTCTTCGGGCCGTCAGGCCCACAGACCAACGTAACGAAATGGCCGGTCAGGGACAAATCCTGGGCCGGGAACGTGCCCGGGTTTCCGGTGCTGACCGGGGGATAGTACGAGCGTCTAGCAATCTCGGCGACGGGGGTTCACGGGCGTCGCACACTGCGCGTCACGGTGAACTTCGGGGTGCGTCGGAGCTGCTCCGTCCGCCCGATCAGTCGCGTCAGCTCGGGGCGGTACGCGAGGCCGGAGTTGTACACCGTGAACAGCTCGCCGCCCGGCCGGAGCAGTCGCGCGGCGGCCTCGAACAGCCGCGTCGCGGCCCCCGTGTGCACGCTGCTGCCGAGGTGGAACGGCGGGTTCAGCAGCACCACGTCGAACGCCCCGTCGGACAGGTCGGATCCGGCGTCGTCGTGGGTCACGGTGACGCGGTCGGTGACGCCGTTCGCGGCCACGGTCGCCCGGGTCGAGGCCACGGCTGCGGCCGAGCGATCGGTCGCGGTCACCGCGTCCCCGGGGTGCGCGAGGGCCCAGGACACCGCGAGCGCGCCCGTGCCGCAGCCGAGGTCGAGCACACGGCGCGGATCCTGGGCGTTCACGGCTCCGGAGAAACCCTCGTTCTCCGGCAGTTCCGGCGGGGATGCAGCCCCGGGGCGAGCGGTTCTCCGGCGTTGTGAACCGTCGAGCGCGAGCGCCTCGAGCAGCACGCGCGTGCCGATGTCGAGGCGGGGTCCGGCGAACGCGCCGCCGTGCGCGACCAGGGCGAGGCCGTCGTGCGCGGCCCGCACGGGGAAGGGCGGCTGCGCGGGGACGGCCAGCGGCTGCGACGCCACGAGCAGCCGCGACTTGCGCTCGGCCCGCTGCGGCTGCACGTCCCCGAAGCTCCGCCGCAGCACCTCGTTCTGCGCCAGGGTCATGTGCTTGACGCGACCCCCGGCCACGAGCACCGCGTCGGGCGCGGCCCAGCGGGCGACCGCATCCGCGATCTGCTCCAGTTCCGCGAGGGCCTTGGGTAGCTGCAGCAGCACGAGCCGTGCCCCGCGCAGCAGCGTCTCGTCGAGCTCGTGCGTCGTGAATCCGTCGAGTCCCAGCTCCTCCGCGTTGCGGGCGAGGGCGCGGCGCCCGGTCGCGAGGTCCTGGTGCGCCCGGATCCCCCGGAGCCCGGACGCCACGAGCGGCAGGGTGATCGCGCCGTACTCGTCCCCGATCACGGCGGTCTCGGCACCGGTGATCCCGCTGTCGAGCGCCCGTGACGCGAGCAGCAGGTCGGTGGCGTCGTGCGCCTGGAGGTTCTCGGCCTCGACGTCGGGCCAGCGGCGCAGGCGGGCGTAGGGGAACTCCGGCACCAGCCCACTGTACGCGGGCGCCGTAAGGATTCCGCATGCGTCCGCTTCACCGGATTCACAAGTTCGTGAAGCGGGCGTACGCTCCCGCGCATGAGCACCGTGATCGCCACCCAGAGCCTCACCAAGCTCTACGGGCACGTGCACGCCCTCGACGGTCTCGACCTGAGCGTCGAGTCCGGTCAGGTGCACGGATTCCTCGGGCCGAACGGCGCCGGCAAGTCCACCACGATCCGCATCCTCCTGGGCCTCGCCCGCCGCACCGGGGGCGCGGTGACCGTGTTCGGCGAGGACCCGTGGCGTCGGGCCGTCGAGCTGCATCGGCGCATCGCCTCCGTGCCGGGCGACGTGAGCCTGTGGCCCAACCTCTCCGGGGGCGAGGCCATCGACCTGCTCGCCCGGCTGCGCGGAGCCCGCACGCACGACGCCGCCTACCGGCGCGAGAAGGCCCGGCTGCTGGAGGCCTTCCAGTTCGACCCGCGGAAGAAGGGCCGCGCGTACTCGAAGGGCAACCGCCAGAAGGTGGCGCTGATCGCGGCCTTCGCCGTGCCGGCCGACCTGCTCATCCTCGACGAGCCGACCAGCGGGCTCGACCCGCTCATGGCGGTGATCTTCCAGCGCGAGGTCGCGCGGGCCCACGAGAACGGCGCGACCGTGCTGCTGTCGAGCCACATCATGAGCGAGGTCGAGCAGCTGTGCGACCGCGTGTCGATCATCCGCGCCGGGCGCATCGTCGAGACCGGCACGCTCGCCGACCTGCGGCACCTCACCCGCAGCGACGTGTCGTTCACGGCCCCGGGTGTCCCGCTCGACCGCGTCGCCGCGATCCCCGAGGTGCACGACGCCACGGCGCACGACGACCGCTTCCGTCTCACCGTCGACAGCGACCGCACCGCCGCGGTGCTGCCCGCCCTCGCCACGCTCGGGATCTCCGACCTCCGCGTGGCTCCGCCCTCGCTCGAGGAGCTGTTCCTGCGGCACTACGGCGACGACCTCGCGACGCTCGAGGCGGCCGAGGACGGCGGGTCCGACGCGGCGCCGTCCACCCGGCGCTCCCGCCACGCGAAGGGTCGTGCGTGATGGACCGCTTCGGGGTGCTGCTGCGCCAGCGCATCCGCCGCGACCGGGTGCAGGTGCCGCTGTGGATCCTCGGGACGGCGCTGATGGCGTTCGCGGGGTATGCGGGCGTCACGCAGTCGTACTCGACCCTGGCCGACCGGCAGAACATCCTGGCCGCGGCGCTCGCGAACCCGGTGATCCTGATGTTCCGCGGCCTGCCGTCCGGCACCTCGGAGGGCGCGTTCCTCGCCTTCGAGATCCTGCCGTGGCTGGCGATGCTGGCGGCCCTCATGAGCACGTTCCTCGCGGTGCGGCACACCCGGGGTGACGAGGAGTCGGGGCGCGCCGAGCTCGTGTGGGCGACGCCCGCCGGACGGCACCTTCCCACCGTCGCGACGATCGTGCACGGCCTCCTCGCCAACGTCGTGCTGGGCGCGCTGACCGCGGTGGCCCTGCTCGCGACCGGGCTGCCCGTCGCCGGTTCGCTGCTCTCCGGCGCCGCGGCCGCCTCCTGCGGCGTCGCCTTCCTCGGGATCGCCCTGCTCGCGGCGCAGCTGCTGCGCACGTCGCGCGGCGCGAACTCCGCGGCGGTGTGGGTGCTCGTGGCCGCCTTCCTGCTCCGGGGCATCGGCAACGCCGCCGGGACCCCGAACGACGAGCTGACCGCGATCGCGAGCGCCTGGCCTGCGTGGCTGTCGCCGTTCGGCTGGGCGGAGCAGACGCGTCCGTACGACGTCGATGCGGCTTGGCCCGCGGTCCTGGGACTGGCGCTCGGCCTCGTCCTGGCCGCCGGGGCCCTGGCACTGCAGGGCCTGCGCGATGTGGACGCGGGCTTCGTGGCCGAACGCCCCGGCCGTTCCGCGGCGCGGCCCGCCCTCTCGTCGCCGCACGCGCTGGTGTGGCGACTCACCTCGGGCGCGGTCGTGGGGTGGGCGGTCGGCGGACTGCTCACCGGGCTGCTCGCCACGACCCTGGGCGGCGTGGTCGACCAGATCGCGGGCGAGAATCCCGCCGTGACCGACATCCTGGAGAAGATCGGCGGCGCGACCGGCGGGCTCGACGAGGTCGTGGTGACCGTGTTCTTCACGCTGCTGGGCATCCTCGCGGCCTGCTGCGCGGTGCAGACCGTGGTGCGCGCGCGGCAGGAGGAGGCGCGGGGCACGGTCGAGCTCGTGCTCTCGACCCCCACCGGACGGGTGCGCTGGCTGGCCGACCACGTGATCGTCGGCGTGGGCGCGGTGCTCATCGTGGTCGCCGCCGCCGTGCTGGGTGGCTGGCTCGGCGTGTGGTCGCGCGACGGCGACACCGAGCTGTATCGCATCGTGGCCGTGGCGGGCGCGGGACAGGCGGTCGCGGCGGTGGTGTTCGTGGCGCTCACGGCCCTCGTGTTCGTGGTGCTGCCGCGCGCGACCATCCCCGTGGCGTGGATCCTGGTCCTGCTCGCGGCGCTGCTCGGCATGTTCGGCCCGCTGTTCGGGCTGCCGGACTGGACCGCGAACCTCTCCCCGTTCGCGGTGACCCCGGTGGTCGACGGCGACGGCGTCGACGTGCGCGGGCTGTGGTGGCTCGTGCTCGTGGTCGCCGGGGCCACGGCGGGCGCCCTGGCCCTCATGCGTCGGCGCGAGCTCGCGACGGGCGGGTAGTGCGATGACGCGGGCACCGGGCGGGGAGGCCGCGAACGCCGACGACGGGTCGGACGCGACGGCGGGCGATGCCGAGCCGCAGCGCGAGCACCGGGGCGTGGAACCGGCGGAGCAGGCGGCGGCGATGCTCACGGCGGCGGGGATGCCGCGGATGCCGGCGCGCGTGATGATGGCCCTGGTCGCGGCGCCCGAGGGCGGGTACACCGCGGCGGAGCTGGCCGAGCGGCTCGGCGTCTCCCCCGCGGCGGTGTCGGGGGCGGTGCGCTACCTGCAGCAGCTGCACTTCATCCAGCGGCGCCCGCGGCCGGGTGAGCGCCGTGACCGGTACGCGTTCATGCACGATCCCTTCTACCGCTCGATCGTGGGCAACCTTCCCGTGTACGCGCGGCTCGCGGAGTACATCGACGACATCGCGGGCGCACACGGCGACGATCCCGACGCGCAGGCGCGGGCGGTCGAGCTGGCCGCGTTCTTCCGGTTCCTGTCCGCGCGCATGGGGCAGATCGTGGAGGAGTGGCACGAGTCGCGGCACGACCGGAGCTGATCGTCGCGATCCCGAGGGTTGACACGCGCGTGGGTTACATGGTTACTTAGTCGAGTAAGTAACCCACCAACCCAGCGGAGGACTTGTGATCGAAGAAGGCAAGCCGCTCTTCCTCCAGATCGCCGAGCAGATCGAGGACTCGATCCTCGACGACTCACTCGCCGAGGAGGCGCAGGCCCCTTCCACGAACGAGCTCGCCGCGTTCTACCGCATCAACCCCGCCACGGCGGCGAAGGGAGTCGCGATGCTCACCGACAAGGGAGTGCTCCACAAGCGCCGAGGCATCGGCATGTTCGTCTCGGAAGGCGCCAGGGACCTGCTCCTCGGCGAGCGCCGCGCGGCCTTCGCCGACCGCTACATCGACCCGCTCCTCGCGGAGGCCCGCACGCTGGGCCTCGGCGCGGAAGACCTCGCGGACCTGCTCCGGCAGCGCGCCGCACACACCCCCACCCCAGAAGGGAAGAACCCCGCATGACCGCCGTCATCGAGGTGCAGAACCTCACCAAGCGCTACAAGGAGAAGAGGGCGCTCGACAACGTCTCGCTCGCCCTCGAAGGGGGCTCGATCTACGGGCTCCTCGGCCGCAACGGTGCCGGGAAGACGACCCTCATGTCGATCCTCACGGCCCAGAACTTCGAATCATCCGGCACCGTGAAGGTGTTCGGCGAGCACCCGTACGAGAACGCACACGTGCTCGGCCGCATCTGCTTCGTGCGCGAGAGCCAGAAGTACCCGGACGACGCCTACCCGAAGCACGCGTTCAAGGCCGCGAGCCTGTTCTTCCCGAACTGGGACCAGGCGTTCGCCGACGAGCTGATCGCGGAGTTCCAGCTGCCGATGAAGCAGACCATCAAGAAGCTGTCGCGTGGACAGCTCTCGGCGGTCGGCGTGATCATCGGACTCGCCTCGCGCGCCGAGATCACCTTCTTCGACGAGCCGTACCTCGGGCTCGACGCGGTCGCCCGGCAGATCTTCTACGACCGCCTGGTGGAGGACTACTCGGAGCACCCGCGCACCATCATCCTGTCCTCGCACCTGATCGACGAGGTGTCGAACCTCATCGAGAAGGTCATCGTGATCGACAACGGACGGATCCTGCTGAACGAGGACACCGATGCCGTGCGCGACCGCGCGGTGACCGTGGTGGGCGAGGCCGCGAAGGTCGACGCCTGGGCGGAGGGCCGCGAGATCCTGCACCGCGACGAGCTCGGCCGCGTGGCCTCGGTCACCGTCATGGGCCGGCTCTCGCCCGAGGAGCGCTCCGCGGTCGTCGCCGCGGGCCTCGACCTCACGCCGGTGTCGCTGCAGCAGCTCGTCGTCCGGCTCACCCAGAAGAACGACGCCGCCGCCGACAGAGCCGGTGCGGTGAAGGAGGAGGTCCGCTGATGCGCACGTTCAACGTCATCCGCCTGCAGCTGATCAACAAGGGCACCTTCATCTGGTACCCGCTCATGATCCTCGGCGCGGCCACGATCATCTCGATCCTGATCTACGCGATGATCCCCGTCGACACCCCCAAGTACGGCGGGGGCGGCCAGGCGCCGCTCTGGTACTTCTTCGCGGTGGGCATGTCGGCGATGACCCTCACGTTCCCGTTCTCGCAGGCGATGAGCATCACGCGCCGGGAGTTCTTCTTCGGCACGATGCTGACGGCCATCCTCGGCAGCGCGATCATGGGCGTGCTCTTCCTGATCGGCGGCGGCATCGAGATGCTCACCGACGGCTGGGGGGTCAACGGCTACCTGTTCTACCTGCCGTGGCTGTGGGACGCGGGACCCCTGGGCGCCTTCGTGGTGTTCTTCACGCTCGCCCTGTTCTTCTTCGTGGTCGGCTTCACCGGCGCGACGATCTACAAGAGCTGGGGTCAGCTGGTGCTGCTGATCGTGAGCATCGGCCTGGGGCTCATCCTGGTGGGGCTGGTGTTCCTCGCGACACGGCTCGACCTGTGGAACCACGTCGGCGCGACGATCATGGACCTCGGCGCCCTCGGCCTGGCCGTGTGGGGCCTGGTGATCACCGCCGTCCTGACCGTCGTCTCGTTCCTCGCCTTCCGGCGGACCATCCCCTGATCGGATCACCCGGCACGAGGGATGCCGCGGCCGCGCACTCGGTGCGGGCCGCGGCATCCGTGCGTCCGGGCACTACCCGCAGACCGCAGCGGAGGCAACCCCACTCCTCCGCCGTCCGTTCGCGCGTAACGTCCAGGAGCAGAACCCGCCCGCCCGAAGAGAGAGGATGCCGTGACGCCCGAGGAACGCCGCCTCCGCGACCACCCGCGCCTGCGCCTGCGCGAACGCCGGTCGTACCTCTCGCGCACCCTGCGCGATGCCGTGCGACCGCCGCGGCTGCTGCTCGTGGCGAAGACGGCGCTCGCGGTCGGGCTCGCGTGGGCCGTCGCGCCGCACATGCCGGGCGTCACCGACGAGTATCCGTACTACGCGCCGCTCGGTGCTCTGGTGAGCATGTACCCGACGCTGATGGGCTCGATGCGATCGAGCCTGCAGACGCTGTTCGGGCTCGCCGCGGGCATCGGCCTGGCCGCCCTGATCGTGCTCACCGTCGGTCCGACGTGGTGGACCATCCCGCTCGTGGTGGGTCTGGGCGTGCTGCTGTCGGGCACGGGATGGTTCGGCGCCGGACGCGAGTACGTGCCGATGGCCGCGCTGTTCGTGCTGATCATCGGGGGACAGAACGCCGACGACTACTCGGTGGGGTACCTGGCGCAGATGGCCGTCGGCGTGGTGATCGGGCTCCTGGTGAACGTGCTGATCGCGCCCGCACCGCTCGCCGCGGCGGCTGCGTCGAGAGTGGAGTCCTTCCGCACGCAGCTGGGCGAGCACCTGCACGACATCGGATACGCGGTGTCGGAGTCGTGGCCGCCGGAGACCGCGCAGTGGGCGGAGGACGCGGCGTCCCTCGCCGAGACCACCGCCGATCTGCGGGCGGCGCTGACCGAGGCCGACGAGAGCGTGCGGTACAACCCACGCGCGCGACGCCGGCACGTGGGGACAGCGCACATCCACGAGGACCTCTCGACGCTCGACCGCATCGCCCACCTGATCCGCGACATCGCCGATGCGACCGCCGACACCATCTGGGACCGGCCCGCCGCCATCCCGCTCGACCCCGCGCTGCCCGAGCCCCTGTCGGCGGCCTGTCACGCGGTGGCCGACGTGATCGCCGAACCCGATCCCGGATCCAGCGAGGCGCACCGCCGGCGGGGTGAGGCCGCGCGGGCGATCCGCCTGCTGCTGGAGCGTGTGGACGACCGCACGTTCGACGCGCGCAGCACGATGGGTCCCGGCGTGCTGACGGCGATGCACCTGCGGAGGATCCTGATCCTCAGCGGCGAGCGCCCGGACGGCGACGCGTGAGCGAGGGCGATGCGTGAGCCAGGGCGACGGGTGAGTCAGGGCGACGGGTGAGTCAGGGCGACGGGTGAGTCAGGGCGACGGGTGAGTCAGGGCGACGGGTGAGTCAGATGGTGTCGTCGGCGACGACGATGTCGAGCTGCCAGTAGCGACCGTCGGGGTCTGTGGCGTCGTGCGCATCGTCGGCCGCCGACAGCACGTCGTTGACCTGGCGCATCACGTCTTCGAACTCGGCCTCGGTCAGGCGGATCGTGCGCTGCACGAACGACGCGTGTACCTCGGTCGTGCGGCCGGCGACGTACTCGGGGCTCCAGGCGAGTACGCGGCGCACCAGCTCGCCGTGCTCCTCCGCCAGGGCGGCGACCACCGCGCCGCCGAGCGCCTCATCGGCCACCGGGTTCTGCGGGTCGCCGAGGTTGAGGGCGCGCTTGCGTCCGGTCCAGACCCGGTCGCGGCGGTCGCGCGCGCGGTCGGGGGCCTCCTCGATGAGTCCGGCGTCGGCGAGCACCCGGAGGTGGAAGCTCGCGCTGTTCGCGGGAACGCCGAGCTCGGCGGCGATGTCGGCGGCCCGCAGGTGCTCGCGGCGCGCGATGAGGCGCAGGATCCGGCGGCGCAGCGGATGCGAGTAGGCCTTCAGCATCGCCGAGGTCATGAAGACGGCGTCGTCGCCCGCGCTCGTCCCCGCGTCGTCGGCCATGCCCCGATCCTACCGGCGGACAATTGCGCACCTCTAGTTGCGCAATTTATGTTGCGCATCTATGGTCGAGCCATGACCACCGCCACCACCCCCCACCGCCTGTGGCGCAACACCCGCTACCTCACCTGGCTCGTGAGCGACACCAGCAAGGGGCTCGCCGCCTCCCTGTTCGGCTTCGCCGTCCCGCTCCTGGCACTCCTCATCACGAACGACCCCGCGCAGGCGGGCATCATCGGCGCCGCCGGACTCGTCGCCCGCGTGCTGCTCACGCTCGCCGGGGGCGTGCTCGCCGACCGCCACCGGCGCATCGTCCTCATGCTGCTCGGCTCCCTGCTGGGCATCGTCCTCGCGGGCGCCTTCACTCTGCTCGCGATCGGCGACGCCCTCACCTTCACGTCACTGCTCGTGATCGACGTGCTGCTCGCCGCCCGCAGCGGCCTGTTCGACGTGGCCGGCGAGAGCGCGCTCAAGGAGATCGTGCCCGACGAGGCGATGGGCCGCGCCCAGGCCGCGAACCAGGGCAGGGACGCGGCGCTCCAGCTCGCCGGCGGCCCGCTGGGCGGACTGCTCCTCGGCCTCGGCGGCTGGGTGGTCGGTGCGGTCATGACGCTGTGCCACGCCGTCGCCGCGGTGACCGCCTGGATGCTGCGGCGCCAGACGCGACGGGCGGGGATCGCCGACACCGGAGCCGAGGACGACGCCGCGCCGGCGGACGAGCCGGCCCCCCGTCCCCACGCGGGGCGCGAGCTGCGGGAAGGCTTCACGTGGCTGCTCTCCCGCCGCGACCTCGGTGGCGTGATGATCATCCTCACCATCGTGAACCTCGGGTTCAACGCGGCCATCACGACCGTCGTCTACGCGCTGCAGCAGGCGGGACACTCCGAGCTGCTGATCGGCACCCTGAGCGCGGTGATCGGCGCGGTCATGCTGGTCGGGGCCGTGCTGGCGCCGCTGCTCGTGCCGCGCGTCCCCGCGGGCATCCTCACGGTGGGCGGCCTCGCCGTCGTCGCGCTCGGCGCCGTCGCCCTGACCACGGTGCGCGAGCCCTGGGCGATCGCGGTGGTGCTCGGCGCGTCGGTCCTGCTGCTCCCCGCGCTGAACGCCGCCCTCCTCGGCTACTTCATGGTCGCGACACCCTCGCGGCTGCTCGGCCGCGCGAACAGTGCCATCGGGGTGCTCGCGATGGGAGCGATGCCCCTGGCCCCGCTGATCGCCGGGTTCGGGCTCTCCTGGCTCGGCCGCGAGGGCACGATCCTCGTCTGCGCCGGCCTGTGCCTGGTCGCGGCCGCGCTCGCGCTCGGCAATCGCGCGCTGCGTGCCCTCCCGGTCGAGGCGCGGTGGGCCGAGCACGCGGCCACCTTCGCGGCCGAGTAGCGCGAGGGTGGGCGGGAGTCAGGCGCCGATCAGTCGACTGACGGCCAAGCGGTTGAGCGACACGTGCTGCTCCGCCGCGTCGATCGCCAGCCGGCGGTGCGCCTCCGGTGTGAGCCGAACCAGGAACTTGCCGGAGTAGGAGCGGTCGGAGATGGCCACGGGCGGCTCCTCCCCGTTCGCCGTCATGTCGTCGAGCACATCGGCGACGAGCTGTCGGATACCCCGGAACGCGTCGCCCTGGTCCTCAGACACCCAGGACAGCGAAGGCAACTCGGCAACCGTGCCGACATACGCGGCGTCCTCCGGGGACCATCGAACGCGGTATGCGTAGTGGTCAGGCTTCACCGTCGGCATGTCCCGCTCCCTTCAGTCTGTCGATCGCCGCCAAGACCTGCCGGGCCTGGTAGGCCTTCGCCGCTCCGTGATCGCTCTGGATGTTCACCCGCGGGTCTCCTGCCCAAGGCATTCGATACACGCGATGGGAGGTGCCGCGCTGCCGCGGCTCTCCGAAGTGATGATCGCAAACCCTCACAAGGGTCGGCGAATCGCACGCCTTGCGGTTGCGCCCGCATGCGTGCAACGACGTCTTCCATAGAGCCCATGATCGTGGATGGTATCAATAACGATACCATCCACGATCCGGCTGTGGAAAGCCCGCCCTCATGTATCACCGGGCTCTTGCCGTGCTCCTGGTAGGTGTGATCACAATGGGCTTCATGATCGACGGTGCCTCCGGCGCCGCCCCCCTCGATCCTGCATCCGACGACGGCCGGGCACGGTGGGAACGTGCCGCTGACCTGTTCGGCGCATGGCGCGAAGGCGACGGCCGCGCGATGGATGGGCTCGTGCGACTGCTGTCGCCCGTGCTCTGGCACGTCGTCCGCGCCTACGGGCTCGAACGCACCCTCGCGGAAGACGTGGTACAGACCACGTGGCTGCGGCTCGTCCGCGGTCACGGCTCGATCGCCGACCCACGCGCCGTGTCGGCCTGGCTCACCACGACCGCCCGCCGCGAGGCGTGGAAGGCCGCGAAGGCCAACGGCCGCATCGACACGACCGAGGCCGACGACCTCGACACCCTCCTGCCCGAACAGGCCTCGGCCGAGGACCACGCGACGCTCGGCGACGAGAACCGCCGACTCTGGCTCGCCGTGCGCCGCCTGACCGAGCGGTGCCAGCGCCTGCTCCGCGTGATCGCCTTCGACGACCGCCCCGACTACGCCCGCCTCGCGACCGACCTCGGCATGCCCGTCGGCAGCATCGGGCCGACCCGCAGCCGGTGCCTCGCCAAGCTGCGCGACCTGCTCGACGCCCCGGCGCCGCACACCGGAGGGGGACGCTCATGAGCGATCACGACGACGCCCGCCTGTTCGCGCGCCTGCGCACCGTGTGGGACGAGGTCGACCCAGTGCCGGCCGGACTGATCGACCGCATGGTCGCCGCGGTCGCCGCCGACGGGCTCAACCGCGAGTACGCGCTGCTGACCCTCGTGGAGGGGCAGCTCGGCGCCGTGCGGGGAGACGCCGACGCGCTCACGCTGCAGTTCAGCGACGGCACCACGAGCATCCTGCTGCACGTGACCACCACCGCGTCCGGACGGCGCCGCGTCGACGGCTGGGTCGACACCACCGCCGCGCGGATCGTGCTGGCCCAGGGCGACCGCACGCGCACCACGACGCCCGCGGAGACCGGGCGCTTCCAGTTCGACGACGTCCCGCCCGGGCTCAGCCGCGTGCGGCTGACCACGCTCGACGGCGACGAGGAACGCACGCTGGAGACCCCGCAGTTCGAGCTGTGACGGCGGGCGATGGAGCCCGCACGGAGAGGATGACCGATGGAGCAGCCCCAGGGATGGACGTGGCAGGACCGCGCGGAGGGATCGATCCGCCGCGGCACCGCTCTCGACCCGAGCACGGAACCCGTGGACGGCATCCGCGCCTTCCCCACCGCGTACCTGCCCGAACGCCTGCTGATCACGCGCACCGTCGGTGACCAGGAGGCATACGACCGCGAGGTGCGCACGCTGCGCGACGCCGCCGACACCTTCGGCTGGCGGCTCGAGATCGAATCGGCGGAGCGCGAGGTCGGCGGCGACGAGCTGGTACCGGGCGTCGCCGGGTTCTTGCGCGCGCGCCTGACCACGCCCGACGAGCCGGCCAGGGGCGAGTCGCCCGTGGCGCCGGACGCCTGGCGGGTGCTGCAGCGGGCACGGCGCCTGTCGCGGTCGACCATGCCGCGCACGAGCCTCGAGCACGTGCTGTCGATCGACCCCGTCGGCCTCAACCCCTTCACGCGCACGAACCCGTTCACCCGCACCAACCCGTTCACCCGCACCAACCCCGTGCGCGGCGCCGGTGCGGGCACCGGCGGCAGCGACGACTACCTGGAGCCGGGCCGCGGGGCACGGCAGCCCGTCTCGTGGCTGGGGCCCGCCCCGGTGCGCGCCGCGGCGCCGAAGCGCGGACGACGCCCGGTCGTCGCGGTGCTCGACACGGGCTGCGGCGAGCACGCCTGGCTGCCGTCCGACATCGTCACGCGGCACATCGAGCTCGACGGCGTCCCGGTCGGGCTCACCGACGACGCCGACCCCGAACGCTACCCCGACCTGTACGGCCAGCTCGACGGCGAGATCGACGCGGTGGCCGGGCACGGCACGTTCATCTCCGGGATCGTGCGGCAGACCGCACCCGACGCCGACATCCTGTCGATCCGGGTGGCCGGCGCGCTCGGAGTGGTCGACGAGAGCACCCTGCTGGAGACCGTGGCGCAGGTGGTGGAGCTGCTGCGCCGGCACCGGGAGGACCCGAAGACGGGCTTCCCCATCGACGTGCTCAACCTGTCGCTCAGCTACTACCACGAGACCCCGACCGACGGGCTGTTCAGCCGCACGCTGTACGAGCTGCTGGCGAAGGCGCGCGAGCTCGGCTGCGTGGTCGTGTGCTCGGCCGGCAACGACGCGATCGACCGGCCGTCCTTCCCGGCGTCGCTGTGGCCGTGGCCGGGAGCCGACAACGGGCTGCCCGCCGACAAGGGCGCCCCGCACGTGGCCGTCGGCGCCCTCAACCCGTCGTCGCGCTCGGTCGCGCTGTTCTCCAACGTCGGGCCCTGGGTGCACGTGTACGCCCCGGGCGCGGCGGTCGTCAGCACGTCGCCCGCGTTCGTCGGCGGTGCCCAGGCGGCGACCAGGGCCGACGTCGACGGACTGGTGCGTGAGACCCTCGACCCCGACGACTACCGGGGCGGCTTCGCGGTCTGGAGCGGCACGTCGTTCGCAGCGCCGTACCTCGCCGGTCGCATCGCGGCGGAGCTCGGGGCCGTCCCGGTGGCGGGCGCGACCCCGGCCGCGGCGGCGAAGGCCGTGTCCGCCGTGCTCGCCGAGCTCCCCGACCCGCACGACCGCGGCTGACCCGTACTCTTCCCCACCGGGGTCGCGGCACGGCATCCTGGACGGATGCCCCTGTCCGCGAGCGAGCTGCATCGGCGCGGCGTCGACGCGGCGAACACGCGACGGTTCGCGCAGGCCCGCCGTGCCCTCGACGCCGCAGCCGCGCGCACCGACGACCCCGAGTTGCGCGCCCGGATCGACGGCACCCGCGCCTACGTGCTGACGCAGACCGGTGACCCCGCGGCCGCCGAGGAACTGTGCCGGGCGGCCCTCGCGCGCGCGGGACTGCAGCCCGAGACGGTGGCGCTGCTCGGCGGCCAGCTCGGCACCCTGCTCATGCACCGCGGACGACTGCCCGAGGCCGAGGCCGAGCTCTCCCGCGCCATCGACGCGCTCTCCGCCGCGGAGGCCGAGAGCACCGAGCTCGCGAACTGCCTGATGAACCGCTCGGTCGTGCGCATGCAGCGCCACGAGCTCGACGCGTGCGTCGCCGACCTCCGCCGCGCCCTCGCCGTGTATCAGGCGCATGACGCCCGCGGCCCGGTCGCCGAGGCCACGCACAACCTGGGCTATGCGGCGCTGCTGGGCGGCGACCTCGTGGGCGCCCTCGCGCTCATGACCCGCTCCCGCCCCGCCCTGGCGGAGGCGAGCGACCTGGCCGCCGCGATCGCCGACCTCGATCGGGCCGAGGTGCTCCGCGACGCGGGCCTGACGACCGAGGCGGAGGTGCTGCTCGGGCGGGTGGCCGTGCAGTTCGGGGCGCAGCGCATGCGGCAGGCGCGCGGCGAGGCGGAGTTCCACCTGGCGCGGTCACTGCTGCGCCATGATCCCGCGGCCGCCGAACGCGCGGCACGTCTGGCCGCCCGACGGTTCACCGCCCTCGCGACACCGGGGTGGACGGCGCGGGCCGAGGCCGTGCGACTGGAGGCACGGCAGCGCGCCCACCCCGACCGGGCGATCCCGGCCGAGGAGTTCGAGCGTGTCGCCCGTGACCTCGACCGCAGCGGATTCCGCACCGAGGCGACGGCGCTGCGCCTGGCCGCACGGCGCGACGGAGCTGGGCGGCTGCCCCGCATCGCCGCGTCCGCCCCCACGCCCCTGCGGCTGCGCGTCCACGAGGTGCGGGCAGCGAGGGCCCTGCACCGAGGCCGTGACCGGGCGGCGCTGCGGGCCGCGGGCGAGGGCCTCGACCTGCTGTCGTCGTGGCAGCAGTCGTTCGGCGCGCTCGACCTGCAGGCCTCGGTCGCGATGCACGCGAGCGACCTCGTGTTCACCGGGCTCACGGCGGCGGCGCGCCTCGGCGACCCGGAGACCCTGTTCGAGTGGTCGGAGCGGGCGCGTCACCTCAGCCAGCAGGTCGCGCCGGTGCGGCCCCCGCACGACGCGGACCTGGCGGCGGACCTGGCGGAGCTGCGGATGCTGCGGGCAGAGCTCGCGGGTGCCGACTGGACGACCGACGCGCGGGTGCGGATGCTGCGCGACCGGGTGCGCGAGAGGCAGTGGACGGCGACCGGCTCCGGCGCCGCGCGTGAGCGGCTCGGCCTGGCGGCGGCGTCTGCACTCCTCCCGCGCGACACCGCGGTGTTCTCCTACGTCTTCACCGGCTCCGAGCTGCACGCCGTGGCGGTGACCGAGGGCCGGGCGCGCATCGTGGAGCTGGACTGGCCGCGGGTGCGGGCGGCGCTCGACGGGCTGCGGGCCGACCTCGACATGGCCGCTCTCACCCGCGGCGGTGCGATGGGTGCGGTTACGCAGCGGTCCCTCGTCGCGCGGCTGGAGCTGCTCGACGCGGGGCTGCTCGCACCGCTGCGGCGGGCCGTGCCGCGGGCGTCGCGCGTGGCGATCACGGTGCCCGGCATCCTCGGGGGCGTGCCGTGGGCCATGCTGCCCGGCATGCGCGGGTTGCCGTTCACGCTCGTCACGTCGGTGTCGCGGTGGCTCGGAGCCGACCGGGCACCGCGCGCCGCGTCGCCCGTCGTGGGCTTCGCCGCCGGTCCTCGCGTGCGCCGCGCGGGCGAGGAGGTGCAGCGTGCGGCCTCGGCCTGGACGGACCGTGCCTCGACGCGCGTGTACGAGGGTGCGGAGGCGACGGTGGGTGCGGTGACGGCCCTCGCGGGCGACGCGGAGCTGCTGCACATCGCGGCGCACGGACGGCACGCGGTCGACAACCCCCTGTTCTCCGGGTTCGAGCTGAGCGACGGCACGCTGTTCGGCTACGACGTGGACCTGATCCCGCGGGCGCCGCGCACCGTGATCCTGTCGGCGTGTGAGCTGGGGCGCTCGTCGGTGCGCTGGGGGGAGGAGGCGCTGGGCATGACGCGGGTGTGGTTGCACGCGGGCACCGAGTGCGTGATCGCGGCCCCCGTCGCGGTGCCCGACGACGATGCGTGCGAGCTGCTGGCGGCCGTGCACGCCGGGCTGACCGAGGGCGCTGCACCGGCGGACGCCCTGGCCTCCGCGGCCGTCACGACGGGCGTGATCGCGCCGTTCCAGTGCCACGGCGACGGATTCTGACCTTTTTCTCCAATCGGTGTATCAGAACCGCAGGCGGTGACTCCTGTTCTTCGGAAGGTGTCGCAGGCGAAGGGCCTCGAAGGAGGAGGCGCGAGGGAGGCGCCGTCGGATCTGGGGAAACAGCGCACTGGGGAGCGCGCACGACAGGGACACCAACTGCTCTGGGGAGCCGCGGATGCAGCCGCGACACCTCACAGGGCCTCGGCGATCTGGGGACGCCGGGGCCCTTGGGGTGCGCCCGCGCGGACTCAGGCGAGGAGCACGACGTACCCGGCGGTGCGCAGTGCCTCGACCAGCGCGGGCTCGGCCCCGCGGTCGGTGATGACGGTGTGGAACAGCTCGGGCCCGCCCACCGCGGAGAACGCCTCGACGCCGAGCTTGCTGCCGTCGGTCACCACGACCGCGCGCCGGGCACGCTCAGCCATCATGCGGTTCACGGCGGCCTCGCGCTCGTCCTGCGTGGTGGCACCCGCCGCGGCGTCCATGCCGTTCACGCCCAGGAACGCGATGTCGAGCCGCACCCCGCGCAGCAGCTGTTCCACGAACGGCCCCACGAGCTCGTACGTGCGGGAGTGGATGACGCCGCCGGTGACCACGACCTTGATGTCGGGCCGCGTGGCGAGCTGTGCCGCGATGTTGACCGCGTTCGTGACGACCGTGACGCCGCCGTCGGCGGCCAGGTCCTCCCTGGCGGCGAGGGCGGCCGCGATCGCAGTCGTCGTGGTGCCCCCGGAGAGACCCACCACCATGCCGGGCGACACCAGGTCGGCCGCGGCCTGGGCGATGCTCGCCTTCTCGTGCGTGCGCAGGTGGCTCTTGTAGCGGATGGGCAGCTCGTAGGCGACCGTCTGCGCCACCGCACCGCCGTGCGTGCGCGTGAGCAGGCGCTGCTCGGCCAGGGTGTCGAGGTCGCGGCGGGTGGTGGCCGGCGAGGCGCCGAACCGGTCGACGAGCTCGTCCACCGTGACCTCACCGCTGGCGGCGAGCAGGTCGAGGATCGCGTTCAGCCGTGCCGCCCGCTTCACCGCGTGCTCCCGGAGGAGTGCTGCGGCGGGAACCCGCGACCTCCGTGGTGACGGCCGACCGCGAGCGCCTGCGGCCCTGTCGCCGCCGCGCTCATCCCGCGGCCGCCGTGTCGGTCTGCAGCGCGAACAGCCGCAGCATCCGCGCCGCCTCCTGCGCCAGCGCGTCGCGGGCGGGTGCGAGGTACTTGCGGGAGTCGACCAGCCGCTCGTCGCGGTCCAGCACATCGCGCACCGCCCGCGTGAAGAAGCCGTTCAGATGGGTCGAGACGTTGATCTTGGTCATGCCCGCCCGCACCGCGTCGGCGATCACGGCGTCGGCCACCCCGGACGAGCCGTGCAGCACGAGGGGCACGTCCGCCCCGGCCGCCCCGGCGCCGCGCAGTGCCGCCCGCAGCCGCGCGATGAGGTCGAGGTCGAGCGACGCCGTGCGGTCGGTCATGGCGTGCGACGAGCCGACCGCCACCGCGAGGGCGTCCACCCCGGTCGCGGCTACGAAGGCCCTGGCCTCGTCGGGGTCGGTGCGCACTCCGGGTGCGTGCGCGCCGTCCTTGCCGCCCACCTCGCCCAGCTCGCCCTCCACGAACACGCCAGCCCGGTGTGCGCGCGCGGCGACCTCGGCCGTCAGCGCGACGTTCTCGTCGTAGGGCAGCGCGCCGCCGTCGAACATGACGGAGCCGAACCCGAGCGCGACGGCCTCATCGACCAGCTCCGGTCGTTCGGCGTGGTCGAGGTGCACCGCGACCGGTGTCTCCGCCCGCCGGGCCAGCGCGAGCGAGGCGAGCGCGATGGGCTCCAGGCCGCCGTGATAGTCGGCGCAGTTCTGCGAGATCTGAAGGATCACCGGGAGTCCCGCGAGGGCGGCGGCGCGCACCAGGCCCTCCGCGGTCTCGAGGTGGATCACGTTGAACGCGCCGATGCCGGTTCCGGCGTCCGAGGCGGCGGTGACGAGTTCTCTGGCGGAGACGAGGGTCACGAGGGGTCCTTTCGAAACAGGGCGGGGTCGGGGCGGGTCACGCGCAGGTGCTGCGCGAGCGCGGTCCAGCGGGGCGAGATGTCGCCGGCGAGCGGCATGAGCACGGCCGCCGCCGACCAGGCCGTCGCGCGGCGGAGCACCGTCTCGGGGTCGCGCTCGCCCTCGGCGTACAGCACGGCGCAGGCGGCGACCCCGGCGTCGCCCGCACCGGTCGGGTTCCCCGCGAGGGGCTCGTCGAGTCGCGCGTGCACGAGCTCGTCGTCGGTCACCGCGAGCATGCCGTCGGCGCCCAGCGAGAGCAGCACGAGCTCGGCACCGCGCTCCAGCAGGGTGCGGGCGGCGTGCACCGGGTCGTCGATGCCGGTGGATTCGGCGAGCTCGGCGGCGTTGGGCTTGAGCACGGTGGCCCCGGCGTCGGCGGCCCGCAGCAGCGCGGGGCCCGAGGTGTCGACGACCACGGGCACGCCGGCGTCACGCGCCACGGCGATCAGCATCGGCAGCAGCGCCTCGGGGGTGCCCGGCGGCACGCTGCCCGAGATCACGAGCACGCCCGCCGCGGGGAGCCGCTCGACCACCTCGGCCAGCACCGCCCCCCATTCCGCGTCGGAGGGGCTGACGCCGCGCTCGTTCACGATGGTGGTGTCGCCCGCGGATTCGTCGACGAGGGCGATGCTGCGCCGGGTCTCCGCCGCGACGGGCACGAGCACGTGCGGGACGCCGCTGGCGCTCAGCTCGTCCGCGAACTCGGCGCCCACGCGGCCGCCCGCGGTCGTGACGGCGAGCACGGGCGCGCCCTGCGCATGCGCGACCCTGGCCACGTTGAGGCCCTTGCCGCCCGCGCGCGCGGCCCCCGCGTCGGCGCGGTGGGTGCCGCCCTCCACGAGCCGGTCGACGCGCCAGGTCAGGTCGAGCGCGGGGTTGGGCGTGACGGTGAGGATCACGTCAGCTCCCTGGCCCGCAGGGCCGCACCGATCAGACCCGCGTTGCCGGAGAGCTCGGCGGGCACGAGCACCGGCAGCCGGTGGAAGCTGAGCCGCGCGGCCAGGCGGCGCCGCAGCTCGTCGAACAGTGCTCCTCCGGCGCGCGAGAGCCCCCCGCCGATCACCACGGCCTCGGGGGCGACCACCGCGGTGAGCTGCGCAAGCGACATCGTGAGCGCGTCGAGCGCGGAGTCCCAGATCGCGGCGGCGACCTCGTCACCCGCGGCCGCCCTGGCGATCACGTCTTTCGCGCCGTCGGGCACGACCCCGGTGGCCTCCCGATAGCGCCGGGCGATCGCACCGGCCGAGGCGACGGCCTCCAGGCAGCCGCGCGCGCCGCACGGGCAGGCCGGGCCGTCGGCGATGGGCGAGTGGCCGATCTCGCCGGCGTAACCGCCCGCGGTGTACGGCCGTCCGCCCACCAGGAGGGCGCCCGCGATGCCCGTGCCGATCACAAGGATCACGGCGTCGTCGTAGGCGCGTGCTCCACCGAGGCGGTGCTCGGCCCAGCTGGCCGCGCGCACGTCGTGGTCGAACGCGACGGGCAGGCCGAGGCGTTCGCGGGCGAGGTCCCGCAGCGGGGCGTCGCGCCAGCCCATGTTGCTGGCGAACACCCCGACGCCCGCGTCGGCGTCGACGATGCCGGGCACCACGAGGCCGACCGCCTGCGGCACGACCTCGGGGTGTGCGTCGCGGAGCTCGGCGGCGAGCGCGTCCAGCCGGTCGAGGATCGCGTGCGTGCGGTCGCCGGCGACGACGGGCGTCGGGGTGCGCCGCAGCCCGAGCGCCGTGCCGTCGGCGTCGAAGAGGGCCGACTTGATGTCGGTGCCGCCCACGTCGAACGCGAGCGCCGGGGCACCGGGGCCGAGCGAGCGTACCGCGGCGAGGGTCTCGCCGGAGGCGTCCTTCTCGACGTCGGGGATCGCGTCCGCTCCGTCGATCGGGGTCATCGTTCGGCTCCGGTGCGTGCGCGGGTCATGCATCCAGGATGACGGATCGCGTGAGGTTGCGCGGCTGATCGGGGTCGAGTCCCCGCGCGAGGGCACGGTCGAGGGCCGTGCGGTGCAGGCGCACGAGGTCGGCGAGGGGGTCGATGGCGCGGTGCTCGAAGCGGGCGCCCGTGGCACGCACCTCGTCGGCGAGCCCGTCGGGGGCGTCGCCGAACTGCCAGGTGACGCGGCCGGGGGCGGCGATCGCGATCGGGCCGTGGCGGTAGTCCATCGACGGGTAGGCCTCGGTCCACGACTGCGACGACTCGCGCAGCTTGAGGGCGGCCTCGTGCGCGAGCCCGATGGTCCAGCCCCGTCCGAGGAACGTGTACTGCTCCGCGTCACGCAGCTCGGCGTCGACCTCGGGCTCGGCGAGCACGGCGGTCGCGTCGGCGATCGCCCCGCTCAGGTCTTCCCCGAGCGAGGCGCGGAAGAGGGCGAGGGCCGTGGTGGCGAAGCGGGTCTGCACGACCGACTGCTCGTCGGCGAACGGCAGCAGCACGGCGTCGTCGACGAGCGAGACCAGCGGGGAGTCGGGGTCGCCGATCACGCCCACGGTGCGCACGCGTCCGCGCACGCGCTCGACCAGGTCGAGGACCTCGCTCGTGGTGCCGGACCGCGTGAGGGCGACGATGGCGTCGTAGCCGCGGTCGACGAAGGCCTCGGAGGCGGCGAACGCGTCGGTCTCCCCGTGTCCCGTGGACTCGCGCAGCGCGGCGTAGGACTGCGCCATGAACCAGGAGGTGCCGCATCCGACGACCGCGACCCTGGCCCCGCGGGCGGGCAGCCGCCCCTGCTCGGCGGTGAGATCGGTGGCGCGCTGCCACATCTCGGGCTGCGAGAGGAGTTCTTCGCGCATGTGCGCGCCGGGCAGGTTTTCGGTCATCGGTCGACCCTTTCAGACGAGTAGTTGCGTATTTGTGATTCTTTCGGATGCGTTTCGATCATAGTATGTCACCACCATCGAGCAAGATCGGGCGAACGCTTGATTTTGTTTGTTTGCCTGACAAATAATCTGTACGTTCCACCCAAGCTTCGGCTTGACCCGAGAGGTCGCCCTCACCGCGATCGATCACCACGCACCGTCGCGTGAAGAGTGTTCTGCGACTGTGCACCACCCCCGCTCCGTCGGACGGCGGCTCGCCCGCCCACCGACCACGGCACACACAGTGAGGAATGCAATGCCCATGAAGAAGTCACTGCGGTTCGGGGCGGCTGCCGTCGCGGCCGTCGCCACGCTGTCGCTCGCCTCGTGCGGATTCGGCGGTTCGGGCGGCGACAGCGGCGGGGACGCCGACGGCAAGACCACGCTCGACCTGCTCGTCCCCAGCTACTCCGACGCGACGAAGGGGCTGTGGGAAGACGTGATCGACGGGTTCGAGAAGGAGAACTCCGACATCGACGTGAAGCTCGAAGTGCAGTCGTGGGACAACCTCGAGAAGGTCATCTCCACCAAGATCCAGGCGGGCGAGGCTCCCGACATCTACAACGGCGGGCCGTTCGCCGGGTTCGTCGGCGACGAGCTGCTCTACCCGGTCAAGGACGTCGTGTCGGACGAGGTCTACTCCGACTTCCAGGACTCCTTCATCAAGAACGCCGAGATCGACGGCACGGCCTACGCCCTGCCGCTCATCGCCTCCGCGCGCGCCCTCTTCGTCAACAACACCCTGCTGCAGCAGGCGGGCGTCGAGGCGCCCACCAACTGGGACGAGCTGCTCGACGCGGCCACCAAGGTCTCCGCGCTCGGCGGCGGGGTCGCCGGATACGGCATGCCCCTCGGCTCGGAAGAGGCACAGGCCGAGGCGGCCGTGTGGCTGTGGGGCGGCGGCGGCTCGTTCGGTGACGCGTCCGAGATCACGATCGACACCCCCGAGAACCTCGTCGGTGCCGAGCAGATCAAGAAGATGATCGACGCCGGTGCGACCCAGGCCGACCCGGGCTCCACGCAGCGCTCCCCGCTGATGGACATCTTCATCCAGGGCAAGATCGGCATGCAGGTCGGCCTGCCGCCCACGGTCGGGCAGATCGCCGACAGCAACCCCGAGCTGGACTACTCCATCGTCCCGATCCCGACCAAGGACGGCTCGCCGTTCACGCTCGGCGTCATGGACCAGCTGATGGCGTTCCAGAACGACGACGACAAGAAGGACGCGATCACCAAGTTCTTCGACTACTACTACGCCCCCGACGTGTACGTGCCGTGGGTGCAGGCCGAGGGCTTCCTGCCCGTCACCAAGTCCGGCGCCGAGAAGCTGTCCGGCGAGGAGGCGCTCAAGCCGTTCCTCGACGTGCTGCCCGACGCGCAGTTCTACCCGTCGACGAACCCGAAGTGGTCGGCCGCCGACGGTGCGTTCAAGTCGCTGTTCGGTCAGCTCCAGTCGAAGCCGGCACAGGACGTGCTGACCGAGATCCAGGCGCAGGTCGACGCGGGCTGACCCGCAGAACGGAGAGGTTCGGGTATCCCATGAGCCAGACCACAGAATCCTCGAACCTCGCGGGGGCGGCGACCGGCCGCCCCCGCACCCCCGACGCCGGGGCCGCCGGTCGCGGTCGCCCCGGCGGACGGGACCTCCTCCAGGCGCTGCCCTGGATCGCACCGGCACTGGTGCTCATCATCGGCGTGGTGCTGTTCCCCGCCGGCGTCATGTTCTTCAACTCGACGCGCGACATCTCCCTCTCCGGGCTCGACAAGGGCTCGGTCGGCTTCGACAACTTCGTCACCGTGTTCACGTTCGCGGAGTTCTGGCCCATCTTCTTCCGCACGATCGTGTGGGTCGTGTCGGTGGTCGCGCTCACCGTGGTGATCTCGCTCGGGCTCGCGCAGATCCTCAACAAGGCGTTCCCCGGGCGCCAGCTCGTGCGCATGGCCGTCATCGTGCCGTGGGCGGCCTCGGTCGTGATGACGACCATGGTGTTCTACTACAGCCTCGAGCCGTACTTCGGCATCTTCAACAAGTTCCTCTACGACATCGGGCTCTCCGACGACGCGGTCGGCTACGGGTGGACGAAGAACCCCGCGACCGCGTTCACCTGGTCGATCGTGATCGCCGTGTTCGTGTCGCTGCCGTTCACCACGTACACGATCCTCGCCGGGTTGCAGGCCGTGCCCGCCGACGCGATCGAGGCCGCGAAGATGGACGGCGCCGGTCCCGCCCGCACCTACTGGTCGATCGTGCTGCCGCAGCTGCGCAGCGCCCTCGCCGTGGCGATCCTCATCAACATCATCAACGTGTTCAACTCGCTGCCGATCCTCAAGGTGATGACCGGGTCGATCCCCGGCTACGGCGCCGACACGATCATGACCCTGATCTTCAAGTACATCGAGCTGCAGAAGAAGGTCGACGTCGCCAGCGCCCTGTCCGTCGTCGCCTTCCTCATCGTGATCGTGATCGTCGCGGCGTACGTGAAGATCGTCAAGCCCATGAAGGAGGTCTGATCGTGACCGTGACCGAGACCGCCCTCGTGACCACCGCCGAATCCCGTGGTCGCCGCACCCCGCCGATCCCCGGCCGTCGGCGCCGCTACACCGCCGACCAGGTGTCGCTGCCGCGCGTGGTCCTGCGCACGGCCGCGGGGTTCCTCGTGCTGGCGATCTTCGTGCTGCCGTACCTCGTGATGTTCTTCGGCTCGGTGAAGACCAAGGCGCAGATCCGCTCGGTCGACCCGACCTACCTCCCGACCGAGTGGCACTGGGAGAACTACCTCACGATGTGGTCGACGCCCGAGACGCCGCTGCCGTACAACCTGGTGTCGACGATCGTCATCTCGGTGTTCGCGACGCTGCTCGTGCTGCTGGTGTCGCTCCCGGCCGCGTACTACACGGCGCGGTTCACGTTCCCCGGCCGCATGGTGTTCCTGTTCCTCGTGATCGTCACGCAGATGCTGCAGCCGGCGGTGCTCACGTCGGGTCTGTTCCGGCAGTTCACCACGCTCGGCCTCGGCGACACGTGGGCCGCGATGATCTTCATCAACGCCGCGTTCAACCTGTCGTTCGCGGTGTGGATCATGCACTCCTTCTTCGCGGGCATCCCCAAGGAGGTCGATGAGGCGGCACAGATCGACGGCGCAGGACGCCTGACGGTGCTCTTCCGCATCAACCTGCCGCTCGTGTGGCCGGGCATCGTCACCGCGATCGTGTTCACCTTCGTGGCCTGCTGGAACGAGTTCGCCGCGTCGCTCGTGATCCTGTCGACCGACAAGAACCAGCCGCTGTCGGTGGCGCTGACGAAGTTCGTGGGTCAGTACGAGACCAGCTGGCAGTACGTGTTCGGCGTCTCGATCGTCGCGATCCTGCCGGTGATCATCCTGTTCATGCTGATCGAGAAGCGCCTGGTCGGCGGCCTCACCGCGGGCAGCGTGAAGTAGCCCGCGCGGGCGGGTTCAGGGGCGGGGGGCCGCGGCGGCGCGCAGCTGCTGCGGACTCCAGCGCACCCCGAGCGCGGCGGTGAGCGCGGCCTGCGCGGCACCGGCGGAGAGCGGGACCCGGGGGTCGGCGTAGCGGATGGGCGGCTGCTGGGTGCCACGCGCCGGATAGCCGGACTCCTCCCGCACGCGCTCCAGGAACCGGGGTCCCAGCTCGGTCGCCGGTCCGCCGATCACGACCTCGATCGGGTCAAGCAGGGCGCTGATCAACTTGACCGCACGGGCGAGCGCACGGGCACCCTCGTCGATCTGCCCCTGGTCGGCGCGGGCGACGAGGGCGCGCACGGCCGGGAGGTCGAGCTCGTCGGTGAAGTCCTCGCCCAGCATCGGCCCGAGCGCGGCGGCGGACTCCAGGCACCCGCGCTGGCCGCACCGGCACGGGCGCGCGGCGTCTCCGAACACGACCTGCACGTGCCCGATCTCGCCCGCACGGTCGCGCGGCCCCGGGGCGAGCTCGCCGTCGAGGGTGACCGCCGCACCGACTCCGCCGCCGAGGTGCACGAACAGCCGGTAGCCGGACGGCGTCTCGTCCATCCCGGCCTCGGCGATGGCTTCCGCGTCGACGTCGTTGAGCAGCAGCACGGGCGCGCCCGCGATGGCCTCGAACCGCTCGGCCAGCGGCACGTCCTGCCACTCCAGCTGCACGCTCTCCAGCACGGTCCGCCCGTCGGTGGTGCCGGGCAGCTGCACGCCGACGGCGAGGAGCCGGGCGCCGAAGCGGGCCGCCGCCTCGGCCACCGTGTCGTCGAGCACGCGGTCGCGCGTCGCGGGGGTGTAGGCGACCGTGCGTGCGTCGAGCGCGGTCCCGTCGAGCGCGACGAGGGCGACGTGCGCGCTGGTGGGCTGCACGACGAGCACGAGGATCAGGTGGTGGGCGCCGTCGACGCTCAGGGTGGTGGCGCGTTTGCCGCCGGTGCTGACGGCCTGCTCGCCCTCGACCACCAGCCGGCTGTCGATCAGCTCGGCGACGAGCGAGGAGGAGGTGGCGGCGGTGAGCCCGGTCGCCCGGGCGATGCCGGCGCGGGTCTGGGTGCCAGACGCCTGGAACACGAGCTGCAGGGCTCGGCGCAGGTTCGCACGGCGGACGGCGGCCTGGGTGTCCAGCGCGTCGTCGGTGGTGAACATGCTCACGGTCCCCCGGGGGTGGGTGCGGTGATTGACAGCGCGCACGGCGCTCCGTACGCTCGACCCAGTTAGTTTATTCATTAAACTTAGTCGTCCGGGCGGAGCGGGGAGGAACGACGTGCACTACCCCCAGATCCTAGAGCGCCCCGGCGACCGGGCACGAGTCTCGGCACCCACCCACGCTCGCGCCATCCGTGAACGCAACCGCGCCCTCGTGCTGCGCACCCTCATGGAGCACGCGGCGGCGAGCCGCGCCGACCTGTCCCGCCTCACCGGGCTCGCCCGGCCCACGATCTCCGAGGTCGTGCGCGACCTGCTCGACGACGGCGTGATCCGCGAGAGCGGCATGAGCCAGGACGCCCGTCCGGGGAAGCCGGCCGTCATGCTCGAGTTCGACCAGCGCGCCGTGCAGGTGATCGCCCTCGACCTCAGCACTCCCGGACGGATCACCGGCGCCCTCGCGACCCCCGACGGCCGCATCGACCACCGTGCCGACGTCGCGCTGGACGACGCGGATCCAGCCACCGCGATCGCCGCCCTCGCCGTCGACCTGGCCGGGCGTGCGAGCAGCGCCCCGCTCGGCATCGGCATCGGCGCCCCGTCCGGATCGCCCGCTCTGCTCGGCCTCGGGCCGCGTCTGGCCGACGACCTCGCCCTGCCCGTGCACGTGTTCGACGACGCCGACCTGGTCGCCGACGCGGAGCTGCGGTTCGGCGCGGTCGGCACCGACTTCCTGCTCGTGCGCCTCGGCGGTCGCATCGGCACCGCGATCCGGGTGGTGGGCGACGACGGCGCGCCCGTCGAGCGGTCGATCGGCGCCCGCGAGCTCGCCCAT
Source organism: Microbacterium sufflavum (assembly GCF_023101165.1). Classification (GTDB taxonomy): domain Bacteria; phylum Actinomycetota; class Actinomycetes; order Actinomycetales; family Microbacteriaceae; genus Microbacterium; species Microbacterium sufflavum. Next base: position 1,169,199 of record NZ_CP078076.1, on the reverse strand, counting down.
GTGGTTGCCGGCGGAGACCCCGGCGACCGCTGCCTGTGCGGACGCGACGGCTGCGTGCACGCGTGGGCGTCGACGCCCGCGCTGCGCCGCCGTCTCGACGAGCCCGGCGCGGACCGAGACGCGGTGCTCGCCGAGGCGGGGGCGCGACTGGGCACCTCGCTCTCCGTGATCGCCGCCGCCGTCGACCTTCCGTCGATCCTGCTGAGCGGACCGTCCGACATCGCCACACCCGCGTTCGTCGAGGCCACGGCGACCGCGGTCCGCGCGGCGTCGCACCCCTCGCTCGGGCCCGCGGTCGCCTCCAGCACGCTCGACGACGCGGTGCTGCGCGGGGCCGCCGCCCGCGTGGTCGCTGCAGCGTTCAGCCCCCGCTGAGCCCGGTCCCGCCGACACCCTGGCCCTCGCGGACCCTCCCGTCGCGAAGGGTGCAAGACTCGAGCGGTGCGCGTCTGCGCGCGGAAGCAAGCGACCCCACGGAGGCACCCATGAAGGCACTGGTGATCGGCGCGACCGGCAGCATCGGCGGCGTGGTGGCCGCGACCCTGGAGACCCGCGGCCACCAGGTGATCCGCGCCTCCCGCAGCGGCGATGAGCGCGTGGACGTGACCGACCCGTCGTCGATCCGGGAGCTGTTCGCGCGCATCGGACGCCTCGACGCGGTCGTGGTGGCCGTCGGCTCGGTGCCCTTCCGGCCGCTCGGCGACCTGAGCCGCGACGACTACCTCGCGGCGTTCACGGGCAAGACGCTCGCCCAGCTCGACGTGGTGCGCGAGGCCCTTCCCGTCGTCTCCGACGGCGGCTCGATCACGCTGACCAGCGGGGTGCTCGCCCGGGAGCCCGTCGCCACCGGCGCCGCCGCCGCGATGGCCAACGGCGCCCTGGAGTCGTTCGTGCTCACCGCCGCCGCCGAGGCGCCGCGCGGCATCCGCATCAACGCCGTCTCCCCCGACGTGCTCGCCAACTCCCCCGGCTACTTCGACAGCTTCCCCGGCCACCGCCCCGTCACCGACGAAGAGGTCGGACGCGCCTACGTGCGCGCCGTCGAGGGCGTCATCACCGGGCGAGTGCTCGCGGTCTGACCCCCGTCAAGGGGGCCGCGCCATGCGCGCCCGTGACGCAGGATGAGAACATGACCGACTCCCGTCTCTCGACCCGCCCCTGGCTCGCCGCGTACGCGGAGGGCGTCCCCGCCGAGATCGACGAGCCGACCCAGACGCTGCCGCAGATGATGGCGGCGAGCGTCCGCCGGTACGGCCGGCGTCCCGCCCTGGAGTTCTTCGGCGCGGTGACGACCTACCGCGAGCTCGGCGCGCAGATCGACCACGCGGCGGAGGGTCTGCGGCGCCTCGGGGTGAGCGCCGGCGACCGGGTCGCCCTCGTGCTGCCCAACTGCCCGCAGCATGTGGTCGCGTTCTACGCCGTGCTCCGCCTGGGCGCCATCGTCGTCGAGCACAACCCGCTCTACACCGCCCGCGAGCTGCGCCACCAGTTCGAGGACCACGGCGCCCGCGTCGCGATCGTGTGGGACAAGGTCGCCGACACGATCGACGGCTTCCCCGACGACGTGCGCGTCGACCACATCGTGAGCGTCGACATCACGACCGCGATGCCGTGGTCGAAGCGCTTCCTGCTCCGACTGCCCCTTCCGAAGGCCAGGGAGTCGCGGGCCAAGCTCACCGCCGCACCGCGCGCACGCCACGTACGGCCGTGGAAGGGGCTCCTCGGTCACGGCCGCATCTCCCGCCGCGTGCCGGCGCCCGCACTCGGCGACACCGCGCTGCTGCAGTACACGAGCGGGACGACGGGCACCCCGAAGGGGGCGATCCTCAGTCACGCCAACCTCCGCGCGAACGCGATGCAGGGTCGCGCCTGGGTGCCGGGACTGCGTGACGGGGAGGAGACGTTCTACGCCGTGCTGCCGCTGTTCCACGCCTACGGCATGACGCTGTGCCTCACCTTCGCGCTCAGCATCGGCGCGACCGTGGTGCTGTTCCCCACGTTCGACCTGGGCCTGGTGACGACGGCCGCCCGCACGCGCCCGCCCACGTTCCTGCCGGCCGTGCCGCCCATCTACGACCAGCTCGCCCGGGCGGCCGGACGCGGCACCATCGACCTGTCCCGCGTGCGCTTCGCGATCTCCGGGGCGATGAGCCTGCCCGTCGCGACCGTGCGGCGCTGGGAGGACGCGACCGGAGGACTGCTCGTGGAGGGGTACGGCATGACCGAGGCGTCTCCCGTCGCGCTCGGCAACCCCATGGGGCCCACGCGACGACCGGGCACCGTCGGCGTGCCGTTCCCCAGCACCGAGATCCGGCTCGTCGACCCCGACGACCCGGAGAAGGACGTCCCCGCCGGCGAGCGCGGGGAGCTCTTGATCCGCGGTCCCCAGGTGTTCCAGGGGTACTGGCAGCGCCCCGGCGAGACGGCCGAGGCCCTCCTCCCGGGCGGTTGGCTGCGCTCGGGCGACATCGCCGAGGTCTCGCCCGACGGGTTCGTGACGATCGTGGACCGCCGCAAGGAGCTCATCATCACGGGCGGCTTCAACGTGTCGCCCAGCGAGGTGGAAGATGCGCTCGACGCCCACCCCGATGTCGTGGCGGCCGCGGTCGTGGGCCTGCCGCGGTCGAGCGGCGGTGAGGAGGTCGCGGCGGCCGTGGTGTTCCGTGAGGGTGCGGTGCCGGACGTCGAGGCGCTGCGCGACTTCTGCCGCACCCGGCTGACCGCCTACAAGGTGCCGCGCCGGATCGTCGCGGTGGATGAGCTCCCGCGGTCCCTCATCGGCAAGGTGCTGCGGCGCGAGGTGCGCGACCGGATGCTGCGGGACCGCTGAGGTCAGCGGCTCTCGGCGGCCTCGGTGTGGTGGCGGATGACCTCGGCGACCACGAAGTTGAACCACTTCTCCGCGAACTCGGGGTCGAGGTGCGCCTCTTCGGCGAGCGCGCGCAGCCGGGCGACCTGCTGCTCCTCGCGCTTCGGGTCGGACGGGGGCATCGCGTGCTCGGCCTTGAGGTGCCCCACCTGCTGCGTGGCGCGGAACCGCTCGGCCAGCATGAAGATCAGCGCCGCATCGATGTTGTCGATGGTGGCGCGCAGACGGAGCAGCTCGGCCTTCGGATCCTCTACGGCGGTCATCCCCCCACTCTAGGGGCGAGGGGCACCCCTGACCGGCGGGGGTCCAGCGCTATCGTGTGCACATGAGCAACGACGAGTCGCCGGCCCCCGCCTCCCACGACGACGCGCTCCCGCAGCCCTCGGACGCGGCCCCGGCACCCGTCGATGCCGCGCTCCCCGGGCCGCCCGACGCCGCGGCTCCCGCGACCACCGCGACCCCGCCGCGTCCGGTGGTGATCGAGCCGACCACACCCAGCCGCTCGTTCTGGACGCGCATCGACCGTCCGTTCGTGTTCGGCTTCCTGGTCACGCTGGGCGGCCTCGGCGCGTTCGTGATCGGCCTCGCCCTGTCGAACCTGTCCACCGTGCTCATCTACATCGCGCTCGCCCTGTTCGGCGCGCTCGGCCTCGATCCGGCGGTGCGCTTCCTGGAACGGCGCGGCCTCTCCCGGGCCATCGCCGTCGTCATCACGATCGTCGCCCTCATCGTGGTCTTCGGTCTGGTGCTGTGGATGATCATCCCGATCGTCGTCGACCAGATCGCCGAGTTCGTCCGGTCCGTCCCCGGCATGGTCCAGGACTTCACCGGAACCGACCTCTACAAGACCCTCAACGACCAGTTCGGCGACCAGTTCCAAGACCTCGTCGGCGAGGTGCAGAGCTTCCTGTCCGACTTCGGCAACCTCGCCACCATCGGCGGCGGAGCCCTCGCGGTGGGCGCCTCGATCGCCTCCGGCATCTCCGGCGCGATCGTGGTGCTGGTGCTGACGCTCTACTTCCTCGCGACGCTCCCGGCCATGAAGCAGGGTCTGCTGCGCCTGGCGCCCGCGCGCGACCGGGACCGCGCGAGCGACATCAGCGAGCAGATCACCGACTCCGTGGGCGGCTACGTGATGGGCATGGTCGTGCTGGCGTTCTGCAACGCGACCCTCGCCCTCATCCTGTACGCGGTGCTCGGCCTGCCGTTCCCGCCGCTCATGGCCGCGATCGCGTTCTGCGTGACGCTCATCCCCCTCGTCGGCTCTGTGCTCTTCTGGATCATCGGCACGGGTCTCGCGCTGTTCACCAACCCGATCGCGGCGCTGATCTTCGCCGCGATCTACCTCGTCTACATGCAGATCGAGGCGTATGTGCTCACCCCGCGGGTCATGAACCGCGCCGTGGCCGTGCCCGGCTCGCTCGTGGTCATCGGGGCGCTGGCCGGCGGCACGCTGCTCGGGCTGCTCGGCGCCCTGGTCGCTGTGCCCGTGACCGCGTCGATCCTCATCATCATCAAGCAGGTCCTGGTCCCCCGCCAGGACGCCCGCACCTAGCCTCGACCGTCGGCGGGTGTCATCCGGCTCGATGCAGTCGAGACCAGCCATCGCCCTGTGCGGCACGGCGATGTGCGGCTAACACTGCACCCGGGCGTGCGGGACTCGATGCGATTATTCCAGGGATACGGAGTGAAGCGGATCCGGTTCCGAGCGAGCATCGCGTGGAATCGGTGCGAGTGCGCCATTGGCGGGGTTCAACGGAGAACGGAGACCGTCATGCGTGGAGAGAGGTATCCCGGGTTCGGTGCAGCCGTGGCTGAGCTGCTCGCTGTGCGGTCTGTGAAACGAGGCGCGGCAAGGCTCGGAGGTCTGGCGGCGGTGGCGGTTCTCCTGAGTGGGTGCACGGCGACCGCTCTGGACGCCAGCGATGTCGTGGGGAAGACGTTGGCCGAGGTGACCGCGGCCGTCCCTCACGACGCCGAGTTCCAATCCAGGACGCATCACCCGGGATCGGAGAGGCGGCTTCGTTCTCTCAGGACCAACCAGGGAAGTCGTGGACGGTGGTGGCCAGCTGCGCCGACGCCGAGAGCATCCCGGACGCGAAGTCCGTGGAGGTCGCCGTCATCCCGACGAAGAAGTTCGATGCCGATGCTGCCGCCTCCGGGAAGCTCGACGATGCCGTGAGTTGCGACGGCAGGGGCTATCGCTGATCAACGGTCGCGTCGAACGTCGACTCACGCACGCGCACGGAAGCGCCCGGCCCCGCGAGGGACCGGGCGCTTCCGTCGAGCTCAGCTCAGATCGGCGTCTCCGACGATTCGCCTCGGTCTGCCGATACCGTCCGGCGCCTGCGCCGGTCCAGGAGGTACCCGCCACCCGCGAGAACGATCCAGCAGACGATGATCGTCACCGAGGTCGGCAGCGCGGGCGCGTCCGTCAACCCTTCGTAGACATAGGGGCTGACGAACGCGACCACGATCGACAGGACGAACCCGATCCCGAAGAACATGCCGACGACACTAGCAGCCGCTCTCTCTCCTGGTTGGTTCATCACGAGCCCCTCCCGATGCCTGGTCGATGGCGAGCGGCTCCACGCGACTTCCGTCACACGCACCGCGCGTTCGTGACGTTGCCATCGACGGTATAGGTGAAACGAATGGACTTGTTGCGCGCGGCGCACGTGAGTTGCTCGATCTGGGGGGCGATCGCCGAGCCGATGCTCCCCAGGATCACGGCACCGAGCGGTCCCATGAGCAAGCCGAGCGAACCCAGCATGAAACCGCCCCAGCCGCTGAGGAATGACCGCTGGTCGGCCGGGGAGAATTGAATGTACTGCCCGTTGTAGTCCGAGCCAACCGAGACAGCTGCGGCCCGTCCGTCGATGGACCCGCCGGAGGCATGAGGGCGTTCGAACACGGTAAGCACCGATCCCTGGCCGAACCCATACTCCTTCGCGACGCCTTTATCGGTGAGCGTGACATCATCGGGCGCAACGCGCTGGTCAATCGACGACAGCAGATCGGAGATCGAGTCGTTGTTTGCTGAAGAAGCCATAGTGACGGGTAGATCGCGATCTCCGACCGATCCGACAGCGCCCGTTACAAACACTGCACTCGCTGCGACTGCCAACGCGACCACCGCGCCAGACACCCTCCTGTTCAGAACCCTCGTTCGACCATGCATGCTGCCCTCCGTTCTCCGTTGAACAACTCCCAGTGGAGTCGAGTGACACGTTACACATTTGAGGACAGAATGCCGTTATACGAGGTATGACACCTACACGCACACGGAAGCGCCCGGCCCCGCGAGGGACCGGGCGCTTCCGTGTGAGCTCAGCTCAGGCGAGGTCGTTGTCGGCCAGCCACTGCTTCGCGATCTCCTCCGCCGACTTCTTGTCGACCGTGCTCTGCACGTTGAGGGCCACGAGCTCCTCGGCCGTCAGCTTCTCGCTGATGCCGTTGATCACGTCGGCGATCTCGTCGGCCACATCGCTCGACGCGATCGGCACGACGTTGGACGCCAGGATGATGTTCTCCGGGTCTTCCAGCGACACGATGTCCTCGGTCTGGAACGCCGGGTCGGCCGAGTAGATGTCGGCCACCTGGATCTCACCGGCCAGCAGCGACTCGAGCGTGGTCGGGCCCGTGGCCGAGAACGCCAGGTCCACGCCGTAGACCTCCTTGGCCTTCGCGGGGCCGTAGGGGCGCTGCTCGAACTCCGGCGCCGCGCCGATCGTGACCGGGGTGGTGACCTTCGACAGGTCGGCGATCGTGGTGAGGCCGTTCTCCTCCGCGAAGCTCTTCAGCACCGTGTAGGTGTCCTGATCGGTCGCTTCGGCGTAGTCGAGGGCGGTGAGGCCGTCGGGCAGGGTCTCCTGCAGTGCGGCGTAGACGTCTTCCGGGCTGGTGGCGGTGGCGTCCTTGTCGAGGTACTCGAGCAGGTTGCCCGTGTACTCCGGGAACAGGTCGATCGCGCCGGACTCCACGTCGGGCATGTAGGCGTCGCGCTGGCCGATGCTGAACTGGCGCTTGACCGTGAAGTCGGCGGCCTCCAGCGCCTGGGCGTAGATCTCGGCGATGATCTCGTTCGAGTAGTACGCCTGCGAGCCGATCACGATGGTGTCGCTGCCACCCGAACCGGAGTCCTCCGTGGGGGTGTCGAGCGGGTTGCTGCTGGTGCAGCCGGCGAGGACGAGCGCTGCGGCGATCGCGGCGCCGCCGGCGAGGGCGAAGCGGGACGTGCGTGCGGTGAACATGGGACTTCCTCTTCTCTGGGACCTGCGGATGCTGTGGTTCGGACGGATGCTGCGGTTCGGACGGATGCTGCGGCCTCGGTGGCGCTGTGGTTCAGGCGGTCGCCGGAGCGGGCGCGGCGACGGGCTCCTTGGCCCGGCGACGCTGCGGACGGGTGCGCACGCCGCGCGGGACGGCGGCGTGCTGCGCGAGGGCGAGCAGGAGGTCGACGATGAGGGCGAGCACCGCGACGAGGATCGCGCCGCCGAGCACCTGATCGAAGCGGCGCAGGGGGATGCCCTGGATGATCGGCCAGCCGAGACCGCCCAGGTTCACGTAGGCGGCGATCGTGACCGTGGCGATGACCTGCAGGAGCGCCGAGCGCAGACCGCCGACGAGCAGCGAGAGCCCGAGCGGCACCTCGACCTTCCAGAACACCTGCCACTCGGTCATGCCCATGGACCGCGCCGCGTCGAGTACCCGGCGGTCGATGGCCTCGAGTCCGGTGTACGCGCCCGCCAGCAGCGACGGGATCGCGAGCAGCACGAACGTGATGATCGCCGCGAGCGGGGTGCGCAGCACGCCCAGCAGCAGCACCAGGAGCACCATGAGGCCGAACGACGGGATGGCGCGCGCCGCCCCGGAGACCGCGACGGCGATCTCCCGACCGCGACCCGTGTGCCCGATCAGCCACCCGAGCGGCACGGCGATGACCGCGGCGATCACCACCGAGACGACCGTGTAGTAGATGTGCTGCCCGAACAGCACCGGCAGCGAGTACGCGCCCTGCCAGCGGTCGGGCGAGAACAGCCACGCGAAGGCCTCCGCGAACAGGTTCATGCGGCCGATCCGATCGCCGCCGTGCGGCCGGCCGCCGCCTTCGTCGCCGTCTTGGTGACCGCCCTCGTCCAGGGCATGAGCGCCCTACCGGCCAGGAGGAGCAGCAGGTCGACGATCAGGGCGATCACGACGACCGCGACCACGCCCGCGAAGACCTCCTCGATGATGCGGCGCTGCAGACCGTCGGTGAACAGGTACCCGAGGTTGCGCACGCCGATCAGGATGCCGACCGTGGCGAGCGAGATCGTGCTGACGGCCGTGACCCGCAGCCCCGCCAGGATCACCGGGCCGGCGAGCGGGAACTCGACCGCCCAGAAACGGCGGAACGGTGCGAAACCGGTCGCGGTGGCGGCCTGCCGCACGTCGTCGTCCACCGAGTCGAGGCCGTCGGCGACCGCGCGCACCAGGATGGCGACCGCGTAGATCGTGAGGGCGATCACCAGGTTCGGCTCGCTGATCGCGGAGTAGCCCAGCACCGCGGGCAGGAGGATCAGCAGCGCGAGCGAGGGGATCGTGTACAGCAGGCCCGTGAGCGCGATGATCGGGCCGCGCACCAGGCGGTAGCGCCAGGCCACCCACCCGAGCGGCAGCGACAGCACGAAACCGAGCACGATCGGCACGACGCTCTGCCGCAGATGCGCGACGGTGAGGTCGAGGATCAGGCCGAGGTTGTCGACCGCCCAGTTCACGGGGCCGCCTTCGCCGCGGCCGCCTCGTCGACCACGTCGTCGGGGGCGTCGACGATCGCGCCCTGGGTGCGGCCCTCGGAGTCGACCACGACCGTGCCGCGCGGCGTCTGCTTGAGGTGCAGCGCCCGGCGGCCACGGTCGGCGCCGATGAACGCGGAGACGAACTCGTCGGCCGGATTCTCGATGATCTCGCTCGGGCTGCCCACCTGCACGACCCTGGCGCCCTTGTCGAGGATGACCACCTGGTCGCCCAGCAGGAACGCCTCGTCGATGTCGTGCGTGACGAACACGACCGTCTTGTCGAGCTCGTGCTGAAGCCGCAGCGTCTCCTGCTGGAGGTCGGCGCGCACGATGGGATCGACCGCGCCGAAGGGCTCGTCCATCAGGAGGATGTTCGGGTCGGCGGCGAGACCGCGGGCCACGCCGACGCGCTGCTGCTGCCCGCCCGACAGCTGGCTCGGGTAGCGGTCGGCCAGAGCGTGGTCGAGGCCGACCGTGGTCATCAGCTCGCGCGCCCGCTCGTGCGCCTCCTTGCGCTCCACGCCGTTCAGGCGCAGCACGGTGGAGACGTTGTCGATCACGCTGAAGTGCGGCATGAGGCCGGAGTTCTGCATGACGTAGCCGATGCGGCGGCGCAGGGCCACCGGGTCGCCGGCGAGCACGCTCTCCCCGTCGATCTCGACCTCGCCCGACGTGGGCTCGACCATGCGGTTGATCATGCGCAGCAGCGTGGTCTTGCCGCAGCCGGACGAACCGACGAACACGGTGGTCTTGCGCGACGGCAGCACCAGGCTGAAGTCGTTCACCGCGAGCGTCCCGTCGGGGAAGCGCTTGGTGACGTTGCGGAACTCGATCATGAGGGGTTCTCTCCGACGGTCGTGCGGGCGAGGGCGCGGCTCAGGCCGACACCTCGACGCCCGGGGCGAAGGCGACGTAGCCCGAGAAGTCTTTTCCGACGCGGTCGAACGCCGACGGGTACGGGTGCGGGTACGACCAGGCGAGATCCTTGTGCAGCTCTCCGTCGGCCTCGATGGAGTAGTACTGGCACTCGCCCTTCCACGGACACGTGTACGGCGTGGGGCTCTCGACGAGCACGTCGGGCGAGACGGATGCGGGCGGGAAGTACCAATTGCCCTCGATGCGGATGAGGTCGTCCTGTGCGGCCTCGGCGATCACGGTTCCTGCGAGTACAGCCTTCATGGTCCTGCCTCCTCGGATGTGGGTTCGAGCGTATAAGACGCGTCCGACATCGGGTGATGCCTTGCGCGCGGGGTCGTCAATATGAGAAACAATCCGGATCGTGTTCGGTGCGGTCGCGGGATCGGATTGCCCGGCTCACGCCGAGTCGCGCCCGTAGCCCTCCAAGAGTCGCAGCCAGATCTCGCTGATGGTCGGGTACGAGGGCACCGCGTGCCACAGGCGCGCGATGGGCACCTCGCCCACGATCGCGACGGTCGCGGCCTGCACGAGCTCCGCCACCTCCGGGCCGACGAAGGTCGCCCCGATCACGACGTCGCGGTCGGTGTCGATCACGAGTCGCGCCTGCCCGGCGAACCCGTCCTCGTACAGGCTCGCGCCGGCGACCCACCCGAGGTCGTAGTCCACGACCTGCACGGCCGTGCCCGCCTCGCGCGCCGCGGCCTCGGTGAGTCCGACGGAGCCGACCTCCGGGATGGAGAAGGTGACCTGGGGGACCGCGGCGTGATCGGCCGTCGCGGCGTGCCGGCCCCACGGGGCGTCGTCGACCTCGCCGCCGTTCGCCCTGGCTGCGATCACGTCGCCCGCCGCCCGCGCCTGGTACTTGCCCTGGTGGGTCAGCAGCACCCGCCCGTTCACGTCGCCGACCGCGTACAGCCAGTCCACCCCGGGCACCCGCAGCGTGTCGTCGGTCTCGATCCAGCGTCCGGGTTCGAGCCCCACGACCTCCAGGCCGATATCGGCGCTGCGCGGCGAACGGCCGGTCGCGACCAGCACCTCGGCGGCCGTGACCTCCTCGCCGCTGTCGAGCGTGATGGTCACGCCGTCGTCGCCGCGGCGCACCGCCGTGGTGCCGGTGTTCGTGCGCACATCGACGCCGAGCTCCTCGAGGCCGGCCGTCACGCGCTGCCCCGCGAACGGCTCCATGCCGCCCAGCAGCCCGCTGCGCGCGAGCAGGGTCACGCGCGAGCCGAGAGAGGCGTACGCCGTGGCCATCTCGACCGCGACGACACCGCCGCCGATCACCGCGAGGCTCTCCGGCAGCTCTTCGGCGCTGGTGGCCTCGCGACTGGTCCACGGGGAGGCCTCGCGGAGCCCGTCGATCGGCGGGATCACGGCGTCGGAGCCCGTGCTGATCGCGACCGCGTGCCGGGCCCGCAGCACCCGGGTGGCGCCGTCGGCGTCGGTCACGGTGACCTCGCGCTCGCCCGTGAGACGCCCGTGGCCGCGCGCCAGGTCGATGCCGGCCGACTGCAGCCACGACACCTGCCCGTCGTCCGACCAGTTGCTCGTGAAGCTGTCGCGGCGCTCGAACACGGCCCGCACGTCGAGCGTGCCGGTCACCGCCTGCGACGCCCCGGCCACATGCTGCGCCGCCCGCAGCGCCTGCGCCGAGCGCAGCAGCGCCTTCGACGGCATGCACGCCCAGTAGGAGCACTCGCCGCCCACCAGTTCGCTCTCCACGATGATGGCGGTGAGCCCGCCCTGCACGGCCCTGTCGGCGACGTTCTCGCCCACCGGTCCCGCACCCACCACGATCAGGTCGTACTCGTCGGTCTTGTCGGCAGTCATGCGTCGCACCTCTCCGTCGCCCGTGTCAGGCAAGTCTTGCTCATGACGAACGTCGAGTCACGGGCGCGTTGTTCCCGCCGCGCCGAAACTCCCCGGAGACGAGCCGCTCCGGTCGCGTCGGCGCGCGACGGCGACCGGAGCGGCGGACGGCGTCAGGCGACGGCGGCGCGCTCGCGCGTGTCCGCGAACGCCCGCGGGTACGCCCGGCGCAGCGCCACCACGATCAGCGTGGCCGCGGCGACCTTGATCAGATCGCCGGGGAGGAACGCGAGGGCCGACAGCGCCGTGAGGTCGAGCGGCACTCCCGTGACGAGGGCCTGCACGGGGATGCCGAACGCGTACACCACGAGCACCCCGCCGATGAGTGCGGAGAGCGCGACCCGCCACCACGCCGGGCGACCGGTGCGCAGGAGGAGCCCGATCACGACGACGCCCGCGATCCAGCCGAGCATGTACCCCGCGGTCGGCCCCACGAACACGCCGACGCCGCCGCGTCCGCCCGCGAGCACCGGCAGGCCGATCGCGGCGAGCGCGAGCACGACCAGGATCGACAGCGGGGCGACGCGCGGCCCGAGGACGAGTCCGGCGAGCATCACGCCGAGGGTCTGCGCGGTGATCGGCACCCCGCCGGGCAGCGGCACGACGACCGTGCCGAGCACGATGATGAGGGCGGCGAAGACGGCGATGCGGCCGAGCGTCGCACCGGTGTCGCGGGAGGTGGGGGTCATCGGGTGTCCTTCCTGAACGGTGTTCACCTGAACACCGTTCAACAGAGTAGGGAGGCCGATGCCCTCCGCGCAAATCACTCCGCGTCGGGAACGAGCGCCTCTTCGCCGCCCCTCGGATCGCGGTTCATGCGACCGATCCCTTCGCCCCGTCGCCCATCGCGCTCGTCCCGGCGCGAACCCTCGGCGCGAGCACGGCGGCCGCCAGCGCGAGCAGCGCCGCCAGCGCGAACACACCGAGGAAGGGATCGGCGGCGGCCAGCGCGAGGAAGACCATGCTCGTCACCGCGAGGGCCAGCGCGCTGCCGAACGAGTCGGCCACCGTCATCGCACCGCTGTTGAACCCCTGCGTCTCCGGGGTCGACAGGGCGAGGGTGAGCGCGCTCGACCGCGGACTCATCAGGCCCATCCCCGCCCCCGCCACCACCCAGGCGGCCGCGATCAGCACCGCGTCCGCCCCGAACGCGGTGATCGCGACCGTCAGCAGGATCCCTCCGAGCACGAGAGCCGTCCCGAGGCGCACCGCGGTCACGCTCGACAGCCGCATGCCCATCCGCCCCTGCACGGTCGCGGCGAGCGACCACGCGAGGGCGCCGCCGGTGAGCGCGAGCCCGGCGACCGTCGGCGTCAGGGCGTAGCGGTCGGTGAGCAGATACGGCAGATAGATCTGCGCACCGAAGAACGCGGCAGCGGCGAGACCGCGCACCAGGATCACCGACGGCAGGCCGCGCACGGCCCGCAAGGTGCCGCGCGGGACCAGCGGTCGCACGGCGATGAGCGCCACGACGACCGCGACGACGGCCAGCGCCGGGCCGACGCCGGGCACGTCGCCCACCAGGTTCAGGGCGAGCACCGCGACCGCCGCCAGCACCGACCAGCCGAGCCGGGCGACCGCCCACGGCGTCGCCGCGTCACCCTCGTTCGACAGCCCCCGCAGCGCCGGCACGATCATCAGCAGCGCGACGAGCACCAGCACGACGACGCCGAGGAAGACCCAGTGCCAGCTCCACAGCTCGGTCACCGCGCCCGCGATCGTGGGACCGATCAGCGAGGGGATCACCCACGCGGCGGCGAACCCGGCGAAGATCGCGGGGTGCAGCGCCTGCGGGTAGACCCGGGCGACCACCACGTACAGCGCCACCATGAGCCCGCCGCTGCCCAGGCCCTGCGCGAACCGGCCGGCCACCAGCACCTCCATGCTCGGCGCGAGTCCCGCGATCAGGAGGCCGACCACGAACAGCGCGATCGAGGAGTACAGCGGGGCGACCGGACCGCGTCGATCCGCCCAGTTGCCCGCCGCCACCATGCCGATCACGCTCGTGGCGAGCGGTCCGGCGAAGGCGAGCGCGTACAGCCGCTCGCCGTCGAGGTCGGCGCTCACGGCGGGCATCACCGTCGTCACCGCCAGCGACTCGAACGCGCCGAGGAACACCAGGGCGCACGCGCCGATCGTGATCCACACGTACTCGCCGCCGAGGATGCGGGGGGTGGGTGGCGTCGGTGGCGTGGACGGCGCGGCGCGCCCGGTCTCGGTGGTCATGAGGTCGACCGTAGAACCTCAAGTTTCCTTGAGGTCAAGCGGATGACGCGCATCCGCGATGCATCGGCTCAGCGCAGCGGGAGGATGCTCGTGGGCGCCGGGGCCTGCGCCGCATGTCGCACGCCGAGCGGAGCACCCGTGCGCTCGTCGAGGTCGAGCAGCGTCACCGTGTCGGAGCGCTGCCCGGCGACGAGCAGCTTGCCCTGATACACGAGGTGATGGCGCGGCCAGTCGACTCCGGAATCGGCGAGCGCCACCGGCTCCAGCGCCTCTCCGCTGCCGCGCACACGCAGCGCCGCGATCGTGTTGCTGCCGCGCAGCGCCGTGTACAGGAACTGCCCGTCGCGCGTGCGGGCGAGCTCGGCGGGGAAGTCACTGCCGACCTGCGCCACCGGGCTCGCGGTCGTCGCCGACACCACGCTCCAGGTGCCGTCGGCCGACGCCGCCAAGGTGAACACCTCGCACGAGTACTCCGTGACCACGTGCAGGTGCCCGCTCGGATGCACGACCATATGACGCGGTCCCGTGCCCTGCGGCAGCACGACCTCCTGGTCGAGCGTCAGCCCGCTGCCGGTCAACCGCCAGAACCGCACCAGGTCGAAGCCGAGATCGGTCGTGACCACGCGGCCGTCGGGCAGGAACGCGGCCGAGTGCGCGTGCGAGGTGCGGTCCGGTCCGCCGTAGGGGTCGGTCGCGGCCACACCGTCGCCCGCGGGGGTCGCGGGGGCGGCGTCGGGGTCGCCCTCGCCGAACAGCGCCGCGCGCAGTGCCGCCGCCGCATCCTCCTTCGCCGGCACGAGCCGTCCGTCCGCCGCGATGCCGAACCGCACCACGCGTCCGTCGCCGTAGCAGCTCGCGATGAGGGTCTGCCCGTTCGGAGACACCGCGACGTGGCACACGCCGTCGCCCGTCGCCACCGGATCGCCCAGGGGCGCGAGGGCCGTGTCACCCGTGCGCGCGAAGGCCTGCACGGCCGCATCACCCTCCAGCGCCGCGTACACCACGTCGATACCCGGGTGCTGCGCGAGCCACGACGGCGACGGGGTCGCCGTCACCGCCCCGCGATACGCGAGAGTGCTCGCCTCACGACCCTCGTCGCCCGCGAGCACGCCGATGCCCTCGGCGGAGCCGTCCATCGCGGGGCCGTAGCCGCCGAGCCAGAAGCGCGTCACGGTCGCCTCCCCTCGATCAGTCGAGCAGGTCGTGGCGCACGATCACCTGGTCGCGCTCGGGGCCCACACCGATCACCGAGATGCGCGTGTTGCTCATCTGCTCCAGCGCCAGGACGTAGTCCTGCGCCGTCTGCGGCAGGTCCTCGAAGGTGCGCGCGGTCGAGATGTCCTCGCTCCAGCCGGGGAAGTGCTCCAGGATCGGCTTCGCGTGGTGGAAGTCGGTCTGGTTCACCGGAACCTCGTCGAAGCGCTCCCCGTCGACGTCGTAGGCGACGCACACCGGGATCTGCTCGAGCCCGGTGAGGATGTCGAGCTTGGTCAGCACGAGGTCGGTGATGCCGTTGATGCGCGTGGCGTAGCGGGTGATCGGCGCGTCGTACCAGCCGACGCGGCGCGGCCGCCCGGTCGTGGTGCCGAACTCGAAGCCCTGCTTGCGCAGCCACTCGCCCTGCTCGTCGAACAGCTCGGTCGGGAACGGGCCGGAGCCCACGCGCGTCGTGTACGCCTTGACGATGCCGACGATGCGGTCGAGCGCACCGGGACCGACACCGGAACCCGTCGAGGCCCCACCGGCCGTGGCCGACGACGACGTGACGAACGGGTAGGTGCCGTGGTCGATGTCGAGCATGGTGGCCTGGCCGCCCTCGAACACCACGACCTCGCCGCGGTTCAGGGCCTGGTCGATGAGGTAGCCGGTGTCGGCGACCATCGGGCGCAGCCGCTCGGCGTACGACAGCAGGTCGTCGACGATCTCGTCGCACGTGACGGCGCGGCGGTTGAAGACCTTCACCAGCAGGTGGTTCTTCTGGTCGAGGGCACCCTCCACCTTCTGGCGCAGGATGTTCTCGTCGAACAGGTCCTGCACCCGGATGCCGACGCGGTTGATCTTGTCGGCGTACGCGGGACCGATGCCGCGGCCCGTCGTGCCGATGTTGCGCTTGCCGAGGAAGCGCTCGGTGACCTTGTCGAGCGTGCGGTGATACTGCGTGATGATGTGCGCGTTCGCGCTGACCTTGAGGCGCGACACGTCGATGCCGCGGGCCGACAGGGCCTCGAGCTCCGAGAACAGCACCTCCAGGTCGATGACCACGCCGTTGCCGATGACCGGGGTGACCCCGGGCGACAGGATGCCGGAGGGCAGCAGGTGCAGCGCGTACTTCTCGTCGCCGACGACCACGGTGTGCCCGGCGTTGTTGCCGCCGTTGAACTTCACCACCCAGTCGGTGCGCTCACCGAGAAGATCGGTGGCCTTGCCCTTTCCTTCGTCGCCCCACTGCACGCCGACGATCACGATTCCTGGCATGGGTTCTCCCCTGCTTTCGCCGGGTTTGCACCGGCCGATGAGCTGGCCCTCTTCGGGCGTCCCCATCCTATCGGGCGGCCTCCGACACCCCTCCGGCCCTCGGCCTCCGGAGCGTGCGGGATCGGGAAGGCACCTCCGCTGGCCCTCGACCGCCCGTTTCCGATCCCGCACGGGCCGTCACGACGACCGTGCCGCTACAGTGTGCGACGGAGGTCGGTATGACACGGTGGTGGCCCTACGCGCGGCTCGCAGCATCGGCTCTCGCCGTGGCGGCCATCGTCGCCCAGCTCCTGCGCACGCTGGAGATCGCGCGCGACGCCGACACCGCGTGGGGCGGCCACCTCCCCACCGTGATCGCGAACTTCTTCAGCTTCTTCACGATCGAGTCGAACGTGCTCGCGGCGGTCGCGCTCGCCGCCGGGGCCGTGTGGGCGCTGCGCCACCGCGACACGACCGACCCCGAGCCGCGCTGGCTCGCGGTCCTGCTGATGTGCGCGAGCAGCTACATGATCGTGACCGGCGTCGTCTACAACACCCTCCTGCGCGGCATCGCCCTGCCGCAGGGTGCCACGGTCGCGTGGTCGAACGAGGTGCTGCACGTGGTGATCCCCCTGCTGATGCTGCTCGACGTGCTGGTCGCCCCGCGTCGACGCGCACTGCCGTGGAGCGCCGTCGCGGTCGCGGCGGTCTTCCCGATCGTCTGGGTCGTGTACACCCTGGTGCGCGCGAACCTCGTGGTCTCCCCGGGGACGGGCGAGCACTGGTGGTACCCCTACCCGTTCCTCAACCCGCACCAGCCGGGCGGCTACGGGACCGTGGCGCTGTACGTGCTGCTGATCGCCGCGATCATCCTCGCCACCGCCGCACTGGTCGTGTGGGTCGGCCGCCGACGCGGTGTCGTCCGCGCGCAGTGACGGCGCGGTCAGTCGAGCGCGTGTCCGCTGCGCGCGGCGGCCGCGGCCAGCTGACGGTCGAACGTCGCGAGACGGCATCCGTGGTGCACGGCCGTGGCAAGCACACACGTGTCCGGCATCTTCAACCGGTGCTCGGCGCGCAACCGTGCAAGAGCCAGCGGCTCGTCAGGGCCGAGGGCCGCGACCTCGACGCCGATCTCTTTCAGGTCGTCCCAGGCCTGAGCCTCGCGACCGACCCTGGCCGGCCCGACCAGCACTTCGGCCAGCGTGAGCGGATGCACCAGGTACGGCGGCGGCGTGCGCTCGAGCATCTCCAGTGCCGCCCGGTGGTGCGCGTCGCGGTCGTCGAGCAGACCGATGAGCACACCCGCGTCGACGACGATCACTCGTCCCAGCCTTCGCGGACGCGCTCCAGGTAATCGTCGCCGTAGACACCCGAGTACCGTCCGGCGAGAGAACGGAGTCGCTGCGCCCGCCGGGCATCACCCTCATCCGCGTGCTCTTCGACGGCGCGGGCGCCCTCCTCGAGAAGGAGGAGGATCAGGGCACTGTCGCGCTCCTCCTCCGGCCACCGCCGTCGTGCCACGTCAAGGGCGCGGGCGACCTGCGGCGTGTGCGTGATGTTGGTCCGCGGGTGCTTGGTCGGCATGCGGCAAGTGTAACACCAGCAGTCTGCGGTGTAACACCGACGTCGACGAAAGCGGACATCACCCGGGTGATCGCCCGCCGCTGATCTTGTGGAGCGCGTGACCCGGTGTCACGCTACCCCTGTCGCCACCGAACCGTTGGGTGCAGCGGACGGTGGCGTCGGGCTCCGCCCTTTACCCCGCCAAGGACGGCACCCGACGAGGTGCTCTCGCGCCGCCCAGGGGGCTGATCGTCGCGAGAGCACCCCGACGAATCCGATCAGGCGGGCAGCAGCGCCTCGCGCTCGTCGTCGTCCGCCGCCGCGTCGCCGGTGAGCAGCGCCGCGCCACGGGCATCCGGGTCCACGTCGAGGTAGCGGTCGAGCGAGTCGTCGAGCTCCTCCAGCCAGGGCGTGTGATGCACGGCGGCGAGGGTGCCCGTCATGACCGAGGCGTACACGCGGTCGCGGTACCCCATGATGTCCGCCTTCTTGTCGCGCTTCCACGCCAGGAAGATCTCGACGACGCGGTCGAGGTCGAACGCCGGATAGTCGGTGCACTCCAGGAGGTCACGGATGTAGTCCGCCTGGAAGCGGATCTCGGTCGCCGCCGAGTCGATCCGGTCGAAGCGCTCCCGCCACTGCGCGATCGAGGCCGCCCGCTCCGCCTCGTCGGGGAGCTCGATGCGACCGAGGATCACGTCGCGGACGAACCACGCCTGCGCGTCGAACATGTTGAACGTGAACCACTGGTCCTGCGCGCCCAGGTACGCCAGCCGCGGGTTCTGCTGCCACAGCACACCGCGGTAGAGCCCGTCCGGGTAGACGTTGTTGGGCGACGACAGTGCGAGGTCGCCCGGGAGGAAGGGGTACCGGTGCAGGTAGCCGGTGCAGAGGATCACCGCATCCACGCGCGTGGAGGTGCCGTCGGCGAAGTGCGCCACGCTGCCGTCGAACCGTTGCACGACCGGACGCTCCTCGAAGCCCTCCGGCCAGTCGTACCCCATCGGCGCGGAGCGGTAGCTGGCGGTGACGGAGCGGGCGCCCATCTTGAACGCCTGGCTGCCGATGTCCTCGGCGGAGTAGCTCGACCCGATCACGAGCACGTCGCGGCCGGCCAGCGCTTCAGCACCGCGGAAGTCGTGCGCGTGCGAGATCGATCCGGGGAAGGTCTCGATGCCGTCGACGTGCGGCACGTTCGGGAAGGAGAAGTGCCCGCTGGCCACCACCACGCGGTCGAACTCCTCCGTGGTCGTCGCTCCGGTGGGCAGGTGCTCGCTGGTGAGCGTGAACACCTCGCGCTCCTCGTCGAACTCCACCCAGCGCACGGCGGTCTGGAAGCGGATCAGGTCGCGCACCCGCGTCTTCGCGAGGCGTCCGGCGATGTAGTCCCACAGCACGGGGCGCGGCGGATACGACGAGATCGGACGGCCGAAGTGCTCGTCGAAGGTGTAGTCGGCGAACTCCAGCGCCTCCTTCGGGCCGTTCGACCACAGGTTGCGGTACATGCTGGAGTGCACGGGCTCGCCGAACTCGTCCAGTCCGGTGCGCCAGGTGTAGTTCCACTGGCCGCCCCAGTCGGCCTGCTTCTCGAAGCAGACCAGGTCGGGGATGTCCGCCCCCGCACGGGCCGCGGACTCGAAGGCCCGCAGCTGTGCCATCCCCGAGGGGCCGGCACCGATGATCGCTACTCGTTCACTGTTCGTCACGTATGGTCCTCACACTCGTCGTCATGTATCGGGCGCAGCCGTATCCGGGTGAGGAGGACAGTCCTTCTCCGGGGGGAGCGGAACGCTCGACCTGCCCGGACAGTGGCTGCTCTTCGACGTTAGCAGTGCCCCACCGGCGGCCTGGCGGGAAAGCGACGACGGCTGTCGCTCCCGAGGATCGCCCGCTGTCGGAGGCCGGTGGGAGGATCGGACGGTGCCGCACACCCCCACGCCAGAGCCCACGGTCGAGCAGCGCGCGCCCGACCGCCGTCAGGGCGTGCTCGTCCTCCTCGCTGCCGTGGTCACGGTGGTGCTGTGGGCCTCGGCGTTCATCGGCATCCGCGGAGCGGGCCCGCACTACGACCCCGGTGCACTCGCGCTGCTGCGCATGGCCGTCGGCACGCTCGCGCTGACGGTGATCGCGCTCCGCCACGGCATCCGCCTCCCCGACCGGCGGCAGTGGCTGCCCATCGTGCTGTGGGGCGTCGGCTGGTTCTGCGTGTACAACCTGGCCCTGAACAGTGCGGAGCGCACGCTCGACGCGGGGACGGCGGCGATGGTGGTCAATCTGGCTCCGCTCATGGTGGTGGTGTTCAGCGGACTGTTCCTGCGGGAGGGCTTCCCTCGCCCGCTGATCATCGGCGCACCCATCGCGTTCCTCGGCGTGGTGCTGATCGGCATGAACTCCACGAGCAGCACCGGTCCGGACATCACCGGGCTCCTGCTCGCTCTGCTGGCCGCGGTCATGTACGCCGGATGCACGCTGCTGCAGAAGCACCTGCTGAGCGGGGGTGCCGACGCGACGACGCTCACGTGGCTCGGCGCGGCCGCGGGCACGGTCGCCCTGCTGCCGTGGATCGGTCCGCTCGTGGCCGACGTGCAGTCCGCGCCCCTCGACGCGACCCTGTGGGTGGTGTACCTGGGCGTGTTCCCCACGGCGATCGCGTTCACCACCTGGGCGTACGTGCTGCAGCGCAGTACCGCGGGCAAGACGTCCGCCACGACCTACGTCGTCCCGGCGCTCGCGATCCTGATGTCGTGGATGATCCTGGGCGAGGTGCCGACGCCGCTCATGTTCGTCGGTGGCGCCCTGTGCCTGCTCGGGGTGCTCATCACGCGCCTGCGCTGGCGCCGCGCCCGCTGATCCGCGGGTTCCCCGAGGCCGACGCCGCCCTGTTCGGCGGGCGCGCGTCCCGTCGTTGCGATTACGCTGGTCGGCGGAGGGGCACGACGTGGTCCCGCGTGTGAACGAGGGAGACGAACCGACCGATGACCGAGCCCGACGCGCAGACTCCGCCGACGATCTCCGCACCCCCGCCCCCGCCCGCTCCCTCCGCCGCGACGGCGCCCGCCGCCACCCCGGCTCCGACGCCCGCGCCCGGCGAGAAGCCCGCACCCACCGAGGCCGAGATGGCCCGCGCCACCGGCGTGCTGAAGACCATCTCCGACGCGTACTCGGCGAAGATGGTCGGCCAGGAGCGTCTGCGCACCAGCCTGCTCGTCTCGCTCATCGCGGGCGGCCACATCCTGCTGGAGAGCGTGCCGGGTCTCGCGAAGACCACCGCCGCGAGCACCCTGGCCGACACCGTGAAGGCGCAGTTCAAGCGCATCCAGTGCACGCCCGACCTGCTGCCCAGCGACATCACGGGCAACCAGATCTACGACGCCGCGACCGGCACGTTCCGCACCGTGCTCGGCCCCGTGCACGCCAACTTCGTGCTGCTCGACGAGATCAACCGCTCCAGCGCCAAGACCCAGAGCGCGATGCTCGAGGCGATGCAGGAGCACCAGACCACGATCGGCGGCGAGATCCACCCGCTGCCGAAGCCGTTCCTGGTGATCGCGACGCAGAACCCCATCGAGCAGGAGGGCACCTACGAGCTGCCCGAGGCGCAGATGGACCGGTTCCTGCTGAAGGAGATCGTCGAGTACCCGAGCCCCGCCGACGAGTTCGAGATCCTCAGCCGCATCGACTCCGGCGTGCTCGACCCCGACCGGCACGTGTCCAGCGCCGTCACGCTCGACGACGTGCACCTGCTGCAAGACGTCGCGAGCCGTATCTACGTCGACCCCGCGATCCGCAACTACATCGTGTCGCTCGCCTACGTCACCCGGAATCCGGCGCCGTACATCGGCGAGGAGCGCGCCCGCTACATCAAGTACGGCGCCAGCCCCCGCGCGAGCATCGCGTTCCTGCAGGCGTCGCGGGCCCTCGCCCTCCTGAACGGACGCGCGCACGTGCTGCCGGAGGACATCCGCGCCCTCCGGCACCTCGTGCTGCGCCACCGCGTGCTGCTGACGTTCGAGGCCGACGCCGAGGGCATCCGCAGCGAGGAGATCATCGACCAGATCTTCGCCTCGGTCCCCACGCCCTGACGCACCGCCATGGCCAGCCTGATCACCCAGGTGAAGAGCAAGCTCTTCATCCACTCGTCGCGCAAGTCCCTGCACGCGCTCGACGGCGCCTACGCGTCGCTGCTGCACGGACGGAGCCTCGACTTCGAGGACCTGCGCAAGTACGAGTACGGCGATCAGGTGCGCGACATCGACTGGCGCGCGACCGCCCGGCTGGGCACCCCGCTGGTGAAGCGGTCGCGGGCCACGCGCATGCACACCGTGATGTTCGTGGTGGACACCGGTCGCTCGATGGCCGCCCTGGCCGCCGACGAGCGCTCGAAGAAGGAGCTCGCGATCCTGGCCACCGGGGCCCTCGGCGTGCTCACGCTGCGCCACGGCGACGACTTCACCGTGGTCTACGGCGATGCGTCCAGGGTGCGCCGCCTGGCTCCCGGTCGCAGCGAGGGCGCCCTCGAGCACGCCCTGCGCACACTCGATCGCGCGGTGGACGACGCGGCGGCCCCGAGCGACCGCGACGCGCTGCTGTCGTTCGTCACCCGCACCGTCGCCCGCCGCATGATCGTGGTCGTGCTCACCGACGAGGCCCCGGTCACCTCCGAGACCGAGCGACTGCTGCGGAGGCTGCGCGTGCAGCACGACGTGCTGTGGCTCACGCTGCGCGACGCCGACCCCGTGCTCGACCACCGCACCGGGCGGCTGCGCGTCGACGTGGACAGCCGGTGGCAGGTGCCCGACTTCGTGCAGGGCGACCGCGGCATCGTGCAGGAGCTCACGGCGCAGCGCGATGCCGACGCCGCCCGCCTCGCCGACCTCCTCACCCGCATGGAGATCAGCCACGCCGCGCTCGACGGACAGGACGACGCCGTGCCGCAGCTGCTGCGGCTGCTGAACCGGAGGTCGAATGCCCGGCTCTGACGAGCTCTACCCGCCGGCGCAGTACGGCTGGGGCTGGATGCTGCTCGCGCTCGGCATCCTGGCGCTGCTGGTGCTCGGCGCGTGGCTGCTGATCGTGCTCACGCGACCCCCGCGCACCCCGGCCCCGGCCGCCACGGGCGCGACGCCCTCGACGCTCGACGTGCTGTCGGTGCTGCGCACGGAGTACCTCGACCGCATCCAGGCCGTGGAGAACGACTACCTCGGGCGCCGGCTGTCGGCGCGGCAGGCCAACCTCGAGCTCAGCCGCGTGGTGCGCGCGTTCGTGAACGAGTACAGCGGCCTGGAGGCGCCCGTGCTCGCGCTCGACGACCTGGTCGCCCGTGGCGTGAACCCGGCCCTGATCGACGCGATGGGCCGGCACTACTACCCGAGCATCTTCCGGCAGGGTCCGGCGATCGACCCCGTGGCGGGGGCCGCGGCCGCCAGGACGGTGGTGCGCGCATGGCACTAGCGAACGTGTGGATGCTGATCCTCGCCGCGGCCGTCGTGGTGGTGGCGGTCGCGGTCGGGCTCGTGCTGGGGTTGCGGCGCCGGGGCGGTCGTGCGGCCGGCGCCACCGCGCGGGTCGCGCGAGCCGAACGGCTGCGCACGCTGCCGTCGTTCCGCCAGGCGCTGTCACGGCGGGTGCTGGCGCTGTCGGGGATCCTGGCGCTCGGCGCGGTCGCGGCGCTCGTGGCCGGCGTGGTGGCCGCGCGACCCATGGCCGCGCAGACCATCCAGCCGGTCAACAGCAGCCGCGACATCATGCTGTGCCTCGACGTGTCGGGGTCGATGAGCGAGGTCGACGTCGAGGTGCTGTCGGTGTTCGAGGAGCTGCTGGACGGCTTCGAGGGCGAGCGCATCGGGCTGACGATCTTCAACAGCTCTCCCGTGCAGATCTTCCCCCTGACCGACGACTACGACTTCATCCGCGAGCACCTGACGAGCATGGTGTCGAGCTTCGACTACGTCGACCGCATCCCCGAGCACTGGGTCGGGACCCTCAACGGCGACGGCGCCTCGCTGATCGGCGACGGCCTGGCGGCGTGCGCGATGGGCTTCGACCATCCCGACGACGACCGGTCGCGGTCGGTGATCTTCGCGACGGACAACGAGGTGAACGGCGCCTCGATCGTGACGCTGCAGGAGGCGGCGGCGTACGCCGCGTCGAACGGCGTGCGGGTTTTCGCGATCAACCCGGTCGAGGGCAAGGACGCCGCGGTGAGCGCCGAGCTGACCGCCGCCGCCGAGGCCACCGGCGGCGCGGCCTTCGGTCTGCGCGACACCACGACCGTGTCGGACATCGTCGACCAGGTGCAGGAGCAGGACGCGACGGCGTTGCGCGGTGAGGCGCAGGTGGTGTGGACCGACGCCCCGAACCTGTGGATCGCGGTGCTGTCGGTCGTGGCGCTCGGCTTCGTGCTGCTGGCGTGGAGGGTGCGACTGTGATCTTCCAGCCCGTCCTCCCCCTGATCCTCGTGGTGCTGCTGTGCGGTGCCGTGGCCGCCGCCGCGGTGTGGATGCTGGTGCGCGCACCCCGGGCCGGCGGCGAGCGCGTGACCGACCGCCGTGCGATCGCCGCGCACCGCTCACTGTGGGCCCTGCGACTGCTGATGGTGCTCGCGTGCTTCGCGATGCTGCTGCGCCCTGGCATCCCCGGCGGCGCGACCCAGACCCTCGCGACCGACACCGACGTCGTGCTGGTGGTCGACACCACCGCCAGCATCGTCGCGGAGGACTGGGACGAGGGCTCTCCGCGGCTCGACGGGGTGCGCGCCGACGTGCGCGAACTGGTCGCGCAGTACCCGGGGGCACGGTTCGCGATGATCACCTCCGACGCGTCCGCCCAGCTGCGGATGCCGCTGACCACCGACACCACCGCGCTGATCGGTTCGCTCGACGTGCTGCGCCCCGAGGTCACCAGCCAGTCGCGCGGCAGTTCGATCGGGGTCGCCGCCGGGCTGCTGGAGGACACGCTGCGCTCCGCCGCCGAGGCCTCGCCGGACCGGTCGCGCATGGTGTTCTACCTCGGCGACGGCGAGCAGACCACGGGCACCACGCCCGAGTCGTTCGACAAGAGCGCGAAGTACACGGATGCGGGGGCGGTGTTCGGCTACGGCACTGCGGAGGGCGGTCCGATGCGGGTGACGAGCGGCGGCGTGAGCGGCGGCGAGGGCGAGTACATCCAGTACGAGGGCTCGGACGCGCTGTCGGTGATCGACGAGCAGAACCTGCAGACCGTGGCCGAGCAGCTGGGCGTGGAGTACCAGCACCGCATCGCCGACACCGAGCCCGTGCTGCCGGAGGCGCCGTCGACCACGACCAGCTACGCCGAATCGGGCGAGGTCGGCAACGTCACAGAGCTGTACTGGATCGCGGCGCTCGTGCTGCTCGCGGTCCTCGGGGTCGAGCTGCTGCGGGCGACCACGCTCATCGCGCGGCTTCGGGGACTCGCACCCGCCCGCCGCCGCGACTTCGTCGACCCCGCACCCGCGAGAGACGGAGGCGGCGCATGACCGCGCACGACGACACGGCCGCCGCGCTGCTGCGGTCCCACCGACGCCGCCGCCGCATCCGCCGCTGGGTGGCCATCGGCACGCTGCCGCTCACCCTCGCCGCACTGCTCGTGGTGGGCAAGATCCTCAGCATGTACGCGTTCGCGCACCAGTCGATCACGTCGTACGTGGTCGACGACTTCGCCGGGTCGGAGTCCGCCGCCCGCGGCCAGGAGTTCCTGAACTGGTTCGAGCCGTACAAGGCGCCGTACAACATCGGCACCGCCCTCGCCGGTGCGGAGGAGCTGCCGGCGGCCAGAGCGGAGCTGGAGCGGGCGCTCGACCTCGCCACCGGACTGGAGGTGTGCGCGGTGCGCATCAACCTCGCGCTGGTCGTGGAGCGGATGGGCGATGCGGCCAGGGCGGACGGCGACGGTGCCGCGGCCGCGGAGCTCTACGGCGAGGCCCTCACGCTCACGGTGGAGACGCCGGAGGAGTGCCGCAGCGAGGAGGCGCAGCAGCAGTCGCCCGACCCGCAGCGCGACATGTCCGACACCCTCGACGGCGCGGAGGACCGGCTCAAGCAGAAGCAGCAGGAGCAGGAACAGGAGCAGCAGCCGCAGGAGCCCGAGGAGCAGGAGCAGGAGGAGCAGCCACAGCCGTCCGACGACAAGCTGCAAGACCTCCAGGACAAGCTCAACCAGGGCACGCAGGAGCGCGACCAGCAGCAGGGCGACGATCCGGGCGGCTCGGGAACGGACAAGCCATGGTGAGCGACAACGAGCGTCAGCGCGCCCGCTACGTGGGCGGGGCCGAGGGTGCGCCGCCCGTCCCTCCCCCCGGCGGGTATGCGGGGGCCAAGCGGCGACAGCCCGACCTCACACCTCCGCCGCTGCCCGCGGCACCGGTCGACGAGAAGCGCACCCCGGGCTCCGCGTTCGGCTGGATCGCCCTCGTCGCGGCGATCCTGTTCTCCCTGACCCTGCTCGGGGTGCTGGCCGCCGGCGGCACCGACCTGCTGTACGGGGTCACGTTCCTCACCCTGCAGCTGGTGGTTCTCGGCGTCGTGGTCGCGGCGCTGTTCTCCCCGGGTGCACGACGGCTCGGCGCGATCGCCCTGGTGGTGACGGTGCTGCTGAACGTGGCGACCGTCGGCGCGCTGAGCGCCCTGCGCACGTCCGCCTCGGGCGACTACGAGGGCGTGAAGACCGCGGAGCAGCGGCACGCGGAGGGGTATCCGGGCATCAAGGGCACCGACCCCCAGCAGGCGCTGTCGCAGCAGTCGCTGGAGGAGGTGCGGGCCACGGCCGACGAGCTGTTCGCGGATGTGCGCGCCCGGCTCACGGACGAGTTCGGCTACACGTGGACGCAGGTGGGCGCGGAAGACCTGCGGCCTGAGCGCAACGGCTACGGCGGTGAGTCGATGCTGTACGAGTTCACGACGGCCGCGTGGGCGACGAACGAGCCGGTGCAGGACTACGACCGCAAGCTCGAGGTCATGCGGGTGGTGAACGAGGTCGTGCTCGACCACGGGCTGTGGGATCTGTACGCGTTCAACGACCCGGCGAACTCGGGCATCGACCCGTCGATGATCGCGAAGCTCTACGGCAGCGACGACCCGCGCACGCAGACCACCTGGGAGTACTACACCGAGAACTACCCGGATCCGCTGCGGTTCTACGCCAACATCTACGACCTGTCGAACGACGTCGACGGCGGTTTCCGCACCTCGCGGGAGGCGCAGAGCGCCCGCACCGGCGAGCCACTGGAGGGCCTGCAGCTCGTGGTGATCGCGAGCGCCGTGCTGAGCGAGGCCGACCGTGCCGAGTTCCAGGAGAAGCTGCAAGACTACCCCGGCTTCGAGTGACCTCAGCCGGCGAGGGCGAGCAGCATCCGCGCCGCCACCGGTCGGCTCCGTCGGGGTGCTGCGAGGATGGCGGGATGCGGCAGGGTGCGGTCGGGACGGTGCGACTGGTCGAGCGCGACGGGCGCCGGCTGGTCGAGAAGCGGTTGTCCGACCCGGCGCGTCACGACACCGAGGTGCGCGCGCTGCGTGCCCTCGCGGATTCGGGGCTGCCGGTGCCACAGGTCGTGGAGGAGCGCGCCGGGGTGATCCTGATGACCGAGCTGCCCGGCGGCCGGCTGGACGAGGGTGATGCGGACACGCGGCTCGCCGCACTGCGGGCGTCGGCCGTCCTCCTCCGGCGGCTGCACGACCTCGTCGCCCCGGAGGACCTGCCGCCCGCGCCCGACGACGCCGCGATCATCGCCCGGTACCGCGCCGCCGACGGTCCTGCCCTTCCCCTGGCGCTCCCGCCCTCGGCCGGCGTCGTCTTCTGCCACGGGGACTGGACCGACGGCAACGTGCTCGCGGCGGACGGCCGCATCACCGGTGTCGTGGACTGGGAGGCCGCGCACGCGGGCGATCCGGTGCGCGAGCTGTCCCGCGCGGCATGGGGCGCCGCGCGCAAGGATCCCCGCTCGGCCGATGCGCTGATCGAGGGGTACGGCGCCGACCCCGTGGCGGTGCGGGCGTGGTTCCCGATCCATGCCGCGGAGCTCTGGCTGTGGTTCGCCGAGGCCGGTCCACCCGAGTACTTCGCGCAGCTCACGGCCGAGTTGCGCGCCTGGCCGGGCTGAACGAAGCCGGGCCGAACGAAGGAGCCTCGTCCGGTCCGGGCGATGGGCCCTCGAACATCCACCGGCCGCTGGTTACACTGGCGCCACACGGAGGGAGCATCCGCATGATCCGAGAGCTCGAGCCCGATCAGTCCTACGAACTGCTGACCACCACCACGGTCGGCCGCATCGGCTTCCTGCACGACGGCCGCGTGCACATCCACCCGGTCAACTACGCCCTGTCCGGCCGCGACATCCTGTTGCGCACCTCGGCGGAGGGGCTGCTGGCCGCCGTGACGACGGTGCCGGCGGCGGTCGCGTTCGAGGTCGACTATCACGACCCGCTGGGCGCCACGGCGTGGAGCGTGCTGATGCACGGCACCCTGTCGCGCGCGCCCGAGGAGGATGCGGCCGGCATCTCGGCCCGCGTGCACCCGTGGGCCGGAGAGGACCGCGACCTGGCCCTGCTGCTGCACATCGAGACGATGTCGGGCCGCAGCGTGCAGCGCGACAGCCGCACCCCGAAGGTCTGACCCCGCGTCAGGACGCGAAGGCGAGCCCCGCGGCGAGCGCGAAGCCGAGCACGGTCGCGAGCCCCGTCGACTCCTTGGCCTTGGACTGCGCCTCGGGCACCATCGAGTCCACGAGCATGACCAGCAGCGCGCCGGCCGCGAAGCCGCTCGCCCCGGAGCGGAACACGTCGCCGGTCACACTGGCGAGGGCGAACCCGGCGACCGTGGCGGCGGCGCACGCCACCGCGACCCCCAGCCACAGCAGCAGCACGCGCGACTTCGCCATCCCGCCGTCGAGCAGGTCGGCGGCGGACCCGATCGACTCCGGCAGGTTCGACACCAGGATGGCGACCACGAGCGCGATGCTCACCGGCTCCCCCGAGGCCAGACCGATGCCGAGCACGAGCTGCTCGGGAATGCCGTCCAGCAGAGCGCCGACGGCGAGCTGCCCGCCCCCGGCTTGCCCCTTCGTGCGGGCGGCGCGGGCGTCGAGGATGCGGGCGGCGACGTAGTAGCTGAGGGCGCCGAGCGCGACACCGGCCACGAGAGGGAGCGGTCCGCCGCGGTCCAGCCCCTCCTCCCACAGCTCGAACGCGATGGAGGCCATGAGGGCGCCCGCGCCGAAGCCGAGCACGATGCCGAGCCAGCGCGGCGGCCAGGTGCGCAGCAGGGCCAGGACCGCACCGACGAACAGCGGCGCCGCGGCGACGGCTCCCCACAGGATCGCTCCACCCATACGCACCTCCGGCCCCACTCTGGCACGGGGCCGGCGGGCGCGGGCGACCCACGCCATCCATATCGTCGAGGTACGCCTGATCTGACGCACGGAAAGGCGACACGCCGCCCGCCGATAGACTGGAAGGCATGTCCAAGGTCCTCCAGTCCCTGCCCGTCGGCGAGCGCGTCGGCATCGCCTTCTCCGGAGGACTCGACACCTCCGTCGCCGTCGCCTGGATGCGCGACAAGGGTGCGGTGCCGTTCACCTACACGGGCGACCTGGGGCAGTACGACGAAGACGACATCGCATCGATCCCCGGCCGCGCGCTGGAGTACGGCGCCGAGGCCTCCCGGCTGATCGACTGCAAGACCGCGCTGGTCGAGGAGGGCTTCGTCGCGCTGTCGTGCGGCGCGTTCCACATCCGCTCCGGCGGCAAGACCTACTTCAACACCACGCCCCTGGGCCGCGCCGTGACGGGCACGCTCCTGGTGCGCGCGATGCGCGAGGACGGCGTCGACATCTGGGGCGACGGCTCCACCTACAAGGGCAACGACATCGAGCGGTTCTACCGCTACGGCCTGCTGGCCAACCCGCGACTGCGCATCTACAAGCCGTGGCTCGACGCCGACTTCGTGACCGAGCTCGGCGGACGCAAGGAGATGAGCGACTGGCTCGTCGCCCACGACTTCCCGTACCGCGACTCCGCCGAGAAGGCGTACTCGACCGACGCGAACATCTGGGGCGCGACGCACGAGGCGAAGACGCTGGAGCACCTGGACGTGTCGCTGGAGACCGTCGACCCGATCATGGGCGTGAAGTTCTGGGACCCGTCCGTCGCGATCGAGTCCGAGGACGTGTCGGTCACGTTCGAGGGCGGCCGTCCCGTCGCGATCAACGGCGTCGAGTTCGCCGACCCGGTGGCGCTCGTGATGGAGGCGAACGCGATCGGCGGACGTCACGGGCTGGGCATGAGCGACCAGATCGAGAACCGCATCATCGAGGCGAAGTCGCGCGGCATCTACGAGGCCCCGGCCATGGCGCTGCTCTTCATCGCGTACGAGCGCCTGGTCAACGGCATCCTCAACGAGGACACCCTCGCGACCTACCACGAGCAGGGCCGCCGCCTCGGCCGCCTCATGTACGAGGGCCGCTGGCTCGAGCCGCAGTCGCTCATGCTGCGCGAGTCCATCCAGCGCTGGGTCGGCTCGACGATCTCCGGCACGGTCACGATCCGCCTGCGCCGCGGCGACGACTGGACGATCCTCGACACGGTGTCGCCGAACCTGTCGTACGGCCCGGAGAAGCTGTCGATGGAGCGCGTCGGCGACGCCGCGTTCGGTCCGGTCGACCGCATCGGTCAGCTCACGATGCGCAACCTCGACATCGCCGACTCGCGCGCACGCCTCGAGCAGTACGCGGGACTCGGCCTCGTCGGCGGCGCCACGGGCGAGCTCGTCGGTCGCGTGACCGCGGGCGAGTCCGCCGAGATCACGGGCGCCGTCGAGGGTTCGGTCTCCGAGGCCGACGAGACGCTGGCCGACGCGGTGGACACGGCATCGGAGCGCGCGGCCTTCGACTCCGGCACCGACTGAGCACGGTCACGACGAAGGGGCGCTCCACGTGGAGCGCCCCTTCGTCGTGTCAGGCGTCGGCCGGCGGCACGTCCACGTGGCGGCTGCGCTCCTCGGCGCGGTCGATGACCGCCGGGAGCACGGTGTCGAACAGGGTGATGAGAGCAGCGCGCGTGCCGACCGCGTCGCGCTGCGTCATGGCGAGACCGATCCCGGCGGTGGACGAGCGGAGTGCCGCGAAGTCGAAGTCGCCTCTCGCCTGCGCGCTGAAGCGACGGATCTGCGGGCCGAGGAACTCGATCACGTTCGAGCGCGTGGCGTTTCCCTCGATGCGCGCGTACGCCACCGCGATCGTGCGCAGGGCGGCGCTGAACGCGGCGACGTCGGACGCATCCACGGCGGACGTCATGTCCTCCAGCAGCTCCGACAGATAGGTCACGTCGTCGTCGCCCATGAGCGGGGTGGCGTGTCGCACCGAGCCGATCCAGACGTCGCCGAACAGGGCGATCGCGTCGCGCACGTCGTCGAGGTCGATCGGAGCGACCCGGGTGAAGCGATTGCGCTGCATGTCCACGAGACCCAGCTCGGCAAGGCGATCGAGCGCATGCCGCACGGGCGTCTTCGAGGTCCCGAGAGCGTCGGCGAGCTCGTGATCCCGCAGCCGCTCCCCCGGTCGCAGCTCGCCCGTCACGATCGCTTCGCGCAATCGCTCGTACACGTCGTCGCTCATCGTCCGCCGCTCCAGCGGACTGTCCATCCCAGGCACACCGCACCCCTCTCCGTCATGGCGGTTCCCCCCGCCTCCTCGGACACCGCTGCCGTCGGATTCGCTCCGATCCACAGGGCCCCCCTGAATCCGCGCCCGAGCGCAACGCGTAACATAACACAGTTGAAATGGGAAGGACCGACATGTCAGCGCGGCCGTAGCGACCAGCATCCGAGAACTATCTTGCACAACCTTGTGCACGAAAAGTATCCTGGATGCATGACCACCCGTGCCCCCCGCCGCGACGCCGTGGAGAACCGCGCCGGCATCCTCGCCGCCGCCCGCGCCGCCCTCGCCCTGGACCCGCACGCCTCGATCGACGCCATCGCCCGTAGCGCCGGCCTGTCGCGCCGCACGCTCTACGGCCACTTCGACGACCGCGAGGCACTGATCCGCGAACTCGTCTCCAGCGGCGCGCAGCGCTTCAACGCCATCGCCGCCTCGGTCGACGACGCCGACCCCCGCGTCGCCCTCGCCCGCCTCGCCTCCCTGCTGTGGCGGGAGGCCGTGCACGTGCAGGTCGCCGCGGCCCTCGCTCTCGACGAGGCGCACGTCACCCACACGGCCGCGGCGCTCTCCCCCCTTCGCGACACCCTGGCGGCCCTGGTGCGGTCGGGGCAGGACGCCGGCAGCTTCCGCAGCGACCTGAGCGGACCGACGCTGGCGCGGCTCATCGAAGAGATCGCCCGCACCGTCGTCTCGCGCACCGAGGCCGCCGACCCCGCCACGGGCGACCTCGCCGTGCGCGCGGTCCTGAGCATCGCCGGGCTGTCGTGGCGTGAGGTCGACGAGCTGCTCTCCGACCACCCGGAGCTCGCCGCGACCGGGCAGGAGGTCCGCGCATGAGAATCGCCCTGCACGAGGTGAGCAAGGGCCGCAACGGCCAGGCGCTCCCGGTCACGAGTCTGGAGTTCCACACGGGGGCCGTGCGCTACGCCCTCGCCGAGACCGAGCAACGGCCCACCGTGCTCGGCCTCATCGCGAGCGGGCGCATGCGCCCCGACAGCGGGCGGGTGAGCATCGACGGAGCGAGCGACGCCAAAGACCTGCGCCACCGCGTCGCCCTCGTCGACGCCCCCGACGTCAGCGACCCCCACCCCGACATCACGCTCGCGGGGGTCGTGGGCGAGGAGCTGATGTTCGCCGGGGCCGGTGCTACCCCGCTGCACGCGCGGCGCTGGCTCGCGCGACTCGGGTTCGAGGAGCTCGCGTCGGTCCCCATCGGGAACATCGACCCTGCCGCGCGCGTGCGCCTGCTGTGCGAGCTCGCAGTCCTGCGGCGCGGTGTGGAGGGCATCGTGCTCGTCGCCCCCGACCGCCACGGCGGAAGCCCGGACGGCTGGTGGCGCATCGCGGGCGAGTTCGCCGACCGCGGCTACGCGATGCTCGTGATCGTCGGGGGCTCAGCCGCCGTGGCCCTCGAGCGCATGCACGAGCTCGACGCCGTCAACGCCTCCGGCCCCGTCGAGCCGCTGGTCCTCGCCGCACCCGACCCCGCACCCGAGGCCGAGCCAGCACCCGAACCCGAGGCCGCACCCGAGGCCGAACCTGAGCTCGAGGCCGCACCCGAGCCCGAGCACGCACCCGAGCCCCCGTCCGAGCCAGCACCCGAACCCGAACCCGAACCCGAACCCGAGGCCGAGGAGAGAGGAGACGCGCGATGAAGGTCCCGTCCATGATCGCCGCCGAGCTCCGGCGTCTCACCGCCAGCCGGATGGGCATCCTCGCCCTGGTCGCCCTGGTCTGCGTGCCCATCCTCTACGGCGGCCTGTACCTGTGGGCCAACCAGGACCCGTACGCAAAGTTCCCCGAGGTGCCCGTGGCCCTCGTGGTCGACGACGAGGGCGCCCCCGCCCCCACGACGGGCACGGAGTCCGCGACCGGCGAGACCGTGAACTACGGCGAGGAGGTGGCCGAGAACCTCCTCGACGGCAACGCGTTCGACTGGCAGCGGATGACCGCCGACGAGGCCGCCGACGCACTGCGCCACGGCACGGTCGACTTCACCGTCACTATCCCGTCGGACTTCTCCGCCGCCCTCACCTCGGCCGCGGGCACCGACCCGCACCAGGCGCGCATCGAGCTGGAGACCAACGACGCCAACAACTACCTCGCTTCCTCCATGGGCACGCAGGCGGTCGAGAAGATCCGCAGCTCCGTCGCCGAGATGGTCGGCAGCGAGGCCGCCGAACGGCTGCTCA
This sequence comes from Microbacterium sufflavum, assembly GCF_023101165.1. Taxonomy (GTDB): domain Bacteria; phylum Actinomycetota; class Actinomycetes; order Actinomycetales; family Microbacteriaceae; genus Microbacterium; species Microbacterium sufflavum. The sequence goes on along the minus strand of NZ_CP078076.1, from coordinate 1,135,659 downwards.
CCGGGCTGAGCGACATCCGCGACAGCCTCGTGTCGGCGACCGACGGCGCGAGCCAGCTCGCCGACGGCGCCGGAACCGCCGCGTCGGGCAGCTCCGCCCTCGCCGACGGCACCGCCCAGCTCGCCGACGGCACGGCGCAGCTCGCGAGCGGCGCCCAGACCCTCGCGAACGGCGCGCAGCAGGTCAGCGCGGGCAACCGCCAGCTCGCCGACGTGGCCGACCGTGCGGGCGCCGCCGTGCAGGAGGCCACCGCCGCCCTGCCGCAGGTGCGCTCCGACATCGCCACGGCCCTCGCCGACCAGGGCCTCACCCCCGAGGAGATCGACCGGGTGCTGGCGCGGCTCGACCCGCTCGGCACCCGCCTGGAGGAGGGCAACGCGCAGGTGCAGGCTGCGGTCGGCAAGGTCGACCAGCTCGCGGCCGGCGCCGCCGCCCTCGCCTCCGGCGCCACCGACCTCGCGAGCGGCGCGGGGACGGTCGCGACCGGCGCCGCCTCCGCGAACGCCGGCGCCGCCCAGCTGCGCGACGGTCTCGCCACCCTCTCGTCCGGCACCGTCGAACTCCGCGACGGCCTCGCCGACGGGGTGCAGCAGATCCCGGAGTCCACCCCGGAGCTTCGCAGCCAGCAGGCCGACACCATCGCCGACCCCGTGAAGGTGTCGAGCGACAAGGTGGCGTCCGCGGAGGACTACGGCGCCGGACTGGCCCCCTTCTTCGCAGCACTGTCGGCCTGGATCGGCATCTACGCGCTGTTCCTCATCGTGAAGCCCATCTCACGCCGCGCCGTCACCGCCCTGCACTCCCCCGTGCGCATCACGCTCGCCGGCTGGCTCACACCCGCCATGCTCGGCGCCGTGCAGATGCTCGGGCTCATGGGCATCCTGGCGCTCACGCTCGGCTTCACGTTCGACCACCCCCTCGGCACGCTCGGGGTGTTGATGTTCGCTTCTGCCACGTTCGCGGCGATCATCCTGGCGCTGAACGTCTGGCTGGGCTCGGTCGGACAGTTCCTCGGCCTCGTGCTCATGGTGCTGCAGCTGGTCACCGCGGGCGGCACGTTCCCCTGGCAGACGCTGCCCACCCCGCTCGCCGCACTGCACCACGTGCTGCCGCTCGGCTACGTGGTCGACGCGATGCGGCAGCTGATGTACGGCGGCGACTACGCCCGCGCCGGGTGGGATCTGGCCGTACTCGCGCTGTGGCTCGTCGGTGCCCTCGTGCTCGCGGCGATCGGGGTGACGCGCATGACGCACCGCCGCACGCTGCGCGATCTGCAGCCCAGCCTGATCGGCTGACGCGGTCGCTCGCCGCGGGACGTGCCGCGGCGAGCGCGGGCGGGCTAGGATGCGAGAGCGCGGCCCTGAAACGCGCACCGGGGCTCGGTGGGACTGAGTCCCAACCGCGACCCGAAAGAGTTCTCGACGATGATGACCGTTTCGCCGGTGTCACCCGCACCCTCCCGCCCGTCGCTCGGTGTCCGCATCGGGCGCATCGCGTTCCTCGTCGTCGCCGCGATCGTGGTGATCGCGGTGGCCGCGGCGTTCTTCGTGACATGGACCATCCAGCGCTCGTTCCCGCAGACCTCGGGCACCCTGCGGCTGGACGGCCTCGCCGCCGAGGTGACCGTGCAGCGCGACGCGAGCGGGATCCCGACCATCACCGCCGACTCCTCGGAAGACCTGTTCTTCGCGCAGGGGTTCGTGCACGCGCAGGACCGCTTCTTCGAGATGGACTTCCGTCGGCACGTGACGTCGGGCCGCGTGGCCGAGCTGTTCGGCGCGTCCCAGGCCGGCACCGATGCGTTCCTGCGCACGCTCGGGTGGCGCAAGGTCGCCGAGGCCGAGGTCGAGGCGATGGACGACACGACCCGCGGCTACTACGAGGCGTACGCCGACGGTGTGAACGCCTACCTGTCGTCCCGGTCCGGAGCGGAGCTGTCGCTCGAGTACGCGGTGCTGGGCCTGCAGAACCCCGACTACGAACCGGAGCCGTGGGAGCCGGCCGACTCCGTCGCGTGGCTCAAGGCCATGGCCTGGGACCTCCGCACCAACGTCGAGGACGAGACGGAGCGCGCGCTGCTCGCGGGCGCCCTCGCCGACGGCGGCGACCCGGAGGACACGCACGCCCTGCTCGCGAAGCTGTACCCCTCCTACCCGTTCGACCGGAACCCGGTGATCGTGCCGCAGATCTCCACGGTGGAGCCGCTCGACACCACCGCAGACGCCGCCGCGTTCACCCTGCCGCCGAAGGACGGCGAGGTGCAGCAGGCCGTCACCACGATCGAGTGGCAGGAGACGGCGAACGTGATCGAAGCCGCGAGCGTCCTGGTCGGAGACGCCGGCGAGGGCATCGGCTCCAACTCCTGGGTCGTCTCGGGAGAGCTGACCGCGTCGGGCATGCCGCTGCTGGCGAACGACCCGCACCTCGGCGCCTCCCTGCCCTCGGTCTGGTACCAGGTGCAGCTGAAGTGCTCGACGGTCGACGCCGACTGCCCGTTCGACGTGGGGGGCTTCTCGTTCTCCGGTCTCCCGGGCATCGTGATCGGCCACAACCAGCGCGTCGCATGGGGCTTCACCAACCTCACCACCGACGTGACCGACCTGTACGTCGAGCGCATCGAGGGCGACGCGTACTGGCGCGACGGCGCGCTCGTGCCGCTCGAGGAGACCACCGAGACCATCGCGGTCGCGGGCGGCGACGACATCGAGCTCACGATCCGCTCCACCGTGCACGGCCCCATCATCTCCGGCCTCACCGACGACTTCACCGCGATCGCCGACGCGCCGGACCCCGCGCTCCGGGCCGAGGGCACCGCCCTTGCCCCACCGGGAAGCGACGCCGCCGAATACGCCGTGAGCCTGCGCTGGACGGCCCTCGACCCCGGCACCACCGCGACCGCGATCTTCGCCCTCTCCACCGCGCAGGACTTCGACGACTTCCGCGCCGCCGCCGCCCTGTTCGACGTTCCGGCGCAGAACCTCATCTACGCCGACGTCGACGGCAACATCGGCTACCAGACGCCGGGGCGGCTCCCCATCCGCGGGGCCGGCGACGGGGGGATGCCGCAGCCCGGGTGGGACAGCGGCTACGACTGGACCGGCTACATCCCGTTCGAGGAGCTGCCCGTGGCGTACAACCCCGCGTCCGGCTACATCGTGACCGCGAACAACGCGATCGTCACCGACGACTACGAGTACTTCCTGTCGCGCGACTGGGACCAGGGGTACCGCGCTGCCCGCATCGCCCACCTGATCGAGCGCCGCGCGGCCGCCGCGCCGCTGACCGCGCAGGACCTGCGCGACATCCAGATGGACGGCGAGATGTGGATCGGCAAGCAGCTGGTCAGCGCCATGGGCGACGTCGAGGTCGACGGTACCGGACCGCGGACGGCCGTCGAGCTGCTCCGCACGTGGGACGCGCAGAACGACAAGACCTCCGCGGCCGCCGCGTACGCGAACGTGCTGTGGTCGCGCCTCGTGCAGAACCTCTTCGCCGAGCGCGCCGTGCCCCTGCCCACCGACGGCCAGGGACGGCTGTTCACCGTGGTCGGCGACCTGCTCGAAGACCCGTCCGACCCGCTGTGGCGCAACGACCGCATCGACGTCGACGGCATGCCCCAGATGCTGGCCCGGTCGGCCGAGGAGGCGTACGACGAGCTCGCCGCGCTGCAGGGCACCGACACGACGCGCTGGAACTGGGGCGACCTGCACGCCATCACGCTCCGCAGCGGCACGTTCGGCTCGTCCGGCATCGCCCCGATCGAGGCACTGTTCAACCGCGGACCCTACCCGGTCGGCGGCGGGGCATCGGTGGTCGACGCGACCGGATGGACCATCGGCGAGTCGTACGCCACCACGACCGTGCCCTCCATGCGGATGGTGGTCGACCTCGACGACCTCGACGCCTCCACGTGGATCCACCTGACGGGCGCCTCCGGTCACGCCTACCACGAGCACTACGTCGACCAGACGGAGGACTGGGCCTCGGGCGTACAGCGCCCCTGGGCGTTCACACCGGGCGCGGTCGACCGGTCCGCGCGCGACACCCTGATCCTGGCCCCCGCCGGCTGAGAGACCCGCAGAGGTTCCTCGGCTAGCGTGGACCGGTGCCCTCCAGTTATCTCGCCCCGAAGGGGACGACCGCGACGCTGCTGGAGTTCGAGCACGGCGGCGCGACCCTCATCGCGGAGAGCTTCGGCGAGGGGCCGCACACCTACCTGCTGCTGCACGGCATCGGCATGGGCCGCAGCGTGTACCTCGACCTCACCCAGCGCCTGAACGGACGCGTGATCGCGCTCGACCTCCCCGGGTTCGGCGAAGCGCCCGAGCCCACGCGCACCCTCACCATGCAGCGCCACGCCGACCTGGTCGCCGCGTATCTGCGCCACGTCGACGCGGAACCCGTGGTGGTGATCGGGCACTCGATGGGCAGCCAGATCGCGGCCGAGCTCGCCGCCCGGCACCCCGAGCTCGTGGCGGGGGTGGTGCTCGCGGGACCGACGGTCGACAAGGCCGCGCGCAACATCGGGGCCCAGGCGCGCTACCTGCTGCAGGACCTCGTGGGCGAGCGGCCGCTCGTCATCTGGCGCGGCGCGCGCGAGTACCTCCGCGGCGGTCCGCACCTGATCCGCAAGATGCGGGCGACCATCGTGCATCAGCCCGAGAAGGCCTTCCGCCGCATCCACTGCCCCGTGCTCGTGCTGCGCGGGGAAGACGACCCGCTGGCCCCGATGAGCTGGTGTCAGGTCATCCTCGACGCCATCCCCGGCGCGGAGCTCTCCGTGATCCCCGACCACGGGCACGGCACCCTCATCAGCGACTCCGAACCCGCCGCACGCCTGATCGAGGCGTTCGCCGACCGCACCTGACGCGCGGGCGAGGTCAGCCCGCGGCGGGCGGCGTCTGCTTGGACTCGGCGAGCTCGTCCACCACGAGCCCGCGCTGCTCGATCGTGCCGTTGCGATACGCCTGCCGTCCGACCATGTGCGCGGACAGGGGCGCCGTGGCGAACTGCATCAGCACCACCGGGGCGACCAGCACCAGGCCGAACAGCACGCCGCCGATCGACCGCTGCGACAGCGCGATCGCCACGCAGATCACCAGCAGCCCGAGCACCTGCGGCTTGGTCGCGGCGTGCAACCGTGTCGGCACGTCGCGGAAGTGCAGCAGCCCCACCGCGGCGGAGAGGCACAGCAGCGCACCGATCAGGATCAGCACCAGCACCGCGACGTCGATCACGGCGTCGGGGATCATCAGGCCGAACACGTTCATGGCGTCGTGTTGTCCCTTCTCGCGACGAACCGGGCGACCGCGATCGACCCGAACACGCCGACGGCGGCGATGATCAGCAGCACCGGGATGTTGCGGGTGTGGCCGTTGATCGCCATCTCCGCGCCCAGCACGCACATGACCTCGGTGAGCAGCACGTCGGCGGCGACCGCGCGGTCGAGGATCGACGGTCCACGCACGATGCGGATGACGGCGAGGATCGCGGCGACACCGAACACCGCCATGATCACCAGGAGCAGCACGTTCATCGGGCACCCCCCACCCTGGCCGGATCGATGCGACCCGCGCGCTCGTCGGCCTTGAGGCGGCGGTACTGCGACGGGTCGCCCAGCGCGCGCACGACCCGCTTCTCCCAGCCGAGCACCCCCTGCCGCTGCTCCTCGACGTCTTCCTTGCTGCGCACGCCGATCACGTGCAGGTAGAGGATGCGCCGGTCACGGTCGGCCTCCACCACGAGCGAACCGGGGATCAGCGACGACACCACCGCGACGTGCGTCATGACGAGGTCGTCCGCGTACCGCAGGGGCACGGCGACGATCGCGGTGCCCGGCTGCCGGCGGAAGTCGAACACCTGCACCGTGACCGACAGGGCGCCGCGCAGCACTGCCCAGAGGAACTGCACGATGAACAGCGCGGCGTACCAGAGGTTCACGCGGCCGGACAGCTCGACCGTCGGCAGCCGGAACACGCGCGTCACGAAGATCGCGACCACGAGCCCGGTCAGGAACGCGAGCACGGTGAACTGCGCCCACAGCAGCATCCACAGCACGATCAGCCAGGCGAGGAACGGCAGCTGCATGCCGATGTCGCGCCACAGGCGCCGCGTCTCCGGCCTCATCCCTCCACCTCGTCTTCCAGTTGGACGAGGTTGACCGGCTGCAGCAGGCCAGCCCCGATGCGATCGCACAGAGCGTACAGCGGACCGGCGAAGATCGTCAGGGCCACCGTGACGGTGACCATGCCCGCGGTGGCGACCGTCATGATCTTCGGGATGCGCCTGGTCTCCTGCTGCTCGTCGGCCGCGGGTGCGCCCGTCAGGTAGGAGATGCGTCCCTCGGTCTCGGTGGAGTCCTCCTCCTCGCGCCAGAACGCCAGGTTCCACGCTCGCATGAGCGCGTACAGCGTGAGCAGCGAGGTGATGATGCCGCCGAAGATCAGCACGATCATCAGGGGCGTTCCCACGGAGGCGGCGGCCTCGAACAGCGCGAACTTGCCGATGAACCCGGAGAACGGGGGCAGACCGCCGAGGTTGATCGCGGGGATGAAGTACAGCACCGCGATCACGGGCGCGATCTTGAGCAGCCCCTTCACCCGCAGGATCGAGGTGCTTCCCGCCCGACGCTCGATGAGTCCCACGGCGAGGAAGAGGGTGGTCTGCACCACGATGTGGTGCACGATGTAGTACACCGTGGCGCCGATCGCCGCAGGCGTCGCGATCGCCAGGCCGAAGATCATGTAGCCCACGTGGCTCACGAGCGTGAACGACAGGATCCGTTTCAGCTCGGCCTGCGCCACGGCACCCAGCACCCCGACGACCATGGTCGCCAGCGCGATGATGAGCAGCAGCGTGTCGATGCTGTTGGAGGCGAAGAGCTGCGTCTCGGTGCGGATCAGCGCGTACACGCCGACCTTCGTCAGCAGTCCGGCGAACACCGCCGTGACCGGGGCCGGGGCGGTCGGGTAGGAGTCGGGCAGCCAGAAGGAGACGGGGAAGATGGCGGCCTTGATGCCGAAGGCGACCACGAGCATCAGGTGCAGCACGAGCTGCGTGTCCTGCGGCAGCTCCGACATGCGCTCGGCGATCTGCGCCATGTTCACGGTGCCGAGGGCGCCGTAGATCATCGCGATCGAGGCGAGGAACAGGATCGACGACACGAGCGAGACCACGATGTACACCGCACCCGTGCGGATGCGCGACTCGGTGCTGCCCAGCGTGATCAGCACGTACGACGCGACGAGCAGGATCTCGAAGCCGACGTAGAGGTTGAACAGATCGCCCGCGATGAAGGCGTTGAAGATGCCCGCCGCGAGGATCAGGTAGGAGGGGTTGAAGATCGAGATCGGGGTCTCGTCCGCGCCGTCGGCGACGCCCTGACCGATCGAGAAGAGGAGGACCGCGAGCAGCACGACGCTCGACACGAGCACGAGCAGCGCGGCGAGCCGGTCGACGTAGAGCACGATGCCGAACGGCACCGGCCACCCGCCGACCGAGACCGCGAGCGGGGATCCCGCATCGACCACGACCAGCAGCACCGCGGCGATGACCGAGACGATCGCGAGGGTGGCGACCGTGACGAGCACCTGGAGACGGGCATTGCGCCCGAACACGAGGGTGACCGCGGCGCCCAGCAGCGGCAGGGCGACCAGGAGCGGGACGAGCGTGGTCATGACCTGCCCTCCCCGTCTGTCGTGTGGTCTGGATCCTCGTCGGCCTCGGGTTCGGGTTCGTCCTCCCGCTGCGCGCTGTACGGCGAGTCGTAGGGGGCGTCGTCGTGGATGTCGGGGTGGTCCCGCATGTGCAGCACCGTGATGGGCGCGGTCTGCACGCCGACGAAGTCGGTGGTCGCCTCGTCGTCGTCGGTCTCCGACTCGTCGTCCATGAGGTCTTCGTCGGCGTCGGTGCGCTCGCGCAGGGCGATGTCGGCCTCGTCGTCCTCGACCGTGTCGGCCTGGCCGAGCTGCCAGGAGCGGTAGATGAGGGCGAGCAGGAACGCCGACACCGCGAAGGTGATCACGATGGCGGTGAGGGTCAGAGCCTGCGGGAGCGGATCGCTGAGGTCGCCGTTCGTGCCGAAGAAGGGGGCGTTGCCCGGCACGCCCATCACGATCAGCAGCAGCAGGTTCGTGGCGTTGCCGAGCAGCAGGAAGCCGATCAGCACCCGGGTCAGGCTGCGCTCGAGCATCGCGTAGACGCCGCACGCGAAGAGCACGGCCATGATCGCGATGAGGGCCAGGGAGACGTCCATCAGCCGTTCCCCCCTGTCCGCGAGGTGAAGTCGATCGCGGTGCTCTGACCGGGGCGGAGCGCGGACTGCCGGTCCACCTCGGCGCCGAGGCTGCGCAGCACGTCGAGCACGAGCCCGATCACCACGAGGTACACACCCACGTCGAAGATCGTGGAGGTGACGAACTCCATGTGACCGATGCCCGGGATCTCCCACTCCCAGAAGGTGCTGGTGAGCGGGGCCATCCCGAAGAACAGCGGCACCACGGCCGTGCCGACCGCGAGGATGAGGCCCGCCCCGAGCAGGCGTCCGGCGTCGGTGGGTGCGGCGGCACCGAGCTCCCAGCGGCCGCCGGCGATGTAGCGCATCACGAGCGCCATGCCCGCGACGAGTCCGCCGGCGAAGCCGCCGCCCGGCAGGTTGTGACCCGCGAACAGCAGGAAGATCGACACCACGATGATGGTGTGGAACAGGATGCGCACGATGACCTCGAGCAGGATCGACCTGTTCTCCGGCTTCATCTTCTGTCCGCCGACCAGCCAGGCGCGCGGGGCGCTGCGGTTCTCGGACGTCTGGAAGCGCACGCCGTCGGTGGTCTCGACGAGCGGACGGCTGCGGGCGGCCTTGCGCACGGAGCGCGGCAGGGTCTTGGTGGCGGCGAGCAGATCGGCGCGGTGGGTCACGAAGACGAGGGAGGCGACACCGGTCGCCGCGAGCACGAGCACCGACAGCTCGCCCATCGTGTCCCAGCCGCGCAGGTCGACCAGGGCCACGTTCACCACGTTCTTGCCGTGGCCGATCTCGTAGGCGATCTGCGGGAAGATCTCCGAGATCGGGTCGGCGACGCGCGACTGGGTGGCCACGATCGCGACGAACGCCATGGTGAGGCCGACGCCGAAGCCGAGCAGCGCCCGGGGGATGCGGCTGACCGAGGCGTTGTGCTCGCCCATCCGCGCGGGGAGCCGCCGCAGCACCAGGGCGAACGTGACCATGGTGACCGTCTCGACGAGGATCTGCGTGAGCGCGAGGTCGGGTGCGCCGCTGGTCGCGAAGAGCACGACCATGCCGAGACCCGTGACCGAGGCGAGCACGACGCCGGTGTACCGCTTCCTGGCGCGCACCGCCACCACGCCCGCGACGGCCATGATCGGCGCGACCGCGAGCTGTGCCGGGGTGTGCCAGAGCGACAGCTGGTAGCGGTCGATGTCGCTCGCGATGAGCGCGGTGACCTCGGCCGCGACGAACACCACGAAGATCGTGCCGACGTAGACGGGCAGCGAGCCGCGCTGCGTGAGGGTGGTGCTGAGCACGGACAGCCGGTCGATGCCGCGCATCACGAGGTAGTAGGCGTCGGCGGCGGTGAAGGGCAGCAGGCGCGGGCGACGGTCCCAGCCGCTGCGTCGCGTGAGCAGGAACAGCCCGATCCCCAGCAGGACCGTGAGGATCGAGATCCCGAGCGCTGGTTCGAACCCGTGCCAGAGCGCGAGGTGACCGGGGCCTTCGACGGCGGCGCCCTCGTGGTCGAGGCCGGGGTTCGCGGTGAGCGCGTAGGGCTGCAGGGCGATGTCGAGCGCGGGGGCGCCGATGCCCGCCGCGAGGGTGACCCCGGCGAGGATGATCGGCGCGGAGAGGAAGCCGACGGGCGGGTCGGGCCAGGCGGTGTCGAGCAGCCGGTCGCCGCGGTCGTCGCGTTTGGTCCAGAACGCTCCCCACAGGAAGCGCACGCCATATGCCGCGGTGAGCATGGAACCGAGGACGACCCCGATCAGCGCCACGAGTCCCCAGATCGAGCCGCCCTGCGCGTCATCCAGGAGCGCCGTGAGCGTGGACTCCTTGGCGACGAAGCCGATGGTGGGCGCGATGCCCGCCATCGACGCGACCGAGATGAAGGCCGCGGTCGCCATGACCGGCGCCTGCCGTCCGACCCCGGAGAGCTCGGTGATGTCACGCGTGGAGAGCTGCCGGTCGATCACGCCGACGATCAGGAACAGCGCCGACTTGAACAGGGCGTGCCCGATCACGAGCGCGAGTCCGGCGAGGGCGGCGGCCTGCGTGCCGTAGCCGACCACGACGGCGAAGAACCCCAGCTGGCTGACGGTGCCGAAGGCGAGCACGCGCTTGAGGTCGGTCTCGCGCAGCGCCTGGATCCCGCCGAGCAGCATGGTGAGGATGCCGAGGCTGATGATGATCGGTCGCCAGGTGGCGCTCAGCGCGAAGATCGGGGCGAAGCGCGCGATGAGGTAGATGCCGGCCTTCACCATCGCGGCGGCGTGCAGGTAGGCGCTGACCGGCGTGGGGGCGGCCATCGCACCGGGGAGCCAGAAGTGGAACGGGAACAGCGCCGACTTGCTGATGGCGCCGATCAGCAGCATCACGATGGCGGCGTCGATCAGGGGCCCGGTGGGGGCGAGCGCGAGGATCTCGCGGATGCTCGACGTGCCGGCGTCCACGACGAGCAGCACGACGCCGACGAACATCACCAGGCCGCCGAGGGTCGTCACCAGCAGAGCCTGGAGCGCGGCTCGACGGCTGGCGGCGCGGCGGCGGTAGTGCCCGATCAGGAGGTACGAGAGGATGCTCGTCACCTCCCAGAACATCACGAGCATCACCAGGTCGTCGGTGAGCACGAGGCCGTACATCGCGCCGGCGAAGCCGAGCAGCACCCCGGCGAACTGGCCGATGCCGGCCGCGTCGTCGTGGAAGTACCAGCGGCAGTAGAGCAGCACGAGCGCGCCGACGCCGGTCACGATCAGGGTGAGGACCCACCCGAGCACGTCCATGTTCATGGAGAGCGAGAGCCCGAGCTGCGGGATCCACGGCACGGACTCGAACGGCACAGGGCCGTCGAGCACCTGCGGCGTGAGCACCAGCGCGTGCACGAACGCGGCGGCGGGGACGAGCGCGGCGACGGCGAAAGCCTGTGCTCCCAGCCAGCGCACCAGAACGGGCAACAGCAGCGACCCGAGGAGGAACACGGCGAGGAGCATCAGCATATACGCGGCTCCTCGGGGCTCGTCGGCCTTGCGGCTCAGGCGGGCGGTGTCCGTCCAGTTTACCGGGATGATGGGGCCGGGCGGTTCGCGGGTCTGCGCGACGTGCCAGAGTGTTCGCATGCACGGGGGCGCACGGAGGGAGCTGGCGGGGTGGCTCACGGCCCTCGCGATCGCCCTCGTCGCGGCGGGTCAGCTCGCCGCATCGCCCCGCTCCTCGCTGCTCTTCCGTGACGGGGATTCCCTGGTCGTGGGACTGATCTCGCGCGCGGTCCTCGACGGCGGCGGGGTCGGCGAGTGGGCGCTGTCGAGCGTGCTGTTCCTTCCGGAGTCCGCCGTGCACGTCGCCCTCGGCGCGCTGCTGCCGCTCGACGTCGATGGCCTGCTCGCGGTGAACGCGGTGGTCAACCTGCTCGGGTTCTACGGCGTGGCGCGGCTCGTCGCCGGTCGTCGCCGCGCGGGTGCCGCCCCGGTCGCGTGGTCGCTCGCGGCGCTCGGGGTGTTCGCGCTTCTCGTGTTCACCGAGGTGTCGCCGTCGCGCGATGCCCTCGAGCTCGCGTCGCTCTCGCTCACGACCACCTACTACGCCGCGACCACGATCGGAGCGGTCGCCGCGGTCGGTCTGGCCCGCCGCTTCCTCGACCGCCCGGGCGGCGGGGTCGTGCTGCTCTGGGCGCTCGGCGCGACGGCCGCCGTGTCCACGCTGACCAATCCGCTGTTCGCGGCCTGGGCCACGGTGCCGCTGCTGGCCGTGCTGGTCGTGCTCGGGTTCTCCGTCCGGAGCCGGCGGCCCGCGCTGCTGCTCGGCGCTGCCCTGCTCGGCGGCACGCTGCTCGGCTTCCTCTGTCGCATTCCGTTCTCGGCATGGATCGCGAACACGGGCGCCGGCTACGTGCAGCCGTGGCGCTGGCGGGAGTCGCTCGAGCTGTACGCCGGGCTGTTCGCGGCCCGGCTCTCGACGCCGCCGGGGGTGCTCGCGCTGGTCGTGGCCGCCGCCCTCCTCGCCCTCGCGGTGGTGCGCATGCGGCGGGCATCGGCGCCCGGCGTGCGGCTCGTCGCCGCGGTCGCGTGGGTTGCTCCCGCCCTGGTGCTGCTCGGGGCGGTGGCGCTCGGCACCCAGGCCGCGCGATACCTCCAGCCGCTGGCGTTCGCGCCGGTCCTGGCCCTGGTCGCCGATCCGCGCGCCGTGCTGCCGTCGTCCCGGCTCGTGCGCGGTGCGGTCGCGGCGCTGGGTGCCCTGCTGTTCCTCGCCGCCGGACTGAGCGTGCCGCGACTGGCGGCCGCCGCGCAGGCACCCGACGCCGACCTGACGTGCGTCACCGACTGGGTCGACGCATCGGGGCGCACGGGTGCCGGGCAGTTCTGGACCGTGCGGCTGCCCAAGCTGCACCTCGACGACCCGTCACGCCTGGTGCAGGTCGACCACGCGCTGAACGGCTACGCCTGGCTGGTCGACCGGCGGGACTTCGCGGTGGGCGAGGTGTCGTTCCTGGTGGAGGACGCGCAGACCGTGCCGTGGCAGCTGCCCGCCGGGGTCGAACCGGTGGCGACGATCGAGTGCGGGCGGTACCGCATCCTGGACTTCGGCGAGACGGCGCTGCGCCTCGGTCCCGCGCACTCCTGAGGGCAGGCGGCTCAGCGCGCGGGGGGCGGCGCGGTCGTGGTGCCCGCGCGGAAGCGGCACGAGAGGTCCTGCGTCTCGCCCGGCTCCCCGCGGAGCATGCGCGCCACCTGCTCCCCCGCCGCGCGACCCTTCTCGACCGCGGGCTGCACGCTTGTGGTGAGCGTGAGGTCGCCCAGGCCGTCCAGCGCGATGCCGTCGAACCCCGCCACCGACAGGTCCTCCGGCACGCGCAGCCCGAGCTCCTCCGCCGCGCGGATCACGCCGACCGCGAGCAGGTCGCTCTGCGCGAGCACGGCCGTCGGACGCTTCTCCGGGTCGGACAGCAGCATGCGGCCCACCAGGATGCCCTCGTCGATCAGGCTGCCCGACGCCGAGATCGCCGGGGCGTCGGGGAAGATCTCGCGCATGCCCCGGAGCCGGTCGACCGTGACGTCGACGGTCGCGGTGGCGAGTCGCTCCGGCGTGATGAGGGTACGCTCGCGGTCGGCGTCGAGCGCGAGCGTGACCAGTGCGACGTCGCGGTGCCCGAGGTCGCGGACGTGCCGGGCGACGTCGGCGGAGGCGGCCACGTTGTCGAGCGTGATGCGCGGCACGTCGAGCCCGGCGTCGCCCTCGATCACCACCACGGGGAGGCCGCGCCCCCGCACGATCTCGAGTGAGGCCCGCGTGCGCCCGGAGCACCCGATCAGCACGACCGCGTCGACCGGGGCGCTCGCGATCGCGGACCCGTCCTCGCCCGGCTCGTCGCGCATCAGCAGGATCCCGGCGCTGAGGTCGGCGAGTCCATCGGTGAGACCGTCCATCATCGCGGTCGTCACCGGGTCGAGGAACGCGGCCCGCAGGTGGCCCTCCAGCACGACCGCGACGATGCCGCTGCGGCCGCGACGGAGCGAGGCGGCGCGGGGGTCGGGTCCGGTGTAGCCGAGCTCGGTCGCCGCGGCGAGAACGCGGTCGCGCGTGGCGGGGGCGACCTTGGCCTTGCCGCTGAAGACCACGGACGCGGTGGAGGTCGCGACCCCCGCCTCGCGCGCGACATCCGCGATCGTGGGTCGGCGCGGGGTCTCCCTGCTGGTCATACTCCGAGGATAGCCGGGATCTGCACTCCGGCGTCGAATCGATTCGATATAGGCTGTGGGTCATGGACACCGCCCTCACCCGCTCGCAGTTCGTGCGCTGGCGCACCGCGATCTTCGCCATCTTCCTCGCCAGCGGCCTCTCGATCGCGACCTGGGCATCGCGCGTGCCGGGTATCAAGGAGGCCCTCGGTCTCGACAACGCGCAGGTCGGACTGATCCTGCTCGGCATGGGAATCGCCTCCATCCTCGGCATCTCCACGAGCCCCGCGGTCATGGCGCGTACGGGTGCGCGTCGCGGCATGCTCCTGTCGATGCTCACGTTCGCCACCGGCATCGCGCTCGTCGGACTCGGAGCCACCGTGTTCGCCTCGGTCCCCCTGGTGCTGGTCGGCATGGTGCTGTTCGGCTTCGGCAACGGCTGCGTCGACGTGATGATGAACGTCGAGGCCACCGCGATCGAACAGCAGATGGGCCGCACGATCCTTCCCGTCTTCCACGCGTTCTTCAGCTTCGGCACCGTCCTGGGCGCCGGTATCGGTGCGCTCGCGGCGCACCTTCGCATCGACGTCGGCACGCACGCGATCTCCGTCGGGGTCTTGATCGCCGTGATCGCGGTGATCTGCTTCTTCCAGGTGCCGGTGCGAGAGGCGGCCCTCGACCCGGAGGAGCACGAGAAGCCGCCGTTCCGCCAGCGCCTGCACACCGCGCTGGAGGCGTGGCGCGAACCGCGCACCTACCTGCTCGGAACCGTCATGCTCGGCATGTCGTTCGCCGAGGGCGGCGCGAACGACTGGATCGCCCTCGGCACCGAGCAGGGCCACGGTCTCGCCGAGGGTTCCGGTGCCGTCGCCCTCGCCGTGTTCTCGACCGGCATGACCGTCGTGCGCCTGTTCGGCAGCCCCCTGGTCGACCGCTTCGGCCGGGTGCTGGTGCTGCGCATCCTCGCCGCGACGGCCGCCAGCGGCATCCTGCTGTTCATCCTCGCGCCGACGCTGCCGCTCGTGCTGCTCGGCGCCGCGCTCTGGGGTGTCGGCGCCTCGCTCGGGTTCCCGCTCGGAATGTCGGCCGCGGCCGACGACCCGGCCAAGGCCGCCGCCCGCGTGAGCGCCGCAGCCACGATCGGCTACGTCGCGTTCCTCGGCGGCCCGCCCGTGCTCGGCGTGATCAGCGAGCACATCGGCCTGCTCAACACGCTGTTCATCCTGGTCGCGCTGGTCGTGGTCTCCGGGCTGTTCTCCGGGGCAGCCCGCCCGTTGCGCGACGACGAGAAGACCCCCGCCACGACCGCCGCCCGGAGCTGAGGCTCAGCCGCCGCGCGCCCGGACGAGTGCCGCCGCGTGCGAGCGGCTGCGCGCGCCCAGCTTCGCGAGCACGTTCGACACGTGCGTCTTCACCGTGGGCACCGAGATGCGCAGCCGGGCGGCGAGCTGCGCGTTCGACCAGCCCTGCAGGATCCCGTCGAGCACCTCCTGCTCCCGCGCGGTGAGCTCGCCCAGGGCGGGGGTGGCGGCGGCGGGCGGACCGTCGACCGCGGACTCCGCCACCGCGGCGAGCGCACGCCTGGTCACGCGCGGGTCGAGGGCGCCCTCACCCGCCGCGACCCCGCGCACCGCCTGCACCAGCGTCGGCGCATCCACGGTCTTGAGCAGGAACCCCACGGCCCCGGCGCGGATCGCCGCGAGCACGAGCTCGTCCTCGTCGAAGCTGGTGAGCACCAGCACGTCCGCCAGACCCCGGTCGACGATCTCCCTCGTGGCCGAGACGCCGTCGCGCCCCGGCATGCGCAGATCCATCAGCACCACGTCGGGGCGCAGGGCGGCGGCGTTGCGCACGGCCACCTCGCCATCGGCCGCTTCGCCCACCACCACGATGTCGTGCGTCTCGAGCATGATGCGCAGCCCCGCACGGATCGCGCCGTGGTCGTCCGCCAGCAGCACCGTCGGGGCGCTCACGACCGCGCTCCCGCCGGCAGCCGCGCCTCCACGGTCCAGCCGTCGCCGTCGGGTCCCGCCTGGAACGCGCCCCCCAGCGCCACCACCCGCTCCCGCAGCATCTGCAACCCCCACCCCTCGCTGTCGTGTCGCATCGGGGCGACCGCTGCCGTCCCGCCGAGCGACCGCACCCGCACCAGCGTCTCGTCGCCGGAGCGTGCGATCCGCACCTCGACCTGCGCACCCCGCGCGTGCCGCACGCAGTTGCCGAGCGCCTCCCGCACCACCCGCACGACCGCCTGCTCGCCGCCCCCGCCGAGATCGCCGAGGTCGCCGAGCTCCGCCGCGTCGAGGCGGACCGTCAGCCCCGACCGCCGCGCCTCCTGCACGATGCCGTCGAGGTCGGCCCAGCTCGGCGTGGGCATGAGCGGGCCGCCGCCGCGGCGCAGCACCGAGATCATCGACCGCAGGGCACCGTGCGCGTCGAGGCCCGCGTCGCGCACGGCCCGCAGCGCCGCCCGGTCGTCGGAGCGGTCCGGACGCGTCGCGAGCGCCGCCTCGGCCCGGATCGCCATCGCCAGCACGTGCCCGGCCACCACGTCGTGCAGCTCGCGCGCCATGGCCTCCCGCTCCCGCTGCACTGCCTCGGTGCGGTCGCGTTCCGCGGCGGCGGCGGCGTCCTCGGCGCGTTGACGGTGCAGCTCCGCCAGCTCGTGCGCCTGCGAGACCGCGACCGCCCACCAGTAGTCGGTTCCGAAGATGGCCCCGAACTGCACGCCGAACAGCACGGCCACCGGCACGTCGACGTCGGCGAACAGCAGTGCGGCGAAGAACAGCGCCGCGGTCGCCGTGCCCAGAGAGATCAGGAGCACGCGGCGGCCACGCGGTCCGGCGCGGAACGCCGCCATCCACAGCACGTCCAGCAGCACGACCAGGGTGCCGACGCCCCCCACGGTGAGCAGATCGGCGAGGAACAGCACCGCCACCAGCACCAGCACCGTCCACGGCCGTCGTGCCTTGCCGAGCGAGAGCACGCACGCCGGAACCGCGAGTACCAGCGCCCACCACGGCGACACGTCGTCCGACAGCAGCGAGAACGGGCCCCAGAGCCCGTGGAAGCCGAAGGCGGCCATGACCACGGAGAGCACCAGTGCACCGAGCGGATCCGCCCACCAGCGGTGGCGCCGATACCAGGCGCCGAGACCGCCCTCTCCCGGTTCGTGCATGACCTCATGCAACCACGGTGACCGCGGGGTCGCATCCGACGAAGGGATGAGGGTCGTGCGGCAGACGGTACTTTCGCCCGATCCGCCCGGCCGCGCCGGCCGCGACGGTGGAGGCATGGAACTCTTCGGCGGACTCCCCCTCCCCCTGTCGCTCGCGGTGCTGGCGCTCATCGACGGGCTCAGCGTGGGCACCCTGCTGATCCCCGTCTTCCTGCTGCTGCACCCGGGGCGCGTGCGAGCCGGTCGCATCGTGCTGTATCTGGTGACGATCGCGGGGTTTTACCTGGCGGTCGGGCTCCTGTTCCTGTGGGGACTGGTGAACCTGGCGGACGTCGCCTCCGACTTCCTCGCGTCCCCGGCGGGGATGATCACGCGGCTGCTGGTGGGCGTCGCGCTGCTGATCACCGCGTTCGCGATGCCCACCTCGAAGCCCGCAGCGGTCGGCGATGGGGAGCGGCAGCCGCCGCGGGTGTCGCCGTGGACCGGGAGGCCGTCCGCCTCCGGTCGCGCCTCCGCGGCGACACCCGACCCGGCCCCGCTGTTTCGAGCGGCCGCCTCCGACCCGGAGCCCGAACCGCGATGGATTGGCGCGTCGTCCGATTCGCCCGTCGCCGCCACGGGTTCCGCTCTCGAACGCCCCGAGTCCGCGACCACGGGGCACGCACGCCCACGCCCTGGACGCCTCCTGCGGTGGCGCGAACGCCTGCTCGACCCGCGCACGCGAGGGTTCGCGGTGATGGCGGTCGCGATCGCCGCGGGGCTCGTCGAGGTCGCCACGATGCTCCCCTACCTCGTGGCCATGGCGATGCTCGCCGACGCGGGTGTCGACACCCCGTTCCGCGTGCTCGCGCTGGTCGGCTATTGCGCGCTCATGATCGCGCCCGCCCTCGTCCTCCTGGTGCTGCGGCTCGTGGCGGCGCCGCTCGTGCAGCGCCCGCTGGAGCGCTTCGCGGCGTGGATGGAGCGCACGGGCGCCGAGAACACGGCATGGATCATCGGCGTCATCGGGTTCCTGATCGCGCGGTCGGCCGCCACCGAGCTCGGGCTGTTCGACGCGCTCGGCTCGATCCTCTGAGCCGGTCGGCGCAGCGTCGGCGACGAAGTAGGCTCGTCGGGTGCGTCTCGTCATCGCCCGCTGCTCGGTGGACTACTCCGGCCGGCTCAACGCCCATCTCCCGCTCGCCACGCGCCTGCTCGTGCACAAGGGCGACGGGAGCCTGCTCGTGCACTCCGATGGGGGAAGCTACAAGCCCCTCAACTGGATGAGCCCGCCCTGCTCCCTCGCCACGGAGGTCCCGGGCGAGGAGGAGGCGACCGCCGGCGTCGTCGAGGTGTGGCGCGTCACGCACAAGAAGACGGGCGATGCGCTGCGCGTGCAGATCTACGAGATCATCCACGACTCGCAGCACGAACTGGGCATCGACCCCGGGCTGCAGAAGGACGGCGTCGAGGCCGACCTGCAGCGCCTGCTGGCCGAGCAGGTCGAGCTCATCGCCGAGGGCGCGACCCTGGTGCGCCGGGAGTATCCGACCGCCATCGGTCCGGTCGACCTGCTGGTGCGTGACGCGGAGGGCGCTGCGATCGCCGTGGAGGTCAAGCGCCGGGGCGACATCGACGGCGTGGAGCAGCTGACGCGCTACCTGGAGCTGCTGGGCCGCGACCCCCACCTCTCCCCCGTGCAGGGCGTCTTCGCCGCGCAGGAGATCAAGCCGCAAGCCCGCGTGCTCGCCGAAGACCGCGGCATCCGCTGCCTGGTGCTCGACTACGACGACATGAAGGGCATCGAGTCGGGCATCCCCCGGCTGTTCTGACACCGCTCGCCGCGGTCAGCGCACGGAGATCAGCCGTCGCGGTGGCCCTTCCAGCCGGGCGACCGCGATCCTGACCTCGGTCACCTCGTGCTCGATCCCCGTCAGCCGTTCCTCTAGGGCCCCGAAGCGCGCGTCCATGCCGGAGAATCGCTCCTCCACCATCGCGAACCGCGCATCCGACGCCGCGAACCGCGCATCCATCCGCTCTTCCATGCCCGAGAACCGCCCCTCGACCATCGCGAACCGCGCATCCATCCGCGCATCCGACGCCGCGAACCGCGCATCCATCCGCTCTTCCATGCCCGAGAACCGCCCCTCGACCATCGCGAACCGCTCAGCCATCCGCGCATCCGATGCCGCAAACCGCGAATCCATCCGCGTGACGAGCCAGCCGAAGCCGCTTGCCATCGCGACGATGATCGTCACCGTCGACCCCAGGATGGTGATCACTTCCATCGACACGAACATCTCCCCAGTCTCACTCGCGTTCCCGCCGCTGTCACGACCCTACGGTGCAGCATTCCGCCGTTCGCGCCGCGGCCACGCGATCCGGGGAGCACGCGTGAGACTGCACACCCGTGCAGCAGGACCGGGCAGGCGTCCGCGGACCCATAGGCTGGAGAGATGGCCCCCTCCCCATACACCTGCGTGCTCTGGGACGTCGACGGCACGATCGTCGACGCCTCGGTCGGCATCCTCCGTCGGCTGCACGTCGCCCTCACGCACTTCGGTCGTCCCGCCCCGACGCGGGAGGAACTGGTGCACTGGATCGGGCCGCCCATGTTCCAGTCGTTCCAGGACCAGGCCGGCATGACGCCCGCGGAGTCCGCCGAGGCCGTGGCGTTCTACCGCACGCTGGGCAAGGCCGACGGTTACACCACGGACGTGCGCACGTATCCCGGTGTCGCCGAGCTCATCCACGACCTGCATGCCGCGGGAGTGCCGCAGGCGACCGCGAGCTCCAAGCCGGAGAACCAGGTCGATGCGCTGGTCGACCACTTCGGTCTCCGGCCCGCCTTCCTCACGACCGTCGGCGCGACTCCGGACGAGGCGACGCTCGCGTCGAAGACCGACATCGTCGCCGAAGCCCTGCGCCGCCTGGGCGCGCTCGGCGTCGACACGTCACGCCCCGTCCTCGTCGGCGACCGCCATCATGATGTCGAGGGCGGCAAGGCCAACGGCGTCCCCGTGATCTTCGTCGAGTGGGGCTTCAGCGACCCGCACGAGGGAGACGACGCGGCGTTCCGCGTCGCCTCGGTCGACGAACTGCGGGCCCTGCTGCTCGGCTGAGCCCGTCACCACTGACGCAGAAAACGGAACTCCCCGTCGAAAGGACGCTCGAGTGCGTTCTTCAGACGGGGAGTCCCGGTGTCGTCCGCGTCAGAGCGGGCGGATGTTCTCTGCCTGCAGGCCCTTCGGACCCTGCGCCACATCGAACTCGACTCGCTGGTTCTCGTCGAGAGACCGGTAGCCGGATGACTGGATGGCGGAGTAGTGCGCGAAGACGTCAGCGCCTCCGTCGTCGGGGGAGATGAAGCCGAAGCCCTTCTCCGAGTTGAACCACTTGACCGTGCCCTGGGTGCTCATGTACTGCCTGTTCTGCTGATCTAGAAGCCGACGCAGGGGTGCACCGACATCGCTAACGCTAGTGGAGGCGACCCCGGCGGCAATAGGAGAGGCAAGAAGGTAATCCAAATGTTGCATGAGCGTCATGCGACCAGCGCGGCGGGGCTCTCGATCCGCTCCCGGAAAATGGTGTGGCCCTCACCGCGGGGGGAGCGATGAGGGCCGAAGACGACCGGAGGGTGCGTCAGAGACAGCCTAACCCCTTTCGGACCTCCTTGTCCCCCTTTTGGGGGACAAATCCGAAAATCGGTGGGAGAATGAACGAGAGCGGCCCCCTCGAGTAGCCCATTGGGGACTGAACTACTCGAGAGGGCCCAATCGCATACACGGATCGTCGTGCCCCTGGGGTGGGCCGTCCGTCTCCTGGGGAGAGACGGAGACGATCAATCCCCTGTGCATGCACCTTCACCATAGGGGAGGACGACCTTTCCCGCCACGGATCCTCGCCGCCGGTAGCCTGAGGCGGTGACGATGCTGAACAAGGACATGACGCTGTGCATCTCGCTGTCCGCGCGACCCAGCAACAACGGAACCCGCTTCCACAACCACCTCTACGAGGCACTGGGGCTCAACTGGATCTACAAGGCCTTCGCGCCGACCGATCTGGCCCAGGCGATCGCCGGTGTCCGCGGACTCGGCATCCGCGGATGCGCGATCTCCATGCCCTATAAGGAGGATGTCATCGCCCTCGTCGATCGGATGGACGCCTCCGCGCGCGCGATCGACTCCGTCAACACCATCGTGAACGATGACGGGGTACTGACCGCCTACAACACCGACTACTCGGCGATCGCGACCCTGATCGCCCGCAACGGCATCGACCCGCGGTCGTCTGTGCTGCTGCGGGGTTCGGGCGGCATGGCGAAGGCGACCGCTGCGGCCTTCCGCGACGGGGGCTTCACCGACCTCACGATCGTCGCCCGCAACGAAGCCCGCGGGCGTGCCCTCGCGGACCAGTACGGATTCGACTGGCGTCCGGATCCCGGCGAGGCGACAGCGGACGTGCTCGTCAACGTCACGCCGATCGGCATGGCGGGCGGGGCCGAGGAGCACGCACTCTCGTTCAGCGAGCAGGCGATCGCGGCATCGACGGTGGTGTTCGATGTGGTCGCGCTGCCGGCGGAGACCCCCGTGGTGGCTGCGGGGCGTGCGGCGGGGGCCACGGTCATCACCGGTGCCGAGGTCGCGACCCTCCAGGCGCTCGAGCAGTTCGTGCTCTACACCGGTGTGCGCCCGACGCGGGTCCAGGTCCAGGCCGCCGAAGACTATATGCGATCCGGGGCATGAATCCCCGCGCTACCGATCACCCGGCACGCCCTTCGGCCAGATAGGCCAGCCGATGCAGCGTCTCGGCGTTGCGCCACCGCAGGATCGGTGCGGTCAGGAAACGGGGGAGCAGGGTCGCCGGGCCCTTCACGGGTTCCTCGTCGATACGCACCTGGCAGCCGGTCGCCGTCGACCTCGCCCGCAGGGTGACCTGCGCCTCGCCGACCGGCCAGCCGCGCGCACGCAGCACCGCCCGGTGCGGCGGATGCCACTGCAGCAGTTCGGTCGTGTCGTCGAGCAGCGCGGGCCACACGCCGACCGAATGGTGCAGCTGCGCGCCCGGAGCGGGCCAGGCCGCGTCGACATCGCGCATGCGCGACGCTCCGACGACCCACGCGGGGTACAGCCAGCCGTCCGCCAGCACACGGAACACGTCTTCGGTGGTGCACGCCAGGTCTCGGGTGTTCGTCGCCATGGTTCCTCCGTTCCGCCGCCAGTGTGACGGGCGCGCACACCGCCTGCACAGGCGCTTGACAAGGGTCGTCCCCTCACCGCTAGCACAGTCCATCGCCGAACGCTCCCCCCTGGAGGACCGGTCCCCGCGCTGCGAGGGTCGGGTCATGCTCCACAGACTCACCGGCCGGACCTCGCACGGCGTCGAGACGATCGTGCGCGACGACTCCCCGTTCCTCCTGACCCGCGGCTACGACTTCGGAGCCCGCATCTGGCGGCGTGCACGACCGGGCGCCCGGTCTGCCCCGATGCGCCTGCTCGGCGACGAGGCCGCCCTCGTCCGCGGCGCCGAGGGCATCGACCTGTTCTACGACGAGAGTCGCATCGCCCGGCACGGCGCGATGCCCGCGATCGTGCAAGAGACGCTGTTCGGGCACGGCTCCGTCCACAGCCTCGACGGCGACGCCCACCGTCACCGCAAGGCGACGTTCGTCGCGGTCGCCTACGAGGACGAGCAGGTCGCGCGGCTCACGCCCTGGCTCGAGCGGGAGTGGGCGCGGGAGCGCGACGCCTGGCTCGACGGCGGCACCCGCAGCGCCTATGACGCGGCCGTCAGGGCGTTCGGACGCGCGATCATGGGCTGGGCGGGCCTTCCGGGGACGCCCGCCGCGAAGACGCGCTGGGCCGCTCGGCTGGCCCAGATCGTCGACGGGTTCGGCGCGCCGTACTCGCCCGCCTACCTCGCCGCGACCGCGAACCGGATGTGGTCCGACCGGCACGCTCAGCGCCTCATCGAGGCCGTCCGCGCCGGAACGCTCGCGGCTCCCGAGGGCACCGCGCTCGCGCTGTGGGCCGCGCACCGCAGCGCCGACGGCACCCTGCTTCCCGCCAGGACCGCGGGCATCGAACTGCAGAACAGCATCCGGCCGATGATCGCCGCCGCCCGGTTCGTGGCGTTCGCGGCGAAGCAGCTCCACGACCACCCGGACTGGCGCGCCCGCATCGCGGCCGAGACCGCGGAACGGCAGGCTCTCGTGAGCGGCGCTCTCGCCACCCGGTTCGCGCAGGAGGTGCGGCGCACGGGACTGTTCGTGCCGATGCTCCCGGGGCGTGCGCTCACCGACATCGAGATCGACGGCGTGCGCGTGCCGAAGGGCGGTCGCGTGGTGCTCGACATCCTCGGCACCGACACCGACGAGCAGTCGTGGGCGCACGCGCACCGCTTCGCCCCGGAGCGCTTCACCGACGTGACTGACCACGAAGAGGTGAAGACGTTCATCCCGCAGGGCGGAGCCGACGTCGCCTCGGGACACCGCTGCCCCGGCGAGAAGCTCGTGGTCGCGGGACTCACGGCTGCGATCGCGGTGCTCAGCGACCCGCGGCTGCGCGTGCTCGACGAGGGCCTCGCGGTGAACCGACGACGGCTGCCCACCAAGCCCGCGTCCGGCGGACGGGTGCGCGCGGCCGGCTCCGGCCGCGGCTGCCCCTTCCACTGAGCGCGGGATCGCATGCGCCACGGCACCTGTCAACCGGGT
Organism: Microbacterium sufflavum; assembly: GCF_023101165.1. Classification (GTDB taxonomy): domain Bacteria; phylum Actinomycetota; class Actinomycetes; order Actinomycetales; family Microbacteriaceae; genus Microbacterium; species Microbacterium sufflavum. The sequence goes on along the minus strand of NZ_CP078076.1, from coordinate 1,111,888 downwards.
GTTCACACCGACCGGCGACGCGGAGGCTGGGACGACCACAGTCGACCGGAGCGGAGGACATCATGAAGGCACTGACCTGGCAGGGCAAGCGCACGGTGACGGTCGAGGAGGTCCCCGACCCGCAGATCCAGCAGCCAGAGGACGCGATCATCCGCATCACCTCATCGGCGATCTGCGGCTCCGACCTGCATCTGTACGAGCTGCTCGGTCCATTCCTGGATCGCGGCGACATCCTCGGGCACGAGCCCATGGGTGTGGTGGTCGACGTGGGCGCGAACGTCACCTCGCTGCAGCCCGGAGACCGGGTCGTCATCCCGTTCAACATCGCGTGCGGGGAGTGCTTCTTCTGCCGTCGCGGCCTGCAGTCGCAGTGCGAGACCACGCAGGTGCGCGAGTACGGCAGCGGAGCAGCCCTGTTCGGCTACACCAAGCTCTACGGCCAGGTGCCGGGCGGACAGGCGGAGTACCTGCGGGTACCGCTTGCGGACTACAACCACATCAAGGTCGCGCCCGACCTTCCCGACGAGCGCTACCTGTTCCTCAGCGACATCCTCCCCACCGCGTGGCAGGGCGTGGAGTACGCGCAGGTGCCGGAAGGCGGCACCCTCGCCGTGATGGGCCTCGGCCCGGTCGGGCAGTTCGTCGCCAGGGTGGGCCGTCACCGCGGGCACCGCGTCATCGCCGTCGACCCGGTGCCCGAACGGCGGGCCATGGCCGAACGGCACGGCATCGAGACGCTCGACCTCACCGACACCGTCGTCGCCGAGATTCGCGACACCACCGAGGGCCGCGGGGCCGACTCCGTGGTCGACGCGGTGGGGCTCGAAGCCCACGGGAACAGCGGCATCGAGTTCGTGCAGAAGGCCGTGGGGCTGCTGCCCGATCCCGCCGCGCGACAGCTGCTCGACAAGGCGGGGATCGACCGCCTCGCCGCGGTCTACGCCTCGATCGACGCGGTGCGACGGGGCGGGACCGTGTCGCTGAGCGGCGTCTATGCGGGTGACGCCGACATCCTGCCGATGAAGACGATGTTCGACAAGCAGGTCACGCTGCGGATGGGGCAGTGCAACGTCAAGAACTGGATCGACGACCTGCTGCCGCTCGTGGAGGACGCCGCCGATCCGCTCGGCGTGATGGACCTCACCACGCATCACGCCCCGCTCGACGACGCACCCGACCTGTACCGCACGTTCCAGCAGAAGGAGGACGGCTGCATCAAGGTCGTGCTGCATCCGTCCACGGTGTGACCGTGGGGTGTTCAGTCCTCCGCGCGACGAGTGCCGATGCCGGGCTCGTCGTTGTGCTCAGACTCGTCCGGCACCGAGGCGTCGGATGACGGATCCACGCGGGCGGCCTGCCCGGCGCCCGCGTCGGCCCCCGCACCGCCCGCCGGCACGTTCTCGATGAGGTCGGTGTCGTCCCCGCCCCGCTCGGCGAGGTGCTCCGAGATCGGACCGGCACCGGGTCGAGTGGACCCGGCATCGGGGGACGGATACGTGGGGTCGGTGGGCTCCGCGCCGGACTCGACGCGATCCTCCTCCTCCGGCTGCATGCGCTCCGGATCGTTCAGGTGGCCCTCGTCGTGCGCCATGGCGTGCTCCTCTCGTCGGATGAGACGTCCAGGGTGCGCCGGTTGCCGCACGAGGGGAGGGCCGTTGACAGCACCTCGTCGCGCGGGTATCCGGCGCACCTCTCGGACGCGCATCCGCAGCGTCCGCCGCGATGCCGCCGTCCGGGGAGTCCTCAGCCCTTCGCGCCCTTGCGGGGCTTGAGGAACTCGTCTGGAGCGTTCTTGGCCTTCTTGGCGGCCCGCTTCTCCTTGAGCGAGAGCTGGGGTGCCTTCTTGCTCGCTCGACCCTGGGTGGACTTTCCGGACATGTGCGCTTCCCCTTTTCGTGGCTGGCGTAACCCCTGACCATACCCGGAACGGCATAGAAGTCAAATTTCCTGCTGAGCGGCAAAAAAACCGTCGCCGCCGGCCGGTCGGGAACGGCGTCTCGCGAGGGAGCGGTCGGGGTGACGGCACGGCCGCCGGAAGCGATCGAGGCGCTAGCGTGTGCGCTCATGAGCGTCTACCGCGACCTGGGACTTCGACCGCTGATCAACGCGTGGGGCACGGTGACCGCAGTCGGCGGCTCGCTCCTGGCGCCCGAGGTGCTCGACGCGATGCGCGAGGCCGCCGGGGCCTTCGTCGACCTGCACGCCCTCCAAGCTCGGGCGGGGGAACGCATCGCCGCCGCGCTCGATGTGGAGGCCGCCTGTGTCACCGCGGGAGCGGCCGCGGGGCTCACGGTCGCCACGGCCGCCGCGATGACCCGCGACCACCCGGAGCTGCGCGCCCGGCTGCCGCGCGCCTCCGGACTGCCGGACGAGTGCCTGATGCTGCGCGGCCATCGCAACCGCTACGACACGGCGGTGGCGGTCGCGGGTGCCCGCGTGGTCGAGGTGGAGGACGCGACGGGGGCGAGCGTGGAGGAGCTGCGCCGTGCCCTCAGCGACCGGACCGCGCTCCTGCTGTGGATGGCGGAGGCCCGGTCGCTGCCCGGCTCGCCGCCGCTCGCGGAGGTCGCCGCGGTGCTGCACGAGCACGGCATCCCGCTGGTGGTGGACGCCGCCGCCGAGGTGCCGCCGCGGGCGCTGGTGCGGCAGATGCTCGACGAGGGTGCCGACCTCGTGGTGCTCAGCGGTGGCAAGGAGGTCCGCGGACCGCAGTCGTCGGGGATGATCCTCGGTCGGCGCGAGCTGGTGGCCGCGTGCGCGGCCGTCGCCTATCCGCACCACGGTGTCGCCCGGGGGATGAAGACCGACAAGGAGACGATCGTGGGGCTGGTGGCGGCGGTCGAGCTGTTCGCTCGGCGGGATGAGGCCGCGGAGCAGGCAGCCCGGGAGCGGATGGTGTCGAAGCTGGTCGCGGGGCTCGCGGGGTGCGCGGATCTGCGCGTGCGCCGCCACGTGCTGGAGCGCCCCGGCATCCAGCCCGCCTCGATCCCGCGCGCCTACGTACGGCCGCTGCACGCGACGGCCGCGGCGGTTGCGGAGCGTCTGCGCTCCGGCGATCCCGCGGTCGCGGTGGGGGTGGATGGCGACGAGATCGCACTGAATCCGCAGTGCCTCACGCCGGAGCAGGTGCCGGTGGTGGTGCAGGCGGTCATCCGGGCGTGCGCCTTGGTGTCATGAATTTTCATTGACGGTCGTGCGTTCGTAGTTTAGTTTCGTCGTGAACAGGCCGCCCTCGACCGAGAGATGCTCATGCCCGCGCTGCGCGACCCCGCCCTGAGCCGCCTCGCCCACAGCCTGCTGTGGCCCGGATTCGCCGGACACACCGCCCCCGACTGGCTCCGGCGAGCGCTCGACCACGGTCTCGCCGGCGTCGTGTACTTCGCGCAGAACCTCGATCCCGCCGACCCGGATCAGCCGCGCGCGCTCTCGGCGGAGATCCACGGACGACACCCCGAAGCGCTGATCGGCGTGGACGAGGAGGGCGGCATCGTCACGCGCCTGGAAGCGGCCGCGGGCTCATCGACGCCCGGCAACGCGGTGCTCGGCCGCCTCGACGACATCGACCTCACCGAGCGCGTCGCCGCCTGGACCGGGCGGCTCGTGGCCTCCGCGGGCATCGACGTCGACCTGGCGCCGACCGTCGACGTCAACGCCGACCCGCGCAACCCCGTGATCGGCGTCCGCTCGTTCGGCGCCGACCCCGACGTCGTCGCCCGCCATGCCGCCGCGGCCGTCCGGGGGATCCAGTCCGCCGGGGTCGCCGCGTGCCCCAAGCACTTCCCCGGTCACGGCGACACCGTCACCGACTCGCACCTGGCGCCGGCGACCGCCGATGTGACGCTCGAACAGCTGCACGCCGTGCATCTGCCGCCGTTCCGCGCCGCGATCGAGGCGGGCGCGAAGACCCTCATGACGGCGCACATCCGCGTGCCCGCGCTCGGCGACGCACCGGCGACCCTCAACCCGACGAGCCTGCGCCTGGCCCGCGACCTGGGCTTCGACGGGGTGCTCATCACCGACGCGGTCGACATGGCGGCGATCCGCGGCACGGTCGGCTCGGGGCCCGGCGCGGTCGGGGCCCTCGCCGCGGGCGCAGACCTCGTGTGCATCGGCAACCCCGCCCTCAACCCGCAGGTCGGCGGCGAGCGCACCGACCAGGTCGAGTTCGAGGAGGTGCTGCACGCCGTGTACGAGGCGCTGCGGTCGGGCGCGTTGCCTGTCGCGCGCGCGGAGGAGGCGGCGGCGCGGCTCGCCGAGCTCTCGGCCTGGCGCCGCGACCACGGGGACGACGCCGAGCGCCCGGCGGCCTTCGAGGGCGCAGACCTCGTCGCCCGCGCGGCCACGGTGGTCGGTGATGTGCGCCTCGGCAGTGCGTCGGCCACGGTGGTCGACGCCCGCACGAAGCGCAGTGTCGCGGTGGGGGAGGCGTCGGACTTCTTCACCGTGGCGCTGCGCGAGCGGATGCCGGTGGAGCGCGTATCGCTCGCCGGACTCGATGCGACGGCGGCTGCCGCACGGGCGGCCGCGGTCGCCGCGGACCGGACGGAGGAGGTGGTGCTGCTGGTGAATCAGCCGCAGAGCAGTCCGTTCGAGGCGGCCGTGCAGGAGGCGGTGCTCGCCTTGCGCCCCGACGCCGTGGTCGTGTACGCGGGGTGGCCCGCAGAGGGTGATGTGCGCGCGGGTCGGGCGGTGCTGGCGCTCGGGGCGTCGCGTGCGTCGGCGGTGTACGTCGCTCGGGTGTTGTCCGGAAGCGCCTGAGACGACACATCGCTCGGTATAGGTTGTTTTGAATGACTCAAAACAACGTGCTACGGTCGGAGGGAACCGGACGGCCAGACCGAGGCTCCCGCGCCGCACTCGACGGTGATCAGGGGAGCACCGCGGGCCGCAGAACCGCACGACCGCACAGGGGGCGAGACCCCCGCTCCGGCGTGCGCGCCGCCAGGGGCCGCCGGCCCCTCCGCGCGAGCCTGCCCTCCGGACGAGAGAGGAACACGCATGAAAGAGTCACGACCCGCCGCCCGGCCCGGCATCCGCTTCACCTCGATGCCGCACGCTCTGGGACGCCGCGCCCGCGAGGACATCGTGTGGGAGGCGCTCGAGCGCATCGACGGCAAGCCGACCCCGGACGTCGGCACGATGCAGGCCGCGATGGGCAACGAGGCTGAGATCCGGCTCGTGCGCGACACGGTGCGCGCCTACCTCGACGCCCGTGGCGTGCGGGACACGGCCGCCTGGGCTGCGCGCATCGGAGCGGCGGAGTGAGGCCGCTGGGCCCGCGCGCCGCCGGCGCAGCGGTGCTGCAGGTGCGCGGCGAGTACGCACTGCCGGTGACCCCGATGGATCTGCACACGACACCTCCGCGACCGAACGACGGCGGGATCGTGGTGCAACTGCGGTCGTCGGGTCTCGGCGGCAGCTCCTACGTGGTGGCTCCCGCCGGTGCTGTGCCGAGCGCGATCGTGCTGGAGTACGGCGACGGCCGGGAGCGGCACTGGCGTCGTGGACGCGGGATCTCCGCTGATGTGGTGCCGTATGTGCTGGTGGACGACTCGGGCTCGACCGGGTACGTGACGGAGAACAGTTGCCTCAAGCAACAAAAGGCGTAGACTGAGGGCATGGCGAACGCCCAGAGCATCGCCGACATCCACGTCGCCCTCGTGAACGTGGTGTCGGCGTGGAGCGAGAGCGACGTGCAGGCCCAGGTGGCCGAGAGCGTCGGCGTCGCCCTCGACCCCACCGCCATCCGCGCGGTGTACCTGCTCGGGCTGCACGGGGGAGCGCTGGGGTTCGGTGCCCTCGCCGAGCACGCCTCGATGTCGCGCCCGACCACGTCGAAGCTCGTCGCCCGCATGGCCGCGCAGGGCGTGGTCGACCCGATCCGCACCGGTCGCACGGTCGAGGTGCGCCTCGCACCCGCCGGCGAGCAGGCCTACGCACGCCTGGTCGACGCCGGTCACCGCCTGGTGGCAGACGCCCTCGCCGGCTGGGACGCGGACGAGATCTCCGCGTTCCGGCACCAGCTCACGCGCTTCGTCTTCGCCCTCGCCGGCACGCCGTCGGCACCGTCCATCCAGGAGGAATCATCATGACCCGCACCTACGTCGTCACCGGCTCGGCATCCGGAATCGGAGCCGCCACCACCTCGCTGCTGCGCGCCCAGGGGCACACCGTCATCGGTGTGGACCTCGCCGGCGCCGAAGTGGCGGGCGACCTCTCCACGCACGACGGCCGCATCGCCGCCGCGGAAGCCGCGATCGAAGCCGCGGACGGCAGCATCGACGCCGTGATCGCGTGCGCCGGCATCGCCGCCCCCATCGCGAAGACCATGGCGATCAACTTCTTCGGCGTGACCGAGTTCCTGGAGGCCCTGCGCCCCACGCTCAGCCTGGCCGACACTCCGCGTGCGGCCGTGGTGTCGTCGATGGCGTCGCTGCAGCCGGTGTCCGCCGAGCTCGTCGACGCCGCCCTGGCTGGTGACGAGGCCCGCGCGCTGGAGATCGGCGACCGGCTCGCCGCGACCCCCGAGGGCGGGTTCCTCAACTACTCGTCGAGCAAGCGCGCGGTGTCGCGGTGGGTGCGCCGCGAGTCGGTGACGCCCGCGTGGGCCGGAGCCGGCATCCCCCTCAACGCCGTCGCCCCCGGCACCGTGATCACCGCCATGACCGCCGGTCTGCTCGGGTCGCCCGAGGGCCTGGCGCAGGTGGACGCCGCCGTGCCGATGCCGCTCAACTACCACCAGCCGGCGTCGTCCATCGCAGAACTGCTGGTGTGGCTGACCAGCCCGGCGAACACGCACATGGCCGGTCAGACGATCTACTGCGACGGCGGGGCCGACGCGGTGCTGCGCGGCGACGACATCTGGTCGTGGAACGACGCCCCGCAGAGCTGACGCGACACCGCCGGCGGGAGCCGCGGCCTGACCTAGACTGACCGCATGGGGGAGTTGTGGCGCCGGATGTCGCCGCGCTCCTGGGGTCGTCTGTTCTTCGGAGCGCAGGCCCTCGCCGGCGCCGCGTGGTGGATCGCGGTGTTCGTGTCGCCCGGCATCCGCACCGCGACCCTCGGCTCTCTCGACGCGCCGCTCGTCGCGCTGCTCGACATCCCGCTGTTCGTGCTCGGGTCGGCCCTCGCGGCAGCGGGACTGCGCGCCGCGGTGTGGTCGACCACCGGCTGGACGACCCTGGTCGCGGCCGGCATGGCGCTGTACGCCACCGTCACGGGCGCGGCCGGATGGGGCGCGCTGCTCATGGCGGCCGCGGCGCTGGGGTCGATCGGCGCCGCCGTGCTCGTGCTCACCGGCCGGGTTCCGTCCGAGTGGCTGCTGCGGGGGCCGTTCCGGTTCCGGCTCGCGGCGACCGCCCGGCCCGTGGCGCATCTGTCCCGCACGGCCGTGCAGATCCTCGTGTTCTCCGCCGTGTTCCTGGTGGCCCTGCCCGCCGTGATCGTCGTCGCCGAGCACCGGTGGGGGCTGCACGTGCCGTTCCCCGTGGCCGTGCGCATCGCCGGTGCGGTGCTGTTCGCGCTCGCGTTCGCGCTGTCGATGTGGTCGGCCGCCTCCATGTCGGTGCAGGGCGAGGGCACACCTCTGCCCTCGGCGATGCCCCGGCGGCTGGTGGTCGCCGGTCCCTACCGCTTCGTGCGCAACCCGATGGCGGTCGGCGGCATCGCGCAGGGCATGGCGGTCGGCCTGATGGCGGGCTCGTGGCTCGTGGTGCTGTACGCCCTGTGCGGGTCGCTGGTGTGGAACGCGCTCGTGCGACCACTGGAGGAAGCCGACCTGGAGGAGCGGTTCGGTGCCGACTTCCGCGCCTACCGCGACCGCGTGGCCTGCTGGATCCCGCGGCGTCCGCGCATCACCGTCTGACCGATCGACGGCCGCCGCGTCGGTGGGTCGCGCGTGCACAGGTGCTGTTGCGGTTCCGCCGCTACCCTGGGAGTGTCCCCGGTCACCGGGGCGGCGGACGAGGGAGCAGTACCCGCACACGACGACTGACTCATGAGGGAGTCGTCATGTCCAGGGAGAGGCCGACCGGCGAGGAGCCGACCATGAGCCGACCGTCGATCAGGCAGCTGGTCACCCCCGTCGATGTGGTCCGCGTGGTGCTCGGCTGGGGTGCGTTCGGGGCGCTGCTGCTCGCCCACCCGTTGCTCGCACCACCCGTGCCTGGTCCGCTGCTGGTGATCGCGCTCGTGGGCATCGTCGCGGTGATCCTGGTGTGCGCGTTCGGCGTGGTGAAGCAGGCGGAGGCCCTCGCGCACCGCCTGGGCGACCCCTATGGCTCGCTCGTGCTCACCCTGTCGATCGTGCTGATCGAGGTGATCCTGATCTCCGCGGTCATGCTCGGTCCCGGCGAGCACGCCACGATCGCCCGCGACTCGGTGATGGCCGTGTCGATGATCATCCTGAACCTGGTGATCGGGCTCGCGCTGCTGCTGGGCGGGCTGCGTCACCGCGGGATGGCGCACAACGGCACCGGCACGTCGTCGTACCTGGCGATGCTGGTGGTGCTCGTGGCGCTCGGGATCGCTCTGCCCGGGCTCATCGGCGACGACGGCGCGTACACGGTGGGGCAGGAGATCCCGATCATCGTGCTGACCCTCGCGCTGTACGCGTTCTTCCTGTTCCGGCAGATGGGCGCGCAGGCGGAGGACTTCACGGAGGTCGACGAGCGACGGCGGACAGCGGCTCGTACGGAGGAGCCGCGCCCCGGCATCCGGCAGGTGCTCGCCGCGCATCGCACCGAGGTCGTGACGCGCCTGATCCTGCTCGTGGTCACGGTGGTGCCGATCGTGCTGCTGTCGCACGACATGGCCGCGCTGCTCGACGACGGTCTCGCCAGGGTCGGGGCGCCCGTGGCCCTCGCGGGGCTCCTCATCGCGGGCATCGTGTTCCTGCCCGAGTCGATCACGGCCGTGCGCGCCGCGCTGAACGGTGAGGCGCAACGCGTCACGAATCTGTGCCACGGCGCGCTCGTGTCGACCGTGGGGCTCACGATCCCCGCGGTGCTGGTGATCGGCATGCTCACGGGGCAGACGGTGGTGCTGGCCGAGTCGCCCGCGAACCTGCTGATGCTCGGCGTCACGCTGCTGCTGTCGGTCACGACCTTCTCCGCGAAGCGCGTGACGGCGATGCACGGCGCCGCACACCTCGCGACCTTCGCCGTGTACGTCCTCATCCTGTTCAGCTGACGGGGGGGTCGCGGCCGGAAAGAAGTGTGCAAGGAACTCCCCGGAGCGGCAAGGCGCGGTCGGCGGTCGACGGGGACGGCGGCGACACCCGAGATTGGAGGGACACACCCCTTCCTCCACACCCGGACGGTCCGCATGAAGACGAAGCTCCTTGTCACCCTCGCCGCGACGGCGCTGCTCGTGGGGGGATCGCTCGCCCCCGCCCACGCCGACGAGAGTCTCCACCCGGATGTCGTCTACGCGCTCGAGCACGTCCCCGGGGGCGTCGCCGTGGACGCGCACACCGCGGAGTGGCCCGATCTCGGCATGCAACTCACCGTCCCGTCGCCATACCAGCGGGCCGTGGGCAGCTGTGCGACCGGACAGTACTGCGCCTACTCGGAGCCGAACCGCGGCGGAACGCGGTTGAGCTTCAGCGTCTGCTCGATCGTCAGCACCGCCGGCCTCAGCACCGTGCGCTCGATCGCCAACGCCCGCTCCTCCGGGACCGTCCAGGCCCGCAATGCCGCGAGCACGGTGCTGGCGTCGGCGGGCGCGGGGGTCACGGCGAACGTCGTCGGGGCGGTCACGAACCTCCGTTGCCTGTTCTGATCATGCCGCTACCCTGTTCACACCGGATCGCGGCGTGAGGGAGGGGCGCATGTTCCGCTTCACGTTCACGCACCCGCTCGCGCTCGCTGTCGCGGCGCCCGGTTCCGGCGACGCCGCCGGCTTCCTGCGCGTGGCGCCCGGCCGCGTTCGGCCGACGTCGCGCGCGGCCGAGCACGACGGCGCCGGCACGAAGGCGGTGGTGTACCGACAGCTGTTCGACCAGTACTGGCCCCGCATCCACCGCCACCTGGAGTGCTTCATCGACGACGCCGAGGAGGTCGAGGAGCTCACGGCCGAGGTGTTCCTGATCGCCTGGCGCAAACTCGACCCCGCGAGCCCCATGGGATTGCGGTGGTTCCTGCGCACCGCCGACAACAAGCTGCGCGATCGCAGCCGGCGTGCGCGGTCCCGCGACAGGGCCATCGACGCGCTCACGCGCGGGCTCGGCAACCCGGCCGAGCCGCTCGACCCGATGGAGGCACTGGCGCTGCGGCGCGCCCTCCGGTCGCTGAGCGCCAGGGAGCGGCAGGTCGTGGTGCTCACGTACTGGGACGAGCTCAGCGCCGGTGAGGTGGCCGAGGCGCTGCACACCAGCCCCGGAGCCGTGTGGACCACCCTGACGCGGGCACGCACCAAGCTGCGCGCCCAGCTCGAGACGGGACGGGCGCGATGAACATCTCCGACACCGAGCTCGACCGCCTGTTCCGTGCGGCGAACCCGGCGCCGCGGACGACCGACGACAGCGGCCTCACCGCGGCCGAGATCGCGATCCGCGAGGGCATCATCCGCGGCGACTACCGCCCGCAGAGGCGCCGCCGCCGCCCGGCCCTGGTGTGGGCCGGAGTGGTCACGGCGACAGCGGCCGTCGCGGCTGCCACGGTCGTCGCGGTGTCGGTGCTGGTGCCCACGCAACCCGCGGTGGCGCTCACCCCGCCCGCCCTGCACTACACGGCAGCCGGTACCGCGGCGGAGGTGTTCGCCGACGCGGAGCGCACCCTGATGGTCGACGCCGCGGTCGCGCAGGCCCCGGTCGTGCACTCGGTGTCGTGGAACTGGAGCGTCGACCTGGCGGACGAGCACGTCGAGGTCGTGCCCCAGGAGATCACCCTGGAGTGGGGTCCCGGTCAGCCGACCGTCTCGACCATCGTCGCGGGGGAGCCGTACTGGCCCGACGGCGAGCGTCCGGATGGCATCGCCGCGAGCCCGTACGCGCCCGGCGAGCTCATCGACACCGTGGCCCTGTCACCGGAGGAGTTCGCTCTGCCGACCGCGGTCGCCGGACTCTCCGGAAGCTCGCGCGCCGAGCTCGACGCGGCCCTCGGTGCATTCGGGGCCACGTCGGCGTCGTCGTCCGGGGAGCTGCTGGCCGCGATCACCGGCTTGCTGCAGTACTGGACGCTGACGGACGCCCAGCACGCGGCGCTGCTGGAGCTGCTCGACGAGGCAGGGGGCGTGACCGTGCGGGGCGAGACGACCGACCGCCTGGGGCGCGACGTGATCGGCGTGCAGGTGTCCTTGGTGGTGCCCGAGCGGGTGGAGACCGCGTTCATCTCCGTCGAGTCGGGCCGGATCGTCGGTGTGGAGAGCGAGCTCGTGGCGCCGCTGGAGGGTCTGCCGGCCGGCGTGGTGTCGTACACGATGTGGGATGCCGCGCGCTGAGAGGCGGCCGTCGCGACCCTCCGGAGAAGCCGTGTAAGGAACACGGCACTCGTGCAAAAGGGCTTCCCGTGCACGCCCCGATCCGCGCGCACACTGAAAGCTCGCGGTAAGGACATCGGCGCTCGCGCAAAGCCCGATCCGCAGCGATGAAGACTGACACCGCAGTTCTTCCATCGATTGTGAAAGGCACGATATGACTCGTTCATCCACCACCCGCCGCGCGGGAATGGGCCGCAGAGTCGCGGCTCTCGTCTTCTCCGCCGTGGCTGCCGCCTCGGCCATGCTCATGGTCGCCCCGGCCGCGAGCGCCGCCCCGTCCGACTACTGCGGACGCGGCAAAGCCTGTCTGTGGGACGACGCCAGCTACAACACGAACGGCAACTACGCCGCGCTGCACTGGTTCGAGTACTTCTCGAACCCGATGGACGGCTACGTGTACGCCGGCACGGGCATCGGCGTGAAGGACACGGCCGACTCCTGGTACAACAACGGCCGCACGTCGACGGCGTGCTTCTACGACCGCGCCAACTATCAGGGCGCCAGCTGGTGCATCGCCCCGCTGTCGCCCTCCGGTCAGGGCGACGGCAACATCGAGAACAACTCGGGCCTCGTGTACGGCGTCACGTGGGATCCCGCGTCGGCGAAGTTCATCTGACCCCTCACCCCTGGAGCGTTCACCCGTGTCGAAACACCTTCGTCTCGGCGGCGCGATGCTGGTGGCGGCTGCGACTCTCGCAGCCGCCACCGGCTGCGTCTCCGACACCCCCGCCGCCGAACAGACGCCGACGGGCAGCGTGGAGAAGAACATCTCCGCGTGGACGCTGCCGCTGGACCCCTACGTCCTGACCGACAAGATGCTCAAGAAGGCCGCCTACGCGGGTGCGCTCGTGATCGCCGAATGCCTGGAGGAGAAGGGCACGCCGCTGCCGGTGCCGTACGTCGACTTCGACAGCGCCTACGAGGGCCGCGAGACCACGCGTTCCGCGCTGACCGAGGAGGTCGCGAGCACGTACGGATACCACCTCCCGCAGGAGGCGCTGCCCCTCGAGGTGCTGCCGTGGGAGGCGTATCGCACCGCCGACCTCGATGCGGCGACCGCCGCGGTGAGCGACGAGTGCTCGGCCGAGCTGCAGGGGCGGATCCCCGGGTACTCCTCCGACATGATGAACTTCTCCTCCATGTTCGTCGGGTCGGCGTTCGAGGGCGCCCTGGCCGACCCGGCCGTGAGGGAAGCGGCCGATCGGTGGAACGAGTGCATGGTGCCCCTCGGTGTGGAGGATCTTCCCGCCCTTCCGATCGACATGCCGTCCGACTCGGTGCGGCAACGGTTCACCACGAGCCCCCTCAGCGGAGACGACCCGAGCACGGGCGACATCACGCGTGAGGAGGTGCGGCTCGCGCTGGAGGATGTGGATTGCCGGGAGTCGTCGGGCTTCCAGCAGGCGTTCTACGACGCGCTGTGGGAGCGGGAGGCCGCGTCGTACGAGCAGAACGCGGAGGCCTTCGAGTCGCTGCGGGCGAAGGTCGCCACGGTGTCGGCGGAGATCGACGCGACGATCGCCGAGCTCGCGACGGCGGAGTGACGGCCGGATGGTGAAGGAGGCCGCCGTCCCCCGCCGGTCACGTCGCGTCGTCCTGATCACGGCGTCCGTGCTGGTTGCCGGTGCCCTGTTCGCCGGCGGATGGGCGGCGGCGCTCGTCTTCCGGTCTCCCGCGCAGATCGACGCGGCCGCTCAGCCCCCCGATCCCTCCCTCATCACCGCGACGGTGGTCCGCGGTCAGCTCGCCGATGTGATCAACGCCCAGGGCACCGTCGCCAACGTCGATGAGATCTCCACCGCGGTGCCGACGCCGGACGGCGGCGGGAGCGTGACGCTGTCTCCCGTCACACCGGGGCAGCAGGCCTCGGCGGGGACGCTGCTGCTGGAGGTGAACAACCAACCCCTGTTCGCGATGCCCGGGTCGTTCCCCTTCTTCCGCGACATGAAGACGGGCGACACGGGGCGCGACGTCCTCCAGCTGCAGAACGGCCTGATCGCGGCGGGCTATGCGCTCACGGCGGACGGTGCGTTCGGACGCGCGACCGCGGAGGCGGTGGCCGGACTGTTCCGGGCGAACGGCTACGCGGTGCCCCTGGTCGACCCGGCGGCGGATGCCACGGACGGCGATGCCGCTCCGGTGGTCCCGGCGACGCCGGCTCCTCCGTCCACGAAGGTGGTGTCGGCGCCCGCTGCCGCGTTTCTGGTGGTGCCGCAGCTTCCAGCCGCGGTGCTGGCGATCCCGGCGACCGGCGCGCTGCCCGAGAAGGCGGCCGTGGTGACGTCGTCCGGAGAGACCGTGGTCAAGGCGACGGTCGTCCCGGCGGTCGCCGCTCAACTCGAGGAGGGGATGTCGGCCACGATGCTCACGGGCTCGACCACGGTCGCGCTCACGCTGCTGCGCATCGTCGAGGTCGAGAACGAGGACGGCGAGAGCTCGTTCGACGTGCTGTTCGCGTACACCGACGCGAGCCAGCGCCCGCAGCAGGCCGGAGCAGAGGGGCTCGTCAGCATCACGCGGGAGATCGTGGCGGAGGAGTCGCTGCTCGTGCCGTCCCGCGCCGTCCTGTCGCGCGGGGAGAGCCGCTACGTGCTCGTCGCGAGGGAGGGCGGGTTCGTCGAGGTCGCGGTCTCTGAGCGGGGGGCTCTGGACGGCACGAGTGCGGTGACGGCGGTCGACGACGGCGAGCTCGACGCGGGCGACGAAGTGCGGGTGCAGTAGTGCCGACGCTGTCGCTCGACCGCGTCTCGCGGGTGTTCCCGACGACGCCGCCGGTCGTGGCGCTCGACGGGGTGGACGTCGTCTTCGCGCAGGGCGAGTACGTGGCCGTGGAGGGCGAGTCCGGCGGGGGGAAGTCGACGCTGCAGGGAATCGTCGGACTCCTGGACCGTCCGTCGTCCGGCCGCTACCTGATCGACGGGGACGATGTGGCGGGGCTCTCCGATCGTGCTGCTGCCGCGGCCCGATCGGACCTGCTCGGCTACATCTTCCAGAGCTTCCATCTGCTCGACCGGCGCACCGTGGTCGAGAACGTCGAGCTGCCGCTGCACTATCGGGCCGTGGACCGCGACGAGCGGCGTGGGCTCGCGCTGCGCGCGCTGCAGGATGTCGGGCTCGGGGAGTTCGCGCAGAGCCGTCCCGGCGTGCTGTCGGGCGGGCAGCGGCAGCGGGTGGCGATCGCGCGGGCGATGGCGGCGCGGACACCGATCCTCCTGGCGGACGAGCCGACGGGAAACCTGGACTCGGAGAACAGTGCCGCGGTGCTCGAGCTGTTCGACGAGGTGCGGCGGTCGGGCACGACCCTGATCGTGGTGACGCATTCCGCTGTGGTCGCCGAGCGGGCGGACCGGCGGGTGCGGGTGGCGGACGGGCGGGTGGTGTCCGATGGGTCGCGGCGTGCACCCGTGGGGGAGGACGGCGCACGCCGCCACCCGCCCGTCAGCGGACCGCATCCCCCGGGCCGCGCCTCGACCGTGCGGTTCGGCGACCTCGTTCGCGACGCCTGGCGCAACGTGACGAGTCGCCCTGGTCGCACCCTGGCCCTGGTCGCCGCCCTCGCGGTCCCCCTGGCACTCGCACTGACGACACTGGGGCTGGCGTCGTCCGCGAGCGTGCAGGTGTCGAGCGATTTCGACACCGTCGCCGCACGGGAGGTCGCGGTGCAGGCGCCGGGCGACGGGGTGTCGCCCACGCTGACGACGTCGCTCGACGCTGCGGCGACCGAGCTCACGGAGTTGAACGGGGTCACCTCGGCCGCTGTCGTGGAAGACTCCGGCACCCACGCGGTGCGGGTGGGTGCGCCGCGGCCTGAGGTCGAGACGGGGGTGTTCGCGGCGGCCGGTGATCCGGTCGCCGCGCTGCGGCTCGAGGTCGACTGGGCGGAGGGGGCGGACGCCCTCGGTCCCGGCGAGGTGCTGGTGGGCACGCACCTCGCGGCGAACCTGGGCCTCGGCCCGGTCGAGCGGGCGCCCACCGTGAGCATCGACGGGGAGACGTTCGTGGTGGCCGGGGTCGTGTCGTCGTCGCCACGGCGCACGGATCTGCTGGGCAAGGCGATGATCCTCGCGGCGGCCGACGCGGCACCCCCCGTCGGCTCGGTGTCGGGCTACCTCGTGACGCGCGCGGGTGCTGCCGGCCAGGTCGCGGCGGAGGCCCCGGTGGCGTTGGATGCGTTCCGGCCGGAGCGCTTCGACGTGTCGCAGCCGCCGGCGCCGAGTGCGACCCGCGAGAAGGTGGAGGCCAGCGTCGGCATGAGTCTGGCGGTGCTCACGGCCGTGGCACTGGTCGGCGGCGTGCTGTCGATCGTGCTGGCGACGGTGAGCTCGGTCGCGGAGCGGCGCGCGGAGATCGGACTGCGGCGAGCGCTGGGGGCCAGACGGCTGCACGTGAGTGCGATGCTGGTGGCGGAGTCGATGCTGCTCGGCGTGCTCGGCGGGCTGGTGGGGGTGGTCCTGGGGATGTCGGCGATCCTGGCCGTCACGCTGGCGCGGCAGTGGACGCCGGTGTTCGACGTGCGACTCGCGCTCCTCGCCTTGGGCGGCGGTGTCGCGATCGCCTGTCTGGGCGCGATCGCCGGGGCCGTGCGAGCCGGGGCGGTCCTTCCGAACGCGGCCCTGCGCTCGTGACCGCGACTCACCGGATGGAGGGGGTACGACGAAGGCCGGCACCCGTCCCGGGTCCGGCCTTCTGTCTCGCTGTGCGCGAGGGGGGACTTGAACCCCCACGTCCATACGGACACTGGCACCTGAAGCCAGCGCGTCTACCATTCCGCCACTCGCGCGAGTGTCTCGTTCCGAAGAACTCAACTTCCCGAGGATATCACGCGTTTTCGGTCGCGTTGCACACGCCCCGGGGGGCCGCGGCGGCGTTCCCCCAGGTCACCTGGCTACGATGTCCCTACCGGTCGGCATGCCAGAGGAGCCCAGTGGGACTACTTGACAGCTTTGAGAAGGGTCTCGAGCGCGCAGTGAACAGCGCGTTCGCGAAGACCTTCCGCAGCGGCATACAGCCGGTGGAGATCGCCTCGGCTCTGCGCCGCGAGGCCGACACGAAGGCCGCGGTCGTCAGCCGCGACCGCATCCTCACCCCCAACAACTACGTGGTGCGGTTGAGCCCCGACGACGCCGACCGCATGCGTGGTCTCGGCGGCGCCCTCACCGACGAGTTGCACGCACTGCTCACGACGCACGCGAAGTCCCAGGGCTACAGCTTCGCCGGGCCGCTGTCGCTCACGCTCGAAGCCGACGAGAAGGTCGCGACGGGCACGGTGCGCGTCAACTCCGGCACGGTCGAGGGCCGCGTCGACTGGCAGGCCGTGGTCGACGTCGACGGCCGCCGCCACGCGCTCACCCGGGCTCGCACGGTGATCGGCCGAGGGTCCGACGCCGACATCACGATCGCCGACGCGGGCTCGAGCCGCAAGCACGCGGAGATCCTGTGGGACGGCGAGCGCGCCATGCTCCGCGACATGGGCTCCACGAACGGCACGAAGGTGAACGGCCAGAAGCTGCGCGAGGCCGCGCTGCCCTCCGACACCACGATCACGATCGGCCGCACCGACCTGGTGTTCCGCATCGTCCCCGTCGCCGCCCCCTCGCGCCCCCCGCGCCCGGGCGACGACGCGACCAGGGCGTTCGGAGCCTTCTGATGAGTGAACTCGTCCTGCTCCTGCTCCGCATCGGCTTCCTCGTCCTGCTGTGGTTCTTCGTGTTCGGTGTCGTGTACTCCCTGCGCGCCGACCTGTTCGGGGTCAAGGCGCGCAAGCTGCCCGCCGAGGCCGCCGCCGGCGCTCCGGTCGCCGGCGCGTCTACCTCCCCCGCGAAGCCCTCCTCGTCGTCGCGCCCGTCGTCCGGCCCCGCGACCGTGGCGACCGCGAAGCGTCTGGTCATCACGTCGGGGCCGAAGGCGGGGCTGGAGCTTCCGCTCGGCGCCGACTCGATGACGATCGGCCGCTCCAGCGAGTCCGCCCTCGTCATCCGCGACGATTACACCTCCAGCCACCACGCCCGCCTCCTCCTGCGCGGGGACACGTGGGCGATCCAGGACCTCGACTCCACGAACGGCACCTTCGTCGCCGGGCAGCGCGTGACCGGGGGACCGGTCGCCCTGAGCCTCGGCACCCCCGTCAAGGTGGGCGCCACGACGTTCGAGCTGAGGGCCTGACGCCGGCATGGTCTTCGAGGGCTCGAGCGTCGCGATCTCCCACACCGGGAAGGTCCGCTCCAACAACCAGGACTCCGGGTACTCCGGGGCGAACCTGTTCGTCGTCGCCGACGGCATGGGCGGTCACGCCGGTGGAGACGTCGCCTCGAGCATCGCGATCCAGCGCCTGGAGCCCCTGGACCAGCCCTACTCCTCGACGGAGGATGCGCAGGCCGCGCTGCAGGCCGCCGCGACGACCGCCGCGGGCGACCTGATCCGTGCGGCGAAGGACCGGCCGGAGCTCGCGGGCCTCGGCACCACGCTCAGCGCGATCATCATGGTCGACGAGTACGCGGTGATCGGGCACATCGGCGACTCGCGCATCTATCTCTACCGTGACGACGCGCTCACGCAGATCACGGCCGACCACACGTTCGTGCAGCGCCTGGTCGACTCCGGTCGCATCACGCCGGAGGAGGCCCGCTACCACCCTCGCCGCTCGGTGCTCATGCGGGTGCTCAGCGACATGGACTCCGACCCCGAGCTCGACATGTTCGTCATGCACACGCAGCCCGGCGACCGGTGGCTGCTGTGCTCCGACGGGCTTTCCGGTGTGGTCGACGAGGCGCGGATCCTCAAGGCCATGCAGCTGGGGCTCGCCCCGGGCCGCACGGCCGACAACCTCCTCAAGCAGGCGCTCGACGGGGGCGCGCCCGACAACGTCACGATCGTGCTGGTCGACGTGGGCGGGCAGCATCCCATCCACTCGGGCACCGCGACGATCGTCGGCGCCGCCTCCAACCCGTCCGGTGTGTACGTGCCGCCGGTGCGCGCACCGCGCAGCAACTGGCTGCACCCGGTGCGTCAGGCCGCGAACGAGCCGAGCCACTTCGAGCCGGCGCCCGAGTACCTGGAGGAGCTGATCGAGGAGGACCGGCGCCGTGCCAAACGCCGCCGCCTCGGCTGGATCGCCGGAGTGCTCGTGGTGATCGCGATGCTGGCCTTCGCGGCCTTCGCCGCCTACAGCTGGACGCAGACGCGGTACTTCATCGGCGCCGACGACGACAGCGTGGTGATCTTCCAGGGCGTGCAGCAGAACATCGGCCCGATCACGCTGTCCACCCCGGTGGAGGACACCGACATCCTCCTCGCCGACCTGCCGCCGTATCAGCGGGCCTCGGTCGAGCGCACGATCTCGGCCCGCTCGCTGTCCGACGCGATGGCTATCGTCGACCGGCTGCGCACGGGCGCCGAGGCGAACGTGATCGAGCAGACCCCGCTGCCCACGCCGGCGCCCACCCCGAGCGACACTCCGGCGGGGGGTGACGGATGAGCACCGACGTGCAGGCCGACACCACCGTCATCAAGGCCCTGCGGCGCCTGCGCATGCCGCAGACGCAGCGCAACCGGGAGTTCTGGCTGCTCCTGTTCGCGTGCGCCATCAGCGGCGCCGCGCTGACCCTCGTGCAGCTGGGCGCCCTGGGCGTGATCGACCCGATGATCCTGGCGATCGGCGGCGGTCTGGCCGTGCTGGCGTTCGCCCTGCACATCGTGCTGCGCTTCGTGGCGTCCGACGCCGACCCCTTCGTGCTGCCGATCGCGACCCTGCTGACCGGTCTGGGCGTGGCGATGATCTACCGGATCGACATCGCGTTCAAGAACACCGGGTGGGATGCCTACTCCACCAAGCAGCTGGCGTGGACGGCGATCTCGCTCGCCGGTGCCATCGCGGTCGTGATCCTGCTGCGCAACTATCGTGTGCTCTTCCGGTACACGTACATCTTCGGCCTCGCGGGCATCCTGCTCCTGCTGCTGCCGTTCGTCCCCGGGCTGCGCATCGCCGACGCGAACGCGCAGGTGTGGGTGTCGCTCGGCGGCATCTTCGCGTTCCAGCCGGGCGAGCTCGCGAAGATCTGCCTGGCGATCTTCTTCGCCGGCTACCTCGTGCGCACGCGCGAAAGCCTCACGTCGGTCGGCAAGCGCGTGCTCGGCATCACGTGGCCGCGCATGCGGGAGCTGGGCCCGGTGCTGGTCGTGTGGGCCATCTCGCTGGGGATCATCGTGTTCCAGCGCGACCTCGGCACGGGAACGCTGATCTTCGGCATGTTCGTCGCGATGCTGTACGTCGCCACCGGCAAGACCAGCTGGGTGCTGATCGGGCTGGGACTCGTGGTCGCCGGTGTCGCCGTCGCCACGCAGATCCTCAGCTACGTGCGCGGCCGCTTCATCAACTGGCTCTTCCTGTTCGACTCGTCGCAGGTCGACCCCGACGTGGCCGGATACCAGCCGATGCAGGGCCTCTTCGGTCTCGCCCGCGGCGGCCTCATCGGAACCGGATGGGGCCAGGGACGCCCCGAGATCACGCCGCTCGCGCACAGCGACTACATCATCACGAGCCTCGGGGAGGAGCTCGGGCTGATCGGGCTGTTCGCGATCCTGTGCCTGTACATGGTGTTCGTGAGCCGCGGTGTGCGGATCGGTCTCGCGGGTCAGGACGACTTCGGCAAGCTGCTGGCGACGGGACTGTCGTTCACGATCGCGCTGCAGGTGTTCATCATGGTCGGCGGTGTCACCCGGCTGATCCCGCTGACCGGTCTGACCACGCCGTTCCTCGCGGCCGGCGGCTCCTCGCTCGTCGCGAACTGGCTCATCGTGGCGCTGCTGCTGCGCATCTCCGACGGCGTGCGCCGTCAGCCCCGGGTGGTGATCGGCTGACATGACCAGGGAACTCCGCCGCCTCAGCATCATCATGCTGTTCATGTTCATCGCGCTGTTCGCCGCGACCAGCTGGATCCAGGTCGTCGAGTCCGACAGCCTCGCGCAGAACCCGCACAACAAGCGCACCCGTCTGGACAGCTTCGAGATCCAGCGCGGCGCGATCATCGTCGACGGCGCGGCGATCGCGAGCTCGACGCCCAGCGACGACCAGTACCGGTTCCAGCGCGTGTACACCGATCCGGCGCTGTGGGAGACGGTCACGGGGTACTTCAACCCCGCGCTCGGCTCGACCACCGGCATCGAGAAGGCGATGAACGCCGACCTCTCCGGCACCGGCTCCAACGCGTTCTTCTCCGAGATCGAGCGCATCCTGTCGGGTCAGCCGCAGCGCGGGTACAGCGTCGAGCTGTCGCTGAACACGGCCGCGCAGCGGGCTGCCGCCGAGGCGCTCGACGGTCTGCAGGGCGCGGTCGTGGCGATGGACCCGAAGACCGGGCGCATCCTCGCGATGGTGTCGACCCCCGGCTTCGACACGAACCTGATGGCGACGCACGACGCGAACGCCGCGAACGCCACCTATGACCAGCTGGTCGCCGACCCGGGCAAGCCCCTGTCGAACCGCGCGATCGCCGGCGACCTGAACCCCCCGGGCTCCACGTTCAAACTCGTCACGGCGGCCGCGGCATACGCGAGCGGCGAATGGACGCCGGAGTCCACGCTGCCCAACCCCGCGCTGTACACCCTGCCCGGCTCGTCCAACCGCGTGTCCAACGCGTGGGGCGGCACGTGCGGTCCCGGTGCGACCGTGACGATCGCCGAGGCCATCCGCCTCAGCTGCAACATCCCGATGGCGGAGCTCGCCGTGGAGCTCGGCGACGACGCGATCCGGGAGATGGCGGAGAAGTTCGGCTTCAACCGGAGCTTCGACACGCCGCTCGCCTCGACCCCGTCCAGCTACCCGCGGGCGCTCGACGACGCGCAGACCGCGCTCAGCGGTTTCGGGCAGGGACAGGTCACCGCGACACCGCTGCAGATGGCGATGGTGTCGGCCGGCATCGCGAACGACGGCGTGGTCATGAACCCGCAGATGGTGGATGCCGTGATCGGCAACGACCTGTCGGTGATCAAGGCCTTCCAGAACAGCGAGTTCGGGCGGGCGATGGAAGCCGATGTGGCGAACGAGATCACCTCCGCCATGGTCGCCAGCGTCTCAAACGGCGCGGCCCAGGGTGCAAGAATAGACGGGGTCGACGTGGCCGGTAAGACGGGCACGGCAGAGAACGGAAACAGGCCGCATACGCTGTGGTTCACCGGGTTCGCCCCGGCGGACGACCCATCGGTCGCCGTGGCGGTCGTCGTCGAGAACGGCGGCGGGCAGGGACAATCAGGGAGCGGTGACACCATCGCCGCTCCGATCGCGAAGAAGGTCATAGAGGCGGTGCTGGGCAGATGAGGCCGACGCAGGGTGTGTCGTTCGGTGGTCGTTACGAGCTGCAGTCGCGGATCGCGATCGGCGGCATGGGCGAGGTCTGGGAGGCGACGGATCACGTCATCGGGCGTACCGTCGCGATCAAGATCCTCAAGGACGAGTACATGGGGGACCCGGGGTTCCTCGAGCGGTTCCGCGCGGAGGCACGGCACGCCGCGCTCGTCAACCACGAGGGCATCGCCAGCGTCTTCGACTACGGCGAGGAGAACGGCAGCGCCTACCTCGTCATGGAGCTCGTGCCGGGTGAGGCCCTCTCCACGATCCTCGAGCGCGACGGCGCGCTGAGCGCCGACAAGACGCTCGACATCGTGGCGCAGACGGCGTCCGCCCTGCAGGCCGCGCACGCCGCCGGCCTGGTGCACCGCGACATCAAGCCGGGCAACCTGCTGATCACGCCAGACGGCCGCGTCAAGATCACCGACTTCGGCATCGCTCGCATCGCCGACCAGGTGCCGCTGACGGCGACCGGTCAGGTGATGGGAACCGTGCAGTACCTGTCGCCCGAGCAGGCGTCCGGCCACCCCGCATCTCCCGCGACCGACACGTACTCGCTGGGCATCGTGGCGTACGAGTGCCTGGCCGGCAAGCGTCCGTTCACGGGCGAGTCGCAGGTGGCGATCGCGATGGCGCAGATCAACGAGCAGCCGCCGCCGCTGCCGCCGACCGTGCCGATCCCGGTGCAGAACCTCGTGATGGCGATGATCGCCAAGAAGCCCGCCGACCGCCCGTCCTCGGCGGCGACCGTCGCGCGGGCCGCACAGGCGCTGCGGCGCGGAGACCTGAACTCGGCGGCGATCGCTGTTCCGGCGATCGCGACGGGCGGGATCGCCGGCGACGACGACGCCACGCGCATGCTGACGGCATCGAACGACGGTGCCACGCGCATCCTCCCCACCACCGCGCAGCTGCCCACCGAGGAGGCCGTCGCGGAGGAGGAGAAGAAGAAGAAGAAGCGCAGCGCCTGGACCTGGCCGCTGATCGCCCTGATCGCCCTGCTGATCATCGTGCTCGTGGGCACGTTGTGGGCGATGTTCGGCAACCGCGGCGAAGACCCGAAGCCGTCCGACAGCCCGACCACCGCGCAGACCACGCCGCCCCCGTCGCCCTCCACGAGCCCGACGCCCGAGGTGACGCGCGTCGACGTGGCTGCGCTGAACCTCAACGGCATGGACTGCGCCACGGCGACCGCGACGCTGGCCGACGCGGGCTTCACGAACAACGTCACGTGCGCCGACGGCGACCCCGCCCCGAGCGACGCGGAGGTCGGTCAGGTGTACCGGGTTCAGCCCACCGGGAACGTCGAGACCACGACGCCGATCGCGTTGACCGTGTACGCCGCACGCACCCCGCTGCCCACGCCGACCGACACCCCGACGCTCACGGGCGACCCGGTCGCGGGCAGCACGGTCACGGTGGCCTGGGGCACCGGTTTCACGTGCCCGAGCGGCACCACCCTGTCGGGCTACGTCGTGTCGCTGCAGAACGGCTCGTTCGTCTCGGGCGGCCCGAACTTCCAGCCGACGCAGCGCAACACGCAGGTGAAGGTCGGCGACGCGGTGGGCCAGCAGCTCATCGTCACCTACCAGGCCATGTGCTCGGGCGGCGACCAGCGCACGTCGAACGCGTCGCCCCCGCTGTCGGTCACCATCACGGCCCCCGACGACGGCGAGGGTGACGGTGGTGGCGGCGCCGAAGGGTAGCCTGTAGTCCAGCTGTTTTGTAGTTTCAGGGGGGTCATCCGTGTCGACAGAGCCACAAGTCATCGCGGGCCGGTACCGCGTCGACGAGCTCATCGGGCACGGCGGAATGGCGAAGGTGTACCGCGGGTACGACCTGACCCTCGGTCGCGAGATCGCGATCAAGATCCTCGACCCCGAACTGGCCAGGGACACGAGCTTCCGCACGCGGTTCCGGCTGGAGGCGCAGGCGGCGTCGCGCATGTCCCACCCGTCGATCGTGCGGGTGTACGACGCGGGCGACCCGTCGACGAGCGACCCCGCGTCCGATGAGCCGCCGTACATCGTGATGGAGCTCGTCAAGGGCACCCTGCTGAAGAAGATCATCGCCGAGGGCCCGGTGCCCGTGGCCGACGCCGTCCGCTACGTCGACGGGATCCTCGAGGCGCTGGACTACTCGCACCGCGCGGGTGTGGTGCACCGCGACATCAAGCCCGGCAACGTGATGGTGACCGACAAGGGTCAGGTCAAGGTCATGGACTTCGGCATCGCCCGCGCGGTGTCCGACTCCTCCTCGACGGTCGCGGAGACCACGCAGATCATCGGCACCGCGGCGTACTTCTCGCCGGAGCAGGCCAAGGGCGAGCCGGTCGACGCCCGCGCCGACCTGTACTCCACCGGCGTGGTGCTGTACGAGCTGCTCACCGGGCGCCAGCCGTTCCGCGGGGAGTCTCCGGTCGCGGTGGCGTACCAGCACGTGAGCGAGACACCGATCCCTCCGTCGGAGGTGAACGAGGAGTCCCCGGCGGCGCTCGACCCGATCGTGCTGCGCGCGCTCGCGAAGGACCCGTACCAGCGCTTCCCCGACGCGGCGCACTTCCGCGCGGCCCTCGACTCGGCCGTGACCGGTGCCGCCCCGACGCGCAAGCAGATCGGCGCGCTCACGAGCGAGCTGTACGGCCCGAACCCGCGTCAGGCGCAGGAGACGGCGCGGTCGCTGCGGCAGCTCAGCAGCGACACCACCATGACCCGCACGCAGTCGGGCCCGCCCGTCGCGTGGATCTGGGCGGGCGTCGCGCTGCTGGCGGTGCTTCTGGCGTCGGTCCTGTTCTGGGTGGTCACCATCAGCATGCGGCCGTCCGAGGTGCCCAGTACGTCGAGGGTCGTGCCCGACCTGACCAATGTGGCGTCGGAGCGTGCGCAGGACGACCTGGCCAAGCTCGACCTCTCGTCGAAGATCGTCATCGAGTCCAGTCCCGACATCGCCGAGGGCAACGTGATCCGCACGGATCCGGAGAGCGGGGTGTCGGTCGAGCAGGGGTCCACCGTCACGCTCTACGTGTCGTCCGGCGAGGAGACCGTGGTGGTGCCGAAGCTCGAGGGCATGTCCCTGGCCGCGGCCACCGAGGCGCTGGAGAAGGCGGGGCTGCAGCTCGGCACGGTCACCCAGCGCAACGACAAGGGCCTCGCGGCGAACACCGTGATGACGGCCAGCGAGAAGGCCGACACCGAGGTGGCGCCGAACACGGTCGTGAACCTCGAGGTCGCCAGCGGCAAGGTCACCCTGTCGGATGTCGTGGGCTGGTCGGTCGATTCCGCATCGAAGGCGCTCACGGATCTCGGGCTCACCCCGGTGCCGATCGAGGAGAGCGACTGCCCCGCCACCGACCCGGCCACCGTGCACTCGATGTCGGTCGCTCCGGGCGACGTGCCGATCAACTCCTCGGTCGAGCTGCGCTACTGCACCGGTTCCTGACGCGCAGCCGTCCGACACCCCGGGGTCAGCGCGTGAGCGGGTTCAGTCGTTCTGCCCGCGACACGGCGTCCGGGTCGCCGCACAGTCGCAGCCAGTTCGCCAGCAGGCGGTAGCCGCCCTCGGTGAGCACGCTCTCCGGGTGGAACTGCACCCCGTGGAACGGGAGCGTGCGGTGCTCGAGGGCCATCACGGTGCCGTCTGCCGTCCGTGCGGTCACCGCGAGCTCGGCGGGCAGATCGCTCTCCGCGAGGGCGAGGGAGTGGTAGCGACCCGCCGCGAACGGCGAGGGAATGCCGTCGAACAGCGCCGAGCCGTCGTGCTCGACCGTCGACACCATGCCGTGCATGAGCTCCGGTGCGCCGGTCACGGGGGCACCCAGGGCCGCGCCGATCACCTGGTGACCCAGGCACACGCCGAGCGTGGGCACGGCGGAGCGGGCGGCGAGGCGTACCGCATCGAGCGAGACGCCGGCGTCGTCGGGCGAGCCCGGCCCCGGCGACAGGAGCAGCGCGTCGTGCGCGGTGAGCAGTCCCTCGACCCGCGCCGCATCGACCTCGTCCGCCTCGACGATCGTGGTGTCGGCACCGAGCTCGTGGAGATAGCCGATCAGGGTGTGCACGAAGCTGTCGTGGTTGTCCACGACGAGCACGCGGGTCATTCGACGTCGACCTCACCCGGGGAGATGAACGGGCTGATCCAGGGGAACACGTACCAGAACAGGGCGTAGAGCACGGCGGCGACCACGACCAGCAGGATGAGCACACGCAACCACCAGGGACCGGGCAGCAGGCGCCAGAGTGCGGCGTACATGGGTGGTGTCTCCTGATCGTTCGTGGTCACACCGACGGAGCGGCGGGAGGGGGAGGCGGGTCGGTCAGTGCGGACGGCGGTCCTTCGGCGCGCGGCTGGAAGCTCTCGAACACGCCGTAGGCGACGATCCGCTCGGCGAGCGAGTACAGGGGGGAGCACGCCGTGAGGGTGATGTACTGCTCGCCGGTCTGCTGTGCGGGCATCTGCGGCACGTCGGCCAGCACGTCGGTCTGCGTGGGCGTGACGTACTCGAGCGTGCGGAAGCGGTACGTGTACCAGCCGTCGGGGGTCTCGACCACGATCGCGTCGTTCAGTTGCAGCTTGTCGAGCTGGTTGAACGGCTTGCCCCAGGTGGTGCGGTGGCCCGCGAGGGAGAAGTTGCCGACCTCGCCGGGCATCTTCGAGTCGGTGTAGACCCCGATGCCCTTCTGGTCGAGCGTCCTGGCCCGGCTGGTCCCGCCGTAGATGCCGAAGTTGTACTCGGCGCCGAAGCGCGGGATGTGCATCTGCCCGAACCACGCCCCGTCGGCGGGGGCGGCGGGCACCGGCGCCTGGTACACCGTGGTGCCGTCGTCGGTCTCGACCTTCGGCGGCAGTGCGGGGGGATCGGCCGCCGCGAGCTGCTGCGAGATCGCCGCACCCTCGTCGTTCTTCTGGGCGGCGATGATGATGTCGCCGATCCACATCTGCCATGCGACGAAGAGGAGGACGAGGACCCCGGCGGTCAGCAGCAGTTCGCCGAGCACGCTCGCGAACGTGGCGCGCGACCGGGGCCGCTGCCGACGTCCGTGGCGCCCCCCAGGCACGGCGGATGCAGTCATGGCGTGATCTTATCCGTCGACACTGAACACGGGCTCGTGCGGAGGCACCCGTCTGTGACCGCCTCTCGTGGGCGCAGAGGTCTCCCGGGTACAATGACGGCATGGCACGTGACCGCAAGACCGAAGAACCCGTCGTCGAGCGCGCCGAGGGCGACGCCGCTCCCAACGCCGTCTGGTTCAAGCCGGTGATGATCGGCTTCATGCTTCTCGGTCTCGCGTGGATCCTCGTGTTCTACATCTCGGGGATGCAGTTCCCGATCCCGGGCCTCGACAACTGGAACCTCGCGATCGGTCTCGGCATCGCTCTCATCGGGTTCCTTATGACCACACGCTGGCGCTGACCAGCCCCTTCTCTTCCGGAGCCCCCTCGCCGCGCGAGGGGGCTTCGTCGTGCCGGCGGTGGTGTGCATCGGGCTCCTCGCGCTCGATTCGGATTTTCCGAGATTCTCCGGTAAAGTCTTGGAGGTTGACGGGGCTATAGCTCAGGCGGTTAGAGCGCTTCACTGATAATGAAGAGGTCCCAGGTTCAAGTCCTGGTAGCCCCACCATTCAATTCAAGAAATCCCTCACGGGGCCTTAGCTCAGTTGGTAGAGCGCCTGCTTTGCAAGCAGGATGTCAGGAGTTCGAATCTCCTAGGCTCCACCACCTCGGATCTCCTCTCTCCCGCGCACCGACCCCCTTCCGGTCGTGCTTCGGCATCGATCCTCACCACCGTCGCGTCGTGCTGCCGGTGTGCTCCGCCTCATCCGCGCACGCGCCCCGTCGGAGCCCGGTCGGACCGCCCCACGATGTGGGTGCGCCCGACCGAGCCCCGTCGCTCGCCCCCCGGTCGAGCTATCCGATGTCCGTCGGGCGGCGGCGCGCTCCCCTCCGGACGACGACCAGCGTGACTCCGCCCAGGATCAGGGCGAGCGCGAGCAGTGCCGCGGCCGTCTGATCCCGACCACCCGTCGTCGGCAGTCGTGCGGGTTCCGGTGTCTCCGGATCCGTGGGCGTGCTCACCGTCGACGGGTCGCTCGTGATCGGATCATCGGTCCCCGTACGTCCCGTGGCGGTAGCGACGTTGGTCAGGTCGCCACCGGTCGCTTCCGCCGCGGTCACGACATGGTCGGCCGTACAGAGAGCCTGCTCACCGGGCGCCAGCGGCACGAGCGGGCACGTGATGGCGTCGCCGCGCTCGTCCAGCATCGGGTCGTCGATGCCCAGATTCTCGATCGTGACGTTGCCCGTGTTCGCGACGGTGAAGGCGTAGTGGATCACTTCTCCCTCGTCGGCGGCGCGGTCCCGGTCGGCGTCGTCGATCACGGCCGTCTTCACGAGGGTCATCGACGGCACCTGATCAGTCGGCGTCACGACGGTGTCGGGTTCGGACGGGACGGGGTCTCCTCCGGGAGGCGTGCCGGTCGCGGTCGCGGAGTTCTCGACCCCGCCCGCGTCGACGTCGGCCTGCGTGATGACGTACGGCGCCGCGGTGCAAATCGCGACCTCTCCGGGGGCGAGCGTCGTGACATCGCACGTCACGGTGCCGACCTTCGGGTCGTTCACCCCGACATCGGCGAGGGGAACGTTGCCGGTGTTCGTGATCGTGAACGAGTACGCGATCGTGTCACCCACATCGGTCAGGCCGTTGCCATTCACGTCCACCGGGGCGCCCGCGGTCTTGTCGATCGTCGAACTCGGGGCGGACGCGACGGCCGGGGTGGTCGTGCTGTCGGGGTTGGACGGGACCGGGTCACCGTTCGGATCCGTCCCCGACGCGGTCGCCGTGTTCGCCACCTCACCCGCCTGCTAATCGTCGGCCGTGACCGTGTAGGTCGGCGCGGTGCAGCTCGCGACCTCGCCCGGGGGAAGGGTCGTGACATCACACGTCACCGTCCCGACCTTCGGGTCGCTCACGGCGATGTCGGTCGCCGTCACGGTCCCCGTGTTCGTCACGGTGAAGGTGTAGTCGATCGTGTCGCCCTCATCCGTGATGCCGTTCGCGTTCACATCCACCGGAGCACCGGCGACCTTGTCGAACAGCAGCGACGGCACCTGATCAACCGGCGTCACCACCGTGTCGGGCTCCGAGGGGACCGGATCCTCCCCGGGAGGCGTGCCGGTCGCGGTCGCGGAGTTCTCGACGGAACCCGCATCCACATCAGCCTGCGTGATCGCGTACGTCGCCCCGCAGGTCGCGACCTCACCGGGGGCGAGCGTGGTGACATCGCACGTCACGGTGCCGACCTTCGGGTCGTTCACCCCGACATCGGCCAACGGGACGTTGCCGGTGTTCGTGATCGTGAACGAGTACGCGATCGTGTCGCCCACATCGGTCAGGCCGTTGCCGTTGACATCCACCGGGTCACCCGCCGTCTTGTCGATCGTCACCCCCGGGGCCGAGGCCTCCGACGGGGTCGTTGTGGAATCCGGGTCCGACGGGACCGGGTCGCCGTTCGGATCCGTCCCCGACGCGGCGGCGGTGTTCGCCACCTCACCGGCCTGCTCATCCGCCGCGGTCACCGTGTAGGTCGCCGCCGAGCAGCTCGCGACCTCACCGGGGGCCAGGGTGGTGACATCACACGTCACGGCACCAGCCTTCGGGTCACTGACCGCGATGTCCGTCGCAGTGACCGTACCCGTGTTCGTGACCGTGAACGTGTAGTCGATCGTGTCGCCCTCATCCGTGATGCCATTGGCGTTCACATCCACCGGAGCACCGGCGACCTTGTCGAACAGCAGCGACGGCACCTGATCGACCGGCGTCACGATCGTGTCGGGCTCAGACGGCACCGGGTCCTCCCCGGGAGGTGTACCCGTCGCGGTCGCGGAGTTCTCGACCCCGCCCGCGTCGACGTCGGCCTGCGTGATGACGTACGGCGCCGCGGTACAGGTCGCGACCTCGCCGGGAGCGAGCGTCGTGACGTCGCAGGTGACGGTGCCCACCTTGGGGTCGTTCACCCCGACATCGGCCAGCGGGACGTTGCCCGTGTTCGTGATCGTGAACGAGTACGCGATCGTGTCGCCCGCATCGGTCAGGCCGTTGCCGTTGACGTCCACCGGGTCACCCGCGGTCTTGTCGATCGTCGAACTCGGCGCGGACGCCTCGGACGGCGTCGTTGTCGAATCCGGGTCGGACGGGACCGGGTCACCGCCGGGCTCCGTCCCCGTGGCGGTAGCGGTATTCGCGACCTCGCCCGCCTGCTCATCGTCGGCCGTGACCGTGTAGGTCGCCGCCGAGCATCTCGCGACGGCCCCGGGAGCCAGGGTCGTGACATCGCAGGTGACGGTCCCCGCCTTCGGGTCACTCACGGTGATGTCGGTCAGGGTCACGTTGCCGGTGTTGGTCACCGTGAACGTGTAGTCGATCGTGTCGCCCTCATCCGTGATGCCGTTCGCGTTCACGTCCACCGGAGCACCCGCGGTCTTCTCGAACGACAGTGATGGCGCGGCCGGGACGGCCGGGGTGGTGGTGCTGTCGTCGTCGGTGGGTGCCGGGTCGCCCGCGGGGTCTGTCGCCGAGGCGGTCGCGGTGTTCGCGACCTCGCCGGCGGCCTCGTCATCCGTGGTGACGGTGTACGCCGGGGCGGTGCAGGTGGCGATCGCGCCCGGTGCCAGGGTCGTCACATCACAGGTCACCGTGCCGACCTTCGGATCAGCGACCGCGACATCGGTCAGGGTCACGTTGCCGGTGTTGGTCACGGTGAAGGTGTAGTCGATCGTGTCCCCGGCGTTGGTGAGGCCGTCCCCGTTCACGTCGACCGGCGTACCGGCCACCTTGTCCAGCTCGAGCGCCGGGGTCTGGTCGGTGGGGGTGGTCGTCGTGTCGGGCTCAGACGGAACAGGGTCCTCTCCGGGCGGGGTGCCCGTGGCCGTGGCGGAGTTGTCGACGGAGCCGTTGTCCACGTCGGCCTGCGTGATCACGTACGGTGCCGCGGTGCAGTTCGCAACCGCACCGGGGGCGAGCGTGGTGACATCACACGTCACGGCGCCGACCTTCGGGTCGTTCACCGTCACATCGGCCAGCGGCACGTTGCCGGTGTTGGTCACCGTGAACGAGTACCCGATCGTGTCACCCACATCGGTCACCCCGTTGCCATTCACATCCACCGGGGCACCCGCGGTCTTCTCGATCGTCGAACTCGGAGCCGACGCCTCCGACGGCGTCGTCGTCGAATCCGGGTCGGACGGAACCGGGTCACCGTTCGGAGCCGTCCCCGACGCCGTCGCCGTGTTCGCCACCTCACCCGCAGCCTCATCCGCCGCCGTCACCGTGTACGGCGCCGACGCACACGACGCGACCGCACCCGGCGCGAGCGTCGTCACATCACACGTCACCGCACCCACCTTCGGGTCATCCACAGCGACATCGGTCACCGTCACGTTGCCGGTGTTGGTCACCGTGAACGTGTACGCGATTGTGTCACCCTCATCCGTGATGCCATTCGCATTCACATCCACCGGCGTCCCCGCCGTCTTCTCGAACGACAGCGCCGGCGCCGGCGTGACGACCGGAGTGGTCGTGCTGTCGGGGTCGGAGGCGACCGAGTCGCCGTCCGGGTCCGTGCCCGCGGCGGTCGCGGTGTTCGCGACCTCGCCCGCGGTCTCATCGGCAGCGGTGATCACGTACGGCGCCGCGGTGCAGTTCGCGACCGCACCGGGGGCCAGGGTGGTCAGATCACACGTCACCGCGCCGACCTTCGGGTCGTCCACCGTGATCTCCGACACCGCCACATTGCCGGTGTTGGTCACCGTGAACGTGTACGCGATCGTGTCACCGGCGTTCGTGATGCCGTTGCCGTCGACGTCCACCGGGGCGCCCGCGACCTTGTCGATCGTGAGAGCCGCGGCCGAGGCGACGACCGGGGTCGTGGTGCTGTCGTCAGCGGTGGGGGCGGGGTCGCCGCCGGGGTCGGTGGCCGCGGCGGTCGCGGTGTTCGCCACCTCGCCCGCGGTCTCGTCCGCTGCGGTGATCGTGTAGGGCGCTGCCGTGCAGGTGGCCACGGCCCCGGGAGCGAGAGTCGTGACGTCACACGTGACGGTGCCCACCTTCGGGTCGTCGACGGCTACGTCGGTCAGTGTGACGGTGCCGGTGTTCGTGACGGTGAACGTGTACGCGATGGTGTCGCCCTCGTCGGTCAGGCCGTCCGCATTCACGTCGACCGGTGTGCCCGCGGTCTTGTCCAGCACGAGCGACGCGGTCTGGTCGGTCGGGGTGCTCGTGGTGTCGGGGTCGGAGGTGATCGCGGGTTCTCCGGGCGGGGTGCCCGTGGCCGTGGCGGAGTTGTCGACCGAGCCGTTGTCGACGTCGGCCTGCGTGATCGTGTACGTCGCGGCGGTGCAGCTCGCGACCGCACCGGGAGCGAGGGTCGTCGCATCACAGGTGACCGCGCCGACCTTCGGGTCGTCCACCGCGACATCGGCGAGCGGCACGTTGCCGGTGTTGGTCACGGTGAAGGTGTAGGCGATCGTGTCGCCGGCGTCGGTCACCCCGTTGCCATTGACGTCGACCGGAGCACCCGCTGCCTTGTCGATCGTGAGACTCGGTGCCGAGGCGACGACCGGCGTCGTCGTCGTGTCGGTGTTCGACGGGACGGCGTCACCGCCCGGGTCCGTGCCTGCGGCCGAGGCGCTGTTCGCCACCTCACCCGCCGTCTCGTCCGCGGCGGTGATCGTGTACGGTGCCGCGGTGCAGCTCGCCACCGCTCCGGGAGCCAGCGTGGTGACGTCACACGTGACGGCGCCGACGAGGGCATCCGTGACCGCGATGCCCGCCACCGTGACGTTGCCGGTGTTGGTGACGGTGAAGGTGTACGCGATGGTGTCGCCCTCGTCCGTGATGCCGTTGGCGTTCACATCCACGGGGGTCCCCGCGGTCTTGTCGAACGACAGCGCCGGCGCCTGGTCGGTGGGGGTGGTCGTGGTGTCGGGGGTGGTCACGACCGGGCCTCCCGTCGGGTCCGTGCCGTTCGCGGTGGCGGAGTTGTCCACCGAGCCGTTGTCCATGTCGGCCTGGGTGATCACGTACGGGGCGGCCGTGCAGGTCGCGACTCCCGTCGGCCCGAGCGCCGTGACATCACAGGTCACCGTGCCGACCTTGGGGTCGTTCACGGCGATGTCCGACACGGTGACGTTGCCGGTGTTGGTCACCGTGAACGTGTACGCGATGGTGTCGCCGACGTCCGTCGAGCCGTTCCCGTTGACGTCCACGGGCGTTCCCGCGGTCTTGTCGATCTCGAGGGCCGGTGCGGGTGCGACCACCGGAGTGGTGGTGCTGTCGTCGTTCGACGGGACGGTGGTGCCGCCGGGATCGGTGCCGGTGGCACTCGCGGTGTTCGCGACCTCGCCCGCGTCCTGGTCCGCGGCAGTGATCGTGTAGGCGGGCGCGGTGCAGCTCGCGACCTCACCGGGAGCCAGGGTGGTCACGTCGCAGGTCACCGCGCCGATCTTCGGGTCGGTGACGGTGATGCCACTCATCGTGACGTTGCCCGTGTTGGCGACGCTGAACGTGTAGGCGATGGTGTCGCCCGCGTCGGTGATGCCGTTCGCATTCACATCCACCGGGGCGGCGGCCGTCTTGTCGAACAGCAGTGCCGGGGCCTGGTCGGTGGGTGTCGAGGTGGTGGACTCGTTCGAGGCGATGGGGTCGCCGCTGGGGTCGGTGCCCGCCGCGGTGGCGCTGTTGTCGACGGCGCCGGCATCGGTCTCCGCCTGGGTGATGACGTAGGGCGGCGCGGTACAGGTGGCCACGGCGTCGGGTGCCAGGGTCGTGGCGTCGCACGTGATCGCGCCGAGCTTCGGGTCGGTGACGGCGATGTTCGCGATGGTGGTGTTACCGGTGTTCGTGACGGTGAAGGTGTAGGCGATGGTGTCGCCGGTGTCGGTGGTCCCGTTGCCGTTGACGTCGACCGGGGTGCCCGCGGACTTCACGAGATCGAGGGTGGACAGGGCCTGCACGGTGTCGGTCGTGCTGATCGGCGTCGGCTCCTGGGCGGAGCTGGCGCTGGCGGTGTTGGTGTACGAGTCGATCGTCTCCGGCGCGGGAGTGTCCACGGTCACCTGGTAAGTGACCACGAGCGATTCGCCCGGAGGGATCGTGAACGGATCCGTCGGTCCGACGAGCGACCCGGCGACGGGATCGCCGCCGACGAGGTCGGGGTTGGTCCCGCCCGGCGCGTTGTCGCGCACGGTGGTGCCCTGCGTGGCGACGGTGGACCCGGGCACATAGGTGACGCCCGCGGGGAGCACGTCGTCGACGGTGACGCCCGTCTGCGGGATCGTCCCGGCGTTGGTCAGCGTGAGCGAGTAGGTCAGCGTCTGTCCGCCGTCGACGATCCCGTCGGCGTCGTCGTTCGACTTCGCGATCTGCATCGCCGGGGGAAGCACCTCGATCGGTGCGGAGAACGAGTTCGCCGTCTCGCCCACGATATTCGCGGAGAGAGCCCCCGGCTCGATCGTGTTGGTCTGGGCGCCGGGTGTGACGCCGATCACCGGCACGGTGATGGTGCAGCTTCCCGGCACGATCGCCCCGTTCGGCCCGGTGGCCGCGGGGATCGAAGCACCGCTCAGGCTGACGGTCGTCCCGCCGGGGGGCGCCGTGAGTGTTGCGGCGGTACACGTCGTCGTCGCCGTGCCCGTCGGTGCGATGCGGATGTTGGAGGGCAGGTTGTCGGTCAGCGCCGCCCCGGTGATGCCGGTGGTGGGGGCGAGGTTGGTGTTGTTGATCGTGATCGTCAGGGTGGTCGTCTCGCCCTGAGCGATCGGCGACTTGGCGAAGGACTTGGAACCCGAGAGCGGCGGCAGGCAGGAGAACGCGGGGGTGTGGCCGTCGGGAGCGTTCTGCAGGGCCGTCTGATTGGCGGTGTAGGTCCAGGTGGCCGGAGCCCCGGTGGTCACGAGCCGGTCCAGCGTGCCCGTGGGCGTGGAGTATCCGGCGATGTAGACCTCGTTGCTGATCGGCGAGGCCACGGGCACGCGCATGTTCGAGCCGCCCGCGGTGAACGTCCGCAGCAGCGCCCCGGTCGACGCGTCGTACACGAAGGTGTGTCCGGCCTCGCCACTGGCCACGAGGTAGTTGGTGTTGGGGACAAACGTGAGTCCGTGGATCTGCTCGGTGGTCGTGATGGTGCGCACGAGGGCCGACGGCGCGGTCCTGTTGCGGATCGGGATCGACAGGACGGTCTCGCTGGCGGCGGCGATGTACGTGGCGTTGACGGCGACCGTGTGCGCCGGAGCCGCTCCCGCGATGACGCGGGACGTCGTCGTCGAGGTGCTGCTCATGTCGATCACGGAGATCCCGCCGTTGGTGCCGTCGTCCTTGGCGACGAACAGCTCGTTTCCGTAGGCATCGACCCATCCGGGACGAGAACCGGCGGCGCCGACCGTGATCACGCGGGACACGGTGTTGGTCGCGGTGTCGATCACGCTGACGGTGTTGGACCCGATGTTCGAGATGAACACCTGCGAGCCGTCGGCGGAGCTCCACGCGCCGACCGACGCGGAGAACGACGGGTGGTTGATCGTCGTGACCGCGAGGGTCGCGGTGTCGATCACCTGCACGGACCCGTTGCCGTTCGCCACGTAGACCCGCGATCCGTCCGGGAGCGACGTCACACCGTAGGGGGTGCCGCCGACGGGGATGTTCCGGATGTTCGTGTCGGTGCCGGTGTAGATCATCGAGACGGAGCCGGAGCCCGTGTTGACGAAGTACCCGACGCCCTCCGTACTCGTACAGGAGAACTGGAACTGGGCTTCGGCCGGCTTGGGCGGCGCGACGACCGTCACGAGGAGGCTGGCGAGCAGCGCGAGCAGCGCGATGATCGCCCAGCGGCGTCTCGTCTCGTTCAGTCCTGCAGTCGGCGCGATGAAATTGTGGTGTTCTGAGGCGAACATCCGACCCTCCGGCAACCCCGCCAGATGGAATCAGCAATCGCCGGAGCACGGGGCTCCAGCACTCAGCAGGCTAGCCCCGCCGGAAATGCGACGATAGGTGACTTTAGGAATTCACCGTGATGACTTTAGGTATTCGCTGATAGCCGAAGGTCACTGCCGAGCGGCGGAGACGAGGGCGTGCGGGGCCAGGTTCACCCGCTCCGCTCCGGTGTCCGTCACGATCACGATGTCCTCGATCCGGGCGCCCCACCGACCGGGGAAGTAGATGCCCGGCTCGATGCTGAACGCCATCCCCGGCCGCAGCACGAGGCCGTTGCCGGGAGCGATGTAGGGCTCCTCGTGCACCGAGACACCGATCCCGTGGCCCGTGCGGTGCAGGAACGCCTCGCCCAGTCCGGCCTCGGCGAGCACCGTGCGCGCGGCGGCATCGACCTCGGCGGCCGTCGCCCCGGGACGCACGGCATCGACCGCGGCCTGCTGCGCCCGCACGAGCACGGCGATGCGTTCGGCCTCCTCCGCGCCGGGGTCGCCGACGACGTAGGTGCGTGTGCTGTCGGAGTTGTAGCCGCTGGGCACCGCACCGCCGATGTCGACCACGACGATGTCGCCCTCCTCGATCACCCGGTCGGAGACCTCATGATGCGGGTCGGCCCCGTTCGGACCGGATCCGACGATCACGAACTCGACCGTGCGGTGGCCCTCCTCGACGATCGCCGCGGCGATGTCGCCCGCCACCTCGCGTTCCGTCCGTCCGGCGCGCAGCCACTCGGGCACGCGACGGTGCACGGCGTCGATCGCGGCCCCCGCGCGTCGGAGCTCCGCGATCTCCGCGTCGTCCTTGATCATGCGTCCCTCGCGCAGCACCGGGGTCGCGAGCTCCACCCGCACCCCCAGGCGTTCCGCGATCGGCACCACATGGAGCGCGGGCAGCGCGTCGGAGACCCCGACCCGCTGGACCTCCCCCGCCGCCGCGAGCACCAGGGCATACGGATCCTCCCCGTCCACCCAGTCGGCGATGGTCAGACCGAGTTCGCCGGCCGCGGTGCTGCGGATCTTCGCCAGCTCCATGCGCGGCACCACGATGGTCGCGCGCGCGTCGGGGGTGAGCACCAGCGCCGTGAGCCGTTCGATCGTGTCCCCCTCGACCCCGAGCAGGTACTGGAGGTCGGGCCCCGGTCCGACGACCACGGCGTCGAGTCCGGCGTCCGCGGCGAGCGCGGCTGCACGGGTGAGTCGGGAGGCGTAGACGGAGGCGGGGAACGGGGGAGTGCTCACGGTTCCACGGTAGTGCCGGGGTGCCGTCGCTGTCTCGGCTTCGGAGCGCTTCAGCTGATGGCCTGGCGCAGCCGGTCCGCGAGGAACTCCCGGTCCTTCGGCGTCAGGTCGATCACAGCGTACGCCGTGGGCCACACGGTGCCGTCGTCGAGGTTCGAGATCGGCTCGAACCCGAACGTCCCGTAGCGCACCTTGAACTTGCTCGCGGGCTGGAAGAAGCACAGCACCTTCCCGTCTCGACCCCACGCGGGCATGCCGTAGTACGTGCGCGGCACCAGGTCGGGGGCGACTTCGGAGACCAGGTCGTGCAGCTTCCGCGCCAGCGTCCTGTCGTGCTCGTCGAGCTTGTCGATGGCCTCCGTGATGTCGGCTTCGCCGGCCGCCCTCAGCTCCTCGGGCGACTTCTTGGCACGCGACCGTCGGGTGCGGGCCTCCTTCGCGGCGGCCTGCATGGCCTCGCGCTCCTCGGCGGTGAAGTTCTTCTCGTTGTCGGCGGCCATGGTTTCCGTCCTCTCGGTGTGGCTGATCTCCACAGAATAGGAACCATCCGAGCGCCGTCGCTTCTCGATTCGTGATCGATGTGCGTCGGCCGACACGTGGTCGGAGCGTGGCGCGCCCGGCGGATAGGGTGTGAGCCATGGACCTGCGCGTCGCCGCATACGGGGTCGTCACCGATGAGGGTGGCCGGCTCCTCCTGGCGCGCTGGATCGAGGGGCGTCGCACGGCGTGGACCATGCCGGGCGGCGGGCTCGAGCCGGGCGAGGCCCCGGAGGACGCGGTCCGCCGGGAGTTGCGCGAGGAGACCGGGTACACCGTGCGGGTCGGCGCGCTGCTCGGTATCCATTCGCGGGTGATCCCGGCAGGGCGGCGGGTGCAGAAGGCGGCGGAACCACTCCACACACTGCGCATCGTCTACCGCGCCGAGGTCACCGGCGGACGGCTGCGCTTCGAGACCGAGGGCTCGACCGACAGGGCCGAGTGGTTTCCGCTCGCGGCCGTCGCGGGGCTGCAGCGGGTCAAGCTGGTCGACATCGCCATCCGGATGGCGGGACTCGCCTGAGCGCTGGCGGTCAGCGCTCCTCGGGAAGGGAGATGTCGGCGACGGTGGCGCCGTAGGCGGCGATCAGGTCGTCGGCGTCCACGAACAGGCTGTAACCGTGCGCACCCGCTCCCATTGCGATCCGCTGCCCGACGATGGACTCGTCGGCGTACACGGGCCAATCGGTCGTGCTGCCGATCGGGACGATCGTGCCCCGCTCGTACCCCGTGGCCGCGAGGGCGAGCTCGGGTTCGGGCAGTCGCAGCTTGTTGACGCCGACCACGGCACGCAGCTTGGGCCACGAGATCGACCGACCGCCGGGGACCAGGGCGAACAGATAGGTGTCGTCGGAGCGCTTCACCACGAGGGTCTTCACGATGCCGGACGGCAGGATGCCCAGGATCTCCGCGGCCTCATGCAGGCTGCGCGCCTGCGGCCGCTCGCGGATCTCGATGTCGAGTCCGCGGGCGGCCGCAGCATCCCGCACCCGCGCGTGCGGGTCAGGGGTGGTCACGCGTCGGGAGCCGACAGCGGGTCGTCGGCGACCCAGAGCTCGTCGTCGGCGCGGAGGGCCTGCCAGGCGGCGTAGAGCACTCCGACCGCCGCAGCCGCACCCAGCACGATCGCGATGACCGAGCCGAGGCCGGGGCCCTTCTTCGGAGCGACGGCCTTGCGGGCCTTGTATTCGATGCCCTGCCGCTTCGCGTTGGCGACGTCCCACGCGGTGAGCGCGGTGCCGACGACGCCGCCGACGATCGGCACGACCTTGTCGTCGACGACGTGCCTGCCGACCTTCACGCCGCGGTCGACCACGGGGGCGACACGACGGTTGTAGGTGTCCTGGACGGCGGGGACGAGCTGTTCCCGATTGAAGTTGCCGAGCTGACGGCCGGCCTCTCGGGCGACGTCGGCGGCGTGGCCGACGAGCACCTGCTGGTCCTCCCACAGCTGGTTGGCGTCCTTCTGAAGACGACGAAGCTGCTTCTTCCGCTTGCGGCTGAGGCTCACGATGCTCTCCTGTCCATTGGAGTACGGGTTCCCCATCTTGCCACGACACCCTGGATGGGGGGAGGGAATCGCCCGCCCCTTGCATCATCCGCCGAGGGGATGTACAGACCCGGGCCACTCATCGGAAGCTCTGCGAGAATGAGGGCATGGTTCATGCTTCCCACGTCGCAACTCTGCACACCAACCACGGTGACATCGTCATCAACCTCTTCGGCGACCACGCTCCCAAGACGGTCAAGAACTTCGTCGGCCTGGCCGACGGCACCCAGGAGTGGACGCACCCCGCCACCGGCAAGCCGGGCGAGGGTCCTCTCTACAAGGACGTCATCTTCCACCGCATCATCCCCAACTTCATGATCCAGGGCGGCGACCCGCTCGGTCAGGGTGTGGGCGGCCCCGGCTACAACTTCGATGACGAGATCAACGGGGAGCTCGACTTCAACGAGCCCTACATCCTCGCGATGGCCAACGCCGGCCTGCGCCGCAACGCCATCACCGGCAAGGTCGAGGGCACGAACGGCTCGCAGTTCTTCATCACCACCGACCCGACCCCGTGGCTGCAGGGCAAGCACACCATCTTCGGCGCCGTCGCCGACGACGCCTCGAAGAAGGTCGTCGACGCCATTGCCGCCGTGCCCACCGCGGCCGGCGACCGCCCGGTCGAGCCGGTCGTGCTGCAGTCGATCGACATCGTCGCCGCCTGACGGAAGCCACGGCCGATCCGGATGTCGACGCCCGAGTTCACGAGTAATCGCGACAACTTCTGCTACCGGCATCCGGATCGGCAGAGCTTCGTGCTCTGCCAGCGGTGTCTGCGCACCATCTGCCCCGAGTGCCAGACGCAGGCCGCCGTCGGCGTGATCTGCCCGGAGTGCATGGCGGCCGAGCGCAAGAACCGCACTCCCGCCCAGAAGAAGGCCGCCCGACGCTGGGGGAACCGCGGCGGTGCTCTGGCGATGACCCGCGGCGGCAAGCCCGTCGTCACCCACGTGCTGCTGGCGATCACGTCGTTCATCGGCCTCGTACAGCTCATCCCCGGGCTCAACCAGCCGATCACACAGGCGCTGGGCTTCTACGCACCGTTCCTCTACCCAAACCTGTTCGCGGTGCCGTTCGAGCCGTGGCGACTGCTGACGGTGCTGTTCGTGCACGGCGGCTTCGTGCACCTCGCGCTCAACATGCTGGCGCTGTGGATGCTCGGCCAGAGCCTCGAACCCATGCTGGGGCGGGCGCGCTACCTGGCGCTGTACCTGATCAGCGGACTCGGTGGATCGGTCATGGTCGCGATCCTCGCGCCGGGCTCATGGACGGTCGGAGCCTCCGGCGCCATCTTCGGTCTCCTCGCGTCGCTGCTGATCATCGGCCGCCACATCGGGGCGAACGTGACCGGGATCCTCGTCATCCTCGCGATCAACTTCGCCTTCGGGTTCTTCGCCGGCGGGATCTCCTGGCAGGCGCATCTGGGCGGGGCGATCGTGGGCGCGATCGTGGCCTTCATCTATACGCGCACGAAACGCCGTGAGCAGCGCGTGTGGCAGATCGTCTTCCTCTCGGCCCTGGTGGTTCTCCTGCTCGTGATCGTGGCGTTCGTTCCGCCGCTGCTCCTTTTGGCCTGATCCCGAGTTGTTAACAGAGTTGTTAACGCCTGTGAATAACATCGGTGTAATTCTCCCCATGCTGTGGAGAGAACTGTGGATAACTTCGCCGACGCCGTGAGCGACGGTGCCGAGGGGCCGGCACTCTCCGAGTACCGGCCCCTCCGTGCTCCCGCGGCTCAGCGCCCGGGTCGGATCGTCACGTTCCCCGCCGCGAGGGAGACGTCGATCGTGTGTCGCGCGTTCGACCCCTGATCGACGGTGGCATCGAGCGAGCCGGCGCTCACGTCCTGGGTGAGGCTGTACTCCACGTCGGGCAGCGTGAGGTCGACCGATCCCGCGCTCGCATCGACCGATGTGCGCGCGGGCGCCGAGCCCGTGAGCTCCACCGTGAGATCGCCCGCCGAGATGCCCAGGTCGGCCTCGGCCACGGAGTCCAGCACGATGTCGGCGCGCCCGGCGTTCATCTGCACGTCGAGCGTCTCCGCCGCGCCCTCGACATCGAGCGACCCCGCGTTCACGTCGAGCTCGAGGTCACCGAAGTCACCCGTCACATCCAGGCTGCCCGCGTTGAGCGTGAGGTTCGCATCCAGACCGGCGTCGCGCAGGCTCTCGGGCAACGTCAGCACCGCGACCTCCTCGTCGCCGAACCAGTTGCCGAACCACCAGCCGAACACACCCCGCGGGCTCTTCACGACGAGTTCGTCGCCCTCCCGCTCGAACGTCCAGGCCTGCCCGCGGCCGTTCGTGACCGCCAGTTCGGCGTCGTCCACGTCACCGAACTCCACCCGCACACTGCTCGCGTCGGCATCGAGGTCGACGCCGTCGATCCCGTCCACGCCGACGGTCTGGACCGAGTCGGGTCGGCTCGATGACATCACGGAGCCCGCGGCTGCGGCCGCCGCCGTGCCTCCGGCGCCGAGCAGGGCGAGGCCGCCCACCACCGCGGTGATCACGAGGATCGCCGTGGCGCCCGAGGAACGTCCGGGCTCGGTACCGGAGCCGCCCGACACCATCGGTGTGGGCTCGGCCGGGGCGTGAGGTGCCGTCGCAGGGGGAGGGGTGAGCGGCGTGTGGCCGCCCTGGGGGCCCTGATCTTCGGTGGTCATCGTGCCATTCCTGTCTGTCCGGTCGGCGGCGTGGGGCCGCCCGTGTTCTCGATGTGCGCCAGGGCCGCCAGCACGCGACGGTTTCCCGACTCGTCCTGCTCGAACCCCAGCTTCTGGAAGATGGAAGTGATGTGCTTCTCGACACTCGCCTCGGAGACGAACAGCAGTCCGGCGATCGCCTGGTTCGACTTGCCCTCCGCGATCAGTGCCAGCACGGTGCGCTCACGTTCCGTGAGTCGCAGCATCCGGTCGTCGCGGTTGCGTCGCGTGAGCAGCTGCGCCACGACCTCCGGGTCGAGCACGGTCGCTCCGTCGGCGATCCGCTGCACGGACTCGATGAACTCCGCGACGTCGGCGACCCGGTCCTTCAGCAGGTAACCCAGGGGCCCGCCCTGCGCCGCGATCAGGTCAGACGCGTAGCGCTCCTCCACGTACTGCGACAGCACGAGGATCGGAAGGGACGGATGCGTCGCCCGCAGCGCCAGCGCCGCACGGATCCCCTCGTCGGTGAACGTCGGAGGAAGCCGCACGTCCAGGATGCAGAGCTCCGGGTCGGCGGATGCCACGGCCTCCGCCACACCGTCGGTGTCGGTGAGCGCGGCCACCACCTGATGACCCGCGTCTTCCAGCAGACGCACGAGCCCCTCCCGCAGCAGGACCGAATCCTCGCAGATCAAGATGCGCATGGCACGTTCACCTCCAGGCTGGTCGGACCACCGAGCGGGCTGTCCAGGCGGAACGTTCCGCCGGCGGCGAGGATCCGGTTCGCGATGCCGTCGAGGCCGCCGCCGGGGAGCACCTGCGCGCCGCCCATGCCGTTGTCCTCCACGCGGGCCCACAGCACGTTGCCCTCGCGCAGTCGCACCGTGACCCGGGCCTCGCTCGCGCGAGAGTGCTTGGCGGCGTTGGT
The DNA here is from genome assembly GCF_023101165.1 of Microbacterium sufflavum. Taxonomy (GTDB): domain Bacteria; phylum Actinomycetota; class Actinomycetes; order Actinomycetales; family Microbacteriaceae; genus Microbacterium; species Microbacterium sufflavum. Next base: position 1,069,188 of record NZ_CP078076.1, on the reverse strand, counting down.
GAGGGATTCCGCGATCGAGAAGTACACCGCGGCCTCGGCCTCACGACTGCACCGCCCGTCCATCCGCACGTCGAGGTGCACGGGGATGTGCGAACGGCCGGCGAGTGCGGACAGCGCCGCGTCCAGCCCGCGGTCGTCGAGGACCGAGGCGTGGATCCCCCGCGCGAGCTGCCGCAGCTCGGTGATCGCCGCCTTCGTCGAGGTGTGCGCCTCCGAGATGAGGTCCTTGGCCGCGTCGGGATCGGTGTCGATCTTCTGCTGGGCCAGGCCCAGGGTCATGCCGACCGAGACGAGACGCGGCTGCACGCCGTCGTGGAGATCCCGCTCGATGCGGGTGCGCTCCACGTCGGCCGCACGCACGGCTCCCTCCCGCTGCGCCGTCGAGGCACGCACCCGCTCCGTGAGCTCGGTCTCCCGACTGCGGGCGACGATCGCCAGGGACAGGGTGCGGTGCAGGAACGCGAGTCCGATGATGCCGGCCGCCGATGCGGCGACGCCCAAGATCCCGATGAGCGGAGCCCAGGCGACGGGGATCCCGGCACCGCCGAAGGGGCCCACGATGCTGTCGGCAGAGGTCAGGGGGGCGAAGGAGATGATGATCGACCACACGAGGCTCCAGGCCAGGCGGAGCACGACCCAGCCCAGCACTGCCGAGATGGCGAAGTTCGCGACGGCACGCCACATGCGTCCATCGACGGCCTGTCGCCCGAGGGCGCGGAGCCAGCCGGCGAAGCCGGGACGATCGCGCGGCTGCAGTCGCAGGGGCGCGAGCGGGGTGCGGTAGAGACCGGCGACGCGCGCGACCTCGAACCAGCCGAGGCCGTAGAGCGCGTAGACGAGACCGACGAGCAGGACGATACCGATGCCGGCGACGAACACGAGGCCGATCCCCGTCCCGAGCAGTGCGCCGAGGGTGGCGAAGATCCCGCCGCCGAGGACGCCGATGCCCGCCAGATGCAGGACCGTGAGGAAGAGGCGCAGCGGTGGCTTCGCCGGTGCGGCGGCCGGAGGCGCAGGCTGAGTGGTCATGTTTCCACGGTACGGGGGAGGGTGCCACGCGGGCACCGAGGCAGCCGGACACTCCGGTTCGGGTTTTCCCTACCGGGGACCGCCCTCGCCACTGTCCTCCTCTGCTTCACTGGTGGCATGACAGCACACGAGGGAGAACCGCACGGCACCGGAGTGGGTCAGCGCCTCAACTGGCTGCGCGCCGGTGTCCTCGGAGCGAACGACGGGATCGTGTCGGTGGCATCGCTGGTCGTGGGCGTCGCCGGTGCCACCACGGACAACGCCGCGCTCCTCACCGCGGGCGTCGCCGGTCTGGTGGGTGGGGCGATCTCCATGGCTCTGGGCGAGTACGTCTCCGTGAGCAGCCAGCGCGACAGCGAGCGCGCGCTCATCGCCAAGGAGAAGGAAGAGCTGCGCACGATGCCGGAGGCGGAGCTCGCCGAGCTCACCTCCCTGTACCGCGACCGGGGGCTCACGGAGGACACCGCGCGCCGTGTGGCCGAGGAGCTCACCGCGCACGACGCTCTGTCGGCACACCTCGAGGTGGAGCTCGGCATCGATCAGGACGACCTGGTCAACCCGTGGCACGCGGCGCTGTCCTCCGCGATCGCGTTCACGCTCGGCGCGCTGCTCCCCTTGCTGGCGATCCTGCTGCCCCCGCCCGACTGGCGAGTCCCGGTGACCTTCGTCGCGGTGTTGATCGCCCTGGCCGCGACGGGCACGATCTCGGCGAGGATCGGAGGATCCGCGCCGGGCCGAGCGGCACTGCGGCTCGTGATCGGCGGAGCGCTCGCGCTGCTCGCGACGTGGCTGATCGGCACGCTCCTCGGAACGACCGGGGTGGTCTGAGCCGCCGCGCCGTGCACACGACGAAGGGCGGGTGCCGCAGCACCCGCCCTTCGTCGTGACTCGCGTCAGTTCGACATGAAGCCGACGAGCAGGCCGCCCGTCACCTTCACGGCGAGATTGTAGATGCCGGCGATCACGGCGCCGAGCACCGTGAAGACGATCAGGTTCAGGATCGCCACGACCGCGGCGAAGGCCATCACCTGCGGCAGCCCGACGACCTCGGACAGCACGAACGCGTTGTCCGTGATGCCCTGGAGGAACTCGTCTGCGGTCGACATGATGCCCGTCGCCTGGAGCACCAGGAAGATGAGGAAGAAGGAGACCATCGTGACGACGGCGAGAGCCACGGCTCCCAGGAAGGAGAGCTTCACCGCTGACCAGAAGTCGACGTACACCAGGCGGAGGCGAACCTGCTTGCCACTGGTCTTGCGGGTCGACTTCTTCGCCAGCTTGTCGGCCACTGTGCTCATGCGTCTGTATCCTCGGGTGTCTCTGTCGTCTGGGGGGCCTCGGTGTCGACATCCGCTTCGGCCTCGTCTTCTGCGAGACCGCGCTCACCGTTACGGGCGATGGCGAGGATGCGGTCGGCCTCCGTCGTGCGGGCGAACACCACTCCCATGGTGTCTCGACCCTTCGCGGGGACCTCGGCCACGGCAGAGCGTACCACCTTGCCGCTGGACAGAACCACCAAGACCTCGTCGTCCTCCGCGACGATCAGACCACCCGCGAGAGTGCCCCGATCGTCGTTCAGTTTCGCGACCTTGATGCCCGTTCCGCCACGGCCCTGGACCCGGTATTCCTCGACCGCCGTGCGCTTCGCGTACCCGCCGTCCGTGACCACGAAGACGAACTTCCCGGCGGCCGCGACCGAGGCGGACAGCAGGCAGTCGCCGTCGATCTTGAACTTCATGCCGCGCACACCGGCGGTCGCGCGGCCCATGGGGCGCAGTGCCTCGTCGGTCGCCTCGAACCGCACCGACATTCCACGGCGGCTGATGAGGAGGATGTCGTCCTCGGCGTTGACGAGCAGCGCGCTGACGAGCTCGTCCTCCTCGTTGAGCCGGATCGCGATCACGCCGCCCTGACGGTTCGTGTCGTACGCGTCGAGTCGGGTCTTCTTCACCAGACCGTCGCGGGTCGCGAGGACGAGGTAGTCGGCGACCTCATAGTCGCGGATGTCGAGCACCTGGGCGATGCTCTCGTCGGGCTGCAGGGCGAGCAGGTTGGCGACGTGGGTGCCCTTCGCGTCGCGACCGGCCTCTGGCACCTCATACGTCTTGGCGCGGTAGACGCGGCCCTTGTCCGTGAAGAACAGCAGCCAGTGGTGCGTGGTGGTGACGAAGAAGTGCTCCACGATGTCGTCGGCGCGGAGCTGGGCGCCCTTGACGCCCTTGCCACCGCGGTGCTGCGAGCGGTAGTTGTCGCTGCGCGTGCGCTTGATGTAGCCCTCGCGCGTGACGGTGACGACCATCTCCTCTTCGGCGATGAGGTCTTCCATGGAGACGTCGCCGTCGAAACCGTGCAGGATGTGCGTGCGACGCTCGTCGCCGAAGCGGTCGACGATCGCGGTGAGCTCCTCGCGGATGATCGTGCGCTGCCGGCCCTCGTCGGCGAGGATCGCCTTGTACTCGGTGATCTGCGCCTCGAGCTCGGTGGCCTGGTCGATGATCTTCTGGCGCTCGAGGGCCGCGAGGCGACGCAGCTGCATCTGCAGGATCGCATCGGCCTGGATCTCGTCGATGTCGAGGAGCTTCTGCAGCCCCTCGTTCGCGTCGGCCGTGGTCTGCGATCGGCGGATGAGCGCGATCACCTCGTCGAGGGCATCGAGCGCCTTCAGGTAGCCGCGCAGGATGTGCATGCGCTTCTCGGCCTCGTTGAGGCGGAACTGGGTGCGCCGCACGATCACGTCGATCTGGTGCGCGATCCAGTTGGTGACGAAGCCGTCGATCGCGAGCGTGCGCGGAACACCGTCGACGATCGCGAGCATGTTCGCGCCGAAGTTCTCCTGCAGCTGCGTGTGCTTGTACAGGTTGTTGAGCACGACCTTCGCGACCGCGTCACGCTTGAGCACCACGACGAGGCGCTGACCGGTGCGGTCGGAGGACTCGTCACGGATGTCCGCGATGCCGGTGATCTTCCCGTCGCGCGCGAGGTCGCCGATCTTCACCGCGACGTTGTCGGGGTTCACCTGATACGGCAGCTCGGTGATCACGAGGCACGTGCGGCCCTGGATCTCCTCGACGTTCACGACCGCGCGCATCGTGATCGAGCCGCGACCCGTGCGATAGGCCTCGTGGATGCCCTTCGTGCCGAGGATCTGCGCGCCGGTGGGGAAGTCCGGCCCGGGGATCCGCTGGATCAGACCGTCGAGCAGCTCCTCGCGGGAGATGTCCGGGTTGTCGAGGGCCCACAGCGCCGCGTCCGACACCTCGCGCAGGTTGTGCGGCGGGATGTTCGTGGCCATGCCGACCGCGATGCCGACCGAACCGTTGACGAGCAGGTTCGGGAACCGGGCCGGCAGGACCGTGGGCTCCTGTGTCTGTCCGTCGTAGTTGTCGGTGAAGTCGACGGTCTCCTCTTCGATGTCGCGCACCATCTCGAGCGCGAGCGGAGCCATCTTCGTCTCGGTGTATCGGGGGGCCGCCGCGCCCATGTTGCCGGGGGAGCCGAAGTTCCCCTGGCCGAGCGCGAGCGGGTACCGCAGCGACCACGGCTGCACCAGGCGCACGAGAGCGTCGTAGATCGCGGAGTCACCGTGCGGGTGGTACTGCCCCATGACCTCGCCGACCACGCGGGCACACTTCGAGAACGACTTGTCCGGGCGGAATCCGCCGTCGTACATGCCGTAGATCACGCGGCGGTGCACGGGCTTGAGACCGTCGCGCACGTCGGGGAGCGCGCGCCCGACGATCACGGCCATCGCGTAGTCGAGGTAGCTGCGCTGCATCTCCGACTGCAGGTCGACCTGGTCGATCTTGCCGTGGTCGTGGCCCTCGTTGATGTCGGGACGTTCTTCGTCAGTCATGTGTTCTCTTCAATTTCCGGTCGTTGAGCGAGCGAGGAGGCGAGCTCGCGCTCAGATGTCGAGGAAGCGGACGTCCTTGGCGTTGCGCTGGATGAAGCCGCGTCGCGACTCGACGTCCTCACCCATCAGCACGCTGAAGATCTCGTCGGCGGCCGCGGCGTCTTCGATGGTCACCTGACGCAGGGTGCGCGTGGTGTGGTCCATCGTGGTCTCCCACAGCTCCTTGGCGTTCATCTCGCCGAGACCCTTGTACCGCTGGATGCCGGCGTCCTTCGGGATGCGCTTGCCGTTGTCGAGCCCGTACTTCAGGAGGGCGTCGCGCTCGGCGTCGCTGAACACGTACTCGTGCGGGGCGTTCGACCACTTGAGGCGGTAGAGCGGCGGCATCGCGAGGTACACGAAGCCGGCCTCGATGAGCCCGCGCATGTAGCGGAACAGCAGCGTGAGCAGCAGCGTGGTGATGTGCTGACCGTCGACGTCGGCGTCGGCCATGAGCACGATCTTGTGGTACCGCGCCTTCTCGATGTCGAACTCCTCGCCGATGCCCGTGCCGAAGGCCTGGATCATCGCCTGGACTTCCTTGTTGCCGAGCGCCTTGTCGAGGCGCGCACGCTCGACGTTGAGGATCTTGCCGCGCAGCGCGAGGATCGCCTGCGTGTGCGGATCGCGGCCCTGCACGGCCGAGCCGCCGGCCGAGTCACCCTCCACGAGGAAGATCTCGCTGATCGACGGGTCCTTGCTCGTGCAGTCCTTGAGCTTGTCGGGCATGGCCGCAGACTCGAACACGCTCTTGCGGCGCGCGGTCTCGCGGGCCTTGCGGGCGGCGAGTCGGGCGGTCGCGGCGTCGATCGCCTTGCGGATCACGTTCTTCGCCTGGTTCGGGTTGCGCTCGAACCAGTCGCCGAGCTGGTCGCCGACGACCTTCTGCACGAAGGCCTTCGCCTCCGTGTTACCGAGCTTGGTCTTGGTCTGGCCCTCGAACTGCGGCTCCCCGAGCTTGATGGAGATCACGGCCGTGAGGCCCTCGCGCACGTCGTCGCCGGAGAGGTTGTCGTCCTTCTCCTTGAGCAGGTTGTTGGCGCGGGCGTAGCGGTTGACCAGCGTGGTCAGTGCCGCGCGGAACCCTTCCTCGTGCGTGCCGCCCTCGTGGGTGTTGATCGTGTTCGCGTAGGTGAAGACGTTCTCGGTGTACGACGTGGTCCACTGCATCGCGACCTCGAGCGAGATCTTGCGCGTGGTGTCCTCCGACTCGAACGCGATGATCTCGTCGTTCACGACCTCGGCCTTGCGCACCTTGTTGAGGTACTCGACATAGTCGACGAGACCGCGCTCGTAGAAGAACACGTCGGACGGCTGCTTGGTGACGGCCTGCCCGTCCTCCTCCGTCTCGTACGCGGAGTCCGGGCGCTCGTCGGCCAGCTCGATCCGCAGTCCCTTGTTGAGGAACGCCATCTGCTGGAAGCGCGTACGGAGCGTGTCGTAGTCGAACTCCACCGTCTCCTGGAAGATCTCCGCGTCCGGCCAGAAGGTGATGCTGGTGCCGGTCTCGTCGGTCGCGGCACCCTTCTCCAGCTTCTGCTGGGGGACACCGCCGTTCGCGAAGCTGTGGTTCCAGACGAAGCCCTTCTGCTTCACCTCGACGTCGAAGCGCGTGGAGAGCGCGTTCACCACCGACGAGCCGACGCCGTGCAGGCCGCCGGAGACCGCGTACGCGCCGCCTCCGAACTTGCCACCGGCGTGGAGGATCGTGAGAACGACCTCGACCGTGGACTTCGACGGGTCGGACGAGTGCGGGTCCACGGGGATGCCGCGGCCGTTGTCGACGACGCGGACGCCCCCGTCGGCCAGCAGGGTCACCAGGATCGTGTCCGCGTAGCCGGCGAGGGCCTCGTCGACCGAGTTGTCGACGATCTCGTAGACCAGGTGGTGCAGACCGCGCGGTCCCGTCGATCCGATGTACATGCCGGGGCGCTTGCGGACGGCCTCGAGGCCTTCGAGGATCTGGATCGAGTCGGCGCCGTACTCTCCCGGCTGCTGCTTCGGGCGGTTGGCGGACGACTCGGTGGTTCCCTCGGGTGCGGGGGTTCCCCCGGTGTTCGATTCCGTCTCGTCAGCAGGGGATTCAGGCGTCATCAGAGGGCATTCTCCAGATCGATAGCTCGAACTCCCATTCTAGCCGGGTTTCGAGTCGATATGCCGCTCAACGGCCGCGTGTGGCCCTCTGAGCGTGTCAGACCCCTTGCATGGTGCCCTACCCGTAGGTATCGCGCGGGCCCCGTCCTGGAACGACTCTGGGACCCCATTTCCAGGAGGGGACGTCCGGTCCGATGAAGCGGAGGTTCTCGACGCCCGCTTCCGGATACCGTCTCCCGATCTCCGTCAGGATCGTCGCGCGCATGAACTGCAGGTTCTTCGCCCACGCGGTCGAGTCGCACTTCACCGTCAGCAGTCCACGCTCCAGCGACACCGGCTCGGAGTGCTTCGCGGTGTCGGCGCCGGCCAGGTCGGCCCATTGCCGGACGAGGTCCTCCCTGGCGAGCGTGGTCTCCCACCCTGCGTCGCGGCTGAGCCGGTCGAGCACATCGCCGAGCGTTCCGGGGTCGCGGCCCGGTGTGAAGGGGGCGTTGTCGTCGTCGACCGTGATCCGACGCTTGCGCTTCCAGTTCTTCGCGCTCGGCGTCAGACCGCGCAGACGCAGGTAGGTGGCGACAGTCTCAGGAGCTTCGATCACGGCGTCGGCGGCCACGTCACTCATCCGGTGCCTCCCGCTCGTCGGTGATGGTGCCCGCGGTGATCCGCACCACGTGTGCGTGCAGCACCTCGGGGATATCCTCCTCCACGGCCGCGGTGACGACCACCTGTTCGTAGCCCGCGGTGAGGGACGCGAGGCGCTGGCGTCGATCCGCGTCGAGCTCGGCGAACACGTCGTCGAGGATCAGCACCGGATCACCCGCGGGTGACTCGCTGCGCAGCAGTTCGGCCGAGGCGAGCCTCAGCGCGAGGGCCACCGACCAGGATTCCCCGTGCGAGGCGTACCCCTTGACCGGGAGGTCCCGCACGCGCAGCACGAGGTCGTCGCGGTGCGGACCCGACAGCGTGAGCCCGCGGTCGAGCTCCTGGGTTCGCTTCGCTGTCAGGGACGCGCGGAACAGCTCGGCCGTGCGAGCGACGTCGATGCGCTGCTCGGCCGCGGCCGACGACACCTCCTGCTCCTCGGCGTCGGCATCGTCCTCCGGATCGGCACCGGCCACGGACAGCGCCCACTCCAACCGGGGCCGGTGGTCGGCGCCGGCGATCGCAGCGTAGGCCTCGGCCACGGGCTGCTGCAGATCCGCGGCGAGACGCTGGCGCGCGGTGATGATCTCGGCGCCGAGCGCGACCAGCTTGTCATCCCACACGTCGAGCGTGCTCAAGCCCTCGCCGCGGACGCCCCGTGCCCTGGCCGACTTCAACAGGGCGTTGCGCTGCTTGAGCACGCGGTCGTAGTCGCCGAGCACCGCAGCCATCCGGGGGGTGCGCTGGATCAGCAGCTGATCGACGAACCGTCGTCTGGCTGACGGATCACCACGGACGATCTGCAGGTCTTCCGGCGCGAAGAGGACCACGTGGGCGTAGCGTGGCAGCTCGTTCGCCTTCGATGGCGAGCCGTTGATGCGGGCTTTGTTGGATCCCTGCCGGTTCACCTGCACCTCGACCAGCACACGCCGTTCGCCATGGGAGAGCCGCGCGCGGATGACCGCGAAGTCCTGTCCGTCTCGCACCAGCGGCGCATCCGACGACACCCGGTGCGAGCCGAGCGTGGCCAGGAAGACGACGGCCTCCGCAAGGTTCGTCTTGCCCTGTCCGTTCCGTCCGACGAGGACGTTGGGGCCGCGATGAAGAGCCAGATCAGCGGTCGCGTAATTGCGGAAATCGACCAGGTTCAGGTGCTCCACAATCACGGAGCCAGCCTACCTTTCGGGTCGGACATCCTCCCCGCCGCCGGGGCGACGCGACGCGCTCAGCGCAGGAGCAGGTTCGGCTGCAGCAGGTACTTGAACGAGTCCAGGCCCGCCTGGTCCACCGACGTCTGGCTGGTGATCAGGACCGGGCTCAGCTTGTTGGCGTTGTCGCTCGACGTGAAGGTGACCCGCACGAACTCGCTCTTCACCGCGCCGAGCGCCTCGATCAGGTACTGCGGGTTGAGGCCGAGCGTGACCTCGTCACCGCCGGACAGGATGGCGTCGACCGATTCGGACGCGCGTGCGTGCTCGCTGCCGGACGCATCCATCGTGACGCCGTCGGCCGAGAAGGTGAAGCGCAGCGGGGCGGCGCGGTCGAGCACCAGGGACACGCGGCGGACGGCCTCGATCAGGTCGGCGGTGTTCACGACCGCGTAGTGATCCGTCTGCTCGGGGAACAGACGACGCACCGGCGGGAAGTTGCCCTTGATGAGCAGCGAGGTGACGGTCTTGTTGCCCGCGGTGAACGCGATGATCTCGCGGTCGCCCGCGCCGGAGAACGCGATCTGGATCGTGCCGGCGTGCCCGAACGTCTTCCCGACCTCGAGCAGGGTGCGGGCCGGGACCAGCGCGGTGGCCTCGACGGCTTCTCCGTCCCACGGCACATCCCGCAGCGAGACCCGGTAGCGGTCGGTGGCCACGAGGCTGAGCGTCTGCCCGGTCACCTCGAGCTGCACGCCGGTGAGGACCGGCGTGACGTCGTCACGCGAGGCCGCGAAGCCGACCTGGGCGATCGCGGTGCCGAACTCATCGGCGGGGACGACACCGGAGGATCCGGAGACCTCGGGGATCGAGGGGTATTCCTCGACCGGCATGGCCGCGAGCGTGAATCGCGCAGAGCCGCAGGTGACCGCGATGCCGCCGTCGTCCTCGACGGCGATCTCGATCGGTGCGTTCGGCAGACGGCTCGCGATGTCGGACAAGAGTCGGCCGTGCACCAGGATCGTCCCCGGGGTCTCGACCGTGGCCTCGATGGTCGTCCTGGCGGATGCCTCGTAGTCGAAGGCCGAAAGGGTGAGCCCTGAACCGTCTGCCTCGATCAGCACACCGGCCAGGATCGGCTGCGGGTTGCGCTGGGGGAGGAGCTTGACGACGAAGGACACAGCCTCGCTGAAGACATCGCGGTTGACCTGAAACCTCACGGGTGCTCCCTTGTCGTCGTCATGACGGGTCGTCGTCGGGTCCTGCCAGTGCAGGGCTTCCCATGCTAGCCCTACAGTCCCGCGGATCCCTACGCCGGAGCACCGGCGACGCACCTGTCGGGTTGTCCCCACCGTCTGGTGATCGGATCGCCCCTTGAATGACTTAACTCCTTAACGGTGTTAACCGCTGTGGATACTGTGGATAAGTCGGTGGAAAGCAGACGCGAGTAGGGAACTACACGACTGTCACTTGTGGAGACGCTGAGGAATCCGCGGGTTATCGAGGATGTGGAGACTCGAGGGCTCGTGACGGTTATCCACAGGTTTCCCCATTCGGCCCACATCCTGAGCGCCGCGATCCCGAATCATCCACAAGTTATCCACATGTGCATAGACGCATTTATCGGAGACGTCCGGCCGTTGTCAAGAACGACGAAGGGCGCCGTCCTCGACGGACGACGCCCTTCCTCCGGTTCCGTCAGCGACGGCCGAGCTGCGTGGTGATCTCCGTGACCTGGTTGTAGATCGAGCGGCGCTCCTTCATGAGCTCGCTGATCTTCTTGTACGCATACATGACCGTGGTGTGATCGCGGTTGCCGAACAGCTGCCCGATCTTCGGCAGAGAGAGGCTCGTGCGCTCACGGCACAGATACATGGCGATCTGCCGGGCGGTCGCGATCTGCTGCGACCGGCTGGAGCCATAGAGGTCGTCGACCGTGAGCTTGAAGTACTGGGCGGTCGCCGTGATGATGTCGGTCGGCGAGATGATGTTGTCTTCCGCCGTGTCGATGATGTCGCGAAGCACGGTCTGCGCCAGCGAGATGTCGAGCGCCGAACGGTTGAGGCTGGCGAACGCCGAGACACGGATCAGCGCACCCTCGAGCTCACGGATGTTGGACGACACCACGGTGGCGATGTACTCCAGCACCTCGTCGGGGATGTGGAGCGCCTCGCTCTGCGCCTTCTTGCGCAGGATCGCGATACGGGTCTCGAGGTCGGGCGCCTGGACGTCGGTGATCAGTCCCCACTCGAAGCGGCTGCGCATGCGATCTTCGAAACCGGTCAGGTGCTTCGGTGCCACGTCGCTCGTGATCACGACCTGCTTGTTGTGGTCGTGCAGCGTGTTGAACGTGTGGAAGAACGCCTCCTGCGTCTCGGCACGGCCCTGGAGGAACTGGATGTCGTCGATCAGGAGGATGTCGACATCGCGGTACCGGGCCTGGAAGGCGGCACCCCGGTTGTTCGCGATCGAGTTGATGAAATCGTTCGTGAACTCCTCGCTGGACACGTAGCGCACCTTCACGCCGGCGTAGAGGGACTGGGCATAGTCGCCGATCGCGTGAAGGAGGTGGGTCTTGCCGAGTCCGGAGTCGCCGTAGATGAACAGAGGGTTGTATGCCTTGGCCGGTGCTTCGGCGACGGCGACCGCGGCGGCGTGGGCGAAGCGGTTGGACTGGCCGATGACGAAGTTGTCGAAGGTGTACTTCGGGTTCAGCCGTGACTCGTGGCGCAGCTGCGTCGGCTGCTCCATCGGCGACTCGCGCGGCTGCTCCTGGCGACCGAAGTCGGCGACGGCGATCGGCGCGGTCGGCTGATCGGCCAGTTCGTGGTTCACCACGACCCGGTACGACGTGACCTCGTCGCCGATGTGGGCGAGGGCTTCCATGATCGGCAGCCGGAGACGCTTGTTGATCTGCGCGGCGGTCAGATCGTTCGGCACCTCGAGATACAGCGTCGCGGCCATCACTCCCGCCGGGACGGCGAGGCTCAGGAACCCCTGCAGCTGAGGAGTGACGCGATCGTCGGCTTCCAGCAGCTCCTGCACCGTGCTCCAGATCGGGACGTCGGGCTGGGCTGGTGAGGACATGGTGCTCCGGACGACGGTTCGGGTCGCGGTCGACGTGCCGTGCCCCTGTGGATAACTTCGGATGCCACGGTAGTCACACCGGCCACGAACGGCAACCTGCCCTTGAAAACACGGGGGCGTGTTGTGCGCATCGGGCGCGTCCGGGTTGTGGATAATGGCTGTGCGGTTCGCGAGAGGACTCGAGCGTCGCAGGGCGCTAATTTGCCCTGTGCGCCGCCAAGACGTACCCTTAGTCGGTTGACTTATGCCTTTTTGGGCAGTTCCCCATGTCTCCGGTCGAAGTGAATCCGGTGGCAGCATTCCCGGAGTGATCTCATGAGCAAGCGCACCTTCCAGCCCAACAACCGTCGTCGCGCCAAGAAGCACGGTTTCCGTGCTCGCATGCGTACCCGCGCCGGCCGTGCCATCCTGTCGGCACGCCGCGCGAAGGGCCGCACCGAGCTCTCTGCGTAAGCAGCCGTGCTCGCCCGCCCGTTCCGTCTGGCCCGCGGGAGCGACTACCGGATGGTCGTTCGACGCGGATCGCGTTGTGGCGGGGCGCGCGTCATCACCTCGATCCTGTCGACGGGTGAGCGGCGTGAGCCGCGGTTCGGTTTCATCATCAGCAAGCAGGTGGGCACCGCCGTGGTGCGCAATACCGTGCGTCGGCGTCTGAAAGCCGTCTGCGCGGAGGCGCTCCCGCGTGTTCCTCAGGGCACGGATGTCGTCATCCGTGCCCTTCCTGCATCCTCCGTGGCGTCGTTCGCCGAGCTGCGCACCGACGTCGAGAGGTGCCTGCAGCGTCTGGCTCCGAGCGAGGTCTCCTCATGACCGCGCTTCCCGCCTCGTCGGTCGGGAACGGGGAGATGCGCGGACGCGACATCGTGCGCAGCATCCCGCTGCTCCCGCGGAACGCGGTCATCGCCTTCCTGTCCGGGTACCGCAAGGTCATCTCCCCGCTCTATGGCGATGTCTGTGCGTACTACCCCTCCTGTTCCGCCTACGCTGTAGGTGCGGTGCAGCAGCACGGTGCCGTGCGCGGAGCCCTGCTCTCCGCGTGGCGCATCCTCCGCTGCAATCCCTGGACCAGCGGAGGCGTCGACGACGTCACGCCGCACCAACACTTCCGCTACGACCTGACCTCCCATGGTTTCGTCGTTCCCTCCCGAAAGGACTGACCGGTGGGTCTTGACCTCCTGCTCGCCAGCACCACCCCCAGCCCCGAACCGGCTGCCGGGGGGTTCGACCTGCTCGGCACGATCCTCTGGCCGCTGAAGTGGGTCGTCGAGCTCATCCTGGTCGCCTGGCACTGGCTGCTGACCGCGGTCGGGCTTCCCGCCGCGTCCGGTATCACCTGGGTGCTGTCGATCGTGGGCCTCGTCGTGGTGGTGCGCGCGGCGCTGATCCCGCTCTTCGTGAAGCAGATCAAGAGCCAGCGAAAGATGATGGAAATTGCTCCTGAACTGCGAAAAGTTCAGGAGAAGTATCGCGGGAAGAAGGATCAGCTCTCTCGCGAGGCCATGAGCCGCGAGACGATGGCGCTGTACAAGAAGCACGGCACGACGCCGATGTCGAGCTGCCTGCCGCTCCTCGTTCAGATGCCGATCTTCTTCTCGCTCTATAGCGTGCTGAGCGATGTCAGCAAGCACGCGCGAGACAACATCGGCGGTGTCGGTCTCCTCAGCCCCGAGCTGACGAAGGAGTTCTACGACGCGAAGCTCTTCGGCGTTGCCTCGTTGCACGAGACGCTGGGCAACGCGATCGATGCGCAGAACACGACGGCCATCATCATCCTGGTCACGCTCGTGGTGCTCATGATCGGGTCGCAGTTCTTCACGCAGCTGCAGATCATCTCCAAGAACCTGTCGCCCGAGGCCAAGACCGGCCAGGCGTACCAGATGCAGAAGATCATGCTCTACGTGCTGCCGCTGGGCTTCATCTTCTCGGGCGTCTTCTTCCCACTCGGCGTCGTCGTCTACTGGTTCATCTCCAACCTGTGGACCATGGGGCAGCAGTTCCTCGTGATCCGTGAGATGCCGACCCCGGGTTCTGAAGCGGCGAAGGCTCGTGAAGAGCGCCTGGCGCGCAAGGGCAAGGCCATCGATTCGTCGGGCAAGGTGGTCCCGATGTCGGTGTACGAGGCCGAGCAGCAGCGTCTGCTCGAGGAGGCCGAGAAGGCCAAGGCAGAGGCACCGAAGCGTCAGCAGCCCGTGGGTAAGAAGCGGGCGAAGAAGAAGGGAAGCGGTTCATGAGCGAGGTCGTGACCGGGAGCACGGAGCCGACGGTGGCGCAGCTGGAACTCGAGGGCGACGTCGCCGCCGACTACCTCGAAGAGCTGCTCGACATCGCCGACATCGACGGCGATCTGAACCTCGATGTGCGTCAGGGCCGCGCCTATGTGTCGGTGGAGGCCGAGGGCGATGGACTGTCCGTGCTCTCTGCACCTGACACGGTCCAGGCGCTGCAGGAGCTCACTCGACTCGCGGTGCAGAACAAGACCGGTTCATTCTCCCGGCTGATCCTCGACATCGGTGGTTCGCGCGACACCCGGCGTCGGCAGCTCGAAACGCTGGTCGACGCCGCGGCCGCGAAGCTCGACGAGGGGTCGTCGCAGGCGTCGCTTCCCTCGATGTCGAGCTACGAGCGGAAGCTGGTGCACGACATCGCTGCCGACCGCGGCCTCGTCTCCGAGTCGTACGGTGAGGGCGCGGACCGCCACACCGTGTTGCGTCGTCGGTGATGTCGGCGTCGGACTCGTCCACCGAACCCGGCGCACCCGAAACCGGTGTGGTCGAAGCAGAGCCGGCCGTCGCCGCTGAACTCTTCGGCGACCGTATCGACGTCGCGCGACAGTTCACGGCCGCTCTTGCTCGTGAGGGTGAGGAGCGGGGCCTGATCGGACCCCTCGAACTCCCGCGGTTGTGGACCCGTCACATTCTGAACAGCGCGATCGCCGCGCCCCTCTTCCACGGCACCGTGGCGGACATCGGGTCGGGCGCCGGGCTCCCTGGTCTGGTCCTGGCGATCGCGCGACCGGATGTCACCTGGACACTGGTCGAGCCGATGGAACGCCGGATCACCTGGTTGAACGAGCAGGTCGCGGCTCTGGGACTCGACAACGTCACGGTGCTGCGGTCGCGCGCGGAAGACGTGAAGGCGGGCGATGGATTCGACGTCGTGACCGCTCGCGCCGTGAGCGCGCTTCGGACTCTCCTTCCCCTCACAGCTCCGCTGGTCCGTGACGGAGGGGAGCTCGCCCTACTCAAGGGGGCGAACGCGGCGAACGAGATCGAGGCTGCGCAGAAGCAGATCAAGAAGTACCGCCTTTCCGAGGTGCGGGTGGAAGTTCTCGGCGAGGGAGCGCTTCCCGAGACGACTCGCGTCGTGCGTGCGCGCGTGCGGTGACGTCGCCGTTTCACGTGAAACATCCGGCCTGACGAGGCGTACACGGCACGGCTATGCCGCGGAAGTTTCGGCGGTTGCTGGGGGGCGGGCTGCATTCGACGTACGGGAGCGGACGAATCTCGCCGCAGGGGAGGACCTGGCGCCGCCGTGTCTTCGTCACGCGCCGAGCGGCGTGTCTGACCGAGCGCGTCCAACACGGACAGCACGGCGACGGTCGGTCCGGTCGGGCGAGCGTGACCTCGGCGACTCGCGGTCGCGCGATGCGATGCCTGCGATCGGTCCCGCCCGGTGTGGGGTGAGACCCCACATGGCCACGTGTCCTCCCCTCGCGGTTAGAACGTGGTGCCCGACATGCGAACACATCCCTGACCGCCGACGGAGCGTCAGCCGTTGGTGAGGGGTGTGACGGCGGCATTCCTAGACACACACGCCCAGCGCAGTTGCACGGCGGATCGACATCGTGTGCGGTGCAGCTGGTGATTGACCGGGCGCGGGCTCGCGAGGTGGGGATGTGGTTGACCGTGCCACCAGCCGGAGGTTGCAGGCCCGCGCCCTTCCGGTGCCCGACGTCCTTACAGGTTCGATGCGCGCCGGCAGCCCGTTTCACGTGAAACATCGAAGTCAGTACCTCAGGCGGAGGCTATGTTTCACGTGAAACACGGCGAGGTCGGGCAGGTGACGGTGACGTGGCTTGCATCGCGACCGAGTGGTCCTAGTGCGGCCTTCGGTTGAGATCGATGGGCAGCGCGGTGCTGGCGGATTGATGAGCAGATCTGAGGGCATACAGGGGGTGAGTACCGCTGTTCGTGCGCTGCGGACGAACTCCGGGACGGTGGGTCGCAATCGTAGGGAAGGACTGGCCGCGGGTGCCGATGGGGCCTGCGGGGTGGTGCGCATCCTGCTCCCGCGGCGAGTCGTGTGAGAGTTTCCGCGGCCGCGGATTCACTGGGTGTCCCCAGAAGGAGCGGTGTCGGGGGAACGCAGGTCTATGTCAGCGCCCTGTATGTCGGGTGGTGCGGGCCTGACCGCGGTAAGACACTGCAACCGATCATCCGAGCGGATACGACGAGGAGCCCGAGTCCGGGAGTCATCGACGCGGGAGATGGCCATGTTGCGTGAGCTTCATGGTGGTCAGCTCCCGGGAGGGGAGAAGGCTTTGGGGTGGCGGGAGGTCGGATGCGCCGGGCACGGGGCGGTGGCACGCTTGTAAACACAGCGGAACGGGCGGGGAGTCGAGATGTGTGGGCGAGCGGTGGCGCAGTCGGTAGGGCGCGAGGGAGTGCGCGGGTGCGTTCGTTGCGCAGCGTCAGGGACTCCGGTAGTCGGGGCACTACAGATGAGGGAGATGAGGCGCCTCAGAAAGGGGCTGTCACGGGCCGAGGAGTTGAGGCGTCCCTGTATCGAACGGGAATGTGTGATGGGCGCCGGGGGTGACGGCGTCGCGCCGACGAGGGGAAGACGATGGGTGGTTGCACCTCTGGTGCTGAGGCTTCGATGAGCTGGGCTCGACAGTGACCCGTGTGGTGAGGCTTCGATGAGCTGATGTCCACAGGGCTCCGTGTAGTGAGGCTTCGATGAGCTGGGGGTCCACAGTTCCCTGGCTGGGGGTGGGGAGGGCAGGGACGAGCGCGAGGTGCGGCGACCGGGTGGGACGACGTGGTGCGGGCTTGCAGGGTCGGGGCATTCCGCGCGTGCGGTTGCTCAGGTGAAAGGGGTGGGCAGGGCGCGGATGACGATGGAGTCGGGGACGTGTGGGTGCGGTGCCGGGGGTCGTGCGGGGTGTCCTGTGGGGTGTCCTGTGGGTGAGGAGAAGCATGAGAGTCGGTCGGAGAGGGACGTCAGGCTCAGCTGGGGATGTCGTGCGGGCCGTGCTTGCGTGAGGGGTGGGTGCGCGGTACGGATGACGATGGCGTGGGGGAGTGGAGGGCATGTGGCACCCGGCGGCACGGTGTCGGCGGAGTGCCCGGGTGCGGCGAGGGACATCAGCGGCCAGCTGCACGAGCCGTGAGTGCAGAGCATCTGCCCGAATCGGGCCGTTCCGCACCGGAAGCTGTGGGGCGAGGCACGGGGAGACGGGACTGCACGGCCATGAGCGGGCCTGCCGAGTCAGGAGCGGGGGCCTCCGACCGGCTGTCGCGGGCTGGTGGCGAGTCGTCGGTGAGCGCAAGACGCACGAGCGGGCGCGACCGCCGAAGGTGCGGTGTTCATGCGGGGGAAGATGTGGGCGTGGGGAGGAGGCGGGTCTGGGCCAGACGCGGGCGTGGGGCAAACGCCGGCGTGGGGCAGACGCGGGCGTGAGGAAGAGCCGCGCGTAGGGGAGGGGCGGCCGCAGGGAAGAAGCGGCCCGGGGGAAGAGGTGCGCGTAGGGGGGAGGTGGCCGTAGGGGATGAGGCGGGCGTAGGGGGGAGGTGGCCGTAGGGGATGAGGCGGGCGTAGGGGGGAGGTGGCCGTAGGGGATGAGGCGGGCGTAGGGAGGAGGCGGCCGTAGGGGAAGAAGCGGGCGTAGGGAAGAAGCGGGGTGGGGAAGAAGCGGGCGTAGGGAAGAAGCGGGGCGGGGAAGAGCGGGCGCCGAGGGTGGAGGCATGCGGGCCCCGACAACACGGAGGTCCGTCGGCTCACGAGACGCAGTGGACGACGGACCGCACCAGGGAAATGCGCGGACGTGCGGTGTTGGCCCGATGGGGGGCAAGCCCGGACGGAGACGGGACCGCGTGTGCTGGATCGCGGGGAGGGCTGGGTGAGCCGCGAGGTCGGAGCCATGAGGGGCGAGGCGACGCGGTCGCTGACGGACCGAACACGCCGCGGAACAGGCGCGGTGTTTCACGTGAAACGGTGGAAGGCGCCAATGGGGGGCGGCGTTCGCCGGGGCAGGTCGGGGCTTCTTCCAGAACCGTCGCGGGCGGGGGAGGAGGTGTCGAGGGGGCAGCTCACGCGGCGGTTCATATGGACCTGAGCGTGGATGAGCCTGGTCGGGGATCTCCAGCGCGAGCGAGGAGGCCCGGGAGCTGTTTCAGACAACCGATAGCGGTCATCGTTGCGGCACCGGGAGCGCGCGCGGCGCTCGCTGCGACGAGGAACTCCCGGAATCGATGCGGCTGCCGGTCGTGGGCCGGTACGAGCCGCGGACGGAAGTGCGCTCAGCGTCGATGCTGACGGGCCTGCGCGGTTCGAGGTCCGTCCCTGCGGTTAGAGTGGGATGCGGCCCCGAAAGGAGTGGATGTTTCACGTGAAACAGTCCGAAAAGACACCGGCAAACGACTCGTTCGGGATGGATACCCCACTTGCTCGCGAGCTCGCCGACCTCTCCGCGCGCCGCAGGGCCCTCGAAGCCGTTCACGTGGAGTTCACCGGGGAGACCCGGGTGCTTACCGTGTCGAACCAGAAAGGCGGCGTCGGCAAGACCACGAGTGCGGTGAACATCGCCTCCGCGCTGGCCGGACTCGGTGCCTCGGTTCTCGTGATCGACCTCGACCCCCAGGGGAATGCGTCCACGGCACTCGGGGTTCCGCACAACGCGGACACGCCGAGCGTGTACGACGTGCTGATCGATGAGTTCCCGCTCGCGGAGATCGTGCAGCCCAGCCCGGAGAACCCACGACTGTTCTGTGCTCCGAGCACCATCCACCTGGCGGGCGCCGAGATCGAGCTGGTGGCGCAGGTCGCGCGGGAGCATCGGCTCCGACGCGCTCTGCAGGACTACCTCGTCGACCACCCGGTGGACTTCGTGATCATCGATTGCCCGCCGTCGCTCGGGCTTCTGACGATCAACGCCTTCACCGCAGCCTCCGAGGTCTTCATCCCCATCCAGTGCGAGTACTACGCGCTGGAGGGTCTGAGCCAGCTTCTGGGAAGCATCCAGATGATCCAGAAGCACCTCAACCCGGCTCTGCACCTCTCCACCATCCTGCTGACGATGTTCGATGGCCGTACCCGGCTGGCGCAGCAGGTTGCGGAAGAGGTTCGGACGCATTTCCCCACCCAGGTGCTGAACACCGTCATCCCTCGGTCGGTCCGCGTGTCCGAGGCCCCCAGTTTCGGCCAGACGGTCATCGCGTACGACGGGCAGTCCGCCGGCGCGATCGCCTACCGCGAGGCCGCTGTCGAGATCGCGTCCCGTGTGACGCAGAGCAAGGAGAAGTAATGGCGAAGCGCACTGGACTCGGCCGGGGCATCGGTGCCCTCATTCCGACCGCGGATCAGGCGGAGCGACCCGTCGACGTGTTCTTCCCCGGCGCGAGCCTGCGCCCGGACACGACCGACTCCGGCGCAGCCGCGGTTGCGGAAGCTGCCCTCGAGGCGGTCCCCGGCATCCACCTGGTGCAGGTCGACCCGCACGCGATCGTGCCGAACCCGCGTCAGCCGCGGACACACTTCGACCCGGAGGACCTGGCCGAACTCGTGCACAGCGTGCGGGAGTTCGGGGTGCTCCAGCCGGTGGTCGTGCGCAAGAACGGCGACGGCGACTACGAACTCATCATGGGGGAGCGTCGGACGCGGGCTGCACGCGAAGCCGGGCTCGACGCGATCCCGGCCATTGTGCGCGACACCGCCGACGAGGAACTCCTGCGCGATGCGCTCCTCGAGAACCTGCACCGCTCCGAGCTGAACCCGCTGGAAGAGGCATCGGCGTACCAGCAGCTGCTCGAGGATTTCGGCATCACCCAGGAAGAGCTCGCAACCCGCATCGGCCGGTCTCGTCCGCAGATCAGCAACACCATCCGCCTGCTCAAACTGCCCGTCCCCGTGCAGCAGCGCGTCGCAGCCGGAGTGCTGTCGGCCGGTCACGCCCGCGCGATCCTGAGCCTCGACACCCCGGAGGCGATGCAGCGCCTTGCCGATAAGGTCGTGAACGAAGACCTGTCGGTGCGCGCGACGGAGGTCGCCGCCAAGGCGCAGCCGAGCGCGGGGAAGACCCCGAAGGCCACGCCGGGAGCGCGACGGGCCTATCTGGACGAGGTGGCGGGCAAGCTCGGCGATCGCCTGAACACGCGGGTGAAGATCTCGCTCGGGACGCGAAAGGGCCAGGTCACGATCGATTTCGCGTCGATCCAGGACCTCAACCGCATCCTCGAGGAGCTGGGCGAAGAAGGGTACGGCTCCGCGCGCTGACCCCGCACGGTGTCAGGGAGGGCCTAGACTCGCGTCATCTTGACGATGCGGGGGTAGGTCATGAGCAGAGCAGCTGACGCGGCGAGCATCAAGCGCCGTGTGATCGCGGTCAGTATCGCCGCGGCATTGGGTGGCTTCCTCTTCGGCTTCGACACCGCGGTGATCAACGGTGCCGTCGACGCTCTCGCGGGCGACGTGTCCGGGTTCGACCTCGGTACCGGCCTCAAGGGCTTCGCCGTGTCGTCCGCGCTGATCGGTTGCGCGGTCGGCGCCTGGTTCGCCGGCCCGATCTCGAACAAGTTCGGGCGCATCCCGGTCATGGTCGTCGCAGCCGCCATGTTCTTCGTCTCCGCGATCGGCTCCGGTCTGGCCTTCAGCGTGGTCGACCTCATCATCTGGCGCGTGATCGGCGGACTGGGCGTGGGGGCAGCCTCGGTCATCGCTCCGGCGTACATCGCCGAGGTGTCGCCGGCCGCCATCCGCGGAAGACTCGGCTCGCTGCAGCAGCTCGCGATCGTCACGGGTATCTTCGCCGCCCTCCTCTCCGACGCGCTGCTCGCGGGAATCGCCGGCGAGGCGGATCAGCCGCTGTGGGGGCTCACCGCCTGGCGCTGGATGTTCATGGTCGCGGCCATCCCCGCGCTCGTCTACGGGCTCGTCTCACTCCGGCTGCCGGAGTCGCCGCGTTACCTGGTGCGCAAGGGCGAGACGAAACGCGCCGCAGAAGTGCTCCAGACCGTCACGGGCACGATCGACACCGAGGCGAAGATCAAGGAGATCACCGGGACGATCGACACCGAGCGCGCCGAGTCGCTGCGTGACCTGCGAGGGAATCGCCTCGGGCTCAAGCCGATCGTCTGGATCGGCATCCTGCTGTCGGTGTTCCAGCAGTTCGTCGGCATCAATGTCATCTTCTACTACTCCACCACGCTCTGGCAGTCGGTCGGTTTCGACGAGTCCAGCGCCCTGCTGACCTCGGTGATCACCTCCGTGACGAACATCGTGGTGACGATCGTGGCGATCCTCCTGGTCGACAAGGTCGGCCGGCGGATCATGCTGCTCGTCGGTTCGGTCGGCATGACCGTCACCCTCGGACTGATGGCGCTGGCGTTCTCCTTCGGCACGCTGGATGCGCAGGGCACCGCAACGCTGCCCGACCCCTGGGCCACCGTCGCCCTCGTCTGCGCGAACGGATTCGTGGTGTTCTTCGGCGCCAGCTGGGGACCTCTCGTCTGGGTGCTCCTCGGCGAGATCTTCCCGAACTCGATCCGTGCTGGCGCACTCGCCGTCGCGGCCGCCGCGCAGTGGGTCGCGAACTTCTTCATCTCCACGACGTTCCCGGCCTTCGCGGAGATCGGACTCACCTTCGCCTACGGGTTCTACGCGTTCTTCGCTCTGTTGTCGTTCTTCTTCGTGTTCTTCAAGGTGCCCGAGACCAAGGGCCGGGAGCTCGAGGACATGACCGAGGACGCGAAGGTCGAGCGCCGACGGGGTCCGGCACGCGCGTAGGCTGGACGGATGACCGAGTCCGTCCCACGCCGCGCCAGCCTGGAAGTGCTGCGCGCCGAAGCGGCCGACGAACTCGCCGTGCTGATCCAGGAGCGGCTGCTGGGCGGGGAAGACCCGTGGGAGTTCATGGAGGAGCTGCCGAGCGTCGACGAACTCGTGGTGTACCTGCTCCGCGCTGACAACATCGCCGCGAACGACGGCGTGCGACCCAACGCCGCGCGGCACTACCGCGTGCTGCGACAGATCGCCCTGGAGTACCCGGAGCTCACCCCGGCGGTGTGGGGACTGCTCGACGAACAGCAGCGCCACCGCCGGTGGGACCCGCGCATCGCCGACGCCTCCTGAGGGCTCTTTCGATTCCTCCGCGCGGCGTCCGCACGCACCGGCGGTGAGGCTCGACACGCGTGGATGCGTGGGGCGGTGCGACGGCGTGTGCGCGCGATGCGGCGGCGCGGGAAATGCGTGGGCTGGGCGGGCGAGGGTACGGCATCGGGCGATGCACGGGCGTGCGGGCGCGACGTGGCGGGGCGGGCGATGCGTGAGGCGGGCGCGATGCGGCGGCGCGGGGGATGCGTGGGCCGGGCGCGCTGCGGCGCGGGTGGCGGTGTGGGGGCGAGGGAGATGTGGAGGTGGGGGCTCGACCGGCGCCGGGGCGAGGGAGGCGGATGATCAGGGACGGGCGCGACGCACAAGACTTCTGAACATGATTTTCATAAATCGCTTCATGCTGGTAAAAAGGTGACAGCAACGCGGCGGGGCGGGCACTGACCGGCACTTCCGTGTGTTCATGAAAGACAAGGGAGTTCGCCATGACGTCACGCCTACGCATCGGAGCGGAGCGTGCAGCAGACCGGGCCGACCTGATCCCCGGGAGCAGGATCGGCCTGCTCACCAACTTCACCGGGACCATGCCCGACCTGTCCCGGAACATCGATGCGTTCACGGCCGCGGGTGTGCGACTGCATCACCTGTTCGGCCCCGAGCACGGTCTCGACGGCTCGGTGCAGGCGGGGGAGAGCACCGCGATCGAGCGCGACGAACGCTCCGGGCTCCCGTTCAGCGACACCTACCTCACCGAGGGCGCGGCCCTGGACGACATGATCGCCGCGACAGGGGTGGATGCCCTCGCCTTCGACATGCAGGACATCGGGGTGCGCTTCTACACCTACATCTGGACGATGTACGACGCGATGCGCAGCGCCGCGCGCCTGGGGCTGCCGTTCACCGTGCTCGACCGACCGAATCCGCTGGGCGGCGCCGTGCTCGCGGGCCCCGGGATCGAGGGCGAGCGCTTCACGAGCTTCGTGGGGCGCAGCGACATCCACCAGCGCCACGGCCTCACCGCCGGGGAGCTGGCACGCCTCTTCGCGCGCCGCGACCTCGCCGCGGAGGGCCTCGAGCTCGACCTGCACGTGGTGACGCTGACGGACTGGGACCCCACGCGGGACTGGACCGCCACCGGACTGCCGTGGGTGCCGCCGTCGCCCAACATCCCCACGCTCGACTCGGTGTACGCGTTCGCCGGCACCGGGCTCGTCGAGGGTACGACCCTGAGCGAGGGGCGCGGCACCACGCGGCCGTTCGAGACCATCGGCGCTCCGTTCCTGACCGCCGCGTTCGCGGAGGACCTGCGCGGGCGCGACCTGCCGGGTGTGCTGTTTCGCGACATCGCCTTCCAGCCGACGTTCCACAAGCACGTGGGGGAGACCGCTCGGGGCGTGCAGCTGCACATCACCGACCACCGGGCGTATGACCCGGTGGGGACCGCCCTGGCGGTGCTGGAGGCCGCCCGTACGTCGGCGCCGGAGGACGTGCACAGCCTGGATGCGGGACAGCGGCTCGATCCAGGCGACTCCGGCTACGCGCTCGACCGCCTGTGGGGGTCCACCAGCCTCCGTGAGGCGCTGAACGCCGGGCGGGACCTGGCGGCGCTGTCCGCGGGGCCTCAGCGGGTCGCGGACGCGTACGGCGACGACGTGCTGCTCTACCCGCGCTGAAAACTATTTCCGTCATGTTAATCGTGACCAAAACTTATTGACATCGACGCGACGGTGAATGTACTTTCATTCCCATCGCGCTGCCGCACCCCCTTCACCCGAGGAGATATCAATGGAGAGCATCGTCCGGACCTTCCGCGCGGGAGACGGCCCCGAGATCGCGCGAGCCTGGACCGAAGCGGCGCCAGCCGACGGCATCAGCTACGAGCGGTTCCGCGACCTGATCCTGCTCGACCGCAACTTCGACGCCGACGGCCTCTTCCTCGCCGAGTCCGACGGCGACATCGTCGGCGCGGTCTACGCCGTCCGCCGCCAGATCGCCGCCGACGGCGACGACCTGGAGCCCACCTCCGGCTGGATCCCGTTCTTCTTCGTCGTCCCGTCCGCCCGACGCCACGGCATCGCCACCACCCTGATGGCCGCCGCGAAGGAGTGGCTGCGCGGGCACGGCGTCGAGACGGTCTACTTCTCGTCGTACACGCCCAACTACTTCCTCCCCGGGCTCGACGCCGACCGCTACCCCGAAGCCGACGCGTTCCTGCGCTCCGTCGGCTTCCAGACGCAGTACACCTCGGTCGCCATGGACCGCACGCTCAACGACTACGCCATGCCCGACGACGTGCGCGCCCGCATCGCCGAGCTCCGGGACCAGGGCTGGACGTTCTTCTCGCCGACGGGCGACGACCTGGTCGACCTGATCGAGATCGCCGGCACCTTCAACGCCGACTGGTCGCGCGGTATCCGCGAGGGCGTGCTCGGCGGACAGTCGCTCGAGCGCATCATGGTCTGCCGCAACCCCGAGGGCGCCATGCTCGGCTGGGCCATGCACGGCACGTACGAGAACGTGCTGGAGCGCTTCGGCCCGTTCGGGGTGCTGCCGGAGAGCCGCGGCACGGGACTCGGGAAGATCCTGCTGCACCTCACGCTCGAGCGCATGCGTGCCCTGGGCGCCCACAGCGCCTGGTTCCTGTGGACCGAGGAGACCTCCGCCGCCGGACACCTGTACCTGAACACCGGGTTCGAGATCACTCGCACCTTCACGATCCTGCACGCCCCCACCGCCGCCTGACGCGGCCCACCCGAGAGGAATCACATGAAGTCTGCAGCACAGCGTCACCGCCGACGCCTGGTGACCACCGTCGCGCTCACGGGCGCGGCCGCGCTCGCCCTCGCCGGATGCACCACCGGGGCGGAGGGGGGCGGAGACGACGGCGTCGTGAAGCTCACCTTCCTCAGCCACTACGGCAGCGACCCGTTCAAGACCGGGATCGGCGACCTCATCGACCAGTGGAACGAGGAGAACCCCGACATCCAGGTGACCTCGCAGGCCGTCAACTTCGACGAGCTGCTCACCACCCTCAACGTGCGCCAGACCGGCGGACGCGGCGCCGACATCGTCAGCTCGTACTCCCTGTGGGGTGGGCAGCTGCAGGCCAACGGCGTGCTCTCCGCTCCGCCCAAGGACGTCGCGGCCGACATCACCGACAACTACAGCCCCGCGGCGCTCGCCTCGGTCACGACCGGTGACGGCGAGATCCTCGGCTACCCGACCGAGTTCAACACCTACGCGCTGTTCTACAACAAGCAGCTCCTCGCCGACGCGGGCTTCGACGCCCCGCCGGCGAACTGGGACGAGCTGGTCGAGGCCGCCAACGCCACCACGAAGAAGGACGGCTCGGGCAACACGATCGTGCAGGGCCTGTCCCTCATCCAGGACGGCGACAACCACACGGTGCACCCGTTCCTGTCGCTGCTCGACTCCGCCGGTGGCGAGTTCCTCGCGGCCGACGGGAAGTCCGCCATGGACGACAAGGCCGAGGACGTGATGCAGCTCGAGTCCGACCTGGCCGAGACCGGCGCCACCTCGACCTCGATCATGCCGACGAAGGCGTTCCCCACGGGCGGCGTGGCCATGGCCGTGCAGGCCGGCTGGTGGATCGGCAGCCTGAAGGCCTCGATGGGCGACGACTACGCCAACGTCGGCGTCGCCCCCGTGCCCGGCCCGGAGACCGGTGACGTGGGCTCCCTCGCCTACAGCTTCTTCACCGGCGTGAACTCCGGCAGCCAGCACCAGGAAGAGGCCTGGAAATTCCTCAGCTGGCTCAACTCGCACGAGACCGAGGACGGCGTCACCGCCCTCGGCGACTTCCTTGCCACGCAGGGCCTGATCCCGCCGCGCACCACGGACGCGGAGATCCTCGGCCCGAAGTACCTCGCCGAGGAGCCGAACCTCGAGGCGATCTACGCCGCCGCCGACTACGCGATGGCCGAGTCGAACGCGTCGAACGCCTACGAGGCGAAGACCGCCACCAACACGGCGCTCAACGACATCATCGTCAACGGTGCAGACGTGAAGACCACCTTCTCGAAGCTGGTCAAGGAGATCGACGCCCAGTAGCACCACCGGAGGGCGGGGACCACGCGCGTCCCCGCCCTCCACCCGAGACCACCCACGGAGGGCCGATGGCCAACCCCACTCTCATGACCGCGGCGCAGGAAGCCGCGGAGGACACGATCGCGGTGACGACGGTCGGGAAGAAGGCCAAGCCGCGTTCGCGTCGCTTCCGCCGCGAAGCCCGCGCCGGCTACCTGTTCCTCGCGCCCTCCCTGCTGTTCTTCACCGTCTTCCTGATCCTGCCCACGTTCTTCGCGATCTTCCTGTCGCTGTCGACGTGGGGCGGATACGACCTCACGAAGATCGAGTTCACCGGGTTCCAGAACTACCTGGAGATCCTGCAGATCGACAGCACGTTCGTGCAGCCGATCCTCATCAACACGTTCCTGTTCGCGATCATCGCCGTGATCCTCGCGGTCGGCGGCTCGGTCGTGGTGGCCCAGCTCATCGAACGCCTCAAGTTCCAGGGATTCTGGCGGTTCCTGTACTTCCTCCCCGTCGTGGCCACCGTGGTCGCGATCGGCAACGTGTGGAAGATGCTCTACCAGCCGGCCGGCCTCATCAACGCCGTGCTCAACGCCCTCGGCGTGAACTCCATCGGCTTCCTGTCCGACCCGAACCTCGCCCTCCCCGCGGTCGCCGTGGTGCAGGCGTGGGCCTCGATCGGCGCGGCCGTGCTCATCCTGACGGCGGGCATCAAGGGCATCGACAAGACCATGTACGAGGCCGCGGAGATCGACGGCGCGAACTCCTGGCGCACGTTCTGGAGCATCACGCTGCCGCTGCTGCGGCCCTCCCTGGTGTTCGTCTTCATCACCCAGTGCATCGCCGGGCTGCAGTCGTTCGCGCTCATCATCGTGATGACCAAGGACGGCGGACCCGCGAACGCCACGAACGTCGCCGCGTTCGAGATGTACCAGCAGGCGTTCAAGTTCGGCGCCTGGGGCACCGCGAGCGCCATGGCCATGGTGCTCTTCCTGATCATCTTCATCATCACGCTGCTCCAGCTCTGGATCAGCCGTCGCACCGGAGGAGACGACTGATGGGCGTCCGTCAGCGCAAGCGCCACCCGTTCCCGTGGATCTCCTACCTCGTGGTCGCCATCGGTGGCGTGATGATGGTGGTCCCGTTCTTCGACACGGTCTTCAGCTCGCTGAAGGGCCCCGGTGAGTACGGCATCTTCCCGTACCGGTTCTTCCCGGAGAACTGGACCTGGGACAACTACACCGCCGCGTTCGAGCAGCTGCAGCTGGACAAGCTGTTCTTCAACAGCACGGTCGTGACGCTCGTGGTCACCGCGTCGGTGCTCATCACCTCCGCGATGGCGGGCTACGCGCTCGCGAAGCTGCGGTTCCGCGGTCGCGACGTGATCTTCCGGTTCGTGCTCGCGACCATGATGCTGCCGCCGTTCCTGCTGCTGATCCCCGACTTCCTGATCATGCTGAACTGGCCGCTGGTGGGCGGCAACAACATCCTCGGCCAGGGCGGGTTCGGCGGTATGACGAACAACATCGTCTCGCTCATGCTGCCGTTCCTCGTCAGCGGGTTCGGCATCTTCCTGATGCGCCAGTTCATGGTGGGCGTGCCCGACGAGATGCTCGAGGCCGCGCGCATCGACGGTGCGGGGGAGTGGCGGCTGTTCTTCAACATCGTGCTGCCGCAGGCGACGCCGGTGGCCATCACCCTCGGCGTGATCACGTTCGTCGGCCAGTGGAACGAGTACATCTGGTCGTCGCTGATCGCCTCCGCCAACCCCGACCTGATGACGCTGCCCGTCGGCATCCAGATGCTGCAGAGCTTCATCGACCCGAACCGCACCATGCCGATCGTGATGGCCGGCATCGTCATCAGCACCCTCCCGGTGCTGCTGATCTTCCTCTTCCTGCAGAAGTACTACGTCCGCGGCGTCATGCTCAGCGGAATGAAGTGACCCCCACGAAACGGAGTGATGACAATGGGTAGGACCGTACTCGCCATCGGCGGGCACATCGGCGACATGGACCTCACGGCGGGTCCGACCCTCGCCAAGATGGTGCAGGAGGGGGACCGGGCGATCATCCTCGCGTGCACCTACGGCGAACGGGGCCACCCCACGATCGCGCCCGACGAGTACCGGAAGCAGAAGGTGGCGGAGGGCGAGGCCTTCGCGGCGGCGATCGGTGCCGAGTTCCGCGTGCTGGACTACTCCGACGGCTTCCTGCCCGACGACGACTCCGCCGCGGAGCAGATCGCCGACATCATCCGGCAGGAGAAGCCCGAGATCCTCATCACGCACTGGACCACGAGCATCCACCGCGACCACGAGCGCGCGGCGATCCTCGCGGAGCGCGGCCGGTTCCTCGCGTCTCTCCCCGTGGACAGCCCGTACGGACGCCACGGCATCTCGCAGTTCCTGCACGCGGACAACTGGGAAGACGCGGAGGGTTTCACGCCCGACCTGTACGTGGAGATCCCCGACGCCGCGTTCGAGACCTGGCGGGCAGCCATCCAGGGCCAGGCCTTCGCCCGCGGAGAGACCTACGGGTTCCGGTACATCGACTACTACAGCGCGAACATGCTCGCGAAGGGCTGCCTGGCCGGCACCACCCGGGCGTGCGGCTTCAAGCGCGGCGACAAGGGCGCCGAGCTGGCAGGGCCGTGAGCCCCGAGCGCTCGACCGAAGGGCCGGAGGTGCGTCTGCGCCTCCGGCCCTTCCGCGTGGGCGACGAGGACGACCTCGCCGCCGTGTGCCTGCGCACCGGAGACTCGGGCGCCGACGCCACGGGCCTCTACCGCTCGCCACGGCTGCTGGGGGAGGTGTTCGCGCTGCCCTACGCGGCGTGGAGCCCCGAGACGTGTCTCGTGCTCGACGCCGGCGGCCGCGTGGTCGGGTACGTGGTGTGCGCGCCCGACACGACCGCGTACGAGCAGTGGTTCCGGCACGCGTGGTGGCCTCCCCGCGAGGCGCGGCACCGGGGCGACTGTGTCGACGGGGGCAGGGATGCGACCATCGTCGCGTTCGCCCGGAGGATCGGCGAAGGTCGGGTGCCGTTCGTGGACCGCTACCCCGCGCATCTTCACATCGACCTGCTGCCCGAGGCGCAGGGCCACGGGTGGGGGCGGCGGTTGATCGACACGCTCGCGGCGCTGCTGCGCGACCGGGGCGTGCCCGGGCTGCAGCTGACCGCCGGGACGCGCAACACCGGCGCCATCGCGTTCTACCGTCGCCTCGGCTTCGCGGAGCTGCGTCGGACGGACGACGGCGTGACGTTCGGGATGCTCCTCGACGACGTGACCCCGCGGCACTGAGGGTCGGGGACGCAGAAGGGGCCGCACCCCCGGGAGGTGCGGCCCCTTCTCGTCGTCCGGGGAGGATCAGCCGATGAAGTCGGCGAGATCCTTCTCGAGGGCGAACTTCGGCTTGGCGCCGATGATGGTCGTCTTGACCTCGCCGCCGTGGAAGACCTTCATCGCCGGGATCGACGTGATCTGGTACTTCATGGCGAGCTCGGGGTTCTCGTCGACGTTGAGCTTGAGGATGGTGATCTTGTCGGGGTTGTCGGCCTGAATCTCGTCCAGCACCGGCGCGACCATACGACACGGACCGCACCACTCGGCCCAGAAGTCCACCAGCACGGGACCATCGGCCTGCAGCACGTCCTGCTCCCAGGTCGCCTGGCTCGTTGCCTTTGCACTCATCAGAGTTCTCCTTGTTCGAGGTTCGCCTGCTACAACAACGGGCGAGGGGAAAGTGTTCCCGGCGCTGATCAGGCCGTGATGACCTCGGCGGCCTCCGCGGCGGGGACCTCGACCGAGGCGTCCTCCAGATCGGCGAGGAAGTGCTCCGCGTCGAGCGCGGCGACCGTGCCGGTGCCGGCGGCGGTGATGGCCTGACGGTAGGTCGGGTCGATCACGTCGCCCGCCGCGAACACCCCGGGGACCGAGGTGCGGGAGGAGCGGCCGTCGACCCAGATCGTGCCCTCGGACGTGAGCTCGAGCTTGTCGTGCACGAGGTGCGTGCGCGGGTCGTTGCCGATCGCGATGAAGAGGCCGTCGAGGGGCAGGTCGCGCAGCGAGCCGTCGACCGTGGACCGCAGCTGCACACCGGTGACCGCGGTCTCGCCGAGGATCTCCGCGACCTCGCTGTTCCACACGAACTCGATCTTCTCGTTCGCGAACGCCCGCTCCTGCATGATCTTCGAGGCGCGAAGCGTGTCCTTGCGGTGGATCACGTACACCTTGTCGGCGAAGCGCGTGAGGAAGGTCGCCTCCTCCATCGCCGAGTCGCCGCCGCCGACGACCGCGATGGTCTTCTGGCGGAAGAAGAAGCCGTCGCACGTGGCGCACCAGGACACGCCGAAGCCCGACAGGCGCTCCTCGCCCTCGATGCCGAGCTTGCGATAGGCCGAGCCCGTCGCATAGATGATGGTCTTCGCCTCGTGCGTGGCACCGGAGCCGAGCGTGACCTTCTTGACCGGGCCGGCGACATCGAGCTCGGTGACGTCGTCGTACAGGACCTCGGTGCCGAACTTCTCGGCCTGCTCCTGGAACTTGGCCATCAGCTCGGGGCCCTGGATGCCCTCCGGGAAGCCCGGGTAGTTCTCGACCTCGGTGGTGTTCATCAGCTCACCGCCGACCTCGACCGAGCTCGCGATGAGCAGCGGCTCCAGGTTCGCGCGTGCGGCGTAGATGGCAGCCGTGAATCCGGCGGGGCCGGAGCCGATGATGATGACCTGACGCATGTGATCTCCGTTAGAAAGGCGGTGCCGTCGAAAGACGTCCGACTGCTTCAACCCATGGTAACCGCGGGGCATTCCCCAGCGGCAGGCGTGCGCGGGCCTCAGCGACCAGGGAGGAAACGGCGCACCAGGCCGCCCGCCGCCTTCAGCTCGGGCGCCCGCATCGCCGCCAGCAGCGCGATGTACACCGCGACCACGACGAGGCCGATGATCGCCGTGCCCACGGCGCCCTGGATCTTGTCCGAGGCGGTCCAGCCGCCGGCGCCGCCCATCAGCTGGAACACGCCCCACCCGGCGAAGCCCGCGGGAATCGCCGCCACCGCGAAGCGGCCGATCGAGGTCGCCCACGTGCGCACGCCGAGACCGCCGAGGCGACGGTGCAGGAGCCAGGTCGCGACGATCGTCTGCAGGGTGCTCGCGACGGACTGGCCGAGGGCGACCGCGGCCGCGAGCATCGTGATCGGGATCACCCCGGCCTGGTACAGCCCGCCCGCGAGCAGCGCCGTCGCGACGATGAGGACGCACTGGAAGATCGTGAACCAGAACGGCGTGCGGGTGTCGTCGTAGGCGTAGAAGGTGCGCTGCACGATGAACAGGATCGTCAGCGGGATCAGGCTCACGAGGTAGCAGAGCAGCACCAGCGCGGCGGCCTCGGCGTCGGGCGCGGAGCTCGTGAACACGCGCGACGCAGGGATCGCGGCGGCGGCCACGGCGGCGACGGCCGCCACGATGAAGAACAGCAGGGTACGGATGCTGCGCGAGATGTCGGCGCGCACCTCGGGGTCGCGTCCGGCCGCGGCGTGCTCGCTGATCTGCGTGAAGTAGGGCGTCCCGATCGACAGCACGATCACGGAGTACGGCAGCATGAAGATCAGCCACGCGTTCGCGGTGACCGTCGCGGAGGCGCCCGAACCGGAGGCCTCGCTCACGATGTTGCCCTGGAGCACGCCGGCGGCCAGGCTCGCGAACGCCATCAGGAAGGTCCAGCCGGCGAGCTTGCCGACCGTGCCCAGGCCCACGCCGCGCCAGTGGAAGTCGGGCTTGAGGGCCAACCCGGTGCGCCGCCAGAACACGAGCAGCACCAGCGCCTGCAGCGCGATGCCGAGCGTGGCCGTGCCCCCGAGCGTGGCGATCATCGCGGGCGTCCACTCCGCCGCCTTCGTCGGCACCGGGGCGAACAGCGCCCCCAGGATCAGGAAGCCGATGATCGAGACGATGTTGTTGACGACCGGCGCCCACGTGAACGGGCCGAAGATGCGCCGCGCGTTGAGGGCCTCGCCCAGCAGCGCGTACAGGCCGTAGAAGAGGATCTGCGGGAGGCACCAGTAGGCGAGCGCGGTCGCGAGGGCCTGCGCCTCCAGCGGCGCCCGGCCGGCGACGAGCACGACCAGCCACGGCGCGGCGATGGTCGCGACAGCGGTGGTCGCGACCAGCACGACCGTGCCGAGCGTGAACAGCTTCGAGATGAACGCGTTGCCGCCGTCGGCGTCGGCCGTGGCCTTCACGATCTGCGGCACGATCACCGCCGTCAGCACGCCGACCGAGATCAGCGAGAACACGCTGTTGGGCAGGGTGTTGGCGAAGGTGAAGGCGTCGGCGGCCTCCGAGCCCACGGCGCCCAGCACGCCCACCAGCACGATGCTGCGGAGCAGACCGGTGAGGCGTGACACCAGGGTGCCGGCGCCGATGATGGCGCTCGCGCGTCCGAGGCTCGTCACGGGGTCTCCTTCGTCGGCGGGGCGTCGCGGTCGAGTGCGCGCTCCTGCGCCGCCGCCTCGGCCTCCTTCTCCTCGATCAGCTCGTCGACGGCCACCTCGACCGCGTGCTCCTCGATGGCCTCCCGGCGCTTGCGGCGCACCGTGCGCACCACGCCGAGGGCGATGAGCAGCACGGCGAGGCCGCCGAACACCACGAGCCCGATCGTCTCCCACTCGGCGCGCACCGCCACCCGCACCGACTGCTCGGACTGGATGGGCACGCCCGTGGGGCTGGACAGGCTGAGCCGGAGGTCGAGCTCGCCGCTGCCCACCCGCGCCGACACGGGCACCTTGACCCGCGTGCTCGACTGGGGCTGCACGACCGTCTCGATCATGGGCTTCACCTCGAGGCGCGGGTCGCTCGGCGAGGCGGACAGCCGCACGGTCACGGGCCACGGGAGGTCGTTGCGCACCGCGATCGGCAGGTCGGCGTTCGCGGTGAGGAGCTGGATGGTGCTCGACGGGGGGATGCTCACGCTCGACAGGGTCGTGGTCGTGCGGGCGCGGTGGGCCGCGACCTTCTCGGCGAACGCGGCGTCGGACGACCCCACCGCGATCGTGCGCAGGATGCGCATCCGCTCCGGGGCGAGCAGCACGTCGGGCTCGCTCAGGATCGACGAGAACGCGGTGAGCGACTGCTCGTCGGTGAGCAGGTTCACGAGGTCGGCCGAGCGGGGGGCGGCGGCCGCCTCCGGCAGCGTGACCGCGACGGGAGCGGCGGCGCGGACCGTCGACAGCTCGAACCCGATGGAGTCGGCGGCAGAGATCGCGTCGCGCAGTGCGTCGGCCGTGCGGGTCTCGTCGCGGTCGAGTCCGACCAGCAGCGGTGCGCCGCCCGTGGCGCCCTGCGCCAGGAACAGCTGCGCGGCGGCCTCCGCGAGCAGACGCTGCCGCACGACCGGATCCGACGCCCCGGCGGCGCCCGAGAGCGCAGCGGACGTCGCGGCGTCGGTCACCAGCAGGTCCTGTCCGCCCGCGGTGGCGTGTGCGGCGGTGGGTCCGCCGACCGTGTCGGACGACACGACCGTGGTCGTGCCCTGGCCGAGGTACCCCGCGAACGCCGTCACGTCGGCCTGGGTGAGGTCCTGCTCCGGCCACACGATGCGGGGGAGAGCGCCGTCGACCTCGGTGAGCGTCGCGTCGTCGGGCAGGGCGGGCGCATTCGTGCTCCCCGGCGAGGGGCTCGGTGTCGACCCCGGCGCGGACGTGGGCTCGGCGGTGGCCTGCTGCTGCGGGAACGCGGCGGGGTCGAGGAGGGCGGCGAACGGCAGCGGGGACAGCAGCGCGCTCAGGCCCGTCTGCGCCTGCACCGTGACGTCGGCATCACCGAACTGCAGCGCGAACCGGGGGTTGGGGAGCTCGTCGAGCCGCGTCAGCCACTCCCTCGCCGACTCCGGTGCCGCGGTGCCGAGGGCGCGGATGGACGCGAGGATCGCGGGGTCGATCGCGAGCACGGCCGTGGTGCCGGAGACCCCGTCGAGCTGCGCCGTGAGGGCGCCCTCCGGTGCGGTCAGCGTCGTGAGCTCTTCCGCCGTCAGCAGGGCCCCGCCGGCCGGGGTCGCGGTGACGGGCACGAGGACGCCGACCGGGCTCGCCGAGGGCGCGTTGACCACCAGCACGCTCGTGGCCGTGGTGTCCCACGTGGCCGCGCGCTCGCCGCCGGTGTCGCCCGTGCGCGCCCCGGTCAGTGCCGCCCGCAGCGGGTAGACGCCGGGGGCCAGGGTCTCGATGGTCTCCTGCGGCACGAACACCGTGGTCGTGGCGATGCCGTCCGGGTCGGCGGCCTTCGACGCCTCGTCGCCGAGCGAGACGAAGGAGCCGTCCGTCTCACCGTCGTCGAGCCAGTCGCTCACGGCGTCGGAGGTGGTGAGGGGCGTGCTGCCGAGCTCGATCTCGACCCGTCCGGCGCTCAGCTCGGTCTCGGTGCCGTTGGTGATCGTGACGACCGCTGACGTGGAGGTGCCGGGGGCGACCACGCCGCGCAGCCCTGCGGAGACGTGCAGCTCGACCGTGCGGGTGTCGTCGTCGCTCTTCTGATCCGCGGCGGCCGCGACCGCGGGAACCGCGACCGCGGGAACCGCGACAGCGCACACGGAGGCGGCGATCACCGCGGCCGCCAGCCGTCGCAGGCGCACACGGAGGCCCGTGTGGGGGGTGATCGCGGTCATGAAGGTCTTCCTCGAACGCCGGGGAGGGGCGGATCGTGAGTACTGACCCTGCGATTCTAGGAGGCGCGAGGGAGGAGAACCCTGAAGACGCGTAGAGTGACGGCCGTGTCCGACGCCCCCGCACCCGTCCCCGACCCCGTCCGCAGCGCCCGCCTCGCCGCCGATCTCGACGCCGCCGACCTGCGGTCGGACCCGCTCCGGCAGCTGTGGGGCACGGAGGCCGACGACGCGCTCGGCCGCGGCATGCGCGAGCCGATCCTCCGCGCGATCGCCGACGACGACGGTGTGCTCGCGACCCTCGGCCGCCTGTTCGTGCTCGGGCTCCCGCAGCCGGAGGCCGCCGTCGCGTCGGCCCTCCCGACGCTCGGAGTGGACGGCCTCGTAGCCCTGGGGCTCGCGCGCGTCGAGGGCGACACGGTCGCACCGTGCGCGCTGCTGCGCCCGCAGTCGTTCGTCGACGCCGACGGGGTGGGCGAGTGGTGGATCGCGAGCGACCTCGACGAGGTGGCGCTGGACGGCCCCTTGCCCGCCGACCACGTGCTGGGCGTGGGCGGGGCGTCGCGCACCCTCGCGGAGACCGTCGTGCCGGTGCAGGTGGAGCGCGCGCTCGACCTCGGCACGGGCTGCGGCATCCAGGCGCTGCTGGTCGCCCGGCGCGCGGGAACGGTGGTCGCGACCGACATCTCCCGCCGCGCCCTCGCCTACGCCGAGCTCAACGCGCAGCTCAACGGCGTGACGAACATCGACTTCCGCCACGGCAGCATGTTCGACCCGGTCGCGGGGGAGGCGTTCGACCTGATCGTGTCGAACCCGCCGTTCGTGATCACCCCGCGCACCGAGGGCGTGCCCGCGTACGAGTACCGCGACGGCGGGCTCGTCGGCGACGCGCTCGTGGAGACGTTCGTGCGCGCGGCCCCGGCGCACCTCACCCGCGGGGGCATCGCGCAGCTGCTCGGCAACTGGGAGTCGCGGCAGGGCGTCACCGGGCTCGCGCGGCTCGAGGCGTGGGTGCCCGCCGACCTCGACCTGTGGGTGATCGAGCGCGAGGAGCTGACGCCCCTGGCGTACGCGGAACTGTGGATCCGCGACGGAGGGACCACGCCCCGCGATGCCGCGTTCGTGCCGCTGCTCACCGCGTGGCTCGACGACTTCGCGGCCCGCGGCGTGACCGCGGTCGGGTTCGGGTACGTGCTGCTGCGCCGCGGCGACGGCGAGCCTCTGCGGCGGGTGGAACGGCTCGGACAGTCGGTGTCGAACGTGGGCGCGGCGCTCGCCGCGGGGCTCGCCGCGCACGACGTGCTCGCGGCGGGGCTGCCGTCGACGCTGCTCGTGGCGCCCGACGTGACCGAGGCCAGACACCTCATGCCGGGCGACGACGACCCCAGCGTGATCGAGCTGCGGCAGGGCGGTGGCTTCGCGCGCACGGTGGGGGTGGACTCCGCGCTCGCCGGGTTCGTCGGCGCGTGCGACGGGGAGCTCACGGTGGCGCAGATCGTCGGCGCGCTGGCCGACCTGTTCGACGTGCCGCTGGCGGACCTGTGGGCCGACCTGGAGCCGAAGATCCGCTCCCTCGTGCGGGACGGCTTCCTGACACCGGGGGAATAGACGCGGCATCCATGCGTTCGAATACATCATGAAGGCTTTCGGATTCCTCTCCTTCGGGCACTACGCAGACGTGCCCGGCTCGGCGACCCGCACCGCGGGCGACATGCTGAAGCAGACGATCGAGATCGCGGAGGGGGCCGACGAGCTGGGCGTGAACGGCGCGTACGTGCGCGTGCACCACTGGGCGCGCCAGGCCGCCTCGCCCATGCCGCTGCTGACCGCGATGGCCGCGCGCACCGAGCGCATCGAGGTCGGCACCGGCGTGATCGACATGCGCTACGAGAACCCCTTCCAGTTCGCGGAGGAGGCCGCCGCGCTCGACCTCATCGCCGACGGCCGCATCGCCCTCGGCGTGAGCCGTGGTTCACCCGAGACCGCGCTGCGCGGCTACGAGACGTTCGGCTTCCGCGACACCGAGGACCCGGAGCGCGGCAGTGTGCTGGCGCGCGAGAAGTTCGAGATCTTCCTGCGCGCCATCGACGGGGAGCGCCTCGCCCCTGGCGACCCGCGCATGGTGGGTGCCGGGCAGTACCTGGCCATCGAGCCGCAGTCGCCCACCCTCCGCGACCACATCTGGTGGGGCTCCGGCTCGCGCGCCACGGCCGAGGAGACCGGACGCCAGGGCCTCAACATGATGAGCTCCACCCTCGTGACCGAGGCCACGGGACAGCCGTTCCACGAGCTGCAGCGCGAGCAGATCGACCTGTTCCGCGCCGCGTACAAGGAGGCCGGGCACACCGGGACCCCGCGGGTGTCGGTGAGCCGCAGCGTCTTCCCGCTGATCTCCGACATGGATCGCGCCTACTTCGGGCTGCGCAGCGAGGAGAACGGCGACCAGATCGGCGTGATCGACGGGTTCCGCTCCACGTTCGGCAAGACCTACGCCGCGGAGCCCGACGTGCTCATCCAGCAGCTGCTCGCGGACGAGGCCGTGATGGCCGCGGACACCCTCATGCTCACGATCCCCAACCAGCTCGGCCCGGAGTACAACCTGCACGTGCTGGAGGCGTTCGCGGAGCACGTGGCCCCGGCGCTCGGGTGGAAGCCGAACACCGAGGGACCCGTGCAGGGCGACCCGGTCGCCTGACGCCGGTCGCCCCCCGCGCCGTCCGCGGCTCGGATCAGCCCTTCGCGGGGCCGAACAGCTCCTCGCCGTGCTCGTGCAGGAGCTTGTACGCGTCGGCGAAGGTCTGCGGCTCAGGCTCGCCGGGCGTGCCGTAGCGCGCGATGAGCAGGCCGAGCAGCCCGCGTGCCGGCGGGGTCAGCGGCTTGAGGTGGTCCGCCTCGTTCGGCTGCGGCGTGCCCTCCTCGGGGTTCGGCGGCGTGTAGGCCGGGGTGGTCACGGGCCAGTCGGCCGGATGCCGCGGCCTGTCGAGATTCACCACGTTCATGAGCGTGTTCGCCGACTGGTCACGGTCGTTGAGCGGCTTCAGGCCGTGCAACCGCGACAGCGTCGCGGTGACCGAGCCGTGGTGCATCTCGTCGTGGATGATGGTGCCGCGGCGTGTGTACGCCGACACCGCGATCGCGGGCACCCGGCAGCCCAGACGGTCGAACGTGAAGCCCATCTCGCCGGCCTTCGTGTCGGGCGTCGGCTTCGTGGCGGCGGGCGGCGGCACGTGGTCGTAGCAGCCGCCGTGCTCGTCGAACGTGATGAGCAGCAGGGTGTTCACGGCGTTCGAGCCGTCGGGGGTCGCACTCGTGCGCACCGCCTCGTAGATGTCGTGGATCAGGCGGTCACCGGCGCGCACGTCCGAGATGGCGCTGTCGAACACCGGCTCGCCGTCGACCACGCTCTCCCGCGGCGACCCGAACGGCGGGTGGAAGTCGTTGTGGTCGTAGACCATCCGCGGCTCGATGAACGCGTAGGCGGGGAGGGTGCCGTTCTTCGCGTCGGCGTAGAAGTCCTCCATCGTGCCGAAGTGCTCGGTGCGCCAGTACTTCTCCAGCACCGCGGCGTGCAGCATGCCCGTGAACGACACGAGCTGCAGCTTGTCGATGTAGATCTTCCAGCTGACCTTCGCGTCTTCCAACCGGTTGAACACGGTGGGTGCCGCGGGGGCGTCGATCCACTTCTTGTAGCCGCCGCCGGCCTGGTTCGTGACGAACCCGTGCGAGGTGGACGCGTGGAAGAACGAGCGGTTGCAGAACGTCTGCGAGGGGACGGCCGCGTACCAGTGGTCGAACACGGCGAACTCCGACGCCAGGGTCGACAGCACCGGCAGCATCTCGGGCGAGAACGAGCCCATGATGTGCCGGGCCTCGTCGACGCTCGGCTCCGTGCCGCCGCGGAGCCGCCGGAAGTTGATGATGTAGTCCTCGAGGAAGCCCGACATCGTCGCCTTCTCACCGTGCGTCGGAGCGTTGAACGGCGCGGACATCTGGTCGACGAACAGGTCGGCGTTGGTCTTCGGGTCGACCGTGCCGAAGATCTGGGTGTTGACGTGCGGGTACTCCTCGCCCGGGTCGGGGTCGGGCAGGCTCATGATCCGGTCGGTGTCGCCCTGGTAGACGTGCGCATCGACCACGGTGCCGTCGGCGGCCGTGTTGCTGTGCGAGCCGAACGCGAGACCCTCGAACGTCTCGCCCTTCGGCAGGTTGTCCTTCGTGTAGAGGTACCCGAGCAGGTTGTCGAACGAGCGGTTCTCGCCCATCACCACGACCACGTGGTCGAAGCCCGGCTCCTTCCGCGGCGTGAGGGCGGCGAACGGATCATCGCCGGTCGCGAAGCCGTCGCGCGGGTTGTTCCCCGCCACGGACGCGCCGATCGCCGCGCCTCCGGCCCCGCCGATGACGGCCCCCGCGAGTGCGGCACCCCCCACCTTGAAGAACCCGCGGCGGGACGTGTCGCGGGGGGCGGGAGACGGGGAGGGGGAGTCTTCGTCGGCCATGCGCCGATCCTATGACCGGGCGGGGCGGCTCCGCAGGGGTTGGGCGCTGTTCACAACTCCGGAGAAATCGAGCCCCATGGCCGGATCGCAGCGCAGGAGACGACGTGTCGCCCGAGAACTCCGGAGTTGTGAATGGTTGAGGGCGAGTCAGGCGGCGGGGATCCAGAGCACGGCGCCGTCGCGCCAGCCGAGGCCGGCGGGGCCCTCGGGGATCGGCTGCTCGTGGCGGGGGCGGACGACGCGCAGCCGCTTCCCGGCGAACTCGACGATGTAGACCACGTCGGCACCGCGGTACACGTGCGCCACGACCTCGACCGCCACCGGGGCGTCCGCGCCGACCGCCGGCGCCAGGTGCAGGTCTTCCTGACGCAGCACCACCTCGCCCGAGCCGTCGGCGCCCGCACCCGTCAGCGGCACCTGCACGCCCGTGCCGTCGACCGTCGCGGTCACACCGGAGCGGGTCGCGGGGAGCAGGTTCGCCGCCCCGATGAAGTCCGCCGCGAACGGGGTGCGCGGGGAGCCGTACAGTTCGGCGGGCGCACCTTCCTGCTCGATCACGCCGCCGTTCATCAGCACGATCCGGTCGGACAGGCTCATGGCCTCCTCCTGGTCGTGCGTGACGAACACCGTGGTGAGGCCGAGGGTGCGGTGCAGCTCCTTCAGCTCCACCTGCATGTCTTCCCGCAGTCGCGCGTCGAGGTTCGACAGGGGCTCGTCGAGCAGCAGCACCCGCGGCTCGAACGCGATCGCTCGGGCGAGGGCCACGCGCTGCTGCTGGCCGCCGGACAGCTGGGCGGGCATGCGGTCGGCGAGGTGACCCATCTGCACGCGCTCCAGCGCCCGCACCGCGAGCTCCTTCTGCTCGGCCTTGGGCTTGTCGCCGGCCATCCGCAGCCCGAAGCGCACGTTCTCGACCACGCTCATGTGCGGGAACAGCGCATAGCTCTGGAACATCATGCCGAGGTGCCGCTTCTCGGGCGGCAGCTTCGTGACGTCCTGTCCCGCGATCTCGATCGTGCCGCTGCTGGGCGACTCGAGCCCGGCGATGCAGCGGAGCAGCGTGGTCTTGCCGCAGCCCGACGGACCGAGCAGCGAGACGAACTCGCCGGACCGCATCGAGAGGTCGATGCCCTTGAGCACCTTCGTCCCCTTGAAGTCCTTGGTGAGTGAGGTGATGGTGAGCGTTGTCATCAGACGAACAACCTTCCCAGGCCGATGATGCGTTCGAGGACGATCATGAGGACGACGGTGAGCAGGACCATGAGGGTCGAGACGGCCGCCACGGTGGGCGACGTGCTGAACTCCAGCTGGCCGTAGATGGCGATGGGCAGCGTCTCCAGCTGCGGGGTGCGCAGGAAGAGGGCGATGACCGCATCGTCGAACGAGATGTTGAAGGCGAAGAACGCGCCGGCCGCGATGCCGGGGCGGGCGATGGGGAGCACGACGAGCCGGTAGCGGTTCCAGGTGCTGGCGCCGAGGGTGCGCGCGGCCTCCTCGGTGAAGTGGTCGGCGCGCGTCATCACCCCGGTCACGGTGCGCATCACGTACGGGATGGCGATGACCACGTGGATCGCGATCAGCACGCCGACGTTCGGCGAGCCGATCGTCAGGGACGCGATCGACAGCGCACCGATGGCGAGGATGATCGTGGGGATCGTCAGCGGCGACATCAGCAGCGCCTGGATCGCGGCCCCGCCGGGGACGCGGAAGCGGGTGAGCGCCAGCGCGGCCGCCGTGCCGATCGCCGCGGCGACGATCGCGACCGTCACACCCACCACGAGGCTCAGGCGGAACGGCTCCAGGTAGGTGTCGGAGGTGAGCGCCTCCACGTACCAGTCGAGCGTGAAGCCCTGACCGGGGAACGTGAGGAAGCGGTTCTCGCCCACCGAGGCGCCGGCGACGACGAGCAGCGGCACGAGCATGTACAGCGTCACGACGACGCCGAGGAGGATCGCGAGGATCCGGCCGAGGATCGGAACGGAACGGACCATGGTCACACCTTCTGCTTCCCGAGCCGGGACGTGGCCGCGAGCACGAGCATGACGCCCGCGAACAGCAGCACGGCCTGCGCCGCCGCGAACGCCCAGTCGAGGTTGGTGGTCGCGTCGACGTAGATGGTCTGCGCGAACACGGGGATCTGCGAGCCGCCGATGAAGCGGGGGGTGATGAACGAGCTCACCGACAGCACGAACACCAGCGAGGCACCCGCGACGATGCCCGGCACCGACAGCGGCAGCACCACGTGGCGCAGCGTGCGCCAGAAGCCGGCGCCGAGCGTGCGCGACGCCTCTTCCAGCTGCGGCCTGATGCCGGAGATCACGCCGAGGATGCTGAGCACCGCGAACGGCAGGAGAACCTGCACCATCGCGATCACCACGCCCGTCTCGGTGCCGAGGAAGCCCTGGGTGCCGCCGACGAGGAGCTCCGCGCCGGGGATCTGCATCATCAGGCCCGACGGACCCATCAGCACCACCCAGCCGAACGTGCGCACCACGACGCTGGTCATCAGCGGCAGGATGACCACGATCAGCAGGAACGAGCGCACCTTCGAGCCGGCCCTGGCCATGATGTACGACAGCGGGATGGCGATGACCAGCGTGATCACCGTCTGGATCACCCCCAGGCGGAGCGAACGCAGCGCCGCCTGGAGGTGATACTCGCTCGCGAACAAGCGGGTGAAGTTGTCGAGGGTGAACCCGCCTGCCGGCGATTGCACGCTCATGAGAAGCATGCCGGCCACCGGGGTGAGGAAGGCGAGCGCGAGCAGCACGATCGCCGGCAGGAGCAGGAGCCAGGGCTCCCTACGGGTTCGGACGCTCATTTGGTGATCAGCGCATTCCACTCATCGGTCCACGCCTGACGCGACGCGGCGATGTCGCCGGGCGCGTAGACGACGACGTCGTCGAGCTCGTCGCCGGTCAGCACGGACTCGGCCGCCTCGTCCGACAGCTCGGCCTTGGTGTTGACCGGGGAGTAGCGCATGTTCTCCGCGAAGACGGCCTGCGCCTCCGGGCGCAGCTCGAAGTCGATGAACAGCTTCGCCAGGTCGGGGTTGTCGCGACCCTCGACCACGTTCGCGGTGATGAGCGACGCCGTCGCACCCTCCTCGGGCACGATGAACTCCACCGGAAGACCCGCGTCCTGCAGCGTGCCCGCGTAGTCCATCGCGTACGGGGCGAGCCAGGTGTCGCGCTGGGCGAACGCGGTCTGCAGGTCGGGCGAGGTCGGCACCACGATCGCGTCGCCCGACGAGGCCAGGGCCCCGAGCTCCGAGATCGCCTCGGACGGGTCGTCGATGCCGCCGCCGAGGGTGTCGGCCACCCGCAGCATCGACAGCACGCCGTACGTGTTCGAGAAGTCGGTCAGCGCGATGTGACCGGCGTACGCGTCGTCGAACAGGTCCTCCCACGAGGTGGGCGCCGGAGCGTCCGCCTCGGTGTTGTAGACCAGGCCGATCGGGGCGAGCTGGATGACGGGGCCCTCGCCGCGCTCGAGACCGGCGGTCGCGATGTCGATCAGGTCGCCGGACTCCGACAGGTCGTCGGCGGCGATCGGCGCGATGAGGCCCTGCTCGGCGGCGGTGAACTCCTGGCCGCCGGAGAAGTGCACGACGTCGATCTGCGGGCTCGCCTTCTGGGCGGTGACCTGCGCGAGCGCGTCGGCGCTGTACAGGGTGATCAGCTCGACCTTCGCGCCCGTCTCCTCCTCGAACGGGTCGACGACGGCCTCGATGAAGGCCTTCTCCCAGTCGCCGCCGAACGACGTGACGACCAGGGTCTCGCCGGCGAACTCCTTCTCGCCGCCGGACGCGGAGGACTCGTCGTCACCGGCGGCACAGCCGGCGAGGACGAGGGCGCCGGTGGCGACGAGCGCTCCGGCGGTGAGGATTCTGCGGGTGTTCATGCACTGCTCCTTCGGGATGGGTCCAGCACGGGGGGAGGGGTGACGCCTAGAGGCGTCCGAGGGTGAGCTGCTTCGCTCCGTCGATGCGGATCGCGGCGCTCTCCTGAGCGAACTCCGCGAGTCCTTCGGTGATGCCGGCCCAGATGTTGACGGGTGTCCATCCGAGCGGGCCGAGAATACGGGCACCACGATCGTAGAAGACGCCGATCTCATACCACTCGAACGGCAGCCCGCCCATCTGCATCGGGCGCTGCCAGTACCACTGCAGATCACCGGGTGCGGGCACGACCTGCTGGTTCTCGGCGGGCACGGCCTCCGGGTCGAAGTTCTGCGCCTCCTCGGGCAGTCCCATCATGACCTCGGGCCCGGCGTACATCGCGTGCATGGTCTGCATGGTGACCGGCTTCTCCAGCGCGCCCCACATCGCCTCGCACGTGCGGGGGGCGAGGTCCTCGAACAGCGTGGCGACGGCGCGGACGCCGTTCTCGTACTCGAGGAAGATCTGCTTGGTCATCGGGTTCCTTTCTTCGCGGCGGAGGATTCCGCCGCTCGTTCACGGGCGGCCTCGACGAACGCCGCGAACAGCGGGCGCTCCTCGGCGGCCTCATCGGGGTCGATCCTCTTCTCGGGGTGCCACTGCACCGCCCAGAAGGGCCAGTCGCCGTCGGTCTCGACGGCCTCGACGATGCCGTCGGGCGCCCAGGCCACGGGCCGCAGGCCGGGCGCGGACCGATCGACGGACTGGTGGTGGATGGTGTTCACGATCCGCTCGGTCGTGCCGTACAGGGCGGCGAGGCGGCTGTCCTCGGCGAACACGACGGGGTGCCGTGCCGAGAGCTGCTCGTCGGCGCCGCGCACGGGATGGTGATGCTCGGTGGCGGGGATGTCGACGATCAGCGAGCCGCCGAAGGCGACGGTGCTCACCTGCAGGCCGCGGCAGATCGCGAGCACGGGGAGGCCGCGGTCGCGGGCACCGAGGGCCAGGGCGATCTCGTAGCCGTCGCGGGCGGAGTCGTACGTCTTGCCGTCCTGCGGGGCGCCACCGTAGCGGGAGGGGTGCACGTCTTCCCCGCCGGAGAGCACCAGCCCGTCGAGACGGTCGAGCACCTCGTCCACCCCGCCGGTGGGCGGCAGCAGGACGACGGCGCCGCCGGCCGCCTCGACCGGCGCGGCGTACTCGGCACCGAGCGTGTGGGCCGGGCGACCCGTGCCGAGGTCGGTGTCGATGAGGCGGCGCCACGTGGTGATGCCGATGAGCGGGCGGGTCACGACAGCTCGATCCAGGTGGTCTTGAGGTCGGTGAACTTCTCCATCGCGTG
Source organism: Microbacterium sufflavum (assembly GCF_023101165.1). Classification (GTDB taxonomy): domain Bacteria; phylum Actinomycetota; class Actinomycetes; order Actinomycetales; family Microbacteriaceae; genus Microbacterium; species Microbacterium sufflavum. The sequence goes on along the minus strand of NZ_CP078076.1, from coordinate 1,024,541 downwards.
CAGGCTCTTGTCGCGCCCGAAGCCGGAGCCCTTGACGCCCCCGAACGGGATGGTCATGTCGCCCTCCTCGAAGCAGTTGACCCACACAACCCCGGCGCGCAGGCGCCGCGAGAGGGTGTGCACGGCGTTGAGGTCGGTGCTCCACAGCGCGGCGGCGAGCCCGTACTCGGTGCCGTTGGCGATGGCCAGGGCCTCCTCCACGTCGTCATACGCGATGACCGAGAGCACCGGGCCGAACACCTCGCGCTGTGCGACCTCGTGCTGCGGGGTGACCCCGAGCACGACGGGGGCGAAGTAGCTGCCGCCGTCGACCGCGGCGAAGCGCTCGGGGCTGCCGGCCGCCAGCTCGCCGCCCTCGGCCTGTGCCCGCTCCACGAAGCCGGCGATGCCGGAGAGCTGCTTCTCGCTGACGATCGCGCCCATCGAGGTGCCCACGTCGAACGGGTCGGCCGGGAGCGTGGTGCGGGCCACGTCGGCGGCGATCTCCAGGGCGCGGTCACGCTGCGCCCGCGGCACGAGCAGCCGCGACGAGGCCGTGCACATCTGGCCCTGGTTGTAGAAGCAGCCGTCGGCGGTCGCCCGCACGGCGCGCTCCAGGTCGGCGTCGGGGAGCACGAGGCTCGCGGTCTTGCCACCCAGCTCGGGCCACACCCGCTTGCCGTTGGAGGCGGCGGCGTAGCCGAGGAACCGGCGGCCGACCTCGGGGGAGCCGGTGAAGGTGACGACGTCGACGTCGTGGTGCTCGCCGAGGGCCCGGCCGGCGATGTGCCCGGCACCGGGGGTGACGTTGAGCACGCCGGCGGGGATGCCCGCCTCGTGCGCGAGCTCGGCGAGGCGGAGCGCGGAGAAGGTGGTGTGCTCGGCGGGCTTGAGCACCACGCTGTTGCCGACCGCGAGCGCGGGGGCGAGCTTCCACGCGGTCATCGTGAGCGGGAAGTTCCACGGTACGACGGCGGCGATCACACCGGCGGGTTCGCGGGTGACGAGGGCGAGGCTGCCCGGCGCGGTGACGGGCAGCTCGTCGAGCACCTTGTCGACGGCCTCGCCGTACCAGCGGAAGCAGTTCACCACGGCGCGCAGCTCGGTCTGCAGGGCCTCGCGCACGGGCTTGCCCATCTCCAGCGAGATGGTGAGGGCGAGCTCTTCGGCGTTGTCGTGGATGAGCTGCGCGAACGCGATCAGGCGCTGCCCGCGCTCGCGGGGGGCGATGCGCGACCAGACGCCGGAGTCGAACGCGGCGCGGGCCGAGCGGACGGCGCGGTCGACGTCGGCGTCCGAGGCGGCGGCGATGGGCGGCAGGGCGCGACCGTCACGCGGGCTGACCGGGGCGAGCGGCTCGGCGGTGCCGTCCTCCCACGCGCCGTCGATGAACATGCGGGTGCGCAGGGTGAGCGTCGCCGCGCGGTCCGCCCAGTCGTCTCCAGTAGCCGTGAACACGATCGTCCTCTCCAGGGGTGATGGCCCTGGAGAGGATACTCGCCCTATTTCGCCACTAGGTCAAGCTATAGCGAACGATCTCGCCATTTCTTTACACTCCCGTAACAGAATCGGCCTATAGCCGGATGGCTCCCGTCGGCATGTCCTGCGCCAGCGCCTCGGGCGCCTCGTCGACGATCAGCGAGCCGCGAAGCACCGGGGTGATCACGACGAGCGACTCCACGACCTCGAGCCCGTCGTGCCCCGCGACCGCCGGTCCCGTGAGGAAGTCGTAGAACGCGTCGGCATCGGTCACCAGCACGTTCATGAGCAGCTGCGAGGTGCCCGTCGTCGCCACGATGAACTTCACCTCCGGAGCCGCGGCCAGAGCCGTGCCCACCTTCTCCAGCCGGTCCATCGGCACGCGCAGCCACACGAGAGCCTCCAGGCCCAGCCCGAACAGGCTCGGCACGATCTCGGTGCGCGGATGCATCAGGCCGCGCCGGTTCAGCGACTCCATGCGGCGCCGGGTCGTGGTCACGTTGAGGCCCAGGGCGCGGGCGAGCTGCGCCACCGGCATCCGCCCGTCCTTCAGCAGCAGCCGGATCAGCGCCTCCTCGTCGGCGCTCAGCGCATCGGCCGGATCGACCTCCGAGCCCGACGACTCGTCGAGCATGCGCACCTGCTCGTCGGTCAGCACGCCCACCCGCCAGTCGTGCCCCGAGCGGAAGAACTTCAGCACCGTGGTGACGTTGATCGACGCGATGCCGTCGACCTCCGGGAAATCGGTGAACAGCAGCTCGCGGATCGACGCGTCGTCGTGGGGGAGCAGCATGCCCGCGATGTCGCTGCTGCCCTCCAGGACCGACACCGAGGAGGCGTCGGTGCGCCGCGCGAGCGTGCGGGCGACGTGCCACAGCGCGTGCGGCTCGGTCGTGATGCGGAACAGCACGGCCCGGGCGTGCAGCACCCTCGCCGGGTCGACGTAGGTGGAGACGCGCACGAGGCCGCGATCGAGCAGACGCTGTCCACGGCGGGCGACCGTGCGCTCCGGCAGGTCGATGGCGCGCGCGATCTCACCCCACGACGCCCGCCCGTTCACCTGCAGGGCCGCGGCCACGATCCGGTCGGTCTCGTCGGCCATCACATCGTTCGCGGGCACGGGTTCTCCTTCGCGGGTTCGGGCACGTGAAGGTTATCCCAGGACCACGACGCGCGAAGGCGCCGCCGGAGCCGAAGCCCCGGCGGCGCCCTCGGTCACGCGGGCGACTACTCCGCCTCGGCGGACTCCACCGTCGAGGCCTCCGTCGCCAGCGCACGACGGCGGCGCAGCGCGAACAGGCCGAGGCCCGCGGCGAGCAGCACGACCGCGGCGACGATGTACGGCACGCTGTCGGCACCGGTCGTCGCGAGATCGCCGTCGCTCGCGCCGCCCGAGCCGCCCTGGCCCGGAGTGGTCGCCCCGCCGCCCGCGGCCGCGGTCACGGTGATCGCGGCCGTGACCTCGGTGCCGTCCGGCAGGATCACGGCGAGCGTGTGCGCACCGGCCGGGGTGGCCGCGGGGATCGTGACGGTGCGGGAGAACGACCCGTCGGCCGCGGCCGTCACCGTGCCCAGCGACACCGGGTCGCTGCGGAGCTCCAACTGCAGCTCGGCACCCGCCGCGAAGCCGCTGCCCGAGACCGTGACCGTGCCGCCGGCCGCGACCGTGGTCGCGCCCAGCTCGACGGACGCGGGCTGCTCGGGCTCCGGCTCCTCGGTCACCGGGGGAGTGACCCCGGCCTCGGTCACCCACTTCTCGCCCGCGTCGGACTTCGTCACCGTGAACGTGTCGTACACGGCTCCCACGGGCAGGTCGGTCGACGCGGACGCCGTCTTCTCCGCCAGGTACGACCGGTACACGAGCTGGTTCTTCGACACGTCGATCACCTGGTACGTGGTCACGCCCTCGCCGCGCAGCACCTGGGTGGCGCCGTTGTTGGTCCAGACGTTCTTCTCCGGCGTCTCCAGGTCGTAGTGCTTCGCGCCCGAGTTCGACACCACGTACACGGGTCCCGTGGTGAGGCCGGGGGTGTCGGTCGCGTCGGTGTTCACGTAACCGCGGGCGTACGTGTGGTCGTGGCCCATCAGCACCAGGTCGATGTCGTTGCGCTGGAACACGGGCAGCCACTCGGCACGCAGCACCGGCTCGTCACGGCCGGCCGACGCCGAGAACACCGGCTGGTGGAAGGTCACGACGTTCCACTTCGAGGGGCTGTTCTGCAGCAGCAGGTCGAGCCACGCCGCCTGGAACCGCGTCCACAGCGTGCCGATCTGCGACGACGGGCAGTCCGCGCCCGAGCACGACGGGAGGCCGGCCGGGGTGAGGAAGGTCGTGTCGCGCGTCGCGTTCAGCGTGATGAAGCGCACGCCCTGGTAGTCGGTGTAGTACGCGGTCTCCGCGGCGAACGCGCTCCAGTGCTCGAAGAACGCGCGGTACTGCTGCGCCACGGGGGAGTCGCCCTTCGCGAGGTCGGCCAGGGCGCCGATCGAGCTCATCGAGGGGTTGTTGTGCGGGTACTCGAAGGCGGCCTTCCACGCCGTGAGCAGCTTGTCGCCGGAGTACTCGTGGTTGCCGGGGGCCGCCATCACGTTGGTGCGGACGGCCGAGTCCTCCATGCCCCTGAACCAGTTGAGCCACTCGTTCTCGTTGCTCGACGTGTTGATCAGGTCGCCCGCGTGCACGGAGCCGATGGAGCGCGGTGCGTTCGCCTCGGCCTGCTTCACGACGCTCGGCCACGTGGTGTCCAGACCGATCTGGGCGTCGCCGTAGTACAGGAACTGGAAGTCGGTGGCGTTCGGGTCGGCCGTGCGGAAGGTGAACCAGTCGCTCCAGCTGCCGGGGAGACCCACGCGGTAGCGGTACTCCGTCGCCGGGGTGAGTCCGGTCACGGTGGCCGAGAAGTGCTTGTTCGGGTTGCCGTTCACGACCCCCGCGTCGTACGCGTCGACGACGCGCGTCTCACCGCCGGCCGCCGCGCCGATCTCGACCTGTCCGACCGTGTGCGAGGCGTCGCCCGCGAGCCACGAGAACGACTGCGACACCTCGGGCCGCTCGGTCGGGGTGAGGATCACGCGCGTGGGCGGGGCGATCACCGGGGTGCCGGGGTCGGACGCGGGGACGAGCGTGAGCGACGACATGTCGAAGTAGATGTCGGAGCTGGTGGCGCGGTCCTGGAACAGCGACACCGCGATGGTGTTGGTGCCGTCGTGCAGCAGTGCGCCCTCGGCGCTGAACGTGCTGGTGAGCGGGTCGCCGTTGGAGTCGCCCGCGTACTCGACGTTGGTGGTGTCGGTGATGCGGCCGTCGACGTAGCGCGCGACCTCCGTGCCGTTGATCCACACGACGAGCGCGTCGTCGTAGGTGACGGTGCTCTGCAGGGCTGCGACCTGCTCGGCGACGCCGGCCTCGAGCTCGAACGTGGTGCGGAAGAAGTACGTCGGGACCGTAGGCGCCTTCACCCCGTCGAGGTAGTGGTTCAGGAGCGTCTTCGGCGTCTGCGGCCCGACAGCGCCGAGCTTGCCGTTCTTCGCGCCGAAGCTGCCCGGAGCGGTCTTCCAGGCGCTGTCGTCGAAGGCGGGCAGGGTCCAGTCGCGCAGGGCGGCCGGGGCGGGCGACGGGTCGGTGCCGTCGTCGAGATAGTGCCAGGCGGTGTCGCCGGTGATGAGCGAGCCGGTGGGCACCTCGGGGTCGGGTGCGGCGAGGGCCGCGGGAGCGACGACGGCGCCGCCGAGCACGGCGAGCAGCGCGACGGACGTGAGTCCGCGACGCCGCCACCGCACCGCAGGGGTGGGGGAGGTCATGTCAGTCCTTCGTGGGTGGGGTTCCGTGCTCAGCCGCACGGGGCCCGTCCAGCCCATCGAAGCCGGATGACCGTCACCTGACGCCGAGACGACGGGGAGGTGAACGCGGGCGCCCCGGTACGCTGGAACCCATGCTCAACATGGCCGACGGCCTCGCCCGTCTCGGCGCGCTCGCCGAGAATCCCGTCGTCCGCACCCTCGCGCAGGCGTTCGCCGAGGCCGGGTTCGAGCTCGCCGTCGTGGGCGGACCGGTGCGCGACGCCCTGCTCGGTCGGGAGACGCACGACCTCGACTTCACCACGAACGCCTCGCCCGACCAGATCCTCGCGATCGTGAAGCCCGTGGCCTCGGCGCACTGGGACATCGGTCGCGCGTTCGGAACGATCGGCGCGCGCGTGCGGGGCGAGCAGGTCGAGATCACGACGTACCGCGCCGACAGCTACGACGGGGTCACCCGCAAGCCCACGGTCGAGTTCGGCGACACGATCGACGGCGACCTCGTGCGGCGCGACTTCACCGTGAACGCGATGGCCCTCCAGGTGCCGGCGGTGAAGCTGATCGACCCGACCGGAGGCGTGGAGGATCTGGTGGCCGGGGTCCTCCGCACGCCCGCCGACCCGCGGGTGTCGTTCGGCGACGACCCGTTGCGCATGCTGCGGGCCGCCCGCTTCAGCGCCCAGCTCGGCTTCCGCGTCGACGACGACACCGCCGCCGCGATCACCGAGCTCCGCGAGACCCTGGCGATCGTCAGCCCCGAGCGCATCCAGTCCGAGCTCGTGCGGCTGATGCAGACCGACGACCCGGTGCGCGGCATCCGCGTGCTGGTCGACACCGGCCTCATCGAGGAGTTCCTGCCCGAGGTCAGCGAGCTGCGCCTCGAGGTCGACGAGCACCACCACCACAAGGACGTGTACGAGCACTCGCTCACGGTGCTGCGCCAGGCGATCGCGCTGGAGCACTCCCGGCACCCCGGCGCCGCGCCCGACGTGCCGCTGCGCATCGCCGCCCTCCTGCACGACATCGGCAAGCCGCGCACCCGCAAGCTCGAACCGGGCGGGGCCGTGACCTTCCACCACCACGACGTGGTCGGCGCGCGCATGGCCCGCAAGCGCCTGCAGGCCCTGCGCTTCGACACCGCCACGACCGACGCCGTCGCCGCCCTGATCGAGCTGCACCTGCGGTTCTTCGGCTACGCGGAGGGCACCTGGACGGACGCGGCCGTGCGCCGGTACGTGCGCGACGCGGGCGACCTGCTGGAGCGCCTCCACATCCTCACCAGGGCCGACGTGACCACGCGCAACAAGCGCAAGGCCGCCCGGCTCTCCGCGGCCTACGACGACATCGAGTCGCGCATCTCGGCGCTGCGCGAGCAGGAGGAGCTCGACGCGATCCGCCCGGAGCTCGACGGCAACCGCATCCAGCAGGTGCTGGGCATCCGCCCGGGCCGCGAGGTGGGCGAGGCGTACAAGTTCCTGCTCGACCTGCGCCTCGACGAGGGCGTGCTCGGGCCGGAGGTCGCCGAGCAGCGCCTGCGCGAATGGTGGGCCGCCCGCGGCTGACCGCCCCCTCCCCGTGCGGGGCTCAGTGCAGCGGCGGACCCACGACCGCGGCGCTGTCCGGCGGCAGCGTGAGCAGGCCGTCCGCGCGCGTGTGGGCTCCGGTCGACACGAGCTCCACCGCCTCGTCCGCGACCGCGAAGACCGCCCGGGCGGGGGAGAGGTTCACCAGCACCGACAGCGCCCCCCGGTCGATGCGGTACACGCGATGCTCCGGGCGGCCGTCGGTGGCACGCACCTCGACCCTCGCGTGCGTCGTGTCGGGCTCCGTCAGCTCCGGCCGCTCCCGGCGCAGTCGCGCGAGGTCGCGGTACAGGCGCAGCAGTCGCGCGTGCTCCGGTCGCTCGACCTCCGCCCAGTCCAGGTGCGAGCGGGCGAAGGTGCCGGGGTCCTGCGGGTCGGGCACCGCCGCCGGATCCCACCCCATGCGCGCGAACTCGGCCGTGCGGCCCTCCGCGACCGCGCGGCCCAGCTCCGGCTCCGGGTGCGACGTGAAGAACTGCCAGGGCGTTGTCGCCCCCCACTCCTCGCCCATGAAAAGCATGGGCGTGCCCGGGGCCGTGAGCGTGAGCACCGCGGCGACCGCGAGGCGATCGGGCGAGAGCGTGGCGGAGAGCCGGTCGCCCGCCGCCCTGTTCCCGACCTGGTCGTGATCCTGCGCGAAGGTCACCAGCCGCCACGACGGGACCTCGGGCGGGATCGGTGCTCCGTGCGGGCGGTCGCGGAACGTGGAGAACGTGCCGTCGTGGAAGAAGCCCCGGTCGGTGACCTTCGCCACGGCCTCCGGCGATGCGAAGTCCTCGTAGTAGCCCGTGGTCTCGCCGGTGAGCGCGACGTGCACCGCGTGGTGCCAGTCGTCCGACCACTGCGCCGTGAGCCCGTACCCTCCGGCCTCGCGCGGCAGGATCAGCGTCGGGTCATTGAGGTCGGACTCGGCGATCAGCGTGAGCGGCCGGTTCTGCTGCGCCGACAGCGCATCGACCCGCGCCGACAGCTCGCGCAGCAGATGCACGGGCCGGGTGTCGTGCAGGGCGTGCACGGCGTCGAGCCGCAGGCCGTCGACGTGGAAGTCGCGCAGCCACATCAGGGCGTTGTCGATGATGTACGCCCGCACGGCCGGCTCGTCGAGGTCGACCGAGTCGCCCCACGTGGTGCTGTCGCCCTCGCGCAGGTACGGACCGAACAGGGGCAGGTAGTTGCCGCTCGGGCCGAGGTGGTTGTACACGACGTCCTGCACCACGGCGAGGCCCCGGGCGTGCGCCGCGTCCACGAAGCGCTGATACGCCGCCGGGCCGCCGTACTCCTCGTGCACCGCGAACCAGAGCACGCCGTCGTAGCCCCAGTTCCACCGCCCGTTGACGGCGTTCACGGGCAGCAGCTCGACGTGGGTCACGCCGAGCTCCACCAGATGGTCCAGCCGGGCGACCGCCGCGTCGAGCGTGCCCTCGGGTGTGAACGTGCCCAGGTGCAGCTCGTAGATCAGCCCGCCCGCGAGCTGCCTCCCGGTCCAGTCGCTGTCGGTCCACGCGAACGCGGCGGGGTCGAACGCGGCCGAGGCCTCGTGCACGCCGTCCGGCTGCCGCCGCGACCGGGGGTCGGGGCGCAGGTGCTCGTCGTCGTCGATCAGGAAGCCGTAGCGCTCGCCGTCCGCCAGGATGCCGTCGCCCCGCCACCAGCCGTCGGCCGCAGCCGTGAGCTCCGTGTCGGTCGCGGTGCCGTCGGCCGCGAGCCGCCGCAGCAGCATCCGCCGTGCCCGCGGAGCCCACACCTCCATCACGACCGTGCTCCCCTCACCGCGCGAGCTCGATGAGCGCCACGGGATACGTGTCCAGCAGCTCGGCCAGCCGCACGGGGCCCGGGGCGATGCGGCGCCCCGTCAGCAGGTCGGTCCCGGGGATGTCCGGCCGCATCATCACGGTGTCGCCCCAGCCGCCGCGCCGCGCGAGGCCCACGGGCAACCGCGTCGCGATCGCGGTCGCCCCGCCGCGGTGCACCGCGACGGCATGCTCGGCGGCCGCCCCCTCGACCACGGCCGGGCGGTAGAAGCGGAACAGCTCCGGGTTGTCGCGGCGCAGGCGCAGCGCCCGGGAGGTGACCAGGAGCTTCGCGGCGCCGGAGTCGTCGATCGGCGGGAGGATGCCGCGGGCGACCTCGGCATCCAGCTCCCTCAGCATCCGCGCCCGCAGCGCGAAGTCGACCGGACGACGGTTGTCGGGGTCGACCAGCGACAGGTCCCACAGCTCGGAGCCCTGATACACGTCGGGCACGCCGGGGCCGGTGAGCTGCAGCAGCTTGGCGGCGAGCGAGTTCGAGCGGCCGTGGCCCGCGATCTCCGCGACGAAGCGGTCGAGGATCGGGGCGGCGTCGCCCTCGACGGCCTGGGCGACGGCCGCGAGACCCTCCTCGAACGCGGCGTCGGGGCGCTGCCAGGTGGTGCGCTCCGCCGCCTCGCGCGCGGCCTTGGTGGCGTACGCCAGCAGGCGCTCGGACGGGATCGGCCAGGCGCCGACCGCGGCCTGCCACAGCAGGGCGTCGAGCGGACCGTGGCCCGTGGTCGCCACGGCGCGCAGCTCCTCCAGCACCTCGGCCCATCGCTCCGGGATCTCGGACAGCACCGCGAGCCGCGCCCGGACGTCTTCCGAGCGCTTGGTGTCGTGCGTGGAGAGCGTGGTCATCGAGTACGGCCAGGCGGCGAGCCGGGCCCGCTGCGCCTCGTGGAACTCCTCGACCGTGACCGCGGGGATCGACGGGTCGGCCCCGACCTCCGTGAGCGTGCCCAGCCGCGTGTACCGGTAGAACGCGGTGTCCTCCACGCCCTTCGCCATGACAGCGCCGGTCACCTGGGGGAACCGCTGCGCGACCTCCAGCGACGTGTCCCTCAGCAGGGGTTCGAGCTCGGTGAACGCCGCGTCGAGGTCGGGGCGCCGCCGCCGGGCCTCCGCGAACGCCGCGCGCAGGTGCTCGCTGCCCTCCGGCAGATAGGCGCGGTACACCGGGAAGCACGCGACCAGCTCGGCGAGGGCGTCGTCGGCGTGCACGATGCCGCGCGGCAGGGTGCGCACCAGGCGCCGCACCTCCGCGACCAGCAGGGTGTCCGCGATCATCCGCTTCGTGTCGTGGATCAGGTCGGGCCACGCCGGCGCGGGCGGAAGCCCCGTCTCGGCGCGCAGTCGTGCGTCCAGGCGGTCGAGTGCGGCCACACCGTCGCGGTCGACGAACAGCCGGTCCAGCTCGGCCAGCGCGTCGTATCCCGTGGTGCCGTCCGTGCGCCACCAGGCCGGCAGCGCCTCGCCCGGCTCCAGGATCTTCTCCACGAGGGTGTACGCGCGACCGGTCGCGTCGGCCAGCTGCTCCAGGTAGCCGCCCGGGTCGACCAGGCCGTCCGGGTGGTCGACGCGGAGCCCGTCCGCGAGGCCCTCGCGCAGCCAGCGCAGGATCTCGCGGTGCGAGTCGGCGAACACGTCCGGCAGTTCCACGCGCACCCCGGCGAGCTCGGACACCGCGAAGAAGCGCCGGTAGGTGAGGTCGGTGTTCTGGTCCTCCCAGTACCGCAGCTCGTAGTGCTGGGCGGCGAGCAGCCGCGGCAGGTCGTCCGCGAGCGCGGCGGTGCCGGGGGCGAGGGGCAGCTCGTGCTCGAAGTAGCGCAGCACGCCGTCGGGGGCGTCGGCGGCCGGGGTCGCGTCGACAACGAGTTCGCCGTTCGCGCGGGCCTCGTCGGGCGCGGAGCCGAGCAGCGGCAGCAGGATCCGTCCGCCGCCGGCCGCCCAGTCGATGTCGAAGGCCGCCGCGCGCCTGGTCTGCCGCCCGAGCCGCAGCACCTCCCACCACCACGGGTTCTGTCGCGGCACCGCGACGCCCACGTGGTTGGGCACGATGTCGACCAGCACGCCCAGCCCCGCGTCGTGCGCGGCCGCGGCGAAGCGCTCGAGACCGGCCTCGCCGCCGCGGTCCGCGTCCACGCGGGAGTGGTCGACCACGTCGTACCCGTGGGTGGAGCCGTGCACGGCCGCGAGCAGCGGCGAGACGTACACCCACGAGGCCCCGAGGTCGGCGAGGTACGGCGCGAGCTCGGCCGCCGCGTCGAGCGGGAGGTCCCGGCTGATCTGCAGGCGGTACGTCGACAGTGGCCGTCGGGTCATGCGTCGGCCTGCTCGCTCTGCGAGCGGAGCGAGGCGTCCACGGAGTCGTCGGTCGCGAGGGGTTCGCCGTCGATCTCGCGCAGCACGATCATGGCCTTGCCCTCCAGCGGGATCGCGGCGCTGGCATCGAGCGGACGGGTGTCGTCGATGTCGCCGGCGGTGTCGACGGCCACCGACCACTCGCGGCCGTGGCGTTCGTCGGGCAGCACCAGCTCGACGGGTTCGTCTCCGCTGTTGAAGTACACCAGGAAGTTCACGTCCTCCACCGGGCGGCCGCGGCGGTCGTTCTCGCGGATGCCGCGGCCGTTGAGGAACATCCCCACCGAGCGTCCGAAGCCCGAGTCCCAGTCCTCCGGTGCCATCGGGCCGCCATCGGGCCGCAGCCAGACGACATCCGGGATCCGCTCGCCGTCGTCCGCGCTCGCCGGTCGCCCGTCGAAGAAGCGGCTGCGGCGGAAGGTCGGGTGCTCGCGCCGGAGTCGTGCGACCGCGGCGGTGAACTCCACGAGCGGCAGGTCGGCGGCGTCCCAGTCGATCCAGGTGAGCTCGTTGTCCTGCGCGTAGCCGTTGTTGTTGCCGTGCTGCGTGCGCCCCAGCTCGTCGCCGTGCGAGATCATCGGCACGCCCTGCGACAGCAGCAGAGTGGCGAGGAAGTTGCGCTGCTGGCGCGCTCGCCGCCGGTTCACCTCGACGTCGTCGGTCGGGCCCTCGACGCCGTTGTTGTCGGAGCGGTTGTGCGATTCGCCGTCGTTGTTGTCCTCGCCGTTGTCCTCGTTGTGCTTGTCGTTGTACGACACGAGGTCGCGCAGCGTGAAGCCGTCGTGCGCGGTGACGAAGTTGATCGACGCGACCGGCCGCCGTCCGGAGTGCTCGTACAGGTCGGCCGAGCCGGTGAGGCGGGCCGCGAACTCGCCCAGCGCCTGCGGTTCGCCGCGCCAGAAGTCGCGCACGGTGTCGCGGTACTTGCCGTTCCACTCCGACCACTGCGGCGGGAAGTTGCCCACCTGATAGCCGCCGGGCCCCACGTCCCACGGCTCGGCGATCAGCTTGACCTGCGACACCACCGGATCCTGCTGCACGAGCTCGAAGAACGCGGCGAGGCGGTCGACGTCGTAGAACTCGCGGGCGAGCGTGGAGGCGAGGTCGAAGCGGAACCCGTCGACGTGCATCTCCGTGACCCAGTAGCGCAGCGAGTCCATGAGCAGCTGCAGGGCGTGCGGGTTGCCGGCGTTGAGGCTGTTCCCGGTGCCGGTGTAGTCGGTGTAGTAGCGGCGGTCCTCTTCCAGGCGGTAGTACGCCTCGTTGTCGATCCCGCGCATCGAGAGGGTGGGCCCGAGGTGGTTGCCCTCGGCGGTGTGGTTGTAGACCACGTCGAGGATGACCTCGATACCGGCCTCGTGCAGGGTGCGCACCATGGCGCGGAACTCTTGCACCTGCTGGCCGTGCTGACCGGTCGCCGAATAGGCGTTGTGCGGGGCGAAGAACCCGAGGGTGTTGTAGCCCCAGTAGTTCGACAGACCCTTGTCCTGCAGCACCGAGTCGTTGACGAACTGGTGCACGGGCATGAGCTCCAGCGCGGTGACGCCGAGGCGCTGCAGGTGCTCGACGACGGCGGGGTGGGCGATGCCGGCGTAGGTGCCGCGCAGCTCCTCCGGGATCTCGGGGTGACGCTGGGTGAGGCCCTTCACGTGCGCCTCGTAGATCACGGTCTCGGCGTACGGGGTCTTGAGGCGACGGTCGCCCGCCCACTCGAAGAACGGGTTGATCACGACGCCCTTGACCATCGCGGCGGCGGAGTCGTCGTCGTTGCGGGAGTCGGGGTCGCCGAAGTCGTAGCCGAACAGCGACTGCCCCCAGTCGATGTCGCCGGCGACGGCCTTGGCGTAGGGGTCGAGCAGCAGCTTGTTCGGGTTGAAGCGCCGGCCCTGCGCGGGGTCGTGCGGGCCGTGCACGCGATACCCGTACAGCTGCCCCGGCTGCACGGTGGGCAGGTAGCCGTGCCACACGTACGCGTCGACCTCGGTGAGCGGCACCCGGGTCTCGGTGCCGTCGTCGTCGAACAGGCAGAGCTCCACGCTCTCCGCGCCCTCGCTGAAGAGGGCGAAGTTGGTGCCCTGTCCGTCGAACGTCGCGCCCAGCGGGTAGGCCTCGCCGGGCCAGATCTCGCGGCTCATCCGGCGAGGGTGTGGTGGCGCGAACCGGCGGCCATGGCGCTGACGATGCCGACGGCGTGGTCGAACTCGTAGACCTGCGCGACCTCGACGGCGCGCGCATAGGGGTGACCGAGGTAGCAGACGTAGAGGGGCGGCACGACGTCAATGTAACCCACGGGCGAGGCGGGGTCGACGACATATCTGTCGAAGTCGATCCGCTCGCAGGACTGCTCAGCGGCACCGGCGGACGGAGGCGTCTGCGTGCGCTGCGGGGAGCCAGTGGGGATGGGGGTCTCGACGTTCATGGCGTCTCTCCTGACTCGTGGGTGTGACCTCACGATAGGAAGCGGGACGGATTCGGAGAACGCCATTGCCAGGGCGGCCGGGAGGGGGTATGGGACCCGCCCTCCGGGCCGCCGAGCGCTCAGTTCTCGCGGCGCCTCTCGAATTCCGAGAACACGACGCCGGACTCGTACGCGGTCGTCTCCACGGCGTCGAACCGCTCGGGGCGATACGGGCGCTCGCCGAAGAGGGGGATGCCCGAGCCGAAGAGGAGCGGCTGGCGTTTGAGCACGAGCCGGTCGATCTCGTCGGCGAGGGTGGCCGCGAGGGCGCCGCCTCCGCACAGCCAGATCGCACCGCCGTCCTCCTGCTTGAGCCGGCGAACGACCTCGACCGGGTCGTCCGCGGTCACCTCCAGGTTCTCGGCCTCGGCCGTATGCGCGCGGCTGAACACGATCTGGCGCAGGTGCCGGTACGGGCTCGGCAGGCCGCCCACCTGATAGGTGTTCCAGCCCATCAGCACGGTGTCGAACACGTCGTTGCGCTGCTCGATGCCCAGCGCCTCGGCGGCGACCGTGGGGATCGTGTCGGCGAACCGGGCGTTGATGCCGTCCATGTGGTCGCCCTCGACGAGGAAGGCGTCGAACTCTCCGCCCGGGCCGGCGATGAAGCCGTCGAGCGTGACGGCCACGTAGTACACGAGTTCTCGCATGATTCTCCAATCACTACATCTGTCGCGGTTGAGACTACAACAGCCGTAGTGATTGCGCTAGGGTCGAGGCATGGTCAAGAACGAGTCGCGTCGCCGCGTGATCGCCGACGCCGGGCTGACGGTGCTGGCCCGCGAGGGCTCGCGCGGACTCACCCACCGGGCCGTCGACGTCGAGGCGCAGGTGCCCACCGGGACCACGTCGAACTACTTCCGCAGCCGCGAGGCCCTGATCGAAGGACTCGTCGACCGCATCGGGGAACGGCTCGCTCCGACCCCCGAGGATCTGGAGCGTCGCGCCGCCGGCACCCCCGGCCCCGCGCTGTTCGCCGACTACGTGCGCGACATCGTGCGTCGGCTCACCGGCGACCGCGACGTGACGCTCGCCCTGTTCGAGCTGCGCCTGGAGAGCGCCCGGCGCCCCGAGCTCGCGGCCGTGCTCGGCGCGTGGCAGCGCGCGGGCTTCGACGCCGACGTGGCCTTCAACACCGCGGCGGGCCTGCCCGGCGGACGCGCGGAGATCGCCCTGTTCCACTACGCGATCGACGGCCTCCTGCTCGACCGCCTCACCACCCCGATCGACCCCGACACCTCGACCGATGCCGTGATCGACGCCCTGGTCGCAGGCCTGCTCCGCTGAGCCTTCGGGCCCCTGCGCGGGAGGAGTCCCGCGGGGGGCGCGAGGCGATATTCCGCCGCAGGTCCAACGCTCCTACACTGAGGGCACGCCCGTTCTCGACGAAGGAGATCGCGTGTCTGCACCGTGGCAGGGAACCCACGGGTCTCTCCCCGAGGCCCCGCGCCTGCTCGTCGAGCGTGCGCACGAGGAGCTGATCGCCGGGAACCTCGACGACCGCCGCCTGCAGGAGGTGCGCCCGCTCGTCCGGGAGTCATGGGAGCGGTCATGGCGGGGTCGCGTCGGACCGGAAGGGCTTCCGCCGCTCGACCTGCACGCCGAGGAGCTGGAGGAGTACCGCCTCGCGCATCCGCTCGCCTCCGCGATGGACCTGATCCGCGCCCTGCTGCTGCCGGGCTCCTCGGAGGACTCGGGGGTCGTGATCGCCGTCGGCGACCAGGCCGGTCGGCTGCTGTGGATCGAGGGCGACGCGCAGCTGCGCTCCCTCACCGACGGCATGGGCTTCGTGGCGGGGGCGAACTGGTCGGAGGCCGCCGTGGGCACCAGCGCACCGGGCACCGCGCTCGCCCTCGGGCAGTCGGTGCAGATCCGCGGTGCCGAGCACTACAACCGGCTCGTGCACCCGTGGTCGTGCAGCGCGGCGCCCGTGCGCGACCCGGAGACCCAGCGGGTGCTCGGCGTGATCGACATCACCGGCGGCGCCGAGGTCGTCACCCCGCAGGCCCGGCTGCTCGTTGACGCGACCGCCCGTGCCGTCGAGTCCGAGCTGATGGTGGCCCGGCTGCGGCGGCGCGCCGAATCCCCGCGCAGCCGTCCCTCCCCGAAGCCCCGAGCGACGGCGACCGCCCGCGCGCGGCTGCACGTGCTCGGCCGCGACCGCGCGCGGCTGGAGACGGAGTCCGCGCACGAGGAGGCGGTGATCGAGCTGAGCGCGCGGCACGCCGCCATCCTCCTGATGCTCGCGGTGCACCGGCAGGGGCTCTCCGCCGAACGGCTGTGCGAGCTGGTGTACGGGCCCGACGTGTCGCCCGACACCCTGCGCCCGGAGATGGTGCGGCTGCGGAAGGTGCTGGAGCGCACGGCTCCCGACCTGGTGCCCGAGTCCCGCCCGTACCGGCTGCCCGTGCCGCTCGAGACCGACGCCCACGACGTGCTGTCGCTGCTCGACCGCGGCGCCCACCGCGTCGCGCTCACCGCCTACCGCGGTGCCGTGCTGCCCGAGTCGACCTCACCGGGCGTGGAGGAGTTCCGCGACACCGTGCGCGCGGCGCTCCGGGAGGCGATGCTGTCGGAGGCGAGTCTCGACGTGCTGCTCGCGTACGCGGACATCCCCGAGGGGCGGGAAGACGCGGAGGTGCTGCGGCTCGCGCTGGAGATGCTGCCCGCGCGCTCGCCGCGGCGGGCGGGCCTGGTCACCCGCATCGAACGCGCTGTCGGTGGCCCCGCGTAGCGTCCGGGCATGACCGAGATCCGTCCGTTCCGCGTGCACGTGTCCGACGAGGTGCTCGACGATCTGCGCGCCCGCCTTCGACGCGCGCGGCTGCTCGACGACTCGCCCCGGCGCATGCGCTCCGGCATGAACGCGGCCTGGCTGCGCGAGCTCGTGCATTCCTGGGCGGAGTGGGACTGGCGGGCGCGGGAGGAGTGGCTCAACGGCTTCCCGCAGTTCCTCGCCGAGGTCGACGGCACCGACGTCCACTTCGCGCACCTGCGCTCCGAGCGGACCGACGCCCCGGCGCTGCTCCTCATGCACGGCTGGCCGCACACGTTCGCGCTGCAGCTCGACGCCGCGGCGCTCCTCGACGACGTCCACGTGGTGGTCGCCAGCCTGCCCGGTTTCGCGTTCTCGCAGCCCTACGCCGACGGTCCGGCCGACGAGCGGCGCTTCGCCGCCACGATGCACCGGCTGATGACCGAGGTGCTGGGCTACGACTCCTACGTCACCTACGGCGAAGACGTCTCGGCGAACGTGAGCGATCTGATCGCCGCGTCATACCCCGAGCAGGTGGCGGGCATCGTCGCGACCCATGCGCACTTCGGCACGCCGGAGGAGCGGGCGGCCAGCGACGACCCGGAGGTGCAGGCGTTCTTCGCCCGGCTCGACGCCGAGCACGGACCGAACGGGTCGTACGGGCACGTGCAGTGGGCGCGGCCCGACACCCTGGCCGCGGCGCTCAACGACTCCCCGGCGGGGCTGCTCGCGTGGATCGCCGAGAAGCTGTCGGAGTGGGCCGACACCGACGGCGACGACCCGGCGGCCGTGCAGGCCGTGATCTCGCGCGACCGCATCCTCACCGAGGCGATGATCTACTCGGTCACGCAGAGCATCGCGAGCTCCTTCCGGCCGTACTACGAGGGCGCCGACACTCCGGCCCCGATGCCGCCGGTCACGGTCCCCGCCGCGGTGTTCATCCAGCGCCACGAGCACGACTACCCCGAGGGGCTCGCCCGCGGCTACTACCGCGACCTGCGCGTGTTCGAGCGGCTCGAGCACGGCGGGCACTTCACGATCGCCGAGGTGCCGGGGGCGATGGCCGAGCGGTTCCGCGCCTTCCTCGCCGCTCTTCCCTGAGGCTGCAACCTCCTGCAACGTTGCGCACGGGGCTGCAACGGGGAGCCGCCTACCGTCGGAGACAGCCGCTGAGCATCGAGGCCGCGGCCCACCCGTCGAAGGAGACCCCATGACCATCGTCGAAGAAGACGTGTCCCTCGCCTACGCCGCTCCGGGGCAGCCCGGTGCCGTGGCCACCTATCGCCCCCGCTACGGGCACTACATCGGCGGCGAGTTCGTCGAGCCCGTGAAGGGCCAGTACTTCGAGAACATCAGCCCGGTCAACGGCAAGCCCTTCACCGAGGTGGGCCGCGGCACGAGCGAAGACGTCGACCGCGCGGTCGACGTGGCGTGGAAGGCGTTCGCCACCTGGGGCAAGACCAGCCCCGCCGAGCGCTCGGTGCTGCTGAACCGCATCGCCGACCGGATGGAGCAGCACCTGGAGGCCATCGCGGTCGCCGAGACCTGGGAGAACGGCAAGCCCGTGCGCGAGACCCTCGCCGCCGACATCCCCCTCGCGATCGACCACTTCCGCTACTTCGCCGGGGTCCTGCGGGCGCAGGAGGGCGGCATCAGCCAGCTCGACGAGAACACCGTCGCGTACCACTTCCACGAGCCGCTGGGCGTGGTCGGACAGATCATCCCGTGGAACTTCCCGATCCTGATGGCCGTGTGGAAGCTGGCGCCGGCGCTCGCCGCGGGCAACTGCATCGTCATCAAGCCGGCCGAGCAGACCCCCGCCTCGATCCTGTTCCTGTTCGACCTGATCGGCGACCTCATCCCGGCCGGCGTCGTGAACATCGTGAACGGGTTCGGCATCGAGGCCGGGGCGCCGCTCGCGCAGCACAAGCGCATCCGCAAGGTGGCGTTCACGGGCGAGACCACGACCGGGCGGCTGATCATGCAGTACGCGTCGCAGAACCTCATCCCGGTGACGCTGGAACTGGGAGGCAAGAGCCCGAACGTGTTCTTCGAAGACGTCGCGCGCTCCACGACCGACCCGTTCTACGACAAGGCGCTCGAGGGCTTCACGATGTTCGCGCTGAACCAGGGCGAGGTGTGCACGTGCCCGTCGCGGGCGCTCATCCAGCGCTCGATCTACGACGGCTTCCTCGCCGACGGGCTGGAGCGGGTGAAGAAGGTCGTGCAGGGCAACCCGCTCGACCCGGCGACGATGATCGGCGCGCAGGCGTCGAACGACCAGCTGGAGAAGATCCTCAGCTACATCGACATCGGGAAGCAGGGCGGGGCGCGACTGCTCGCGGGCGGTGAGCGGGCCGACCTCGGCGGCGACCTGAGCGACGGGTTCTACGTGCAGCCGACCGTGTTCGAGGGCACGAACGACATGCGCATCTTCCAGGAGGAGATCTTCGGCCCTGTGCTGTCGGTCACCTCGTTCGACGACTTCGCCGACGCGATCTCGATCGCCAACGACACCCTGTACGGTCTCGGCGCCGGGGTGTGGAGCCGCAGCGGCGACACGGCCTACCGTGCCGGCCGGGCGATCGAGGCCGGCCGGGTGTGGACGAACACGTACCACCAGTACCCGGCGCACGCCGCGTTCGGCGGGTACAAGCAGTCCGGCGTCGGCCGGGAGAACCACAAGATGATGCTCGACCACTACCAGCAGACGAAGAACCTCCTGGTGTCGTACGCCGAGGGCCCGATGGGCTTCTTCTGATCCGCCTCCCGGGCGGGCGCGGCAGCGTCCGCCCGGGATACTCCGGTCGTCGAGCGAGCGACGCGCGAGCGGCGGGGTCTCGCTCGACGACCGGGCACCACGGAAGGACGAGCACATGACGGCGAGCACCCCCGAGCGGGTCGCGGTGACGGAGCCCGCGGCCGCACTCGTGCGTGAACTGACCGCGCAGCACGGTCCGCTCATGTTCCACCAGTCGGGCGGCTGCTGCGACGGCTCCGCGCCCATGTGCTACCCCGTGGGGATGTTCCTCACCGGTCCGGGCGATGTGCTGCTCGGACGGCTCGACGTGGGGCTGACCGAGCCCGTGGAAGTGTTCATGTCGGCGTCGCAGTTCGAGTACTGGAAGTACACGCACCTCACGATCGACGTGGTCCCCGGTCGCGGCGCCGGCTTCAGCGTGGAGGGCCCGACGGGTCTGCGGTTCCTCATCCGCTCGCGCATGCTCGACCCCGCCGAGCTCCTCTCCCTCGGGCTCGCCTGACCGCGCGACGCTCAGGCGGTGAGGCCGTCGAGCATTGCCCGGGAGGCGCGGGTGCGGGCGCGCAGCGCGTCGGCGAGGGCGGCGACCGCGGGGAGCCGTAGCGACTCGGGCCGGGCGACCATGTAGTACGGCAGCTTCTCGGCGAACACCGACGGCAGCAGTCGCACCAGGTCGTCGTGGCGGTCGGCGGCGAAGCACGGCAGCAGCCCGATGCCCGCGCCCGCCCTGGTCGCCTCCACGTGCACGAACACGTTCGTCGACGTGAGGCCGTCCTGCATCCCGGGCACGAGCCGGCGCGGGAGGTCGAGTGCGTCCACCTGCAGCATCGAGTCGACGAAGTACACCAGGCGATGCCGCTCCAGCTCCTCCCGCGTGGCCGGCGTGCCCGTGCGCGCGAGGTAGTCGCGCGAGGCGTACATGCCGAGGGTGTAGGTGCCGAGCTTCACCGCGTGGGCTCTGCGGGTCTGGGGTGCGCCGACCACCACCTCCAGGTCGAGCCCGGCGCGGTGCTCGGCCGCCCGACGCGTCGCGGCGACGATCTCGACGGTCAGCCGCGGATGCTCGAGGCGCAGGTCGGCGATGGCGGGCGCCGCGATGTAGGCGCTGAAGCCGTCCGTGGCCGACATCCGCACGACGCCCGCGACCGGGTCGGGGGTCTCACCGCCGCCGTCGTCGAGCTGCGACAGTGCGGCCTCGATGCGTCCTCCGGTCTCGGCGGCGGTGCGCCCGAGGTCGGTGAGCTCCCATCCGGACGCGGACTGGGCCACGACCCGTCCGCCGAGGGCGTCTTCCAGGGCGGCGATGCGCCGGGCGACCGTGGTGTGGTCGAGGCCGAGGTGCGTCGCGGCGCTCGTGTAGCGGCCGGTGCGGGCGACCGCGAGCAGCACGAGCAGGTCGTCAGCCCGGGGTCGCCTCGTCGCCTCCATTCTGCAATTATGCACAGGGGCTGCGCGTGACTGGGCATTGCTGCAGCCTCAGCGCCCGCCGACACTGGTCGGGAGGTGTCACCGTCGACACCCGAAGGAGAGACATGGCATCCCCCACTGCTGCATCCCCGACCGCCGCACCCCCGTCGAAGCTCAAGCGCGTCGTCGCGGCCTCCATGGCCGGCACCGTCGTCGAGTGGTACGAGTTCTTCCTCTACGCCACCGCCGCGAGCCTGGTGTTCGGCACCTACTTCTTCCCCGCGACCGGCTCCCCGCTCGACGGCATCATCGCCGCCTTCGTCACCTACGCGGTCGGCTTCATCGCGCGCCCGCTCGGCGGCATCGTGTTCGGGCAGATCGGCGACCGCTTCGGCCGCAAGCCCACCCTGCAGGCCACGATCATCATCGTCGGCGCCGCGACCTTCCTGATGGGCTGCCTGCCCGGGTTCCAGAGCATCGGCTACTGGGCCCCCGCGATGCTCGTGGCCCTGCGGTTCATCCAGGGCTTCGCGGTCGGCGGCGAGTGGGGCGGCGCAGTACTGCTGGTCGCGGAGCAGAGCCCCGACCGCTCGCGCGCGTTCTGGTCGAGCTGGCCGCAGGCCGCCGTCCCGGTGGGCAACCTGCTCGCCACGCTCGTGCTGCTCGTGAGCTCGTGGGTCATGAGCTCCGCCGCGTTCCTCGAGTGGGGCTGGCGCATCGCGTTCTGGCTGTCCGCCGTGATCGTCCTCGTCGGCTACTACATCCGCCGTCACGTGGAGGAGGCGCCGATCTTCCTGGAGGCGAAGGCCCAGGTCGAGACCGAGAAGGCCACCTCCTACGGCGTCGTCGAGGTGCTGCGCCGCTACCCGGTCGGCATCGTGCAGGCCATGGGCCTCCGGTTCGCGGAGAACATCGTCTACTACATCGTCGTCAGCTTCACGATCGTGTACCTCAAGACCGTGCACGAGTACGACACCAGCCAGCTGCTGCTGGCGCTGCTGATCGCACACGTGGTGCACTTCGCGGTCATCCCGCAGCTCGGCCGGCTCGCCGACCGCTGGGGCCGCAAGCCCGTGTACCTGACCGGCGCGATCCTCAGCGCGACGTGGGCGTTCTTCGCCTTCCCGCTGTTCGACACCCTCAACCCGGTGCTGATCGTGCTGGCGGTGACGATCGGGCTCTGCTTCCACGCGTTCATGTACGCGCCGCAGCCGGCCGTGATGGCGGAGCTGTTCCCGACGCGCATG
The DNA here is from genome assembly GCF_023101165.1 of Microbacterium sufflavum. Lineage (GTDB taxonomy): Bacteria > Actinomycetota > Actinomycetes > Actinomycetales > Microbacteriaceae > Microbacterium > Microbacterium sufflavum. Next base: position 1,002,920 of record NZ_CP078076.1, on the reverse strand, counting down.
CGCTACTCGGGGGTTTCGCTGGGCTCGCAGGTGACGGCCATCCTCGCCGGCTCGCTCGCGCCGATCCTGGCGATCCAGTGGCTGCGCGACTTCGGCTCCTGGCTGCCGATCGCGATCTACATCGTGATCGCCTGCGTGGTCACGGCGATCGCCGTGCTGTCGCTGCGCGAGACCACCGGCATCTCCCTGCAGGCGATCGACGACGAGGACGCGGCGCGCACCGCGGCACGGCTGGACGCGGAGAAGGCCATCGCATGACGGATCTGTCCGGACGCCGGGCCCTCGTGACGGGCGGAGCGAGCGGGATCGGCGCCGCGTGCGTGCGCGCGTTCGCCGCCGCGGGGGCCCGGGTGACCGTCGCCGACATCGACGGCGACGCGGCGCGGGCCCTCGCGGCGGAGGTGGGCGGGGAGGCGTGGCAGGTGGACCTGTCCGACGTCGCCGCGCTCGCCGAGGCGCGGATCGACACCGACATCCTCGTGAACAACGCGGGTGTGCAGCACGTCAGCCCCATCGAGGAGTTCGATCCGGAGCGGTTCTCGTTCCTCCTGCGGCTGATGCTGGAGGCGCCGTTCCTGCTGATCCGCGCCGCCCTCCCCGGCATGTACGAGCGCGGGTTCGGGCGGGTGCTGAACGTGTCGAGCGTGCACGGCCTGCGGGCTTCGCCGTTCAAGGCGGCGTATGTCGCGGCCAAGCACGGGCTGGAGGGCCTGTCGAAGGTCACGGCGCTGGAGGGCGCGGCCCACGGGGTGACGAGCAACTGCCTGAATCCGGGCTACGTGCGCACGCCGTTGGTGGAGAAGCAGATCGCGGATCAGGCGCGGCTGCACGGCATCGCGGAGGACGAGGTGCTGGAATCGGTGCTGCTCACCGAGTCCGCGATCAAGCGGCTGGTGGAACCGGAGGAGGTCGCGGCGCTCGCGCTGTGGCTCGCGGGCGACGCGGCGGGAATGATCACCGGAGCGAGCCACACGATGGATGGCGGCTGGTCGGCGCGCTGACGCGCAGGCGCGTCAGGGGCGTGTGACCTCGGCGAGCACCGTCGTGCGCAGCCAGTCGGCGTAGCGGGCGGGCGTCCACCCGGACTGCGCGACCAGCTGCTGGTAGCTCTCGGGCGACAGCAGGAACGACAGGGCATCGGCGGTCGCGTCGGTGTCGGTGGCCGCGGGGGCGATGCCGCGCCGCACCAGCTCCGCCACGAACCCGCGGTAGTCCGCCGCCCGGTTGTCCAGGATGCGGCGGAGCGCTTCGTCGACGACGGGGTCGGACAGCGCGGCCCCGAGCAGGACGGTCCACAGGCCGTGCCCGCGCTGGTTGGCCGTGGTGATCTGGGTGAGCACGCCGTCGAGGAATGCGTCGTCGGGCAGGTCGAGCAGTCCGGAGGCGACCTCCGTCTCCACGAGTGACTCCGCGGCCTCCGACCCGGAGAACGTCACCTCGAACGCGGCGATCAGCAGCTCGGCCTTCGCCGCGGTGGTCTTCACGGTCTCGGCCGACACCCCGGCCTCGCGGGCGATGGCAGCGATCGTGGTCGCCTGGTACCCCTGCGACGCGAAGAGGCGGGCGGCTGCGGCGACGATGCGCGCTCGCGTCTCCTGGGCCTGGCGGGTGCGCAGGGCGGACGTGTAGGCACGCGGGGCGGCTTCAGCCATTGACTTTCCTCAAGGGGTGATGAATACTTCGACGGTACAGTCAATCCTAACCGAAGGCACGCCATGTCCAGCTACCTCCTCACCTGCACTCCCGCTCACGGTCACGTGCTGTCCCTCCTGCAGGTCGCCCGGCACCTGGTCGACGCCGGGCACGAGGTCGGATTCCTCACCAGCGCCCGCTACGCCGACCGGGTGCTGGCCAGCGGCGCCCGCTTCCTTCCGCTGCCGCCCGAGGCCGACGTCGACCTCGACGACGCCGACGGCGCGTTCCCCGAGCGTGCGGGTCTCACCGGCCCCGCAGCACTCCGGTTCGACATGAGCACGCTGTTCGTGCGGCCCGGTGCCGCCCAGCTCGCGGCCGTGCGCGCCGAGCTCGCCTCCCGTCGCATCGACGCCGTCCTCACCGAGCCGCTCTTCGTCGGGGGTGCGCTGCTGCAGCTCCTGCCCGCGGCCGAGCGGCCGCCCGTGATCGCGCTCGGGATCTTCCCCCTCGGAGCCCGCAGCGTCGACACCGCGCCGTTCGGGCTGGGCGTCACCCCGATGCGCGGGCCGCTGGGGCGCCTGCGCAACGCGGCCCTGCGGCTCGTCGCCGAGCGCGCGATCTTCGGCGGGGTGCAGCGGGAGGCCGACGACATGGCGCGGCAGACCGTCGGCCGCGACCTCGGCGGCTTCGTGCTGGACTGGGCGGGACGCACCGACGCCTACGTGCAGTTCACGGTGCCCGAGTTCGAGTATCCGCGCGGCGACCTGCCCGACACGGTGCACTTCGCCGGACCGCTGCCCACGACCGCGTCCGACGCCCCGCTGCCGGACTGGTGGGACGACCTCGACGGCGACCGCCCGGTCGTGCACGTCACCCAGGGCACCATCGCCAACTCCGACTTCACCCAGCTCGTGCTGCCCGCGGTGCACGGGCTCGCGCCGTCCGACCTGCTCGTGGTGGTGACGACGGGCGGGCGCCCGAGGAACAGCCTTCCCGCCGACCTGCCGGAGAACGTGCGGGTGGCGGAGTACCTGCCGTACGACCGGCTGCTGCCGAAGATCGACGTGCTGGTCACCAACGGCGGGTACGGCGGTGTGCAGCAGGCCCTCGCCCACGGGGTGCCGATCGTCGTCGCCGGCCAGACGGAGGACAAGGTGGAGGTCTCGGCGCGCGTGGGCTGGTCGGGCGCCGGCGTGAACCTCCGCACCAACACCCCGGCGTCCGCCCAGATCGCCGCGGCCGTGCACCGCGTGCTGGCGCAGCCCTCGTTCCGCGTGGCGGCGGAGCGCATCGGCACGTCGATGCGGTCGGCCGATGCGTGGTCGACCCTGGATGGGGTGCTCGACCGGGTGACGCGGTCGTGGCCGGCGCGGGAGACCGTCGCGGAGGGCTGAGCGAGCGGTCCATTCCGGCGCATGGACGCAACAGGACGCAACGTCGACCGGTATACCATCCTGGGCAGGCGCCTCCCGGTGTCAGTCCCCAGCTGACCTGGCGGGCGCGACGGCATCGCCGTCATGCGGAGGGAACGTCGGAATTCCTTTCGATCCCGAGGGGGGATGGGGTGGGAGTCGATCCCCAGACGACACCCACCCCCACTTCGCACGCGGTCAGTTCCAGCGCGTCAGCAACCAGAACGCCGCGAAGCCGATCACCACGATCAGGGGAAGCCACGTCCCGGTGCGCTTGAGGCGTCGTCCCTGCGGCGCGACGCCCGGCGGCGGAGTCAGCAGGCCGACCGGCGGAGCGAACGGCAGTGCGTGCCCGCCGGAGGATCCCGCCGTGACGGGCGGCGTCCGCTGCGCAGCCAGCCGATCGTCGCGCCATCGCGCCCACTGGTCGAACTTCGTCAGCAGCGCGCCGACCGCGCCGAACAGCCACGCCCACGTCGCCGGATCCAGCGTCGACGCCTTGCGCTGCGTGTACAGGAACAGCCAGTCGTCGACGATCTCCACGTCGAGCTGAGCGGCGTTGTCGATGAACCGCGCCATGATGTCGGGCGTGAAGAGGTAGAGCGCATCCTGCTCGTAGCCCTCGGGGCAGTACAGGGTGAAGTGCCGGTCGAAGTCGCCCTCGAGCGACAGCCGCTGCGCCCGCTGGAACGACGCCGGCAGGTTGGAGCCGAAGCCGTTGTTGCCCGTCGCGTCGAGCACGATGTTGGGCAGCGGCACGTCGAGCTTCACGGCCACGTAGCCCCAGCGGTAGGTCGTGGAGTTCTTCCCCGACTGCACCGTGTACTGGTAGTTGCCGAACTCCACGAACCGCGGGTGGCTGCCGCGCACCAGGTCCGTGGCGAGGCGCGACCGGCCCAGCTGGAAGATCATGCCGGGCAGCGGCGGGTCGTCCACGCGCGGCTCGTACGTCATGCCGTTGGCCTGGGCGAAGCGGTGCAGCCGGTAGCGGGTGGCCTGACCGTTGCGCACGGCCATCCAGATGAGCACGCCGACCGCGGCCGCGAGCAGCACGATCAGCACGAGCGGGATCGCGGCCGCGCCGGGGGATCCGGTGGATGCGGCCAGGCTCAGCACCACCGTGAACAGGATCGGCAGCATCACCAGCCCGGCGATCGACACGGCGACGATCGCGATGATGGAGGACACCGCCATGCCCGATGTGCGCCGCGACCGCAGCTCGGCGGCGAAGGCGCGCACGGCGGCCGGGTCGACCGGTTCCGTGAGGGGACGGGCGTCGAAGCTCGGCGCTGGAGCGGGCGCCGTCACCGGTTCACCTCGTCGGCGTCCCACGTGAGGTCGGCGCCCTCGCGCAGGGCCAGCGCCTCCAGCCGCTCGTCCGTGCAGATCGCGCGGACGAGCTCGGGCGAGCCCGCGACGATCGTCGAGTCGAAGTCGATCTCCGAGACCATGACCCAGGCGCGGTCGTCGGGCCACAGCAGGCTCGGACTCTGCGCCGACGGCGGGAACCCGTGCTCCTCGGCGGCGAGGTCGCGCCACGGCGCCCGCAGGACCCAGTCCGGATCGGCGAACTCCGATGCTCCGGCGGTGAACGGCACGTGGTCGCGCTGGGGGAGCCGCAACCGGGGCCCCTCCGAGATCTCGCGTGACAGGATGCCCTCCTGCCAGGTGGGCTTGCGGAAGCCGTTGTTGAACGGATCGTGGGTGCTGCGCTCCAGCATCGCCCGGTGGTGGGGGTCGTCGTCGAACCCGAGGAACGCGCGCGACGGCGTCTGTCCGAAGAAGCCGACCAGCCCGCCCCATCCCTCCCACAGCGCCGCGACCCCCGCGTCGGGTGTCGCGGTGTGCGCGGCGAGGTGGCCCGCCAGCACGGACAGCAGGTCGGGGTCGAGCTCCCCCTCCGCAGGGGCGTTGTACTCGCGCCCGTCCGGGCCGATCCGGGTGCGCCAGTCGCCGTCGACCGGGGTGCGCACGATCCGCTGCCACTGTGCCAGTGCGTGCATCGTGGTGCCGAAGACCGCGGCGGTGTCGGCCCAGGTCACGCGCTCGCCGGAGAACTGCGCGTCGAGCCGGCGGCGCTCGGGTTCCGGCAGGCGCTCCCACTCGTCGGGGGTGGGGTACGGGCGGTCGGGCAGGGAGCGCACGACCCCCGGATGGAACACGCGCGCGTAGGCGGGGAACCCGCGCGGCACCACGCCGTGCATGCTCGCGGTCACGTCGTCGTCGAGGCGGTCGCGCAGCCAGGCGCCGGGGCTCGGGTCGGCCATCCACTCCATGCGACCCACGGTACCGGCCGGGCCCGGGCGCCCGGCCTCCCGCGCGGCGGCGTCTGCGGCATCCTCCATAATCGAGGGGTGACTGCGACTGCGACCCTTCCCTCCCTCGACGGCCGACGCTTCCGCATGGTGTCGTCCACCACCTCCGCCGTCGACCCCGACGCCCCCAGCATCTTCGAGTACTTCGAGCGCGACGGCGCCATCTGGGGCGGGTACGAGGGCGACACGGTCACGTTCGGCAAGTTCGTCGGAACCCGCACCGCCGACACCATCTGGGTGTCGTTCGTGCACGTGCTCAAGACCGACGGCACCGTCGTCACCGGCGACGGCGAGAGCGAGCTCGAGCTCACCGACGACGGCCGCATCCGCCTCGTCGAGCACTACGAGATGCACGGCCTGCCGCAGCTGAGCGTGGTCGAGGAGATCTCCGCCGCCTGACCCCCGGTCAGCGGGGCGGCCTCGTAAGCGCCGATGTCAGGTAGCGTGTTACACGTGACGAACAAGAGCAAGCAGCTCGGGATTTGCCAGGTGGCGAGTGGCGGAGGCGGAGGAACGTGCACGATCGCGAACTCGTACACCGTGAGCACTCACATTGATGCATCATTCGGTCTCTCAACCGCGACGGTAGCCGCGGGCATCGGTATCAGCGAAGACAAGACGGTCACGAGTTCCATTCAATGGACGTCGCCGGTTGCACCCGCGGGAGCCTCCTATAAAGCTTGGGCTGTCGGCACCCGAGTGACCTATCAGATCCAGAAGTGGAAGCTGACCAAGGCGCACGGGAGGTCCGCGCAGACGCTTCTATCGACGAGTCGTGTGCTGACGGCTTTCAGCCCCGTCCCGGGCTTCACGGTTGGTCAGTGACTCGTGGCAAGGAAATCGAGGAGGTTCGCGCGGCTCGGCGCCTGGGTGCTTGCCGTCGCCACACTGTCGATGGGGATCTTCTTCACCGTTTCGAGAACCGTGAGCGTAGCCTCACCGGTGCCCGGGGCGACGGAGTCCTTCGAGATCCATCCGGTCGACGTGACCGGGGTCGGGCTCGCTCTTCTCGTGGTGGGTCTCGTGATCCTCGCTGCGCTGCTCATCCTCGAGGGATACGGCCGGAGCGACACCGAGCGCTGACCCCGGGTCAGCGGGGCGGGAGGGTGTCGCGGCCGGGGGAGGCGGGCGTCCAGCGGGTCATGCCGAGCGGCACCTCGGTGTCGCGCTCCGGGAGGTCGGCGGGCAGCAGGTAGGGGCGGCGGACCACCTCGTCGAGCACCACGACGCTGACCACGGTGCGCACCTCGGGCAGCTGCGCGATCACCCCGGTGGAGAACTCGTGCACCCCGCTGACGTCGACCGCGCGGATCAGCAGCATCGCGTCGTGCTCGCCCGTGGTGATGGCGCACCACTCCACGTCGGGCATCTCGATGATGCGCTCCCGGAACGAGGCCCAGGCCTGAGGCATGACCGTGACGAACACGAGCGCGCCGATCGAGAGTCCGGCCTTGGCGTGATCGACGCGGGCGCTGAAGCCGGTGATGACGCCGTCGTGCACCAGGGACTCGACCCGGGTGTACGCGCTGGCGCGGGAGATGCCGACCTTCTCGGCCAGTGCGGCGATCGAGACGCGACCGTTATCACGCAGCACATCGAGGATTCTGTACGCCGTCTCATCCAGTGGGGCGGCACTTCGTCCAGAAAGCTTCGACGGATCCGCATCCTTGCTGGACATATTGCTCCTGACATCCGAGGTTCTGGACAAAGCGTGCCGATGTGACCCGCACTTGCTGGACACATCGTCGCATATGATGCGAATCTGATCACCGGTCGTCCACATCGGACATCACCGGAACCCGAATGTACTCCTCGCCCTTGGAGGCCCTCATGTCGTCACGCCGTTTCACGCCGGTCATCGCGCTCGGAGCCGTCGCGCTCCTGGCGCTCGCGGGTTGCTCGGGAGGGAACTCGGCGAACAACTCCGACTCGTCCCAGGGCTCCGACTCGCTCGTCATCGACACTGCGTTCTCGATCGAGACCGCCGACCCCGGTCACACCTACGACCCGACCGGCAACATGATCGCGAAGGCCCTGTACGAGACCCTCGTCGACTTCGAGGGCTCCGACGTCTCCACGCCGGTCCCCGGTCTCGCCTCGTGGGAGCAGAACGATGCCGCGACCGAGTTCACCTTCACGCTCGAGGGCGACCGCGTGTTCTCCGACGGCTCGCCCGTCGAGGCGAAGGACGTCGTGTTCTCGCTGCAGCGCATCCAGGGCATGGAAGACGCCAAGCCCAACTTCCTGCTCGGCGGCCTCACCATCACCGAGGTCGACGACAAGACCATCCGGTTCACGTCCGAGACCCCGCTGCTGCAGCTCCCGGCCATCCTCGCGAACCCGGCCCTCGGCATCGTGAACTCCGACGTGGTGATCGAGAACGGCGGCGCGATCGACGGCACCGACTCGGCGCAGGAGTTCCTCGACGGCGAGTCCGCGGGCTCCGGGCCGTTCGTGCTCGACACGCTCGACCTCAGCTCGCAGGTGGTCCTGAAGAGCAACGACGAGTACAACGGCGACGAGAAGTCGGCCTACAGCCGCGTGGTGGTGCGCAACGTGTCGGAGAGCGCCACGCAGCTCGCCAACCTCAAGGGCGGCGACTCGATGGTCGCGATGGACCTCAACGGCGACCAGGTCGCGGGCCTCGGCGACGACATCACGGTCGACTCGGTCCCGTCGGGCCAGACCATCTTCCTGCTGCTGAACCAGTCGCCCGCCGTAGCCGGCGAGCTGGCCAACGTGAAGATCGCCGAGGCGATCCGCTACGCGCTCGACTACGACGCGCTGCTCGAGCTCGCCGGTGCGGGCGCCGTGCAGGCGACGGGCGTGATCCCGCCCGGATTCGAGGGTGCACTCGACGGCGGCGTGGAGCAGGACCTCGACAAGGCGAAGGCCGCGCTCGCCGAGGCCGGCTACACCGGACAGACGCTGAAGCTGCAGTTCCCGAACGACTACCCGGTCGGCGGCGTGGAGTTCACCCCGCTCGCGGAGCGCGTGCAGGCGCAGCTCGAAGACGCCGGCATCACGGTCGAGCTCGCCCCGGCCCCGTTCGCGACCGAGCTCGACGCGTACGTCAACGGCACCGAGGGCTTCGGTCTGTGGTTCTGGGGTCCGGACTACGCCGACTCGGCGAACTTCCTCCCCTTCGCTCCCGGTCTGAAGGTCGGCCTGCGCGCCGGCTGGGCGGCCGAGGCCAACCCGGAGATCGCGGGCATCGCGGCGGGTGCCGCGAGCGCCACCGATCCCGCGCAGCGCGAGGCCGCGTTCACCGAGTTCGCCGAGGCGATGCAGGAGCAGGGTCCGTTCGTGCCGCTCATCGTCCCCGGCCGCAACATCTCCTCCGCGAGCGACGTGACCGGTGCCGTGTACAACTCCGTGTGGGAGATGGACATCGCCGAGATCGCCCCGGCCGGCTGAACGGACCTTCCATGACGACAGTGGCCGTGCAGAGGCAGGCGCAGCGGCGCCGTTCGCCTCTCGTCGGATACCTGCTGCGGCGGGCCGGGACCTCCCTGCTCCTGTTGGTGGGCGTGACGATCGTCACGTTCGCGCTCACCAACCTGGTGCCGGGAGACCCGGTCTCGGCCGCCCTCGGTGAGGGCGCGTCGCAGAACCCGGCGACGCGCGAGGCGTTCATCAAGGCGAACGGACTCGACCAGCCACTGTTCGTGCAGTACTTCATCTATATGGGGAACCTGCTCCGCGGGGACCTCGGCACGTCGCTGGTGACCGGACGCCCGGTCACCAGCGACCTCGCCACCGCGGTGCCCGCGACGATCGAGATCGCGATCGGGGCGATCATCGTCAGCCTCGCGGTCAGCATCGTGCTCGGCACGCTCGCCGCCTACCGCCGGGGCCTGGTCACCGACCAGGTCATCCGCGTGGTCACCCTCGTCGGCCTCAGCGTCCCCACCTTCTGGCTCGCGCTGGTCAGCTTCTACGTCTTCTTCCTGGAGCTGCGCATCGCGCCGGGCTCGGGGCGCATCTCGCCGTCGATCACCCCGCCGCCGCGCGTGACCGGGCTCTACACGGTCGACTACCTGCTCAACGGCGACGGCGTCGGCTTCTTCGATGCGCTCGCCCACCTCGCCCTTCCCGTCATGGTGCTCTCGCTCGTGACGATCGGCCTGCTCACCCGGTTCATCCGCACGTCGGTGCTGGAGGTGCTGGGCAGCGACTACGTGCGGGCCGCCCGCGCCAAGGGGCTTCCGGCCCTGCGCGTCATCCTCGACTACGTGCTCCGTGGAGCCTCGCTGCCGATCCTCACCGTGGTGGGCGTCGCATTCGGGGCCCTGCTGTCGGGCACCGTGCTCGTGGAGTCGGTGTTCGCGTGGCCGGGCCTGGGCACGTACGCCTACAACTCCGCCGCGAACCTCGACCTGCCCGGCATCATGGGCGTCGGTCTGGTCGTCGGCGTCATCTACCTCCTCATCAACTTCATCGTCGACCTGCTCTACGGCGTGCTCGACCCGAGAGTGAGGATCGCATGAGCCGCATCGACGCCGCCGCCGGCCCCTGGCGCTTCCGCTTCCGCTGGCCCCGCGCCTGGCGCACCCCGCTCGGCATCATCGGCACCGTGATCGCGGCGGCCTGGATCGTCATCGCCTTCACGGCGCAGTGGTGGGTGCCGTACCCGCCGAACGCGCAGGTGCTGCCGCGACTGCAGGAGCCGGGCATCGACACGATCCTCGGCACCGACGGCAACGGCCGCGACATCTTCTCGCGACTCATGACCGGAGCGACGGTGAGCCTGCCGCTCGCGCTCATGCTCGTGATCGCGGCGATGATCATCGGCACGCTGATCGGCGCCGTCGCGGGCTACTTCGGCCGCGCGGTCGACGAGACGCTGATGCGCATCACCGACCTCTTCATGGCGTTCCCGACCGTGATCCTCGCGATGGTGGTCGCCGCGTCGCTCGGCCCGTCGCTGTTCAACGCGGTAATCGCGGCGATCGTGGTGTCGTGGCCGCAGTACGCCCGCGTCACCCGCAGCATCGTGCTCGGCCTGCGCGGACAGAACTACGTGATCGCCGGACGCCTGCTCGGCCACTCGCCGCTGCGGACCCTGTTCGTCGACATACTCCCCAACATCGCCGGGCCCGTGCTCGTGCTCGCCACGCTCGACATCGGCGCCGCGATCCTGCTGCTCTCCGGCCTCTCCTTCCTCGGCCTCGGCGCGCAGCCGCCCACCGCCGAGTGGGGGTCGATGATCTCGGGGGCCATGCAGAACTTCGACGCCTGGTGGCTCGGGGTGTTCCCCGGTCTCGCGATCCTCACGGTCGTGCTGGCGTTCAACTTCCTCGGCGATGCGATGCGCGACGTGCTCGACCCGACCGCCGAGGTCACGCACGAGAAGGAGGCCGACCACCAGGCCTCCGCGACGGGGGTGCCCGCATGACCGCCGCGCTGAGCATCCGCGATCTCACGGTCGACATCGGCCGTCCGCTCGTGAAGGGCGTGTCGCTCGAGCTCGAGGCCGGGCGCATCCACGGCCTCGCGGGCGAGTCGGGCTCCGGCAAGACCCTCACCTCGCTCGCGGTGCTCGGGCTGCTGCCGCGGCAGGCCCGCACGGGCGGCTCGATCACCCTCGCGGGGGAGGAGCTGCTCGGCCTGAAGCGCCGCGGCCTCAACCGCATCCGCGGGAAGCGCATCGCGATGGTGTTCCAGGACCCGTCGGCGTCGCTGCACCCGCAGCTCCCGGTCGGCCGCCAGCTCACCGACCACATGCGCGTGCACCTCGGCCTCACGGGCGCCGCGGCGCGCGAGCGGGCGGTGGAGCTGCTGCAGACCGTGCAGGTGCCGAACCCGGCCGAGGCGCTGAAGCGCTACCCGCACCAGTTCTCGGGCGGGCAGCGGCAGCGCATCGCGATCGCGTGCGCCCTGGCGTGCGACCCCGAGGTGCTGCTGGCGGACGAGCCCACCACGGCGCTCGACGTCACGGTGCAGGCCGGCATCCTGCAGCTGCTGCGCGACCTCGCCATCGAACGGAACCTCGCCGTGCTGCTCGTGACGCACGACCTCGGCGTGATGAGCGCGATCGCCGACACCGTCGCGGTCATGAAGGACGGCCGCATCGTGGAGCTCGCCGACCGCGAGACCCTGTTCCTGCACCCGCAGCACGAGTACACGCGGATGCTGCTCGCCGCCCTCCCCGGCTCGCGCATCGAGGCGCCCGCGGTCGACGCGACGGACCAGGTCGATGCGGTCGACCCGATCGAGGAGGATGCGCATGAGTGAGGTCAGCGTCCTCGACGCGCGCGACGTGGTCGTGCGCTACCCGGGCAACCCGCCGGTGATCGCCGTGAACGGGGTGTCGGTCCGCGTGGCCGCGGGGGAGACCGTCGCGCTGGTCGGCGAGTCGGGCAGCGGCAAGTCGAGCCTCGCCCGCGCCGTCGTCGGCATCGAGAAGACCGCCGCCGGCACGGTCGAGTTCCGCGGGGCCCCGGTCGCGCCGCTCGGCATCCGCCGCCGGTCGACCGCCCTGACCGGGATCCAGATGGTGTTCCAGGACCCGTCGACCTCGCTGAACCCTCGCCGACGCATCGGCGACCAGATCTCCGACGGCATCGCCACCGCCCGAGCGCGCGGTGCCGCCGGATCCACCGTGGAGGAGTGGCTCGAACGCGTCGGGCTGCCCGCGAACGTCCGCACCCGCTTCCCGCACCAGTTCTCGGGCGGGCAGAAGCAGCGCATCGCGATCGCCAGGGCCCTGGCCGCGCGGCCCTCGCTGCTCGTGGCGGACGAGCCCATCTCGGCGCTCGACGCCTCGACGCAGACGAGCGTGGCCGGACTGATGCGCGACCTGGTGGCCGAGTCCGGCGCCGGCATGCTCTTCATCTCGCACGACCTCGCCGTGGTGCGCCGCATCGCCGATCGCACCCTGGTCATGTTCGCGGGACGGGTGCTCGAGTCGGGCCCCACGGAGCAGCTGTGGTCCGCGCCGCAGCACCCCTACACGCAGGCCCTGCTCGCGGCCATCCCCGAGCCGGACGGCGCCGGCCGCATCCCCGACGCCCCCTCCACGGACGACCGCGGCGTGTGGGCCGAGGTCCCGCCCGTCGCCTACTGACGCGGGGCCGGACGACGAAGGGCCGGGGCGCATGCCCCGGCCCTTCGTGTCATCCCCGGATCACACCGGGGCGACGATGTCCTGCTTCACGTCCCACTCGGTGATCTCCATCGCGATCTCCAGCGACTGGCCCTCGACGGACGCGGTGCTCTTCGATGCGAGGTTGACGTAGTCGGCGGTGACCTCGAACGCCACGTCGACCGTCGTGCCCTGCTGGTCGACCGAACCGGTGATCAGGAACACCTTCTGGCCGAGGCGCTCGCCGGTGCCGCTCACGGTGAAGTCGCCCGCGAGGGCCTCGGCCGCGGCGGCGGGGTCCATGGCGGCGACGTCGGCCGCGCTCGTGCTGAGGCCCGCGATGATCGGGTCGCTGGAGTCCGGGTCGGCCGGCTGCCAGTCGCTCGACGGCGACTTGACCCACACGTCGTCGCCGATCGCGACGATCGAGCCCATCGGCGAGATCGACTCGAGGGCGTTCTCGGAGGGGTTCACGCGGGCGGTGCTCTCCATGCCCAGCACGCTCGTCTTGGCGGCGTAGCCCGCGGAGTCGGCCATCGCGTCGGCGATGCACGTGCCGAGCGCCGTGCCGTCGACGGTCGCGCCCTCGGCCAGCTCGGGGCAGTCCGTGGCCGGTGCGTCGGCCTCCTGCGATGCGGCCGTGCTCGGCTTCGCGTCGGCCGGCTTGTCCGATCCGCCCGCCGAGCATCCGGTGAGCATGACGGCGGCGGCGAGAACGACGCCGACCCCCCACTTGTTGACGCGCATGGCGCCCCCCTCCAGTCATGTGCCCGATGACGGTCATCGGGCACGCCCTCCAGCATGCCAAGCCGCGGGCCGATCGGTGGGAGGCGGCTCGGAGGAATGTCCGCTAGACTGTCGAGGTTGTCTGCCTTCCGGCACCCACTCGGGTTCCACGGGCAGGCACGTGCACACACCCTCCTGCTCCCGGGAAAGTCCCGAGAGCCGTTCTAGTCCGAAGGAGGTGGGTAAGTGACGCACCAGTACGAACTCATGGTCATTCTGACCCCCGAGATCGACGAGCGCCAGGTCGCCCCGACGCTCGACAAGTTCCTGAAGGTCATCACCAACGATGGTGGCTCGATCGAGAACGTCGACATCTGGGGCAAGCGCCGTCTGGCCTACGAGATCCAGAAGAAGACCGAGGGCATCTACGCCGTCGTCAACTTCACCGCGACCAGCGCCGCCACGCAGGAGCTCGACCGTCAGCTCAAGCTGAACGAGCAGATCATGCGCACCAAGGTCCTGCGCGCGGAAGAGGCTCAGGCGATGATCGCGTCCGAGGCCAAGCGCTCCGAAGAGAAGGCTGCCCGCAAGGCCGCCAAGGCTGCGAAGGCCTAAGTCTCATGGCCGGCGAAACCGTCATCACCGTGGTGGGAAACCTCACGGCCGACCCCGAGCTGCGGTACACGCAGAACGGGCTGCCGGTGGCGAACTTCACCATCGCATCGACGCCGCGCAACTTCGACCGTGCCGCGAACGAGTGGAAGGACGGCGAAGCGCTGTTCCTCCGCGCGTCGGTCTGGCGCGAGTTCGCGGAGCACGTGGCGGGCTCGCTGACCAAGGGCATGCGCGTGATCGCGCAGGGCCGTCTGCGTCAGCGTTCCTACCAGGACCGCGAGGGCAACCAGCGCACCGCGATCGAGCTGGAGGTCGACGAGATCGGCCCCTCGCTGCGGTACGCGACCGCGCAGGTCACCCGTGCGGCCTCGAGCGGTGGCGGTGGCGGGCAGTCCCGTCCGCAGCAGCAGCAGGTGTCGGAGGAGCCGTGGTCCACGCCCGGCTCGTCGACCAGCGCCGACGCCTGGAGCACTCCGGGCAGCTTCGGCGACGACACCCCGTTCTGATCAATTCTCCGGATGCGCGCGTGCGCGCAGCGTCCGATCATCATCACTAAGGAAGAGCAATGGCTGGAAAGTCGAGCGGCGACCGCCGCAAGCCGCGGAAGGGCGCGAAGAACGCCGCCCCCGCGAAGTCCATCCGGGTCGGTGTCATCGATTACAAGGATGTCGCCACCCTCCGCAAGTTCGTCTCGGAGCGCGGCAAGATCCGCGCCCGTCGCATCACCGGTGTGTCGGTGCAGGAGCAGCGTCTGATCGCCACGGCGATCAAGAACGCCCGCGAGATGGCGCTCCTGCCCTACGCTGGCGCCGGCCGGTAAGGGGTACTGAGATGGCAAAGCTGATTCTCACGAACGAGGTCGCCGGGCTGGGTAGCGCCGGTGACGTGGTCGAGGTCAAGAACGGGTACGCCCGCAACTACCTCATCCCGCAGGGTTTCGCGACCGCGTGGACGCGCGGTGGCGAGAAGCAGGTCGCGTCGATCCAGGCCGCACGCCAGGCGCGTGCGATCCACGACCGCGACGAGGCCGTGGCCCTGAAGAACTCGCTGGAGGCCGCCAAGGTGCGCCTCGCGGTCAAGGCCGGCAAGGAGGGTCGTCTCTTCGGCTCGGTCAAGACCGCCGACGTGGCCGACGCGGTCGAGGCCGCCGGTCTCGGTGCGATCGACAAGCGCAAGGTGCACATCACGTCGCCCATCAAGGCGACCGGTGAGCACGAGGCGACCGTGCGTCTGCACGAGGACGTCACCGCGGTCATCACGCTGCAGGTCGTCGCCGCCAAGTAAGGCACGTCTGTCGAACGCCCTCCGTCCTCCGGGACGGGGGGCGTTCGTCGTTCTCCGGCCGCGACGCGTTCGGTGATCTTGGATCCAGAATGCAGAGTTTGAGGGCTTCGATCCGATAGCCTCTGACCCATGGTGAAGTCAGGGGACGCGGCCGCGTCTGCGAAGGATCGCGCCGATGCGCTGCAGAAGCTCGCCCAGCGACACGGGGCCGGGTATCGGTCGGTCGGCGCGATGGCGTACGACATCATCCGCGACGCGATCCTCGATGGCACGCTCCCGCCCGGCATGAAACTGCGCCAGGAGACCCTCGCCGAATCGATCGGCATCTCCCGCCTCCCGATCCGCTCCGCCCTCATCCAGCTCGAGGCCGACGGGCTCGTGGTGTTCCACGCACGCCGCGGCGCGATGGTGCGGGCACTGTCCACGGAGGAGGCCGGGGAGGTCTACCACCTGCGCATGCTGCTCGAGAAGGAGGCGCTGCGCCTGGCGATGGCGGAGATCACGCCCGAACGGGTCGAGCGCCTGCGGGAGCTCGCGAAGACCGCCGACGACATCTCCGAGGGCGGCGAGTTCGTCGAGGCGCGCACCGAGTTCTACGCCACCCTGTACGACGCGCAGGCCCGCCCGCTGCTGTGGGAGATGATCGAGCAGCTGCGGCTCAAGCTCGGGCGCTACGTGCTGGGGTGGCGGCTGGGGCCCGCGGGCTCGCACGATCATTCGCACACCGAGCTCGTCGACGTGGTCGCGGCCGGCGACGCGAAGAAGGCGCTGGGCGTGCTGGAGGCCCACCTGACCCAGGTGCGCGACGGCGTGATCGCCCTGCTCGACGACGCGGCCGCGGAGGGCGCGGACAACTCCTGACGCGGCGCACGACGCGCGGCGGGCGACTCCGCCGACACACAGCTCCGCAGGCGCAGGACAGCCCGGGGCTCAGGTGACGGTGCCGCGGCGCGCGAAGCGGGGCTCGCGCCACACCTCGGTCTCCAGCACGTCGTGCAGCACGTCGACCGCATCCCACACGTCGGCGTAGGAGGTGTAGAGCGGGGTGAACCCGAAGCGGATGAGGTCGGGCGCCCGGAAGTCGCCGATCACCCCGCGCTCGATGAGGGCCTGCATCACCGCATAGCCGTCGTCGTGGCGCAGCGACACCTGGCTGCCGCGGCGGGACGACTCGCGCGGTGTGACCGACACGATGCCCCAGCGCTCTGCGAGCCGCGCGTCCACGAGCGACAGGAACAGCTCGGTCAGCCGCAGGCTCTTCTCGCGCAGCAGCTCCAGGTCGACGTCGTCCCAGATGTCGAGGCTCGCCTCCAGTCCCGCGACCGACAGCAGCTGCGGTGTGCCGACGCGGAACCGCTCGATGCCGGGCGCCGGGGCGTAGTCCACCGTGAAGTCGAACGGACGGGCGTGGCCGTGCCAGCCGGTGAGCGCGGGCCGGGCGGCGGCGTGATGGCGGGACGCGGCCCACAGGAACGAGGGTGACCCCGGGCCGCCGTTGAGGTACTTGTAGGTGCAGCCCACCGCGAAGTCGGCCCAGGCGGCGTTCAGGTCGATCGGCAGCGCCCCGGCGCTGTGGCACAGGTCCCACACCACCAGCGCCCCGGCGGCCTGCACGCGGCGCGTGACCTCGGCCAGGTCGTGCAGCCGCCCGGTGCGGTAGTCGACCTGGGTGAGCACGACCACCGCCACGTGGTCGTCGAGCACGTCGTCGAGCGTGGGGCCGTCGTCGGCGATCAGCCGCCGCTCCAGGGGTTCGCCGCCGCCGAGCAGCTCCTGCACGGCCTCCAGCATGTACAGGTCGGTGGGGAAGTTGCCGCGCTCGGCGACGATCACGCGCCGCCCCGGCCGCATGCGCACCGCCGCGACCACGGCCTGGAAGAGGCTCGCCGACGTGGAGTCGCCGAGCACGACCTCGCCCTCCGCGGCGCCGATCAGCGGGGCGATCCGGTCGCCGACCGTACGCGGCTTCGCGAACCAGCCCGCGTCGTTCCAGCTGCGGATGAGCCCGGTGCCCCACTCCTCGGTGATCACGCGCTGCACGTGCGCCGGGGTGTGCCGGGGGAGCGCGCCGAGGGAGTTGCCGTCGAGGTAGATGACGCCCTCCGGCAGCACGAAGCGGTCGCGGAACGAGCCGAGCGGATCGGAGGCGTCGAGCGCCTCGCAGGTGGCGCGGTCGAGGGCGGTGCGGGTCGTGGCGCTGGGCGGGGTCGTGGTGCTCATGGGGCGGGTCCGTTCGGGTCGTGCGGTCAGCGGCCGAGGAAGCGCAGGGCGTTGTCGCGGAGGATGGCGGTCTTCTCGACGTCGTCGAGGAAGGCGGAGCGGTGGACGACGTCGCCGACCGGTCGCTCGCCCAGGGGATACGGGTAGTCGCTGCCGACCATCACCTGCGAGGCGCCGAGCGTGTCGACGAGCAGGCGCAGTGCGGCCGGGTCGAACACGACGCTGTCGACGCTGAACCGGTCGAGGTAGGAAGAGGGCGGCTGTGCGCTCACGCCGATCACGTCGGGCCGCTGCCGCCACGCGTTCTCGAAGCGGCCGAGCCAGAACGCGAACGAGCCGCCACCGTGCGCGAACGCGAGCCGCAGCGACGGCGGCACGCGGTCGAACACTCCGCCGAGGATCAGCGCGATGATCGACAGGTGCGTCTCGGCGGGCATGCCCGTGAGCCAGCGGGCCATCCAGCGATCGAGTCGCGGCGAGCCGGCCATGTCCCACGGATGCACGAACACGGGGATCCCGCGCTCGGCGCAGTGCTGGAGGAACGTGACGATGCCGGCGTCGTCGAGGTCGCGGTCACCGACGTGGTTGCCGATCTCGACGCCGGCGTGACCGGAGGCGATCGCGCGGTCGGCCTCGACGCACGCGGCATCCGGATCCTGCAGCGGCACCTGCGCGAACGGGATGAGCCGATCGGGTGCGGGGGCGCAGATCTCCAGCGCCAGGTCGTTGAAGAGGCGCGCGACCTTCACCGCCTCGTCTCCCGACTTGTCATAGGAGAAGAACAGCGGAGTGGGGGAGACCACCTGCATCTCCACCCCGTCGGCGTCCATGTCGGCCAGGCGCACCTCGGCATCCCAGCAGTCGTCGCCGATGCGACGGAACTCGGACTCGCCGAGCATGATCATCGCCTCGCGCTCGGAGTCCACGCGCAGGGTCGGCCAGAGCCCCGGCCCGACCTGCGTGGACAGGTCGGGCCAGGCGCTCGGCACGAAGTGCGTGTGGACGTCGATCGTGCCCAACGCCGCGTCAGCCCTTGCCGGGGTGGACGGTGCCGCACTCGGGGCAGGTGCGCCCCTCCTCGCTGTCGTAGAACTCGCGGAACACCGGCGGCAGGTCCTCCACGATGTCGCGCACCTGCAGCTCGACCTCGTGCACCTTGGTGTTGCAGTTCGGGCAGAACCACGCGAACTTCTCCAGCGTGCCCTCCTCGCGGATGCGCTCGATCACGATGCCGATCGACCCCTCCTCGGGGCGCTGCGGGGAGTGGAACACGTTGCCGGGCAGCAGCCACATCTCGCCCTCGCGGATGTCGATGCGCTGCGGGCCGTCCTCCGTCTGGATGTTCACGTGCATGTTGCCGCGGTACTGGTAGAACCACTCCTCGTACGGATCGAAGTGGAAGTCGGTGCGCTGGTTGGGGCCGCCGACGACCTGCACGATGAAGTCGCCCATCGGCGTCCACGCGGCCTTGTTGTTGACCGGCGGCTTCAGGAGGTGCTCGTTCTCCGTGATCCAGGCGGCGAAGTCGATGACGGGTGGGATGGTGCTCATTTCTCCTCCTCGAGAGTGGCAGGGGTGGTGCGGTCGGGGCGCCTCGCGATCGCCTGGATCTCGAGGCGCAGGTGCGGATGCGGCAGGGCGTGCACGGCGACCGTGGTGCGGGCCGGGCCCTGCTCGTCGAAGTACTCGGCCCAGACGGCGTTGTAGGGGGCGAAGTCGTTCATGTCGACCAGGAACGTCGTGGCCTGCACGAGGTCGTCGAGGTCGCAGCCCGCGGCGGCCAGCACCGCGCGGATGTTCTCGATCACGGCGCGGGTCTGCACCGCGACGTCGAGCCGGGTCGCCCCGAACTCGTCGACCTCGGCGCCCGCGATCGTGTTGTCGGGGCGGCGGCTGGAGGTGCCCGACACGAACACGAGGTCGCCGCTGAGCTTGGCGTGCGGGAAGCGTCCGCGCGGGGTGGCCTTGCCCTCCACGAGGATGCCGCGGGACTCGGTCATGATGCTCCCTTCGGGCCGGACGACGCGGAACCGTCGTCCGTGCGGATCGTGACGCCGCCCAGACCGGTGACCGTCGCCTCGACCACACCGCGGTCGGGCAGGGGAACCGCGGCGGTCGCGGCCCCGGCGAGGAGCACCATGCCCGCCCGCAGCACGAAGCCGTGGCGCGCACCGAGTCGAGCGGCCGCGAGGATGGCGCGACCGGGGTCGCCGAGGATCGCGGCGGTCGAGCCCGTCGCGGCGATGCGGCCGTCGACCTCGAGCCGCACGGCCCGGTTGTCGATGGCGCCCGTGCGGTCGAGCGGTGTCCAGGGGCCGATCGCGTAGGCCGCGGCGGAGGCGTTGTCGGCCACCACGTCGGCGAGGCTGAAGCGGAAGTCGCGGTACCGGGAGTCGATGATCTCCACGGCGGGGGCGACCGCGGCCACCAGTTCCGACAGCGGCCGGTCGACCGCGGATGCGTCGAGGTCGGCGCGCAGGAGGTAGGCGACCTCGGGCTCGATGCGCGGGTGGATGGCGGACCGCCGCGCGAACACGCCGTCGTCGTCCAGGCGCATGGCATCGGTCAGGGTGCCCAGGATCACGTCGTGCACACCCATCTGCTGCGCCTTGGCCCGGCTGGTGAACCCGAGCTTGACCCCGGTGATGTGCTCGCCGCGGGCGACCCGTCGGGCGATGAGGGCGTGCTGCGTGGCGTAGGCCGTGGCGAGGTCGACCTCCTCCGTGGGCGACAGCTGGTTGATGGGCGCGGCCGTGCGCTGGGCGGTGTCGAGGGCGGCGGCGTAGACCGCGTCGGTGCTCATGAGGCCGCCCCCGCGGAACGCGCGGCGACCAGGTCGAGCGCGACATCGACGATCATGTCCTCCTGGCCGCCCACCATGCGCCGTCGTCCGAGCTCGACCAGGATGTCCCGCGCGTCGAGGTCGTGCTTCGCGGCCGCGCGCTCGGCGTGCAGCAGGAAGCTGGAGTACACGCCCGCGTAGCCGAGGGTGAGCGTCTCGCGGTCGACGCGCACCGGACGGTGCTGCAGCGGACGCACGAGCTGCTCCGCGGCGTCCTGCAGGGCGAACAGGTCGCAGCCGTGCTCCCACCCGAGCAGATCCGCCACCGCGACGAACGCCTCGACGGGGCAGTTGCCCGCTCCGGCGCCCTGGCCCGCGAGGGATGCATCGACGCGGTATGCGCCGTGCTCGACGGCGGTCACGCTGTTGGCGACGCTCAGCGACAGGTTCTCGTGCGCGTGGATGCCGATCTGCGTCGCGGGGTCGAGCACGTCGCGATAGGCGTCCACGCGCGCGGCGACATCGTGCATCGTGAGGCGTCCGCCGGAGTCGGTCACGTACACGCAGTGCGCGCCCGCCTGCTCCATGATCCGCGCCTGCTCGGCGAGCCCGCGCGGATCGTTCAGGTGGCTCATCATCAGGAAGCCCGACACGTCCATGCCGTGCTCGCGCGCCCACGTGATGTGCTGGATCGCCACGTCGGCCTCGGTGCAGTGCGTGGCGACCCGCACGCTCGCGACGCCGAGGTCGCGGGCGCGGGCGAGGTCGTCGATCGTGCCGATGCCGGGCAGGATCAGGGTCGTCAGCACCGCCCGGTCCAGGACCTCGGCGGCCGCCGCGATCCACTGCCAATCGGTGTGGGCGCCGTGCCCGTAGGCGACGCTCGACCCGCCCAGACCGTCGCCGTGCGCGACCTCGATCGCATCCACGCCCGCGGCTTCCAGGGCCCGGGCGATGTCGCGAACCTGGTCGGTCGTGTAACCGTGGCCGATGGCGTGCATGCCGTCGCGCAGCGTCACGTCCTGCACGTACACGCGCGGAGTCGAGCCGGTCATGCGGGAACCCCCGTCCGTTGCGCGACGAGTCGCTCGGCGGTGCGCAGGGCGGCCGAGGTCATGATGTCGAGATTGCCCGCGTACTCCGGAAGGTAGTGCCCGGCGCCGGTCACCTCCAGCAGCACGGTCACGCGCGTGCCGCGGAACGCCCGGTCGAGCGCGGGGACGTACCCCTCGTCGACCGCGTCGAACTGCACGTCCTGCGCGAGCCGGTAGCCGCCCACGTACCCCTGCACCGCGGCGACCATGTCGGTCACCGAGGTGCGGACCGCGTCGCGGTCGAGCGTGGCGGGGTCGCCCTCGACCAGGCAGTACACGGTGTCGCGCATGATGAGTGGCGGGTCGGCGGGGTTCAGCACGATGATGGCCTTGCCGCGCTCGGCGCCCCCGATCACCTCCAGCGCGCGGGCCGTGGTCTCGGTGAACTCGTCGATGTTCGCGCGGGTGCCGGGTCCCGCGGACTTCGAGGCGATCGAGGCGACGATCTCGGCGTATGCGACCGGGGCCACGCGCGACACGGCGGCCACCATCGGCACGGTCGCCTGCCCGCCGCACGTGACCATGTTCACGTTGGTGGCACCCGCGTGCGCGTCGATGTTGACCACGGGCACCACGTAGGGGCCGATCGCGGCGGGGGTGAGGTCGACCATGAGCCGTCCGGCGTTGCGCACGAGGGCGTCGTTGCGGGAGTGCGCGCCGGCCGAGGTCGCGTCGAACACCAGCTCGACATCGGCGAACTCGGGCATCGCGAGCAGCCCGTCCACCCCCTCGTGCGTGGTGGCGACACCCAGGCGGCGGGCGCGCGCGAGGCCGTCCGAGTGCTCGTCGATCCCGGCCATCGCCACCACGTGCAGCGTGGTCGACAGCCGCTTCACCTTGATGAGCAGGTCCGTGCCGATGTTGCCGGAGCCGATGATGGCGATTCCCGTGGTCATGCCGCCGCCCCTTCCGTCGCCGTGCCGGAGGCCGTGCCGTGGAAGTCGGCGCGCACCTCTCCGAGTCCGTCGAGCCGGGCGCGGAACACGCCGGCCGTCGCGTCGACCATGGGCCCGAGCGCCCCGGACAGGATCACCTCGCCCGCGCGCAGCGGCTGTCCGCGCCGGGCGACCTCGCGCGCCAGCCAGGCCACCGCGATCACGGGACTGCCCAGGCACGCGGCGCCGCTGCCGGTCGAGACGGGGCGCCCGTCGCGGTCGAGCGTCATGCCGAGCGCGGTCAGATCCAAGCCGTCGAGCCGGCGGGGGGTGGTGCCCAGCACGACCGCGCCGCTGGAGGCGTTGTCGGCGATGGTGTCGGTGAGGCGGATGTCCCATCCCGCCACCCGGGAGTCCACGACCTCGATCGCGGGCAGCACGAACTCCGTCGCCCGCAGCACGTCGGCGACGGTCGTGGTGGGGGAGTCGAGGTCGCGCCCGAGCACGAACGCCACCTCGGCCTCGGCGCGCGGCTGCAGGAAGCGCCCGAGGTCGAGCGGCTCCCGGTCGGCGTGGCTCATGTCGTCGAGCAGCACGCCGTAGTCGGGGCTGTCCACGCCGAGCTGCGCCTGCACGACCGGCGAGGTGAGGCCGATCTTGCGCCCCACGATGCGCCGGCCCCAGTCCACGCGACGGGCGATGCCGAGCGACTGCACGGCGTACGCGGCGTCCTGGTCGGTGTCGCCGAGCAGGTCGCGCACCGGTGCGCACGGGCGACCGGTCTCGGCGGCCCGCCGCAGCCGCTCGTCGGCGGCCCGCACGGCCTCGGTGTCGAGGAGCCCGGTCACAGCTGCACGCACACGTTCGTCGGCTCGGTGTAGAACTCGAGCGAGTGGTGGCCGCCCTCGCGACCGATGCCGGAGAGCCCCACGCCGCCGAACGGGCTGCGCAGGTCGCGCAGGTACCAGGTGTTGACCCACGACATGCCGGTGCGCATCTGCTGGGCGACGCGGTGACCGCGGGTGAGATCGGTGGTCCAGGTGACGGCGGCGAGCCCGTAGTCGGTGTCGTTCGCGAGCCGGATCGCCTCCTCCTCGCTGTCGAACGGGATGAGGGCGGCGACCGGGCCGAACACCTCCTCGCGCACGGTGCGGTGGCTGTTGTCGAGCCCGGTCCACAGCGTCGGCTCGATCCAGGAGCCGCCGTCGAGTCCGTCGCCGAGGGTCGGCACCCCGCCACCCGCGAGCACCGTGGCGCCCTCCGACACCGCGAGGTCGAAGTACGACTGCACCTTCTGCCGGTGCGCCTGCGAGATCAGCGGGCCCGTGGTGGTCGCGGGGTCCTCCGGCCGACCGAGGCGCAGCCGCCCCGCGTGCTCGGCGAGCCCGGCCGCCACGTCGTCGAACACCGACCGCTCGACGTAGATGCGCTCGGTGCACAGGCACACCTGGCCCGTGTTGAGGTAGGTGCTGCGGGCGAGGCCGGCCACCGCGGCGTCGAGGTCGGCGTCGGCGAACACGAGCGCGGCGTTCTTGCCCCCGAGCTCGAACGACACCGGACGCACGCGCGGTGCGACGGCCCGCATGATCGCGGAGCCCGTGGAGGACTCGCCCGTGAAGGTCACACCGTCGATGCCGGGGTGCGTCGTGAGGGCCTCGCCCGCGGAACCCGCGCCGAAGCCGTGCACCACGTTCACCACCCCGGCCGGCACCCCCGCCTCCGCGAGGATCTCGGCGAGCAGCGTGGCCGACGACGGCGTCTCCTCGGACGGCTTGATCACCACGGTGTTGCCGGTGGCGAGGGCCGGCGCGAGCTTCCACGTGAGCAGCAGCAGCGGCAGGTTCCACGGCACGATCACCGCGACCACGCCGAGGGGCTTGCGCACCGCGTAGTTGAGGGCGCGGCGGCCGTCGGGCAATTCGGTGAGGAAGGAGTCGAGCCCGGTGGCGGAGACCGTGTCGGCGAAGGAGCGGAAGTTCGCGGCGGCCCTGGCCACGTCGAGGTCGCGGGCGAGGGACTCGGGCTTGCCGGTGTCGCCGACCTCTGCGGCCACGAGCTCGTCGGCGCGGCGGTCGATCGCGTCGGCCACGCCCCGCAACACGCGGGCGCGCTCGGCCACCGTCATGCGACCCCACGGTCCGTCGAACGCGGCACGGGCGGCAGCCACGGCACGGTCGACCTGCTCGGCCCCGGCCTCGTGCACCTCGGCGATCAGCGTGCCGTCGATCGGACTGATCTTGGCGAACGAGCCGATGCCCTCGACGCGCTCGCCGGCGATCAGGTTGTGGATCGCGCGCGGCGCCCGGCCCTGCTCGGCGGCAGGGCGGGGAGGCGTCATCGTCTCGGAAGGCATGCGCTCAGGCTAGGAACGTCGAAGGGATGCCGACAAATACTCTCTTGATGCACTGCCATGCCCCCACGGCTATAGTCCCGCTCATGGTCACCGATCGACTGCTCGACGGCCGGGTCAAGATCCGGCACCTCGTCCTCATCACCGCCATCGCCGACGAGGGCACGCTCGTGCGCGCGGCCGAGTCGCTGCACATCACCCAGCCCGTCGTCACGCGCGGACTGCGCGAGGTGGAGGAGGTGCTCGGGGTCGCGCTGTTCGAGCGCCTGCCGCGCGGGGTCAGGCCGACGCCGTACGGGCACGCGTTCATCGAGCGGGCCCGGTCCGTGCTCGCCGAGCTGCGGGCGGCGGGGGAGGAGGTGCGGCTGCTGCAGTCAGGGCAGCTGGGCACGGTCACGGTCGGCACGCACCTGGCGGGGTCGAACCTGCTGCTGCCGCGGGCGATCGCGGGGCTGAAGGCCGAGCATCCCCGGCTCACGGTGGTGGTGCGCGAGGGCACGCCCGACACCCTGCAGCAGCTGCTGCTCGCGGGCGACCTCGACCTCACGGTGGGGCGGCTGTCGCCCACGGTGCCCGTGCGACTGGAGCAGGAGCGGCTGCACCTCGAGCCGATCCGCCTGGTCGCGCGGGCCGGGCACCCGGTGCTCGGTGGTGCCAAGGCGCACTCGCTCGCGGAGCTCATCTCCTACCCGTGGATCTTCCCCGTGGCCCAGACCGCCCTGCGCGCGGAGCTGGAGGCGGTGTTCTTCCACGAGGGGCTGCCCCTGCCTCCCGACCGCGTGGAGTGCACGTCGATGCTGACGCTGCGCACGCTGCTGATCTCGACCGACGTGATCGCGGCGCTGCCGATGTTCATCGCGGTCGACGACCGCGAGCTGCGGATCCTGCCCACGCCGCTCAGCTCGATCCGGCGTTCGGTCGGCGTCACGCTGCCCAAGGACCGGGCGCCCTCGCCCGCCGCGACCGCCCTGCTGACGCACCTGCGCGAGGAGGGCGCGCGGCTCGCGGCCCTGGAAAGCGAGTACACGGAGGGGGAGCCGCGACCGCTCGGCTGATATGCCCGGATGGTCATGGCTCTGACCCGTATGGATATTGGACAGCATCGCGGCACCGGGTGAATCTGAGGGGGACGACACGACGTCGTGACGATCCCACCCGATTCAGCCAATGGAGGCGACATGGCCGGCTCTCCCTACGTGCCCGATGCGAAGAAGTACCGTCCGGAGGACTTCGAGCGCGTCGCCGGAGAACCGGCCGATCCCGACCCCTCCACGTGGGGCATGCAGCCCGACGGCACGTTCCTGCCGCCCGCCCACACCCCCTCCGTCCCGCGCGACGTGTTCGTCGACTGGCCCGGTCAGCTCGACTACCGCGACCCGGAGACCTACGCGCTCAACGCGAAGGCCGAGGCGTTCTACCCGATCGTGGTGAACACGAGCCACTCGTGGCAGTGCATCTACGACTGGGACGGCCGGCGCCTGATGCTGCACTACGGCGGCGGCAACCACTGGAAGCTGTACGACATCACCGACCCGCGCGACCTCACGATCGTCGACGAGGAGCAGTGGGGCTGGGGCGACCCCCGCCCGCAGTTCGGCGCGACCACCGTGCAGTGGAACCAGGAGCTCGGCGCGTACATCGCGATCCAGGCGAGCGAGACCCCGCGGTACTTCCTCCAGGGGCGCGTCGCGAACAAGTGGCTCGACGACACGGTCGAGGGGCAGCTGAAGGAGTGGGAGGGCCTGCGCGGCTTCCGCACCTGGCGGATGGACGGCCCGAGCCCGCGCGAGTGGACGCTGCTCACCGAGGTGTCGACCGACCCGAACCACTCGCCCGGCGAGATCCAGGAGGGCAACGGCGTGCTCGACCTCCCGGTGTACTACGGCGACAAGTACCTGTTCGTGGCCACCGCGCCCGACAACACCTTCACCAACCAGCCGTACCGCACCACGCTGTGGACCGCGGGCCACGCGGCCTACGACGTGTCCGACCCCGCGAAGCCCGAGCTGCTGTCGACCTGGTGGGTGCCCGGCTCGCGGGCCGGCGAGGAGGACGACTCCCCGTACCTGGCCGACAACGACCGCTGGAACAACAAGACCTCCTGGTTCGGCTCGCGCATGGGCGTGTTCCTGCCCCGCTCGGTCGAGTCGGGTTGGACGTACGGCTACGCGGCGCAGGGCGGCCAGGGCTTCTTCGTGCTCGACGTCTCCGACCCGACGGACATCCACCACGTGGGCTGGTGCCCGCTGCCGACGAGCGTCGCCGGCACCGAGGGCGACAACGTCGACACCACCCAGGTGGAGGAGACCGGGTACGTCTACGTCTCCGGCTACCCGATGA
Organism: Microbacterium sufflavum; assembly: GCF_023101165.1. Taxonomy (GTDB): domain Bacteria; phylum Actinomycetota; class Actinomycetes; order Actinomycetales; family Microbacteriaceae; genus Microbacterium; species Microbacterium sufflavum. Next base: position 976,185 of record NZ_CP078076.1, on the reverse strand, counting down.
ACACCGACTGCTACGAGCCCGCCAAGGAGATCTACCAGATCGACGTGAGCGACCCGACGAACCCGCGGGTCGTGCGCACGCTGCCCCGGCCCACGCCGCCCGCGGAGGCGGCCTTCACCGACTGGGCGCAGCGCCGCGGCTCGTTCGGTCCCAAGCGCTCCGGCTACTTCACCAACACCGGCACGCCGCACGGCGGGGTCATCCCGTACGCGTTCTACGCCGCCGGTCTGCAGATCTTCGACGTGCGCGACCCCGAGGACCCGAAGGTGGGCGCCTACTTCGTGCCGCCGATGGGACTGAAGGACGACGACGATCTCGCCGCACCCGTGCACGGCATCTTCGTCGAGTGGGACCGCAACCTCATCTGGCTGTTCGCGAACCACGGCATCTACGCCGTGTCGACGCCGCTGCTGGGGGAGCCCGTCACCGGGATCCCCTCCGCCGACGGCTGACCCCGGCCCCCGGAACTCCGGCGTCCGTCCTGCACTCGGGGGCGAACAGGACGGACCCCGGACCACCCGCCCCCCGTGACGCCCCACCCGAAAGCAGCTCATGACGCAGACAGTCCGGCCGTGGCCCGCCCTGTGGGCCCTGTGCATCGGCTTCTTCATGATCCTCGTGGACACGACGATCGTGGCGATCGCCAACCCGGTCATCCTCGCGGCGTTCGACGCCGACCTCACGACGGTGATCTGGGTGACCAGCGCGTACCTGCTCGCCTACGCGGTGCCGCTGCTGATCACGGGCCGCCTCGGCGATCGGTTCGGCCCCAAGCGGGTGTACCTCGCGGGACTCGTGCTGTTCACCCTCGCCTCCCTCGCGTGCGGCCTGTCCGGCAGCATCGAGATGCTGATCGCGGCGCGGGCCGTGCAGGGCTTCGGCGCCGCGCTGATGACGCCGCAGACCATGGCGATCATCGCCCGCGTCTTCCCGCCGCGCGGCCGGGGCCAGGCGATGGGGGCGTGGGGTGCCGTGGGCGGCCTCGCGACCCTCGTCGGGCCGATCCTGGGCGGCGTGCTCACCGACACGGTCGGCTGGGAGTGGATCTTCTTCGTGAACGTCCCGGTCGGCGTGGTGGCGTTCGTCGTCGCGTGGCGGCTGGTGCCGGATCTGGACGGCCACCCCCATCGGTTCGACCTGCTCGGCGTGATCCTCTCGGGTGCCGGGCTCTTCCTCCTGGTCTTCGGACTCCAGGAGGGGGAGGTGTACGACTGGGGTGTGATCGCCGGTCCGGTCACGGTGTGGGGGCTGATCGCCGCGGGCGTCGTGCTGCTGGTGCTGTTCGTGGTGTGGCAGCGCGTCAGCCGCGCCGAGCCGCTGATGCCGCTGGCCCTGTTCCGCGACCGCAACTTCTCCGTCGCGAACGCCACGATCTTCCTGGTGGGGGTCGGCATCACCGCGATGCCCGTGCCGCTCGCCTTCTACTTTCAGGTCGCCCGTGGCCTCGACCCCACGCTCGCGGCCCTCATGCTCGCGCCGATGGCGGTGGTGTCCGGGGTGCTCGGGCCGTTCGTCGGAAAGCTCAGCGACCGGGTCGGACCGCGCTGGGTGACCTTCGCCGCGTTCACGATCTCGGCGGTCGCGATGGCCTGGTACGCCGCGACCATGACGCTCGATGCGCCGTTCTGGCTGCTGCTGCTGCCGTCGGCGCTGCTCGGGGTCGGGGTGTCCGGCATGTTCGGGCCGCTGGCCTCGACCGCCACGCGCAACCTGCCGCACACGCAGGCCGGGGCGGGCTCCGGGGTCTACTCGACGACGCGGCAGATGGGCTCCGTCATCGGTTCCGCCCTGCTGGCCGTGCTGATGAACGTGACCCTGGCGGCGCAGATCCGCGGGTTCGTGCCCGGTGCGATCCACCCCGGCAGTGTGCTGTCTGACGAGGACGGCGCGGGGCTGGCGCGGGCGATGTCGCAGTCGCTGCTGCTGTCGGCCGTGGCCTTCGGGGTGTGCGCGCTCGTGGTGCTGTTCTTCGTGAGGCCGCGGCCGTGGGGTGCACCCGCCGCCCCGCAGCCGGTGGCGGCGACGACGGGAGAGGGACGATGATGGCAGCGATGATTGCGGATCCAGAATCCAGAACAGAGGCCCGGGAGAGGACGCCGATGACCGCGAACGCCGGGGGCGGACGACTCGTCGTCGATGCCCTGAAGAAGGACTACGAGCTCGACGGCGCGGCCGTGCCCGTCGTGAAAGACGTCACGTTCACGATCGAGCCCGGCACGTTCTACTCCCTGCTCGGGCCGTCGGGCTGCGGCAAGACCACGACGCTGCGGTGCGTCGCCGGGCTCGAGCGCAGCAACGGCGGAGTCATCTCGCTCGACGGGGGCGTGCTGTCCACCGGAACCCAGCACGTGTCGCCCGACAAGCGCGACATCGGCATGGTCTTCCAGAACTACGCCATCTGGCCGCACATGACCGTGTTCGCCAACGCCATCTTCCCCCTCCAGGTCGCCGGCTCCCGGCTGCCGAAGCAGGAGGCGAAGAAGCGCGCGATGGAGGCACTGGAGCTCGTGCAGCTCGACCACCTCGCGCAGCGCCCCGCCACCGCGCTGTCGGGCGGGCAGCAGCAGCGACTCGCCCTCGCCCGCGCGCTCGCGCACCGTCCGCGTCTGCTGCTGCTGGACGAGCCGCTGTCCAACCTCGACGCGAAGCTGCGCGACACCATGCGCAACGAGCTGCGCAGCCTGCAGCGCAGCCTCGGCATCAGCGCCCTCTACGTCACCCACGACCAGTCCGAGGCGCTGTCGATGTCCGACCGGGTGGCCGTGATGAACGGCGGCCGCATCGTGCAGGAGGCCGCCCCGCGCGAGCTCTACGACCAGCCGGCCGACCGCTTCGTGGCGGACTTCGTCGGCCGCGTGAACATGGTGCCCGCCCGTGTGGTCGACCGCGACGGCAGCGGTGACGCGGTGGTCGAGGCGCTCGGCACCCGGCTGCACACGCCCGTCCCCGACGGGGTGACGGCGGGCGACGAGGTCACGCTGACGCTGCGGCCCGAGGCCGTGCGCTGGCATGAGACCGCGGTCGAGCGCCCCAACGTCGTCCCCGTGCGCATCGTGCGGGTGGAGTTCCTCGGCGAGATCGTCGAGTACGAGGCCGAGGTGCTCGCCGGCGGCGAGACGGTCGGCACGATCGTCGGCCGCGGAGCTCCGCTGGCGACACCCCCCGAGGGCGGCAGGGTCTTCCTCGAACTGGTCCCGCACGCCTGCCGCGTGCTGGCCGCATGACGCAACCCGCACCACACCCGAGATCACGCACCTGATGTCAGAGAGGACATTCGGATCATGAAGAGAACACTGGGAGCCGTCGCCGGAGCGGCGGTCGTCGCACTCGCCCTGAGCGGCTGCGGCACGCAGGCCGAGGCGGGCGACGGCGAGAGCTCGCTGAAGGGCGACGCCGCCGCGGCCACGTGCGACGCGGTCGACGTCGGAGCCATCACGCGCTGCGAGAACTTCTACGACGACTACTGGCCCGAGATCGACAAGCAGCTCGACGCCCTCTACGAGCAGGCGAAGGAGGAGGACGGCGGCACCCTGGTCATCTGGGACTGGTATGAGCTGTCGCCCGACGTGATCGCGCAGTTCAACGAGCGCTTCCCCGACATCAAGGTCGAGACGCGGGGCCTCACCTACAACCTGTCGTCGGCGATCATCTCGGCCAAGGCCACCGGGTCGCGCAACACCGACGTCGTCTCCGGCTCGATCACCTCGATGGCCGCGATGTACGACGAGGGCTTCTGGGAGAAGGTCGACTGGCAGAGCTTCGGCGTGCCGGAGGAGTACCTCACCCTCGGTGCCCCCGAGCTCATGCCCGACAGCATCAACGGGTCGCTGCTGCAGTACAACACCGACAAGATCGCGGAGGTCCCGGCGTCGCTCGACGGCCTGCTCGCCCCCGAGTACACCGGCAAGGTGTCGGTCGCCGGCTACAACGCGGTGGTCTTCGCGGGCTACGGCATGGCCGAGGGCGAAGACGCGATGCTCGACCTGATCGACGAGCTGATGTCGTCCGGCACCATGAAGCTGCTCGAAGACCAGGGCGCCCCGCTGTCGAGCGGAGACGTGCCGGTCGCGCTCAACCAGACCCTGTTCAACCCGAACCCGTCGCTGCAGGTGGCGCCGTTCGAGCACTCCGGGGTGTGGGCGCAGTTCTCGGGCGTCAACTCCGATGCGAAGAACAAGCCGGGCGCCGCGCTGTGGACCCTGTGGAACGCGTTCGACCCCGACTGGATCCACCTGCGCATGACCGACGAGCGCTTCGCCAGCACGCAGGTGCCGTTCGCCGGGCTCCCCGCCGCGACCTTCGGAGAGGCCACGGGCCTCATGAAGACGAACGCCGACGCGCTGCTGCTCGGCCTCGACAGCGGTGCCGAGACCGAGACGCAGGACACCCGCGACGACTGGCAGGCCATGATCAACGCGGCCGACAAGGCGCTGAACGGATAACCATGTTCCAGGCACGACGGACCACGGGACGCCGGCGTCCCACCTCGATGACGATCGCGATGGTCGTCTCCGGGATCGTCATCTTCCTCCTGCTCGCGGTGCCGCTGATCGTTCAGGTGATCACCGCGTTCCGTGGTCCGTTCCTGCCCTTCGGGGTCTCGTCCGCCCAGTGGGGCGTCGAGAACTTCGTCACCCTGTGGCAGCTGCGCGAGGACTTCTGGGGCGTGCTCGGCGCGACCGGGGCCTTCGTCGGCGGCTCGACCCTGCTCACGCTGCTGATGGCGTTCGGCCTGGCCTGGGTCACCGTCCGCACCGACGCCCCGTGGCGCCGGCTCATCTCGGTGCTCGTGATCGTGCCGTACATCATCCCGCCGATCGTGAAGGCGCAGGCGTATCTGCTGATGCTGTCGCCCGAGTCGGGTGTGCTGAACCAGTTGCTGCGGCTGCTGCCGTTCGCGAGCGACGTGCCGATCGACCCGTATGCGTTCCCGACGATGATCGTCATCCAGGCGCTCACCAACGTGACCTTCCCGTACCTGATGATCGTGCCGATCCTGACGAACATGGACGGGTCGCTCGAGGAGTCGGCGCGGGTGTCGGGCGCGTCATGGCCGCAGACCCTGCGGCGGGTGACGCTGCCGATGCTGTGGCCGGGGCTGCTCGGGGTCACGGTGCTGACGTTCATCCTCGGCCTCGGCAGCCTGGAGGTGCCGCTGCTGTTCGGCCAGGAGTCGGGGCGCAGCATCTTCGCCCTGAAACTGTGGACGCTGATCAGCTCGAACGCGGGGGAGCTGCCGCAGTACGGCCTCGCCGCCGCGTGGGGCCTGGTGTTCCTGGTGATCACCACGATCGCGTTCGCGGTGTACCTGAGGGCGACCAGGAACGCGGAGCGCCGAGCCTCCGTCTCGGGCAAGGGCTTCCGGCCGTCGACCATGCGGATGGGGCCGTGGAAGATCCCGGTCATGGTGCTGGTGGCCGTGTTCGTGCTGCTGACCGCGGTGCTGCCGCTGCTCGCGCTGCTGTGGGCTGCGATCACGCCCTATCCGGTGGCGTTCTCGATCGACGCGATGCTGAGCCGCACCGACTTCGGGGCGTTCGGGGTGGTGCTCGCCGACTCCGAGTTCTGGGTGTCGCTCGGGCGCACGGTGCTCATCGCGGGCGGGAGCGCCACGATCGCGGTGGTCTTCGCGACCGTGCTCGCGTATGGCATCGCCCGCAGCAAGAAGAGCGGGTGGGTGAAGGCGCTCGACCTGTTCGCGTCGTCGTCGGTCGCGATCCCCGCGACCATCGCCGGCTTCGCGATGTTCCTCACCTTCATGGTGCTGAACCCCTACATCCCGCTCGCCGGGACGCTGTTCGCGCTCGTGATCGCCTACTCGTACCGGGTGTCGATCGCGTACCGCTCGTCGTACAGTGCGACGCTGCAGATCAGGCCCGAGCTGGAGGAGGCGGCGCTCACCAGCGGGGCCAGCAGGTTCCAGGGGTTCCGCCGCATCATCGCGCCGCTGCTGATGCCGACCGTGATGGCCGTGTGGATCCAGATGTTCATCCTCGGCACGAACGAGTTCACGCTGCCGGCGTTCCTGGCGACGCCGTCGTCTCGTCCGCTGTCGATGTACATCTACGCCATGATCAACCCGCGGTCCGCGCAGCTCTACGCACCCGATCAGGGTGCCGCGATGGCGCTGATCTTCACGCTCATGGTGTTCGCGATCGGCTACGGCCTGCAGTGGGTGCTGTCGCGCCGCGCGATCGGTCGCACGCGCAAGACCGTCGCCGCCGGCCTCCCCGACCTCGCCGCCGCCGCACCCGCCCCCGCCGATTCCGCCACCGTGACCCTCGCCGTGCAGCGCCGCCGCGGGAGGGGGTGAGGGGCGGAAGCCGAGCCAGGCCCGCGCCCGGAGAGGCCTGCCGACACGGCTCTTGACTTTTGGATCCAGTATCCATTCAATGGAGACAGCGACGACGCGAGAGGAGGGGCCATGCACATCGGGTACGCCGCGATGCTGGAGCAGGTGCAGCCCTCCGCCGTCATCGAGAACTGCATCGCCGCCGAGGCCCACGGGTTCCGCGGCATCATGGCCACGGACCACTTCCAGCCGTGGCTCCCGCGACACCGGGCCTCCGCGCACGTGTGGACCATGCTCGGCGCGATCGGCGCGCACACCACGGGCGACCTGGGTCCCGGCGTCACGACCCCCGGGTTCCGCACGCACCCGGCCGTGGTCGCGCAGGCCGCCGCCACGCTGGCCACCCTGTACCCCGGCCGCGCGTGGCTCGGGGTCGGTTCCGGCGACGCGCTGAACGAGCACATCACGGGCGGCTACTGGCCCGAGCCCGCCGAGCGCATCGACCGCATGTTCGAGGCCGTCGACATCATCCGCAAGCTCTTCACCGCCTCGCTCGCGGGCCGCGACACCCGCCACCGCGGCGAGCACTTCCGCATGGAGTCCACCCGGCTGTGGACCATGCCCCCGGCCGCGCCCCCGGTGTTCGTCGCCACGGCGGGCCCCGTCACCGCGCGCCGCGCCGGCCGCAACGCCGACGGCCTCATCACGGTCGCGGCCGATGTCGAGCGCCTCGCCCCGCTGCTCGCACGCTTCGCGGAGGGCGCGAGGGAGGCCGGGCGCGACGCCGACACGCTGCCGCGCGTGCTCCAGCTGCCGCTGTCGTGGGCGCCGACCGAGGAGCAGGCGCTCGCCCAGGCCCACGCCGAGTGGCCCATCGCGGCGCTGCGCATGCGGCGAGGCGACGTGCGCTCGCCCTACGACTTCGAGCAGCTCGTGCGCGGCGTGACTCCCGACGACATGCGCGCGTCGATGCTGATCTCCGCCGACCCTGACGTGCATCGCGCGCAGATCCAGCGCTACGCCGACCTCGGCTTCACCCGCATCTACCTGCACAACGTGGGGCCGAACCAGCGGGAGTGGCTCGAGGTCTTCGGGCGCGACGTGCTGCCGAAGGTGCGCGCATGACCGCCCCCGGCCTGCACGTGTTCGCCCTCCCCGGCATGGGCGAGGTGCGCCCGGGCGACGACCTGGTCGCGCTCGTCCTCGCCACGGGCGTGGAACTGCTGCACGGCGACATCCTCGTCGTCACGTCGAAGATCGTGTCCAAGGCGGAGGGGCGCTACGTGCAGGCCGCCGACCGGGAGGCCGCGATCACCGCGGAGACCGTGCGCCTCGTCGCCTCCCGCACCCACGACGGCCACACCATGCGCATCGTCGAGAACCGCCTCGGCATGGTCGCCGCGGCCGCGGGCGTCGACGCCAGCAACACCCCCGACGGCTGGGTGCTGCTGCTGCCCGAAGACCCCGACCGCTCCGCCCGTGCGCTCGCCGCGGGGCTCCGCGCCGCGACCGGGGCCGAGGTCGGTGTGCTCCTCAGCGACACCCTCGGGCGGCCCTGGCGCGAAGGACAGACCGACGTCGCGATCGGCGGCGGCGGCGTGCACATGGTCGCCGACCTGCGCGGTACCACCGACCAGGCGGGCAAGGTGCTCAGCGTCACGACCCCGTGCGTCGCAGACGAGCTCGCCGCCGCCGCCGACCTCGTCAAGGGCAAGGCCAGCGGGAACCCGGTCGCCGTCGTGCGCGGCCGCGGCGACCTCGTGGGTCCGCTCGACCTGCCCGGCGCGTCGAGCATCGTGCGCGGCGCCGACCGCGACCTCTTCTGGCTGGGCACCGCCGAGGCGCTCGACCAGGGCTACCGCGACGGCTATGCGGCCGCGCGCGCCGAACTCTCCCCACCCGAACAGAAGGATGCGACATGACACTGACCCTCGGATACAAGGCCAGCGCCGAGCAGTTCGACCCGCGTGAGCTGGTCGAGATCTCGGTCGCGGCCGAGGCGCACGGCATGCAGTCCGTGTTCGCGAGCGACCACTTCCAGCCGTGGCGGCACACCGGCGGTCACGCCCCGTTCTCGCTCACGTGGATGGCGGCGGTCGGCGAGCGCACGTCGAGCATCCGCATCGGCACCTCCGTGCTCACCCCCACCTTCCGCTACAACCCGGCCGTGCTCGCCCAGGCGTTCGCGAGCCTCGGCTGCCTGTACCCCGACCGGGTGATCCTGGGGGTCGGCTCCGGCGAGGCGCTCAACGAGATCGCCACCGGGTTCCGCGGCGCCGGCGAGCAGGAGTGGCCCGAGTTCAAGGAGCGCTACGCCCGCCTGCGCGAGTCGGTGCGGCTCATGCGGGCGCTGTGGTCGGGCGACCGCGTGAGCTTCGACGGCGAGTACTACTCCACGCACGACGCCTCCATCTACGACCGGCCCGAGGGCGGCATCCCCATCTACATCGCCGCGGGCGGCCCGATGGTCGCCCGCTACGCCGGCCGCGCGGGCGACGGCTTCATCTGCACGTCGGGCAAGGGCCAGGAGCTCTACGTCGACCAGCTGCTGCCCGCCGTGAAGGAGGGCCTGGAGCAGTCCGAGCGCTCCTTCGACACGTACGACCGCATGATCGAGATCAAGCTGTCGTACGAGGAGACCAGGGAGGCGGCGCTGGAGAACACCCGGTTCTGGTCCCCGCTGTCGCTGTCGAAGGAGCAGAAGCACGACATCACCGACCCGGTCGAGATGGAGAAGGCCGCCGACGCGCTGCCCCTGGAGACCATCGCCAAGCGGTGGATCGTCGGCAACGACCCCGACGCGGTCGCCGCCGAGATCCAGCAGTACATCGACTGGGGCTTCAACCACCTCGTCTTCCACGCGCCCGGTCACGATCAGCGCCGGTTCCTGCAGCTGTTCGAGCGCGACATCGCGCCGCGGCTGCGCGGGTGAGGGCGCGGCCATGACGGGCGGTCTGCGTGCCGGGGCGTCACCGCACGCCCCGGCGCGGGAGTGGGTGGTCGTGATCCCGGTGAAGCGGGCGGAGTTCGGGAAGACGCGACTGCGGCTCCCGGGCGTCGACCGCGAGCCGCTCGCCCGGGCGATCGCGCTCGACACGGTCGAGGCCGCCGCGCTGTGCCCGCGGGTCGCGGAGGTCGTGGTGGTCACGAGCGACGAGGTCACCGCGGCCGCCCTGCTCCCGGTGCCCCGCGTGCGGATCGTGCGCGACCGCGTCGAGGGACTGACCGCGGCGATCGCGCAGGGGGTGTCTGCGGCGTCGACGCGGCTCCCGCGGGCCGTGCTGCTCGGCGACCTCCCGGCCCTGCTGCCCGACGAGCTCACCCGGGCGCTCGACTACGCCTCGGCCCACCCGCGGGCCTTCGTGCCCGACGCGGAGGGCACCGGCACCGTGCTCGCGACCGCCCGCGCCGACGTACCGCTGCGGCCCTGCTTCGGCGACGACTCGGCCGCCGCGCACCGCGCTGCCGGGTTCGCCGAGGTGGGGTTCCCCGTGCTGAGCGGGCTGCGCCGCGACCTCGACCACGCCGATCACCTCCGAGCCGCCCGACGGTGCGGTCTCGGTCCGCGCACGGCGGCGCTCCTCGCCCCACGTCTCGTGCTGGCATCATGATGTCGTCGGCGCCGCGCATCGTGGTACTGGCGGGTGGCGTCGGCGGGTCGAAGTTCGTCGTCGGCGTGCGGGAGGCCGCCCGGCGGCGCTGGCCGGATGCCGCGGGCGGCACTCGTGCCGAGATCACCGTGGTCGTCAACACCGGTGACGACCTGTGGCTCAGCGGCTTGCGGCTGCAGCCCGACGTCGACTCGATGATCTACGCTCTCGCCGGCGTGAACGACACCGCGCGTGGGTGGGGGCGCACCGGGGAGAGCGAGCGGGTGGCCGCCGAACTGCACGCATGGGGTGCGGGGTGGCCGTGGTTCACCCTCGGCGACCTCGACCTCGGCGCCCACATCACGCGCACGGGCTGGCTTCGCGATGGTGCCACGGTGACCGAGGTCGTCGACCGGCTGGCGTCACGGTGGCCGCTCGGGGTGCGACTGTTGCCGATGACGGATGCGGAAGTCGACACGCACGTGACGGCGGCGCAGGGCCGGATGCACTTTCAGGAGTGGTGGACCAGGCACCGCGCGGCGATCCCGGTACAGGGCTTCGACTGGCCGGGAATCGAGCGGTCCGTGCCGGCGGCGGGTGTGCTGGACGCCCTCGTGGCAGCCGACGTGATTCTGCTCGCCCCGTCCAATCCTGTGGTTTCGATCGGTCCCGTCCTGACAGTGCCCGGCATCGCCGACGCGGTCAGAACGGCGTCAGGTTCCGTGGTCGGGGTGTCCCCGATCATCGCCGGCGCCCCCGTTCGCGGGATGGCCGATGCCTGTCTCGCCGCGGTCGGGATTTCGGCCACGGCTGATGCGGTGGGCCGCCACTACGGCCCGCGCGTGACTGGCGGGCTCCTCGATGCCTGGCTCATCGGTGAAGAGGACGCTTCCCTTGCTGCCGACCTCGGGACGGACGGCTTGCGCGCGCCGGTGCGGGCGCTCTGGATGCGTGACCTCGACACATCGGCTCGTCTCGCCGCGGACGCCTTCGATGTTGCGCTGGGCTCGGAATAGTGAGTCCTTGCGGGAACGACCACCATCGGCGGCACCCCGACCCTATTCTCGGCCGTCAGCTTTTCGAGTCCCCGCGTCGAAGACGGCGATGAGGTCCTGCTCGAGGTGCAGAGTCGTGGCGACCCGCATGATGGTGCTGAGTCTCGGATCCGCTAGGTGATCGACGTGGTACGTGCCCTGCTCTAGCGAACGGTACGTGGGGAGCGAGCATCCAACTTGTTCAGCGGCTTCTTCTTGGGAAAGAGCGTGTTGCTTGCGGTAGGCGGCGAGTTGCCGGGCGATGAGATCCAGCACTCGATGCGGCATAGGCGCCCTTTCGTACGCGGCAAACCGCGAAGGTAGCACATTACATCTTGGCAATCCAGAACTCATGCCTGCTGGATTCTCGATCGGAACGGAGCAGGATGGCCAGACCATTTGCGTTTGATTGCCCCGGCCAGGCTTGCCTCGTCTAGTAGGTGATCGAGGGGAGAATTCCGATGAAGAAGTTCAGGGTTGGATCAGCAGCTGGGGTGGCGGCTGTGCTGTCGGTGATGTGGGTTTCCCCAGCAGCGATCGCGGACGAAGAATCCACGGTAGACGTGGTCGCGAACGTTACTCCGGCGGATGTCACGGCGGCCATTGACACCCCGCTTCTCGACGGCGGTGAAAGCACCGTCACGATTGACCGGCTTACTGTCGATGTGTCCACCGAAGCCACCGACGGCGTCTCAATTTCAGCCGGGTCAGGGACGGCGACGATCGGCCTTCCATTCGCGGACGACGCTACCGCAGGTATCTCAACAGACCCAGGAACGGTGACGTACGACAACGGGAACGCGAGCAGCAGCGTCGTCCTCGTGCACGACACCGGATCCGTGCAGGTTGCGACAGTAATCGATACAGCAGCCGCGCCGACACGATATGACTATCCGATCGATCTTCCCGAAGCTTCGAGCCTCGTTCTCCAGGGTGGCGGCGGCGTGGCGGTGGTCGATGATGCAACTGGCGAGGTCCTGGGAAGCTTCGCGGCCCCCTGGGCGAAAGACGCAACGGGCAAGGACGTCCGCACCCGCTATGAGGTGGAAGGGCAGACGCTGACCCAAGTCGTGGAGCACAACACTAACTACGTCTATCCTGTGGTCGCCGATCCGACCTACACGACGTCGGTGATCTACCTCAGCAAGGCCCAGGTCGTCACCATGTACAACGGGCTCCACGGAATCAGCGGCGCATGTAGCGCCCTCCCGATTCCGTATCCGGCGAGTATCGCCTGCTTGGGTCTCGCCCCTGCGGCGCAGGTGGAGAAGGCATACTGGAACAAGTGGCGAATCAAGGTGACGTACTACAACTGCGGGTTCAACTACTGCAGCTACACGACGTATACGGCAGTCCCGTAGACCAAGAGGAGCATCATGCGCATCAAGGCACCGGCTGCCAAGGTCGGATATCTGCTCGTCGTGGGCGTCGGAATCACGCTCACCATGATCCCTCTCGCAGCCGTCAGCCTCTACCTCGGGTTCGCTTGGGCAGTGGTGTCTGTTCTTGCGGCCGTTGCAGTCGCAGCTCGCACGTTCCGCGGTCCCACGGAACTTGACGCCCCGCGTCCTTGGTGGAAGATGACGAGCACGCGCCGCAGCAGCATTCTGCTCGCCGTATTGTTCTTCCTTCAGGGAGTCGCCACGTCCGTGGGCGCGCTCACCGCACCGAGTCCGAGCCTGGCACTCATCGGCAGTGTGGTATCCCTGCTTCTTACTGCCCTCTACCTCAACTCCGCATGGAGGATCCACCCCATCGCGGTTTCCGCCTGACGCGTAGTCACGCATGAACCCGCTCATCAACTCCGCATGGAGGATTCATGCGGCCGTGCTCGATCGGATATAGACGTTCGGCGGAACCTCTGGCCGAAAGCCGCCAATATCGGCGTAATGAGTTGACCGTTTCCGTCATCTCTCACGTGGGAGCAGTGCTCGGCCGGATCACGGCGCGGGCCAGTCGGGCGGAGGGGCCTCATGAACGGTCGAAACGGAGTGAACCAGCTCTTCGAGGAGTTGGAAGTCGAATGCGGTGCCATGCTGGGCGGCCTCGCGGATCGGGTGTCGGTCCTGCTGGGCGTGGACATCGAGGTCGATGTGCTGGGCGAACGCGAGTGGGCGAGCATCCCGCCGTTCGCTCTCGTGAACGGCGACCGGGCACGGATCCCCGTCCGGGAGTCCGATCCACGCTGGTATCAGCTGCATGTGGTTGCCCATGAGCTCGCGCACCTGCTGTGCGGACACGCGCAGTGCGCGATGCTGCCGATGACTTTCGACGGTCCGCAGCGACCGGCCGCCGTAGACGTCGCCGCGTCGGACGTGCCGCGGCAGCAGGAGCGCGAAGCCGAAGAACTCGCGCGTCGGTTGAGCGCCTTCATGCTGGCCCCACGCTTCGAGCCGGTGCTCACGGTCGCCTGCTGATCCCGCTTCGGGTCGGGTCCCTCGAGTGACCCCGGTCACCGACCGAGGGCGGGTGTCATCGCCGCATCGAAGACGATCAGCGGACGATCGCTGTCGGGTCGAGAGAGCACCTCGGCCTCGACGTGCCACACGCGGGCGATGAGCTCACGGGTGAGCACGTCCTGCGGTGAACCGGCCGCCTGCACGTGACCGTCGGCGACCACGACGACGTGGTCGGCGAACGCCGCGGCGTGGTTGAGGTCGTGCAGCGCGGCGAGCACCGTCATCCCGTCACGGGCGAGGGTGCGCAGCAGCACGAGGGCGTCGAGCTGGGCGCGGATGTCGAGGTGGTTCGTCGGTTCGTCGCACAGCAGCAGCGCCGGTCGCTGAGCCAGTGCCCTGGCCAGATTCACGCGCTGGCGCTCGCCGCCCGAGAGGGTCGCCGCGTCGCGGTCTGCGAACTCTCGTGCGCCGGCGCGGGACATCGCGGCGTCCGTCGCATCGGCATCCGCCTCCCCGCCCTCGAACGACAGCCATCCGCGGTGCGGGAGGAGTCCGAGCCCGACGATGTCGCGTCCGGTCATGCCCTCGGCCGCCGACCACTCCTGCTCCACCAGGGCAACCCGCTGCGCCCGTGCCCTCCGCTGCATCTCGGTCAGGGACACGCCATCGAGCTCCAGGCTCTCGACCTCGCCGCGCAGTGTTCCGGCGATCAGGCGCAGCAGTGTGCTCTTGCCCGAGCCGTTCGGGCCGAGCAGGGCGGTGACCGAGCCGCCGGGAGCGGTGATGTGCATGCCGTCGATGATCACGCGGTCGCCGTGATCGAAGCGGATGCGGCGGGCATCGAGCCCGCTTCCGTCGTGCGCGGTCATGCGCGGGACTTCCGCATGCGCAGCATCAGCAGCGCGAACACCGGACCACCGATCAGCGCGGTGACGATGCCGACCGGGAGCTCGCGCGGCTCGAACACGGTGCGCGCGATGGTGTCGGCCCAGATGAGGAACACCGCCCCGGCGAGGAATGACACCGGGAGGAGAGCGCGATGCCGGGCGCCGACGACCGCACGAACGGCGTGCGGCAGGATCAGCCCGACGAAGCCGATCGATCCGCTCACCGCGACGAGCGCGCCGGTCAGCAGAGCGGCGCACACGAACAGGAGCACCCGCACGCGCGTGACCGGGATGCCCAGCGCCTCGGCGGCCGTGTCGCCGAGCACCAGGCTGTCGAGCGGGCGGGCCGAGGCCAGCAGCGGCACGGCGCACACGACCACCGCGACGCCGGCCAGCGCGGCATCCGACCAATCAGCGCCGCCGAGAGATCCGAGCAGCCAGCTGAGGATCTCGCGGTAACTGTCGTTGGTCGCGCTCCAGAAGATCACCAGGCTGGTCAGCGCGGCCAGAACCGCCGACACCGCGAGACCCGCGAGCACTACGGCCGTCGGCCCTGAGGAGCCGGCCGCGCGGGCCAGACCGAGGGCGAGGGCAAGAGCGAGCAGGGCGCCGGCGAAGGCGGCGAACGGCAGCGCCACCGCGGCACCCAGCACGATGACGATCACGGCGCCCGTCGAGGCTCCGGACGACAGGCCCAGCAGGTACGGGTCTGCCAATGGATTGCGGGTGAGCGCCTGCATCACGGCGCCGCACAGGGCAAGGCCGCCTCCCACCGCGGCGGCCGTGAGAACCCGGGGCACTCGTCCCTCCCAGATGATCGCGTCGCGGATGGGCGTGAGTCCGCTGGCTGCCCCGGTCAGGTGCGACCACACGCTCGCCACGAGCTCGGCAGGAGTGATGTCGGCCGGGCCGATGGCGACCGCAGCGACCACGGTGCCGGCCAGGGCGAGCAGCAGCACCGCGATCGTCGGGGCGGCGCGGCGCCTTCGCGGGCGGGGAACGGATGCCGCCATGGCCGGGATCGCCGCCCGCAGCGGCAGTGTGACGCTCATCGCTCTCCGAGCCGCGCGACGATCGCGGCCACCGCGTCGACGTTGCGGATCCCGGCCTCCGTCGCCGGGAAGTCCACGACCACGTACCGCTCGTTCCGCACGGCGTCGAGCTGGGCGGTCACCGGGTTCGACGCCAGCAGCTCCTGCTTCGACGCGGCGGTGTTCCACGCGGCGTCCACCAGCACGATCACGTCGGGGTCGGCCTCCGCGATCAGCTCCCACGAGGTCGAGGTCCAGGTGTCGTGCACCTCGGCGAACACGTTCTCCAGCCCCGCGGCCGCCATGATCATCTGCGGGGCGCCGATGCCCGCGCCGACGAAGGGCTGGTCGCTGCCCGACGAGTACCAGACGGCGGAGAGCCCGCGGTCGTCGGGGGCGATCGCGTCGAGGGTGGTCCGCTGTTCCGCGACGAGGGCCGCCGCGGCCTTCTGCTCGCCGAGCAGCTCGCCCGCCTCGGTGAAACCGTCGAACACGGCGTCGAACGTGAGCGGGTCGGGCATGTAGCCGGGCGCCTTGCACGCCGCCGGGGCGACGTAGGTGGCGATGCCCAGCTGCTGCAGGTCGTCGCGCTCGCCGGCGCCGTCGACCGAGAAGTTCGACTCCCATCCGGCGAACACCAGGTCGGGTTCGAGCTCGAGCACGGCCTCCTTCGACGGCACCTTGTCCGACACGGTGGGGATGCCGTCGGCCTCCGCCGCGAGCGCCTCGGGGAGCGGGCCGTCGGTGAAGGCGGAGCCGATGATGCGGTCGCCCGCGCCGAGGGCCAGGGCGAGTTCGAGGGTGGAGGACTTGACCGTGAGGATGCGCTGCGGCGGTCCGTCGAGGGTCACCTCGGTGCCGCAGTTGTCGAGGGTCGCACGGGGCCGGTCGGCGTCGGCGGCTGCGGGGGAGGCGGGGCCGCTCGCGCAGCCGCTGAGGCCCGCGGCGAGGAGGAGGGCGAGGACGGGGGTGGCGCCGAGCGCGCGGGCGGTGGGGGTCATGGTTCTCCGGAGGACGTGGGCGGGTAGGCGCGGGTGTATGCGCGGTCGCAGTCCAGGTCGGGACCACCGGCGCCGGCCAATCGGGTCGGCGCGATGCGGTCATGCTAGCTCGGATTTTGGATCCAATCAATACTGGATTCTGGATCCAAAATGGGTCATGATGAAGAAGCCCCACCGCCGCGGCGCACATCGCCCGATCGCGACGCCGCGTTCAGCCGAGAGGAATCCATGCAGACCACACCCGTCTCGTTCTTCAGCGAGGGCTCCCGCATCTCCGCGATCTGGCGCACCCCCGACCATGACGGCCCGTACCGCGCGATCGTGCAGGGGCCCGGCTGGCTCGGCCTCAAGGACGCCAAGCTCTACGTCCGCTACCACGAGGCCCTCGTCGCGGCCGGCTTCGCGGTGCTCGTGATCGACTACCGCGGCTTCGGCGACTCCGACGGCGACCGCGGCTACCTCTCGCCCGCCTGGCAGCTGCAGGACCTCGTCAACGCCGTCACCTACCTCACCACGCGCGACGACGTGATCGCCGACGCCATCGGGGTGTTCGGCACCGGGGGCACCGGCGGTGGCAACGCGGTGCTGCTCGCCGACGTCGATCCGCGCGTCAAGGCCGCTGTCAGCCAGGTTCCCGTGGCCGACGGCGAGGACTGGCTGCACCGCATGCGCAGCGAGTACGAGTGGCTCGACTTCCAGAAGTCGCTCGACGACGACCGCCGCCGGCGCGTCACCACGGGGGAGGGCCGCATCGTGCACCCCCGCGAGGAGATCATGATCCCCACGGCCGAGCGTCGCGCCACCACCATCAAGGCCGACGTCGACGACCGCATCCCCTCCGCCGTGCCGCTCGCGTGCGCCGAGGGCATCATCGCCTACCGCCCCATCGACGCCGCGGCCCGCCTGACCACGCCGCTGCTCGTGATCGGCGTCGAGGGCGATGCGACCACGCCGACCGATCACGCCGAGGCGCTGTACGAGGCGGCGCGCGGCCCCAAGCAGCTCATCATGCAGCGGCACACCACGCACTACGCCGCCTACGACACGTACTGGGAGCAGACCACCCCGGTGATCGTCGGCTGGTTCGACACGCACGTGCGCCCCGCGCATCTCATCCACCGGACCACGCCGTCGCCCGCGATCGGCGAGTCCATCCAGACAGAATCCGTTCAGGAACAGGAGGTCGCGCGATGAGCGTCGATCTGAAGATCACCGGCGGCACCGTCGTCACCCCCGCAGGACCGGTCGTCGCCGACCTGCTCGTCGCGGACGGCCGGGTCGCCGGCATCGTCGCGGCCGACACCGACATCGACGCCGCGCGCACGATCGACGCCACCGGCAAGCTCGTGCTGCCCGGCATGGTCGACGTGCACGTGCACACCCGCGAGCCCGGCTACGAGCACAAGGACGACATCTACACGACCAGCCTCCAGGCCGCGGCCGGCGGTGTCACGACGATGTTCGGCATGCCCAACCTCAAGCCGCCCACGACCGACGTCGCCACCCTCACCGACGTGTTCCGGCGCTACGAGGAGTCGTCGATCGTCGACTGGAACCACAACCCCGCCCCGACGAAGTTCGCCGAGATCGCGGGCATGAGCGACCTCGGCATCCGCGCCTACAAGATCTACATGGTCGTCGACACGGGCCGCGACTACCCGCACCCCTCCGGAACCGGCATCCACGACCACGGGCACCTGCTCGAGATCATGGACCATATCGCCCAGACCGGGAAGCGCTTCATCGTGCACCCGCACGACCAGGCGCTCATGGACTACATCGAGGGCGCCTACCTCGCCCGCGGCGAGAACACCCCGCAGGGCTACGCCTCCGCCTACGCCGCGCGCGAGGGCGTGATCTGGGACACCGCGATCGACGTGGTGCTGCGGCTCGCCGAGGCCTCCGGCTGCCCCGTGCACATCGCGCACATCCAGACCCGGCGCTCGATCGAGGCCGTGCGCCGCGCCAAGCAGAACGGCATCGACGTCACGTGCGAGGTCAACCACTGGGCGCCGTTCCTGTCCACGTGGGACGACGTGGAGACCCTCGGTCCCTACGCCCTGAGCTACTGGGTGCCCGACGACAACCGCACCGCCGTGTGGGAGGGCATGCGGGACGGCACGATCGACATCGCCGCCAGCGACCACGCCCCGCACACCCGCGAGGAGAAGGAGGTCGG
Organism: Microbacterium sufflavum; assembly: GCF_023101165.1. Classification (GTDB taxonomy): domain Bacteria; phylum Actinomycetota; class Actinomycetes; order Actinomycetales; family Microbacteriaceae; genus Microbacterium; species Microbacterium sufflavum. Next base: position 957,772 of record NZ_CP078076.1, on the reverse strand, counting down.
CTGGACCAAGATGTGGAGCTCGCACACGGGCACCCCGGGCATCCAGTACTACTACGAGCTCATGCTCGACGCCGTGAACAAGGGCGAGCTCGACCTGCAGCGCGCGATCGACATGGTCGCCCACATCCCCGCCGCGAAGTTCGGCCTGGAGGGCGTCAAGGGCTCCCTCACGATCGGCGCCGACGCCGACATCGTGATCGCCGACCTGGCCGACGAGTGGACCATCACGAACGACGACGTGCTGTCGAAGATCGGCTGGACCCCGTACGACGGGCGCACCATCAGCGCCCGCATCCAGCGCACGCTCGTGCGCGGAGAAGACGTGTACGTCGACCGCGAGGTCGTCGGCGACCCCGCCTTCGGAAAGCTCGCCGCCTCGGCGGAAGACAGGGCGGCACTGGCCGCAGAGAGGAACTGACATGAAATTCGGACTGCTGCTGCCGCACTTCGGCGAGGAGGCGAGCAAGGAGAAGCTCCTGGAGGGGTCGAAGCTCGCCGAGAGCTTCGGATTCGACTCCGTGTGGGTGCGCGACCACCTCGTGTTCGAGCCGCACGGCGAGATGGAGAAGCCCAACCGCACGTTCTACGACGCGCTCACCACGCTCACCGCCATCGGCGCGGTGACCGAGAAGATCGAGCTCGGCACCGGGTCGCTCATCCCGTTCCGGCACCCGCTCGTGACCGCGCTGATGGCCGGCACCATGACCCAGCTGCTCGGCCCGCGCCTGATCCTCGGCTTCGGCGCCGGCACGTTCGACCACGAGTTCGAGGCGATCGGCTGGGGCGACCTGGACCGCGTGGAGATGGTGCGCTCGAACGCCGAGATCCTGCGCCGCGTGTTCACCGAGAACGACGTCACCTACGACGACGGCATTTTCTCGTTCGAGAACGTCACCATCGAGCCCAAGCCCGTCGGCGGTCGTATCCCGTTCTGGTACTGCGGCGCGACCCCGCGGTCGGCCCGCCTCGCGGCGGAGTTCGCCGACGGCTGGATGCCCGGCCGCACGGGTCTGGCCACGATGGAGAAGCGCATCCAGACCATGCGCGAGATGACCGACGAGAACGGCCGGCCGATGCCGACCATCGCCGTGATCCCTCCCACCTCCATCGAGGACACCCGCGAGGAGGCGCTCAAGCACGTGAACATCCCCGGCCTGCTGGCGTGGGCGAACAAGGCGAAGTTCGCGGTGAAGCCGCCGTCCGGCAGCTTCGAGACCGTGGAAGACCTGGAGGGTCAGCTCATCGTCGGCAGCCCCGACGAGGCGGTCGATCAGATCCGCCGGTTCGAGGAGATCGGCACCGAGCACCTGGTGTTCGACTTCCGGTTCAAGTTCGATCGGTTCTTCGAGCAGATCGAGCTCCTCGGCACCGAGGTGCTTCCTAAGCTGCGATAAGCCGCGCACCCGAGCGCGGCGACAAGACGAGAGGTCGACGATGACTGACGTGAAAGACACCGCACCCTCCGCCACGGACCCGTTGATCTCGGTCACCGGACTCTCCGTGAGCTACGACGTGGCGCGCACGGGGAAGAAGCTGATCGCGATCGAGAACGTCGACCTCGACGTGTTCGAGGGCGAGTTCATCACGGTGCTCGGCCCGTCGGGGTGCGGCAAGACGACGTTCATGAACGTCATCGCCGGCCTCGTCGCGCCGAGCACCGGGTCCGTCCTGGTGGACGGCACGGAGGTCGACGGCCCGGGACCCGACCGGGCCGTCGTCTTCCAGGACTACGCGCTGCTGCCCTGGCGCACGGTGTTCGACAACGTGAAGTTCGGGCTCGAGATGCAGAAGGGCCTGCGCACGGCCGACTGGCGCGAGCGCGTGCAGGAGGCCATCGACATGGTGGGCCTCAAGGGCTTCGAGTCGTCGTACCCGCGGGAGCTGTCCGGCGGCATGCAGCAGCGGGTGGGTCTCGCCCGGGCGTTCGTCGCCGAGCCGCGCATCCTGCTGATGGACGAGCCGCTGGGCGCCGTCGACGCCCTCACCCGCGAGGTGATGCGCGACGAGATCGAGAAGCTGATCGAGAAGACCGGCAAGACCGTCCTGTTCATCACGCACTCGATCGAGGAGGCGATCCTCCTGGGCGACCGCATCGTGGTGTTCAAGAGTCACCCCGGCGCCATCAAGGAGATCATCACCACGGGGATCGAGCGGCCGCGCTCCGAGCGGTCGGTGCAGCACGATCCCCGCTTCCTCGAACTCCGCGACCACCTCTGGGAGGCGCTGGAGGGCGAGGCCACGGCGGCAGCGGTGTCGAAATGAGCGCGCTGCTCGCCACGGGACCGAACCTCGGACGCGGCGGGGTCGCCGCCTGGCTCGCGGGGCTGAGCACGCGCGGCAAGGCCGCGGTCATCGCGGTCGAGGTCGTCGTGCTCCTGCTGCTGTGGCAGCTCGTGGTCGGAGTCCTCGGCTGGATCAACCCGGTCTTCCTGCCGCCCCCGCTGTCGATCGCGCAGGGCTTCGGGGAGATCATCGCGAACGGGTCGCTCGCCGCGAACGCCGGGATCTCGGCGCAGGCGTGGCTGACCGGCTTCGCGCTCGCCGTGGTCGTGGGCATCCCGGTCGGCCTGCTGATGGGCTCGTCCCTCCCGGTCGACCGCGTGGTCGGTCCGATCGCCTGGACCATCTACGCCACCCCGTCGATCGCATACCAGCCGCTCGCGAAGGCCTGGTTCGGCTTCGGCATCGGACCGGTCATCTTCCTCGTCACGATCAGCGCGATCTTCCCGATCCTGCTGAACGTCGCCGCGGGCATGCGCACCACGAACCCGTCGATCATCCGCGCCGCCCGCGTGTACGGCGCGGGCCGCCTGCGGCTGTACCGCTCGGTGTACCTGCCGTCGACGATCCCGTTCCTGTTCGCCGGCCTCCGCCAGGCGGTCGTGCTCGCCACGATCGGCATGGTCGTGGCCGAGCTCGCCGGGTCGTCGAGCGGCATGGGCGCGCTCATCATCCGCGCCTCCAACACGTATCAGACGGATCAGGCGTTCGCGGCGATCGCGATCGTCGTGGTGTGGAGCGTGGGCATGACCCAGGTGGTCACCGCGATCGAGCGCGGGGTCGCGCCGTGGACGAGGAAGGGCAGGCGATGAGCGTCGTCTCGGCAACCGGCACCGTGCGGATCGTGCGGCCCCGGCGCGTGGTGCGCGCGGGCGAGGGCAGGTGGACGCTGCTGCTGATCGCGGTCGTGGCCGCCGTGCTGCTCGTGTGGGAGGCGGTGGTCACCTGGTTCCAGTGGGTGCCCGAGGCGTTTCTGCCCGCCCCCAGCGCGATCGCCGTGGCCTTCGGGCGGCTCATGGTCGACCCGGAGTTCTGGGGCGCCTTCGGCTTCAGCGTCACGAACCTGCTCATCGGCCTCGCCATCGCGATCGTCGTGGGTGTGGTCGTGGGGCTCGCGGTCGGCTGGTCACCGGTGCTGCGCTTCATGGTGGCCCCGTTCCTGTGGGTGCTGTACTCCACGCCCAAGGTCGCGCTCGCTCCGCTGTTCATCCTGGGCCTCGGGCTCGGCAGCGAGTCGAAGATCGCCCTCGTGATCCTGCTCGCGGTGTTCCCGATCCTGCTGAACACGATGGAGGGCGCGGTCACCGTGAACCCGTCGCTCGTGAACGCGGCGCGCGTGTACGGCGCGAAGGGCATCGGGCTGGGGTGGAAGGTCATCTTCCCGGCGACGCTGCCCTACAGCCTGTCCGGCATCCAGCGCGGTGCGGCCCTCGGCTTCACGGGCGAGGTGCTCGGCGAGTTCCTCGGCGGCACCGGGGGCCTCGGTCACCTGCTGGAGTTCGCGGCGTATCAGTTCCGCATGGACGAGGCGATCGCGATGGTCGTGGTGATGGTGATCATCGCGAACCTGACGCTGTTCCTCATCTCGGTGCTGCGCCGCAGGCTGGCGCCCTGGTACGACGAGCGGAAGATCGTCGGCTGACGCCGCCCCCGACTCCCGGCCCCCGTCTCATGCGCGACGGGGGTCGGGTCGGCCTTCTCGCCTCGCCGAGTGGTACGCTTTTCTGTACCACTCAGGAGGTGACGAGATGACGGCGATCTCCGCGACCGAGGCGCGGAAGAGCCTCTTCGGTCTCATCCAGCAGGTGAACGACGACCATGCTCCGGTCGAGGTCGTGTCCCGCCGCGGCAACGCCGTGCTCATGTCGAAGGACGACTACGACGCGCTCACGGAGACGGCCTACCTGCTGCGCAACCCCGTCGGCGCGGAGCGGCTCCTCTCGGCACTCGAGCGCGCCCGCCGAGGTGAGTCCGAGCAGCACGACCTGATCGACGAGTGAGCAGGCGGCTCGCCTTCGACCCGCACGGGTGGGAGGACTACACCTCCTGGCAGGGCCAGGACCGGAAGACGCTGCGACGGATCAATCAGTTGATCGCCGATGCCCTCCGTGACCCGTTCGAGGGCATCGGCAAGCCGGAGCCCCTGAAGCACGTGCTCTCCGGCGCCTGGTCCCGCCGCATCGACCAGACCCACCGCCTCGTGTACCACGTGAGCGACGAGCAGATCGTGATCCTCCAGGCCCGCGATCGCTACTGACCCGCGGACGCGACGAGGCCCCACCGCCATGCGCAACGGTGGGGCCTCGTCCGGGGGCGTGCGGCTCAGGGGTAGGGGAGCGTCGCCGGTCCCTCGTTGTCGAGCCCGAGCAGCTCCTGCGCCTTGAACAGGTGCGTGAGCTGCGCGTCGTCGAACTCCAGCGGCTCGAGCTTCTGCGTCTCGATCGTGGTGTCCCAGGCGTCCGCGTCGAAGTACAGGTTCGGGCAGGCGAGGTGGCCGTCGAGGATCCAGACGCTGTCGGAGTCGCGGAGCTCCTGCACGTCGAAGTCGTTGGCCTCGTAGATGTCCAGCGCCTCCTCCGCGTTCTCCGGGAACTCGCCCGGTGCCGGGGCGGTCATGAAGTCGGTGGCCTTGAGTGTGGCGCGCAGGAACCGCACGAGCGAGTTCGGGTTCTCCTTCACCCAGGCCGTGCCGGCGATCTGCACGTCGTTGGCCCAGTTGCGCAGCGACTCCACGACGATGTTCGCGCCGTGCTCCTCGAGCGCCGCACGGTCGTCGGCGTAGAAGGGCTGCAGCGAGATGCGGTCGTTCACGAAGAACTCGGTCCACGATTCGGAGCCGGGTCCGGGGTAGACGACCTCGGCGTTGATGCTCTCGAGGTCCCAGCCCTCTTCCGCGAGCACCTGTGCCCGCTGGAATTCGGCCGGGTCGCCGGGGGTTCCGGCGAGGACGATCGAGGTGCCGTCGAGGTCTTCGACGCTCTCCACGTCGGACTGGGCCGCGAAGTCGAAGTTCTGGCGGCAGTAGTGGCCCGACACCAGGTCGATCTCCACGCCGCCGCGGATGGCGTCGATCACGGTGCCGGTGGACTCCACGCCGATGTCGGCGCTGCCGCTCGCGACCGCGGCGGTGACGTTGTCGGCGGTGATGACCTCGACGGTGAGGCCCTCCTCCTCGTAGTAGCCGAGGTCGGTGCCGAGGACGAACATCGAGTACATCGTGACGTCGGGGAAGGGGATGGCCACCGTGATGCTGGTGTCTTCGGCGGCGCCGGGTTCCCCGTCGCCGAGGTCGACCGGGCCTTCGGGTGCGGGTGTCGGCGAGGTGCAGCCGGCGAGCAGCGTCAGTGCTGCTGCGCCTCCGGCCACGGCGAGGCCGAGCCTGGTTCTTGTCGTGCGCATGACTCTCCATTCGGGCAGTGCGTGCGCCCCTTCGTGAGGGGGGCGTCTCACGCGGATTTTGGGATACGGTATCCAATTTGGTATCGGCTGTCCATGCTTCGGCCGATATCGTGCTGACAACGGGGTCTGGACGACCACGATGAAAATTGGATACAGTATCCGAAACAGTCCCACGATGAAGAGGTGACCATGCGTGCCGCCGTGCTGAGCAGCCACGACCTGGACGGCCTGACCGTCACGGAGTCGGCGGTGCCGTCGGCCGCTCCGGGCGAAGTGCTGATCCGCGTCGAGACCGTGGGCATCAACCAGCTCGACCTCAACGTCATAGCCGGCGTCGGCCCCGGAGCGCACGCCCGGCTCCCGCGCATCCTCGGCATCGACCCGGCGGGGGAGATCGTCGCCGTCGGCTCCGGCGTCGACCCCGCGCGCCTCGGCCAGGCCGTGGTCGTCAAGCCCAACATCGCCTGCGGCACGTGCCCGCGCTGCCGCGAGGGAGACGAGGCCGACTGCCCATCGCAGACCGTCGTCGGCGTGCACCGCGACGGCGGCGCCGCCGAGTACGTGACCGTCCCCGCGCGCAACGCGATCGACCGCCACGACCTGACCGCCGCCGAGGCCACGGCCGTCGTGCACAGCGCCCCGATCGTGCTCAACGCCCTGCGGATCGCCGCGCTCGCCGCCGACGAGCGTGTGCTCATCACCGGTGCGGGCGGAACGCTCGGTCGCGCGGCCGTCGCGATCGCGCTCGCCCGCGGTGCCCGCGTGGTCGCCGCCTCCCGCCGCCCCTTGACGCCGGTCGGTGACGAACGGCTCGTGCACGCCCCCGATCCCGCCGCCCTGACCGCCGCACTCGCGGCCGAGGACGGCTTCGACGTGGTGCTCGACGTCTCCGGCCACGGCCCCACGCTGAGCGCCGGGGTCGCTGCGCTCGGCTGGGGTGGACGGGCCGTGTTCTGCTCGGCCTCGGTCGACCCCGACCTGCGGATCGATGCGCGCGACTTCTACCTGCGCCGCAAGCGCCTCGCGGGTGCCGCGAGCGCCCGGTACGACGACGTGGCGGAGGCCCTCGCCCTCGCCGCCGCCGGAGTGCTGCCGCCGCTCGCGGGCGCCCGGTACGCGCTCGACGACATCGCCACGGCCTACCGCGACTTCCCCCGCGCCGGCGACGGGAAGGTGATCGTGGATGTGCGCTGACCACGGGTATCGAAGAGGAGACCAGACGTGACGAGTACTGCACTGCCGGGCGCCGGGGCGCTTGCCGGGATCCGGGTGGTCGAGCTGGGCCAGTACATCTCCGGTCCCTTCGCCGCGAAGCTCCTGGCCGATCTCGGTGCCGAGGTGATCAAGGTCGAGTCGCCGGAGGGCGACCCGATGCGCCGGTGGGAGGGTCGAGCGACCATGAGCCCGCAGTTCGCCGCGTACAACCGGGGCAAGCGCGGGGTGGTGCTCGACCTCAAGACTCCGCAGGGGCTGGCGGCGCTGTTCGCCCTGGTCGCCGACGCCGACATCGTGCTCGACAACTTCCGTCCGGGCGTCGCCGAGCGGCTCGGTTTCGGTCCGGAGGCCCTGCACGCGCACAACCCGCGCGTCATCACCTGTTCCATCACCGGCTTCGGCCCCACGGGACCCTCGGCGAAGCGTCCCGCGTACGACACGGTGATCTCCGCGACCGGCGGCATGTACAGCCAGGTCGTCCCGGCCGACACGATCCGACCGCTCGGCCCGGCGTTCTCCGATCTGCTGTCCGGGATGTCGGCGGTCCAGGCGGTGCTCGCGGCCCTCCACGCCCGCGACGTGAGCGGGGAGGGCGAGCACGTCGAGGTGTCGATGGTGGGTGCGCTGCTCGACTTCCTCACCGAGTCCGCCTCGGCGTTCCTGGAGACAGGGCAGGTATCGTCGCCGGACTCGCGTCCGCGTCGCGCCCAGGCGTACGCGTGCCGCGGCTCCGACGGCAAGGCGTTCGTGATCCACATGTCGGTGCCGGAGAAGTTCTGGACCGGGCTGCTCGACGTGCTGGAGCGGCCCGACCTCGCCGACGACCCCCGGTTCGCGACCAGGGAGGGGCGCGTGCGGAACTACGACGAGCTCGACGCGGTGCTCAAGGAGATCGCCGCCACCCGTCCGCGCGCCGAGTGGCTGGAGCGCCTGGCCGCGCACGACATCCCGCACGGCCCGCTCAACACGATGGGCGACCTGTTCGACGACCCGCAGATCGCGAGCATGGGCCTGGTCGAGGAGATCGCGGGACCGGGCGGCGCGGTGCGCGTGCCGGTGCCGAGCACCCGGTTCCACCGCAGCGGCCGGCCCGAGCTGGTCTATGCGCCCGCGCTCGGGGCCGACACCGAGGAGCTGACCGGTCTGCGCACCGCGGCCGGAACCCTGAACGAAGGAGCGGCCTGATGCCCGGCATCGACGACCTGGTGGCGATCGACGTGCACACCCACCCGCAGACCGAGGAGTTCATCGCGGCGATGGGTGCGCGGCACACGCAGATGGCCGCGCACTTCGGACGGGAGCGGCCGGTCGTGTCGTTCGCCGAGCAGGCCGACCAGTACCGCGACCGCAGGATGATGGCCGTGATCGTCAACTCCGACTCGGAGACGACGAGCGGGATCAAGGGCGCCCCCAACGACCTGCTGGGCCGGGCGCAGCGAGACCACCCCGACGTGTTCCTGGCCTTCGCGGGCATCGACCCGTGGAAGGGCGAGGCGGCGATCGCCGAGATCCGCCGCATGCACGACGAGTACGGCATCAAGGGCGTGGGCGAGCTGAACCCGTCGCGGCAGAGGTTCCTGGCGAACGACCGTCGGTTCTGGCCGATCTGGGAGACCTGCGCCGAGCTCGGGCTGGTGGTCATGTTCCACTCCGGGTTCCCCGGTGCGGGCGCCGGCACCCCGGGCGGCGGAGGGTACCGGCTGGAGAACGCCCGCCCCGTGCCCTACATCGACGACGTCGCGGCCGAGTTCCCCGAGCTGAACATCATCAGCGCGCACCCGGCGTGGCCGTGGCACCTGGAGAACCTGGCGATGGTGTGGCACAAGTCGAACGTGTACCTCGACCTCTCCGGCTGGGCTCCGAAGTACCTGCCGCCCGAGGTGGTGCGCTACGCGGACTCGCTCATCTCCGAGCGGGTGCTGTTCGGCTCGGACTGGCCCGTGATGACCGCGGACCGGTGGATGGCGGAGTTCGACGAGCTCGGCTTCAAGGAGGAGTCGCGCCGCAAGATCCTGATCGACAACGCGCGGAAGCTGTTCCGGCTGTGACCGCGGAGAAGGGAGCCGACCGTGGCTGAACTGGTGCTGGCGGCGGCGACCCCGCACAACCCGCTGCTGTGGCGCGCGATGCGGGAGCCGTATCCGCCCGACCTGGTCGCGGTCGAGGCGAACTTCCGGCGCATCCGTGAGGCGATCGCCGAGGCCGAGGTCGACGCGCTGATCGTGCTCGGCACCGACCACGTGCGGCAGTTCTTCGCCGACAACTCGCCCGCGTTCATCGTCGGCAAAGCCGCGTCGTACCACGGCACGTACGAGAACGAGGTGCGCACGTTCGGCATGGAGTACGCCGAGCTCACCGGGCATCCCGAGCTCGCGGCGCAGATCGCCGGACGCGAGGTGCTGCCCGAGGCGATCGACTTCTCGGTGTCGCACGAGTGGCGGCTCGACCACAGCTTCGTCCTCCCGCTGCAGTACGTGCGGCCCGAGCTCGACCTGCCGATCGTGCCCATCCACGCGAATGCCATCCTGCCGCCGCTGCCCTCGGCCGCGCGGTTCGCCGCGCTCGGACATCACCTGCGCGCCGCGGTCGAGTCGTGGGACGGCGGGGCCAGGGTGGCGCTGCTCACCTCGGGCCACATGGCCACCGACGTCGGAGGGCCGCGCACGTTCAACGGCTCGCCCGACCCCGCGTTCGACGCCGAGGCGGTCGGGTGGATGCGCGACGGCGACCTCGACGCCGCGATCGCCGGCTGCCGGTTCGACCGCATCATGGCGGCGGGCAACGTCACCTACCAGTACGTGAACATCGTCACGGCCCTCGCCGCGATGCAGGGCCGCCCGGCCGAGCTGGCGGAGGCCACCACGTCGCGTTTCGCCTCGAGCCCGTTCTTCTTGTGGAGGTCTGCATCGTGAGCAGGTACATGATCGGCAAGTTCATGCGGGCGGTCGAGATGAGCACGGCCAACGTGAACGCGTACGTCGCCGACACCGAGGGCTTCGTCGACCGGTGGCTGGCGGGCGGCGCCGGGCCGGATGCGGTCGCCGACGACCGGGAGCTGACGCCGCAGGAGCGGGCGGCCTTCATCGCGCGCGACTACGGGGCGCTGTACGGGCTCGGGGCGCATCCGTACCTGCTGTGGCACTTCACGGAGGCGGTGTACGAGCACGAGTACACGGAGGGCTTCGGCTGGCGCGAGCTCGTGGAGCGCTACCGCGCGGCGATCATCCCGCACGGCGAGGTCGACGACATCCTCTGAGGCGGGCGACACCCGCGCTGACGGCCTGAGCGCAGGCGTGAACGGATGCCCCGTGGCGGTTCGCCACGGGGCATCCGCGTGTCGCGCGGCCGTCGCGCTCGGCAGAGGAGGTGCGGGGGACGCACCGCACGAGTGGACGCTGCCGCGCACCGGCGGAGCCGTGTCTCCTCCCCCGAGGACACCGGCGCCGCCGGGGCTCAGCGCCTACGCCGTGCGACGGCGCAGCAGGCCCGCACCTCCCAGAAGCAGCAGGGCGGCGATCGCCCACAGCGCGGGCGACGGTGCACCGCCGGTCATGGCGAGACCGGTGGCCGCACCGGAGACGGCTGCGCCCGACGCCCAGGCCATCCCGGACGCGCCCGGAGTGGTGCCGGGGTTCGTTCCGGGGGTGGTTCCGGGGTCCGTGCCCGGGTCGGTTCCGGGGTCCGTGCCCGGGTCCGTGCCCGGGTCGGTACCGGGGTCGGTTCCGGGGTCGGTTCCGGGCGTGGTGCCCGGGCCGGTCACGGTGCTCTCGCCCACGACCGAGATGGCGTTGCCGCCGATCGTGATCGGAAGCGTCACGGGCAGACCCAGCTGGGTGCCACCGAGGATGCCGCCCTCACCGGTGGTGATCCCGCCGCCGGTCGCCGGAGCGGTCGGGGTGGTCCCGGTGCCGGTGGTGCCGCCGGTGACGGTGGCGTCGTCGAGCACGGAGATCGCGTTGCCCGTCACGCCGATGGGGGCGGTGACGGGTGCGGTGACCTGGGTGCCGCCGAGGATGCCGCCCTCACCGGTGGTGATCCCGCCGCCGGTCGCGGGTGCGGTCGAGGTGGTTCCGGTGCCGGTGGTGCCGCCGGTGACGGTGGCGTCGTCGAGCACGGAGATCGCGTTGCCGGTCACGCCGATGGGGGCGGTGACGGGTGCGGTGACCTGGGTGCCGCTGGCGGTGCCGTCCTCACCCGAGGTGGCGGGCATGCCGCCGGTGGCGGGTGCGGACGGGGTGCCGCCGGTGCCGGTGGTGCCGCTCGTGGCGCTGTCTCCCAGGAGCGAGATGGCGTTGCCGGTCACGGTCACGGGGGCCGTCACCGGTGCGACGACCTGGGTGCCGCTGGCGGTGCCGTCTTCACCCGAGGTGGCGGGAGCGCCGCCGGTCGCGGGTGCGGTCGGGGCCGGCGTCCCGGTGCCGGTGGTGCCGCCGGTGACGGTGGCGTCGTCGAGCACGGAGATGGCGTTGCCGGTCACGCCGATGGGGGCGGTGATGGGTGCGACGACCTGCGAGCCGCCGACGACGCCGTCTTCACCCGAGGTGGCGGGGCTGCCGCCGGTCGCGGGTGCGGTGGGAGCCGTGCCGGTGCCGGTGCCGGTGCCGCCGGTGCTGGCGCTGTCGCCGAGCAGCGAGATGGCGTTGCCGGTCACGGTCACGGGAGCCGTCACGGGGGCGACGACCTGCGTGCCGCTGGCCGTGCCGTCCTCACCGCTGGTGCCCGCATCGACGCCGGTCGCGGGAGCCGGTGCTGCGGCCTCCGCGTCGGTCGAGGCCGACTCGGCGTCGCCCAGGAGCGACAGCGAGTTGCCCGACACGGTCACCGGAGCGTTGACCGCGAGCAGGGCCTGCGTGCCCGAGAGCACACCGTCCATGCCGTCGGTGTCGAGGGAAAGCACCCCGGCCGCGTCAGGGGCCTGGGGAGCCGCGCTCTGGGGTGGAGCGGCGGCCGGGGTGCTGGTCGTGGAGTCGTCGGTGAGGCTGATCGCGTTGCCCGACACGGTGACGGGCAGGTTCACGGTCACGACCGCCTGGGTTCCCGACGCGGTGCCCGAGCCACCGTCCGTCTCCGCAGCGGGTGCGGGAGCCGGAGCGGGAGCCGGAGCGGGCGCGGGGGCCGGAGCCGGAGCGGGGGCCGGTGCCGGAGCGGGCGCGGGGGCCGGAGCCGGGGCCGGTGCGGGAGCCACCGCATCGCCGAGCACGGAGATCGCGTTGTCCACGACCGTGATCGGCGCCGTGATGGGTGCCACCGCCTGGGTGCCGGAGAGCAGTCCGTCGTCTCCGGATGTCTCGGCCGCATTGGCGGCCGTCGCGCCGAGCAGGGTGATCCCGCCGGCGAGGAGCGCGCCCCACAGGGCTCGCTTCGCGTAAGTACGCATGATGGTTCTCCTGACATGACTGGGGTGTCTGATGGGTGCACGCGATGAGGTGCGCGCGCAGCACGGCATCTGCCATCCGCGGGGATGGCGCGACGGTCAGTCAGTCAGGAGAGACGTCGGTGTCGGCGACGGGCGAGCCGGGAAGGGCATCGTCCGAGGCGCCGGCAACCCGCTCCCAGGCACGGAGCGGGAGCACGCCGTCGTCGCCGAGGCGAGCGTGGGCGTACGGGGTGCCTCCGCCGGAGGTGGCGGAGGAAGACGGGGCGGCGGGAGCACCGGGTGGTGCATTGCCGGGCGCGGGGGTGTGATCGCCCGCGGCAGGGTCGGCGGGAGGCGCGGCCCCCTCGGCGCGTTCGTCGGAGGCGCCGGAGATCGCGGCGGACACGCCGGGCGTCGTCGCGCCGGGCAGCGCGGACGCGGGCGCGGAGGTGAGAGCCACCGCGGCGGCGGGGAGCGATCCGTCGCTCACCGGCGGAATTCCGGGCTGGAGGCCGTCGATCACCGGCGGCACGGTCTCGTCGACGGTGCCGCCGATCACGCCGGTCACGTCATCGACCACGCCCACCACCTCGGTCACGAGGTCGGACGCGCCGGAGTCCACGACGATCCCGCCGACGATCGGAAGGCGGCCGACGGCGTCGAGGATCGGTGCGGTCACGCGCGAGATGGGCGAGTCCGCGAGGAGGTCGGTGGTGGTGTCGACGACCGACGAGGTCGCGTCCGTCACCGTGCCGAGCACGGGCGCCGCGACCGACCCCACGACCGGCACGCTCTCGACCGTCTCCGTGACCGTCTCGACGACGGCGGGCGCGGCCTGCACGGGGGCGACCGCCTGCGAGACGACGGGGGCGACCACCTGCGTCACCACCGGGGCGACCACCTGCGTGACGACGGGCGCGGCCACCTGGGTCACGACCGGGGCGACGACCTCGTTCACGACGGGTGCCGTCACAGCGGTCACCGTCTGCGTGACCGCGGTGGTCAGGGAGTCGAGCGGGCCGGGCTTCTGCTCGTCCGCGTGAGCGGATCCGCCACCGGTGAGCACCGTGAGTGCGGCCCACGCGAGCGCGCCGAGGCCACCCCAGAGAACGACGGCGGGTACGCCGCGTCGGGTCGCTCGAGCGCTCACGTCGTCCTCCCCCTCTGAAGGCAACGCCATATCGATACGGGTGTGTCGATGGGGAGCAGAATACTCGCGGGGTCCCACCCTGTCCAGGCCCATTTACAACCGCGACGGGTGGTGTCAGATCGTGACGCGCCCGGCGGATTTCCGGCTTGACTTTCCCCAAGTTCTACACATGTCGCTCCGGCAGGGGAAACCTTCAACGCGCGATTTAAGCTCGTTTCCATCCACAGGGTGGGGAAACGAGAAATCCCAGGTCAAGGATCATAAAAAAGTTCTTCTTCACCACACTCCACCGGGTTATCCACACCCGTTCTGCACAGACACTCCGCGTTTCTCCGCACGCTCTCCACATGGTTATCCACAGGCTGTGTTGCACCGTGTGGAGACCGCTCATAGCGTGGTCGAGCGACCGAATGTCGGGGGCCCCTGTTTGTCTGGAACCGGCCGCCGCGCGGGCGTGGAACCACCGACGACCACTCGTCATCCGCTGTCGGAGTTCCGCATCGGAACCGTCGCATCGAAGGGAACACTGTGTCGATCGCCGACATCTCGGAGGAGCGCCTGGGAGGGCAGCGTCCGCCCGAGCGCACCCCGCCGCACGACCTCCTCGCCGAGCAGAGCGCCCTGGGCGGCATGCTGCTTTCGAAGGACGCGGTGGCCGACGTGATCGAGACCCTCAAGGGCGCCGACTTCTACATCCCGAAGCACGAGCTGATCTTCGAGGCGATCCTGTCGCTCTACTCGCACGGCGAGCCGACCGACGTGGTCGCCGTCACCGACGAGCTCATCAAGACGGGCGAGCTGAGCAAGGCCGGCGGCGCCGACTACCTGCACACGCTCACCTCGATCGTGCCGACCGCGGCGAACGCCGGCTACTACGCGGGCATCGTGTCGGAGCGGGCCATCCTCCGCCGGCTGGTCGACGCGGGCACCCGCATCGTGCAGCTCGGCTACGACGGCCAGGGCGACGCGACCGACATCGTCAACAACGCGCAGGCCGAGATCTACTCCGTCACCGGTTCGGAGACCGCCGAGGACTACGTGCCGCTGACGGTCGCGGTCGACGCGGCGGTCGAGGAGATCGAGGCGGCGAACGGCCGCGACGGCTCCATGACGGGCATCCCGACCGGGTTCCGTGAGCTCGACGAGCTGACCAACGGCCTCCACGGCGGCCAGATGATCGTCGTCGCCGCCCGACCGGCCATGGGAAAGTCGACGCTCGCGCTCGACTTCGCGCGCGCCGCCTCCATCGGCCACGACTTCCCCTCCATCTTCTTCTCGCTCGAGATGGGCAAGAGCGAGATCGCGATGCGTCTGCTCAGCGCCGAGGGAGCCATCCCGCTGCAGAACATGCGCAAGGGAACGCTCGACCCGCGCGACTGGACCACGGTCGCCGCGACCCGCGGCCGCATCAACGACGCGCCGCTCTACATCGACGACAGCCCGAACATGACGCTCGTCGAGATCCGCGCCAAGTGCCGACGGCTCAAGCAGCGTGCCGGGCTGCGCATGGTCATCATCGACTACCTGCAGCTGATGACCTCGGGCAAGCGCGTCGAGTCCCGTCAGCAGGAGGTCTCGGAGTTCTCGCGAAGCCTCAAGCTCATCGCCAAGGAACTGCAGGTGCCGGTGATCGCGCTGTCCCAGCTGAACCGTGGTCCCGAGCAGCGGCAGGACAAGAAGCCCGCCATCAGCGACCTGCGTGAGTCGGGCTCGATCGAGCAGGACGCCGACATGGTGATCCTGCTGCACCGCGACTCCGTGTACGACAAGGACGTGCGTCCGGGCGAGGCCGACCTGATCGTGGCCAAGCACCGTAACGGCCCGACGGCCACCATCACGGTCGCGTTCCAGGGCCACTACTCCCGCTTCGCCGACATGGCCCCCGGCGGCGACTTCAACTGATCTGTGCACGGAACGCCGGTCGCCCGGGCCCGTCGCGCTGGCGCGGGCGGGCGCATCCTGACAAGCTGACGGGATGAACCGCGCCCGCGCCATCGTCGCCGTCGTCGCGGGGGTGGCGGTCGCCGGTGTCGCGGCCCTCGCCGTCCCGGCTGTCGTCTCCGCCGTCTCCGCGCCGTCCGAGACGTTCACGCACGCGCCGGCACCGGCCCCCGCCGCGGTCGACGAGTCGGAGTCCGCACCGGGCGAGGGCGACCTGGTCGATCTCGGCGACGGCGTCTCCGTGCCCGCGGGCGGTCCGGGGGAGTGCACCACGAACTCGCTCATCAACATCGTCGCCCAGGACGGAGAGGCGCCGCATGGGAAGCTGCTCGGCGACCTCGTCGAGATGGGGGCGTCCGACCTCGCGAACGGCACCCCCGTGCTCGGCGACGACGGTAAGGTCTTCGCCTACGAGGTCGCCCCGGGCGACAGCCTGATCGCGATCGGCCAGCGGTTCTGCATCGACTACGTCACCGTCTCGATGTACAACCACGTCGACGGCATGACCGTGCACCCGGGCGACGTGCTGATCCTCCGACCCGACCCGGCCCTCCCGTGGATCGACCAGTACGGGCCGTTCCAGGCGGAGGCCGGCACCTCCACCATCCCCTACGCCAACGCGTTCATCGAGTTCTCGAACGCGATCGCCGCGGGCGACCTGGGCGCGGCGCGCGTCGTGTGGCAGCGCCTCGGCCCAGATGTCTCGCCGGAGGGGCAGGCCGTGGTCACGCAGGCCCTCGCCGACGAGGACTGGGACGTGCTGCACCAGCTCTTCCCGTGACCTCGCGCCACAGGCCCTTGTGGCTCCCGCCCCGGCGGGTGTAAGACGGAGCCAGTCGAAGTGGACTGGGGTTCGACATGGGGACGTGGACGCGCGCACGGCGTCGTGCGCTGGCGGTGGTCGGAGCGACCGTGATGCTGGTCGGCGCGCTCGTGCCCGCCGTCGCCTCCGCCGCCGACGAGACCTTCACGATCGTGGTGCTGCCCGACACACAGGGCTACACCGTGTCGAGCACGTACGAGCAGACCATGGCCGCGCAGACGCAGTGGATCGTCGACTCCCGCGCGCAGCTCAACACGAAGTTCGTGATCCAGGTGGGCGACCTCGTCGAGTCGTGGCCGAACGTGAACCACTGGGAGCGCGCGAGCCGATACATGAAGACGCTCGACGACGCGGGCGTGCCGAACTCGGTGCTGCCGGGCAACCACGACCTCGACATCACGACCGGCGAGTCGAGCACGTACGACACCTACTTCCCGCCGGGCCGGTACTCCGCCGCCTCGTGGAACAGCCCGACGGTGTCGTACGGCGGATACCTGGGGCAGAACCAGTTCGGGCCCGACGGCATCGACCGCAAGAACAAGGACAGCTACAGCCTGCTCACGGTCGGCGACACGAAGCTGCTGCTGCTGAGCCTCGAATTCGAGTCGCCCGCCTACACCCTCGCGTGGGCCCAGCGCGTGCTCGACGCCCACCCCGACCGCAAGGTCATCCTCGCCACGCACGGCTTCATCAACACGGGCGGCACGCGCGCGACGCACGTCATCCGCACCGACGTCACCCCGGTGTCCGCGGTGACGCTGTGGAACGACTTCGTGTCGCAGAACTGCTCCATCTTCCTTGTCGTCAACGGCCACTGGCACGACGGCGACATCGGCGAGGCGCGGCGCACCGACCCGAACTCCTGCGGCACGCCCGTGCACCAGATCCTGTCGAACTACCAGAGCCGCGCGAACGGGGGCAATGGCTGGCTGCGGTACTACACGTTCGATCCCGCCGCGGGCACGGTCGACGCCTTCACCTACTCGCCGACCCTCCAGCAGTACGAGACCGACGCCGGGAGCCGCTTCACCCTCCCGGTCGACCTGGAACCCGGCACGGATGAGGTGCTGCTCGCGGGCGGGTCGACGTGGAAGTGGCGCAACTCGACGCAGGCGTGGCCGACCGGGTGGACGACCCTCGGCTTCGATGATTCCGGGTGGGGTTCGGGGAGGGCCCCACTCGGATGGGGCACCGCTGCCGTCACCTCGATCGACCTCGGGCCGCCGAACACCAACCGCGCCCGCGCGATGCTCTTCCGCACCACCGTGACCCTCGCCGACATCGACGAGCTCAGTGGCGTGACCGTGAGCACCCGGGCCGACGACGGGGTGGCGGTGTGGGTCAACGGCACGCTGCTGGGCACCTCGCACCTGCAGTCGACCGCGCCGACCAGCGCGACCTATGCCGACGCGGTGCGCTCGACGAGTGTCGCGACCGCCGACCCCGCCGTGTTCGCGGTGCCGTCCGGACTGCTGCGCGAGGGGGCGAACGTGATCGCCGCCTCGGCCCACGTGAACTACCGCGGCACGCCGGACAGCACGTTCGACCTGGTGATGACCGCACGCCGCACGACCGTCGACCCCCCGCAGGACCCTCCGGGCGCCCCCGCGGCCACCGCGACCGCCACGTCTCCCACGAGCGTGGACATCGCGTGGTCGCCGGGCCCCGGAGGTGCGGTGAGCGGTGTGGAGGTGTCGCGCCCTGGAATGACGACGCTCACGGGGACAGGGGCGACGGGGGTGGTGACGGACGCGGCGGCACCGGCGGGGAGTGCGGTGTCGTACGCGGTGGTCGCGATCGGGCCGGACGGTGCGCGGTCCGCCGCGACCACGGTCTCCGTCACCACACCTCCCGCGGCCACGCCCGTGCCGGCCACGCTCGTGCGCAGCGACGCCGCCTGGCGCTTCCGCTACGCGGCCGGAGCCTGGCCGACCGGATGGATGGGCGTCGCGTTCGACGACACGGCGTGGGGGCAGGGCGCCGCACCGCTGGGCTTCGGCAGCGGCATCACGACGGTCGTCGACGTGCCACCCCCCACCACGCAGCGCCCCATCAGCATGCTGTTCCGCACGTCGTTCACGGTCACCGACCCCGCGAAGCTCTCCGAGCTGGTGCTCACGGCGCGCGCGGACGACGGGGCGGTGGTGACGGTCAACGGCGTCGAGGTCGGCCGGCTCCGCATGCCGACGACGACCGTCACCTCGACCACGTACGCCACCGCGGCGCCGAACACGGCCGCCGCGGTCGCCTCACCGCTCGTGATCCCGATCCCCGCGTCGTCGCTGCGCGCCGGCGTCAACGTGATCGCCGTGTCGACGCATCTGAACTACCGCTCGACTCCCGGCGTCTCGTTCGTCGCGACGCTGGAGGGCAAGACCCTTCCCTGAGCCGCGTGCTCGCGCAGGGCGAGGTGCACGCGACAGGAATGCGCGTCGGTGAACGGCAGCACGCGATCGATCACGACCGGTCCGCCCGCGCGCTCCAGCAGTGAGCGCAGCAGCTCCTCGTGCACGCGGCAGGCGACCGGTCCGTCGTCGGCGAGCAGGGCGTGGAAGCGGCACGGTGCGAGCTCGATCGTCAGCGCCTCCTCGTCGACCTCGGGCTCCAGCCCCACCTCGTCCAGGTGGTGGTAGAGCGCGTCGAGCTGGTGCGTCGCGTCGGTCGGCAGGGTGGACTCGGTCGCCGGGAGCACCGCGCGCATGAGATCGCCGTGCCGGATCGCCTCACGCAGATGCCGCTCCGCGACCTCGTTGCGATCGGTCGCTGTCACCACCGCGAAGCGCAGCCGGGGTCGTCCACGGCGGCCGGTGTGCTCGACCTCGGAGCGCACGTGCCCCTCCTTCTCGAGGATCCGGAGGTGATCGCGGAGGGTGTTGACGTGCAGGCCGGTGATGGCGGACAACTCGGCGAGACCGATCCCCGGGGTGTCGAGCAGGGCGTCAAGGACCCGCAGGCGACTCGACTGGGCAAGACCGCGGTAGGCGTCGATAGGACGTGGCATGTTACCTATTATCCGCGCAGGTCGGAGAACGGGCGAATTGCACGGCCCGCGTCTGCGCAGGCTCCCGGCCGCCTGGGTAGCGTGGGGCCATGACCGGCGGGCGTCTGACCACAGCACTGCGACTGCTGCTGCCCGCGTTCCTGCTCGGCGCGATGGTCGCCATCTCGTTCCTCGAGGCGCCGCTCAAGTTCCTGGCGCCGGGCGTGACCATCCCGATCGGACTCGGCATCGGGCGCCTGGTCTTCACCGCGCTCAACGTGCTCGCGGGTGCCGTGCTCCTCGTGCTGACGGTCGTCACGGTGCGGGCGCGCGCCGGGCGCACCGTCGGGGTGCTGCTCACCGCGATCTGGGTCGTGTTCGCCGTCGAGGTCGTCGTGATCCGCCCCGTGCTCAACCGCCGCAGTGATCTGGTGATCGCGGGGTCTGCCGCTCCCGGGACCGACGGGGCGCACTACGCCTACATCGCGGCCGACACGATCCTGGTCGTGCTGCTCGTGGCGCTCACGATCGTCACCGTGCGCTCGGTGCTGCCCGGTCCTGCGGCGACGCCGGCTCCAGGAGCGTCCGTGCGCAGTCCCGGGCCACGAGGAACGGACCGTTGAACGTCCCCATCCCGACCGTGACGATCGCCCCTTCGTAGAGCAGCATCATCGCCTCGGCACGCCGGTCCGGATGGTCGAAGCCCGCCTCGGCGAGCAGCTCGTGGAACACCGACAGCAGCCACGTCTTCTGCCGCGACGCCTCGGCGAGTACGAGGCGCTCGTCGTCTCCGCCGTCGATCTCCGCGCGGGCGTTGATCGCGCTGCACCCCTTGGGGCTGTTCTCGCCGGACCAGGTGATGGCGGCATCGAACACGGCGAGCACGCGGTCGACGCCCGGTTCCGGCACGCGGGCGAGGTGCGCGGCGACGTGATCGCGCCAGCGGGCGTCTCGGTGCTGGAGGTAGGAGACGACGAGCGCCTCCTTCGAGCCGAACCGGTCGTACAGCGTCTTCTTCGTCACTCCGGCGGCCGCCGCGATGGTGTCGACGCCGACGGTGTGGATCCCCCGTTCGTAGAACAGCCGGGACGCCGCGTCGAGCACGCGTTGTGCTCCCGGGGTCAGGGGAACGAGCTGCGGGGTCTCCTGGGGCATGACACGAGTATACCGCCCTGTATAGTCAGGATCATGAGTAAACAGATCGGTATACTTCATGGGGCGTTGACCGTGGCCGCCGCCGTCGCCTTCGTCGCCACGTGGAGCTCGGGTTTCGTGATCGCCGCCTTCGCCACGGCCGATACCTCCGCCCTCACCCTTCTCGTCTGGCGGTTCGTCCTCCTCGCGATCGTGCTGCTCCTTCTCGTCGGCGCGACCCGGGCGGCACGGGGTGTCACGCCGCGCGAACTCGGCGTCCAGGCCGCGATCGGGTTGTTCGCGCAGTTCGGCTACTGCGCCGCCGTGTGGGGCGCCGTCGCGGCCGGCATCGCCACCGGAACGGTCGCCCTCATCGACGCCGTGCAGCCGCTCGTCGTCGCCGCCCTGGTCGGCCCCCTCCTCGGCCTGCGCGTGCGCGGCGCCCAGTGGGCGGGGCTCGGGGTGGGTGCCATCGGCGTGGCCCTCGTCGTGCACTCCCAGCTCGGCTCCGCCGCGGCCACTCCCGCGGCCTACCTGCTGCCCGTGACCGCGATGGTGTGCCTCGTGATCGGCACGTTCCTCCAGCGGCGGTCGTCCGCGCACACGGGGGTCCTCGTGACCCTCGCCGTGCAGGTCACCGTCACGGCCGTCGTGCTGCTCGTGATCGCCCTGCTCGCCGGAGCGCTCGTCCCTCCGGCCACGGCGGGGTTCTGGATCTCGGTCGCGCTCGCCGCCGTGTTCCCGACGCTCGGCGCCTACGGTCTGTACTGGTGGCTGCTGCGTCGCGTGGGCATCACCGCACTGCAGGCCCTGCTGTTCCTCATCGCACCGGCCACCGCACTCGCCGGGGCACTGCTGCTGGGTGAGCCGTTGACCGTGCTCACCGTCGCCGGCTTCGTCCTGTGCGCCGGGGGTGTGACGCTCGTGCTCGCGGGCGAGCGGGAAGCGCGGACCGAGGGGGCGGAGGCTCAGGGCCGGACGCGCACCGCCCGGCCCTCGAACGCGACCACGTCGCCATCGTGCAGTTGACGACCACGGCGGCGGTCGACCTCACCGTTCACGGTCACGAAGCCGTCGATGATGACCTCCTTCGCGTCGCCGCCCGAATCGAGCAGACCGGCGAACTTGAGGAACTGGCCGAGGCGGATGACCTCACCGCCGATGGAGACCTCGTCGATCGGATCGGAGTTCGTCATGCCTGCATCGTATCGGCCGCCCGCCGCGTCTCAGTCGTCGAGGTCCGTGCCGACCACGGCGAAGGAGGCATCGAACTCGATGTCGACCGAGCGGTTGTCCGCCGTGAGCACGGAGGCGTCGTAGGGGCTCACATCGTCGGCGTCGACGTCGAGGTCGGTGATCATGCCGTCGGCCTCCGCGAGCGCGGCCTCGACCAGCGCCCGGATGGTCTCGTCGTCGAGCGTGAGCGTCGGCCCCGTGTCGTCGTCGTCCGCCTTCTCGGTCGCCACGACGGACGCCTTCAGGTCGTCGTCCACGCGCACGTCGCTCTCGTCGCCCGTGGCCGTGGTCAGCTGCACCTCCCACGTGCCGTCACGCTTCGCGTCGATCGAGGTCACCTCGCCGTCCGCGGCTGCACGCGCCGCCTCGGCGATGTCGAGCAGCTCGTCGATCGAGGCCGTGCCGATACCGGTCACCGGTCCACCCGCACCGGCCGGCCGGCCGTCGCGGTCGCCCTCGCGCGGACCGTCGTCGTCGCGGGGGCCGTGGTCGCCGTCGCGGTGGTCGCCGTGGCGCGGTCCCTCCATCGACGGGTGGTCGTCGTCGCCGAACTCATCGCCGATCGCCGCGCCGACAGCCACCCCGCCACCCGCGAGCAGCACGGCCGCGGCGATGCCACCGCCGATGAGCAGGGCGCGCTTGCGTCCGGGCTTCGCCGGGGGAGTCGCCTCGCCTGCGGGCGCCGTGGAAGCGGGGGCGGGCTGGGCGGCGGCGGGCGCGGTCGGCTCGACCGGAACGGTGGGGGCGTCGGCGGCGGGGGTCGCGTCGGGCTGCGCGGGGGCCGGGCTCTGCGCGGCGGCGGGCTGCTCCGGGGTGCCGGGCTGCTCCGGGGTGGGGTTCTCGGGGGTGGGGTTCTTGTCGTCCATGTCCCGATGGTCTCGCGGGGGCGCTGAAGCCACCCTGAAGCGTCCTGAAGCGCTCTTCAGGAACCGCGCCGTCAGTCCGCCGACGGCAGGGTCACGACGAACCGAGCCCCGCCCCATCGCGAGTCGTCCACCGTGACGGTGCCGTGCGCCGCGGTCGCGATGCTGCGGGCGATCGCCAGGCCCAGACCGCTGCCGCCCGCATCACGGCTGCGCGCCTCGTCGAGTCGCACGAACCGCTCGAAGATCCGCTCCCGCTCGGCCGCCGGCACGCCCGACCCGTCGTCCTCCACGGTCAGGAACACGTGCTGCTGCACCGTGGTGACCCCGATCGCCAGACGACCGCGGGCGTGGCGGGCGGCGTTGTCGGCGAGGTTGCGCACGAGCTGCGCGAGCAGCCGGGGGTCGCCCGACACCCGGGCGGCGCCGATGCCCGACCCGTCCACGTCGAGCCCCGCCGCGCGCAGGCGTCGCACCTCGGTGAGGGAGATGTCGTCGAGGTCCACCGGCTCCGCGGCACCCGCCACCCCCTCGTCGAGGCGGGCCAGCAGCAGCAGCGACTCGACGATGCCCTGCAGGCGCAGGCCCTCCTCCGACACCACGTCGGCGAGCTCGCGGATGCTCGTGACCTCGGGGTGCGACTGTGCCAGCTCGGCGTGCTGACGGATGGTCGCGAGCGGCGACCGCAGCTCGTGCGAGGCGTCGGACACGAAGCGGCGCTGGGCGGTCGCGGCGGCGTCGAGCCGGTCGAGCATGCCGTTCATCGTGGTCGCGAGGGACGCGATCTCGTCGCCCGTGTCGGGCACGGGCACGCGGCGGTCGAGGCGCTCCGCCGTGATGCCGTCGACCTCCGTGCGGATGCGCGAGACCGGACGCAGGGCCCGCCCCGTGACGAGCCAGGTGGTCGCGGCGACGAGCACCAGCAGGGCGGGGACGGCGACGGCCAACAGTGTCGCGACCGTGGCGAGCGTCTCCGCGTCGTCCTCCATCGGCACCGCCAGCACCAGGCTCTCACCGTCGTCGAGGTCGTCCGACACGACCACCATCCGCTCGCCGTCGATCACGAAGCTGCGCGGGTCGTCATGCACGGGCAGCGACCCCGATCCGAGGAGCTCCTGCGCCTCCTCGCTCGCGCGACGCACGGTCCCGTCGCGTCCGATCAGCTGCACGATGTCGTCGTCGAGCAGCTCGGGACCGGGGCGCCCCGGACCCTCGAAGCGCTGCACCAGCTCCTCCAGGCGCTGCTCGGCGGCGCGCTCCCTGGCGCCGTGGATGCTCGCGCTGAGCACGCCGTAGAAGGAGAAGGCGCCGATCAGCAGGGCCACCGCCACCACCACCGTCGCGCCGAGCGTCGTCCGGCCGCGCACCGAACGGAGGAACCGGCTAGCCACCGTCGGCCGCCAGCCGGTAGCCCGCCCCGCGGATGGTCTCGATGGCCGCGCGCCCGAACGGCTTGTCCACCTTGCGCCGCAGATGGCCGACGTACACCTCGACGATGTTCGGGTCGCCGTCGAAGTCGTCGTCCCAGACCCCCGCGATCAGGTCGCGCTTGGAGAGCACCTGGCCGCGGTGCCGCATCAGGTGCTCGAGCACCGCGAACTCCCTGGCCGTGAGGCTGATCGGCGTGTCGCCGCGCCACACGTGATGCGCCGCGGGATCCAGGCGCAGATCCCCGGCCTCCAGCACGGTGGGACGGGCCACGGCCCCGCGGCGCACCAGGGCCCGCAGCCGTGCGACCAGGATCGCGAACGAGAACGGCTTCGTGACGTAGTCGTCGGCGCCGGTCTCGAGGGCCTCGACCTGATCCCACTCGCCGTCCTTCGCGGTGAGCATGAGCACGGGCGTCCAGTTCTCCTCCGCCCGCAGCGCCTCGCACACCTTCCATCCGCTCATGCCGGGCATCATCAGGTCGAGCACGATCGCGTCGTACCGCGTCTCCCGTGCCCGCCACAGTCCGTCGACCCCGTTGTGTGCCACGTCGACCGCGAAGCCCTCGGCCTCGAGCCCCCGACGCACGCCCTCCGCCAGGCGCACCTCGTCGTCCACCACCAGGATCCGCATCACCCCAGTGTGGCGGCTCGACGCTGAATCGCCGCTGAAGCGCGGCGTGCAGCGGGGTCAGGCGAGTGCGGCCTGCACCCGCCGGATCACCGCGCCGAGGTCGCCTGCGGCCAGCAGCCCGGGGCCGAGCGGTCCGGCGGTGTCGGTGCCGAGGAGGGGCAGGGAGCGCAGGGCCGAAGCTGCGGCGGGGGAGAGGAGGGCGAGCTGCTGCGTCACCTCCCGGTCGCGGGCGCGGGGGTCGTCGGGATGCGCGAGCCCCACGGCGACCGCGGCATACGCGGCCGCCCCGAGTGCATGCGCTCCCATGTGCGCCACCCCCGCGGCCTGGGCGGCGGCACGCGCGGCCGCTCGTCCGGCCGGGGTCGCGGCACTCCCCGCCGCCCGGCCCGCCACGAACCGCCGCCGGATCTCACCCGCGGCGGAGAGCTCCCCGCGCGCGAAGGCCCTGGTCCTGGCGATGGCGTCGCGCGGGCGGTCATCGCCGGGGGCCTCCGCCTCGAACAGCGGCAGCACGCGGTCGGCGCAGTCCGCGGCCCACACGGCGACGGTCCGGCGCTGCCCCTCGGTCATGCCCTGAGCGGTGCCCACGGTCACCGCCCTCGGCGCTCGGCCCGGCGGCGGGCGGTGTCGTGTGCTTCGCGGAGCAGGTCGAGCACGGTGTCGGCGGTCCGCTCGCCCGGTTCGATCACGCAGACCCACCCCGCGTCGCCGTACAGCGGATGGCGGCGGAACACGTCGGACGCTGTCGGCTCGGGGTCGGACGGCACCAGGGCCGCGGCGCGCTCCCGGCCGACGTGGATGTTGACGCGGAACCGTCCGGTCGCGGTGAGGTCCGACGACGCGTCGTCCGGGTAGTCCTTCGTGATGATGGTGCCGAAGGGCTGCGTGCGCTCGGGCATCCGTCCGTCGGGGGCGAAGAAGAAGTAGGCGTCGCCCCACGACAGCTCAGGGAACTCGCTCCCCGGCTGCGGTGTCATGGCGAGCGCGCCGTCGAACGATCGCACGGCCTCGATGATCTGCTGTCTGTCCATGCTTCAATGGTCCGGTTGCAGTGCTTATGGAGACTTGGCTGCGGAGAACAGGGGGTTATGGGTGAGCAACCCTCCAGAGCGGGTCAGGAGCACGGCGGAGATCGGTCGGAGCGTCGGCTATTCGGTGCAGCAGGTCCGCGACCTGGAGCGGCTCGGCATCATTCCCCCGGCGGTCCGCGCGGCGAACGGCTACCGGCGCTACGGTGCACGGCACGAGACCGCGGCGCGGGCGTACCGGCAGCTCGCCGCGGCCATCGGTCCGGTGGCGGCCCGCGCGCTCATGCCGATGCTCATCCGGTCGTCGGTCGAACGGGCCGCCGAGCGCATCGATGCCCTCCACGCCGACCTCGCCGACGAGCGCACCCGGGTGCGGGAGGCGCTGCGCGGTCTGGAGGTCGCGGTGTCCGACGCCGACGACGTGTTCGACGACGCCGACGAGATGACGGTCGGTGAGCTCGCCCAGGCTCTCGGCGTGCGGACCTCGGCGCTGCGCCACTGGGAGCGCGAGGGGCTCATCCGCCCGATGCGCGACGGCAGGAGCGCCCGCCGCTACGGCTCGGGCGCGATCACCGAGGCCCGCGTGGTCGCCGCACTCCGGTCGGGCGGCTATGGGATCCCGGCCATCACCCGGATCCTGGAGGAGCTGCGGGCGCACGGCGAGAGCGGAGGGCTGCAGAGCATCCTCGCCGCCCGGCTCGACGCCCTCACCCGCCGCAGCGTCGCGCTGCTGGCGGCGGCGGGCAGCCTGCATGCACTGCTCGCCGACACCGAGCGCGCGGGCGGCGCGGACACCGCGACGTCCGCCGGAGCTGGCGGTCCGGGAGGGGAGGATCCCGCGGCCCGCGCCCCTAGGCTGGACGTATGACCAAGAACATCTGGACCGTGCTCGGCGTGATCCTCGCTGTCGTGATCGCGTGGTGGATCGTCAGCGCCCTGTTCTCGGTGCTGTGGTTCATCGCGAAGCTCGCGATCGTCGCGGTCGTGGCCGTCGTGGTGTTCCTCGTGCTGCGGAACCTGTTCGCCCGCGACGCCGACTGACGCCGCTCAGGCCCGCGCCGCCGCCCCCACGCGGTACTGCGCGGCGCGGTGCGTGTCCTGCACGCGGTCGCCGCGCCCGTGGAGCTTGTGGCGCAGCGTGCCGGGCGTGTACTCCTCGGGGTACGCGCCGCGCTCGCGCAGCACCGGGATCACATGCTCGATCACGTCCTGCCACGTGCCGGGCGTGACCGCGTAGGCGAGGTTGAAGCCGTCGATGTCGGTCTGCTCCACCCACGACTGCAGCTCGTCGGCGATCTCCTCGCCCGAGCCGACGACCGTGGGTCCGAGTCCGCCGATGGCGTTGTGCCGCCCGAAGTCGCCGACCGTCCACTCCCGGCCGAGATCCGCCTCCTCCTTCAGGTGCTGGAGCACCGACTGGATCGCGTTGGACTCCACGTTCCCCACGGGTTCGTCTTCGCCGTACTGCGACAGGTCGACGCCCATCCAGCCCGACATGAACGTGAGGGCCCCCTCGGGACTCGCATACGACAGGTACTCCGCGTGCTTCGCGGTCGCCTCCTCGCTCGTCGCCGCCGTGATCACGGTCAGCAGCGTGTAGATGCGGGCGTCGTAGCGGTCGCGACCCGCCGCCTCGAGGGCGTCGCGGATGCGCTTCACGGTGCCGGCCAGCACCTCCTTCGACGGGGCGGCGACGAAGATCGCCTCGGCGTTCTCGGCCGCGAACCGCACGCCGCGGGGGCTCGCACCGGCCTGGTAGATGACGGGGGTGCGCTGCGGCGACGGCTCGGAGATGTGAATGCCCGGCACGCGGAAGTGGGTGCCCTCGTGCCGGATCGGGTGCACCTTGGCGGGGTCGGTGAAGATGCCGCGCTCGCGGTCCTCGACCACGGCGTCGTCCTCCCACGACCCCTCCCACAGCTTGTACAGCACCTCGACGTACTCGTCGGCGTGGTCGTAGCGGTCGTCATGACCGAGCTGATCCTCCTGGCCCATGTTGCGGGCGGCGCTGGGGAGGTAGCCGGTGACGACGTTCCAGCCGATGCGGCCCTGCGTCAGGTGGTCGAGCGTGCTGAGCCGCCGTGCGAACGGGTAGGGGTGCTCGAACGCCGTGCCGGCCGTGATGCCGAAGCCGAGGTGCTCGGTCACGGCGGCCATCGCGCTCACCAGCAGGATCGGGTCGTTCACCGGCACCTGGGCGCCATTACGGATCGCGGCCTCGTTGGTGCCGCCGTACACGTCGTAGGTGCCGAGCACGTCGGCGATGAAGATGCCGTCGAAGGTCGCGCTCTCCAGCAGTGTCGCCAGCTCGGTCCAGTACGAGATCGTGTTGTACTGCCGCGACCGGTCGTCGGGGTGCCGCCACAGCCCGGACGACTGGTGGGCGACGCAGTTCATGTCGAAGGCGTTGAAGCGGATCTGTCGGGTCATGCGACCCATGAAACGGGACACACGGGGCCGCGGTCGAGCACCGCCGACACGCACCGAAACAATCGCGAGGGCGGCGGTCAGGGTCAGCGGTCGTAGACGTCGCGGCGGTGCCCGAGGGTCACGACCGCGACGATCAGCACCTCGTCATGCACGGTGTAAATGATGCGGTAGTCGCCGACGCGGACGCGGAGGCCGTCGCGGCCCTGCAGCGCCTTCGCGCCCGGCGGCCGCGGATTCTCACCGAGGAGGGCGATCGCACCGCGGATCCGATCGCGGTGCTGGTGATCGATCTTCTTCAGGGCGCGGACGGCAGCGGGGCGCAGTTCGATGCGGTAGCTCACGACCAGCCCAGGTCGGCCTTCACCTGGGACCACGGGATGCTCGGGCCCTCCTCGGCCATGGCCTCGTCGAAGGCGGCCACGTCCTCCGCGTCCTCGAGCGCCTCCATCATGCGTTCGTACTGCTCGGGACTGATCACGACGGCGGCGAGCTGCCCGCGACGTTCGATGAACACCGCCTCCTTCTGGGAGTCGGTGATGACCGTGGAGAGGTTGCTGCGCGCATCGGCGACGCTGATCGTGGACATAAGGCCATTGTACGTTTCGGGGGCTGAAATGTACATCCGCAACGAGGTCAGAGGGCGTCCTCGTCGAGGCGTCGAGGGCTGGGGTCGGGAGGCAGGATCTCGATCCCGTGGTCGGCACGGCGCTGCGCCCGCCACCAGATCACGAACCCGACCGCGGTGAACACGCCGTAGAACACGTACATGAGGCCGGTCGCGTAGTAGCCGGAGCTGAACAGCAGCGGCACGCCGACCACGTCCACGGCGATCCAGATGAGCCAGAACTCCGTCCACCCCTTCGCCATGCCGTACGTGGCCAGGAGCGAGCCGACGAACGTCCAGGCGTCGGCCCACACCGGCTCCCACGACCCGAGCGCGCGGAACACCGGGGTGAGCGCGACCGTGCCGACGATCATCACCAGCACGATTCCGACGCGGGCGCTCGTCGGCGCCCACCGCGGCACCACGCGGCCGCCCTCGGCGTTGCGCCAGCGGATCCAGCCGTACACCGCGACGGCGATGAACATGACCTGGCGGCCGGCCTGGCCGAGCAGGTGGGGGAGCGAGGGGTCGGGGCTGAGCGCCGAACCGAGGAACACGGTCAGCAGCAGCAGGTTGCCGACGATGCCGACCGGCCACGCCCACACCTTGCGCCGCATGCCGCCGAGCGCGCTCGCCAGCCCGAACGCGTTGCCCACCACTTCGCGCACCAGCAGGGTCTGCCCGCCCGGCAGCAGCCACTGCGAATTGAAGGCGTCGATGAGCCACTGCAGCAGGTCCACCGGCGTCAGTCCTCGGTGCCGGGGCGCGCGTCGGGCGAGGGGCGGTCGTCGAGCACGAGCTGCAGCATGCTGAGGTCGAGCCAGCGGCCGAACTTCGCGCCCACCTGCGGCATGCGTCCGACCTCGCGGAAGCCGAGGCGCTCGTGCAGGGCGATCGACGCCGCGTTCCCGCTCTCCACCCCGCCGATCATCACGTGCATCCCGGCGGTGCGCGCGTGAGCGATGAGCTCCTCCATGAGCGTTCGGCCGATGCCGCGGCCGCGCTGATCACCCCGCACGTAGACGGAGTGCTCGACCGTGAGCCGGTAGCCGCTGTGCGGCCGCCACTGCGCGTACGACGCGTAGCCGAGCACGCCGGTGTCGTCGGCGGCGACGATCACCGGGTACCCGCGGGCGGTCCGGTCGGCGAGCCACGCGGCGCGGTCGGCGCGGTCCACCGCCTCCTCGTTCCAGATCGCCGTGGTGTGCACGACGGCGTGGTTGTGGATCTCGGTGATCGTGTCGAGGTCGGCATCGTGGGCTGGCCTGAGCTGCACGGCGGTCATGGGGCGCTCACCAGCAGGGTCGAGACGGGGATGCAGTCACGTTCCGCACTCTATCGGGGGTGACCAGCGCATCGCGTCATGGACAGGGTGGGGAACAGGCCCGCGGGGTCGAGGCCGACCGATTCGGCGCGGCCCGCCGGGGGTGAAGCGCAGCGCCCGGGCTGGTCGGGCGACCCGCCGTGGCCCCGGCGGTCAGCCGATGCGCTCGGAGTCGGACAGCGCAGCGCGGACGAGGATCGCGCGCCGCATGTCGGCCACGATCGGTTCCGAGAAGCGGGCGCGGTAGCGGCTCTCGCTCACGGCCGAGAACACGAACGGCAGCGCCGAGACGATGGCGACCAGCGTCGCCGCCTTGAGGAGGTTGACCGTGAGCGGAAGTGCCACGCCCTGCACCACGAGCGGCTGCACCACGAGCGCGTGCACCGACGTGGGATCACCCAGCCAGGTCTGCGCGAGATCCGGAGGAACGGCGATCGCCCCGATGAGAACGAGCAGCACGGCGAGCAGCAGAGCAAAGACGGCCGCCTGGACGAGGTGCGCGAGGGTCATCGCGAGCAGCAGGTTGATCCGCTGGGGACGGCCGACGGTCGACGCTGGATCCGTCGACGCCGGGCGACCCTCGGCCGGTGTGCCCCGCAGCAGGTCGCGCTCCTCGTCGACGGTGAGCGCGAGCGTCGCCGGGTCGACCTCGGTCGCGCTCACCTGCAGCACGACCGCGCCGGCGAGCGCGGCCACCACCAGTGCCAGGAGCCCGAGCGCGGACCACGACAGCACGGATGCCATCTGCCAGACCTCGACCGAGAAGAACGCGAACAGCACGAGCATGAGGATGACGGGAAGTGCGATGGTCGCCATGTGCCCGATCGCGGCGAGGTTGCGGGCTGCGAGCCTCGTCGCCCACGACAGCAGCGCGCCGCCGCCGAACGCGACCAGCAGCACGCTCCCGGCGACGATCGAGAGGGCTTCCGCGACCGGCGCTGCGGGCGCGCCCTCGGTGACGCCTCCTTCGAGCATCACGCCGGCAGCGCAGAGAGCGATGACCACCATCGCGGCCGCCGTGCGTCGAACCCCGCGCAGGTGGCGGAGCGTGACGCGCACCACGGCGAACCCGGCCCAGGCGAGGACGAGACTGGTCAGCAGCGCGGCGAGGATCGCGAACGCGAGGCCCGTGCCGTCCTTGGTCTCCACGAGCAGGTGCAGGGCGAACGAGAAGTCGTCGATCCCGTCGCCCGCGAGGGTCCAGTAGACGGACGCGGCGGCGATGAGCGGCGCCGACCGCGGCACGATGTCATGGAACCAGCGACGCCAGGGCACGAAGGTGGGGAGCCCCTGCGCCCGGAACCACCGGTCTGCAGCGAAGGAGGTGACGGTGATCGGCGACGGCGGACGTGGGCGCATCGGTGAAATCTAACATTTCACCCCGAACATCCCCTGGTGCGATCGATCTCCCCGGGTGCGATCCGCTCAGGCGTGGACGTCGGCGGGGGAGGTCTCGCCCTCGTGGAAGCTCGGCTTCTTGCCGAAGAGGCGCGCGATGCCCAGCACGATCCCGACGATCACGAGGCCCCACACGAGGCCGGCGATCGCGGAGATGAGGGTGTCGACGATCCACACCACGACGCCGCCGAGGGGTTCGAGCGCGTGCTCGACCGCGTGCAGCACGTCGGCGGGGGCGTGCAGGCCGACCTCGCCGAGGTTGATCAGCACCAGGTGACCGCCGACCCAGAGCATCGCGACCGTGCCCAGCACGCTGATGAAGCGGAACACCGCCGGCATCGACCGCACGATCCGGGTGCCGGTGTGGCGCACCCGCTGCACCGGGTTCTTCGCCATCTTCAGGCCGATGTCGTCGATCTTCACCAGCAGCGCGACCACCCCGTACACGGCCACCGTCATCAGCAGCGCGATCACGGCGAGGATCGCCAGTGTCGACCAGACGTCGAGGCCCTTGTCGAGGCTGGCCAGCGAGATGAGCATGATCTCGGTCGACAGGATGAGGTCGGTGCGGATGGCGCCGAACACGAGCTTGCGCTCGTCGCGCGCGCCCTCGTCGGCATGACCGTGCTGCACCCCGAACCACTCGAGCACCTTCTCGGCGCCCTCGAAGCACAGGTAGGAGCCGCCCAGGATCAGCAGGTACGGGAGCACCCACGGGGCGAATGCCGTGAGCAGCAGCGCGATCGGGATGATGATGACGAACTTGTTCACCAGCGACCCGAGCGCGATCTTCCCCACCACCGGGAGCTCACGCGCCGGCGTGATGCCCTGCACGTACTGCGGGGTGACGGCGGCGTCGTCGATCACGACGCCGGCGGCCTTGGCGGAGGCCTTCATGGCCGCGCTCAGGATGTCGTCGACGACGGCGAGCAGTCCAACGGACATGGCAGTCCTCTTTCCGGTGGGGGGGAAGGTCAGACTACCGACTCCCTGGGTCAGGCCCGTGCGTCCTCCGCGGTGGCGAGCACGCGCTGCAGCGGCTGGTAGTGCTCGATGACAGCCCGGCGGTACCGCTCCACGTCGCCGGCGCGTGCCGCGTCGAGCATGTCGCCGTGCGCCTGGGCGGTCTGGGTGATGTCGTCGGGCTGGGCGATGCCGAGCTGCGGGAGCACCGCGGTGTGCACGTCCCAGAACGCGCCGACGAGCTGTCCGACCAGGCGGTTGTCGATCGCGCCGAACAGCCGCGTGTGGAAGGCCCTGTCCTCTTCGAGGAAGTACTCGCCGCGCCCGGCCTTGTCGACCATGTCGGCCACGAGCTCGTCCAGCTCCGGATCCTCCTGTGCCTGGGCGGCCTCGACCACGCGCTCGGCCATCGACAGGTCGAGGGCGAGGCGCACCTCCACCACCTCGCGCAGCGCCTGCAGCGACCCCTCGGGCGAGAGCACGCCGCGGAACACGAGCGCCTCCACCATCGGGTCGAGCGACATCGGGCCGACGTAGGTGCCGTGGCCGTGGCGGACGTCGACGATGTCGAGCGTGGAGAGCGTGCGGATGGCCTCGCGGACGGAGGAGCGCGACACGTCGAGTTCCTCGCACAGCTCGGCCTCGGTGGGCAGCGGGTCGCCGGGGGTGAGCCCGCGCGTGAGGATGAGCTGCTTGATCTGGTCGGCCGTCGTGGCACGGCGCATGCGCGATGCCCTCCCCGTGGTGGACTTCATGGGGCCCCTCTCGTGCCTGACAGAAAACGCTCCGATCATCTCACTCTTGTGATCTGATCGAACGTGTGTTTAGAGTACATCAGACATCAGATGTCCTCAAGATGTCCCCCCTTCACCCTGGAGCACACATGAACCGACACATCACCCGCCGCCGCGCGGGTCGATTCGCGATGGCGGTCGCCGGCACGGTCGCCGCGTCCCTCGCCCTCGCCGGCTGCGGCGGCGGCGCCGCCAGCACGCCGGACGAGAGCCCCGCCGCGAGCGAGGTCGACCCCGACGGCATCATCGAGGCCGGCATCTCCTACACGCTCAACGGCAGCTTCGACCCGATGGTCGCCTCCGGCGCCGTCACGGTCTCCGCCAACTGGCACATCTTCGAGGGCCTCGTCGACCTCGACCCGGTCACGCAGGAGGCCGCCCCCGCGCTCGCCGCCGACTTCCCGACCAAGGTCGACGACACCACCTACGAGATCGACCTCCGCGAGGGCGCCACGTTCCAGAACGGCGACCCGGTCACCGCCGACGACGTGGTCTTCAGCTACGAGCGCGTGCTCGACCCGGCCAACAACTCGCTGTTCCGCTCGTTCGTCGACTTCATCGACACCGTCACCGCCGTCGACGAGGACACCGTCCGCATCACCACCGACTACCCGTTCTCGCTGATCGACGACCGCCTCGGCGTCGTCAAGATCGTGCCGAAGGCCGTGGTCGAGGCCGACCCCGAGGACTTCGGCGCGAACCCCGTCGGATCCGGCCCGTACTCCCTGGTCTCCGCGGTGCCCGAGGACAAGCTCGTCTTCGAGCGCTACGACGACTACAACGGCCCGCGCCCCGCGCTCGCCGCCGGCATGAACTGGAACCTGCTCGCCGACGCCTCCGCCCGCGTCACCGCGATGTCGACCGGCACCGTGCAGGCCATCGAGGACGTGCCCTACATCGACGCCGACGCGCTCGCCGCCTCCGCCGAGGTGGAGAGCGTGCAGTCGTTCGGCCTGCTGTTCATGATGTTCAATACGAAGGCCGCGCCCTTCGACGACGTGCGCGTGCGCCAGGCGCTGCACTACGCGCTCGACATGGACAAGATCATCGAGACCGGCATGCTCGGCAACGCCACGCCCGCCACCTCGTTCCTGCCCGAGGACTACCCGAACTACCACGAGGCGTCCACCGTCTACACCTACGACCCCGACAAGGCGAAGGAGCTGCTCGACGAGGCCGGGGTCTCCGACCTCGCCATCACGCTCCGCATGACCGACACCGGCTGGGTCAAGGAGGTCGCCCCGCTCATCAAGGAGTCGCTCGACGCGATCGGCATCGACACCACGCTCGACATCAGCCAGTCCGCGTCGATGTACGAGAAGATCGACTCCGGCGACTACACCGTCGCCATCGCCCCCGGTGACCCGTCGGTGTTCGGCGTCGACCCCGACCTGCTCATGAACTGGTGGTACGGCGAGAACGTCTGGACCCAGACGCGCACCGCCTGGGCCGACTCGCCCGAGTACGCCGAGCTGCGCACGCTCCTCGACACCGCCGTGACCCAGGAGGGCGACGAGCAGCAGAAGACCTGGGACCAGGCGTTCGACCTGATCTCCGACCAGGCCGTGCTGTACCCGCTGTTCCACCGCAAGCTGCCCACCGCCTGGAGCAGCCAGGAGCTCGTCGGCTTCCAGCCCGTCCCCACCACCGGCCTGTCGTTCCTCGACGTCGGCGTGGCGGCGAAGTAGCCCCGGCCCCACCCCGCGGGGGCGCGCTCGCCCGAAGAGCGCGTCCCCGCCACCACCCCCACCCGGAAGGAGCGGCACGTGTCCAACACGCTCCGCCTCATCGGCCGGCGACTGCTGCAGCTGCCGCTGATGATCCTCGGCATCACGTTCCTGGTCTTCTTCGTGATGTCGTTCTCGCCCGTCGACCCGGCGCGCACCGCGCTCGGCGAGACCGCGTCCCCCGAAGCCCTCGAGGCCTACCGCGAAGAGCACGGACTGAACCTTCCGCTGTTCGTGCGCTACGTGAACTTCCTGTTCGGCCTCGTGCAGGGCGACCTCGGCACCTACTCCGCCCGCAGCCTGCCCGTGATCGACGAGGTGGCCCGCGCGTTCCCCGTGACCCTGGCACTGACCTTCCTCGGCCTGCTCATCGCCGTGATCGTGGCGTTCGCGATCGGTGTGCTCGCCGCCGTCTACCGCGACCGCTGGCCCGACCAGGTCATCCGCGTGTTCGGCGTCGCCGCCCTCTCCACGCCCTCGTTCTGGCTCGCGATCCTGCTCATCCAGCTCTTCACGCTCGGGCTCGGACTGCTGCTGGCGTCCGGCCCCCTGCCCGACTTCTGGACCGATCCGTCGGGCTGGCTCGCCCGCATGACGCTCCCCGCCGTCGCCCTCGCCGTCCCCGTGATCGGCCAGCTCTCGCGCGTCGTACGCACCTCGATGGTCGAGGAGCTCGACCGCGACTACGTGCGCACCGCGCTCGGCGCCGGGATCCCCCGCGTGATCGTGGTCGGCCGCAACGTGCTGCGCAACGCCCTCATCACCCCCGTCACCGTGCTCGGCCTGCGCATCGGCTACCTGCTCGGCGGGGCCGTGGTGATCGAGATCATCTTCGCGATCCCCGGCATGGGAACGCTGATCCTCAACGGCGTCACCAACAACGAACCCAACCTCGTGCAGGGAGTGACGCTCGCGGTCGCCCTCGCGTTCGTCGTGATCAACATCATCGTCGACCTCCTGTACGTGCTCATCAATCCTCGAATCCGGGCGGTGTGACATGCGACGCAGACTCACGGAACGACTCTCCGTCCCCGGCCTCCGCTGGGGCCGCCTCTCCCTCGGCTCGATCATCTGCCTGACGGTGCTCGCGCTCATCGCGCTGGCTGCCGTCCTGGCCCCGCTGATCTCGCCCTACGACCCGCTGGCCTCGGGCACCCCCGTGCAGCCGCCGAGCCCCGAGCACTGGTTCGGCACCGACCGTCAGGGCCGCGACATCTTCTCGCGCCTGGTCTACGGCGCCCGCTACTCGCTCGTGATCGGCCTGGGCGCGACCCTCGTGGCCCTCGCCGTCGCCTGTGTGCTCGGCACGATCGCCGCGACCGCGCCCAAGTGGATCTCCGAGACGCTCATGCGCGTCATGGACGTCATCATGTCGTTCCCCGGCATCGCGCTCGCCGCCGTGTTCGTGGCCGTGTTCGGCAAGTCCCTCCCGGTGCTTGTCCTCACGATCGCGTTCCTCTACGTGCCCCAGCTGACCCGCATCGTGCGCGCCAACATCCTCGACCAGTACGGCGAGGACTACGTCTCCGCCGTGCGGGTGATGGGAGCGGGCACCCCGCGCATCATCGTGCGGCACGTCGCCCGCAACGCGATGGCCCCCGTGCTCGTGTTCGCCACGGTGCTCGTCGCCGACGCGATCGTGTTCGAGGCATCGCTGTCGTTCCTCCAGGCCGGGGTGCCCGACCCCGAGCCGTCCTGGGGCAACGTGATCGCCGCCGGCCGCAACCTCCTCATGAGCGGTGCGTGGTGGGCGACCTTCTTCCCCGGCATCCTCATCATGATCACGGTCCTGTGCCTCAACATCCTGTCCGAGGGCATGACCGACGCGATGGTGTCGCCGCGCGCCCGCAAGGTCACCGCGGACGCCGCGAACACCGAGGAGTCGACGCAGGAGCTGGAGGCCGCGGCCGCCCCCGACGACACGCACGTGATCCCCACCGTCGACACGTCCGTGAACCTGTCCGTGCCCAGCGGCGTGCCCGACGTGCTCGTGCCCACCGCCGAGACCGTGCCGCTCGCCGCGCGCCTGGCCGAGCTGCGCGCCCGCGAGCTCGACCGCACCGACCGCCTCGTCTACACGGGCGACCAGGCCCCGCTGCTCGAGGTGCAGGACCTGTGCATCTCCTTCCCGCGACACGGCGACGTGAACGTGGTCGACCACGTCAGCTTCACCGTGCGCCCCGGCGAGACGATGTCGCTCGTGGGCGAGTCGGGCTGCGGCAAGTCCATCACCTCGCTCGCGATCATGGGCCTGCTCGACCCGAAGGCCGACATCCGCGGACGCATCCTGTTCGACGGCAAGGACCTGCTGCAGATGTCCCCGAGGGAGCGCAACGCCCTCCGCGGACACG
Organism: Microbacterium sufflavum; assembly: GCF_023101165.1. GTDB lineage: Bacteria > Actinomycetota > Actinomycetes > Actinomycetales > Microbacteriaceae > Microbacterium > Microbacterium sufflavum. The sequence goes on along the minus strand of NZ_CP078076.1, from coordinate 920,715 downwards.
ACATCGCGATGGTCTACCAGGACGCGCTGAGTTCGCTGAACCCGGCGATGCTGATCCGCTCGCAGATGAAGCAGCTGACCTCGCGCGGCGGCACCCGCACCGCCGAGGAGCTGCTGGAGCTGGTCGGGCTCGACCCGCAGCGCACCCTCGCCTCGTACCCGCACGAGCTGTCGGGCGGTCAGCGGCAGCGCGTGCTGATCGCCATGGCCCTCACGCGCGACCCGCGCCTGGTGATCGCCGACGAGCCCACCACGGCCCTCGACGTGACCGTGCAGGCGCAGGTCGTGGAACTGCTGATGCGGCTGCAGCGCGAGCTCGGCTTCGCGCTCGTGTTCGTGTCGCACGACCTCGCCCTGGTCGCGGAGCTGTCGCACCGCATCACCGTCATGTACGCGGGGCAGGTGGTCGAGCAGGGCACCACGCGCGAGGTGCTCACGCAGCCGGTGCACGAGTACACGCAGGGCCTCCTGGGGGCCGTGCTGTCGATCGAGGCCGGATCCGACCGGCTGCACCAGGTGTCTGGCGTCGTGCCGTCGCCGCGCGACTTCCCCGCGGGCGACCGCTTCGCGCCGCGCTCGTCCGACCCCGCCCGGTACGCGGGTGTGGAGCCCGTGCGGCGGCACATCGAGGGCACAGAGCACTACTACTCCGCGCATCCCGACGATGCGCCCGTCGAGGCGATCGGAGCAGGACGATGAGCGACCCCGTCATCCAGCTGCAGGACGTGCACGTCCGCTACAAGACCCGGGCGTCGTCGCTGTTCCGGCCCCGCTACGTCGACGCGCTCGACGGCGTCTCCCTCACGGTGCGCCGCGGCCAGACCCTCGGCATCGTGGGCGAGTCCGGATCGGGCAAGTCGACCTCGGCCAAGGTGCTGATCGGACTCGAGAAGCCCACCAGCGGGCAGGTCGTGTTCGACGGCGAGCCCGTGCGCTCGTTCACCCCCGCCGTGCGCAAACGCCTCGGACGCATCCTCTCGGTGGTGTTCCAAGACCCCGCGACCGCGCTGAACGCCCGCATGACGGTGCGCGACGCGCTGCTCGACCCGCTGCAGGTCCACCGCCTCGGCACCGCCGCGACCCGGTCGCGGAAGGTGCGCGACCTGGTCGGGCTCGTCGGGCTCCCCGCCTCCGCGCTCGACGCCCTGCCCAGCCAGCTCTCGGGCGGGCAGCGGCAGCGCGTCGCGATCGCCCGCGCGCTGGTGCTCGACCCGCAGGTGATCGTCGCGGACGAGCCCACCTCCGCGCTCGACGTGTCGGTGCGCGCGCAGATCCTGAACCTGCTCACCGACCTGAAGGAGCAGCTCGGCCTCGGCATGGTCTTCATCTCCCACGACATCCAGACCGTGCGCTACCTCTCCGACGAGATCGCCGTGATGAACAAGGGGAAGGTCGTCGAGTTCGGCGACGCGGCCCGCGTGTTCGACGATCCCGCCGATCCCTACACCAGAACGCTGCTGGGCGCCGCGCCCTCGCTGCTCGAACCCCACCACTGAAACGACCGGAACACACACATGTCCTCTGCTTCCCCCGCCCCTTCGTTCTCCGGCGTCGTCCCTCCCGTCGCCACCCCGCTCCTCCCGGACGGCACGATCGACCACGCCTCCCTCACCCGGCTCGTCGAACGGCTGATCGACGAGGGCGTCTCCGGCCTCTTCGCGCTCGGCTCGACCGGGGAGACCGCGTACTTCACCGACGACCAGCGCGTCGAGCTGCTGCGCACGATCGTCGCCGCGAACGCCGGCCGGGTGCCGGTGATCGCGGGCGCCATCGAGCTGACCGCCCCGCGCATCATCGAGACCGCCCGCCGCCTGGTCGAGGCGGGTGCGCAGGCCATCGTCACCACCGCCCCGCTGTACACGCTCAACTCGGCCGCCGAGGTCGCCGACCACTTCCGCACCATCGCCGCCGCGATCGACGCCCCGCTGTGGGCCTATGACGTGCCCGTCCGGGTGCACACGAAGCTCGGGGTCGACCTGCTCGTGCAGCTGGGCACCGAGGGCGTGATCCAGGGTGTGAAGGACTCCTCGGGCGACGACGTGTCGTTCCGCCGCCTGGTCGCCGCGAACGAGGCGGCCGGCCGCCCGCTGCAGCTGCTCACCGGGCACGAGGTCGTGGTCGACGCGATGGCCCTGGTCGGCGCGGCCGGCGTGGTCCCGGGCCTCGCGAACGTCGAGGCTGCGGGCTACGTGCGCCTGTGGAACGCCGCGCAGCAGGGCGACTGGACGGCCGCCCGCGCCGAGCAGGAGCGCATCAACCGCCTGTTCGACATCGTGTTCCAGCCGCGGGGCCTCTCCGGCGACGCGACCGGGGTCGGCGCGTTCAAGGCGGCCATGCACGCTCGCGGCATCATCGACCACGCGACCATGGCCGACACGGTGCAGGCGCTCGACGCCGACGCGGTCGCCGGCATCCGCGCCATCCTCGACGAGCTCGGGCTGCTCCCGGTCGCGGTGTGATGGGCGAGGTCGTCCTCGCCGTCGACATCGGCGGCACCAAGACGGCCGCGGCGGTCGCCGACCGTTCGGACGTGCTGCTGCGCACCGAGGTGGCCCCCACGCCCGCCGCCGAGGGGCCGGCCGCGGTCGTCGCGACCGTGGCCGCGCTGGCCGCGCGGCTGCTCCCCGAGGCCACGACGTTCGCGGGTGTCGGCATCGGCACGGCCGGGGTCGTCGACGCGTCGACGGGCACCATCGTGTCGGCCACCGACACGTTCGCCGACTGGCCGGGCACCCCGCTCGCCGCCCTCGTGCGCGCGGCCCTCGGTCCGCGGCTGCAGCCCGACGCCGTGGTCGCCGTGCAGAACGACGTCGACGCCCATGCCGCCGGGGAGCACCGCCACGGCGCGGCGTCCGGGGCCGCGAGCGCCCTGATCGTCGCGGTCGGCACGGGCGTCGGCGCCGGGCTGATCCTCGACGGCCGCGCGGCGCGCGGCGCCCATCACGTGGCGGGCGAGATCGCGCACCTCCCGACACCCGGGGCCGAGCATCTGCGCTGCCCCTGCGGTCGCCGCGGTCACCTGGAGGCGATCGGCTCCGGCATCGGCATGCACCGGCACTTCCTGTCGCTCGGTGGCGACCCCACGATCCGCGACGCCCGCGGTGTCGCGACCGCGGCCGCCGCCGGAGACCCCGTGGCCCGGCGCGCGCTCGAGGAGTCCGCGGCCGCCGTGGGCCGTGCGCTCGCGGGTGCCGCCACGATCCTCGACCCGGAGCGCTTCGTCGTCACCGGGGGCGTGCCGAACATCGGCGAGGCGTGGTGGGGTCCGATGCGCGCCGCGTACCGCGCCGAGGCCATCGACGCGCTGCAGTCCACCCCGATCCTGCCGGGTGCGCTCGGCGATGACGCACCGCTGCGGGGAGCCGCCGCATCGGCCTGGAGGAACTCATGAGATTCACCGATACCATCGACCGGCTGCGCGGCGGCCTGATCGTCTCGTGCCAGGCCTACCCCGGCGAGGCCATGCGCGACCCGCGCACCATGGCGCAGGTCGCCGCGGCCGCCCTCGCCGGCGGTGCTGCGGGCATCCGGGTGCAGGGCATCGACGACATCCGCGCGGTCGCCGACCTCCCGGTGCCGGTCGTCGGCCTGTGGAAGGACGGCGAGTCCGACGTCTTCATCACCCCGACCCTGGCACACGCGCGGGCCGTGGCGGATGCCGGGGCCGACATCGTCGCGATCGACGGCACCCGTCGCCCGCGGCCGGACGGCCTCACGCTCGCGCAGACGATCGCCGGGCTCCGCGCCCACACCGACGCGCTGATCATGGCCGACTGCGGCTCGCTCGACGACGCGGTCGCCGCGGAGGAGGCGGGGGCGGACCTGCTCGGCACCACGCTCTCCGGGTACACGGGCGAGCGGCCGAAGACCGACGGACCCGACCTGGAGCTGATCGAGCTGATCGCCGGGCGCTGCACCCGTCCGATCGTGGCGGAGGGCCGCGTGCACCGCCCGGAGCACGCCGCCGCGGCCCTCCGCGCCGGTGCCGCCTCCGTGTGCGTGGGCACCGCGATCACGCACCCGTCCACCCTCACGTCGTGGTTCGTCGACGGCATCGCGGAGGCCAGGGCGTGACCGCACCGCTGCTCGTCAGCGCCTACCCGCTCTCGCCCGCTCACGCCCAGTGGGATCCGGCGCTGGAGGCCGAGCTGCTGCCGGCGCTCTGCGCCCTCCCCGGGGTCGCGGGGCTCGAGGTGCCGTGGATGGGCGGCCTCCACCCGCACGACGACGACTGGTTCCTCGCGCACGTGCCCGGGGTGCCGCTCGCGGTCACGCCCGTGCCGTTCGTGATGCGCCGCGTGGGGGAGGACCCCCGCTACGGTCTCGCGTCGCCCGACGCCGAGGGCCGTGCGGCCGCGGTCGCCGATCTGCGCCGGGTGGCCGCCGACGTCGTCCGGCTCCGCGACGAGCGCGCCGCCCACGTGGCCGTGGTCACGCTGCACACCGCGCCGCGCGCGACCGGAGACGCCGCCGCCCTCGCCCGGTCGCTCGACGAGGTGACCGCGCTCGACTGGTCCGGCGCCGTCCTGGCGATCGAACACTGCGACGCGCACGTGCCGGACCGGACGCCCGAGAAGGGGTTCCTGCCCCTCGCGGACGAGATCGCCGCGATCCGCCTCGCCGACGTCCCGGTGGGGCTGTGGCTGAACTGGGGGCGCTCCGCGATCGAGCTCCGCGATGCCGACGCGGTCACCGCGCAGATCGCCGACGCCGCGGCGTCCGGCCTGCTGACCGGGCTCGCCCTCTCCGGCGCCGCCCCCGTGGAGAGCCCCTACGGCTACCCGTGGATCGACGCGCACCTCCCGATCGCGGAGACCCACCCCGCGTCGCGCTCTCTGCTCGACCGCGCCCACGTCGCGGCGGCCCTCACCGCCGCCGGCGACGTCGCGTGGCTCGGCCTGAAGGTCGCGCGCCGCCCCGACGACCGCACGGTCGCCGACATCCTCCGCACCGCCACCGCGAACCTGGACCTCGTGCGCGCCTCCGCCTGAGCCGTCGAAAACTCACAGCCCGCTCCCAGCCCCGCGGGACCAAAACGGGGACGGTACGGGTTCTCCTCTATGACGCCGCAGCCAGCGGCGCCGGACAAGGAGCCACTCATGTCGAACGACTACGGCAAGACCCCCGAGGCGGTCAGCGCCCTGACGAACCTGCAGTACGAGGTGACGCAGCAGGACGCCACCGAGCCGCCCTTCCGCAACGCCTACTGGAACACCCACGACGACGGCATCTACGTCGACGTGGTCTCCGGGCAGCCGCTGTTCTCGTCCCGCGACAAGTACGACAGCGGCACCGGCTGGCCGAGCTTCACGCGCCCGATCGACGCCGAGGCCGTGACCACCAAGACCGACCGCACGCTGTGGATGACCCGCACCGAGGCCCGCTCGACCGGGGCCGACAGCCACCTGGGTCACGTGTTCGACGACGGACCGGCGGCCGAAGGTGGCCTGCGCTACTGCATGAACTCCGCGGCCCTGCGCTTCATCCCGGCTGACAGGCTGGAGGAGGAGGGGTACGGTCGCTACAGCCGCCTCTTCGCCGCGGACCCCACCACGACACCCGACACCCCCGACACCGCTGAGGAGCAGTCATGACCGACACCGGAACCATCACCCGCACCCCCGGGACCGAGACCGCCGTGCTGGCGGGCGGCTGCTTCTGGGGCATGGAAGACCTGATCCGCCGCCAGCCCGGGGTGCTCGACACCCGGGTCGGATACACCGGCGGCGAGAACGACCACGCCACCTACCGCAACCATCCCGGTCACGCGGAGGCGGTCGAGATCGTGTTCGACCCGACCCAGACGACCTACCGCGACATCCTCGCGTTCTTCTTCCAGATCCACGACCCGTCGACGCTGAACCGTCAGGGCAACGACATCGGGTCGAGCTACCGCTCCGCGATCTTCCCGCTCACCCCCGAGCAGGAGCAGGTCGCGCGCGACACGATCGCCGACGTCGACGCCTCCGGGCTGTGGCCGGCGAAGGCCGTCACCACCATCGAGCCCGCCGGGCCGTTCTGGCAGGCCGAGGAGGAGCACCAGGACTACCTGATCAAGTACCCGAACGGCTACACGTGCCACTTCCCGCGCGCGGGCTGGGTGCTGCCGAAGCGTGAGGACGCCACCACGAGCTGACCGCGGTCAGCCCTCGGCGAAGAAGGCGAGCGCGGCTTCCTTGAAGTCGCGCGAGCCCGGCGCGTTGAAGTGATGCCGGTTCGGGATCTCCACGAACCGGCCGTCGGGGGCCGCGGCCGCCAGTGCCCGCGAGCCCTCGATGATCGCGTCTTTCGACCCGGTCGCGAACAGGATCGGCCGGGTCGGGGCGTCGGCCGGGTCGGGGTCGATCGTGCCCAAGCCGCGCAGCCCCTCTGCCAGCGCGACCAGGGCCCGCAGGTCGTTGCCGGGCACGCGCTCGGTCAGGGCGATGTAGTTCTGGGTGGTGCGGTCGGTCACCGGCGTGCCGTCGGCGAGATACGCCCGCACCTCGTCCAGGTCGAGCCGGGCCAGGGGGATGCCGTCCGGCACGCCGCCGAGCACCGCCCGGCCGATCCGGTGCGGGAGCTCCCGCACGACCTCCCAGCCGACGCGCGCACCCAGCGAGTAGCCCAGGTAGAAGGCGTCGTCGACGAGGTAGGTGTCCATCACCGTCTCCACGTCGGTCGCCAGGGCGCGGATCGCGTAGGCGTCGGCCTCGTGCGGCTTGTCGCTCTGGCCGTGCCCCCGCTGGTCCAGAGCCAGCACGCGGTAGCCGGCCGCGGTGAGCTCGCGCACCCAGCCCGTGAGCACCCAGTTGTCGCGCGCGCTCGACGCGAAGCCGTGCACCGCCACCACGACCGGGGCATCGAGCTCACCCCACGTGTAGGTCGCCAGCCGGGTGCCGTCGGGGGCGTACACGTGCTGGGGAGCGGGCATCGCGGTCAGGTCGGAGAGGGGAACGGCCACCCCTCCATCCTGCTCCCTCTCGCGCGGTAGCGGCCGCACCGACGACGAACCCCCTCCTGCGGGCACGGTGCAGAAGGGGGCGTTCGTCGGGGTCCCCGCCGGCGGCGCCCCTCCCCGGATGACGGAGGGAGGGGCGCCGACCCGGGTCAGACCCGGTCGCGGAGCGCGGCGCCGAGCTCGGCGTCCACGTTCGTCCAGTACTGGAAGAAGCGCTCGCGGATCGCGTCGATCGTGATCGAGCGGCCCTGGCCGGTCAGCGTCTCCAGGAAGCGGGCGCGCTGCTCCCCGTCGAACACCTCGCGGTAGAGCGTGCCGGCCTGGCCGAAGTCGTCGTCCTCGGCGTGCAGGGTCGCCGCGGAGCGGGTCAGCTCGCCGTCGGCCGCCCAGTTCGCCTCGACACCCTTCGCCGGGTCGGCCTCGGGGCCGCCGGCGGGGCCGAACGAGTTCGGCTGGTAGGTGCGGTGCGCGGCGTCGTTGTACTGGTACCGCATCGAGCCCTCGTGCTGGTAGTTGCGCACCTCGGCCGCGTGCGGCTGGTTGACCGGCAGCTGGTTGTAGTTCGCGCCGATGCGGTGACGCTGCGCGTCGGGGTACGCGAAGATGCGGCCCATCAGCATCTTGTCGGGCGAGATGCCCGTGCCGGGCACCTGGTTGCCGGGCGCGAAGCCCGCCTGCTCGATCTGCGCGAAGAAGTTCTCCGGGTTGCGGTTCAGGGTCAGCGTGCCGACCTTGATGCGCGGGTAGTCCTTCTTCGAGATCGTCTTGGTCAGGTCGAACGGGTTGAAGCGGTAGTCCTTCGCCTCGTCGTACGGCATGATCTGCACGTACAGGTCCCACTTCGGGAAGTCGCCCTGGGCGATCGACTGGAACAGGTCGCGGCGGTAGTGGTCGGCGTCGGTGCCGGCGAGCTTCTCGGCCTCCTCCGGGCTCATCGCCTCGACACCCTGGTGTGCCAGGAAGTGGTACTTCACCCAGAACAGCTCGCCCGCGGCGTTCACCCACGAGTAGGTGTGCGAGCCGTAGCCGTTCATGTGGCGCCAGCTGCGGGGGAGGCCGCGGTCGCCCATGAGGTACGTGACCTGGTGGGCGGACTCGGGCGAGAGCGTCCAGAAGTCCCACTGCATGTCGGCGTCGCGCAGACCGGAGTCGCCCAGGCGCTTCTGCGAGTGGATGAAGTCGGGGAACTTGATGGCGTCGCGCAGGAAGAACGTGGGGGTGTTGTTGCCCACGATGTCGAGGTTGCCCTCGGTCGTGTAGAACCGCAGCGAGAAGCCGCGCACGTCGCGCCAGGTGTCGGGGGAGCCCTGCTCGCCCGCGACGGAGGAGAAGCGGATCAGCGTCTCGGACGTGGCACCGGGCTGGAACACCGCGGCCCTGGTGTACTGCGACACGTCCTCCGTGACGACGAACTCGCCGAACGCGCCACCGCCCTTGGCGTGCGGGTTGCGCTCCGGCACCCGCTCGCGGTTGAACGAGGCGATCTTCTCGACCAGGTGCTGGTCGTGCAGCACGGTGGGGCCGTCGGCACCGACCGTGAGGGAGTGGGTGTCGCTCGCGATGGGCGTACCCGTCTGCGTCGTGGTGGCCGGACGGTTCGACCCGATGGGGTTCGACATGGTGTTCTCCTTCTGCGCGCGGGCACGCCGAACAGCGCCGTCGGGGGACGGGCGGTCGGAGGCGGGCCTACGCGGCGTTCTGGCAGCTGGGGCACAGGCCCCAGAAGGTGACTTCGGCTGTCTGGACGGTGAATCCCCCCGTGGAGGAGGGGGTGAGGCACGGCGCCTCGCCGACGACGCAGTCCACGTCGCCGATCGCACCGCAGGAGGTGCACACGACGTGGTGGTGGTTGTCGCCGATGCGCCGTTCGTAGAGCGCCGCGGACCCTGCCGGTTCGATCCGGCGGATGAGCCCCGCCGTCGTCAGGTCCGCGAGGATGTTGTGCACCGACTGGATCGACGTGGTCGGCAGCGACTCGGAGACCGCGCGGTAGACGCGCTCCGCATCCGTGTGGGCCATGGAGCCGAGAGCCTCGAGAACGGCGACGCGGCCCGCGGTCGCACGCAGCCCGGCGCCTCGCAGCGCCGAGTCGAGGTCTGTCTCCATGTCCTCGACTCTACACGTTCTTTTGAGTGACTCAAAAAGAGCATGCCGGCATGGCGAGTCGCCCCGGCGGCCGCGGGCCTCAGCGCCGCGTCACCGTGAAGCCCCGCCCCCGCACGCGCACGCGGCCGCCCGGGGTGCCGTTCCCGCGCGGTGCTCCGCTCTCGTCGTAGGCCGTGCCCGCTCCGGGTGCCAGGGGTGCCACGCGCTGCTGCTCCGCGGTCGCGTTGGCGTACAGCACCGCCGCGCCGCCCGTGGTCGCGTACACCGCCGTGGTCACGCGGGGTTGCACCACCAGCGCGTCCAGGCGCAGGTCGCCGCGGCTGGTGCAGCGCACGGTCACGGGGCCGTCCGGGAGTCCGCCGCCGAGCAGCTGCGGCACGAGCATGCCGTCCGCCTCCGTGAGTCCGCGGTCGCCCGTGCCCCCGGCCGCGGTCTCGGTGCTCCACAGCCGCCGTCCGCCGCGCCGCGCCTCCCACACCGCGGTCCCGGCGTCCGCGGCCTGCCGCCACACGAGCCCGTGCAGCACCCCGCCGGGCTCGGTGAGGTCGAACTCGACCCACTCGCCCTCGGGCACCCGCACGAACGCGCCGCCCGCGAGGTTGCCCTCGCCGGTCCACGCGCCGTCCGCGGGACGCTCGACCGTGCACCCGGGCGAGAGCCGTGCGGCCTCGGCGTCGAGCGCCCGCAGTCCCGCGAACGACGACAGCCCCGTGATCGAGGTCGCCAGCCGCGCCACGTCGGGGTTCGCGTCGAGCAGCTGCATCGTGAGCAGGCCGTGGATCGTCGACTCCGCGCCCGAGTTGCGGTTCACGCGGCCGTCGGTCTCGACGCCGTCGAAGGTCACGCCGGTCGCGGGGTCGTACACCGGCACGCCCGCGGTGTTGGCGCCGAAGAACCATCCCGCCGCGAGCCCCGCGATCGCCCGCAGTCTCTCGCCGCCCGCGCTCGCCGCCTGCAGCGCCCCGGCCACGCGGCCGTGTGCGCCGTAGGCGATCTGCGCCTCGGCGGGCAGCGGCGCCCACGCGTTGTGCGGTCCGCCCGAGGTCAGCACCTGCGGCGTGAAGCGGGCCGCGTCAGCCACGGCCGCGGCGGAGAGGTCGGGGCGTCGCAGCACGCCGCCCGCCCTGGCCAGCGCCTCGGGAGCCGCCGCGCCCCACGCGTGCCAGAACCCCAGCGAGCCCGTCCACGGCAGCACGGCCCCGAACGGCCAGCCCTGCTCGGGGTCGGTCGCCATGGCCGCCACGCCCTCGGCGTACGTCTGCAGGGCCGTGCGGCTGCGGTCGTCTCCGGCCTCCGCGGCGGCGGCGAGCCCGAGCATCGCCTCCGCGGTGGCGTCGGCGCCGCCCGCGATGAGCCACGCCGGCAGGTCGCGTCCGTCGCTGCGGACCCACTGCCCTGCACGGCCGAGCGACTCGCGCGCCAGCGCGTCCAGGCACAGGTGCAGCCGCGCTCGCAGGAACTCCGCGAAGGCGGGATCCTCCGTGCGGAACGCGGCGTATCCCTCTCCGAAGGCCCACACGGTGCGGGCCAGCCAGTACGACTCCGCCGAGTCCGAGGGGTCGGGCAGCTCCACCGGGATCGCGCTCGGCGTGAGTGTGCCGTCCTCCTGCTGCCACAGCACCACGCGTCCGGCGTTCGGCCCCGACACGGTCTGGAGGAACGCGAGGGAGCGGAGCACGTCGCGGGCGTCGTCGCGGCTCTGCGGGTCGCCCGTGGCGCGCCAGTCCCGCAGGAACACCACCGCGGCGCGGGCGATGTCGTCGGCGTTGTACGCGCCCTGCGACCAGTAGCCGGTGGCGGCGTCGCGCGTGCCGCCGCCGACGGGACGGTAGCCGCCCGCGCCGTCGGTGTCGGCGTAGGTCCACGGCGCCCGCACGACGGGGCGCTCCGCGATGCCCTCGGTGGTGTGCGTGTCGCTCGCGACCACCGGCACGTCGGCCAGCAGGAACCGCAGGTGCGCGAGGTTCGTGAGGCGGCGACCGCGGGCGCTGGCCGGGCGGAGGGCCGATCCGGCCGCGGTGCCCTGGGCCACCGCGGCGTCGACGGGCAGCAGCGCCAGGGCGGACGTGGTCGCGGCGAGCGTCAGGAAGGTGCGGCGCGTGGTCTCCATGGCCTCACTCCTCGCCCTCGGCCTCGCGCAGCGCGCGGCCCCACGGCTCCGCGGGGTCGTGGATCGCGACGGCCAGGGTCGTGTCGGACTGGCCGTAGTACGCGAACCACTTCCCGTGGAACTTCACCAGTCCCTCCACGAAGGTCACGTTCGACACCAGGCCGTGCAGATCCTCGAAGCTCTGCGGGCGCAGCCACGGCTCCTGCATCCGGGCGATGACCTTCGTCGGCTCGTCCGGGTCGATGGCGATCTGCCCGCAGCGGTAGTCGACGTCGACCGTGCCGTCGTCGTGCACCGTGCGTGTGGCGCCGTTGGTGAGCATCACCAGCAGCCCGTTGTCGGTGACCACGGGCGAGGTGCCGATCTCCACCAGCGCCTCGTCCCAGGTGCCGGGCGTGGGCGTGTACATCGGCTCGGTGTCGGGGGTGCCGGGTGTCCAGTGGATGAGGTCGTCGCTGGTCGCCCAGTAGATGCCGCCCTCGCCGAAGTACATCCACCACTTGCCGTGCATCTTCTGCGGGACGATCACCCCGGCCTTCGACCAGTTGAACCCGCGCGGGTCCATGGTCTTGAAGGTGTCGAAGTCGTCGAACAGCGGGCCGTGCCTGGTCCAGGTGCGCAGGTCGGTCGAGGTCGCAAGGCACAGCTGAGCGCTGTGACGGTCCCACCCGGTGTAGGTGAGGTAGTAGGTGCCGTCGATCAGCGCGATGCGCGGATCCTCGCAGCCGTAGCGCTCGTAGTCCTCGACGGGGGAGAGGATCGGCGCGTCCTCGCGCGTGAACGTGACCCCGTCGCGGGAGCGGGCGAGCCCGATGTGCGACACGATGTCGTCGGCGTGCGCGCGGTACAGCAGCAGCACCTCGTCGCCGTCGACCAGGGCCGCCGGGTTGTAGAGGTTCGCCGACTCCCAGCTGTCGCCGCGCGGACGCAGGATCGGGTTCCCCTCGTAGGGGGTGAACGGACCGAGGGGGAAGGATGCTCCGGTGAACATGGATGCCCTTTCTGGCTAGCCCTTGACGGCCGCGCCGAGGTCGGTGGCCTTGAAGAAGCGCTGGAAGACGATGAACAGGATGACGACGGGGAATGCGAGTGCCGTGGCGCCCGCGAGGATCGCCCCGTTCGGGTTGGCGGTGGACTGCGCGACGTTGGAGATGTAGTTCGCGAGCGACACGGCGAGCGGCTGCAGCGACGCGTCCTTCGTGATGAGGAACGGCCACAGGAACTCGTTCCACGGGCCGATGAAGGTGACCAGCACCACGGTCACCAGCACGGGGCGGATCAGCGGGATCGCGACCGAGGTGAGCAGGCGGATCTCGCCCGCGCCGTCGATGCGCGCGGCCTCGAAGATCTCCGTGGGCAGCGCCCGGAAGAACTGCACGAAGATGAACACCGCGGTCGTGTTGATGAGGAACGGCAGGATCATGCCCAGGTACGAGTCGCCCAGACCGTAGTTGCGCGTGATCTGCACGTACAGCGGGATCATCAGCAGCTGGAACGGCACCATCTGCACGAGCAGCATCAGCACCCAGATCACGCCGCGGCCGCGGAAGTCGAGCCGGGCGATCGCATAGCCGGCGAGCAGGCCGAACACGACGGTGCCCAGCAGCACGCCGAGCGTGAAGATCATCGAGTTGACGAGCGAGCCGACCAGGTCGATGCGCGAGTCGATCGCGACGAAGTTGTCGACCGTCCACCCGCCCGTGGGGATGAGCTGGCTGGGCGAGTTCGTCGGGTTCTCCTGGAACGCGCCGACCAGCATGAAGTAGAACGGGAAGGCGAAGCCGATCGCCGCGATCGTGAGCGCGATCACGCTCAGCACGCGGGGCAGGGTGTTCTTCCGGCGCATCATCGCTCCCTCGTCGCGCGGTTGGCGGCCAGCGACAGCATCCCCACGAGCACCACCAGGATCATGCCGATCGCGGCCGCGGTGTCGGGGTTCTGCTGCTGGATGCCCAGCTGGTAGATGAGCAGCACCGGCGTGGTGGACGCGCCGTCCGGCCCGCCGCCGTTGGTGAGCAGGTACGGCTCGGTGAAGAGGTTCGCCCCGGTGATGATCGAGAGGATCAGCACGAGCGTGGTCGCACTGCGCACGCCGGGGACGGTCACGTTCCAGAACCGCGCGAGGGCGCCGGCGCCGTCGGTCTCGGCGGACTCGTACAGCTCCTTCGGCACGTTCTGCAGCGCCGCCAGGTACAGCAGGATGTAGAAGCCGAGCTGCTTCCAGGTGACGTAGAGCGCGATCATCGGCATGGCCAGCGCACTGTTCACGAGCCACGACGGGTCGGGCGCGAGCGGCCCCAGGATCGTGTTGACGAGCCCGTTGCCCGAGAACAGCAGCATCCACACGCCCACCAGCGAGACGCTCGCGGTGAGGTACGGCACGTAGAAGGCCACGCGGTACGCGGCCACCCAGCGGATGCCGGTGTTCAGGGCGGCTGCGAGCACGAGCGCCAGCACCGCCGTGAGCGGCACGTTGATCACCAGGAACACGAGGGTGTTGCGGAACGCTCCGAGCACGCGCGGGTCGGTGAGCACCGTGACGAAGTTGTCGAAGCCGACGAAGGGCCGGTCGACCTCGGCGCCCGGCGCGGTGAAGAAGTAGTCGTGGAAGGCGATGTAGACCGCGAAACCGAGCGGATACGCGAAGATCGCGATCACGAACACGAGGTACGGCAGCGCGAAGAGGCCGCCGATCGGCTGCGCACCCAGCCACCGGGTGCGCAGCCGTCGGTTGTCGGTGGTCATGTCACTCGGCGACGAGCTCGTCGACCTTCGCGGCGGCGTTCTTCAGGAAGTCGGAGGTCGACTCCTTCGCGAAGATCACCGCGGACGAGTACTCGTCGCGGAACGCCTGCCAGGCCTCCACCGAGTTCGGGATGCTGGGCACGTCGGCCGTGTTCTCCGCCTGCTCCGCGAACGCCACATAGTTCGGGTTGGCGGAGAAGTAGTCGGCGTACGTGTCGGTGAGGTCCGTGCGCATCGGCATCTGGCCGGTCGCCTCGAGCAGCTGGCCGTCGGCCTCCTCGCTCGTGGAGAACTTCAGGAACTCCCACGCGGTCGCCTGGTTCTCGCAGGCGGTGAACATCGACACGCTCTTGGAGTCGGCGAACGTGGTGGGGTTCTCCCGGCCGTCGCTGGTCGGCACGGGCATGAAGCCCACGTCGACCGTCTCGGCGTACGACGGGATGGCCCAGGGGCCGGCGAGCTGCATGGCCGTGGTGCCGGCGGACATCGCGTCGTCGGTCGCCGCCTCGTTCGGCGCGAGCTTCTCCTCGTACACGGTGGCCCAGAAGTCGGCCACGGTCTTGCCGTCGTCCGAATCGAACGTGGCCTTGCCGTCCTCCACGAGCATGGTGCCGTCGGTCTCGGCGAGGTACAGCGGATAGAAGTCGAACCACGGCTGGTAGAACTCGCTCGTCGGCGCGGGCCAGATGGCGCTCTGCACGCCCGAGTCGACGATGGCGCGCGCCCCCTCCAGGAACGCGTCGTACGTGTTCATCTGCGGGTCCTCGGGGTCGAGCCCGGCGGCCTGGAACAGGGTCTTGTTGTACATGACCATGACCGGGTTCGACTTCCACGGCAGCTGGTAGTACTTGCCGTCCGTGGCGTAGGGCTCGACATCGCCGCTGCGCTCGGTGATGTAGTCGCTGCCGCCGTCCATCGAGCTGAGGTCGACCAGGCCGCCCTGCTTGACCCAGCCCGACACGGCCGCCGGCGCGACGTTGTAGACCAGGCACGGCGCGGTCCCGGCGGTGATCGCCGCGGTGATGGCCTCCTCCGAGGACGAGCCTGCCGGGATCTCCTGCGCGGTGACCTTCTCGTCGGGGTGCTCCTCGTTCCAGGCGTCGACGACCGCCTGACCCCAGGCGACCTCCTGCTCGTTGTTCGACAGCCAGATGTCGATGGGGCCGGTGCCCTCGGCGGAGCCTTCGCCGCCTCCGCCGCCGGACGAGCATCCGGTGACGACGAGCGCGACGGCGCCCACGAGTGCTGCTGCGCGGATCTTCTTCATGGTGTCCTCCTTGACGCGATGGGTGGTGCGGGGGGCTCAGGAGCCGGTGCTCTCCCGGAAGTGCACGACGTTGCAGTCCACGACCTCGGTGCGCGGTTCGGCGCCGAGGATGCTCTCCTGCAGCAGCCGGGCGGCCGCGCGGCCCCGGGCGGCCGGATCGGACGACACGCTCGTGAGCGCGGGGGAGAGGTGGGCGGAGAGGTGGTCGTCGTCGAAGCCGGAGATGGCCAGGTCGCGGGGGATCGCGAGACCCTGCGAGCGGGCGAGGGAGAGCCCGGCGATGGCCATGGTGTCGTTCGAGTAGAGGATCGCCGTGGGGCGGTCGGGCAGCGCGAGCAGTTCCTCGGTCACGTCGCGCCCGCTCGCGGCGGTGAAGTCGCCCTCGCGCAGCAGCTCGTCGGAGCCCGCGGCCTCGGTGTAGGCGGCGGCACGGGCGGCCGAGTGCACGTAGTCGAGCGGGCCGGACACGTGGGCGATGCGCGTGTGCCCTGCGGCGCGGAGCCGGTCGAGGATCTCGCGCATCGGCGCGGCGTCGTCGGTGCGCACGCACGAGAACGGGCTGGGCTGGTCGTAGGCGCCGACCAGCACGGTGGGCAGCCCGAGCTCGTCGAGGAAGGGCACGCGCCAGTCGTCGGTGCGCAGGTCGAGCAGCAGCGCGCCGTCGGCCCGGCCGCGGGCGAGCGTGCGGTACGCGCGCTCCTCCGCCTCGCGACCCTGCACCACCTGGAGCACGAGCGCGGTCTCGGTCTCGGCGAGCACCGACTCGACCCCGGCGATGAACGCGGGGAAGAACGAGTCGTTCGCGATGACCTCGGGGTCGCGCGCGAGGACGACGGCGATCGCGTTGGCGCGGCGCGTGGCGAGGGCTCTGGCGCTCTGGCTCGGAGCCCAGTCGAGCTTGCGGGCCGCGGCGAGCACCTTCGCCCTGGTCTCCTCGGAGATGGGGCGGTTGCCGCTGAGCGCGTGCGACACGGTGGCCTTGGTGACGCCGGCCTCGCGGGCGACGTCGGCGATCGTGGTGCGGCCCATGCCGCCTCCTCGCGGGTGTCGGGCTCACTCGGGTGCGTGAACCGGTTTGACGAGTGTAAACCGGTTTGACGACAAGCGTCAAGAGCGGGATCGCGGACGAGCGGAGGTCAGACGAACCGGACGGTCTGCTGCAGGCGCGTGCGCACGTCGAACAGCTCGTTGCCGCCGATCGCCCTGGCCCCCGGCACCCCCTGGCGCAGCACCATCGCCAGCGCACTGCGCCGCACCACCACGACCGGAACCCCGCGGCTGCTGCCGAGCGGGGTCACCGCCTGCGCCAGATCGTCGTCCGGCAGCACCACGATCGCGCCGCCGAACCTGACCTTCGCGGCCTTCGCCACCTGACGCATCCGGCCGAGCGCCGCCGTCACCGGAGCCCTGGTGCCCAGGCTCGGGCCGGTGATCTCGCCGCGGCGGAAGCCCACCACCCCGCCGAAGTCCTCCGACATGATGCCGTACAGGCCCGAGGGACTGAGCACCACGTGGTCGAGCTTGTCGTCGGGCGTCTGCCCGGCCGCGACGTCGTGCCACACGGTGAAGCCCATCCCGAGGTCGGACACCGTGCGCGCGGTCGCCTCCTCCGCGAGCGCGTCGGCCAGCATGCGCCGCAGCTCCCGCGGCGCGGCCCGCACGAGAGCCGGCGCGTACGGGTCGGGCACCTCCACCCCGTGGCCCGCCCACTCCCGGATGAGCGTGAGGTAGCGCTCGCGGCGCCAGCCGCCGGGCTGTCCGTACGACCGCGCCCGCGGACGGGTGTCGGTGCGCGCGGTCTGCGGTCGCCAGCCGCTCCACTCGGCGCCGTCGTCGGTCACGCCCGTGCGGCGGTCGTAGGCCGCGCGACCCTCCGCCGTGCCGATCAGCTCCCACGCCCGCTGCACCTGGATGAACACCGCGGCGTCGCCGCCCGTGTCGGGATGCGTCTGGCGGAGGCGGAGGCGGTAGGCCCGGCGCAGCTCCGCATCGTCGACGGACGGGTCGACCTCGAGGATCTCGTACGGCGAGGCCGAGAGCGGACTGTCGAACATCGCTCTCCTTCCGCGACCGCGGCGTCCAGGATAGCCGCCGCGCGTATGCGCCCGCCGGGAGTGCCGGTCAGGCGGGCACGTCGACCACGCGCTCGACGCCGGTTTCGAGGCGCACGGCTCCGGCCGACGCGGCGGCGAGGTCGTCGGACAGTCGCGGCAGCTCCTCCGCAGGAACCCACAGCTCCAGGCGCGCGGCCTCTCCGTAGTGCGGCGTGCCGAGGGTCGCGCCGTGCTGCAGCGCCCACTCCCGCAGCAGGTTGTCGTAGCGCCCGGCGTCGGCGTGGGGCACCTCGACCGTGGTCTGGGTCAACGCCCGTCGGTGCACGAGCGCCGCGCGGTCGAGGGTCTCCGACACCGCGGAGCCGTACGCGCGCACGAGCCCGCCCGCCCCGAGCTTCACCCCGCCGAAGTAGCGCGTCACGACCGCGACCACGTCGGTCAGTTCCCGCCGGCGCAGCACCTCCAGCATCGGCACTCCCGCGGTGCCCGACGGCTCGCCGTCGTCGGAGGAGCGGGCCTGATCGCCGCGCAGCCCCGTGACCATGGCCGTGCAGTTGTGGTTCGCGTCCCACGCGCGCTTGCGCACGCCCGCGATCACGGTCTCCGCGTCGGTTACCGACGCCACGGGCGCGACCAGCGTCAGGAAGCGCGACTTGCGGATCACGAGCTCGTGCTCCACCGGGGCCGCGATCGTCGCGGGGTAGGGGTGGGCGGCGGTCACGGCCTCACGATACCGAGGTCGTCCGCCGCCTCCGTCGAACGATGGACGCACGGGCGGGCCGTCGGGGGAAGAATGTGAGCATGTCGTCGCCAGAGCCCGCACCGCGCCCCGGCACCGGTCGGTGGTCGTGGGCGACACTGGTGGACTCGATCCGCGTGGGTCAGGCGGTCATCACCGCGGTGCTGCTCGCGGTCGGCGTGGTCAGGGCGGCGATCGACGGCGTGCCGCTGCCGTGGGTGCTCGCCCTCGGACTGGTGTTTCTCGGGTGGTACGGCGGCGGGCTGCTGCTCGGCGAGCGCACGGCCGACCGGCGCCTCGCGACCTGGTGGCTGCTCGGCCTCACCCTCATCTGGCTCGGGGCCGTGGTCGTGTCGCCGGAGTTCGTGTGGCTGGCGTTCGCGCTGTGGCTGCTCGCCGGGTTCATCCTGCCGCTGCGGTGGGCGGTGCCCCTCAGCGTGCTCGTGCTCGCGGTGGTGATCCTCGCCCCGGTCGTGCACACCGGAGAGACGACGTACGCCAACGTGATCGGTCCTCTCGTGGGCGGGGTCTTCGCGCTCGGCATCTCCCGCGGCTACCTCGTGCTGGTGCGCGACGGCCGGGAGCGACGGCGGCTGATCGCCTCGCTCGTGGCCACGCAGGAGGAGATGGCCGCGGTGCAGGACGAGCTCGCCCGCATGCAGCGCGAGTCGGGGGCGAGCGCCGAACGCACCAGGGTGTCGCGCGACCTGCACGACACCGTCGCGCAGAGCCTGTCGTCGGTGGGGATGCTGTCACGCGCGGCGCTCGCGGGCGACGACCAGGAACAGCGCACCAGGGCGCTCGAGCAGATCGGTGCGCTCGCAGGCGAGGGGCTGGCCGACGCGCGGCGCATCGTGAACGACCTGATGCCCGCGGAGCTGGAGTCCACCGCGCTCGCCGACGCCCTCGCGCGGATGCTCGACCGCCTGTCGGACGAGACCGGCATCGACACGACCCTGCACGCCGACGACGAGCTGCCGCCGCTGGGCATCGACGCCGAGATCGCGCTGCTGCGGACGGCGCAGTCGGCCCTCGCGAACGTCCGCACGCACGCCGGCGCCTCCCGCGTCGTGGTGACCCTGGCGGATGCGGGCGACGCCGTGCGGCTCGACATCGTCGACGACGGGGCGGGTTTCGACGCGTCCCGGTGGGATGCGCGCGGCACGACGGGGGCGGGCGGCGGCTACGGGTTGCGCTCGATGCGGGCGCGGCTGCGGGAGCTCGGCGGAGGCCTCGACGTGGAGAGCGCCCCGGGCGACGGGACGGCCCTCTCGGCGCACGTGCCGCTGCGGACCGCGGGCCCCCGGGAGACGGGAGCGCTGCGGTGACCGCGGTGCGGGTGCTGCTCGTCGACGACCACCCCATCGTGCGCGCGGGGGTGCGGTCGCTGTTCGACCACCGCGACGACGTGGAGGTCGTGGGCGAGGCGGCGTCGGGGGAGGAGGCGGTCGCCCTCGCGCGGCACCTGCACCCCGACGTGGTGCTGTGCGACCTGCGGCTGGGCGCGGGCATGGACGGCGTGCAGACCACGGCGGCATTGCGTGCGCAGGACCCCGCCCCCGCCGTGCTCATCCTGACCACGTTCGACCGCGACGCCGAGATCCTCGGGGCGGTCGAGGCGGGCGCCGCGGGCTACCTGCTGAAGGACATCGCCCCGGACGACATCGTGCGTGCGGTGCGTGCGGCCGCGTCGGGCGGGCTCGTCCTCACGCCGGAGCTCAGCGAGCGCGTCGGCCAGGTGCTGCGGGCACCCCGGGTGCGTCTGACCGACCGGGAGCTCGACGTGCTGCGGCTGCTCGCCACGGGCGCCTCGAACCGCGAGATCGCGAAGACCCTGTTCGTGACGGAGGCCACGGTCAAGACCCACCTCGTGCACGTGTTCGAGAAGCTCGGCGCGGACAGTCGCGCCAGGGCCGTGGCGATCGCGCGCGAGACGGGCGTGATCTGAGCCGCGCATCTCCACCGTTCGATGGATCCGCGGATTCCCGGCCCGACGGAGGCTGGGGGTGACCCGAAAGGAACACCCATGCGCCGACTCTTCTACGCCGCGTTCGCCTCCATGCTCGCCGGGGTCGCCTCCGGCCTCTTCTACCGCGAGTTCACCAAGCTCAACGACTTCCCCGAGGGCGCCCCGACGCAGCTCGGGCTCGTGCACACCCACCTGCTGGTGCTGGGCTTCGTGGTCTACCTGATCGTGCTGCTGCTGGAGCGGGCGTTCACGCTCTCCGCGAGCCGCCTGTTCGGCTGGTTCTTCTGGCTCTACACCGCCGGACTCGTGCTCACCTCGGCCATGCTGCTGTGGCACGGCTCCCTGACGGTGCTCGGCCTGGAGTCGTCCAAGATGATCGCGGGCATCGCCGGACTGGGCCACATGCTGCTCACGGCCGGGATGGTGCTGCTGTTCCTCGCTCTGCGCAAGCGCCTGCCCGCCGCGCGACCCGTCGCGGCACCCGTGTCCGCCACCGCGAGCTTCTGACCTCGCCGCAACTCCTCAGAACCGCGGCGTCACACGCGAATCGGCGGGCTCCCCTCCCGGGGGCCCGCCGATTCTGCGCAGTCGCGTTCGTCTAGTGTGCGTCGATGGTCTCGTCGCGCAGGTAGGCGATGTGCGCCTCGTGCCGGGCGATGTGATGGGGCGACTTGCGCACGAACACCCACGCGACGATGAGGATCGCGAACCAGATCGGCGTGACCAGGAGGGCCGTCAGCGTGTCGGGCTGGGTGGTGAGCGCCCACAGGATGAAGACGAAGAAGGCGAGCACCACGAACACCATGAACACGCCGCCGGGCATCTTGAACGCCGAGGCCGCGGCCTTCTCCGGACGGGTGCGCCGGTACTTCAGGTAGCTGCAGAGGAAGATCGTCCACACGAACATGAAGCACACCGCCGACACCGTGGTCACCATGTCGAACGCGGTGCCGATGTCCTTGCCCGCATAGAGCAGCACCACGCCCGACAGCAGCAGGATGCAGGAGAGGAACAGGGCGTTCTGCGGCACGCGACGCTTCGACAGGCGGGCGAACATTCGCGGCGCATCGCCGTCCTGCGCGAGGCCGAACACCATGCGCGAGGTCGAGTAGATGCCCGAGTTCGCGCTCGACATGGCCGAGGTGAGCACCACGAGGTTGACGACGGTCGCGGCGATGCCGAGGCCGGCGAGGGCGAACATCGCGATGAACGGGCTCTCCCCGGCCACGTACTCGGTCCACGGGGTGACCGCCATCAGCACGATCAGCGCGCCGACGTAGAACAGCAGCACGCGGATCGGGATCGCGTTGATCGCCTTCGGGAGGTTGCGCTTCGGGTCTTTGGTCTCGGCGGCGGCGGTGCCCACGAGTTCGATCCCGACGAACGCGAACACCGCGATCTGGAAGCCCGCGACGAAGCCCATGAACCCCTGCGGGAACATGCCGCCGTGCTCCCACAGGTTCGAGAAGCTCGCGGTGCCGGCGTCGTGCTGGAAGCCGGTGAACACCATCACCAGACCCGTCGCGATGAGCGCCACGATCGCCACGATCTTGATGAGCGCGAACCAGAACTCCATCTCGCCGAACGCGGCGACGGTCGGCAGGTTCAGCGCGAGCAGGATCACCACGACCAGCAGGCCGGGGATCCACAGCGGGACACCGGGGATGAGCGCATCCGTGTACCCGGCGATCGCGATCACGTCGGCGACGCCCGTCACCACCCAGCAGAACCAGTAGGTCCAGCCCGTGAAGAACCCGGCCCACGGGCCGAGCAGGTCGCTCGCGAAGTCGCTGAACGACTTGTACTTCAGGTTCGACAACAGCAGCTCGCCCATCGCCCGCATGACGAAGAACAGCATGAACCCGATGATCATGTAGACGAAGATCACCGAGGGCCCGGCGACCGAGATCGTCTTGCCGCTTCCCATGAACAGGCCGGTGCCGATGGCGCCGCCGATGGCCAGCAGTTGGATGTGCCGGTTGCTCAGTGCCCGCCGCAGGTGCTGCTCGCTCCCCGCATCGGCGGTGGCCCCCGTGCTGTTGATCGCCCCCGTGTCTTCCTTCGTCACGCTGTCTCCTCCGGTCTTCGTCGACACGCCGCGACACTCGCGTGCCGGCGACTGATGCAGAGTAACCACCGCGGTGCGCCCGCCCGAAATCGGCAGAGAAGCTCCGGCATTCCGCCCTCCGGTGTTCCCTCGTCCCGAAACGATTCGATAAACTGGTCGCTTCCCGATCCGCCCTTCGTCTTCTGCGAGCCGCTCTTCATGGCCACCACCCTCACCACGGGCCGTCCGTGGCGTGTCATCCTCGCCTTCTCGATCCCCCTCCTGCTCGGCAACGTCGTGCAGCAGCTGTACCAGTTCGCCGACGCGATCGTGGTCGGGCGTCACCTCGGCGTCCAGTCGCTCGCGGCGGTCGGCGCGACCGGCAGCCTCCTGTTCCTGCTGCTCGGGTTCGCGTGGGGCCTGACGAGCGGTTTCGCGATCCCGGTCGCCCAGGCCTTCGGCGCCCGAGACGATGCCGCCGTGCGCCGCTCGGTCGCGACCGGGGTGCTGCTGAGCGGCATCACCAGCGTCATCCTCACCGTGGTCGCGCCGCTCATCGCCGGGCCGATCCTGGCGCTGCTGCAGACCCCGTCCGAGCTCATGCCCGAGGCGACGGTGTTCACGCAGATCAGCTTCCTCGGCGCGGGCGCGACCATGTTCTTCAACTACCTCTCCGCGATCATCCGCGCGATCGGCGACTCCAAGACCCCGCTGGTGTTCCTCACGGTGTCGTGCGCGCTCAACGTGGGGCTCGTCGTCCTGATGGTGGGGCCGCTGGAGTGGGGCGTCGCGGGGGCCGCCCTGGCGACCGTGGTCGCGCAGGCCGTGTCGGTGATCCTGTGCCTGGAGTTCGTGCGGCGCCGCCTGCCGATGCTGCACCTGCGCCGCGCCGACTGGCGCATCACCGGCTCCGACATCGCGGAGCATCTGCGTCTCGGCCTGCCGATGGGCTTCCAGGCGTCGATCATCGCGATCGGGACGCTCACGGTGCAGGTGGCACTGAACACCCTCGGCGCCGACGCGGTGGCGGCGTACACCACGGCCTCGCGCGTGGACAGCCTCGCGGTCGCCCTGCTCTCGTCGCTCGGGCTCGCCGTGTCGATGTATGCGGCGCAGAACCACGGCGGACGGCGGCCCGACCGCATCCGCCGCGGCGTGGTCGAGGCGACGTGGATGGCGGTGGCCGCCGCGATCGTGCTCGGCGGACTGCTCATCGCGTTCGGCGCTCCCATGGTGCGGCTGTTCGTCGGAGAGGGCTCCGACGGCGTGGTCGACATGGCGCACCGGATGCTCATCATCAACGGCTGCGGCTACTGGGCACTGGGCATGCTGTTCGTGCTCCGCGGTGCGCTCCAGGGGCTCGGGCACACGCTCGTGCCGACCGTGACGGGCGTGATCGAGCTGGTGATGCGCGTCGGGGCGGCCGTGGTGCTCGGGGCCATGATCGGCTTCGACGGCGTCGCGCTCAGCAACCCGCTCGCCTGGGTCGGCGCGATCCTGCTGCTGGTGCCCGCGTACGTCCGTGCCCACCGCGGTCTCGCGAAGCTCCCGGTCGCTCCGGCCGAGGCGACCGAGACCTCGGCGATCGCGATCGTCGGGCCCACCGACGGCTCGATGGTCGTCGACGCCGTGGTCACGCAACCGGTGCGGGTCGTGCGCCCTCGGCGCCTGCGCTGGCCCGTTCGCCGCTGACCGCCACCAGCACATCCATATCGCAGTATGGGGCGCGGCAAAGCCTGGGCGCGGCTGTCATCGATCCGTAACGTGTCTCGCGCATAGCGTCGTTGGCGGGGAGTGAAGCGAGGCCCTCGCTTCACGACGACTCGTCATCGAAACGAGAGTGAAGATCATCATGAAGGTGAGAAGGTACGGAGCGTCATCCGGTCTCGCGATCTGCGGGGCAGCCGTTGCCCTGGCAGGAGTGCTTCTGACACCGGGGTTCGCGGGTGCGGATGCCTGGGACGAGCCGGGGTTCCCGCAGGATCAGGGGTTCTCCGTGGAGCAGGGCCAGCCGTTCAGCACCGGGGGCTGGGGCGATACCCCGCCGCAGCAGCAGTCGGTGCCACAGCAGCAGTCGGTGCCGCTGGGGATGCAGCCGTGGCAGCAGGCGGAGAACCGGTGGATCCTGGACGGGTTCCGGGCTCCGGCGCAGCAGTCGGCGCCCCAGCAGCAGTCGGTGCCGCTGGGGATGCAGCCGTGGCAGCAGGCGGAGAACCGGTGGATCCTGGACGCGTTCCAGGCTCCGGCGCAGCAGTCGGCGCCGCAGCAGCAGTCGGTACCGCTGGGGATGCAGCCGCGGCAGCAGGCGGAGAACCGGTGGATCCTGGACGCGTTCCAGGCTCCGGCGCAGCAGTAGGCCAGGCCGGTGCCCGGCGTCCCTGGCGGAGCCGGTGAGACGCCATGCCTCCGGAGCGCCCCGCGGTCCTCGCCAGGGCCGCGGGGCGTTCGTGTGCGTCGCCGATCCAGCCGATATATCCCTCTGGAGGATGATGCGGATCGGACTTGAGACGGATGGCCCGGAGGGGACACACTTCTAGTGTCGAGAATGCGGGAATTCCGCAGACCGGGGGGTCAACATGACGACATTGAGGGTGGCCAGTGAGCTGGCAGCGGTCCTGATTCCGATCGGATACGTGGGCGCGGCGATCGCCGTGATCTGCGCGATCGTCGCCGGGATCGCGATCGCGCGGGGTGCCGGTGGTCTCACCGGCGGGGCCGTCGGGGTCTGGATCGTCGGGGCGCTGCTGAGCGTCACCGCGTCTTTCGGCAGCCAGTGGCTGCCGCTGATCATCTCGGGCTCCGCACTCGTGCTGATGCTCACGATCGGCGGCGTCGTGCGCGGCATGGTGGGTGCCGCGGGGCTGACGCGCCGCAGCGAGGCGCCGGCCGAGGCGCTTCCGGTGGCCGCGGCTCCCGCGAAGACCGGGACGCCGAAGGTCGCCGCGGTCGTCAAGGCGGCGACGTCGTCGACGCCCACGTCGCCCGTCGCCGTCGTCTCCTGAGCGCTCAGCGGTAGTCGCGGTCGCGGTGCTGCCGTGAGTCGTCGCCCGACGCGACGCGCTCGGCCTCGCGCGCCCGCAGCTCCACGCGACGGATCTTGCCCGAGATGGTCTTCGGCAGCTCCGGCACGAACTCGATGATCCGCACCCACAGGTGCGACGACAGGCGCTCGTGCGCGTACGCGAACACGGATCGTGCCGCGGCCGTCTCGTCCGCCGCATCCGCGGTCAGGCACACGTACGCCTTCGGCACCGCGAGCCGCGTCGGGTCGGGGCTGGGGATCACGGCCGCCTCGACTACGAGCTCGTGCTCCAGGAGCACCGACTCGAGCTCGAACGGCGAGATCTTGTAGTCCGAGGCCTTGAACACGTCGTCGGAGCGCCCGATGTAGGTGAGGTAGCCGTCGTCGTCGCGCACCGCGATGTCGCCCGTGTGGTGGTAGCCGCCGGCGCGTGACTCCGCCGTCTTCTCCGGGTCGTCGTAGTACCCCGCCATGAGTCCGAGCGGCGCGCGCGACAGGTCGAGCGCGATCTCGCCCTCCCGCTCGACCACCGCGCCCGTGGCGGGGTCGAGCAGCACCACCGGGTATCCCGGCAACGGGCGGCCCATCGAGCCGATCTTCACCGGCTGCCCGGGGGAGTTGCCGATGCACGCCGTCATCTCGGTCTGACCGAAACCGTCGCGGATGGTGCCGCCCCACGCCTCCCGCACCCGGTCGATGACCTCGGGGTTCAGCGGCTCGCCGGCGCCCACCAGCTCGCGCGGAGGGTGCGTCAGGCGGCCCAGGTCGGCCTGGATGAGCATGCGCCACACGGTCGGCGGGGCGCAGAAGGTCGACACGTGGTGGGTGTCCATGACCTGCATGAGCGTGTTCGCGTCGAACCGGGCGTAGTCGTAGACGAACACGGTGGCCTCGGCCAGGAACGGCGAGTAGAAGCTCGACCACGCGTGCTTCGCCCACCCGGGCGAGGAGATGTTGAGGTGCACGTCGTCGGGGCGGACCCCGAGCCACCACATGGTCGACAGGTGCCCGACCGGATACGAGACGTGGGTGTGCTGCACGAGCTTCGGCCGGTTCGTGGTGCCCGAGGTGAAGTACAGCAGTGCGGTGTCGGACGCGGGGGTCGGGCCGTCCGGCTCGAACGCGGCGGGCGCGGCGGCGGAGTCGGCGTAGCGGGCCCAGGCGGGCGGGGCCTCGCCGACGCCGATGCGGAGGATGTCGGGGCCGAGACCGTCGACCCGTTCGGCGAGAGTCCCGAGGGTGACGACGGCGCTGGCGCGGCCGTGCTCCACGCGATAGGCGAGGTCGGTGGCCGACAGCAGCGTGGACGTCGGGATCGACACCGCCCCGATCTTGGTGATCGCCAGCATCACCTCCCACAGCTCGATCGTGTTGTTGAGCATCACGATCACGTGGTCACCGCGGCGGATGCCGAGCCCCGCGAGCCAGGACGCGACCTGGTCGGAGCGGGCGGAGAGCTCGCCATACGTCCACGACCGCAGGCGAAGGTCGGCGTCGACGATCTGCACGGCGGGGCGCTGCGGATTCTCGGCGGCCACCACGTCGAACCACTCCAGGGCGAAGTTGAACTCGTCGACCTGCGGCCACGCGAATCCCGCCCGCGCGGCGGCATAGTCCGTGGCGTGCTCGAACAGGAAGTCGCGCATCTCGCGGACGGCGTTCGTGGCGGCGGTGGCACTGCGGCTCATGGTGCTCCTTTGCTGGCGTGCATTCCATCTTTCCGCGTCGGCCCGCCGGACGGCACGCCCCGCGCCGCTTCTCATGTCCTCCCATCGACCGGAGAGAAGGTATACCAGTGTCCTCATTTGACGACGCTAGTCTGGTGGGAGCTCCAGTCAGGCGAGCCAGAGGAGGGCGATGGTGGAGGCGACGAAGAGGACTCCGCGCCCGCGCATGAGTACCAATGCGCCCCCTGCCGTGTTCGTCGTCGGGATGCTGATGCTCCCCGTGGCATTCCTCGCGGCGGCCCTGTTCCTGCCGTCGCCCGTCGGTGTCCCGGTTGGGATCGGGGCAGCGATCGTTGTCGGCATCACGACCAACCGGCTCACTGCGACACAAGTGCGGAGAGAGGCAGAACGGGTAAGAGCGGTCGGTGACGGGAAGGGGATGAGCTAGCGGGGGAGCAGGCCGGTGCCGTCGCGGAGCTCGAACACGAGCTGGGTCTCGGTGCCGCGCACGACCGGGTGGATCGTGATGTGTTCCAGCACGATGTCGCGCAGCGCCGTCGCATCCTCCACCGCGACGTGCACCAGGAAGTCGTCGACGCCCGCGACGTGGAACACCTGCAGCACGCGGGGCACCGCGACGAGGGCGTCGAAGAGCGCCGTCACCTTCGGCCCCGTGTGATTGGCGAGGCGCACCTTGATGATCGCCTGCAGCGGGTATCCGAGCGCCGCGCCGTCGACCCGCACGCGGGTGTCGCGGATGATGCCGCGCTCGCGCAGTGCCCGCACGCGGTGCGCGCACGTGGACTCGGCCAACCCCAGCCGATGCGCGAGAGCCTTGTTCGTGATCTCGGCATCGCGGGTCAGCGCCGCGAGGAGCTCCAGATCGGTCTCGTCGAGTTGCGCTTTCGCCAAGGTGCCGCCCTCCCGCCCGCCGGATGTTGCACAGAATATCGGATCAGGCCTCCGTTCCCGCGGATGCTGTCGAATTCCGGCGGTTCTCTCACGTTTCCGGCAACGTGGAGGCATGACCGCACCGCTGCATCCCGACACGATCGCCGTCCACAGCGGCCGCTCCGACCTGGAGGGGCTCGGCGTCCACGCGCTGCCGATCGACCTGTCCACCACCAACCCGCTGCCCGATGTCGAGCGCGGGGGCGACTCGTACGAGGCCATGGCCACCGGGGGCCCTCCGCCCGCCGACGGCAGCATGGTCTACGCCCGACTCTGGAACCCCACGGTCGCGCGCTTCGAGGAGGCCCTCGCCGAGCTCGAGCACGCGGAGGCCGCGGTCGCGTTCGCGTCGGGCATGGCCGCCATGACCGCGGTGATCCTCGCCCGCACCGGTGCGACGGGCACCCGCCACGTGGTCGCGGTCCGTCCGCTGTACGGCGGCACCGACCACCTGCTGGGCTCGGGGCTGCTCGGCGTCGACACCACGTACTGCCGCCCCGAGGAGGTCGCCGCGTCGATCCGCCCCGACACCGGGCTCGTGGTCGTCGAGACGCCCGCCAACCCCACGCTCGACATCGCCGACATCGCCGACGTGGTGCGCCAGGCCGGCGACGTCCCGGTCGTGGTCGACAACACGTTCGCCACCCCGGTGCTGCAGAACCCGATCGACCTGGGCGCGGCGATGTCGCTGCACAGCGCCACCAAGTACCTCGGCGGCCACGGCGACGTCATCGCCGGGGTCGTCGCCTGTGACGAGGAGACCGCAGAAGCGCTGCGCCGAGTGCGTGCCGTGACCGGGGGGCTGCTGCACCCGCTCGGCGCATATCTCCTCCACCGCGGGCTCACGACCCTGCCCGTGCGCGTGCGGCAGCAGCAGGACACTGCTCGCCGCCTCGTGCAGTGGCTGATCGACCGACCAGAGGTCGCCGAGGTCTTCTACCCGGGGCTCGACGGGGATCCCCGCGGGATCCTCGGCCGGCAGATGCGCGGCACGGGCGCCATGATCGCGATGCGGATGCGGGGCGGGTACGCGGCGGCGTCGGCGGTGGCGTCGGCGACCTCGCTGTTCACGCACGCCGTGTCGCTCGGGGGCGTGGACTCGCTGATCCAGCACCCTGCCGCTCTCACGCACCGTCCGGTGCCCCCGGAGGCACGACCCGCCGCCGACGTGCTGCGGCTGTCGATCGGCCTCGAGAACGCGGACGACCTGATCGCCGACCTGGACCGCGCGTTCGCGGTGCTCGCCGAGCGCTCGACGGGCGACGGCGCCGACCCGGTCGCGGTGGCCGGCCGCGGCGCCTCCCTGCCGGGCTAGCGGCGACGGCGCGGGGCGGCGTTCGCGGGGTGGGGGCGCGGACGCCGCTTTGTGCATCCGCCACAAGAAACTGAGTCCCGCGTACGCTGGGACTTGGTATCGTCCGGCAATTCCGGTGCGGCGGGGGACCGGGGCCCTACAGTCGCCCGTGGCAACGACGCCACACACCACCCGGGAGTCCTCAATGACGAGTGCAACACCCCACGCGCACGGCCTCGGCATGCGCATCGCCGTGATCGTGCTCAGCCTGCTGCTGGCCGCCATGATCCTGCTGTTCTTCGCCACCACGAGCAAGATCGCCGCCGGCGCCGCGGAGCTCGCCGACGGCACCACCGCCGCGGAAGACGGGTCGGCGAAGCTTGCGGCCGGTGCCGCCGAACTGTCCGACGGCGCGCAGACCCTCGCCGACGGGACGCAGGACCTCGCCGCGGGTGCCGCGAGCGCCGAGGACGGCTCGCAGAAGCTGAGCGACGGTGCCACCACCGCGGCGGCGGGAGCCACGGCCCTCGCTGCTGGTGCGGGCGACCTCGCCGCGGGCGCCGCGAACGCCGAGGCCGGTGCGAGCCGCCTGAGCGGTGGCGCGCAGACCGCGCTCGCCGGATCGCAGGACCTCGCGGCCGGTGCCGCCGCAGCCGATGCGGGCGCGCAGCAGCTCGTCGCGGGCGCCACCCGGCTGTCGGCGGGCGTGACGGGCGCGCACCAGTACACGACCGGCGTGCTGGCGGGTGCCACCACGCTGAGCGACACCCTCCGCCGGAGTGACGACCTCGGTGCAGACGCTTGCCCATCCCGACACGAAGACCGCGCTGCAGAACGCCGCGACGGCCGCCCCCGGTCGGTCGCAGCAACTCGCGGACAGCCTCGCCGGGATGCTCGCCGCTGACCCGACCAACGTGCAGCTGCAGCAGCTCGCGCAGCTCGCGGCCGGAGTCGATCAGGCCGTCGACGCCCTCGCGGCCCCGGCCGCCGCCGCACCCTCGCTCGCGCAGGGACTCATCGGCGCGGCCGACGGTGCCGCGCGCGTGACGGCCGGGGTCAACGCCATCGCCAACGGCGACCCCGCACTCGGCTGGCCCGGAACGGTCGCCCTGGTCGCCCCGGAGGGTGCCCCCGCGCTCGTCGCCGGCACGCAGGCGCTCCAGGCCGGAACCGCCCAGCTCAGCGCCGGAGCCACGAAGCTCACGCAGGGCCTCGGCACGCTCTCGACCGGTGCCTCCACGCTGCACGCCGGCACCGTGCGACTCGACGACGGCGCGGGCCGGCTCGACGAGGGCGCCAGCACCCTGGCCACCGGCATCGGCACGCTGCAGTCCGGCGCGAGTGCCCTCCACACGGGCATGGGCGAGCTGAGCGCCGGAGCCGACGCGGTCGCGGACGGATCGGGTGACCTGGCCGCGGGCGGCGGGACGCTCGAAGCGGGCGCGGCCGACCTCGCCTCCGGCAACGGGCGCATCGCCGACGGCTCCGGCACGCTCGCCACCGCCACCGCGGGCGCCGCGCCGTCGATGCTCCCGTGGATCCTCGGGGTCGCGCTCGCCGGGCTCATCGCGATCGGGTTCTGGGTGGGGCACCGGATCAGCCACCGCCGCGCGCTCGCCCTGGCCGCCTGACCCCTGACCCCTTCTCTTCTGAGCGGACGCCGTTCCCCCCGGCGGCGTCCGCTCAGAGCTTCGGCAGCCGGACCGTCCCGGTGGCGATGCGCTCCGTGGGCATGCGATCGCGGTTGTAGGTGATCTCGCGATAGCCGTGCGGGGTCGGCATCCCGTCCTCGTCCAGGCTCACGAACACGATCTCGTCGATCGTGAGGATGCGCTTGCGGGTGATCATGTTGCGGGCGACCGCGCGCATCGTCAGCGACGTGGTGCCGAACCGCGTCGCCTGCAGGCCGATCTCGATCAGGTCGCCCTGCACCGCCGACGCTTCGAACGTGATCGCGGAGATGTGCTTCGTCACGGCGCGGTAGTTGCCCAGCTGCACGATCGCGTAGATCGCCGCCTCTTCATCGATCCACTTCAGCAGGCTGCCGCCGAACAGCGTGCCGTTCGCGTTGAGGTCTTCGGGGCGCACCCACTTGCGGGTGCGGAAGTTGATCCCGTCTTCCGACCACTGCCATTCCGGTGCCTTCTGTCTCGCCATGTGCTCGAGGCTAGGAACGTCGTGAGTCGGGGGTGTTACGCGCGGCTTTCGGGCAGCGCACACGTCCTCTGCCCACGGCGGATCCGCCCACGGCGGAGACCGACCCACCGGCTCCCGGAGCGGCGGAGGCTGGGGTCATGAGCGACGAGAAACCCATACCCCAGTTCAGCCAGGAAGCCCGGCGCGCGCTCTTCCACGAGCGCGTGCTCGTGCTCGACGGCGCCCTCGACGACGACAACGGCACGCTGCTGATGACGCAGCTGCTCAGCCTCTCGGCAGAGGACCCCGTCGCCGACATCGCCCTGTGGATCCACTCTCCCGGCGGGTCCGTGCCGTCGATGCTCGCGATCCGCGACCTCATGCGGCTCGTGCCCAACGACGTCTCGACCCTCGCGCTCGGCCTCGCGTGCAGCGCCGGACAGTTCCTGCTGTCGGCGGGCACACCGGGCAAGCGTCGGGCGCTGCCGCACGCGCGCATCCTCATGCATCAGGGCTCAGCGGGAATCGGCGGATCCGCGGTCGAGATCGAAGCGCAGGCGGACGACCTCCGTCACATGCGCGACACCGTGCTCGGACTCATCGCCCACGACACCGGTCAGCCCGTGGAGCGGATCTTCGAGGACTCCCTGCACGACCGCTGGTACACCGCCACGCAGGCGCAGGAGTACGGCTTCATCGACCGGATCGTGGAGTCGACGGCCGACATCATGCCGCGACGCCGCGCGCGCGTGGGACTGGGGGCGGACGCATGAGCAGCTACACGATCCCCAACGTGATCGCCCAGCACCCCCGCGGCGAGCGGGTCATGGACGTGTACTCGCACCTGCTGGCCGAACGCGTCATCTACCTCGGCACCGGCATCGACGCGGGCGTGGCGAACGCGCTCATCGCACAGCTGCTGCACCTCGATGCCGACAGCCCCGACTCCGCGGTGCAGTTCTACATCAACAGCGAGGGCGGCGATCCCGGGGCGGCGCTCGCGATCTACGACACGATGCAGCACATCCGTCCCCGCATCGCCACGACCTGCGTCGGCCAGGCCATCGGTCCGGCGGCGCTGCTCGTCGCGGCAGGGGCGCCGGGGGAGCGGGCCGCTCTCGCGCACGCGCGCATCGTGCTGCATCAGCCCGCCGGGCAGTCGCGGGGTGCGATCCCCGACCTCATCCTCGCGGCCGACGAGGTGGTGCGGGTGCGGTCCGACATGGAGGCGATCCTGGCCAGGCACAGCGGTCGCACCCTCGAGGAGCTCCGCGTCGACACCGACCGCGACCGGGTGTTCACGGCCGTGGCGGCGAAGGAGTACGGCCTGATCGACACCGTGCTCGGGCCGCGCGACGCGGGGTGACGCCCGGACCCGGGGCCGACGCCGCGGTGCCGCGTCGGCCCCGGGGCTCCACCGGGCGGCGCGTGCGGGCGGGGCGTGCGGCGGCGCGACGGCGACACCGGGCTCCACCGGGGAGGGCACGCGGCGACGAAGCCGGGCGCCGCGTGCGCGGTCAGGCCGCGAGGGCGAACGCGCCGCGTGAGGCCGAGACCGCAGCCGATGCCGATGCCGGGGCCGCAGTCGCGCGCAGGTCGTCGGCCACGGCGCTGGTCAGCTCGACCAGGCTCGTGTCGAGGGCTCCGGCGATCGCGGCGATCATCTCGCTCGACGGCTCCTTGAGCCCGCGCTCGACCTCGGAGAGGTATTGCGGCGACACCCCGGCCTTCTCGGCGGTGGCAGTGAGGGTCTCCTCGCGGTCGTGCCGCCGACGGCGGAGCTGGTCGCCCAGCTGCTGCCGCCACAGCGGCTCGGGGTCGCTCGGCTGGGGACGGGCGGGACGGGGAGCGCGGGGGAACGGGACGATGTCGGCCATGCCTCACGATAATCCGGGCGCTCGGCGGGGTTCGAGGCGTTCTGCTCAGAGCAGAACGCCTCAGAGCGCCGCGGTCACACCCGGGAGCAGCTTCGTGAGGATCGACTGGAGCTGTTCGCGTTCCGCGGGGGTGAGCGGGTCGAGCACCAGCTCGCGCACCTGCTCCACGTGCACGGGGGCGGCGGTGCGCAGCATCTCCCTGCCCGCGGGGGTGAGCGCGGCCGACAGCGTGCGCTTGTCAGTACTGCACGACGTGCGCTCGACCCACCCCCGCTCCTCCAGCGAGTCGAGCGCGTGACTCAGCCGCGAACGGCTCAGACCGGCGATGCGTGCGAGTTCCGTCATGGTCACCGCGCCGTCGTCGCGCCCCGCGAGCGTGACCATGATCGCGTAGCGTGCGTGATTCAGGCCCACCTCGTCCTTGAGAGTGCGGTCGAGCACCTGGGGCAGCAGCTGCACGAAGCGAATGACGGGCAGCCACGTCGCCATCTCCGTGTCGTCGAGCCGCCGCTCCGAGCGCTGGGCCGTCATGGTGTCCTCCCCGCCGGTCACGCCGCCGACAGGTCGATCGTGTGCGCGGTGTGGTCGCGCTTGGCCTGCAGGTAGCGCGAGTTCGACTCCGACAGGTGCACGCCGGTGGGCACGCGCTCGGTCACGCGGATGCCCAGCGCCTCGAGCTGCACGGCCTTGTCGGGGTTGTTGCTCAGCAGACGGATGCCGTCGACCCCGACGGCGCGGAGCATCTGCGCGGCGACCGTGTAGTCGCGCTCGTCCTCGCCGTGACCCAGGGCGACGTTCGCCTCGTACGTGTCGAGACCGGCGTCCTGCAGCGCGTAGGCGTCGAGCTTGGCGTAGAGGCCGATGCCGCGACCCTCCTGGCGCAGATACAGCAGGAACCCGCCCTGCTCGGCGATCCGCTCGACCGCTTCGCGCAGCTGGGGGCCGCAGTCGCAGCGCTCGGAGCCGAACACGTCGCCGGTGAGGCACTCGCTGTGCGGGCGGACGAGCGGGGCATCGCCGCCCTCGGCCGCGCGGTCGAGCGCCGCGCGCCAGTCGCCGAGGCCGAGCAGCAGGTGCTCGCGTCCGTCGACCAGTCCGTCGAAGGTCACGACGTCGGCCGTGGTGGTGTACCCGTCGCCGAAGCGCAGCGGCACCCGCACGCGGGTCCGTTCGGTGGCAGCCGGCGCGACGGTTGAACTTTCAATCATGCGGGGTGCAACGCCCGCCGCCCGCTTCTATTCCCGACGGGGTCCGCGAATAAACCCGGGCATCTCGCTACTCGAAGGAGAAGCGACGTGACATCATCGGCCCCCGACGGCGGAACCGAGGAGCGGATGGTCGGGGTGGAACGCGGAAGCATCATGCTCGGAGCGGGCACTCTTGCTTCCCGGGTAACCGGTCTCCTGCGGACGGTCGTTCTCGTTGGTGTGGTCGGCTCGAACAGATCGGCGGTCGCCGACGCGTTCTCCGTGGCGAACCAACTTCCTAACAGCATCTTCGGGCTGATCTCCGTCGGTATCCTCACGGCCGTGATCGTGCCCCAGATCGTCCGAGCATCGCGGCGCCAAGACGGCAAGGAGTTTGTATCGAAGCTGGTCACGATGGGCGGAGCTATTCTCCTGCTGATGACGGGCGCGGCCGTCGTTGTGGCACCCTGGCTGGTCTCCTTGCAGTTGCGCCCTGAGAACACCGCTCAGATCGCCCTCGCCACCGCGTTCGCGTATTGGTGTCTCCCGCAGATCTTCTTCTACGGCTTGTATGCGCTGCTCGGTGAGGTGCTGAATGCCAAGGGCATTTTTGGCCCGTTCGCCTGGGCGCCGGTGGCGAACAACATCTTGTCGATCATCGGATTCCTGCTCATCGGTATGGCATTCGGCGAGAACCTTGCGCGAGTGGCGGAATGGAGCCCGGGCATGATCGCGTCACTAGGCGGCGTAGCGACCGGCGGCATTGCCCTGCAAGCGCTGGTCCTCCTTCTCTTCTGGAGGAGAACCGGTATCCGGCTGGAGATCGACTTCCGGTGGCGGGGCGCCCAGCTGGGCGATCTTGGCCG
This sequence comes from Microbacterium sufflavum, assembly GCF_023101165.1. Lineage (GTDB taxonomy): Bacteria > Actinomycetota > Actinomycetes > Actinomycetales > Microbacteriaceae > Microbacterium > Microbacterium sufflavum. Next base: position 885,739 of record NZ_CP078076.1, on the reverse strand, counting down.
CGTGGCGAGCTGGACTCTTCTTATGGCATTGGTCAGCCTCGGCGCGGGCTTCTATCAGAGCTGGGTCGCAAACGAGGCATCCGGCCAGGGCGCCGCATCGGCCGTGATGAGCAATGCCTGGCTCGTCTTCATGCTGCCGTATTCGATCATCGTGCTGTCGATCGGAACCCCCTATTACCGCGATTGTCCGAGCACGCGTCGCTCGGCGCATATCCCGAAATGAGGCGGGACATTTCGCGGAGCATCAGAACACTGGGGTTCTTCTTGTTCGCAGCACTGGCGGCCTTAGTCGCGGCTGCCGTGCCCGCTTCGCGCGTCTTTACGAATTCGCCACACGATGCAGCGGAGGCCTCTCTCGTCCTTTGCTGCTACTTGTTGAGTCTGGTACCGCTCGCCGTTCTATTCATCGTGCAGCGGACCTTTTATGCGCTCGGAGATACACGTACGCCGTTCTGGTTCACGCTCTTCCAGACCGCAGTCGTGATCGCGACCGCCAGCCTCGCGTGGCTGCTCCATGAGCTGCATATCCTCCCGGTCACATCACTTGCAGCAGCCGTCGCTCTGGGGCAGTCGGTCGCGTCGATCGGCCAGAGCGCAATCGCCGTGGTGTTGCTCCGGCGGAGACTCGGCGGTCTTCACGTCCAAGATTGGGTTCGCCCACTGGCGCGGTGTCTCTTGGCAGCAGTGCCAGCGACACTCGCGGGGTGGGCGTTGTATCTCGCACTCGGCGGTCAGGCTGGTTGGTTCGTCAGTGACAAGCTCCCGGGTGTTCTCGGGACGATCGCGATCGGTCTGCTCAGTGGGGCGGTCTACGTCTCGGCATTGGCGATGTTCCGCGCACCTGAGCTTGCCGCTGCGCTGGCGCTGATTCGTGCGCGCTTCCCGCGACGCTTCTCGGCCGTGTCGCCGGATGACGCGACGAACCGAAGACGCACGGGGAGTCGGTAGCCTCGCAGCATGAGCGACCTCGTCTCCGCGACCGAACTGCACGACCTCCTCGCCGGTGAGGCGCCCGTCCGCGTGATCGACGTGCGTTGGCGTCTCGATCGACCGGAGGCCGGGCACGCCGACTACCTCACCGGTCACATCCCCGGCGCGGTGTTCGCGGCTCTGGACACGGAGCTGTCCACGCACGGCGAGCCGGACGCGGGGCGCCACCCACTGCCGTCGACCGCCACGCTCCAGGCGGCCGCGCGCCGGTGGGGCGTGCGCGAGGGCGACACGGTCGTGGCGTACGACGACACGAAGGGGCTCGCGGCGGCTCGCGCGTGGTGGCTGCTCCGGCAGGCCGGTGTTCCTGTGCGCGTGCTCGACGGCGGGCTCCGCGCCTGGACGGCCGCCGGGTACGGCACCGCGACCGACGACGTGATCCCGGAGCCGGGCGATGTGGTGCTCGACGAGATCGGCGACGACGCCCTCACGATCGACGAGGCCGCTGCGTTCCCGGAGTCGGGCGTGCTCCTCGACGTGCGCGCGCCCGAGCGCTACCGTGGCGAGACCGAGCCGCTCGACCCGGTGGCCGGACACATCCCCGGTGCCATCAACCTCCCGACCGGTTTGCATCTCGATGCGGACGGCCGAGTGCTCGACCGCGACACCGTGCTCGCCACGCTCGAAGGGGTCGGCGTCACCCGCGGCACCCCTGTTGCGGCGTACTGCGGCTCCGGGGTCACCGCGGCGCACACGGCGCTCGTGCTGCACGAGGTCGGCATCGACGCCCGGGTGTTCCCCGGCTCGTGGAGCCAGTGGTCGAACACCCCCGGTCGTCCGGTTGCGACGGGCGATCAGCCCGGCTGAACCTCCGCGTCCGCGGGCCCGTACCCCCAGCGCAGCTGGAGGGCGCCCGGGCCGAACGCGCGCCGTACCTGGTGCACGGAGGTGCCGCGGGTGAGCGGGACGGGCGAGACCGAGCGGCCGTCCGGGGTCTCCACGACCTCTTCGCACCAGTCGGGCACCGCGTCGGGGTGGAATCGCGTCCACACCAGCAGCTCCCGGCACTGGCGGCCCACCGCGTGCCCGGTGTCGCGCGACGGCGGCGACCCCGGCGGGTACTCCACCGACCACTCGACCATCGCCGTGTCGGGCGCCTCCAGCGGCAAGTCCAGCTCGAACAGCGCGCCGTGCACCTCGCCGCCCGGGTGCGAGTAGTGGCGGGTGAAACGCCCGCCCGACACCGCCCGAAGGATGGGGGCGGGGGAGGGCAGCCCCGGCATGATCTCCAGGAACGGGATCGCGTGGATGGTGCCGGTCGTGGACTGCACGATGCTCCTGGTGGAGCAGAAGGACACGTTGCCTCGCTCGTCGACGTCGGTGACCGAGTGCGTGGTCAGCTCGCGTGACGTGTCGGGGTACGGGCTGCCCATCGCCGTGTAGGCGTCGATCACGGCCTGCTCGATCTCGCGGTGGTCGATGGGGAAGCCGCTCACCCCGAGCGGTCCGGTGCGGTTGGGGCGGAGCAGACGGCTGAGTGCGGCGTCCTCCAGGCCGAGCAGGTCCTCGATGTCGGCCAGCGCCGCGAGCGACTGCGCGCCCTCCGGCCGGCGAGACCCGGAGCGCCAGTAGCTCAGCGTGGCCATCGACACCCGGTTGCCGCGTGCCTTGAGCTGGCGTTGCAGCCAGGAGAGCGTCACGGGTCTCGCGTTGATCGCGTCGCGCAGTGCCCTGGCGAAGGCGCTGCGCCCGGGTGGGCGCGGCACGCCACCGTTCGTGTACTCCATCACAACCCCCCGTCCGGTATGTGAAGAACACTTCCCTAGAGTGAGCATAAGACCGCGCGAGCACGCTTCAGGGGACCGAGCGAGCACGTGGGTCACTGGGCTCTGACGTGTGGGGGAGGTGCCCGACCCCGCGACCGTCCGGCCCGACGCAGTGACGCCCCCCGTGCTGCGTATGTCGTGAAGCCCGGCAATCGATCTGGGGAGATCCGCCGGGCTTCACGCGCATCCGCCCGGCGCTGGCGTCTCCCGCCCCCGCGTAGACTGGGGGGAAACCCCGGAGGACTCTGCATGTCTGCCCCTGCTCGCGCGTTCACCATGCGCCACGTGCAACTGCTGCGCGCACTGTTCGCGGCCGTCGCCGCCCTCATGATCACCTTCTCGTCGGATCACTCCGCCCCGGTGGGGCTGTCGGTGTTCAGCGGGTTCGTGCTGGTGACGGCGCTCGTGCACGTGCTGGCCGCCTGGCTGGTGCTGCCCGCGGGTTCGCGCTGGTCCTCCATCCTGCTCGCCGTGGTGAGCGCCCTCGCCGGCATGGCGAGCGGCGTCCCCGCCTGGCGCACGGACGACGTGTTCTTCGTGGTGGTGATCTCGTGGGCGGTGCTCAGCGGCGGGATCGAGCTGCTCGCGGGCATCCGGGCGCGTCGCGTCGGCGGGATGCTCGCCCGCGACGCGATCACGGTCGGCGCGCTGACGCTCCTGCTGGCGGTGGTGATGCTGCTGATCCCGGCCGGGTTCGTGCAGGAGTACACGATCGACGCGGCGGGCACGTTCGTGCTTTCCGGCATCATCCTGGGCGTGGGCATGTTCGGCGGTTACGCGGCGATCGTCGCCGTCTTCCTCGGCATTGCGGGACTGACCCCGAAGCGCGCCGACGCGCCTGAGGTCCCCCACGACGACCAGAGCGAGCCGGTCCAGCACGGAGGAGAGCGATGAGCGACGAGAAGCCCACCCGGCGGGACATCCTGCGTCCGCTCCACCTGCTCGGCATCGCGCTGGGCTGCGGCGTGTTCGCGATGGTGGTCACGCTGGTGTCGACCGGTGCCTTCACCCTGCGCGTGAACACGGCCATCGCGAACGGTACGTACGAAGGGCTCACGCCGCTGGCCCTGAGCCTGGTCGTGGGCGGCTCCGCGTTCATCGTGACCCTGCTGATCCTCGCGATGCTGATCCTCGCGGTCGACCCGGCCGATGTGACCAAGACCATCGACCGGCCGGTGCTGTACGACGCGGAGCCGGCCGAGAAGCCCGACAGCGACGACCAGGCCCCCGGGCGCTCCGGCACCGCGAAGTGACGACCCTCAGCCGCCCGTCCGTCGGAATACTCCGGCGGGCGGGCGGCTTGTGCCTGACGTGAGCACCCCCATCGATCGCGCCTCCGTCGGACTCCGCTCGGAACGCGGACCGGTGCTCGCGGCGCTGATGCTCTCGACGGGTCTCATCGCGATCGACGCCACGATCCTGGCCACCGCCGTGCCCAGCATCGTGCGCGACCTCGGCAGTTACCAGCAGTTCCCGTGGCTCTTCTCGGTGTACCTGCTCGCCCAGGCCGTGAGCGTGCCCATCTACTCGCGCTTCGCGGACACGGTCGGACGCAAGCCCATCATCCTGCTCGGCATCGCCCTGTTCCTGCTCGGCTCGATCCTCTGCGGTCTCGCGTGGAGCATGCCGGCGCTCATCGCGTTCCGGGTGGTCCAGGGGCTCGGCGCCGGAGCCGTCGCCCCCATGTCGATGACGATCGTCGGCGACATCTACACGGTCGCCGAGCGCGCGAAGGTGCAGGGCTACATCGCCAGCGTGTGGGCGGTGTCGTCGGTGGTCGGACCGGCCCTCGGCGGCGTGTTCGCACAGCTCGACGCGTGGCGCTGGATCTTCCTGATCAACATCCCCCTGTGCCTGCTAGCCGCGTGGGTGCTGCTGCGGCGGTACACGGAGCAGAAGCAGACGCAACGGCACCGCATCGACTACCTCGGGGCCGTGCTGCTGACGGTCGGCCTGACCGGGGTGATCCTCGGGCTGCTCGAGGGCGGCAACGCCTGGGAGTGGCTGTCGGCGCCGAGCGCGCTGTGCTTCGGGGCGGGGATCGCGGCCCTGGTGCTGTTCGCGCTGGTGGAGCGGCGGGCACCGGAGCCGATCGTCGACCTGCGGCTCGTCTCGCGCCGGCTCATCCTCACCACGACCCTCGTGTCGCTCGGCGTGGGGGCGCTCATGATCGGCGTGACCAGCTTCGCGCCCACCTACCTGGAGGGCTCGCTCGGCATCGTGCCGCTGCTGTCGGGCCTCGCCGTGGCCGCGCTCACGCTCGGGTGGCCCATCGCCGCGGCCAACGTGGGGCGGTTGTACCTGCGCATCGGCTTCCGCCGCACCACGCTGATCGGCATGAGCATCGCCTCGGTCGCGGCGATCGTCCTGGCCTCGGTCGCGTCGTGGCCGAACCCGTACGTGCTCGCCGTGATCGCGTTCGTGCTGGGCTTCGGCCTGGGGTGGAGCGCGGCGCCGACCCTGATCGCCGCGCAGTCGTCGGTGGAGTGGGGTGAGCGCGGCGCCGTGACCGGCATGAACGCGTTCGCCCGCTCGGCAGGCAGCGCGGTCGGGGTGGCCGTGTTCGGGGCGATCTCGAACGCGATCATCTCCCAGGGGGCAGGGCCGGACGACCCCGGCACGATCGTGCACGCGTCGGTCGGGGTGTTCATCGCGGTCGCCGTGACCGCGCTGCTCACCCTGCTCGCGGCGTCGTTCATGCCGCGCGACCGCGTGGAGTCGTACTCCGGCTGACCGCGCGCGGGCTCAGCGGGCGAGGCGCTCGGCGATACCCGTGTAGGTCGCGGGGGTCAGGGCGAGCAGGCGCTGCTTGGCGGCGTCGCCGATCTCCAGACCCTCGACGAATGCCGCGAGCTCGGCCGCGCCGACGCGGTGCCCGCGCGTGAGCTCCTTGAGCAGCGCGTACGGGTCGGTGATGGTGGAGCGCCCGGCGACCACCTCGGCCCGGATGACCGTCTGGATCGCCTCGGCCAGCACCTCCCAGTTGCCGTCGAGGTCGGCGAGCAGCACGTCGCGCGAGAGCGAGATCGCGTTGAGTCCCCGGCGCAGGTTGTCGAGCGCGAGCAGCGAGTGCCCGAACGCGACACCGATGTTGCGCTGCGTGGTGGAGTCGGTGAGGTCGCGCTGCAGGCGGCTCGTGACGAGGGTCTGCCCGAGCGACGCGAACAGGGCGCCGGAGATCTCCAGGTTCGCCTCGGCGTTCTCGAAGCGGATCGGGTTGACCTTGTGCGGCATGGTCGACGAGCCCGTGGCACCGGCGACCGGGATCTGCGCGAAGTAGCCGAGCGAGATGTACGTCCAGATGTCGGTGGCGAGGTTGTGCAGGATGCCACCGGCGTGCCGCACGCGGTCGTAGAGCTCGACCTGCCAGTCGTGCGACTCGATCTGCGTCGTCAGGATGTTGAAGCCGAGCCCCAGGCCCTCGATGTACTCGCGGGCGATGGTGGGCCAGTCGGCGTCGGGGTCGGCGGACAGGTGCGCCGACCAGGTGCCGGTCGCGCCGGAGAACTTCGCGAGGTAGTCGGTGCCGGCGATCTGCGCACGGACGCGCTCCAGCCGCCACGCGAACACCGCGAGTTCCTTGCCCATGGTCGAGGGCGTGGCGGGCTGGCCGTGCGTGCGGGACAGCATCGCGGCGTCGGCGTGCTCGACCGCCAGCTCGCGCAGCTTCGCGATCACGGTGTCGAGGGCCGGGAGCCAGACCTCCTCGACCGCGCGCTTGACGGTGAGGGCGTAGGAGGCGGAGTTGATGTCCTCGCTCGTGCAGGCGAAGTGCGTGAGCTCGGCGATCGCGTCGAGTCCGAGCGTCGAGAGACGGTCGCGCACCAGGTACTCCACGGCCTTCACGTCGTGCTGCGTGACGGCCTCCTTCTCGGCGAGCCAGTCGATCTCGGCCTGGCCGAAGTCGCGGTACAGCGCGCGCAGGCGCTCCTTGTCGGCGTCCGACAGCGGGCTCGTCTCGAAGAGCGAGCGGTCGGTGAGCGCGATCAGCCATTCCACCTCGACCTCGACGCGCGCGCGGTTGAGCCCGGCTTCGGAGAGGAAGTCGGCGAGTCCGGTGACGGCACCGCGGTAGCGACCGTCGAGGGGGCTCAGGGGCTGCGGCGGGAGCGAGGGCTGGAAAGTCAGGGGAGTCCTCCTGATCGGGCCCCTCAGAGTCGGGGCGTGCGGGGCGGGCGCAGAGCGGGTTCGAGCTGGCGGAACAGCCCCCGCGTGGCGGTCTCAATCATACCGAGCACCGAATCGAACATCTCGGCGCCCGCGTAGTAGGGGTCCGGCACGTCGGGGCTCGGCGCGTTCGGGTCGAACGAGAGCAGGAGCGTGACCTTGCCCTCCTCGTCTTCGTCGCGCGCCCACTCCCGCAGGATGCGCTCGTGCGTGCGGTCGAGCGCGACCACGAGGTCGTTCTCCGCGAACGACGCGAACGTGAACTGCTTGGCGCGGTGCTGCGAGCCGTCGTAGCCGCGGCGCGCGAGCGAGTCGATCGTGCGGTGGTCGGCGCGCTCGCCCAGGTGCCAGTCGCCCGTGCCCGCGCTGCGCGAGACGATCCGCGCACCGAGGCCCTGGCGTTCCGCGAGGTCGCGGAACACGACCTCGGCCATGGGGGAGCGGCAGATGTTGCCCGTGCAGACGAAGATCACGCGGAAGGGATCCTGGGCTGTCACGGTGACCATTCTGCCGGTCGGGGCGCCTCCTGCACAGCGGCGGCCTCCCGGGACCCGCCCTTCCTGCACGTCTGTGCATCCGCGCGATCTCTTCACGGGCGCTGCGAACCGGGTCGGGAGCCATGTCGGCACCGGCGCAGGGTGGAGCCATGACCGCGTTCACCGCCACCACCTTCGACACTCCACCGCACGTCTGGGCCCGCATCCGCGCCTCGAGCCATCTGGGCGATGCGCTGCACGCGCTGAACGACGCCGTCGGCACGCTGCGCGCGGTGGTCGACGACACGGCGTGGGACTCCGCCGCGCTCCGGGCGCTGCACGAGGGGATCGAGCGGCAGCACCACGCCGCGTCTGCCGAGGTCGAACGGCTCCGCGGTGTGCGCGACCACTGCCTGGGAGGCGACCGGTGGGCGGGCTGAGCATCGACCACGGCGGAGTGATCGCGGTCGACACCGAGGAGCTGCGGGCCGTGGCTGCGCGGATCGCCGCGGCCGCGGGGGCGTGCGGACGAGCGGCGACGGCGGTCGAGCAGGCCCGAGTCGCGGTGTCGTCCGATCCCGAGGCCTTCGAGGGGGTGCCGCTCCCCGCGCTGCGCGCCGCGGCCCAGGCGCTGCACGAGGTCGCCGCGGAGCTCGCACACGCGGCGGACGGAGCGCGACGCACGGCCGACGTGTTCGAGATCGTGGAGCTGCGGGCGAAGGTCGAGGCGCTCGCTCACACGGATGCGGGCGCGGCCACGGCGGCGCAGGCTCGGCTCGACCGTCTCCTCGCCGCCGACCCGGCTCTCGGCCTCGTCGCGACCGCGCTCGTGCTGCAGTGGACGACCCGTCCGCTCTTCGGCCCCGGGGTGCTCCTCGGCGGGCTCGGGCCGTCGGTGGCTCCGGCGGCCGCGGTGACCCAGCTGCTCGGCTCGACCACCGGTTTCGCGAAGGTGCAGCCGGGGGAGCGCCTCCGGGGTCACGCCGATCCGGTGCGCGTGACGGCGGTCGCCCGGTCCGCGCCGCGGGCTCCTGCCGACCTCACCGCGGCGCTGCGCCGCCTTCCGGAGAGCGGCGGCGCCCAGGTGGCCGTCGAGCGCTACACGATGAAGGACGGTGCGACCCGCTACGTGGCGTATCTCTCCGGCACGCGGTCGGTGTCGCTCGCCCCGACCGGGACGGAGCCGTGGGACATGCGCTCGAACGTGCAGCTGTACGCCGGTACGCGGTCGGCGTCGTACCAGGCGACCCTCGATGCGCTCGCCGCGTCCGGGGCGCAGCCCGGGGATCGTGTGGACGTCGTGGCGTACTCGCAGTCGGGCATGATCGCCGCGCACGTCGCGATGGAGAGCGACTTCGACGTGGAGCTGCAGATCACGGCGGGCAGTCCGTCGGAGCCGACGCTGGACGACGATCAGACGCTCGTGCAGCTGCGCCATGCCGACGATGTGGTCTCCCGGCTCGCGACGGGCGGCTCCGCCGAGGGCACGGGTTCGGCGGACAGCTTCACGGCCAGCAGGCTCGTCGAACCGCTGCCCGGCCCGGACGACCTGGGACTGGGGTCGCACGGGATCGAGGAGTACGAGGAGACCGCCCGCCTGGTGGACGCGTCGTCTGACCCGCGCGCCGAGGCCCTCGGCCGGTACTGGACCGAACTGGGCGAGGCCACCGAGGTGGAGCGTACGGAGTACCGTGCCGAACGCGTCGGATGAACTGCTGCGGTCCGCCACGGTGCGGCTAGGCGAACGCGAACGACTCCACGAGCGCGTACCCCTGGTCGTTCGACACCCGCACGGTGAAGTCCCTCTGCGGGGCGGGGTAGGGCAGGGCGCGCTCCTCGCCGGGCGCCAGCACCACGGTGTCCGTGGACTCGGGGCTGCCGTCGCTGCCCAGGTCGAACGCGATGGTCACGGTCATGGGCGCCGTCGAGTCGTTGCGCACGTGCACGGTCAGCACGCCGGAGCCGTCGTCCGGGTCGATCCGCGCGGTCAGTCCGAGCGGAGCGCAGTCGAGCTCCACGCGCTGCTGGAACCGGAGCCCCCCGTCGGTGCTCGCGCGGATCGTGTACCCGCCGTTGGGCACGAGCCCGAAGCCGAACGGGCGGGTCTCCCCCGGGGAGAGCAGGGGTCCGGGGCCCGCGTCCGGCTGAGCGCCGTCGGCGGTGAGCTCGAGGTACGTCTGGAGGGGATCCGCGGTGTCGTTGCGCAGCATGAGGGTGATGCGGTCGGCGGACTCGCACGCGGTCACGGTCCAGGCCGTCAGCTCCGGGGTCGCGCTCGCCGCGGCGACCGGGGCCGCGGCGACGGCCGCGACCACGGGAACACTCCAGGCCGCGGCGACCACGGCGCGCCGCGTCACGCCCGCCGCCGCACCTCGTCCCTGCCGCTCGCCGAGGGGCTGCGGCTCGAACGGCCCCACGTCAGTCGCGGCGCGAGCGCTTGCTCTGCGGACGCAGGATGGCGCCGAAGATCCCGTTGATGATCGAGATGATCAGGGCGGCCAGCACGCCCCACCAGAACGAGCCGACCGACAGCCCCCAGCCGAAGCTGCTCGTGATCCAGGCCGTCAGCCACAGCAGGAAGCCGTTGATCACGAAGCCGATGAGCCCGAGCGTGAGGATGTACAGCGGGAAGGCCACGACCTTCACGACCGTGCCGATGATGGTGTTCACCAGGGCGAAGATCGCGCCGACCGCGAGCAGCGTGAGCACGAGCTGCAGGGTCTCTCCCGGGGGGAAGGCGGTCACGGTCACCTGAAGGACCGGGATGAGGGTGACGACCCAGATGGCGAAGGCGTTGACGACGACGCGGATGATGAAGCGCATAGTCCGTTCAGTGTCCCACGGCGACCGCGAGCTGTCAGCCTAGACTCGACGCGTGACCGAGCCCATCCTGCCCCGCATCCGTCCCGCCATCGCCGCCCTCGCGCCGTATCGGCAGGGGAAGCAGGCGGGGCCCGAGGCCTTCAAGCTGTCCAGCAACGAGAACCCGTTCGAGCCGCTGCCCTCGGTCGTCGACGCGCTGCAGCGCACCACCCCGATCAACCGCTACCCGGACGCCACGGCCGGGCGGCTGCGGGAGCGTCTCGGTGTGCGCTACGGCGTGCGGCCCGACGAGGTGCACGTCGCCTCGGGGAGCGTGTCGATCCTGCACCAGCTGATCCTCGCGACCGCGTCGGGCGGCGACGAGGTGGTCTACGCGTGGCGGTCGTTCGAGGCGTACCCGAGCCTGCCGCTCGTGGCCGGGGCGACCGGCGTGCAGGTGCCGCTCACGGCCGATGCGCGGCACGACCTCGACGCGATGGCCGCGGCGGTGACCGACCGCACGCGCGCCCTCATCCTGTGCACGCCCAACAACCCGACCGGCCCGATCATCACGGCGTCGGAGTTCGACCGCTTCATCGACCGCGTTCCGGCCGACGTGCTCGTGATCCTCGACGAGGCGTACGCGGAGTTCGTGACCGCACCCGACGCCGTCGACGGTCTCGCCGCCCGCGTGTTCGAGCGGCACCCGAATGTGGTCGTGCTGCGCACCTTCTCCAAGGCGTACGGTCTGGCCGGTCTCCGCGTGGGCTACGCGATCGGGCACGAGAAGGTGCTCGACGCGGCACGCACCACGGGTATCCCGCTGTCGGTCACGTCCGCCGCCGAGAGCGCCGCGATCGCCAGCCTCGACGCCGAGGACGAACTGCTCGAGCGCGTCGCGGTCATCGTGGAGCGCCGTGAGCGCCTGGTGGCCGGGCTCCGCGCGCTCGGCTGGGACGTGCCCGACTCGCAGGCCAACTTCGTGTGGCTGCCCACCGGGGAGCGCACCGACGAGGTGGCCGCCGCTTTCGTGGCCGCCGACCTCATCGTGCGGCCTTTCTCCGGCGACGGGATCCGCATCTCGGTCGGCGAGGAGGAGTCGCTCGACCGCGTGCTGGAGGTCGCCGCAGCCCAGCGCTGACACCCCGGGATCCGCGGAATCTCGGGCTTCCGCGAAGATACGAGGGGGCCCTAGGTATGCGTGACCCGGAATGCCGGCACGGGTAGCGTGGGGCCCGTGAGCACCCCAGAGACCCCCCTCGTACGCGTGCTGGACGAGACCGGAAAGGTCGCGCCCACGGCGGAGGCCGAACAGTATCTGCCGCTCGTCGAGGCGATCCCCGACGCCGAGCTCGAGCAGTTCTACCGCGACATGGTGAGCATCCGGGCCATCGACACCCAGGCGACGAACCTGCAGCGCCAGGGGCAGCTCGCCCTCTGGCCCCCGAGCCGCGGCCAGGAGGCGGCGCAGGTCGGCTCCGGTCGCGCCGCCCGCGCGCAGGACACGATCTTCCCGTCGTACCGTGAGCACGCGGTCACGCGCATCCGCGGCGTCGACCCGCTCGACATCATCAAGCTGATGCGCGGTGTCTCGCACGGCGGCTGGGACCCCACCGACCCGAAGAACGGCAACACGCGGCTGTACACCCTGGTGCTGGGCTCGCAGGTGCTGCACGCGGCGGGCTACGCGATGGGGGTCGCGTTCGACGGACGCTCGGGTACCGGCGACCCCGAGCGGGACGAGGCCGTCATCGTCTACTACGGCGACGGAGCCTCCAGCCAGGGCGACGTGCACGAGGCCATGGTCTTCGCTGCGAGCTACCAGGCTCCGACGGTGTTCTTCCTGCAGAACAACCACTGGGCGATCTCGGTGCCCGTGACCACGCAGTCGCGCGTGCCGCTCGTGCAGCGCAGCGCCGGATACGGCATTCCCAGCGTGCGCGTCGACGGCAACGACGTGCTCGCCAGCTACGCGGTGTCCCGCGTGGCGCTCGACGAGGCCCGGGCGGGCGGCGGTCCGCGCGCGATCGAGGCCGTGACCTACCGGCTGGGTGCGCACACCACGAGCGACGACCCCACCAAGTACCGCGGCAACGACGAAGAGCTGATGTGGGAGGGACGCGACCCGATCGTGCGCATGCGCGCGTTCCTGGAGAATCGCGGCGCCTCAGCGCGGTTCTTCGACGAGGTCGACACGGAGGCGGCAGACGCCGCGGAGGATCTGCGCGCGCGCACGGTGACCCTCGGCATGCCCGACCCCGACGAGATGTTCGACCACGTGTACAGCGACCCGCACCCGCTGATCGATCAGCAGAAGGCGTGGCGTGCGCAGTACGAGGCCTCGTTCGAAGGAGACGCCCGGTGACCCTGGAGACGATGCCGCTCGGCAAGGCGCTGAACGCGGGGCTGCGCAAGGCGATGGAGGACGACCCGAAGGCCCTCCTGATGGGTGAGGACATCGGGAAGCTCGGGGGTGTGTTCCGCATCACCGAGCACCTGCAGCGCGACTTCGGCGACCGGCGGGTGCTGGACACGCCGCTGGCGGAGTCGGGCATCGTCGGCACCGCGATCGGCCTGGCGATGGCCGGGTTCCGTCCGGTGGTCGAGATCCAGTTCGACGGGTTCGTGTTCCCGGCGTTCGACCAGATCACGACGCAGCTCGCGAAGCTCACCAACCGCCACGCGGGTTCGCTCAGCCTGCCGATCGTGATCCGCATCCCCTACGGCGGCCACATCGGCGCGGTCGAGCACCACCAGGAGAGCCCGGAGGCGTATTTCACGCATACCCCCGGTCTGCGCGTGGTGTCGCCGTCGACCGCGAACGACGCGTACTGGATGATCCAGGAGGCCATCGCGTCGAACGACCCGGTGGTCTTCCTCGAACCCAAGAGCCGGTATTGGCCCAAGGGGGAGGTCGAGCTCGACGCGTCGGCCGTGCCGCTGCACTCGTCCCGGGTGGTGCGCACCGGCAGCGACGTGACCCTCGTGGGCCACGGCGCGATGGTCACCACGCTGCTGCAGGCCGCGGCGCTCGCGGAGGCCGAGGGCACGAGCTGCGAGGTCGTCGACGTGCGGTCGCTGTCGCCGGTCGACTACGACCCCATCCTGGGCTCGGTGCGCAAGACCGGCCGCATGGTCTACGCGCAGGAGGCTCCCGGTCACACGAGCCTCGGCAGCGAGATCGCGGCGACCGTGATGGAGCGCGCGTTCTATGCGCTCGAGGCGCCCGTGCTGCGGGTGTCGGGTTACGACACGCCGTTCCCTGCCGCCAAGCTGGAGGGCGCGTACCTGCCGGATGCCGACCGCATCCTCGAGGCCGTCGACCGCTCCCTCGCCTACTGAATCCGGTCCACGAGAGGATCACGCATGAGCACGCAGAACTTCCCCCTTCCCGATGTCGGTGAGGGTCTGACCGAGGCGGAGATCGTCGCGTGGAAGGTGGCACCGGGCGACCGGGTCGCCATCAACGATGTGATCTGCGAGATCGAGACCGCGAAGTCGCTGGTCGAGCTGCCTTCTCCGCACGCGGGCGTCGTGGGTGAGCTGCTCGTCGACGAGGGAGCGACGGTCGAGGTCGGGACCCCCATCATCACGTTCGTGACGGATGCCCGCGACGACGCCGGTCCCGGCGCCGTCGTCACGGCCGAAGCACCCGCTCCCGAGGAGGGTGGCGGCTCGGTGCTGGTCGGCTACGGTTCGGGCGGCGGGGCGACGTCGCGCCGCAAGCGTCCGGCCGAGCGCCCCGTGCGGTCGTCGGTGGGCGTGATCGCGAAGCCGCCCATCCGCAAGCTCGCCCGCGACCTCGGCGTCGACCTCACCACGGTCACCCCGACGGGTGCGGACGGCGAGGTCACCCGGGACGACGTGGTGAAGCACGCCTCGCAGGCCAGCGTGTTCCGCAACATCGAGACGCCCGAGTGGGGGAGTGTGCGCGAGGAGACGGTGCCCGCTCCGTCGGCGGCGCCGTCCGGGCTGGCGCGGGGCCTCACGGCCACCCGGCCCTCGGCGGCGGGCGACGACCGCACCGAATCGATCCCGGTGAAGGGCGTGCGCAAGGCCACGTCGTCGGCGATGGTGCAGAGTGCGTACTCGGCCCCGCACGTGACGGTGTGGAAGGAGGTCGACGCGACCCGCACGATGGAGCTCGTGAAGCGCCTCAAGGCGTCGCCGGACTATGCCGACATCAAGGTCTCGCCGCTGCTGCTCATGGCACGCGCGGTGATCTGGGCGGTGCGACGCACCCCGATGGTCAACGCCGCGTGGATCGATACGGAGGCCGGGGCCGAGATCGCCGTCCGTCACTACGTGAATCTGGGCATCGCGGCCGCCACGCCGCGCGGCCTGCTCGTGCCGAACATCAAGGACGCCCAGGACCTCAGCATGAAGGAGCTCGCCCGAGCCCTGAACCGGCTGACGCTGACCGCGCGGGAGGGCAAGACGCCTCCGGCCGACCAGCAGGGCGGGACCATCACCATCACGAACATCGGTGTGTTCGGGATGGATGCGGGAACGCCGATCATCAACCCGGGCGAGGCGGGCATCGTGGCGATGGGCACGATCAGTCAGAAGCCGTGGGTCGTCGACGGTGAGGTACGTCCGCGCTGGGTGACCACGGTCGCCGGCTCGTTCGACCACCGTGTGATCGACGGCGACGGCATGAGCCGCTTCGTCGCCGATGTCGCCTCCGTCCTGGAGGAGCCCGCGCTCCTCGTGGACTGAGTCAGGCCTCGGGGCTCCCCGCCGGCGGGAGCGCTTTGCGCAGGAGCGCGGTGAGGAGGCCCTGCTCCTCGTCGGACAGCCGCGCGAGCGCCTCCCGTGCGAACGAGAAGGCGTGCCCGAAGTCGCGGTCGAGAGCGTCGCCCTTCGGGGTGCGGGCCACCATCCGGACGCGCTTGTCCTCGGCGGCGGCCTCTCGGTAGGTGAGGCCCGCGCCGTCGAGGCGACGGACGATCTGCGTGATGTTCGACGCGTCGCACTCGAGCTCGACCGCGAGCCCGCCCATCGACCGGGACCGGGAGAGCCGCCCGAGGACGCACGCCTGGGCAGCGCTGAGTCCGACGGATTCGGCGGCGCGGTCGAAGGCCTGCTCGTACGCGTTCACCAGGTCGAGGAGAAGCTCTTCGGCCTCCGAGGTCCCGGTCGCGACGCGGTGGGTGACTGCCATGCCCCGATCCTAAGCGCTTGAGGCGATCAATCAATCGTGGAGCTCGGGAGCCTCCGCGGGCAGCAGCGGGCGCATGAAGGTGCGCTCGTAGCGGAGGACGCAGCCGCTCTCGTCGCGGATCCGGTCCGCGGCGATGAACTCCGGATCGACGCCGAAGCGCTGCCGGTAGACCTCGTAGGCTGCGAGCGAGGGGAACGTGAACAGCGCCAGCGCCTCGTCGCTCTTCCCCTCCGACGGCAGGAAGTACCCGTGGTGGATGCCGCCGTGGCGAGTCACGAGATCCATCCACGCGCGGGCGAAGCTCTCGAATGCCTCGATGCGGGCGGGGTCGACCGTGTACGTCACGACGCAGGTGATCACGGACACACCCTACGGCCGACCCGCGACCGCCGGCGGGAGGAGCCCGTGGTCGCGGATGATCAGCGCCAGTTTGCCGACGTAGTGATCGCGGAGCGCACGGTGGGCATCCCGCACCTGCGACATCGGGAACCGCCGGGCGACGTACGGCGCGAACGTTCCCGACTCGATGACGGTGTTGAGGCGGTCGAGTGCGGCTCGTGTGCGGTCGCCGTCGAACGAGAGGATCGGCACCGCAGGCGCGGTGGCGGGCAGCGGATGGACCCCGTGCGGCCACGCCACCCGCCCCGACGGCGCGAGGGCCTGCAGGGCGCGCTCCGCCATGGGGCCGCCCGCCGTGACCAGGGCGCCGTCGATGCCGTCCGGGGCGAACTCCTTCGCCGCGACCAGTACGTCCTCCGCACGACCGTCGACGACCGCGTCGGCACCCTGCTCGCGCGAGAGGGCGACACCATCCGCGCCGGACGACGCTGCGAGCACCCGCAGGCCACGCTGGCGTGCCAGCTGCACCGCCATGTGCCCCATGCCGCCGCTGGCGCCGAACACCAGGAGCGTCTGTCCGCGGTCGAGGTCGAGTGCATCGAGGCCGCTCTGCGCGGTGAGGGCGTCCCACGCCATCACGCCCGCCTGCTCGAGGGACAGACGCGCGGGTACGTGCGCGACGTGCTCTTCGTCGACGACGCCGTACTCTGCATAGAAGCCCCCGCGCGGCACCGGGGTGGATGCCGCATAGACCCGATCGCCGACCGCGAAGCGCGTGACCTCGCTGCCGACCGCCGCCACGGTCCCCGCCGCGTCCCACCCGAGCACGTAGGGAAAGCGCGACGGGATGCCGAAGACTCCGTCGTAATCGCCGCGGCGCTCGACCGCGTCCCACGAGGCCACGGCGGCGACGTGCACACGGAGGAGCACGTCGCTCGGGCCCATCTCGGGGACGGCGATCTCGCGCGACCGGAGTTCGTCCTCGTCTCCGAACCGGTCGAGCACGATCGCGTTCATGCGCGGGGGAACAGTCGGCGATGCGGGCATGGGTGCTCCTTTACTTGAGTGACTCAACTACATCACAAGTGCTTGAGTCGATCAAGCACTAACGCCGACCGTTCGTGCGAGTCCCCCTGCCGGTGGATGTGCGTGCCCGCGGGCCCTCCCTACGGTGGAAGCACAGCGCACGACCACACGGCAGGGGATGATCGATGCAGCGCAGCGAGGGGTTCGGAGACCCGGCGACGGAGCTGGCGACGCTCGCCGGCTCGGCTGAGGCTTCCGTCGCGGCAGCCCTCCGCGGAAGCTCCGGGGAGTGGACGCAGGTGGCCTATCCGGTGGAGGCGACACGCGCGCGCTTCGAGATCGGCTCGGTGAGCAAGGCGCTCACGGGCTCCCTGTTCGGCGTGCTCCTCGCCGCCGGCGACGTGGACGCGGAGCAGCCGATCGACGACGCGCGCGGTGAGCGCCTCCCGTGGCGAGGGGCCGCGCCCACGCTGCTCGACCTGGCGACCCATAGCTCCGGACTGCCGAACACGCCGCGGCGGCTCGTGCGACGCGAACTCGCCACCGCGCTGGGGTTCAGCGTCAAGGACCCGTGGCGCGGTGTGGACGACGACCACTACCGCGAGCTGCTGTCGGCCAGCGCCGGACGCGCGCGTCGAGACGGCCGCTTCCGGTACTCCAGCATGGGCGTCGGGCTCCTGGGCGACGCCCTCGCCGCGGTGACCGGGGTGCCGTTCGCGGAGCTGATGCGCGAGCGGCTCCTCGATCCGCTCGGCATGACCAGGACCGGACTCGATCGGCCGACCGCGGGTCCGGATGTGGTGGAGCGGCCCACGAACGGCAAGGGCGTCGGGCTGCCCTACCTGAAGGACGCGATGCCGGCCGCGGGCATGTACGCCTCCACGCTCGACGACCTGCAACGGCTGGCGGACGCGTTCCTCGGCCCGGCGCCCGCGGAGGTCGCCGAGGGACTGCGCCTGGCCGTCATCCCGCACCACCGCCTCAAGGACGACCTGCAGCTCGGGCTCTGCTGGTTCCTGGTGGGCTCGGGTCCGGCGCCCGTGATCGAGCACACCGGGGGCACCTGGGGGTCGCAGGCTCAGTTCACGGTGCAGCCGGGCACTGGCCGGGCGGTCGTCGCGCTCACGGCCACCCCTCGCCGCATCGACTCCTTTGCCGCCCGCTACCTGGCCGCCGGAGCGTCGGCGGTCGAGTCGCGCGCGGACGAGGCCGCCGAGGCGCACACTCCCGAGCCGCCGGAGGCGACGGCGGCGTCGCCCCGCACCCCGTGACCTGGGCGGTCGCGCTCTAGGCGGTCGTGCGTAGGCGCCGGGCCGCGAGCAGCGGCACGGCGTGCTCCCGGGCGGCGCGGCGGGCGGTCGCGACGGCGCCCACCGACACGACCTCTGCACCGAGCGACGACGCGAGGATCTCGGGCGCCGGCAGGTGCAGTTCCGCGGGGAGGATGCGGCGGGCGGCGGCGAGCACCGGCTCCACGCTCTCGGCCACCGCGCCGCACACGATCACGCGGGCGGGGTCGTACATGCTGCCGAGCACGCCGACCACACGGGCGACCGTGGCGCCCACCCGCTCGGCGACCCGCAGCGCGTCGGGGTCGCCGGAGGCGGCGAGGGTGAGCACGAGCCGTGGCTCCACGGGGCCGTCCGCCACGAGCCGTCCGAGGGAGCCGTCGGTCGCGGCCTCTCCCGACTCGACGGCGGCGCGTGCCTGGTCCTGCAGGGCATAGCGGAGCCCGAACGCCGAGCCGACGCCGACGATGTGGTCGAACACCACGCCCTCGCCCACGCCGCCGTGGGCCCCGTGCAGCACGTGCCCGTCGACGACGACTCCGCCGCCGAAGCGTTCGCTGGCGAGAAGGGCCACGTAGTCGCGGCAGTCCTGCGCGGCGCCGAGCGTGCCCTCGGCGATCGCGGCGAGCTGGGCGTCGTTCTTCACCTCGACCACGGGTGCCCAGTCGTGCAGGGCCGCGGCGAGGCCGGGGTTGGTGCGCTCCCAGAAACCCTGGGGGTGCGGCGGGGAGATGCCGTCGCGGTCGACCGGGGCGGCGACGCCGACGCACACCGCGAGCACGTGGTCCGCGTCGACCCCGGCCTCGCTGCGGGCGGCCTTCATCCGCTCGACGATCGTGGCCCGGCGGGCCTCGGCGCTCTGGGTCGGGTCGAGCTCGGTGCGGTGATGCACGAGCGTGCGGTCGAGCGGGTCGGCGACCGTGACCGCGAGGTGGGTGTCGCCCGCGTCGACGCCGATCACCACGCCGAGGTCGGGGGAGAGGGCGAACCGTCGCGCGGGGCGTCCGGCGCGGTAGTCGCCCGTGGCCCTGGCGTTGGGCAGCTCGCGCAGCACCTCGGCGCCCACGAGGGTATCGATCGCGTCGATCGCGGTCGAGCGGGTGAGGGAGGTGCCGGCCATGGCCTCGGTGGCGGTGAACTCGCTGGCGGTCCAGGCGAAGTCGAGGACGGCGCCGACGCTCGCGCGCCCGGTGCCCAATCCCGCCGAGACCTCCGCCACTCCCCTTGACCTTTCTGTCGCCCAGATGAGACAGTACCTCCTGACGGACTAGATTCGCTCACTAGATTTAGTCCGCAGATCTACCGACGGAAGGACAACGGTGTCTGCACGACGAACACGCCCGCTGCGCGGGATCGCCGGAGCGCTCGGCCTGGTTCTCGCCGGCGTCGCGCTCACGAGCTGCGCGGCAGGGGACGGGCCGGAGACCATCCGGTTCACCTTCAGCAAGCGCGAGGCCATCCCGTTCATGACCGACCTGGTCGCGGACTACAACGCCTCCCAGAACGACGTCCGCGTCGAGATCGACACCTCGGGCGTCGACGTCGTCTCTGCCAGCTTCGTCCGCGGCAACCCGCCGGACATCATGCTCGCGAACTACAACTACGAGGTCGCCCGGTTCGTGCAGCGCTGCGCGCTCACCGACCTCTCCGACACCGAGGCCGCGGCGGGCATCCGCGACGACCTGCAGCCGCTGATGGACCAGTACGGCTCGTGCGAGGGTCGAACGAGTGCCCTGCCGTACTCGGTCATGGCCGCCTCCGTCATCTACAACACGCAGATCTTCGAGGAGCAGGGGCTCGAGGTGCCGCAGACCTGGGACGAGCTGATCGCCGTGTGCGACCAGCTGCGCGAGGCGGGCATCGACCCCTTCTACGGCACCTTCAAAGACGACTGGACCGTGGCGCAGGGCTGGTACGACTACGCGGTCGGCGGTTCCCTCGACGTGCTCGAGTTCTTCGACGCCCTCGCCGCCGAGGGTACCGACGTGGGTCCCGACTCCGAGGTCTCGTTCCAGAAGGACTTCGCCGAGCCGATGGACAAGATGATGCAGCTCGCGAACGACTACACCAATGAAGACGCCCCGAGTCGCGGCTACGGCGACGGCAACCTCGCCTTCGCGAAGGGCGAGGCGGCGATGTACCTGCAGGGGCCGTGGGCGTTCAGCGAGATCGCGAAGACCGCTCCCGATCTGCCCCTGGGCACCTTCCCGCTGCCCATGACCGACGATCCCGACGACCTCGCGGTGCGGGTGAACATGGACCTCGCGGCGATGATCCCCGTGGAGTCCCGGCACCAGGAGGCCGCCCGCGACTTCCTCGAGTACCTCTACCTCCCCGAGAACATCGAGGAGTACAACGCCTCGCAGCTCGGGTTCACCCCGACGACCGACGCGGCAGCGCCGGACGACCCGCGCATCGAGGGCATGATCCCGTACTACGACGACGGCAAGATCTACCAGGGCCCGTCCGTGCTCGTTCCGAAGACCCTGCCGATCTTCAACTATGCGCAGGCGATGGTGCTCGGCGCCGCGCCGTCGTCGATCCTCCGCACGATGGACGCCGACTGGGCCCGTATCGCCTTCCGCGCTCCCATCCCGACCTCGCAGGATTCCGCATCGGCCGAGACAGAGGAGTCCGCGCCATGACCACCACCACCACCGCCACCGACACCGGTGCCAGCACCACCGCGATCGTGACGGGCGGCGAGCGGAAGCTCCGCCGGCACACCCGCCGCGTCGAGCCGATCTACTACCTCTTCCTGCTGCCGACGCTCGTGATCTTCACGCTCGCGATCACCGTCCCCGGCGTGATCGGCATCTTCTTCAGCTTCACCGACTCGATCGGCATCGGTGAATGGAGCTTCAACGGCCTCACCAACTACATCGCCCTGTTCAGCGATCCCGCGATCCTCCAGAGCTACCTGTTCACGTTCGGCTTCTCCATCGCGACCGTGATCGTGGTGAACGTGATCGCGTTCCTCCTCGCGGTCGGGCTCACCTCCCGCATCCGCTTCAAGACCGGGCTGCGGACGATCTTCGTGATCCCGATGGTGATCTCGGGCATCATCATCGCCTACGTCTTCAACTTCCTGTTCTCCAACTCGCTGCCCGCGGCGGGGGCCGCGACGGGGGTCGAGTGGCTGCAGACCAGCCTGCTCGCCAACCCCGACCTCGCGTGGGTCGCGATCGTCATCGTCACCGCGTGGCAGGCCGTGCCCGGCACGCTGCTCATCTACATCGCCGGTCTGCTGTCGGTGCCGGGCGAGGTGTACGAGGCGGCCAGCATCGACGGGGCCAGCCGCACGCAGCAGCTCACCCGCATCACCATCCCGCTCGTCGCCGGGTATGTCGTGATCAACGTGATCCTCGGGTTCAAGGGCTTCCTCAACGCCTACGACATCATCGTCGGCCTCACGAACGGCGGTCCGGGCACCGCCACCCGCAGCGTGGCCATGACGATCATCGCGGGCTTCAACGGCGGCGACTACGCCTACCAGATGGCCAACGCCACGATCTTCTTCATCGTGGCCGTGCTCATCTCGGTCTTCCAGCTCTCGCTGACCCGCGGAAGGAACACGTTCTGATGACCACGCAGACCCTCACCACGGCCCCGGCCGGCGGCCGGAAGAAGCGCGAGAAGATGGAGCGCGTCAACTGGTCAGGCACCATCATCCTGATCCTCTGCACCGCGACGGTCCTCATCCCGCTGTACGTCACGATCTCGATGGCGTTCAAGACCACCGGTCAGGCCGTCGACGGCAACGCGTTCTCGTTCCCCGCGCCGTTCAGCTTCGACGGATTCGTGCAGGCCTGGAACCTCACGAAGTTCCCCGTCGGCGCCGGCATCTCCCTGCTCGTCACGGCGGGAACGGTCGTCGCCACGATCGTGCTCGCGGCCTTTGCCTCGTACGCGATCGTGCGCAACTGGGACCGCCGGCTGTTCCGGTACTCCTTCTTCTACCTGCTCGCGGCGATGTTCATCCCCTTCCCGGTCGTGGCACTGCCGCAGATCCAGCTCACCGGACGCGTCGGACTCGACAACCCGTTCGGCGTGATCATCCTCGCCACGATGTTCCAGCTGAGCTTCAGCGTGCTGCTGTTCACGGCGTTCCTGCGGTCGATCCCGATCGAGCTGGAGGAGAGCGCCCGCATCGACGGGGCGACCACGTGGCAGACCTTCTGGCGGCTGATCTTCCCGCTGCTCGCGCCCATGAGCGCGACCGTCGGCATCTTCGCGTTCCTCTACGCCTGGAACGACTTCATGATGCCGTCGCTCATCATCTCCGACCCGGCACTGCAGACGCTGCCGGTGCGGCAGAACCTCTTCCAGAACCAGTTCAGCAACAACTACAACGTCGCCTTCGCCTCGTACCTCATGGCGATGGCCCCCGCGATCGTCGCCTACCTCTTCACTCAGCGCTGGGTGATGGAGGGCGTCACGCAGGGTGCCGTCAAGGGCTGACACCGACCACCGCAAGAAAGCAAGGAGTTCCACCCCTCATGACCGATTCGCTGCTCACCGAGACCCGCGAAGACGACAAGACCGCGACCTGGTGGCGCCAGGCCGCCGTCTACCAGATCTACCCCCGCAGCTTCGCCGACGCCGACGGCGACGGACTGGGCGACCTTCCCGGCATCGTCTCCCGTGCCGACTACCTCGCCGAGCTCGGCATCGACGCCGTGTGGCTGAGTCCCTTCTACCCGTCCGAACTCGCCGACGGCGGCTACGACGTGGCCGACTACCGCAACGTCGACCCGCGCCTGGGCACGCTGGCCGACTTCGACGCGATGGTGGAGGCGCTGCACGCGCGCGGCATCCGCGTCGTGGTCGACATCGTCCCCAACCACACCTCCGACCAGCATGCGTGGTTCCAGGAGGCGCTCGCCGCGGGGCGTGGGTCGGCCGCGCGGGAGCGCTACATCTTCCGGGAGGGCACGGGGCCCGACGGTGCGGAGCCGCCCACCGACTGGATCTCGATCTTCGGTGGCAGCGCCTGGGAGCGCGTGGCCGACGGTCAGTGGTACCTGCACAACTTCGCGGTGGAGCAGCCCGACCTCAACTGGGACCACCCCGAGGTGCGCGAGGACTTCCTGACGACACTGCGCTTCTGGTCGGACCGCGGCGTCGACGGGTTCCGCATCGACGTCGCCCACATGCTCACGAAGGACCTCACCGAGCCGCTGCCGTCGCGCGCCCAGCTCGACGCGATGGACCGCACCTCGGGCACGCACCCGATGATCGACCGCGACGACGTGCACGAGATCTACGCCGAGTGGCGTCGAGTGTTCAACGAGTACGACCCGCCGCGCACCGCCGTCGCCGAGGCGTGGGTGGAGACGCCGGAGCGCCGGGCGAAGTACGCCTCCGCGGAGGGGCTGGGCCATGCGTTCAACTTCGATCTGCTCGTGGCCGACTTCGATGCGGGCGACTTCCAGCGCATCATCGCCGACAACCTCGCCCAGGCGCACGCCGCAGGGTCGTCGACCACCTGGGTGCTGTCCAACCACGACGTGACCCGCCACGCCACGCGGTACGGCCTTCCGCCGCTGCGCGGTCGCGCGGTGAAGCAGGGCACGGAGTGGGTGCGTGCCGGCGGCCCGGAGGACGGACTCGACCGGGAGGGCGGACTGCGCCGGGCGCACGCCGCGACCCTGCTGTTGCTCGGCCTGCCCGGCAGCGCGTACCTGTATCAGGGCGAGGAGCTCGGGCTGCACGAGGTGGCCGACATCGCGCCGGAGCAGCGGCAGGACCCCGGGTTCTTCCGCGGGGCCGACTTCGATGGTCTCGGCCGCGACGGGTGCCGTGTGCCCCTGCCGTGGACGGCGTCGGGCAGCTCGTACGGGTTCGGCGAGGGCGGCGCGCATCTGCCTCAGCCCGCGTGGTTCGCCGCGGCTGCGGTCGAGGTGGAGGATGCCGACCCCGGTTCCACGCTCAACCTCTACCGCGAGGCTCTGCGGCTGCGGCGGTTGCTGCAGACCGGCGAGAGCCTGGAGTGGAGGGAGACGGGTCGTGCGGACGTGCTGCGGTTCCGTCGTCCGAACGGCTGGGAGGTCGTGACGAACTTCGGCACGGAGCCCTTCGAGCTCGGAGCGGCCGCGGAGGACGCGGTGCTGTCGACCGTGGCGCTGGACGGCTCCGCGCTGCCCGCGGAGGCGACCGCATGGATCGCGCCGTGGGGGCTCGTGGGGTGAGTCGGGGGTGACGAAAGGCGGAGGGCGTGGTCGCACGCTCTCCGCCTTTCCCGTCCGCGGAGCGTTCGATTTGATAATGGTTCTCATTAGCGTTTACGCTGGCATCATGAAGAAGCCCGCGCTCGCTCTCGCCCTCGCCTCCGTCGCCGCCCTCTCGCTGGCCGGATGCTCCAGCCCCGCCGCGTCGGGGCAGGGCGACGACGGAACGATCACCGTCGTGGCGAGCACCAACGTCTACGGCGACATCGCCGCGCAGATCGGCGGCGACCGCGTCGACGTCGAGTCGATCATCACCTCCGCCTCCCAGGACCCGCACTCCTACGAGGCCAGCGCCCGCGACCGGCTCACGCTCCAGAAGGCCGACCTCATCGTCGAGAACGGCGGCGGCTACGACGCCTTCATCGACAGCCTGCTGCAGGACGCCCAGGACCCGCACGTCGTCACCGCCGTCGAGTACTCCCACGACTTCCCCGGCAACGAGGGCCATGAGGAGGACGCCCACGACCACGCCGACGCCGACGACGCCCACGACCACGAGCATGCCGAGGGCGAGGACGGTCACGACCACGAGGGCCACAACCACATCGAGGGCTTCAACGAGCACGTGTGGTTCGACCCGCACACGATGATCCACGTGGTCGAGGCCATCGCCGACGAGCTGACGGCGCTCGACCCCGACGGCGCGGACACGTTCGCGACCAACGCCGACGAGCTGGTCGCCGAGCTCGAGGGCTTCGAGTCCGACCTCGAGACGCTCAAGGCCTCCGCCGAGGGCAAGACGGTGTTCCTGACCGAGCCGCTGCCCGGCTACCTCGCCGCGGCCGCCGGTCTCACCGACGTGACGCCCGAGGGCTTCGCCGAGTCGGTCGAGGAGGGCAGCGACGTCGCGCCGGCGGTACTGCTCGAGTCGCTCGATGTGATCGCGTCCGGACAGGTGACCGCCCTGCTGACCAACGCCCAGACGGGCGGTGCCGAGACCGAGCGGGTCGAGAAGGCCGCGGACGACGCCGGAGTGCCGGTGGTCGCCTTCACGGAGCTGCTGGAGGACGGATCGTCGTACTCTGAGTGGATGCGTGACGCGATCCAGAGCCTCGCCGCCGCCGTCCAGTCGTGAGCGGCGCGGTCGACCGCGCGGCGCCCGTGCTCGAGATCGCCGACGGGGCACTGCACCGCGGAGACCGCGAGCTCTGGTCGGGCCTCGATCTCACGGTGCAGCCGGGGGAATTCATCGCCGTGCTCGGACCCTCCGGGTCGGGCAAGACGACACTCCTGCGCAGCATCCTCGGCCTCCAGCCCCTCTCGCGCGGCACGATCCGCGTGGCAGGTGAGCCCGTGCACCGCGGCAACGCCCGCATCGGCTACATCCCGCAGCAGCGCGCGATCGCTCCCGACACCAGCATGCGTGCCAGGGATCTCGTGGCGCTCGGCGTGCAGGGCAGCCGTTTCGGCCTCCCGTTCCCGCACCGCGGCGACCGCGCGAAGGTCGATGCGCTGCTCGACGCGGTCGGCGCCGCGCACTACGCCGACCGTCGGGTGGGGTTGCTGTCGGGCGGAGAGCAGCAGCGGCTCCGCGTGGGACAGGCGCTCGCCGACGAACCGGCCCTGCTGCTGTGCGACGAGCCGCTGTCGAACCTCGACCTCGCGAACCAGGTGGGCGTGACCGACATCATCGACCGCCAGCGGCGCGAGCGCGGGGCGGCGGTGCTGTTCGTGACGCACGACATCAACCCGATCCTCGGCCGGGTCGACCGCATCCTCTACATCGCCGGCGGGCGCTTCCTGCTCGGCACCCCGGACGAGGTGCTGCAGACGCGCGTGCTCAGCGACCTGTACGGCACACCCGTGTTCGTGCTCCGAGCGGGCGACCGGCTCGTGGTCGTGGGTGTCCCCGACGCCGAGCCCCACCACCTGCACGACGACCACGACCACGGAGGGACCGCATGACCGCCGCCGCCCTCCTCGTCCCTGCCGTCGGGTGGGACGACATCTTCTCCTTCCAGGACTACGGCGAGCTCGTCGCCCTGCTCGCGAACTCGATCATCGCCGGGGCGGTGCTCGGCATCGTCGGTGGCCTGATCGGCGTGTTCGTGATGCAGCGCGACCTCGCCTTCGCGGTCCACGGGGTCAGCGAGCTCTCCTTCGCCGGTGCCGCGGCCGCGTTGCTCTTCGGCGGCAGCGTGGTGTTCGGCTCACTCGGCGGGGCCCTGGTCGCGGCGATCCTCATCGGCGTGCTCGGCGCGAAGGCGCGTGACCGCAACTCGATCGTCGGTGTGCTCATGCCGTTCGGCCTCGGCCTCGGCATCCTCTTCCTGTCGCTGTACGACGGACGCAGCGCCAACCGCTTCAGCCTCCTCACCGGTCAGATCGTGTCGGTGTCGAGCCCCGACCTGGGGTGGCTCATCGGCATCAGCCTCGTCGTGCTGCTCGGGCTGCTGGTGATGTGGAACCCGCTGCGGTTCGATTCGCTCGACCCGGAGTCGGCGGCGGCCCGCGGGGTGCCGACCCGCGCGGTGAGCCTGCTGTTCATGGTGCTGCTGGGCCTGATCGTCGCGGTGAGCGTGCACATCATCGGAGCTCTGCTGGTGATGGCGCTTCTGGTGACACCGGCCGCCGCGGCCATGCGGGTCACGGCGGGTCCGGTCGCGGTGCCGCTGCTGGCCGCGCTGTTCGGCTTCGTCTCGGCGGTCGGCGGCATCCTGCTCGCCCTCGCCGGCACCCTTCCGGTGAGTCCGTACATCACGACGCTGTCGTTCACGATCTACGTCGTGTGCTGGATCGTGCAGAAGACCCGGTCGCGCGTCCGTCGCGTCTCCGCCTGAGATTGCTACACTGTAGCGCATGGTAGCGCCCACGAATGTCCGCTTCAGCGAGAGCGTCAGCGAGGCTCTCGGCCGCTACGTACGCATGACGGGGCAGACGAAGTCAGGCGTGGTGAACAGTGCGGTCGAGGAGTGGTTGCGCATGCAGTTGCATCCCCGCATCCGCTTCGTCACGATCGAAACCGGCGAGCGTCGAGCGACTCTGACGGACGGCCCCCAGGTGTGGACGGTGGCCGAGGCGTGGCTGTCGCACGACCCCGCGGAGCGCAGCCCCGAATCGCTCGCCGACACTCTCGGGGTCCCGTCGGGGATGATCGACGCGGCGCTCGACTACTGGGCGGAGCATCGAGCCGAGATCGACGGCATCGTGGAACGGCATCGGATTGCACAGGACGAGGCGCTCGCCGCGTGGGAGCGGCGCCGTGCGATCGACGCCGCGTGAGGTGCGCTTTCTCCTCGACGAGCATTACCCCGGTCGGCTCGCTGTCGCGCTGACCGAGGCTGGTCCCGACACGGTGGCCGTGGTCGATCGCGACGACCTTCGCGGTGCCGATGACACCACAGTCCTGCGGACGGCGACTGAGGAGCGGCGCGTCGTGGTGACGGAAGACGTCACCACCTTCACCATCGCGATGTCCCGACTCCCCGATCACAGTGGAGTGGTGTTCTGTCATCACGAGCGATTCCCCCGGAACGGGGCCGGACTGGAACGCCTCCGCCAGGCCCTGATCGCGTTCTCCGCCGATCCTCCTACCGCCGCGGGTCACGCGGGGTTCGTCTGGTGGCTGGCCGAGTGACGGGTCATTCGTACTCGGGCTCGTCCCGGTCGGATTCCTCTTCGTGAGGAGCGCCGCACCGGCGAATGGTGCCGGGCCGCCGCCCTGACGGACGACGGCCCGGGGCTGGAGTCACTCGTCGGACGGGGGCCGGTTGCGGCGCACGAGCCACGGTGTGACGTCGAACACGAGGCCACCGGCGAGGAAAGATCCCGCGATCAGCATCATCATGCGCAGTCCTTCGTCGGCGGTGGTGACCGCCGTGCTGAAAGCCATCCACATGCCGATGGCGACGAACACCCACCCAGCGATCATGCGTCCCGAGGGGCGCGAGGCGGAGGGTGTCGAGTGAGCGTTCCTCTTCTCGATCGTCGGCTCCTCCGTCTTGGGCTACCCCTCTAGCGTACGCGTATGACGGCTATCCGCTGTCATGCGTAGGCAATCATCCCAATATGCGCGCGCGGCATGTGTCGCGATCCGATCCGGAGAGTGACTCCGGTCCCGCCCCCGTCCGCTCCCAGCCCTCGCCAACCCCCTCCGGCCTAGAATCGAAGGCATGGCTCAGCGGAACACCTGGCAGCGCGAACGCGTGCGCGAAGCACTCGCCGACGCCCGCGGTTTCGTCAGCGCACAGAGCCTGCACGCCTCCCTCCGCGACGACAACACCGGCATCGGCCTCGCCACGGTCTACCGCGCACTGGCAGGGCTCGCCGCCTCCGGTGACGCCGACTCGCTGCAGAGCCCCGAGGGCGAGGCGCTGTACCGTGCCTGCTCCACCCAGGGGCACCACCACCACCTGATCTGCCGGTCGTGCGGGCTCACGGTCGAGATCGAGGCGAAGGACGTCGAGCAGTGGGCGCACCGCACCGCCGCTCTGCACGGGTTCACCGACGCCGCGCACGTCGTCGACATCTTCGGGCTGTGCACCCCGTGCGCCAACAAGCGCGAGGCCGGCAGGACAGCGACAGCGTGAGTTCCCCGGCACGAACGGCCTCCCGTCCGGGCCACACGCACCGACACGCGACACCGCCGCGGTCGCCCTGGATCGGCCTCGGTCTCGGCGCCGCGATCGTGGCGGCGCTGTTCCTGATCGATCTGCTGCTCCCGTCGCTGTACCCGGCATCGCTGCCGACCAGGGCGCAGGACGGCCTCACCCTGGCGCTCAGCGTGCTGATCGAAGCGCTGCCGTTCGTGATCCTCGGCGTGCTGCTGTCGATCGTCGTGCAGGTGTGGCTGCCCGCCGACGTCATCCACCGCTGGCTGCCACGCCGCGCGTGGGCCCGGCGCGCGGTGCTGTCCCTCCTCGGGATGCTCATCCCGGTGTGCGAGTGCGGCAACGTCCCCTTCGCGCGCGGTCTGATGATGCGCGGCCTCGCCCCGGCGGAGGCCCTCACCTTCCTGATCGCCGCGCCCATCGTCAACCCGATCGTCATCCTCACCACGCACGCGGCCTTCGGTTGGGACGGCGGCATCCTCGTCGCGCGCCTGGTCGGCGGCTACCTGATCGCGAACCTGATCGGCTGGATCTACAGCCTGCACCCGTCGCCGGACTCGCTGCTCACCCAGCGCTTCGTCGATACGTGCGAGCGCGTGACGCACGAGCCGGGCACCCCGATCCGCCGCAGCCTCACGCAGTTCCTGGTCGAGCTGCGGGCGGTGATGCCGGCGCTCGTGATCGGCTCAGCGCTCGCGGGAGCCGTGCAGGTGCTGATCCCGCGCGACGTGCTGCTGGCGATCGGGTCGAACCCGGTGCTGTCGATCGTGGCGATGATGCTGCTCGCGATCGTGGTCGCCATCTGCTCCAACGTCGACGCGTTCTTCGCGCTGTCGTTCGCGTCCACCTTCTCCAGCGGGGCGATCGTGGCGTTCCTGCTGGTCGGGCCGCTCGTTGACATCAAGATGCTGGCGCTCATGCGCACGACCTTCACCGCGCGCACGCTCGTCGGGATCACCGCGGTCGTGCTCGCCGCGGCCTTCGCGATCGGGATTGGGGTGAACGTCTTTGTCTGAGCAGCAGACGCCTCGCGCTCGAGCCCTCGTGACCCGATGGCTGGGCGTCGGACTGGCCTCCGCGGTCGCGGTCGTGACGCTCGGGCTCGCGGTCACTGGGCGCCTGACGCTCTACATCAGCCCCGAGTCGGTCTGGTTCGCGAGTGCGGCCGCCGTGGTCACGCTCGCCGGGGCGGTGTGGTCGTGCACCCTGCCGCTCGGGGCCGAGGACGACCACGGCCACGACCACGGCGACGCCACCGCGGAGCCCGAGCACGCGGACGACGAGGCGTCGCGCACGACCGTGACTCCCCGGCGGACCCTGGCCGGAGTCGGCGCGGTCGCGGGCGGTGTGGTCGCCACCGGGGTCGTGGCCGCGGCGCTCGTGCTGCCGCCCGCCTCGCTGTCGGTCGAGCTCGCGATGTCGCGCGCGGGGGAGCAGGCCACGCTGTTCGCCGGTGCGGACACCGTGGCCCTCGGCGTCGCGGACACCTCGACGTTCGGCATCGGCGACTGGGCCAGTGTCTTCGCGGGGGCCACGAACACCGCGGCGTACGACGGGGCCCCGGTCACGCTCACCGGCTTCGTCACCCCGGCGGGGAAGGGCGACGGCGTGAACCTCACCCGGCTCGTCATCACGCACTGCGTGATCGACGCGCAGACCGCGGCCCTGCCGACCGACGTCGACCCCGGTGAGTACGAGACGGGGCAGTGGGTCGAGGTGACGGGCACGGTGCGCGCCGACGCCGACGGCACGCTGCGCATCGAGCCGACGGACGTCGTCGCGATCGACGAGCCGAAGGACCCCTATGAGTACTGACGACGAGCGCCGCGAGACGCCCGCCGTCCCGCGCACGCGCGCCGAACTGCGCGCCGCGCGGGAGGCGGCGGAGCGCGCGGCAGCCGAGTCGGTCTCCCTGGTCGAGGGGGAGGGCCCCGCCCCCGCCCCCGAGGCCCCTTCCGCCGAGCCGGATGCGCCCGCGTCGCCTGCGTCGACGGAGCCGTCTTCGGTGGTGCCCGCGACTTCCCCCGCCGTGCCTGAGGCGCCCGCCGCTCCTTCCGCCGCGCCGGATGCGCCCGCCGCGGTCCCGTCGACGGGATCCTCCGCGATCCCGTCCGCCGGATCGTCTGTGCCCGCGGTGCCGCTCGCCCCCGAACCCGTATCCGCTGCCGCCGCGCCGCCCGCGACCCCGACGCCGCCCGCGGCCGAGTCGTCAGAGGGTGCCGCGCCGGGCTGGCGTCCCGCCGATGGCCCGCCCGCGGCGAGCGACCGCGCCGGTGCGGCGGCCGGGCCGCGGATGTCACGTCGGTTCCTGCTGACGATCGGTGCCGTGCTGGGTGTGCTGGTGCTGGTCGGCACCGGCTTCGGCGTCGTGAGCCTGCTGCAGGGTCCGCGCATCTCAGAGGTGCAGGTCGACGCGGCCCAGGCGATCGAATCGTCCGGCAGTCGCCTGATCCTCACCGCGAACCAGCCCCTCGCCGCGATCGAGGCGGACCAGGTGTCGGTCGAGCCGGCTGTGCCGTTCACGGTCGACGCGGCCGGCCGCGGGATCGGGGTGCGCTTCACGGTGCCGCTCGACGACGACACGACGTACACCGTGAGGGTGTCCGATGCCGTCGGTGCGAGCGGTGGTCCGTCCGCCGAGCTCACGACGAGCTTCACCACGCCCGCTTCGACGATGTTCCTGCTGCGGCGCGACGTCGACGGCGACGACACGATCTTCCGCACCGACCTCAGCGGCGAGAAGGCGGTGCCGGTGTTCTCGCATCCGCGGATCAACGACTTCCGCGCCACCTCCACGCGCCTCGTGGCCTCGGTCGAGGAAGACGACGGCTCGCATCTCCTGGTGATGGACCGCGACGGCGACGACCAGCGGGAGCTCGCCCTGCCCGGCGAGGGCTACGTCGGCGAGATCCAGGTCTCCGAGCGCGGCAACCTCGTCGGCTACAGCTACTCCGACCGCGAGCTCAGCGACACCGAGGGTCGGGCGAGCGTGCTCGTGACGCAATCGCTGAGCGGCGACGACGAGCCGCAGATCATCGAGGTCGCGGGCGAGGAGGCGAGCGTCTTCGTGTGGCAGTTCGTGCCGGACAGCGCCGCCGTGCTCTTCATCGACTTCGACGGCGCGCTCGCCCTCGTCGACCGTTCCAGCGACGCGGGAGTGCAGTCGCTCGGGCTCGCCACCACCATTCAGGGCATCTCGCGCGGCACCTACACCGCGATCGTGGAGCGTCTCGACGGCACCGTGGTCGAGCTGAACCTCACCGACGGCTCGGAGCAGCCGCTCGCGGCCTCGACGCCCGACTACGGCACGGCCACGACGATCACGCCGTTCCCCGGTGGCACGCTGCGGCACGTGGTGTCGCGCGACGACTCGGGACTGCCGATCGGGCAGGCGGTGGTCCGCGTGGACGACGACGGGGTCGCAGAACCCCTGGTCGAGGTGGGGTCGAGCGACGCCATCCTCCAGGCGTGCGCGTCGCCGAGCGGGCAGTACGCGGCCGTCGTGGTCGCCCCCGACATGGCGAACAACCCCTACGACGGCATGCTGCTGCCGCTTCCGGGGCGGCTGGAGACCCACCTGATCGACCTGGACTCCGGGAAGGAGCTCGTGGCCCTCACCGGCTTCGACGCCTCCTGGTGCCAGACGGCGCCGCGGTTCTGACGTGTCGGCCGTTCCGCTGCGACGCGTGACCCGCGACGACGTGATGCGCTCCGCCGTCGAGGTGGCGCCCACCCTGCTCGGCGCGGAACTGCGCACCGTGGTGATCGAGGGCGGTGTGCCGGTGGAGGTCCGCGTGCGCGTCACCGAGGTCGAGGCCTATCACGGCCAGGGCACGGGCGACCGCGTCGACCCCGGCTCGCACGCGCGCATGGGTCGCACCGCCCGCAACGCCACGATGTGGGGCGAGCCGGGCCACCTGTACGTCTACCTGAGCCACGGGATCCACTCGTGCGTGAACGTGGCGTGCGGTCCGGAGGGGCAGGGTGACGGGGTGCTGCTGCGCGCCGGAGAGGTGGTGGCCGGTGAGGACGCTGCGGCCTTCCGCCGCGGTGCCCCGCTCCCGCTGGGGCGCACGGCCCGACGCGACCTCGCCAGGGGGCCGGGGCGACTGGGCCAGGCGGTCGGCCTGCGCCACGCGCTGCACGACGGGATCGACGCGGTCACGGGCGCGGAGCACAACGGCGCCCGCGCGGAGCTGTGGCTCGGGGCGCCGGTCGCGGATGTGTCGCAGGGGCCGAGGGTCGGGGTCGCGGGGGTCGCCGGGACGGACGCCTTCCCGTGGCGGTTCTGGATCCCGGACGACCCGACCGTGTCGGCGTTCCGGTGGGGGCGCGGTGCCGCCGAGGCCGCGGCACTGGGGGCGACCCTGCCCGTGCTAGACTGACTCTTTGTCTGCGCACGCTCCTGTGCGTAGTTCGCATGCTTCCCCTTCCGCGGCCGAGAGATCGGCGGGTCGAGGTTGCGTGCAGACAAGGGATCTTGGGTGGGGCCGTCCGGCCTCACGGTAATGAAGGAGTCATCATCATGGCAGCAGTGTGCCAGGTGACCGGAGCTGTTCCCGGCTTCGGTCACAACGTCTCGCACTCGCACCGCCGGACGAAGCGCCGCTTCGACCCGAACGTGCAGAAGAAGACCTATTTCGTGCCCTCGCTCGGTCGTAAGATCACGCTCAACGTGTCCGCCAAGGGCATCAAGGTGATCGACGCGCGCGGCATCGAGAACGTCGTCAAGGACCTCCAGGCGAAGGGTGTGAAGCTCTAATGGCCAAGAAGGCTCAGGACGTCCGTCCGATCATCAAGCTGCGTTCCACGGCGGGTACGGGTTACACGTACGTGACCAAGAAGAACCGCCGCAACACCCCCGACCGCCTCGTGCTGAAGAAGTACGACCCGGTCATCCGTCAGCACGTCGAATTCCGAGAGGAGCGTTGATCCATGGCTAAGAAGAGCAAGATCGCGCGCAACGAGCAGCGCAAGGTCATCGTCGAGCGCTACGCCGAGCGTCGTGCCGAGCTGAAGAAGACCCTGGTCGACCCGAACGCCACCGACGAGGCCCGCGAGGCCGCCCGCGTCGGCCTGCAGAAGCTGCCGCGCAACGCGTCGCCGGCTCGCGTGCGTTCGCGCGACGTCATCGACGGTCGCCCCCGCGGTGTCCTCACGAAGTTCGGCATCTCGCGTGTCCGCTTCCGTGACATGGCACACCGTGGCGAGCTGCCCGGCGTGACCAAGTCGAGCTGGTAAGTCACCGCAGTCGAAAGGGGCGAGGATCTTCGGATCCTCGCCCCTTTCGCGTGCCCCCGCGTCTCCGTCGTCTCGCGGCCCGGGTGAGCGCCGACGCGCTCCGGTGATCGCGAGAGTGCCGCGAGATCGGGGCAGACCGGCAGGGGTGGGTGGCGCTCGCGGACGCCGATCCCGTGATCGTCGGCGCCGTCCCGCGCGAGGGCATGAGCCTCCCGAATTCTGTGACACGTGTGACCAAAGTGGCGCGACACGCCGGGTAATTGGTCAAAACCCGCGAAATGACGCGGAAATCCGGGTGGTGGTTGGTACATTCAAGGCGGTCACTCGACCAACGGGAGGCACCCGCCTCTCGCACCCACAACGATGCGACGGTCCTTCGTCGCTGGAGGATGACATGGCTGACAAGTCCATCACCAAGACCGAGCTCGTCGCGAGCATCGCTTCCGCCACCGGCCAGAGCCAGGCCACCGTCTCCGGTGTCCTCGACTCGCTGTTCGCCACGGTCTCCGACGCTGTCGCCAAGGGCAGCAAGGTCTCGATCCCGGGCTGGATCTCCTTCGAGCAGGTCGACACCGCTGCTCGCACGGGCCGCAACCCGCAGACCGGCGCCGAGATCAAGATCCCCGCTGGCAAGCGCGTCAAGGTGACCGCCGGCTCCAAGCTCAAGGCTGCCGTCAAGTAAGACCGCACCCGTTCGAAGGCCGCTCCCGATCCGGGAGCGGCCTTCGTGCTTTCCCCCCGTCCAGCGCGCCTAGGCTGGAGGGGTGAGTTCCCGCACCGAGACGCCGAGCACGACGTCGGCGTATCGCGTCGCCGGCGTCGTCATCCTGCTGGCGGCGGGTCTCGTCGCCCTCGTGTGGGCGCTGCTCATCGGCGGCGGTGCCAAGCCACCCCTGCTGCAGGACCCTGGGCCCGTGGTGCTGTGGGGCACACCGATCGCCAAGCTCGTGATGAACCTCTCGGGCGCGCTCATGCTCGGGTCGCT
The DNA here is from genome assembly GCF_023101165.1 of Microbacterium sufflavum. GTDB lineage: Bacteria > Actinomycetota > Actinomycetes > Actinomycetales > Microbacteriaceae > Microbacterium > Microbacterium sufflavum. The sequence goes on along the minus strand of NZ_CP078076.1, from coordinate 850,714 downwards.
CGTGCTCGCTCTGTTCGCACTCCGCGCGGGCGAGCGGTCGTTCGACAGGGCCCTGAACATCGCGTCGATCGGCGCCGCGGTGTTCACGGTCTCGGCCGGTCTCGCCGGCTTCCTCGCGTTCATGGCGGCGTTCAACCCGAAGCTCAGCATCGAGCGGGAGTTCGGTGCACAGCTCGGACGGTTCCTGCTGGAGCTGCCGCTCGGACAGTCGTGGCTCATCACCACGATCCTCGGAGCCGTGATCACGGTGCTCGCGTTCGCCTGGCGGTCCTGGACGCCCACCCTGATCACGGCCCTGCTCGCCGCGGTGTCGTTCCTGCCGCTGGCGACCCAGGGCCATGCGGGCGACCTCGACGGCCACAACATGGCGGTCAACTCGATCCTGCTGCACACCATCGGGGCCGCGGTGTGGCTGGGCGGCCTGCTGCTGCTGGTGCTGCTGCGCGGAGAGCCCGGCATCGACCGCGCCCGCCTGGTGTCGCGCTACTCCTCGCTCGCCATCGCGGCCTTCGCGGTCGTGGCGCTCTCCGGCTTCACACGGTCGATCGTCGCGGTGGGGTCCTGGGAGGCGGTGTGGTCGACGCCATACGGCACGATCGTGATCGTCAAGGCCGTGCTGCTGGTCGGGATGGGCCTGCTCGGCGCCTGGTACCGCGCCCGACTCATCCCGAAGCTCGACGGTGACCGCGCCAACCGCTGGTTCTGGCTGCTGGTGCTGGGCGAGGTCGCGCTGATGGGGCTCGCCTCGGGCGCCGCGGCGGCCCTCGCGCGCACGCCTCCGCCCACGGGCGAGACCGCCGCGTTCGCGCAGACCCCGGCGCAGATCCTCACCGGCTCCCTGCTTCCCCCCGAGCTCACGCTCGCGCGGTGGTTCACGGCGTGGGACATCGACGTGCTGTGGCTGGTGGCTGCCGGGTTCGGGCTCTTCCTCTACCTCGCGGGCGTGCGGCGGCTGCGGCTGCGCGGCGACCGCTGGCCGATCCACCGCACCGTCTTCTGGGTGCTCGGCATGCTGATGCTGGTGTGGGTGACGGGCGGGCCCATCAACGCGTATCAGGAGTACCTGTTCAGCGTGCACATGCTCGGGCACATGATGCTCTCGATGGCGATCCCGCTGCTGCTCGTCTCGGGTGCACCCATCACCCTGGCGTTGCGCGCGATCCACAAGCGCGACGACGGCACCCGCGGCGGCCGCGAGTGGATCATGTGGGCAGTGCACTCGCCGTTCGCGCGCGTGGTGACCCACCCGTTCGTCGCGGCCGCGATCTTCATCGTGTCGCTGTGGGCGTTCTACTTCACCGACCTGGTGCGCTGGTCGATGTACGAGCACCTCGGGCACGAGTGGATGGTCATCCACTTCCTGATCTCGGGCTACCTGTTCGTGATGAGCCTGATCGGTGCCGACCCCGTGCCGTACCGGCTGCCGTACCCCGGCCGGCTCATCACCCTCATCGCCGTGATGGCCATGCACGCGTTCTTCGGCATGGCGATCATGATGCAGGAGGGGCTGATGGTCGCCGACTGGTTCGGCGCGATGGGCCGCGACTGGGGCGCCGATCCCATGACCGACCAGTACGTGGGCGGCGGCATCGCCTGGTCGATCGGAGAGATCCCGACGCTGATCCTCGCCATCACGGTCGCGATCCAGTGGAGCCGCAGCGACACCAAGCTGCAGAAGCGTCGCGACCGGCACGCCGACCGCACGGGCGACGCCGAGCTGGAGGAGTACAACGCGCGCCTCGCCGAGCTCGCGGCGCGGGACCAGCGCGCGGCGGAGCGCCAGGCCCAGCGCGACCGGCGCTGATCCCCGGCGTCAGTCCTCGGCGGGCTCGTCGGGAGAGCCGACCCTGATCGACGCGGAGCCGTCGGGGAGGATCGCGATGGTGCCGTTCACGCGGAACGGCACGTCTTCCGACACCGGCTCGACCGAGCCGTCGAACAGCGACTGGATCTCGACCTCGACGTGGGCCACCGCATCGGCCGGCGGGATCTGCCACTGACCGTCCTCGGCGGGGACGACCGCGATCTGGGGCTGACTCGTGATCGACCAGGTGGGCGGTGCGGAGATGCGGTTCGTCACGCGCAGGCCGAACGGGCACGCGGTGGGCTGCAGCACCTCCTGGGTCGTGCACTGCGTGAGGAACTCCTCGACGCGCTGCTGCACCACCGACACGAACTCGGGAGTCGGCTCGGTCTGCACGTCGAGCGGCGTGACGGCGAGCGGCTTGTCGGCGAGCACCCCGTGGCCGGACGACGTCGAGATCGCGGTGTCGACCGTGACGGAGTAGACGCCGGGGGTGAACACGAGCAGCGGCAGGGGGTCGAGCGGCTGGGCCTCGGCCCCCGCGACGGACACCTGCCGACGATCCACCTCGAACCCGTTCACGGCGAAGCGGTCGGAGCCGCGCACGGTGAGCTGGACCACCGCGAGAGGGCTCGTCGTGAACCGCCAGTCGGGGGTGACGCCGGCCCAGCCGTCCTGCTGCACCTGGAAGGTCGTGGTGCCGTGATGGCCACCGGCCGTGTAGCCGACGGTGACGGCAGTGCCGTCGCCGGAGGGCCGTTCGGACTTCACCTCGATGTCGGTGAGGGGGCCGAGCGCGGAGCGCCGCAGCATCGCCTCCGAGGCGCGGGGGTCGATGCCGGCCTTCTCGAGCGTCTCGCGGTCGATGGCGACACCGGGCACCCGGAGCGCATCGGCCGCGCGGCCGGATGCGAGCAGGTCGAGGTAGCGGACCACGAACGCCGAGGGGCCGTAGAACTGCTGGTAGAGGGTCGCGCCGCCCGCCCCGATCGCGGCGAACAGCATCACGCCGACGACGGCGAGCATGGTCAGATCCACGCCCAGGCGCGCACGCCGGGGCGTGCTCCTCCCGGCCCGCTCCATGGCGTCAGTCTAGGAGGGAGTCCTGGGGGGACGCCGAGCGTCGGCGCCCCGCGGCTCCCGGCGCGACGTAGCATGGGTGGGCGCCCCCGTCCGCCCCTGCAGCCCTGAGAGAACCGTGTCCCTTCCCGCCCTGTCCGAGGAGCAGCAGGAGCTGTTCCGCCTCATCGAGGACACCGGGGAGCACGTGTTCATCACCGGCCGCGCCGGCACCGGCAAGTCGACGCTCCTGCAGCACTTCGCCTGGAACACGAAGAAGCAGATCGCGATCTGCGCGCCCACCGGCGTCGCCGCGCTGAACGTCGAGGGGCAGACGATCCACTCGCTGTTCCGGCTCCCGATCGGGCTGATCGGCGACGCGGACATCGACCAGAACGATGCCACCCGGCGCATCCTGAACGCGATCGAGACCCTCGTGATCGACGAGATCTCGATGGTCAACGCCGACCTCATGGACGCGATCGACCGCTCGCTGCGGCAGGCCCGCGGGCGCAGGGGCGAACCGTTCGGCGGTGTGCAGGTGGTGATGTTCGGCGACCCGTACCAGCTCGCGCCGGTCCCGCCGCGCGGCGACGAGGCCCGCTACGTGAAGGACCACTACCGCTCCTTCTGGTTCTTCGACGCGAAGGTGTGGTCGGGCGGCTCCGGGCTCTCCGACCAGGAGGGCCTGTTCCAGGTCGACACCAGGGCCGAGCTGCACGTGCGGGAGCTGGTGCAGATCCACCGGCAGTCCGACGACGGGTTCAAGGCGATGCTCAACGCCGTGCGCTACGGCCGGGTGACCGCGGAGATCGCCGGGGTGCTGAACGCGCAGGGTGCCCGCACGCCGCCCGACCCCGAGCCGGGCGAGGTGCCGATGATCACCCTCGCGACGCGCAACGACATCGTGAACGGCATCAACGGCCGTCACCTCGCCGCCCTCCCCGGCAAGGAGCAGACCGCGCGCGCCGAGATCAACGGCGACTTCGGACGCGGCGAGGCCGCCCTGCCTGCCGAGTCGGAGCTCAAGCTCAAGGTCGGCGCGCAGGTGATGTTCCTCCGCAACGACACCGCCATGTCGGGCGAGCCGCCGCGCTGGGTCAACGGCACCATCGGCACCGTCACCCGCATTCTCGGCGGGGCCGTGCGGGTGGAGATCGACGGCGAGGAGGTGGAGGTCGAGCCGGCCGTGTGGGAACGGTTCCGCTACGCCTACGACCCGAACACGAAGAAGCTGTCCCGCGACGTGGTGGCGGAGTTCACGCAGTTCCCGCTGCGGCTCGCGTGGGCCGTGACCATCCACAAGTCGCAGGGCAAGACCTATGACCGCGCGATCATCGACCTCGGCTCCGGGGCGTTCGCGCCGGGGCAGACCTATGTGGCGCTGAGCCGTCTGACCTCGCTCGACGGGCTGTACCTGTCGCGACCGTTGCGGCCGAGCGACATCCGGGTCGACGAGGACGTGCGGCGCTTCATGCGCGACGCGTGGCTGGCGGCGTCGACGCCGGAGCTTCCCACGGGCTGAACCGCGGTGGACGCCCTTCGTCTCGCGGGCGCTCGCTCAGGGACCGGTGAGGGCGCTCAGGCGGCGGCGCGGGCGCGGTCGAGGTCTTCGAACAGCTCCGTGTTGAACCGGTAGGCGAGCAGCACCTCGTCGATCACGCGCTCGCGCTCCGCCTCGTCCCACGGGGCGGCGTCGAGCTGTTCGCGGTACACGTCCTTGAAGGCGGACGGGTCGGCGATGTCGTCGAACAGGTAGAAGCCGACGCCGTTGGTCTCGAAGCCGAAGCGGCGGGACATGACGCGGCCGATGAAGATGCCGCCGGAGAGGTCGCCGAGGTAGCGCGTGTAGTGGTGGGCGACGAAGCCCCCGGCCCAGGTCGCGCCCACCTGGCGGATGCGCTCCACGTAGCGCTGCGTGGTGGGCAGCGGCGTGATCCGGTCGCGCCAGTCCGCGCCGAGCAGGAACTCGAGGTCGGCCTCGAGCGCGGGGAGGCGGGTGAGCTTGTCGCTGAGGAACACGGAGGCGACGGGGTCGGTGCGCATGCGGTCGCCCGCGCTCTCGAGCGCCTCGTAGATGAAGTAGTGCTGCGCGACGAGCGCGATGTAGTCCTCGCGGGAGCCCTCGCCCTTGAGCAGGTCGGACATGAAGCCGGCCGTCTCGCTGCGCGAGTGCGACCCGGAGGAGCGCTCGCGGAGGGCGGCGGAGAAGGAGAGGATCTCGGGCATGGCCCCAGTGTAAGGGCAGCCTAACCTTGGACGGAAGTCCGAGTCGGTGCGGAGTCAGTCGTGCGGCCGCGGCTCGACGCCCAGGCGCGCACACGCCGCGTCGTACAGCGCCACGACCTCGCGTCGCACCTCGGGGCGCTCCGTGATCGGACCGCCGGGCCACGGCACGCGCAGCGTCGAGGTGGAGCCGCCGCGGGTGACCTCCCACACGCCGGCCTCGCCGTCGAAGCCGGTCATGACGGACGCCGTCGGCTCCTGGTCGGCGGGCTCGGCGAAGGCGCGGGCGATCAGCAGGTTGTCGTCGGTGTGGTCGCCGTTCATGTGGCGGAGCACGGCGGCGATCACGTCGGGAGCGAAGTTGTGGGGCACCCTCACACCCTACGGGCCGCGATCGGCGCGGTCCCGCGAGGCGGACTTCCAGCATCCTCGCTCTAGACTCGGGGGATACGTCCTCGGGGGTTCCTTCACATGCAGCTTCTCTCGTCGCGCCGGTGGCGCGCCGCAGCGGCCACGGCCGTCGTGCTCGGGCTCGTCCTCACCGGTTGTTCGTCCGAGGACTCCTTCAGCTACACGCCGCCCGACCAGGTCGACGCCTCCCTGCCCGACGACACCGTCGCGGCGATGCAGACCGCGGTCGACAACGCGCTCACCGCGTCGGGTGCGTCCGGAGCCATCGTCGGCGTCTGGGTGCCGTGGAGCGGCAGCTGGGTCGCGGCGGCCGGCACGCAGGACAAGGAGGGCGGAGCCGAGCTGACGACGGACATGTCGTTCCGCATCGCCGACGTCACGCGCCTCATGACGTGCGACGTGCTGTACGCGCTCGCCGACGAGGGCACCGTGGAGCTCGACGCGAAGGTGCCCACCTACGTCTCCGGCGTCGCGGACATGACCGACGTGACCCTGCTCGACCTCTGCAACGGCACGAGCGGCGCCGGGTCGTCCGAGGAGACCGCCAAGGCCGCCTGGATCAATACCCCTGAGCGCGTGTGGGCTCCGCTCGAGCTCGCCGGCTACGGCCTCGGCCGCGCCAGGGTGGCCCCGCACACGACCTTCCGCGACTCCGACGCGGGCTACCTGCTGCTCGGCCTCGCGCTCGAGCGCGCCACCGGCATGACCGCGCGCGAGCTCATCGCGGAGTACGTCACCGAGCCCCTCGGCCTCACGCAGACCGAGCTGCCCACGCCGCAGGCCGCCCCGCCGGTGCCCGAGCCCGCCATGAACGGCCACTACATGTCGGCTGTCGAGGGCGGCTTCAACTGCGCGGCCCCGGTCGACATCACCACCCTCTCGTCGAGCTCCGGCTTCACCGACTCCGGCGTCGTGTCGACCATCACCGACCTCGGCCGCTACGCCCAGGCGGAGGCCGCGCAGGCGCTGCGCACGAAGGAAGAGCCCGCGCGCTTCGGCTCGCCGCTGCCCGTGTCCGACACGGCCGCGTCGTGGTTCCAGGCCACCGGCGGTGCCTACCTCGTCGGCTCGATGGTCGGCCAGCACGGCTGGACCCCCGGCTATGCGACCGCCGCCTACTCCGACCCGGCCACCGGGTTCACGGTCGCCGTGGTGCTGAACGACTCCACCGCCGGGGCGCTGTTCGCCCAGCAGCTGTCGTGGGAGCTCGCGGCCATCGCGTCGAAGGCCCCCGCCGCGTCCGGGCAGACCGCCCCCGACTTCGGGCTGCCGTTCACCGCGGAGCAGTACCACCAGGCCACCACGGACGCCGCGCTCCCGTGCGTCGCGCCCGCGGAGGAGTGAGCACCGGCTGATCGGAAGGGGTCGTCGTGGCGATCGTCGACAACGCGATCTACGTGGACGGCGTCCGCACGGAGAACCCGCGGACCCTCAGCGAGACGTTCGAGCGCATGCGCGAGCGACGCGGCATGAGCTGGATCGGGCTGTACCGGCCGAGTCCGGAGGAGATCCGCGCCGTGGCCGACGAGTTCGCCCTCCACGAGCTCGTGGTGGAGGACGCGCTGTCCGGCCACCAGCGCTCCAAGCTCGAGCGCTACGGTGACGTGCTGTTCATGGTGCTGCGACCCGCCCGCTACCTCGACGACCTGGAGGAGGTCGAGTTCGGCGAGGTGCACGTGCTCGTCGGGCCGGACTTCGTGGTGACCATCCGCCACGCGGAGGCCCCGGATCTGGCGCGGGTGCGCCGCCGCCTCGAGGCCGACCCTGCACTGCTCTCCCACGGGCCGGAGGCCGTGCTGTACGCGATCCTCGACGAGGTGGTCGACGAGTACGCCCCCGTGCTCGCCGGCCTCGAGAACGACATCGACGAGATCGAGAGCCAGCTCTTCGAGGAGGATGTGGACGCCACGCAGCGCATCTACGACCTGGGCCGCGAGGTGATCGACTTCCAGCGCGCCACCCAGCCGCTCGTCGGCATGCTCGAGGCGCTCCTGCGCGGTTCCGACAAGGACCGGGTGAGCGAAGAGCTGCAGCGGTACCTGCGCGACGTGCTCGACCACACCCTGCGCGTGAGCGACAGGGCGACCACGTTCCGCACCGTGCTCGACAACGCGCTCACGGTCGAGTCGACCATCGTCGCGCGCCGCCAGAACGAGGAGATGCGGCGCATGACCGAGCTCAGCATCCGGCAGAACGAAGAGGTGAAGAAGATCTCCGGCTGGGCGGCGATCCTGTTCGCCCCGACCCTGGTCGGCACGATCTACGGCATGAACTTCGACCACATGCCCGAGCTGCACTGGCTGCTCGGCTATCCGATGGCGCTCGCGCTCATGGTCGCGATGGGCCTCGGACTCTACGCGGCGTTCAAGAACAAGGGATGGCTCTGACGCCGTGGGATGATCGCAGGATGGAACTCGTGGCGGGAATCGACTCCTCGACCCAGTCCTGCAAGGTCGTCATCGCCGACGCCCTCTCCGGTCGGGTGATCCGCGAGGGGCGTGCACCGCACCCGCCGGGCACCGAGGTCGACCCGGAGGAGTGGTGGCGGGCGCTGCAGGCCGCGATCGCCGCGGCGGGCGGGTTCGACGACGTGCGGGCCTGGGCGATCAGCGGGCAGCAGCACGGCATGGTCGCGCTCGACGGCCGGGGACGGGTCGTGCGACCGGCCCTGCTGTGGAACGACCTGCGCTCCGCAGACGCGGCGGCCGCCCTGATCGCGGAGCACGGCGCCGCCGCCCTCGCCGAGCGCACGGGCCTGGTGCCCGTGCCGTCGTTCACGCTCACCAAGGTGCGGTGGCTGTGCGAGCACGAGCCGGAGCACGCCGCGCAGGTGCGAGCGGTCGCCCTGCCCCACGACTGGCTCACCTGGCGGTTGCGCGGCTTCGGACCGGACGCGCCGCGCGGAGCCGACCTCGACGAGCTGATCACCGACCGCTCCGAGGCCTCGGGCACCGGGTACTGGACGGACGCGGGTTACGACCGCGAACTGTTCGGCGCCGCGCTCGGCCGCGACGCGATCCTGCCCCGTGTGCTCGCGCACGACGCGGCCGTGACCGATGCGGACGGGCGCCGCGTCGGCCCGGGGTCGGGCGACAACGCCGGTGCGGCGCTGGGGCTCGGCGCGGGCGTGGGCGACGTGGTGGTGTCGATCGGCACGAGCGGCACGGTGTTCGCCACGAGTGCCCACCGCACGATCGACCCGTCGGGCATGGTCGCGGGCTTCGCCGACGCGGCCGGGGGCCACCTGCCTCTCGTCGCGACCGTGAACGCGGCACGCGTGCTCGACACGCTGGCCACGCTGCTCGCGGTGGACCACGAGGAGCTCGGGCGGCTCGCGCTCGCCGCCGACCCGGGTGCCGGGGGACTGGTGCTGGAGCCGTACTTCGAGGGGGAGCGCACGCCGAACCTGCCCGACGCCACGGGCACCCTGTTCGGCATGACCCTCGCGGCCACCACGCGCGAGAACCTGGCGCGTTCCGCGTTCGAGGGCGTGCTGGGCGGCCTGCGCTACGGCCTCGACGCGATCCGCGCGCTCGGGGTGCCGACGGCGCGGGGCATCCTGATCGGCGGGGGCGCCCGGTCGGCGGCGGTCAGGGAGATCGCGCCGCTCATCCTCGACATCCCGATGACGGCACCGCCCGCGGGTGAGTTCGTCGCGTGGGGCATGGCGCGTCAGGCCGCTCGCACGCTCGGGCACGAGCTGCCGCCCGCGGCCTGATCCGCGCGGCTCAGGCCTCGGCGGCGGGCCGCAGCAGGTCGGACCACGCCGCGGTGCCGTCGAACACGAGGTCGGTGCCCACCACGGCCCAGTCGGCGCCGGCCGCGGACAGGGCCTCCGCGTGCTCACGGCGCACGCCGCCGTCCACGCCCAGGGGTCGTGCGGGCGCGGCATCGCGGAGGGCCGAGAGCTTCGCCAGCACCCGCTCGTCGAACGTGCTCCCGGCCTGCCCCGGCACGATCGACATGCACAGCACGGGCAGGTCGAGCGGCACGGCCGTCGCGGGCGTCTGTGGGGAGACGGCGAGCCCGGCGCGCACGCCCCGGCGTTCGATCCGCGCGACCGCATCCTTCCAGTCGTCGCTCTCGACGTGCACGATCACGAGGTCGCAGAAGTCGGCCCACGCGTCGACCTCGCGCGCGGAGCGGTGCGCCATCACGTGCGCCTCGGCCGTCATGCCCGTCTGCGCGGCCAGCGCGGCGGCGTCGTCCGGAGTGAAGCCCCCGGCCGCGGCGAACCGCCCGTCGGTGGTGTCCCAGTGCAGCCGGCCCAGGCCCGCGTCGCGCAGTCGCAGTGCGGTGTCGAGGCGGTCGTCCGGGGCCACGGACCACAGCGACCCGGCGATCCGCATCACTCGTCGTCCGCCAGCACGGCCTGGGCGAGGGCGTGGTCGGTGAACAGTTCGCTGATCAGTCCCACCCGCGACACGGTGCGGATCGCGTCGGCCTTCGCTGCTCCTCCCGCGACGGCGACCACGCGCGGCACTTTCTGGAGCTGCTCGTACGAGATGTTGATGCAGCGGTCCTGGAACTCCGTGTCGACGGGGGTCCCGTCGCTGCGGATGAGGATGCCGGCGATGTCGGCGACGCACCCCTTGCTGAGCGCGTTGGCGAGGTCGTCGATGGGCAGCACGTCGCGCACCTGCGACACGGGCGGGTCCCATGCTCCGACCGACAGCAGCGCCGTGGTGACCGAGGGGAACAGGTCGATCGCCGAGCGGATGTCGGGGTGCCGGCGCAGGCTCATCGCGGTCTCGCGGTCGTCCACGATGAGCGGCGAGAAGATCGGGTACACCGCGCCTCCCGCGCGACGCGAGGTCTGTCGCACCACCTCGATCGGGGAGGAGGCGAGGTCGCCCGCCACGACGCCGGTGAGCTGCACGATCGACAGGCGCGGCAGGTGCGCGAACTGGCTCGCGGTGGCGGTGAGCGTGCGACCCCAGGTGACGCCGAGCACCTCGTCCTCCTGCAGCGTCTCGCTGAGCGCGCGGGCGGCGGCGGCGCCGATCTGGCGGCGCACGTCATCGTCGTCTCCGTGCGAGCGCACGACGAGGCAGCGCTCCAGGCCGAGCTTGTCCTGCAGGCGCTGGCTCAGCTCCACGTCGGGGAGACCCCAGTCGTGGATCTCGATCGTGACGATGCCCTCCTCCTTGGCGCGGCTGAGCAGGCGGGCGACCTTGAAGCGCGAGATGCCGAGGGCGTCGGAGATGTCGACGCGGGAGCGGTCCTCCAGGTAGTGCGCCCGGGCGACGGCCGCCATGAGGGCGCGATCCTGATCCACGCTCTTCGTCGCATCGCTCATTTGAGCGTTGAAATCACGAAACTGTGACATATGTGACGGCTGCCTTTCCTCCGGCTCGCGACGGTTCCTATGCTCAAACGTACATCCAAGCATCACAGATGAGCGCAGCATGTGCGAGGCGCGATCGAGGGAGAACGTGTTGAACGTCGATGACGACATCCTGGCGGTAGCGCGCGGGCGGCTCCAGGCCGAGGCCGAGGCCGTGCGCGCACTGATCGACACGATCGACGGCACCCTGGTCACCGCGGCCTCGATGATCCTGTCCGCCACGGGCAAGCTGTTCATCGGCGGCTCGGGCACCTCCGGCACGGTCGCCCGGCGCATGGCGCACATCCTGTCCGTCACCGGCACGCCGTCGCTGCCGTTCTCCCCGATGGACGGGCTGCACGGGGCCTCCGGCGCCATCACCGCCGACGACCTCGTGCTGCTGATCTCCAACGGCGGCGCCTCCGACGAGGTCGTGCAGCTCGCCCGCATCGCCCGCGGCCGCGGCGCCCGCGTGATCGCCCTCACCCGCAGCCACGACACACCCCTCGCGCGGCTCGCCGACCACAGCGTCGCCGTGGCCGTGCACCCCTCGGCCGACATCGGCGGCATCGTGGCCACCGGCATCACGATCGCGCAGTCCGCGTGGGGCGACGCGCTCGCCGAGGTGCTCATGCGCGGTCGCGGCTACACGTGGGCGGAGTTCATGACCACGCACCCCGCGGGCGCCGTCGGACGCCTCGAAGACCTCCCCGCCGACCCCTCCCGCCTCGCCGTTCCGCCGTTCGAGGAGGTCGCGCGATGATCGACGTGGTCGCCGGAGTCGACAGCTCCACCCAGTCGTGCACGGTCGAGCTGCGCGACGCCGCCACCGGGGCGCTCGTCGCCACCGGGCGCGCCCCCCACCCCGTGACCCACCCGCCCGTCAGCGAGCAGGACCCCGAGGCGTGGTGGGCGGCCCTGGTCGCCGCGATGGCCGAGGCCCGCCGCGGCGCCGACGTGCGGATCGTCGCGGTCGGCGTCGGTGCGCAGTGCCACGGCCTCGTCGTGTCGGATGCCGACGGACGCGTCCTGCGCCCCGCGCGACTGTGGAACGACACCACCTCCGCCCCGCAGGCCGCGGCGTTGCTCGCGCGTCACCCCGCCGCCTGGTGGGCGCAGCAGATCGGGATCGTGCCGTCGGCGGCCATCACCGTGTCGAAGCTCGCGCTGCTGGCCGAGACCGAGCCGGAGACCCTCGCCCGCGCGCGTCACCTCTCCGTGCCGCACGACTGGCTGACGTACCGCCTCACCGGGCGCCGCGTGACCGACCGCTCCGACGCCTCGGGCACCGGCTACTACTCCGCCGCGACGCGACGCTGGCGCACCGACATCCTCGACGAGGCGGTGGGCGAGCGCGACTGGGCGCCGCTGCTGCCCGAGGTGCTCGGACCCGACGAGGCCGCCGGGCGCATCCTCCCCGCCGCGGCCGACGCGCTCGGCATCGACCGCGACGCGCAGGTCAGCGCGGGTGGCGGCGACCAGCACCTCGCCGCCCAGGGCATCGGGCTCGGCGAGGGCGACGTGGCGTACAGCCTCGGCACCTCGGGCGTCGTGTTCGCGACCACGCCCGACCCGGTCGCCGACGTGACCGGGGCCGTCGACGGTGTCGCCAACGTGACCGGCGGCTACCTGCCGCTCGTCTGCACGCTCAACGCCACCAAGGTGACCGACACGATCGCGCGGCTGCTCGGCGTCGACCACCGCGAGCTCACCGACCTCGCCCTCGCCGCCCCGCTCGACCCGGAACGACCCGTGCTGGCCGCCTACCTCGACGGGGAGCGCTCGCCCCGGCTCCCGTCCGCCCGGGGCATGCTCGCCGGAATCACCACCGCGACCGGACGCGAGCAGCTCGCCCTCGCCGCGTTCGAGGGCGTCGCGCTCGGACTCGTCCGCGGGGAGCGGGCCCTCGCGGCGCTCGGCATCCCCACCACGGGCCACACCATCGCGATCGGCGGCGGCGCCCGCTCGCTCGCCTACCGGCAGGTGATCGCCGACCTCACGCAGCGCCCCGTGCACACCGTCGACGCGCCGGAGGGCACCGCACGCGGCGCCGCCATCCAGGCCGCCGCCGTGCACCGCGGCGAGACGGTCGCCGCCGTGACCGCGGCCTGGCGCCCCGCCACCACCTCGGTGACCGAGCCCGCCGCCGACCGCAGCGACGTGTGGGACCGCTACCTGCACCTCGCCGACCTGCAGGCCGAGCCGGCCGCGGCCCACCCGCTTTCCCCCGAGAGAGAGGACACTCATGTCTGAGATCCCGTCCACGATGACCGCCAGCGTGCTGCGGGGGGTGAAGGACCTGGTGCTCGAGGAGCGCCCCGTCCCCACGCCCGCCGCAGACGAGGTGCTCGTGGAGGTCGCGAGCGTCGGCGTCTGCGGATCCGACGTGCACTACTACGAGCACGGACGCATCGGACCCTACGTCGTCGAGAGCCCGCTGATCCTCGGCCACGAGGTGAGCGGCCGGATCGTCGCGGTCGGCGCCGACGTCGACCCCGCCCGCGTCGGGCAGCGCGTCGCCATCGAGCCGCAGCGCCCGTGCCGCCGGTGCGACTTCTGCCGCGCCGGCGACTACAACCTCTGCCCGCAGATGGAGTTCTACGCCACCCCGCCGATCGACGGCGCATTCTGCGACTACGTGCTGATCCAGGACGACTTCGCCTACGAGGTGCCCGACGCCATCAGCGACAACGCCGCCGCGCTCATGGAGCCGCTGTCGGTCGGCATCGCCGCCGCGCAGAAGGGCGGCATCAAGGTGGGCGACACCGTGCTGATCGCCGGCGGCGGCCCCATCGGCATCATCGCCGCGCAGGTCGCGAAGGCGTTCGGCGCGGTCGACGTCGTGGTCGCCGACATCAACCCGGCCCGCCGCGAGCTCGCCGCCTCCTACGGCGCCCGCGTGGTCGACCCCGCCGCGGAGTCCACAGTCGAACTGGCGGCGAACGTCTTCATCGACGCCTCGGGCGCCACCCCCGCGATCGTCAACGGCATCCGCTCCACCCGCGCGGGCGGCACCGTGGTGCTGGTGGGCAGCGCCGACGAGTTCCCGCTCTCGGTGCCCGAGGTCGCGATGCGCGAGCTCAACGTCACCGGCATCTTCCGCTACACAGGCACCTGGCCCATCGCCCGCGCCCTGCTCGAGTCCGGCCAGGTCGAGCTCGACTCGCTCGTCACCCACGTGTACGGCATCGAGCAGGTCGAGGAGGCGCTGTCGGGCGAGGGGTCGATCGACTCGCTCAAGCGCATCGTCCTGCCCCGCACCCGGCGCGTGGACGAGCCGTCGGTCAAGGCGGCGTCATGAGCGAGACGCTGCTGTCGGTCGAGGGGGTGTCGAAGTCGTTCCCCGGGGTGAAGGCCCTCGACGACGTCTCCTTCGACGTGCGCCCCGGCACCGTGCACGCCCTGTGCGGCGAGAACGGCGCCGGCAAGTCGACGCTCATGAAGATCATCAACGGCATCTACCAGCCCGACGCCGGGACGATCCGGGTGCGCGGCGAGGAGGTGCGGATCAAGAACCCCATCGACGCCCGCGCCCGCGGCATCGCGATGATCTCGCAGGAGCTCAACTACGTGCCGGGCATGACGATCGCGGAGAGCTTCTTCCTCGGCCGGCTGCCGATGAAGTACGGCAAGGTCGACTGGCGGTTCATCCGCAGCGAGGCCCGCCGCATCCTCGCCGAGGAGGGCCTGGAGTTCTCGATCAACCGGCGCCTGGGCACCCTCACCGTGTCGGAGATCCAGACCCTGGAGATCCTGCGCGCGGTCTACCACAGCGCCGACGTGCTGATCATGGACGAGCCGACCTCGGCCATCGCGCACAAGGAGGTCGAGTCGCTGTTCGCGAAGATCCGCGACCTGCGCGCCCAGGGCAAGTCGATCATCTACATCTCGCACAAGATGGACGAGGTCTTCGAGCTCGCCGACGACATCAGCGTGCTGCGCGACGGCACCGTCGTCAGCTCGCAGCCCGCCGCGGACATCACCTCCAGTCAGGTGATCGCGCAGATGGTGGGCCGCGACCTCGACCACCAGTCCTACCCCAAGGAGCGGGTCGAGATCGGCGACACCGTGTTCCGCGCCACCGGGCTCTCCGCCGCGCACATGTTCGAGGACATCGACCTGCACATCCGCGCGGGCGAGATCGTCGGGCTCGCGGGGCTCATCGGCGCCGGACGCAGCGAGGTCATCCGTGCGGTGTTCGGGCTCGACAAGCTCGACGCGGGCGAGATCGAGGTCGACACGAAGACCGTGAAGATCAAGAACCCCACCCACGCGATCAAGGCCGGCGTCGCGATGCTCTCGGAGGACCGCCGCCTGGTCGGCATCGTCCCGCAGCTGAGCATCATGAAGAACGCCACGCTGGCGAGCCTGCGCAAGGTCATCCGCGGGGGCTTCGCGCGGCGCCGCGAGGAGGAGAAGCTCGTCACCGAGTACTTCCAGAAGATGAACGTCAAGGCGCCCAGCCTGCAGACGCGCATCGCGAACCTCAGCGGCGGCAACCAGCAGAAGGTGCTCCTCGCCCGCTGGCTGATCGCCGACCCGAAGGTGCTGCTGCTCGACGAGCCCACCCGCGGCATCGACGTCGGCGCGAAGTTCGAGATCTACAAGATCATGACCGAGCTCGCCCGCCAGGGCCGCGGCATCCTCATGATCTCCTCCGAGCTGCCCGAGCTCATCGGGATGTGCGACCGCATCTACGTGATGTCGGCCGGACGCCTCACCGCGGAGCTGACGCCCGATCAGTTCTCGCAGGAAACCATCCTCACCTACGCCATGAATGAAATCGAGGTGGCATGACAATGCTCCAGAACCTGAAGAGACTCGAGGTGAACCGCTTCTCGATCTACATCATCCTGCTGGTGGTGATCGTCGCGGCGAGCTTCCTGAGCCCGAACTTCCTGAGCTCCGACAACATCTTCAACGTGCTCCGCCAGGTCGCCGTGATCACGATCCTCGCGTTCGGCGCGATGACGCTCATCATCGGCGGCATGATCGACCTGTCGGCCGGTGCCGTCATGGCGTTCGCGGGCGTCGTGTCGGTGCTGGTCTACAAGTCGACGGGCAACCTGCTGCTCGCGATCCTCGCCGGCATCCTCATCGGCATGCTCTGCAACCTCGTCAACGCGTTCCTCGTGGCGACGCTGAAGACCCCCGCGTTCATCGTGACCCTCGGCATGATGCTGATGGCGCGCGGCGCGGTGCTCGAACTCACGCAGGGGCAGAACGTGCTGCAGCTGGGCGACTTCATCCTCATCGGCCAGGGCAACCTCGGCTGGCTGCCCATCCCGGTGCTGGTGCTCATCGGCGTCACCATCGTGATCTGGTACCTGATGAACCAGACCCGCTACGGCCGCTCCGTCTACGCGGTCGGCGGCAACGAGGAGGCGGCTCGCGCTGCCGGCATCTCGGTCGAGCGGGTGAAGTACCAGGCGTTCCTCGTCAACGGCGCCCTGGTCGGCATCGCGGGCGTGATCTTCATGTCGCGCGTCAACGCCGGGCTCCCCAACGCGGGCGTCGGCTACGAGCTGCAGGCCATCACCGCCCCGATCATCGGCGGCACCAGCTTCTCGGGCGGCGTCGGCACGGTCATGGGCACCCTCGCGGGCGCGCTGATCGTCGGCATCCTCGGCAACATCATGAACCTCATCGGGATCGGCTCGTACATCCAGCAGATCGTGATGGGCGCCATCATCGTCGTCGCCGTCGCCTACGACGTCTTCAGCAAGCGCGGCAAGGCGAAGACCACCATCCTCAAGTCCGACGCGAAGGGCGACCCCTTCCCCGTCGGAGCCTCCTCGTCCGCATCCGATCCGGGAGGCGGCAGGACCTCGTCCTGACCCCTCCGTCCATCGCTTCACCCACCCACAGAAAACTGGAGAAGACAATGAAGAGTCTTACCCGCAGGATCATCGCGCTCGGCGCCGCTGCCGCCGCGGCGATCAGCCTCGCCGGCTGCGCCGTCACCACCGGGAACCCGGCCGGGAACGGCGGCGGAGGCGCCTCCGAGGACAAGGACGAGTACCGCGTCGCGTACATCGCCCGCGCCCAGGCCGATTCGTTCGCCGCGTGGCTCGCGAACGAGATGAAGCAGGAAGCCGGCAACTACGACGACATCACTCTCGAGGTGTTCGACGGCCAGGCCGACGACGAGATCGAGAACAAGATGATCGAGAACGCGATCGCCAACCGGTTCGACGCGATCATCATCCAGGCGAACAACGCCGACGCGCAGCTGCCGTACATCCAGCAGTCCATCGACGCGGGCATCGTGACCATCACCACGAACCCGCGCGTCGAAGGCCTGAGCGGCGGCAACTCGGTCGACGCCGACCCGTACAAGCAGGGCGCCGTGGTCGCCGAGCTCGCGGTCGAGCAGATCCCCGACGGCGCCAACGTCGTGGTGCTGAACGGCCCGGCGGGCAACTTCCACAGCACGGCCCGCCGTGACGCGTGGCAGAAGGAGTTCTTCGAGAAGCGCACCGACGTGAACATCGTCGCGGAGGACATCGCGAACTGGAACAAGGACGAGGCCATGACCCTCATGGAGGACTGGTCGCTCGCGAACCCGCAGATCGACGCGATCATCTCGATGAACGACAACATGGCGTCGGGTGCGCTCGAGGCCGTGAAGGGCAAGAGCGGCTTCGACGGCATCCTCGCGTTCGGCGTGGACGGCACCCCCGAGGCCACGCTGCTCATCGAGGCGGGGACCATGACGGCGACCTCGCTGCAGAACGCCCGCGAGCTGGCGCAGCTGAACCTCAAGGCCGTGCACGACCTGCTCACGGGCGCCGAGGACGAGGTCAACGTCGACATCGGCAACCCGCTGATCACGAAGGACAACGTGCAGGAGTACATCGACCTGTACAAGGAGGCCGGTCTGCTGGACCAGTGACACCGCGTCGGGGGAGCGGGCGACCGCCCGTTCCCCCGGCCCGTGCCCCCCGCCCGTCCCCTCCCCGAAAGACCCCGATGCGCGCACTGACCGCCGCCGACGCTCCCGTCCGGGTGCGCGAGCTCTCCCGCGACGCACGTCCGTTCCTGCTCGGCGTCGTCGGGCCGCCCGGCGCCGGCAAGTCCACGCTCGCCGCCGCCCTGGGGCAGCCGGTGCTGCCGATGGACGGGTTCCACCTCGCCAACGAGCACCTCGACCGTCTCGGACTGCGCGACCGCAAGGGCGCCCCGGAGACCTTCGACGTGCACGGCTTCGCCGCCCTGCTCACCCGACTCCGCGCGGGCGAGGCCGTGCTCGCCCCGCGCTTCGACCGCGACCTCGACGCCGCGGTCGCCGGCGCCCTCCCGCTCTCGCCCTCCGACCGCGTGATCGTGGTGGAGGGCAACTACCTGCTGCACGACGCGGGCGGCTGGGAGCGCGTGCGCCCGCTGCTCGACGAGGTCTGGTACCTCGACGTGCCCGACGGACTGCGCGTGCGCCGCCTCGTCGCCCGTCACGAGGCCCACGGCCGCTCCCACGACGACGCCGTCGCCTGGGCGACCCACGTCGACGGCCCCAACGCCGACCTCATCCGCGCGACCCGCCACCGGGCCGACGCGATCCTCACCCCGACCGAAGGAGACGACGCATGAGCGTCATGGACACATTCGCCCTCACCGACCGCACCGCCCTCGTCACGGGCGCCACGCGCGGCCTCGGACGGGAGTTCGCCCGCGCGCTCGCCGAGGCCGGAGCCGACGTGGTCGTGCACGGCCGCGACGAAGCGGCGGCACGCGAGACCGCGGCGGAGATCGAGGCCGTGGGGCGCCGGGCCTGGGTGGTGCTGGGCGACCTGACCGACCGTGCGTCGGTCGACCGCATCGCCGCCGAGGCCATCGACGCCGCGGGCGGACGCCTCGACATCCTCATCAACAACGCCGGGGCGTGCATCCACCGTCCGGCGCTCGAGGTGCCCGACGACGAGTGGTCGCACGTGATCGACACGAACCTCACGGCCCTGTGGCGGATGTCGCAGACCGTCGGCGCGCACATGGTCGCCCGCGGCTCCGGGTCGATCGTGAACGTGGGCTCGATCTCGGCGCAGATCGTGAACCGTCCGCAGTTCCAGCCGGCGTACAACGCCTCCAAGGCCGCGGTGCACCACCTCACCAAGTCGCTCGCGGCCGAGTGGGCCCCGTCCGGCGTCCGGGTCAACGCCGTCGCGCCCGGATACATCAAGACCGACATGTCGCCGGTGGACGAGCCGCGCTTCCGCCGTTTCTGGATCGAGGACTCGGCTCAGCAGCGCTACGCCACGCCGAGCGAGGTCAGCCCGTCCGTCGTGTTCCTCGCCTCCGACGCGGCGAGCTTCATGTCGGGCACCGTGCTCGTGGTCGACGGCGGCTACACGCTGTTCTGATCGCGGCGCACACGCGGACGCCCGCTCCCGGGGGAGGAGAGCGGGCGTTCGTGCGTGCGGGGTCAGTCCTCGCCGTCGGCCTCGGGCATGCCGGGGCCGGGGCCCGGGCGCACCTCGGCGTCGTCGCGGATGTCGACGCGCGTAGTGCCGTCGTGCTCGCTCACGTCGATGCGGGGGGCGGCGTCGGCCTCGGTCGCATCGGGAGCCGAGGTGAGCTGGTCGTGCCGGTTCTCCTCGAAGCTCTCGCGGTCGTCGCCGGTGCGGTCGTGGTCAGGCGTGCTCATGATGCTCCTTCTGGTCGTCGGTCGTCGAACGGGAACGCGTCCAGCGTGCCACGGCGTACAGCACCCCGCCCACCGCGAGCAGGATCGCGCCGAACAGCCACACCTGCGGACGCTGCTGGGTGAGCAGCAGGATGCACGACCCGACGCCCAGCACCGGCACGAAGGTCCACACGCGGAAGTGGTCGTGCTCCACGCGGTCGCGCCGCAGCACCAGCACCGACACGTTCACGCTGAGGAACACGACGAGCAGCAGCAGCACCACGGTCTCGGCCAGAGTGGCCAGGTCGCCGACGAGCGTGAGGCCCATCGCGACGAGGGTCGTGGTGAGGATCGCGACCCACGGGGTCTTCCGCTTCGGCAGCACGCGTCCGAGCACGGACGGCAACAGGTTCTGCTCGGCCATGCCGTACGTGAGGCGGCTGACCATGATCATGGTCAACAGGGCGCCGTTGGCCACGGCGATGAGGGCGATCAGGCTGAACAGCCACGACGGCACGTTCACCCCGGTGGCCTCCACCACGGCGAGCAGCGGGCCGCTGGACTCCTGCAGTTCGGACGACGGGAGGGCGATCGCGCTCGCGAGCCCCACGAGCACGTACACGACGCCGGCGGTGATCAGGGCGGCGAAGAGGGCCCGCGGGTACGTGCGACGCGGGTCCTTCACCTCTTCGATCATGTTCGCCGAGGTCTCGAACCCGACGAACGAGTAGTACGCGATCACGGCTCCGGAGAGCACGGCGATCGCCACGTTCGACCCCTCGGGCGCGGCCATCGCGCGCGACACGTCGCCACCGCCGCCGCCCACGAAGATCGCGACGACGACGATCACGATCACCAGGCCGCTGAGCTCGATCGCGGTCATCACGAGGTTCGCGCCCATCGACTCGCGGATCCCCCGGGCGTTCAGCAGGCCGACGAGTGCGAGGAACGCGATCGCGACGGGGATGGTCGGCAGGTCGACGAAGGTGCTGAGGTAATCACCGGCGAAGGCGATAGCCAGCCCCGCGGCACTGGTCACCCCGGCCGCGAGCATGCTGAAGCCCACCAGGAACGACACCAGCGGGCTGTGGAAGGCACGCTCCGCGAACACCGCGGCGCCGCCCGCGCGCGGGTATTTCGTGACGAGCTCGGCGTAGGAGCCCGCCGTGAGCAGCGCGAGCAGGAGCGCCAGCACCAGGGGTGCCCACAGCAGGCCGCCGACCTTGCCCGACAGCACGCCCATGAGCGCGTAGATGCCCGCGCCCAGCACGTCGCCGAGGATGAAGGCGTAGAGCAGGGGGCCGGTGATGGCGCGCCGCAGCTTGGTGGGCGCCTCGGTCGCGGGCGCAGTCTGGGAGGTCATGCTCGCACGCTAGGGGTGCGGGCGGCGGCGGGCGACGGGCTTGACAGGGGTGCGGGGCATGCGCGAAGCCTTCGGCCTTGCACCGTCCTCGGGTGCGACAGCGCCCGTCCAGCGTTTTCCCAGAAAAGACCGCGCGGCTCCGCCTCCCGGCGCACCGCGGCCGCTATCCTCAGTGCCGCAAGGCGGGTCGTCGGCTACGAATTGCCGAGCGGACGGGGTGGCCGCCTTCGGTTCCACAGAAAAGGGCACACTCATGACCGGTACACCGCGGAAGGCCATCGCCGAAGCGATCGCCACCTTCCTCTTCGTCCTCGCGATCATCGCGGCCGTCAACAGCGGCAGCCCGCTGACGCCGCTCGCGATCGGCTTCACACTGATGGTGCTCGTGTACTCCACGGGCCACATCTCCGGCGCTCACCTGAACCCCGCCGTCTCGCTCGGCGTCTTCCTCCGCGGCGGCCTCAGCGTCGCCGACTTCATCGCCTACCTGATCGCCCAGTTCGTGGGTGGCGCGCTCGCCGCCCTCGCCGCGCTCGCCGTCTGGCCCGCGGGCGACAAGGCCATGGTGATCGAGGTCGGCCCGGCGTTCCTGGTCGAGGCGCTGTTCACGCTCATCCTCGTGTGGGTCGTGCTGAACTCCGCCACGTCGAAGGACACCGCGGGCAACTCGTTCTACGGCCTCGCGATCGGCGCCACCGTGTTCATCGGCGCCGCGACCGTCGGCTCCATCTCGGGCGGCGGCTTCAACCCCGCCGTGGCCCTCGGGCTCTCGGTCAGCGGCCACTTCGCGTGGAGCTCGCTGTGGCTCTACATCGTGGCCCCGGCCGTCGGCGCGATCATCGCCGCGGTCCTGTTCCGCGTGCTCAACACCGACGACGCGAAGAAGATCGCCGCCGCCGAGTGACACCGTGACACCGGAGCGCCGCATCCCCTCGGGGTGCGGCGCTTCTGTGTGTCAGGGGTCAGGGGTCAGGGGGCGACCGTCCGGAGAATAATCAGCGAGCGATCAGGTGGGCTCTCTGACGCCGTGGCATCCTGCGGAGGCCGAGCGGGGGCCGGTCGAACGCGACCGGCGAAGATCGACCCGAGATAGGGGGACCCTCGCATGGGAACCGAAGGAATCAGCAGACGGACTTTCGCCAAGAGCGCGGCCTGGGTGGCCATGGCGGCGCTCGCCTCCACCGCCGCACCGGTCTCCGCGGCCGCGGACTCCGTCCCGGATGGAGTGACCGTGTCGTTCGTCGGCTTCGACTCGCCTCCGGCCATGTCGGATCGCGATACCGGCGATCCGACATGGCCGGAGAACTACCTGCTGGAGGCGCGCTTCCGTCTGCAGCTGGCGCCCGGGGTCTCTCTTCCTGCGGGATCCCGCCTGTTCATCGGCGCGGACGCCGGGATCTTCCCGTCGGGCTTCGCCTTCTTCCGCGGCCCGGCCGTCGGAGCGAGCACCTCGGACGGCCTCTGGGTGCGAGACCCCGACGAGTACTACACGGAGAACTACAACCCGAACACCGGCTCGCGGAAGTTCGCGTACGCGGTCTACCGCCTCACGCGCGACCTCGCAGCGCCGGCGGACCTGACGTTCTCGGTGGCGGGGGTGAGCAACGCCGCCCTCCCGACGGGATGGAACGCGCAGACGGTGCTCGTGGCCGACCTGGTGTCGGCCAGCTCGTTCAGCGCCGGTGCCGCGCATCACCGGGCGCTCTCATCGCCCTTCCGGATCGTGGACGTGCCCCCGGACCCGAAGGCCGACACGAACGGAACCGGAGTGCCCGGGCTCTACGCGTACCCCCGCGCGACGGCCGCGGGTCGAGTCGCCGAGTTCAGCACGCTGCTGCGGGTGATGCCGACGATGACCGCGAACATCTTCTGGAGCCACCAGTTCGGGATCTCTGGAACGTCGGGCGGCTACACCGGCGTGCAGACCTACGGGAACACGAACGGAAGGCAGTGGCTCTTCTCCCTCTGGGGGGCGACCGACGCCGAGGTCAATCCGAGCCTGCACGGGGTGATGGCCGGCGACACCGACGGTGCGCCCGGCCGATCCGTCCGGGTGTTCCGTCCGTGGACCACCGGTCGGACCTATGTCTTCCGCGTCGCGGAGATCCCCGGACGCCCCGGCTGGTGGAACTCGACGGTGACCGACACGGCCGACGGCACGAGCTTCTCGATCGGCAACCTGTTCGTGCCGCAGCAGGGTGCGCTCATCTCACCCCAGGCGTCGTGGGTCGAGTACTGGAACTGGAACGATTCCACAGCCCAGTGCCTCGATCAGGAGAACAGCGACGCCGTGTATGCACCGCTGAGGCTCGATGGCCTGCTCGTGCCGTACGTGGTGGGCAAGTCCAATCCGCCGTGCTCGGGGGCTCGGTGACGATCGCCCCCGACGGGTCCGCTCGCCTGCGGGCCTACCCCGGCACCTGACGGCACCGACACCGGAGCGCCGCATCCCCTCGGGGTGCGGCGCTTCTATGTGTCAGGGGTCAGGGGCGGGTGAGGCGGCGGCCGAGGCGGCGGCGCAGCGCGGCGGACACCACGGCGACCACGGTGCCGACCGCGACGCCGATGAGGGTCTCGAGCACGCGGTCGGTCAACAGCGCGTCGACCGGGGTCGGGGCCGCGAGGTGCACCATCAGCAGCGCGAGCGGGGTGACGAACACCATCGCGATGCCGTAGTTGCGGCCGATGAACAGCTCCGCGACTCCCTGCAGCACCACGACCAGGGCGATCACGGCGATCGGCGGAAGGTCGAGCGCCAGCACCCCGGCGGCGACGAGCACCCCGAGCAGTGTGCCGACCAGGCGCTGGATGCCGCGGATGATCCGGGCGTTGAGCTGTGCGCCGCTCACGGCCGCGACCGCACCGACCGCCGCCCAGTACCAGTGCGTGCCGCCGAGCAGAAGCCCCGCGATCCCGGCGCCCACGATGGCGACGGCGACCGAGACCGCCATCTCGACCGCGACGGGACCCACGGTGGGGCGCACCTTCGGCGCTCCCTCTCCCGTGGTCCGCGTGGCGACGGCGACGAGCGCGGTGAGGGCCAGGCCGAACAGCACGCTCGCCCCGCCCACCAGCAGCACGGAGCCGAACGAGCCCGCGGTGGCGGGGATGGTCGCGCACGCCCCGGTCGCGAACACCGTGAACAGCGGTCCTGGTGGGTGCCACTGCATCGTGTACGCCAGCAGGGTGACGGCGGCGGCGACGAGCGCGACCACGACCACGCTGACGACCGTCGGGGCGGCCAGGACCGACAGCGCCGTGCCGATCAGCATCGCCGCGAGCAGCACCCCGCCCGCGCTGGCCTGCATGCGGATGCGGTCGCGGAACCCGTCGTGGCGGCCGTAGAGCGCGGCGAAGGCGCCGAAGCTCGCGTAGATGCTGAGGTCGAGCCGGCCGAGCGCCCAGAGCACGAGCAGCGGGACGGCGACGCTCACGGCGGCTCGGATCGCGACGCGGTGGTCGCCGCGGTGCGGGCCGACGCGCAGGACCCCCGTCCACACCCGCCCCTGCGATTCCGCCACCGATCCAGCCTACGTCCGCGCCCGCGGCCCCCGCGCCGTGGGAGGCTGGACGGGTGACCACCGCCCCGCCTCCTCACCGCACGCTGCTCGTGGGTTTCGGCAAGCTCGGCGCGCGGCTCGCCCCGCGGCTGGTGGCGGACGGGGGAGAGGTCGTCGCCCTCCGCCGCAGCGACGGGCCCCTGCCCCAGGGGGTGACAGGCGTCATGGGTGATCTCGCCGCCCCGCTGCCCGAGCCCCTGCCCGCGGTCGATGCCGTGGTGGTCACGCTGCCGCCGGGCACGGGCGCCTCCGCGTACCCGTCCGTGCTCGCGCATCTCGCCGCGGCGCTTCCCACGATGCCCGCCCGCACGGTCTTCGTCTCGTCCACCGGGGTGTTCGACGGTGCGGGCAGCCCGACCCCGCTCACCGAGCACGACGCCCCGGAGCCGGTCACCGACCGCGGTCGCGGGCTTCGGGAGGGTGAGCGCGCTGCGGTCGACCTCTTCGGGGCCGTGGTCGTGCGGCCCGCGGGCATCTACGGTCCGGGGCGCGACTTCCTGGTGCGCCGCGTGCGTGAGGGGGCACCCGTGAACCCCCGGCGCCGCACGAACCGCATCCATGAGACCGACCTCGTGCGCACGCTCGACCTGCTGCTGCGGATGCCCGAGCCGCCGTCGCTCGTGCACGCGGTGGACGCGGCTCCCGCCCCGCTGGGCGCCGTCGTGGCGTTCCTCGCCGCGCGCCTCGGGCTGCCGGTGCCTCCCGACGACGGCGGCAGCGTGAGCGGTTTCGTCTACGACGGCGCTCTGCTGCGTTCGCTGCTCGGCCACCTGGACTACCCGTCGTTCGAGGACGGCTACGCCGACATGCTCGAGCGGGGCGCCTGACCGCGCAGACCTGATCCCGCCCGCGCGACGCGAACTAGCCTGGGGTGATGACGAGCTCGAGCGCCCGTGCGGCGGTGGACGTGGTCGACTGGCGGCGGCGGGTGTTCGCCCTGTACGAGGCCGTGCGCCGCGCGGACTCCCCGGAGGAGGCGCACGAGCTGTGGCGCATCGAACGCGATGAGCTGATGCTGCACCACCCGGCCACCCCGCTGCTGCCGGAGGATCGGGTGCTGTTCGAGGGGCTGCCGATCGCGCCGTACGACCCGCAGTGGCGGTTCGCACTGCCGATCCTGGAGGCGGAGCCGGCGGCGTTCGAGTTCGCGACGGGTACCGACGGCCTGGTGCCGTTCGAGCGCGTCGGTGTGGTCGAGGTCCCCGACGCCGGAACCCTCGACGTGTGGCGGCTGCGCTCGTACGGCGGCGGGCTGTTCGTGCCGGTGCGCGATGCATCAGCCGGGCATCCGGGCGGCACGTACGGCGGTGGGCGCTACCTGCTCGACACGATCAAGGGTGCCGACCTGGGCGGGGATGCCGCGCGCGGCACGATCGTGCTCGACTTCAACTTCGCGTACAACCCCTCGTGCGCGTACGACCCGGCGTGGGCCTGCCCGCTCGCACCTCCGGGGAACGTGCTGCCCGTGGCCGTTCCGGTGGGGGAGCGGTACGACGGGGCATAGACCGCGCCCGCGTCAGCCGAGGAACAGCGGCACGAACGAGCCGATCAGCCCGAGCACCCCGACCGCGGTGAACACGATCCCGAGCGTGCGCACGACGCGCCGGGCGTGCGGCGGTTCGCCCACCCGTGCCCTGGCGGGGTTGTGGCTGCTGACGACGCCCGTGGTGAAGCCGTCGTCCGCGGTCGAGGATTCGCCGTGGCGCAGTGGTCGCTCGTGGAAGTCGCCGCCCGCGAACCACCGGGCGATCGTGGCGCCGTCGCGTTCGATGATCGCGATGTCGACCGGGAGCCACGGGCCCTCGGCCAGCCGCATGAGCAGGGCGATCAGCAGCAGCGGCACCCCCACGCCGAGCCCGATCCAGGACAGCACCTCGCCGACGAGGGCGAGGGTGTCGACGGGCGGCATGATCCCATCGTAGGGACGCCGGACCGCGGGAGCGTGCGCGCCGCGGTCAGCTCACGTTGTCCCTGAGCCACGGCAGCGGGTCGATCGCGACCGTGTTGATGTGCACCTCGAAGTGCAGGCACGAGCCGAACACGTAGCCGGTCGAGCCGACGTCGCCGAGGTACTGGCCGGCCTCGACGCAGTCACCGACCTCGACGGCGCGCGTGCCGTTCTTCATGTGCGAGTACACGGTGCTCACCGCCTGGCCGTTCACGATGCTCTCGACCTGGATCGTGACGCCGTAGCCCTGATAGCTCTCCGTGGAGCGCGAGACGCAGCCCTTCATGGCGGCGTTGATGGGGGTACCGATGCCGGCGGCGAAGTCCTGACCCAGATGCGACCGGCCCGGTCGGGCGGCCCCGAAGCCATCGGTGAACGAGTACGAGCCGTCGGCCATCGGCATCACCACCCGGTCGGCGATCGGGATGTCCATCGCGCTGCTGAGCGGCATGCCCGCGGCGATCGCGGCTGCGGCCGCGCGGGCGTGGGTCTCCTTGATCTCCTCCGGCGTGGTCGCCGCGAAGGAGCCGCGCGCGGAGATGGTGGCGCGGATGGCATCGGTGGCCGTGTACGACTGGGCGGCGTCCTTCAGCGCTGCCGCACCGGCGACGGTCGCCACGGCGTGGTCGCCCCCGGGGGCGAGCACCGGGAGGGCGGCCCCGGTGACCATGACGCCGACGGCGAGGACGGCACCGAGCGCCTTGATCTTCGATGCGCCCCGGCCCCGCGGGCGGTCCGTCCGCCGCGGACGCCGCGAGACCCGCGGGATCCGCGGGGTGCGGGCGGTGCGGGATCCGGTCGGTGCGGTGGTGGTGGTGGTCGGCTCGGCGGCCGTGTCAGGCTCGGCGGTCGTGTCAGGCTCGGCGGTGGCGGTGGCGGTGGCGGTGGCGGTGGCGGTGGCGGTGGCGGTGGTCGGCTCGGCGGCGATGGCAGGCTCGGTGGTAGCGGTCGGCTCGGCGGCGGCGGCGATGGCAGGCTCGGCGGTAGCGATCGGCTCGGCGGCGGCGGTGGTCGGCTCGTTGGCGGTGGCAGGGGTCTCTGCGGGGGAGGCGGGCGCGTCGGCTGCGGCGAGGGTCGGCTCTGCTGCGGCAGCAACGGTCCGCTCGGCGGCGGCAGCAACGGTCGGTGCACCCTGCGGCTCGGGACGGAGGGCCCGGGAGCGGATGGCGGCCCGAGTGGCGGACGAGGACGGAGTCGGCGTCGCGGTCGCCGCGGGGGTCGGCTCCTCCGGCGGGGTCGGAGCGGACGTGCGACGTCGGTCGCGGCGCAGCAGGGGCCGGGGGTCGATCGCGGATGCTGTGGGGTCGAGCGGGGCGTTCTCGAGCGAACGTCCGGAGGGTAGAGCAGTCGTGACGTGGTCCTTCCGCGAGCAGATGATCTCGGGGCACGGCCCCTTCGGGAGGACCGTTACCGTCCCGTAACCTACGTTGCCGTCCGGGGAGGCGTCAAATCCTCCGTGCCGGCATTTCCGCCGGGGGTACTCCTGGTACCGTGGCCGCAGGCCCGCCACCCGGGTCTGCGGACGAGGGCGCAGTACCCGCTGAGCGACAAGACTGACCAAGAGGGTCGTCGGGTGTCTCAGCGCGGGAACCGTGCGGTCGTCGTCCCTCTTGTGCGCCCCCTCCGTGTCCAGCGAGGAGGACAGCACATGATCACCCGACACGGAGCAGGCCCCGAGCCGCTCGTCGATGCGGCCACCATCCACGCGATGGAGGTGTTCTTCACCAGCTTGATTGTGGCGGCGGGTGCGGCCATCTCCTTCGTGGCCGTCGTGGTGCTCCGCGGCCTCTACCGGGGTCAGAAGTGAGGCACGGTCGCGCGGTGCCGGCCGCGCTCGCGCTCGCCGCAGCCGTGTCGGTGCTGGCGGGTTGCGCGCCGGGGGAGCCGCCGGCCGGAGCGCCGCCCGTGATCGAGCACGTGCACGGCATCGCCGAGGCCCCGGGGAGCGACGATCTGCTCCTCGCGACGCACGACGGCGTCTTCACGGTCGCCCCGGACGGTGCGCTCGCGGGACCGGTGGGCGGTCACGCGTTCGACGCGATGGGCTTCACGGTCGACGGTGCGACGCTGTTCGCCTCCGGTCACCCGGGCCCCACCACACCGGCGTCGCTCGGTGAGGGCAACCTCGGCATCATCCGCAGCGACGACCTCGGTGCGTCCTGGAAGCCCGTCGCCTTCACCGGCGTCGAGGACTTCCACGTCTTGACCGCGGGGCCCGACGGCACCCTCTACGGCATCGGCTCGAGCGGCCCCGAACTGCTGACCAGCGCAGACGAGGGCGTCACGTGGAGCCGCGGAGAACCGCTCGACGCGGTCGACCTCGTCGTGACGGAGACGTGGGCGTATGCCGCGACGGAGGCCGGACTCCTGCAGGACGCCGGCGACGGGGCGGGCTTCGAGCCGGTCCCGGGTGCGCCGCTGGTGTACTCCCTCGACGCGCGCGGCGACGGTGCGCTCGTGGGGGTCGACGTCGACGGCACGGTGTGGGAGACGGTCGCCGTCGGGTCCTGGACGCCGGTCGAGCGGAGGTGATGGAGGGGCTGACGGGAATCGAACCCGCGCTGTCTGCTTGGGAAGCTGTGCAGATCGCCCTGTGAATGACCAGGTGCCGTCAGTTACCGCAGCGGAGTCCGGGCGAGTCCACGTCTATGACTCATCGAGTCATCGTTGATAGCACGTTGAGTCGCTCTAGTACTGACACGCTAACGGGATCCTTGCGTGCGTAGACGTAGCTAACTGCGGTCGAGTGCGGCGATCGCCCTACGCAGCTCCGCCCGGACGGAACCAGCTGACTGCCGAGATGTAAGCGCTTCTCTGCGGGACTGGCCGGTTCCGCCGTGCGGGTCGCTGAGCCATGACTCAACCCATGCCAGCGCGCCGGAAGTGGATAGGCCCTTCTCCATCAACTCAGGGACGGAATCCCCTACGAGGTCCGCCTCGTCAAACGGTCCAGCTGTGGACGTCTCAAGACGTGAGGTGGGTACGACCATCCGCGCATTATGGAAGATCCATCGCTGGAGTAGCAGGTTCACTCCATAGGCTGACAAGACAGCCTTCCGAACGCCGTCTGAAAGTTGCTGTGGGCTCAGAATCCGAATTTCTTGGAACTTGACTTTCGCTGCTTGCGTTCCTGGTCCGCCTGCTTCGGGCAGAAACATGGCCTTGAAATGGCCCGTCGACCAATCTTGAGGGACGTCATTCGTCTCTGCGATATCCGCGACAAGGATCCGATTCGCCAGCCTGCTCCCGTTTCGGAACGCGCATGGGTGCTGTAAGACGCAAACGGTGCCCGAGTCCCCGAGGCCAATCAGGTCACCAGTGAAGACGGGCCTGTCGCGCACTTCGTCGGCTTCGTGGCCGCGCGCCAAGTAGAGGTCCTCCGGGGACCCCGGCGTTTCCAGGTCGGTCGCGGTCACGCTTGCGGCGCGACTCGGATCGAGACGACCCCGTCACTGGCTAGGAAGCTCTCAAACTGGTCGTCTACCAAAGACGAGCGCCAGTCCGGGTCGTATTCGTCCAGCACTCGGTCAATCTCGACGGCAGGCGCGGTGCCGTCGGCTATCAGGAGCAGTACGAGGTCGAACCGGCCCTGGATGAGGAGTTCGAGCCTGGAAACAGCGACTCCCTCTTTGACGGGCATCTCCAGCCATGACGCCGGGTCGCTAATGAAATGCTCTCCCAGAATATTGAGCAGGGCCACGATCCGAGCAAGAGCAAGTCGACGCGCCCCGCTCATTCCCTCGCCTCGCCGCCATTTCTGAACTGCCGGAACCGTAACGCCGGCGAGCCTGGCCACATCGCGCCAAGCTAATCCCGAATTGCCAAGGTCTGCTAACAGCTCCCCACCATCACGGGCAGCCGCCTCCTGCTGGCGGGCCTCAAGGTCGTCCATCAGTGCCCCTCGCCGGAGCGACGCCGAGTTCTCATGGAGGTCTCGAACTTGCCGATGGAGCACGTCCGTTCTGTCCACGAAGAATGCAGACCGACGCGTTTGAGGCAGCTCCGCAAAGACGTCTCGCTGGCCGGTTCCGGGCACCATTAGGTCCGTCATGCGAAGACTTCCTCCCTTAGTCGATCGGTGATGAAGCTCTCGAAGATCTCCTTCATCGGCGCGTGTAGCTTATCCGAGAGGTGTACTACGTCCGCGGGATTGAGTGGAGGCATTTCCTCTCCATCCGTGATCTCCCAGGCGGCGTCCGTATCGATCAAGAAGAACGGCCCCGGGTTAGGAACGTTTGGGCGGACTAGGTTCGGCGCACTCGTGACTGCGGGCGGTCCGTCCATTGCGCCGTAGCGCACTGTGACGGTCTCGCCGTGATCGAGGCCGGCGTATTGAACGACAGATTGCTGCTGCTTGAGAACTAATTTCCGCCCCGCCGACTGGACCGACGGCGCAAGGAGTGCCGGAGCGAGCCAATCGGACCATCCGTCGCGGGTATCTACGGGAACGCGGATTTCATCAATGATGCGAATCCCCAATCGTACAAGCCCATCCATAGGAGCAATGTCCTGGCGCGCCGTCAGGGCGAGCCCGACCACGTTCTTGAAGTCGCTCCACCCTTTGTAATCGGTCGTTTCGATAATGGTGGATGTAGATGTGAAGGTTGCAGAAGTTCGCCTACTGCGAGTCAGGAACTTAACGAGTTCCTCTTCCCCTGAGTTGACTTGTCGAACGCCAGCGGGCCCGATCTCCATCGACAGGGTGCCAGCTCGCTCGGTCGCGAAGAGGGGTAGCCTCGGCTGGACGGCCTTCTTTAGCGAGAGGATATCGGCGCGCGTAAGTGGTGGAGACTCTGGGCCGCGGATTTCCACAATTGCTAAGGCGATCGGAGCGTTTGGGTACGGCGGTGTAGTGCTCATCTCCGCCAGGATACCGAAAGAGATACCGAAAGAGCAACCCGGGCGACCGATGCCTACTCCACCGCATTCATGGCCGACGAACAAGATGCTGGCTGAAGGCTTGCCCTTGCACCGCCGACCACTGAGTGCCCATATTTTACCGATGAACAGGCGTTTTCTCCGATGGAGGGGCTGACGGGAATCGAACCCGCGCTGTCTGCTTGGGAAGCAGAAGTTCTACCATTGAACTACAGCCCCGAACCCGCCCGAGAGCAGGTGAGGGCAAGCCTACCCGTCTCCGGGGCGATGGCCAAAGCGTGAACCGCGGCGTCAGGCCGTGGCGTCCGCCGTCGCGGGGGTGTCGCGCTGCTGCCCCGCGTACATCGTGCCCCACCGCGTGAGCGCGTCGACGAGCGGGGTCGCGGTCGTGCCCAGCTCGCTCAGCCGGTACTCCACCTTGGGCGGGACCTCGCGGTAGACCGTGCGGGTGATCAGGCCGTCCGCCTCCAGCTCGCGCAGCTGCCGGGTGAGCACGCGCGACGTGGGGTCCTGCAGCAGGCGCCCGAGCTCACCGAAGCGCAGCACGCCGTGCTCGGCGAGCAGCGACAGGATGCTCGGCTTCCACGCGCCGCCGAGCACGGCGATCGAAACCTCCGCGTCGCAGGTCTCGGTCCACTCGCGGACGATCCTGGCCGTCTTCTCGCGCATCGCGCCCTCCACAGTATCCAAACGGTAAGTACGTGACGACAATGTCGGTACTTGTGGCCCTTGCCTGTACTTTACAGACTGAGTCCGTGACCACCAGCCCCGTCGTCGTCCCCGTCCGCTCCTCTCTCCGGCTCTGGATGGCGATGGTGCCGCTCCTACTCGGCGTGCTCATCGGCGCTCTGGCGATCAGCAGCGTGTCCACGGCGCTGCCCGCGATCCGCGACGACCTCGCGCTGACCGACACCGAGGGTCTCTGGCTCGTCGACGTCTACGCGCTGTCGCTCGCGGCGACGCTGATCCTGGCGGCGCGGATCGGCGACGCGTTCGGGCGCAAGACCATCGTCGTGATCGGGCTCGTCGGCTTCGCGGTGCTCAACGGCATCGGCGGCGTCGCCACCAGCGGCCTGCTGCTCATCGTGATCCGGGCTCTGCTCGGCGTTGCGGAGGCCTTCGTGGTCGCGGGTGTGGTGGCCACGATCGGTGCGACCTTCCAGGCGAGGGAGCGCGTGCTCGCGTACGGGCTCTGGACCGCCACCTTCGGCACGGGCAGCGCCCTCGGACCCGTGCTCGGCGGGCTCCTCGCGGAGGGGCCCGGCTGGCGATGGTTGCTGCTGGGCAGTGTGCCGCTCGCGGTGGCCGCCGCCCTGCTCGCCCTGTGGCTCGTGCCGGACTCGCGCAGCACGCAGCCGCCGTCGTGGGACGTGCCGAGCATCCTGTCGTCGATCGTCGCGCTCGGCGCCCTCGTTTTCGCGCTGCACGAGGTGCTGGCCGCTCCCGTGTCGGCCGCGGTGGCCGCGGTCGTGTCGGTAGCCAGCCTCGTGTTCTTCGTGCGGCGGCAGCGTCGGCTGCCCCTCCCGCTGCTCGACCTGGCGCTGTTCCGGGTGCCGGGATTCAGTCCGGCGATCGTGCGCATCATCGTCAGCAGCGGGGCGTCGTCGGCGTCGGTGCTCCTGGTGAGCCTGCACCTGCAGGATGCGCGCGGACAGAGTGCCGCCGAGGCGGGCATCGCGCTGCTGCCGCAGGCCGCGGCGATCGCGATCGGCGGGGTGCTGGCGCCGCTCGCGCTGCGCTGGCTGTCGGCGAACGCACTCACCGTGCTGGTGCTGCTGCTGCAGGCGTTCGGGCTCGTGTGGCTCGCGTTCGACCCCGGCATCGTGGCGCTGCCCCTCGTGCTGGTCGGGCTCGGGTTCGGCATCGCGGGGACCCTCGCCGCCGCGACGCTGTTCGAGGTGACGACCGAGGATCAGGCGGGACAGGTCGGGGCGGTGCAGGAGGTGGGCTTCGCCCTGGGCGGCGGACTCGGCATCGCGGTGTTCGGCACGATCGCGGCCGTGCTCGTGACGGACGGCTTCCCGGTGGCGGTGGTCGCGGCGGCGGTGACCGTGACGGCGGCCGCGCTGCTCCCGCTGCTCTCGCGTCGCAGCGCCCCGGCCCTGTGACGCGGATGCCGCAGGTCGCGTGAGGCGCGACCCGTGCGGTGACTAGGCTGAGGCCGTGCTTCTCAGCGATCGCGACATCAGGGCAGAACTCGCGTCGGGCCGTGTCGGCCTGGCTCCGCACGAGCCGGAGATGATCCAGCCGTCCAGCATCGACGTGCGCCTGGACCGCTACTTCCGCCTCTTCGACAACCACAAGTACCCGTTCATCGACCCGTCGGTGGATCAGCCCGAGCTCACCCGGCTCATCGAGGTCGATCCGGACGAGCCGTTCATCCTCCACCCCGGCGAGTTCGCGCTCGGGGCGACGTTCGAGCAGGTGACGCTGCCGGACGACATCGCCGCGCGTCTCGAGGGCAAGTCCTCGCTCGGGCGCCTCGGCCTGATCACGCACTCCACGGCCGGGTTCATCGACCCCGGGTTCACGGGTCATGTGACGCTGGAGCTGGCGAACGTCGCGACCCTGCCGATCAAGCTGTGGCCGGGGATGAAGATCGGGCAGCTGTGCTTCTTCCGGCTCACCTCGCCCGCCGAGAACCCCTACGGCTCCGGCCCCTACGGCAACCGGTACCAGGGGCAGCGCGGGCCCACCGCGTCGCGGTCGTTCCAGAACTTCCACCGCACCGACGTGGGCGTGACCGATGTGGGAGCGATCGGAGGCTGACATGAGCGACGGCGACGGGCGGACCCCGGAGGAGCCCGGAACCCCGGGTGGACCTGTGGCCCCGGACGGCCCGGTGACGCCCGAGCCCCTGCTGCCTCATGAGCCCGCGGCCTCGGATGAGCCGGTGGCCCCGGATGACCCGGGTGCCGCCGGTGCGGCCGTCCCGACGGAGTCCGCGGCGATCCGCCCGGCCGACGACGTGATCCCCCCGGCCCCGCCGGAGACCCCGATCCCGGACGGCCTGCTCGACCCGCCGCCCGCCGACATCCCGCCCGCGAACGCCGTGCTGCCGCCGCCTCCGCCGCCCACGCGCCGCTCGGAGCGCGAGCGCCCGACGCCCGCGATCCTCGAGGGGGAGCCGCCCGCTGCGGCGGCCGACGACTGGTCGCAGCCGTCGCTCGCTCCGGAGGTGCCGGAGGGCGGCAGCTACCGCGTGCTCGCCGGCCTCATCTTCGTGTTCCTGTTCCTGCTGCTCGTCGCCGCCGTGGTCGCGCTCGTGGTCCTGGTGAATGCCGGGTTCCCGACCCTCGCCGACGCGGCGCCCGCGCTGACTCCGCTGCGGGTCTGACGCCGGATCTTCGGGCTCGCCGCACTCATCCCCGGGCTGCGCGGCGGAGGGTCACGATCGCAGTCGCGCTCGCCACCGCCAGCAGAACCGCTCCCAGCCAAGCTGCCGCTTCGAACCCTGCCGCGAACGCCTCCGTCGCGAACGAGCGGAGCGCGTCGCCCTGCACGGCGGGGAGGTCGTCGGCCGTCGTCATCGCCACCGCGAGCGTCTCGGCCGCGCTCTCATGGGCCTCGACCGTGCCGTCGGCCGGCGAGCCGTCCGGGATCCCCGCGCGGTAGATCGCGATCCCGACGCTGCCCATCACGGCGATGCCGAGCGACACCCCCACCTCGGTGCTCGTCTCGCTCAGTGCGGACGCGGAGCCGGCACGCTCCACGGGAGCGGAGCCGACGACCAGGTCGGTCGCCAGGGCCGTCACGGGGCCGATCCCGGCGTAGGCGAGCGCGAAGCCGACCAGCACCAGAGTCGTGTCTCCGAGGCCGGCCGCCCTGGCGAGGACCACGAAGCCGGCGGCCGACGCGGCGAGGGCGATGCCGATGATCAGCAGGCGGGGCACACGGCGGGCGAGGATGGGCGCGATCACCGAGGTCGCGATCAGCGCCGCCGCACCGGGCAGCAGGAGCAGGCCGGTGATGAGCGGTGGGTGACTCGCCACGAGCTGCAGGTGCTGCGTGAGGAAGAGGTAGATACCGCCGATCGCGAGCGTGCTGATCAGCATGGCGATCAGGCCGGTGCGCACCAGCGGATTCGCGAACAGGCGCAGGTCGAGCAGCGGATCGACCAGGCGGTTCTGTCGGCGGATGAAGAGGAGACCGAGGAGCAGGCCGAGCACGGCGGACGCCGCCGCGAGCAGCCCGACACCGTGGGTCGCGACCTCCTTGATCCCGAACGTGAGCGACACCATGGCGGCGACGACGAGGGCGACGCTGACGAGGTCGGGGCGGCCGGCGGACCGGTCGCGATACTCCGGGAGGAGCAGGGGGCCGACGATCAGAAGCAGGGCCATGACGGGGAGCCCCAGCAGGAACACCGATCCCCACCAGAAGTGCTCCAGCAGCGCGCCGCCGACGATCGGGCCGAGTGCGATCCCGGCCGAGAACATCGTGGCCCAGATGCCGATGGCGAGCCCGCGCTGGTGCGCGTCGCGGAACATGGTGCTGATGAGGGCGAGGGTCGACGGCATGAGGGTCGCACCCGCGATGCCCATGACCGCGCGGCTCGCGATGAGCATCTCGGGCGTGAGGGAGAAAGCCGCCGCGGCCGAGGCGGCGCCGAATGCGGCGGCTCCGATCAGCAGCAGTCGTCTGCGGCCGATCCGGTCGCCGAGGGAGCCCATGGTCACGAGGAACCCGGCGATCATGAAGCCGTAGATGTCGATGATCCACAGGAGCTGCGCCGCTGACGGCCGCAGATCCTCGCTCACGTGCGGGACGCCGAGGTGCAGCACCGTGATGTCGAGCGCCAGGAGCAGCGTCGGCAGTGCGAGCGCGGCGAGACCGAACCACTCCCTCGCGCCCGCCCGCGCCTCGGTGATCAGGGGTGCGTTGTTCATCGTGTCCTCGTTCGGCTCTTCTCCGGGTGGATCCCGTCCCTCATACTGAGACCGTTCCCGCTCCTGCGGGAAGTACCCACTAATTACTGCGGTACTTACCTTTTGGTAAGGAGGAGGATTATGGCGGAGACGGTGCGATGCGGGCCCTACGTCTGCGGGATCGACGCGGCGCTGGATGTCGTGAGCGGAAAGTGGAAGGGCCTGATCCTGTGGGAGCTGGTGGAGCACGGCACCATGCGCTTCGCCCAGCTGCGCCGCGCACTCCCGGGCGTGAGCGAGAAGATGCTCACCCAGCATCTCCGGGAGATGGAGCGGGACGGGCTCCTGCTCCGACAGGTGTTCGCCGAGGTTCCGCCGCGCGTCGAGTACTCGCTGACGGACGCGGGAGCCTCGCTCAGCGCGGCTCTCGAACCCCTGGGCGAGTGGGGTCAGCAGCGGATCCTCCGCGAGGACATCGCCCTCGTCGACCACGCGGACGCGCCGCGGATGCCACGCCCCTGACGCGTGGCGGGTGGGCGGGCCGCCGGATCTCCTCGGGTACGCTCGGCGCGGCGGTCAGTGCGCGGCGGTCAGTGCGCGGCGGATGAGGAGAGGTGTGGCCGAGACGCGGCGTCGTCCGGCCGACCGCGTCCGGTGCCGCCGGAACGATCGGACGATCCCGCCCGGTGATCGGACGCCGCCGTCGGGTGGCCGGGCGAGGCCGCCAGGTGGCTCGCGGTGCCGAGCGCGTCGACCGCGGGCAGCCCGCCCGTGACGAGAGCCACGACCGCGTCGAGGGTGGGGTCGGCCGAGAGCACCTTCGTGTGACCGAGGCCCACCGTGCGCAGCATCCGCGAGCGGCCGGGGTGGGCGGCGTGCAGGCGCAGGGCGTCACGGTCGGGCAGGCGGCGGTCGCCGCGGTCGTGCACCACGAGCAGCGCGGTGCCGTCGGGCAACGGGTGTCGTCCGGCGTCGAAGCGCTCGGCCGCCGTGGCCTCGTCGATCGCGAGGCGGCGGTGGAACCGCTCGCGGAGGTTCTGCGCGGTGGGCTCGTCGAGGCGCAGGTCGCTGGCGAACTGGGCGAGGAAGGCCTCGGGCGCCGCGGCACCGGCGAGCACGGCCACAGCGGGCACCGGCACGGTCGTGCGGGCGGCGGTGAGGGCGCCCAGCGCGCCGAAGGAGTGACCGACCAGCGCCTCGAACGGGCCGTGCTCGGCCTGCAGTCGCTCGGCGACCGTCACCCAGTCGCGCACGTCGGTCGCTCGGCCGCCGGACGACCCGTGTGCCGGCCCGTCGAACGCGAGCACGCGGAACCCCTCGGCCACCAGCTCGCGCACGAGCGGCGCGAACTGCGACGCCCGGCCGCGCCAGCCGTGCAGGAGCAGCACGGTGCGCGGCCCGCGACCCCACTCGTACGTGGTGACCTCGATGCCGCGCACCGTGACGGTGCCGCGGCGGGCGTCGCTGTGGGTCGGCGCATCGGCGGGGCGCACGCGCATGCGCGGGCCGGTGGTGAAGAACAGGCGGAGCGCGACGGCACCCGCCAGCCGTGGCGAGACGCGGGCGAGCGGGGGGACGGTGCGGGCGAGCAGAACGGGCAGGGACGGCATCGTGACTCCTTCGCCGGAACAATACGAACGATCATACGTATACTAGGCGAACGATCGTTCGTATACTAGGGGGATGTCCGAGAGCCCGATCCTGGACGGCCGACGGGTACGGGGTGATGCCTCCCGCCGCGTCGTGCTCCACAGCGCCACGAACCTGGCGTCGGTCGAGGGTCTCGACGGCCTGACGATCGGTCGGCTCGCTGCGGCGTCCGGATCGAGCAAGAGCAGCATCGCCACGCTCTTCCGCAGCAAAGAGGGGTTGCAGCTCGCCACGATCGAAGCCGCCAGGGAGATCTTCCTCGCACGGATCGTCGAGCCCGCCCGTGCCGAGCCCCGCGGCGTTCGACGCCTCGCGGCGCTGCTGCGCCACTCGCTGCTCTATTCGAAGGACCGCGTGTTCACCGGAGGCTGCTTCTTCGCCGCGACCTCCGCCGACGTCGACTCCAAGACCGGGCCGGTGACCGACGCCGTGCGCGCGGCCCTGACCGACTGGCACGGGTACATCGAGGCCCAGCTGCGTCACGCCATCGCGGTCGGAGAGATCGCGGTCGACGACGTGGACGTGCTGGCGTTCGAACTCGTCGCGCTGAACGAGGAAGCCAACTCGCGCTCGCTGCTCCTCGACGACGAACGGCCCTATGCCCTCGCCGCGGCGGCGATGCGCGGACGCCTCCGTGCTGTCGGCGCCCCCGACGACGCCGTGGCGCTCCTCGACCTCGAGATGTAGAGCCCCGGCGCGCGACAGGGCGCCTTCCCAGACGGGAAGGCGCCCTGTGGTGCGGCGGTCAGGCGGCGCGACCGCGGCGGAACCCGGCGTCGTAGCCGCGCTCGAACGCGTGACGTGCGCGGCGCTCGCCCGGGTGGCCGTGACCGCACGGCCCCTCCGGCATCGCGTGGCCGTCGTGGCCGTGGCTGTGGCCGTGGCGGACGTCGTAGCCGTCGTCGTGCCCGTAGAAGCCGTCGCGCTCGCCGTGGCCGTGGTGGCCGAACGGGGCGCGGAAACCGTGACCGTGCCGGTGGCCCCGCGGGCCGCGGTGCGTGCGGGGGAGGGGCGTGCCCTCCTCCCACCCGAACGCGCGGGCGATGGCCTCGAGCGATGCGAGCGTCGTGGCGAGGTCGTCCGTGGGGACGGCGTCGACGACCTTGGCGCGGATGCCGTCGACCAGGGCGCCGAGGCGCTCCTTCGCGGCGCGGCCGTCGTCGGTGAGGGACCAGCCCTCGCCGTCGGTGACGACCCACCCGCGGTCGATCAGGCGTCGCAGCTTGTGCGCACGAAGCGGGCGTTCGCGTTCGACCGAGCCGTCGACGACGTTGAGCAGGCGCCAGTCGCGCCGGGTGATGCCCTCGTCGTCGAACGCGGCGGCGAACTCAGCCGCCATGAGGCGGTCGACGGCCTTGAGCCAGTAGCCGAACGGGCGCGGCGGCTGGGGAGTCTCTGTGGTGTCTGTGGTGGTGTTCATGGGGTTGTCCTCTGTTCAGGGGCGGCTGGTGGGCCGCGGTGGTGGCCGGTGGATGTCAGGTGACATATCCATGTGATCCGGCATGTACATGTAGTGTGACATGCAGATCTAAAGCATGTCAAGTCGCATGTAAAATCGAGGCATGGCCACCCGTTCCCGCGACTCCGAACCGCACGACCCCGCCGAGGCGATCGCCCAGGCGCTGTCTCGTCTCCGCGGGCGTCGGCCCGGTCAGCGCGAGCACGGACCGCGCGGACGCGGCGGACCCCACGGCTGGCCCGGCGGAGGTCACGACGGCCCGCACGCCGACGGTGCCCACGAGCACTTCGGCCATCACCGCGGGCACCCCGGGATGCCGCCGTGGATGGCCGACCCCTCCGGACGCCTCGGCGGCCCCGCCCGCATGCGGATGCTCGAGGCACTGGCCTCGGCGCCCGAACCGCTGAGCGTGAGCGCGCTCGGCCAGGCGATCGGCGTGGATCAGCCCCGCGCGTCGCGGCTCGTGCAGCAGGGCGTGCAGGGCGGCTTCGTGCGTCGTGAGGCCGACCCGGACGACGCGCGCCGCACCCGGATCGCGCTGACCGACGAGGGCCGCCGGCTCGCGCGTGGTCTGCGCGGGGAGAGGAGGGAGCTGCTCACCCAGGCGCTCGCGCCCTTCACCGACGACGAGCGCACCGAACTCGCGCGTCTGCTCACCAAGCTCGCCGACAACTGGCCGCGCTGACGCCGCGACGATTCCTGCTCCGCCGGTCTCGCACCGCCGGTCTCGCGCCTCCGACCTCGCTCCGCGGGTCTCGCTCCGCGACTCAGGCGCGCGCGAAGTCGAGCGAGGGCTCGTCGTCCACCGAGAGGGACAGCACGACCGCCTCGATCGCGTCGTGCGCCTCGATCCGCCGCTCCACCTCGCGCAGCCGACGCGCCACGTCGTGCTCGCGTGCGTCGCCCGACAGGTCGACCTCGGCCGCGAGGAACAGCCGGTTCGGCCCCACGTACTCGATGTGCAGGTAGGTCACCCGTTCGATGTCGTCCAGCCCCAGCAGAGCCGTGCCGACCCTCGAGCGCAGGGTGGGGGAGACGCTCGTGCCGACGAGGAATGCGATGTTGCGTCCGATCAGGATCACCGCGACCACCCCGAGCAGCACGCCCACCAGGATCGAGCCGATCGCGTCCCAGGCGGCCACGCCGGTGAGCTGGTGCAGCAGGATCGAGCCGCCCGCGAGGACCAGGCCGACGAGGGCTGCCGAGTCCTCGAAGAACACGGCGCGGAGGGTCGTGTCGCTCGTCTCCAGCACGAAGTCCCACGTGGAGCTGCCGCGCTCGCGCGCCAGGCGGCGGGAGCGGATCATCGCCTGCGTGAACGAGGCCCCCTCGAGCACGAACGCGATACCGAGGACGACGTAGGCGACGACCGGGCTCTCCACCGGGCCGGTGTCGGACAGCTCCTGGATGCCGTGCATGATCGACACGATCGAGCCCGCGGTGAAGATGCCGAACGCGGCGATCAGCGACCACACGAAGGCGTTGCGGCCGTAGCCGAGCGGATGCCGCGCGTCTTTGGTCTTCGCGCCGCGCCGGTCGGCGATCAGCAGGAACACCTCGTTGCCCGCGTCCGCCCAGGAGTGCGCGGCCTCGGCGACCATCGACGCGGACGAGGTGATGACCGCGGCCACCGTCTTCGCGATCGCGACGAGCACGTTGGCGAGGAAGGCGAGCAGCACGGTCACCCCGGTCACGCTACTCCTGCCCCGCGGGGCGGTCGCGTCCTAGCGTGGAGCCTTCACCGGCAGCAGCAGGAGGAACCCGGCGATCAGCACGATCACGATGCCGAGGATGCCGAACGCCGTCTGCGCGGTCAGGGCGATCAGCACGGTCCAGGCGGCGGAGGCCATCCAGCTCGCCGCCCGTCCCGTCGTCGCGTACAGGCCGAAGATCTCGCCCTCGCGGCCGGCCGGGGTGACGCGGGCCAGGAAGGACCGCGCGGCGGCCTGCGCCGGTCCGACGAACGCGCACAGGATGAGTCCGCCCACCCAGAACACGATCGCGCCGGCATCGCGCAGCAGGAAGACCGCGAGCCCCGCGACGATCATGGCCGCGATCGAGCCGAGGATGATGCGCTTCGGACCGAGGCGGTCGTCGAGTCGCCCGGCCAGGATCGTCGACACCCCCGCGACGAGGTTCGCCGCGATGCCGAACACAATGATGTCCTGCGTGCCGAACCGGAACACGGCCGTGCCGATGATCGCGCCGAACGCGAACACGCCGCCCAGGCCGTCGCGGAACACCGCGCTCGCGAGCAGGTACCAGAAGGTCGAGCGGGTCTCCGGGTCGCGGTACAGCCCCACGACGTCCTGCACCAGCAGCACGTACGACCGGAAGAAGCCGACCTTCCGCTCCGGGCGGCCGAGCGACGGTTCCGGCACGTTGAGGAAGATCGGGATGGCGAACACGATCGCCCACACGGCGCAGCCGACCGCGATCAGCCGGTACGCGAGTCCGTTGTCGGTCGGCATCCCGAACCAGTCGAAGGTGTCGAGCACCACCACGATCACGAG
This sequence comes from Microbacterium sufflavum, assembly GCF_023101165.1. GTDB lineage: Bacteria > Actinomycetota > Actinomycetes > Actinomycetales > Microbacteriaceae > Microbacterium > Microbacterium sufflavum. The sequence continues at coordinate 809,032 of NZ_CP078076.1, read as the reverse complement.
CGCGATGATGCCGCCGAGGTACCCGGAGCCCCAGCCGAGGCCCGAGATGCGTCCGACGTTCTTGGGGTTCGCGATGCCGATCAGCATGGCGTTGGAGTTGACCGCTGCGATCTCGCCGAACACCGACCCGGCGGAGATCAGCGCCACGCCCACCCAGAACAGGGCGGGGACCGGCTCGACGAACCACAGCCCGAACATGCAGAGGATCAGTGCGCCCGTGCCGATGCCCAGCCACAGCTTCTGGCGTCCGGCGGCATCCGCCCGCTGACCGAGCACCGGGGCGAGCAGGAGGATGCCGAAGGCGGCGACCGTGAGGCCGAGACCGAGGCCGGACGCGAGGTCGGCCTCCGCGGCGATCCGTACCGGGTCGTTCTCGTCGAGCGCGGCGACCTCGGGCGGCAGGAACGAGGGGCTGACGAGGTAGAGCGCCGTGAACACGAACGTGAGGATCACCGTGTTGAACGGCTGGGTCGCCCAGTCCCACAGGGCCCACGAGTACACCTGCTTCTTCGGGGCGGGGGTCTCGCCGCGCAGGTCGAGGCCGACCACGGCGACGGCTCCGCTGTTCGCGGTCGCTGCGGGCTCCGGTGCGCCGCTGCGGGATTCGGGTTCGCTCATGCTCGCAGTCTGGCGGGGCCCGGTGAACGCCCGGTGACGGCGCGCCGTGTCCCGCGCGGCACCCCGGCTCGACCCACTCCGCCCGGGTCAGAGGGCGGGGCCGCGGCGGATGCGCACCGGGCCGCGCGCGGAGGCGATGTCGACCGGCTCGCCCTTCTGGGTCACCACGACCTCGTCCCGGTCGGCGAGCGCGGCGGTCACGCGGCGCACGTCGTCCATCCGGTTGCGCCAGGCCTCCCCGCCGACGGCTCTGGCGACGTCGCTCGGGCAGATCGACGACCCCTCCCTCTTGCGGGTGAGGGTGCGGATGGCGGCCGCGATGCGCTCCGCGGACTCCTCGGGCGTCGGCTGCTCCCACCACGGGGCGCCGCGTTCGCCGAGGGCGGTCTTCGCATCGTGCACGCGGCGCCGCGCCTCGGGCTCTGCCGCCTTGACGGCGCGCCGCGCGGCCATCAGCTCGTCGACCAGCTCCTGGCGCAGTTTCTCCGGGATGGCCGGGTCGGTCGCCCGCCACCGGCGTCCGTTCACGACGATGTGGTGGCCATCGGGCGTGCGCTCCGGTGCCGTGGCCGCGTCCGGCTCGTCGGGCTGCTCCATGTCGGCAGTGTGCCGCGGCGGGCCCTCCAACGGCAGACCCTTGACGCGCGGCCATCCGCGTCGGGTGCGGTCGAAGCGCGACGGACACCGGGTGCGTAGGGTCGAGGGATGGCGGCGAGTGCGGGGCGAGGAGGCGGCACGGTCGTGCTGTTCGAGGGGGCGAGCGACCGGCTCGCGTTCCTCGCCGCGGCGCAGCGCCTCGGCGAGACGCTCGACGACCTCGACCTGGTCGACCTCGACGGCATCACGAACCTCCGTTCCCGGCTCGCGGCCCTCCGCGCGGTCGAGCCTGCCGTGCGGGTGCTCGGCCTCTACGACGCGGCGGAGGGCGCGTACGTGACCCGGGTCCTGCGCGACGACGGCGCGATCGACGCCACGGGCGTGCCCGCCGATGCGGGGTTCTTCGGCTGTGAGCGCGACCTCGAAGACGAGGTGATCCGTGCCGCCGGGGTTCCGTTGGTGGAGCAGGCGCTGGCGGCGCGGGGCGAGCTCGGGCGGTTCCGCGTGTTCCAGGGGCAGCCGGCGCAGCGGGGCAGGGTCGTGGAGGATCAGCTGCATCGCTTCGCCGGGACGGCCGCGGGCCGCAAGGCGCGGTTCGCCGCGGACATCGTCGGCCTGCTCCCGCTCGACCGGATGCCGCCCGCGCTGTCGGCCCTGCTCGACGTGGTCCACCCCGCCGCCTGACCCGGGCTCGACGCGGTGCATGCCGCGTGACCCCCGACCCGGGCGACTTCGCGCTCACTCCGTGCGGAGCGGGCGGAGCGTGCGGGCGTAGTCCTCCTTGAGCACCGCGAGGTGGAGCCAGGCCTCGATCCGGGTCACCCCGGGCAGCGCGCGCAGGCGCTCCAGGCTCGCGTACAGGGCGCCGGCCGAGGGCTCGACGAGTGTCGCGACCGCGTCGAAGCGGCCGAGCGTGCGGGCGGCGAAGTCGACACCGCGACCGCGGCGCAGCTCCTCGATCACGGCCTCGTCGTCGTCGCCGAGGGTCATGCCCACGCCCATCGACAGCTGCCGGTGCGCGAGGCCGCGTGCCTCGACCGCGCTGATCTTGATGACGCCCGCGTCGATGAGCCGCTGCACCCGGGTCGCGACGGCGCTGGGGGAGAGGCGCACCTCTTCGCCGAGCGCGCGGAAGCTCATGCGGCCATCGGCCTGCAGGTGCTCCACGAGGGCTTCGTCGATCGCGTCGAGCGTGACCCCGCCGTGGTACTCCGACACGAAGAACCCCTTGATCACGGTGGAGTAGATGATGGTGTTGATGTCGAGCACGCCTGCGCTGCCGCGGATGCGGGCGAGCAGGTCGTGCAGTTCCGACATCGACCCCACGCGCACCTCGGTCACGATGTCGTGCGCGCCGCCGACGGCCGACACGAGCACGGTCTCGCTCATGTCGCGCAGGTGCTCGGCCACGACCTCGACGGCGCCGTCGGTGCGGATCGACACGTGCGCGAGGACGTGCTGGCCGAGGAAGACCGGGTCCACCGCGGCGACCACGCGCACCGTGCGGTCGGCCAGCAGCGTGCGCAGTCGTGCAGCCACCGCGGCCCTGGACTGCCCGAGCCGCTCGGCCAGGGCGCGGATGCTCGCGCGCCCGTCCTCCTGGAGCGCGCGGATGAGTTCGGCGTCGAAATCCATGGCTGCGTCCCGATCCGTCAGTTTCCCCGGTCTGCACGACGACGCGCGCAGAACCTCAGCGTAACCCCGCGTGCGACCGGCGGGAAGGCCCGCTTTGCGTGCACAAGGGACCAGAAGTCCAGTGAATCCCCGTTCTCGCTGGAGTTCTGCCCTTGCCGCCGGGTCGTCACGTCCCTAGCATCGATCGCTATCCGACACCATCCGCGAAGGAGCGGGTCCATGACCACCACCCCCACCCCCCGAAGCGGCGTCCACAGCCGCGCACGCCGCGCCGGCATCGCCGCCTTCGTCGGCACCACGATCGAGTGGTACGACTTCTACGTCTACGCCACGGCCGCCGCCCTCGTCTTCGGCCCGCTGTTCTTCCCGAGCGACGACCCCCTCGCCGAGACCGCCGCGGCGTTCGCGACGTTCGCGGTCGCCTTCCTCGTCCGTCCCCTCGGCGGCATCGTCTTCGGTCACATCGGCGACAAGCTCGGCCGCCGGGTCTCGCTCGTCATCACCCTGCTGCTGATGGGCGCCGCGACCGTGCTCGTCGGCTGCCTCCCCACCTACGAGAACATCGGCATCCTCGCGCCGATCCTCCTGATCCTGCTGCGCGCCATCCAGGGCCTCGCGGTCGGTGGCGAGTGGGGTGGCGCCGTGCTCATGAGCGTCGAGCACGCCCCGGAGAAGTCGAAGACGTTCTACGGCGGCTTCACCCAGCTCGGCAACCCCGCCGGTGCGCTGCTCGCCTCGGGCATCTTCGCGATCATGGCCCGCGGCGGCGACACGTTCATCATCGATGGCGGCTGGCGCATCCCGTTCCTGCTGTCGATCGTGCTGATCGCCGTCGGCCTGTGGGTCCGCTACCGCGTGGAGGAGTCGCCGGTCTTCGAGGAGAAGATCGAGGGCCGCAAGCAGTCCATGCCCCTCGCCTTCGCGCTGCGCGTCAACTGGAAGCCGATCCTGCTCGGCATCGGCATCCTGCCCATCTCCACGGGCGGCTACTACCTGGCCACGACGTTCGCCACCGCCTACGCGACCGGCGAGCCCATCGCGATCAGCGAGCAGGTGATCCTCGACGCCATGACGATCGCCTCGTTCGTGGAGTTCGTGGTCACGCTGCCGGTCGCCTGGCTCGGCGACAAGTGGGGCCGCAAGAACGTGATGTACATCGGCCTGATCACCTCGGTGTTGACGTTCGCGCCGTTCCTGCTGGTGATGCCGGGACGGGTCGAGCCGCTGATCTTCCTGCTCGCCTCGCTGGTGCGCATCGCGATGAGCGCGACCTACGCCCCGATCGCCGCGATCCTCGCGCAGATGTTCCGCCCGCAGGCGCGGTACACCTCGATCGCCCTCTCCTACGGCGTGGGCGCCGCGATCTGGGCCGGCTTCTCGCCCTGGTTCGCGACGCAGCTGATCGCCTGGACCGGCAGCGTCTGGTCGGTGATCGCGATGTTCGTCGGCATGGCCGTGATCGCCGGGATCTGCACGCGCCTCGCGCCGCAGCACTCCGACGAGGCACCGGTCACGGCCTCGTTCACCGCCCGGACCGACACCACGGCGAACCGCCTGCCCTGATCGGCTCCGCCTCCCCACCCGCACGACCCCACCGCGAACAGGCTCCTCATGCGCAAGCTCACCCCCTTCGACCGCTCGGCCCAGGCCGCCCCCGCCCTCGTCACCGCCCGCGCCATCCACACCGCGGACGCGGCGGACACCACCGCGACCGCGATGCTCACCGACCGGGGGCGCATCGTCGCCCTCGGCACGGTCGCGGAGTGCGAGGACGTGGCGGCCAGGGCCGAGCTGACCCCGGAGCGCGTCGAGCTCGGCGACGCGGTCGTGGTGCCCGGGTTCGTCGACGCGCACGCGCACCCGCTCATGTTCGGGCAGATGATGACGTGGGTGGACTGCGGGCCGGAGAAGGCGGGCAGCATCCCCGAGATCGTCGCCCTGCTGAAGGCCGCGGCGGCCGGGCTCCCCGCCGGTCGCCCGGTGCGCGGATACGGCTACGAGCAGCGCAACCTCGCCGAGAAGCGCCACCCCACCCGGTTCGAGCTCGACGAGGTCGCGTCCGACCGGGAGGTGTACCTCATGAACGCCTCGGGTCACGGCGGCGTCGTGAACTCGTACACGCTCGACGTCAACGGCGTGGACCGCGACACCCCGAACCCGGACGGCGGCGAGTTCTTCCGCGACGCCGACGGCGAGCTCACCGGGGAGCTGTCCGACGCGGCGTGCAACATCCTGACGGGCGTGCACGGGGTGAAGATCGGCCACCACGGCCCGAACTTCCACCTGGCCGATGAGCCGGAGGAGCACCTGCGGCAGCTCGACGCCGCGACGCAGCGGTTCCTCGCGGGCGGTGTCACCTCGATCGGCGACTGCCAGGTCACGCGCCGCGAGTTCGACATGTACCTGCGGCTCGCGGAGGCCGGGCGGCTCGAGCTGCGCGTGTCGATGTACCTGCTGTCGCATCTGCTCGACGAGGCGCTCGAGATGGGGCTCGTCGGACAGTTCGGCAACGCGCACCTGAGCTTCGCCGGCATCAAGTTCTACGCCGACGGCACCCTCGGCGGCTGGACCGCGTACTTCCCCGACGGCTACGTGGGCGACCCGTGCCGCACGGGCCAGCTGTACCACGAGCCCGCCGACTACGCCGAGCTGATCCGCAAGGCGCACGCCGCGGGGCTCCAGACGGCGACGCACGCGCAGTCGCCCACCGCGATCGAGATGGTCGTGTCGGCGATCGAGGCCGCGCTCGCCGAACGTCCAGATGCGGACGCCCGGCACCGCATCGAGCACTGCGGCCTGCCCACGCCCGGGCAGATCGCGCGCATGGCGACCGCCGGCATCCGTCCCGTCAACCAGACCCAGCACTACTTCAACTGGGGCGAGGGCGTGGAGGAGGCCATCGGCACCCCGGGCGAGCGGTTCAACCCGCTCGGCGAGTTCGAGCGGGCGGGCGTGCCCATGACGATCTCCTCCGACGCCCCGGTCGCCGAGCCGATCCCGCTGGAGGCCATCCAGACGGCGGTCACCCGCGTCACCCGCCGCGGCCACCGGCTCGGGCCCGACGACCTGCGCATCTCCGCGCTCGCCGCACTGCGCGCCCACACGATCGAGGGGGCCGTGTCGATCGGGCGGGAAGACGACCTGGGCTCGCTGGAAGTGGGCAAGCTCGCCGACTTCGCGGTGCTCTCGGACGACCCGCTGGCCGTGCCCGCCGAGGAGATCGCGGCCATCGAGGTGCGCGAGACCTGGGTCGACGGCGTGCGCCGCCACGTCGCCGCCCGCACCACGGCCGCCGTCTGAACGAGGATACGAGCATGAGCGCCGACGCGAACCCCACCGCCCCGTACGCCGACACGGCGGGCCGCGCGGTGCTGGAGACCATCCGCGGCTACGGGGTGACGGCGGTGTTCGGCATCCCCGGCACGCACAACCTGGAGCTGTACCGCCCCCTGGCCGACCTCGGCATCCGCGCCGTCACCAACCGGCACGAGCAGGGCTCCGGCTACGGCGCCGACGGCTGGGCGCAGCAGACCGGGCTCCCCGGCGTCGTGATCACCACGTCGGGCCCCGGGCTGCAGAACGCCCTGAGCGCGATCGGCACCGCGTTCTGCGAGTCGCGTCCGCTGATCGTGCTGTCGCCCGGGGTGCCGCTCGGCGCGGAGTTCGCCGACGTGGGCACCCTGCACGAGACGAAGGACGCCACGGCCATGGTCGGCGCGATCGCGGAGTGGTCGCGCCGGGTGACCACGGCGGCCGAGGGGGTGGAGGCCGTGCACGACGCCTTCCACCTCTTCCGCACCGGGCGCCCGCGCCCCGTGCACATCGAGATCCCGCTCGACGTGCTGGAGGCCCCGGCCGACGTGCCCGCCGCCGCCCGGGCGCCCCGTCCGATGCCCGAGCGCGTGGCCGGCGACCCGGTCGCGCTCGCCGAGGCCGGCCGGCTGCTCTCTGCCGCCGAACGTCCGGTGATCGTCGCCGGCGGGGGAGCCGTGGACGCGGTGCATCAGGTGACCGCGATCGCCGAGCGCCTGGGCGCCCCGGTCCTCACCACCCTGAACGGCAAGGGCGTGCTCGACGAGGGCCACCCGCTGTCGCTCGGCTCGAACCTGCGCCTCGCCGCCGCCCGCGCCGTCGCCGAGGCCGCGGACGTGCTGCTCGTGGTCGGCTCGAAGCTCGGGGAGGCGGAGCTCTGGGCCCCGCGCCTCGAGGCCCGCGGAGCCGTGATCCGCATCGACATCTCCCCGGCGCAGCGCGACAAGAACCTCACCGCGACCGTCGGGATCACCGGCGACGCGGCCGCGGTGACCGATGCCCTGCTGCCGCTGCTGCCCGACACGGCCCCGACACCGCGCGACCTGTCGGCCGAACGGGCCGCGATCGAGGACGAGTCCCGCGCCACGGCCCCCGAGACGGTGGCGCTCGCGGAGGTGATCGCCGCGGCACTGCCCGACGACGCGATCGTGGCGGGCGACTCGTCGCAGATCGTGTACATGGCGCTGGGCAGCGTGCTGCGACAGGAGCATCCGCACTCCCTGCTCTACACGCCCACCTATGCCACGCTCGGCTACGGGCTGCCCGCCGCCATCGGCGCCGCGGTCGCGCAGACCGAGCGCCCGGTGGTCACGGTGATCGGCGACGGCGCGCTCATGTTCTGCGTGAACGAGCTCGTCACCGCGGTCGAGCAGCGCCTCGACCTCACGGTCGTGTGCGTCGACAACGGCGGCTACGCCGAGATCCGCCAGAACGAGGTCGAACGCGGCATGGCCCCGATCGGCGTGGATCTGGTGCAGCCCGACTGGGCCGCGCTCGCCACCGCGTTCGGCGCGACCGGGCATCGTGTCGAGAGACGCGACGACATCGCCCCGAGCATCCGCGCCGCCATCGCCGCGGGCGGCGTGCAGCTCGTGCACCTGCCGCAGCACGCCCTCTGAGCCCTTCGACACCCCGAACGAACAGGAACGAGAAATGACCGACACCATCGGCCCCGTCGACGCCTCCGTGAACCCGCGGTACTCCGGCATCGCCACCTTCGCCCGCCTGCCCCGCATCGAAGACGTGCCGCGCGCCGACATCGCCGTGGTGGGGATCCCGTTCGACTCCGGTGTGAGCTACCGCCCCGGCACGCGGTTCGGTCCGTCGCACGTGCGGGAGTCGTCGCGTCTGCTGCGCCCGTACAACCCGGCGCAGGACGTGTCGCCCTTCCAGCTCGCGCAGGTCGTCGACGCGGGCGACATCCCCGTGAACCCCTTCGACCTCACCGAGGCCGTGACCGAGGTCGAGCGCGCGGCGACGGCGCTCGGCGAGCAGGTGCAGCGCATCGTGACGATCGGCGGCGACCACACCGTGGCCCTGCCGCTGCTGCGCGCCGTGGCCGCGAAGCACGGGCCGGTCGCGGTGCTGCACTTCGACGCGCACCTCGACACGTGGGACACCTACTTCGGCGCGCCCATCACGCACGGCACGCCCTTCCGCCGCGCGAGCGAGGAGGGGCTGATCGACCTCACCGCCAGCTGCCACGTGGGCACGCGCGGCCCCCTCTACTCCAAGCAGGACCTGGAGGACGACGAGCGCCTGGGGTTCTCGATCGTGTCGAGCGAGTACATCGAGGAGCACGGCGTGGAAGCCGCGATCGACCGGATCCTCACGCGCATCGGCGACAAGCCGCTGTACGTGTCGATCGACATCGACGTGCTCGACCCCGCGCACGCCCCCGGCACCGGGACCCCCGAGGCGGGAGGACTCACGAGCCGTGAGCTGCTGCGCATCCTCCGCGCGCTGCGCGACCGCGACATCGTGGGCGCCGACGTCGTGGAGGTGTCGCCCGCCTACGACCACGCGCAGATGACCGGGATCGCCGCGAGCCACGTGGTGTACGAGCTCGTGACGCTGCTGGCCGCCCGCCTGGCCTCCTGACGCGACGGGTCAGTACAGCGCCGCGAGCAGGTCGGCGAACAGATCCTCGGCGTCGCACTCCACGCGGCGCCGCGCGAACCAGTCGCACACGTTCACGCAGTCGCGGTGCAGCAGGTCGAGCCCCTGCGGGTTCGCGATCACGTCCACGATCTGCGGCAGGTCGATCACCCGCACCCGCCCCTGGTGCACGAGCAGGTTGTACGCGGACAGGTCGCCGTGCGCGAAACCCGCCGCGGCGAACACCCGCATGAGCTCGACCACCTGCGCGTAGTGCTCCTGCAGGGTGTCGCGGTCGGCGCGCACCTGCGCGAGCCGCGGGGCTGCGGTGCCGTCGTCATCGCCGAGGAACTCCATCAGCACCTCGGTCCCGCTCACCTGCACGGGGTAGGGCACCGGGGCGCCGAGCTGCCACAGGCGGCACAGCGCCTCGAACTCCGCGAACGACCACTGCGCCGCAGCCACCGCGCGCCCGTGCTCCGACTTGCGGGCCAGGGCCCTGGTGTCGCGGGTGTTCCGGGTGCTGCGGCCCTCCGTGTACACGGCGGAGCGGTGGAAGCTCCGGTTCTCCTCGCCGCGGTACCGCTTCGCCGCCAGCAGGGTGCGCTGCGCGGGGTCGTCGGGAACGGCGCGTTCGAGCAGGAACACGTCGGCCTCCTTGCCCGTCTTGAGGATGCCGAGCTCGGTGTCGAGCGCGCCCGCCGAGGTCACGACCCACGCGGGCCGCGGCTCGGGGCCGCGTTCGGTCGGGGTGGCGGAGGGCCAGGTGGTCCAGCGCTGCCCGTCACCGGGTTCGACGTCGGCGAAGGACAGGGAGGTCTCGAGGGAATCGAAGGGGGAGGCGTCGAAGGACGCGGCTTCCGGGGAAGCGGAGGGATCGGTCACGGTGTGGCTCCGGGAAGGGAGGCCGCACGGCGATCAGGAGCGGGCGGCCTCGAGGGGAAGGTGGTCGGCGAAGGGCGCGACGACGACGGTGTTCATCTCATCGCCTCCTTCCGCTCGGGCTTCCCGGGAGACTCCCGGTGCGACGACGAGCCTACGGGGGTGCGCGGGCGCGTGTCCAGGGTCGGACGATCGGTCGGACGCGGCGGACGACCGGTCGGGCGCGGACGCACGGGCGCCGGAAGGGTGGAACCATGACCACGACTGCCCCCGTCCCCACCGCGGCGCCCACCCGGGCCGACCGCATCCGCTACGGCGGACTCATCGCGCTCATGATCATGGGCTTCCTGCTCGTGACCGCCGAGTTCCTCCCCAACGGTGTCCTCACCGAGATGGCCGACGGCCTCGGGGTCACCCCGGGTCAGGCGGGGCAGACGGTCACGGTCACGGCGCTGGTGGGACTCGTCGTCGCGCCCACGATCGGGCTGATCTTCCCGCGCCTCGACCGCCGGTCGCTGCTGGTGTGGATGGCGCTCGCCGCGGCCGTGTCGAACCTCGTGGTCGCGATCGCGCCGAACCTGCTGCTCGTGCTCGCCGCCCGGTTCCTGCTGGGCGCGGCGATCAGCGCCTACTGGACCATGTCGATCACGGTCGCCGCACGGCTCGCGGGGCCGGAGCACCTGGGCCGCGGGGTCATGTTCACCTCGGCCGGGGTGTCGCTGGCCACGGTCGCCGGGGTGCCGATCGGCGTGATGCTCAGCGAGGTCGTCGACTGGCGGATGGTGTTCGCGCTCGCCGGCGTGCTGATGGTGGTGCTGGCGGTCGCGCTGCGCTGGGCGCTGCCGTCGGTGCCGGCCGAGCGGGCGTCGAGCCTGCGGCTGCTCGTCGACACGGTCCGCCGCCCCGGTATCGGGCTGGGCATGGTCGGGCACGTCCTCGTGGTGCTCGGGCACTTCCTCGCCTACACCTACGTGCGGCTGGCGCTCGAGCGCATCCCCGACGTCGACGCCTCGACCATCGTGGTGCTGCTGGCGCTGTTCGGCGTCGGCGGTCTCCTCGGCAACATCTCGATCGGGCTGGTGATCGACCGGTCGTTCGCGTTCTTCGCCGTGTTCGCGCCGCTCGTGATCGCCGCCGCGGTCATCTCGATGATCCTCTTCTCCGGGTCGATCATCGGCGTCGGCGTGGTCGTGCTCGTCTGGGGCTTCGTCTTCTCGTCGTGGCTGATCGTGATCAACACGTGGGTCGGGCACCGCATGCCGGATCGCCTGGAGGCGGGCGGCAGCCTCGTGGTCGTCGGGTTCCAGGGTGCGATCACCCTCGCCGCGGGTCTGGGCGGGCTGCTCGTCGACACGCTGAGCGTGGAGCTCGCCTACATGATCGGCGCGGTGTCGCTGCTCGCGGGTGCGGTGCTGTTCGGCCTGTCGAACCGGCTGAGCACGCGGGGCTGACGGGGCACAGGGCGGCGCCGCCTCCCGCGCGGTTCACAACTCCGCAGTTTCCCGGCGATGTGTCGCCTGCCCGTAGCCCGAGCAGTCGCATCGCCGCGGATCTGCGGAGTCGTGGGCAGCCCGCCATCGAGATCGGGCTGGGACGCGATCGGTCATCGGGACATCGGCGGCGGGGGTCGGCGCTCAGACCAGGGCGGGAGTGCGGGCGGCGGAACGCCAGGACGACGGGGTCATACCCGTGCGGCGGCGGAACGCGCGACTGAAGCCCTCGTCGGACGCGTAGCCGAGCTCGCGCGACACGTCCGACACGGAGCGCCCGGCGTCGAGCAGGCGCTTGGCCGCGTCGATGCGCACCTCCGTGACGTAGTCGGCGGGGGAGCGGCCGACCGCGACGCGGAACCGCTCGGCGAAGGTGGAGCGCGACATGGCGCCGATGGCCGCGAGGCGCTCGACCGTCCAGTCGCGTCCTGGCTCCTGGTGAATGGCGTCGACCACCCGGTCGAGGAACGGGTCGTTCGACAGCGAGGGCCAGCCCGCGGGTGCGCAGCCGTTGGCGGCCCAGGCGCGGATGACCGACATCAGCACGGTCTTCGCCATCATGCGGCAGATCACGGGGTCGCCCTGCCGGGCGGGGGAGGCCGCGGGGTCGACGAGGCCCATGTTCTCGGCGAGCGCGGCGGCCGCGGGCTCGAGCGCGTCGAATCCGGTGACGGTGAGGAACGGCGGCAGGAGGGCGGGCAGCGGTGAGGTGGCGTCGGCGAACTCGAGGTCGACCACCATGAGCGTGGTGTCGCGGTCGGCCTCCAGCACGAACGCGGTGCGGCCGAGGGTGAGGAACGCGTCACCGGCGACCAGGTGGTCGCGACGCTCGCGGGTCTCGAGGGTGAGGCGGCGGGAGTCGGGGTCGACGCCGAGGCGGCAGCCGTCGCCGAGGGGCGGATGCCCCTGCACGCTGCCGGATGCGAGGTAGACGAGCGTCGTGGGCCCGGCCGGGATCGGGAGCAGCCCTCCGGCGGCGAGCGGGATGCGCCGCGCCACGCCGACCCGCAGCTCCACGGCGTCGAGCACGTGCGAGAGCGCGTCCGGGTCCACTGTCACCATGCCTTCGGCAACGCCCCTCCCTCGTCCGGTATTCCGGTGGGAGCCGCGATTCGGCGCCCGAGGGGGGCGCGGATACTCTGGAGGGGTACCCCACCCGAGGAGTCCCGTGTTCCGCACCCCTGGCCGTCTGTACCGTGTCCTGGCGATCGCGGAGGCGATCACCTGGACGATCCTGATCGCCGCGATCATCGCCAGGGCGGTCGGCGCCCCCGGGGTCGTGGTCACGGTCGGCGGCGGTATCCACGGCTTCGTGTTCCTCGCCTATGCCGCCACCGCCGTGCTGGTGGCGCTCAACCAGCGCTGGCACCCGGGCGTCGGCGTACTGGCGGTGGCGAGCGCCGTGATCCCCTACGCCACCATCCCGATGGAGATCTGGCTGCACCGCTCCGGTCGGCTGCGCGGCGACTGGCGGCTCGACCCCACCGACCACCCCCGCGACCGCCGCTGGTACGACCGGCTGATGCGCTGGTTCCTCCGCCGCCCGTGGGTGCTCGCGGTGCTGCTGGTCGTGGGCATCGTCGCGCTCTACGTGATCCTGCTGCTGATCGGTCCTCCCGGCGGCAAGTGAGCCCGATCCGGGCCTCTCCCGGATCCGATGTCACGTTTCCCGGCGGGGAGCGTCCTTCTCTGCGGAGCCACCCCGGTTCCCGACGCCTCGGGCGTCGCACAGAGAGGAAACCATCATGACCGAACCCGTCACGTCGCTCGACCGGCTGCACATCGCCTTCATGGAGCGGTTCAACGCCGGCGACATCGAGGGACTGCTCGCGCTCAACGCTCCCGGTGTGGTGCTCGTGCCCGCTCCGGGTCAGCCGGTGTCCGAGCCGGCGGAGGTGCGCGCGGGCCTGGAGCAGTTCGTCGGCCTCGGCGGTCCGATCACCATGACCGTCCGGAACGTGTTCGTGAACGGCACGGTCGGGCTCGTCGTGGCCGACTGGACGCTCGACGGCACCGCTCCCGACGGCTCTCCGGTGTCGCTCGCGGGCGCCACGGCCGACGTCGCGGTGTACGACGAGACCCACGGCTGGCGCATCGCGATCGACAACCCGTTCGGCACCGTCTGACCGGCTGCGTGCGGGGCGCCCGTGCGGCGCCCCGCACCGGCGATCCCCCTCCCGTCTCTCGGAGAGGGGAGGGTCGGCCGAGCGGGTCGCCCGAGTCAGGCTGAGAGCAGGTGCCGGGCACGCGTGAGGCGCTGGCGTACCGCAAGCACCGTGATGCCGAGGCGTTCCGCGATCTCGGCGGCGCTCAGCTCGTGCTCCACGCGCAGCAGCAGCGGTTCGCGCAGGCTGCGGGGGAGGCGGGCGATGGCCGCTCGCACCTCGCACAGCTGCTCCTTCGCGGCGACCTCGTCCTCCACGCGCTGCGGCGCTTCGATCGCGACCGTGTCGATGTCGTCGTGCAGCGGGGTGCGGTGGCAGCGGCGGGCGCTGTCGATCACCACGCTGCGGGCCACGGCGTCGAGCCACGCGCAGAGCGATCCCGGTGCGGCCGAACGCACGCCGGGGACCGACTGCCACGCGCGCGAGGCGATGTCCTGCGCCACGTCGTCGGCGTCGCCCACCGGGGCGCCCAGTGAGATGCTCCGACGCCGGAGTCGACCGGGGTCGGAGGCCAACAGGGCGGTGAGCCCGGCCCTGGCCTCGGCGGCGTCGACCGCGGGTGCGCGCATGGTTGTCCTTCCGGTCACTGGGGACAACGTGTCGCGTGCTCGCCGTAATCCCGCGGATGCTGACGGGGTGAGGCTACGCGCGGGACACGGGGAGGCCGGCATCGGTGAGCGCAGTGCGGACGGCGGTGACGCTGGTGAAGGCGTGCGTGCTCATGCCGAGGTCCTGCGCACCACGGAGCTTGCTCGGCGAGTCGTCGATGAAGAGGATCTCCTCCGGTGGGACGGAGAGGACCGCCGCCACGTGTCGGAACGCCCGGATGTCGGGCTTGGCGTGCCCGATCTCCGCGGAGTTGAACACCCGGTCGAAGTGCTTCCCGATGCCGCTGTCGCGGAGTTCTGCGGTGATGGTGTCGGTGCCGTTCGTGAGGATGGCGCAGGTCACGCCACGGGACCGCAGCCCGTCCACGAGTGCGAGCATGTCGAGGTCCGCGGCGAACGGCGTGCGACCCCACTCCCGTGCTGCGGGCGCGGAGCCGATCATCTCGCCGACCCGGGTGATCCACTCCTCCCGGGTGAGGCGACCCGTGGTCACCGCATCGATCAGCGGTGCGGCGAAGGCGGTGCGGGCGATCGTGCCGTCCGGGAGGGTGTACCGAGCCTCCAACCCGGGGTCGTGGTCGAAGTGGCGGATGACGCCGTCGAGGTCGAAGAGCACGGCACGGATCATCCGTCCATCCTGCACGGACACTCCGTCGACCCCGGCGATACAAAGTTGAGCCGAGCCATATCAAGTTTGTTTGACACGGTCGGGCGGCCGGAGTACGCTTGAGCCATCGCGACTCAGGTTTCCCTGATCGCCGCAGGTTTTCCGAACCACAACAGACTTCCCAACAAAGGAGAGAACACATGGCACGTGCTGTCGGTATCGACCTCGGAACCACCAACTCCGTCGTCAGCGTCCTCGAGGGCGGCGAGCCCAAGGTCATCGCCAATGCCGAAGGCTTCCGCACGACCCCCTCGGTCGTGGCCTTCACCAAGGACGGGGAGGTGCTCGTCGGCGAGACCGCGAAGCGCCAGGCCGTCACCAACGTCGACCGGACCATCGCCTCGGTCAAGCGCCACATGGGCACCGACTGGACCTTCGAGGTCGACGGCAAGAAGTGGACGCCGCAGGAGATCTCCGCGCGCATCCTCCAGAAGCTCAAGCGCGACGCCGAGTCGTACCTGGGCGACACCGTGACCGACGCGGTCATCACCGTCCCCGCGTACTTCAACGACGCCGAGCGCCAGGCCACCAAGGAGGCCGGTGAGATCGCGGGCCTCAACGTGCTCCGCATCATCAACGAGCCGACCGCGGCGGCCCTCGCCTACGGCCTCGACAAGGGTAAGGAAGACGAGCTCATCCTCGTCTTCGACCTCGGTGGCGGAACGTTCGACGTCTCCCTCCTCGAGGTGGGCAAGGACGACGACTTCTCCACGATCCAGGTGCGCGCCACCGCCGGTGACAACCGCCTCGGTGGAGACGACTGGGACCAGCGCCTCGTCGACTACCTGATCAAGCAGTTCAAGGAGACCACGGGCGTCGACGTCTCGGGCGACAAGATCGCGCTGCAGCGCCTCAAGGAGGCCGCGGAGCAGGCCAAGAAGGAGCTCTCCAGCTCCACCTCGACCAGCATCAACCTGCCGTACCTGTCGCTGACCGAGTCCGGCCCGGTGTCGCTGAGCGAGACCATCACCCGCGCGAAGTTCGAGGACCTCACGAAGGACCTGCTCGACCGCACCAAGAAGCCGTTCGAGGACGTGATCCGCGAGGCCGGCATCAAGGTGTCCGACATCGACCACATCGTGCTCGTGGGTGGATCGACCCGCATGCCCGCCGTCGCCGAGCTCGTCAAGCGCGAGACCGGCAAGGAGGCCAACAAGGGCGTGAACCCCGACGAGGTCGTCGCCGTCGGTGCCGCACTGCAGGCCGGTGTGCTGAAGGGCGAGCGCAAGGACGTCCTGCTCATCGACGTGACCCCGCTCTCCCTCGGCATCGAGACCAAGGGCGGCATGATGACCAAGCTCATCGAGCGCAACACGGCCATCCCGACCAAGCGCAGCGAGACCTTCACCACGGCCGACGACAACCAGCCGTCCGTCGCGATCCAGGTCTTCCAGGGTGAGCGCGACTTCACGCGCGACAACAAGCCGCTCGGCACGTTCGAGCTGACCGGCATCGCCCCGGCGCCCCGCGGCATCCCGCAGATCGAGGTCACGTTCGACATCGACGCCAACGGCATCGTGCACGTGTCCGCGAAGGACAAGGGCACCGGCACCGAGAAGTCGATCGTCATCTCCGGCGGCTCGTCGCTGTCGAAGGAAGACATCGAGCGCATGGTGCGCGAGGCCGAGGAGCACGCCGCCGAGGACAAGGCACGCCGTGAGGCCGCCGAGACCCGCAACCAGGCCGAGACCCTGGCGTACTCCATCGAGAAGCTGATCTCCGAGAACGAGGACAAGCTCCCCGACGACGTCAAGACCGAGGTCAAGGGCGATGTCGATGCCCTCAAGACGGCCCTGGCCGGCGACGACGACGAGGCCGTGAAGACCGCGTTCGACAAGCTCAACCAGTCGCAGTCCAAGCTCGGCGAGGCGATCTACGCCTCCTCGCAGGCGGATGCCGCCGCCGGCGCTTCGGCTGACGGCGAGGCCCCGGCCGGTGACGCCCCCTCCTCCGAGGAAGACGTCATCGACGCCGAGGTCGTCGACGACGAGGACGAGAAGAAGTAACCATGACCGACAAGAACTTCGACGAGAACCAGAATCCTGAGTCCGCCGAAGGTCGCAGCGAGGGGTCGGACGCTCAGGCGTCCGGCCCCGCGCCGCAGAACCCGGACTCCCGCGAGGCGCAGGCCGCCGAAGGGTCGGACGAGACGCCGGTCGACGGCGCCGCCGACGACCTGACGGTGGACGACATCCTGGGCGCGACGCAGACCGGCGAGGCCGCGGCGGAAGACGCCGTGCTCGCCGACCTCGAGTCGACGCTGCTGAACGACCTCAAGCGCCTGCAGGCCGAGTACGCCAACTACCGCCGCCGCACCGAGGAGCAGCGCCAGATCGAGATCGAGCGCGCCAAGGGCGAGGCCGCCAAGGGCCTCATCCCGGTGCTCGACGACCTGGGCCGCGCCGAACAGCACGGCGACCTGGTGGAGGGCACCCCCTTCGCCGTGATCGCCGACAAGGTGCGCGCCGTGGTGGAGCGTCTCGGAGTCGTGGCCTACGGCGACAAGGGCGAGGAATTCGACCCGCAGCGCCACGAGGCCATCTTCCAGCAGCCGACCCCCGGCGTCGAGAAGGCCACGGTGCTCGAGGTCGTCGAGGTGGGGTACCGCCTGGGCGACGTCGAGCTGCGTCCCGCGAAGGTCGTCGTCGCCGTCCCTGCGGAGTAGGTGATCGATGGCCAGCCAGGATTGGTTCGACAAGGACTTCTACAAGACCCTCGGGGTCTCGAAGGACGTCAGCGACGCTGACCTCAAGAAGACGTACCGCAAGCTCGCGCGCAAGTATCACCCCGACTCCAATCAGGGCGATGCGAAGGCCGAGGCCAAGTTCAAGGAGATCAGCGAGGCCTACTCGGTGCTCTCCGACCCCGAGCAGCGCAAGGAGTACGACGAGATCCGCGCCATGGGCTCGGGCGCCCGCTTCACGGCCAGCGGCTCCGGGGCGGGCGGGTTCGAAGACGTCTTCAGCCGGTTCGGACAGCAGGGGCGAGGCCAGAGCGCCGACTTCGAGGACATCTTCGCGATGTTCAACCAGGGGCAGGGCAGCGGCTTCGGCGGCGGCCGGTTCGGTCAGCCGAGCGGCGGGTTCCGCGGCTTCGGCGGACCGCAGCGCGGCGCCGACGTGACCGCCCGCACCACGCTCGACTTCACCACCGCCGTGCAGGGTGAGACCATCACGCTGCAGGGTGAGGACGGCAAGCCGTTCAAGGTGAAGATCCCCGCGGGCGTCGCCGACGGGCAGAAGATCCGGCTGCGCGGCCGGGGTCGTCCGTCGCCGGACGGCGGAGAGAGCGGTGACATCGTGGTGCAGATCACGGTGCGACCGCACCCCGTGTTCACGCGCGACGGCCTCAACCTCCGCGTGGTCGTGCCGGTCACGTTCACCGAGGCCACGCTCGGTGCCACCATCGAGGTGCCGACGCTCGGCGGTGACGTGGTCAAGCTGCGCGTCGCCCCTGGCACTCCGTCCGGGCGCGTGCTGCGCGTCAAGGGCCGCGGTGTCGCGACCTCCAAGGGCACGGGCGACCTGCTCGCCGAGCTCCAGGTCGCGGTGCCGACGCACCTCGACGACGCCGCGCGCGAGGCGCTGGAGAAGTTCCAGCAGCTGGAGCCGCAGGAGAACCCGCGGGCGGAGTTGATGGCGAAGGCCCGCCGATGAGTGCGAACGCCGAGGGACGGGGGTGGAGTGCGTGATGGACGCCGACACCCCCGTCTTCGCGATCGCCGCGGCCGCCGAGCTGTCGGGCCTGCACCCGCAGACCCTCCGCCAGTACGACCGCATCGGGCTCGTGGTGCCCGGCCGCACGCCGGGCGGCTCCCGGCGGTATTCGTCGCGGAACATCGAGCAGCTGCGGGAGGTGGCGCAGCTCTCCTCCGAGGGGATGAGCCTGCCCGCGATCGCCAAGCTCCTCGACCTGGAGGACGAGAACCGGATGCTGCGCGGGCGCGTCGTCGCGCTCGAGGCCGCGCTGCGCGCCGAGCGGGAGAACCGCCCGGGCGTGCGGGTGTTCGCGGCCGGCTCGTCCGGCGTGGTCCCGATGCCCGGTGGACGACGGCTGCGTCGCTCGACCGAGCTGGTGCTGTGGCACCCGCGCGGCTCGGCGTGACCTGCGCCCGACACGTTCAGGGGATGGAAAGCCGCTCTTCCTAGCGTGGAGGCAGGGAACCCCCTGGTCCGCGCCGCGCGCGGGTGTCCTGCCACGACGGAAGAACTCCTCATGACGAACACCACTGCCCACCGCCCCGCCCCCTCGCTGGGACTCCTGATCCTCCGGGTCGTCACCGGTGCGATCTTCGCCGCCCATGGCGCCCAGAAGATCTTCGAGTACACGATCCCCGGAACTATCGGCAGCTTCGCCGGCATGGGTGTGCCGTTCGCGGAGATCGCCGCGCCAGTGGTCGCCTTCGTCGAGCTGATCGGCGGCATCCTGCTGATGCTCGGACTGTTCACCCGCCCGGTCGGCGTGGTGCTCGCGATCGACATGCTGGTCGCGCTCGTGCTCGTGCACCTGCCCGCCGGTCTCTGGGTGGGCGAGGGCGGCTACGAGTTCGTGGCCGTGCTGGGCGCGGCCGCTCTGGCCCTCGCGCTCACCGGTGCCGGGCGCTTCTCGATCGACGGGGCCGTGCTGCGGGGCCGAGCTCCCGCCTGGCTCGCCTGACCGCTCAGCCCTCGCCCCGGTCGACGCCGACCCGCCGCACCAGCACCCACGTGTTTCCGGCGTCGCCCGGCACGTGCCGGAACTCGTCGAGCGCGGCCTGCGACAGCGCCAGGCCGCGCCCGCTCTCGCTGTCCTCGCCCGGCATGGACACGGTGTCCCAGTCGATCGGGGCGGGCGGCGCGGTGTCGCGGATGTAGGCGCGCAGCTCGTCCGCCGAGACACGCACGTCGACGCTGAACACCACGTCGGTGCGCTCGTTGTGCTGCGCGATGTTGGTGGTCACTTCGCTGACGGCCAGCGCGAACAGCACCTGGTCCTCGGCGGGGATCTCCGGGCCGTCGGCCCAGAGCCGGTCGAGCGCGTCGAGCGCGCTGTCGACCAGGGCGAGCCCGGCGGGCCCGTCGACGTGGAATGCCCGGACCTCAGCGGCCATCGAACGCCGATTCCGGCGTCGGGTAGTCGCGCAGCACGCGATCCAGGTTGGTCAGGTGGAGCACCGTGCGCACGGCCTCCGGCACGGCCGCGATCCGCAGGTCGCCCCCGGCCACGCGGGCGCTCTTGAGCCCGCCGACGAGGGCGCCGAGGCCCGAGGAGTCGACGAACTCGGTGCCGCTGAGGTCGATCGCGATGCGCGGCTGCCCCGCGGCGACGAGGTCGCTCACGGCGTTGCGCAGCAGGGGTGCGCCGGACGCGGTGAGGCGCCCCGTGATGGCGACGACGGCGTAGCCGTCCCTGGTGTCAGTGCTGACGTTCATTCGACTCCTTCTCGAGGATGGCCGCGGCGGGACCGCGGTACCGGGCGGCCTGGATGATCACGCTGAGCACGACGAGGTCGTACAGCACCCAGGCGGTGTTGACGAGGGTGCCCGTGCCGTCGGCCGTGCCGAGGAACACCCGCACCACCCCGATCACGAGCGCGACGGCGAGCACGATCATGGCGGTGAGCTGCGGCCAGATCTCGCCCCACGGCACGCCGCGCGGGTCGCGGCCGTCCTTGCGGGTGACGGCGAACGACAGCGGCCGGCCGAGCACGACGTTCGCGAAGGCCGTCCAGCAGGCACGGATCCACACCGGGAACAGGGCGAGCGAATACTGCTGGCCGCGCCAGGTCTTCACGCCCTTCGCGACCACGAGGAACAGCGCCTGGTTGATGAGGAAGTACGGCAGGAATCGCGCGAAGAAGTCCACCGACCACGCGGTCACCGGGAGCACTCCGAACACCAGGTAGATCACGGGCGCGGCGAGGTAGACGATCGCCGCGAAGCCCGACAGGTAGCTCCACATCGTGGCGAAGTACATCAGCCGCTGCCCGACCGAGAGGCCGCGCTTGGCGAGCGGGTTGTCGCGCAGCATCACCTGCAACGTGCCCTGTGCCCACCGCAGGCGCTTCGTGAGCATGGTGCGCAGGTCTTCCGGGGCGAGCCCGTGGGCCAGGATCTCGTGGTGGTAGACGCTGCGCCAGCCGAGGGCGTGCAGCTGCATCGCGGTCGCCATGTCTTCCGTGACCGAGATCGTGGCGAGCGGGAGGATCGGCTGCGCCTCGTCACCGCGGTCGAGCCGCAGCGTGTCGAGCAGTCCGCGCACGGCCTCCACCGCGGTGATGGGCGACAGGTCCGACGCCGCCAGGGCGTCGAGCCCGGCCTCGTCGACCACGACGAGCCCGAGCTCGGCATCGTGCTGCATCGGCAGCGCGCCGATCTCGGCCAGGTCGGCGCGGATGCCGTCCAGGTCGTGCGCGACCAGGATGCGGGAGGCGTTGTCGACGGCGTCACCCACGCGTGCCGCCACCTCGGCGACCGACTCCCCGGCGGCGAGGTCTTTCCGGCCGCGCGAGATCGCGATGCGCAGCGCCCCGAGCTCGGTCGCCAGGGCGGGGTCGGTCGCGGCCTCCGCCTCCTTCGCCATCAGGGTCTCGGAGGTCTTGAGCGCCTTCGCGGCCGACTCCGTCACCTCGCGCACGTAACCGACGATGCCGAGCTGCATGAGCGCCTCACGTCGCAGCACAGCGTTGGAGCCGCAGAAGAACGCGGCGTTCCAGCCGTCCTTGCCCTGCTGGATGGGGCCGTAGAACAGCGGTGCCTGACTGCCGAGCGGGTCGGCCTCGTCGACGTTCACGAACCACTGCGGCGTCTGCACGAGCGCGACCTCGGGGTCGTCGGCGAAGTAGCCGAGCGTGCGGTGCAGGATCAGCGGGTCGGGCACCTGGTCGGCGTCGAGGATGAGCAGGAACTCGCCGTCGGTCTGGAACAGGGCGCTGTTGAGGTTGCCGGCCTTGGCGTGCCGGGGCTTTCCCGTCCAGTCCTCCGAGCGGGTGAGGTAGGCGACACCGGCGGCGCGGGCCTCGGCTTCGAGCTCGGGGCGCGCCCCGTCGTCGAGGATCCACGTCGTGTGCGGGTAGGCGATGCGCTTCGCCGCCCGCGCGGTGGTCATGACGAGCTCGATCGGCTCGTCGTACGTGGTGATGAACACGTCGACCGTGCCCTGCGGCGGCGACACCGGGGCCGGGCGCTCCTTGGCGCGCCACATCGTCAGGCAGAACAGGAACGTGTCGATGAGGCTGTAGGTCTCGGCGATCACGAGCGGCACGGCGATCCACCACGCCGACCAGTTCACCGACTCCAGCCAGCGCCAGGCGACGTAGTTGACGCCGAGCAGCACCGACAGCAGCGCGAGGATGCGGATGGTCGCGAACCGGGCGGTCACGAGTCCCTCCGCACCACCACGACGGTGATGTCGTCGGTGGCGCGCTCGTCCGAGTTCGCCAGCCGCAGCGCCTCCTGCACCGCGCCGTCGGGGCCGAGTGCGGCGAGCACGCGGTCGACGTGTGCGAAGGGGTCGTCCTCGTCGAGCACGTCGAGCAGGCCGTCGCTGCAGCAGATGAAGGTGTCGCCCGCCTCCAGCGTCGTCGTGATCGGCTCCCGCGGGTCGGCGACGCCCATGCCCATGCCCAGCGGCAGGTTGGTGGAGCGCAGCGGGGTCCAGGAGCGGTCGGCGCGGATCACGAACGCGAGACTGTGGCCCGCATCGATCACCTGCAGGTCACCGGTCGAGGGCTGCAGCTCGGCGACCACCGCGGTGACGAACATCGAGGTGTCGGCGAGGTCGTCCTCCAGGAGCCGGTCGACGTCGGCGACGGCCGTGGTGAGCGGACGCTCCGGGGCCGTGCGCAGCGACGCGCGCACCGTGGCCGCCACGAGCGCGGGACCGGTGCCCTTGCCCATCGCGTCGGCCAGGGTCACGCGCAGGGCGTCGCCGTGCCGCGAGAAGTCGAAGTAGTCGCCGGCGAGCATGCCGCGCGGGGCCGCGCCGGCCGCGATCGTGTAGCCCTCGACCTCGGGGAGCACGCGGGGCCGGAGCGCCCGCTGCACGACCGCCGCGTGGTCGATGTCGGCGTCCTGCGCGAGCTCGGTCTGCACCCAGAACGCGAGGTCGCGGAGCAGGTCCTGCTGCGAGTCGGTGAGCACGTGCGGCTCGGTGTCGAGCACGCACAGGGTGCCGATGGGCTCTCCGCCCGGGGCGTGCAGCGGGTGCCCGGCGTAGAACCGCAGGTGCGGGTCGCCCGTGACGAACGGGTTCTCGGCGAACAGGTCGGTGGCGCTCGCGTCTTCCACCACCACCGTCCGGTCCTGCGACACGGTGTAGTCGCAGAACGAGTCCTCGCGCGGGGCCTCGTTCCCCCCGAGGCCGATCTGCGCCTTGCGCCATTGCCGGTCCCGGTCGATCAGCGAGACGCTGACCATCGGTACCCCGAACATCTCTTTCGCCAGTCGCGCCACCCGGTCCACTCGCTCGTCCGGTGGTGTGTCAAGGATCCCCAGTTCCTCGAGCGCTGCCTGGCGCCGTCGCTCGTCGAACATCGCCCGCCCCTCCTACGGTCACTTCCGGTCATCCTAGGCGGAATATCGGCGGCGTGGTGCGGCCGTCGAAGGCGCGTCCAGGTGAACCACAGGAAACGGTTCTGCGCAAGCCCCGTGGCGAAACGCTTCTCCGGTCCTACTGTCCGATTCAAGGCTCGGACCGCCGACTGCACCTCCCCCGTCGCGCAGCACGGGCAGCCCCGATCCGGCATCGCGCGTGCCCGGCAGCCGGGCACCACGGTCTCTCCGGCGTGCCCTCGCACGCCGGATCATCGCAGGGAAGGAGCGGGTGGATGGCACGGACGCCACGCACACGCGATCGCTACAACCGCCGCGAGGCCCTCGCGGGGTACCTGTTCATCTCGCCCTGGATCATCGGGTTCCTGGTGTTCACGGCCGGTGCGATGATCTACAGCCTCTACATCTCGTTCAGCAGCTACAACTTGGCCACGAACACCGCCCGCCCGATCGGCATCGACAACTACGCCGACCTGTTCGACGACCCGCGGGTGGGGGTCTCGCTCGCGAACACCCTCTTCTACGTGGTGATGGCCGTGCCGCTGGAGATCGTGTTCGCGCTGGTGCTGGCGATGCTGCTCAACCGCGTCGGCCGGGGCGCCGGGTTCTTCCGGGTGCTGTACTACCTGCCGAAGATGACCCCGGCGGTCGCGACGGCGGCGGTGTTCTTCCTGCTGCTCAACGGCAACTCCGGCGCGGTGAACCAGTTCCTCCGGCTGTTCGGCATCGAGGGGCCGCAGTGGCTCGTCGACCCGGCGTGGGTGAAGCCGAGCATCGTGATGATGACGCTGTGGACGGTCGCTGGGACGATGGTGATCTTCCTCGCGGCGCTGAAGAACGTGCCCGTCGAGCTGTACGAGGTGGCGTCGCTCGACGGCGCGGGGCCCGTCCGCAAGTTCTTCTCGATCACCCTGCCGATGATCTCCGGGGCGATGTTCTTCAACGTGATCGTGCTATCGATCGCCGCGTTCCAGATCTTCGACCAGGCGTACCTGCTGTTCTGGCGCGACCAGAGCAACTCCTCGCCGGAGGCGTCGCTGTTCTACGCCATCTACCTGTTCCAGCAGGCGTTCCGGCAGTTCAACTTCGGATTCGCGGCGGCGATGGCGTGGCTGCTGTTCGTGATCATCATGCTGATCACCCTGATCCAGGTGAAGGTCGGCAACCGCTTCGTCTACTACGAGGGAGACCGCTGATGTCGCAGACACTGCGCCCGGAACCCGTCGAGGTCGAGCGGGAGAAGAGCCCCGGCACGTTCACCACCACGGTCCCCACGCGCGGGCGCTGGCGCCGCCGGCTCCACCAGCCGAAGAGCCTCGCCGGCCGGATCGTGCTGAACGTGATCCTCGTGCTGTTCGGTCTGCTGTTCCTCTACCCGTTCGTGTGGCTGATCGCGGCGAGCCTCAAGCCGCGCGGCGAGGTGTTCGACAACGCCCTCATCCCGAAGACGTTCGTGCCGGAGAACTACGTCGAGGTGTGGAACCAGCTGCCGCTGCTGAGCTGGATGGGCAACAGCATCGCCATCGCCCTGCTGGCCGCGGGGACTGTGGCGATCTCCAGCTCGATCGTGGCGTTCGGCTTCGCGTACTTCCGCTTCCCCGGCCGCGGCCTGCTGTTCGGCCTCGTGCTCGCGACCATGATGCTGCCCGGCGCGGTGACCATGATCCCGATCTACCTGATCTGGAAGGAGACCGGGCTACTGGGCACGTGGGTGCCGCTGTGGGGCATGAACCTGTTCGGGTCGGCGTTCTACATCTTCCTGCAACGGCAGTTCTTCCTCGGGCTGCCGCGGGAGCTGTTCGAGGCGGCGCGGCTCGACGGGGCGAGCGCGTGGGGGCTGTTCTGGCGGATCGCGATGCCGCTGTCGATCCCGTCGTTCGTGATCGTGTTCCTGTTCGAGTTCCAGGCCAGCTGGAACAACCTGCAGGCCGCCCTCATCTACCTCAACGCCGGGTCGGTCGACCAGTTCACCGCCCCGCTCGGCATCGCCTACGCCATGACCAAGTACAGCCCCACAGCGGGAGGCCACGGCGACTACCAGTACGTCATGGTCGCGTCGCTGCTGGTGACGCTGCCCATGCTCATCCTCTTCGCCTTCGGGCAGCGCTCCTTCATCGAGGGCGTCGCCACCCAGGGGCGCAAGGGCTGACAACGCACCACCGATCGAAAGGAGCAGTCATGCGCACACGCACGTGGGGAATCACCGCGGTCACCGCCGCATCCGTCCTCGTCCTCGCCGGCTGCGGCGGGGGAGGAGGGGGAGACCAGGCCGCCGACGCCGACTTCGGTGCGGAGCCGAGCGGCACGCTGAAGGCGTGGGGGTTCGAGAACGCCGACGACGTCGGCACCTCGCGCATGGACTATGCGGCAGAGCAGCTGAGCGACGTGAAGGTCGACCTCGACGCGACGGCCTTCGACGCGCAGAAGTTCACCACCCGCATCGCGAGCGGTGACGTGCCCGACGTGGTGCAGATGGACCGCCGCTACGTCACGACCTACGCCGCGCAAGACCTCATCATGCCGCTCGACGAGTGCTTCGCCGCGCAGGACGTGACGCCGCGCGACCACTGGTACCCGTTCGTGGTCGACGACGTGACCTACGAGGATGCGGTGTGGGCCGTGCCGCAGTTCTACCAGCCGCCGGCGATCCTGCTGAACAAGGCCGTGCTCGACGAGGCCGGGGTGACCGCGGAGGAGATCGACACCTCGCAGCCCGACGTGCTGCTCGGCGCGATCGCCAAGATGTACCAGGAGTCGGGCGGCGTGCCGTCGCGGCTCGGCTTCGACCCGGTCGCCACCGGACAGGCGGGGCTGTGGATCCTCGGCATGGGCGGTCAGCTCAACGACGCCGACGGCGCCCCCACCCTGGACGACCCAAGCAACGTCGCGGGCATCGAGATGCTCAAGCAGATCACCGACGCGCAGGGCGGCTTCGCGGCGGTGAAGAGCTTCACCGACTCGTTCGACGCGTTCGGCGACCAGAACCAGTTCGTGGCGCAGCAGGTCGGCTCGCAGGTGAACGCCCAGTGGTACCCCAACGTGCTCAGCCCCTACGCCGACCAGATCCAGTTGGAGGCGGTGCCGTTCCTCAACAGCGACGGGGAGCCGTTCTCGGTCGCGTCCGGCACGGCGTTCGTGATCCCCGTCGGGGCGAAGAACCCCGCGGCAGCGTGCGCGTGGATGGTGAACCTCACCTCGGACGACGCGTGGATGGCGGCGGGCGACGCGCGGGCGATGACCATCGAGGAGGAGGGTGGCATCAACACCGGGCTGTTCACCGGCTCGCCCTCGGCCGACCAGGCCATCCGCGAGAAGTTCGTGACCGAGAGCGGCAACGCGGGCTTCGACCAGGTGATCTCCACGTACTACGACGTCGTGGACTACGGGAAGTCGTTCGGCTCCTCGCCCGCGGGGCAGGAGATCCAGAACGAGCTGAACAACGCCATCACCGCGGCGCTGCTCGGCGACAAGTCTCCCGAGGACGCGTTGAAGGATGCGCAGGACGCCGCGATGCGCGCCTACGAGAACGCCACGGCGGGCTGAACCCCGGAGGGGCGTGGGTGGGGGCGGCTTCGCCCCCTCCCACGGTTGTGTCGAGTGTGTCAAAATGGTCAGATAGAGTTGCGAACTGACCAGGGAGGCCGTCGTGAGCACCTTGATGAAGATCGAGAAGAAGCCAGCAGGGGCGAAGTGGCGCGAAGAACTCCTCACGAAGATCACAGCAGAGCTCGACGCGGGCAGAATCGTCACGATCGACGTGCAGACGCCGGTCATGACCCCGCAGCAGGTCGCCCGCGAACTGGGGCTCTCCCGCACGACCGTGCTGCGCAGGATCGAATCGGGAGAGCTCCGAGCGTCGAAGCGCGGTAACCGCAATGTCATCACGGTCGCAGACTTCGAAAGGTTCCGGGCCGCCTACCTCGGCGATCTCGGCACCGCGCTCGCCGACGACTTCTGAGCGCCGTGGTGGGAGCAAAGAGCCTCGTCTACCTGGACGCCAACGTCCTCACTCCTTCGGTGACTCGGGGTCTGCTGATCATCGGCGCCGTGACATCGGACTTCCGCGTGTGCTGGTCTGCGCTCGGAGAGGCTGAGGCAGAGCGGCACCAGCACGAGCGAGCGGCGAAGATCTCTGATCTTCGAAAGCGCTTCGGCTGGGACGTGCTCGTGATCGGCCACTGCCAAGTGGCCCGCGATAACCAGCGAAGCTTGCCTACCGCAAGTGTCGCTGAGGCGCCCGTCGCAGCTGGAATGGTCACTCGAAGCCCAAGACTCGTGCCCTCGCATTCTCAACCTGAAGGGAATAGTCCGCTTGCACGATGGCGACCAGGAGTGGCTCCAATTGAGATTCAAGATCCCACAGCACGGTAGCGCTGGCATCATCGAGGCCGGGTAGGCCTCTCTCATGGGTCGACGCCAACCAATCGTAAAGAACCAGTGCTTCGCTCGAGCTCAGGTAGAGCTTCAGTTCCCCTTCCGGCATTGCGTACCCTTCACTCAACGGGGAGCCCTGCCGGGTCCCAGCGCCAACGGTGTCGTACGGACGACGCGGGCGGCGGAGTCCCACCGTGGGGACATGCTGCGCACCTCCTGATCCGTATGCGAGCCGAAGTCGGGAATCTCTCCGAGCGCCGCCACGTCGAGCGAGTGGAAGACAGCGCTCCTCCCACGGACCCGAAGATCTGCCCCCGGAGTCAATGCGAGATGAAGTTCCAGTCCCGCGTCGAGTGACCGGGCCGAAGAGCCCACCACTTTCCGCGACGTCCTGTGACGGTCGGTGACACCGGACCACTCCAGCAGACCCACGCCTCTCAGAACGAGAAGCCCCGTGTTCGTTTCGTCGAGCTGTAGAGCGGTCCGCAGATCGCACAGGATGCCCAGAGTGGCGGTGATGGCGTCGAAGTGCACGGCATTCACCTGGGCTTCGACAAACGCATCCTCTTCGGAAATGAAGGGGTCTTCGTCCTTCGTGTCTTCTGGAACGTCGGCGAAAAGCAGCTCACTGAGCGTGATCACGGGGAAGCGATCGGTGCGACGGAGTGTGAGTGCGGTGTCAGATGCTTGGAGAAGGGCGCGACCGCCTGCGCGTGTCTGGTCATCGAATGCGTAGCCCTTCGGGTGAGGACGCCGCCACGTCGTCGTCGGCGGCCAGGTTCGGACTGAGGCAGAGCTCGGATCCAGGATCGGCGAACCTGGACGGGGAGATTATGTCATGCCCCCGCGGCGGCTGGTGGAGCCGCGACGCCGCTGACCGTGCGTGACGCGGCCGACCCCCACGCAGAGGGCCTGGTGTACTGAAATCGATTTCGGTATCGTCGGCCTCCATACCCCTGTCGCTCGCCGAGGAGCCGCATGTCCCGCACCCGTGCCCGTCGCTCGACCACCCTGCTCGCCGCCGCCGCACTGGCTTCGAGCCTCGCCGCGTGCGCCGGGGGAGGGGCGCCCGTGGAGCTCGATCCCGATCCCGACAAGCCGTTCGTGCTGACCGGAATCTCCGGGCTCACCGAGGTCGCGCAGCTGACCGGACCGGCGGGCATCAACGACACCGAGGCGGTCGGTGTCGCCGGCACCGACCTCGGCTCGATGACCACCGTGGGCGACCGCACCTGGTTCTTCTTCGGCGACACGTTCGGCGAGCGCGCACCGGGCACGACCGGCGGTCAGGGCGGGCAGTGGCGCTCCAACGTGGCCGCCTGGACGACCGACGACGACCCGACCGACGGCATCTTCTTCGACGGCTGGGTGGCCGACGGGATCGGGCTCGCGGCCCCGCTGATCGAGGGCGACCACGACCCCAACGACGGCTCCGGCGAGGTCACCAAGATCCCCACTGCGGGCTTCGCGATCGGCGACACGATCTACGTCTCCTGCATGTCAGTGAGCTACTGGGGTGACCCCGGCGCGTGGGATGCGAACCGCTCCGCCCTCGTCGTCTCGCGGGATGACGGGCAGACCTGGGCTCCCGTCGAGGGCATCGAGTGGCCAGGTGACTCCGGTTTCGTGCAGTTCGCGACAGCCCCCGTCACGGCCGACGGCGAGGACTGGATCTACCTGTGGGCGATCCCCTCCGGGCGGTTCGGGGAGGTGCGGCTGATGCGGGTGCCGGCCACCGAGGAGGCTGTGGAGGACCAGGGCTCCTACTCGTACTTCGCGGGCCTCGACGACGACGAACCGGTGTGGTCGGACGATCTGGACGACGCGCAGGTCGTGGTCGAGGGCACGATCGGCGAGCTGTCGGTGATGTGGTCGACGTACCTGGAGCGCTGGATCATGACCTACTCCGACGCCGGCAACGCCTACATCCGCGAGGGCATCACCCCGTGGGGCCCCTGGGGCGAGCCGATCGAGCTCGTGCCCGGCGACGACTACCCGGGGCTCTACGGCCCCTACCTCGACCCGCGGTACGTCTCGGACGACGGTCGGCGCATCTACTTCACGCTCTCGCTCTGGGATCCGTACAACGTGTTCTGGTTCGCCGCCGACCTCGACCGCGCCGACGGATGAGCAGCCCGTCGCCGACTATTGCGCATGAAATCGATTTCGCCTAACCTGGCGCATACCCGATCAGAGTGGATCGACGCGAGCTGGTCGGCACCCCCACCCGGCGGCAGCCGGGACACAGCATGACTCGAAGACGAGTGACGTCCTGAGGAGGACCAATGCGCAAGACACGCAGTCGCATGTGGAAGGTCGCAGCATCCGTGGTGGTGGCGGGCATCGCCCTCAGCGGATGCTCCGGGGGCGGCGGCGGGGGCGGAGGCGCCGGAGCCGAGGGGGAGCCGGACAGCGGCGAGCTCAACTTCGTCTACATGGGAGACGCCGACCAGCAGAAGGCGTTCAACGCGCTGTTCGCCGAGTTCAACAAGCAGTACCCCGACATCAAGCTCAAGGCCGTCGGCATCCCCAGCGGCAACTGGGCCACGTTCTCCACCACGGTCGCGACGCGTCTCGCCGGCGGGCAGAAGATCGACATCATCCAGGTCGCCACCGAGGGCCAGCGGCTGTTCGCCTCGAAGGGCATCCTCGCCGACCTCGCGCCCTACATCGAGCAGGACCAAGACGTCGTCGACGACTACTGGGACGACATCAGCCCCAACCTGCAGAAGTTCAACGAGGAGTTCGCGGCGGGCCCCGACGGCGAGACCGTCTTCATCCCCGGCGGGTTCAACACCATGGCCATGTACCTCAACAAAGACGTGTTCGAGAAGGCCGGAGTCGCCATCCCCGAAGACGGCAACTGGACGTGGGACGAGTTCGTCGCGGCCGGGAAGCAGATCAAGGAGAAGACCGGCGCCTACCTCGTCGGCGCCGGCTCCGGCTACTTCGTCGACGTGATGCCGTGGCTCACCACCAACGGCGGCAGCACGTTCAACGCCGACTGGAGCGAGCCCACCTACAACTCCCCGGAGGCGGTCGAGTCGGCCGAGTTCGCCCGCAGCCTCGTCGAGATGGGCCTGGCCCCGAAGCCCGGCGGCCAGTTCGACGGCAACACCGCGTTCAAGCAGGGCAAGCTCGCGATCCTCAGCGGCGGACGCTGGCCCGTGCTCGGTGTGCGCGAGCTCGACATGGTCGACAAGACCGTGGTCGTGAACTGGCCCACCAAGACCGGCAACGGCTCGCCGGTCGGCTGGGACGCCTGGAACATCGCCAAGAACAGCGACAACAAGCAGGCCGCGTGGACCTTCATCAAGTTCCTCATGTCGGAGGAGGCCGGCAGCTACTTCGCCGAGATCGGCGGCACCATCGTGCCGGCCCGGGAGTCGGTCGCGAACTCGCCCGCCTTCACCGACAACGCCCCCGAGGGCACCATCCGGCTGAGCGAGGCGATGGACTTCGCCACCCCGATCCCCTCGATCGACCAGGGCGCCGAGGCGCAGAAGGTCATCGAGGAGGCGTGGGGCACGATCATCGCCGGTCAGGGCGAGGCGCAGAAGACCCTCGACGCGGCGCAGGCGGAGCTGGAGCAGCTGGTCGGTGAGTAGCATCGCCGCCGCCCCCACGGTGCGGCGCCCGGGAGCAGAGCTCCTGCGGCGTCGCACCGCGACCGCGGGCTGGATGTTCGTCAGTCCCGCGCTGCTGCTGTTCCTCGTCTTCGTCGCCGGGCCGTTCGTGTTCGCGATCGCCCTGGCGTTCCTGAAGTGGGACATGCTCACCACCCCGGAGTTCGTCGGCGCCGACAACTTCGTGCGCCTGTTCTCCGACCCGATCCTGCCGCAGGTGCTGCTGAACACGTTCGTGTTCGCGTTCGCCTCGATCGTCACCCACCTGGTGTTCGGGCTGCTGCTCGCCCTCGCGGTCAACCGGGTCGCGAGCCGCGTGCTCGGCTACTTCGCCCGCGTCGCGATCTTCTTCCCGTTCCTGATCTCCTGGGCCGCGGTCGCCCTGCTGTGGAAGTACGTGCTCGACCCGACGTTCGGCTACGTGGCGCAGTACGCGGCGACGTTCGGCATCGAGCTGCCCAACTTCTTCGCCGACCCCGCCTGGGCCATGCCCGCGATCATCTTCATCGACCTGTGGCACACGGTCGGCTTCACGTTCATCATCATGCTCGCCGGGCTCCAGACCGTGCCCACCGAGCTCGTCGAGGCCGCCCGCACCGACGGCGCGACCTCGTGGCAGATCTTCTGGAACGTGACGCTGCCGCTCATGTCGCCCACCATGTTCTTCGCCACGATCATCACGTTCATCGGTGCGTTCCAGATCTTCGATCCGATCCAGATCATCACCAAGGGCGGACCGCAGAACTCCACCACGACGATCATCATGTACCTCTACGAGAAGGGCTTCCAGGCCTTCGACATGGGATACGCGGCCGCGGTCGCCCTGCTCGTGTTCGTCATCATCATGGGCGTCACCGTGCTGCAGTTCCTCGGCCGACGGAAGTGGGTGCACGAATCATGACCGTCCTTCCCCCCACCGTGGAGCCGCGGACCGACGTGCTCACCCGCGTCGAACGACAGCGCCGCCGCCGTCGTCACCGCCCCACCGTCGGCGGCGTGATCGTCGACGTGGTGCTCGTGGTGTTCGGCATCCTGATGCTGTCGCCGCTGTTCTGGCTGATCGTGCAGAGCTTCACCGAGCCGGAGTTCGCGTTCGCCGATCCGCCGCGCTGGCTGCCGATCCCGTTCACCACGCAGAACTTCGCCGACGTGTTCGAGTACATGCCGTTCTTCCAGCAGTTCGGCAACTCGCTCGCGCTCGCGCTCATCTCCACCGTCGGAGCGCTGTTCTTCTCGGTGCTCGCCGCCTACGCGTTCGCCCGCATCGACTTCCGCGGCAGCCGCGTGCTGCTGGTCGTGATGCTGTCGGCGCTCATGGTGCCGGGACAGCTCGTCATCATCCCGATCTTCATCATGATGCGGCAGCTCGGGCTCGTCGACACGCTCGCGTCTCTGTGGCTGCCCGCGCTGATCAACGTGTTCCAGATCTTCTTCCTGTCGCAGTACTTCAAGACGATCCCGCGCGAACTCGACGAGGCCGCGCGGCTCGACGGCGCCGGACACCTGTGGATCCTGTTCCGGATGCTCATCCCGCTCTCGGCCCCCGCGGTCGCGGCCCTCGCGATCCTGGGGTTCGAGGCCTCGTGGAACGGGTACTTCGGGCCGCTCATCTTCCTGTCCAGCCCAGAGAACATGACCCTGCCCCTCGGGCTCGTCACGCTGCAGAACGGCTTCGGTGCCGCCCCCGCGGTGATCGTGTTCGCCGCCATCACCATGGTCGTGGTGCCGCTGCTCGTGGTGTTCCTGGCGTTCCAGCGGCAGATCGTGGAGAGCGTCGCATCGACGGGGCTGAAGGGATGAGTGCCGTGGACGCGACGGCGGCCGCCCGTGCCGCCGGTTCCGCTCCCGCTGCGGTCGACCCGGTGCTGCTGCGCCTTCCGGCCGCGGCGTGGCGGGCCCTCGCGCCGCTCGGGGTGACCGGAGCCGCGGCGCTCGCGGCCTGGGCGTTCGGGGCGGCGCTGCTCGGGCCGGCGTCGCCGCTGGTGCCGCTGCTCGTGGTCGCCGCGTGCGTGGTTCCGGCCGCGTGGGCCCTCGGCGCGCTGCACGACCGGATGTTCGACCACGCGGCCGCGCGCCTCCGCCGCCGCGTGCTCGCGGTCGCGGTCGGTGCCGGTGCGCCCGCGGTGCTGCTGGCGTGGTCGCAGGTCACGAGCGCGATCGCCGCCTCCGCCGCGGTGCCCCTGTTCGCCGTGCTCGGGTTCGCGGCGCTGCTGCTGTCCGCCGCGGTCGCCCTCGTCGCGGTGGTCGCGGTGCCCGTCGCCGCCCTCCGCGACGACGTGGGGCTGCGCACGGTCGCGGTCGTCTGTGCCGTCGCGGCGGTGCGTCGCCCGCTCGGACCGCTGGCCGCGCTCGCCGCGTCGGCCGCGGTCGCATGGCTCGGGCTCACCTGGTTCGGCGGGCTGCTGCTGCTCGCGGCACCCCTGCTCGTGCTGCTGTCCGTCGCCGCGGCCTGGCCGGTCGCCGCGGCATCCGGAGTGGCGCTGCCGCCGCTCGTCCCCGGCCGCCGACCCGCACGAGGAGAATCATGACCGACCGCCTGTCCCCGTCCCGTCCGCACACCGAGGCCCCCGCGCTCGCGATGCCCGTGGGTGGCATCGGCACCGGCGGCTTCGCGGTGAACGCCGACGGGTCGCTGCGCCAGTGGCAGCTGCAGGGCATGCCGAACCACCTGGGCGCTCTCCCCGGCACCGGGTTCTGGCTGCGGGTCACGCAGGTCGAGCCGCCGCTCAACGTCATCTCGATGGTGCAGGGCACCCCGGTCCCGGATCCGCAGGCCTCGCTCACCACCGACGGCTTCGTGCCCGAGTGGATGACCGCGGCGGCCGAGAGCTTCAGCACGTTCGACAGCGCCGCGTTCCGGGGCACGTACCCGGTGGCCGAGGTCGAGCTGACAGATCCGCGGCATCCGGTCGAGGTGCGCATGCGCGTGCTCAACCCGATGGCCCCGCGCGACGTCGAGTTCAGCTCGATCCCGACCGGGATGTTCGAGTTCACGCTCACCAACACCGGCTCGATCGGGGTGCACGGCACGCTCGCGGGGTCGCTGCTCAACGCGATCGGGTGGGACGGCATCACGCCCATCGCCGACAGCACTCCGGGGCTGGGCGGCAACGTCAACCGCCTGCGCCGCGGCAGGGGCTGGTCGCGCGTGGTCATGGACAACCCGAGCCTGGACGAGAGCGACCGCCTGGCCGGGCAGCTCGTGCTCGCCGCCGACGACGAGACAGCGGCCGTGCTCACGCGGTGCAGCGGTCTGGAGCACCTCGACGCGTTCCTCCGCTCCCGCGCCGGGAACGACGGACGCTCCCGGCTCGCGCTCGCCCCCACCATCGGCGACCCGCAGCTCAACGCCCCGCAGGGCGGGTCCGGCCCCAGCCCGCAGGGACGGTCGTGGCTCGGGGTGGTCGGCGTGCCCTTCGCCCTCGCCCCCGGCGCCTCGCGGACGATCCGCTTCTCGATGTCATGGCACCTGCCCAACCGGTTCGTCGACATCGAGCAGTTCGGGGCGCCGCACCCGGAGTGGGGAGCGTCCACCTTCTACCTCGGCAACGCGTACGGCCGGCGCTACCTCGACGCGCTCGACGTGCAGGCCACGGTCGAGCGCCGGTGGGACGAGCTCGTCGAGCGCACGCTCCGGTGGACCGGCACCCTCACGGGGTCGAGCCTCGACGCGCAGGAGGTCGAGCACCTGGCCGCCCAGGCCGCGTACGTGCGCAGCCCCACGTGCTTCATCGGCGCCGACGGCCGGTTCTACGGCTACGAGGGCTCGCTCGGCGACTCGACCTGGATGTGGTCGGGCGTCTTCGGCGGGTCCTGCCCGCTCAACTGCACGCACGTGTGGCAGTACGAGGCCGCGCTCGCCGGGCTGTGGCCGAGCCTGGAGCGGAACATGCGCGACACCGAGTTCGACGTGATGCAGGCGGCCGACGGGTCGATCCCGCACCGGTTGCGCGTGCCCACGTATCTGCACCAGATGACGGACGAGTTCATCGGCGGACCGGAGGAGCCCGCGCTCGACGGCATGCTCGCCACGATCCTCAAGTCGCTGCGCGACGTGCAGCGCGGGGCGGGATCGGAGTGGCTCGAACGCCGCTGGCCGCAGCTCGTGCGGTTGTACACGCACATCCGCGAGAAGTGGGACGCGGACGGTGATGGCGTGCTGCGCGGCATCCAGCCCAGCACGCACGACATCGACCTCGCCGGGGTCAACCCGTTCATGGGCACGCTGTGGCTCGCGGCGCTGCGGGCGTACGAGGAGCTCGCGCGGCGGGTGGGCGACACCGACGCCGCGGCGGAGGCGGCCGAGAGGTTCCGCTCCGGCTCGGCGGGGTACGACGAGCTGCTGTTCGACGGCACCCACTACATCCAGGTGCTCGACGAGGGCGACCCGGAGGACTTCCAGTGGCGCACGGGTGTGCTGTCCGATCAGGTGATCGGGCAGTGGTGGGCGCATCAGCTCGGGCTCGGGCCGATCCTGCCGCCCGAGCACGTGCGCAGCGCCCTCCGGCACGTGGTCGCCTCGAATCTGCGGCACGGCTTCGCGGACTTCGCGCACCCGTATCGCGTCTATGCCGACACGGCCGACGACGTCGGGTTGCTGATGTGCACGTGGCCCGAGGGCGGACGACCCGAGGTGCCCACGCGCTACGCCGACGAGGTGTGGACGGGCATCGAGTGGCAGGTCGCGGCGCACTGCTTCTTCGAGGGGCTGGAGGAGGAGGGTCGTGCGGTGCTCGAAGGACTGTGGGACCGGCACGACGGCCGCCACCGCAACCCCTACAACGAGATCGAGTGCGGCGATCACTACGCCAGGGCCATGGCGGGGTGGACGCTGCTGCAGGCGCGCTCCGGCGTGCGCGTGGACGAGGGGACGGGCGAGCTGCACGTCGGCGCCGAGGGCCGCTGGCCGTGGGTGAGCGCGGCGGGCTACGGCACCGTCACCGTGGGGGAGCAGGTGGAGGTCGACGTGGTGGAGGGCGACTGCCCGTTCACCGTGGTGCGCGCGGAGTGAACGCACCGAAGGGCGCCCGCGGGAAGCAGGCGCCCTTCGTCGTGCTCGGTGTCAGCCCTGCGGCGGGCGCGACGGGGAGGCGCCGATGTCGGGCACGGCCGCGCTGCCCAGGTGCACCTCCAGGTCGTCGGCGCTCGGTGTGCGCGGGCGGCGCGCGGTCGGCCGATCGAGGTAGAACAGCGCGGTGGAGGCGATGTCGTCCCGCAGTGGCCGGTATCGCCAGCCGCTGCGCCAGCCGAGCGCCTGGATGTCGACCCGCGGGATGCCGGTGGCGAAGTGGATCGGGTCGAGCACGTGCCAGCGGTACATGCCGAAGCGCTGCTGTGACACGTAGAGGCCGTCGGGCCGGATCACCTGCGGCATCCCCAGATACGGCGTGGAGAAGGCGGTGTAGCCCTGGCCGGGGATGTCGAAGTTCCACGCGCCGCCGAAGTAGTCTTCGGTGCCGGTGCCGCAGATCGTGGGGTGGTCGGTGTCGTCGTCGAGGTAGAACTTGATCTCGCCCTCACCCCACCAGCCGTTGGAGTTCACGCCCCACGCGATGTAGGTGCCGACGTACTGCCCGCGCCCCTCGATGCCCTCCAGCAGGACGTGCGGGGTGCGGTCCTCCAGCGGGTTCGAGCGCAGCCACTGCGCGTGGAAGTAGGCGTCGTCGGAGTGATCGCCCCCGACCTCGTAGGTCACCTGGTAGTAGACGCGCACGTCGACGGTCGACGTGTTCTCGAGCGTGAGCCGGGCGCCGTCGCGGAACGGCATCGGCCAGTAGGAGTTGAAGCCGCCGTGCGGGTTCGCGGCGATGGTCTGCGAGTTCACCTGGGCGAACACGCCCCATCCGTTGCAGAAGAAGTCGCCGTAGGGCACCTCGACCGCGGGTTCCGCGGCGCCGTCCCAGTACGCGCGCAGCAGCAGGGTGCGCCAGTTGTCGGTGTGGGTGGTGATCCAGATGTGGGTGATCTTGCCCGGACCCTCGATCGCGGCGAGCTCGAAGGTCTCTCCGGCCGGGATGTCGACGCTGGGGGAGATCTTCCAGCCGGGGCCGAGGTCGCGCGCGCTCGCCGCACCGGTGCCCTCGGTGGCGCGGCCGCCGCCGCCCGGCGAGCCGTCGAAGTTCTCGGGCGAGATGGACCGGGTCTGCACGGTGCGCAGCGCTGCGAGCGTCGACAGAGAGGAGGGGGCAGGCGTCATGGCCGCCAATGTAATCGATTTCAGATGGATGCACCAGAGACATCGCGAGCGCGCGATACTGTTGCTTCACGTCCGGGGTCACCGGACAGGCAGTGAGGGTGCATGGCCACGATCTACGACGTCGCGGAGCTCGCGGGCGTCTCGCCCGCGACGGTCTCCCGCGTGTTCAACGGCACGAGCGTCTCGGAGGAGAAGGTGGCCGCGGTGCGCGAGGCCGCCGCCCAGCTGCACTTCACGCCGAACCGCGCGGCCCGCACCCTGCGCACCCAGAGCTCCGAGGTCATCGCGCTCGTCATCCCCGACATCGAGAACCCGTACTTCACCGAGATGGCGCGCGGCGTGGAAGACGTCGCCTCCGAGGTCGGGTACTCGGTGGTGTTGTGCAACTCCGACGCCCAGCTGGAGAAGGAGGCCACGTACCTGCGCATCGCGATCGCCGAGCACATGTCGGGCGTCATCATCGCGACCGCCGACGAGCACAGCGATCTGGGCGGCATCCTCGCCACCGGGCGACCCGTCGTCGCGGTCGACCGCAGCACCACGTACGACATCGACGGCGTGGTGATGGCCAACCGGGCCGCCGGCACCTCCGCCACGCAAGACCTCATCGCCGCGGGCTATCGCCGCATCGCCTACATCGGCGGGCCCGAGCACATCGACACCGCGGCCGAGCGCGCGGCCGGCTGGCGCTCCGCGCTCTCCGCCGCAGAGCCCGACCTCGACCTGGACGAGCTCGTGCGCTTCGCGACGTTCCGGGTCGACGGCGGCCGCGCGGCCATGGAGGAGCTGCTGGCGCTGCCCGAGCCGCCCGATGCGGTGGTCGCGGGCAACAACCTCATCGGGGTCGGCGCCCTGCAGGTGCTCACCGAGCGGGGGCTCACGCCGCCCGCGGTCGGGGTCGCGGTGATCGGATCGCTGCCCTTCACCACGCTCTCGCCCACGGCGGTCACCGTCGTCCGGCTCCCGGCGCGGCACATGGGGGTCACGGCGGCGCGCATGCTGCTGGAGCGGATCAAGGGCGACACCCAGCCCGCGCGCACGGTGGTGCTGCGCAACGAGGTGCAGTCCGCGAGCACGCCCCGCGCCTGACGCCCCTGCGGACGGGCGGGCTCTGCCGGGGAAACGCCCACGCATCGGCTTGCGGCTTGAAATCGATTTCGCTTACCATGGCGAAAGGTCGGATCACCGGCCGCCCTGCGTCGAGGAGGACCATGCGCTGCACCATCGGTGTCGACATCGGCACGTCCAGCAGCAAGGGCGTGCTCGTCGACGAGGCGGGGACGATCCTCGCGACCGCGACGCGCGCGCACGAGGTGAGCCGCCCCCGCACCGGCTGGGTCGAGATGGACGGCGAGGTCTGGTGGGACGAATTCGTCGGCCTGGCCCGTGAGCTCCTGGCCGCAGTGCCGGAGGCCGAGGTGGCCGGGGTCGGCGTCAGCGGCATGGGTCCCTGCATCCTGCTCGCCGACGAGCACGACCACCCCGTCCGCCCCGCCATCCTCTACGGCGTCGACACCCGCTCCACTGCGCAGATCGCACGGATGACCGCGGAGCTGGGCGACGAGGACATCACCCGCGTGGGCGGCTCGACGCTCACGTCGCAGGCCGGCGGCCCCAAGATCGCCTGGGTCGCCGACGAGGAACCGGAGGCGTGGTCGCGCGCCCGCCGCCTCTACATGCCCGCGTCCTGGCTCGCCCGCAGGCTGACCGGCGCCTACGTGCTCGACCACCAGTCCGCCAGCCAGGTGTCGCCCCTGTACGACATCGAGCACGAGCGCTGGCACGAGCCGTGGTGGCAGCGCTACGCGGGCACGGTCGAGGCCCCGGAGCTGCGGTGGGCGGGCGACGTCGCGGGCACCGTGACCGACGCGGCCGCCGCCGCCTCCGGCATCCCCGCCGGCACCCCCGTGGTCACCGGCACCATCGACGCCTGGACCGAGGCCGTCAGCGTGGGCGCGCACGAGCTCGGCGACCTGATGCTGATGTACGGCACCACGATGTTCCTCGTCGCCACCGGCGCCGAGACCCTGCGCACGCCCTCGATGTGGACGACCGCCGGTGCCTTCGCCGGCACGCGCAACCTCGCCGGCGGACTCTCGACCTCCGGCGCGCTCACCGCCTGGCTGAAGGACCTCACCGGCGCGGACTACCCGGAGCTGCTCGGCGAGGCCGCCACGTCCGGCCCCGGCGCCCGCGGGCTCCTGATGCTGCCGTACTTCGCGGGCGAGCGCACGCCCATCCAGGACCCGGATGCGCGGGGCGTGATCGCCGGCCTCACGCTGGAGCACACCCGCGGCGACCTGTACCGCGCGGCGCTCGAGGCCACGGCACTCGGCGTGCGCCACAACGTCGAGACCATGCGGGCCGCCGGCGCCGACATCCGCCGCATCGTCGCGGTCGGCGGCGGCACCCAGGGGCGCCTGTGGCTCCAGATCGTGTCCGACGTCACGGGACTCGTGCAGGAGGTGCCCGAGACGACCATCGGCGCGAGCTACGGCGCCGCGTTCCTCGCCGCCGGAGCCACCGCGGCCCCGGGTGCTGCTCCCGCCATCGACGCCTGGAACCCGATCGCCGAGACCGTGCGGCCCGACGCGGCGCTGCGCCCCTTCTACGACGCCCTGTTCGACCGCTACGTGCGGCTGTACGAGGGGACCACATCCGTCGTCCACGACCTCGCCGCGGACCAGCGCGGCGCGACCCCGACCACCCCGACCCCGGAGGCACCATGACCACGTACACCCTGCCCGCGCCCGCCGCGCGCCCGACCGCGGCACCGAAGACCGCGTACCTCATCACCTCGGGCGATCTGCGCGAGTCGGCGAACGTCGCCGGGTGGCCGACCCAGGTGGAGCTCGAGGCCGGTGTGACGGGCGTGCTGAACGACCTCGGCTGGGAGGTGATCCGGCCGTTCGGCGTCGACCCCGAGACTGGTCACGGCTTCATCTCCAGCCAGCGCATGGGCCTCGAGGTGTTCCGCGACATCCCCACCGATGCCCCGCTGGTGGTCGCGATCGCCAACTGGCAGTACTCGCACCACGTGCTCGCCGGGCTGCGCACGCACGAGGGCCCGATCCTCACGGTCGCCAACTTCGCCGGTGACTGGCCGGGGCTGGTCGGTCTGCTCGGCCTGAACGCCGGGCTCACGAAGATGGGCAAGCCCTACGCCACCACCTGGTCGGTCGACTACACCGACGACTGGTTCATCGACGGCATCCGCGAGTGGACCGAGACCGGCGCGATCACGCACGACCAGTCGCACGTGCGTCCGCTGCCCGCGTTGCCGGACAGCCCGGAGAAGCAGCTCGGTGAGGCCCTGGCCGCGCAGCTGCGCGCCGACAAGGCCATCATCGGCGTGTTCGACGAGGGCTGCATGGGCATGTACAACGCGATCTTCGACGACGAACTGCTCAACCACACCGGCATCTACAAGGAGCGGCTGTCGCAGTCGGCGCTGTACGCCGAGATGCTGACCGTGACGGAGGACGAGGCCGACGCCGCGTACGACTGGCTGATCGACCACGGCATGACCTTCCGCTACGGCGACGACGCCGCGACCGAGCTCACGCGCGAGCAGGTGCAGTGGCAGCTCAAGATGTACATCGCCGCGCTGCGCATCGCCGACGACTTCGGGCTCGACGCCGTCGGCATCCAGTACCAGCAGGGTCTCAAAGATCTGGTGCCCGCGTCCGACCTCGCCGAGGGCATCCTCAACACCACGGAGCGCCCGCCGGTCACGTCGCGCGACGGCTCCCGCGTGCTGCACGAGGGCCGCGCGTTCCCGCACTTCAACGAGGCCGACGAGGGCGTCGCGGTCGACGCACTCGTGACCGAC
This sequence comes from Microbacterium sufflavum, assembly GCF_023101165.1. Taxonomy (GTDB): domain Bacteria; phylum Actinomycetota; class Actinomycetes; order Actinomycetales; family Microbacteriaceae; genus Microbacterium; species Microbacterium sufflavum. The sequence goes on along the minus strand of NZ_CP078076.1, from coordinate 767,901 downwards.
CGGGTCTGGCGGGCGATGGGCCTCGTGCCCGACAACACGCTGCACGACGTGCGCTGGGGCGAGGACTTCGACGGGCAGTTCGTGTGGGTGTACGAGATCTCGGGCTCCGTGCCCGCCTCGCACCTCGGCGGCTGGGAGCACGCGGAGGGCTGGCGCCAGGGCCATGTGTTCTTCCCCGCGGGCGGCGCCACCATCAACGGCGTCTCGAAGCCCGGCGAGGTCGTGCTGTCGCGCGTGTTCATCGCGGACGGTGTGCTGCAGGCCGACATCTTCCGCGCCTCGGTCGTCGAGCTGCCGGAGGAGGAGACGCAGCGCCGTAAGGACGCCACCAACCCGGAGTGGCCGATCGCCCACGTGGTGCTGCACGGCATCTCGCGCGACCAGTTCATGGCGCGGCACAAGGCCAACCACGCGCAGCTCGTCTATGCGCCCGACGCCGAGACCGCGGACCGGGCCCTCATCGCGAAGGCCGCCATGTTCGACGGGATGGGGATCCGGGTGAACCTCGTGGGGGACGTGCGCGTCTGAGCCGGGCGCGGGGCGTCACTGCGAGCGCCAGAACCGCACGGCGAGGTTCGTGAGCTCCTTGTCGAGGTCTTCCACCTTCGACTCGATCCGACCGAGGCGGGCGTCGATCCCGTCGACGCGGGCCGAGAGGGTGCCTTCGACGCGGTCGATGCGGGCGGAGAGGGTGCCTTCGACGCGACCGACCTCGGAGCGGATGACACGACTGAGCTGCGTCGTCAGGAGGGTCATCCCGCCGAGCATCACGGCGGCGAAGACGCCGAGCAGCGTCCAGATCTGCGGGTCGTTCACGGGCATGCCTCCAGTGTCTGCCAGGACGTCCACGGTGTCACGGTATTCCGCAGGCGCCCGCGCGCGAAGACCCCATCGGTGCGGTGACCGTCGTCGGACGGCGTCGTGGAGGAGGGGTGAGCGCGCCGGTCAGCGGCCGGGCGCGGGCGTCGCGGCGACCGCAGGGACCGCGTCCGCACCCGTGCCGTCGGCACCGGGGCGCAGTCCGCTCGGCGGACCGCTCAGCGCGCGGAGGGCGTAGAGGATCGTGGCGAGGTCGACGAGCTCCTGCACGAGCGCCCCGGCGACCGCGGGGATCAGGCCCGTCATCGCCACGACCATGAGCCCGACGCTCAACCCGATGCCGATCCAGATCGCCGTGAGCGCGACGCGCAGGGTGTGCCGGCCGATGGCGACCGCGTCGACGACCTTCGCGAGCGAGTCGACGAGGATCACCACGTCGGCCGCGTCGCCCGCCGCGGTCGCCCCCTTGGCGCCCATCGCGATGCCGATGTCGGCCGCCGCGAGCACCGGGGCGTCGTTGACGCCGTCGCCGACCATCAGCACGGGCCGGGGTTCGAGCTCGGCCGCGAGCCGCACCTTCTCCGGCGGGAGCAGTTCGGCGTGGACCTCCTCGATGCCCAGCTGGTGCGCCACCGACTCCGCCGTCGACCGCACGTCGCCGGTGAGCATCGCGACCCGTTCCACCTCGTGCAGCCGCAGCCACGAGACGACCGCGGCGGCCTCCGGCCGCGCCGCATCGGCGAGCAGGAGCGCTCCGGCGAAGCGACCGTCCACCGCGACGTAGGCGGCCGCCTCGCCCGTGCCCAGCTCGGCGCGCACGGTGTCTGGCGCCAGCGACGCGACGTAGGCGGGCTTGCCGACCACGACCGTGCGGCCCCGGATCGTCGCGGAGACGCCGTTGGTCGCGGTCTCGCTCGCCTCCGCGGCCGCCTCGAGGGGCAGCCCCCGCGCCTCGGCGGCGGTGCGGATACCCGCGGCCAGCACGTGCGACGAGTACTGCTCGGCCGAGGCGGCGAGCTGCAGCACCTCGTCCGCGTCGAAGCCGGGCGCCGGTCGGACCTCGACCAGCTCCGGGCGGCCCTGCGTGAGCGTGCCGGTCTTGTCGAACGCGGCCGACCGGACGCGCGCGATCTGCTCGACCACGGCCCCGCTCTTCATGATCACGCCCGACTTCGCGGCCCGGGACAGGCCACCGAGGAACGCCACGGGTGCCGCGATCAGCAGCGGGCACGGGGTGGCGAGCACGAGCACCTCCGCGAAGCGCGTCGCATCGCCCGACAGCGCCCACGCGGTGCCGGCCAGGACGAGCGCGACGGCGGTGAAGGGGATCGCGAACCGGTCGGCGAGACGGACGATGGGCGCGTGCGAGGACTCGGCCTGATGCACGAGGGCGACGATCTGCTGGTACTGGCTGTCGGCTCCGGTGCGAAGGGCGCGGAGGCGGATCGCCCGGCTGCCGTTGATCGCGCCGGACAGCACCTCCTCGCCCGCGTGCCGCGAGACCGGCAGGCTCTCACCGGTGAGCGAGGACTCGTCGAACTCGCCCTCGGCCGTCAGCAGCGTGCCGTCGACCGGCACGATCTCGGCCGGACGCACCAGCAGCACATCACCGACCGCGACCTCGTCGACCGGCACGTCGTGCGCCTCGTCCGACTGCGCGTCGCCGGGGTCGTGCAGCACGTGGGCGATGCGCGGCGACCGGTCGAGCAGGGCCGACAGGTCGCGGCGGGCGCGGCGGCCGGCGAAGTCCTCCAGCGCCTCCCCGCCCGACAGCATCAGCACGATGATGAGCGCCGCGATGTACTCGCCGACGGCGAGTGTCGCGACCATCGCCACGACCGCGAGGATGTCGAGGCCGACGTGGCCGCGGAGCACGTCGCGCACCATCCCGATCAGGGTCCACACCACGACCGCGGCGACGTACACCGTCGCGATCCAGCGCCCGACCTGCTGCTGATCGACCGCGTGCAGCACGCCCACCAGGGCGAACGCCAGCACGGTGAGGGTGATGACCGGATACCGCCACAGCAGGCCGAGCGAACGCATGCCCCCAGCATCCCGCGGAACGGCGGCGGAGGCCAAGGGCGGATCGTCCACTCTTTCACCCGCAGAACTTAAGCGATATAGTCGGCCGCGAGTCGCGCCGATGCGGCTCGCGCTCGACAACGATGCCGAAGGAGACGAACCCCCATGTATCCGTCCTCATCCAGAAGTCACCGCCATCGGCGCGCCTTCCCGGCCGCCCTCTCCGCCGCTGCGGTGGCCCTCACCGCGGTCGCCGCGACGGGCCCGGCCGCTGCGGACGCCACCGTCGACGAGGCGAAGCTGGCGGTCTACGTCGAGGTCAACTCGAACGATTTAGCGAACGTCGCCGACTACACCCTGGCCGATTCGGGTCGCCCCGCCGTGGATCTCGCGATGATCTTCGCCGCGAACATCAACTACGACGGCCAGCAGGCGTACCTGCACCTGAACGAGCGGGTGACCGAGACCCTGCAGGATGCGGAGAACCAGATCCGGCCGCTGCAGGCGCAGGGCACGAAGGTGCTGCTCTCCGTGCTCGGCAACCACCAGGGGGCCGGGTTCGCGAACTTCACCTCGTTCGCCGCCGCCGACGCCTTCGCCGCGCAGCTCGAGGACGCGGTGACCACGTACGGCCTCGACGGCATCGACTTCGACGACGAGTGGACGGAGTACGGCGCCAACGGCACACCGCAGCCCAATACCCAGTCGTTCGGGTGGCTGGCGACCGCGCTGCGCGAGCGGCTCGGCCCCGACAAGCTCATCACGCTCTACGCGATCGGCCCGTCGTACACCACCACCGACTTCACGCAGTTCGACGTCGACGGGGTGCTCGACCACGCCTGGAACCCGTACTACCCGACGTACGACGCCCCGACCGTGCCGGGCCTGGACGATCGCGCGCGGCTCGGCGCCGCGGCGATCGACCTGTCGAACACGAGCGCCGCCACCGCGGCAGACTTCGCGCAGCGCACGGTCGCCGACGGGTACGGCGTCTACGTCGCCTACAACCTCACGGCGACCGACCAGTCCGCCTACCTGTCCGGGATCACGCAGGCGTTGAAGGGAGAGGCCACGGTCTTCCAGGCGCCTCCGGCCGACACGACCGCGCCCACCGTGACGTTCAAGAGCGGCGCGCAGTTCACCAAGCAGAAGGACGACGGTTACAAGCGGGTGAGCTTCCGGCTGCACGACGAGGGGCTCATCGACCGGGTCGTGCTGAACGGCGTGCCGACCGACCTGGAGAACGGGGAGTCCCGCGACCTCGACGTGCTGAAGCCCGGCGTGCTCGGTGCCGTCCTCGGGGTCAACACGCTGCAGGTGGTCGACGTCGCCGGCAACAGCACCGAGGTGACGTTCACGCTGACGAAGTGACCGGCGCGAGGGCGAACAGCTCGAGCTGACGGATCGTGACCTCGGCGTCCGCGCACAGGCGGATCGCCGGGGTCACGGTCCGTGCGGCCAGGGTGAACGGGGTCGTGCGATCCGGCCGCAGCGCCTCGGCATGGGTCGCGGCCACCCGCTCCCACCCGCCGTCCGCCCGCTCGACCTCCCAGTGCCACCCGGACGCGGGCGCCGCGGTGACCGCGGTCACGCTCACGTCGGTGATGTCGCGCGCCGCGGGGAAGCGCCACCCCACCCACTCGCCCGGCCGCAGGCTCACGCCGTCGGCCCCCGCGGGGTCGCCGTCGTCGAACAGTCGCGCCGCGTGGTCGAGGCCCCGGGAGGCGATCGACTCGCCCGCCTCCGAGGTCAGGTCCGGGTGCCACGGCTCGACGGCGACGTCGGGCGCCGCGGCCTCCAGCGCCTCCGCGGGGTCGAGCGTGAAGGTCAGGTCGAGCACCGCATCGCCGGTCAGTCGTTCCACGGGCAGGTCGGCCGTGGGGAGGGGGTCGCCGTCGAGCAGCGCCGACCGGAGCACGTGGGCGCCCGGCTCGCTCCGCTGCACGCGGATCCGCAGCGTCGACCCGTCACCGCGATCGACGCGGACGTCGTCGAACAGCGGGGAGCCGATGCGCAGCCGCCCGGAGGCGAGCTCGAGCGGATACAGGCCCAGCGCCGCCCACAGCCACCAGGCGCTCATCTCGCCGTTGTCCTCGTCGCCGGGGAAGCCCTGCCCGATGTGCGCGCCGGCGAACAGACGCCCCGCGAGGTCGTGCACGATCGCAGCGCCCGCCCACGGGCGGTCGGTGAACGCATACAGGAAGGGGATGTGGTGGGCGGGCTGGTTCGAGATCGCGCACATGCCGGAGCGCAGCGCGCGGGCCTCCCGCTGCTCGTGGATGACCGTGCCGTAGGCGCCGCCGAAGCGTTCGTCGGCGGTCTCCGGCTCGGCGAACAGCGCGTCGAGGTGGCGGCCGAGACCGGCGGGGCCGCCGTACAGCGTCGCGAGCGCGGGGCCATCGTGCACCGCGCCGACCGACATCCCCCACGCGTTGGTCTCCACGTTGTCGCCACCCCACACCCGGGGGTCGAAGCCGGGCGCGAACGACCCGTGCGCGTCGCGGCCGCGGAAGAAGCCCGAGTCGGGATCGAACAGGGTGCGGTACGACCGGGCGCGGTTGGCGAGGTAGCGGGCGAACGCGCGGTAGCGGGCGGCGTCCGTGGCGGTGGCGGCGTCATCGGCGAGCTGCCGCGCGAACCGCCCGAGGGCCGCGTCGCTCACGGCGTTCTCGATGCTCCAGCTCATGCCCTCCGGCACGTCGGAGGAGATGTACCCGGTGAAGCGCCCGCGACCGATGCCCTTGCGGCCGCGACGGGCGTCCGGCCCCGGCTCGCACGCGTGGCGCCAGCCGCTCTCGAACGCGGCCTCCCGGTCGAACGCCACACCCCAGCGCGCGGCGTCGGCGAAGATCTGGTCGCTCGACGTGCCCACCATGCTGTCGACGTACCCCGGGGCGCTCCACCGCGCCATCCACCCGCCCCGCCGGAACTGGGCGAGCTGGCCGTCCAGCAGCTGCCCGGTCAGGGCGGGGTCGAGCAGCGCCAGCGCGGGCCACTCCGTGCGGTAGGTGTCCCAGTAGCCGTTGTTCACCACGAGCTCGCCCCCGGGCACGGGCGCACTGGTCTCGGTCTCCCCGAACGGCGCGCGCGGCGCGAACACGTCGGCGAAGCGGTGGTCGGGCGCGGTGGTGGTGCCCGCGTTCTCGCTCGCCGTGTTCGGGTACAGGTGCATGCGGTGCAGGGTCGCCGCGATCCGGGCGCGATGCTCCTCGTCGGCGAGACCGCGGTACGGCCGCTGCCGCGGGTCGAGCGGAGGGAGGGTCACGCGGCCGAGCAGGCGGTCCCACGCGGCGGCTGCGGCGGCGCGCAGCTCCTCGAAGGACCGGGACGGCGGAGCCTCCTGGGCGAGGCTGCGCCGGGCCTGCGCGATCGACAGGAACGACACCGCGATGCGGACCTCCAGGCTGCCGCGCCCGTCGAGGTGCCCGGCGACGCGCCCGCGCCCGTCGTCGTCGAGCCGGCCGCGCGCCTCGGTCGCGCCGACCGTCGCCCCGGCGAAGTAGCAGCGCGGCGCGTTGCCCCAGTCCTCCGCGCCCTCCGGGATCCAGCCCTCGAACTCGCCGTCGTCCGTCCAGGTCAGGCGGCCGTCGTCGGTGAGCTGATCGATCACGAAGCCGACGGTGGCCGTGGGGTCGTCGGCGGCCACCCGGAACGCCGCCGCGTGCGAGGTCGCGGTCATCGCCACGTGCAGTCCGTCGCCAAGGTCGGCGGCGTACTCGTGGGGGCGCGCCCGTTCGCTGCCCGGCACGATCCACCGTCGCCGTGCCGCGCGCCCCGAGCGGGCGCGGCCGAGGAACGGCATGAGCTGCAGCACCGAGCGATCACCGATCCACGGGCTCGGCTGGTGCGAGAACTGCAGGGCCTCCAGGCGGCGGCCCTGCGGATCGTCGTGCACGAACGGGCGGTACGGCCAGCGGGCGTCCACGGCGTCGGTCGCCGGCGTGACGAACGTGAAGCCGTGCGGCACCGCCACCGCCGGGATCGTGTTGCCGCGCGAGAACCGCGGTCCGGAGTGCGTGCCGCGGCGGGTGTCGACGCGCTCGACCGGCGGCAGGTCGGGGTCCGCCGGTCGGCGTTCCTCCACACGGACCTGCACGAATCCGGTCGCGCGGGCGGGCAGACCCTCCGCGCCCGTGAGCGACGGCGCGCCCAGCACCAGCTCGACCGTGGCCCGCACCGCGCCTCCGGTCGACAGAGGGGCGAGCGCGACCGTATCGGCGTTCCACTGCTCCGGGAGGCTCCAGCGGGCGGCGAACTGCGCCTCGGGCGTGAGCGGCACGTCGTAGCGGTCGCGGACGGCGGCGTGGTCGCTCAGCCGCGTCCCGTCCGCCGTTCGCACGTCCACCGTCACCGCGAGCGCCGCGTGCGGAGCCAGGGTCGCGTCCGCCCCGTCGGCGTAGAACGCCCAGTGCAGCACGGTCTCGGGGGTGACGGTGAGGTCGGAGAGCCCCGGCACGTCCAGCCGCTGCGGCCCCAGGGCGGGATCGAAAGCGAACGCGAACACGTCGCCGGGGAGCACCCCGGCGTGCGGGCGCGACGACGGGGGATCGGCCGGACCGGCGGCCGGGGTCAGCGGCGCCGCGGTCACCCCTTCAGCGCACCCTCCTGCACGCCCTTGAAGAAGAACCGCTGCGTGAAGGAGAACATGATGATGATCGGCACGAGGGCGATCATGGTGCCCGCGGCGATCAGGCGCGGGTCGACCGAGAAGCTGCTGTTCAGGTACGCCATGCCGACCGTGAGCGTGTACTTCGCGGGGTCGGAGAGCACGATCAGCGGCCACAGGTAGTCGTCCCACGCGCCGATGAACGCGAAGATCGCGACGACCGACACCATGCCGCGGATGTTGGGCCACACGATGTGCCGGATGCGCTGCCACGTGGTCGCGCCGTCGACGGTCGCCGCGTCGAGCACGTCCTTCGGGATCATGCGGCACGCGGTGGCCACGAGCAGCACGTTCATGGCGCTGATCGCTCCGGGCAGGAACACGCCCCACAGCGTGTCCGCGAGCCCGAGGGCGCGGATGGTGAGGAAGTTGCTGGTCACGGTCACCTCACCGGGGAACAGCAGGGTGGAGAGCAGGATGCCCATCACGATCCACTTGCCGCGGAACCGCATGCAGCCCAGCGCGTAGCCCGCGAAGGTCGCCAGGATCACGTTGCTCAGCACCGTGCCGAGCGAGACGAGCAGGGAGTGCCACGCGTACAGGTACACCGGCACGATGTCGGCGACGCGCGTGTAGTTCTGCAGGGTGGGGTCGCGCGGGATCAGCTCCGGTGGGAACGAGTAGATGTTCTCCTGCGGACCCTTGAACGACGTGGACAGCTGCCACACGAACGGCCCGATCACCAGGAAGAGCACCAGGAGGAGCAGCGCGTAGCGGCCGATCAGCCCGCCGAGGGTCGGCTTGCTGAAGTCGCCGGAGCCGCGGTGCCGGAAGATGCGCTCGCGCGCGGGGCGGACCGGGGCGTCGTCGGCGCGGTCGTCGGCGCGCGGTGGGGTGAGCGTGGTCATGCGGAGACCTTCGCCTTCTTCTCGCGGTTCATGAACGCGATCGCGGCCAGGGGCACGAGCGTCAGGAGGAACAGGGCCACGCTGATCGCGGAGGCGTAGCCGATGTTGCCGTTGAGTCCGGAGCCCACCTGGCGGATCAGCATCACGAGCGACATGTCGTAGCCGCCGGGGCCGCCGGTGCTCTTGGAGAGCACGTCGAGCTCGGCGAACACGCGCATGGCCGACACCGCGATCAGCACCGAGATGAGGAGCATGGCGCCGCGCACGGACGGGATCGTCACCGAGAGGAAGCGACGGAACGAGCCGGCACCGTCGAGCATCGCGGCCTCGTGGAGCTCCTTGCCCACGTTCCCCAGCGCCGCGAGGTACACGACCATGTAGTAGCCCAGGCCCTTCCAGACCGTGAGCAGGATGGCGCAGCCCAGCAGCAGCCAGCGGTCGACGAGGAACGCCATCGGCTTGTCGATCAGACCGAGGAACTCCAGGGTCTGGTTGATGATGCCGCGACTGTCGAACAGCCAGGTCCAGATGAGGGCGACCACCACGACCGAGGCGATCACGGGGAAGTAGAAGGTGGTGCGGAAGAACGAGATGCCCGGCAGCTTCTTCTGCACCAGCAGGGCGAGCAGCAGCGGCAGGATCGTGAGCAGCGGCACGCACACGACCACATAGATGAGGCACGTCGTCAGCGCGTTCCAGAACATCTCGTCGCCGAACATGCGCTCGTAGTTCGCGCCGCCCACGAACTCGGGGGTGCGCAGCGGGCGGGCGTTCGTGAAGCTGAGGACGACGGTGTTGAGGAACGGCCACAGCGCGAACACCAGCACCCAGATCACGGCGGGGGCGAGGAGCAGCCACGGGGTGAACCACCGGTGGGACCTCATCGTCGTCCTTCGCTGCCGGGTGCCGGTGCTCGCGCTCATGGTCACTGGTCCACGCGGTTCGCGTTGGCGTACTCGACGATCTTGTCGAGCTGGGCCTTCGGGTCGGCCTCGCCGTTGACCGCGAGCGCGATCTGCTGCGTCATGTAGGTCGCCATGTCCGACGTCCACTGGAACGGCAGGGCCTTGGCGTCCTTCATCGCGCCGAACACCGTGTCGATCGCGGCGAGCTGCTTCTCGTCGGTGACGGAGGAGGCGATGTTCTCCACGACCTGGTCGCCGCCCTCGGCCGTTCCGGGCGCGGTCCCGACCGCGAGCGACGAGAACGCCACCTGGTTCTCCTGGTTCGTCGCGAACTCGGCGAACGCGAGCGCGGCTTCCTTGTTGTCGGAGTCGGCGGAGACGTTCAGGCCCTGCACGTAGAGCGGTGCGATGCCGAGGCGCGGGGTGGCGACGGTGTTCGCCAGCAGCGACGGGGCGTCCTTCTGCAGATCGGTCGTGAAGCCGGTGCCGCCGGTCGTGAAGGCGACCTTCTCCTGGATGTAGGCCTCCGCGTTGCCGCCGTAGTCGCCGGTGAGCGCCTCGGCGGGCATGGCACCCGCGGCGTACGCGTCGGCGTACTTCTGGATGATCGCGGCGGCCTCGTCGGTGTTGAAGTCGAACTCGCCCTTGTCGTTGATGACCTCCATGCCCGCGGCCGTGAACGTGTCGAGCGCGGGGATCGAGGAGAGCAGCTGCACCTTGCCGCCCGACTCGGTGGCCACGTCGGTGGCGAGCGTGAGCAGCTCGTCGACCGTGGTCGGCAGGCTCTGCTCCGTGACGCCGTAGGGGGCGAGCTGGGCCAGGTTCCACCACGACGCATCGCTCGACAGGTACCACGGCAGACCATAGGTGCCGTCGACGCCCGGGTACTGGCTGTAGGCCTCCCACGCGCCCGTGTTGTACGCCGACTTCAGGTCGGGGTCGGCCGTGTCGAGGTCGACCAGCTTGCCCGCGGCGACCAGCGGGTAGGCGATGTCGGGCGGCAGGTTGAGCACGTCGGGCAGGGTGTCGGCGTTGGCCTGGCTGAGGATCTTCTCCTGGTAGCCGTCGCCGGGCTGGTCGAGCCACTCGACCTTCACGTCGGGGTGCTCCTTCTCGAACGCGTCGATCAGGTCTTCGAAGTACGGCGTGAACTTCTCGTTCTTGAGCGACCAGGTCTGGAACTGGATCGTGCCGCTCAGGTCGCCGGAGGTGTCGATCGGCCCGGCGTCTCCGGCGCCGGCGCCACCGCCGGTGCAGCCGGCGAGCGCGAGGGCGCCGATTGTGAAGGTTGCCAGTGCAGCCATGCGTGCGGGAACTCTCATCGTGCTTCTTCCTCGAGGCGGGCGATTCGGCGCGGGTCCGACAAGACCGGACTACAGCGCTTTAGCTGATGAAACCATCCGAATCCATCGGTGTCAAGAGAGGGCGCGCGGAGCGCAGGCGGCGAGCGGAATCTCGTGCCGCGGTCTCGCTGCTCAAGCGTTATAGTGGTGCGATCCGCCCTCGTCGGGGGGCTCTGTCCGAAAGGTGCGAACACATGACGCAGCGTGGCGCTCTCGACGCTCCCCTGAGGTTCGGGGCGAACTACACGCCGTCGAAGGACTGGATGCACTCCTGGCTCGACTTCACGCCCGACGACGTGCGCCGCGACTTCGCCGCCCTCGCCGAACTGGGCCTCGACCATGTGCGCGTGTTCCCGCTGTGGACCGTGCTGCAGCCGAACCGCACCCTCATCCGCCCGAAGGCTCTCGACGACGTGCGGGCGATGGTCGACATCGCCGCCGAGTTCGAGCTCGACGCGAGCGTCGACGTGATCCAGGGCCACCTGTCGAGCTTCGACTTCGTGCCCGCCTGGCTGTACACCTGGCACGACCGCAACATGTTCACCGATCCGAGGGCGCTCGACGGGCAGGTCGCCCTGGTGCAGCGGCTCGCGGAGGCGCTGCGCGATGCCCCGAACTTCCTCGGCCTCACGCTCGGCAACGAGGTCAACCAGTTCTCGGCGCACACGCACCCCGCGCCGTGGCCGGTCACGGTCGACGAGGCCGGGGCGTGGATCGAGACCCTGCTCGCGGCCGCGGGGGAGGCCGCTCCCGGACTTCCTCACGTGCACAGCGAGTACGACGCGGTCTGGTACATGGACGAGCACGGGTTCACCCCGGCGCACGCCTCGCGCCTGGGCGCCATGACCACGATCCACTCGTGGATCTTCAACGGCACGGCGCAGCGCTACGGCGGTCGCTCCGTCGCCGCCGACCGGCACGCCGAGTATCTGATCGAGCTGTCGCGGGCGTTCGCGACCGACCCGCAGCGTCCGGTGTGGCTGCAGGAGGTGGGGGCGCCGTCGAACTGTCTGGAGGCCGACGAGATGCCCGGGTTCCTGGAGGCGACGCTGCGCTCCTCGGCGCGGACCGAGAACCTCTGGGGCGTCACGTGGTGGTGCTCCCACGACGTGAGCCGCGACCTGGGCGACTTCCCCGACCTGGAGTATTCGCTCGGCCTGGTCGACCAGTCCGGCGCGGCCAAGCCGATCGGCCGACGGTTCGCGGAGCTGATCCCCGAGCTGCGCGCGCGCACGGCTGCCCCGGCGCGGCCGACCGGGATCGTGGTCGAGGTGGACGAGCGCGACGTGCCGGTGAGCCGGGCCGCGCTGAGCCCGGGAGGGGCGGTGTTCCAGGCGTGGGTTGATGCGTGCACAGCCGGACTCGACCCGGCCCTGGTCACCTCGGCCGACGCGGCAGACCCCGCGGCGCTGGAGGCTCGGGGCATCCGTGAGCTGATCCGCCCCGACCTCGCGGGCGACGCGGTCGGCCGCTACGGCTCGGTCAACACCGTCGTCGACGCCTGACACCATCCGTCGGCGCGCGTCAGGACGCGGGCGGCGCCGTGCTCTCGCGCGCCGTGAGGGTGGGCGTGGGACCGGCGACGCTGGGCAGGGTCGCGCCCGCCTCGATCTGCTGCAGCAGGAGGGTGGCCGCCTGCTCGCCGAGCTCGAACGTGTCGCGCGTCATGGCGGTGATGGACGGGTTGATGAGCCCGGCGATCACCGAGTCGTCGAAGGAGGCGAGGGAGACGTCGCGCGGCACGGTGCGCCCCATCTCCTGGGCGACGCGGAGTCCGGCGACCGCCATCACGTCGTTGTCGTAGACGATCGCGGTCGGGCGCTGCTTGCCGGAGAGCAGAGTGCGCGTGACCGCCGAGGCGCGTGCGGGGGAGAAGTCGGTCGCGATGACCTCGCCCGCGATGCCGTCCGCCGCGAGGCGCTCCAGCACCTCGGCGCGCAGGCGCGTGTGCTCGAGCTCGGCGGGTCCGGCGACGTAGGCGATGCGGGTGTGCCCGAGGGCCGCGAGGTAGGAGAACAGCGTCTCGGCCACCTCCTCGTCGCCGATCCACACGCTCGGCACGTCGCCCTCCGCGGACGGCTCGGACCCGATCATCACGGCGCGGGCGTCCAGCGACGCGATGTTCGCCGCGCGCGGGTCGTCGTCGCGCGGATCGATGTAGATGATGCCGTCGACCTGGTTCGACGACCGCCACTGGCGGTGCACCTCCATCTCCTCGTCGATGTCGGCGACCAGGCGCAGCTGCAGGCTGACCTTGCTCTCCGACAGCCGCGACTCGATGCCGGCGATCAGATCGGTGAAGAAGGCCTCGGAGCCCAGCGAGCGGGCGGGGCGGGCGAGTGCGAAGCCGACCGCGTTGGCACGGGCGCCGACCAGGGCGCGTGCCGCGGAACTGGGCTGCCAGTGGTGCTCCTCGATGATCGCGAGGATGCGCTGCCTGGTCTCCTCGCTCACGCCGGGGCGACCGTTCAGGGCGAAGGAGACGGCCCCGGGGGAGACGCCGGCCAGTCGCGCGATGTCCGCGATCGTGACGCGTTTCCCCGAGGCCATAGGCATCACCCTACTTGATCGGTTTAGCCTCGCGGGAGCGTCGTGGGTGTGCCGTAGACTCGAATCGCTAGATCGTTTTAGTAAATCGGATAGCATCAGAACGCCCCCTCACCGTCGAGCCCGGAGAACAGCCATGCATGACGACACCTCGCTCACCGTCGGCCGCGTCAAGCGCGTGCTGGAAGAGCGCATCCGTCCCGCGATCCACTCGGCCTCCGTGCCGCTGACCGTCGAGCTGCACGAACTGCCCGGGGAGCCGATCCCGCCGGCCGAGGGGCTGGCGCTCGACTACGCGCCGGGCGCGGTCGGGTCGCTGTGGGGCCCGGCCTGGGGCACCACGTGGTTCAAGCTCACGGGGCGCGTGCCGGCCGACTGGAAGGGGCGCCGTGTCGAGGCGCTGATCGACCTCGGCTTCGACGTGAACATGACCGGCTTCCAGTGCGAGGCCCTCGCGTACCGCCCCGACGGCACCCCGATCAAGAGCATCAACCCGCGCAACCAGTGGGTGCCGATCGCCGAGAACGCCCACGGCGACGAGCCCGTCGAGCTGTACCTCGAGGGGGCGTCGAACCCGGTGCTGCTCGACTACCACCCCTTCCTTCCGACGCAGGAGGGCGACATCCTCACCTCGTCGAAGGAGCCGCTGTACCGCCTGCGCCGCATGGACCTCGCGGTGTTCGAGCCCGAGGTGTTCGACCTGTCCCTCGACATCGAGGTGCTGTTCGAGCTGCAGGCCGAGCTGCCGGCGACCTCGCCGCGGCGCATGCGCATCCTCCAGGCGCTCGACGACGCCCTCGACGTGCTCGACCTCCAGCGCATCGTCGAGACGGCCGCCGACGCCCGCGCCCGACTCGCCGACGTGCTCGCGGCCCCGGCCGAGGCGAGCGCGCACCGCATCTCGGCGGTCGGCCACGCGCACATCGACTCCGCATGGCTGTGGCCCGTGCGCGAGACCATCCGCAAGGTCGCCCGCACCACCTCGTCCATGACCACGCTCATCGAGGAGCAGCCCGAGTTCCAGTACGGCATGTCCAGCGCGCAGCAGTACGCCTGGATCAAGGAGCACCGCCCCGAGGTGTGGGAGCGGGTCAGAGCCGCGGTCGCCGCGGGGCGCTTCCTGCCCCTGGGTGGCATGTGGGTCGAGTCCGACACCGTCATGCCCACCGGCGAGTCGCTCGTGCGGCAGTTCTCGCACGGCCAGCGCTTCTTCGAGCGCGAGTTCGGCATCCGGTCGAAGGGCGTGTGGCTGCCCGACAGCTTCGGTTACTCGCCCGCGCTGCCGCAGCTCATGCGCCGCGCCGGGTTCGAGTGGTTCTTCACGCAGAAGATCTCGTGGAACCAGCAGAACGTCTTCCCGCACCACTCGTTCCTGTGGGAGGGCATCGACGGCTCCCAGGTGTTCACGCACTTCCCGTCGATGGACACCTACAACTCGCAGCTCAGCGGCATGGAGGTCGCCAAGGCCGCGCGGCAGTTCAAGGAGAACCGTGTCACGTCGCGATCGATCGCTCCGGTCGGCTGGGGTGACGGCGGTGGCGGCACGACCCGGGAGATGACGGGCAAGGCCGCGCGCCTGCGCGACCTCGAGGGCAGCGCGCAGGTCGTCTGGGAGCACCCGGACGACTTCTTCGACGCCGCGAAGGCCGAGCTGCCGCACCCCGCCGTGTGGGTGGGCGAGCTGTACCTCGAGCTGCACCGCGGCACCCTCACCAGCCAGCACGCCACGAAGGCGCTGCACCGCTGGGCCGAGCACGCGCTCGTCGAGGCGGAGCTGTGGGCCGCGACCGACGCCGTGCGCACGGGGGCCGCGTACCCGCAGGCGGAGCTCGACCGGCTCTGGCAGGCCGTGCTGCTGCACGAGTTCCACGACATCCTCCCCGGCACCTCGATCGCCTGGGTGCACCGCGAGGCCGTCGCCGTGCTCTCCGACGTGCTGTCGGAGGCGCGCGACATCGCGCAGCGCGCACGCCGGTCGCTCGCGGGCGACGGGGACCGCGCACTGCGGTTCGAGCCGACCTCGGTCGCGGGAGGACGGGCGCTGGGCGCGGCGTTCGTCGGGGAGCCGACCGCGAGCCCGGTGACGCTCACCGACGCGGACGGCGGCTGGCGCCTGGAGAACGAGCTCGTGTCGGTCGTGGTGTCGGCGGAGGGCCTCATCGTGTCGGCGGTCGACAGGGCGTCCGGCCGCGAGACGGTCGCGCCGGGCAGGGCCGCGAACCTGTTCCAGCTGCACCAGGACTTCCCCAACATGTGGGACGCGTGGGACATCGACCGCTACTACCGCAACAGCGTCGAGGACCTCACCGCGGTGTCGTCGATCGAGGCCTCGGTGGTGGACGGTGTTGCGACGATCGTGGTCGAGCGGCGGTTCTCGGAGTCGACGATCACGCAGACCATCCTCCTCGCTCCCGACTCGCGCACCGTGGTACTCCGCAACGAGGTCGACTGGCACGAGACCGAGAAGCTGCTCAAGCTCGCCTTCCCGCTCGACATCCAGGCGTCGCACACCGAGGCCGAGACCCAGTTCGGCTACCAGGCCCGCGTCACCCACACGAACACGAGCTGGGAGGCCGCGAAGTTCGAGACCTCGATGCACCGCTTCGTGCTGGTGCGCGAGCAGGACTTCGGCGCCGCGCTCGTCAACGACTCGATCTACGGCTACGACACCTCGCGCGAGGTCGGTGACGACGGGGTGACCACGACCGTGCGGCTCTCGCTGCTGCGCGCGCCGCGGTTCCCCGACCCCGACACCGACCACGGGCACCACGCCATCGAGGTCGGCTTCGTGATCGGTGCGGACGCCGCGATCGCCACGGCCGAGGGAATCCGGTTCAACGCGCTGCCCACCGTCGTGCGCGGTGCCCGCGAGGTCGAGCCCCTGGTGAGCGTGTCGGGCGAGGGCATCGTGGTGTCGGCGGTCAAGCTCGCCGACGACGGCTCGGGCGACGTGATCGTGCGCGTGTACGAAGCCCTCGGGCGTCGGACCACGGGCGAGCTGGCGGTCGGCTTCGAGCATCGCGAGGTGCGCGAGGTGAGCCTGATCGAGGACGACCTCGGCGACGCGCGGACGGGTGGAGCGCTGCACCTGCGTCCGTTCGAGGTGCGCACCCTCCGCATCGCGCGCTGACCCCCGCGCGGGCCCGGGCGTTGTGCGCGGGCGGGGCGTGCGGGAGCATGACGGGATGGCGACGATCGACGACGTGCGGCGGATCGCGCTCGCGCTGCCCGGGGTCACCGAGGCCGTCAACGGTCACACGGGTCTGCCCGGGTGGCGCGTGACGCAGGGGCAGTTCGCGGGGCTGCGCGGCCCGACCGGCGCCGATCTGCGCCAGCTGGCCGAGCTCGGTCGGCAGTGGCCCGACGGCGAGGTGCTGTCGGTGCGCGTGGCGGATCAGGGCGAGAAGGAGGCGCTGCTGGCCGCGGAGCCGGAGGCGCTGTTCTCGATCCCGCACTTCGACGGCTACCCGGCGCTGCTCGTACGCCTGGACGTGGTGGACGCGGAGCGGCTGGCGGAGCTCGTCACCGACGCCTGGCTCGTGCGTGTTCCGGCCACTGTCGCGAAGGACTGGCTCGCTGCGCACGGCCTCGCGTGAGTCCTTCCCGCACCCGGCGGTGGACGTCGAGGGTGTCAGGCCGGAGGCAGCCGCAGCACGTCGGGCGACTCGCCGCCGGTGAGGTCGTCGGCGATGCGGATGCTCCGGGCGAGGTCGTCGAGCGCGGTGCCGAGCGTGCCGAAGCGCTCCCGGTCGGCGCACACCGCCGTCAGCGTGATCAGGTGCGTGCCGGTGTCCCACGTGTACGTCGTGAACGGGGGCGTCGCGGGCGAGGGCGGCATCGCGACCACCAGCTTCTCGCCGACCCCGAGCCGCGTCGGGAACGAGGTGGTGTCGTCGTACTCCATGGGCATCGATGCCCGGGCGATGCGCACATCGGGCGTCAGCACCTGGGCGGTCGCCATCGCCACCACCAGCTCGGGCTCGGCCTTCCACGTCCACACCAGCACGCGGCCGTCGGCCTTCTTCATGAGCATCGGGGCGGCCTGGCTCATGGCCCACGCGCCGAAGCGCGATCCAGGGCGCTCGGTCGCCCCCACCGCCGCGTTCACCTGTCCCAGCAGCATGCGGATCGCGGCCTTCCGGTGCCGGCGCCCCTTCCAACCGAGGGAGTCGGTGACGGGGATCCACAGCTGGGGGTCGGCGTCGGCAGTCAGTCGCATGCGCCAACGCTAACGGCTCCGGCTGGGCGGATGCCGGTATGCCTCGGCGGCCCGGCCAGGGCCCTCGGGTAGAGTTGCGTGCGCCCGACCAGGGCTTTCCCTTGGCCGCCCCATCGTAAGGCAGCATGTCTGTGACCCCCTCCGACGATCCGACCGAGGCGTCCCCCGACGCCGCCGAAGCCCCCCGCCCGCTGAAGATCCTGATCGGCTGCGACACCTTCGCGCCCGACATCAACGGTGCCGCCCGCTTCGCCGAGCGTCTCGCGGCCGGCCTCGTCCAGCGCGGACACGACGTGCACGTGGTCGCCCCCAACCAGGCGTACCGCCGCTCGGCACCGCACACCGAGGTGATCGAGGGCGAGCCGATGACGCTGCACCGGCTGCCGTCCGTGCGCTGGGCCCCGCACGACTGGCTGCGTTTCGTGTGGCCGTGGCGCTCAAAGCACTACGCGCGGAAGGTGCTCGACCGCGTGCAGCCCGACGTCGTGCACATCCAGTCGCACATCGTGATCGGGCGCGGCCTCGCGCGCATCGCGAAGCAGCGCGGCATCCCGGTCATCGCGACCAACCACGTCATGGCCGAGAACATCCTCGATCACACGACCATGCCGAAGTTCATCGACGACCTGGTGCTGAAGTTCGCCTGGGCCGATGCGAAGCGCACGTTCGACCTCACCCGCGCCATCACGACCCCGACCCGCCGCGCCGCCGACTTCCTCGAGAAGACGGTCGAGGTACGCAACGTCATCCCGGTGAGCTGCGGCATCGACCGCTCGCAGTACACGCCGGTGATCGCGCCGCGCGAGGAGAACCGCCTGGTGTTCGTCGGGCGCCTCACGGCCGAGAAGCAGGTCGAGGTCATCCTCAAGGCGATGACGAAGCTCGACCCCGCGCTGAACACGACGTTCGACATCGTCGGCGGCGGAGATCAGCGCAAGCAGCTCGAGAGCCTCACCGCGCAGCTCGGTCTCGCCGACCGGGTCACGTTCCACGGCCGCACGACCGACGAGGAGCTGCGCGCCCTGCTGTCGCGCGCGAGCCTGTTCGTGATCGCGTCGATCGCCGAGCTGCAGTCGATCGCGACCATGGAGGCGATGGCGTCGGCGCTGCCGATCGTCGCCGCGGACGCGGTGGCCCTGCCGCACCTGGTGCACGACGGCGAGAACGGCCACCTGTTCGAGCCGGGCAACGTCGACGAGCTCGCCGCGCGACTGACCGATGTCCTCACCGCCTCGCCGGGCGAGTACGAGCGGATGCAGCACGCCTCGCTCGACGGCGTCGCGATCCACGACATCAACCGCACGCTCGACACCTTCGAGGCGCTGTACCGCGACGAGCCGCTGCCGGAGTAACCGCATGCACATCGTCTTCTTCGGCGATCAGCACCTGGACTCCCTCGGCGGCGCGCAGGTGTCGATGCGGCTGCAGCGGACCTTTCTGGAGAGGGCGGGGCATACCGTGACGGTGGTCGCGCCGCGCATGCACGCGCACCGCGTTCCCGAGGGCGACGTGCCGGCCGGTGCCTACGTCGACCTCCCGTCCGTCCCGATCACACTCGACCGCGAGTACGCGATGAGCTGGCCGGGCCGCGCCACCGACCGCGCCCTCGACCGCGCCATGACGCAGCGCCCTCCCGTCGACCTCGTGCACGTGCAGGCCGACTTCTGGGGGGCGTTCATCGGACACCGCTACGCCCAGCGGCACGGGCTCCCCGTGGTGCACACCATGCACAACCGCGTCGATGTGGGCCTCGCGGCGGTCACCCCGCTGCACCGTCCCGTGCTCGCGGTGCTCAACGCGTGGCGCCGCCGCGCGTTGCGGGGCATCGGGATCCGCGTGGGGGGCAGTGACGGCTGGTCGTACCTGCGCGGGCTCGCGGCCGGGGCCTCGGCGGTCACCGCGCCCTCCGGTCACTTCGCCCGGCGTCTGGAGCAGAACGGCGTGTTCCCGCACGTCGACGTGATCTGGAACGGCATCGACGACGACGTGCGGGCGAGCACCCTCGCCGCGGCGCCCGCCGAGCGCCGCCCGGGGCGTCCGCGCTTCGTGTGGCTCGGACGGATGAGCCCGGAGAAGCGCCTGCTGCCGTTCCTGGAGGCGTTCGTGGCCTCGGGCGTCGACGCCGACCTGGAGGTCATCGGGGGCGGCGCGCAGCGCGCGGCCGCGGAACGGATCGTCGCCGGTCGCGACGGCGTGACCTTCGCGGGGCGCCTCACCTACGCGCAGACGCTCGCGCGCATCGCCGACGCCGACGCGCTCGTCCAGACCTCCATCGGCTTCGAGACGCAGGGCATGACCCCGTTCGAGGCCGCGACGCTCGGCACGCCCTCGGTGGTGTGCGACCCCGACATCGCGGCCGAGCTCGAGGGCGGGCTGTGGGCCGTACCGGAGGCGGACCCCACCGCGTCGGAGCGCGAGCGCGAGGCGCACCGGACCGCCGCCCTCGCGGAGACGCTGCGTCGTGCCGCCGCCGACATCGCCGCGGGCGCCGCTCCGTCCCCCGTTCCGGCGGTCGCCGAGGCGTTCCGCCAGTCGTCGCGCACCGCCGCCATGGTCGCGGTGTACGAGCGCGTGCGGGACGGCCGGTGAGCGGGACCCTCGGCGTCGATCAGACGAAGCGGTAGAACATCGAGGCCAGCCAGACGGTGACGATCCCGAGCAGTCCGGCGCCGGAGATGCCGATCGCGATCCCCGCGAACAGCCGGGAGCCGGGGCGGCGCGCGGCGACGATGCCCAGCACGAGCGCGACCGCGTAGCCCAGGAAGCCGACGACGGACGACGCGCCCTCGACGAATCCGATCAGCGAGTAGCCGCGGTCGCCCATGTAGAGGAACGGGCGCCCGAGGATCAGGAGCAGGTCGAGGGCGAACACCACGACCGCGACGATGAACGCCACCCGGCCGAGCGAGCTGCCACGGTCGGCGGCGGTGCGGGGCGGGGTGCCGACCGGGAACTGCGGGTACCCGGGGCCTCCCGGCGTGACGGCCGTGGGGTACGCGGGCGGGTAGGGGGTGCCGTCGGGGGCCGCGGACGGGGCGGTGGCGTACGGGTTCGCGGTCGCGCCGGGAGCCGCGGGAGCCGCGGTCGTCGAGGCGGGGGCGGCCGGCGATGCGGCGGGGTGGGGGAAGGAGGGCGCGGAGCTCGGGTACCCCGGGGGCGGCGCGGCGGGGTAGCGCGGCTCGGCCGTCAGGGGAGGGGTGGGTGCCGGGGGCACGGGTGCGGACTCGGCGGGCTGCTGGGGGTCGCTCATGCCCCGAGCGTAGCCGCGCCGCCGTGGCGCGACGAGGGGGTTGTGCGACGGTCAGCGGTAGCCGTGACCCGGCTCGGCCTGCTGGTGCACGTCGCGACCGGAGACCCGGCTCCAGTCGGTCGGGGTGGGGCGGTAGCCGTCGCGGCGCAGTTCGACGATCGTGGCGACGACCGCCCACCCGGCGATGGCGAGAAGCGCGATGATGAGTATCATGGCAGAAAAGCTACGCGCAGCGGGTTACGGCCACGAGTGGCAGAAACGACCCTCTACGACAGAAAACTGCCAACCGGGAGAGTGCATGAAGACGGTCGCCTGCGTCATCCAGGACGGATTCGCCCCCTTCGAGTTCGGTGTCGCGTGCGAGGCGTTCGGCCTCGACCGCTCGGACGACGGCGTGCCGAACTTCGACTTCCGCATCGTCGCGCCGGAGCCCGGGGTCGTGCGCTCCAAGATCGGCTTCTCGGTCAATGTCGAGCACGACCTGACCTTCGCCGACGAAGCCGACCTCGTGGTGTTCTGCCCCGTGCCCCGCTCGACCTGGGGTCGTATCGACGAGCGCCTGACCGATCTCGCCCGCGCCGCGGTCGACCGGGGCGCCTGGGTCATGAGCGTGTGCAGCGGATCGTTCATCCTCGCGGCGGCCGGGGTGCTCGACGGGCGCCGTGCCACGACCCACTGGATGTACGCGCACACCATGGCCGAGATGTACCCGCGGATCGACATCGACCCCGACGTGCTGTTCGTGCAGGACGACCGCATCATCACCAGCGCCGGGACCGCCGCGGGCATCGACGCGTGCCTGCACCTGCTGCGCCAGGAGCTCGGGGCCGAGATCACCAACCGCATCGCCCGCCGCATGGTCGTGCCGCCGCAGCGCGACGGCGGTCAGGCGCAGTTCATCGACCGCCCCATCCCGGTGGCGCCGTCGGACTCCCTCGCCGCGGTCGCCGACTGGGCCGTGGAGAACCTGCGCGAGGAGCTCAGCGTCGACCACCTCGCCGGCCGAGCGCTCATGTCGCCCCGCACGTTCGCGCGGCGCTTCAAGGCCGAGTACGGTGCGACACCCGCCGCGTGGCTCGCCCGGCAGCGCATCATCCACGCGCAGCGTCTGCTGGAGCGCACCGACCTGCCGCTCGAGCACATCGCCGGCGAGTGCGGCTTCGGCTCGGCGGCCGTGCTGCGGCAGAACTTCGCCAGGGTGCTCGGCGTGACGCCCACGGCCTATCGGGCGCGGTTCTCCTGCGCGGACGACGCGGTGCCCGCGGCCTGAGTCGCGGGCGCGCCGGGTCGGTGCCGGGCGGTGCGGGTCGTGCGGCGTGGATGGCGTGCCGGGGGAGGCGCGGGGAGGCGCGGTTTCGATCCGGAAGGCCAGGGCGCCGTGGGTCAGGGTGCCGTGGGTCAGGGTGCCGCGGGTCAGGCGGTCCAGTGCGCGGGGGACGGGAGGGTGACGTCGCGCACCTCGACCCCCGCGGGGGTGACCGCGGCCACGGCGTACAGCAGCGACTGCGTCGGATACCCGTGCGGACGGTTGTCGCGGATGATCGCGCGGTCGTCCTCGGGTGACAGCTCCGCGGAGGCCCCGAGCAGCGCCGTCCACTCCGCGACCCAGTCGGCGCTCGCCGCGGCGGGCCCGAGGGCGCGGAACTCCGGCAGCCACGCGGTGATGCGCGGCGTCTGCTCGTCGTCCAGGTCGTCGTGCGCGATCATGTGGGTTCCGGGCGTCACCGGGGTCTCGCGCAGCGCCGCGCCGTCCCACGACACCACCCGCGCGCCGTCGGGCCCCACCTCGAGCAGGTTGAACCCGTGCATGCGGGGGAGGCCCTGCGGCGAACGGCCCGACACCGATTCGAGCGGCAGCGATCCGCGCGATGCCGCGGGGCCGGGGAGGTCGTTCACGTCGGCACGGTTGAGCAGCACCGCGAGGCGGCGCTCCTGCGGGTTCACCGCGAGCCAGGCCCCGCCCGCCCGGCGGTCGCGGATGCCGATCACCCCCGGATACTGCTCCGGCCACCACGGGCCGAGCGCGTCCCACTCGCGGTGAGGATCCTCGTCTCGCACGGCCAGGAGCCGTGCCGAACCGGCAGTCTCGACATCGATCACGACCGTGCACACCCTCCCGAGTCTAGGTCGCCCGCGCGCGCCGGGGCCCTCCCGGCGCGGCGTCGACGACGTGCGCGGGACCGGGCGTGCCCGGCCCCTCTGCGATCCTGCAGGCCCGGGCGGGGGCGGGCTGGGGCAGAATCGAGACGTGAACATCGTGGTGGGGGTCACGGGCGGCATCGCCGCCTACAAGACGGTGCACCTGGTGCGCCTGCTGACGAAGGCGGGTCACGACGTGACAGTGGTGCCCACGGCGGACGCCCTGCGTTTCGTGGGGCTGCCGACGTGGGAGGCGATCAGCAGGCACCCGGTCACCACGAGCGTGCACGACGATGTGGCGAAGGTGCGCCACGTCGCGCTCGGGCAGGCCGCGGAGCTCGTGGTGGTGGCGCCCGCGACCGCCAACACGCTCGCGAAGATGGCCGCAGGGCTGGCCGACGACCTCCTGGGCACCACCCTGCTCGCGACCGAGGCGCCGGTGCTGGTGGCCCCGGCGATGCACGCGGAGATGTGGCGGCACCCCGCCACGCAGGCGAACATGGGCACGCTCCGTGAGCGCGGCGTGCACGTGGTCGGTCCGGCCGACGGCGAGCTGGCGGGTGGCGACAGCGGTCCGGGGCGGATGGCGGAGCCGGAGGAGGTGTTCGCGGCGGCGCAGGCCCTCCTCACGCCCGGCGACCTCGCCGGCGTCCGCGTGGTGGTGTCGGCGGGTGGCACGCGCGAGCCGATCGATCCGGTGCGCTTCCTCGGCAACCGTTCCAGCGGGCGGCAGGGGGTCGCCCTGGCCGCCGAAGCCGCCGCCCGCGGAGCCGAGGTGACCCTGGTGGCGGCGAACGTGTCGGGCGACGTGCGCGAGGCCGCGCGGCATCCGGGCATCCGGGTGGTCACGGTCGGCACGGCCGCGGAGCTGTCCGCCGCGATGGCCGAGGCGGGCGCGGACGCCCAGGTCGTGGTCATGGCGGCGGCGGTGGCCGACTATCGCCCGGTCGAGGTGTCGGCGCGCAAGCTCACGAAGGACACCGGGGGCGTGCCGCCGATCGAGCTCGTGGAGAACGAGGACATCGTCGCCGGGCTCGCGGCCGCTCGGCGCGCGGGACAGCTCGTGATCGCGTTCGCCGCGGAGACGCCGGAGGACGAGGCCGAGATGCTCGACCGCGCCCGCGCGAAGCAGCAGCGCAAGGGGGTCGACCTGCTGGTGGTGAACGAGGTCGGCTGGGACCGCGGCTTCGAGCGCGCGGAGAACACCGTGCACATCCTCGGTCCTGGCGGTACCGCGGCCGGCACCGCATCGGGGTCGAAGCGCGAGGTCGCCGCCGCGGTCTGGGATGCCATCGTCCGGGAGAGGTGACGACGGGCTGGAGGCACGACCCCCGGAATGGTAAACTTGAGTCAACACGGCTCAACTTTTTATCCCGTCCCCGGACTTCGGCGGCGGGGCCGACCAGAAGGAGTACCTCCAGGAGGAGCGCATGACCACCCCGCAGACCGGATCCCCGAACCAGGAACAGCAGTCCGCCCTCGAGCAGTTCGGCATCAACCTGACCGACCGCGCCCGCGAGGGCAAGCTCGACCCCGTCATCGGACGGGACAGCGAGATCCGACGCGTCAGCCAGGTCCTCACGCGTCGCACCAAGAACAACCCGGTGCTGATCGGCGAGCCCGGCGTCGGCAAGACGGCCGTCGTCGAAGGGCTCGCGCAGCGCATCGTCGCGGGCGACGTGGCCGAGTCGCTGAAGGACAAGGAGCTCGTCACGCTCGACATCTCCGCCCTCGTGGCCGGTGCCATGTACCGCGGGCAGTTCGAGGAGCGGCTGAAGCAGGTGCTCAAGGAGATCACCGAATCGGACGGGCGCGTCATCACCTTCATCGACGAGCTGCACGTGCTCATGGGCGCGGGCGGCGGGGAGGGCTCCGTCGCGGCCTCCAACATGCTCAAGCCGATGCTGGCCCGCGGCGAGCTGCGGCTCATCGGCGCGACCACGCTCAACGAGTACCGCGAGTTCATCGAGAAGGACGCGGCCCTGGAGCGCCGGTTCCAGCAGGTGTATGTCGGCGAGCCATCGGTCGAGGACACGATCGCGATCCTCCGCGGCCTCAAGGGGCGCTACGAGGCGCACCACGGGGTGACGATCTCCGACAGCGCCCTCGTGGCGGCGGCCGCCCTGTCCAACCGGTACCTGCCCGCTCGGCAGCTCCCGGACAAGGCCATCGACCTGATCGACGAGTCGATGTCGCGGCTCAAGATGGAGATCGACTCCTCCCCGGTCGAGATCGACCAGCTCAAGCGTCAGGTCGACCGGCTCAAGCTGGAGGAGCTGGCCCTCAAGCGTGAGAAGGATGCCGCCTCGAAGGAGCGCCTCGGCGCGCTGCGCGAGCACCTGGTCGAGCTGGAGAAGGAGCTCGCCGGCCTCGAGGCCCGCTGGGCGCGCGAGCGTCAGGGGCTCAACCGCGTCGGCGAGCTGAAGAAGCAGCTCGACGACGCCGTCACCCAGCGCGACCTCGCGATGCGCAACGCCGACTACACGAAGGCGTCCAAGCTCGAGTACGAGACCATCAAGCGGCTGGAGCGCGAGATCGCCGAAGCGGAGCAGGCGGAGGCGACCACCTCGACCGAGCCGCGCATGGTGAACGAGCAGGTGACCGAGGAGGACATCGCCGCGGTGATCGCCGCCTGGACGGGCATCCCCGTCGGGCGTCTGCTCCAGGGCGAGAGCGAGAAGCTGCTGCACCTGGAGAACGAGCTCGGCAAGCGCCTGATCGGCCAGAAGGATGCCGTGAAGGCCGTGTCCGACGCGGTGCGCCGCTCCCGTGCGGGCATCAGCGACCCCGGCCGTCCGACCGGATCGTTCCTGTTCCTCGGTCCGACCGGTGTCGGAAAGACCGAGCTGGCCAAGGCGCTCGCCGCGTTCCTCTTCGACGACGAGCACGCCATGGTGCGCATCGACATGTCGGAGTACGGCGAGAAGCACTCGGTCTCCCGGCTCGTCGGCGCCCCTCCCGGGTACGTCGGCTACGAGCAGGGCGGCCAGCTCACCGAGGCCGTGCGGCGTCGTCCGTACAGCGTGGTGCTGCTCGACGAGGTGGAGAAGGCGCACCCCGAGGTGTTCGACGTGCTGCTGCAGGTGCTCGACGACGGCCGCCTCACCGACGGCCAGGGTCGCACGGTCGACTTCTCGAACGTGATCCTGATCCTCACCTCGAACCTCGGCTCGCCGATCCTCATCGACCCCGTGCTCTCGCCCGACGAGAAGCGCGAGCAGGTGATGGCGCTGGTGCGGCAGGCGTTCCGCCCGGAGTTCCTCAACCGGCTCGACGACATCGTGATGTTCAGCGCGCTGAGCGAGGACGACCTCGCGCAGATCGTGGAGCTGTCGGTCGACCAGCTGCACGACCGGCTCAAGGACCGCCGGCTCACGCTCGCCGTCACCCCGGACGCGCGGGCGTGGCTCGCCGAACGCGGCTACGACCCGATGTTCGGTGCGCGGCCGCTGCGCCGGCTCATCCAGACCGAGGTGCAGAACAAGCTGGCCACGGCGCTGCTCTCCGGTGGCGTGCGCGACGGCGACACCGTCCGCGTGGACGTGGCGGCCGACGGCTCGGGACTCGTGCTCACGTCGACGACCCCCGAGCCCGAGCCCGCGGAGGACGACGACGACGTGATCGAGGCCGAGCTGCTCGACGACTGAGACTCCGTCACCACACGAGAGCCCCGTCCCGGAAACCCGGGGCGGGGCTCTTCGCCGTCAGTCCGACGGCCGGCTGCGGAGGCCGCCGAGGGCGTCGCGCTCCAGCTCCCGGCCGATCAGCGAGTGCCGGCGGGAGTAAGCGAAGTAGATCACCAGGCCCAGCGCGAGCCAGATCGCGAACCGCACCCAGGTCTCGGTGCTGAGGTTCAGCATCAGCCAGAAGCAGGCGATCGCGGAGATCCACGGGAGCCAGGGCGACAGCGGCACCGTGAACGGCCGCTCCAGGTCGGGGCGGCTCTTGCGCAGGATCGGCACCCCGATGCTCACGAGCACGAACGCCGAGAGGGTGCCGATGTTGATCATGTCGCCCAGCACCTGCACGTCGGTGAATCCGGCGATGATCGCGATCACCACCCCGACGATCAGCTGGATGCGGATGGGGGTGCCGCGCTTGGCGTCGGTCACGCTGAGCGAGCGGGGCAGCAGGCCGTCACGGCTCATCGCGAAGACCACGCGCGCCAGACCCATGAGCAGCACCATGACCACCGTGGTGAGCCCCACGAGGCTGCCGATCGCGATCACCTGCGCCGCCCACGTCGCCCCGACCAGCTCGAACGCACTGGACAGCGACGGCTCGTCGAGCTTGGCCAGCTCGGTGTACGACACCATCCCGGTGATGACGATTGCGACCAGCACGTAGAGCACGGTCACGATCACGAGCCCGAGGATGATGCCGCGCGGCACGGTGCGCTTGGGGTCCTTCGTCTCCTCGGCGCTGGTGGCGACGACGTCGAACCCGATGAACGCGAAGAACACCAGGGCCGCGCCGCTGAGGATCCCGAACACGCCGTAGATCGACGGGTCGGCGCCGGTCATGAAGGAGAACAGCGACTGCGTCCAGGCGCTCTCCGAGGCGACGCCCTCCTGCGCCGGCGGCACGAACGGGGTGTAGTTGGCGCCGTTGATGAAGAACAGCCCCACGACGATGACGAACAGCACGATCGCGACCTTGATCACCGTGAACACGCTGTTGACGCGGCTGGACAGCCGCGTGCCGAGCGCGAGCAGCACGGTGAAGATCGCCACGATCACGACGGGACCCCAGTCGAAGCTGAGCGGGCCGAGCTGCAGCGTCATCGGGATCTGCAGGTCGAACAGCGACACGGCGTCGCCCAGGTAGACGCCCCAGTACTTGGCGATCACCGCGGAGGCCATCAGCATCTCGAGGATGAGATCCCAGCCGATGATCCAGGCCAGGAACTCGCCCAGCGTCGAGTACGTGAACGTGTATGCGGACCCGGCCACCGGGATGGAGGAGGCGAACTCCGCGTAGCAGAGGATCGCGAGACCGCAGACGGCCGCCGCGATGATGAACGAGATGATGACGGCCGGGCCCGCGTGGCGCGCGGAAGCCTCGGCGCCGACGGAGAAGATGCCGGCGCCGACCGCGACCGCGACACCCATGACGGCGAGATCCCACACGCCGAGGGATCGCTTCAGCGATCTCTGCTCGTCGTGGGTCTCGGCGATCGACTGCTCGACGGACTTGACCCTGCGCTGGAATGCCATGCCGACGATTGTAGGTGCGGGGGGTCGTGCCGCACCCCTCACAAAAGTCCGCCCGATACGGCGAGGCCCGGCCCCGTGCGGGGACCGGGCCTCGTCGCGGCGGAGCCGCCGGTGAGCGCTCAACTCAGGCGCTGAGGAGCACGGTCTCCGCGATCGGGCGACGCACGCGCGGCGCGACCTCGCGCTCCTGCAGCGGCTCGGGCAGCGCGGCGATGTCGCCCAGCTCGCCGAGCGCGATGACGGTGGTGGGGGTGAAGCGCGGCTCCAGGTCGGCGAACTCGCGCACGACCTCCGAGTCGAAGCCGCTCATCTGGTGCACGACGAGGCCGTCATGGTGCGCCTGCACGGAGAGGTGGGCGACGGCCTGGCCGAGGTCGTACAGGGCGTGGGTGAGCGGCGTGCCGTCGGCGGTCTCGGTCTCGGCGATCGCGACGATCAGCGCCGCGGCGTTGCCGGCCCACGCCTGGTTGAAGCCCATCAGCGCGTCGACGATCTGCGCGTGCAGTGCGGTGCCGCGACGGGCGACCAGGAAGCGCCAGGGCTGGGTGTTGTTGGCGGAGGGGCTCCAGCGGGCGGCCTCCAGGGCGGTGGCGAGCTTGTCCTCGTCGATCGCGTTCTGCGCGTCGTAGGCGCGGGGGCTCCAGCGACCGGCGAGGACGTCGAGGACGGGGTGCTCGGTCGGGGCGGTGCGGTCGATGACGGGAGTGCTCACGGAAGTGCCTTTCGGACGGTGGGATGGATCGGACGCCGTCGTCCGGGCTACTCCCCACCCAACTCATACATGCGCATGCATATTCCCGCGCGTCAGCGGCGGATGCTCAGCGGCCGAGCGCCCACCGGGCCCGGCGCCGCACCACGCCCGCGAGTCGCCGCGCCCGCACGCCCATCGGCTGCTCCCGTGCGGCCGTCAGCAGCTTCGCGTCGTACGCGGCCCGGAGTTCGCGCGCCCACCGTCGGGTGATCGCCCGGTCGGAGAACTCGGCCGCCCTGGCCCGCGCCTTCCTCCGCATGCCCTCGACCCGCCCGGGCGGCATCGCGGCGAGTTCCGCGATCCGCCGGGCGAGCCCGTCCACGTCGCCCTCGGGGAGCAGGAAGCCGTTCACCCCGTCGCGGATCATGTCGGCCGGGCCGTAGCGGATGTCGTAGGCGAGCGGGATGCACCCGGCCGCCATGCTCTCCACGAGCACGAGGGGCAGCCCCTCCGACGTCGACGTGAGCAGGCTGAACCCGGCGGTCGCGAACTCCTCCCGTGCGTGCGGGTCGAAGCCGCGCAACCGGATCCAGTCCTCGGCGCCGAGATCGCGGATGCGGGCGGCCAGCTTCGGCCCGTCCGGGCCCTCGCCGATGACGTCGGCCTCGATCCGGGCGTCCGCGGTGTGGGCCTTCGCGAGCGCCTCGATCGCGTGGCCCAGGCGCTTGCGCTTGTCCAGCGACGCGACCACCACGCCGCGGGTGGCCGGACGGGGTGCGGAGACCGCGGGCGGCAGCGTCACCTCGTTCGGGATCGTGCGCACGCGGGCCTGCACGCCCAGGGCGGCCAGGTCTTCCACGAGGTCGCTGCGCTGCCGCTCGGTCAGCACCACGATCTCGTCGAAGTCTCCCGCGCGTCGCAGGACGCCCTCCCGGGAGGCGCGGAGCGTCCGCGGGCGTCCGGCCACCCGGTGCGAGGCGTGCACGACGTGCAGGGTCGTCACGTGGTCACGGCGGTATCGCGCGACCGGTCGCGCGGCGGTCTTCGAGTCGACCAGCAGGAAGCTCGCGCGCCCCGCCGTCAGGCGGTCGAACCACCAGCGGTACAGCCCCCAGCTGGTGCGCCAGGAGCGCAGCGGGGTCCCGTCGACGCCGTAGACGACCACGCGCCGCTCCGCCCCCTCGCGCTCGGTCGCCAGGAGGGAGCCGTCGCGGCGGAACCGGTCGACCGACAGGTGTCCGTCCCCGTCTCGGCGTGCGCGGCTGAGCACCACGCCGTCGTGCTCGCGCACGGTGTCGTCGTCTTCCGGGGCCAGCAGCGGCGGCAGCGTCGGGATGACGCCCCGGGGTGCGGGCGGGGTGGCGCGCAGCTCGTCCCACAGGTTGCGGATGCGCAGCCCGTCGATCAGCTCGCCCTTCGCCCGCAGCCGCTCCGAGAGCTCGGGGTAGTCGGGGCCGTCGTCGAGGGTCAGCAGGTCGACGTCGACGCCCCCGATCCGGCGGAACGAGCGGGACCGCCGCAGCATCGCGCTCGTCATACCCCCGAACTGCTCCGTGATGCCCCAGGTCAGGGCGAAGTACCGGGCGGCTGGGAGGCGGGGAGGGAAGAGCGACATCTTGCCGAGGATAGCCCGGGGCCCTCCGGGGCGCGTCCTCCTCGCGGATGACCGGGCGGATCAGTCGAGGAGGTTGTGCGAGGCGGCGTCGGCGAGGGCCGCCCGCACGGCGCGGATCGACGGGGCGGCGGCCGACACCCGTCGCGCGGAGGAGAAGATCTCGCGGCGCGGGGAGCGCGGCAGCGGGGAGAGGTCGACGGTCGGGGTGTCGCCCGCCCACACCAGCTCGGGGAGCAGCCCGACGGCCAGCCCGGCGTGGATCAGGCGGATGTGCGCCGTGAGGTCGGCGAGCTCGAAGCGCACGTCCGGTTCGAACCCCGCGGTGCGGCACAGCTGCTCGGCCCAGGCGCGCGAGGCGGTGCCCGCCGGCTCCAGCACCCAGGGGGCTGTGCTGGTCGACCGGAGTGTCGTCGCGGGGTCGCCGTGCGCGGGGGAACCGGGGCGCCGGGCGAGCGCGATCGCGTCGTGCGCGAGCGCCACCCGGTCGAGATCGGCGTGGATCGGACGGCTGTGCCCCGGATACTGCTCGGCGAGGATGAGGTCGTCCTCCCGGCCGGAGACCGCGTCGAGGGCGGACTCCGGGTCGCGCTCGGTCACCTCGACCCGGAGGGCGGGGTGACGTTCCGCGAGCGCGGCGAGGGCGCGGGGCAGGAGCGAGTGGGCGGTGGACTGGAACACGGCCAGACGCACGGTCCCCGTCACCTCGGTGAGCGATTCCGCGACCGCGACCCTGGCGTGCTCGAGCTGGTCGAGGATGCCGATCGCCTCGGTCACCAGCACGGTGCCCTGCGGGGTGAGCTGCACGCCGCGCCCCACCCGGCGCAGCAGGGGGACGCCCACGTCGCGCTCGAGGGCCGCGAGCTGCTGCGACACCGAGGCCTTGCTGTAGGACAGTGCGTCGGCGACCGCGGAGAGCGTGCCACGACGCGACAGCTCCACGAGCATGCGCAGGCGGGTGATGTCGAGCACGGGGCCTCGCGTCTGTTAAGTCTGAGTGAACAGAATCCACTCGAATCGGTTGATAGACGGAGCCTACCGAGCGGCTGGACAATGATCCAGCCGCACACGTCACCCGGGTGTGCGCTGCCGAGGAAGGTAACCCCGCCCATGACCGTCATCGACGACACCACGCCCCGCACGGAAGAGGTCGCCGCACTCGTGCAGCGCTGGCTCGCCGAGAGCGAGACCCACCCCGTCGAGCCCGCCGCTCAGCGCCTCTCCGAGGTGCTCAAAGACCCGAACGGTCTCGACTTCACGGTCGGCTTCGTCGACGGCGTCATGCGTCCGGAAGACCTCCGCGTCGCCGGCCGCAAGCTCGCCGAGCTCAGCGACATCACCCCCACGCTGCTGCCCGGCTACCTGCGTGCCGCGATCAAGGCCGGCGGCTTCTGGGCGCCCAAGCTCCCCGGCGTCGTCGTCCCCATCTCGCGTCGCGTGCTGCGGGCGATGGTGGGCCACCTCGTGCTCGACGCCACCCCGTCGAAGCTCGGGCCCGCGATCGCGAAGCTGCGCAAGACCGGCAACCGCCTGAACCTCAACCTGCTCGGCGAGGCCGTGCTGGGCGAGCGCGAGGCCGGCCGCCGCCTGCAGGGCACGTACGACTTCCTCGCCCGCCCCGACGTCGACTACGTGTCGATCAAGGTGTCGAGCGTCGTCAGCCAGCTGTCGATGTGGTCGTTCGACGAGGCCGTCGCCGACGTGGTCGAGAAGCTCACGCCGCTCTACCGGCTCGCCGCGAAGGCGGAGGCTGCGGGCAAGGCCAAGTTCATCAACCTCGACATGGAGGAGTACCGCGACCTCGACCTGACGATCGCGGCCTTCACGAGCATCCTCGACCAGCCCGGGCTGGAGGACCTCGAGGCCGGCATCGTGCTGCAGGCCTACCTGCCCGACGCGCTCGGTGCCATGCAGCGCCTGCAGGAGTGGGCCACCGCCCGCCGGGCCAAGGGCGGGGCGCCCATCAAGGTCCGCGTCGTCAAGGGCGCCAACCTCGCGATGGAAGAGGTCGACGCGACCGTGCACGGGTGGCCGCTCGCGACCTACGGCACCAAGCAGGACTCCGACACGAACTACAAGCGGGTGCTCGACTGGGCCATGACCCCCGAGCGCCTCGACGCGGTGCGCATCGGCGTCGCCGGACACAACCTGTTCGACATCGCCTACACCTGGCTCCTCGCGAAGGCGCGCGGCGTGACCGACGCGGTCGAGTACGAGATGCTGCTGGGCATGGCGACCGGTCAGGCCGAGGCCGTGCGCAAGGACGTCGGCCGCCTGCTGCTCTACACGCCGGTCGTGAACCCCGCCGAGTTCGACGTCGCGATCGCCTACCTCGTGCGCCGCCTGGAGGAGAACGCGAGCCCGGAGAACTTCATGTCGGCCGTGTTCGAACTCGCGTCGAACCCGACCCTGCTCACGCGCGAGCGCGAGCGGTTCGAGCGCTCCCTCGCCGCCCTCGCCGCCGACGCCGGGCTGCCGGAGTCGCAGCGGGTTCCGGCACCGCACCGCACGCAGAACCGGGCGGACGAGCGCCCCGCCGGCGTGACCGAGGGCTTCGCGAACCAGCCGGACAGCGACCCCGCGCTCGCCGCGAACCGCGCCTGGGGGCGCGACATCCTGCGCCGCTCCGTCTCCACGACGCTGGGGCGTGACGCGATCGCCGCCGCCCGCATCGAGACCGAGGCCGAGCTCGACGCGGTCTTCACCGCCGCGACCGCCGCCGCCGAGCGGTGGGCGGCGCTGCCGGCCGCCGAGCGTGCCGCCGTGCTGCACCGCGCGGGCGACGAGCTCGCCGCGCGCCGGGGACAGCTCATCGAGATCATGGCCAACGAGGCGGGCAAGACCATCGCGGAGGCCGACCCCGAGGTGAGCGAGGCCATCGACTTCGCGCACTACTACGCCGAGCGCGCGAAGGACCTGGAGGCCGTGACGGGCGCGGAGTTCGTGCCGTCGAAGGTCACCGTGGTCACACCGCCCTGGAATTTCCCCGTCGCGATCCCCGCGGGCGGCGTGCTGGCCGGCCTCGCGTCGGGCTCCGGTGTGATCATCAAGCCCGCCAAGCTCACGCAGCGCTGCGGTGCCGTGATGGTGGAGGCGCTGTGGGCCGCTGGTGTGCCGCGCGACCTCCTCGCCCTCGTCGACCTGGCCTCGCGCGACCTCGGCACCCGCCTGGTCGCCAGCCCGCAGGTCGACCGGGTCATCCTCACCGGCGCCTACGAGACCGCGCAGCTGTTCCGCTCGTTCCGGGCCGACCTGCCGCTGCTCGCCGAGACCAGCGGCAAGAACGCGATCATCGTCACGCCCTCCGCCGACCTCGACCTGGCCGCCGCCGACGTCGCCCGCAGCGCCTTCGGCCACGCGGGA
This sequence comes from Microbacterium sufflavum, assembly GCF_023101165.1. Classification (GTDB taxonomy): domain Bacteria; phylum Actinomycetota; class Actinomycetes; order Actinomycetales; family Microbacteriaceae; genus Microbacterium; species Microbacterium sufflavum. The sequence goes on along the minus strand of NZ_CP078076.1, from coordinate 734,258 downwards.
CAGAAGTGCTCCGCCGCCTCCCTCGCGATCCTCGTGGGCTCGGTCGCGGACTCGAAGCGGTTCGAGCGGCAGCTCGTCGACGCCGTGACCTCGATGCGCGTGGGGCTCCCCGACGACCCCGCCACGCAGATGGGCCCGATCATCGAACCCGCGAACGGCAAGCTGCTCACGGCGCTCACCACGCTCGACAAGGGCGAGCGCTGGCTGGTCGAGCCCCGCAAGCTCGACGACGAGGGGAAGCAGTGGACCCCCGGCGTGAAGACCGGTGTGCGCGAGGGCTCGTACTTCCACCTCACGGAGTTCTTCGGCCCCGTGCTCGGCATCATGCACGCGAAGGACCTCGACGAGGCCATCCGCCTGCAGAACGCCGTGGACTACGGCCTCACCGCCGGCCTGCACTCGCTCGACTCCGCCGAGGTCGCCACCTGGCTCGACCGGGTCGAGGCGGGCAACCTGTACGTGAACCGCGGCATCACCGGCGCGATCGTGCAGCGGCAGCCGTTCGGCGGGTGGAAGCGCTCGGCCGTGGGCGCCGGCGCCAAGGCGGGCGGCCCGAACTACCTGTTCGGTCTCGGCGAGTGGCGGGCGGCCGAGCTGCCCGCCGCCGCGCCCGGTGCCGCCGTGACCCCCGCGGTGTCGGGGCTGCTCGAGGCCGCCGCGCCCGAGCTCGACCCGGCCGCGATCGAGTGGCTGCACCGCGCGGCCGCCTCCGACGAGCGCGCCTGGGTGGACGAGTTCGGGGCGGTCAGCGACAAGTCCGGCCTCGGGGTCGAGCGCAACGTGTTCCGCTACCGCCCGGTCGCCGTCGACGTGCGCCTCGCGGAGGGCGCGACGCTCGTCGACGGTGTGCGTGTGCTCGCGGCCGCCCTGCGCAGCGGCAGCCCGTTCACCGTGTCGGCCGCGGCGCTGCCGTCGCGCGCGACGAAGGTCCTCTCCGGCGCCGGGGTCGCCGTGAAGACGGAGTCCGACGCGGCCTGGACCAAGCGCTACGCGAAGGGCGCCCGGTCGTGGCAGCGCGTGCGGCTCGTTGGCGGCGACGCCACGGCGCTGTACCAGGCGCTCGAGGGCTCGCCCGATGTGGCCGTGTGGTCGCACGCGGTGACGGGTGCGGGTCGCGTGGAGATCCTGCCGTTCCTGCACGAGCAGGCCGTGTCGATCACCAACCACCGCTTCGGCAACCCGACCTCGCTGTCCGACGGCGTCATCTGACCCGCCGCCGCACACACGCCGAAGCCCCCTGCACCTCCGCGGTGCAGGGGGCTTCCTCGTGCGGGATCAGCCGCGCAGGGCCTCGGAGAGCTTGACGCGCGAGCCCATCCGCAGCAGCGAGTTCTCGTAGATCTTCGCGCCGATCACGATCGCGGCCACGCAGCTCGCGAGCAGGATCACGAGGCTCAGCAGCGGCTCCCACCACTGCGCCTCGCCGACGAACAGCCGCATGGGCATGCCGACCGGGGCGGAGAACGGCACGTACGACATGATCGTCAGCACCAGCGGGTTGTCGTTGAACACGATCACCAGGATGTACGGCGCCATGATCAGCATCGTGATCGGGGTGGTCGTGGAGCCGATGTCCTCCTGGCGCGACACCATCGAGGCAGCCGCCGCGAACATCGCCGCGAGCAGGATGAACCCGAACAGGAAGAACACCGCGAACCAGAGGATCGGGGCACCGAGCGTGGTCAGCACCTCGCGTTGACCCGTGACGATCAGGCCGATCGTCGCCACGGCCGCCAGCGCGAGGATCTGCCCCATCGCCAGCACCGTGTTGCCGACCACCTTGCCGGCCAGCAGGGTGCGCGCGGGAATGGCCGACAGCAGCACCTCCACCACGCGGGTCTGCTTCTCCTCGACGACGCTCTGCGCGATCGTGCCGCCGAACGTCGCCGCGGCCATCATGAACACCAGGCCGAACGCGATCGCGATGAAGTACCGCAGCAGCGGGTTGGTGGTGACCGGTTCCAGGATCACGACCTCGGGCGACAGAGACAGTGCCGACACTAGCGAGCCGGGAGCATCCTGCAGGGCGACGATCGAATAACCGGTGTGACCCTCGGTGCCGCTCGCCGGGAGCACGGCCGCGTCGACCTTCTCCGCGCGGACCAGTTCCTCCGCCTCGGCCTCGTCGGCGACCGTGGTGACCTCGACGTTCGGGATCGCCGAGACGACCGAGGCGGTGTCGGCCGTCGCCGCGACCGGCATGGTTTCGGTGTTCTTGCTCGCGAAACCGCCGAACAGGACACCCGCGAGGGCGAGCACGAGCAGGATCCCGGTGGAGATCAGGAACGCCTTGCTGCGCAGCTTCGAGCCGATCTCACGCTCCGCGACGAGCCAGATGCCGCTGGGCGTGCGCGTGGGGGAGGGGGTGGGGGCGCTCACTGGATGACCTCCTTGAAGATCTGGGCGAGGGACGGGTGCTTGGGGGCGAAGCTCGCGACGTCGCCCCGGGCGACCGCCGACTGCAGCACGCGCTGCGCCGTCTCCGGACCGTCGGCGTCGAACAGGGCGTAGCCGCCCTCGAAGTCGATCACGGTGACGCCCGGCTCGGTGCGCAGCCAGCCCGCGTCACCCGCCGACACCAGCTCGTAGCGGTCGCGGGCGTGCTCGGCGCGCAGGGCGTCACGCGAGCCCGCGGCGCGGATCGTGCCACCGGCGAGGATCACGAGGTCGTCGCACAGGCGTTCCACCACGTCGAGCTGATGGGAGGAGAACAGGATCGAGGCGCCCTTCGCGGCGCTCGACTGCAGCACGCCGGCGACCACGTCGACCGCGAGCGGGTCGAGCCCGGAGAACGGCTCGTCGAGGATCAGCACCTCGGGGTCGTGCACGAGGGAGGCGGCGATCTGCGCGCGCTGCTGGTTGCCGAGCGACAGCGACTCGATCGTGTCGTTCAGCCGCTCCCCGAGCCCGAGCTCCGTGAGCAGCGCGGTCGCGCGCGCGGTGGCATCCTGCTTGGCGAAGCCGTGCAGTCGCGCGAGATACACGATCTGCTCCAGCACCTTCATCTTCGGGTACAGGCCGCGCTCCTCGGGCATGTAGCCGAAGCGGCGGCGGTCCGCGGTCGTGAGCGGGGCGCCATCGAGGTCGACGCGGCCGCCGTCCGACGACAGCAGTCCGAGGACGAGCCGCATGGTGGTGGTCTTGCCGGCGCCGTTGCCGCCGACGAAGCCCGTCAGGCGCCCGGGGGCGACCGTGAAGGAGACGTCGTCGAGCACGCGCCGAGAGCCGTAGCTCTTGGTGATGCCGGAGAGTTCGAGCAGTCCTGTCATGCCCCTCACGCTACGGAGCCCCGTGTTCCGGGGCATCCCCCGTGCGGCGGACCTTCCCTCCTCAGCCGTGGGGCGGAGGGGGTCAGCGGTGGAAGGCGTGCAGCACGGTGCGCACCAGGAGGCCGGCGACGAGGGCCCAGAACGCGGCGCTCACACCCAGCACCGCGATGCCCGACGCGGCGACGAGGAACGTGACCACGGCGGGCAGGCGCTCGCCGGGGTCGTCGATCGCCTGCTGCACGGCCGAGCCGAACGCGGCGAACAGCGCCAGCCCGGCCACGGCGGGGATCACGGCCTCGGGGGCCAGCACCACGAGCGTCGCGAAGGCCGCCGAGAACCCGCCGAGCACCAGGTACGACACCCCGGTCGACACCCCGGCGACCCAGCGGCGCCGCGCATCGGGATCGGCATCGGGGGAGGCCGCGAGGGCCGCGCTGATCGCGGCGAGGTTGATCGCGTGTCCGCCCGCGGTGGCGCCGAGCGCCGTGCCGAGCCCGGTCACGAGCATCGCGGGACGCCACGGCACCTCGTACCCGAAGCTGCGCATGATCGCGATGCCCGGCACGTTCTGCGAGGCCATGGTCACGATGAACAGCGGCAGCGCGACGCCCACGAGCGCCCCGACCGTGAACACCGGAGCGGTCAGCTCCACCCGGGGCAGCAGCACCGCGGGGTCGACCGCGTCGCCCTCCGCCACCAGGGTCACCGCGACCACCGCGGCCGCGGCGAGGAACGCGAACGGCACCGCCCAGCGCGGCGCGAGGCGCGCGAACACCAGCCACGTGAGCACGACCGGGACCACGCCCCACGGGTTCGCGACGACGCCCGTGATCGGTGCGAGGCACAGCGGCAGCAGCACCCCGGCGAGCATGGCCTGCGCGATCGACGGAGGGATGCGGGCGATCAGGGCGCCGAGCGCGGGCCACAGCGCCGTGAGCAGGATCAGGGCCGCGGTGACCAGGAACGCCCCGACGGCCGCCGGCCATCCGCCCTCGATCGCCCCGGTGGAGGCCAGCAGCGCGGCGCCGGGGGTCGACCACGCGACCGTGATCGGCATCCGGTAGCGCCACGCCAGCACCACGCACGCGATGCCCATGGTCACCGTCACCGCCAGCAGCCCGCTGGCCGCCTCCGCCGCGGTCGCGCCCATCGCGTCGAGTCCCGCGAGCACCACGGCGAACGAACTCGTGAAACCGACCAGTGCCGTGACCACCCCGGCCAGGATCGGGCGCGACAGGGGAGCGGTTTCCGGCATGGCTCAGAGGCTATCGCGGAGCCCGGTCCCCGGCCGCGTCAGGCGAGCCCGAGCCGGTGCGCGAGCACCACGGCCTGCACCCGGTCGCGCGCGCCGAGCTTCTGCAGGATGCGCGACACGTGCGTCTTCACGGTCGCCTCGCCGATGTACAGCGCCCGCGCGATCTCGCCGTTGCTGCGGGCATCCGCGAGCAGCGCGAGCACCTCGGCCTCCCGCTCGGTGAGCGGCTCGGCGAGCGCGGGGGTCGTGCGTGCGGAGCTCGGCACCGGCGCGGGCGACGCGGGGGCCGGCGCGGGCACCGCGGAGAACCGGGCGAGCACGCGCCGCGTCACCTCGGGCGCCAGCATGCCGTCACCTGCGGCGAGGGCGCGGACCGCGGCGATCAGGTCCTCCGCCCCGGCGTTCTTCAGCAGGAAGCCGCTGGCTCCGGCATCCAGCGCGCGGTACAGGTAGTCGTCGCGGTCGAACGTCGTGATGATCGCGATGGCCGCGCGGACCGCCGGATCCGCGACGATCCGCTCGGTGGCCTCGATGCCGTCCATGTCGGGCATCTGCACGTCCATCGTGATGACGTCGGGGAGCAGGGCGGACGCCTGGGCCACGGCCTCCGCTCCGGTCGAGGCCTCGCCCACCACCGTGATGTCGGGCTGTGTCTCCAGGATCGTGCGGAACCCGGTGCGCAGCAGCGCATGGTCGTCCACGAGCAGCACGCGGATGGCGTCGGCGCTCATCGGCTCGCTCCCGCCGCGACCGGGGCGAGGGGCACCCGGGCCCGCACGCGCAGCCCGCCGGACGGCCGCGGCGCCACCTCCAGCGTGCCCCCCGAGGCCGTCGCGCGCTCCCGCATCCCGAGCTGCCCGAGGCCCGGTCGCAACTGGGCGATCGCGCGGCCGGTGTTCACGACCTCCACCTCGACGCCGTCGTCGTCGTAGCGCACCCGCACATCGGCCGTGGCTCCCGGTCCTGCGTGACGGCGGGCGTTCGTGAGCGACTCCTGGGCGATGCGGTAGAGGTTCACGGCGACCACCGAGGGCACCGCGGTCGGAGTGCCGACGACCGTGTACGCGGTGGGGAGTCCCGCGGACGTCGAGGCCTCCGCGAGTTCGGCGATGTCGTCGAGCCCGAGCGTCGAGGCGCCGTCCGCGGTCTCGCCGCCGGGCGTGCGCAGCGTCTCCAGCAGCTGCCGCAGCTCGTGGATCGCGTCGCGCGCCGAGCCCTCGACGCCCGAGAGGATCTCGGCGGCCCGCGCGGGGTCCTGGGCCAGCACCAGGCGCGCCGCGCCGGCCTGCACGCCCATGACCGAGACGTGGTGGGCCACCACGTCGTGCAGCTCGCGGGCGATGCGCACCCGGTCGAGGGCGACCGCCTGCGCCGCCGTCACCTCGCGCTCGCGCTCCAGCTCGGTCGTGCGCTGCTCCAGCACCGACCGCTGCTCGGCGGCGGCCCAGGACCGTTCGCCGAAGTAGTACGCCCCGCCGAAGTAGAGCCCGTTGAGCAGGATCTGGATCAGCATGAAGGCGACGTAGGGCGACATCGCCCCGGCCACCACCTCGGCCTTGTCCGCCTCGCTGATCGCGTCGCGGTACATCGTGAGGAGCAGCCACACGAACATGCCGACGATGATCGCCACGCGCACGATGAGGGCGCGGCGCCGGTCGTTCATCCACGCGCCGACGGTGTAGAGGCCGATGAACATCGCGATGTTGCCGACGTAGATCTCCGGTACCCGGATCGTGACGGCCGCGAAGTAGGCGACGGATACGACCACGGCCACGGTGCCGGGCCAGCGTCGACGGAACGCGAGCGGACCGGACACCACGACGGCGTAGAGGAGGGCGGTCCACAGTGGGGCCTGCTCGTCGCCGTACACCTGGGCGATGGAGGAGAGCGCGGCGCTCAGGATCGCGCCGACGAACAGCACCCCGGCGAGCAGCAGGTCGCCGCGGCGGTCGCGCTCGGTCGGCGTGCGGGTGAAGGGCATCCCTCCACCGTAGGGCGGCGTTCGGCGGGGCCGCATCCCCCGGACGGCGGAGGCGGCGCGGAGGGGTCTTGACCGAGCACTTGTTTTTTGCAAGTATCACCGCATGAGCCTCTTCCTCACCTGCCCGGTCGAGAGCGTCGAACGCGCGACCGCCTTCTACACGGCCATCGGCTGGACCCTCAACGAGGAGATGTCCGATCACAACGTGTCGTGCTTCGCCATCGCGCCCGGGCAGTACGTCATGCTCGGCAGCCGCGAGATGTACGCCAGCGTCGGTGGCGTCGACGAGCTCGTCGGCGACCCCGACACCCCGTCCAAGGTCACCGTCTCGTTCGACCTCGGCAGCCGCGAGGCGGTCGACGAGCTGGTCGAGCGCGCGAGAGCGGCGGGCGGCCGCATCGGCGACACCGACGACTACCCCTTCATGTACCAGCGCCAGTTCGACGACCCCGACGGCTACCACTACTCGCCGTTCTGGATGAAGCCGGACGCCGACGCCGACGCGTGAGCGACCTCGGTGCCGCGCTCGGCGTGGTCGGGGCGCGCTGGGCGCTGCTGATCGTGGAGCGGCTGCTCGACGGACCCCAGCGCTACGGCGATCTGCAGCGCGACCTCGGAGTCCCCACGAACATCCTCGCCACGCGCCTGCGCGAGCTGGAGGCCGCCGGGGTGCTCGCGCGACTGCCGCTCCGGCACAACACCCGGGCGTACGCGCTCACCGACCGCGGGCTCGCGCTGCGGGAGGCGATCGAGGCGCTGCGGGCGTGGGGTGCCGCGGAGGAGGATGAAGATCCCTCGACGAGAACGGAGAAGTGACATGAGCGAGGACGCACCCGGTCGCATCCTGATCGACCTGTTCAGCACCCTCGACGGCGTGGCCCAGGGCCCCGGCGGCGTGGGGGAGGACACCTCGGGCGGATTCCGGTTCAGCGGATGGCAGGCCGGCTACCCCTCACCCGGCATGGGCGCCGAGGTCGACGCGGGCATGCGGGGCCTCGACGCGCTGCTGCTCGGCCGCCGCACCTACGACATCTTCGCCTCGTACTGGCCGCAGCACACCGACGGCGAGGAGGGCCACATCGGCCGGCTCTTCGACGCGGTGCCGAAGTACGTGGCGTCGCGGAACCCCGACCTCGCGCTCGACTGGCAGGGCAGCTCGCGCGTGGGCGACGACCTGGCCGCCGAGATCGCCCGCCTGCGCGCGACCCACCGCGAGGTGCACGTGATCGGCAGCATCGACTTCGTGCACACCCTGCTCGCCGAGGGGCTGTTCGATCAGCTCAACCTGTGGGTGTACCCGCTGCTGCTCGGCACGGGGAAGAAGGTGTTCGACGACGCCGCGCTCCCGTCGGTGCTGCGACTGCTCGAACCGCCGGTCGTCGACGACGCGGGCGTGATGCTCCTCCGCTACGGCCGCACCGATCGCACCCCGGAGGTCGGCACGTTCGGCGCCTGAGGCGGGTCAGCTCAGCAGTCGCTCGATCACGCGCGCGACGCCGTCCTCGTCGTTGGTCGCGGTGACCTCGTCGGCGGCGTCCCGCACCACGGGCTCCGCGTGCGCCATCGCCACCCCGCGCCCCGCCCAGCGGAGCATCTCGACGTCGTTCAGCGCGTCGCCGAACGCGACGACCTCGGCGCGGTCGATGTCCAGGTGCGCGCACAGCCGCGCGAGCCCGGTCGCCTTCGTCACGCCCTCGGCCATCACCTCCACGAACGGCGCACCGGACAGGGTGGCTTCGAAGCCGGTGAGCCCGAGCGAGCGCAGCGTGTCGAACAGTGCGGCGGGTGCGAGCTCCGGGTGGCGGATCACGAGCTTCAGGCTCGGCGCCGCGAGCACCTGCTCCAGCGGCACGCCGCCCATCGTCGCCGGATCGCGCTTGTGGTCGGACAGGCTCGCGATCGCCGCGTAGCCGTCCTGCGCGACGAAGGTCTCGCCGCCCTCGCGCACGCTCGCGAACAGCAGCCCGGGGATGCTCGCGCGGAGGGCATCGGCGAGCGTGCGGATCGTGTCGGACGGCAGCTCCTCGGCGAACAGCATCCGTCCGTCGCCGAGGTGCACCGCGTAGGCGCCGTTGCTGCACAGCGCCCACCCGTCGAATCCGGCGTCGGCGGCGATCGCGCGCAGTCCGATCGGCTGGCGCGCGGTGACGGGCACCACGGGGATGCCCCGTTCCCGCGCCGCGTCGAGCGCCGCGCGGGTGCGCGGTGTCACGGAGGATGAGGGGTCGAGCAGCGTGCCGTCGAGATCGGTCGCGATCAGTCGCACGTCGTCGCGCTCCGTCAGGAGAAGATCATCGGCAGGTCGTCGTCGGCGTCTGCTCCGCCGAAGTCGAGGTCCACCACCACGGGCACGTGGTCGCTGGGCTGCTCGCCCTTGCGCTCGTTGCGATGGATCGAGGCGCCGGTGACCGCGTCGGCCAGCGTCTTCGAACCGAGGATGAAGTCGATGCGGATGCCCTCGTTGCGCGGGAACTTGAGCCGCTGGTAGTCCCAGTAGGTGTAGCCCTCGGGCAGCAGCGGGCGCACCACATCGGTGACACCGGCATCGGCCAGGGCGAAGAACGCCTCACGCTCGGCGGGCGAGACGTGCGTCGACCGGCCCACCACGATGTCGGGGTCGCCGTTGTCGTGGTCGAACGGGATGATGTTGAAGTCGCCGACGAGGGCGAGCGGCAGGTCGGGGTTCGCCGACAGCTCGGCCGCGGTGGACTGCCTCAGCTGCTCGAGCCAGTGCAGCTTGTACGCGTAGTGCGGGTCGTCGAGGGAGCGCCCGTTCGGCACGTACAGGCTCCATACGCGCACGCCGTCGACCATCACCCCGAGCGCGCGCGCCTCCTGCGGAGCGTCGGGGCCCTCGTGACCCTTGGCGAAACCGGGCATCCCGTCGAACGCGGTGCGCACGTCGGTGACGGGCAGGCGGCTGGCGATCGCGACGCCGTTCCACTGGTTCAGGCCGTGCACCTCGACGTGGTAGCCGGCCTCCTCGAAGGGGGCGAAGGGGAACTGCTCCGGCTTGCACTTCACCTCCTGCATCGCGAGCACGTCGATGTCTTCACGGACGGCGAACTCGACGGTGCGGGCGACACGGGTGCGGATGGAGTTGACGTTCCAGGTGGCCAAGCGCATGCGTCCAGCCTAGTTGCGGCCTCCTACACTGGATGCCGTGACCGCACTCGACGCAGACCGCCAGACCCTCCTCGACCTCATCACCGACGAGGCGGTGTTCCACGGCGACTTCACCCTCTCCAGCGGCAAGAAGGCCACCTACTACGTCGACATGCGCAAGCTCACGCTCGACCACCGCGCCGCTCCCGCCATCGGCCGGATCATGCTCGACCTGATCGCCGACCTCGACGTCGTCGCGGTCGGCGGTCTCACGCTCGGCGCCGACCCCATCGCGAACTCCGTGCTGCACGCCTCGGTCGGCACCGACCGTCCGCTCGACGCGTTCGTCGTGCGCAAGGAGCCCAAGGACCACGGCCGCGGCCGTCAGATCGAGGGCGCCGACGTGAAGGGCAAGCGCGTGGTCGTGCTGGAGGACACGTCGACCACCGGGCAGTCCGCGCTCAAGGCCGTCGAGGCGCTGCGCACGGAGGGCGCCGAGGTCGTGGCCGTCGCCGTGATCGTCGACCGCAAGACCGGAGCGCAGGCGGCCATCGAAGCCGAGGGGCTGGAGTGGCGCGCCGCGTTCGACCTCGACGACCTCGGGCTCGACCCGCAGTGACCCGCTACGCCCTGGCCGTCGACGTCGGCGGCACCAAGATGGAGGCCGCCCTCGTCTCGGCGGACGGCGTGCTCGTCGAAGGCAGCCGCAGCCGGCAGCCCACCGGTCGCGAGGCCACGCCCCCGGCCCTCGCCGCCGCGGTCGACGCGATCGTGCGGCACGCCCTGGCCGCGCTGCCGGCCGGCGCGGAACTCGTCGGGGCGGGGATCGGCAGCGCCGGTCCGGTGGATCGCGTCGCGGGCACCATCGAGCCGGTGAACATGCCGCTCGCGCACGGCTTCGCCCTCGCGGCGGCGGTGCGGGACGCGGCGACGGCGGTGCTCGGCCGCGACCTTCCCACGACGCTCGGCCACGACGGGGGCGCCCTCGCCCTGGCGGAGTCGTGGCTCGGGGCGACCCGTGACGCGGGGGCCTCGCTGTCGATCGTGGTGTCGACGGGCGTCGGCGGCGGCTTCGTGGTGAACGGCGCCTACATCCCGGGAGCCACCGGCAACGCGGGTCACCTCGGTCAGGTGCGCCGCGAGGGAGGGCTCACGCTCGAGGAGATCGCCTCCGGCCCCGCGAGCGCCGCCTGGGCGCAGGAGCAGGGGTGGACCGGCGCGACGGGGGAGGACCTCGCGCGCGACGCGGCAGCCGGAGACGCGATCGCCCGCGCGGCCATCGAGCGCTCGGCCCGCGCGGTCGGCGAAGCGCTCGCGGACGCCGCGACCCTGGTCGACCTCGACGTGGTGGCCATCGGCGGCGGGTTCTCGCGGGTGTCGTCCGACTACATCGACCTCGTGCAGCAGGCGCTCACCGCGCACGCCGTGCACCCGTACTCCCGGCGTACCCGGGCCGTGCGCTCGGGCCTCGGCGACGAAGGGCCCCTCATCGGCGCCGCCGCCCTCGCGCTCCGTTGAACCCTCACGCGCACGCCCTCAGCGGGCTGCGGTCAGCAGGTGGCGGGGTGGTCCCTCGAGGCGGGCGACGGCGATCTTGAGGTCGGTGACGTCGGATGCGACGGCGTCGAGGCGGGTGGTGAGGCGGTCCTCGACCGTGTCGATGCGGGTGGTGAGCTTCTCGTCGACGGCGTCGATGCGGCGCACGACCCAGGCCATGGCGGCGAACATGCCGGTGCCGAGGGTGAGCACGATGCCGATCGCACTCACGATGATGGCGAGGGTGTCCGTGGTCATGCGGTGATCCTTCGAGCGGTGCGGGTGGGTCAGCGGGTGGCGGTCAGCAGATGGCGGGGTGGTCCCTCGAGGCGGGCGACGGCGATCTTGAGGTCGGTGACGTCGGATGCGACGGCGTCGAGGCGGGTGGTGAGCTTCTCCTCGACGGCGTCGATGCGGGTGGTGAGCTTCTCCTCGACCGTGTCGATGCGGGTGGTGAGCTTCGCGTCGACGGCATCGATGCGGCGCACGACCCAGGCCATGGCGGCGAACATGCCGGTGCCGAGGGTGAGCACGATGCCGATCGCGCTGATGACGACCGTCAGGCTGTCGGTGGACACGGATGCTCTCCTCGGGTGCGGTGTGTCTTCGACGATACGTCGCTGCGGGTGTGGCGACTCCCGGAATCCCGGCATCTGTGAGGAAGGGGAGAGAGGCGCGGATGGGGGAGGAGGAGCGCCTCAGCCGGTCGCCGACATGTGCCGTCCGGAGCGCGACGTCACGAGCATCAGGACCGGGACGACAGCGCACAGCACGGCCGAGACGACGAAGGTCGCAGGAGCCGCCGGATCCCGACCGATGAGCAGGATCAGCGTGGGCACGAAGGTGCCGCCCACCGCGCCGCAGGCGACCAGGGCCCCGGGTCACGGCGGCGCTCCGTGCGGGGTCGAGGCGGTCGAGGGCGAGGCCGAGGATCAGGCCGTAGCTCGGCGCGAGCAGCACGACCACCGCCGCCAGGGCCACGAGCGCTCCCACCGGCTGAGGGCCCACGAGCGCGCCGGCCACGCCCATCAGCACGGCCGCGCCCGCCGTGGCCGCGACCAGGATCGCGAGCGGGGGCACCGACGCGCGGCGCAGGGCCGCTGCCCCGAAACGGCCCGCCGCCATCAGGCCCCAGAACGCGGAGGTGCCGAGCGCGGCCGCGGCCGGTTCGAGCGTGAGCACGCGCTCCGGGATCACGGCCGACCAGCCGGAGAGCACGGTCTCGACCCCCACGTAGAGCGGCAGGGCGAGCGCGAACGGCAGCAGCACCGCGAGCGATCGCACGTCACGCGGCGCCGGGGCTTTCGCGGCGACCGTCGGCACGGGCGCGATGAGCACCGACACGGTCACCAGCGGCACCGCGGCGAGAAGAGCCAGCAGCGGACGGGTGTGCGCTCCCAGCACCACCGCGAGCGGGGTGGCCGCGGCGCACACGGCGACCGTGCCCATCAGCGCACTCAGCAGCCCGGTCGCGCTGCCCGTGCTCGCGGCCTTCGCGGCCACCGAGCCCGAGGCCTCCACGAGCCCGAAGCCGAACCCGGCGACGGCGGCGGCGGCGATGAACACGACCGCATCGCCCGCCCACGCGGCGGCGACGAGTGCGACGGCCTGCAGGGCGCTGCCGAGCAGCAGTGTCGTGCGCGGGGGCTTGCGCGTCAGCAGCGGACCCGAGGCCAGCACGCCCACCAGCAGCCCGGCGAAGAGCACGGGCACCGCGGCGCTGAGGTCGGCGCCGATATCCCGCTGCGCCGAGGGCAGCACGGCGGGGACGAACGCCGCGGTCACGCCGAGTCCTGCGAACGCGCTGAACAGGCCGAGGCGGATCCGGCCGTCCGCGCCCGTCATGCGCCGTTGGCGCGCACGTGGTGCACGGCCGCGAACGTGTCGCGCAGCGCCTCCATCGAGCGGTCGTAGTTCGACTGGGCGACCCCGATGAAGATGCAGTCGACGACCATGAGCTGCGCGATGCGGCTGCCGAGCGCGCCGGAGCGGAAGCCGGTCTCGCGCGCGGCGGTCGTCAGCACGATGTCGGCCTGCCCGGCCAGCGGCGCGCCCGCGTGGTTGGTGATCGCGATCGTGGTGGCCCCCGCCTTGCGGGCGAGGAGCAGGAACTCGATGGTGTCGGTGGTCGCGCCGCTGTGCGACACCGCGATGGCGACGTTGCCGGGGCCGAGGGTGGCGGCGGAGGTCCAGGCGGCGTGCGGATCGGACCACTCCAGGGCCGTCCGCCCGATCCGGGTGAGCTTGCGCTGGAGGTCGAGGCCGACGATCGAGCTGGCCCCGACACCGAAGATGTCGACGCGGCTCGACGACGTGATCGCCTCGACCGCGGCGCGCAGCGACTCGGTGTCGAGCACCTTGGCGGTGTCGGCGAGCGACAGCGTCTCGGCGAGGGAGACCTTCGCCACGATGTCGGCGAGCGTGTCGTTGCGGTCGATGTCGCCCGACACGGCGGGGAGCGCGGCGGTGTCGTACGTCTCGCGCTCCACCTCGCGCAGCACGTGGTTGCGCAGCTCGCGCACGTGCTCGTATCCCAGGCGCTTGCAGAAGCGGACGACGGAGGTGGTGGAGGTGTCGCAGCGGTGGGCGAGCTCGGCGACCGAGAGGCCGGCGGTGGCGGCCGGGTCGGCGAGGAAGAGATCGGCGATGCGCCGCTCGCTCGGGCGGAGCTCGGGGCGGATCGCCCGCATGCGCACCAGCACGGGGGGAGCGCCGGCGTCGTCGCGGGCGGCGTCGTGGGACATGTGTTCTCCGATCGGTGTTCATAACAGTAGAGGAACTTCTGTTACACCGACAGCGACCTTCGTGTACTTTTGGTACCACCCAGACCGACGATGTTCACGGGACGTCAGGCAGCATCGCCTGAACCCAGCCAGGGCGACGCGGTCCCAGCCAGGAGGAAACAGCATGAGCACAGTACGGCGGGCGTCATTCGGCGCTCTCTCCGCCGCGGGCGTCGCGATGGCGCTCGTCATCACCGGGTGTTCCGCGCCGGCGTCGAACCCCTCGCCCTCCGAGGGCGGCACCGCGGGCGGCGACCTCGTCATCGGCGTCACCAGCGACCCGGACACCCTCTTCCCGTGGAAGGCCACGCAGTTCCAAGCGGTCAACGTCCTGCAGAACCTGTACGGCACGCTCACCGAGTTCGACGAGGACCTGAACGTGGTGCCCGGCCTCGCCGAGTCGTGGGACGTCTCGGAAGACGGCCTCACCGTCACCTTCCACCTCCGCGAGGGCGTCACCTTCGCCGACGGCAGCACGTTCGGCTCCGAAGACGTGAAGTACTCCCTCGACGCGATCGCCGCCGAGGCCACCGCGGCCGTCGCGCGCAGCTCGCTGGCGTCCGTCACCGCGGTCGAGGCGACCGACGAGACCACCGTCACCCTCACCCTCAGCGCCCCCGACGCGGCCCTGCCCGCCAATCTCGCCGTGATCAACATGGCCATGCTCTCCTCCGACGACACCGAGGAAGCGCTCAACACCACCCCGAACGGCACCGGCCCGTTCGTGCTCGAGGACCGCACCGCCAGCCAGTCGCTCACGCTCGCCAAGAACGACGACTACTGGGGCGACAAGGCGCTGCTCGACACGGTCGAGTTCCGCGTGATCCCCGACGAGTCGTCGATCGTGTCGGCCATGCAGTCCGGCAACGTGCAGCTCGCGGTGTTCGACGACCCGCTGGTCGCCCAGACCGCCGAGGGCGCGAACGTCGAGGTCGCCACGACCCCGCAGCTCAGCTACCACGCCCTTCAGCTCAACGCCACGCGCGGCGACCTGGCCGACGTGAACGTGCGGCTCGCGATCCAGTGCGCGATCGACCGCGAGGAGGTGCTGGAGACCGCCGCGCTCGGCGAGGGCGAGGTCACCGGGCCCATCACGTCGCCGGCGTTCAAGTCCGACCCCGACGCGCGCCCGTGCCCCGAGCGCGACCTCGACAAGGCGGCCGAGTACCTGAAGAAGGCCGGCAAGGAGGACGGCGTCACGATCAAGACGATCGTGTCGCAGGGCGAGTACGCCACCTCCGTCAACGAGGCGCAGAACCTGAAGGCGCAGCTCGCCGACGCCGACATCACGCTCGACCTCGAGGTGCTCGAGTCCGGCGCGTTCGTCGACCGCTGGATCGCCGCCGACTTCGACGCCGCGGTCGCTCTCAACGGCGGACGCCCCGACCCCGACGGCATGTACGGACGCTACTTCACCAGCACCGGCAACCTGAACAAGGTCGCGGGGTACTCCTCGCCCGAGCTCGACGCGCTGTTCGCCGAGGGCCGCCAGACCGCCGACACCGAGAAGCGCAAGGAGATCTACGCCGAGGTCTCCGAGAACCTCGAGGACAACGCCGCCTGGATCTGGCTGTTCACCAGCTACACCTATACGGCCACCGCCACCAGCGTGGACGGCTTCACCCCGATGGCGAACGGCTCGCTGCAGTACCTGCGGACCACCTCCATCCAGTAGCGGACCGGAGGGGGCGCGGCCGCCCGCGCCCCCTCCGTCCCCCTCCGACGACAGGCACCCTCACACGCGCATGTTCAGACAGCTCCTCCGCAACAGCGTGCTGCGACGCATCCTCGCAGCCCTCGGCACCCTCTTCGGGGTCGCCGTGTTCGTCTTCCTGATGCTGCGCGCCATCCCCGGCGACCAGATCAGCTCGGGACTCGGCACCGAGGCCGCCGCGCTCACCCCGGCGCAGCGTGAGGCTCTCGAGGCCTACTACGGCCTGGACCAGCCGCTGTTCGTGCAGTTCTTCTCCTGGCTGGGCAACATCTTCACCGGCAACCTCGGCTTCTCGTCGCGGGCGCAGACGAGCGTGCTCGACCTCACCGCGGCCGCCCTTCCCGTCACGTTCGAGCTCGCGATCCTCTCGATCGTGATCGCCCTCGCGATCGGCATCCCGCTCGGCATGCTGTCGGCCTCCAAGCCGGACTCGCTCCGCGACGGCGTCGGTCAGGTCGTGGGACTCGCGGGCCTCTCCATCCCGGCGTTCCTGCTCGGCACGGCGCTGCTGGCGATCCTGGCCCAGTCGCTCGGCTTCAACCCCAACGGCCAGGGCTACGCGCGGCTGTTCGACGACCCGCTGCTGAACCTGCAGCAGATGCTGCTCCCGTCGATCGTGCTCGGCTTCGGCATCGCGGCGCCCATCATGCGCACGACCCGCACCGCCGTGCTGGAGATCCGCGCAAACGACTTCATCCGCACGGCCCGGGCGAAGGGCGTGCCGCCGCGCCGCCTCCAGGTGCGCCACGTGCTCGGCAACGCGCTGGTCCCGATCGTCACCATGACCGGCCTGCAGTTCGGCTACCTGCTCGGCGGCGCCGTCGTGGTTGAGCAGATCTTCTCGCTCCCCGGCATCGGCCGTCAGGTGCTGCTCGGCATCCAGCAGAAGGAGTACGCGCTCGTGCAGAGCACCGTGCTGGTGATCGCGCTCGCCTTCGTCATCGTCAACCTGCTCACCGACCTGCTGTACCGGGTCATCGATCCCCGGGTGCGTGCCGCATGACCGACATCTCTCAGACCCCGGCCCTCGCCCCCGGCGGAGGGCGCACCATGGAGCGCGTGCGTCTCCTGCTGCGCAGCCGCAGCGGGCTCGCCGGCCTCATCATCGTGTTCCTGCTGGCGGTGCTCAGCGTCGTGTCGGCGTTCGGCCTGCTGCCCTTCGACCCGCTGGCGCAGGATCCGCCCTCGCGCCTGCAGCCGCCGTCGGCCGTGCACTGGTTCGGCACCGACCAGTTCGGCCGCGACGTGTTCTCGCGCGTGGCCGCCGGTGTCGCGAACTCGGCGCTGATCTCGGTCGTCGCGGTGGCGTTCGCGACCGTGGTCGGCACGGTCTGCGGCCTCATCGCCGGCTTCTACCGCGGCATCTCCGACGGTGCGATCACCGCGGTCACCAACGTCCTGTTCGCGTTCCCGCCGCTGCTGCTGGCGCTGTCGCTCGCCTCGGTGTTCGACCGTAACTGGTTCACGATCGCGGTCGCCATCGCGATCGTCTACGTGCCGATCTTCATCCGCGTCACGCGCGGCCCGGTGCTGTCGCTGCGCGAGGTCGAGTACGTCAAGGCCGCCAAGAGCACGGGGCAGGGCCGCATGGCCACGATGTTCCGGCACGTGCTGCCCAACATCACGTCGATCATCATCGTGCAGGTCACGCTGTCGCTGTCGTGGGCCGTGCTGACCGAGGCGTCGCTGAGCTTCCTCGGCCTCGGCACGCCGCCGCCCGCGCCGTCGCTCGGCTCGATGATCTTCGAGGCGCGCACGCTCGTCACCATCGCGCCGTGGACCATGATCGCGCCCGGCGTGGTCGTGGTGCTGCTCGTGGTCGGGCTCAACCTGCTGGGCGACGGGCTGCGCGACAGCCTCGACCCGCGGAACCGGGGGAAGCGATGACCCTGGAGGATCTCGGCGCCCTCGCCACCGAGGCCAGCGACCCCCGCTACGCGCGACTCGACCAGATGAGCGTGACGGAGCTCGCCCAGACCATGAACGACGCCGACGCCACGGTGCCCGCGGCCGTGCGGCGCGCACTGCCGCAGATCGTCCCGGCCATCGAGGCCACCGCGGAGCGCATGGCGCGGGGCGGACGGCTGGTCTACGTCGGGGCAGGGACGCCCGGTCGCATCGGGGTGCTCGACGCCTCGGAGTGCCCGCCCACGTTCAGCACGCCGCCCGAGCTGGTGTTCGCCATCATGGCCGGCGGGCCCGGCGCGATCGTGAACCCGGTCGAGGGCGCGGAAGACGACGCCGAGGCCGGAGCCGCCGCGATCGACGCCGCCGGCATCGGCCCGCTCGATACCGTGATCGGCATCGCCTCGAGCGGCCGCACCCCGTACGTGGTCGCGGCCGTCCGCCGGGCGCGCGAGCGCGGGGCGCTGGGCATCGGGCTGTCGTGCAACGCGGACACCCCGCTGAGCGCCGTCGCCGAGCACGGCATCGAGGTCGAGGTCGGCCCCGAGGTGCTGTCGGGTTCCACCCGCCTCAAGTCGGGCACGGCGCAGAAGCTCGTGCTCAACATGTTCTCGACCATCTCGATGGTGCGAGGCGGCAAGGCCTACGGCAACCTGATGGTGGATGTGAAGGCCACGAATCACAAGCTCCGCGAGCGCGCGATCCGCATGGTGCGCACGATCGCCGAGGTCGATCGCGACACCGCGGTCGCGGCGCTGGAGACCGCCGCCTGGGACGTGAAGCTCGCGTCGATCATGATCCGCCGCGGCGAGGACCTCGCCGCGGCCACCACCCGACTCACCGCGGCAGGCGGACGCCTGCGCACGGCACTGGAGGAGAACTGATGCGCGTCCTCGGACTGATCTCCGGCACCTCGCACGACGGGATCGATGCCGCCGTCGTCGACTTCGCGACCAGCGGGGGCTTCACCGACCACGGCGTCGACCTGACCGGCACCGTGCTCGCGGCCACGAGCGTGCCGTACGCGCCGGAGCTGCGCGCCCGGCTGATCGCCGCCCTCCCGCCCGCGCCGACCACGCTCGCCGAGGTCGCGGAGCTCGACACCCTCATCGGCCAGGCGTTCGCCGACGTCGCGGCCGACATCGCCGCGCAGGTCGGCGGGGTCGACGCGATCTGCTCCCACGGGCAGACCGTGTACCACTGGGTCGACGGCGCCCACGCCCTGGGGACCCTGCAGATCGGGCAGCCCGCCTGGATCGCGGAGAGGGTCGGGGTTCCCGTGGTGTCGGACATCCGCATCCGCGACATCACCGCGGGCGGCCACGGCGCCCCGCTGGTGTCGTTCCTCGACGAGCTGCTGCTGCGCGGACGAGCCGGGGTCACGGCGGCCCTCAACCTCGGCGGCATCTCGAACATGACGGTCGTGCGCCAGGACGGCCTGGTCGCCTACGACATCGGTCCCGCGAACGCGCTGGTCGACGCGGTCATCGTGGAGCACGGGCTCAACCCGCTCGGCTACGACGACGATGCGGCCGTGGCGCGCACCGGCCGCGTCGACGAGGCGCTGCTGTCGGCCCTCCTCGACGACCCGTACTACGCGCTGACGCCGCCGAAGAGCACCGGCAAGGAGCACTTCCACCTCGGCTACGTGCACGAGCACCTGGCCGCGCAGGGCCGCGACATCCCGGTCGCCGATGTGGTGCGCACGCTCACCGAGCTCACCGTCCGCACGGTCGCCCGCGACGTCGCCGCGGCGGGCATCGGCTTCCTCGCCGTCTCGGGCGGCGGGTGCCGCAACCCGCTGATCCTCGAGGGTCTGCGCGCCGCGCTGCCGGAGACCGAGGTCGTGCTGGCCGACGAGCTGGGGGCTCCCGCCGACAGCAAGGAGGCGATCCTGCTCGCGCTCATCGGCTGGTCCACGATGCACGGTGTCCCCGCCATCGTCGCCGGCGGCACGGGCGCCCGCGAGCCCCGCATCCTCGGCACGATCACGCCCGGCGCCGGCCCGCTGCACATGCCGGAGCCGGTCGCGGCGATCGATTCGCTCACGCTCGGGGAGGCGACGGCGTCGTGAGCGGCCACGGAGCAGGCCAGGTGCGCGGCGCGAGCGCTGCAGGGGCCGTCGCGGCGGTGATGCGCGGCGACACCGCCCCCCGCGCGGTGGTCGCCGGGGTGGTCACGCGCACCTCGCGTGACGTCGCGGTGGGTGGCCTCGCGGACCTCGCGGGAACCCCGGTCACGCGCGACACCGCCTTCGACCTCGCCTCGGTGTCGAAGGTCGCGGCGACCACCACGGCTCTGCTGCGCCTGGTGAGCGCGGGCGACCTCGGCGTCGACGACCCGGTCGACCGCTTCCTCCCGGGCACCGCGTGCGCTCCCGGCACCACGGTGCGCCACCTGCTGCAGCACCGCGCCGGACTGTGGGAGTGGCAGCCGCTGTACCTCGACCCCGCCCCCGCCGACGCGGTCGTTGACGCCCTGCCGCTGCGCTACGGCCTCGACGAGGGGCGGCACTACTCCGACCTGGGCTTCATCCTGCTCGGGCGCCTCATCACCGCGGTGACCGGCCTTCCGCTCGACGCCGCCGTGCGGGAGCTCGTCACCGCGCCGCTGGGACTCGCGCACACGGGCTACGGCCCCGTCGGCCCTCCCGTCGCGTCCTCCGGCATCGGCGACGCCGCCGAGCGCCGCATGGTGGCCACGGGCGACCCCTACCCGATCCTCACGTCGCGCCGGCACTTCCCGTGGCGGGAGGACGAGATCGCCGGCAGCGTCAACGACGGCAACTGCTTCCACGCGCTCGGCGGCGTCTCCGGGCACGCGGGCCTGTTCGGCACGGTCGACGACCTGCTCACGCTCGGCGCCGCGCTCGCCGACGCCGACCGGCACACCGACCTCTGGCACCCCGACGCGGTCGCCGACTTCTTCCGTGACGGCCCGGACGCCGGTCAGGCCCTGGGCTGGCGCAGTGACACCGTGCCGGTCGACGGCCGCCCCACGCGCCTGCTGTGGCACCCGGGCTACACCGGCTGCGCGCTCGGCCTCGTGCCGGCGACGGGGACCGCGGCCGTGCTGCTGAGCACCCGTCTCCTCGCGGCCGAGATCGCCCCGACCGAGACCCTGTGGCGTGCGGCGCTGCCCGCCCTCCTGGACCCCGAAGGAACGAGTACCCCATGAGCACCACCCCGCCCGTGCTGAGCATCGACGGCCTCGCCGTCGCCTTCCGGACCGGTTCCGAGCTGATCACCGCGATCAGCGACGTGAACATCGACATCGCCGCGGGCGAGACCGTCGCGGTGGTCGGCGAGTCCGGCTCGGGGAAGTCCACGACCGCCGCCGCCGTCAACCGCCTGCTCCCCGAGAACGGCGTGATCACGGCGGGCAGCATCCGCTTCGACGGGCGCGAGCTGACCGAGCTGCCCGAGAGCGCGATGATCTCGCTGCGCGGCGCCGGGATCGGCCTCGTGCCGCAGGACCCGATGTCGAACCTCAACCCGCTCATGCGCGTGGGGGAGCAGATCGGCGAGGCGCTGGAGGTGCACGGTCACACCAGCGGCGAGGCGACGAAGGTCCGCGTGGTCGAGCTGCTGGAGATGGTGGGCATCGCCGACGCCGCCCGGCGCGCACGGCAGTACCCGCACGAGTTCTCCGGCGGGATGCGCCAGCGCGTGCTGATCGCGATGGGGCTCGCGTGCAAGCCCCGGCTGCTGATCGCCGACGAGCCCACCTCGGCCCTCGACGTCACGGTGCAGCGCCGCATCCTCGACCAGCTCGATCAGCTCACCGACGAGCTCGGGACCGCGGTCTTCCTCATCACGCACGACCTGGCGCTGGCGGCCGAGCGCGCCGACCGCATCGTGGTCATGTTCCGGGGCCGCGTGGTCGAGGAGGGCACGTCCGCCCAGGTGCTGGGCAACCCGCAGCACGAGTACACCAGGCAGCTGCTGGCCGCGGCGCCGAGCCTCTCCTCCCGGCGCGACGCCCTGCCCGCGCGCACGGCCGCGACCGACGCCGTGCCGTTCGTGGAGATCCGCGACCTGCGCAAGGAGTTCCCGGTGCGCGGCGCCAAGGCCGGGGAGCCGCAGACCTTCACGGCGGTCGACGGTGTGAGCCTCACGATCCGCCGCGGCACGACCGTGTCGATCGTGGGGGAGTCCGGGTCGGGCAAGTCCACGACCGCGAACATGGTGCTGGGGCTGGAGGACGCCACCTCCGGATCGATCCTGTTCGACGGGCTCGACCTCACCACGCTGCGCCGCAAGGAGCTGTTCGCCCTGCGCCGCCGCGTGCAGCCGGTGTTCCAGAACCCCTACGCCTCGCTCGACCCGCGGTTCACCGTGGAGCAGTCGATCGCGGAACCACTGCGCGTGCACCGCATCGGCACCGCGGCCTCGCGTCACGCCCGCGTCCTGGAGCTGCTGGAGCAGGTGGCGCTCCCGGCCGCGATGGCCGAGCGGCTGCCGCACGAGCTCTCCGGCGGACAACGGCAGCGCGTGGCGATCGCGCGGGCGCTGGCGCTCGAACCCGAGCTGGTGGTGCTGGACGAGGCCGTGTCGGCGCTCGACGTGCTGGTGCAGGCGCAGATCCTCGATCTGCTGGCGGAGCTGCAGACGCGCCTGGGCCTCAGCTACCTCTTCATCAGCCACGACCTCGCGGTCGTGCGGATGATCTCCGACGAGGTGCACGTGATGCAGCGCGGGGTCGTGGTCGAGAGCGGCACACCGGAGCGCATCTTCGACGACCCGCAGCACCCGTACACACGGGAGCTGCTGGCCGCGATCCCGGGGGCCTCGCTGGCGTCCTGACCGCGGCCGGGGCGACGGCCGCGGGCTCAGCGCTGGCGGTCGTCGTCGTCCCAGGGGCCTTCCCACCAGCCGGCACGCCCGTCGTCCGAGCCGCGGCCGCGACGGGAGCGCACGAACTGCACGATGATCACGGTGAGCGACGTGAGCCCGATCAGGATCAGCACGAGGAACAGCAGGTCGTTCTGGGTCATGGGCGTTTCCCCTCCGCGGCGTCCGCCACGATCTTCGCGATGCGGGCGGCCTTCGTCTCCGGTCGCTTGGCCATCGCGATGTGCGTGAGCCCGAACTTCTTCACCGACTTCGGGAACGCGTCCCAGTTCTCACGGGCGGCGGGGTCCGCGTCGAGTGCGGCCGTGAGCTCGGGCGGCTCGATGCCCGCCTCCGGTCCGTCGAGCAGGGTCCACGAGCCGTTGGCCTTCGCGACCTCCAGCGCCCGGACGCCCGCGGGGGCCAGCAGCCCGGCGGCCTCCAGCTCGGCGATGCGCGCCTTGTTCGTCGCCGCCCACCCGCTGCCGGGCCGCCGCGGCGAGAACCACTGGCCGTTCGTCTGGTCGTCGAAGCTGCGCACCGGGCCGTCGATCCACCCGAAGCACAGCGCCTGCCGCACCGCGTCCTCATAGCCGACGCCGACGGCGGAGCGGCCGCGCACGCTCAGCAGCCACACGCCCGCGGTGCGCTCGTGGTGCTCCTCGAGCCAGGCGCGCCAGGCCGCGGCGTCGGCCGCCGCGATCCGCTCGCCGTCGTCGAGGGCGCCCACGTCAGTCCTCGTCCAGGGTGGGGATCGATGCGGTGATGGTCGGCAGCAGGTCGGCGACGGAGTCGACGATCTCGTCGGGACGGAACGGGTACTGCTCGATGCTGCGCCGATCGCTGATGCCGGTCATCACGAGCACGGTGTGCAGGCCGGCCTCGATGCCGGCGACGATGTCGGTGTCCATGCGGTCGCCGATCATGCCCGTCTTCTTGGAGTGCGCACCGATCTTGTTCAGCGCCGAGCGGAACATCATCGGGTTGGGCTTGCCGACCACGTAGGGCTCCTTGCCGGTCGCCTTCGTGATGAGCGCGGCGATCGCGCCGGTGGCCGGCAGCACGCCGTCCATGCTCGGGCCCGTCGCGTCGGGGTTGGTGACGATGAACCGCGAGCCGTTGATGATGTGACGGATGGCCTTGGTGATCGCCTCGAACGAGTAGTTGCGGGTCTCGCCGACCACCACGAAGTCGGGGTTCGTCTCGGTCATGATGAAGCCCGCCTCGTGCAGAGCCGTGAGGATGCCGGCCTCGCCGATCACGAAGGCGGAGCCGCCGGGCAGCTGCTGGGCCAGGAAGTCGGCCGTCGCGAGCGCCGAGGTCCAGATGCGCTCCTCCGGCACGACCAGGCCGCTCTGCCGCAGGCGCGCGGAGAGGTCGCGGGCGGTGAAGATCGAGTTGTTCGTCAGCACCAGGTAGGGGATGTCGTTGCGCTCCCACCCGGCGAGCAGTTCGGAGGCCCCGGGGATGGCGTCGTTCTCATGGACGAGCACGCCGTCCATGTCGGTGAGCCAGCATTCGATGTCGTCACGGTGTGCCATGTGCTCAGCCTAGAGGCCGCGTGTTTCCGGCAGGTCTCAGGCGGTGATCCACACGACGCCGGCGCTTCCGTCGGGAAGGGCTCGCTCGACGCCGTCCAGGCGCACGCCGTCCGCGAGGACCTCGACGGTGCTGCCGACCGTGAGCCCCTCGGCCTCCAGGGCCCGCAGCAGGTCGGAGTCGCGGTCGTCGACCCGCAGCACGCGACCGCTGTGCCCCTCTGTGGCGTCGGCGAGCAGCACGAACGGCTCCCGCTCGATGTGCCCGTCGGCGTCGGGGATCGCGTCGCCGTGCGGGTCGAAGCGCGGGCGGCCCAGGCGGGCGTCGATGCCCTCGAGCAGCCGGTCGCTGATGGTGTGCTCCAGCACCTCGGCCTCGTCGTGCACCTCGTCCCACCCGTAGCCGAACTCCTGCACGAGCCAGGTCTCGATGAGGCGGTGGCGCCGCACCATCGCGAGGGCTCTGGTCGTCCCGGCTTCGGTCAGCCGCACGGCACCGTAGGGCACGTGCGACACGAGCCCCGCGGCGGCGAGCTTCTTCACCATCTCGGTGACCGACGACGGGGCGATGCCGAGCTTGGCCGCCAGCACCGACGGGGTGATCGGGGCGTCCTGCCATTCGGTGTGGGCGTAGACGGTCTTGAGGTAGTCGTCAGCTGCGGGGGAGGCCACCCGTCCAGCCTACGCGGTGGCGTCGGAGGCTCTTTCGGCGCGCGCCCACGCGGTGAGGCCGTGGATGAGGGCGCGCACGCCGATCTCGAACGTGCGGCGGGCGGGGTCGGAGCTGAGGCGGGCGCGAGCGCGCTCGGCCTCGGCGAAGGTCGGGTAGGCGGGGGCGAGGTCGCCGGGCGACATGTTGTCCGCCGGGGCGAGGGCGTCGAGGGCGGATCCGATGATGAAGGACTCCAGGGCGACGATCGCGTCGACGATGGTGTCGGTGGGCCAGCCGTCGTCGGCGAGCAGGCGGGCGATCTGCTCGTAGTCGGCGAACGAGCCCTCGTCGGCGTCGATGGGGGAGGTGGCGAGCATGACCATCGCCTGGGGTGCGGCGATCGTGGCGTCGCGGTAGCTGTGCGCCCAGGCGAGGAGCGCGTCCTCCAGTGGCAGGGCCCCGGGCTCGGGGGTGGCGAGGTCGCGGCTGATCCGCCCGCGCATCGCCCGGATCACGGCGTCGCGGCTCTCGAAGTGGTGGTAGAGCGCCGAGGTGCGCACGCCCAGGGACTCCGCGAGCGCCGTCATCGTGAACTGCCGTGGTGTGCGCTCGGCGCTGAGCCGGAACGCCGCCGTGAGAATCCGCTCCTCGGTGAGCACCCTGGTCGACGGGCGGCCCACGCTGCGCGGGGATGTCGTCATCGGGGCTCACTCCTGCTCGGTGTCTGCTACTTTATTGAAACTCTTTCAATTTGCTCGAGGAAGAACGCCATGACGGGTTTCGACGCCGACACTATCGTCACCGGCGCGCGCGTCGTGACCATGGACCCCCGCCGCCCGGAGGCCTCGGCGTTCGCCGTGCGCGACGGCCGCTTCCTCGCGGTGGGTGACGACGCGCTCGTGCGGGAACTGCGCGGCCCGCGCACCGTCGTCCACGACCTCGCGGGAGCCGCGGTCACCCCGGGGCTCATCGACGCCCACCTCCACCCGCTGCAGGGGCTCGAGCTCACCGCCGGGGTCGACCTCGGTGGCATCACCACCGGCACCGGCTTCCTGGCGGCTCTGCGCGCCGAGGCCGACCGCGCGCTGCGCGACGACCGCGACCCCTGGGTGCGCGGCTGGAACCTCGACTACGACGTCTTCCACGAGCTCCCCATGACCGCCGATGCGATCGACGACGCCGTGCGCGGGCTCCCCGCCCTGTTCATCGTGTTCGACGGGCACACCGCCCTCGCCAGTCACGAGGGTCTCCGCCGCGCCGGCATCACCGGGCCCCGCGAGACCGACGACTCCTCGTGCATCGTCGTCGACGACGACGGGCGGCCGACCGGGGAGCTGCGCGAGCTCGCGGCGTACGAGCCCGTGCGCCTCGCCGCCCCCGCCCTCGACCGCACGCAGACCCTCGCGGCGGGCCACGAGCTGCTGCGCGGACTGCGGGACTCCGGCCTCACGGGCGGCACCATCATGGACGGCGGCTTCGCCGCGCTCGACCTGCTCGACGGTCTCGAGCTCGGCCCGGGTCTGCCCCTCCGCATCGTGTCCGCGATCGACCACGAGCCCGGGTTCGACGCCGACCGCACGGCGGAGAACCTGCGGATGCGCGACCGCCGCGGCGAGCGGTGGCGCGGCGGGGTCGTGAAGCTGTACGCCGACGGGGTCGTCGAGACGGGCACCGCGTGGCTGTACGAGCCCGATACGGCCGGCGGCGGCACGGAGCCGTTCTGGAAGGACGCCGCCGCCTACGCCCGCACCGTGCGGCGCTACGCCGACGCCGGCTTCCAGGTCGCGACCCACGCGATCGGCGACCGCGCGGTCGGCGAGGTCGTCGACGCCTACCTCGCCGCGGGCGCGCGCTGCGCCACCGGAGCCCCGCACCGTATCGAGCACCTGGAGACCACGACCGACCGCGACGTCGCCCGCATCGCCGCCGCCGGCATCACCGCATCGATGCAGCCGCTGCACCTGCAGTGGCGCAAGGCCGACGCCTCCGACGACTGGTCGCGGCGCCTCGGCCCCGCCCGGGCCGCCAGGGCCTGGCGCGTGCGCGACTACTGGGACGCGGGTGCCCCGGTCGCCCTCGGGTCGGACTGGCCCATCGCGCAGAACGACGCCCGGATCGGCCTCGCGTGGGCCATGCTGCGCCGCCGCCCCGGCGACCGCGACGCCCCGGTGTTCGAGCCCCACCAGGTGCTCACCCCCTACCAGGCGCTGCACGGCTACACCGTGGGCGCTGCGCGGGCGCAGGGCGACGGCGACCTCGGTCGCATCGCCCCCGGCTACCGCGCCGACTACGCCGTGTGGGCGGAGAACCCGCTGCACGTGGCACCCGACGACCTCCCCGACCTGCCCGTACAGCGGACGGTCGTCGGCGGCGTCGAGCCCTGACCCCCGGCTCGACCACCCCCTCCCTTTCCTTTCACACCGAGGTGAACCCCATGCCCGAATTCGGCGCCCTCGCGCTCCTGCCCATCGCGGTGATCCTCGTGGTCGCCGTCGCCACCCGCCGCACCCTCTTCGCGCTCCTCTGCGGCACCGTCGCCGGAGCTCTGATCCTCGGCGGCTGGGGCGGCTTCGACGTCTGGGTCGAGTACACCGGCAAGGCCCTGTCGAACGAGACGGCGCAGTGGCTGCTGCTGATCGTCGCCCTGTTTGGCATCCTGATGATGCTGTTCGAGAAGTCGGGCATCGTCACCGACTTCGCCCGCTGGGTCGAGCGGTTCGTGACCTCGCGGCGGAAGTCGACCCTGCTCACGTTCCTGCTCTCGATCGTGCTGTTCGTCGACGACTACCTCAACGTGCTCACCACCGGCACGTCGATGAAGCAGGTGACCGACCGCTACCGGGTTCCCCGCACCCAGCTCGGCGCGATCATGAAGATGACCGCTGCCCCGATCGCCGTGCTCGTCCCCGTGTCGACGTGGGCACTGTTCTTCTCGGGCCTGTTCGAGGCGCAGGGGGTCACCGTCGGCGGCAGCGGCTTCGGGGCCTACCTGCAGTCCATCCCGTTCATCTTCTTCGGCTGGGCGGCCATCGCGGTGGCGCTGCTGATGAGCATCGGCTGGCTGCCGAAGCTCGGCCTGATCAAGAAGGACGCGCTGCGCGCCGAGCGCGACGGCGACGTCTTCCCGCTCGGCACGACAGACGCCGAACGCCGGGCCGAGGGCGCGGCGCTGCTCTCCGAGCTCCGCGCGGACGACGCGGACGGTTCGACCGCGCAGCGCGTCGCCGTGGCGCTCGAGACGACCACGGACACCGCGCGCAAGCCGCAGCCGTGGTCGTTCCTGATCGCGATGGCCGTGCTGGTCGGCGTCACGATCGCGACGGACGCCAACGTGGTCGCCGGTACCGCGGCGGCCCTCGCGGTCACGGTCGTGCTGGTGCTCGTGCAGCGTCGGCTCTCGGTGCGCGGCGTGCTGGACGCGGCGCTCGAGGGCATCGAGAGCATGCTCTTCGTGATGGTGCTCACCGTGCTCGCGTTCATGGTGCAGGAGATGAACATCGCCCTGCAGCTCGCCGAGTTCGTGATCCAGGTGACCGAGCCCGTGCTCACCCCTGCTCTGCTGCCGGCGATCGTGTTCGCCGTGTGCGGCGTCTACGCCTACGCGACCGGGTCGTTCTGGGACCTCGCGGCCGTCATCACCCCGGTCGTGCTGCCGCTGGCGCTCGCTCTCGGTGCCGACCCGATCCTGGCCGGTGCCGCGGTGTTCTCGGGCGCCGCGCTCGGCAGCACCACGTGCCTGTACGGCGACGGCATCATCCTGGCCTCGCGTTCGATCGGCATCAAGCCGATCAACCTCATGCTGGCGATCCTGCCCTACGCGGGGATCGCGGCCGGGCTCTCGCTCGTGCTCTATCTGGTGACGGGGTTCGTCGCGGCCTGAGTCACGGATTCGCGACGGCGACCAGCAGGCCGAACGCCACCTGCCCCGCGAAGAACACCACGAGGAAGCCGAGGAGGGCGGCGGCGAGCGACAGGCGCCCGTCGAAGCCCTCCACCTCGGCGATCCCGACCTTGCGCGCGCGGAAGGCGAGCACGAGCGTGGCGATGCCGAGGGCGAGCTGCAGCCACGGTCCGAGCGGGCCGACGACCTTCGGGAACGCGATCAGCACGGCCCCGATCACCCCGGTCGCGATTCCGATCCAGGTGAGGATGCGGACGGTGCGGCGGGCGTTCTCGGCGGGCATGGTGTCGAGCCTATCCGGGCTCATGCCCCCGTCAGCACCAGCCAGAGCAGCGCGGCGTTGAGGGCGATGAGCAGCACCGAGGCGACGACGCCGGCGATGGTGGTCCATGCGCGGTTGGCCCACACCCCGAGCGTGCGCCGCTGCGCGGTCAGCGCCACCAGCGGGATGAGCGCGAACGGGATGCCGAACGACAGCACGACCTGGCTCAGCACGAGCGCGAGGGTGGGGTCGACGCCGAGTCCGAGGATCGCGAGGGCGGGGATCAGGGTCACCAGCCGCCGTGCGAGCAGCGGGATGCGCACGTGCAGCAGCCCGTGCATGATCTCGGCGCCCGCGTAGGCGCCGACCGAGGTGGACGCCAGGCCGGAGGCGAGCAGCCCCACCGCGAAGAACGTGGCGACGACGGGACCGAGACCGGCGGCCAGGGCGGCGTGCGCGCCCTCCAGGGAGTCGGTGCCCTCGACCCCGGCGAGGTTCGCCGCGGCCAGCAGGAGGATGCCGAGGTTGACCGACCCCGCGATGACCATCGCGATCGACACGTCCCAGCGCGTGGCGGTGAGCAGGCGGCGGATGCGGGAGGCCTCGGTCCGCGTGGCCTCCTCGTGGGGCAGACCCGCGCTCCCGAAGCGGTCGCGGGCGAGCGAGGAGTGCGCATAGATCGCGTGCGGCATGATCGTGGCGCCGAGGATGGAGGCCGCGAGCAGCACCGACCCGGTGCCCTCGAAGCGGGGCACGAGTCCGGCGACGACACCCGCGGGCTCGGGCGGGGCGAGGAACAGGCCGGCCAGGAAGCCGACCGTGATGACGAGCATCAGTCCGATGATCACGAACTCGAAGGGGCGGGCGCCGCGGCGGCTCTGCACGGTGAGCAGGATCATCGACACGGCCCCGGTGATCAGGCCGCCGAGGAGCAGCGGCACGTCGAACAGCAGGTACAGTGCGACGGCGCCGCCGATCACCTCGGCGAGGTCGGTCGCCATGGCCACCAGTTCGGCCTGGAGCCAGTACGCGCGTCGCGCCCATGGGCGCTTCAGGCGTGCACCGAGCACCTCCGGCAGGCTCTGCCCCGTGACCACGCCGAGCTTGGCGGAGAGGTACTGGATGAGCCAGGCCATGACGTTTCCCGCGATGACCACCCACACCAGGAGGTAGCCGTACTGCGCGCCGGCGGTCATGTTGCTGGCGACGTTGCCCGGGTCGAGATACGCGACACCGGCCACGAGGGCGGGGCCGAGCAGCCACAGGCTGCGCGGGGCGGTGGCGGCGGACGGTGTCACGGGGGCGACGAGATTTTTCGGCACACCGAAACCGTAGCATATTTTTCGGTATGCCTAAATATCCGGATCTGGGCCACCTCGGTGACGACGATCGCTCCGCCGAGACAGGCGGCAGTGGGGCGGCGATAGCCTGGCGGGATGGATGCACGCACGCCCGAGAGCCCGGCGACGGACGACTCCGCGGCCCCGGTCCCGGACGGCGCGGGCGGGTCCCTCGCCCAGCCCGGATACGGCGTCGGCCCGTGGCCGGGAGGACGGGACGCCTGGCCCGAGGGGGAGCAGTACGACCCGGAGCTGCTCGCCAACGGCGACACCCGCAACGTGATCGACCGCTACCGCTACTGGCGGATGGAGCGGATCGTGGCCGACCTGGACACGCGGCGGCACCCGTTCCACGTCGCGATCGAGAACTGGCAGCACGACATGAACATCGGTTCGATCGTGCGCAGCGCCAACGCGTTCCTCGCCGACACCGTGCACATCATCGGGCGCCGCCGCTGGAACAAGCGAGGCGCCATGGTCACCGACCGCTACCAGCACGTCGTGCATCACGAGGACGTGGCGTCGTTCGCCGCCTGGGCTGCGGCGGAGGGGCTGCCCGTGATCGCGGTCGACAACGTCGAGGGCGCCGTCCCCGTCGACCGGGCGGACCTGCCGCGTGCGTGCGTGCTGCTGTTCGGGCAGGAGGGTCCGGGGCTCTCGGACGAGGCGCTCGCCGCGGCCTCCGCGCACGTGGAGATCACGCAGTACGGCTCGACCCGCTCCATCAACGCCAGCGCCGCGGCCGCCGTGATCATGTACGAGTGGTGTCGCCGCCACGCCGCGGACTGAGGCGCGCGTGTTCGGCCCGCCGCGCCGCGACGGTCAGGCGGCGGCGGAGAGCCAGCGTCCCGACCGCACCCGCCAGCCGAGCGTGCCGAGCCGCGCGAGCAGGTACACGCCGAAGAAGGCCACCGCGAGCCAGATCAGACCAGCCGCGCCGTCCACTCCCGTCGCCGCGATGATCCACAGCGCGGGCAGGAACGGCACCAGGTTCAGGCCGCCCGCGATCGCGAGGTAGCGCGCATCGTTCGCGCCCATCAGCACACCGTCGAGCACGAACACGACACCGGCGATCGGCTGGGCGACCGCGAGCACCAGCAGCGCCGGCTGCACGAGTGCCGCGACGTGCGGGTCGCCCGTGAACACGATCCCGAGCACGCCCGACAGTGCGGCGATGACAGCGCCGACCGCCACGCCGAACCACGCGCCCCAGGCGACCGTCCGGCCGAGGACGCGCTGCACCTGCTGCTCGTCTCCGGCGCCCAGCTCCTTGCCGATCAGCGCCTGCGCGGCGATGGCCAGGGCGTCGAGGGCGAAGGCGGCCGCGGAGAAGATGGTGAACACGATCTGCCACCCGGCGAGCTCGTCGGTGCCGACCCCGGTCGCGACCGCCACGGTCGCCAGCAGCGCCACGCGGAGGCTGACCGTGCGCAGGAACAGCCATCCGCCCGAGGTGGCGGTGTTGCGCAGGCCGTCGCGCTGCGCCCGGAGCGAGGCGCTGTGGCGGGAGGCGAGCCGCTGCACCACCAGCACGTACGCGGCGACCATGCCCCACTGCGCGGCGACCGTGCCGGCCGCGGATCCGGCGATGCCCCAGCCGAAGCCGTAGATGAAGAGCCAGTTGAGCAGCGCGTTGGCACCGAAGCCGAGGCCGGCGATCCAGAGTGGGGTCATGGTGTCCTGCATGCCGCGCAGCAGCCCGGTCGCCGCGAAGACGATGAGCATCGCCGGCAGCCCCCACATCGAGATCACCAGGTACTCGTCGGCCTGGGCGGCCACGGCCTCGCTCGCGCCGAACAGCGACACGAGCCACGGTGACGACACCGCACCGATCACGGCCAGCACGGCTCCGAGGCCCAGGGCCAGCCACATGCCGTTGATCCCGACCGACACGGCCTCGTCCGGCTGCCCGGCGCCGAAGCGCCGCGCGACCGCCGGGGTGGTCGAGTAGGCGAGGAACACCATCAGGCCCACGATGGTCTGCAGCACGGCGCCGGCGATGCCGAGCCCCGCGAGCGGCGTGGTGCCGAGGTGGCCGACGAGCGCGGCGTCGACGATGAGGAACGCCGGCTCGGCGATCAGCGCACCGAGTGCCGGAACCGCCAGTCGCAGGATCTCTCGGTTGAGGGAGGTGCGCGCGGCCATCCTCCGAGCCTATGACCTCGCGCCGACACCCGTGCCGTGCCCCCGGACCGCACGTAGGCTGGAGGAGAGCAGGATGCGGCGGAGGTGCATCATGTCCGATCCCCGAGACGAGGCGGCGCGGTACCTCGCGCGCCGTCGGTCGCCGGGCGACGGGGCCGACGACGAGACGACCGTCTCCTCGACGCCTGGTGCGGCGGCGGCCGTGGATCGGGCGGCGTTCATCGAGAGCGCGATCCAGGTGGCGATCCGCCGCGGCGACTTCGACGACCTCCCCGGTGCGGGCAAGCCCATCGAGGGGCTCGGCACCCACCACGACCCTGACTGGTGGATCCGGCGCAAGATCGAGACCGAGAACCTCACCGGGCTCGGGCCGCCCGCGCTGCTGCTGCGCACGGAGGACCGCGAGCTCGACGGACAGCTCGACCTCCTCGGACGAGAGTCCGACGTGCGGGCGGTGCTCGAGGACTTCAACCGCCGCGTGATCGAGGCCAGGCGGCAGCTGCAGGGCGGCCCGCCCGTGGTCACGGCGCCGCGGGACGTGGAGGCCGAGGTCGCCGCGTGGCGCGAGCGCCGCTCCGCCCGCGGGGTCGCATCGTCGGCAGAGGCCGCCCCCGCGCGTCCGCGTCGCCGGCTGTTCGGGCGACGGCCGCGCTGATCCGTGTCGGGGCGTGTCCGCCCTCGACACCGTGGGGGACCCCCGTCATAGGCTGGAGCGCATGACCGACGCGCTTCCCGTGGGCCTTGCCCTCGACGAGTTCAGCCCCGACATCCGCCCGCAGGACGACCTGTACCGTCACGTGAACGGCGCCTGGATCTCCCGCACCGAGATCCCCGGCGACAAGGCGCGCTGGGGCTCCTTCCACCTGCTGGCCGAGCAGGCGGAGAAAGACGTCCGCACGATCATCGAGGAGTCGCAGGACGCCGAGGAGGGCACGCTCGCCCGCAAGATCGGCGACCTGTTCGCGAGCTTCATGGACACCGACCGCATCGCGGCCGCCGGGGTCGCGCCGCTCGCGGAGACCCTCGCCGAGATCGACGCGATCGCCGACATCCCCGGCTTCCTGCGCACCGTGGGGGCGTACGACCGTGACGGGCGCGCCGCGGTGATCGGCCTCTACGTCGACGGCGACCCGGGAGACCCGGAGCGCTACATCCCGGTGCTCGTGCAGGCCGGGCTGTCGCTGCCGGACGAGAGCTACTTCCGCCTCGACACCTTCGCCGACACGCGCGCCGCGTACCGCGCCCACCTCGAGCGCCTGCTGTCCCTGGCGGGCATCGCCGACGCCGCGGACCAGGCCGAACGCTCCATCGCCCTGGAGACCGAGCTCGCGGGCCACCACTGGGACAACGTGCGCAGCCGCGACGCGGTCGCCACCTACAACCTCAAGACCTGGGACGAGCTGCAGGAGCTCGCGGGCGTCGACCTCGCACCGTGGCGCGAGGCCGTCACGCCGTCGAACCCCTCCGCGTTCGACGAGGTGGTCGTGTCGCAGCCCAGCTTCTTCGAGGGGCTGGGTGCGCTGCTCACCGCCGAGCGCCTCGACGACTGGAAGGCCTGGCTGCGCGCCAAGGTCGTGCACGCCGCCGCGCCCTACCTGACCGACGACCTGGTGCTGGAGAACTTCTCGTTCTACGGCACCGAGCTCACCGGCGTCCCCACGATCCGGGAGCGCTGGAAGCGCGGCGTCTCGGTCACCGAGGGCGCGCTCGGCGAGGCGATCGGCAAGGTGTACGTCGAGCGGCACTACCCGCCGACGGCGAAGGCCGCGATGGACGAGCTCGTCGGCAACCTCATCGAGGCGTACCGGCAGAGCATCGAGACGCTGGAGTGGATGACGGCGGAGACCCGGCAGCGTGCGCTCGCCAAGCTCGACGCGTTCACGCCCAAGATCGGCCACCCCGAGGTGTGGCGCGACTACTCCAGCCTCGTGATCGACCGCGAGGAGCTGCTCGGCAACGTGCGTCGCGCGGCGACCTTCGAGCACGACCGCAACATCGACAAGGTCGGCAGGCCCATCGACCGCACCGAGTGGCACATGCCGCCGCAGATGGTCAACGCGTACTACAACCCGTCGATGAACGAGATCGTCTTCCCCGCCGCGATCCTGCAGTATCCGTTCTTCGACGCGGGTCGCGACGCGGCCGCGAACTACGGCGGCATCGGCGCGGTCATCGGACACGAGATCGGTCACGGCTTCGACGACCAGGGCAGCCGCTATGACGGCGACGGACGTCTGCAGGACTGGTGGACCGACGCCGACCGTGCCGCGTTCGAGGAGCGCACCAAGGCGCTGATCGCCCAGTACGACGAGCTCGTCCCTGAGGGGCTGGACGCGGAGCATCACGTGAACGGCGCCCTCACGATCGGCGAGAACATCGGCGACCTCGGCGGTCTGGGCATCGCGCTCCAGGCGTACGAGCTGTCGCTGGGTGGGCAGGAGGCGCCGGTCATCGACGGCTACACGGGCGTGCAGCGGCTGCTGCTGTCGTGGGCGCAGGTCTGGCAGCAGAAGAGCCGGGAGGCGGAGACGCTGCGGCTGCTCACGATCGACCCGCACTCGCCCAACGAGTTCCGTTGCAACCAGATCGTGCGCAACATCGACGCGTTCTACGAGGCCTTCGACGTGACGCCGGACGATGCCCTGTGGCTGCCCGAGGCGTCGCGGGTGACCATCTGGTGACCATTCTCCTCAGGCTGTGAGGTGTCCCCCGGCGGTGGGGTTACGATAGCCCTGCCGCTGGGGAGCGACTCCCTTGGCATGCCGATCAGCCCCCTCCCGAAGGATCACGCGTGGCCGCACTCGAGCCTGGCGACGGGTTCCGGAACTCCCCGGTCCCCGAGTCGATGGGAGGCGCGTCCGCGTCATCGAGCGGGCGCCGTTCGCAGCAGCGCACGAGCCGTCGTCTGCCCCGTCGGGCCGCCCTCGGCCGCCGGTCGTTCACGGCCACGCTCAAGGCTCTCGAGGGCCTGGCCGATGCGGGCGCCCAGGTGTCGGTGCACGTGGTCGACCTCGACTCGCACGTGCATGTCCTGGCGGGCGACGACCACGTCACCATGCCCGTCGGCGGGCTCGGGGTCGTCCCGCTGCTGATCGAGGTCGCGGCGGCGTTCGAGTCCGGAGCGCTCGACCCGCTCGAGATCGTGGAGCGCGCGAGCGTCGACGCGGTCGAGTCGTCCGGGTTGTGGCGGCACCTGCGGGCTCCCGCGCTGCCGCTGGAAGATCTGGCGGTGCTGGCCGCGACCGCGGGCGACCCCATCGCGGTCAACATCCTGTTGGACAAGGTCGGGCACGACCGGGTGCGCGAGCGCATCGAGGGGCTCGGCCTGCGCCGCACCGCGCTGCTCGACCGGTTCCGCGACCGCCGGGGCCCCGACGACGCGCCGCAGGTGGCGGTGGGGTCGGCGCGCGAGTTCGCCGGGCTGTTCTCCGCGCTCGTCAACTCCCAGGTGGTCGACGCCGCGGTGAGCGCGCAGGTGGCCGAGTGGCTGAGCCTCAACCAGGACCTGAGTCTGGTGGCCTCCGCGACCGGGCTCGACCCGTTCGCGCACGACCACGACGCGCACGGGCTGCTGTTCGTGAACAAGACCGGCCGCGACCGCGGTGTCCGCGCCGAGGCGGGCGTGCTGGCGGGACCGCGCGCGGGCGTCGGCTACGCGCTCATCGTGTGCTTCGACGACCTGTCGATCACGCACCGCCTGCGTGCGCACGACGCGTTCCGCGTGCTGGGCGTCGAGCTCATGGAGTACACCCACTGACGCGACCGGCAGGGCAGCTCTCGACGAACCAGCCACTCATGTCCTCCGAAAGGTGGACAGACATGTGACGCATGACATGTAACACTCTACATGTCCACTGAGCTCACCCTTCGTCCAAACTCGATGCGGGTGCGCCCGAAGAGTTCAAGGAGATCAGCATGCGCTCAACGGATTTCGGGGTCCCGGGATCGAGCGGGAAGGTCGACCAATGAGGCGGGGTTTGCAGATGTTCCTCGGCGCTGCCGTCGTACTTTGCACGGCACTCGCGACGGTGTCGCCCGCCAGCGCGCGAGAAGACGTGGCGGCGACGCCGAAAACGAGCGGTAGCGTCGCAGGTGCCCCTCCCGCAGGAGCGGTGGGCGGGGACGCATCGATCAATGCGCTTGTATCGCGGATCAATCAACTCGTGGCCGCCTACGACCACGACGCGCACCGGTTTGATCTCGCTGCAGTGCCGAGCGAGGTCTTGAACAGCGACGAAGGGCAGGCGTTCCTCGCGGTTGTGTCTCTGGGAGAGGCTGGCGCAAGCCCCGCCGAACTGAGTGAGGCATTTGCAGAGTTGCGCGACGGACTCCGAGAAACGAACGCACCCTCGTCGGTGGAGATCGATCGCAATGGCGTCGTCTCCACCTATGAGCTCGCGCCCGGGATGACCATCGTCTTTCCGACGGCTCTGGCCGCGGGAAGTGCGGTCCGCGGCCTCATGAGGGCGGCGGTGGTTGGCGGTGCTGACCCCTGGCCGTACATCCAGCTCACGAATGCCGAGCAACAGGCAATGGTGACCGGCGCATCTGGTGCGTTGGTCGCAGCGATCTGTGCGCTGCTCGCGCCGACCACCGCCGGTGTCGGTTGCGGCGTCGGTGCCGCTGTGATCGCAATGATCGTGGGAATCAT
The DNA here is from genome assembly GCF_023101165.1 of Microbacterium sufflavum. Classification (GTDB taxonomy): domain Bacteria; phylum Actinomycetota; class Actinomycetes; order Actinomycetales; family Microbacteriaceae; genus Microbacterium; species Microbacterium sufflavum. The sequence goes on along the minus strand of NZ_CP078076.1, from coordinate 697,389 downwards.
CGTCGCCAATGGGGTATGCCCGTACAACCGACAGATGAGGATCTATCCGCTGGTCGGGCCGACTGGATTCAGTTGCCAGCGATGAAACGGAGACGAATGAGGCCGGCGCTGTTCGCGACACTTGTCATCGCACCGATCGTCGTCCTTCAGGGATTCTTCGTTGCGGTAGGGCTCTGGGCTGCATCGATCGAGTTGCTGTCCGTGCTCGCAATCGATGCCGGATTCTGGGTTGTGACCTACGTCCTCTGGTCTCAATCGGGTCGCATTCGCCATTGATCCGGCCCGCACGCAGCGCACAGACTGGAGAGGCTCGCGCACGACGCGTTCCGTGTGCTGGGCGTCGAGCTCATGGAGTACACCCACTGACTCGTCGCGCCGAGGGCGTCACTCGGGCAGCGACGGATGCTGCTCGGCGGCGCGGCGCCGCGGGATGAACAGCGACAGCACGACCGCGAGCACCCCGGCCGCGATCGCGAGCCAGAAGCACACCTCGAACGCGCTGCGCGTGGGGACGGCCACCCCGTCGACGTCGACGCTCATGGCGGCGAGGACCCCGCCCATCACGGCCGAGGCGGTCGAGGTGCCCACCGAGCGGAACAGCGCGTTGAGCCCGTTCGAGGCGCCGGTCTCGTTCGCCGGCACCGAGCGCATGATGATCATGGGCATCGCGGCGAACGTGAACCCGATGCCGATGCCGATGAAGATGTTCGCGACGAACACGTGCCACACGGCCGTGGACCACAGCAGCACGAACACGTAGGCGAGCACGATCGCGATCGCGCCCACGGTGAACAGGGGGCGCGGTCCGACGGTGCGCTCCAGCCAGCCGGACAGCGGAGAGATCACCATCATCACCAGGCCGGCCGGCATGATCACGAGCGAGGCCGCGACCATGTCGAGCCCGAAGCCGCCGCCGACCACTGGCATCTCCAGCATCTGCGGGAACGTGACGTTCGACGCGAACAGGGCGAAGCCCATCCCGATCGCGGCGATGTTGGTGAACAGCACGGCGGGCCGCGCGGCCACGCGCAGGTCGAGCAGCGGATCCCTCGTCCTGAGCTGGTACCAGCCCCACACCAGCAGCACGGCGACGCCGCCGATCACGCACGCGAGGGTCACGGGCGACGTCCAGCCCCACTCGGCGCCGCGCGACACGAAGAGCAGCAGCCCGGTGAGGCCGATCGCGAGGCCGACGGCGCCGAGCACGTCGAGCCGACCGGGGGAGCGGAGCACGTCTTCCGGCACGACCGCGAGCACGAGCGCGAGTCCGGCGACGCCGAGCGCTGCGGCGAGCCAGAAGAGCATGTGCCAGTCGGCGTTCTCGGCGAGCAGGGCAGCCACGGGCATGCCGATCGCGCCGCCGACGCCCATGGTCGCGCTCATGAGGGCGACCGCGGTGCCCAGGCGCTCGGGCGGGAGCACGTCGCGCATGATCGCGATGCCCAGCGGCACCACGCCCGTCACGGCACCCTGCAGGGCGCGGCCGATGATCACGCCGACGATCGAGCCGGACACGGCGGCGATCACGGAGCCGAGGATCAGGATCGCGAGCAGCACGATGACCACGCGGCGCTTGCCGTACATGTCGCCGAGGCGGCCCGAGATCGGGGTGGCGACGGCGGCGACGAGCAGCGTGATCGTGACGACCCACGTGGTGTCTTCGCGCGAGGCGTTCAGCAGCTGCGGCAGCTCGGCCTGCAGCGGCACGACGAGCGTGAACATGAACGACGAACACAGCCCCGCGAAGGCCAGCACCGCGATGATCGCCCACCGGGGCGGGGTGCGGGAGAGGCGCTTCCTGGCTCTGTCGTCGCTCGCACCCACCGGCCCAGGCTATCGGCCCGTGCGCGGTGCGGGGCCGTTCGGCCGTGGCTAGCATGTGGTCATGGTCACGAGCAGCGTCGCTCCGGACGATCCCGCCGCCCACCGCGGCATCTCCCGGCGTACCCAGTCCGACATCTATCGCGCCGGGATCAGCGGCACCCGACCGGCCGTCCCGGTCGCTCCGGCCGCGCTGGAGGAGGCGGCGCGGAAGACGCTGAGCGCCGAGGCCTTCGCGTACATCGCCGGGGGTGCGGGAGCGGAGCACACGGTGACGGCGAACCGGGCGGCGTTCGATCGGTGGCAGGTCTGGCCGCGGCCGCTGCGCGACGTCAGCGAACGCGACCTCGGCGTCGAGTTCCTCGGGACACGACGGACGAGCCCGCTGATCCTCGCGCCGCTCGGGGTCATGGAGCTCGCGCACCCCGACGCCGACCGTGCGGTCGCCCGCGCCGCCGCCTCCCTCGGCGTCCCGTACACGCTGTCGAACCAGGCGTCGCTCCCGATGGAGCACGTGGCGGCCGCCGCGCCGTCCGGGTCACGGCTGTTCCAGCTGTACTGGTCGTCGTCGGACGACCTGAACCGTTCCCTGCTCGCCCGCGCCGCGGCGTCCGGCTGCGAGGCGATCGTCGTCACGCTCGACACGCACCTGCTGGGGTGGCGCACCCGGGACCTCGACCTCGCCTACCTGCCGTTCACCCGGGGCCTGGGCATCGCGCAGTACACCAGCGATCCCGTGTTCCGCGAGCTCGTGCGACAGCGGGCGGCCGCCCCGAAGAGCGACGCCTCCGCGGTGAAGGTCACCCCGACGGCGGTCGCCGCCGCGCTCAGCATCGCCAGGAAGGGCGCGGCCCTCACCGAGGGCGGACGCCTGCGCGACAACCTGCGCTCGCCGTTGCCGCGGGCGGCCGTCGAGACGTTCCTCGACGTGTTCTCCACCCCCGCGCTCACGTGGGACGACCTCGCGAAGGCGCGCGAGTGGACCACGCTGCCGATCATCCTCAAGGGCATCGTGCACCCGGACGATGCGCAGCGCGCGCTGGACGCGGGCGTGGACGGCATCTGGATCTCCAACCACGGCGGACGCCAGATCGACCGGTCCGTGCCCACCCTCGACGTGCTGCCGACGATCGCGGAGCGGATGGCCGGGCGGGTGCCGATCGTGTTCGACTCCGGGGTGCGCGGCGGCGCCGATGTCGCGATCGCCCTCGCGCTCGGCGCCACGGTGGTCGCGCTCGGCCGGCCCTACGCGTACGGCCTCGGCATCGCGGGCGAGCAGGGGGTGCGCGAGGTGGTGCGGAACGTGCTCGCCGAGCTCGACATCACCCTCGGCCTCGCCGGGCTGACCGCGGTCGCGCAGCTCGACCGCGATGCCCTGCGCGCCGTGTGACCGGGTGGACAGTGCCGTGGTTGCATGAACGGATGAGCGACGACGCCCCACCCACGCAGCACCCGGCCGATTCCCCGTTCCACCGCCGACTGCCGATCGGAGAGGTGCTCGACGCCTCGGCGATCGCCGACGGTCTGCCGTGGGCCTTCGAGACGGTGACGATGCGACCGCTCGAGCCGATGCTGGTGCCGGAGGAGCCGAGGGCGGGGGAGCTCGACCCGCGCGAGTGCGGGCACTGCGGTCCGAGCCCGCACACGATCTGGCACGACGACCTCTGGCAGGTGCGCGCCGGCTGGGACGTCGGCGGCCTGCCGTTCATCGGCGGCGTCGCCCCGCGCGAGCACTGGCTGCTCGAGGACGCCCCGCATGACGTGCTCGCGGCGCTGGGCCCGCTGCTGCAGCGGGTGTCGCAGGCGGTGAAGAGCGTCCCCGGGGTCGCCCGCTGTCACTTCGGACGCTGGAACGATGGTTCCGCGCACTTCCACATGTGGGCGATGGGGCGCCCCGCCGGCATGATGCAGGGGCGCGGCGCGGTGCTCGCGTTCTGGGACGAGATCCTGCCCCCGCTGCCGCCCGAGATGGCGTCGGAGCACCTCCGCATCGTCGCCGATGCGCTCGCCGCGGGCGGGGGAGAGGCGTTCCCGTACCGCTGAGGCCCGCCCGGGTTTCCGCGAACCCGCCGTGGAGGGGCAGACTGGAGCCGTGCGTACCATCCGTGACCTCGACACCGTTGAACTCATCCTCGACGCGCAGGGCCTGCTCGACTCCATCCGGGGTCCGCAGCGCGTGGTCGATGCCGGCACCCTCCGCGCCCTGCAGCAGTCGGGCAACTACGTCGTCGGGTTCTTCGACGGCGAGGGCGATGAGGAGCGCATGGTCGGTGCGTCCATCGCGTTCTTCGGCGAACCGGCCCGCCGGGCGATGCACTCGCACATCACGGCGCTGCTGCCGGAGTACCGCGGCCGCGGCTGGGGTCGCGAGCTGAAGGAGCACCAGCGGCAGTGGGCCTTCTCGCGCGACGTCGGCCGCATCACGTGGGTGTTCGACCCGCTCGTGGCCCGCAACGCGCACTTCTTCTTCTCGGTGCTCGGGGCCCGCGCCACCGGCTACTCCGTGAACCGCTACGGCATCTTCGGCGGCGGTGACGCGGGCGACGAAAGCGACCGGCTCGATGTCGAGTGGGCGCTGGCCGACATCGCCAAGCCCCCGGCCGACGGCGACGTCGTGGAGACCCTGGAGATCCCGGACGACATCGAGGCGATGCGGGTCTCCGACCCGGCGGCCGCGCACGAGTGGCGGCTGCGGCTGCGCGCGCAGATGGAGGGTCTGCTCGGCAGCGGTCTGCGGATCGCCGGTTTCGAGTCGGGGCGCGGCTACCTGTTCACCGCCTGAGCCCCTCGCGGGGTGACGGCGCGGTTCAGCGCACGCCGCGCATGAGGCGCAGCACAGGCTTCACGCTCAGCAGCATCCCGACGCCGACGAGGATCGCGATCCCGCCGAGGATCGAGAAGAACGGCACCTCGTTCTCGGGGTCGTAGAACTGCACGAGCCACCCGGCGATCGCCGTGCCCAGCGCCACCGACAGGAAGAACAGCGCCACCATCTGCGTGTGGAACACCGCGGGGGCGAGCTTGGTCGAGGCGGAGAGCCCGACGGGGGACAGCAGCAGCTCGGCGACCGTGAACACGAAGAGGATGCCGACGATCGCCAGCAGCGGCGTAGAGTTCTCGCCGCCCCCGGAGAACGGCAGGAACAGCAGGAACGCCGCGCCCATGATGATGGCGGCGAGACCGAACTTCACCGGCGTCGACGGCTGCCGGGTGCCGAGCTTGGTCCAGATCGCGGCGAAGACGCCCGACAGGATGATGATGAACACCGGGTTGATGGACTGCACCCACGACACCGGCATCTCCCACCCGAACAGGTTCCGGTCCAGGCGCTTGTCGGAGTAGACGGTCAGCACGGTGAACTGCTGCTGGTACAGCGACCAGAACGCCACGCTGGTGAGGAACAGCGGGACGAAGCTCCAGACGCGCGAGCGCTCGGTGGCGTCGATGCGGTGGCTGGACAGGATGACCGCGAAGTAGGCGATCGCCGCGACGATCGTGCCGATGATCACGATGAGCGCGAGGTTGTCGGCGTGGATCAGCCCCGTGAGCACGCACACGGCGATGACGAGCACGGCGCCGCCCGCGATTATCCCCACCAGCGGGTAGCGCGACCGGGGCAGGGGGTTGGGCACCTCGCGCGCCGTGTCCGGGAGCCCGCGCCGTCCGAACGCGTACTGCACGAGGCCGAGCGTCATCCCGAGCGCGGCGAGTCCGAAGCCCCAGTGGAACCCGAGCGTGGACTGGAGCAGACCGGTGAGGATCGGCCCGAGGAAGGCGCCGAGGTTGATGCCCAGATAGAACAGCGAGAACCCGGCGTCGCGGCGCACGTCGTCCGGGGCGTAGAGGGTGCCGACGACCGCGGTCGCGTTGGCCTTGAGGCCGCCGGAGCCGAGCGCCACGAGCACGAGTCCGACCCCGACGCCCACGAAGCCCGGCAGCAGGGCGAGCGCGAGGTGCCCGGCGACGATCACCATCGCGCTCACGAACAGCACGCGCTCCGAGCCGAACAGCCGGTCGGCCAGCCAGGCGCCGAGGATCGTCGCGAGGTAGACCGAGCCGCCGTACGCGCCGAGGATCCCGCCGGCCGTGGCCTCGGGCAGACCGAGACCGCCCTGCGTGACCGAGTGGTAGAGGTAGATGAGCAGGATGCCCTGCATGCCATAGAAGCTGAAGCGCTCCCACATCTCGACGCCGAAGACGTGCACGAGGGGCCAGGGCTGCCCGAAGAAGCGGGTGTCCTCGTCGCGGGAAGCGGGCTGTCGCTCGGTGGTGCTCATGCGTGGGACGGTACTCTCCGGCGGCGACCGCGGCCAGGGGGCGCGCTGCGACCACCGATAGAATGGGGATGCCCGTGCTCACGGGCGTTCTCCGCATCCGACCATTGGAGCCACCGTGGCCGAACAGTCCCGTCTTGACAAGGTCATCGCCCTCGCCCGCCACCGCGGGTTCGTGTTCCAGGCGGGTGAGATCTACGGCGGTTCCCGGTCGGCCTGGGACTACGGACCCCTCGGCACCGAGCTCAAGGAGAACATCCGTCGCCAGTGGTGGCAGACGTTCGTGCGCGGCCGTGGCGACATGGTCGGCCTCGACTCCAGCATCATCCTGCCCAAGCGCGTGTGGGAGGCGTCGGGTCACGTCGCCACCTTCACCGACCCGTTGGTGGAGTGCCTGCAGTGCCACAAGCGCTTCCGCGCCGACAACCTGATCGAGGACTTCGAGGCGCGCAAGGGCCGCAAGGCCGAGAACGGTCTCGCCGACATCCCGTGCCCGAACTGCGGCACCAAGGGCCAGTACACCGAGCCCAAGGCGTTCTCCGGTCTGGTAAAGACGTACCTCGGCGTGGTCGATGACGAGTCCGGCCTGTACTACCTGCGTCCCGAGACCGCGCAGGGCATCTTCGTCAACTTCTCCAACGTGCTCACCGCGAGCCGCAAGAAGCCGCCGTTCGGCATCGGCCAGGTCGGCAAGGCGTTCCGCAACGAGATCACCCCCGGCAACTTCATCTTCCGCACGCGCGAGTTCGAGCAGATGGAGATCGAGTTCTTCACGCCGCCCGCCGAGGCCCCGCAGTGGTTCGACCACTGGGTCGAGGCGTGCTGGAACTGGTTCATCGACCTCGGCATCGACCCGGAGAACATGCGGCAGTTCGACGTGCCCGAGGAGGACCGCGCGCACTACTCCGCCGGCACGATCGACGTGGAGTACCGCTTCGGTTTCGCGGGCAAGGAGTGGGGCGAGCTCATGGGCGTCGCCAACCGCACCGACTACGACCTCTCCAGTCACAGCGAGGCGTCCGGCCAGAGCCTGACCTACTTCGACCAGGCGACGGGCGAGCGCTACACGCCGTACGTGATCGAGCCGTCGTTCGGCCTCACGCGGGCCATGATGGCGTTCCTCGTCGACGCGTATGTGGAGGAGCAGGTGCCCAACGCCAAGGGCGGCACCGACACCCGCACGGTGCTCAAGCTCGACCCGCGTCTGGCTCCCGTCAAGGCTGCGGTGCTGCCGCTCAGCCGCAACGAGAACCTGTCGCCGCTCGCGCGCGAGGTGGCCGACACCCTGCGCGGCTCGTGGGCCGTGGACTTCGACGACGCCGGCGCGATCGGTCGCCGCTACCGTCGTCAGGACGAGATCGGCACCCCGTTCTGCGTGACGGTCGACTTCGACTCGCTCGACGACCGGGCCGTCACGGTGCGCGACCGCGACACGATGGCGCAGGAGCGGGTGCCGATCGACGGCCTGCACGCGTACCTCGCGGAGCGCCTGCGCGGGGCCTGAGTCCCGGGTCAGGAGCCCGCGACGGCCCTGGCATACCGCTCCGACAGCAGCTGGAGTCGGGGCAGCAGTTCGGGCGGCGACTCGACGGTGAAGTCCATCATCAGCATCCCGATGTAGGCGGCGATCGTGTCGAGGCTGTCGGCGCCGGTGACGAGGATGCAGTGTTCCTCGTCGACCGGCTCGACCACGCCGACCGCGGCGTGGATCCGGTCGAGCACGGCCTCGGCGGGCGCGTCGATGCGCAGTCGCGCGTGCACCTGCCAGCCGCTCACGGCGATGGTGCGCATGGCGAACGCGGTGTAGTCGCCCCCGGGCAACGGCTGCGGGTCGAAGCGGCGGCGCGTCGGCATCCGCAGCTCCATCCAGTCCACGCGGTACGTGCCCCATTCGCTCGTCTGCGGGTCGCGTGCCACGAGGTACCAGCGTCGCACCCAGGTGAGCAGGCGGTACGGCTCGACCAGCACGGGGCGGCCGTCGTAGTCGAAGCGCAGCCACTCCTGGTCGCGGATCGCTCCCGCGACGGCCCGCAGCACGGCAGCGTCGACCTCCGGGTCGGGGGCGTCGGTGTCGTTGTTCTCCGGCGCGCGGTCGACGCTCGTGCGCAGTGCGTCGACGGTGGGGCGCAGGTGCGAGGGGAGGACCTGTTCGAGCTTGGCGAGCGCTCTCGCGCCGGAGTCGGCGATGCCCGCGATGCCGGCGGCGGCGCGCAGGCCGACGGTCACCGCCACCGCCTCCTCGTCGTCGAGCAGCAGCGGGGGGAGCTTGCCGCCCGCCCCGAGCCGGTAGCCGCCGGTGGAGCCGCGACGGGCGTCGACCGGGTATCCGAGTTCGCGGAGGCGCTCGACGTCGTGGCGCACGGTGCGGGGTGAGACGCCGAGCCGCTGCGCGAGCTCGCTGCCGGATCGCTCCGAACCCGTCTGCAGCAGGGCGAGCAGCGCCAGGAGCCGTGCGGTCGGGTCCGCCATGAGGCCTCCGAAAGTCGCCGAATAATTAGGAACGTATCCAGCCTAATGGGCTTCTATCGTCGGAGACATGAACACCACGACCCTCGCCTTCCGCCCCTTCTCCGTCGACGTCTCCGACGCCGAGGTCGCCGACCTCCGCGACCGCCTCGCCCGCACGCGCCTGCCCCGCACCGCGCCCGTCGACGACTGGGACGCCGGCACCCCGAACCACTTCCTGCGCGAGGCGCTGACCGCGTGGCAGGAGTTCGACTGGGCTGCCGCGCAGGAGCGGCTCAACGCCCACCCGCAGTTCACCACCGAGATCGACGGCCAGACGATCCGCTTCCTCCACATCCGCTCGCGGCACGAGAACGCGACCCCGCTGCTGCTCGCACACACCTACCCCGGTTCCTCCGTCGACTACCTCGACCTCATCGACCGGCTCACCGACCCCGAGGCGCACGGCGGTCGCGCGGAGGAGGCGTTCCACCTCGTGATCCCGGATGCCCCCGGCTACGGTTTCTCGCAGCCGCTCGCCTCCGCCGGGTGGACGGTGGGGAAGGTCGCCGCCGCGTACGACCGGCTCATGCGCGGCCTCGGGTACGACAGCTACGGCATCCACGGCTCCGACAACGGCGCGATGGTCGCGCGCGAGCTCGGGCTGCTGGCGCCGGAGGGCTTCCTCGGGTTGCACGTGCTGCAGCTGTTCTCGTTCCCTTCGGGCGACCCCGCGGAGTTCGAGAAGCTCGAGCCGCAGGACTACGCGGGACTGGAGCACATGCAGTGGTTCCAGTCGGTGGGCGGCTACAACGCGATGAACGCCTCCCGTCCGCAGACCGTCGCGGTGGGCCTCAGCGATTCCCCGGTCGGGCTCCTCGCCTACAGTGAGCTGTTCACCTCCTTCGGCAACGGCACCTCGCTCGTGCCGCTCGAGAGCATCCTGCTGGAGGTGAGCGTGAACTGGTTCGCGAACGCCGCCTCGGGCATGAGCCGCAGTTACCTGGAGAACGCGCGCGCCGAGGCCGAGCCGCAGGTCAACCACGCGCGGACCGGGGTCGCGGTGTTCGCGGACGACTTCCAGACCATCCGGGTCTTCGCCGAGCGCGACAACGACAACATCGTGCACTGGAGCCGTTTCGACGAGGGCGGGCACTTCGCCGCGCTGGAGCGCCCCGATCTGCTCGCCGCCGACCTCCGGGCCTTCTTCGCCGACCCGCGCTGACCCCTGCCACGATCGCCCCCGCGCCCCCACGCGCGGGGGCGATCGCGTGCCGACCCTGGCGCCGGGAGCCCGAGGCTGCTACGGTCTCTCTCCGTGGGTACTCTGATTCGCTAGATCGGGACACTGCGTCGAGACGTCTTCTCCGCGGTGGGTCCTGAGCGAACGTGTCCTCTTGTGACGCGATCGAGGTCCGTTTCCCCTGCGTCGTCCGACGCGTATCCGCGGTGCCGTCCGCACCGCAGCGAGGACCCCTCATGTTCCCTGTACTCCCTTCCCCTTCTCCCTCCACCGTCCCGGCGATCCGTCCGCACCGCGTGTGCGAACTGCGCGCGGCCGGCGTGCGCTTCGCCGCGCACCGGGTGCTCGACGGGATCGATCTCGTCGTCGGTCCCGCGGATCGTCTGGCGATCATCGGCGACAACGGCGCCGGCAAGTCCACGCTGCTCGAGCTGCTTGCCGGAACGCTCGCACCGACCGCCGGGGAGGCGCGGCTGCACCTCCCGGGCGGTGTGGCCCACGCCCTCCAGAACCCGGAGTTCCCGCCGGGGGCGACGGTCTCCGCGGCGATCGACGACCTGCTGGGCGACCTGCGCGCGCTGGAACGCGAGCTCGCGCGGGCCTACGATCAGCTCGCCTCGGCCCTTCCCGCCGAGCAGGCGCAGCGCCTGGCAGCCGTATCCGACCTGCAGGACCGTTTCGAGACCAGGGCCGGCTATGACGTCGACCACCGCATCGACGTCGCGCTCGACCAGCTCGGCGTCGGAACCCTGGACCGCACGCGTCCCGTGGCCGCGCTGTCCGGCGGGGAACGTGCCCGGCTCGCGCTCGCGGTGGCACTGTCCTCCCGCGCCGAGCTGCTGCTGCTCGACGAGCCGACCAACGATCTCGACGAGCACGCGCTCGCCTGGGTCGAGGAGCGGATCGCCGCGCACCGCGGGGCCCTGGTCGTGGTGACCCACGACCGCGACTTCCTCGACCGCTTCGCGACCGCGGTCGTGCATGTGAGCGACGGCGGCATCCGCCGCTACGGCGACGGCTACCCGGGGTTCCTGCGGGCGCGGGAGACCGAGCGACGACGACTCGCGGAGCGACACGAGGCGTGGAAGGCCGAGGTCGCCCGCACCGAGGAGCTGCTCGCGACGAACGCGTTCCGCCTGGACGCGATCCCGCGCAAGCTCGAGCTCGACGGCTTCGGTCACGGCGCCTTCCGCGCCCGTAGCCGCGACCACGGCGCGGTCGGGCGCATCCGCATGGCGAAGGAGCGACTGTCTCGGCTGCGGGAGGATCCGGCGCCACCCCCACCCGAGCCGCTGCGGTTCGTGCTGCCGGACGGCCCGGCTCCGGACGCGGATTCGTCCGGCGAGGACGACGCCCTCGTCACGCTGCACGATGTCGTGTTCCAGGAGCCGGGCCGCCGGCTCACCGTGACCGCGTGGACCGTGGCGCCGGGTGACCGCTGGCTCGTGACCGGTCCGAACGGGGCAGGCAAGACCACGCTGCTCGACCTCCTCGCGGGCGAGCTGAGCGCCGCATCGGGTTCGATCGATCGGCGCCCGGGACTCCGTGTCGCCCGGCTGCGGCAAGACGTGGGGGCGGCCGCACGGGGCTCCGCGGTGGAGGTGTTCGCGCGACGGGCGGCGGTGCCCCCGAGCGATGCCCGTGCGGCTCTGCTCGCCCACGGCCTGTTCCGCGAGGACGAGATCGAGCGCCCGGCGCGGGCCCTGTCGGTCGGGCAGCGGCGGCGGCTCGACCTCGCGGTCGCGCTGGCCTCCACGTTCGACGTGCTGCTGCTCGACGAGCCGACCAACCACCTCGACCCGGAGCTGGTCGAGCAGCTGGAGCGGGCGCTCGACGACCACCCGGCCGCGGTCGTCACGGTCTCGCATGACCGGCGGTGGCTGCGGCGGGCGCGCCAGCACGGTGCCGCCGCGGTCCGTGTCACGGAGGGTGCGGCCGTGGTGGCGTCGTGACGCGGCGGCCGCGGGGGCGTGCGGTCAGCCGGTGACGGTGACCGCCGCGCCCTCGTCGCCGCCCGCTTCGGCCCAGGCGAGCGAGTGCTCCAGGATCCCGCGCAGCACCGTCAGGTCCACCTGCTCCAGGTCGGAGAGGTAGAGGCAGCCGACGCCGGTGGTGTGCGGCCCGAGCCGTGCCAGGTCGTCGGCGTGTGCGTCCGTCCCCTCGAAGAGGTAGATCGTGGTGGCGGCTCGGCGCGGCGCGAAGCCGAGGAGCGGGCTGTCGCCCTCGGTACCGGTCGGGTAGCGGTAGTGGCAGGAGCCGAAGCCGATGATGGTGCCCCAGGTCTGCGGCTCGCGGCCGGTGATCTCCTGCATGAGCGCGGTGAGCGTCTCCGCGTCTCGGCGCCGAGCGGCGGGGGAGGAGCGGGCGATGAGCCCGGCGACGTCGTTCCCCGTCGGCTTCACTTCGCCGCCTTGGCAGCGGCCTTCATCGCCTTCTTGTACTCGCGCACCTTCGTGAGCGACTCGGGGGAGACGATGTCGGCGACGCTGCGGTACGAGCCGTCCTCGCCGTAGGGCGCCGAGGCCTCGCGCCAGCCCTCGCCCGTGAAGCCGTACTGCTTGCCGAGCAGCGCCAGGAAGATCTTGGCCTTCTGCTCACCGAAGCCGGGTAGAGCCTTCAGGCGCTTCAGCACCTCCGCACCGTCCGGGTCGCCCGCGGTCCACAGCGCTGAGGCGTCGCCGCCCCACTCGTCGACGATCGCCTGGCACAGCGTCTGCACGCGTGCGGCCATCGACCCGGGGAACCGGTGCACGGCGGGCGTCTGGCGGAACGCCTCGAGGAACTCCTCGGGTGCCATCCCCGCGATGGCCGCGGCATCGGCCGCACCGGTGCGCTGTTCGATCTTGAGCGGACCGGCGAAAGCGGTCTCCATGGGCACTTGCTGGTCGAGCAGCATCCCCACGAGCAGCGCGAGCGGGTTCTCGGTCAGCAGGGTGTCGGCGGCGGTGTCTCCGGTGATGTGAAGGGCCATGCCCCCAGTGTCCCATCCCGGGCGGATGCCGCGGGGGCGGTGGCAGGACCGTGCAGTGCCGGCACATGCATTATGCATGTGCCGTATGCTTGGTGCATGACGACGATCCAGGTTCGAAACGTTTCCGACGAGACGAGTCGTGCGCTCAAGGCGAAGGCTGCACTCGAGGGCCGCTCGCTGAGTGACTACCTGCTGCGCGAGCTCGACCGCCTCGCGACGCGTCCGAGTCGGGCCGAATTGCTGGAACGGATCGCGAGTCGTGGTGTCGCAACGCTCGAACCCGCAGCACAGGTGCTCGCCGAGCAGCGGCCCGGTCGATGACACTGGTCATCGACGCATCCGCGGTCGCCGAGATCCTGTTCGGCACCGAGGCGGGCCGAAGGGCAGCCGCGTTGATCGACGGGCATGAGCTACTGGCGCCGCAGCACCTCACGGCCGAGGTCGCCTCCATCATCCGGGGATGGTCTCTCAGCGAACAGATCACAGATGAGCAGGCGCTGCGGGCGTTCGGTGAGTTCGACGCGCTCGGAGTCGAGCAGATGCCGATGATGTCGATGCTTCCGGCTGTCTACGCGCTGCGGCACAACGTCAGCGCGTATGACGCGATGTACCTCGTGCTCGCGCGCGCGGCGCAGTGCTCATTGCTGACTCTCGATGCTCGTCTCGCGGCATCCGCTGCGGATTGCGCACTGCTGCCGTAGTTCTTCGCGCATGACTGGCGTCGCCGCCTCCGGCTGAGCGGCTACGCGCTGATCCCGGGCGACCGCGCCGTCAGGCGGAGGCGGCGTCCTCGGCGGCGGGGGCCTCGGGGCTGAGGCCGTACAGGGCGGACAGCGCGGCGGCGAACTCGTCGGCCCTGCCTTCTGCGGCGAGCTCGTGGGCGCGGACGGTCGGGGTGTGCAGCAGCACGCCGACGAGGTGCCGCAGCGCCTGCTCGACCTTGCCGTCCTCGTCGCCGCGCGCACGGGCCCGGTCGATCTCGGTGTCGAGCAGCGAGAAGATGTGCGACCGCAGGGCCACGACCGAGGGGGTCACGCTCTGGCGGGCACCCACGACGTGGAAGGTGTCCGCGGCCTCACGCACGACGGTGCGGGCGGCGTCGGTCGCCTGCAGCTCCTCGAGCGGCGCGTGCAGGCGGATGGTCTCGAGGTCGAGCAGCGCCACGCCCTCCAGGGTCGCGACCGCGGGGTCGACGTTGCGCGGCATCCCGAGGTCGACGACCAGCTGACTGTGCGAGCCCACCGGGCATCCGGCCGCGGCGAGACCGACGGGGAGCTGCAGGTGTTCCGGTCCCAGCACCGGTTCGGTGGCGGACGTGCAGGTGATGAGCAGGCTGGAGTGTGCGGCTGTGCGGGCGTAGTCCGCGGCTGCGACCGCGCGGATGCCGTGCTTCGCCGCGAAGATCTCGGCCCGACCGGAGGGTGAGTACACGGAGATGTCGACCGCGCCGCGCTCGCGCAGCGTCGCGAGGGTCACGGCCGCGTAGGCGCCGGTGCCCACCAGGAGCACGCGCTCGGCGGACCAGTCGGCGATGCGGCTGTCGGCCAGTTCGAGTGCCAGGCGCACGAGCGAGCGACCGGCGCGCCCGAGCGCGGTGACGTTCTTGACCTTGCGCTGCGCCTGGCTCGCGCGCTGGAAGAGGCGCTCGAGCTCGGGGGAAGTGGTGCCGTCCTTGCGGGCCGACTTCAGGGCCCGGCGCACCTGGCCGGCGATCTCGCCCTCACCCGACACGACCGACTCGAGGCCGGAGGCGACGGAGAACAGGTGCTCGGCCACCCGGCGCCCGGCGTGGACGGTGTAGGCGCCGTCGAGGTCGGCGGCCGGGATGCCCGTGGCGGACTCGACGGCTTCGAGCACGGCCTCGACGCCGATCGCGCCCGCGGCGGTCATCGGCTCGTCCATCTCGACGTACGCCTCGAACCGGTTGCACGTCGCCAGCACCACGGCACCCTGCACGCACGGCGTCATGCCCACCAGGGTGGGGGCGACATCGTCGGGGGTGCGGCTCAGGCGTTCGAGCAGTTCGAAGGAGGCGGTCTTGTGACTCGCCGTCACACACAGCAGCACCCCTCGATTGTACCGGAGCGTTCGGACAGGCGGACTCGGCGGCCCCATAACCGGGCAATGGGAGGATGGGGGAATGGCCCTTTCCGACGCTCCGCTGCTGCGCGCCCTCACGGGCGACCGCCCCGACACGACGCCCGTCTGGTTCATGCGGCAGGCCGGCCGCTCGCTGCCCGAGTACCGGGAGCTGCGGGTGGGCACACGGATGCTCGACGCCTGCCTCACGCCCGACCTCGCGGCGGAGATCACCCTGCAGCCGGTGCGGCGGCACGGTGTGGACGCGGCGGTGTTCTTCAGCGACATCGTGATCCCGCTGCGCCTCGCCGGCGTCGAGGTGGAGATCGAGCCGGGGCGCGGGCCGGTGTTCGCGAACCCCGTGCGCACGAGGGCCGATGTCGAGCGGATCACCGCGATCGACCCGGAGTCGCTCGACGGCACGGCGATCGCGGAGGCGGTGGGCATCGTCGCGGCGGAGCTCGGCGACACCCCGGTGATCGGCTTCGCCGGCGCGCCTTTCACGCTCGCGGCCTACCTCGTCGAGGGCGGCCCGTCGAAGGAGCACCTGCGGGCACGCGGCATGATGCACGCGGACCCCGACGCCTGGCACCGTCTGGCGGGGTGGCTCGCCCGCGTCTCCCGACGATTCCTGGAGACGCAGCGCGACGCGGGTGCCGCGGTCGTGCAGCTCTTCGACAGCTGGGCCGGCTCGCTCAGCCCCGCCGACTACCGCACGTTCGTGGCGCCGCATTCGACCGCCGCGCTCGACGGCATCGGTGTCCCCACCATCCACTTCGGCGTCGGCACCGGCCCGTTCCTCGCCGACATGCGCCTCGGCGGCATCGCCGACGGGGTCGGCGTGGACTGGCGTCTTCCGCTCGACGAGGCCGCGGCGATCCTCGGACCGGACACGAGCGTGCAGGGCAACATCGACCCCGCGCTGCTCGGGGCGCCGTGGCCCGTGCTGGAGGCGCACGTGCGCGACGTCCTGGAGCGCGGTCGTGCGGCCCGCGGGCACATCGTCAACCTCGGTCACGGGGTGCCGCCCGAGACCGACCCCGACCAGCTGACGCGCATCGTCGAGCTGGTGCACGGCGCCTGAGCACGCGTCGCCCCCGGGCGCGGTGGAAGGATGGACGGCATGAGCCCTGACCCCTCCGGTGCACACCCGTCCGCGGCCGAGCCGGCCGACCTGGCCGCACGCGCCGCGGAGAAGCACGTCGTCGTGATCGGCGGGGGCATGGGTGGTCTCGTCGCCGCCCGCGAGTGCGCCAAGGTCGGCATGCGGGTCACGGTGCTGGAGGCTGCCGAGGCGCTGGGCGGTGCCCTGCGTCGCGTGGAGCTCGACGGTGTGACGCTCGATGCGGGCGCCGAGAGCTACGCGACCAGGGGCGGCCTCGTCCGCGCCCTCGTCGACGAGCTCGGACTCGCGGATCGGGTCGTGCCCCCTCGCGCGGGCGGCGCCTGGCTCTCCGGCATCCCCGGCACGGGTGCGGCTCCCCTCCCGGTGGGCGGGGTCCTCGGCATTCCCGGCAACCCGTTCCAGGACGACGTGCGGCGCATCATCGGATGGTCGGGCGCATGGCGCGCCTACCTCGACCGCGTACGGCCGCCGCTGACCATCGGCCACGAGCTGAGCCTCGGGCGGCTCGTCGCCTCCCGCATGGGCCCGAAGGTGCGCGACCGCCTGGTCGCCCCGGTCACGACGGGCGTGTACTCCGCGTCGCCCGACGACGTGGACATCGACGTGGCCGCCCCGGGGCTGAACGCCGCCCTGACCCGCGTCGGCTCGCTGTCCGGCGCGGTGCTGGCGCTGCGCGGGAACGGCGGCTCCGGTGGGGCGAAGGCTCCGGGTGCCGCGGTGGAAGGCCTCCGTGGCGGCATGACCGTGCTGGTGGACGCGATCGCCGACGACCTCGTCCAGCTCGGGGCGACCGTGCGCACGGGAGTGCGGGTGCTCTCGGTCGTGTCGGAGGACGGCGGTTGGCGGGTCACGGCCGCGACGCAGCTCGACACCCCGACGCAGACGCCGGAGCCGTGGGTTGCCGAGTCGGAGCCTCTGGCCGACGTCGTCGCGGTGACGGACGAGCCGGTGGAGGAGCTTCTCCGTGCGGACGCCGTGATCGTCGCGACCGCGGAGTCCGTGGCGCGGGAGCTGCTCGCCGACGCGGTGCCGGCGCTCGCTCTGGCCGAAGCGGCTGCGTCCCCGGAGATCGAGATCGTCACGCTGCTGCTGGATGCGCCGGCTCTGCGCAGCGTGCCGCGGGGCACCGGGGTGCTCACGGTGCCCGGGAGCCACACGGCCAAGGCGCTCACCCACTCGACGGCGAAGTGGGAGTGGGTGCGGGAGGCCGCGGGCGACAGGGAGGTCGTGCGGGTGTCGTTCGGCGCGCAGGGGGAGCCCGCGGCCACCGCCGCCCTCGACGACGCGGCGGCGATCGACCTCGCGCGGCGGGAGGCGGCCGCGCTGCTCGGCGTACCGCTGGAGCCGACCCAGGTGATCGCGGGGCACCGTGGACGGTTCGTGCAGTCGCAGCCCGCGTCGCTCCTCGGATCGGGGGCGCGGCGCCAGGCCGCGCGCGATGCGATCCAGGCGATCCCCGCCCTGGCGGTGGTCGGAGCCTGGGTGGCCGGGACCGGCCTCGCACAGGTGGTCCCGGATGCCACGGAGGCGTCCGATCGCCTGCGTCGCGCGCTCCTGTGGGACTGATCGGGCGACCTCCGCGCACCACGAAGCGCACAAGCGTGAGTGACGAAGGACCCGCTGTCAACCCTCTCCGGGATTGATGCCGAAATCGGCATACGGGGTTACGCTGGGTACCTGATCGCGGCGGAGACGTCGGCGATCGGCGTCCGAACCGGACGACCACCGCCGGAACAACGTGAGGAGACCCCATGAAGGGGAAGATCGGACTCGTCGTCGGACTCGGCGTCGGCTATGTGCTGGGCACCCGTGCCGGACGCGAGCGTTACGAGCAGATCCGGACGCAGTGGCTCAAGGTCTGGAACACGGATCCCGTCCAGGACCAGGTGGAGAAGGTCAAGGACTTCGTCGGAGACAAGGCCGCGGCGGTCCCGGGTGCCGTGTGGACGGGCGCGGTGAAGATCGTGAAGTCGGTCACGGGCAACGGCACTCCCGGCCAGAAGCTCGACGCCGTGATCGCGTCGGGCAAGGAGGCCGCCGAGGAGGTCTCGGAGGCGGCGGAGGACGCGGTCGACGAGGTCAAGGAGCGTGCCGCTGCGGCTGACAAGCCCGCTGCGAAGAAGCCCGCGACGAAGCCGGCAGCGCAGAAGTCCGGCGACTGACATGCCCCGCGGATACCGGGATCGCGCCGACGACAGTCTGCTGACCCTGCTCGGGGATCTGCCCGAGCTGGTCACCAACCTCGTGAAGGCGGAGATCGACGCCGCCAAGGCGTGGGTCTCGCGCACGGCGAAGGATGCGGGGATCGGCTCGGTCTGGTTCCTCGTCGCCCTGTTCTTCCTGTTCTGGGCCGTGCCGGTGATCCTCGTGTTCGCGATCGCCGGCCTGTCGTCGTGGTGGCCCGTGTGGCTGTCGGCGATCGCCGTATTCGGCATCCTGATCCTTGCCGTGCTGCTGTTCGCGCTGCTCGGCATCCTCAAGTTCCGCAAGGTGCTCAAGCGCCAGAACCCGGCGCAGGCCGTGGCCGAGGACATCCGAATCGTGAAGGAGGCTGGCGATGAGCACCCCTGAGTCGCTGCCGCGCACCGCCGTCCCCGCGGGCATCGTCGATCCCGTGACGTCGGCTCGTGCCGAGCTGAAGGCGGCGCTCGCCGCGATCGAGATCAAGGGCAACATCCCGCGCCGGGTGGAGAAGGCGTCGGCGCGTGCCGCGGTCAAGGCACGCGCGTTCGCCGATCGGAACCCGGTGGGCGCGGTCGCCGCGGCCGTCGGGATCGCCGCCGTCGTCGGCGGCGCCGTGTGGGCGATCGCTCGGGCCATCGCACGCTGACGGTCGGCCGTTCCTCGCGGTATTCCCCTGATTAGGGGCTTCTCCGTGAAAGGGGCAGACTGGGATCATGTCCGAAGTGCGCGAAGAGAACCCGTCCGGCTTCACCCTCTGGGCTGTGTGGCGACGCAATCCCGATGCTCCCGTCACCGAGAACGACGCCACGGAGCTCGAGTCGATCGTCTCGCACATCGAGGACTCCGGCGTCACCGTCCGTGGCTTCTACGACGTCTCCGGGTTGAAGGCTGACGCCGATCTGATGGTGTGGCTGCACGGCGACACCGCCGAAGAGCTGCAGAAGGCGCTGCGCCGCCTCCGTCGCACGGAGCTGCTGCGCTCGCTGCTGCCGGTGTGGAACGTGATGGGCGTGCACCGCGACGCGGAGTTCAACCGCTCGCACGTGCCGGGGTTCCTCCGCGGCGTCGCACCGAAGGACTGGCTCTGCCTGTACCCGTTCGTCCGCACCCCGGAGTGGTACCTGGCGCCGGAGGCTGACCGCCGCGCGATGCTCGCCGACCACGGGCGCAAGGGCGCTGCGTTCACGGGCGTCATCGCGAACACCGTCGCCGCGTTCGCGCTGGGTGACTACGAGTGGCTGCTGCCGATGGAGGCCGACGACGTGACCGACCTGGTCGACATGATGCGCGACCTCCGTTACACCGAGGCGCGGATGTTCGTGAAGGAGGAGGTGCCCTTCTACACGGGGCGCCGTCTGCGCTTCGACGAGATCGCCGACGTGCTGCAGTAACCGCACCATGAGCACCCCCATCCGTCTCGGCACCCGACGCAGCGCGCTCGCGCAGGCGCAGTCGGGCCATGTCGCCGCCGCCCTCGAGAAGGTCACGGGGCGTGCCGTCGAGCTCGTCCCGATCACCAGCGAGGGCGACACCAATCGGGCGTCGCTGTCGGAGATCGGCGGTTTGGGCGTCTTCGCGACCCGGCTGCGCGAGGCTCTGCTCGCCGGCCGTTGCGACTTCCTCGTGCACTCCCTCAAAGACCTCCCGACCGCCGTGCCGGAGGGTCTCGTGATCGCCGCGACGCCCCGTCGCGAGGATGCCAGGGACGTGGTTCTCACGCGTCACGGCGCGCCCCTGCACGAGCTCGGCTCGGGCAGCACCGTCGGCACGGGCTCGCCGCGACGCATCGCCCAGGTCCGGCGCCGGGCACCGCAGGCGGAGGTCGTGGACATCCGCGGCAACGTCGACTCCCGGCTCGCGCGGGTGGCCTCGGGCGAGCTCGACGCCGTGATCCTCGCGGCCGCCGGGCTGTCGCGTCTGGGGACCGACTCGCCGCTGAAGCGCGAAGAGCTCGGGCTCGCGGAGTGGCCGACCGCGCCGGGACAGGGGTCGCTCGCGGTGGAGACCAGGGCGGACGCCCCGGAGGAGCTGCGGGAGGCGCTCTCCGCCCTCGACGATCACGACACCCGACTGGCCGTCACGGTCGAGCGCGCCATTCTGGAGGGACTCGATGCCGGGTGTCAAGCCCCCATGGCGGCGCACGCACGCGTCGAGGGCGCCGAGATCCGCATCAGGACGGTCGTGTACGCCCCGGACGGGGGTCGGCGGATCGGGCTCGACGTCACGGAAGCCCTGAACGGGGAGTATATTCATCGGAACGGCAGTGGCAATGGAGCGGATGCTGCCGATGGTGCAGGCCCGATGCACGCAGCGCGCGAGCTCGGGCTCGCTGTTGCCCGTCGGCTGCTCGATCAAGGGGCGGCCGACCTCGTCCCCCGAGAGCACCCCGATTTCTCATGACCACATCCGAAACCAAGCAGGACCGACCGCTGGACGGCTGGCGCATCCTCGTGCCCCGTGGCGGGCCCTGGGGCGACAGTGTCGCCGCGAGCCTGCGTGCCCTGGGCGCCGTGCCGGTCGTCGCCCCGCTCATCAACTTCGCCCCCACGACCGATCAGGACACGCTCGACCGCGCGCTGGAGCAGCTGGCCGCCGGTGAGTTCGACTGGCTGACGGTGACGAGTGCGACCACGGTCGACGTGCTGTTCGCGCATCGCGCGGTCGTGCCCAAGTCCACGAAGATCGCGGCGGTGGGCGAGACCACGGCCGCAGCGCTCCAGGCCGTGGGCTACGAGGTGGCGCTGGTCCCCGAGCAGGACAACTCGGCGCAGGGCATGGCTCAGCAGCTGATCGCGCTCGAGCAGGAGCCCCGGCGCATCCTGGCGCTGCGCAGCGAGATCGCGAAGCCGGTGCTGAGCATCATGCTGTCCGAGGCCGGGCACGACGTGCACGGTGTGGTCGCCTACCGCACGGTGGGCGTGCCGGTCACGGAGCGCATCCGTCGCGACGTGGAGAACGGCCGCATCAACGCCATCCTCATCACGAGCGGTTCGGTGGCGGAGCAGGTGCGCGAGCAGTTCCCCGACATCCCGGACGAGACCCTGCTCGCCGCGATCGGCCCGCGCACCGCGAAGGATGCCGAGCGTGCCGGTCTGCCGGTGTCGGTGGTGGCCGATCGGCAGACCATCGACGCGTTGATCGATGCCGTGTCCCAGTTCACGCTTCCGCACGCGGCAGACGAGTTCGCGCCGTGAGCTTCCCCGACATCCGCCTCCGTCGGCTGCGCCAGTCCCGCGCTGTCCGCGACCTCGTGCGCGAGACCTCGCTCGAGCCCCGTCAGCTCGTGCTTCCGCTCTTCGTGCGCGAGGGACTGACCGAGCCGGCGCCCATCGGCTCGATGCCCGGCGTGGCGCAGCACTCGCTCGACTCGTTGCGCGCCGCCGCCGTCGAGGCGGCCGAGGCCGGCGTCGGCGGGGTCATGCTGTTCGGCGTCCCGGCGGTGCGCGATGCGGTCGGCTCCGGAGCGGACGATCCGCGCGGCATCCTGAACGTCGCGACCGAGGCCCTCGCGGCCGAGGTGGGCGATGCGCTCGTGGTGCAGACCGACCTCTGCCTCGACGAGTTCACCGATCACGGGCACTGCGGGGTGCTCGCGGCGGACGGCTCGGTCGACAACGACGCGACCCTCGAGCGCTACACCTCGATGGCGTTGGCGCAGGCGCGGGCCGGGTCGCAGCTGCTCGGGCTGTCCGGCATGATGGACGGCCAGGTCGCGGTGATCCGTCGGGCGCTCGACGCCGAGGGCTTCACCGACACGCTGATCCTGGCGTACGCGGCCAAGTACGCGAGCGCCTTCTACGGCCCGTTCCGTGAGGCCGTGGACTCCCAGCTGACCGGCGACCGGCGCACGTATCAGCTCGATCCGGGCAACCGCCGCGAGGGCGTGCGGGAGGCGCTGGTCGACGAGCAGGAGGGCGCCGACATCGTCATGGTCAAGCCGGCGATGGCGTTCCTCGACGTGCTGCGCGAGGTGCGCGACGCCGTGACCGTGCCCGTGTGGGCGTATCAGGTATCCGGCGAGTACGCGATGGTCGAGGCCGCCGCGGCCAACGGCTGGATCGACCGCCGGGCGGCGATCCTCGAGTCGCTGCTGTCGATCCGGCGCGCGGGCGCCGACGCCGTGCTGACCTACTGGGCGACCGAGGCCGCCCGCTGGCTTCGCGGCTGACCGCCCCGCGGCGTCACCGCGCGGACTCCGGCGTCGGTACGGCGGGTTAGCCTGGAAGGGATGCCCGGGAGAGCTCCGCGCATCACCGAGGAGCTGCCATGACCGACCGCAATGACGACCTGTTCTCCGCTGCCCGCGCTGTGATCCCGGGTGGGGTGAACTCGCCGGTGCGCGCCTACGGCTCGGTGGGCGGGACGCCGCGGTTCCTCGCTTCGGCGAAGGGAGCGACCGTCACCGACGCCGCCGGGCGAGAGTACGTCGACCTGGTGGCCTCGTGGGGTCCGGCGCTGCTGGGCCACGCGCAGCCCGAGGTGGTCGCCGCCGTGCAGGACGCCGCAGCGCGGGGTCTGTCGTTCGGTGCCCCGACCGAGGGCGAGGTCGAGCTGGCCGCGCTGATCGCCGACCGGGTGCGTTTCGGCGACATCCGACCCATCGAGCGCGTGCGCCTGGTGTCCACGGGGACCGAGGCGACCATGACCGCGATCCGACTCGCCCGTGGCGCGACCGGTCGCGACCTGCTGGTGAAGTTCGCCGGGCACTACCACGGCCACTCCGACGGGCTGCTGGCCGAGGCGGGGTCGGGCGTCGCCACGCTCGCGCTGCCCGGATCCGCCGGGGTGCCGGCACCCATCGCCGCACAGACGCTCGTCATCCGCTACAACGACCCCGAGGCGCTCGACGCGGTGTTCGCCGAGCACGGCCAGCGCATCGCCGCCGTGATCGTCGAGGCGTCCGCGGCGAACATGGGGGTGGTCCCCCCGCGGCCCGGGTTCAACCGCCTGATCGCCGACACCGCACACGCTCACGGCGCGCTCATGATCCTGGACGAGGTGCTGACGGGCTTCCGCGTGCACCCCGCGGGGTTCTGGGGTCTGCAGGCCGCGGCGGGCGAGGACTACCTCCCCGACATCATCACGTTCGGCAAGGTCGTGGGCGGTGGCATGCCGCTGGCCGCGCTCGGCGGTCGCGCCGAGGTCATGGACCTGCTGGCTCCGCTCGGCCCGGTGTACCAGGCGGGCACGCTGTCGGGGAACCCGCTGTCGGTCGCCGCGGGTCTCGCCACGCTGCGCCTCGCGACGCCCGAGGTCTACGCCACGGTCGACGCCGCGGCGACCCGGGTGGCGACCGCGCTCGACACCGCCCTCAGCGACGCGGGCGTGACGCACGCGGTGGCGTCGGCCGGCAACCTGTTCAGCGCGTCGTTCCGCGCCTCGATCCCGCGCGACTACGCCGAGGCGCAGGCGCAGCAGTCGTTCCGTTACTCGGCGTTCTTCCACGCCATGCGCGAGCACGGTGTCGCGCTTCCGCCGAGCGTCTTCGAGGCGTGGTTCCTCACGGCTGCGCACGGTGAGGACGAGTTGCAGCGCATCGAGGCGGCGCTGGCGTTCGCGGCCAGGGCCGCGGCAGACGCCCGGCCCTGATGTATCCGTGCCCACAACGGATCGTTGCTTTCCTGTGAGCAACTTCCAGCCAACCGGGAGCGCCGCGCTGGCAGACTAAGGGGCATGGTGACGTTGCTGCTGGACCAGACGCAACTCGAAGTCGTGCTCTCGCCCATCGAACGTGCCGCCACCTTCCACCGTGAGAACGTGCGGATCCCGCGCGACACCATCACCAAGGTGCAGCTGACCGACGACGCCTGGACCTGGCTCCGCGGTGTGCCGAACCCCGGGACCCACATTCCGACCGTGCTCGCCGCCGGCAGTTGGAAGGCCGCCGGAACCCTCGACTTCGTGCTCATCCGGCGGCGTCGCCCGAGCGTCGTGATCGACCTCGAGGGCGATCCGCAGTACAACCGGCTGATCCTCACCACGCGGCACGGCCTCGCACTCACGCAGGCGCTGCGGCTCGAGGTGTCGGACGAGCCGGCGAGCGTCGAGGAGATCGTCGCCACCGCACCGACGCCCGTGTCGAAGGGCAGCCGTCGTCCGGTCATCCGCCCGCGGCCGGCCTAGCAGCTCCACGAACGACAGACGCCCTCCCGGCCGCAGCCGGGAGGGCGTCTCGTGTCTCGGGCTCAGCCGCGGTGCTCGTCGCCGTCGGTGTGCTGCTCGCGATCGTGCCCGTCGTGATCGTGCGCGTCGCTCTGCCCGTCGTCGTGACCGGGGCCTTCGCTCTGCCCGTCGTCGAGTCCGTGGCCCTCGCGGTCACGGTCGTCGTCGCTGTGCTCGTCGCTGTGCTCGCCGTCGTGATCGCCGCTGTGCTCGCCGCTGTTCTCGCCGCTGTGCTGGCCGTCGTGCTCGTCGTCGTGCGCGGGCACCGCGTGCCCCTCGCTCTCGTGCCCCTCGCCGTCCTGCATCTCGGCGACACCGTCGTCGGGCTGGTGGTGCGCGTCGGCGGTGCTGTGGTCGTCCTGACCATCGGTCGCGGTGTCGCGCGCCAGCGGGACCGTGTCGATCACGCCGGTGGTCGCGACGCTCCAGTGGGCCCCGGCGTCGTGCGGCTCTCCCGGCGCGCCGGTCGCGGGCACGCTGTCGGCGGTGCTCAGCGGGTAGTCCCGCGGCTCGTCCTCGTAGTACGCGCGTGCGGCGGCGGAGAGCAGGGAGCTGACGGCGGCCGCGCGGGGGTCTTCGTCCTCGTCCGGGGTTTCGGCTCCGTCCGTGCCGACCGCCTCGAGCGGCGCCTCCTCGGCATCGCGTTCGCCGTGGTCGCCGTGGTCGGCCTCGTCGGTCTCGTCCGCCTCCTCGGCGTCGTCCAGCTCGGCGAAGAACTCGATGCCCGCGGGGTCTTCCTCGATGGACTCGTCATCGGCGGTGCTCACCGGCTCGTCGTCCGCCGGAACCGGATCTGCGGCGGGCTCGTCGGACGCGACCCCGGTGTCGTCCGCCGGCGCCTCATCCGCCGAGCTCTCGCTGTCGTGGGCGTCATCGACGGAATCCAGCGCGGACTCCTGATCGTCGGCGAGGGGCTCGTGGTCCGCGGGCTCGTCTACCGGAGTTCCGTCTGCCCCGGTTGCGTTCTCCGGAGTCTCGTCTGCCTCGGTTCCGTTCTCCGGGGCCTCGTCCGCCCCCTCCTCGGTCGGTGCGGAATTGGTGCTCCACGCCGAACCGCCCGTTGACTCCGCGTCGTCCGACCCGGTCGGGACATCACCCTCGGAGTCCTGCTCGTCGCTCGACACATGCTCCGGGGACGCGCTGTGGTCGTCGTCGGCGGACTCCGGCGTCGTCGCGAACAGCTGCGCGAGGCTGCGTCGCGTGGGCCGCTCGGTCGGCTCCTCCTCCTGGACCGGCGCGGTGCCGCCGAACAGGATCTCATCGAACGAGGTCGCCGTCTCCGCGTGCGACTCGGACAGGGAATCGCCATCGCCGATCCGCGCCGCGTCCTCCATCGTCACGGGACGCACGTCTTCTTCCACCGGGACGACCGCGACCGGGCCGGTGATCGCCGTGACCTCCGCCACGGTCTCGATCACGTCGGAGTCCTCCGTGTCGGCGGCGGCGAGGTCCTCCGACGCGGGCTCCACGTCGGTCGACTGTTCGTCCACGTCGTCGTCTTCCGCCGTGGCGTCCGTCGGCTCGGGCACGGTCTCGGTGGTGAGGTCGTCCGCGAGAGCGGCCGCACCCCCGGCAGCCAGAGCCGATGCGGCCGCACCGGCGCCCGCTGTCGCCACGTCGGCGGAGGAATCGCTCGCCTCATCGTCCGTATCGGTCGCTGCCGTCTCGCCCGGCGCCGCCCCGCCCGCAGTGGCCGCGGTCGTGTCCGCCGCTGTGCCGAAGCGACCACCGCGCATCAGATCGATGAAGACGTCTTCCAGCGTGGGCCCGCGCTGCACGAGGGTGCTGAGGGCGATGCCGGCCTCAGCGGCCACGGCACCCACCGTGCTCGCGTCGGCTCCGCGCACGGTCAGCCCGGAGCGCAGCACCTCGATGTCGAAGCCCGCCGCCACCAGCGCCGTCGTGAGGCCGGGACGATCCACGGAATCCACGATGACAGACCCGCCGGCCGGGTCGGCCAGGGTCTCGATGCCGCTGGACAGCACCAGCCGTCCCTTCGACAGCACCAGCACGTGGTCGGCCACCTGCTCGATCTCGCTGAGCACGTGCGACGACACCAGGACCGTGCGCCCCTCGTCCGCGAGACGGCGCATGAGCAGACGCATCCAGCGGATGCCCTCCGGGTCGAGGCCGTTCGCCGGCTCGTCGAAGACCAGGGCACCGGGGTCGCCGAGCAGCGCGTGCGCGACGCTCAGCCGCTGCCGCATGCCGAGGGAGAAGCCGCCGATGCGGGAATCGGCCTCGCTCTCCAGGCCCACGAGCGACAGGACCTCGTCGACGCGGGACAGGCGGATGCCGTTGGCCTTCGCGGCGATGGTCAGCTGCCGGCTGGCCGTGCGGCGAGGGCGGTAGACCGTCTCCTCCAGCACGGAGCCGATCGTGCGCAGCGGCTGGCGCAGCTCCGGATACGCGACGCCGCCGATCGTGGCGGTTCCCGACGTGGCACGCACCTGACCGAGCAGGATGCGGAGAGTCGTGGTCTTTCCGGCGCCGTTGGGACCGAGGAAGGCGGTCACGGCCCCGGGCTCGACGCGGGCGGAGAAGTCCGAGACGGCGGTCACCTCGTTGAAGCGCTTCGTCACATTCGTGAACTCGAGCACCTGTCCTTCAGGCATCCGGCACCTCTCGTCGCGATGAACAGTTCCCCCTATCCTGCCGGAAAACCGCCCCGGAACCCGCATTCCGTGCGGAATTCCACCCCTGGTGAGAAGGTAGCCTGGCACCCGTGACCGATACCTCTGCCGCCCCCCGTGTCCTCGTCCGCACGGAAGGAGCGCTCGGACGGCTCACCCTCAATCGCCCCGAGGCGATCAACGCGCTCGACGAGGACATGATCGCCGAGATCACCCGGGCGCTGGTGGCGTGGCGTGACGACTCCGACGTGCAGATCGTGCTGATCGACGGCGAGGGCGAGCGCGGCATGTGCGCGGGCGGCGATGTGCGCCGCCTGCACGAGCAGATCGTGTCCGGTCACCCCGAGCGGTCGGCCGAGTTCTTCCGCGCCGAGTACGCGATGAACGCGATGATCGCCGAGTACCCCAAGCCGGTCGTGGCGCTGGCCGACGGCATCACGATGGGCGGCGGCATCGGGCTCGCCGGGCACGCGGCCATCCGGATCGTCACCGAGCGGTCGAAGCTCGCGATGCCGGAGACCCGCATCGGCTTCACTCCCGACGTCGGTGGCACGTGGCTGCTCGGGCGGGCGCCGGGACGGTTCGGCGAGTACTTCGGGCTGACCGGGGCGACCATGAGCGCCGCCGACGCGGTGTACCTCGGGTTCGCCGACCACGTGGTGCCCTCCGACCGCCTCGACGCCCTGCGCGACGCGCTCGCGCACCGCGCCGACCCGACGAGCCCCAGCGAGATCGTGCTGCTGTTCGACGAGACGCCGGAGCCGTCGACGCTCCCGGCATCGCGCCCCTGGATCGACGAGGCGTTCTCCGCGCCGACCGTGCCCGAGATTTTGGAGCGGCTGCACGCGCAGGGCACGACAGAGGCCGCAGCCGTGGCCGATCTCCTCGAGGGGCTCGCGCCGACCGGGCTGGTCGTGACGCTCGACGCCGTGCGTGAGGCGCGGGAGCTGCCGGGACTGCGCGCCGCGCTCGAGGGGGAGTACCGACGGGTGCTGTGGTTCGTCAACGAGCACCCGGACCTCGTGGAGGGCATCCGCGCGCAGCTGGTCGACAAGGACCGCAACCCGAAGTGGCAGCCGGCGACCCTCGCCGAGCTGCCGGCGGACGCGGGTGCGCCGGCCCGCGACTACACGCCGCAGCCGCCGCTGTTCTGAGGGTCAGTCCGCTCGCTGACGCGGGCGGCGATCGGGCAGGCTTCCGGCGGGCCCTTCTTCGTCACCGTGCAGAAAAGTGCTGATCGCACGGGATGCGGTTCGCTGTGAGCGAAGGTCCGCCCCCAGGGGGATACGAATGTCCCCGCTTCGTGGCACGCTGTCCTATGGCCGGTCGTCGGTCGGCATCCGTCTGCCGGGAGATCCGCCGCCTCCTCCTTCCTAGAAAGTCCGCCTGTGCTGGGAAAAATCCTCCTCCGCTATCTGTCCCGATATAAGTGGCTCCTCGTGGCCGTGCTGGTCTTCCAGTTCGCCAGCGCGGCTGCCACCCTCTACCTGCCCCGCCTCAACGCCGACATCATCGACAAGGGCGTCGCGCAGGGCGACACCGCCTACATCTGGCGCACCGGTCTGTTCATGCTCGCGGTCTCCCTGGGCCAGATCGTCGCCTCCGTGATCGCGACCTTCTTCGCCGCGCGCGCGGCGATGGGCGCGGGTCGCGACATCCGTGCCGACGTGTTCGGCAAGGTCAGCGGCTTCTCCGAGCGCGAGGTGTCGCAGTTCGGCGCCGGCTCACTCATCACACGCAACACCAACGACGTGCAGCAGGTGCAGATGCTGGCGATGATGGGCGCGACCATGCTCGTCACCGCGCCGCTGCTCGCGATCGGCGGCATCATCTTCGCCGTGCAGACCAACGCCGGGCTCAGCTGGCTCATCGCCGTGTCGGTCCCCGTGCTCCTGCTCCTGGCGGCGCTCGTGATCGGCCGCATGGTGCCGCTGTTCCGCAGCTACCAGGGCAAGCTCGACAACGTCAACCGCATCATGCGCGAGCAGCTCACCGGCGTGCGCGTCGTCCGCGCGTTCGTGCGCGAGCGCATCGAAGAGGAGCGCTTCCGCGGAGCCAACACCGACATCATGGTCGTCGGCCGCAAGGTCGGCTCGCTGTTCGTGCTGCTGTTCCCGCTGTTCATGCTCATCCTCAACGTGACCGTGGTCGCCGTGATCTGGTTCGGCGGCATCGAGGTCAACAACGGCACCGTGCAGGTGGGCACGCTGTTCGCCTTCATGCAGTACATCGGCCAGATCATGGGCGGCGTCATCATGGCCAGCTTCATGGCGATGATGATCCCGCGCGCCGCCGTCTCGGCCGAGCGCATCGGCGAGGTGCTCAACACCGAGTCGACCATGACGCGCCCCGCGAACGGCGTCACCGAGTTCCCGACGCCGGGTGCGGTCGCGTTCGACGACGTCGCCTTCACCTACCCGGGCGCCGACGCGCCGGTGCTGACCGGCATCAGCTTCGCGGCGCAGCCGGGTGAGACGGTCGCGATCGTGGGTTCCACGGGCGCGGGCAAGACCACGCTGGTCTCTCTCATCCCGCGTCTGTTCGACGTCTCGAGCGGCTCGGTGCACGTGGGCGGCACCGACGTGCGCGAAGCCGACGTGGAGGCGCTGTGGGACAGCATCGGTCTGGTGCCGCAGCGTCCGTTCCTCTTCACCGGCACCGTCGCGTCGAACCTGCGCTACGGCCGGGAGGACGCGACCGATGAGGAGCTGTGGCACGCGCTCGAGATCGCCCAGGGGCGTGACTTCGTGGAGGAGATGCCCGACGGGCTCGAGTCCCGCATCGCCCAGGGCGGCACGAACGTGTCGGGCGGCCAGCGCCAGCGCCTCGCGATCGCGCGGGCCATCGTGCACCAGCCGAAGGTGCTCGTGTTCGACGACTCCTTCTCGGCGCTCGACCTGACCACGGACGCGCGACTGCGGCAGGCGCTGTGGCGCGAGCTGCCGCACGTCACGAAGATCGTGGTCGCCCAGCGTGTCTCCACCATCACCGACGCCGACCGCATCGTGGTGCTCGAGGGCGGCACGATGGTGGGCGTCGGCACGCACGAGGAGCTGCTGGAGACCAGCGGCACCTATCGAGAGATCGTCGAGTCGCAGCTGGGGGTGGACGCATGAGCGCGCAGGACGACAAGCGCAGCGCCGCACCGAAGCGCGGGCGGGGGAAGGCCCCGGCGCAGACCGAGGAGCGCGAGCTCACGCCGGAAGAGCAGTACGAGGCCGAGCTCGCGGAGCAGGCACGGCAGAACGGCGGCGGCTGGGACAGCGTCGCGCCGGGCAAGGCCGACAACTTCGGCCCGAGCTTCGCCCGCATGATCGGACTGCTCAAGCCCTCGGCCGTGTGGTTCGTGTTCGTGTCGATCCTCGGAGCCCTGGGCGTCGTGCTGACGGTCGCAGCTCCCAAGGTCCTGGCCGAGGCGACCAACATCGTCTACCGCGGCTTCATCTCCATCCAGCTCGGCCAGCCGAACGGCGACTTCCCCGGCTTCCCCTCCGGAACGTCGCAGGACGTGGTGGTCGATGCGCTGCGCGGAGCGGGGCAGGACGACTTCGCCAACCAGGTCGGCGCCCTCGGCGACTTCCGGGTCGGCGACGGGATCGACTTCGATGCGCTGCGCTGGGTCATCGCCGCCGTCCTCGCGATCTACGTGGTGGCCGCGTTCCTGAGCTGGCTGCAGGGATACGTGATCAACGTCATCATGGTGCGCACCATGTGGCGCCTCCGCGAGGCCGTCGAGGCGAAGATCAACCGGCTGCCGCTGTCGTACTTCGACAGGGTGCAGCGCGGCGAGCTGATCTCCCGCGTCACGAACGACATCGACAACATCACCCAGACGATGCAGCAGTCCCTCTCCGGGGCCCTGACCGCCGTGCTCACCGTGGTCGGCGTGCTGGTGATGATGTTCTCGATCTCGTGGCAGCTGGCACTGGTGGCCCTGGTCGCGCTGCCGCTCATGGGCGTGATCTTCGGCGTCATCGGCCCGCGCTCGCAGAAGGCCTTCGGCACCCAGTGGCGCAAGGTCGGCCGCCTCAACGCCCGCGTCGAGGAGGCCTTCTCCGGGCACGCGCTCGTGAAGGTGTTCGGTCGGGAGCAGGACGCGCTCGACAAGTTCAAGGCCGAGAACGAGGAGCTGTTCCAGGCGAGCTTCAAGGCGCAGTTCCTGTCGGGCATCATCATGCCGGCCATGACCTTCGTCGGCAGCCTCACCTACGTCGGCATCGCGGTGCTCGGCGGCCTCATGGTCGCGAACGGTCAGCTGCGCCTCGGCGACGTGCAGGCGTTCATCCAGTACTCGCAGCAGTTCACGCAGCCGCTGTCGGAGCTGGGCGGCATGGCCGCGGTCGTGCAGTCCGGCACGGCGTCGGCCGAGCGGGTGTTCGACCTGCTCGACGCCGACGAGCAGGAGCCCGACGAGGCCGACGCCCCGCGGCTCGGCGACGGCAAGGGCGTGATCGAGTTCGAGAACGTGTCCTTCTCCTACACGCCGGAGCGACCGCTGATCACCGACCTGTCGTTCCGGGTGGAGCCGGGCCAGACGGTCGCGATCGTCGGGCCGACCGGCGCGGGCAAGACCACGCTGGTCAACCTGATCATGCGGTTCTACGAGCTCAGCGGCGGGCGCATCACGCTCGACGGTCAGGACATCTCGCAGATCACGCGCGACGACCTGCGCTCGCGCACCGGCATGGTGCTGCAGGACCCGTGGCTGTTCGCCGGGAGCATCCGCGAGAACATCCGCTACGGTCGCTCGACCGCGACCGACGAGGAAGTGCTCACCGCCGCCAAGGCCACGTACGTCGACCGGTTCGTGCACGCCCTCCCCGAGGGCTACGACACCGTGCTCGACGAGGATGCGTCCAACGTGTCGGCCGGTGAGCGGCAGCTGATCACGATCGCGCGCGCGTTCGTCGCCCAGCCGTCGATCCTCATCCTGGATGAGGCCACCTCGGCCGTCGACACCCGCACCGAGCTGCTGCTGCAGCACGCGATGGCCGCGCTCCGCCAGGGGCGCACGTCGTTCGTGATCGCGCACCGCCTGTCCACCATCCGCGACGCCGACCTCATCCTCGTGATGGAGCACGGCGACATCGTGGAGAAGGGCACGCACGACGAGCTCATCGCCGCGCAGGGCGCCTACTGGCGGCTGTACCAGTCGCAGTTCGAGCAGGCCGCGACCGACCTCGACGCGGAGGAGGCCCTCACGGGCTCCACGCCCGTGGTCGTCACGGGGGAGGCCGCCGACGAGACGGCACGGGAGCAGGCCGACGACGCGATCGCCGGAGCCTCGGTCGGAGCGAACGTCCCGGCCGCGGAGGCCGCGGCCGCACGAGCGCTGCTCGATGACGGCGCCGAGGGCGCGGACCCCCGCGCCTGACGCCTCGGCGGTCCCGCACCACCGACACGACGCCCCGCTCCGGATCCTCGGAGCGGGGCGTCGTCGTCAGCGCGGCCGGTGAACCGCGGCGCCTGGCTCAGTCGGTGTGGACGGTGATGCCCAGCAGATCGAGCGGGTGCGTCAGGCGCCACCAGGGACTGGGGCCCTCCACGTCTTCGCGCAGCACGAGGGCCGTGTCCTCCGTGTCGAGCGGCCCGGTGGTGGTCAGCGTGCCCACGCGGTCGTCGGCCTCTCGTCGCTCGCCCAGGTCGAACGCGGCGGTCGCGGTCGCGGCGGCACCGTTCCACAGCACGACGTCCGCGTCCTCCGCGGTGACCACGTCCACCTCCTCGCCCCACATCGTGGTGACGCGACCGACCACCGTGCCCGCGGCGACGGCCGGGTCCTCCGTCTGCAGCTCCGCCTCCGCCTGACTGAACAGCGCGCGGGTGGCCGCAAGCCGCGACTCGTCGTCGGCCTGATCCAGCACTGCCGCGAACAGCCGCACGGTCGTGTCGCCCACCTCCACATCCTTCGCGGTGAGGAGGTTCCACCCGACCAGGGTCCCGGTCTTGATGCCGACGACGCCCGGATCGGCCAGCATGCCGTTGGTGTTCACGACCGTCCCCGCGCCGGGAAGCTCGACCGAGGCGGTGCCGACGATCTCCGCGAACACCGGGTTGCGCATCGCCAGCTCGCCCAGCGCGATCAGCGCCTCCGGCGTCGCGACGTTGCGCTCATCGAAACCCGACGGCGTCACCACAGTGATCCCGGTCAGACCACGCTCGCTCAGCCACTCCTCGGCCGCCCTGGCGAACTCGGAGTTCGACCCCCAGATCTCCGAGGCCAGCCGATCGATGTAGTTGTTCGCCGAGCCGAGCAGCGTGCCCTGCAACAGCTGATACTCCGTGAGCACACCGTTGACCGGGACGTCGAGCGCCGACTGATCCTGGCGTCGATAGTCCCAGTAGCGCACGCTGTCGCCGCGGGTGAAACGGAACTCCGGTCCCTGCTCACCCGGCGCCAGCGGCATCCGATCCAGCACCATCAGGCTGCTGACGACCTTCGTGATGCTCGCGATGCTCACCGCATCCGGGATCGACGCCGACGTGGTCATGCCGGCGACCCCCACGGCCGCGCTGCCCTCCGCAGGCCACGTGAGCTCGGCGGCCGTGGCGGGCGTCGTCTCGAACTGCACCGCCTCCACCGCCGGGGGCACCTCGTGTAGCGGCCACAGCAGCGTCGTGCCCGAATAGGCCAGGACGAGCCCGGCCAGCACCCCCAACGGCACCAGCAGGCCGGGGCGCGCGATGGCCGGACGCAGCCGGGCCCCGCGGAACAGCCCCTCGGCGGTCTGCGCCTCCGGCTCGGCGTCCAGCGAGACGGCGGGAGCGTGGGCCGCGACATCGGCGGGATCCACCCAGGTCAGCGCGGTCGCCGGGGTCGCGTCGTCCGCCCACTGCGCGGCCGTGCCGGACAGGAGGGCGACCGCTGCATCGTCGTCTTCGGCCGGGGGAGCCGGCTCCGAGACCCTCGCGCGGAACGGCGGCTTGGTCTGCGGCGGCGTCGGTGCCGTGATCGTCGAGGAGGCGGAGTCCGCGGCGGGCGGGGCCGACGCGACGGACGGGATCGCGGGATCAGCGGAGGGGGAGGCGTCGGCCGCGGGGCGGTCGGTGCTCCCGTCCGCGTCGCCTCCGGTGGCGGCGTCGGCCGAGGAGGCGGAGTCCGCGGCGGGCGGGGCCGACGCGACGGACGCGATCGCGGGATCAGAGGAGGGGGAGGCGTCGGCCGGGGGTCGCGCGTCGTCGTCGCCCGCGTCGCCTCCGGTGGCGGCGCCGTTCGCGGAGTTATCGGTCGCGGTGCGCGCACGGTCGCCGAACAGCGCGCCGAGACCGGAGGTCGGCACGGCGGAGGCGGCGGGAACCCGCGCCGGGGGTCGCGCGTCGTCGTCGCCCGCGTCGTCGCTCCCGGTCGGTGGGGTGGTGGTCGCCCGCGCCCGCGAGCGCAGCGCGGACGTGGGGGCGTCGTCGGAGGGGGCAGCAGTCGGAGCGGGGCCGTTGCCGCCGATGCCCGTCGCCTCGCCGGCGGGATCGGATGCGGTCACCCGCTTACGGTACCGAATCCGGCCGGGAATCGGCCGCGCCGGGGCGGCGACGCGCCAACCGGCGGACCGGGTAGGATCGTCAGCACAACCACGGGAGTCCGGCGAGCCGGGCTGAGAGGGAGCGAATCGCGCTTCGACCGTCGAACCTGATCTGGGTCATGCCAGCGCAGGGAGGAGTTCCTATGAGTACGTCCACGTCCACGTCCGCATCCGCGAAGACCTCGACGGCGGCCGCGCCGCGCAGCTACCTGCGCTGGCGCATCGTCGACATCGTCGTCGCCAGTGTCCTCGGTGTCGCCGCCGGCCTGATCTTCCTCGCCTGGAACGTCGGCTACCTCGGCCCCAAGGCCCTCCTCGAACCGCTGCTCCCGGGGCTGCAGGGCCTGCTCGACGGCCCCTGGCTGTTCGCGGGCGTGCTCGGCGGACTCATCATCCGCAAGGCAGGAGCCGCGATCTACGTCGAGCTGCTCGCCGCCGTCGTCTCGGCGCTCATCGGCAACCAGTGGGGCGGCTTCCTCACCCTGGAGGCCGGGCTCGTGCAGGGGCTCGGCGCCGAGCTCGTCTTCCTGCTGTTCTTCTACCGTCGCTGGTCGCTGCCCGTCGCGATCCTCGCCGGTGCGGGCGCCGCGCTCGCGGGCGGCATCAACAACCTCGTGCTCTGGTACGCCGGATCCGGCCCGGCGTTCACGACGATCTACCTGCTCAGCACCGTCGTCTCCGGCGCGGTGATCGCGGGGGCACTGTCGTGGGTTCTGGCCAGGGGCATCGCGGCGACCGGCGCGCTCGACCGGTTCGGCTCCGGCCGCGAGGCGCGCGTCCGCGTCTGATGGGGGCCGAGCAGGCCACCCCCGCCGCCGTCGAGGCCCGAGGGTGGGGGTGGCGTCACGCGAGTCGCCTCGCCTGGGCCCTGCGCGACGTGTCGTTCCGCATCGAGCCGGGCGAGCGCGTGCTCGTGCTCGGCGCGTCCGGCGCGGGCAAGTCGACGCTGCTGCACGGGCTCGCCGGTGTGCTCGGCGGCGAGGAGGAGGGCGAGAGCGGGGGCCGGCTGCTCGTCGACGGCGCCGCGGCGACCGCCACCCGGGGTCGCGCGGGACTGGTGCTGCAAGACCCCGACTCGCAGGTGATCCTGGCACGCGTGGGCGACGACGTCGCCTTCGGCTGCGAGAACCTGGGCATCCCGCGCGCCGAGATCTGGCCGCGCGTCACCGCCGCCCTGGAGGCCGTGGGGCTCGACGTGCCGCTCGACCACCCGACCAAGGCGCTGTCGGGCGGGCAGAAGCAGCGCCTCGCGCTCGCGGGACTCCTCGCCATGCGCCCCGGACTGCTGCTGCTCGACGAGCCCACCGCGAACCTCGACCCGCACGGGGTGGCGGAGGTGCGCGACGCGGTGTCGCGCCTGCTCGACACCCACCCCGCCACGCTCGTGGTCGTGGAGCACCGGCTCGACGTGTGGCTGCCTCTCATGACCCGCGTGATCGTGATCGGCGAGGGCGGCGTGGTCGCCGACGGCCCTCCGCACGAGGTGCTCGGGGCGCAGGGGCAGCGGCTCGCCGACGACGGGGTGTGGGTGCCCGGGCATCCGCCCGCTTTCCCGCCGCCGCCGGGCACGGCCCCCCGCGAGGTGCTGCTCTCGGCGCGCGGGCTCGCGGTCGCCCGGGTGAAGGGTCGCGCGGTCGCCACGGGCATCGACCTCGACGTGCACGCGGGAGAGGCCGTCGCGGTCACCGGGCCCAACGGCGCCGGCAAGTCGACGCTCGGCCTCACGCTCGCGGGACTCCTTCCGCCCGCGGGGGGAGCAGTGGTCGCCGCGCCCGAACTCGCGGACGGCGCCGACCCCGCGCCCATCCGGTGGAGCTCGCGCGACCTGCTCACCCGCGTCGGCATGGTGTTCCAGGAGCCGGAGCATCAGCTGCTCGCCACGACCGTGCGCGACGAGCTCGCCGTCGGCCCCCGCGCGCTCGGCCTCCCCGAGGACGAGATCGCCGCGCGCACCGACGAGCTCCTCTCCCGCCTGCGCCTCGACCGTCTCGCGGCCGCGAACCCGTACACGCTCTCCGGCGGGGAGAAGCGCCGCCTCACGGTCGCGGCCGCGATCGCCACACGCCCCCGGGTGCTCGTGCTGGACGAGCCCACGTTCGGGCAGGACGCGCGTACGTGGGCGGAACTGGTCGCGCTGCTCGCGGCCTTGCGCGACGAGGGGTCGGCCGTGGTCGCGATCACGCACGACCTCGACGTGGCCAGAGCCCTCCACGCCACCCGGTTCGACCTGGGCGGCCTGCCGTGACCCTGCTCGACGCGAAGGCCCGCACGGGCGCGGTGGCCCGCATCAACCCGGTCGCCAAGCTCGGCGTGAGCGCGCTGATCGCCGTGCCGCTCATCCTCACGCTCGACCCGGTCTCGGCCGCGGTGGCCCTGGCGCTCGAGTTCGTGCTGTTCCTGTTCGCGGGCATCGGCTGGCGGGAGTTCTGGGTGCGCACGTGGCCGGTGTGGCTCGCGGCGCCGCTCACCGGGCTCACGATCGCGCTGTACGGCGAGACCTCCGGCACCGTGTACGTGGACTGGTTCGTGCTGCACATCAGCGAGGGCTCGCTCGCCCTCGCCGTGGCGACGATGCTGCGCGTGCTCGCGATCGCCCTGCCGTCGGTGGTGCTGTTCGTGACCGTCGACCCCACCGACCTCGCCGACGGGCTCGGGCAGATCCTCCGCCTCCCCGCCCGGTTCGTGCTGGGTGCGCTCGCGGGCCTGCGCATGGTCGGACTGTTCCTCGACGACTGGCGGGCGCTCGAACTGGCGCGGCGCGCACGCGGGGTGGCCGACCGCGGGCGCCTGCGCCGCTTCTTCGGGATGGCGTTCGCGCTGCTGGTGCTGTCGATCCGCCGCGGTGCCAAGCTCGCCACGGCCATGGAAGCGCGAGGGTTCGGAGCGCCGGGGCGCCGCACGTGGGCGCGCGAGTCGCGGTTCGGGGCGGCGGAGTGGCTGCTGCTCGCGGTCGGCGCGGCCATCTCCGGCATCGCGGTCGCGGCGGCCGTGCTCACCGGAGCCTGGAACTTCATCCTCGGTCCCGGCGCCTGAGCCTCATCCCGTTTACGCGAGGGGCGGGAGATACGTCAACGCGCCGTGGCTAGCGTGACGAACGGAGTGAGAAGCCGACTCAGCCGAAAGGACTCCGCACATGAGCACTGCACCCACCGACGGTCAGCCGATCTTCACCCGGCCGGGGGAGGCCACGGTCGCACCGCGACACGTGATCCCCGACGCCGAGTCGCTCCCGTCGACCGCGAAACAGATCGTCGAGGACGAGACCATCCTCGACGGCAACGCCCGTCTGAACCTCGCGACGTTCGTGAGCACCTGGATGGACGACGAGGCCAAGCAGGTGTACATGGCCTCGTTCGACAAGAACATGATCGACAAGGACGAGTATCCGCAGACCGCCGCGATCGAGGACAACTGCTGGCACATGCTCGCGAACCTCTGGCATGCGCCGGATGCCGCCCGCAGCATCGGCACGTCCACCATCGGCTCGTCCGAGGCGTGCATGCTCGGCGGGCTCGCGTTCAAGCGCCGCTGGCAGCAGGCGCGTCGCGCCGCGGGGAAGGACGCCTCCTCGCCGAACCTCGTGATGTCGAGCGCCGTGCAGGTGTGCTGGGAGAAGTTCTGCAACTACTTCGACGTGGAGCCGCGCTTCGTGCCGATCAGCGAGGAGCACAAGACGCTCGACGGGCACGAGCTGGAGAAGTACGTCGACGAGAACACGATCGGGGTCGTGGCGATCATGGGCGTCACCTACACCGGCATGTACGAGCCGGTCGCGCAGATCGCGGCGGCGCTCGACGAGATCCAGAAGAACACGGGGCTCGACATCCCGATCCACGTGGACGGCGCCTCCGGGGCGATGATCGCCCCGTTCCTGCAGCCCGACCTGGAGTGGGACTTCCGCCTGGAGCGGGTGCACTCCATCAGCACCTCCGGCCACAAGTACGGGCTCGTGTACCCCGGACTCGGGTGGGTCGTGTGGCGCGACGCCCAGTGGCTGCCGGAGGACCTCGTGTTCCAGGTCAGCTACCTCGGCGGGGAGATGCCCACGTTCGCACTGAACTTCTCGCGCCCCGGCGCACAGGTGCTGCTGCAGTACTACCTGTTCCTCCGCCTCGGCTTCGAGGGGTACCGGGCGGTGCAGCAGGCGTCGCAGGACGTGGCGAAGTTCCTGTCGGCGGGCATCGCGAAGCTCGACGCGTTCGAGCTGTGGAACGACGGCAGCGACATCCCCGTGTTCGCGTGGCGGTTGAAGCAGGGGCATACCGACAACTGGACCCTGTACGACCTGCAGGATCGGTTGCGCATGCGCGGCTGGCTCGTGCCCGCCTACCCGATGCCCGCCGACCTGGAGGAGCTCACGGTCCAGCGCATCGTGGTGCGCAACGGCCTCAGCATGGACCTGGCCGCCGAACTGCTCGACGCGATCACCGCCGAGGTCGCGCACCTCGATGCCCTCACCGCGCCGATGCCGGGCGACCACCCCGACTCGGCGTTCCACCACTGAGGCGCGGGTCATGTCTGCACACGGTGCCGAACACGCCCCCCGTCCCGCCGTCACCCCGTCGACCCGCGTCTCCCGGCCCGCGGTGGCCGTGCTGGGGGTGGGGCAGCTCGCCCTGCTGACGCTCGTCGTGGTGGCGAGCCTGCGCTCCCTGCCGGCGATGGCGGTCTACGGCCTCGGGAGCATCATGCTCTACCTCATCCCGGCGATCCTGTTCCTGGTGCCCACGGCGCTGGTGGCGGCCGAGCTGGCGACCGGGTGGAAGGGCGGCGTCTACGTCTGGGTGCGCGAAGCCCTCGGCAACCGCTGGGGGTTCACCGCGGTGTGGCTCCAGTGGATCCAGAACGTGGTGTGGTTCCCCACCCAGCTCGCCTTCGTGGCGGGCGCGCTCGCGTTCGTCTTCCTGGATCCGTCGCTGTCGAGCTCGGGCTTCTTCACCGCGGTCGTGATCATCGTCTGCTACTGGGGTGCGACGCTGGTCACCCTCCGCGGCGGCGACCTGTTCGCCAAGCTCGGCTCGTGGGGCGGCATCCTCGGCACGCTGCTGCCCGCCGTGCTGCTGATCGTGTTCGGCGCGGTCTGGGTGTTCAGCGGCGAGAAGAGCCAGGTCCCCCTCGAGGCGTCGGCGATGATCCCGCCGTTCACGGGGCTCGCCTCGATCGTGCTGATCGTGTCGAACGTGCTGGCCTACGCCGGTATGGAGGTGAACGCGGTGCACGTGAACCAGATGAAGGATCCCGGCCGCGGCTACCCCCGCTCGGTGTTCCTCGCGGCGGCGCTCATCCTGCTCGTGTTCATCCTGCCGACCCTCGCGATCGCGGTCGCGGTGCCGCCGAAGGAGCTCGGTCTCACGAACGGCATCATGCTCGCGTTCGGGGAGTACTTCGACCACTGGAGCATGGGCTGGGCCACCGCGGTGGTGTCGGCCCTGATCGCCGCGGGCGCCCTCGCCTCGGTCGTGACCTGGGTCGCCGGCCCGTCGAAGGGCGTGCTGGCCGCGGCGGAGACGGGGCTGCTGCCGCCGCTGCTGCAGAAGAGGAACAAGGCGGGGGTGCAGTCGGGCATCCTGATGCTGCAGGGCACGATCGTGACGGTGCTCGCGGCGATCTTCATCATCGTGCCGAACGTCAGCGCGGCCTTCGTCGCGCTGATCGACATGGCCGCCGCGCTGTACCTCGTCATGTACATGCTGATGTTCGCCTCGGCCCTCGTGCTGCGGCGGAAGGCGCCGGACGTGAAGCGCGCGTACCGGGTGAAGGGGCTGCCGCTGGTCGCCGGGGTGGGCTTCGTCGCCTGCTTGGCCGCGTTCCTCCTCGCGTTCATCCCGCCGGACGGCTTCACCGCGTTCCCGCCCGCGGCCTACCCGTGGATCGTGGGGGCGGTGATCGTGGTGCTGGGTGCTCCGCCCCTGGTGTTCTACGCGGTGCGCCGTCCGTCGTGGGACCGCCGGCCAGCGGACGGCAGCCTGCCCAGCGACGCCCACCCGGAGGCCTGAGCGCCTGGACCCGACGCCGACCCGCCGCCCGTCACAGGGGCAGCGGGTCGGCGCCGTCTTCGCGGGAGCCGTACCCCCAGCGGAGCGCGATCAGCCCCGGCGCGAACCCCGAGCGCACGGTGGTGGCCGTGCGGTTCGCGGGAGGCAGCGGCACGATCTCCTCCTCGCCGCCGACCATCGTGACCTCTTCGATCCAGGTGGGCGACGGCGACCGCGCGAAGTCCACGTGCAGGAGCAGCTCGGGCGTGCGGTACATGCTCGCGTAGGTCACGAGCCGGTCGCGCGGGTAGGGGAGCGGGTAGTGCAGAGTGAACTCGATGAGCGCGGACTGCCGCTGCTCGGGCGGATCGTCGACGGCGAGGAGCATGCCGAACGCCATGCGGGAGGAGTGCGCGTGGCGCTGCACCACGCGGCACCCGGTCGCCGCGGTCAGCTCGGGCCACACGTCGGTCGGCACCCCGGGCAGGTCGATGTACGGGATGAGGCCGGCCCGTCCGCTGGGGGGCCGGAGGATCGCGCGGTAGTGGATGGTGTCGACGAGGCCGTGCGCGTCGGTGGTGCAGACCGCGTGGACGGAGTGGGTGTTGAACGACGCCGCGGGGTCGATGCCGAGCGCGCGGAACGTGTCGAGGATCGGCCCCTCCCGCGTCCAGTCCTCGCAGGGTGCCCGCGGCTTGGGTGGACGTCCGGCGCGGCGGCTGTGTCCGATGCGTCGCTGCAGGGTGCCGCTGTCGAGCAGGAGCAGCGTCTCGAGCTCCTCGACCGCCGCGAGCGAGCAGACGCCCTCGGGTTGCCGCGTGCCGTTCTGCCAGCAGCTGAGGGTGGCGATCGAGACGGGGTTCCCGTGTCGTCGGAGCCGATCGCTCAGCTGCGCGAGGGACGTGCCGCGGGCCGCGATGGCCTCCCGCAGTGTCTCGGCGAACCCGGCGACGGGAGCGGGTGGCGACGGATCGAGGTGCATGAGGCCTCCTGATCGGGGGGTCGTCCCACCCATGACACCAGATCAGACATCAGATGTCGAGAGTTCGTTGCCGCATCCCGACCTGCGCGCCGCCGGCCGGGAGGGTCAGGTGGCGTTCCACAGGTCGCGGTAGTACGCCATCCGCTCCCGGTCGGGTTCGAGGCCGTACGCCTCGACGAGGGCGTCTTCCCACCCCGGGCCGTAGTTCCACCCGGTGCTCATGGCGGCCACGGCGATGTCGGCCCAACGGTCGGCGACGCCCAGCTGCGCGAGGTCCACGTGCGCGAGCCACCGCCCGTCCGCGCCGATCAGGGTGTTCGGGCAGCAGGCGTCGCCGTGGCTCACCACCGCGCGGTCGATCGGCGGCGGAGTGCGCAGCGACTCCGGCACCACGATGCCCCGGCGCTCCGCGTTCGCGATGCGCGACGG
Organism: Microbacterium sufflavum; assembly: GCF_023101165.1. Taxonomy (GTDB): domain Bacteria; phylum Actinomycetota; class Actinomycetes; order Actinomycetales; family Microbacteriaceae; genus Microbacterium; species Microbacterium sufflavum. Next base: position 655,548 of record NZ_CP078076.1, on the reverse strand, counting down.
CACGCTCCACTCCCACGGGCACTCGGCCACGGGCAGCGCGTCGTGCAGCGCCCGCAGCGCCTCGCCCACCGCGCGCACCGCGGTCGCGGGCTCGGCCGTCCACCGGGGATCCACGGCGCTCAGGCCGTCGAGGGCCGCCGTCACCAGCCACTCGTGCGTCTCGTCCTCGCCGCTGTCCAGCACGGTCGGCGCGCTGATCCACCGCGCGGCCCAGCGCATTCGCTCGGCCTCGTCGCGCAGCGTGGACTCGAGGTTGCGCGGACCCCACTTGATGTAGAACGGCTCGCCGACGCCGGTCGCGCGGAACGTGAGACCGCCGTCGTCGTTCCGCCAGACGCAGACGAGGTCTGCTCCGCGGGACAGCTCGCGCACCCGGTCGGGGACGACGACGGACTCGGCGGGGATCGTCATGCTCCCATCCTGCCGGACGCGCGGACGCTCAGGGCCGACCGGTCGCGCGAGGAGCGGACGCCGTCTCCGGACGGGCGGTGTCGTAGGCTCGCCTCGACGCCGTCCCCTCACGCCCGGTCGCACCGGCACCACCGCGGCCCGGGTTCGTCCTGGAACCAGGAACCACCTAGGCTGGGACTGCGTTTCAGGCATGTCGCACGACGTTCGAAGGAGAACCTCACATGCAGATCAGCGGACAGGGCGCCCTCGTCACCGGAGGGGCGTCGGGCCTCGGGCTCGCCACCGCGCGTCGCCTCGCGGCGGCCGGAGCCCACGTCACGATCATCGACCTCCCCTCCTCGGCCGGTGCCGAGATCGCGGAGGAGCTGGGCGGGATCTTCGTGCCCGCCGACGTCACGAGCGTCGACGAGGTCGCGGCCGCGGTCGCCGCCGCACAGGCCGCCGCCCCGCTGCGCGTGGTGATCAACTGCGCCGGTATCGCCCCGCCCGCCAAGGTGCTCGATCGCGAGGGCAACCCCGCGGTGCTCGCCGACTTCGAGCGGATCGTGCGCATCAACCTCGTCGGCACCTTCAACGTCATCTCGCAGGCCGCGGCCGTGATCGCGAAGAACGAACTGCACGACGAGGAGCGCGGCGTCATCGTCAACACAGCCAGCGTCGCGGCGTTCGACGGTCAGATCGGGCAGCCCGCGTACTCCGCGTCGAAGGGCGGCGTGCACGCCATGACCCTCCCGATCGCACGCGAACTCGCCCGACACGGCATCCGCGTGTGCACCATCGCCCCCGGCATCATGGAGACCCCGATGCTGATGGGGCTGCCGCAGGAGGCGCAGGACTCGCTCGGCCAGCAGGTGCCGTTCCCCGCCCGCCTCGGCCGACCGGACGAGTACGCCGCCCTCGCGCAGCAGATCGTCGAGAACGGCTACCTCAACGGCGAGACCATCCGCCTCGACGGCGCCATCCGCATGGCACCGCGCTGACCACCCGCCCCGAAGGAGAACCCATGTCACTCGCCGGCAAGACCATCCTCATGTCGGGCGGCAGCCGCGGCATCGGCCTCGCGATCGCGCTGCGCGCCGCCGCCGACGGCGCCAACATCGCCATGCTCGCCAAGACCGACACCCCGCATCCGAAGCTCGAGGGCACCGTGCACACCGCGGCCGAGCAGATCCGCGCGGCCGGCGGCCAGGCGCTGCCGATCGTCGGCGACGTGCGCGAGGACGACGACATCACCGAAGCGGTCATGAAGACGCAGGGCGAGTTCGGCGGCATCGACATCGTGATCAACAACGCCAGCGTGATCGACCTGTCGCGCTCGCTCGACCTCTCGGCGAAGAAGTACGACCTGATGCAGGACGTCAACGTGCGCGGGACGTTCCTGCTGTCGCGGGCGGCCGTGCCGATCCTGAAGGACGCCGAGAACCCGCACATCCTGTCGCTCTCGCCGCCCCTGAACCCCAGCCCGAAGTGGCTCGGGGCGCACACGGGCTACACGCTCGCGAAGTTCGGCATGACCATGGTCACGCTCGGGCTCGCGGCCGAGTTCGCGCGCGACGGCATCGCCGCCAACACGCTGTGGCCCCGCACGACCATCGCGACCGCCGCCGTGCAGAACCTCCTCGGGGGCGACAGGGTGATGGCCGCGAGCCGCACGGCCGACATCTACGCCGACGCCGCCTACGCGGTGCTGTGCCGGCCGGCCGCGACCACCACGGGGCAGTCGCTCATCGTGGAGGACGTGCTGGAGGCCGAGGGCGTGACCGACTTCTCGCGCTACGCCGCCGTGCCCGGCACCCCCGACAGCGCCCTGTTCCCGGACATCTTCCTCGACTGACCCGGTCCGCGCGGGATCAGAAGAGCAGGTAGAGCGCGCCGAGGATCGTGAGCGCGATCACGATGCGGTCGAACACCCGTTGATCGAGCCGTCGTGCCACGCGCAGTCCGAGGAGGGCGCCGAGCACCACCAGCGGCGCGAGCAGCGCGTCCGTCAGCAGCACCGGCGCGGTGAACAGTCCGATGCCGGCGAGGAACGGCACCTTGATCACGTTGATGATCGCGAAGAACCAGGCCGAGGTGCCCAGGAACACCTGGACCGGGGTGCGCGTCGCCAGGAAGTACATCGACATCACGGGTCCGCCGGCGTTGGCGACCATCGTCGTGAAGCCGCCCAGGGTGCCGTAGGCGCCGGCGAGCACGAGTCCGCCGCGGGGCGTGACCGTCGTCTCGACGCGCGACTGCCGCCTTCGTCGCCACAGGGTGACGGCGATCATCAGCAGCAGGATCACGCCGATCGCGCGCCGCACCACGTCGTCGCCGGTCAGGGCGAGGAAGGCGAAGCCGAGCAGCAGTCCGGCGATGACGGCGGGGGCGAGTCGCAGCAGTGTCGGCCAGTGGGCGTGCCGACGGTAGGCGAGGAGCGCGAACACGTCCCCCACCATGAGCAGCAGCAGCGTGGCCGCGGTCGAGGTGCGGGCGGGCAGCACCGCGGCGAACAGCGCGATCGCGAGGATGCTGCCGCCGGGCAGCGCGGTCTTGGAGATGCCGATCACGACCGCGGCCAGGCCGAGCGCCGCCCAGGCCCACGCGTCGAGCGCCATCACCGGCGCAGCTCGTCCGCGATGTCTTCGAAGCCGCGGGCGGTCGCGAGGTCGAGCGGCAGCACGCCGTCGCCGTCGCGGATGGTCGGGTCGGCGCCGCCGTCGAGCAGGGCGCGCACCACGGCGACGTAGCGCCCCGAGCCGTCACCGAGCACGATCGCTTCGTGCAGCGCCGTCCACCCCAGGTTGTTCACGTGGTCGGGGTCGACGCCCGCATCGAGCAGGATCTGCACGGTGTCGAGCAGTCCGCGCTCCGACGCGGGGATGAGGGCGGTGCCGCCGAAGCGGTTGGTGCTGGTGAGGTCGGCGCCGTTGGCGAGGGTGAGGCGCAGGATCTCGTCGTGACCGCGGGCACCCGCGTACAGGTAGGCCGAGTCCTGGATGTCGTCTTTGGCATTCACGTCGGCACCCGCGGAGATCAGCGCGCGGGCGGCCTCGACGTGGTTCGCCTTGGTGGCCGCGACCAGTGCGGTCATGCCGCCCTCGCCGCGGGCCTCGATGTCGGCACCGGCGCCGAGCGCAACCCGGACGGCGGCGGCGTCACCGCGGGCGGCGGCGTCGAGCAGGGCGGACGTGGCGTCGCGCGGGGCGGGCGTGGTGTCGGTCATCGGGGCCTCCGTGGTGGGTGCGGTCGGGTGCGTGGCGGTGGTCGCCGTGCACGCCGAGGTGAGCAGGGCGACCCCCGCGAGGGCCGCCCAGAGCACGCCCCGCCGCATTCGCATACCTCTGGTATACCAAACGGCCCGGAGGTGGGGGAGCGTCAGCCCCGGACGGAGGCGAGCGCGGCGGCGAACCGGGCGGCGCGCTGCTCCAGGTCGGTCCAGTCGGACGCCGCGATCGAGGCGCCGTTGGCGAGGTCGCCGCCGGCGCCCACCGCGACCGCGCCCGCGGCGTACCAGTCGGCGAGGTTGTCGGGCTTGACGCCGCCGGTGGGCATGAGCGGGGCGTCGGGGAACGGGCCGCGGAGAGCGCCGAGGTAGGCCGGGCCGCCGAGCGAGGCGGGGAAGATCTTCACGACGTCGACGCCGAGCTCGAGCGCGCCCATGACCTCGGTGGGCGTGAGGGCGCCGGTCATCACGACGCGGCCGGTGTCGAGCATCGCGCGGGTGAGGGCCGGGAGCGTGCCGGGGCTCACCAGGAACTCGGCCCCGGCGTCGGCGGCCTGCGCGGCCTGCGCGGGGGTCGTCACGGTTCCGGCGCCGATGTAGGCGGCGTCACCGTGGCGGGCGATCAGCTCGCGGATCACGGCCGGGGCGTCGGGCGTGGAGTAGGTGACCTCGATGCCGGTCACTCCACCCCGGATGATCGCCTCCGAGGCCTCCAGGGCGAGTTCGGGCGAGGGGGCGCGGAGGACGGCGAGGACGCCGGTGGTGCGGGCGCGGGCGAGACGGTCGGACATGGCGCTCCTTGATCGAGGGATGCGTCCATTCTTCCGCACCACAACTTGTCATTACAAGTTGTGCTACTTGGCGACGAGCGTCGTCTCGAAGCTGTAGAGGTCGGGGCGGTAGCAGTGGTGGCCGAACTCGATCGCGGCGCCGGACTGGTCGAACGAGATGCGCTCCATCGTGAGCACGGGGCCGCCCGCCTCGATCTCCAGCAGCTCCGGCTCGTCGTCTTCCGCGCGGCGGGCGCCGATCTTCTGCTTCGCGATGCGGATCGCGACGCCCCGGGCGCGGAGCACCTGATAGAGGCCGCGCGACTCCAGCTGCTCGGTCGAGATGTCGGCCAGCTCGCGCGGGAGGTAGTTCTCGAGCACCGCGACCGCGACGCCGTCGGTGCTTCGTCTGCGGCGCAGATGCAGCACCTCGGTGCCCGGCTCGAGCCCGAGCGCGAGGGCCACCTCGTCGGTCGCGGGGATGATCTCGTGGGTCAGCACCTGCGTGCCCGGCTCGTGGTTCGCGCTCTGCAGGTCTTCGTACAGGCTGGTCAGCTCGACCTGCCGCGTGACCGAGCCCTGCACCACCTGGGTGCCGATGCCGCGGCGGCGCACGAGCAGGCCCTTGTCGACGAGCTCCTGGATGGCGCGGCGGATCGTGGGGCGGGAGAGTCCGAGCTGCTCCGCGATCGAGACCTCGTTCTCCAGGCGGGCGCCCGCGGGGATCGCGCCGGACTGGATCGCGCTCTGGAGTCGTGTGGACACCTGGAAGTAGAGCGGGACGGGCCCCGTGCGGTCGATGTCCGCGAAGAGCTCGTGGGGCCAGGGGGTGACGACATCGGCCATGGATGCTCCGCTCTGGGTTGGGGAGTCACATTGTAGCGACAATCATACGAGCGACTCCAGACGGCGTCGAGGCGCAGTATTCCGCGGATCCCGGCCGCGCCCGCGCACGACGGCGCCGCGGGTGACCTCCAAGATGCTTAAAGTGCTATTGTGCTGACATGATGGGAGCAGCGTGAGCTTCGGGTGGGATCCCCACCTGCTCGTCGAGCTCGGGCTCCTCGGGCTGGCGTTCGTGCTCTCGCTGGCCGTGGGTGTCGAGCGCTCCCGCAAGCAGAAGAACGCCGGGCTGCGCACGCACGTGCTGGTGGGCCTGGGCTCGGCCATCTTCACCCTCATCTCGGCCTACGGCTTCGAGGGCGTGCTCGGGCCGGAGGTGGCCGTCGATCCCTCGCGCATCGCGGCGCAGGTGGTGTCGGGGATCGGGTTCCTCGGCGCCGGCGTGATCTTCGTGCGCAACAACGCCGTGTCCGGGCTCACCTCGGCCGCGACCATCTGGGTGGTCGCGGCGATCGGCATGGCCTGCGGGGCGAACATGCCCCTGCTCGCGATCGCGGGCACGGGTCTTCATCTCCTCACGGTCGGCCCGCTGTCGCGGCTGCGCGACCGCGTTCGCCCCGAGCCCGAGCGCCTGCGCGTGACCCTGCAGTACGAGGCCGACCGCGGCGCGCTGCGCGAGGTGCTGGCGGCGGCCGAGCGGCGGGGGCTGCCCGCCACACTGCTCGGTGCCGCGCGGATCCACGGTGAGGCGGACATGCGGGCGACGCTCGAGTTCGCGGAGGCCGAGCCGGGGTCGCGCTCCGAGCTGATCGACGCGATCGCCCGCCTCGACGGGGTGCGCTCGGTCGTGGTGCAGGGGTTCTCGGAGGATGATTGATGCATATGTCATGACCTGCTAACATTCGAGACGAACCCAGGGTTCGACCATTCAATGGAGAAAGGACAACGCGTGATCCGCATCGCGAACGCGCCGGTGAGCTACGGAGTCTTCGAACTCGCTCGACCGGACCTCGTGGCCCTTCCCGACGGGGAGCAGCTCGCCCGCTGGATCAGCGAAGCCGGATACCAGGGCATCGACCTGGGCCCCATCGGTCTCCTCGGCCAGGGCGCCGAGCTCGACGAGCGCCTCTCCCGCCACGGCCTCGACCTCGCCGGCGGCTGGGTCGACCTGCCGTTCGCGGGCGAGGACGAGGAGTTCGCCGCCGCGCTGGCCGGCCTCGACCGCACGCTCGACGTGTTCGTCACCGCCGCCGAGCGCGGCCAGGACCTCGCACCGCTGCCCACCCTCGCCGACTCCGGCAGCCCCGCCCGCAAGGCCCGCCCGGGCGGCGCCCCCGAGCTCACGCTCCGCGGTGCCGCGTGGGAACGGTTCGCCGACCGGGTGAACCGCGCCGCCGCGCGCGTGCGCGACCGGGGCCTCGAGCCCACGTTCCACCACCACGCGTGCACGCACGTCGAGACGCCGGAGGAGATCGACGCGCTGCTCGCCTCCACCGACGTCGACCTCACGTTCGACTCCGGTCACCTGCTGATCGGCGGCGGCGACCCCCTGCCCGACTACCGGCGCTGGCGAGAGCGGATCAACCACCTGCACCTGAAGGACGCCCGCACCGCCCTGCTGCACGACGCCCTGGCCGCCGACGACCCCATGCGCTCGGTGTGGGAGAAGCGCGTGTTCGTACCCCTCGGGGAGGGCGACCTCGCCGTCGACGCCCTGCTCGACGAGATCGCCGCGAGCGGGTACTCCGGATGGCTGATCGTCGAGCAGGACGTGGTGCCGCGCTCGACCGCCGACGTGGAGCGCGCCGTGGCCGAGCAGGCCGCCAACCGCGAGGCCCTGCGGCGGTGGTTCGCATGAGCGCCGCCGTCACCCGCGTCGCCGTGATCGGACTCGGCGCGATCAGCCAGAGCGTGCACCTGCCGCTGCTGCGCCGCAACGCCGAGGCCTTCGCGATCGCCGCGCTCGTCGACCTGTCCGCCGCGCGCACCGCCGACATGGGCGCCCGCTACGGCGTGCCGTCCGCCCGGCAGTTCACCTCGGTCGACGAGCTCGTGGCCGCGACGGCCGCCGGCGACCTCGAGGTGGACGCCGCCATCCTCGCCACCACCGGCTCGCACGCGGGAGACACCCTGCGGCTCGTGCGGGCGGGCATCCGGGTGCTCGCCGAGAAGCCGCTCGCCTACTCGCTCGCCGAGCTGGACGAGCTCACGGCGTACGGGCGCGAGGCCGGCCTCGACCTGCGCGACTGGGTGCGCGTCGGCTACATGAAGGAGTACGACACCGCGTCGCTGCGCGCGAAGGAACTGCTCGCCGACGTGACCCTGCGCGCGATCGACGTGCAGGTCATGCACCCGCTCGACGGCTCGCAGCTCGCCTACGCGCGGCTCGCCGCTCCCACGGGCGACGTGCCCCGCGACACCATCGAGCCCCTGATCGCCGCCACAGCCGCCATCGTCGACGGGGCCGTCGGGTCAGACCTCCCCGTCGACCTCCGCACGCTGTACACCAACGTCGTGCTCGGCTCGATCGTGCACGACGTGGGGCTGCTCCGGTCGCTCGTCGGCGGTCTCGGCGAGGTCGCGTTCGCGCAGCACTGGGGCCCGAAGATGCCGGGCTCCGTGCACGTGCGCGGCACCCTCGCCCGCGACGAGACGCCGTGGACCGTCGACTGGCACTACATCGACGGCTATCCCGACTACCAGGAGACCGTCGCGTTCCACCACGAGGCCGGATCGATCGAGCTCGTGTTCGGCGTGCCCTACGTGACGAACCTCCCCACCATCCTCCGCGTGACCGAGAGTCACCCGGAGCTCGGCATCCGCGTGAGCGAATCGCGGTGGATGCAACAGGAAGCATTCGAGAACGAGCTGTACGCGCTCGCGGCCCTGGTCCGCGGCGAACGCCCCGACGGGGCGAGCGTCGATGAGTCGGTCGCCGACGTGCGCGTCGGGCAGCGGATCATCCGCGCGCTCGCGGTCTCGAAGGGCCACGCGCTCGACCCGAGCGCCGAAGCCGCGCAGTAGCCATCCCGCAACACCCGAATCCGAGCGCCACCGCTCGGCGATCAACGACAAGAAAGGTCGGAAATGGTCACGCAAGGAAAGCGCCGCCTGCTCGCGGCGTTCGCCCTCACCACCGTCGGTGCGGTCGTGCTGGCCGGCTGCTCCGGAGGATCGGAGCCCGAGGCCGAGGAATCGACGGGGCCCGTCACCCTGACGCTCACCACCAACTCCATCACGGGAGGCAAGAACGCCGCCGAGGCCGACTGGATCGCGGACTGGGTCGTCCCCGAGTTCGAGAAGGCCATGGAGGAGGACGGCAAGGACGTCACCGTCGAGTTCCAGCCGCAGGGCGTCGACGACGAGGACTACAAGACGAAGATCGCCCTCGACCTGCAGTCCGGCAAGGGCGCCGACATCATCGGCATGGACGGCATCTGGGTCGGCGAGTTCGCCGAGGCCGGCTACATCAAGCCGCTCGCCGAGGTCGGCGGCGACGCCGTGGACGACTGGGACGGCTGGGGACAGATCCCCGACGCCGTGCAGAGCGCGCTGTCGTTCGACGGCGACCGCTACGGGGTGCCCCAGGGCGCGGACGGCCGGGTGCTCTACTACAACAAGGACCTGTTCGCGCAGGCCGGCCTCGACGAGGACTGGGCGCCGGAGAGCTGGGACGACATCCTCGATGCCGCGAAGGACCTCAAGAAGATCGAGGGCGTGACGCCGATCCAGCTCAACGCCGGTACCGCGATGGGCGAGGCCACGACCATGCAGGGCCTGCTCCCGATGCTCGTCGGCACCGGCGAGCAGGTGTACGAGGACGGCAAGTGGATCGGCGCCACCGACGGCATGCAGGAGGTGCTCGACCTCTACAAGACGATCTACGTCGATGAGGGCCTGGGCGACCCCGTGCTGCAGCAGGAGGCCTCCGGCCGCGACACGTCGTTCCAGCTGTTCGCCGAGGGCAAGATCGGCATCCTCCTGGAGGGCGACTACTTCTGGCGCTCCGTGATCAACCCCGCGGAGGGTGTGGGCACCGCGCCCATGGCCAACCGCGACGAGGTCGTCGGCTACGCCAAGATCCCCGCGGTCGAGCCCGGCGAGGGCATCAAGGGCCAGGACTTCGTGTCGATGTCGGGCGGCACCGGCCGCGTGCTCAACCCGAACTCGAAGCACGCCGAGCTGGCGTGGGAGCTGCTCGCGTTCATGAACTCGCCCGAGGCCTACGAGGCCCGTGCCGCCGGCACGCTCGCGATCTCGCCGCGTGACGACGTGAACGAGAAGCTGCTGTCGTCCGACCCGATGCTGACGTTCGTGAGCCAGGAGGTGCTGCCCATCACGGCGTACCGCCCCGGTCTCGCCGCGTACCCGCAGGTGTCGGTGCTGCTGCAGCAGGCCACGCTCGACGTCGCCACCGGAACCTCGGTCGACGATGCGCTGAAGACCTACGTCCGTGGTCTCGAAGGCGTCGTGGGACCGGACGCGATCTCCGAGTGACCATGACGAATGCAACCATGCCGGCGGGGAGCGTCCGCGCTCCCCGCCGGCGCCGCGCGGAGGACGTCGCCGGTCTGGGGCGCGCCAGGGCGACGCTGTTCGCGGCCCCCGGGCTCCTCCTGATCGGCCTGTTCCTCCTCTTCCCCGCGATCTGGACCGTCTACCTGGGGATGACGAACTACCGGCTCACCGGCTTCGCGGCCGCCAACCCGCAGTTCGTCGGCCTGGACAACTTCTCCACCGCACTGAACGACCCGCGGTTCTGGAACTCCCTGTGGCTCACGCTCGTGTTCGTGCTCGTCTCGGGCATCATCGGGCAGACCGTGCTCGGATTCGCGCTGGCGTGGATGCTGCGCAACGTCCGTCCCGGCGTCAAGACCTTCATCGAGACGCTCGTGCTCGCGGCCTGGGTCATCCCGGCCTCGGTCGCCTCGTTCCTGTGGCTCGCCCTGCTCGACCGCCGCACCGGCACGCTCAACGCCCTGCTCGGCACCGAGGGTGCCGCCTGGCTGATCGAGCATCCGATGGAGTGCATCATCATCTTCAACATCTGGGTCGGGACCGCGTTCTCGATGCAGCTGTTCTCGTCCGCCATCAGCGCCGTGCCGCCGTCGCAGCTGGAGAGCGCCCGCATGGTCGGCGCCAACACGTGGCAGCAGCTGCGCGACGTGATCCTGCCCAACATCAAGGGGCACCTGCTCACCAACACGCTGCTGATCACGCTGTGGACGTTCAACACGTTCACGCCGTACCTGCTGACCGCGGGCGGCCCCAACGGGCAGACCGACATCCTCTCGGTGTACATCTACCAGACCGCGATCCCGGGCGGACAGCTCGGCCTCGGTGCGGCGATCTCGCTCATCATGCTCCTGATCAACCTCGTGATCGCGCTGATGTACACGCGCGTCTCCCGGGGTGCGAATCCGAAGAAGAAGAAGGTGCGCTCATGATGTCGACCATCAAGACCGTCGCGCGCGACCGGTCCGTGACCCACTTCGTCTCGCGCATCCTGTTCACGCTCGTGCTCGTGATCGTGTCGCTGTTCTTCGCGCTGCCGATGGTCTGGCTGATCCTCGCACCGTTCGACGCGACCCCGTCGCTGACCGTGTCGTGGCCGGACTGGACGCTCGACAACTTCGCGCGCCTGGCGGAGAACCCCTACGCGCTGAAGTCGATCCTGAACTCGCTGATCCTCGGCGTGGGCACGATGGCGCTGGTGATCGTGCTGGGCGCGCTGGCCTCGTACGCCATGAGCCGCATCAACATCCCCGGCCGCGACGGCATCCTCTACGGGCTGCTGCTGCTGTCGTCGATCGTGACGGGGACCGCGGCCATGGTGCCCACGTTCCAGCTCATCAACCAGCTGCAGCTCATCAACACGCACGTCGGGGTGATCCTCGTGCTCGCCGGCGGCATCCTGCCCACCGTGATCTTCATCCTCAAGGACTTCATGGACTCGATCCCGAAGTCGTACGAGGAGTCGGCGCGACTGTACGGCGCAGGTCCCTTCCGCATCCTGAAGGACGTGGTCGTGCCGATCGCCCGACCCGGGCTCGCGTTCATCGCGATCTGGACCATCGTGCAGGTGTGGGGCAACTTCCTCGTCCCGTTCCTGCTGCTGCGCACGCCCGACATGCAGCCGGCCGCCGTGCTCATGTACACGTTCTACACCGAGAGCGGCCAGGCCGACCTGCGGCTCATCTCCGCGTTCTCGCTGGTCTTCTCGGTGCCCGTCCTCCTCATCTACTTCTTCGTCAACCGCCGCTACGGCTTCCGCTTCCACGGAGGGATCAAGTCCTGATGGCCGCCATCACTGCAACCCAACTCGTCAAGGAGTACCCCGGCGGGGTGCGCGGCGTCGACAGCGTCGACGTCGAGATCGCCGACGGCGAGTTCTTCGCCCTCCTCGGTCCCTCCGGCTGCGGCAAGACCACGCTGCTCCGCTCGATCGCCGGCCTGGAGAGCATCACGTCCGGCCGCCTCACGATCGGCGACAAGGACGTCACGAACGCCGAGCCGGGTGAGCGCGGCGTGGCCATGGTGTTCCAGGACTACGCGCTGTTCCCGCACATGGACGTGGCCGACAACATCGCCTACCCGCTGCGCATCCGCCGCGTCGCGAAGAACGAGCGCCGCACCACGGCCGAGTCGGTCGCGAACGGCCTGTCGCTGAACGGCCTCATCGAGCGTCGCCCCGGCCAGCTCTCGGGCGGGCAGCAGCAGCGCGTGGCCCTCGCCCGCGCGGTCGCCACGCGGCCCGACGTGCTGCTCCTGGACGAGCCGCTGTCGAACCTCGACGCCCGGCTGCGGCTCGAGGCGCGCACGTTCCTCAAGGAGCTGCAGCGCGACCTCGGCGTGACCACCGTGTTCGTGACGCACGACCAGGCCGAGGCGCTCGCGCTCGCCGACCGGATCGCGGTCATGAAGGCCGGGAAGCTGCAGCAGATCGGCTCGCCGCGGGAGATCTTCCACCGCCCCAACAACACGTTCGTCGCGGGGTTCATCGGCTCCGTGCCCATGAACCTGCTGGAGACCACGGTCACCGGCGGCCACGTGCGCATCGGCGACACCGACGTGCCCGTGCCCGCCGAGGCTGCCGCGGACGTGCGCGACGGGCAGGCCGTGAGCTGGGGCATCCGCCCGGAGTACGTGCGCTGGTCGACCGAGCCCGTCGCCGACGGCATCGCCGCGGAGGTCGTGGTGACCGAGACCCTCGGTGCGACCAGCCTCGTGCTGGTGAGCTCCGGCGACCACAAGCTGCAGGTCGTCGTGCCCGAGGAGCTCGAGCCGCAGCCGGGCGACCGCGGCTGGATCGTGCCGCAGCGCAACCGCGCCCTGCTGTTCGACACCGAGACCACCGAGCGGATCGGCTGATGGCCGCGATCCGCACCACCCTGCGCCTCACGCACGAGATCCAGAACGCGGACCGCTACGTGCGCGTGCCGTTCGAGGTGCCGCCCGGCACGGGCTCGCTCGAGGTGCGCCTGTCGTACGACACCGAGGCGGCCGTGATCGACCTCGGCTGCGAGGGTGCGGCGGGGTGGCGCGGATGGTCGGGCGGCTCGCGGCAGGACTTCGTGATCCGCACCGACGACGCCACGCCCGGCTACCTCCCCGGTCGCCCGGAGGAGGGGGAGTGGCACGTGATCCTCGGCGTGCACCGGCTCCCCGCGGGCGGGACCGACGCGACCGTCGAGGTGCTGCTCCCCGCGGAGTCGGGCATCGACCACGGCCCGGTGCCCGCGCGGATCGACGGGGTGCCCCGGGGGAGCAGCCGCGAGCTGCCCGCGGACGCCGGACTGCGGTGGTACGCGGGTGACTTCCACGCGCACACCCTGCACTCCGACGGGCACGAGAGCATCGCGGGGCTCGCGTCGCTCGGGGTGCGGGCGGGCCTGGACTTCCTGTCCGTGACCGACCACAACACCACCAGCCACCACGCGCACCTCCCGGTCGTGGGTGCGCAGCAGGGCATCACGCTGCTGCCCGGCCAGGAGGTCACGACTCACCGCGGTCACGCGAACGCGTTCGGCGACATCGGCTGGATCGACTTCCGCCGTCCGGCGCAGGAGTGGGTCGACGAGGTCGAGCGCCGTGGCGGTGTCCTCAGCGTGAACCACCCGATCTCGGGCGACTGCTCGTGGCTGCACCCGCTGGAGCGCACGCCCCGGGCGATCGAGCTGTGGCACTCCACCTGGTACCGCGAGCTGATCGCCACCTCGCCCCTCGCGTTCCACGAGCGCTGGGACAAGGGGGCCGTGCTGCTGGGAGGCGCCGACTTCCACATGCGGAGTCAGGGTGTCGGCCCGGGCACGCCCACCACGTGGGTCGCGGCGGAGGACGACTCGGCCGAGGCGATCCTCGCCGGGGTCGCCGCCGGCCGCACCGCGATCATGGGCGGCGTCGCCGTGCGCGACGGCCTCACCGTGCCCGAGCTGTTCACCGCGCCCGTGCTGCTGCGCGTGGACGGCGACCTGCTCGCGATCGACGCCGACGGGCTCATCCTCGTCGACGGTGCGGGCGAGCGTCGTGCCGTGCACGGCGACCGCGCCTCCTTCTCCGGCGATCCCGCCGCCGGCCCGTACTACCTGCTGCACCCCGACCGCAGCATCGCCGCCCTGTGCGCCTGAGCGCCGCCCGAACCCCCCGAGATACAGGAGTCCCCGCCCGTGAGCAGTGAGATCGTCGTCGTCCCCCACACCCACTGGGACCGCGAGTGGTACGAGCCGCACGACGTGTTCCGCCTGCGGCTCGTGCACATGCTCGACCGCCTGATCGGCATCCTCGAGGCGGAGCCGTCGTACCGGTTCACGCTCGACGGGCAGGCCGCGGCCATCGAGGACTACCTGGAGATGCGCCCCGACATGCGCGACCGCGTGGTGGCACTCGTCGAGAGCGGGCAGCTGAGCATCGGCCCCTTCCTGATCCTGCTCGACGAGTTCGGCTGCGACGGCGAGACCATCGTGCGCAACCTGGAGCTCGGCCGCGGCGCGAGCGCCCGCCTCGGCCGCACCATGCCCGTCGGCTACCTGCCCGACATGTTCGGCCACGCGGCGCAGATGCCGCAGATCCTGGCGGGCTTCGGCATCCGGCACAGCGCCCTGTGGCGCGGCGTGCCCGGTGACGTGCAGGAGCACGCGTTCTCCTGGGTCGCGCCCAACGGCGACGCGGTGCGCTGCGAGTACCTGTTCGACGGCTACGGCAACGGCCTCGACATGTTCGCCCTGCCCGGTCAGCTCCCCGCGCTCGCCCCCGACTACGCCGCCCGCACCGCGTCGTGGTACGGCGACGACCCCGTGCTGGCGATGCTCGGCACCGACCACTCCGCGCCCCCGGAGGACCTGGCCGAGGTGATCCGCGACTACGACGCGGCCGGCGGTGAGCCCCGCCTGTCGATCGCGACGCTCGACGAGCACCTCGCGCGCTACGCGACCGATGCGGACGCGCTCGCCGCGCTGCCCCAGGTGCGCGGGGAGATGCGCTCGCACGCCCGCGGCAACCTGCTGCCCGGCGTCTTCTCGATCCGCACGAACCTCAAGCGCGAGATGGCCCGCTCGGAGCAGGCCCTCGCCGCGGCCGAACGGCTCGACCTGCTGTACGGCACGCGCGACCACCGTTCGTTCTTCGACACGGCGTGGTACCGCCTCGTGGAGAGCACCGCGCACGACTCGGTCACCGGCTGCGGCGTCGACAGCACCGCGGAGCAGGTGGGCACCCGCATCCACACGGCCGGGCACATCGCCCGCGGCGTGATCGACAGCGTGCTGCGCGACCTGGCGGTGTCGGTGAGCCCCGCCCAGCACCTGGTGTTCAACCCGTCCGGCTTCGCCCGGCGCGCGCAGGCGGAGGTCACGCTGCACGGTGTGGAGCCCGCCGCCCTCGCCCCCGGCGTGCAGGTGCTCGACCCGCTGCCCACGGTGCTGGGCGACGAGCAGTTGCGCACGGCCGACCTGCCCAAGCTCCTGCGGCGCATCCACGGGCGCGAGCTGTTCGGGCAGCAGATCAACGGCTACGCGTGGGGCGAGCGGTCGCTGCGCTTCGAGGTGGCCGAGAGCCCCCGCGGGGTGTGGGATCTGGCCGCGTTCACGGTCGAGCTGGAGGAGCGCGTGGCCGCCGATGCCGCCGGCGAGGACCTGTGGCACGTGGAGACCATCGCGGATCCGCGGCACCGGGCGCTGCTCGCGGTCGACCTCGGCGGTGTCGCGCTGGCGGCCGTGTCGGAGACCTCGGCCCCCGCGCCCCTCGACCCCGTGCGGGTGACCGCGACCTCGCTGTCGAACGCGGCGCTGACCGCGACCGTGAACC
This sequence comes from Microbacterium sufflavum, assembly GCF_023101165.1. Classification (GTDB taxonomy): domain Bacteria; phylum Actinomycetota; class Actinomycetes; order Actinomycetales; family Microbacteriaceae; genus Microbacterium; species Microbacterium sufflavum. The sequence continues at coordinate 640,017 of NZ_CP078076.1, read as the reverse complement.
CCGACGGAACGGTGCGCATCGACGGCGCGGACGGCACCGCGATCGACGGTGCCCTGGCCCTGGTCGACGAGGGCGACTGCGGCGACTCGTACAACTACGGACCGGTCGACCCCGCCTCCGCCGTGACCGCCCCGGCATCGGTCGAGGTGACGGTGGTCGAGGAGGGGCCGCTGCGCGGGCGACTGCGCATCCGCCGGGTGTACGACCTGCCGGAGCGCCTGGACGCCGACCGTCGTCGCAGCGCCGCGACCGTGCCGCTGGTGACCGAGACCACGGTCGAGCTGCGCGAGGGCGAGGGCTTCCTCCGGGTGGGCATCGACTACGTCAACACCGCGTCCGACCACCGGCTGCGGGTGCTCGTGCCCACCGGGGCCGCGGGGCTGGAGTCGTCGCGCAGCGCCGGTCAGTACGGGCTCACGGTGCGCGGGCGCGAGGCCGAGGGCGGCTGGGGCGAGTTCCCGCTGCCGACCTATCCCGCGTACCGGTTCGCCGCGGCGGGCTCGACGGCGGTGCTGGTGCAGAAGCTGTCGGAGTACGAGCTCGTCTCGACCGCGGGGGAGCAGGACGCCCTCGCGGTGACGCTGTCCCGCTCGGTGGGGATGATGAGCGTGAACCTGCACCCGCTGCGCGATGAGCCGGCCGGCTCCGAGATCCCGGTGCCCGGCGCGCAGTACCTCGGGGTGCCGGTGCACACCGAGCTGGCGATCCTGGTCGGTGCCGACGATGCGACGGCGGTGCGGGCGTCCGACCTGTTCCGGCACGAGCCGCTCGTGGTGCGGGGCACCGGAGAGACGGACGGGCCGCTGCCGGAGCCCGCGTTCCGTGCGGAGCTGTCGGGTGACGTGGTGCTCGAGTCGGCGCGACGCGTGGACGACGAGGCCGAGCTGCGCTTCGTGAACTACCTCGACGGCGAGCGCGACCTGGCGTTCGCGGCCGAGGGTGCGTGGGCGCGTACCGATCTGCGCGGTGAGGTGCAGGAGGACGCGCTGGACACCCGCGGTGCGCGAGTGGCGGGCGGCGGCGTGGTCAGCCTGCGGCGCGCGATCCGGTGACGGCCGCACGGGTGGGAGCGCAATAGTGCTAATGTTAGGACAAATGCAGCGAGAGGAGGCGGGGCGATGAGCCAGCGACCACGGGCGACCGAGATCCTCAGCATCGGACGCCTCGGCGTCGACCTGTACCCGCTGCAGGACGGCGTGGGGCTCGGCGAGGTCACGAGCTTCGGCAAGTACCTCGGCGGCAGCGCCGCCAACGTCGCGGTCGCCGCCGCCCGGTACGGCCACGACACCGCGCTGTTCTCCCGTGTGGGCGACGACCCGTTCGGGCAGTACCTGCGCGACGAGCTGGAGCGCCTCGGGGTGTCGAGCCGGTTCGTCGCCACCGACCCCGACTACAAGACCCCGATCACGTTCTGCGAGATCTTCCCGCCCGACGACTTCCCGCTGTACTTCTACCGCGAGCCGTCGGCGCCCGACCTCCAGCTCCGGCCGGACGACGTCGACGCCGACACCGTGCGCGACACGGCCCTGGTGTGGTTCACCGCGACCGGCCTCAGCGAGGACCCCAGCCGCACGACCCACCTGGAGCTGCTGGAACAGCGCGGCCGCCGGGCGCACACCGTGTTCGACCTCGACTACCGCCCGATGTTCTGGGAGTCGGCCGAGGCCGCACGCCCGTGGGTCCAGCGGGCGCTGGGCTTCGCCACGGTCGCCGTCGGCAACCGCGAGGAGTGCGAGGTCGCGGTCGGCGAGACCGATCCCGAGCGCGCCGCCGACGCCCTGCTCGACCGCGGCGTGGAGCTCGCGATCGTGAAGCAGGGCCCCCGCGGCGTGCTCGCCAAGACCGCCACGGAGCGCGTCGAGATCCCGGCGCGACAGGTCGCCGTGGTCAACGGCCTCGGGGCGGGCGACGCGTTCGGCGGTGCGCTGTGCCACGGGCTGCTCGCCGGGTGGCCGCTGGAGAAGACCCTGACGTGGGCCAACGTGGCGGGCGGCATCGTCGCCGGCCGCCGCGAGTGCTCCACGGCGATGCCGACCGAGCGCGAGATCGCGGAGGTCGTGAACGGAGATGCGTGACATGACAGCACTGACGCAAGAGGACTTCGAGCGACTGCGCACCGTGCGGGCCGAGTCCCCCCGGGCGATCCGCGAGCTGCTGGCCGCGCGTCGTCGCCGCGACATCATCCGCGGCGACGGACGGCTGTTCATCATCGCGGCCGACCATCCCGCACGCGGAGCCCTCGCGGTGGGCGCGGAGCCCTACGCCATGGCCGACCGCTACGAGCTGCTCGACCGGCTCGCGATCGCGCTGCGCCACCCGGGCGTCGACGGGGTGCTCGGCACGCCCGACATCATCGATGACCTGGCCGTGCTCGGCCTGCTCGACGACAAGATCGTGGTCGGCTCGATGAACCGCGGCGGGCTGCGGGGTGCGAGCTTCGAGATGGACGACCGCTACACCGGGTACGACGTGCCGGCGATGGTGGACTCGGGCATCGACTTCGCCAAGGCGCTGCTGCGCGTGAACCTCGACGACGACGGCACGGCGCCGACCCTGGCCTCCACGGCCGACGCGGTGACCGCGGCGGCCCGCGCCGACCTGCCGATCATGCTCGAGCCGTTCCTGAGCCGCCGCGTCGACGGCCGTATCGTCAACGACCTCAGCCCCGACGCCGTGATGCTGTCGATCGCCATCGCGAGCGGTCTGGGCGCCAGCAGCGCGAGCACGTGGCTCAAGCTGCCCGTGGTCGACGACATGGAGCGCGTGCTCGCCGCGACCACCCTGCCCGTGCTGCTGCTCGGCGGCGACGCGGGTGCCGACCCCGACGACACGTTCTCCTCGTGGGAGGACGCCCTGTCGCTCCCCGGCGTGCGCGGCCTCACGGTCGGCCGCACGCTGCTGTACTCCGCCGACATCGACGTGGCCGCGGCCATCGACGTCGCCGCCTCCCTCGTCCACCCCGGCCTGTCGGCCTGATCCCGAAGGACCCGCATGAGCTCCGACACCCCCGTCATCGGCCACTGGATCGACGGTGCCCCGCACGCCTCGACCAGCGGGCGGACCGCCCCCGTGTTCAACCCCGCCACGGGCGCCGAGACCGCCAGGGTCGCGCTCGCCGACGAAGCCGAGATCGCCGCGGCCCTCGCGTCCGCGGAGCGCGGTTTCGCGGAGTGGAGCACGTGGTCGATCGCGAAGCGGCAGGGCGTGCTGTTCGCGTTCCGGGAGCTGCTGAACGCCCGCAAGGGCGAGCTCGCCGCGATCATCACCGCCGAGCACGGCAAGGTGCTCTCCGACGCGATGGGCGAGATCCTGCGCGGCCAGGAGGTCGTGGAGCTGGCGACCGGGTTCCCGCACCTGATCAAGGGCGCCTACTCGGAGAACGCCTCGACCGGGATCGACGTGTACTCGCTCAAGCAGCCGCTGGGTGTCGTGGGCATCATCTCGCCGTTCAACTTCCCGGCGATGGTGCCGATGTGGTTCTTCCCCGTGGCGATCGCGGCGGGCAACGCGGTGGTCCTCAAGCCGAGCGAGAAGGACCCGTCCGCCGCGCTGTGGCTGGCCGAGCTGTGGGCCGAGGCGGGGCTGCCCGCCGGGGTGTTCACGGTCCTGCAGGGTGACAAGCAGGCGGTCGACGGGCTGCTGCACAGCGACACCGTGCAGTCGATCTCGTTCGTGGGATCGACGCCCATCGCGCAGTACATCTACGAGACGGCGTCGCGCACCGGCAAGCGCGTGCAGGCCCTCGGCGGTGCGAAGAACCACATGCTGGTGCTGCCGGACGCCGACCTCGACCTGGTCGCGGATCAGGCCGTGAACGCGGGCTTCGGTGCCGCGGGCGAGCGCTGCATGGCCGTGTCGGTCGTGCTGGCGGTGGATCCCGTCGCGGACGAGCTGATCGCGAAGATCACCGAGCGGATCGCGACGCTGCGGGTGGGCGACGGCGCGGGCGACGGCACCGGCGAGCCCGACATGGGCCCGCTGATCAGCGCGGAGCACCGGGCGAAGGTCTCCGGCTACGTCGACATCGCGGAGGCCGACGGCGCCCGCATCGTGGTGGACGGCCGTGGCCTGACGGTGGACGGGCGCGAGGACGGCTTCTTCTTCGGCCCCACCCTGATCGACGACATCCCCACCGACTCCCGCGCCTACACGGAGGAGATCTTCGGCCCGGTGCTCTCGGTCGTGCGGGTCGAGACGTTCCAGGAGGGCGTCGACCTGATCAACTCCGGGCGCTTCGGCAACGGCACCGCGATCTTCACGAACGACGGGGGAGCGGCCCGCCGCTTCCAGCACGAGGTGCAGGTGGGCATGATCGGCATCAACGTGCCCATCCCGGTACCCGTCGCCTACCACTCGTTCGGCGGGTGGAAGGCGTCGCTGTTCGGCGACGCCAAGGCGTACGGTGTGCACGGGTTCGACTTCTTCACCCGCGAGAAGGCCGTCACCAGCCGCTGGCTCGACCCCGCCACCCACGGCGGCATCGACCTCGGCTTCCCGCAGAACCGCTGACGACACCGACCATCCGATCGACACCGACAGGAGGCGCCATGACCGCGAACGATCCGTGGTTCCACCCGCGCGGTGCCCTCGGCCGCGACGGCTGGGAGAGCGTGGTCGACGAGGCGCTGCCGGGGTGGGCGCACACGGGCCTGCGCGTGGGCGTGCTCGCGGACGGGGAGAGCCTCGCGCTCGCCGAGTCCGGGGTCGAGCGCATCGTCGTCCCGCTCGCGGGCTCCTTCACGGTGACGCACACCGAGGGCGGCGCGACGACGGAGACGACCCTCGCCGGACGGACCTCCGTGTTCCACGGTCCCACCGACGTGCTGTACCTCTCGTGCGCCGCGACCGCGGTGATCCGCGGGACCGGACGGGTCGCGGTGGCCTCCGCCCCGACGACGGTCGTGCATCCCACCCGGCACCTCCGCGCCGATGAGACCCCGGTCGAGCTGCGCGGGGCGGGGCGGTCGAGCCGGCAGGTGCACAACTTCGGCACCCCGGCGACCCTCGACGCGGAGCGCCTGATCGTGTGCGAGGTGCTCACTCCCGCGGAGAACTGGTCGTCGTACCCGCCGCACAAGCACGACGCCCATGTGCCGGGGCGGGAGTCGCGCCTGGAGGAGATCTACTACTTCGAGGCCGCGCCCACGCGTGACGGCGGGCGGGCGGCGTCGGCCGACGCGGCGTTCGGGATGTTCGCCACCTACTCCTCGGACGCGGGCGACATCGACGTCTCGGCGATGGTGCGCACGGGCGATGTCGCGCTCGTGCCCTACGGCTATCACGGGCCAGCGGTCGCCGCCCCCGGCTACGACCTCTACTACCTGAACGTGATGGCCGGTCCCGACCCGGAGCGCTCGTGGCTCATCACCGACGACCCCGCGCACGCGTGGGTGCGCGACAGCTGGAGCGGGCAGGACATCGACCCGCGGCTTCCCTATCGAGCAGAAGGAGCGCAGTGATGCGGACGAGGCGGATGACGGTCGGCCAGGCGCTGGTGGAGTTCCTGGCGCAGCAGTGGACGGTCGACGGCGAGCACCGCGAGCGCACGATCCCCGGCATGTTCGGCATCTTCGGGCACGGCAACGTCGCCGGTCTCGGGCAGGCGCTGCAGCAGTACCACCTCGAGCAGCCGGAGCTGATGCCGTACCACCAGGCGCGCAACGAGCAGGCGATGGTGCACCAGGCCGTCGGGTTCGCACGGATGCACCGCCGCCGCGCGACGTTCGCCAGCACGGCCTCGGTGGGCCCCGGCGCCACGAACATGCTCACCGGTGCGGCCCTGGCGACCACCAACCGCCTGCCCGCGCTGCTGCTCCCCAGCGACACCTTCGCCACGCGCGTCGCCGACCCGGTGCTGCAGCAGCTGGAGCGACCGCACGACATCGGGCTCACGGTCAACGACGCCTTCCGCCCGGTGTCGGTGTTCTTCGACCGGGTGCAGCGGCCGGAGCAGCTGTTCTCCGTGGCGCTCGCCGCGCTGCGGGTGCTCACGGATCCGGCCGAGACCGGGGCCGTGACGATCGCGCTGCCGGAAGACGTGCAGGCCGAGGCGCTGGACGTGCCGGTCGAGTTCCTGCAGGAGCGGGAGTGGCACGTGCGCCGGCCGCTGCCCGAGCGCGGACCCCTGGCCAGGGCGGTCGCCGCGATCCGCGGAGCGCGGCGGCCGTTCCTCATCGCGGGCGGCGGTGTGCTGTACTCCGAGGCGGAGGGCGCGCTGCGCGACTTCGTCGAGGCGACCGGCATCCCCGTCGGCACGACCCAGGCGGGCGGCGGCGTGCTGCCGTGGGATCACCCGCAGTACCTGGGCGGGGTCGGCGCCACCGGCTCCACGGCCGCGAACCGGCTCGCGGCCCAGGCCGACGTGATCATCGGCGTCGGAACGCGGTACAGCGACTTCACGACGGCGTCGAGGTCGGCCTTCCAGCACCCCGACGCGGTGTTCGTGAACGTGAACGTCGCCCCGTTCGACGCCTACAAGCACGGCACGCAGCTGCCGGTGATCGCCGACGCCCGGGAGGCGCTGGAGGCGCTGACCGCCGAGCTGCGCGGCACCCGCGTGCGCACGGAGCTCGCCGACGAGGCCGCCGCGCAGAAGCGGGAGTGGGACGCGACGGTCGACGCCGCCCTCGCCCCGACCGGCCGCGAGCTGCCGGGGCAGCCCGAGATCATCGGGGCGGTGCGGGCCGAGGTCGCGGACCGGGATGTGATCGTGCAGGCCGCGGGCTCGCTGCCCGGCGACCTGCACAAGCTGTGGCGCGTCAGCGACCCGCTCGGCTACCACGTGGAGTACGCCTTCTCCACGATGGGCTACGAGATCGCGGGCGGGCTGGGCGTCAAGCGCGGCCTGGAGGCGGCGGGCGACGACCGCGACGTGGTGGTGATGGTCGGCGACGGCTCCTACCTCATGCTCAGCTCGGAGCTCGCGACGGCGGTGGCGGAGGGCATCAAGCTCATCGTGGTGCTCATCCAGAACCAGGGCTTCGCGTCGATCGGGCACCTGTCCGAGACGGTCGGGACGGAGCGCTTCGGCACCAAGTACCGCCGGTACGACGCGCAGGCCCGCAGCTTCCAGCACGGCGACGTGCTGCCGGTAGACCTCGCCATGAACGCGCGCAGCTACGGCGTCGACGTGATCGAGGTCGCCCCCGGTCCCTCCGCGATCGAGGACCTGCGGGCGGCGGTGCGCGCGGCGAAGGCGGCGGAGCGCACGACCGTGATCCACGTGGAGAGCGACCCCACGGTCTACGCGCCGGACGGCGAGGGCTGGTGGGACGTGCCGGTCGCCGAGGTCGCGTCGACCGACAGCGCCCGGCGGGCCCGCGCGGAGTACGAGCAGCAGCGCACGGCGCAGCGCCCGCTGCTCGGCTGATCCGGCCCAGCCGCCTCCCACCCGGCCCCCGGTATCCTGGAAGGATGACTGAGAACCCCCGCACGCGCGAGACGCGCCCCCAGGCAGCGCCCGCGTCGTCCCGCTCGGGGGCGATCCGTGAGACCCGTGCCCCCCAGGTGCGCCCGGCGACCGAGGGCTGGACGCAGAAGAAAGACGCCGAGGGCCGTCCGCTGCTGCAGTTCGCGAGCCCCAAGCGCGGCAAGCCGCCGGTGCACCTGGCCGACCTCACCCCGGCCGAGCGCATCTCGAAGGTGAAGGAGCTCGGGCTGCCCGGCTTCCGCGCCAAGCAGCTCGCCACCCACTACTTCCGCCACTACACGTCCGACCCGGCCGAGATGACCGACCTCCCCGCCGGGATCCGCGACGAGCTGGTCGCGGGCATGCTCCCGCCGCTGATGACCGAGGTGCGCCGGCTGGAGACCGACCGTGGCGACACGATCAAGTTCCTGTGGCGCCTGCACGACGGCGCGCTCGTCGAGTCGGTGCTCATGCGCTACCCCGGCCGCATCACCCTGTGCGTGTCGAGCCAGGCCGGCTGCGGCATGAACTGCCCGTTCTGCGCGACCGGCCAGGCCGGGCTGACCCGCAACATGTCGACCGCCGAGATCATCGAGCAGATCGTGCGGGCCAACCGGGCGATCGCGAACGGCGAGCTGGGCGGCAAGAAGCGCGACGACCACTCGATGGAGCGCGTGTCGAACATCGTCTTCATGGGCATGGGCGAGCCTCTCGCGAACTACAAGCGCGTGATGGATGCGGTGCGCATCATGGTCGCGCCGCAGCCCGACGGCCTGGGCATGAGCGCCCGCGGCATCACGGTCTCCACGGTCGGCCTCGTGCCCGCGATCAGGAAGCTCGCCGACGAGAACATCCCGGTCACCTTCGCGCTGTCGCTGCACGCGCCCGACGACCACCTGCGCGACGAGCTCATCCCGGTGAACTCGCGGTGGAAGGTCGATGAGGCCCTCGACGCCGCCTACGACTACTACGCCAAGACCGGCCGCCGCGTGTCGATCGAGTACGCGCTCATCAAGGACATGAACGACCACGCCTGGCGCGCCGACCTGCTGGCCGAGAAGCTCAACCAGCGCGGTCGCGGCTGGGTGCACGTCAACCCGATCCCGCTGAACCCGACGCCCGGATCGATCTGGACCTCGTCCGAGCGTGACGTGACCGACGAGTTCGTGCGCCGCCTCAACGACGCCGGCATCCCGACCACCCTCCGCGACACCCGCGGCAAGGAGATCGACGGGGCGTGCGGTCAGCTCGTCGCCACCACCGAGGACGAGGCCGCCGCCGCCGCGATGGCCTGATCAGGGCTTTCCTGAGAGCGACTCCAAGGCGGGCTTCGTACCCTGTCCGGATGCCCTATTCCGCCCATCGCCCGGGTCGCTTCGACTCGCAGGGTCGGATCATCCTCGACGGCGACCCGAACGCCGAGACGGATGACCTCGACTTCCTGCGCGAGTTCGAGCCGACGGGACCCGACCCCGACCCCTTCGTCGACGCTCCGGAGCGTGCCGAGTCCGCGCGGACGACGGAGGACGCCGACGCCGATGCCGCAACCGAGGAGCAGCCGGCCCGCGCGCGTCGCGCCCGGCCGCCCCGCCGTCGCCGCACGGCCGCCGAGCGACTCCGCGCCCTCGCGATCCTCGGCGGCGCGGAGGGCGAGATCCTCGACCGCGTGCCCGGCGAGACGCCCCGCTTCGTGCAGATGTTCTTCGTGCTCGCCGGCACCGCACTCGTGTCCGCGATCTCGATGCTGTTCGCGCTGACCACGGGTGTGCAGGCCGCGATCTGGCTCGCGGTGCCGCTCGCGGTGGTGTGGGCGCTCATCATCTTCAACCTCGACCGGTTCCTCACCTCGACCATGACCTCGACCAGGAACGTGTGGAAGCTCATCGGGCTGGCGATCCCGCGGGTGATCATGGCGGCCATCATCGGCTTCGTCGTGGCGGAGCCGCTCGTGCTGCAGATCTTCCACAACGACATCTCTCGCGAGGTCGCCGCGACCAATATCGTCCAGGCGCAGTCCGATCAGGAGGCGCTCGAATCGGGCCCGGAGCGCAAGGCCCTCGATGCCGCCTCCGAGCGGGTCTCGGAGCTGGAGAACCAGGCGGCGACCGGGATCGTCGCGGGCACCGACTCGTCGTCCGCCAGCGAGTCGGCCGCGCAGGCCACGGTCGACGACCTCACCGCGAAGATGACCGCGCAGCAGGCCGTGATCGACCAGGCGCGCGTGCTCTACCAGTGCGAGCTGACGGGCGAGGGCGCTGGTACCGTCCCCGGGTGCACCGGGGTGAATGGCGAGGGCGCGAGCTCGCAGGCCGCGCAGGCCCAGCTCGCCGAGGCGCAGCAGACCTACGACGCGCTGGCCGCCCAGCTGCGCACGGCCAACGACGAGCTCGCGGCCGCCGGCACCGCCGCCAAGGAGAACACCTCGACCTCCGAGACGCAGAACCGCCAGCAGGCGAAGGACGAGCTTCCGGCCGCGCGCGAGACGTATGACCAGGCGCTCGCCGCGTACAACGCCCGCGCGGATGCGGTCGCGCAGGGCAACGCGGGTGCGGTGGGGCTGCTCAGCCAGATCAGCGGACTCAACCGGCTCAGCGAGAAGGAGCCGGCCATCCTGTGGGCGCACATCCTGATCGCCGCGCTGTTCTTCATGATCGAGCTGCTGCCGGTGCTGGTGAAGGTGCTCACGAGCTACGGCGACCCGAGCCTGTACGAGAAGGCCGTCGCGATCCGCAAGCAGGTGGCGCTCGACCGGGTGACGGCCGAGGGCTTCCGCGACCGCGCCGATATCGTCACGACCCCGGGCGCTCAGGCCACCTGACGCTCGCGCCCGCTCGCGCGTCCCGCGGTGGCTGAGGGATCCGCGTCCCGCACGGGGGTCCGTGCGCCGGCGGGGGAGCCCGGTGCCGTGAACGGCCCCGCGGTGCCCGTGTCCGCGGCAGCGGCGGGGCGTTGCGCAGGGGCGACGTGCGGGGCCCGGGTGTCGCGCGGCACCCCGGCACCGCGCGCGCGGGCGGACGTGAGCACGTCGTGCAGGGTCCGCGCGCGGAGGGCCGGCGTCGCGGCGACGGCGAGGACCAGGGAGCGGACGAGCACGATCGCGGCGAGTGGCCGCCCGTCGTCGCTCCCCGTGATCGCGGCGTCGAGGCGGCGCAGGGGGCCGACCAGCGCGGGGTCGTCGAGCGCACGGTCGTCGGCGAGGTGAGCGAGCAACCGGTCGATGGTCCAATCCGCGGGGATTGGCCCCAGATCCGGCGTGAGAGTGGTGGTGGAGGTGTCCATTGGTCCAGAATCGGGTCACATGGACACGGATGACAGGGCCAATGCGGCGCCGATGGACCACGGATCGGCCCGGGATCGCGCGACTCCGCTGGTGCGAGCGGGCGAGGTGTCGACCGAGGGGCTGGCCGCTCGGCTCGGCCGCTGGACCCACGGCGACGGAACGCTGGCGACCCGGCTCGCGCGCGGCATCTCGGCGCTGATCGCGGGCGGCGAGCTCCGCGCGGGCGACCGGCTGCCGGCCGAGCGCTCCCTGGCGTCCGCGGTGTCGGTGTCGCGCGGCACGGTCGTCTCCGCCTACGCCGTGCTCGCGGAGCAGGAGCTCGTGGAGCGCCGCCAGGGGAGCGGCACCCGCGTGGCGGGGACGGGTGCCCCCACCGCCCCTGCGCGTCCCGGTCGCGGCGAGGCCCTGTTCTCCGCGGTGCCGAACACGATCGACCTGCTGCGCACGGTGCCGCAGATCCCGGAGCTCGGCGTGCAGCTGATCCGCGACCATCAGCCGCGTCTCGACCTCGCGCTGCTGCCCGAGACCGACCCCGCAGGGCTCCCGGTGCTGCGCGAGCTGATCGCCGAGATGTACCGCGCGGAGGGGACGCCCACCACGCCCGAGCAGATCCTGGTGACGCACGGCGCGCAGCAGGCGATCAGCCTCGTGGTGAACGCGCTCGTCGAGCCGGGCGACATCGTGCTCGCGGAGGAGATCACCTGGCCCGGGGTGACCGACAGCGTGGGGCTGCGCGGCGGCACCGTGCAGGGGGTGCCGATGGGCGCGGACGGCCTCGACGTGGTCGCGCTGGAGCAGGCGATGGCCCGGCTGCGCCCCGTGCTGGTGGCGCTCAACCCCCACCACCAGAACCCCACGGGCACGCGCCTGCCCGCCGCGGCCCGGCACCGCGTGGCCGAGCTCGCCGCGCAGTACGGTGTGCCGGTGATCGAGGACCGCGTCGTCGCGGGGATCTCGTTCGACGGGGTCGTGCCGCCCACGCTGGCCTCGGAGCGGCAGGACGCCCCCGTGATGGTCGTCGAGTCGGTGTCGAAGTGGGCCTGGGCGGGGCTGCGGATCGGGTGGCTGCGTGCCGACCCGGTGCTGGTGCGGCGTCTGCGCGGCGCCCGGCAGCTCGCCGACCAGTCCACGAGCGTGCCCGGTCAGCTGCTCGCGCTCGACCTCATCGCGCACGCCGACGAGCTGCGGCGGGCCAACAGCCGCGTGCATCGGGAGCGGCTGCGGCTGCTGGAGCACCTGATGGCCGAGCACCTGCCCGACTGGACGTACGTGGCGCCGCGGGGCGGACTGGCGCTGTGGGCCGCGCTGCCCCGGGGGTCCGCGTCGGTTCTCGCCCGCGTCGCGGCGACCCACGGCGTCTCGATCGCCGGCACCGCCGCCTTCGCCGCGTCCCCCACGGCCCCCGACGACCACGTGCGCCTGCCCTTCACGGCGCCCGATGACGTGCTCACGGAAGGGGTGCGCCGCCTGGGCGCGGCGTGGGGCGAGTATCGGGAATCCCTCGGCCGACCGGCCTGAGCGTCCGCCGCCGGGACTAGCGTTGATCCATGGTCAACTATCGCTATCTCGGCAACAGTGGTCTCAAGGTCTCGGAGATCACCTACGGCAACTGGGTCACGCACGCCTCGCAGGTCGAAGACGACGCGGCCGTCAAGACCGTCCATGCGGCGCTCGACGCCGGCATCACCACGTTCGACACCGCCGACACCTACGCCAACACGGCGGCCGAGGTCGTGCTCGGCAAGGCGCTCGAGGGCCAGCGCCGCGAAGGGCTCGAGATCTTCACGAAGGTCTACTTCCCGACCGGCCCGAAGGGCCCGAACGACACCGGCCTGAGCCGCAAGCACATCATGGAGTCGATCAACGGCTCGCTGAAGCGCCTCGGCACCGACTACGTCGACCTGTACCAGGCGCACCGCTTCGACTACGAGACCCCGCTGGAGGAGACGTTCCAGGCGTTCGCCGACGTCGTGCGGCAGGGCAAGGCGCTCTACATCGGCGTCTCGGAGTGGACGGCCGAGCAGCTGCGCGAGGGTCACGCGCTGGCGACGCAGCTCGGCATCCAGCTCATCTCGAACCAGCCGCAGTACTCGATGCTGTGGCGCGTGATCGAGGGCAAGGTCGTGCCCGCGTCGGAGGAGCTGGGCATCTCGCAGATCGTGTGGTCGCCGATGGCGCAGGGTGTGCTCAGCGGCAAGTACCTGCCGGGGCAGCCGGTGCCGGAGGGCTCGCGCGCGACCGATCAGAACTCCGGGGCCGGGTTCATCCAGAGCTTCCTGCAGGACGACATCCTCACCGCGGTGCAGCGTCTCAAGCCGATCGCCGAGCAGGCGGGGCTCACGATGCCGCAGCTCGCGATCGCGTGGGTGCTGCAGAACCCCAACGTCGCGGCGGCCCTGGTGGGCGCCTCCCGGCCCGAGCAGCTCGCCGACACCGTCAAGGCCTCGGGCGTGACGCTCGACGCCGACACGCTGTCCGCGATCGACGAGGCCCTGGGCGACACGGTGAACCGCGACGCCGAGCACACGTACTCCGTGTCCCCGAAGTCCCGCCTGGTCTGACCGGGGCAGGCGAAGGCCCCCTCCCGCGATGGGCGAGAGGGGGCCTTCGTCCGCGCGCGGGCTACTCCTTCACGGCGCCGGCCGTCAGGCCCTGCACGATCCAGCGGCTGGCGAGGGCGAACATCACCATGGTCGGCAGGATCGTCAGCACGGCCGCGGCCGACATGGAGCCCCAGTCGATGTTGAACGTGGAGATGAAGCCGTTCAGCGCCGAGGGCACGGTGCGGTTCGCGTCGGTGTTCATCAGCACGACCGACAGGAACAGCTCGTTCCAGCAGTTGACGAAGTTGAAGATGAACGCCGCGATGATGCCGGGCGTCATGACCGGCACCAGCACCCGGAACAGGGCCCCCAGGCGCGAGCAGCCGTCGATCATCGCCGCCTCCTCCAGCGCGTCGGGCACGTTCTCGAAGAAGCCGCGCAGCATCACGGTGGAGAACGGGATGCAGATCGCGATGTAGACGAGGATGAGTCCGGGCTTGGTGTCGACGAGGCCCAGGTCGGTCATCATCGAGTACAGCGGGCCGAGGGCGATGAACGCGGGGATCATCTGCGTCAGCAGGAACGCGATGAGGATCGCCCCCTTGCCGCGGAACTCGAAGCGCGCGAGCACGTAGGCGCTGAGCAGGGCGATGAGCGTCGCGACGGCTCCGGCCGACACCGCCACGATCGCCGAGTTCGCCAGGAAGACCCCGAACGAGCTCTTCTCGAACAGGCTCGTGAAGTTGTCGAACGAGGGCTCGCTCGGCCAGTACTCGATCGGGAAGCGGTTGATGGTCCCCGGCGACTTGAACGCGGTGAGCGTGATCCAGTACAGCGGGAACAGCGTGATCAGGAGCCACAGGGCCAGCCCGACCACGCGCACGACACCGCCGACGGTCACCCGCGGCCTCGGTCGCGGAGCGGCCTTCGGGTCGGGCACCGTGATCCGACGGGTCTCGGTGATCGAGGAACCGGTCCGGGTGGTCGAGGTGATGGTCATCGCTGCACCCTCCGCATCGCCATCAGATAGAAGGCGCAGAACACCATGAGGAACGCCACGACGATGAGCCCGATGGCGCTCGCGATGCCGTAGTTGCCCTGCTGCGTGTAGTTGATCATCCACGTCGTGATGATGTGGGTCTGGTTGGCCGGGCCGCCGTTCGTCATCGCGTAGATGATGTCGGGGAAGTTGAAGATCCAGATCACGCGCAGCAGGATCGTCAGCAGCAGCGTCATCGAGATGTACGGGATGATGATCGAGAACAGCTGCCGCACCTTGCCGGCGCCGTCGAGGCTCGCCGCCTCCAGCATCTCGTCGGGCACCGACTGGAGTGCCGCGAGGATCATGATCGCGAAGAACGTCACGCCGTACCAGATGTTCGCGACGATGACGGCGAACATCGCCAGCTTCGGGTCGGCCAGCCAGGGCAGCGGGGCGTCGATGAGGCCGGCCTTCATGAGCAGGTCGTTGACCACGCCGAACTCGGCGTTGAACATCCAGCGGAACAGCATGCCGATGAGGAAGCCCGACACCGCCCACGGGAAGAACACCAGCGCCTGGTAGAGCCCGCGGAAGCGGAACCGCTTGCGCAGGGCCAGCGCGATGAGGAAGCCGATGACGAGCTGGGGCACGAGCGAGCCGACCACCCACAGCACGGAGTTCCACGCCACGGTCGGGAACGCCGGGTCGCGGAACACGGCGAGGAAGTTGTCGAAGCCCACGAACGGGGTCGACGTGAGGTCCCACAGGTTCCAGTCGTGGAACGCCATGCGGGCGCCCTGCAGCATGGGCCAGTAGGTGAACCAGCAGACGAACACGATCGCCGGGGCGAGGAACGCCAGCAGCGTCAGGGCGTGACGGCCGCGGAACGGCCGACGCCGTCCGCGTGCCGGGGAGGCCCCGCCGGCAGTGCCGACGGAGCCCCCTTCACGGATGGTGCGGGCCACGGGTCAGCCCTTCTCCGCGGCGTACTTCTCGGTCCAGAACGCATCCCACGAGGCGAGCAGGTCCTTCGTCGACATGGTGCCGAGCAGCACGCTCTGCACGTCCTGGTCGGACTTCTGGATCCACTCGGTCCACCAGCTCACGCCGCGCGGCTGGCGCACGTTGACGTAGGTGTCCGGGTCCTCGGTCATGGTGACGTAGCTGGTCCAGGGGCCCGTGGAGTAGAACTCGTCGTCGGCTGCGGCGGCGATGATCGGCACGAGGCTGTTGGCCTGGGCGAACTCGGTCGCGGGCTCGGCCGACGACAGGAACTCGACCAGCTTCACCGCCGCCTCGGTGTGCTCGCTGTTCTTCGCGACACCCCAGCCGGCGACGGCGAGCGGTTGCGCGGCCTTGCCCGACGGGCCGACGAGCAGCGGAGCGGTGTCCCACTGGTCTTCGGTGAGCGAGGAGTCCTGCACGGTCGCGATCACCTCGGGGTCCTGCAGCAGGAAGGCCGTGGTGCCGTTCGTGAAACCGGCGACCATCTCGGGGTAGCCCCAGGAGACGGCGGACGGCGGCGAGGCTTTCTTGAACAGGTCGAAGTAGTCGTCGACCGCATCCTGCGCCTCGGGAGCGGCGAAGATCGTCGAGCCGTCTTCCATGAGGAACGCGTCCTCCGTGTCGAGCCCGTCGATCGTGTACGCCTCGATCGCGGCGACCACGTTGCTGTTGGCGTTCTGGCCGCCGCGGAACGCGTAGCCGTAGATGTTGTTCGACGGATCCTGGATGGCGGACGCCTGCTCCAGCAGGTCCTTCCAGCTGTGCGGGGGGCCGTCGAAGCCCGCCTTCTCCACGAGGTCGGTGCGGTAGAACAGCGACAGGCCGTAGAAGCCGTACGGGACGAAGTAGCTCTTGCCGTCCTCGGCGACGCCGGCGGACTTGGCGTTGTCGGTCAGCGCGTCCCAGCCGTCCCACTTCTTCAGGTCGGGGCCGAGGTCGTACAGCCAGCCGTTGTTGGCGAACGGACCGACCGTGATGTCGCGCACCTCGAGCACGTCGACGCCCTTGCCGGACTGGAGCATCTGCTGGATCTTCTGGTCGGCCTGCTCGGTGGGCGGCGAGACCAGGTTCACCGTGATGTCGGGGTTCTCCTTCTCGAACTCGTCGAGGAGCCCGCGGATGAGCTCGGTGCGCGCCGGGTTCGTCAGGCTCTCGACCATCTGGAGGGTGACGTCTCCGTCGCCGCCGGACGAGCCGGAGCCTCCGGAGCAGCCGGTGAGTGCGAGGACGGCGACGGTGCCGACTCCCGCTGCGGTCGTCAAGATCTTGTTCTTCACGATGTGCCTCTCGGTGGGGGATGGGTGGGTGTGTTTCGGGTGGGTCGGGTCGTGCGGGTGGTCAGGGGAGGATGAGGGCGTCGGCGGGGCGGATGCCGGCGCGGCGCAGGATCGCGGGGATGCAGCGCTCGACGAACGCCTCGACGTCGGAGGCCTCGGTGTAGAGGTGCGCGGAGAGGCGGAAGTAGCCGACCCCGCGGAAGCTCGTGAAGGCGGTCTCCACGCCGACCTCGTCGAGCAGGTCCATGCGCAGCGCGTCGGCCTCCTCGCGCGTCGCGCCGAGCCCGAGCGGCAGGCGGATCAGGCGCATGGACGGCACGGGGGAGGGCAGCGGGGTGAGCGGGTCCTCGTCGCCGTACGGGCGCAGCGCCTCGGCGATCAGCTCGGCCCCGGCGTCGGCGCGCTCGGCCATCGCGGCGCGGGCGTGCTCCCACCCGAACTCGGCCTCGATGAACTCGATCGCGGTGGGGGTGGCCAGGTACGTCGTGGCGTCGATCGTGCCCTGGGTGTCGAAGCGCCCGGGGTAGGGCTCGCGGGCGGCCCACGAGTCGATCAGCGGCCACAGCTCGTCGCGGTCGGGTGCTGCCGTGACGAGCAGGGCCGAGCCGCGGGGGGCGCAGGGCCACTTGTGCAGGTTGCCGAACCACCAGTCGCCGCCCGCGACCGCGGCGGCGTCGGCGATCAGGCCGGGGGCGTGGGCGCCGTCGACGAGGGTGCGCACGCCGCGCTCGGCCGCGAGGTCGGCGATGCGGCGCGTGGGCAGCAGGCGGGCGGTGGGCGAGGTGATCTGGTCGACGACGATCAGCCGGGTGCGCGGGGTGAGGGCGTCGGCGAACAGCTGCACGATCTCGTCGTCGGGCGCGAGCAGCGGGAGGGCGACGGTGCGGACGGTCGCCCCGAAGCGGCGGGCGAGGCGTTCCGCCCCCATGGTGATCGCGCCGTAGCCCTGATCCGTCACCAGGATCTCGTCGCCGTGCTCGAGTCGCAGCGCGTTGTACACGACGGTCGCCGCGGCGGAGGCGTTGGGCACGAAGACGCTGTCGTCCGCCCGGGCGCCGACGAACGGGGCGGTGCGCTCCCTGGCGTCCTGCACGCGCTCGGCGATGCGGGGGAACCACTCGACCGGGCTGAGGTCGGCGCGGCGACGCAGGGCGTCCTGGTGCGCGACCACGACCGACGGCACCGCGCCGAACGACCCGTGGTTGAGGTGCACGACCGCGGGGTCGAGAGGCCAGGCGTCGCGCGCTCGCAGGCCGGAGTTCAGCGTGAGCGGAGCGGGGAACAGCGGAGCGGGCATCGGACCTCATCGATGAGTGGGGGCGAGTTGTTGCACAACTTTGCCACAAGGCCCCGATTTTGGCTACGAATCCGCGAAGATGAAACATAGTTGTCATACGAGTTTGTCGCGTGGAGCGGTTCCGACAGACTGCACGAGGGGCGGGGGTGTCAGGGAGGATGACGATGAGCGCACTCGACACGGCGTTGCACGGCCTGCGGGCGCTGATCGCCGACGGTGCGCTGCGCCCCGGCGACCGCCTGCCCAGCGAGGGGGAGCTGTGCGAACGGCTCGGCGTCTCCCGCGGATCGCTGCGCGAGGCCATCCGCACGCTCGCGGCGCTGGGCGTGCTGGAGACGCGCCACGGCTCGGGCAGCTACGTCAGCGAGCTGCGCGCGGCCGACCTCATCGGCAGTCTGTCCCTCACCGTCGGGCTGCTGCCCATGGCGGGAGTGCTGGAGTTGACGGAGCTGCGCCGGGTGCTCGAACCCCATGCCGCCGCACTCGCGGCCGCCCGCATCGACGCGGACACCGTGGCGGCGCTCGCCGCGGTGCTGGACGAGATCGAGGCCACGACCGACTTCGAGGCGCAGTCACGCCTCGACCACGAGTTCCACATGCGCATCTCCGCGGTCGCGGGCAACGAGGCCCTCACGAGCTTGATCGACGTGCTGCGCTCCCGCTCCCGGGCGTACCGCATCTCGGAGCCCGACGATGCCGCGGAGCTCAAGGTGCACTCCGACGCCGGGCACCGCGCGATCCTGCGGGGCCTCGCCGCCGCCGATCCCGTCGCCGCGTCGGCCGCGGCATCCGCGCACGTCGCGTACACCGAGTACTGGGTGCGGCGGTACTCCGGGCTCGACGACGTCCCGACCGCGGAGACGCCGTCCGCCTGAGTGCGCGCCGGCGGGGTCCGCTCAGCCGAGGGTGATGTCGACCTGGATCTCGGTCGCGAGTCGCTCCAGGTCGGCCCGCAGTGCGTCGAGGTCGACCGTCGGCGGCACCTTCGCGATCACCGACGCCTCGAACAGCCGCCCGCCCGCCATCGCCGCATCGCGGGTCTCGGTCGCCAGCTCCTCGATGCTCAGCGCGTGCGCGTTCAGCACGGCCGACACCTCCCGCACGATCCCGGGATGATCGTTGCCGAGCACCTGCATCACCAGCAGCCGCTCCTCGTCCTCCTCCGCCACGCCGCGGGTCCCGGTGAGCACCGACAGCGTCAGGAGCCCCTGACCCTGGATCGCCCGGAGCGCGGTCTCCAGGTCGCCCGCGCGGTCGGTCGGCACCGACACCTCGATCACGCCCGCGAACGTTCCCGCGAGCTCGGCCAGCGAGCTGTTCTCCCAGTTGCCGCCGTGGGCGTCGACGACGTCGGCGACCGCCGCGACGAGTCCCGGGCGGTCGGCACCCGCGACAGTGAGGATGAGTGTGGTCATGGCCTCAGCGTAGGGGGCGTTCGGCGTTCGGGACATGCCCTTGACGCGGGCGTCGTGCGCTCCGCTCAGCTGAAGTCGAGCGTGCCGCGCACGATGGAGTTCCCCGAGTGGGCCGGGTCGCCGTCGACGGGTTCGAACGAGATGTCGACGAGGTCGTACTCGTCGAGGTCGACGTTCGCGGGGATGGCGAATGCGCCGGTCGCGGCGTCGAGCACGCCGAGGCTGATGAGCGCCTTCCCGTCGTTGCGGATGAGCCAGACCTCCCGGTAGTCCTCCGAGCCGACCTCGCCGTCGAGCGACACCGTGAGGGTGCGCGCGCCGTCGCGGTCCTCGTCCACCTCTGCCGTGCCGATCGCATCGGGGTGGTCGGGGAACGGGTCGAGCGTCGCCGTGGCGACCGTGACCGGCCGGAGCGCGGCCGAGATCGCCGTCCACGTGCTCACGCCCACGGTGGCGACGAGGACCGTGACGGCGGCGAGCACCCACCAGCGGGCGGCGGTTCTGCGCTGTGGGCGTGGGGCGGAGGGCGGCTCGCCCGCTGTCGGTTCCGCCGGGCGGAGAGGGTCGGCCCGGAGCCGCTCCGGCAGGCCCAGCTCGTCGTGCATGCGCGCCCACACGTCGGCGGGCGGCGACTCCAGCTCCGCGTCGGCGACGGTCGCCCGCGCGACACCCGCCGCGTGGGCGAGGTCGGCGATCTCGGCGGCGCACGCCCGGCACTGGTCGAGGTGCGCGCGCTCGCGCTCGGAGGCGACCGGCTCGCCGAGCGCGAGCAGGGCGAGCTGCTCGGGGTCAAGGTGCGACACGGTTGACCTCCAATCGGTCGCGCATACGGGAGAGGCTCCGGCGGATGTGGCTCTTCACGGTACCCAGAGGCATGTCCAGCCGCCGGGCGATCTCCTCGTGCGTCAGGTCGTCGAAGAACGCCAGCCGCATGACCTCGCGCGCCTCGGGTCGCAGCTGCCGCATCTCGTTCGCGATCAGGATGGACTGCGACAGGTCGACCGGTGCGCTGACGAGATCGTCGGGAGAGGTGACGCGCATCATCTCCTCCTGCAGCCGCTGGATGCGGGCCCGCGACTCGTGCATGTCGGCGATGCGGCGCCGGGCGATGGTCACCAGCCACGTGCTCAGGCGGGCCTTCGACGGGTCGTACCCCGTTCTCGACGTCCAGGCCGACACGAACGTGCGCTGCGTCACGTCGGCGGCGTCGGCGCGATCGCCGAGGGAGCGCAACGCGAGCGTGAACACCACCGGCGACCACCGCCGATACAGCTCGGCGAGGGCATCCTCGTCGCCCCGGACGAAGCGCTCGTTGAGCTGCGTCTCGTCGTCGGGGTCGTCCGCGGAGGTCATGCGCGCCTCCCTTCCGTTCGGGGCGTCGGGTGCGGGTGCTCAGGCGGGCCGTGCGATGGCGACGACATTATCGCGGTAGTGACCGGTCGTGCTGTCGAAGGGTCCTCCGCACGTGATGAGGACCAGGCCGGGCGGGCCCTCCCTGGCGAACAGCTCCCCGGTGGGGAGAGCCGCCTTCTCGTAGAAGGCCAGCGACTCCACCGCGTAGGTCCGGGGCACGCCGTTCGCGTCGGTCACCTCGACGGTCGCTCCGGCGCCGAGCTCGCGCAACCGGGAGAGCGGGCCGATGGGGTATCCGACGGCGTCTACGTGCGCGGCCAGCACGACGAGTCCGGCCGTGCTGGCGGCATCGGCGCCGTACCGGTACCACCCCGCCACCGCCGGGTCCTCCGGGAGCTGCATCTGCCCTGTCGGCTCCACTCCCACATCGACCACGGTCATGTCGACACCGAGGTCGGGGATGCGCAGCCGGGTCGGAGGGGTCGTGGGCTGCGGTGGGGGCAGCTCGGCGGAGTGCGTCTCCGGGCGCAGCGTCGAGGTGGGGGCAGGCGACGGCGAGCGTGGGGGGTCGGAGGGGGGATCCGACGTCATCACCTCGCCCGCCCCCACGGGGGTGCAGGCGATCAGGAGCGCCGCGCACGCGGCACCGCATCCGGCGAGGAGTCCTCGCCGGATGCGGCGGCGCAGCGCCCCCGGTCTCATCGGCGCGCGATCCGCTGACGGCGCACGGCGACGGTCGCACCCGCAGCCGCGATCATCGCCAGGCCGATCAGTGCCGTCGCCAGGACGATGGCGGTGTCGGCGTCCCGCTGCGCCGCGTAGCCCGCGGTGCCGGAGGGCACGCCGCCGGGGTTGGTGTGCAGTCCCGAGACCGTCTGTGCGGCGATGGCGAGGGTGCCCTCCTCGGCGCTGCCCCACGCGTACAGGATCGTGAGCACGCCGTCCTGCACCGCCACGTCCTGCGGGCCGAGCACGGGGTCGGTGGTGCCGGCGAGGGCGACGGCGGCCGAGACGTTCCCGGCGGGCAGGTTCAGCGTCGCCTCGTTCGGGTTGGTCAGGTCCTCGACCACCGGTGAGCCGCCGGCGAGGATGTCGACGGCGGGCGCGGCCGCGACGTGACGGACCGTGAGCCGCCCCTGGCCGGGTGCGGTGGGGGACGTGTCGTTCGTGAAGAGGTTCAGCCCGGGGTCGCCCGCCTCGGTGAGGTGCGCGACGGCGGTGTAGTTGGCACCGGCCGTGAGGGTCAGCGTCGCCGGGCCGAGCACGGGCGCACTCGCGTCGGCCGCGTCCGGCGCCGTCAGCGCGACCTCGTAGCTGCCGGCGGGGAGTTCCAGCGGACCGGCCAGTGAGCCGGGCTGGAAGTCGTCGATGGTGCGCTCGCCGTTGACGTACACGTCGACCGGGGTGTTCGGGATGGCGTGCAGCACCGAGAGCTGGGCGCTGCCGGTGGTCGCGGCGGTCGCGGGCGTGGCCAGGGCCGCTGCGGCCAGTAGTCCGACGACGAGGCCGGCTGTGGTGATTCTTCGCACGATGCTCCTCCTTGAACAGGGGCGGCGGTCGCCACCCATTGCCCCCTTATTCCGGGTGAGGGCGGTCGGCGGATGCACCCGAACCCGATCTTGTCGGCACTCTCCGGTTCCGGTGGTGCTTTTTTAGACGGTGCCCAGAAACTGATGGACATCGATCGGGACCGCGCGCATAATCGCATCCACACACCCGGACCCGGCAAAGGAGCACGCCATGAGCGACACGAACCACCCCGCCGAACTGTTCTCGTCTTCCACCGGCCCGACCGGCGCCTCCATCACCGACTGGACCGATCTCGGCCGGGAGATGTGGGCGTACCTGACCGGCCGAGGAGCGGCGGTGAACTACACCTTCGAGGACATGACCGTCGAGGTGCCGCGCGACATCGGCCCCGACGCGCCCCGCGCCACTTGGAAGTTCACCGGCACCCTGCGGGTGACCACGAGCGACCGCGCCACCGACGGACCGCACGCCGCCTGAGCGGATACGACCATGATCCGCCTCGACATCGACCTGGAGGTCGAGCACCGCGGCCCGGACGACGACACCCCCACGCGGTTCACCGTGCACGCGGCGGGACGCGAGGTCGTCGTCACGATCGCGGACACGTCCACCCTCGGCGGCATGGGTCGCCGCGACCTCGCGCAGCTCGCCCCCGTCGCGGACGGCCTCGCGCGCCGCGGCATCCGGGTGCGGGTGGAGGGACCGCGCGGCACCCTGGTGGAGTTCGGCGACGTGCGGTCGGGACCCGTGGGTCGCGCGGTCGCGGGATCACCGCACATCCGGCTCGGCCACCTCACCACGCTGCTGACGGAACTGCAGCGCCGCGACCGCGACCGCGGCGGCGGCTCGCTGCTCTCCATCCCGCCCGGCACGCTGTTCCCGCTCGTGCCCACCGTGGTGCGCCACGTCCGCCGCCGCGTGACCACGACGCACTACCTGCCCGGCTCGGGACGCCCGCGCCTGATCTTCTCGGTCGGCTCGGGCGACTGGGACCGCAGCCGTCCGCGCGAGTTCGACCTGCTGCCCGACCGGACCGTGATCGGCTCGAGTCCCGACGCCGATCTGCGGCTCGACGGACTCGAAGCGGTGCACGCCGAGATCCGGCACAACGAGGACGACGAGTACGTGCTGTACCCGCACGCCCCCACCGGCGGCGGGTGGCCGAACCTGCCGCACAGCTCGGACGGCGCGCGCATCCTCCGCACGGGCTCGCGGATCGAGCTGGGCACCTGGCGCCTCGCCTACTACCGGGAGGAGTTCGCCGACCACGGTCGTCCGTTCGGCGGGCGCCAGGGCGGGGAATACGAGTTCCAGAAGCAGCAGCCGGTGCGACCCTACGGCTCCGGCGAGCTCGGCTGACCCGGCACCGCGAGCGTCAGTCCGCCCAGACCCCGGTCGCGAGGAAGTGCTCCAGGCGGGCGCGGTGCGGGGCGAGGTCCCACCCCTGCTGCGCGACCCACTCGTCGGAGTAGTAGGTGTTGGCGTAGCGCACGCCGCTGTCGCAGATGAGGGTCACGACGCTGCCGGTCTCGCCCGCGGCACGCATGCGGGCGATGAGCTGGAACGCACCGGAGAGGTTGGTGCCGGTGGAGCCGCCAGCCCAGTGCAGTGTGCGCTCGCGCAGCAGGCGGATCGCGGCGATCGAGCCCGCGTCGGGCACCTGGATCATCTCGTCGATCACGGTCGGGACGAAGGATGCCTCCACGCGGGGGCGGCCGATGCCCTCGATGCGGCTCGGGCGCCCGGCGGGCGGGTCGACGGTCCCGGCCCATCCGTCATAGAAGGCGGAGCCCTCGGGGTCGACCACCGCGATCCGGGTGTCGTGCCGGCGGTAGCGCACGTAGCGGCCGAAGGTCGCGCTCGTGCCGCCGGTGCCCGCACCCATGACGATCCACCGCGGGATCGGATGCCGCTCCTGGGCGAGCTGGCTGAACACGCTCTCCGCGATGTTGTTGTTGCCGCGCCAGTCGGTCGCGCGCTCCGCGAACGTGAACTGGTCGAGGTAGTGGCCGCCGCACACCGACGCCAGGCGCTGGGCCTCCGGCGACATGTCCTCCGCGCGGTCTACGAAGTGACAGGTCCCGCCGTAGAACTCGATCAGGTCGATCTTCTCCTGCACGGTCGACCGGGGTACCACGGTGATGAACGGCAGACCGAGCATCCGCGCGAAGTACGCCTCGGACACGGCGGTCGACCCGCTCGACGACTCCACCAGCGTCGTGTCCTCGCGGATGCGCCCGTTCACCAGCCCGTACAGCAGCAGCGACCGCGCCAGCCGGTGCTTGAGCGAGCCCGTCGGGTGCACCGACTCGTCCTTCAGGTACAGGTCGATGCCCCACTCGGCCGGCAGCGGGAACAGGTGCAGGTGCGTGTCGGCGCTGCGGTTCGCGTCGGCTTCCAGCAGGGCGATCGCGGTGCTGGTCCAGTCGCTCATGTCTTCGAGCGTAGTGGGGCTGCCCTCAGCCGACGGTACCCGCGGGCGAGGCCCCGCCGTCGCCGTCGACGTGCAGCAGCGACGCCTGCGACTGCTCCTGCTGCAACTGGAACTCGAAGCGCGAACGGTCGCCGCGGTGGTAGGCGATGAAGTACTCGATGGGCGTGCCGTCCTCGCTGCGGCTGACGCTGCGCAGCCGGAGCAGGGCCGAGCCGGCGCTGACGCCCAGGTGCTGCGCCTGCTCGTGCGTGGCGACGGTCGCCTCCGCGGAGCGCACGCCGTGCGTCGCCACGATGCCGTGCATCGCCAGCAGCCGGTACAGTGACGCCTCGGTCAGGTCGGCGCCGAGCGTGACCCCGCCGACGGCCTCGGGCATCCACGTGGTCGACAGCGACCAGGGCTCCCCGTCGACGTGCCGCAGCCGCTCGAGCGCCACCACGGGCGACCCGACCGGCACCTCCAGCGCCAGCGCGACCTCCTCGTCGGCCACGGTCTGCTCGTGCCGCAGCACGTCGCTGTGTACGTGCCCGCCGCGACGCTCCACGTCGTCGTACAGGCCGACGAGGGTGTGCACCAGGCTCTCGCTCGTGCGCGGGCGGGAGACGAACGTGCCCTTGCCCTTCACCCGCTCGACCAGCCCCTCGTGCTCGAGCTGCGCGAGCGCCTGGCGCACGACCGTGCGCGAGATGCCGTAGCGCTCGCACAGGCGGTGCTCGCCGGGCAGCGGGTCGCCGGGCTGCAGGCCGTCGCGGGCGATGCCGTCGATGATCAGCTGCCGCAGCTGGTCGTACATGGGGGCGGCGGAGTGGCGGTCGATCGCGTCCTCGACGGTGGTCATCAGTACGCCACCCCCGCGTGCAGGATCACGTTCGCATACGGGGTGAACTCGCCGGAGCGCACGAACGCCCGTGCCGTGCGGGTGCGCTGCTTGAACTCGACGTGCGGCACCAGCTCGATCTCGAAGCCCATCCCGGCGAAGCGCTCGCGCAGGGCATCCAGCACCTCCGGGCTCTTCTCCGCGACCTCCGCGGATACCGTGACGCCCTCCACCACGAGCTCGGCGAGCACGGTGTCGAGCACGTCGAGGAAGGCGGGGGCGCCCGGGCGGTAGGCCAGGTCGATGCGCTCCGACCCCGGGGGGATGGGAAGGCCGGCGTCGGTCACGACGATCGTGTCGGTGTGGCCGGTCTCGCTGATCACCCGGGACAGGGCGGGGTTGATCGTGGTAGACGTCTTGCGCATCGGTGCTCCTGGCTGGTCAGTTCGCGACGGGGGCGGTGTCGCGCTCGGTGAGGAACGCGTCGACCTCGGCGCGGTGCGGAAGGCTCGGCGACGCGCCCTGCTTCGTGACGGCGAGGGCGCCGGCGGCGGTCGCCAGGCGCACGGCGTCGGTGAGGGTGCTGCCGCTCGCGAGGGCGGCACCGAGGTAGCCCGCGTAGGCGTCGCCCGCGGCGGTGGTGTCGACGGCCTCGACGGGGAACGGAGGGACGACCGTCGCGCCCTCCGCGGTGACCACGCACGACCCCTGTCCGGCGAGCGTGACGACCGCGGCGCCCACGCCCTGGGCGAGGAACCAGCGGCCCGCGCGCTCGGCCGACACCGCGTCGGTCACCTCGATGCCGCTGATGAGCGACGCCTCGGTCTCGTTGGGCGTGACGATGTCGATGCTGCGCCAGAGGGCGGCCGGGAGCTCCGCGGCGGGGGCGGGGTCGAGGATCACGGTCATGCCGTGCTCCCGCCCGCGGGCCGTGATGTGGGCGGTCAGCGCCGACGGCGTCTCCAGCTGGGTCAGCAGGACGGAGGTGGTGGGGGCGAGGGTGGTGAGCGCCTCGTCGATCTGCGCGGTGCTGAGCGCGGCGTTCGCGAGCGGCACCATCACGATGTCGTTCTGCGCCGACGCGTCGACGCGGATGTGCGCGATGCCCGTGGGGCCGGGGACCGTGCGCAGGTGGGTGAGGTCGACGCCGGCGGCCGTGAGCCCGTCCACCACGAGGTCGTGGAACAGGTCGTCTCCCACGCAGCCGACGAAGCTCGTGCGTGCACCGGAGCGTCCGGCCGCGACCGCCTGGTTCGCCCCCTTGCCGCCGAGCATGAGCGTGAACTCGTCGCCCAGGATGGTCTCGCCGCGGGCCGGCAGCCGACCGGAGAAGGTGGTGACGTCGGCCGTGACGCTGCCGACGATGACGACGCCGGTGCGGTCGCCGGGGTGTGCGGGTGTCATCTCGCTCCTGATCCTCCTCGACAGCGCGGGCGCTCCGGTGGCGTTGACTAGGCTCGGAGCTGTCATTACATTAGCCGAAACCGAACCTGTAACGACAGGTTCCCGCGAGGAGACCCCGATGACCCCGATCGCGCCCCGCCTGTACGTCGACAGCGCCGACGTCGACCGCGTCTCCCGGCTGCTCGCCGCGGGCGTGGTCTACGGGGTCACCACCAACCCCACGATCCTCGAACGGGGCGGCCGCACCGCCGCGGAGATCCCCGACCTCTACGCCCGATGGGTCGAGGAGGGTGCCCGCGAGGTGTTCTTCCAGACCTGGGGCGGCGACACCGCCTCCTTCCTGCGCAACGCCGAGGGCATCCGGGCGCTGGGCGACCGGGTGGCGGTGAAGGTCCCCGCCACGCCCGACGGCTTCGCGGCCGCGTCCGCCCTCGTGCGCGACGGGGCGACCGTGCTCGTCACGGCCGTGTACTCCGTGGCACAGGCCCTCGCGGGCGCCGCGATCGGCGCCCGGTACCTCGCCCCCTACCTCGGCCGGATGCGCGACGCGGGCGTCGACGGCGAGGTCGTGATCGCGCGGATGCAGGAGATGTGCGCGGGGACCGACTCGAACGTGCTCGCCGCGTCGCTGCGGTCGGCGGAGGATCTGGTCGGCCTCCGACGCGCCGGCGTGCCCTACTTCACCGCCGCCCCCGACGTGCTCGACCAGGTGCTGTCGAACCCGGTCAGCGACGCCTCCGCCGCCGAGTTCGACGCGGCCATGGTGCGCCTGGGAGCCTGACCCGCCCCGCCGCTCTCGACCTGCGCGCACACGACTCCTCCGATCCGTGCGGCTCATCGGGCCGAGGCGCGTCGCGACGGGGTGAGGCGCCGCGGAACCCCGCGATTCTGAGGAGTTGTGTCGCGCAGCGGCTCAGGCGGTCGCGGCCTGCCGCAGCCAGCGCTCCACGCCCGCGATGTGGGCCGTGGCGAGCGACGTGGCGAGAGCGGAGTCGCGCTGGGCGATGGCGTCGGCGATCGCGCGGTGCTCCGACAGCGTGCGCTCGACCGCGCCGCCCTCGGTGAGCCCTCGCCACACACGAGCCCGCACGGTCTGGCTGCTCAGGTGCTCGATCAGGCTGGCCAGATAGGCGTTGCCCGCCATCGCCACGATGTCGCGGTGGAAGCGGATGTCGTGGTCGACGAGCTCCTCGATGCTCACGCCGGCGTCGATGCCGGCGACCTCCTCCTGCACGGCCGCGATCGCTTCCTCGCTGCCGAGCGTCGCGGCGAGCCCGGTCGCCTGCGACTCGAGCATCCGCCGCACCGCGAACATCTCCAGCATCGAGTCGTCGTCGTGCATGTCGACCACGAACGCGATCGCCTCGAGCAGCAGATGCGGCTCCAGGCTCGTGACGTAGGTGCCGTCGCCGCGGCGCACGTCGAGCACGCGGATCACCTCGAGCGCCTTGACCGCCTCGCGCATCGAGTTGCGCGAGAGCCCGAGTCGTTCGGACAGCTCCTTCTCCGGGGGCAGGCGATCGCCGGGCGCCAGTTCGCCCGACACGATCATCGCCTTGATCTTCTCGATCGCCTCGTCAGTGACAGCCATGGCGTCATCCTTGCACAGTGATCGGATGTCTACGGCAGGATGGGGGCATGCGCACCCTCGACTCGCACCTGCACCTGTGGGACCCGGAGGTTCTGACCTACTCGTGGCTGGAGGGGCCCCTCGCCGGGCGGTTCGCCGCGGAGGAGATCGAGAGCGCCCGCATCGACGGGTCGACCGAGGAGCGCGCGATCTTCGTGCAGGCGGGCACCGCGGTCGACGACGAGCTCGACGAGGTGCGGTGGGTCGCGGGACAGGCCGAGCGGCTCGGGGTGGTCGGCATCGTCGCGGGTGCCCGACTCGACCGCGGCACCGACACGACCGTGCACCTGGAGAGCCTCACGGCGGAGCCGCTGGTGGTGGGCGTGCGGCACATCCTGCAGGACGAGCCGGATGCGGTGGCGCTGTCGTCCGCGTTCGTGACGGGCGCGCGAGAGGTCGCGGCCCACGGCTGGGCCTTCGACGCGTGCGTGCGGTCGTGGCAGCTGCCCGACGTCGCGCGGCTGTCCGCCGCGATCCCCGAGCTGCGCATGGTGCTGGATCACCTCGGCAAGCCCGCGGTCGGCACCGCGCACGCTCCGCTGGCCCCGACCGCGGAGTGGGAGCGCGATCTCGCCGAGCTCGCACGCCACCCGCAGGTGTACTGCAAGGTGTCGGGTCTTCCGGCGGAGGCGGGTGGTGACTGGAGCCTCGCGCAGCTCGAGCCGTTCCTGGACACCGCGGCCGACGTCTTCGGGCCGGAGCGCCTGATGTGGGGTACCGACTGGCCGGTCTCCGCGGTCGGCCCCGCCGGGACGGACGCCGCCCCGGACGCCGTCCCGGACGCCCCGTCGACGTATCAGCCGACCGCCCGCAGCCGCTGGGCCGACGCGGTCTCGACGTGGGCGGACTCCCGCGGCATCGACCGGACCGCCCTCTTCCACGACACCGCCGCCACCTTCTACCGCCTCTGACCCCCCGCCCCGTCCGCCCCATCCCGTCGCGCGGTGCGCGTGCGATATGTCACCCTCGAAGCCCCTGCGCGGCACGTTCTCGATCCCGCACCGACTCCGCACGGCAGCCCACACGCGAAAGGGCCCGGCGGCTCAGGGAGTCGCCGGGCGCTCTCGTCGAGGAGGGTGCGAGGTCACTCGGGGCGGAGCCGCAGCTGCGCCATCCCGCCGTCCACCTCGAGGAACGTGCCCGTGGTCGAGCCCGCGCCCGGTCCCACCAGGTAGGCGACGGCCGCGGCGACCTCGTCCGGGCTGACGAGCCGTCCGTGGGGCTGTCGTGCTTCGAGGGCGGCGCGCTCGGCCTCGGGGTCGGCGGCGGAGTCGAGCAGTCGCCCGACCCAGGGGGTGTCGGCGGTGCCGGGGTTCACGGCGTTGACGCGGATGCCCTCGCGCAGGTGATCGGCGGCCATCGCGCGGGTGAGGGCCGACACGGCGCCCTTCGACGCGGAGTAGAGCGCGCGCTGCGGGAGGCCGGTGGTGGAGGCGATCGACGCGGTGTTGCACACGGCGGCGGCGGGCGACTTCCGCAGCCACGGCAGTGCGGCCGAGGTCACGCGGGCGATGCCGGTCACGTTGATCGAGAGCACGCGCGCCCACTCGTCGTCGTCGTTCGCGGCGATGTCGCCCTGCGCGCCGATGCCGGCGTTGTTGACCACGATGTCGATGCGGCCGAAGCGCTCGGCGACCGCGGCCACGGCCGCGTCGACGCTCGCGCGGTCGGACACGTCGGCGGTGAACGCGGCGAAGCGCTCGTCGGCGTTCGTCGTGTCGCGGTCGAGCACGGCGATCGTGGCGCCGTCGTCGTGCAGTCGGCGGGCGATCGCCGCGCCGATGCCGGAGGCTCCGCCCGTGACGATCGCCACCAGGCCGTCCATCGTTCCGCTCACTTCTGCGCCTCCCATGCCACGAACTCCTGTCGCTGCCGGCCGAGGCCGTCGATCTCGATCTCCACCACGTCGCCCGGGGCGAGGTAGGGGTACTTGCCCGACAGGGCCACGCCCTGCGGGGTGCCGGTGAGGATCAGGTCGCCGGGCTCCAGCGTCACGTACTGCGACAGGTGGTGCACGATCTGCTCGACGGGGAAGATCATGTCGCTCGTGTTCGAGTCCTGCCGCGGCTCGCCGTTGACGAAGCTGCGGAGGCCGAGGGCCCGGTGGTCCACCTCGTCGGGCGTGACCAGCCACGGTCCGGTGGGGTTGAAGCCGAACGCGATCTTGCCCTTCGACCACTGCCCGCCCGACACCGCCATCTGGAAGTCGCGCTCCGACACGTCGTTCGCGGCGACGAAGCCGGCGACGTGCGCCATCGCCTCGTCGGGGGAGTCGAGGTAGGCGGCGCGGGCGCCGATCACGATGCCGAGCTCGACCTCCCAGTCGGTCTTCTCGCTGCCGCGCGGAATCGTGACGGTGTCGTTCGGGCCGACCACGGTGTTCGGGGTCTTGAGGAAGATGATCGGGATGGTCGGCGGCTCGGAGCCGGACTCGGCCGCGTGCGCGGCGTAGTTCATGCCGATGCAGATGACCGCGCTGGGGCGGGCGATGGGCGCGCCGATGCGCATCCCCGCGGCGTCGGGCAGCTCGGGGAGCTCTCCGGCGTCGCGCGCGGCGGCGACGCGGGCGGCGACGTCTCCGGCGAGGAAGTCGCCGTTGACATCGGATGTCAGTGGGCGGAGGTCGAGGTAGCGGTCACCCTCCACGAGGACGGGGATCTCCGCCCCAGGGGTGCCGAGCCGCGCGAACTTCATGATTCTCCTGATCGTTCGGGAAGCCGCTCTGCGGCGGCCGGTCTCGTTGACAGTATAGACATCGGATGTTTACACTCCAAGGGATCCGCACGGAAGAAGTCCCGTGCATGGAGAGGAATCCCGTGAGCCGTATCGTCGCCCTCGACACCACCGACATCCGCTTCCCCACGTCCCTGAGCCTGGACGGGTCGGACGCGATGAACCCCGACCCCGACTACTCCGCCGCGTACGTCATCGTGCGCACGGATGCGGATGACGACATCGAGGGGCACGCGTTCGTGTTCACGATCGGACGGGGCAACGACGTGCAGGTGGCTGCGATCGACGCCCTCGCGGGGCACCTGGTCGGCCGGGAGCTCGAGCCGCTGCTCGACGACATGGGCGGCACCTTCCGCGAGATCATCGGCGACTCGCAGCTGCGCTGGCTCGGGCCGGAGAAGGGCGTCATGCACATGGCCATCGGCGCCGTGATCAACGCGCTGTGGGACATCAAGGCCAAGCGCGCGGGCCTGCCGCTGTGGCAGCTCCTCGCCCGGATGACGCCGGAGGAGCTGGTCGACCTGGTCGACTTCCGCTACCTCACCAACGCCCTCACCCGCGACGAGGCGCTGGACATCCTCCGCGCCGCCGAGCCCGGCCGCGCCGAGCGGGAGCAGCAGCTGCTCGCCACCGGCTACCCCGGCTACACGACGAGCCCGGGGTGGCTGGGCTACTCCGACGAGAAGCTCGAGCGCCTGGCGCGCGAGGCGATGGCCGACGGCTTCACGCAGATCAAGCTCAAGGTCGGCGCCGACCTGCAGGACGACATCCGCCGCTTCCGCAAGGCGCGCGAGGTGTGCGGCCCCGACTTCCCGATCGCGATCGACGCCAACCAGCGCTGGGAGGTATCGGAGGCGATCGAGTGGGTGAACGCCCTCGCCGAGTTCCACCCCGCCTGGATCGAGGAGCCCACGAGCCCCGACGACATCCTCGGGCACGCCGAGATCGCCCGCGGGGTGGCGCCCATCCGCGTCGCCACCGGCGAGCACGCGCAGAACCGCATGATCTTCAAGCAGCTGCTGCAGGCCGACGCGATCTCCGTCATGCAGATCGACGCCGTGCGCGTGGCCGGGGTCAACGAGAACATCGCGAACCTGCTGCTCGCCGCGAAGTTCGACGTGCCGGTCTGCCCGCACGCCGGCGGCGTCGGGCTGTGCGAGGCCGTGCAGCACCTGTCGATGTTCGACTTCGTCGCCGTCTCGGGCACGCGCGAGGGCCGGCTGATCGAGTTCGTCGACCACCTGCACGAGCACTTCGTCGTGCCGACCGACATCCAGGGCGGCTCGTACATGGCGCCCACCGCGCCGGGTACCGGCATGGAGATGAAGGCCGACAGCATTGCCGAGTACACCTGGACGGGTGCGCATGTCGGTGCCTGACCGCCTGACCGTCCCGACGCTCGGCTACGGTGCCGCGAACGTCGGCAACCTGTTCCGGGAGCTGTCCGACGACGAGGCCTGGGCCGTGCTGGACGCGGCGTGGGAGAGCGGCATCCGCTTCTACGACACCGCGCCGCACTACGGGCTCGGGCTGTCCGAGCGTCGTCTCGGAGCCTTCCTGCGTACGAAGCCCCGCGACGAGTACGTGCTGTCCACCAAGGTCGGACGGCTGCTGCGCCCCAACCCCGACCACGCGGGGGGCCTCGACACCGCGAACGACTTCCACGTGCCCGACACCCTGCAGCGCGTGTGGGACTTCTCGGCGGAGGGCATCCGCACGAGCCTCGACGAGTCGCGCGAACGCCTCGGCATCGAGCGCATCGACCTGCTCTACCTGCACGACCCCGAGCGCCACGACCTCGACCTCGCGCTGGCGGAGGCCCTCCCCGCGCTGGAGCAGGTGCGTGCGGACGGCGAGGTGACCGCGATCGGCATCGGCTCGATGGTGTCGGAGGCGCTCTCCGCGTCGGTGCGGGCCGCGGACCTCGACCTCGTCATGGTCGCCGGGCGGTACACGCTGCTCGAACAGCCCGCCGCAGTCGACGTGCTGCCGGCGTGCCGCGAGACCTCGACCGGCATCGTGGCGGCCTCGGTGTTCAACTCCGGGCTGCTGGCGTCGAACGAGCCCCGCCGCGACGGACGCTACGAGTACGGCCAGCTGCCCGACGAGCTGTGGGACCGGCTGGTGCGCATCGCCGCGGTCTGCGCCGACCACGGGGTGCCGCTGCCCGCGGCCGCGATCCAGTTCCCGCTGCAGTCCGACGTGGTGCGCTCGGTGGTCGTGGGCGGCAGTCGCCCCGCACAGCTGACGCAGAACGCCGAGTACGCTGCGCGGGAGATCCCGTCCGCACTGTGGGAGAATCTCGCCGCCGAGGGTCTCATCCCCGCCTGACCCGAGAGGAGCCCTCGTGCTCGAAGGAATCCACCCGCTGCTGACCGGCGAACTGCTGCTGCACCTCGACCGCATGGGGCACTCCGACGCCGTGGTCGTCGCCGATGCGCACTTCCCCGCGTGGGGGCTGGGCGCCCGGGTCGTCGACCTCCCCGGCACGACGACGCCCGAGGTCGTCGCGGCGATCCGCACGGTGCTGCCCCTCGACGATGCGCCCGGCCTCGACCTGATGGCGTCAGCCGACGGCGAGGTGCTCGACGTGCAGCGCGAGCTCATGGACGCGGCGGGCACGGCGGTCGACACGACCCGGTTCGTGGAGCGCTTCGCCTACTACGACGTCGCCAAGGACGCGTATCTCCTGGTGCGCACGGGCGAGACCCGCAAGTACGGCAACGCCCTGCTCCGCAAGGGCGTCGTCGGCCACCCCTCCGCCTGACGATCGGTTCACGACTCAGGGGAACAGCGGGGACACCCGGCCTCCCGCGCGTACCGGCGCCGGGCGCGCCCCTTCTCCTGAGGTGTGAACCGGCTCAGGCGCCCACGGTGCGTGCGGTGTGATGCGGGTCAGCGGCCGCGGGTGGATTCGCGGATGACGAGTTCGGCGGGGAACGGCGGGGTCGCGGGCGGGGGAGCCGCGGGGTCGGCGAGCTGAGCGAGCAGCGCTGCACCGGCCGCGCGCCCGATCTCGTAGCCGGGCTGGCGGACGCTCGTGAGCGGCACGACGCTCTGGTGCGCCTCGGCCACGTCGTCGAAGCCGACCAGCGCGATGTCCTCCGGCACGCGGATGCCGTGCCGCAGCAGCTGTGTCAGCACGCCGAGCGCCACCATGTCGTTCGCGGCGAAGATCGCGTCGGGCCGTTCGTCCGCGGGTTGCGCCACGATCTCTGCCCCCGCGGTCAGTCCGTCCTCGGTGGCGAGGTGCCCGACCTCCCGCACCTCGACCTCCGCGCCCGTGCCCGCCGTGGCGTCGCGCAGTCCCGCCAGGCGGTCGTTCGATTCGGTCACCGCGGGGTTCCCCAGGAAGAGGATGCGCCGCAGCCCGAGGTCGACGAGGTGCTCGCCGGCGAGCCGTCCGCCCGCGCGGTCGTCGAACAGCACGGAGGCGACGGTGGCGGATTCGCGGATCGGCCCGACCACGACGGAGCGGATGCCGCGATCGGCGAGTCGCTCCAGGCGCGGCACCACGTCGCCGAGCGGGTAGATGACGATGCCCTGCACGCGATGCGCCTCGAACATGTCGATGTTGCGCTGCTCGCGGTCGGCATCCCGGTCGCTGTTGCTGAAGAAGAGCGACCAGCCGCCCTCGCGCGCCACGTCGTCGACACCGCGGGACAGCTCGTGGAAGTACGGCAGCCAGGCGTCGAGGAGGATCAGCGCCAGGGCCTTGCTCGACCCCGCCCGCAGCTGCCGCGCCGATTCGTTCGGCACGAAGCCCAGCTGCTCGATGGCCGCCCGCACCTTCTCCCGGCTGCCCTCCCCGAGCACGTGGGGGTGGTTGAGGTAGTTGGAGACCGTCGAGGAGGAGACGCCGGCGAGGGCGGCCACGTCTTTCACGCTGGCGGGCATCGGTCTCCTTCGTCGATACGGGCCGAGGCGACCCCGGCGGCGACACCAGGCTAGCCGAGGGATTGCAACGTGCCAAGAAAGTTCTTGACAGGCCGTCGCCGTCGGACCTAACGTGTGTCGAACCCGGAATTGGAACGTGCCAAGTCCGGACGGCGACGGTGCCGCACACCCGCCGGGAGAGGTCTCATGAACATCGGCTGTCACGGACTCGTCTGGACCGGAACCTTCGACGCCGACGGCATCCGCCTCGCAGTGGAGAAGACGAAGCAGGCCGGGTTCGACCTGATCGAGTTCCCGCTGATGGACCCGTTCACGTTCGACGTCGCGGCGGCGAAGGGCGCCCTCGCCGAGCACGGTCTCGCGGTCAGTGCCTCCCTCGGGCTCTCCGCGGAGACCGACGTCACGAGCTCCGACCCGGATGTGGTCGCGGCCGGTGAGGCGCTGCTGCGGCGCGCGGTCGACGTGCTGGCCGAGCTGGGCGGGACCCACTTCTGCGGCGTGATCTACAGCGCCATGCAGAAGTACATGGACCCGGTGACACCGGAGGGGCTCGCGTCGAGCCGTCGCACGATCGCCCGGGTCGCCGACCACGCCGCCGAGCGCGGGGTCTCGGTGTCGCTCGAGGTGGTGAACCGCTATGAGACCAACGTGCTCAACACCGCGCGGCAGGCCCTGGCGTACCTGGCGGAGGTGGACCGCCCGAACCTCGGCGTGCACCTGGACACGTACCACATGAACATCGAGGAGTCGGACATGTTCGCCCCGGTGCTCGACGCGGCTCCGGCGCTGCGGTACGTGCACATCGGCGAGAGCCACCGCGGGTACCTGGGCACCGGCACGGTCGACTTCGACACGTTCTTCAAGGCGCTCGGCCGCATCGGCTACGACGGGCCGATCGTCTTCGAGTCGTTCTCGTCGGCGGTGGTCGCTCCCGACCTCAGTCGCATGCTGGGCATCTGGCGCAACCTCTGGACCGACAACGACGAGCTCGGCGCGCACGCCAACGCCTATATCCGCGACAAGCTCGTCGCGGTCGACTCGATCCGGCTGCACTGAGCCGGGTCAGCGGCGACGGGATCCTCGGTCGAGATCAAGATGTTATTACAGGTCTTCCCGATCGAATGATCTTTAGATACATTTAGATACAACTTGCACCAGCCCGGGTGCAGGACGCAGAATTGATCCGATGTTTACGGCGGAATGATCCGCCAATCGCGAGACGACCTCCAAGGAAGCAGGTGAGCGCATGAGTGGACCCATCCTCAGGGTCGAGGGGATCAGCAAGGGATTCCCCGGCGTGCAGGCGCTGAAGGATGTGCACCTCGAGGTGCGCGAGGGCGAGGTGCTCGTGCTCGTGGGAGAGAACGGCGCCGGCAAGTCCACGCTGATGAAGATCCTCTCCGGCATCTACACCAAGGACGAGGGCACCATCACGTTCGAGGGCCGCGAGGTCGAGCTCACCAGCCCGCTGCAGGCGCAGGAGCTCGGCATCACGATCATCCATCAGGAGCTCAACCTGATGCCCGACCTCACCGTCGCCCAGAACATCTACGTCGGCCGCGAGCCCACGACCGGCCCGTTCCTGTCGGAGCGCAAGCTCAACGCGCAGACGGCGGAGCTGCTCCAGCGCCTCGGCATCCACCTCAACCCGCGACAGCTCGTCGGCGAGCTCACGGTGGCCGAGCAGCAGATGGTCGAGATCGCCAAGGCGCTGTCGTTCAACGCCAAGGTGCTCATCATGGACGAGCCCACCTCGGCCCTCACCGACAGCGAGGTCGAGACGCTGTTCGTGCTGATCGAGCAGCTCAAGGCGCGCGGCACCGGCATCGTCTACATCTCGCACCGGATGGACGAGCTGCGGCGCCTCGCCGACCGCGTGACCGTCCTCCGCGACGGCACATACATCGGATCACTCGACAAGGCGGAGATCACGATCCCGAAGATCATCGAGATGATGGTCGGCCGCGTGATCGACGAGGGGACCCGCCCGCAGGCCCGCGAGCACCTGAACGACCCGGTCGTGCTCGACGTGCAGGGGCTGTCGACGAAGACCCTCCTGAAAGACGTGTCGTTCCAGCTGCACAAGGGCGAGATCCTCGGGTTCGCCGGCCTCATGGGCGCGGGACGCACCGAGACCGCCCGTGCCGTGATCGGCGCCGACCACCGCGACGGCGGCACCATCACCATCGGCGGGCGCCAGGCGCGGATCGCCCAGCCCGCCGACGCGGTCAAGCACGGCGTGGGCTACCTCTCCGAAGACCGCAAGCTGCTCGGGCTCATGCTCGAACAGGACGTCACGTTCAACACCGTGCTCGCCTCGCTCGGCAGCTACGCCAACGGCATCGGCTGGATGGGCGACGGCAAGGCCAAGAACCGCACCAAGGAGTACGTGCAGCAGCTGCGCGTGAAGACCCCCTCGGTCAACCAGGTCGTCAAGCTGCTCTCCGGAGGGAACCAGCAGAAGGTCGTCATCGCCCGGTGGCTGATGCGCGACTGCGACATCCTCATCTTCGACGAGCCGACGCGAGGCATCGACGTCGGCGCGAAGGAGGAGATCTACCGCCTCATGCAGCAGCTCGCCGACAGCGGCAAGTCCATCATCGTCATCTCGTCGGAGCTCCCCGAGATCCTGCGCGTCGCGAACCGCATCGCCGTGTTCGCGAACGGGCGCATCACCGGGACGCTCCGTAACGAGGAAGCCAGCCAGGAGAAGATCATGCAACTCGCAGCCCACGGGGAGGAAGACTGATGAGCACCCCACAGCAGCCCGGAGGGTCGACGACGACCATCATCCAGACGGCCGTGAACGAGAACACCGACAAGCGCGACATCGGCGGATTCCTGAAGCGCCAGTTCCAGCAGTCGCTGGCCTTCGGCACCCTGATCGTGCTGGTCATCTTCTTCTCGATCGCCAGCCCCAACTTCTTCACCTTCAGCAACATCGCCACCGTGCTGCTGTCGACCGCGGTCATCGGCATCCTCGCCCTCGGCACCACGTTCGTCATCATCACGGGCGGCATCGACCTGTCGATCGGCACCGGCATGGCCCTGTGCGCCGTGATGACCGGCGTGATCGTCACCAACCTCGGCCTCCCCGTCTGGCTGGGTGTGATCGGCGGCATCGCGACCGGTGTGCTGATGGGCCTCATCAACGGTGTGAACATCACGTTCCTCCGCCTTCCCCCGTTCATCGCCACGCTCGCGATGATGATGATCGCCGGCGGCCTCGCCCTCGTCATCTCGAACGTCGCGCCGATCTACTTCTCGACCTCGGCGCCCGACTTCAAGAAGATCGCGCTCGGCGTGATCATCCCCGGCATCCCGAACGCCGTGCTCATCACGGCCGCCCTCGCGATCGTGGCGTGGCTGGTGCTGTCGAAGACGCTCCTCGGCCGCTACACGTTCGCGATCGGCTCGAACGAGGAGGCCACCCGCCTCTCCGGTGTGAACACGCGCCGCTGGACGATCCTCATCTACATGTTCGCCGGGGCCTTCACCGGAGTCGCGGGCATCGTGATCGCCTCGCGCCTCGACTCCGCCCAGCCGCAGATCGGCACCGGGTACGAGCTGCAGGCCATCGCGGCCGTCATCATCGGCGGCACCTCGCTCCTCGGCGGACGCGGCTCGATCCTCGGCACCGTGATCGGCGCGCTGATCATGAGCGTGCTCGTGAACGGACTGCGCATCATGTCGATCCAGACCGAGTGGCAGAACATCGTCGTCGGCGTGGTCGTGCTGCTGGCGGTCTTCCTCGACTCGCTGCGCAACCGGCAGCGCACCTGAGACCAGGGCGGCGGCGAAACCCGTGCCCGCCGCCGCCCCACCCGGCCCCGGCCGGACCCGCGGAGTCCCTCCGCACAGGCACCAGGAATGTCCCACAGCCGGCCCTGGCCGGCATCACACAGAACCATCCGGCTCGTACTCAAACAATGGAGTTTTCATGAAATTCGGGAAGAAGACCGCCTTCGCAGCCCTCGTGGCCGCTTCCGCGCTCGTGTTCGCCGGCTGTGCCGGCGGTGGCGGCGACGTCATCGAGGAAGGCTCCGGCTCCGGCAGCGGCAGCGGCGACGGCGAGATGTACATCGCGCTCGTCTCGAAGGGCTTCCAGCACCAGTTCTGGCAGGCCGTGAAGAAGGGTGCGGAGCAGAAGGCCGAGGAGCTCGGCGTGAAGATCACGTTCGAGGGCCCCGCCGCCGAGACCGAGATCGCGCAGCAGCTCGAGATGCTGACCGCCGCGATCGACAAGAACCCCGACGCCATCGCCTACGCCGCGCTCGACCCCGAGGCGTGCGTCGCCCCGCTCGAGCAGGCGAAGTCGAAGGACATCCCGGTGGTCTACTTCGACGCCCCGTGTGACGGCGACGTGGGCCTGAGCCTCTCCGCGACCGACAGCAAGGTCGCCGGTGCGCTCGCGGCCGAGCACATGGCCGAGCTGATCGGCGGCGAGGGCCAGGTCGCGATCGTCGGCCACTCGCAGATCAACTCGACCGGTGTCGAGCGTCGCGACGGCTTCGTCGAGAAGATCGAGTCGGACTACCCCGACATCGAGATCGTCGACATCCAGTACGGTGACGGCGACCACCTCAAGTCGGCCGACATTGCCAAGACGCTGATCGCCGCCCACCCCGACCTCAAGGGCATCTACGGCACCAACGAGGGCTCCGCGATCGGTGTCGTGAACGCCGTCAACGAACTGGGCCTGGAGAAGGGCAAGATCACCATCGTCGGCTTCGACTCCGGCGCCGCGCAGATCAACGCGATCAAGGACGGCACCATGGCCGGCGCCATCACGCAGGACCCGATCGGCATCGGCGCGCAGGTCGTGCAGGCCGCATACGACGCCGCGAACGGCGACGACGTCGAGGAGTTCTACGACACCGGTTCCTACTGGTACGACAAGAACAACATCGACGACGACAAGATCGCCGCGGTGCTCTACGAGTGACAACCCGCTGAACCACGGAGCCCCTCGCCTTGCGGCGGGGGGCTTCGTGTTTCCGGGACGGGAGGATCATCAGGACAGGATCTGACCGCGGTGCACGGCATCCTGTGCGGAACGAAAGGATGCACCATGCCCACACCTGCTCCCGTTCCTGCCGGGTCGAACACCGTCAACCCCTTCCTCATGACCGACGATGCCGCCCGCATCATCGATTTCGTGATCGAGGTCTTCGACGCCTCGGATGTGCCCCAGGCGCGAACGCTCGACACCGACGGCCTGATCCTGCATTCCGAGCTGCGCATCGGGGACTCGATGATCACGGTCGCCGACCGCAAGCCGGACTGGCCGTTCACCCCCGGGTTCCTCCAGGTGTACGTCGTCGACGTGGAGGCAACGCTGGCGCGGGCCGTCGCCCTCGGCGCCCGCGTCGTGACCACACCGACCGACTTCTTCGGTGACACGCTCGCGCGGTTCGTCGACCCCTCGGGCAACCTCTGGTGGGTCTACCGGCACACCCCCCAGGAGCAGACCGACGACACGAGCGGTCAAGACGAGGCCTGGTCCACGGATGGCGCCGACACCGCCGAGGACTGGTCGAGCTTCACATCGCCGGAGTTGGACTACATCCACGAGAGCCTGGTCCAGGCGATCGCATCGCTCCGGGACCCGCGACTGCCGAGCTGACGGGATTGCAACCGTGTTGTTGATCCTCGCGCAGGTGCCCGTTGCCGAGTCGAACCGCCCAGCGGAGATCGAAGGACATCCCGGCGGTCTCCTTCGACGCTCCGTGCGACGGCGACGGGACGGGAATCAACAGCCGGCTGCGGTGGGCTGCTCGTCGCAGGTGTAGCGGACGAGAGCGGACGTGGCCTCGTAGATGCGGATGCTCTGGGCGGGCCCGGCGACCGAGAGCTCTCCCGCGACGGGGAACCAGCCGTTGCCCAGGTCGACCTCTGCCGTGTAGCGGACCGTGGTGACGGCGGTGTAGGTGCCGCGGTCGCGGTAGACGTGGCTCGTCGGAGTCGGGGTGAACTGCGGCTGGTGGGCGGCGGCCCAGGTGCGGCCCCCGGTGGCGGTGGTGGCGCTGGTGCCGTCGCCGAACGTGGTGTCGAACGCGGTGGGGGTGAAGCGCACCGTGACGGCCAGGTCGAGGATGGTGCCCTGCTGCGTGTGCGCGGTCGCGGCGGTGACGAAGTTCGTCGGAAGCCCCGCGACCCCGACCCCACCCGGCTCGGCCGCCGTGGCGACCGGCTCGGGAGCGAACCGGGCGAGATCCGAGATGGTGAGCGGGTCGCCGTCGGCGCTGGTGACACGGACACCGTAGATCCCGCACGAAGCCTTGTACGGGTACGGCACGGCGGCGCACGGGTCGGCCGGCTTCGGCTCGGCGCTGCCGTTCTTCCGACCGCGGGGAGCGCTATCGCCGCGCGGTGCGGGGGTGGTCTGCGTCGCGGTGACGGTGAGCTGTCGTCCCTCTGCGCCTGCCATGAACGACGTGCCCGCGGTTGATTCGCCGTCGTCGTGATCCGACGCTGAAGCAAGCAGGCAACAGGCCAAGGCGACGGAGGCGATCAGCCGCATGACGAGTCATCTGCCTTCGATGCGCGGGAGATCAGATATGCGTCGTCGGACCAGACGAACGTCACATCTGCCACATAGATCGGCGCTCGATCCTGCGCCACTCTGGACGCTCCGCGTGCATCGACGATCTGGACCGAGCTGACGTCGACACAGATGCGGGCGCGGACCTCGTCGTATGTGGCCGTCGTTCGAAGGGGGTGAAATGCCACGACGGTATTCGCGCCCGAGACTGTCAGTTCCTCGGCGTGCATCACGGAGAGGTTCTTGCGATCCACTGCTTGGAAGTCGCCCGTCGTTCTCTCAAAGACGGCCTCAAAGGTGGCTGGATCGGCTGGATCCACGAGGTTTAGGGCGTCGTTGTAGGCGCGATACGTGGCCTCGGCGGCGGCGAAGGCGTCCTTCTTCGAGGCGAACGGCGGGGTCGGCGTCGGAGACGGGGAGGGTTTCGGATCGGCAGTGCAGCCGGTGAGCAGGACGAGGGAGACGGCGAGGGCGGCGAGGGCGCGCGTCGAAAGGGAGTGGGGACGAGTCACCGGGCCACGGTACGTGCAACGCCGGCGCGTCGGTCCGGGTTGTCCACAGGAGCCCGCGCGAGCTCCTCGGGCAGGGGGTCAGACGCGGCGGAGGAAGGTGAGGATCGAGGCCGGCTCGACGATCAGCTCCTGCAGCGCGGCGTTGAACGGGACCCCGGCGGACGCCGCGAGGTGCTCCTGGAACGCGGCCTCGTCGCGGTACACCTCGTAGACGAAGAAGCGGTCGGGGTCGTCGACGAGTCGCGTGGCGTCGAACACCACGTTGCCCTCCTCGGCGCGGACGATCTCGGCGAACTCCCGCAGGAGTGCGGCGACCCGGTCGGCCGCCCCGGGCTTCGCGGTGAAGACGGCGTGCAGGATGGTGGGTTCGGTCATGGGGGCTCCTCGGGTGGAGGCGGCGAGACGGCGTCGGGCGGCGCGGTCTCAGTGGTCGAGGGTGAGCAGTCGTGCGGGCGTGTGCACGAGCATACGCTGCACGGCCGCATCGCCGACCGCGTCGCGCAGTCGCGGCAGGTACCGGTCGCCGAGGTAGGCGAGCCCGGGCATCCCGCCGTAGGCGATGTACCGCGTGCGCCGGGCGACGTCGCCGCCGAGCACGATGCGGTCGCCCGCACCGCGTTCCACCACGGCGGCGGTCAGGGCCAGCAGTTCCGCGTCGGATCGGGTGCGCGGACGGGCGAAGCCGTCGTAGCCGAGGTGGGCGCCGCGCTCCGCGAGCGACACGTGGAGTCCGGGGTCGGGGTCGCGGTCGGCGTGGGCGAGCACCACCCGATCGCTCGCCACGCCCTCGGCCGCGAGCAGATCGAGCACCTCGTGCGCCGCCGTGCAGAACTCCAGGTGCACCATGACGGGGGCACCGGTCTCGCGGTGCGCGGCCGCCACCGCGTCGAGGGTCGTGCGCTCGAACGGGCTGATGCGCCAGTAGTCGATGCCCGCCTTGAGCATCCCCGCGCGCACCGGGGCGCCCGTGGGCGAGGTCGCGACGGGCACGTCGGGCGCGGCGAACACCGCGTCGTCGGAGGCGGGCATGCCGCGGGTGAGGTCCGCCACGAACAGCGCGGACAGCCGCTCCGCGTCCCACACCTGCATCGGGTGGTCGTCGCCGTAGTGGGCTTCGCGGTGCCGACCCGTGGTCGCGACGATGCCCAGTCCGGTCGCCGCGCTGATGCGGGCCAGCGCCTCCGGGTTCCGGGCGAGCCCGAACGGCGTGGCGTCGACCATCGCGTCGAAGCCGCTCGTCTGCAACGCCGCCGCCTCGTCGCCCGACGCCTGCTCGTCGTCGAGCTCGTCGCCCGGCAGCAGCGGCGACACCTGGAACAGGTGCTCGTGGTAGTTCACGCGCCCGAGCTCCGGCGCGTCGACGTCGCCGAGCACCGTGCGCACGACGGGCATCAGCGCACCGACTCCGCTGCCGCGGCCAGCCGCTCCACGGTCTCGGGCGTCAGCTCCAGCTCGAACACATCGGCCACCACCTGCGACCAGCCGTGGATGAAGTAGCGCCAGCCGTCGACCACGTGCAGGTCGCGCGACGCGCGCTGCGCCTCGGCCTGGTGCAGGAACTCCAGCGACCCGCGGTAGTTGAACTCCCACGCGTACGCGCCCGCGGGGAACACGACCGCGTCGCTGAGCGGCGAGCCGGGACGGTCCTTGCCGAGCCCCGTGGCGTTCGCGATCACGGAACCCGCGGGCGCCGTCGCCACCAGCGCATCGGCCTCCTCCGGCGTCTCCGTCACCACGTAGCGCAGCAGGTCGTCGGGGGTGCCGTGCTGGCGGTGCACCTCGCGCAGGTGGTCGAGCTTGTCCTGCGTGCGCGCGGTCACCGTGATGCGGGCGGGGGCGTCGGTGCGCTCCGCGAGGGCCCAGCTGAGCGCGGTGCCCGAGCCGCCCGCACCCAGGATGACGACCTCCGCCCCGGTGCGGGCGAAGTGGTCGTCGGGCAGGAAGTCGTTCAGGGCGAGGTCGACCGTGATCGGATCCTTCGCGCGGCCCGACAGGCGCGAGCCCCGCTTGGCGATGCTGGAGATCTCGGAGCACGACACCGCGAAGGGGTCGAGCTCGTCGAACAGGTCGGACGCCGCCGCGTACACATTCATCTTGTGCGTGGTCACCAGGGCGCCCCGGTGGTGGGGGTCGTCACGGATCTGCTCCACCATCGCGCGGTACTGCGCGGGGTCGGCGTCCATCGGCAGGTCGTGGCCCACGAGCCTGCGGGTCGGGAGGTCGAGGATGTCG
Source organism: Microbacterium sufflavum (assembly GCF_023101165.1). Taxonomy (GTDB): domain Bacteria; phylum Actinomycetota; class Actinomycetes; order Actinomycetales; family Microbacteriaceae; genus Microbacterium; species Microbacterium sufflavum. The sequence goes on along the minus strand of NZ_CP078076.1, from coordinate 595,724 downwards.
GCCCAGAGCGGGAACACCTTCATGATCGACGACGAGGCGGTGGTCACGCCCACGAACCCCATGTAGTCCGCGGTGGCGGTGTCCGCGGCGGGTGCGGCGGTGTCGGCGGTGGTGGTCATCGCATCTCCTGGGGAACGGGCACGGGGTGGGCGGGCTCGGCGCCGCGCAGCACGGCGATCACGTCGTCGAGCGACAGGGAGCCCATGTTGTCGACGGCCTGGGTGGTCTGCGCACCGAGGTGGGGGGTGACGATCACGCGGTCGACGAGGTCGGCCGCGAGCAGCGGGCTGTCGTGGGCGGCGGTGTCGCCGTCGAGCGTGTCGGCCGCGTAGCCGGCGAGCGTGCCGTCGCGCAGGGCTTCGGCCACCGCCTGTTCGTCGACCAGGTCGCCGCGGGCCGTGTTCACCAGCACCGTGCCGCGGCGCATGTCCGCGAGGCGCTCGGCGTCGACCAGCCGCTGTCCGCCCGGCGCGTGCAGGGTGATCACGTCGGCCGCGCGGAACAGCTCGTCGAGCGGGACCGGCTCCGCGCCCTGCGCCCGCACGAGCTCGACGGGAAAAAACGGGTCGGCCGCGAGCACCCGGGAGCCGAAGCCGCTCAGGCGCCGCGCGACACCCTGGCCGATACGGCCGAAGCCCACGATGCCCACGGTCGCGGCGCCGAGCTCCCGGCCGCGCCGAACACCCCAATCGCCCGCTCGCACCCGGCGGTCGCCGTCTGGCACGAACCGGAGCGCCGCGAGCATGAGCCCCACCGCGTGGTCGGCGACCGCGTCGGCGTTGGCGCCCGGGGTGTTCGTGACGGGGATGCCGCGCTCCCGGGCCGCCGCGAGATCGACGGCCTCGGTGCCCACGCCGTAGCGTGCCACCACCTTGAGCTTCGGTGCCGCGGCGAGGTGCGCCTCGGTCACGGGACCGGTGCCCGCGATCCACGCGTCGGCCCCGTGCAGCAGCGACCGCAGCTCGTCGAGGTCGTGATGCGCGGGCCCGCGGAGGATGCGGTGCCCCGCCCGCGCCGCGCGCTCCACCAGGTCGAGGTCGCCGTCGGAGAACGAGCGACTGGTGACGAGGATGACGCCCATCAGCGCGGCCGTCCGGCGAACCAGGGCGCGAGCGCGGTGTAGGCGTCGGCGAACCGGGCATGCCGTTCGGCGTACACCGCGTGCCGGGCGGGGTCGGGCGTGAACTCGGCCGTGACCTCGCTCAGCGCCCGCGCCGCCGAGAAGTCGGTGAGCCCGAGACCCACGGCTCCGGTGACCGCCGCGCCGAGGCTGTTCGCCTCCTCTACGATCGTGCGCCGCCGCACGGGCACGCCCCACACATCCGCGAGCACGGAGAGGTACACGTCGCTCTGGGCCCCGCCGCCCACCGCGTCGATGCGGTCGATCACGGCGCCCGACTCCCGGAACGCCTGGATGCACGTGAGCAGGTTGAACGCGGTGCCCTCCAGTACCGCCCGCACCAGGTGCGCCCGGCCGTGATGGCGCGCGAGACCCACGAAGGCCCCGCGGGCATCAGGATCCCACAGCGGAGAGCGCTCGCCGAGCAGATAGGGGAGGAAGTAGAGGTCGTCGGTGTCGACGTCGGCCGAGGCCTCGGCGGTCAGGCGTCCGGTCTCGGGGTGCGCGGGATCGGGCGACAGCGCCTCCGCGATCCACTGCACCGACGCGCCGCCCGCCTGCATGGTGGCCGTCGGGACGAACGAGCCGGGCACGACGTTGTCGAACGTGAAGGTGCGCATGGCCGGGTCGTGCAGCGGGGCGTCCGCCGCGAACGAGATCCAGGAAGAGGTGCCCAGGCAGACATAGGCGCCGTCCTCGGGGGCCACGACGCCGGAGCCGACCGCGGCCAGGGGTCCGTCGCCGCCGCCCATCACCACGCGCACGCCGGTGTGCAGGCCGAGGGCCTCGGCCGCCGCGGGGGTGAGGGGACCTGCGATCTGCGTCGACTCCAGGATCTCGGGGAACAGGGCCGGGTCGAGCCGAGCGGCTGCCAGCACCTCGCTCGACCACGTGCCGGCGGCCTGGTCGTAGGCGTTCATGCCCGAGGCGTCGGAGCGGTCGGTGGCCAGGCGCCCGGTGAGCCGCAGCACGATGAAGTCCTTCGCGACGCACACCCGGCGCACGCGCGACCACACGTCGGGCTCGTTGTCGCGCACCCACATGATCTTCTCGACCGAGTAGGTGGGGTTCAGGCGGTGGCCGAGGATGCCGTACGCCCGCTCGGCGCCGAGCGCGGCCTCGAGCTCGCGCTGCTGCGCCCCGGCGCGGGTGTCGGCCCAGATGATGGCGGGACGCGCGGGCTCGCCGTCGCCGTCGAGCAGCACGGCGCCCATCATCTGCCCGCTCACCACGAGTCCCGCGACGTCGGAGGGTGCGGTGGCCGTGCGTGCGAGCAGGTCGCGGGTGGCGGCGACGACCGCGTTCCACCAGTCGTCGGGGTTCTGCTCGGCGATCCCGCCCGCGGCGAAGTGCGCGGGATACGGCACCGTGACCGCGGCGATCAGGCGGCCGTCGTCATGGTGCAGCGAGGCCTTGTTGCCGGTGGTGCCGAGGTCGTGCGCGATCAGCATGGCCGGAGCCTATTCCGCGTACGGGCGCAGGTCGACGCCGGACTCCGCACGGTAGGCGCGCGAGCCCATGCCGTGCTCCAGCACCCACCCGTAGTCGTGCCCCGCGCCGCCCGGGTAGACGGCGAGGAAGGCGTAGGGCTCGTCGCCGGTGTTGACCGAGCGGTGCGCCCAGCCCGGGGGGATGTAGCCGATGGTGCCGGGGAGCATGTCGAGCCACTCGGTGCGCTCGCCGTCGAACATGAGCAGTCCGCCGCGGCCCTTCAGCGCCAGGTAGATCTCGCCCTGGTGGTCGGGGTGCTGGTGGCCCTTCGTCATCCACAGCTCGCCCGACGTGTCGCCGGGCATGATCGTCGTGATCGACTGCGGCAGCTCGCGGTCGACCTCGGGCACGGGGGAGCTGACGACGGTGTAGACCACCGGGTCGTCGCCCGATGCGGAGGCGGCCCAGGCGTCGTGATCCCGGAACAGGCCCTCGAGGTCGGACATCCGCCGCGTGAGCGTGGGGCCCTCGGGGGAGAGCGTCAGCTTCTCGGCGTCGAAGGCGATGGCCATCGGCGGGATCGGCGGGGTCTGGTACTCGGGCATCGATGCTCCTCGGACGGGATGCTGCGGCGCTGCGCAACCTGTAATGACAAGCTCACTGTACCTGTTATGACAGGTTGCGTCCAGTGCTCGCCTGCGCGGACCCGCGTGCGCGCCTGCGGCATCTCCGGGCGCTCACCGGGCGAGCACGCGCTCCAGATGCGCCCGGCCCTCGCGGATCGCCGCCGCCGTCACGGCCGCCCACCCGGGGTACTCGGCGTGCCCGGCTGGGAGTACGGCGAGCTCGACCTCGCGGGCACCGGCGGCCACGGCGAACTGCCCCTGCGGCGGCACGTACTGGTCCCACAGGGCGGCCTCCACGCGCACCGGCATGCGCGCGAAGCCGATGCTCGTGGAGGAGTCGAACCAGCGCAGCACCTCCCGCGCCTCGGGGTGGCGGCGCACGTGCTGCCGCACGGTCTCGCCGCTGCCGAGGCACCGCACGGCGAGGCGCTCGTCGTACTGCCCGAAGCTCGGCACGATGAGCGTCGCGCCCACGAAGCGCTCGTCCCAGGGCAGCGCCAGCGCACCGATGCCGCCGCCGAAGCTCTCACCGACGTAGTACAGCGGCAGCTCCCCGACGAGCGCGGACAGGGCATCGGCGGCCAGCCACAGGTCGCGTGCGCAGCGGCCGAGCACGTAGCGCTCCGGGTCGTCGATGCCGGCGAGCACGTGCTCCGCGGTCGACTCGGGTGCGCCCACCCCGGCGTTGAGGGCGCCGAGGCCGCGGGCGACCGGGAAGATCGCCGCGAGGCCCTCGGGCACGCGCGCGAGGTCGACCTCCTCGCGGCCGCCGTAGCCGTGGCTGTGGACGACGCCGGCCCGCGGTCGCCCGTCGAGGGGCTCCACGACCCAGGCCCGCAGACGCACGCCGTCGACGCCGCTGTGCTCGACCACCGACACCCTCCGCCCGTGCTCGACCGCCGACGACAGCACGACGGGAGCCGCGTCCACCGCGGCGGTCTCACGGCGCCAGCGCCGCCACCGCTCCGCGAACCCCGGCGGCGCGGGCGCGGGCGCGACCGCGCGGAGGTCGGCCTCGGTGCGTCCGTAGCGGCCGTCGAACGCGGCAGCGGGGAACCAGGTGGCGTAGGGCTCGGGGAGGGTCATGCGACGTCGGGGATCCTGTTCCGGGAGTGGGGCGGGCGGGGGTGCGTCGACCGCGGCGGGCCGAGGGGGCGCGTGGCAGACTGGAGGCCCCACCGGAAGGAGACCGCGTGCTGGTCACGGAGCGACGCGAGCGCATCCTCGCCCTCACCCGCGACCGCGGTACGGCCTCCATCGGCGAACTCGCCGCCACGCTGCAGGTGAGCGAGATGACGGTGCGGCGCGACATCGACCAGCTCGCCGAGGAAGGCGCCGTCGAGCGCATCCGCGGGGGTGTGCGCGTGCGCGGCCCGCAGCGGCTGCTCCCGGCTCCCGCGATCTCGGACGAGCGGCGCGCGATCGTCGCCGCGGCCGCCGCGCTCGTGGAGCCCGGCATGGCCGTCGGCATCTCCGGGGGAGCCACCGCGCTCGCCCTGGCCCGCGCGCTCGTGCAGGTCCCCGAGCTCACGGTCGTCACCAACGCGCTCCCGGTGTCCGACCTCTTCTCGCCGCCCGAACGCGCCGACGCGCCCTACACGCAGACCGTCGTGCTCACCGGGGGCGTCCGAACGCCGTCGCAGGCCCTCGTCGGCCCCGTGGCCGTGCGCGCGCTCGAGCACCTGCACTGCGACCTCGTCTTCCTCGACGCGCACGGCCTCGACGTGCAGGCGGGCATGACCACGATGAACCTGCTCGAGGCCGAGACGAACCGCGCGCTCATGGCCGCCGGCCGCGAAGTCGTGGTGCTCGCCGAGCACGACCGCTGGGGCGTGGTCGGTCTCACGACGGTGGCCGACCTCAGCGACATCGACCGTCTCATCACCGACGACGGGCTCGACGGCGCGGCCAGGGAGGCGCTCGACGCCCACGTCGGAACCCTGCACCTCGCACCGCGCGACGCCGGCGACGAGCGGGCGCTCGCCACGGCCCTGGCGGACTGAGTCCGCGACGGTCATCGAGCCGTGCTCGCCCGACGGACGAGCCGGGCATCGACGGTCACGTGCCGCACCGGGAGGTCGGCTCCGGGCGGGGCGGCGATCTGACGCTCCAGCTCGGTGAACGCGGCATCGACGAGCTTCTCGTGGTCGGGGGCGATCGTCGTGAGCGCGGGGACCGCGAAGCGCGCGGCGCGGATGTCGTCGATCCCCACCACCGCGACATCGGCCGGCACCCGTCGCCCCCGCGCCTGCAGGGCAGCGAGAGCGCCGAGGGCCACCGAGTCGTTCGAGCACACGAGGCCGTCGAGGTCGGAGATCGCGGCGGCCATGGCGCCCGCCACCCGCTCGCCCTCCTCCGCCGTGAACGCATCGACCTGCGCGGTGAGGACGGGGTCGGCGGGAAGGCCCGCGGCCGCGAGGGCCTCCAGGTATCCGGTGTGCCGCCGGTCCGCCGCATCCGAGGGGCGCGCGTCGCGGCGCCCGACGAAGCCGATGCGACGACAGCCGACCGCCAGGAGATGCTCGGTGGCGGTGAACGCCGCCGCGCGGTTGTCGATCGTCACGTGCGTGAACGGGCTCACCTGGATGTGCTCGCCCAGCAGCACGAGCGGGCCCGGCGACGTGCGCCGGGTGAGGTCGGCCACCGTGAGGGAGCGCGGGATGTGGATGAGACCGTCGATCGGCGGGAGCCCCACACCGTTCGCGACGTCGATCTCGCGGCCGTGGTCGCCCTCGGTCTGGACGATGAGCACGGCGAGACCGCGCTCATCGGCGGCGCGCACGATGCGCGACCCCAGCTCGGCGAAGTAGGGCTCCTCCAGGTGCGGCACCGCGAGCGCGATGAGGCCCGTGCGGGTGGCGCGCGCGGCGGGGAGCACGCGGCCGCCGGGCGAGGTGGTCACCTGCGGCCTCCTGGAGGGACGACGGTCGCCGCCGTGCCGGCGGATGCCCTTCACGTTAGCGCTCTCCGTCACGATTGCACCCGGAACGCGACGACCCTGGCCTCCGCGGCGCCGTTCGTGCGCTCCACCACGAGGCGCGCCGCGGTGAACGGCCCGAGGTCGGCGGGGAGCGGGTGCACCCGCAGTCGATGGCGGTTGTCGTGCTCCTCGGCGACCACGCGCCACTCGTCCGCACCGGGCGCCTGCACCTCGACACGGTAGTCGCGCACGAGCGGGGGCATCACCTCGTCGGGGCTGCGATGGTGGTGCAGCGTGTTGAGCTCGAGGTCGACGTCGTCGTCGAACACCAGACGCACCTCCGCGGCCTCGACGGGGTGCTCCCAGTCCAGGCGGAGCCAGGCGGGCCCGTCCGCCGCGGGGTCCGACGCCCACAGGTGGGGTCCGCCGAAGGGCCGGTTGTACCCCGACGTCGCCCGCTCCGGGGCCAGCGCCTCCGAGGGCGGGCTCGTGCGGAACACGGGGCTGCGTCCGCGCAGGGGCTTCGTCGGCCACTGCACCAGCAGGCCGTCGCGGTCGACCTCGACGTTGCGGTCGTCGTTGTCGACGCGGTGCACCAGCGTGAGCACGCCGGGCGGCAGTGGAGACGTCAGGTGCGCGTGCACGCCGGGGGCGGCCCTCACCACGACGATCGCGTTCTGGGGCTCGTCCGGGGCGAACGGGGTGTCCGCGCGCACCCACGAGGGTCCGCCGGCCGGAACCTCCACCACGGTGCGGTGCTCGAGCCGCGCGGGCACGACATTCTGCGGGCGACCCGTCGACCACACCTCGACGGTGACCTGCGTGTCGGCCTCGGCGGAGAGCAGGAGCTCGGTCGTCTCCAGTCGCGGATGCACCGGAACCACGATGCCGAGGTCTTCGACGAGCGCGTGCGGGACGGCGTCCGCGGTGGCGCTCGCCGCGGTGCCGATGGTGCGCAGCGTGCTGGAGGCGGTCACGGCCGCGGTGCGGGCGAGGTCGGAGTCGTCCTCGTTGGCGACGCCGATGAGGCTGGCGTCGGCGCGCAGCAGCGTCTGGCGCAGCTCCGCGCGGTGCTGCTCGTACAGCTCGCGCGGGGTGGCGTCGAACGCATAGCAGAGGGCGGCGGCGGTGCCCGCGGCCTCACCCATCGCGGCGCAGGTGGCCATGACCCGCGCGGCCCCGAACGCGATGTGCGTCGCGGAGATGTCGCGACCGGCCATGAGCAGGTTGTCGACGTTGACGGAGTACAGCGACCGGAACGGGATCTCGAACACCCCGTCGGAGAAGCGCTGCACCGCGCCGGCGCCCGTCGCGTACATGCCCTCGGCGGGGTGCAGGTCGATGGACCAGCCGCCGAACGCGATGCCGTCGTCGAACGACGTCTGCTCCAGGATGTCCTGCTGGCGCAGCGTGTAGTCGCCGATGAAGCGGCGGTACTCGCGCTTGCCGGGGATGTTCCCGATCCACTCCAGGGTGAGGGTGTCGGCGTCGAACTCGCCGGAGTTCTTGATGTGGTCCCAGATACCCAGGATCACGGAGCGCAGCTCGTCGCGGATCGCCTCGTTGTCATCGACGATGTCGAGCGTGCCACCCCATTCGATCCACCAGTAGTGCGCGCCGCTGTCGCCGCTGCGGATGATGCGGGAGGACGGGATCGGCGTCGTCGAGATGTCCTTCGCGCTCTCGGGGGCGACGTACTTGACCGGGTGCCCGAGGTCCTTCGTGTAGAACAGCAGCGTCGAGCCGAGGAACTCCCGCACCGGCTGCTCGGGGGCCCAGTCCTCGCCGAACTCGCTCCTGCTCTCCTTGCCGAGCCGGTGCCGCGCTCCGACCAGGCGCCCCACCAGGCCGTCGCCCGTGCAGTCGATGAACAGCGGTGCACGGAACACCGTGCGGATCTCCGAGCCCATCGTCCACCCGGTGACCGACCGGACCCGACGGGCGTCGTCGGGTCCGGTGGCCTCGGCCTCGAGCACCTCGGTGTTGAGGAAGAGGGTGAGGTGGGGCTCCCGGCGCACGATGTCGAGCACCACGTCGTCCCAGTACACCGGGTTGCCCTCGGGATTGCGGTACTGGTTCTCGCGGTACATCTCGCCGATGATCCCGGTCTCGCGCGCCCAGCGCTGATTGCCGTGCGCGGTCGCCCCGCACACCCACACCCGCACCTCCGACGAGGAGTTGCCGCCGAGCACCGGCCGGTTGTTGATCAGCACGGTACGTCGGCCGAGGCGGGCGGCCGCGACGGCGGCGCTCACTCCGGCGAGGCCGCCGCCGACGACGATGATGTCGGCTTCGACGGTCTGGGTGCGCATGGGGGTCCTTTCGGGGGTGGGGAGAGGGGTGCCGCTCAGAGGGCGGCTGCGGAGGCGGCGGTGGTCACGAGCCCGTGTCCGTGCAGCCGCCGGCGTCGCCGCGCAGGGCGGACACGATCGCGGCGAGGGAGGTGCCGCCCTGCTGCCCGTCGCGCGGCACCTCGGCGTGGCGGAGGGTGCCGCCGCCCGGAACCGCGGGTGCGCTCAGGTACACCACATCGGTGCCGTCATCGCGCGTGGCCGCCCGGAGGCGCTGCTGCCCGGTGGTCGGGTCGCCGACGGCCTCGACCGCCCAGCCCGACGCGCCGGTCGTGTGCGACAGCAGCACCGTCTGCGTGCGGGTCACTCCGCAGTCCTGCACCGAGACCACGGCGTAGACACGGGTCTCGGAGCCCGCGGTCGTGGTGTCCAGCGCGGCGATCGTCTGCACGCCGCTGCCGAGGGCGCCGGTGTCCACGAGGGTCTCGCTCGTCCAGGCCGAGCCGTTCCAGGTGGCCCAGCGGACGTCGAAGTCGTTCTCGGTCGTGTCGGCGTAGCGGTAGGTGACACCGACCAGCGCGCCGTCGGCGATCGCCATCTTCGCGGTCTGCACGGCGGGCACGGCGTCGCCGATGGTCTCGCCCTGCTCGTACCCGCGCCACACGACCGCCCCGGGGGTGTCCGGACGGATCGGGGTGGGCAGGGCCTGGCCGGCGACGTCGCGGGAGCCGCCCGTGGCCGGGTCGTACACCGCGTACGAGCCGAGGTGACGGTAGGGGTCGGCGGGCCAGGGCCCCCACTCCCACAGCACGTGCACCCTGCCGTCGGCATCGACCTCGAGGTCGTCCGGGTAGAAGGAGTGGTTGACGGCGGCGGCGATCACGGTCTCGCGGGCCCACGTGCCGACGGCGGGATCGTAGTGGTACAGCACGCCGTCCCTGCGGGCCTGCGGGTCGGCGCCGACGCGGACCATGAGCCATACGTCCCCGTCCGCGCCCTGGGCGGTCACCGGGTACGAGATCGCGGCACCGGCGTCGGGCATCTCGGCGCTGACGTCGACGAGCGAGGTGACGTCGAACGGCGTCGTGGAGCGGAAGTACTTCCAGGGCTCGTGGTGCATCGACACGAACGCGTGGATGTGTCCGTTCCCGTCGACGGCGAGCGACGGCTGGTTGTGGCCGTTGTCGTCGTCGTACTCGGCGCAGACGCCCGTGGCGAGCTTCAGACACCCCGAGGTCCACGTGCCGTCCGCGGTGCGCACGGCGACGTTCACCCGGTGCTTCGCGGCGACCGAGCCCGGCACGTTGTAGGCGAAGAAGGTGCGGTCGCCGACGACGACGAGCGGGTTCCACCAGCCGGACTGGTTGGAGCTGTCGACCGTGACGGGCAGGGTCTCGACGGTGGTGGTCGTGACGTCGGCCTGTGCGGGCACGGCGAGCGCGACGGCGGCGACCACGGCGGCGACGGCGGCGCCGGTCTTCGAGCGGAAGGACATGGCGGCGGCCTCAGCCCAGCAGCTTCTGCGCTTCGTCGCCGGCCTGGGACATGGCGTCCTTGGCGCTCTGCTGGCCCACGAGCACGGCCTGCACGCGGTCGGCGATGGCGGTCTCGATCTGCGCGTACTGGGGGAACTGCCAGAACGGGTTGGTGGTGGCGGTCGCGGTGATCTTCTCCGCGAAGCGGGCGCCGAACGCATCGGACGAGACGACCTCGGACGTCTGGGCCTCTTCGGTCACGGGCGGCAGGCCGCGCAGCTCGTAGTCGCCGAGCACGGCGTCGAGGTCGCTCGTGGCCCACTGCCCGAAGTCGGCGGCGGTGCGCGCGCTGTCGCCCTCGCCTCCGCCGACGATCGCGATCGCGCCGCCCCACACGAGCGCGCGCGGGGTGTCGCCCTTCTTCAGGACCGGCCGCGACTCGGGCACGAGCTTGGACGCGAGGTCCGGGTCCGGCGAGTCCTTGGTGACGGAGCCGCGGCCCACCGGGGCGTCGTCGTAGATGGCGGCACGCCCCTGCGCGAACAGGGAGCGGGCGTCGAAGCGGTCGACGTCGGCGGCGATGAGGCCCTGGTCGTACAGCGACTTGTACCAGGACACCGCCTCGATGCTCGCGTCGTCGCCGATCGTGACCTCGCCGTCCTTGACGAGGTCGCTGCCGAAGGTCTGCATCCAGATGAGGATGTCCTTGAGCTGGGCGGCCTTGGTGGAGGCGGCGTAGGGGATGAGCCCGCCGCCGAGACCCTTGAGCTTCTTCAGCGAGGACTCGAAGTCGTCGACCGTGGTCGGGAACTGCGAGATGCCGGCCCTGTCGAGGAGCTCGGAGTTGGTGATGAGGCCGATCGCGCCGATGGTCCACGGGAACGCGTACTGCACGCCGTCGAGCTGGGTGGCCTCGAGGCTGGAGGCCGTGTAGCCGCGGTCCTTCGTGAGCGCGGAGACGTCTTCGAGCTTGCCGAGGGCGGCGAGGGAGGCGAGCCAGGCGACGTCGACGTGGGCGGCGCCCGTGAACTGCCCGCCGCGCACCTGCAGCATGAGCTGCTTGAAGTACTCGTTGTAGGGGAACGACACCTCGGTGATGCCGACCTTCTGGGCGCTGGTGTAGCCCTCCAGCAGGGCGCGGGTGGCCGGGGCCGCGGCCTCTTCGGTGAGCGACCAGCTCGAGAACGAGAAGTCGGTGGCGGTGAAGTCGCCGGTGCCGAAGGCGGAGCCGGCGGACGACGCGGGGCTGGTGGAGCCGCTGCCGCCGCCGCTCGGCATGCAGCCGGCGAGCAGGAGGCCGGCGGCGCCGAGCCCGGCGAACTGGAGGAGCTGGCGACGGGAGACGGTGGTGTTCTCGGACATGGGGGTGCTCTCTCTTCTTCGAGGGACTGCGGGTGAGGGGTGGTGCGGGTCAGCCCTTGACCGCGCCGGCGGTGAGACCGCCGACGAGGAAGCGCTGCAGGGCGATGAATGCGATGGCCACGGGGAGCGAGACCACGAGCGAGGCCGCCATGAGCTCCGGCCAGGCGGTCGACGCCTCGCCGATGAACGTGTTGACGAGGCCGGGCGGCAGCGTCTGCTTGTCGGGTCCGGCCAGGGTGAGGGCGAAGATGAAGTCGTTCCAGCCGCGGACGAAAGCGAACAGTCCGGCGGCGATGAGGCCGGGGGCCGCGAGGGGCAGGACGATCGAGTGGATGATGCGCATCCGGGAGGCGCCGTCGACGCGGGCGGCCTCGATGAGCTCGTCCGGGATCGTGTCGAAGAAGCCCTTCAGCATCCACACGCACAGCGGCAGCGTGAACGTGGTGAACGACAGCACCAGCGCCGTGTAGGTGTTCAGCAGCCCGTAGGCCGAGAACACCGCGTAGAGGGTGATGAGCAGCAGCGCCTGCGGGAACATCTGCGAGGCCAGCACGAAGTACATGAGGCTGCGGCGCCCGCGGTAGCGGAACTTCGAGAACGCGTAGCCCATGTAGGCCGAGACCAGCACCGAGAGGATCGCGGTGATGACCGAGACCACGATGCTGTTGCGGAGGTAGCCGAACAGCGCGGGGTTGTTCGCGAGCGCGGCATAGGCCTCGAAGGTGATCTCCGTGGGGAAGAGCTTGGGCGGGTAGCTGAACACTTCGGTGCGCGGGGTGAGGGAGGTCGCGAGCAGCCAGTACACGGGCAGCAGCGCGAACCCGCCGAACACGACCACGGCGATCCAGGCGCTGATGGTGGAGGCGCGGCGGTCGGCGCGGGCGCGGCGGCGCCGCGGGGGAGCGGGCGGGGCGGCGACGGCGGTCACCGTCTCCTCGGTCAGCACGGCGGTCATCGCTTCTCTCCCTTTTCGGACAGGCGGACGTAGACGACGACGAGCGCCATCAGCAGGACCATCCAGAGGAGCCCGATCGCGCCGGCGTGACCGAGGTCGAAGCCGTCGAACGCGGTCTCGTACACCGCCGTGGCGAAGGTCTGGGTGGAGCCGGCGGGGCCGCCGCCGGTGAGGACGTAGATGATGTCGAAGTGCTGGAAGTTCCAGATGAACTCCAGCAGGATCACGAGCCCGATGATGCCGCTCATCTGCGGGACCGTGATGGAGAAGAAGCGGCGGATGGTCCCGGCGCCGTCGATCTCCGCGGCCTCGTGCAGTTCGATCGGGACGGTCTGCAGGCCGGCGAGGAGCATGACCATCATCCAGGGGAACGACTGCCAGGTCTTCGCGACGATGACGGCGATCATGGCGGTGGTGGGGTTCGCGAGCCACGCCTGCGGGGAGTCGATGAGTCCCACGGTCTCCAGGGCCGCGTTGAGCACGCCGTAGTTGGCGTTGAAGATCCACATCCACAGGAACGACACGACCACGCCGGGGATCAGCCAGGGGATGAGCATGAGGCCGCGCAGCACCTTGGCACCGCGGATGCGCGTGTTGAGGGCGAGCGCGAGACCGAAGCCGATGACGAACGGCGCGATGGTCGTGCCGAGCGTGAAGACGAGGGTCTGCACGAGGAGCTGGACGAACTCCCCGGTGAGGACGTCGACGATGTTCTGGAAGCCGACGAACTCGCGTCCCGGTTCGACGAGGCTCTGCTTGTAGAACGCGGTGATCAGCGCGGTGATGAGCGGGTACACGACGACCGCGGCGAGGAGCGCGAGGCCGGGGGCCGTGAGGAGGAGCGCGAACATCCCGTCGGAGAGGCGACGGGGGCGGCGACCTGTTCCTATCTGTGAGGAAATGGTCTGTTCTGTCATCTAGGTCATCCTTGGCCTGGGGTGATGTGTCCGCACGCTCGCGGTGCGGTCTCGGGCTTCCTCAGTATTTCCGGCAGATTACGGGCTCGTCAACCGGAGAGCCCAAGAGTGATGAATTGGTATGAACTGTGAAATCTGTGAAGCGCTGCGCATACTTAAGAATCGATCCTTGATAGTCGATTATCGATTGGGTAGGGTCCTGTGCAGCCGCCCGCTGCGGCACCGCGCGAGCTCTTCGCGCGGGAATCGAGAGTTCGGAGACGCAATGAAGCGTGTGCTGGCAGGACTGGCCCTGGCCGCCGTGTTCGGATCCGCCCTCGGCGTCGCCCCCGCGGCGTCGGCCGCGGTCGACGACGACGCCCTCTACATCGCACCGGGGGGTGACGACGACGCCGCCGGCACCAAGGACGACCCGCTCGCCACCCTCGAGGGAGCCAGGGACCGCATCCGGGCACTCAAAGCCGACGAGCAGATCCCCGCAGACGGCCTCACGGTCTACCTGCGCGAGGGCGAGTACCCGCGCAGCGCCTCGTTCGAGATCGGCGAGCAGGACTCCGGTACCGCCGACGCCCCGATCACCTACCGCTCCTATCCGGGCGAGACCGCCACGCTCACCGGCGGTCGCGCGCTGCCCCGCGACGAGTTCGCGCCCGTCGAGGACGCCGCCGTCACCGACCGGATCATCGACCCCGCCGCCCGCGACCAGGTGGTCGCGGTCGACCTCGCCGGCCTCGGCATCACCGACTACGGCCAGCTCAGCCGCCACGGCTACTGGAAGGCCAACGACGTCAGCACCACCCCGCCGATGGAGCTCTTCATCGACGGCCAGGGCATGACGCTCGCGCGCTGGCCCAACGCCGACGCCGCCACCCCCACCGTGCAGATGGGCGACATCATCGACGTCGGCCCCGACCGCAACGACCCGGATCTGCAGAACCGCGGCGGCACCTTCACGTACGGCTACGACCGGCCCCAGTACTGGACCCAGGCCGACGACGTGTGGCTGGACGGCATCTTCGGCTACAGCTGGGAGTGGTCGTACAACAAGATCGAGAGCATCGACACCGCGGCGAAGACGATCACCCTCCGCTACGGCGAGATGTCCGGGATCATGAAGAGCTGGTTCCCCGACTTCCACTTCGCGCAGAACCTGCTGGAGGAGCTCGACGCACCGGGCGAGTACTACATCGACCGCGCGGCGGGGAAGCTCTACCTCATCCCCAACGCCGCCTTCACGTCCGGACGCGGCGACGTCACCGTCACCACGCTCGACGAGCCGATGCTGCGCGCCGACGGGGCGTCGTACGTGAACTTCGACGACCTCGTCCTGGAGTACGGCCGCGCCACCGCCGCCGTGATCCTCGGCGGCTCCCACGTCACGATCTCGCACAGCGACATCCGCAACTTCACCGACGGCGGCGTGCTCATCAACTCGCCGGGGCGCTACACCTACGACGGCATCCCGGTGAATCGCGGCGGCCGCGACCACGCCGTCACCGACAGCCGGCTCACGCACGTCGGCGGCGTCGGCGTGGTGCTCCAGGGCGGCGACAAGACCACCCTCGAGCCGGGCCGCAACCGGGTCGAGAACTCCGAGATCGCCGACTTCGCGTACTACCACAAGGCCTACAACCCCGGTGTGATGTTCGACGGGGTCGGCAACGTCGCCAAGAACAACGAGATCCACGACGCGCCGCACCCCGGCATCATCGTGCACGGCAACGACCACCTCTTCGAGCGCAACGAGGTGTACGACGTCTGCAAGCAGTTCCACGACCTCGGCGCGATCTACATGAACTCCGGCAAGACGCCGCAGCAGCGCGGACACGTCTTCCGGGAGAACTACTTCCACGACATCGGCGCCGGCATGGCGGGCGTCGAGGGCATCTACGCCGACAACTTCACGTGGGACCTCACGATCGAGAAGAACGTGTTCGTCAACATGGGCAACGGCGCCATCAAGAGCGGATCCGCCGACTACATCGAGGCGCGCAACAACGTCTTCGTCGACGCCTACGCGCCCTACGACAACTACGAGCAGTGGATGGGCGACCACGAGGGCAACGTCGTCGACAAGGACTACATGCCCGCCTGGCAGCAGGTGTTCGCCGACAACAACGACTTCGTCGGCACGCCGTATCTGGAGAAGTACCCCGAGCTCGGGCACTTCTTCGAGGACGACCACTACTTCCCGAACCACAGCACGTTCGCCGAGAACGTGGTCTGGAACCCGAACCGCCCCCGCATGGCGGGCGTCAACGAGCACGGCGCCAAGGACGGCAAGAACCTGCTGAACTACGAGGACAACTGGGTGGCCGACGCCGACCCCGGGTTCGTCGACGCCGCCGGCGGCGACTACACGCTGAAGGCCGACGCCGCCGTGTTCGACCAGATCCCCGGCTTCGAGGCGATCGCGTTCGGCGAGATCGGGGTCGACGGACACATCGGCCAGACGCAGCAGCCGCAGTCGGTCCCGCTGGAGGACATCGCGTTCGACAGCGACTCGGTCACGATCGACGCCGGCGACCAGGTGCGCGTGCGCGCCGTGCCGCTGCCCTGGAACGCCGACGACACCGCGGTGACCTACGCCTCCGCCGACGCCGCCGTCGCGACCGTGGACGACACGGGCGTCGTGCTGGGCATGGGCCCCGGCACCACGACCATCACGGCGACCGCGAAAGCCGACGCCGCCAAGACCGCGACCATCGAGGTGATCGTGGAGGAGGGCGACGGCGTGCTGCACTTCACCGACTTCGAGTCGGGGTCGAACGGCTGGGCGACCGACCCCAACCGCAGCATCCAGGCCGACGCCACGGGTGACAAGGTCTACCGGATCCTCAAGGGCGCGAACAGCATCCTGCCGCGCGACTTCACCGAGTTCGTGCTCGACTTCGACGTGACGACACCGGCGACGACGCCCACCAACGCGGGGCTCATCGTGTACGACCGCAACGGCAAGGGCGGCGGTTACATCCGCTTCCGTCAGGCCGCGGCCGGCCCGACCTGGACCATCTTCGACGACGCCTGGCAGGTGGTCGCCGAGAAGGTCGTGCCCGCCGAGCAGGGCCTCGTCCCCGGTGCGACCTCGCACGTGCGCATCGCGGTCCAGGACGGGCGGATCCGCATCTCTGTCAACGGCGCGATCGCCCTCGAGGGGGCCGATCCCGCGCCGGGTGCGGCCGGTCGCGTGGGCTTCTACGTCGAGAACTACCCGTCGCTGGACTTCGACGACATCGGGTTCTCCCTCTCCGGGGTGCCCGTGACCGGGGTCGCCCTCGACGCCGATGCGGTGGCGCTCTCGGTGGGGGAGCGGCGGACGGTCGCCGCGACGGTCGCCCCGCAGGACGCCAGCGACGCCAGGGTGACCTGGACCAGCGACGCCCCCGCGGTCGCCACGGTGGCGGACGGCCGCATCGCCGCCGTCGCCGCGGGCACCGCGACCATCACGGCCACCTCGGTCGCGGACCCCGCGTTCAGCGACACCCTGACGGTCACCGTCGCCGACGCGGAGTACCCGACGACCCGGCTGGACGCGCAGTTGAAGGATCCCGCGGCCTGGAGCACATCCGACCACATCGCCGTCGACGACGCGGGCGTGGTGATCAGCGGCGAGGGGGTGCACGGCTACGAGGGCGAGCGCTTCGGTGACACGCTCCTGCAGTTCGACGCGGACTTCGGTGCCTTCTCCGGAGGGTGGTACGGCTTTCAGGCGCGGTCCGACCAGACCGGTGTGCCCGCGTGGCAGAACTCCAACACCGGATACCTCGTGGTGATCAAGCAGGACACGATCGAGTTCCAGAGCTGGACCCCCGGTCAGACGATGCTCGACGCGATCCCCAACACCGTCATCGCCCCCGACACCTCGCACCGCATCGAGTTCGGCGCGATCGCGGAGGGCGAGGGCACGCGCATCGTGTTCCGGGTGGACGGCGTGACCGTGTGGAGCATGGTCGATGCGCGGGAGAACCTGCGCATCGGAGCGGACGGCTTCTTCAACGTGTACCACTACGGCAAGACGACGGCCCTCGCCGTGCGCCCCACGCCGCCGCCCGCGAGCGTGACCGGCATCTGCTGGGCTGCGGAGGCCGACCCCAAGACCCGCTACCTGCGCGGCGAGGAGCTCGACGTCACCGGGATGATCCTCGGGGTGCGCTGGAGCGACGGCACCCTCACGACGCAGCAGGTCACGGCCGATATGGTGAGCGGGTTCGACAGCAGCAAGGTGCGTCCGCACCAGACGCTGACCGTGACCTACGCGGGCGCGACGGTCGAGCTGGAGACCTCGGTCAAGCCCAAGCTCAAGGACGATGAGGAAGAGGTGCCCCGGTGCGAGTGACGTTCATCGGAGACTCCATCACGGATGCGGGGCGCGACCGTGCCGACCCCGACTCCCTCGGTGACGGCTACGTGGCCCTCCTCGCCCCGGGGCTGCGGGCGGCCGGCGCGACCGTGCGGAACCTCGGCATCGCCGGGAACCGTGCGCGGGACCTGGCCGCCCGGTGGGACTCCGAGCTCCTGCCGACCGCGCCGGAGCTGCTGACCGTGTACGTCGGCGTGAACGACATGTGGCGACGGTTCGACAGCGACGACCCGACGTCGGCGGAGGAGTTCCGGGCGACGCTCGACCCGCTGCTGGCCGGCGTCGCCGGGGAGCGGGGCCCCCGCCTGATCCTCATGGAGCCGTACTTCCTTCCGGTGACGCAGGAGCAGCGCGAGTGGCTCGACGACCTCGACGGCAAGCGGGCGGTCGTGCGCGACCTGGCCGCGTCGCATGGTGCCGCCTTCGTGCCGCTCCACGAGGTGCTCACGGCCGCCGCCACACGGCAGCCGGTGGCGGAGCTCGCCCCGGACGGCGTGCATCCGACGCCGCGCGGATCCGCGCTGATCGCCGAGGCCTGGCGCACGGCCGCGTCCATTAGCGATAGTCGATAATGGACGTAGACTGATGGTCATGACGGATGCTCTGGGCACAGCGGGACTGCAGCGAGGACTGCTGTCGGATCAGATCTACGCGATGATCAAGGCGATGATCAAGGAGTCGACCCTCGCCCCGGGCGAGCAGCTCGTCGAGTCCCAGCTCGCGCGACAGCTCCAGGTGAGCCAGGCTCCCGTGCGCGACGCCCTCAAGCGCCTCGCGCACGAGGGGCTGGTGTCGCACGTGCGGCACCAGGGCAACTTCGTCGCGAGCTACTCCGCCGAGGAGGCCGAGCAGGCCAAGGTCGCCCGGGTCGAGCTCGAGGGCCTGGCCGGCCGGCTCGCGTGCGGCGCGCTCGACGCCGCCCGCCGCGACGAGCTCGTGTCGCTCATCGCGCAGATGCATGAGGCGGCCGAATCCGCCGACCTCGCCCGTTTCCGCGAGCTCGACTTCACGTTCCACCGCGCCGTGATCGAGGCGAGCGGCAACGTGTACCTGCCGCGGATGTGGGATCTGCTCGAGCCGAGCCTGCGGGTGATGCACGTGCTGGGCGACCCGACGTTCACCGGCGACTGGCACGAGGTGGCCGACTGGCACAAGGGACTGCTCGACGTGCTCGACGCGGGCGATGTCGAGGCCGCGTCCGCGCTGTTCCGTCGCCACGCCGCCGGCACCCTCCTCGACGACGCCTGACCTTCCCGCGCCGTCCCGCGCGACTCCGTGCGAGCCGCCGCGCGACGAGACAGACGGCGGGGGTCAGGCGCCCGTGGGGTAGAGGCGGTCGGCGGTCGCGGACCAGAACGCCCGTTCCTCGGCGCCGGAAAGGCGGGGCAGCGCCGCGCGCGTCGCGGCGAGCACGTCCGCATAGCCGATGCTCCGCGTCGACATCGGCCAGTCGCTGCCGAACGCCAGCCGCTCCGCGCCGAAGAGGTCGAACGCCAGCCGTAGCAGGCCGCGCGATTCCTCCGCGCCGCGGGCCGAGAGGTCGAGCCCGGAGACCTTCGCCGACACCCCCGGCGCCGACGCGGCCTCGTCTAGTGCTGCCCGCCACGTGCCGTCGGCCGTCCGCGCCCCGAGGCCCAGGTGGCACACCACGATCGCGGTGCCCGGGTGGCGGCGGGAGAGGGTGGCGGCGGCGGGCAGCTGCTCCGGGCGGATCAGCAGCTCGAGCGCACGGCCGGTCGCGCCGAGGTGGTCGGCGAGCGCGTCGAGGCCGCCCACGTCGGACAGGTCGGCGGCGAACTGGGGCACCGCCGCCCGCACGCCGACGACCGCCGGGGTGACGGCGACGCCGGTCGCACCGGCCGCTCGTCCGGGCGCGGGGGAGTACTGCAGCACCACGCGCCGCAGGAACGGGTCGCGCGCGGCGGTCGCGGTCAGCCACTCCGCCTCCGCCACGGAGTCCGCGGCCTGCACCGCGATCGCGGAGGCGACACCGGCCGCGGTCAGCTCCCGTCCGAGCCCGACGGCGGAGGCGTGCCGCGGCAGGTCGAGGTCGTCGCGGAACCAGGGGATCGGCACGGCGTCCACATCCCAGACGTGCACGTGGGCATCGACGATCCGCATGTCAGGTCCCGTGCGGCGCCATCAGGCGGCCATCGCGACGACGGCGGCGCCCGCGGCACGGGGGAGCCGCCGTCGCCGCCCGCTCACACGGCCTCCGCGTCGAGTGCATCCCACAGCGCCGCGGGGAGCGCGGCGTCGAGGCCGTCGACGAACGCATGCACCTCGGTCGGCGTCCGCGCCCCCACGACCACCGCGTCGGCGCCGTGGCGCAGCGGGAACTGCACGGCCGCGTCGGCCAGCCGCGCGTCGTGCGCCGCACACACGGCCTGCAGTCGCAGCGCCCTCTCCTGCAGCGCGGCGGGCGCCGGCTTGTACTCGTAGAACGGCGAGCCGACCGGGTCGACGAGGATGCCGGAGTTGAACACCGCCGCCGCCAGGACACCGATGCCCCGTGCCCGAGCGGTGGGGATGAGGCGGTCGAGCGCCGTGCGGTCGAGCAGCGTGAGCCGCCCGGCCTCCATCACCACGTCGAGCGGCACCTCGGCCACATAGCGCTCCAGCGGATCGAGGCGCCCGAGCCCGACACTGATCGCCCGCACCACGCCCTGGTCCCGCAGATCGAGGAGGGCCGGGAAGGCCGTCGCGAACGCGGCCTCCACATCGAGGGGGTCGTGCAGGTGCAGCACGTCCACCCGGTCCACGCCGAGGCGGGCGAGGCTGCCGTCGAGGCTGCGGAGGATGCCGTCGCGGCTGAGATCGACCACGGAATCGTGCCCGCTCGCCGCACCGCGCACCGGGGCGCCTTCGGCGTCGACGAGCACCCGTCCCACCTTGGTCGCCAGCACGTAGTCGTCGCGGGGCACGCCGCGCAGGGCGAGGCCGAGCCTGCGCTCGCTCTCTCCCGAGCCGTACAGCGGCGCCGTGTCGAAGAACCGCACGTCACGGGCGAGCGCCGCGTGCACGGTGTCGACGGCATCCGCGTCCGGCACCGGCGCGAACAGGTTGCCGATCGGGGCGCAGCCGAGCCCGGCGTCGCCGCGGGCGGCGACGGCCGGGGTCAGAGGACGGAGCTGCGGACGGAACGCCATGCCTCGTACTCCTCGCGGCTGTCGGGGGTCAGGGGGTAGTAGTCGCTCAGCCGGGCGCCCTCGTCGAGGCGCTTGCGGCTGAACACCTCCCACTCCTCATGATCCTGCGCGTCCTCGACCACCTGGGGCGCCATCGCCTGCGGAACCACGACCGGTCCGTCGTCGTCGGCCACGACCAGGTCGCCGGGCATGCACAGCGCACCGCCCACCGCCACGGGCACGTCGAACGCCCACGGCACGAGCTCCGACTGCGAGGCATAGTGCGGGGTCGTGCCGGTCGACCACACGGGGATCCCGAGCTCGCGGATGCGGCCGGCGTCGCGGATGCGCCCGTCCACGACGATGCCCGCGCCGCCCTTGCGGGCGAAGTAGCGCGCGAGGATGTCGCCGACGCAGCCGGAGAAGCGGCTGCCGTACGCCTGGATCACCAGCACGTCCCCCGGCTGCACCGCTTCGAGCACGTGCCACAGGGCCGTGTGCCGTTCGGCGTACTCCTGGCCGTCGCCCGAGGCCATGTCCTCCCGCTGCGGCATGAACTGCAGCGTCAGGGCGGAGCCGACCACGCGCTGGCCGAGGCTCAGCGGCTGCGGTCCCTCGATGTAGCTGCGGCGGATGCCGAGGCCGTGGAGCTTGGCGCAGGCGGTCGCCGCGGAGATCGCGTCGAAGGAGTCGAGCACGTCGCGCGACGGCCGCTGGTACGCCGCCCCCCGCACGGGCAGGGGGAAGTCGGGTCGGATCAGGTCGCTCATGCGGCTCCTTCGGGGAAGAGGTGGCGCGGCGAGCCGGTCGCGCGCGCGATGGTCAGGTCGAGGTCGGCGAGGTGCGCCGGTGGCAGGGTCACGACGAGGTCGTCGTCGCAGGGGAAGGTGTGCGTGACGATCTCGCCCTCCGGTCCGGCGTACGTGCCGGAGGCGCCGGGCCAGCCCGAGGCGTCCTCCGCGGTCGCGGTCACCTCCACGATGCGGTCGAGACCGAAGCGGCCGCCGCGCAGCCGCACGGTGCGGGTGTGCACGGCCGAGGTGTTCACGAGCTGCACGCCGATCCCGCGGTCGTCGAGGCGATGCACGAGCGCGGCGACGTCGGGCGGGAGCCCCGGCCGGCCGCGGTCGGCGTCCTCGTAGCGGAGCGCGGTGAACCCGAGCCCGCCGTTGTAGAGCACCTGCGGGGCCCCGGCGACGAGCTGCGTGAGCACCTCGGTCACGACGGGGTTGACGCGCTGCCAGAAGTGCAGGTGGGCGGCATCCGGATCGCGGTCGTCGGCGAGCATCATGACCGTGCGCCGCGCGACCTGACCGAGCGCCATCTCGAGCGCACGCACCGGGTACTCCGGCAGGTCTCCGCGGAGATAGGCGAACCATCCGGCCTCGTGCCCCGCCTCCTCCTTGTCGCGGAAGGGCGCGACGGGGTCGGCGGAGGAGGGGAGTCCCGCGATCGCCCGCTCCAGGCGGCTGCGGTCAGCGGTCGAGCGCGACCACCACCACAGCCACAGCGGCAGGTCGAGCTGCAGCGGACCGAAGTCGAACCACCCGTCGGGTCCGTAGCGGTAGGGCACGAGGACCCCGGGCTCGGCAGCTGCGGCTCCGAGCCGGGCCATCCAGCCGCCGCGCAAGCTGTAGGTCGAGTCGGCGACGGTGCCCGTGCGGGCCTCCGCGAGCACGGTGTCGAGCATCGTGCGCACGAGGTCGAGGGCGGCATCGTCGCCGGTGACGAGCGCGTGGTTGAGGGCGCCGATGAGGGCGCTCATGCCGACGGAGTGCAGTCCGTGCGGCCACGCCCACCCGTAGTGGCCGCCCCACCAGCGCCCGTCGTGGAGCTCGCCCACCGTGCCGCCGGGGCCGACGTTGTCGGGGAGCAGCCCGCCGTCGGCCCGTGTCCGCCACCCGTCGACGTACTGCTCGATCCAGTCGGCCGCGGCGGCGTCGCCGTCGTACAGCCACCGGTTCGCCGCGAGCGAGGTGGCGGCGAGGTTCACGGCGATGTCGCCCGCGGCGCGACGCTGCATCTCCTCGGCCATGCGGTGCGCGTTGTCCGGGTCGGCGAGGTCGTCCCAGGTGCGGATGCCGTCGAGCCCGTGCAGGGGCAGACCGTAGGGTCGCATCTCGGCCCGGTCGGCCACATACGGCACGATCTTCTCGTCCAGGCCCGGTCGAGCGCCCAGGGCACCGTTGTGCGGTGCGCGGATGATGGTGTGCTCCGGGTCGTAGTTGCCCTTCGCGGGATCGGTGAAGAGCGCGGAGAACCGGGCGGCGCGCGCCGCGAACGCCGTGTCGGCCGGGTCGGCCTGGCAGATGCCCGCGAACAGCAGCAGCGACTCGCCCTGGTGGAACCAGTCGTAGCCGTTGTCGTACTCGTCGGCGAGCATGCCCGCCTCCGCGAGCTGCACCGTCACGCCCTCCCAGTGCCGCTTGGCGTCGTCCAGCACCTCGTCGGGCCCGCCGAGCAGGTAGAAGGCCGGCCAGTTGAAGAACGGCTCGTAGAGGTCGTCGACCCCGTCGCGGTCCACGAACTCGGCGACGCCGCGGAGGCGGCCGTCGGGGAGCGTGTACCGGTCGCGGAAGACGCGGCGGGCCTCCTCGATCTCGGCGAAGAGGCGCCGCTGCAGCACGGCCCAGGCCGGGATCGCCCGCAGGGGGCGGGTGAGCGGATGCGCGGGCACGGTCATCCCTTCGTCGCGCCGGCCACGAGGCCGCCGATGATGTGGCGCTGCATCACGATGAAGAACACCATCGCGGGCAGCACGGCGAGCAGCAGGGTCGGGAACACCTGCGTGTAGTCGGTGGAGAACTGCCCGACGGCGGCGTACACACCCGTGGTGACGGTGTAGATGCCGGAGCTGGGGCCGAGGATGATCTGCGGACTCACGAAGTCGTTCCACACGCCGATCGAGTTCAGCACCACCGCCGTCGCCACGACCGGCTTCATGATCGGGAAGACGCACGCCCAGAAGGCGCGGATCGGACCGGCGCCGTCGAGGGACGCGGCCTCGTCGATGTCGCGCGGCACGCTGCGCAGGTACGCGGTGAACAGGAAGATCGTCACGGGGAGCGTCGCCGCCGTCTCGAAGAGGATGAAGCCGGGGATCGTGTTGATCAGTCCGAGCACCCGCAGCACGAACACGACGGGGATCAGCGTGACCTGGCCCGGGATGAACAGGCCGGAGACGAAGAGCAGCAGCAGCCCCAGGTGCCACTTGGAGCGGCCGCGCGCGATCACGTAGGCGACCGGTGCGGCCAGGGCGATGCAGCAGAGGTTCACGAGCACGACGAACAGGAGCGTGATGCCGTAGGCCGCGATCACGTTGAACTTGCTGCTCGTGATCGCCTCCCACAGGTACTCGAACGTGAACATCTGCGGCGTGATCAGGAGCGGGTTCTCGATGATCTCCGCCTGCGGCTTGAAGGCGTTGATGACCATCGTGTACATCGGGATCAGCATGGTGATCGCCACGACGCCGAGGACGATCCAGCGGATCGCGCTCACCGCGAGCGCCGGCCGGTTGCGGGTCTGCTTCATCAGTCGGTCGCCTTCTTCTCGGAGCGGCGTCGCACCAGCGTGACGGCGAGACCGATGACCGCGGTGACGATGAGGAGGATCATGGACTGCGCGGCGCCGAACCCGAGGGCCGAGTTTGCGAACGAGTCCTTGAGGATCTGGTAGACGATCGTCTGGGTGGAGCCCGCCGGGCCGCCGTCGGTGAGCGAGAGCACCACGTCGTAGGCCTTGAGGAGCCCGACGAGGGTCAGCACCAGGTTCACCGTGAACACCGGAGCGATGAGCGGCAGGGTGATGGAGCGGAACTGCTGCCAGCGCGAGGCGCCGTCCACGGTCGCGGCCTCGTAGTACTCGGCGGGCACCGACTTGATGCCGGCGAGGAACAGGATCATGTTGAAGCCGAAGTGCGACCACACGATCGTGAAGATCACGCTCGCCTTCGCGAAGGTGGGGTCGGTGAGGAAGGGCATCGCGGGCAGGCCGACGGTGGTGAGGAACCCGTTGACGGCGCCGCTGGGGGAGAGCATCGCCGACCACAGGAACCCGATGATGAGGGCGCTGATGACGTACGGGTAGAAGAAGATCGTGCGCAGGATCGTGTTCGAGCGGCCGGGACCGGCGATGAGCGCGGCGATCGCGAGACCGATGGCGTTGCAGAGGATCGTGCCGACCACGGCGATGATGCCGGTGAAGATCGCGGCCTGGGTGGAGCGGGGGCTGCGGAACGCCTTGATGTAGTTCTCCCAGCCGACGAACGTGAAGTTGAGGCTGTACCCGTTCCAGTCCGTGAAGCTCAGCACCGCGGCGAGGATCATCGGGATGACGAACATCGCCAGGAAGACGGCCACGGCGGGCCCTCCCATGAGGATGCCGGGGAGGCGGTGCCGCCACCGCTGCAGCGCGGAGCGCTTGCGGGGGGCGGGGGTCGAGCTCATCGGCGTCGATGGTCCTGTCGGGGCGGTTGCCGTGGCCGGGGGCGGCGCGGTCGTGGTGGGCGGAGTCATGGCGGCACTCTCGTTCTCGGTGGCGCGTTGGTGGGGGTGGCGCGGATGCGGCGCCGGGGAGGCGCCAGGGACGGATGCGGTCCCTGGCGCCTCGAGCGGTCAGCCGGCGTTCGCGGCGAACCAGTCGTCCATGGCCTTCAGCACCTGCTCGGCGGAGGCGCCGCCGATGAGGGCCTGGGTCTGGGTGTTGATCTCGCCCGGGTAGCCGTCGGGGAGCGTGCGCTCGCCGTAGCCGCCGCCGGTGGGGGTGTAGGCCTCGGCGGGCGTGTCGGCGACGATCTGCAGCAGCTCTTCGCCCAGCGGCGTCATGTCGTACTCGTAACCGTCGCGGAAGTTGCCGTCGACCGCCAGCTGGTCGCTGACCGCGGTCTGGTCGGTGGTGAGGAACTCGACGAGCTTCGCCGCGGCGTCCTGGTGCTCGCTGGACTTGAGGATCGAGTACGGGCTGGCGATGTTGGCACCCATCGCGGGCTGCTCGTCGCCGTCGAACGACGGGGCGCGGAAGACCCCGATGTCGGCCGACTCGGCGGCCTTGGCCTGCGTGCCGGCGAACCAGCTGCCCATCGAGTACACGGCGGTCTTGCCCGACAGGAACGCCTGCTCGGCGTCGGGGTACTTGATGCCGAGCGCGTCGGTGGGGATGTAGCCCTCGGACACCCACTCCGCGTAGGTCTCGACCGCGTCGCCGTAGGTCTCGCTGAAGGTGTCCTCGCCGGACGACATCTTCTGGAACCATTCCGGGTCCTCGGCGATGATCGTCGGCAGGCCGAGGGCCTGCAGCGTGTGGCTGCTCATCCAGTCGCCGCCGGTCTGGATCGGGGTCCACCCCGCCGCCTTCAGCTTGCCGAGAGCCTCGGTGAGCTCGTCGACGGTGGTGGGCAGCTCGGTGATGCCGGCCTCCTCGAACGCGGTCTTGTTGTAGAAGAAGAGGCTCTGCAGCTGCACGCCGATCCCGGCCATGTAGTTCTTGCCGTCGATCGAGTACTGGTCGGCGAGGGGACCGGACGAGGCCCACTCGTACCCGGACAGGTCGACGAGCTCGGGTGCGAGCTTCGTCGTCGGGGCGATCGACTGCACGACGTCGGGGGCGTCGCCGGCCGCGAGCAGGCGGGGCACGGCGGCCTCCACGCCCTCCGCGCCGGGGTTCTGGATGACGACGTCGATGTTCGGGTTGGCCTCCTCGAACGGGGCGACGAGGTCGTTCCAGAACTCCTCGGTCAGGTTCGGGGTGACGTTGACGAGCATGCGCACCTCGACGTCCTCCGAGGAGGAGCCGCCGTCGTCTCCGGCGGGGGTGGAGCAGCTGGCGAGGGCGAGCGCGGACACTGCCGCGATGCCGACGAGGGGGAGGAGTCGGGCCTTGATCATCGTTGATCCTTTCCTGATGCATGAGGGAGGGCCGCTGGCGACATTACACTAATCGATAATCGTTTGTGAAGAGCGCAGTCGATCCGCGAGTGGGTGCGACGAGACGAAGGGCGGTCGCTGCTCAGGGGCCGTGGAGCGGGATGGGGCCCCTCGCTCAGGAGCTGCGCGAGACGGGCGCGGGAGACCGGCGAGGCGTCGGTGTCAGGCGTGTGCGCGCCGAGCGCGGTAGGCCGCGACCGCGTTGCGGTTCGCGCACGTCGTGGAGCAGTACCGCTTGGAGCGGTTGCGGGAGAGGTCGAGCGCGATCGCCTGGCAGGTGTCGTCCTCGCAGACCGTGAGGCGCGAGCCCTCGTCCGCGCGGATCACGTCGATGAGCGCCATCACCGTCTCGACGAGCACGCGCTCGGCGAGCGGCCGCTCGTCGTGCACCGCATGGAGGTGCCAGTCCGCTCCGTCGTGCCGCACCAGCCGCGGAGTGAGCTGCAGCTCGGCGAGGGCGTCGTTCACGTGTGCGGCCATCTCGTCGCGCGAGGCGAGCAGCATCGCTCGCAGCCGCGGGCGGAGGGCGCGCAGGTCGTCGAGTTCCACGCCGTCGCGGTCGATCCTCCCGGTGTAGGGGAACACCTCGAGGAACGTCTTCTCGTCGTCGATGTCGACGAGGGTGTCGGGCTCTTCGGCGGAGTTCGCGAGCCAGACCGCCGCGCGCAGCGCATCCTCGGTGTCATCGGTGAAGACCATGTTGACATCTTACTCCGTCCGCGGGTAGCGTCATCGTCCATGAGCACCGTGGCCGATGACAGGAACCGCACGCGGAGCGGTGTGCGCCTCGGGCTCCCGCTGGCCGTCGCCGCCGCGTTCGCGTTCGGCTCCTCCGGGGCGTGGGCGCGCGGACTCATCGATGCGGGGTGGACGCCCGGCGCGGCCGTCACTGTACGGGTGGGGGTCGCCGCGCTCGTCCTGCTGCTCCCGACCCTCCTGGCGCTGCGGGGGCGGTGGCGCGCCCTCCGCCGCAACGCCGGGATGGTCCTCGCCTACGGGCTGCTCGCCGTGGCGGCCACTCAGCTCTGCTACTTCCAGGCCGTCGCGGTCATGGATGTCGGGATCGCGCTGCTCATCGAGTACACGGCTCCGGTCGCGGTGCTGCTCTGGCTGTGGGTGCGCCGCGGCGAGCGACCGACGCGGCGCAGCGTGCTCGGGGCGGGGATCGCCTTCGTCGGGCTCGTGCTGATGCTCGACATCGTCACCGGTGCGCAGGTGAACGTGGTCGGCGTGCTCTGGGCGCTGGGGGCGATGGTGGGGGCGGCGAGCTACTTCGTGCTCTCGGCGAAGGCCGACACCGGACTCCCGCCGATCGCGCTCGCCGGGAGCGGGCTCCTGCTCGGTGCCGTCGGTCTGGCCCTCGCCGGTCTGGTCGGGGTGCTGCCGTTCGCGTGGACGACGGCCGATGTCGCGTACCGCTTCGGCACGGTTCCCTGGTTCGTGCCCGTCCTCGCGATCGGGCTCATCGCGACCGCGCTCGCCTACGTGCTCGGCATCGTGTCCACGAGGATGCTCGGCTCGCGTCTCGCCTCGTTCGTCGCGCTCGCCGAGGTCGTGGCCGCCCTGCTGTTCGGGTGGCTGCTGCTCGACCAGCTCCCCGGCCCGCTGCAGGCGCTGGGGGGCGTGCTCGTGCTCGCCGGCGTGGTCGTGGTGAAGCTCGGCGAGCCGCGGGTCGCCGCGTCCGAGCCTATGTATACGAATACAGCCTGAACGCGACCGCGCGTCCACCTCGAGCGGGTTTATGTATACACTGAGGGCATGGTTCTCCCTGTCGAGCGCACGTCCGCGAGCGATCGCGCCTATGCGGCCCTCCTCGACGGCATCCAGTCGGGCGCCCTCGCCGCGGGGTTCGTGCTGGGCGAGGTCGAGCAGGCCGAGCGCCTCGGCGTCAGCCGCACCCCGATGCGCGAAGCCCTCCGCCGCCTCGCCGCCGACGGACTGGTGGTGCAGCAGTCCCCCCGGGTCACGGTGGTGGCGGCCCTCGACGCCGACGACATCCGCTCGCTGTTCGAGATCCGCCGCGCGCTGGAGGAGACCTCGGCCCGCCTCGCCGCCGCCCGGGGTGACGCCGATCTCTTCGCCGCCCTCGCCGACGAGTTCTCCCACGTCGACCTGACGCGGGCCGCGGGCCGCGACGCCTACTACGCCCTGATCGCCCGCTTCGACGCGGCCCTCGACGACGCCGTCGACAACGACTACATCGCCGCGGCCCTGCGCACCGTGCGCACGCACCTGGTGCGGGTGCGGCGCATGGCCAAGGACAAACCCGCCCGGCTCGCCGCGTCGGCCGCCGAGCACCGCACGATCGCGCAGGCGCTCGCCGCGCGCGACGGCGACCTGGCCGCCCATGCCACGCACGTGCACCTGCACAACGCGCTCACCGGCATCCTCGACTCCCTCCCCGACAGCGAAGGACACTCATGACCGTCACCCACCACGTCCGCGTGCACGCCAGCTCCGAGAACCTCGCCCGCGAGGACCAGCTCGCGTGGAAGATCGCCGAGGTCGCCGTCGACCGGGTCGAGGTCGAGCAGCCCGTCGTCGACATGATCGTCAACCGCATCATCGACAACGCCGCCGTCGCCGCGGCCTCGCTCACCCGCGCCCCCATCGTGGCCGCCCGCGCGCAGGCGTTCAGCCACCCGGTGTCGACCGGGGGTGCCGGGGCGAACCTGTTCGGCGCCGCGCTCGACCACCGCACCAGCCCGGAGTGGGCGGCGTGGGCGAACGGTGTCGCCGTGCGCGAGCTCGACTACCACGACACGTTCCTCGCCGCCGAGTACTCGCACCCCGGTGACAACATCCCGCCGATCCTC
Source organism: Microbacterium sufflavum (assembly GCF_023101165.1). Taxonomy (GTDB): domain Bacteria; phylum Actinomycetota; class Actinomycetes; order Actinomycetales; family Microbacteriaceae; genus Microbacterium; species Microbacterium sufflavum. The sequence continues at coordinate 566,399 of NZ_CP078076.1, read as the reverse complement.
GCGGTCGCCCAGCACGCGGGCAAAGACGGCCGGGCGCTCGTGCGGGGCATCGCCACCGGCTACGAGATCCAGATGGACCTGGTGCGCGCGATCTGCCTGCACCGGCACAAGATCGACCACGTCGCCCACCTCGGCCCGTCGGCCGCGGCCGGCATCGGCACCCTGCTCGACCTCGACGTCGAGACCATCTACCAGGCGGTCGGCCAGGCGCTGCACACCACCACCGCGACCCGGCAGAGCCGCAAGGGCGAGATCTCCACGTGGAAGGCGCACGCCCCGGCCTTCGCGGGCAAGATGGCCGTCGAGGCGGTCGACCGGGCGATGCGCGGACAGACCAGCCCGGCACCGATCTACGAGGGCGAGGACGGCGTGATCGCCTGGATGCTCGATGGCAAGGACGCCGCGTACGACGTGCCGCTGCCCGCCGCGGGTGAGCCGAAGCGCGCGATCCTCGACTCGTACACGAAGGAGCACTCCGCGGAGTACCAGGCGCAGGCGCTGATCGACCTCGCCCGCCGCCTCGGCCTCGCGAACCCGGCCCTCCGCGACCCCGCGAACATCGAGTCCATCGTCATCCACACCAGCCACCACACGCACAACGTGATCGGCTCCGGCGCGAACGACCCGCAGAAGTACGACCCCACCGCGTCGCGCGAGACCCTCGACCACTCGGTGCCGTACATCTTCGCGGTCGCGCTGCAGGACGGCGGCTGGCACCACGTCGACTCGTACGCCCCGGAGCGCGCGGGCCGCGCCGACACGGTCGCCCTGTGGCACAAGATCACCACGGCCGAGGACCCGGAGTGGACGCGTCGCTACCACTCGGAGGATCCGGACGAGAAGGCGTTCGGCGGTCGCGTCGAGATCCGCCTCACCGACGGCAGCACCGTGGTCGACGAGATCGCCGTGGCCGATGCGCACCCGCTGGGCGCGCGACCGTTCGCCCGCGCCGACTACATCGCGAAGTTCCGTCTGCTCGCGGAGCCCGTGCTGGAGCCGGCCGAGATCGAGCGGTTCCTGGAGCTCGTGCAGCGCCTCCCCGAGCTCACGGCCGCCCAGGTCGCCGAGCTGTCGATCGTCGCGAAGCCCGGTGTGCTCGACGCCGCCCCGGCTCCCCGAGGCCTGTTCTGATGCTGTACTCCACCGTCACGCCCGCCGAGAAGCGGCGGCTGTTCCGGGAGCGCCTGTCCTCGGGCGAGCTGCTGCGGTTCCCCGGCGCGTTCAACCCGCTCAGCGCCCGGCTGATCGAGCAGAAGGGGTTCGACGGCGTGTACATCTCGGGCGCGGTGCTCTCCGCCGACCTGGGGCTGCCCGACATCGGCCTCACGACGCTGACCGAGGTCGCCGGACGCGCCAAGCAGATCGCGCGCATGACCGACCTGCCCGCGATCGTCGACGCCGACACCGGCTTCGGCGAGCCCATGAACGTGGCCCGCACCATTCAGGAGCTGGAGGACGCGGGACTCGCCGGCACCCACATCGAGGACCAGATCAACCCGAAGCGCTGCGGTCACCTCGACGGCAAGAGCGTGGTCGATGAGGACACCGCGATCAAGCGCATCCGTGCCGCCGCCGACGCCCGCCGCGACGAGAACTTCCTGATCATGGCGCGCACCGACATCCGGGCGATCGAGGGACTGGACGCCGCGATCGACCGCGCGAAGGCCCTGGTCGACGCGGGTGCCGACGCGATCTTCCCCGAGGCGATGCGAACGCTCGACGAGTTCGAGGCGATGGCGGAGGCGCTCGACGTGCCGATCCTCGCGAACATGACCGAGTTCGGCAAGAGCGAGCTGTTCTCGGTCGACCAGCTCCGCAGCGCCGGGGTGCGGATGGTGATCTGGCCGGTGTCGCTGCTGCGGATCGCGATGGGCGCCGCGGGCCGTGCGCTCGATACGCTGAACGACGAGGGGCATCTGACCTCGACGCTCGGCGAGATGCAGCACCGCGCCGATCTCTACGACCTGATCGACTACGAGTCGTACAACCACTTCGACTCCGGGGTCTTCAACTTCACCATCACGAAGGAGTGAGCATGACCGAGCCGGACATCAAGAAGGGCCTCGCGGGGGTCGTCGTCGACACGACCGCGATCTCGAAGGTCAACCCCGAGACGAACAGCCTGCTGTACCGCGGCTACCCGGTGCAGGAACTCGCCGACACGCAGCCGTTCGAGGCCGTCGCGTATCTGCTGTGGAACGGCGAGCTGCCCACGGGGGACGAGCTCGCGGCGTTCCGGCTGGAGGAGCGGCGGCACCGCGCCCTCACGCCCGAGGTGAAGGATGCGATCGACCGGCTGCCGCTGGACGCCCACCCGATGGACGAGGTCCGCACGGCGGTGAGCGTGATCGGCGCGGTCGAGACGGCCGGCATCCGCAACGTGCTCGATGCGGTCGGCACGCCCGAGGTCAACCTGGAGCGCAGCCTGCGCCTGTTCGCGGCCCTTCCGGCGATCGTCGCCTACGGGCAGCGGCGGCGGCGGGACCTGCCGGCGGTCGAGCCGCGGGACGACCTGGACTACGCGGCGAACTTCCTCTGGATGACGTTCGGCGAGGAGCAGGACCCGGTGGTGGTCGATGCGTTCAACCGCTCGATGACGCTCTACGCGGAGCACTCCTTCAACGCGTCCACCTTCACGGCGCGCGTGATCACCTCGACGCTCAGCGACCTGTACTCCGCGGTCGTCGGGGCGATCGGGGCGCTCAAGGGCCCGCTGCACGGCGGTGCGAACGAGGCCGTGATGCACATCTTCGACGAGATCGGCGCGGCCGACCGCGTGACCGAGTGGCTCGACACGGCGCTGGCCGAGAAGCGCAAGATCATGGGGTTCGGTCACCGCGTCTACAAGCGCGGCGACTCGCGGGTGCCCACCATGAAGGCCGCGCTCGACACCCTGGTGCGCCACTACGACCGCCCGGAGGTGGCCGAGCTCTACGAGCGTCTGGAGGGCGAGTTCGTGGAGCGCAAGGGCATCTACCCGAACCTGGACTACCCGTCGGGCCCCGCCTACAACCTGATCGGCTTCGACACCCTGACCTTCACGCCGCTTTTCGTCGCGGCGCGGATCACGGGGTGGACGGCGCACATCCTGGAGCAGCAGTCGTCGAACGCCCTGATCCGGCCGCTCTCGGCGTACGTCGGAGCCGAGGAGCGGCACGTCGAGGGGTACACGCCGGACACCGCCGCGATCGAGGTGCAGGAGCGCCCCGAGGAGGCGTCGGCCTGACCGCCGCGAGCAGGATCTGACAGCGCCGCCGAGGGTTCTCGGCGGCGCTGTAGCGTGATGGAGCCCTCGGGGTCAAGGCGATGCGGCGAATTCCCGGGCGGAGTAGAACCGGATGCGGGCCGTTCGCGCCCCGCACGAAGGAGGGTTCATGTCCGCATCCGAGGTCACCGTCAAGGAGGTCCGGTCGCTCGTCCCGGCGCGCATGGACCGGCTGCCGTGGTCGCGCTTCCACTGGATGATCGTCGTCGGCCTCGGCTTCTCGTGGATCCTCGACGGGCTCGAGGTGCAGATCGTCGCCGCGAACGGCTATGCCGAGACCCTCGGCATGGGCCCGGCCGAGGTGGGTCTCGCCGGCACGTGCTACCTGCTGGGCCAGGTCTTCGGGGCGCTGGTGTTCGGTCGCCTCGCCGATCGCCTCGGCCGCAAGAACCTCTTCCTGATCTCGCTCGCGGTCTACCTCGTGGGCTCCGCGGTGGCCGGTCTCGCGTTCGCCCCGTGGTTCTTCTACATCTGGCGGTTCGTCGCCGGCGCGGGCATCGGCGGCGAGTACGCCGCCATCAACTCCGCGATCGACGAGATCATCCCGGCGAAGTACCGCGGCCGCGTCGACATCGCGATCAACGGCACCTACTGGGGCGGTGCCGCCCTGGGTGCCGTGGCGAACATGTTCTTCCTCAACACCGACCTCCTGCCCGCCGACCTGGGCTGGCGGCTCAGCTTCTTCGTCGGTCCGATCCTCGGCCTGCTGATCATCTGGCTGCGTCGGCACATCCCGGAGAGCCCGCGCTGGCAGATGACGCACGGCCGTGAGGAGGAGGCGGAGCGCAACGTCGACGCGATCGAGGAGCGCATCCGCAAGGAGGGCAAGACGATCGACCCGGTCGACGAGGACAAGGCGATCACGGTCAAGGAGTACGGCAGCGTGCCGTTCCTGGTGATCGCGAAGGTGCTGTTCCAAAAGTACCCGCGTCGCACGCTGGTCGGCATCACGATGATGGTGACGCAGTCGTTCCTCTACAACGCGATCTTCTTCACCTACGCGCTGGTGCTCGAGAACTTCTACGACACCCCGCCCGCCTCCGCCTCGCAGTACTTCATCGTCTTCGCGGTCGGCAACCTCGCCGGCGCCCTCATCCTCGGCCACTTCTTCGACACGTGGGGCCGGCGCCGCATGCTGTTCGGCACGTACGTGCTCGCCGGGCTGATCCTGCTGGTCAGCGCCTTCCTGTTCAACGCGGGCGTTCTGAACGCGGCGACGCACACGGCGTTCTGGTGCGCCTCGTTCTTCTTCGCCTCCGCCGGTGCGTCCGCCGCCTACCTGACGGTGAGCGAGATCTTCCCGCTGGAGCTGCGCAGTCAGGTGATCTCGTACGTCTTCTCCATCGGCCAGCTCGTCGGCGCGATCGCCCCGGTGCTCTACGGGGCGCTGATCGGGGCGAGTGCCGAGTCCGGCGACCGCGGCCCGCTCTTCTGGGGCTATGTGCTCGGTGCCGCGATCATGATGTTCGGCGGCGTGGTCTGCGGGGTGTTCGGGGTGAGCGCGGCGGGCAAGTCGCTGGAGGACATCGCGGATCCGCTGTCGCTCGTCGAGCCGGGGAAGAAGAAGGTCACGCCGGACGGCGCGTGAGCGTCAGCGGGCGAGCCAGCCGCGCAGCGAGCGGGTGACCCAGGGGAGCACCCAGTAGGTCATGATCGGCGTGAGCACGAGCGTGGTCGCGAGAACGCGCAGCCAGATCGGCAGGCCGTCCCATCCCGGCACCGGGCTCATGGCGTACGTGAAGGCGAGGTTGACGGGGAAGAACCCGAGCCAGATCGACACCGCCTGCTTCCAGCGCGGCGGTGCGGGGGCCACCGCGACCGTGGTCGTGCCGTCGGGCTCGACCACGGGGATGGAGCCGGTGGACGGCTCGTCGAACCACCCCTCGATGCCGGTGCGGCGCTTGGAGCGTTCGCTGCGCACGAAGCCCTCGCCCATGGAGAGCCACCAGGTGCGCTCGCCCGACTGCTCCCAGGCGGTCAGCGACTCCTCGCTCGCGAAGCGGTAGAGCATGTGCCACACCTGCGAGTCCTCGCCCGCGCGCACCCACCCCGAGCCGAGGAAGCCCGGGTACTTCGTCGCCAGGTTCACGCCGGTCTGCACCCAGGCGGTCGCCTCGGCGATGCGCTCGGGGTCGACCTCGCGGCGGATGGAGACGGTGACGGGCTCGGACACGGGGGCGGTTGCGGACATGGTGCGGTCCTCGGGGGTGGGGGCATCGGGGTGCGGACGCCGGGTGGGGTGGGGGCGCCAGGGTCGCGGCGCCAGCACGATTCTATTTCGCCGGAGCGCGGCGGCGTCCGCACGGAGAAGACCCCCGCCGACCCGATTCGGCGGGGGTCACGCGGCGTTGGGGGCCGCGACGGGAGCGAGAGCGCTCACCGTGCGCACGGAGGACGCGATTACCCGATCCGGTCTGAGTCACTGTCCGTGCACCTGCAGTTGTAATCGGCCGAGGTGACGCGCGGGTGAACGGGGTGCGAACGGCGCCGCTCGGGGTGGGGACCGGCCGTGCGCGAAGATACAAGGACGTCCTCGTATTTTCACGGACGCCGGAGTAAACTCGCGATGTGCCAACGACGGCACGGAGGGATGTCACACAATGACCCGCACGATCCCGCACTTCGTAGGCGGAACGCTTCTCACCCCCGACGACGGACGCTTCGCCGACGTCTTCGATCCGAGCACCGGCGCGGTGCAGGCGCGCGTGCCGCTCGCCTCCGCCGAGGAGGTGCGCCGCGTGATCGCCACAGCCGAGGAGGCGCAGGCCGCCTGGGCCGCGACCAATCCGCAGAAGCGCGCGCGGGTGCTGCTGCGGTTCCTCGACCTGGCGCAGCGCGAGATGCAGTCGCTCGCCGAGCTGCTGGCGAGCGAGCACGGCAAGACCGTCGACGACGCGAAGGGCGACATCCAGCGCGGCCTCGAGGTGATCGAGTTCTCCGCCGGAGCGCCCCACCTGCTCAAGGGGGAGTACTCCACCGGCGCGGGTGCGGGCATCGACGTGTACTCGATGCGACAGCCCCTCGGTGTCGTCGCCGCCATCACCCCCTTCAACTTCCCGGCCATGATCCCGCTGTGGAAGGCCGGGCCCGCGCTCGCCGCCGGCAACGCCGTGGTGCTCAAGCCCAGCGAGCGCGATCCCTCGGTGCCCGTCCGGCTGGCGGAGCTGTTCCTCGAAGCCGGGCTCCCGGCGGGCGTGCTCAACGTGGTGCACGGCGACAAGGAGGCGGTCGACACGCTGCTGAGCGACGACCGGATCCGCGCGGTCGGCTTCGTGGGCTCGACACCCATCGCCGAGTACATCTACGCCACCGCGGCCGCGCACGGCAAACGGGCGCAGTGCTTCGGCGGCGCCAAGAACCACATGATCGTGATGCCCGACGCCGACCTCGACCAGGCGGTGGACGCGCTGATCGGCGCGGGCTACGGCTCGGCGGGCGAGCGCTGCATGGCGATCTCGGTCGCGGTGCCCGTGGGGGAGGAGACGGCGGACGCGCTCGCGGCCAAGCTCGTCGAGCGGGTCGCCCAGCTGCGGGTCGGGCCCTCGCTCGCGGCCGACGTCGACTACGGCCCGCTGGTCTCGCGCGACGCCGTGGACCGCGTCACCGGCTACATCCAGCAGGGCGTGGACGAGGGGGCGACGCTCCTCGCCGACGGCCGCGGCTTCACGGTGCCAGGGCACGAGGAGGGGTTCTACCTCGGGCCGACGCTGTTCGACCACGTGACGACCGACATGGCGATCTACCGCGAGGAGATCTTCGGCCCCGTGCTCGTGATCGCGAGGGCCGCGGACTACGAGGAGGCGCTGCGGATGGCCTCGGAGCACGAGTACGGCAACGGCGTCGCGATCTTCACGCGCGACGGCGACGCGGCCCGCGACTTCGCCGCCCGCGTCGAGGTCGGCATGGTCGGGGTGAACGTGCCGATCCCGGTGCCCATCGCGTACTACACCTTCGGCGGCTGGAAGCGCAGCGGCTTCGGCGACCTCAACCAGCACGGCGCCGATGCCTTCCGCTTCTACACCAAGACCAAGACGGTGACGAGTCGCTGGCCCAGCGGCATCCGCGACGGCGCCAGCTTCGTCATCCCCACCATGCACTGAACGCCCGAGGAACCGACATGACCATGACCAGCGTCACCACCACCGCCGAGGAGCGCGAGGCCATCCTCGACGCCGTCCGCGAGTTCGCCGAGACCGAGCTCGCCCCGCAGGCCGCCGAGCGCGACGAGAAGCACCTGTTCCCACGGGAGTCGCTGAACCGCGGCGGCGAGCTCGGGCTCGGCGGCATCTACGTGAGCGAGGAGTACGGCGGCACCGGCCTCTCCCGCGTCGACACCGTCGCGATCTTCGAGGAGCTCGCCAAGGCCGACCCCGCGGTCGCCGCCTACATCTCCATCCACAACATGGTGGTGTGGATGATCGACACCTATGGCGACGACACCCAGCGTGCCACCTGGCTGCCGCAGCTCACGGCCATGCAGGAGTTCGGCGGCTACTGCCTCACCGAGCCGGGGGTCGGATCCGACGCCGCCAACGTGGCGACCAGCGCCGTGCGCGACGGCGACGACTACCTGCTCACCGGCGTCAAGCAGTTCATCTCGGGGGCGGGCGAGGCGGCCGTGTACGTCGTGATGGCGCGGACGGGCGAGCCGGGAGCGCGCGGCATCAGCGCCTTCCTCGTGCCGGGCGACGCCGAGGGGCTCAGCTTCGGCGCCCCGGAGAAGAAGATGGGCTGGCACGCGCAGCCCACCCGGCAGGTGATCCTCGACGGCGTGCGGGTGCCCGCAGCCGCGATGCTCGGCGACGAGGGTCGCGGGTTCGCGATCGCGATGTCGGCGCTCAACGGCGGGCGCCTCAACATCGCCGCCTGCTCGCTCGGCGGAGCCCAGGCGGCCCTCGACCGCGCCGTGCAGTACGTGCACGAGCGGGTGGCGTTCGGGGAGCCGCTGGCCGAGAAGCAGTCGATCCTGTTCGCGATCGCCGACATGCGCACCGACCTCCAGGCCGCGCGGCTCATGGTGCGCGACGGTGCGGAGGCGGTGGACGCGAAGGCGCCGGACGCCACGATGCGCTGCGCCATGGCGAAGCGGTTCGCCACCGACGCCGGCTTCGACGTCGCCAACCGCGCGCTGCAGCTGCACGGCGGCTACGGCTACCTGCAGGACTACGGCATCGAGAAGATCGTCCGCGACCTGCGCGTGCACCAGATCCTCGAGGGCACCAACGAGATCATGCGACTCATCGTCGGCCGGGAGATGCTGCGGCCGGCGGGGTCGGCGTCGATGCGGAGCGCCTCATGACCCGCGTGGCCTTCCTCGGCCTCGGCCACATGGGCCTGCCGATGGCGAAGAACCTCGTCGCGGCGGGACACGAGGTGCACGGCTTCGACCTCGTGCCCGCGGCCGTGGAGGCGGCGCGGGCGGCCGGGATCCCGGTGGCGGCCAGCGGCGCGGAGGCCGTGACCGACGCGGAGGTCGTGATCACGATGTTCCCCGCCGGGAAGCACGTGATCGAGGCGTATCGCACCGAGCTGCTGGCGGCGGCGCGCCCCGGCACCCTGTTCATCGAGTCGTCCACGATCGCGGTCGACGAGGCCCGCGCCGCGCACGCGCTCGCGCTCGCCGCCGGTCACCGCAACATCGACGCCCCGGTGTCCGGCGGGGTCGTGGGTGCCGAGGCCGGGACGCTGGCGTTCATGGTGGGCGGCTCGGACGAGGACTACGCGGCGGCGCTGCCGCTGCTCGAGGTCATGGGCAAGCGGATCGTGCACTGCGGTGGCTCGGGTCTCGGCCAGGCGGCGAAGGTCTGCAACAACATGGTGCTCGCGGTGTCGCAGATCGCCGTGGCCGAGGCGTTCGTGCTCGGCGAGCGGCTGGGGCTCGAGCACCAGGCGCTGTTCGACGTGGTGTCGCAGGCGTCGGGGCAGTGCTGGTCGATCACGACGAACTGCCCCGTGCCCGGTCCGGTGCCTACGAGCCCCGCCAACCGCGACTATCAGCCCGGCTTCGCGGGGGCGCTCATGGCGAAGGACCTCGGGCTCGCGCTGCAGGCGATCGAGCAGACCTCCACCGACGCGAAGATGGGCCGGCTCGCGCAGCAGCTCTACGCCGCGTACGCCGCGGGCGACGGGGCCACGCGCGACTTCTCCGGCATCATCACCGACATCCGCGACGACCGCGTGTAGCACCCCCGTCGCGGAGCACGGAGCGCCAGCGACCGGACGACCGGTGCCCGAGCGGGAGCGCCGGCGACGGGGCGACCGACGCGACGGGCGATACTGAAGCAGAACCACGACGGAGAGGGAGACAGATGACCGAGTACGAGACGATCCTGGTGGAGCAGCGCGGACGGGTCGGATGGATCACCCTGAACCGCCCGCAGGCCCTCAACGCGCTGAACAGCACCGTCGCCGAGGAGGTCACGGCCGCCGCGCTCGCCTTCGACGCCGACGACGGCATCGGCGCGATCGTCGTCACGGGTTCGGAGAAGGCGTTCGCCGCCGGAGCCGACATCAAGGAGATGGAGGGGATGTCGGCGGCGCAGATGCGCGAGACGGATCACTTCGGGGCGTGGCGGGATTTCGCGGCCGTGCGCACCCCGGTCATCGCCGCGGTGTCGGGCTTCGCGCTCGGCGGGGGGTGCGAGCTGGCGATGATGTGCGACATCATCCTCGCGGCCGACACCGCGCAGTTCGGCCAGCCCGAGATCAACCTCGGCGTCATCCCGGGCATGGGCGGCACGCAGCGGCTCATCCGCGCGGTCGGCTACTACAAGGCGGCCGAGCTCGTGCTGTCCGGCCGCTTCCTCGGCGCGGAGGAGGCCGAGCGGGCGGGACTGGTGTCGCGCGTCGTGCCCGCGGCGGAGCTGCTGGCCGAGGCGACCGCGCTCGCGGACGGCATCGCGGCGAAGTCGCTGCCGTCGGTGTACGCCGCCAAGGCCGCCCTCGACGCGGCCATGGAGACCACGCTCGCGGAGGGCCTGGCTCACGAGAAGGAGGCGTTCGCGGCGCTGTTCGACACGGCCGACCAGAAGGAGGGCATGGCCGCGTTCCGCGAGAAGCGCCAGCCCGACTTCCAGAACCGCTGACCCCGGTTCACGGCTCCTCAGAGACGCGGGACTGCTGCGCGCACCGCGCGGTGTGGCGCCGGTTCGCCCGGGATCCCGAGGGGCTGTGAACGGTCAGCCGCGGAGACCGTCGAGGATCTTCGCGATCCGGCGGTCGCGCGTCGCCGGCTGCTTGGCCTCGGCGACCGCGCGCGCGTGCTCCTTGCGGGCGCTGGGGGAGAGGGCGTCGAAGGCCGCCCGCAGGGCGGGGTCGCCGTCGAGCGCCTCGGCCAGCGCGGGCGGCACGTCGACGGTGCGCTCGGCGGTGTCGAGGCGGATCACGGCGTCGACCTCCTGGTCGATCTCCACCCCGAGGTCGGCGCGAACCGCCTGGCTGAAGCCGATGAGGTTCTCGCCGCCCATGCGGGCCAGCCGCAGTCGCGCGGTGCGGCCGCCGATGGTGACGGCGACGGGGAAGCTCTTGCCGGCCCCGAACGAGGCGACCTGCTCGTCGGTGAGCTGGATCGCCGCGGCGGGACCGCGACCGGTGAGGACGGTGTGCAGGCGCAGTTCGCTCATGCCCAGAGGTTACGCCCGCCGCCCCTCGATCGCAGCGACCAGGGCGTCGTTGCGCTCGCGGATGAGCCGTTCCATGTAGCGGCCGAGCACCAGGGCGTCGACGAGGCGGCCGAGCGGCCCGAGGGGCGAGTGGAACGCGATGGTGTCGCGCATGAGGGTGCCGCGCGGATGCGGTTCGAAGACGTGCTCGTGCCGGAGGTCGCCGAACGGCCCGCGGAGCTGGCGGTCGGTGAACCGGGACGACGCCTCGATGTCGAAGACCACGGAGCGCAGCCGGAAGGGAATGCCGAAGTGCCGCGCGCGCCAGGTCACCGTCGACCCCTCGGAGAAGCGGCCACCCGCGGGTTCTTCGATCATCGTCTCGCCGTAGCGGGCCATCGACGCGAGGTGCAGGGCCGGGTCGAGCGCGGCGTCGAACACCTCCTGCGGGGGCGCGGCGACGACCGTCTCGATCACGAACCGGGGCATCAGAGGGGCTCGGGGAGGGGGCGGGGGTCGATGAAGTCCCCGGCGTCGCGGCGCATGCGGGCGACGATCGCGACCAGTTCGGCGGCGTCGTCGTGGCTCAGGCCGGGGTCGGCGAACACGTCGGCGTTGAGCGCGGCGGTGGCACGCTCGACCAGGTCGCGTCCCTCCGCGGTCAGTGCGAGCATCGCGGCCCGGCCGTCGTGCGGGTGCGGCTCGCGCACGACGAGGCCGTCGCGGACCAGGCGCTCGGCGGTGCTGGTGACCGTGGTCGCATGCACCTGGAGGCGCGCGACGACGCTCGACAGCGGAAGCCGCCCGGTGCGGCTGAACGCGAGCAGCCGCAGCACCTCGTACCGCGCGAAGCTCAGCGCGAAGGGCTTGAGGGCCGCGTCGACCCGGGCGAGCAGCAGCTGCTGCGCGCGCATGACCGAGGTGACGACCGTCATGCCGTCGGCCGCGTCGGTCCAGCCGTGCGCGACCCACTGCCGCTTGGCTTCGGCGAGCGGATCGACGGGGAGAGGGCGAGGGCGGACCACGTCTCTACGGTACCGGCGCGTCACGGGTTGCCTCGGACGCGGTCGCGCAGGGCGTGGCTGTCGGTTATGTATACATTCACCGCGGATTCGCGGGCCGCAGCCGGGGGTTTCCTCGGTTTTTGGCTACATAGACCGCCATGCCGATAGACTCGCCGTGTCGTGAGGAGCATTCGATGAAGATCTTCGTCCTGGTCAAAGAGGTGCCGGACACCTATGGCGATCGCAAGCTGGATCTCGAGACGGGGCTCGCGGATCGTGCGGCCGGAGACGTCGTGCTCGACGAGATCACGGAGCGGGCCCTCGAAGTGGCCCTGAGCCACGCCGACAAGAACGAGGGCACGGAGGTCGTCGCCCTCACCATGGCACCCGAGGGGTCCACCGCGTCGGTGCGGCGCGCGCTCGCGATCGGTGCCGGTTCGGCCATCCACATCGCGGACGAGCAGCTCGCCGGTGCCGACCTGGGGCTCACCGCGGAGGTCCTCGCCGCGGCCATCCGTCGTGGCGCCCCCGACCTCGTCATCACCGGCAACCTCTCGACCGACGGCTCCGGCGGCGTGATCCCCGCCATGCTCGCCGAGCACCTGGGCTGGGCGCAGGCCACCGCACTCACGTCCGTGGAGATCACGGCGGACGGCGTCTCGGGCACCCGCGGTGCGGACTTCGGCGGACAGCAGGTCACGGCACCGCTGCCCGCCGTCATCTCGATCACCGAGGCGCTTCCCGACGCCCGGTTCCCGAACTTCAAGGGCATCATGGCGGCGAAGAAGAAGCCGCTGGAGGTGGTGACCCTCGCCGACCTCGACGTGTCGGCCGACCCCGCCGCGGCGCCCCGCACCATCATGACCGCGGTCGCGGAGAAGCCCCCGCGCGCCGCGGGCGTCAAGATCACCGACGAGGGCGATGCCGCCGACAAGCTCGTCGACTTCCTCGTGCAGAACAGGCTGGTGTGACATGGCGTACCCCGAGAACCCGATCCTCGTCCTGGTCGACCTCGACCCGTCCGGGAACGCCGCCAGCAGCACTGCCGGTCTGATGGGGGCTGCGGCCGGCATCGGCACCCCCGTAGCCCTCGTCGTGGGCGGCGGGAAGGAGGCCGTGGATCAGGCCGCGGCCGCCGGTGCCGCCGTCGTGCTGACCGCCGAGGGCGATGCGACCGCGCTCACCGTGCCGCTCGTCGACGCCCTGCAGGCCGCGGTTGCACAGGTGCAGCCCGATGCGGTGCTCGTGTCGAACTCGATCTCCGGACGCGACGTCGCCGGTCGCCTCGCGGTGCGCCTCCCCGGTGCGCTCGCCGTCGACGCCGTGGGGGTCTCCCGCGACGAGGAGGGCGTCGTGGCCCACCACTCGGTGTACGGCGGGGCCTACCTCGTCGATGCGGCCGCGACCTACGGCACGCTCGTGGTCACGGTGCGGCAGGGCGCGGTCGACGCGCGGGCCGAGGCCGTCGCCTCCCCGCAGGTCGAGCAGCTGACGGTCGCCCCGTCGGGTGCGGTCGCGGCGACCGCCGGTCCGGTCGAAGCCGTCGAGGCCACGTCGACCCGGCCCGAGCTGCGCGGGGCGACCCGTGTCGTCTCCGGCGGGCGCGGTCTGGCGTCGAAGGAGAAGTTCGTGCTCGTCGAGGAGCTCGCCGACGCCCTCGGTGCGGCGGTCGGCGCCTCGCGCGCGGCCGTCGACGCGGGCTACATCCCCCAGTCGCACCAGGTCGGGCAGACGGGTGTCTCGGTGTCGCCGCAGCTGTACGTCGCACTCGGCATCTCCGGCGCGATCCAGCACCGGGCGGGCATGCAGACGTCGAAGAACATCGTCGCGATCAACAAAGACCCGGAGGCGCCGATCTTCGACGTCGCGGACTTCGGCATCGTCGGCGACGTGTTCACGATCGTGCCGCAGGTGATCGCCGCGCTCGAGGCGCGGAAGAAGTAGTCATGGCCACGCGGATGCTGCGACGCGGTCTGCCGCGTGTGCCCGGTGGCGAGCCGTGGCCGCCGGCCGACGTGTCCGTCGAGGTCGCGGATGCGGCCTCCGTCGGTGCGGATGAGGCGTCGGCGGCCCTCTCCGCCTCGCAGGCGCAGTCCGAGACCGCTGTCGGTTCCGAGGCCGCGGAGGACGGTGCGAGCGGTGTCGGCGTCGCGGCCGCATCGCCCGTGATCGAGACCAGCGCCGAGACGACCCCGCCGGCCGAGCCGAGCACGAGCTCCGCGGCCTCCTCTGTCGCCGCGCCGGCTCCCGCGACGGCCGCATCCGGGCCGTCGCGTCTTCGTCGAGGCCTGCCGCGCGTTCCGGGCGGAGAGCCCTGGCCGCCCGCTTCGGCCTCCGCCGGGCTCGGATCTGCGACCGGCGCCGAGCCCGCCCCCATTCCCGAGGCCGCTTCGGTGACGGCTGCGCCCGGTGCCGCTGCTTCGGTGACGGCTGCGCCCGGTGCCGCGGCACCCGGTGCCGCTGCACCCGGGATCGCCTCGCCCGCCGAGGGTGCGGCGACTGATGCGCCCGGAGCCTCGATCGCGGACGGCGCGCCGTCCGCCCCCGCGACCACACCCGGCGCCGCGACGGTGCGCCGGGGTCTGCCGCGCGTCGCCGGTGGCGAGCCGTGGCCGCCCGCCGGGACCGTGCCGTCGCCCGCCGGGACCGTGCCGTCGTCCACCGGGACAGCTGCCGCTCCCGCCGCTGCTGCGACCGCGCAGGCGGGCGCCGCTCCCACGCCCGCCGCGACCACTCCGGCCGCTACTGGGACAGCTGTCGCTCCCGCCGCTCCCGCCGCTGCTGCCGCTTCCGCCGCTGCCGCCGCTTCCGCCGCTGCCGCCGCTTCCGCCGCTGCCACCGCTCCCGCCGCCGCGATGCCGAGCACGACGGAGATCGTGCCGGCCGCCGACCTGGCGACGCCGCTGCCGTGGACGCGGACGGTGTGGAACGGCCGTGCGCCGCGTCACCTCACGACCTCTCCGGACACGGGTCGCCGCCGCCCGACCTGGACGCAGGCGATCGCGGGGCTCTTGGGTGCCGCGGCCCTGGGCGTGCTGGCCGGCGCGGCCGTCGCGCTGGTGCGGGCACTGCTGAGCGCCCCGTTCATGCAGGACTTCCTGGCTGCGTTCCCCGGCGAGTACGAGCCGGCGATCCCGGTCGAGCCGGGCTTCGCGCCGTGGGTCAACTGGGCGCACTTCTTCAACATGTTCCTGATCGTGCTGATCATCCGCTCGGGGCTGCAGGTGCGCACCGAGAAGCGGCCGACCGTGTTCTGGACGCCGCGGAACAACCCCAAGGGAAAGATCAGCCTGAACCTCTGGTTCCACCAGGCGCTCGACATCCTGTGGCTCGTGAACGGCGTGGCCTTCGTGGTGCTGCTCTTCGTCACCGGGCACTGGGTGCGCATCGTGCCGACGAGCTGGGAGGTCTTCCCGAACGCGCTGTCGGCGGCCCTGCAGTACGTCTCGCTCGACTGGCCGCACGAGAACGGCTGGAACAACTACAACAGCCTGCAGCAGCTCGCCTACTTCGTGACCGTGTTCGTGGCGGCGCCGCTCGCCGCCGCCACCGGTTTCCGCATGTCGGCGCTGTGGCCGAAGAGGGCGGAGCGGCTGTCCAAGGCGTACCCGGTGGAGTGGGCGCGCGCGCTGCACTTCCCGATCATGCTGTACTTCGTGGCGTTCATCGTCGTGCACGTGGCACTCGTGATGCTCACCGGGTTCCAGCGCAACCTCAACCACATGTTCGCGGCGCAGGATGCGGCGACCTGGACCGGGTTCTGGGTGTTCGTGCTCTCGCTCGTCGTGATCGCGGGCGCGTGGGCGGCGGCGCGTCCGCTCGTGCTCGCCCCGATCGCGAAGCTCTTCGGCAAGGTCTCCGGTCGCTGATCGCCCGAGGTGAGCGGGTGTTGACAGGTCACCAAGCAAACGCTTGACTGGGGCGTGTCGCTGCCTCTCGCCTTCTTCTCCTTCGTCCGTCTCGACGACCGCTCACAGCACGCCGAGTACAACCGCTGGCATCAGCTCGACCACCGGCCCGAGAACCTCGCCCTGCCCGGCGTCGCAGGGGGAGATCGGTGGGAAGTGCGACCGACGGGTGATGGTCTGGCCACAGGGTCACTCGCCGGCGCTGTGGACTTCGTCGCCATGTACTGGTTCCGCGACCCGGTCGACGAGTCCGTCGCCGCGTGGGATGCGCTCGGGGAGGCCTCGTTCCAGTGGGGTCGCGGGCCGCTGCTCCCGGGCATCCAGCGCCCCCTGCTCGCGTTCTTCCGTCCGGTGAAGGGCTATGCCGCCCCGCGCGCTCTGGTGTCGCCCGACGTGCTGCCCTACCGCCCGAACCGCGGACTGCACCTCACCGCCACCCGCTTCGCCGAGCCGCATGGCCATAAGGCCCACGAGGCGCATCGGCGAGAGGACCGCGAACTCATCCCGGCCCTGCTCGACGTGGACGGCGTCGCCGGCGCCTGGACCTTCTCGTACAGCCACCCGCAGCGGCACTCCTCCCTGCCGTTCGACGAGAGTCCGGCCGATGAGCCGGGGTCCCTGCGCCTCCGCCTGCTCTATCTGGAGGACGATCCCGACCTCGTGACCCCGGCTCTGCGCGCCGTGGAAGAGCGGTTCCCCGGGGCGGGCGAGGTCGTGCTGTCGACCCCGGTGCACACGATCATCCCGTGGCAGGACTGGTGAGCGCCGATCTCGAACGGCGGCTGCGGGCGCTCGAGGACCGCGCAGAGATCGCCGAGCTGATCGCGCGGTACGGGCCCGCCGTGGACAGCGCGGACGCCGCCGAGGTCTCGGCGCTCTGGGCGGCGGATGGCACCTACCGCTTCGACGACACGGTTCTGGACGCGGACGGCATCCGGACCCTGGTCGACCTGCCGTCGCACCGCGAGTATCTGCGCCGCGGCTGCGCGCACGTACTCTCCGCCCCTCGGATCGAGATCGACGGGGACACGGCGGTGGCCGTGACGCACTCCGTGGTGCTGCTGCGCGACGGCGACCACTGGGAAGCGGAGCGGGTCAGCGCCAACCGGTGGGAGCTGGTGCGAACGACGAACGGATGGCGCGTGCGGGAGCGCCGCAATCACCTGCTCGACGGGGATGCGGTCGCCAGAGAGCTGCTCGCTCCCTGAGTGCTCGGGCTCCGGCTCAGCCCTCGAAGCGCGAGAGCGGGGTCTCACCCGCGGCGGCGAGCCGGGCGAGCGTCCGCGCGCGCGGACCGAGGGCGCTGCCGAACCGCACGTCCCATCCCTCGTGGCTGTCGTCGCCGAGCGCCGCGCGCGCGTGATGCGGCCAGTTGGGGTCGTCGAGCGCCTCCCGGCCGAGCAGCACGAGATCGGCGTCGCCGTGGTCGAGCAGTCGATCGGCCTGCACGGGGTCCACGATCAGGCCCACCGTCGCGGTCGGCACCCCGGCCTCGTCGCGGATGCGGCGGGAGAAGTCGGCGTGGAAGGCGAAGCCGCGGCGGACCCTGGTGTCCGTCGAGCGGTCGGTGGTGATGCCCCCGGACGAGGTGTCGATGAGGTCCACGCCCTCCGCGGCGAGGGCGCGCGCGATGCCGACCGTGTCGTCGATGCCCAGTCCGTCCGCGGCGCCGTCGACCGCGGACAGCCGGAACGACAGCGGGATGCCGTCGCCGATCGCCGACCGCACGGCGGTGACCACCTCGCGCGGGTAGCGGAGCCGGTTCTGCGGACTGCCGCCGTACGCGTCGGTGCGACGGTTCGACACGGGGGAGAGGAACGAGTGCAGCAGGTAGCCGTGGGCGCCGTGCAGCTCGACGAAGCGGAACCCCGCGGCGACCGCCCGCACCGCGGCGTCGTGCCAGTCCTGCACGGAGCGGGCGATGTCGGCCGCGGTGACCGCCGCGGGCACGGCGTGGCCCGGTCCTGCCGCCAGGGCGCTCGGGGCGTCGAGGGGCCAGGGGCCGTGGCCGACCGCGGCGTCGGTCTCGTCCAGGGGTGCACCGGCCCGCCACGGCTCGCGCACCGCTGCCCGCCGCCCCGCATGACCCAGCTGCACCCCGGGAACGGCGCCCGCGGCACCCACGACCTCGGCGACCCGACCCCACCCCGGCACCTGCTCGTCGCTCCACAGTCCCGCGTCGAACGGCGAGATGCGGCCCCGCGGATGCACGGCCGTCGCCTCGGCGATCACGAGCCCCGCACCACCCAGGGCGAAGCGTCCGAGATGCGCGACGTGGAAGTCGGTCACGAAGCCCTCGCGGGACGCGTACATGCACATGGGGGAGATCCCGATGCGGTTGGGCAGCGTCACGGAGCGCAGGGTCAGTGGCGAGAACAGGGTCATGGCGACTCCGGGAGACGGGGGAGGCGGAGGACGGTGGCGAGCACGGCGGTCACGGCACCGCACAGCGCTGCGGCGCCGAAGCACAGCAGAAGCGCCTGCTCGGACAGGAAGGACGGATCGGCGGCCGAGGGCAGGGCGGTGATCGCGAACGCGAAGAGAGCGGCGACGACCGCGCCGGACAGCGTGCGGATGACCGAGTTCACACCGTTCGCGGTGGCGACCTCGTCTGGAGGGACCGAGGCGGTGATGAGCGACGGCATCGCCGCGAACGCGAACGCCACCCCCGCGCCGACCAGTGCCGAGCCGAGCAGGACGGGCAGGGCCGCGCCGTGGAACAGCATCCGCAGCAGGAACGCCGCGGCCATGAGCGACGACCCCAGCAGCAGTGCGCGCTGCCCGCCGAAGCGGCTGATCACACGGGCGGCGAGGGGCGCGAGGGCGATCATCGTCACGGCGGACGGCAGCAGGAAGAGCCCGGCGGCGGCGGTCGTGGTGGCCAGGCCGTAGCCGGTCGCGGCGGGTGCCAGGGCCTCCTGGGTGGTGAGCAGGTGGTTGGCGTACATGCCGGCCGTCGCGAAGAACGAGGCCACGTTGATCGGCAGGATCGGTGCGCGCAGGCTCGTGCGCACGTCGATCAGCGGTGCCGGGTGCCGTCGCTCCCACAGCAGCCAGGCGAGCAGTGCCGCGGCCGCGAGTGCCGCGAGTCCGAGCGTCGGCACGCTGGCCCATCCCCAGTACTGACCCCGCGAGATGGCGAGCAGCAGGGCCGTGAGCCCGAGCGCGAGCAGCACGGCCCCGATGCCGTCGAATCCCCGCACGGGTCGCGTGGGGGCTTCATCGATGCGCAGCCGGATGAGCACGCAGAACACGGCGCCCACGATGGCGGAGCACCAGAACACGGCCGGCAGTCCGCCCCACGCGAGCAGCGGCCCGGCGAGCACGAGGCCCAGCGCGGAGCCCATGCCGAGCGTGCCGCTCATGAGGGCGATGCCGAGCACGGCGCGGCGGCGGGAGACGAGGGCGCTCAGGAGGGCGATGCCGATCGGCACCACGGCGGTGCCGAATCCCTGGAGCGCCCGGCCGATGAGCACCGCGAGGAATCCGGGCACGACGGCCGCGATGACCGATCCGGCGACGAGCAGCGACATGGCCACGAGCAGCATCCGCCGGCGGCCGTGCAGGTCGGCGAGCCGCGTCACCACCGGTGTGCCGACCACCCCGGTGAGCAGGGTGACCGTGATGAGCCAGGACGCATCGGCGGCCGTGGTGCCGAGCAGGGCGGGCATGAGCGGCAGGATGGGCACGATGAGCGTGAACTGCAGGGAGGTCAGCATGCCGCATGCGGCGAGCAGTGCGACCACTGCGCGCTCGTGGCGCTCTCGTCCCGACTCCACTGTCACCGTCCCGCTCGCGGGACCGCGTCCCAGGCGTCAGGCTAGCCGGATCTCGTGAAATGAACAAGCGATTGCTAGGGTGATGTCATGAACGCGGTAGCGGACGACGTGGTCCCCGTCGACGAGGCGGAGCGGACGGCGTGGGATCGCGGCGAACTGCGCCCGCCCGCCGAGATCGCCCCCGGCCTGTGGTGCATCCCGGTCGAGATCCCCGAGGGTACGCTGCCCGGCACGCTCGCCTACGCCGTGCTCGGCGGCGACGGCGTGCACCTGATCGATCCGGGGTGGGACACCCCGGGCAACCTGTCCCGCATCGAGGAAGCGCTCGCCGCCGCCGGCCGCGCGCTGTCCGAGCTCGCGACGGTCGTCGTGACCCACCACCACCCCGACCACCTCGGGCTCGCCGCACGGCTCCGCGACCGCACGGGAGCCCGCATCGCGATGTCGTCCGCCGAGCGACGGGTGCTGGGTGTCGTGGTCGATCCCGCGGCCACCGACCCCGCGGCCTACCGCCATACGGTCGAGCGCTGGGGCGTCCCCCGCGATCGCCACGCCGAGCTCCTGGCGTCGTTCACGCGTCCGTCCCTCACCGGCGACGTGGAGCCCGACGTGCTGCTCGCCCACGGCGACGTGCTCGACCTCGGCGGGCGGCGCCTCGAGGTCGTCGCGACCCCGGGGCACACGGGCGGTCACGTCTGCCTCGCCGACCGAGAGGCGCGACTGCTGTTCACGGGCGATCACGTGCTGCCGCGCATCTACTCGGGTGTCGGCATCGGCGTGCTGCCGGGCGATGAGCCCCTGGGCGACCTGCTCGACTCGCTCGACCGCCTGGCGCCGTTCGACGCCTTCACGGTGCTGCCCGGCCACGAGTTCCGGTTCACCGGGCTGAGGGAACGGCGGGCTCGGATCGCGGCCCACCATCTGCGTCGCACGGCCGAGGTGGCAGCGCTGGTCGACGAGCTCGGCGACAGCCCGGTGTGGGAGTACGCGCAGCGCCTCACGTGGACCGCGGGATGGCAGGGGCTCGACGGATTCTGGCTGCACTCCGCGCTGCGGCAGACCGAGATGCACCGCGAGCTCGTACGCAGCGGCCGGGCCCGCGCGTGGCTCAGCCCCGGCTGATCACGCGTCGCCGCAGCAGCCAGCGGTCGCCGTCGCGCACGAACTCGTCGGCGTACACCCCCATCGCCGCGAGCACCGGCGCCCCGTCGGTGCCGCGGTAGTAGCGGAAGTAGGCGCGCGACCGCGCCCGGTCGCCGTCCACCTCGACCGCGATGCTCGACACGTCGTGCCGCGTGTGGGTGCCCGGGCCCTGGATGCCGGCCGCACGGCGCTCGTGCACGCCCGCGAGCAGCGCCGCCCTCCCGGAGATCGTCTGCACGTCCATCGGCAGGTCGGTCGCGTCGGTGAGGTCCCAGACCGCGTCCGGAGTGAAGCACCGCACGTACTCCGCGGGGTCTCCCGCGTCGGCCAGGTGGGCGATGCGGGCGAGCAGCATCGCGATCTCCTGACGGTCGCCGATCGTGCGCAGGTCGACGTTCATGCGGCACCCCCTCCCGCCCAGCGCTCCAGGTGCGCGCGCAGGTCGGCGGGGATGCGCACGGGCTCCTGCGCGGGGGAGACCGTCACGACCGTGTTCTCGGCGCGCGCGACCGGCACGTCGTCGTCGAGTCGGGTCATGCGGAACGCGAAGCGGAACGACGAGGCGCCGATGCGTCCCAGACGCAGGTCGATGCGCACCTCGTCGAACAGGCGGGCTGCGGCCAGGTACTCGCACGTCGTGGCGCGTGACACCGTCCACCACCCGAAGCGCTCGACCAGCGTGTCCTGCCGTAGCCCCTGCAGATAGAGGAACTCCGACTGCAGCGCCTCCATCTTCGGGAACCAGGCGGCGTAGTAGAGGATCCCCGCGGGGTCGGTGTCCGCGTAGCTGAGGCGGGTCGTGTGGGAGTGCAGCACCGGGCGCTCGGGCTCCGCGCTCACTGGGTGACCGTCCAGCCCCCGTCGACCGGGAGGAAGACGCCGTTGACGTAGCCCGCGAGCGGCGAGAGCAGGAACAGTGTGGCCCAGGCGATGTCGTCGGGCGTGGCCATGCGCTTCAGCGGAATGCGCGTGAGGACACGCTGTCCGGTCTCGCTGCTCGCGAACCCGGCGAGCCGCGGGGTGTCGGTCATCCCGGGCGCGACGCCGTTGGAGCGGAACTCGTGGGCGCGGTGGGCGGCGAGGTGGCGGACGTAGCCCATGATGGCGGCCTTCGCGGCGGAGTACCACGCGCTGTCGGTGCCCACGAGGTTGCCGGCGACCGAGGTGGTGGCGACCATCGCGGCGCCGGTGCCGGGACCGGCCGCCGCCCAGGCGTCGGTCACACGGCGCACGCTGCCCACGCAGATCTCCAGGGCACGGTCGAAGGGGAGTGTGGAAGCAGACGCGGGGCCGGCGTTGTTGTGCAGGTAGCGCACCGGGCCGAGGGTGGCGGCGGCGTCGGCGAAACCCGCGGACACGGCGGCATCGTCCGACACGTCGGCCACCCAGGTGTGCACCGCGCGGGCGACCGCGCGCACCTGCGTCGCGGTCTCCTCGAGTCCCTCGGGGTTCAGATCCCACAGGCTCAGGGCCAGCCCGAGCTCGGCGGCGCGCACGGCGGTCGCCCGGCCGATGCCGCTGCCCGCGCCGGTGATGAGCACCGCGTCTCCCGTGGTGAATCCGAGGTCGATGGCACTCATCCCGCGCTCCTTTGCCCAAGCATTTGCTTGTTTGACTCTAGCGGCGAGGTCGTCCGAAGGCCAGCCCGACTGCGCGATCAGCGCGACGACAGCACGAAACCGCGGAACCCGGCGGCGGCGACCTCCTCGCACCGGTCGATGTAGGCCTTGAAGCCGCCGATGTACGGCAGGAAGCCGCGAGCCTTCCCCGCGATGTTGGCGCCGGTGTACCACGAGGGTGCGGAGCCGAACAGCGTGCGGTCGGCGAGCTCGAGGGAGTGCGCCGTCCACGCCTCCGCCGCATCCGCGCGCGCCTCGATCGACGTGAACCCGCGGTCACGGCAGTGCGCGATCATCCGCAGCGCCAGGTCGCCCTGCTGCTCCGACGTCAGCGCCATGTTCGACAGCACGCTGGGGCTGCCCGGGCCGTTCAGCACCAGCAGGTTCGGGTACCCGGGCAGTCCGATACCGAGGTAGGTGGAGGGGAAGCCGCTCCAGTCCTCGCGCAGCGAGCGGCCCTCGCGGCCCCGGATGTCGATCGCCGTCAGGGCCCCGGTCATGGCGTCGAAGCCCGTGGCGTACACGATCACGTCGTGCTCGCGGTGCCGGGCGGCCGTGCGGATGCCGGTCGGGGTGACCTCGGCGAGAGGCTCCGTGCGCAGATCCACGAGCGTCACGTGCGGGGCGTTGAACGTCTCGTAGTAGCCCGAGTCCGTGCAGATGCGCTTGGTACCCACGGGGTGATCGCGCGGGGTCAGCGTCGCGCGCACCTCGGGATCATGCACCCGCTCGGCGAGCTTCTCCTCGAAGAACAACCGCGCGGCGTCGTTGATCACCGGGTCGACCGTGAGGCCCTGAAACGCCTTCGCGAACAGCACGCCGCCGCGGGTCCAGCTCTCCTCGAACACCGCCCGCCGCTCCTCCTCGCCGGTCTCCGCGAAGGGCACGGGATGACTCGTCCACGGCGAGCCCGCGGCACCGTTCCACGACAGCTCGCGCCGTCGCGGTAGGGCCCGCTGCTGCTGTGCCCACTCCTCGTCGTCGATCGGACGGTTGAACGCGGGCACGCTGTAGTTGGCGCTGCGCTGATACACCGTGAGCTCGGACGCCTGCTCCGCGAGCAGCGGGATGGCCTGCACACCGGACGACCCCGTGCCGATCACGGCCACGCGCCGCCCCCGCAGGTCGACCGGGCCCTCGGGCCAGGCGGAGGTCTGCAGCACGGTGCCGGCGAAGGTGTCGCGCCCGGGGAGATCGGGCAGCTGCGGCTTCGAGAGCCCGCCCGTCGCCATCACCAGCCACCGCGCGGTCGCCGTCAGCCCGGTCTCCGTGCGCACCTCCCAGTGCTGCAGCCCCTCGTCCCAGCTCGCGGCGGACAGGCGCTGTCCGAACCGGTAGTGGCGGCGCACGTCGAAGCGGTCGGCCACGTGGTTCAGGTAGCGCAGGATCTCGGGCTGTGTCGCATAGCGCTCGGTCCATCGCCATTCGCGCTGCAGCTCGTCGTCGAACGAGAACGAGTAGTCGATGCTCTCCACGTCGCACCGCGCACCGGGGTAGCGGTTCCAGTACCAGGTGCCTCCCACGTCGTCGCCGGCCTCCAGCCCGAGCACGTCGAGCCCGGCCCGTTCGGCGTGGATCGTGGTGTACAGCCCGGCGAGGCCGGCGCCGACGACGAGGAGGTCGTGCTGGGTGGTCATGTCTGCTCCTTGGCAGGGGTGGGGGTGAGCGCGCGCACGTCGCTCCAGAGGAGCGCCGCGGCGGACGCGGCGGGGCCGAAGCCGGGGATCGTGAGGAATCCGTGGAACTGGTCGGGATGGTGTCGCTCGACCACGGGCACCCCGGCGGCGCGGAGACGCCGGGCGTACAGCGCCCCCTCGTCGCACAGCGGGTCGAGCCCGGCGGTCACGACGACGGCGGGCGGCAGATCGCCCAGGTCGTCGACCGCGAGCGGCGTGACGTCGGGGTGGACCCGGTCGGCGGCGTCACCGAGGAAGGTGCGCCAGTAGTGGGCGAGCAGCTCGGCGGTCACGAAGTACCCCGCGGCTCGCGTGCGATGGCTCTCCGTGGCCATGGCCGGGTCCAGGAACGGGTACAGCATCACCTGGCCGACGACGGGGCTGTGGCCGCGGTCGCGGAGGGCGATCGCGGCGCCGGCAGCGATGTTGCCCCCCGAGCTGTCCCCTGCGAGGAGCAGCCCGTGCGGCGCGAGGCCCGCCACCACCGTCCAGTCCGCGGCGGCCACGAGGTCGTCCCGGGCGGCGCCGGGTCCTGCCTCCGGCGCGAGCCGGTAGTCGACCGACACGACGATCGACTCCGTCTCCCGCGCCCAGCGCCGGCAGAAGCCGTCGTGTCCGGCGATCGAGCCGTGCAGAAAGCCGCCGCCGTGCGCGTACACGGTGGCGGGCGCGCCATCGCGGATCGTCGCGGGGCGGTACACGCGGATCGGGATCGGGTGCGTGCCGCGCGCGACCACCGCGTCCTCCGCGTCGGCGTCGTCGAGGTTCGCGGCGGGGCGGATGCGCGCATCCACGGCGGCGCGTCCCGCCAGCGGGTCCATCGTCCAGATCGGCGGGAACGTCGCGTTGAGCAGGTCCAGCATCCGGGTCGTCTCGTCCACCTGATCTCCTTCGATCGGCGTCGGTATGACTGTTAGTCATAGTACGATCAGGAATATCTCACTCAACGACGAGGAGGTCAAGTGACCGATCACGAGAACACCCCGCAGCTGCCGGAGCTGCCCGCCACGAGTTGGGCCGTCCTGGGCATCCTGTCGTTCGACACCGAGCTGTCGGGCTACGACGTCAAGCAGTGGGCCGACCAGAGCCTCGCGTTCTTCTACTGGGCTCCGTCGCAGAGCCAGATCTACACCGAGCTGCGCCGGCTGGAGGACCTCGGCCTCGCGGTCTCCCGGGTAGAGCAGACGCACGCCGCGAAGAGCCGGCGCCTGTACGCGATCACCCCGCTTGGACGCGACCACATGCGGCGCTGGACCGACGACGTGCCACCCGAGCCGGTGGTGCTCAAGCACCCGCAGATCCTGCGCCTGTGGGCCGCGCACAACGGCGATCTCGACCGCCTGCGCGCCGCGCTCACCGCCTACCGCGACGAGGCACTGCTGACCGCTGAGGACGCGGGGGCGCACGCCAGGGGAGCCGAGCGCGAAGAGGCGTGGCGGTTCTCCGGGGTCGCCCTGGAGTGGGCGGAGCGGTTCAACCGCGACGAGGCCGCCCGCATCGACTGGCTGCTCGAGCGCCTGCAGGGCATGCGATGACGCCGGGCCGCGCGTGACCGTCCCCGGGGCTCAGAGCCCGAAGCCCCCGTCGACGTCGAGCTTCTGCCCCGTGATGAACCCGGCCGCGGGCGACGCGAGGAAAGAGACCGCCGCGGCGATGTCGTCCGCGGTGCCGAAGCGGCGCATCGGGATGTTGGCCATGGCCACGTCGAGCGCCCGCTGGTCGAGGTCGCCCGAGGCCATGAGGCGGGCCGACATGCCGTCCCACAGCATCCCGGGGCCCACGGCGTTCACGCGCACGCCGAAGCGGCCCTCCTCCGCGGCGAGCCCGCGCGCCAGCGCCTCCACCCCGCCCTTCGGGGCCACCGAGAGCCCGTCGCGGACGGGATATCGGCGGGTGCCGGCGCTGGTCACGACCGTGAGCGAGCCGGACGCCTGGCGCAGGGCGGGCAGGAATGCCGAAGCGATCGTGAAGAAGCCCACGAGGTCGTCGTCCACCTGGCGGGCGAACTGCGCCACGGGGACCTTCGACAGGTGCACCATCGGCACGTGGGGACCGGCGGCGTGCACCACCGTGTGGATCGCACCGTGCTGTGTCACGAGGTCGTCCGCGAGGGCGCGCGCTGCCTCCTCGTCGCGCACGTCCAGGCGGTGCAGCTCGATGTCGGCACCCAGGGCCGTGCGCACCTCGGGGGCGGGCTCGGAGCGGTGGGTGACGACCACGCGCATGCCCGCCGCGACCAGGCCGCGCGCGATCGCCGAGCCGATCCCTCCGGTGCCTCCCGTCACCACGGCGACGCCGTCGAGGGGGGAGGGCTGGCGGGCGTCGATGCTCTGCTGAGTGTCCATGAGCGGCGAATCTAACAGCAGTTCCGTCATCAACCAAGCAATTGACCGGTTGGGCATTGTCCGGGTGATCCGAGTGTGATTTACTAAGCAAGCGTTTGGTCGCTCTAACTCAACGATGAGAGAGGTTCGGAAATGCGATTCAAGAGGCTCGCGGCAGTCGCCGCAGGGATCGTGGTGTCGTCCATGGCGCTCGCCGGCTGCTCCGGCGGCGATGCGGACGCCGACAACAGCGGCGGCGGGGACGCCGGGGGCGATCCGATCAAGATCGTGGTGCTGGGCGGCATGGGCGCGGAGGGCATCCTGGCGGACAACGCCACCACCGCCGTCACGGCAGCCCTCGCCTCCGTCGACGCCGTCAACGACATGGGCGGCATCCTCGACCGCGAGGTCGAGATCACGCATCTGGAGGACAACGCCGACCCGACCGTCGCCGTCACCAAGCTGCGCGAGTACATCGCCACCGAGGGCAAGCCCGCCCTCGTGATGAACTCCGGCCCTTCCACCATCACCGAGGCGATGCTGCCGATCCTCACGCAGAACCAGATCGTGTCGTTCAACATCGGCCCGACCACCGGCTCCGGCGACCCCTCGGTCAACCCCTACAGCTTCGACCTGAGCGCGTCCGTGCCCGACTACCTCGGCTCGTTCGTCGCCGAGATGGAGGATCGCGGCTACGAGGACGTGGCCATCCTGCACGGCTCCAGCGCCTACGGCGAGCTGTTCGGACAGCTCGGTGAGACCACCTTCGCCGACGCGGGCTTCACCGTCACCGGCAACGAGGGCTTCGACAACGCCGCGCTCGACATGACCCCGCAGCTGTCGGCGCTCCAGCAGGGCGACCCCGACGTGCTCGTTCTCGACGCCTACGGCGCCCCGCTCGGCTACGTGCTGCAGAGCCTCGAGAAGCTCGGCTGGGACGTGCCGGTGATGGGCAACTCCTCCGTCGCCGCGACCGGTCTGATCGCCACGCCCGCCCCCGACGGCGTGCTCGGCACCGATCAGGTGAAGAACCTCACCATGCAGGTGTACTCCAGCACCCAGTACAACCCCGACGACACCAAGGTCAACGACGCCGTGGAGCGTATGCTCGCTGCGGGCGACATCAAGTCGTCGCTGATCCTCGCGTACAACTACGACTCGGCGCTGCTGTTCAAGGCCGCCGCGGAGAAGGCCGGTGGCATCGACGACCCCGACGCCCTGGTCGAGGCGCTCATCGACCCCGAGGTGCAGAAGGCGGCCGAGACGGCGATCCTCGCCAACTACGCGTTCGAGAAGGACGCGCACAGCCCGCACGTGAGCCCGGACCAGTTCGCGTTCATCCCCCCGGGCGAGCTCGTCAACGGTCAGTTCCAGCCCTGACCCGGCCGGCGAGCGACCACGGCCGGCGGCTCGGATCCCCCGCGGATCCGAGCCGTCGGCACACGGAGCCCGCCGCCTCGAAGCCACAATGATGGAAGGACCCGACCGCAATGACCATCATCTGGTCCGGCCTCGCGCTCGGTGCGATCTACGCACTGGTGGCGATCGGCTACAACATCGTCTTCCTCTCCCAGAAGACCTTCAACTTCGCCCAGGCGGCGCTCATGATGCTCGGTGCGTTCCTCGCGTACGTCGGCATCGTCGTCTGGGGTCTGCCCTGGTGGCTCGTCGCGATCGGCGCGGCCGTGATCGTCGGCGGGATCGCCGCGCTGGAGGAGCGCGTCGCCATCCGACCGGTGAAAGACCCGCACAACCTGCTCGTCACCACGCTCGGCGCGTCGATCATCATGGAAGGCGTCGCACAGGTGATCTGGGGCGGTGAGCCCAAGCGTGTCCCCTTCTTCATGGGCGACCAGGTGCTCGAGTTCCTCGGCGGCCGCGTGTACCCCGTCGAGATCGCCCTGATCGTGCTCGTGATCGTGCTCGTGGTGGTGCTCACCCAGTTCGCGAAGCGGAGCATGACCGGCATCGCCCTGCTCGGCATGAGCGAGAACCGGGAGGCGGCCCAGCTGCGCGGCGTGAACGTGCGGCGCTTCGCCCTGCTGGCCTTCATCTTCACGGGGGTGCTCGCCGGGTTCCTCGGCGTCTTCGTCGGGCCCAAGACCTACGCGGTCGCGACCCTCGGCGCCTCGCTCGCGCTCAAGGGCTTCGTGGTGCTCGCCATCGGCGGCTTCGGGTCGCTGGGCGGCGTGCTGGTCGGGGGGCTGATCGTCGGACTCGCCGAGGCCCTCGCCACGCGCTACATCGGCGCGGACTACGCGGGGCTGACGGTGTTCTTCATCCTGATCGTGATCCTGATGGTCAAACCGACGGGGCTCTTCACCCGTCGCGTGGAACGGACGGTGTGACCATGGCCGCTCTCTGGCTGAAACTGCGTGCCGTCCCCGGGTGGCTCTGGCCGCTCGCCATCGGCGCGGTGCTGCTCGTGCTGCCCTTCCTGGGGCTCAACTACGGCGCGACCCGGCAGATCGAGCTCACGCTCATCCTCGCCCTCATCGTGCTCGGCCTGAACCTCTCGCTCGGCTACGCCGGCGAGCTCGCGATGGGTCAGGTCGCCATGTACGCCGCCGGTGCCTACGCGGCGGGTCTCGCCAACAAGGCCGGCGTGACCGACATCTGGCTGCAACTGCTGATCGGCGGAGGGGCCGCCCTGATCGTCGGCCTGATCTCCGGCATCCCCGGGCTCCGGCTCGGCAGCTGGTCGCTCGCGATGACCTCGTTCTTCCTGATCCTGATCGTCCCCGACGTGCTGTCGATCTTCAAGGAGGAGACCGGCGGTCGCAACGGCCTGGCCGGCATCATGCCCGCGACCTCCTTCGGGCAGATGATCGACGGGCGGACGTACTACGTGCTGATCGTCGCGATCGCGATCGTCGTGTTCGCCCTCATCCGCAACCTCGTCGTGTCCGACCACGGCACCGCCCTGCGCGTGCTCAAGCAGAGCCCCGTGCTGGCGTCGTCCATGGGCATCTCGGTCTTCCGCGCCAAGCTCACCGCGTACGCGATCGGCGCGGTGCCGGCCGGCATCGCGGGCGTGCTGTTCGCCAACCTCGACCTGTTCATCTCGCCGGAGGCGTTCGCGTTCTCCTTCGCGATGACGGTGCTCGCGGCGTCGATCTTCGGCGGATCCGCAAGCATCTACGGGGCGCTCATCGGCGCGGCCGTGCTGCAGTTCGGCATGAACCAGTCGACGAACTTCAGCAAGTTCGGCCTCATCATCTCCGGTGCGTTCCTGCTCATCGGAGGGGTCGCATTCACCGGCGGTCTCTCCGGGCTCGTGCGCAGCCTCGTGCGCAAGGCCGACATCGCTGCGAAGCGCAGGGTCGGCATCGAGCCCGTGCCCGCAGCCCCGGCCGACGTCGAGAGGCTCGACGGCGCCCTGCTGCGCACCGACGGTGTCTCGAAGGCGTTCGGCGGCAACCAGGCACTCTCGAAGGTCTCGATCGAGGCGGCGCCGGGCGCGGTCACCGCGATCATCGGGCCCAACGGCTCGGGCAAGACCACGCTGCTGAACATGATCTCGGGGTTCTACCGCACCGACGCCGGCACGATCGAGCTCGACGGGCGGCCCATCCAGGGGCTCTCGTCGTATCGGGTCGCGCGGGCCGGAGTGTCGCGCACGTTCCAGACCCCCAACATCCCCGAGAAGCTCACCGTGTTCGAAGCCGTGCAGGCCGGGTGCTACGCGACCGAGCGCGCCAGCGTGTTCGCGTCGGTGCTGCGCCTGCCGTCGTTCTGGCGGGCGCGTCGGGAGAACCGCGCGGCGGCCGAACGTGCCCTGGCACTGGTCGGGCTGAGCGCGCAGCGCGACGAGCCGGCCGACTCCCTCCCGCTCGGCAACCGCCGCCTGCTGGAGGTCGCCCGCAGCCTCGCGGCCTCGCCCCAGGTCGTGCTGCTCGACGAGGTCGCCTCCGGCCTCGACGAGGACGAGCTGGAGGTGCTGGAGAGCCTGGTGCGCCGGCTGCGCGACGCCGGGATGACCGTGATCCTCGTGGAGCACAACTTCCAGCTGGTGCTGCGTCTCGCCGACGACATCTACGTGCTCGCCCAGGGCGCGGTTATGGCGCACGGCACACCGGAGCAGATCGAGAGCAACCCGCGCGTGATGGAGGAGTACCTCGGCGTCACGGCGGAGACCAACGCGGCGGGAGGCGGCGACCATGAGTGACGTGCTGCTGGAGGTGTCGGCGCTGAGGACCGGCTACGGCGACCTGACCGTGGTGCGCGACGTGTCGCTCACGGTGCGGTCGGGAGAGATCACGGTGCTGCTCGGTCGCAACGGCGCCGGCAAGACCACCACGCTGCGTGCCATCACCGGATTGAACCGGGTCACGGGCGGGTCCGTCTCCTACCTGGGGGCGCCCCTCGCCGACGCGCCGCACAAGCGGGTCGCGCGCGGGATCTCCTACGTGCAGGAGGGCAAGAAGGTCTTCCGTGAGCTGACGATCGAGCAGAACCTGATCCTCGGCGGCTTCTCGCGACGCCTCGGCAAGCGCGGCCTCGCCTCCTCGGTCGACGAGATCTACCAGCTGTTCCCGATCCTCGGCAGCAAGCGGGCCCTGCCGGCTGCAAGCATGTCGGGCGGACAGCAGCAGATGCTCGCGATCGGGCAGGCGCTCATGGCGAAGCCGAAACTGCTGATCCTCGATGAGCCGAGCCAGGGCCTGGCCCCCGTGATCGTGAAGGAGGTCATGGAGCGGGTGCACGAGCTGAAGGCGACCGGCATCGGCATCCTCCTCGTCGAACAGGCGGTGCAGGAGTCCGTCGCGATCGCCGACGAGGTGGCCGTGATCGAGATGGGCCGCACGACGCTCGCGGGCGCCGCGGCCGACGTGTCCCTGGAGGATCTGCAGCGGGCGTACTTCGGCGCGGTCGCGTGACGGCAGGCGGTCCCGGGGGTGTCCGCCGCTAGTCTGGGCGGGTGGATGACGGTGCGGGGATCGAGCAGTACTGGCGCGACGCGAGGGCGGCGCTGCCGCACCTTCCCGAAGCGGTGCCGGAGGCATGGGCGTTCGGTGCCACCCCGGCGCACGCCGACGAGCTGCTCGCGCTGGTGCTCGCCGGTGTGAAGGTCGGCACCGCGTCGTCGCTGTGGGACTACGAGGCGACCGGCGACCCGCTGCCCGAGGTGGGTGAGCTCAGCATCATCCTCGACGGACGCGGGGAGCCGCGCGCCGTGATCGAGACGACCGCGCTCGAGGTCGTGCCGTTCGACCGGGTCGATGCCGTGCACGCCTTCGCCGAGGGGGAGGGTGACCGCACGCTGGAGCACTGGCGCGAGGTGCACGAGCGCTACTGGCGCACCCACTCCGAGAGCCCGCGCGGCTACGCCCCGGACATGCCCGTGCTCTGCGAGCGGTTCCGGCTCGTCCTCCCCGTCTGACCGGGGCCGCGCCTGACCGTGACCTCGCCCGACCTCCGCTCGGATCAGTCCGGCAGCACGGCCGCGGGCGGATAGCCGAGCACCGTTGTCTGTTCGCGTCCGAACGCCGTGGTGACGCGGTGGGCGATGCGCCAGCGACCGTCCACCCGGCGATACGCCACGTCGTAGTACCCGCGCATCGCCACGCGGGGTGCGCCCGGGTCCGCAGGGTGGTCGCCGTGGAACTCGAGGTGCACGCGGGCGGTCGCCCGGTCGCCGTCGAACCGCAGCTGCGGCAGGTGCAGGAAGTGGATGCCCGAGAACGGGGCGTCGCGGCAGAACGCCTCCAGCGCAACACGACCCTGTACGAACGTGACGGGCGGCGCGTCGCCTACGGGCCGGGACTGGTACACCCCGTCGTCCGTGAAGAGCGCGCTCCACGCGGCGCCGTCGCGTTCGTCGAACGAGCGCGCGTACGTCGCCTCCAGGTCGATGAGCTCCAGGCGGTCCTCCAGCAGCCGCAGCCGCCGTTCGATGTCCGCGGTCATGTCATCCTCCTCGCGCTCTCGGCTGTCGTCCGCACCCGCTCCCGGAACGCGGTGGAGGGGTCGTCCGGTCCTCGCCGTCCGCGTGGGCCGTCGCCCTCGGGATCGCGCAGGCGCCCGGCATCGGACCGGGTCCAGTCGCGCACCGCGAGGCGCTCGACGATCCGCCAGCCGTCCGGGTCGCGGCGCAGGTGGTCGAGGTAGCGGAAGCCGCTCGTGAAGTTGCGGGTCTCGTCTTCGGCCGGGGATCCCCAGTGCACAGCGGTGCCGGAGGTCTCCGCGTACGCGTGGTCGCCGAGCAGCTCGACCGTGTGGTTGGCGGTGAGGTGCGCAGTGCCGTCGAAGACCGCGGTCCGTTCGCGCAACCAGGCCACGTAGGCGTCGGCGTCACCGGAGAAACCGGTGTGGTGGTCGACGCCGTCCGTGGCATACACCGCACGCACCGCGCCCCAATCCGCCCGGTCGACCGCAGCACAGTAGCGGAGCACGAGGGCGTGGATCTCCTGACGATCGACCAGCTCCGCGAGGTTCATGCTCGATCCGGCAGGTTGGTCCAGCCGCGGCCCTCCGCGCGGCCGTACCAGCCGGAGGCGGCGAGCGTGCCGCCGTCGACCGGAATGGTGTGTCCGGTCACGAAGGCGGCGTCGTCGGAGGCGAGGAACGCCACCACGCCCGCGAAGTCCTCCGGTCGACCGAAGCGCCCGGCAGGGAGCCAGGAGCGCAGCAGAGCGGGGTCGCGTCCGGCGAGCATCAGCTCGGCCGGTGTCTGAGGGGTGTCGGCGAGGTCGGGGGCGATCGCGTTGACGCGGATGCCGGAGGGGCCGAGCTCGACCGCCAGGCTCTTGGTGAAGGCGGACACGCCGGCGTTGTAGGCGGAGTACACCGCGTTGCCGGGGATGCCGCGGAAGGCCTCCACGGTGGACACGTTCACGATGCTGCCGCGGCCGGCCGCGATCATTCCGGGCAGCAGGGCGTGCGTCACCGCGAACACGTGCCAGAGGTTCAGCTCGTGCAACCGCTGCCACTGCTCCGGTGGGCTCTTGGCGAAGAACGACTTCGCGGGGCGGAAGTCGCCGACGTTGTTGACGAGCACCTCCGCATGACCGTGCTGCTCCTGAACGTGGGCCGCCAGGCGGGCGACCGTGTCGTCCCGGGTGATGTCGCCGACGAGCGCGGTGCAGCTCCCGCCGTCTTCCTCGATCTCCGACGCTGTCGCCTCAGCGGCGTCGGCGTCGATGTCGACCAGCACCACGTGGTCGCCCTCAGCGGCGAAGCGGCGGCTGATGCCGCCACCGATGCCGAGCGCACCGCCGGTGACGACGATCGTGCGCGGAGAGCGGGGAGGTACGTCTTCGTGACCCATGCAACAAACCTAGCATTTGGTTGGTAGCATGGACAGGCCGTCGCACCGGAGCGCGGTACGGAGGAGTGCGCAGTGAGTCTGGTCATCGATTTCGCGGGGAAGGTCGTCGCGGTCACCGGCGGCGGTCGCGGTGTCGGCCGGGGCGTGGTCGACGCGTTCCTGGACGCCGGGGCCGAGGTCGAGTTCTGCGGGCGCTCCGAGCCCGACGGGGTTCCCGAGCGCGACGGGCGCCGCGCTTCCTTCCGCCCCGTCGACGTGCGCGACGCGGCGCAGAACGAGGCGTGGATCCGCGACGTGGCCGAGCGCCACGGACGGCTCGACGTACTCGTCAACAACGTCGGCGGCTCCCCCTTCGGCCGGTTCGAGGCGGGCTCGCCCCGCTACTTCCAGGCGATCACCGAGATCAACTTCCTCTCGGCCGCCGTCGCCACGCGCGCCGCGTTCGAGCCTCTGCGCGCAGCGAAGGGCAGTGTCGTCAACATCACCTCGATCAGTGCGCGCCGTCCGAGTCCGGGCACCGCCGTCTACGGGGCGGCCAAGGCGGCACTGGAGAGCCTGACCCGCAGCCTCGCCGTCGAGTGGGCCCCCGAGATCCGCGTCAACGCGGTCAGCAGCGGGCTCGTGCACACCGAGAGCGCCGCCGATCACTACGGCACGCCCGAGCAATACGCCGAGATCGCGCGCACCATCCCGCGCGGACGTCTCGCCGACCCCGCCGAACTCGGGGCCGTGTGCGTCGTGCTCGCCTCCCCCCTCTCCGCGCACCTCACCGGTGCCGTGATCCCGGTCGACGGCGGCGGCGAATGGCCGGCCTTCCTCGCCCACACCCCGAACGCCGACATCGTGCGGCAGGCCGACCGCCTGCCCGACTCTGGAGGAACCCCCTCATGACCGAAGCCGTCATCGTCTCCGCCGTGCGCTCGCCCATCGGCCGCGCGTTCAAGGGCAGCCTGAAGGACATGCGCGGCGACGACCTCGCGACGCAGATGGTGCGCGCCGCCGTGGAAGCCGTGCCGGGACTCGACCCCGCCGAGATCGACGACCTGATGATGGGGTGTGCGCAGCCGGCCGGTCAGCAGGGGTACAACATCGGCCGCATGGTCGCGCTGCAGCTCGGGTGGGACGGCGTGCCCGGCACCACCGTCAACCGCTACTGCGCGTCCTCGCTGCAGACCACTCGCATGGCCTTCCACGCGATCAAGGCGGGCGAGGGCGACGTGTTCGTGTCGGCCGGGGTCGAGGCGGTGTCGCAGTTCGGGTCCGGCAAGGCCGACGGCATGCCCGACACCAAGAACCCGCGGTGGGCCGACGCCGCTGCCCGCACCGCGCGGGACGCGCAGGACCCGGAGTTCGTGTGGTCCGACCCGCGCGCGCGCGGCGAGCTCGCCGACATCTACATCGCGATGGGCGAGACCGCCGAGAACGTGGCCTCGTTCCGCGGCGTCTCCCGGCGCGAGCAGGACGAGTGGGCCGTGCTCAGCCAGAACCGTGCCGAGGCCGCGGCCGCCCGCGGCTTCTGGCAGAAGGACATCACTCCCGTGCGTCTGACCGACGGCACGCTGGTCTCGGCCGACGACGGCCCCCGCGCGGGGGTGACCCTGGACGGCATCGGCGGGATGCAGCCCGTGTTCCGCCCGCACGGCACCGTGACGGCCGCGAACTGCTGCGCGCTGAACGATGGGGCGGCGGCGCTCGTGGTCATGAGCGACACCCGAGCCGCCGAGCTGGGGCTGACCCCGCTCGCCCGCATCGTGTCGACCGGGGTGTCGGCGCTGTCGGCCGAGATCATGGGGCTCGGTCCCGTGCAGGCCGTCGAGCGGGCGCTCGCCCACGCCCGCATGAGCATCGGCGACATCGACCTCCTGGAGATCAACGAGGCGTTCGCGGCCCAGGTCGTGCCGTCCATCGCGGACATCGGCATCGATCCGGAGCGCGTGAACGTCAACGGCGGCGCGATCGCCCTCGGCCACCCCTACGGCATGACGGGTGCGCGCATCACGACCACGGCGATCAACGCGCTGCGGGAGCGAGACGAGCAGTTCGCGGTCGAGACCATGTGCACCGCCGGTGGCCAGGGCATGGCGATGGTGCTCGAGCGCCTGAGCTGAAGCCCCGGATCCCGGTCAGGCCTCTTCGGCCTGGAACACGAGGCTGTGATCCTCGCTGCCGCCGTCGCGCAGCAGCGTGAGGGTGAGCGTGGTGGGCCACGCCGCGGCGACCGGGAATCCCTGCACCCCCGCCGCGATGGTGGCGGACGAGCCGGGCGGGACCGTCGTCGAGCCCGTGGTGGGCCCGGTCATCCAGTCCAGCTCGGGTGACACCGCGACCGACCACGTCACGGTGATCGGCGTCGTCCCAGGGTTGCCGACCACCGCTCCCGGCCAGGTGAAGGTCGCGCGGTCGATGGTGACGGGCAGCATCTGCACCGCCGGGCGCGCGGTGGACGCCGCCGCCAGTGGCGCCGCGCAGGTCACCGCCACCACCGGTACCGTCCACACCGCCGCCCGCATCGCCGTGCGTCGCGTGATCCCCGCCGATCGGTCGTGTCCCCGCATCCCCGTCCTTCCCCGTGGCCGACCTCGAAGGCTACCGGCCGGGGGTCGCGCGGGCCAATCGACCGGGGCGGGTCAGGCGCGGTCGCGGAGCTCGGACTTGAGGATCTTGCCGGTGGCGTTGCGGGGGAAGTCCTCCACGAGCACGAACTCGCGCGGCACTTTGAAGTTCGCCAGGTGCCGGCGGCAGAAGGTCTCGAGTTCGGCGGCGTCGGGGCGCGGTTCCGCGTTGTGCAGCAGCAGCACGTAGGCGCGGCCGACGGTGCCGAGCCGGTCGTCGTCCACACCGATCACGGCCGACTCGTTCACCGCCGGGTGCTTGCGCAGCGCGTTCTCGACCTCGGCGGGGTACACGTTGAAGCCGCCGACGATGAACATGTCCTTCAGGCGGTCGGTGATCTTGAGGCAGCCGTGCTCGTCGAGACGGCCGACGTCGCCGGTGTGGAACCAGCCGTCCGCGTCGAGCACGGCGTCGGTCGCGGCCGGGTCCTCGAAGTAGCCGAGCATCACATTGGGGCCGCGCAGCAGGATCTCGCCGTCCACGTCGACCCCCGCGTCGTTCCCCTCCTCGTCCACGACCCGGATCTCCACGCCCTCGACCGCGGGACCGGTGGTCTGGGCCGTGTGCTCCAGCGACTCGCCGGGGCGGGAGAGGGTGGCGACGACGCACTCGGTGAGGCCGTACGCCTGGGCCACGGTCTCGAAGCCGAGCACGTTCACCATGTCGTGGAAGAGCGTCGCGGGGGCGGCCGTGGCCCCGGCGATCGCGAACCGCAGCGACGACAGGTCGTACTCGCTGAGGCGGGGGTGGTCGAGCAGCGATGTGAAGATGGTGGGCACGCCGGGCAGCACGCTGATGCGGGCGGACTGCACGAGGTCGAGCAGGCGGTCGGCGTCGAACACGGCCAGGGGGTAGATCGTGGTGCCGGCCATGAGCGACGTGATCATGCCCGCCTTGTAGCCGAAGCCGTGGAAGAAGGGGTTCACGACGGCGTAGCGGTCCTCCGGCGTGAGGCGGGCTCCGAGGCCCCAGGCGCGCGCGACCGACAGGGTCTGCCGGTGCGCGCTGAGCACGCCCTTGGGCACGCCCGTGGTGCCCGAGGTGAACAGCACGTCCATGATGTCGTCCGGACCGACCGCCGCGGCAGCCTCGGCCACCCGTGACGGTGCCACGGCTCCACCGCCGGCGAGGAAGGCGTCCCACGACAGCAGCCCGCCGGCACCGTCGCCGTCCAGGCAGACCACGGTGCGGAGGTGCGGGAGCCCGGGGAACACCGGGCCGTCCCCGCCGCGCTCGGCCGCTGCATCGCGCAGCATCTCGCTGTAGGACTTGCCGAGGAAGCCGTCCGCCAGCACGAGCGCGGTGGCGCGGGAGCGGGCGAGGATCTCGGCGGCTTCGTGACCCGTGAAGCGGGTGTTCAACGGCACGACCGCGATCCCGACCAGCTGGGCGCCGAGCATCGCGAGGATGAACTCGTACCGGTTGGGCGCCCAGAGACCGATGCGGTCGCCGGGCGCCACGCCCTGCGCCAGGTACGCGCGGGCGACGTCCTCCACGCGGTCCCGCAGCTCGGCGTAGCCGATCGTCACATCGCCGTCGACGATGGCGGGGTGATCGCCGAGCGCCGCCATCTCCGTGAGGAGGGCGGGGACCGTGGTGGCTTCCGAGACTGTCATGGACGTCCTTTCCCAGATCATGCGTACACTCCGAAGGGATGTTTCGGGAAACCGCTCGCATGCGGCACACTTGAGCAAGCGCTTGTGAGATTTTCTGTGAAGGAGCAGCAATGGCAACGACCAAAAGCGGAGGCCGCCAGGAGCAGAGCTCCGAGCGGCGCGATCAGATCCTCTCGATCGCCGCGCGCCTGATCGCCAAGCGCGGGTACTCCGCGACCACGGTCCGCGACATCGCCGACGAGGCTGGCATCCTCTCCGGAAGCCTCTACCATCACTTCTCCTCCAAGGAGGCGATCCTCCAGGAGATCCTGGGCAGCTTCATGACCGGGCTGCTCGATCGGTTCGAGGAGATCGTGGCCGAGGGCGGCAGCCCCCGCGACATCCTCGACAAGCTCATCGCGCACGCCTTCACGACGATCGAGAGCCAGCCCGACGCGGTCGGCCTCTACCAGAACGAGCTGTCGTTCCTCGGCCGCCAGCCCGGCTTCGAGTTCCTGCGCGAGAACAGCGAGCGCATCGAGGAGCTGTGGCTGTCGCAGATCCGTGAAGGGCAGAAGGTCGGCGTGTTCCGCGACTCCATCGACGCGCCCATCGCCTACCGCTTCATCCGCGACGCCGTGTGGTCCACGGTCGCGTGGTACCGGCCCGGCCGCGGGCACACCGCCGCCAGCCTGACCGACAACTTCCTCGACCTGCTGCACAAGGGCCTCCTCTCCGACTGAGCGGAGCCCGCGTCAGTCTGCGACCTCGCGGCTGCGGGTGCCGCGCGGGTCGAGCACGTCGCGGATCAGCCGCAGCTCCTCCGCGTCGGGCGTGCGCGTGAGGGGTGCGGCGCTCGCATCCAGCGCGAAGCCGGTGCTGTCCGCCACGAGCTGCGGGTCGACGCCGGGGTGCACCGAGAGCACCGTCACGATGCCGTCCGCGTCGAAGCCGAGCACGGCGAGGTTGGTGACGATCACGCCGAGGCGGTGGTGCTCCAGCCCGGCTTCGGCCGCACGGTCGGTGCCGACACCCGACACCATGTCCACCGACTCCACGAACACGCGGGGGCTGTGCCGGGCCACCCAGTAGTCCACACGGTGGTTGGCCGTGTTGCCCGGAGCCCCGCGCACGCCGATCAGCTGCTTGGTGGGGCGGTCCCAGTCGCCGATGAGCGAGATGTTCTGGTTGCCGTGCCGGTCGATCTGGCTGGCGCCCATCATGCTCTGGCGTCGGCCGGTCGCGAGGATGTCGAAGATGCGGCGGAACGGCGCCCACCCCTCGATCGTCGGTGCGGGGGCTGCGGTGTCGCCGGGCATCGGCGGACCGCTGAGGAAGAAGGCCTCGCCGTCGCTGAGCACCAGGTCGGGCGCCGTGGTGAGCTTGGCCAGACGGGCGCC
This sequence comes from Microbacterium sufflavum, assembly GCF_023101165.1. Taxonomy (GTDB): domain Bacteria; phylum Actinomycetota; class Actinomycetes; order Actinomycetales; family Microbacteriaceae; genus Microbacterium; species Microbacterium sufflavum. Next base: position 527,202 of record NZ_CP078076.1, on the reverse strand, counting down.
GAGGGACGGGATGATCCCGACGGCGTGGGCGAGCACCTCGCCGGAGTCGCGGTAGGTGTCGGCGCAGGCCGCGACGCAGACCTCGGCGGTGGTGGCGACGGTCGCGGGGGTGGGGGCGACGGTGGTCATGACTCTCCTCGGTCGGCGTGGAAGCGGGCGACGGCGGCGTGGTACCCCGCCTCGTCGGTGTGCAGGTACGTGCGCGCGAACTCCGCCCACGCGTCGGGGTCCTTGGCGGATGCGGCGTAGTGCTTCTGGAACGCCTCGTCGCGGTCGTAGTCGGGCGCGCACGTGGTGAAGTGCGCCCCGCGTGGTGCCTCGACCACGGCGGAGGCGTAGAGGCGGCTGAACAGCAGCGTGTGGAACGAGCCCTCGTCGAGCAGTGCGGCGGTCGGCACGACCTTCTCGGCCGAGACGATCGTGCGCTGCGCGGCCATCGCGAACAGGTCGTCGAAGTACGGGTCGGGGCCGAGGTACTGCGCGTTGCCCTGCGGGTCGGCGCGGTTCACGTGCACGAGGGCGACATCGAGGGGGAGCGCCGGCATCGCGACGTACTCGGCGTCGGAGTAGGGGGAGCGGACGGTGCGCAGCCGAGGGTTCGCCGGGAGCACGTCGGAGCCGAGGCCCGCGCGGATCGGGAGGAAGTCGAGGCGGGCGTTCGCGGCACGCAGCCCCGCGACGAACATCCCCTCGTCGTACTCCTCGACCTCGATCGCCCCGCGCTCGCGCGCCCGCGTGAACAGCGGATCGAGCGGGATGCTGTCGAGCGAAACGAAGCCGTAGACGAGGCGACGGATGCGCCCGGCCTCGGCGAGCAGCCCCACGTCGGGGCCGCCGAAGGCCACCACGGTGAGGTCGGTGATGTCGCGGCGCAGGATCTCGCGCACCAGGGCCATGGGCTTGCGCCGCGACCCCCACCCGCCGATGCCGACCGTCATCCCGCTCTCGAGGGTGCCGATCGCCTCCTCGATGCTGACCTGCTTGTCCGCCATTCCCGCTCCTTCGCGCGACCGACGCTAAACCTAGCGCTTGTTTGGGAATCACAGTAGCATGCCCGGGAGGGCGAGCAGCGAGGGAGCTGGATGATGCCGGAGCAGGCGCAGGATCGACCCGCCGACCACGTCGTGGTCACCGGGGGAGCGAGCGGGATCGGCGACGCGGTGGTGCGGCTGCTCCGCGAGCGCGGACTCACCGTGACGGTGTTCGACCTGAGCCCGAGCGCCCACGACGACGTGAGCTCCGAGGCGGTCGACCTGCGTGACGAGGCGGCGGTCGAGGCCGCGATGGAACGCGCCTGGCAACGCGCGCCCGTGGGCGGCGTGGTCGTGTGCCACGGAATCCGCGGGGCGTACATGCCCGCGCTGGAGATCGGCCTCGACCGGCTGCGGCTGCTGTACGACGTGCACGTCGTCGGGGCGCTCGCCGTGTCGCGGGCCCTCGTGCGGCGTCTCGATGGAGAACCAGGGTCGATCGTGATGGTGTCGTCGACCACGGCCTATCGCGGCTGGGCGAACCAGGCCGACTACGGTCCGGCGAAGGCGGCGGAGCGGCAGCTGATGGAGAACCTCGCGGTCGAGTGGGCGCCGCTCGGCGTGCGCGTGAACGCGGTCGCCCCCGGCCACACGCTCACCCCGATGGTGCAGGAGCTGGTGGCCGGCGGCTACGACCTCGCCGCGGTCGAGCGCCGCACGCCGCGCGGCCGTCTCGCCGATCCCGAGGAGATCGCCGCCGCGATCATCTGGCTGCTGCGCGATGCCACGCACGTGATCGGCCAGTGCCTGCCGGTGGATGGCGGCTGGACGGTCGTGGGCCGATGATGCCGCAGCGCGCGCTCGGCGACCTGCGGGTCTCGGCGCTCGGGATGGGCGCGATGACGCTCACGCAGACCCCGGAGTCGGATGTCGAGCGGGGCGTCCGCGCCGTGCACGCCGCGGTCGATGCCGGCATCACGCTGTTCGACACCGCCGACTCGTACGGACCGTCGAGCGAGATGGGCGTGAACGAGCGCGCCCTCGCCGCGGCCCTGCGCCGGCACCCCGACGCGAGGGACCGCGTGGTCGTCGCCACGAAGGGCGGCCACACGCGCGGGCCCGCCGCGACGTGGTGGGTGGACGGCACCCCCCCGCATCTCGCCGCCGCCGCGCGTGCCTCGGCGCGGCGTCTCGGACTCGACGCGCTCCCGCTCTACCAGCACCACCGGCCCGACGTGCGCGTGCCCTATGCGGACTCGATGGGGGCCCTGCGGCAGCTGGTGGACGACGGGGTCGTGGTGCGGGTCGGGGTGTCGAACGTCGACGTTGCGCAGCTCGACCTCGCCCGGGGCGTCCTCGGCGACGCGCTCGTGAGCGTGCAGAACGAGTACAGCTTCCTGGAGCGGTCGAGCGAGCCCGTGCTGCGGCGCTGCGAGGAGCACGGCCTGGCGTTCCTCGCGTGGGGTCCGCTCGGCGGCATGCGCCAGGCGAAGGCGCTCGGCGGGGCGGCGGCGCCCGTGGCCGAGGTGGCGGCGCGCTCCGGCGTCAGCCCGCAGCGCGTGGTGCTGGCGTGGCTGCTTGCACGATCGCCCGTGCTGATCCCGATCCCCGGTGCGAGCCGGCCGGAGAGCGTGCGGGATTCCGTCGCGGCGGTCGAGCTGACGCTGGACCCCGCCGACCTGCGGCTGCTCGACGGCGCCGGTCAGGCGGTGCCGGGATGAGGCCCCTGCAGCAGCTCGACCCGCACGTCGTCGGGCCCGAGCACGTACACGTAGCGGAAGCCGTCGAGCGGTCCGGCCGTCGCGGTCATGACCGCCGAGAGCGGGTGGTGGCCGAGCTCCGCCAGCCGCGCGAGGCTCTGCGCGATGTCGGGCACCGTGATCGCGGGGTGGGCAGCGCCGATGTGGCCGTTGTGCGGGTCGATGCGCGCAGCGTCGACCCCGCGGTACTCCGCGAGCTCCAGGAAGACGCCGTCGTCGAGCCGCACGAACGTGAGCAGGATCTCGGCACCGGGGCGTCCGGTCGCGGCCTCGACCGCGGGGCCGCTCTTGACCAGGGGGCCGGTCACCGTGCCGCCCGTCGCGGCGGCGTAGAACGCGGCGGCCGCCGCCGTGTCGCTCACGGTGATGCCCATGTGGTGCAGGCGCGGCATGCCGTCTCCCATCTCTCAAGCAAACGTTTGTTCGATCACTATCGCGGAGGAACCCCATGAGTGCAACACCCGTCATCGACCTGACCGGACGCGTCGCCGTCATCACCGGCGCCGCCGGAGGGCAGGGCCGCTCGCACGCCGCTCTGTTCCACGAGCTCGGCGCCGACCTGGTGCTGACCGACCTCGACGGGGCGGCCGTGCAGGAGGTCGCGGCCGGGTACGGCGATCGCGCGATCGGCCTCGCGCACGACGTCTCCTCCGCCGACGCGTGGGGCGCGGTCGCCGAGGCTGCGCGCGAGCGGTTCGGCCACGTGGACGTGCTGGTGAACAACGCCGGGTTCTGCCCCGAAGGACCGCTCGCGGAAACGGCCGAGCGCGTCATCCGTCTCACGCTCGACGTGAACCTCATCGGCCCCATGCTCGGCGTGCAGGCGCTGCTCCCGCTCCTGGGCGACGGCGGCTCGATCATCAACATCGCCTCGACGGCCGGGGTCGCCGGCTACGCCAACCGCGTGCCCTACTCGGCGTCTAAGTGGGGGCTGCGGGGGGTCTCCCACGCGCTGGCCCGCGAGCTGGCGGGCAGCGGCATCCGCGTGAACACCGTGTGTCCCGGCGCCGTCGACACGCCCATGATCACCGAGGACACCCGGGCGGGGGTCGGGTTCATCTCACGCATCCCCATCCCGCGCGCGGGCCGGCCCGAGGAGATCTCGGCACTCGTCGCCTACCTCGCGAGCCCGGCCAGCAGCTACTGCACCGGACAGGACTTCGTCATCGACGGCGGTCAGGTCGCCTGATGCCGTCGTACGCGTTCGACGGCGTGGTGCCGGTGGTCGACCCGACCGCGTTCGTGCACGAGACCGCGAGCCTGATCGGTGACGTCGTGATCGGTCCCGGCTGCTACATCGGACCCTTCGCGAGCCTGCGCGGAGACTTCGGTCGCATCGTCGTGGGGGAGGGGTCGAACGTGCAGGACTCGTGCGTCATCCACGCGTTCCCCGGTGCGGACGCGGTGCTCGACCCGCACAGCCACGTCGGCCACGGTGCGGTGCTGCACGGCTGCCGCATCGGGTCGTTCGCGCTGATCGGCATCGGGGCCACCGTGCTCGACGGCGCCGAGATCGGGGCGGACGCGCTGCTGGGCGCAGGTGCCGTGGTCACCGCGGGCACCGTGATCCCGCCCGGGTCGAAGGCGCTTGGAGCCCCGGCGCGGGTGGTCGGGCTCCTCGACGACGACGCGCAGGAGTGGAAGCGGAACGGCGTGCGCATCTACCAGGAGCTCGCCCGGCGCAGCCGTGAGACCCTGGTGGCGGTGGAGCCGCTGCCGGCTGCGGAACCCGACCGCCGACGCACCACCTGGGCCGCGGACGCCGCGACACCGCTGCACCGTCGACGCGCGGAGGGACCCCGGTGAGCACGGCCGAGTTCGCGGACTGGCTCGACATCACCCGCACGATCCTGCGGTACGGGCGCTACGCCGATCAGCGGAGGTTCGCCGACATGGCGTCGTTGTTCGTGCCGGACGGGCGGATGCTCCTGTATCGGCCGCGTGCCGATCACCCGGCCGAGACGCCGCGGGGGACGGCGGAGCTGGTCGCGGCGTTCGAGGCCCTCACGGCCTTCGTGGCGACCAGTCACGCGCTGTCTCCGAGCGATGTGGAGGTGCGAGGCGACACCGCCCGGGTGCATACGGGCTGCCTGTCGCACCACATCCGCGAGACCTCGGAGGGACGCATCCGCTTCACCCTCGCCGACCGCTACGACGACGACCTCGTGCGGGTGGACGGCCGCTGGCTGTTCCGCGAGCGCCGCAAGTACACCGACTGGGCCGAGACCACCCCGCTCCGCCGCTGAGGCCGCCGCCAGGGCTGCGGTCAGAGGCGTGCGAGGGCCCAGGGCTCGGCGGCGGCGCGGAGCTCGCGCGGGGTGCCGAATAGGGTGCCGAGGGCGTGCGCGCGCTTGAACACCAGGTGCGCGTCGTGCTCCCACGTGATCGCGATCCCGCCGTGCAGCTGGATCATCTCTCCCGCGACCCGGGTGAGCGCTTCCGAGCACACGGCCTTCGCGATCGTAGCCAGCTCCGCGCGGTCGGGGGCGCCGGACGCGAGGGCGTCGGCGGCCGCGCGGGACGCGGTGCGCGCCACCTCCACCCGCACGTGCAGGTCGGCCATGCGGTGCTTGAGCGCCTGGAACGAGCCGATGGGTCGCCCGAACTGCACCCGCTGCTGCGCGTAGGCCACGGTGTCGTCGAGGGCCCGCGCCGCTGTGCCCGCCTGCACCGCCGCGACCGCCGCGAGCGCGAGCGCCCGCACGTCGTCGAGCACGGCGGGATCGCCGTCGCCGAGCGGACGGGCAGGGACCCCGTCGAACCGGAGGGTGGCGAGCCGCAGGGTCTGGTCCATCGTCGGGTCGTCCTCGCGCGCGACCGCCGCGGCGTCGAGCACCTCGAACAGGCGCGGGCCGTCGGCGGTGCGGGCCACCGCGACCAGCACGTCGGCGGGCAGCCCGTCCAGCACGAAGCCCGCCGTGCCGGTGAGCGTCCACGCCTCCCCGTCGGCCTCGGCGTGCACGTCGATGTGGTCGGGGGCGAAGCGTCCGGACGGGTCGGCCCACACGAGCGCCGCCGCCGACGATCCCTCCGCGATGCCGGGCAACAGTCGGGCGGACGCCTCCGCATCGCCCGCGGCCAGGATCGCCTGCGCCGCGATCGCGACCGAGCCGAGGTACGGCGACGGCGCGAGCGCGTAGCCGATCTCCTCCAGCGCCAGCTGCGCCTCCCGCAGTGTGAAGCCGGCGCCGCCGTGCTCCTCGGGGACGGCCATGCCGGCGATGCCGATCTCCTCGCAGAGCAGACGCCACAGGTCGGCGTCGAACCGTTGGTCCGACTCCAGGGCCCGACGCGTCGCCGCACTGTCGGCGCGTTGGCTCAGGATCCCGCGCACGAGGGCGACGAGCTCCTGCTGATCCTCATCGGGTTCGAAAGACATCACCGCTCCTTCGGAAGGATGTCGCGGGCGATGCGCGCCCGATGGAAATCCGGCGTGCCCCACGCCGCGGACAGCGCGGGCGCGAGGCCCAGCCAGATCCGCAGCGTGTGCTCGGCCGTGTAGCCGATCGCGCCGTGCACCTGCAGCGAGGTGCGCGCGGCGCGCAGCGCGGCGTCGCCCGCGGCGACCTTGGCGGCCGACACCGCCCGGTCCTCGTCGGGCTCGTCGGCGCGCAGTGCCGCGTTCCACACGAGCGGCCGCGCGAAGCTCAGCGCGATCCGCACATCCGCCAGCTGGTGCTTGAGCGCCTGGAACTCCCCGATCGGACGGCCGAACTGTTCGCGCACCTTCGCGTACGACACGGCCTCCGCGAGCAGCCGCTCTCCCGCGCCCACGAGCAGCGCGGCGGCGGCGAGGGCTGCTTCGTTCAGGGCCGCGTCGAGGGCGCCGGGCACGAGCGGGGTCGAGGCTCCCGTGGGGGAGAGCCGGGCGAGACGCCGGGTGGGCGCGACCGAGGTCAGCTCCGCGCCCGGCTCGCCCTCGTGCAGCGCGTCACCGCGGACGAGGTAGCGGTGCGTGGCCACGGCGGCGTCCACGGCGGCGGGAGCGACACCGTCGACCGCCGCGGTGGCGATGGCTCCCGCGGCGAGGGCCTGCCGCGTCCCGTCGTCCACCAGGGAGGGCAGCAGCGCGACCGTCTCCAGGTAGGGGCCGGGCACGCCGTGGTAGCCGAGCCGCTCGAACACCACCACCAGGTCGCCGAGGGTGCCGCCGAAGCCGCCCGCCTCCTCGCTCACCCGCAGCCCCAGCAGCCCGAGCTCGGCGAACTGCGCCCACAGGGCGAGCCCGGGGGCGGTGTCGCCGTCGGCCCAGGCACGTGCGACGTCGGCGCCGCCCGCGCCCTCCACGATCTCGTCGATGGCCTCCGCGAACGCGGTCTGTTCTTCCGTGGGCAGGAACCGCATCAGGCGCGCCTTCCGTCTCCGCCGCGGGGGAGTCCGAGGATCCGCTCCGCGATGATGTTCCGCTGCACCTCGTTGGTGCCCGCGTAGATGGGACCGGCGAGCGCGAACTGGTAGTCGTCGACCCAGCGCCCGCCGTCGACCGCCGACTCCCCGCGCAGCTCGGACTCCGGTCCCAGGATGCGCAGCGCGGTCTCGTGGATGTGCACGTCGAGCTCCGACCAGAACACCTTGTTGATGCTGCCCTCCGCGCCGACCGCACCACCGTCGAGCAGGGTGCTCACGGTCTGCCACGTGAACAGCCGGTAGGCCTCCGCGCCGATCCAGGCGTCCACCACGGCGTCATCCTCGCCGGTCGCGCCCCGCTCGGACTGCAGTGCGATCAGGCGGTCGGTCGCTGCGAGGAACCGTCCCGGCGCCCGCAGCGACAGTCCGCGCTCGTTGCCCGCGGTGCTCATGGCCACGCGCCACCCGTCGCCGGGAGCGCCCAGCACGTCCTCATCGGGCACGAACACGTCGTCGAAGAAGATCTCGGCGAACCCGGTCGTGCCGTCGAGCTGGGCGATCGCCCGCACCGTGATGCCCTCGGCGTCCATCGGGAACAGGAAGTACGTCAGGCCGCGGTGCCGCTGCGCTTCGGGGTCGGACCGGAACAGGCCGAACCCGCGGTCGGCCCACACCGCGCGCGAGCTCCAGATCTTCTGGCCGTTGAGCACCCATCCGCCGCGGTCGTCGTCGCGGCGGGCGGTGCTGCGGATCGCGGCGAGGTCGCTGCCCGCTCCGGGCTCCGACCACGCCTGCGCCCAGATCAGCGAGCCGTCGGTCATGGCGCGCAGGTACCGCTCGTGCTGATCCGGGGTGCCATGCTCGAACAGGATCGGCGCGAGCAGGGAGATGCCGTTCTGCGCCACCCGGGTCGGGGCGCCCGCGCGGTAGTACTCCTCCTCGAACAGCACCCACTCCGTGATTCCGGCGTCGCGGCCGCCGTACTGCTCGGGCCAGGAGACGACGGACCAGCGGCCCTCCGCCAGCTCGGCCTCCCACGCGCGGTGCGCCGCGAAGCCCTCGGCCGTGTCCATCGAGGGCAGCGGTGTGGACGGCACGTGCTCGGTGAGCCAGGCGCGCGCCTCCGCGGCGAAGGCCTCCTGCGCGGGGGTGAGGTCGAGGTTCATCGGGATGCTCCGTCCGCGGTGTCGGCCTTGATGGTGCGCACGTCCACGCCGCCGAGGGAGTCGCCGCCCACCTCGGCGTTGTGCGCGTGGGCGGCGTGGTGCAGCCCGAACACGGAGTCCATGCCGGGGCGCAGGCCCTGCAGATCCTCCGCCTGGTTCACGGCCTTCTTCGCGAGGGCGAGCCCGAGTCGGGGCATGCGGCCGATGCGCTCGGCGAGCTCGAGCGTGCGCTGCTCCAGCTCGGACGACGGGACGACGTGGTTGACCATGCCGAGTTCGTGCGCGCGGGCGGCGGGCATCCGGTCGCCGGTGTACAGCATCTCCTTGGCCGCGCGGGGGTTGGTCACCCAGGGGTGTGCGAAGTACTCGACGCCGGGGATGCCCATCGCGACGACCGGGTCCTGGAAGAACGCGTCGTCGGAGGCGACGATGAAGTCGCACGACCAGGCGAGCATGAGCCCTCCGGCGATGCAGGCACCCTGCACCATCGCGATCACGGGCTTGGGGATCTCGCGCCAGCGGCGGCACATCCCCAGGTAGACCTCGGACTCGCGGGCGAAGCGGGAGTCGACGCCCTGGGCTCCGACGTGGTCCCACCAGATGACGGCCCTGCGCTCGAAGCTCTGGTCGATGTCGCGCTCGGGGGTGCCGATGTCGTGCCCGGCGCAGAAGTGCTTCCCGTTCCCGCCGAGCACGATGACCTTCACGGCGTCGTCGTCCACGGCGCGGGTGAACGCGGCGTCGAGGGCGTAGGTGACCTTCGAGTTCTGGGCGTTGCGATACTGGGGGCGGTTCAGCCGGATGATCGCGGTCGCGCCGCGCACCTCGTAGGTGACCACGGCGTCCGAGTCGTCGGTCATGGCGGGTTCCTCTCTGAACTCCCGGGAGCGAAACCAAACAATCGCTTGGTTTAGTTTGATACTATACGGGAACGGTCCGCCGAAGACCACGACTCGATGAGGAGCACAGATGGACGCGACGCAGCACGACGCGGACGAGCGATTCCGCGCCGAGATCCGCGGCTGGCTGGAAGAGAACCTCACCGGTCGCTTCGCCGCGCTGCGCGGCCGCGGCGGCTCCGGTCGCGAGCACGAGGACTTCGAGGCGCGCCTGGAGTGGAACCGGCACCTGGCCGCTGCGGGGTGGACGTGCGTGGGCTGGCCGGTCGAGCACGGCGGCCGCGGACTCAGCATCGCGCAGCAGGTCATCTTCCACGAGGAGTACGCCCGCGCCGACGCCCCCGCCCGCGTGAACCATCTGGGGGAGGAGCTGCTCGGCCCCACCCTCATCGCGCATGGCACGCCCGCGCAGCAGGCCCGCTTCCTGCCGCGCATCGTCGCGGTCGAGGAGCTGTGGTGCCAGGGCTACTCGGAGCCGGGCGCCGGATCCGACCTCGCCGCGGTGGCGACCAAGGCTCAGCGCACGGGCGACGAGTGGTCCGTCACGGGGCAGAAGGTGTGGACGTCCCTCGCGCAGCACGCCGACTGGTGCTTCGTGATCGCCCGCACCGAACCGGGATCGAGCCGCCACCAGGGTCTGTCGTATCTGCTCGTGCCGATGGACCAGCCCGGCGTCGAGGTGCGCCCGATCCTGCAGCTCACCGCGACCAGCGAGTTCAACGAGGTGTTCTTCGACGACGCCCGCACCGATGCCGACCTCGTCGTAGGCGGCGAGGGGAACGGCTTCCGCGTCGCGATGGCGACCCTCGGCTTCGAGCGCGGCGTCTCCACCCTCGCGCAGCAGATCGCGTTCCGTCGCGAGCTCGACGCCGTGATCGAGACGGCGCAGCGCACCGGCGCGATCGACGATGCCGTGATCCGCGACCGGCTCGTGCGCGCCCGCATGGACCTGGAGGTGATCCGCCAGCACGCCCTCCGCACGCTCGGCGGTGCCCAGGGCGACGGCGCCTCCGTCGCGAAGCTGCTGTGGTCGAACTGGCACCGCGCGCTCGGCGAGCTCGCGATGGAGGTCGCCGGACCCGAGGCCCTGCGGGTCGGCGCGGACTACGCGCTTGACGACCTGCAGACGCTGTTCCTGTTCAGCCGCGCCGACACGATCTACGGCGGTTCCGACGAGATCCAGCGCACCGTCATCGCCGAGCGCGTGCTCGGCCTACCCCGAGAGGCCCGCCCATGAGCTCTTCCGCCCCCGCCTACGTCCCCGGTCACGGCCTGCTCGACGGGAAGCGCGTCGTCATCACGGCCGCCGCCGGAGCCGGCATCGGTCAGGCCGCCGCGGTCCGCTGCCTGGAGGAGGGCGCGGCGCTCGTGGTGCTCGGCGACACGCACGCCGGCCGCCTCGCCGAGACGCAGAGCGAGCTGGGTGACCGTTTCGGCGCCGACCGCGTGCGCACCGCCGTGTGCGACGTGACCGTCGAGGACCAGGTCGCCGCCCTCCTCGACCTCGCGGAGGACGGCGGCGCGATCGACGTGATGATCAACAACGCCGGGCTCGGCGGGTCGGTGTCGATCCTCGACATGACCGACGAGCAGTGGGACAGGGTGATCGACGTGACCCTCACCGGCACGTTCCGGTGCCTGCGCGCGGTCGGCCGCCGCATGGTCGCGGCGGGCACGGCCGGCGTCATCGTCAACAACGCGTCCGTGATCGGCTGGCGCGCGCAGGTGGAGCAGGCCCACTACGCCGCCGCGAAGGCCGGCGTGATGGCGCTCACCCGCAGCGCGGCGATGGATTTCGCGCCGCACGGCATCCGCGTGAACGCCGTGTCACCGAGCCTCGCGATGCACCCGTTCCTGGAGAAGGTCACCTCGCCCGAGCTGCTGGAGCAGCTGAAAGCGCGCGAGGCGTTCGGCCGGGCCGCGGAACCCTGGGAGGTCGCCAACGTCATGGTGTTCCTCGCCAGCGCATACTCCTCTTATATGACCGGCGAGGTCGTCGCCGTCAGCAGTCAGCACCCGTGAACCCGGAGAGAAGGAACACCATGGCAGAGGCATACATCGTCGACGCGGTCCGCTCGCCCGTCGGGAAGCGGGGCGGCTCGCTGTCCGGCATCCACCCGGCCGACCTCGGCGCGCACAGCCTGAAGGCGCTCGTGGAGCGGACGGGCATCGACCCTGGCGCGCTCGACGACGTGATCATCGGCGCGACCGACACGATCGGAGGACAGGCGGGCAACGTGGGTCGCTCCGCCGTGCTCGTCGCTGGCTTCCCCGAGCACGTGCCCGGCGTCACGATCGACCGGCAGTGCGGTTCGAGCCAGCAGGCCGTGCACTTCGCCGCGCAGGCCGTGATGAGCGGGACCAGCGACCTGGTGATCGCCGGCGGTCTGCAGAACATGTCGCAGCTGCCGATCTCCTCGGCCATGGTGGCCGGAGAGGCATACGGCTTCACCACGCCGTTCGCCGAGTCGCCGGGCTGGCAGGAGCGCTACCCCGGGCAGGAGATCTCGCAGTTCGTCGGCGCGGAGATGATCGCCGAGAAGTGGGACATCACGCGCGAGGAGATGGAGCGGTTCGCGCTGGAGAGCCATCAGCGGGCGGCCAGAGCGCAGGACGAGGGTCGGTTCGACGGCGAGATCGCCCCGCTGAACGGGCTCGACCGCGACGAGGGCGTGCGCCGCGACACCTCGCTCGAGCGTATGGCGGGCCTGCAGACGCTCACCCCCGGCGGACGGCTCACGGCTGCCGTGGCCTCGCAGATCAGCGACGCCTCCAGCGCGGTGCTCGTCGCGAGCGCGCAGGCGGTGAAGGACCACGGGCTCACGCCCCGCGCGCGCATCCACCACCTGTCGGTGCGCGGCGACAGCCCGGTGTTCATGCTCACCGCGCCGATCCCCGCCACGCGGTACGCGATGGAGCGCACGGGCATGAGCCTCGACGACATCGACCTGTTCGAGGTGAACGAGGCCTTCGCGTCGGTCGTGCTCGCCTGGATGCGCGAGACCGGGGTGCCGCACGAGAAGGTGAACGTGAACGGGGGCGGCATCGCCCTCGGTCACCCGATCGGCGCGACGGGCACCCGTCTCATGACGACGCTGCTGAACGAGCTCGAACGCACCGGCGGTCGCTACGGTCTGCAGACCATGTGCGAGGGCGGCGGTCTCGCCAACGTCACCATCATCGAGCGCCTCTGAGGCTGCGCATCCGGGCCTGACGACGGACGACCCGCGGATGGCGTGCGTCCGGGCCCCGGGGGGGCGCGGCTCCCCGGGGCTCAGGCGAGGACGCAGGAGGCGGCGGCGCGGAGGTGGGCCACGGCGTCGCGCACCACGCGGTCGACGAGCTCCTCGCAGCTGGGGAGGTCGTCGATCAGCCCCACCACCTGGCCGGCGGCGAGCATGCCCGCGGAGGTGTCGCCGTCGACGAGCCCGGCCTTCAGCAGCACCGGAGTGTTCGCGGCGAGGGTCATCTGCGTCCAGGAGCGCCCGGTCGCCTTCTTCATCGACACGGCATCCCGCACCAGCTGCGGCCAGCTCAGGCCGCTCAGCTTCTTGAACTCCCACGACCGGCGCAGCGTCGGCAGCAGGCGGGACACCCCGCTTCCGCCCTCCAGTCCCTCCACGAACTCGGTGCGCAGCAGGCGGTGGGGCATGCCGTCGGCCTTCGAGGTGACGACCGTGCCGTCCAGCCCGACGTCGAGGTATCGCCGCTTCACGGCCTCGGGCACCGAACTGTCGCTCGTGAGCAGGAACCGCGTGCCCATCCCGACCCCGGCGGCGCCGTACGCGAGCGCGGCGGCGAGACCCCGTCCGTCGTGGAAGCCGCCGGCCGCGATCACGGGGATGTCGACGGCCGCGACCACCGAGGGCAGCAGGATCGAGGTGGGCACGGCGCCGGTGTGACCGCCGCCCTCACCGCCCTGCACCATCACGGCGTCCGCACCCCACGCCGCGACCTTCTCGGCGTGCCGCACGGCCCCGATCGAGGGGATCACGACCACGCCGTGGTCCTTGAGTCGCTCGATCAGCTCGCGTCGTGGGGCGAGAGCGAAGCTGGCGACCTTCACGCCGTGCCGGATGAGCAGTTCGACGCGCTCGGTGGCATCCCCGGCGTCGGCGCGCAGGTTCACGCCGAAGGGCCGGTCGGTGCGCTCGGTCACCTCGATGATCTGCCGTTCGAGCTCGTCGATGGTCATGGTGGCGGAGGCGAGGATGCCCAGCGCTCCGGCCTGCGCGGTGGCGGTGACCAGGCGGGCGCCGGCGACCCAGCCCATGCCGGTCTGCACGATCGGATGGTCGACGCCGGTCAGGCGCGTGAGCGGCGTGGAGAGCTGCGGGGGCGTGGTCATGATGCGATCACCTCTCGGTCGCGGAGTCCGCGGGGGTCGAGACGCTCGCGCACCAGGCGCAGCTCCTCGGCGGTGGGCTGCCGGGTCTCGGGGACGACGGCGGGGATGTGCAGCGGGAAGCCGGTGGCCGCGACCACCCGGTCGAGGGTCACGCCGGGGTGCAGGCTGACGAGGGCGACCGTGTCGCCGGGGCCGGTCAGGTCGAGCACCGCGAGGTCGGTGACGATGCGGCGCACGTCGTGGAAGCGGTGGGCCCCGGCCGTGCGCGCCCTGGCCGGCCCGACGCCCGTGACCACGTCCACCCGGTCCACGAACACGCGCGGGCTGTGGCGGGCGACCCAGTAGCTGGTCGCGTGGTTGACGGTGTTCGTGGCGGCGGCCCTGGCGCCGAGCAGCTGCCGGGTGGGACGGTCGCGGTCGCCGATCGCGGACAGGTTCTGGTCGCCGTGGCGGTCGAGCTGTGCGGCCCCCATGATCACGTGGCGGCGACCGCGGGCGATCAGCTCGAACAGCTGCGCGTAGGGGAGCGGCGCCTCCGGCTCGCGGAACGGCTCGTCGACGGCGGGGGTGTCGGCGTACAGGGTGGCTTCGCCGTCGCTGAGCAGCAGGCCGGGCGCGTGCGTGAGCCGCGCGAGCCGCACCCCGACGGTGGGCACGATGCCGACGGGGCTCGCGAGGATCGTGCCCGCGCCGCGGAAGAGGTCGCTGCACGCGGCGATCGCGACCTCGGCGCGCGTGGCCGTCATGGTGTCGCCGCCTCACTCGTCCGCGGGGCGAGCTCGCCCGCCCGGAACCGGGTCAGATACGCCTCACGGTCCGCGGGCGAGGCGGCCGCGGCGGCGTAGGCGCGCTGCCCCTCCTCGTCGCGGTCGTGATGGGGCGGATGCGCCGTGAACCCGGCTCCGCCCGGGGCATGCACGATCCGGTCGGTGAGCGTGCGGTCGAGGAAGCGCGCCGTGGGGCCGAGCCCCGTCCACAGCGCGGCGGTGTCCACCACCTCCTCCACGCTCACCACGGTGTGCGCCGCCGCGCCCGCGAACAGGTCGTCGAAGAACAGGTCCGGCCCGAGGCACACGGCGGTGCCGGCGGCGTCGGCCCGATCGAGGTGGAGCAGGGCGAGGTCGAGGGGCACGGCGGGCATCGCCACCAGCACCTCGGCGTCGGCGTAGGGCGATGTGATCGTGCGGATCTGGGGGTTGCGGCTGACGGCGTCCGAGCCCGCCCCCGCCCGGGTGGCCTCGAAGGGCAGGCGCCGGGCGGCGGCGCGGAGTCCGGCGACCAGCATCGCCTCGTCGTACTCCACGCTGCGCACCGCGCCGGACTGCCGGGCGTCCGCGAAGTAAGGGTCGATCGCGATGCTGTCGAGCGAGACGAACCCGTGCACGATCTCGGACGCCTGGCCGGTGGCGCAGAGCAGGCCCACGTCCGGTCCGCCGAAGCTGACGATGCGCAGGTCGCGCGCCCCGGAGAGCACGATCTGCCGCACGAGGGCCATCGGCTTACGCCGCGAACCCCAGCCGCCGACGCCGATCGTCATGCCGTCGCGGATCAGCGGCGCGAGATCGGCGGCGGATCCGGCGGCGGTCATGTCGTCAGGTTCTCGCCGGTCGCGACGAACGCGTCGCGGTGCTGGTCGGCGACGCCGGCGAGGTTGAGCTCGAACGTGAAGCCCTGCTCGAACCGGTAGCTGCGGTTGACGTCGATCGGGTCGATGCCGTTCAGCGCCTCCTTGGCGGCGCGGATGACGCGCGGGTCCTTCGCGGCGATCTCCTCCGCGAGCGCGAGCGCGGTCGCGTCGAGGTCGGCGCGCGGCACCACCGCGTCGACGGATCCGAACTCCGCGAGACGCTGCGCCGTCACCGTGCGGCTCGTGAAGTACAGCGAGCGCAGCAGATGCTGCGGCACGAGGCGGGCCAGGTGGGTGGCGGCGCCGAGCGCGCCGCGGTCCACTTCGGGCACGCCGAAGGTCGCGTCGTCGGAGGCGACGATCACGTCGCTGTTGCCGACGAGGCCGATCCCGCCGCCCAGGCAGAAACCGTTGACGGCGGCGATGACCGGAACGGCGCACTCGTAGATGGCCTTGAACGCCTCGTAACAGCCGCGGTTGGCGCCGAGGATGCCGGAGAAGCCCTCGATGCGCTGCATCTCCTTGATGTCGACGCCCGCGTTGAACCCGCGGCCCTCGGCGCGGAGGATGACGACGCGGGTCTCGGCGTCGGCCGTGGCCTCGCGCATCGCGGCGGCCACGTCGAACCACCCGGCGACGGGGAGTGCGTTCACCGGCGGGTAGTCCATCGTGACGGTGCGGACGCCGCGAGGGTGCAGGGTGGAAGTGATCGTCATCGGACACCTAACCTAACGTTTGCTCAAGCACCCTAGCAGTTGCTTGGTTATCGACGGAACCCTCACCGTGCATTTGCCCTAGCAATTGCTTGGTTGGTATGCTCGGGCGCATCCCACCCGCGTCCGCCGACGCCGCTCGAAGGAGAGTCGACCATGGCAGGAATACTCGAAGGCCGCGTGGCCATCGTCACCGGTGCCGGTCGCGGCCTCGGCCGAGAGCACGCGCTGGAGCTCGCGCGCCAGGGGGCGAGGGTGGTCGTGAATGACCTCGGCACGACCCTCGACGGTGACGGCGTCTCGGTCGGTCCGGCGCAGGAGGTCGTCGAGCTCATCGAGGCCGCCGGGGGAGAGGCGATCGCGAACGGCGCCGACATCGCCGACTTCGCGCAGGCCGGGGCCCTCGTCGAGCAGGCGCTCACGGCGTTCGGACGACTGGACATCCTCGTGAACAACGCCGGGTTCGTGCGCGACCGCATGCTGGTCAACGCCGGCGAGGACGAGTGGGACGCGGTGATCCGCGTGCACCTCAAGGGGCACTTCGCGCCGCTGCGCCACGCGAGCGCGCACTGGCGTGCCGAGGCCAAGGCCGGGCGGCAGCCGGTCGCCCGCGTCGTGAACACCTCGTCCGGCGCCGGGCTCCAGGGCAGCATCGGGCAGGCGGCCTACTCCGCCGCGAAGGGCGGCATCGCCTCCCTCACCCTCGTGGCCGCCGCCGAGCTGCAGCGGTACGGCGTGCACGTCAACGCGATCGCCCCATCCGCCCGCACGCGCATGACCGAGGGGCCCTTCGCCGACGCGATGGCCGCGCCCGCGCACGGCTTCGATCGCATGGACCCGGCGAACGTCTCGCCCGTGGTCGCCTGGCTCGCCAGCGCGGACTGCGACGTCACCGGCCGCGTGCTGGAGATCGAGGGCGGCCGCCTCTGCCTGGAGGAGGGATGGCGGCACGGGCCCCGGCGTGACCGGGATCGGCGGTGGGACGCGGCCGAGGTCGGCGAGGCGGTGCGGGCCCTGGTCGCCGAAGCTGCTGCCCCCGAGCCGGTGTACGGCGCATGAGCGCGGGCGACTGGGCCGGGCGCGACCTCGGCGAGCGGACGGTCGGCTACGACGAGCGCGACGCGATCCTCTACGCGCTGTCGGTCGGGGCCGCCGCGACCGACCTCGATCTCGTGTTCGAGGACCGTCTGCGCGTGCTCCCGTCGTTCGGGCTGACGCTCGCGCAGTGGGCGCCCGACGTGCTCGCCGAGGCGGGGGCGTTCGACGACCGCGCCGTGCACGGCTCGCAGACGCTGGAGGTGCACCGGCCGCTGCCGCGCTCGGGCGAGCTGCGGCTGTCCGCCCGCGTTGGCGACGTGTGGGACAAGGGTTCCGCGGCCGTGTTCGACGTGATCGTGGAGTGCGCCGAGTTCACCGCGACCTGGTCACTGTTCGCGCCCGGTGCGGGCGGGTTCGGTGGGGGACGGGGCCCGGCGCGGGCTGCCACCGACGAGCGACCGGTGGGTGCGACGGCCGCCGTGACGACGTTCCCGACGCAGGCCGCCCTGTACCGGCTGACCGGCGACCGCCACCACATCCACATCGATCCCGCGGCGTCCGCGCGGATCGGGCAGACCGTGCCGATCCTCCAGGGGCTGTGCACGCTCGCCGCCACCACCCTCGTCCTCGCTTCCGAGCAGGGCGCGCATCCGGCCGACCTCCGCTCGCTACGGGGCCGGTTCAGCGGTCCGGTCATCCCGGGCGATGTGCTCGAGGTCGAGTCGTGGCACGGCGGCGACTTCGAGTTGCGGCGCGACGGGACGTCCGTGATCTCCGACGGCCGGGCGGTGTTCGCATGAGCCGGGTGCTGGTGGTCGGCGCGACCGGGATGATCGGCAGTCACGTTGCCGCCGACCTCGCCGCGCGCGGTGACGCGGTGACCGTGATGGCGCGGCGCGAGCCGTCCGAGCGCGACCCCCGGGCCATCGCCGGGATGCCGCGCCTCCGGGGCGACTACACCGACGCCGGATCCGCCGCGCTGCTCGACGGTTTCGACGCGGTCGTGTTCGCGGCGGGCAACGACATCCGCCACGTGCCCGCCGCGCAGGAGGACGACGCGTTCTGGGAGCGCACGCAGAGCGTCGGGGTGCCGCGCTTCGCCGCGCTCGCGAAGACCGCGGGCGTCGGCCGGTTCGTGCAGATCGGCAGCTACTACCACCAGCTGCACCCGGAGTGGGCGGAGCGGATCCCCTACGTGGCGGCGCGGCGCGACGCCGACGAGCGCACCCGCGCCCTGAGCGACGACGGTTTCGCGGCGATCACCCTGAACCCGCCGTCGATCGTCGGCGCCGATGAGCGCGGCCTGCGGCGGTTCGCCCGCATGATCGCGTGGACGCGCGGCGAGCTCGACGAACCCGCGCTGTTCGCCCCGCCGGGCGGCACCAACTACCTGTCGGTGCGCTCGCTCTCGCAGGCCGTGCAGGGCGCGCTCGATGCGGGCGAGGGCGGGCGGGCCTACCTGGTGGGCGACGCGAACCTCACGTATCGCGACTACTTCCAGCTGCTCGCCGACGCCGCCGGCAGCGCGCACACGATCGAGGAGCGCGACGAGGAGCATCCGTTCCAGCCCGACCGCTTCATCGTGCAGGGCCGCGGCGCGGTGATCGCGTACGAGCCGGACCCCGCGGAGACCGCCCTGCTCGGCTACGACCGGGGCGATGTCGAGCGCGCGCTGGCGGAGATCGTCACCGCGGCGGACGCGCAGCGCTGAGCCGCTCCCACAGCACGGCCGTCGCGGCGAGAGTGTCGGCGAGGGTGCCGTCCGTGCGCAGCACCTCGTCGGCGATCGCGATCCGGTCGGCCTCGGCGCCCTGTGCGCGGAGCCGCCGCTCGGCCTCGGCCGCATCGTGCCCCCGCTCCTCCCGCAACCGGCGCAGGCGCATGGCCTCGGCGGCTTCGACCGTCACGACCCGGTCGTACGTCCAGGGCAGGGGGGCGGTGGTGCGGCTGAGCAGCGGGATCTCGTGCACCACGACACCCGGTTCGCGGCGGGCCTCGGCGATGCGCGCAGCCACCTCGGCCAGCAGAGCCGGGCGCAGCAGGGCGTTGTAGCGGGAGAGGAGGGCGGGATCGTCGAACACGCGTGCCGCGACCGCCGCCCGGTCGAGAGACCCGTCCGCCGTGCGGACCTCGGCCCCGAGCAGCGCCGTGATCCGGTCGAGCAGCGCCGCGCCGTCCGTGGTGCCGGGATCGACGATGGCACGGGCGGCCGCGTCACCGTCTACGATGCGGGCACCGTGCGCGGCCAGGGCGCGCGCGACCGTGCTCTTCCCCGCGGCGATCCCGCCCGTGAGTCCGACCAGGATCGCCGCCGTCACGAGGGTTCTCCGTGTCGCGACGCGTCAGGGACGGACGAAGCGGACCTCGGTCAGCGTCTCGCCGAGGAAGGGCTCGGTGTGCGAGGCGCCGTCGAGGTGGAAGCCGTTGCGCGTGTAGAAGCGGTGCGCGCGGGGGTTGTCCTCCGCGACCCACAGGTAGAGCGGCTCGTCCTTCTCGACTGCGGCGTCGAACAGCTTCTGGCCGATGCCGGTGGAGTGGTACGCGTCGAGCAGGTAGATGAAGTAGAGCTCCCGGAAGGCGGGGGCGTCCTTGTCGCGGGCGGGGCCGGAGCCGACGAAGCCGACGATCTCGCCGTCGACGAGGGCCGCGTTCATCTTGAAGTCGGGGCCCTGGGCGGCCCAGTGCGTCCACAGCTCGGCCATGCGGCGGGGCGAGACCTTCTCCAGCGCGGCCTTGCTGATCAGGTGATCGTAGGTCTCGTGCCAGCACTGCGCGTGCACGCGACCGAGGGCTTCGGCATCCACATCACGGACCGGACGGACGATGACTTCGGGCTGGGCTTCGGCGCTCATGCGGTGACTCTACGCGCGGCCCGTGAAAACTCGAAATCGGCGCGGAGCGGGGTGACGCGCGGGTGAACGGCCTGGAGGAACCGCACAACGATATTCACGGTTCGTGCGCCGCTGGCTACGATCGTCCCTCGTGAACGTGATCTGGCGGACCCTCCTCGTGATCCTCGGCGCGCGGCGTCGCGTGCGGCAGGGGAAGACCCTCGACCCGACCGCGGTGAGCAGCGTCACCGTCACGACCCTCCCCACCGACCTCGACATCCTCCGGCACATGAACAACGGCCGCTATCTGTCGCTGTTCGACCTCGGCCGTTGGGATCACCTGATCCGCACCGGGCTGTTCGACGTGATGAAGCAGCGCGGCTGGTACGCGGTCGTCTCGAGCGAGACCATCACGTTCCGCAAGTCGCTGCAGCTGTGGCAGCGCTTCGAGGTGCAGTCGCGGTTCATCGGCCACGACGACAGGGCGCTGTTCCTGGAGCACCGGGCCGTGGTCGACGGCGAGGTGTACGCCAGGGCCATCGTGCGGGCGCGCGTGCTGCGGCGCACAGGCGGCACCGTGAGCAACGAGGAGCTGTTCGCCGCGGTCGGCAAGCCGGAGGGCGTGCCGGAGATCGACGCCTGGGTGCACGACTGGGCGGCGGCGTCCGCCCTCCCGCCCGTGCGCACGCCCGCCCCCAGCGTCTGGAACTGATCAGGCGCGCGGCGGGCGCACTGCCGATATATTGACGCTGTGCTGGCCATCCTGACGACCGCCGGGCGCGTGCTGCTGCGGCACTGGCCCGCGCTCATGGCGTGGTACCTGGCCGGGGTCCTCGTGCACTACGTGATCACCGAGATCGCCGGTTTCGTGGGTGCCACCTCGGCCACGCTGGGCTTCCTGGTGCTGCCCATCGCGATCCTCGCCCGGCTCGTCAGCCTGGTGGCCATGTTCCTGGTGCTGCGCGACGGGCTGCGCAACCTGCAGGAGGTCGCCCCGCTCCCGGAGTCCGCCGCCGACCGGCGCCGGACGTTCCTCACCGCGCTGCTCGCCGGGATCCTCCCCTTCTTCGCCGTGTACTGGGCGCAGGGCCTGCTCGGCGAGGACGTGCGCACCTACTCGGCCCGTGCCCTCGAGGTGCGCTCCGGGATCATCTGGACGGCGAGCGTCAACGGCGAACCGGCCGTCGGCTCCGAGGACACGGTGCTCAACCTGCCCCTCAACGTCTGGACGATCGCGATCATCGTCGTCGCGTTCGCCGGGCGATGGGCGTGGTCGAAGTGGTCGCCGAAACTCGCCGCCTGGCTCTCGCCCGTGGCGGTGTACTTCGAGGTCGTCTGGGTGTTCTTCTCGGTCATGGTGCTCGGCGACGTGTTCGACGCGATCAAGGCCTGGGTCGACAGCCGAGCCGCGATGGCGGTCCTGGAAGACGTGCGCGAGGGACTGCTGGACGCGGTCGCGCCGCTGCGGTGGCTGTGGGACGGGGTCGGCTGGGTGCTGTCGGAGGCCGGTCCGGTGCTGCTGGCGCCGCTGGCGTGGCTCACGATCGCCGGCGTCGTGTTCGGGCAGGCGATCGTGGCCGAGAAGCTGCGCGTCGAGAGCCGGTTCTTGTCGCGGTTCCGTCAGCACGCTGAGGCCATCCCCAACCCGCTCGTGCGCCGGCTCAGAGACCTCGGCGACGAACTCGGCGCCCGGTTCCGCCCGATCGGTCGCGCGCTGCTGCTGATGTGGCGGGCCGGCCCGCTCCTGGTCGCGTCCTACGCCCTGCTGTACGTGGTGGTGAAGGCGCTCGAGTCGTACCTGGCCTTCGGTCTCACCCGCCTGATCGGTCCGCACGACTTCGTCTTCTGGGCGGTCGCGACGCCCCTCGTGTCCCTCGTCCCGATGCTGCTGATCGAGCCCGTGCGCATCGCCGTGATCAGCGGCGCGTACGACGCCACGCTCGGGCGACTGCGACGCAAGCAGCAGGAGCGCTCCGACACCACCACCGGTTCCGCGGCCGAGGCGGAGATGCGCGCCGTCGCCGATGCCGCGGGGCTGCTGCCCTCCTCGGTCGACGCGGTCGCCGCGGCCGTCGTCGCCGCCCCGCCGCGCGATGCCGTGGGGGGTCAGAGCTCGAACGCGAACCTGAGGAACGAGCCGCCCGCGTCGTAGGGTCGCACGTCCACCCAGAACGGGCCCTCCGCGTCGTCCGGCACCACGAACGGCACGACCAGCTCGTACTCCCCGGCCTCTGCGCTCAGGCACGTCTCCGGCTCGTCCGGGTCGGACAGCAGCCCGATCTCCAGACGCACGGGGCGCCACTCGCGGCCCGTCGCCCGCTCCACCAGCTTCGGGGGCTCGCAGCCGATGCCCGCGGTGCTCGCGTCGACCGGCACCGCCACGGCGATCAGCCGCGTGCCGTCGGGGACGTCGAGGCCGCTCACGTCGTCGATCTCGCCCCCGCGCACCGGGCCCCACTCTGCTCCGGCGAGGTCGGCCGAGGCGTCTTCGTCGACCGTGATCGCGGTGACCGCCCTGGCCCCGAACCCGAAGTACTGATACCACTCCTGCCAGCCGACGGCCGCAGCGGTGACCGGGGCGAGCACCGCGAGTGCGACGAGCGCGACGGCGTTGCGACGCCACCACGACGGCCGACGCGGGGCCGGTGCGGGCTCGACCGCGGTCGCGGGTGGCAGTGGCGGGGGAGGGGTGGTCATCGGCGGGCCCACCCGTTCTCGTCCAGGAGGATGGCGGCCTCGACCGGGAGGTCGGCGAGGTCGAGCGGCAGGTCGACGACCCCGTCGAGCAGGACCTCGCCGATGCCGGCGCCCGCGACCCCGAGGCGCAGGGTGGCGCGGTCGTCCGTGACGTCGTCTGGCAGCTCGAACGCCAGACTCCCCGCGCGCGGGACGCCGGTCACCAGCCGCTGCTGCGCGAACGTCGTCCCGCGGTCGGTGGCGCTGAACGTGCGGTCGCCGATGGTGAGCTGCGCGAGCGAGAGGGTGCTGAGGTCCTGCGTCACCGCCGACGCGGCCTCCAGGTCGACCACCAGCCAGGTGCCGTCGGCCGACCAGCCGTCCGCGTCTTCGACCCGGTCGGCCAGACGCACGTCGGTGACCGTCACGACGAGGTTGCGCACGGCGGCCTCCTCACCGATCTGCGTGGTCCGGGGGAACGCGGCCGTCGCGGCGTCGTCCGGAAGGGTGACCTTCGACACCACCCACGCGCCGGCGAGCAGGGCCGCGGTGAGCAGCCACACGAGGACGTGCTTCTTCACGGTGCCGTCCCCTCGCCGATCCGCGCCGTGAGGGTCGCGCCGACCCGCACGTCGGTCCAGTAGTCCCCGCGGATCACCCGCGAGCCGACCGCGTGCGTGGAGTCCGGCAGGGTGAGCGTGAGCTCCTCGCCCTCCCGGTAGTCGTCCGGCCCCACGAGCCAGGCGAGCAGCAGTCGTGCGGGGACGTCGGGCTGCAGCGTCGGGGCCCCGCGTCCGTCGTCGGCCCGCGACACCTGCCCCTTCTCGTCGAGGCCCTCGATGCGGATGCCGTCGACCACCGCCGACTCGGGGACGCCCGAGGTCGAGCCGCGCGGGGCGTGGAAGGTGTTCACCGCGTCGACCGTGACCACCAGCACGCGCTCGCCCTTCTCCTCGTCGGGGAACACCCACGTCTGCCCGCGGTCGTCGCGCAGCTCCACCGCCACGACCGTCAGCTCCAGGTCGGACCCCGCGTACGTCTCACCCACCGCGACCTCGGGGATCGGGTCGACCGCGGCCGCCTCCAGCCCGCCGAACACCGCGGTGCCGGCGAGGAGCAGCGCCCCCGCGCCGGTGAGCAGCCACGGGGTCGGGATCAGGTCGATGCTGCGCCGCGCCCACCCCAGCACCCTGGCCCGGGCGGCGGACGCGTCGCTGCGGCCCTGCGGCGCCGTCCCCTCCGGCGGTGTCGTGGTCACGGCAACAGCATAGGGGCGAGGTCGTGCGGCCCGGGCTCCCGCCGAAACAGGGGCCCGGTCATAGGCTGAGGATCATGGCCGAGCTCCCGCCGGATGCCGCGTCGTCCGCCCCCCTCTCCGACCGTGCGATCGACCTGGCGCGCCGCTGGGTGATCGAGGCCGCGGCGGCCGACGTCGACCCCGCGGCCGCACGCCTGGCCGGGGTGCTGCGCGACGCGAACGGCCTGCCCTTCACGCTCGGCTTCGTCGACGGGGTGATGCGCCCGGAGAGCCTGACCGCGGCCGCCGCCCGCCTGCACCGCATCGCGCCGATCGTGCCCGAGTTCCTGCCCTGGTACCTGCGCTCGGCCGTGCGTCTGGGCGGGGGTGTCGCGCCCGTGCTGCCGACCCCGGTCGTGCCGATCGCGCGGCGGGCGCTGCGCGACATGGTCGGGCACCTCGTGGTCGACGCGCGTCCCGCCAAGCTCGGCCCCGCGATCGAGCGGCTGCGTGCCTCGGGCTCGCGGCTCAACCTCAACCTGCTGGGCGAGGCGGTGCTGGGCGAGGCCGAGGCGCAGCGCCGGCTCGACGGCATCCACGAGCTCATCCGCCGCGCAGACGTGGACTACGTGTCGGTCAAGGTGTCGGCCATCATGAGCCGCATCTCGATGTGGGGGTTCGACGTCGTCGTCGACCGCGTGGTGCAGCGTCTGCTGCCGCTGTACCTGACCGCGGCGGACGACGGCACCTTCATCAACCTCGACATGGAGGAGTACCGCGACCTCGACCTCACGATCGCGGTGTTCACGCGGCTGCTGGAGGATCCGCGGCTGGCGCGGCTGGAGGCCGGCATCGTGCTGCAGGCCTACCTGCCCGACGCGCTGCCCGCGCTGCAGGAGCTGACCGCGTGGGCGCAGGACCGCGTGGCCCACGGGGGTGCCCGCATCAAGGTGCGGCTCGTGAAGGGCGCGAACCTCGCCATGGAGCACGTCGAGGCGCGGCTGCACGGCTGGACCCCCGCGACCTACGACACCAAGCTCGACACCGACGCGAACTACCTCCGCTGCCTGGATTGGGCGCTCACGCCCGCGCACACCTCCGCCGTGAAGCTGGGGATCGCCGGGCACAACCTGTTCGGCATCGCCTACGCCTGGCTGCTCGCGGGCGAGCGCGGCGTGCGCGATGCGATCGAGTTCGAGATGCTGCTCGGGATGGCGCAGGGCCAGGTGCGGGCCGTGTCGCGCGAGGTCGGGCCGGTGCTGCTGTACGTGCCCGTGGTCGCCCCGGCCGAGTTCGACGTGGCCATCAGCTACCTGGTGCGGCGGCTGGAGGAGAACGCGTCGTCCGACAACTTCCTGTCCGCGGCCTTCCGGCTGCACGAGGACGAGGGGCTGTTCGCCCGGGAGCGCGACCGGTTCCTCGACGCCCTCGACCGCTCCACGGACGCGACCCTGCTCCGCGGACCGCGCCGCACGCAGGACCGGCTCGCACCCGTGCACGAGTCGGTCCGCCCGACCGCCGCGGCCCCGATCCCCGAGGCCGACCTGACGCAGGCGGTGCTGGGCATCGCCCGCGGCACCGACGGCGCGGACACCGGGGCCTTCCTGGAGACGGCGGTGTACGCGGCCCGCGAGCGCGGTGAGGACACGGGCGGCGCTCCGGGCTTCGCCAACGCGCAGGACACCGACCTCGCGCTGCCCGCCAACCGGGAGTGGGCCGACGGGATCCGTGGTCGCCTGGCCGACTCGACCGTGGGGGAGGCCGTGCTCGCCGCCGCCCGCGTGGACGACGCCGACGAGCTCGGGCGCCTCGTGCGGGGCGTGCGCGCCGCGGCCGCGTCGTGGGGCTCGCGTCCGGCGGCGGAGCGCGCGGAGGTGCTGCTGCGGGCCGCCGCCGCGCTCGACGGTCGGCGCGGGGAGCTGATCGAGGTGGCCGCGGCGGAGACCGGAAAGGTGTTCGCCGAGGCCGACGTGGAGGTCAGCGAGGCCGTCGACTTCGCCCGCTACTACGCCTCCACGTGCCGCGAGCTCGACGCGATCTCCGGTGCCGTGTTCGAGCCGGCGCGCGTGACCGTGGTCGCGCCGCCCTGGAACTTCCCGCTGGCGATCCCGGCCGGAGGAGTGCTCGCCGCGCTCGCCGCCGGCTCGGGGGTCGTGCTCAAGCCCGCCCCGCAGGCGCGACGCTGCGCCGCCGCGCTCGCCGAGGCCCTGTGGGAGGGCGGCGTGCCGCGCGAGGTGCTCGCCCTGGTCGACATCGAGGAGGGCGAGCTCGGACGGGCGCTGATCACCGACGAGGCCGTGGACCGCGTGATCCTCACCGGCTCGTGGGAGACGGCGGCGCTGTTCCGCTCGTGGCGCCCCGACCTGCCGCTGCTCGCCGAGACCAGCGGCAAGAACGCCATGATCATCACGCCGTCCGCCGACCTCGATCTGGCCGTCGCCGACCTGGTCAAGAGCGCCTTCGGGCATGCGGGGCAGAAGTGCTCCGCCGCCTCCCTCGCGATCCTCGTCGGCCCGGTCGGCCGTTCGCAGCGCTTCGCCCGGCAGCTCGCCGACGCGGTCCGCTCCCTGCGCGTGGGCTGGCCGGCGGATCCGTCGGCCGAGCTGGGCCCCGTGATCGAGCAGCCGCAGGGCAAGCTCGCCTGGGCGCTCACCGAGCTGGAGGGCGACGAGCGGTGGCTGATCGAGCCCGCCCCCGTGGACGGCGACGAGAGCGGACGACTGTGGCGGCCCGGCGTGCGCGTGGGCGTGCAGCCGGGGTCGCGCTTCCACCTCGAGGAGTTCTTCGGCCCGGTGCTCGGCATCATGCACGCGCCCACGCTCGCGCGCGCGATCGAGCTGCTGAACGCGGTCGCGTACGGCCTCACGGCCGGGCTCCACACGCAGGACCCCGACGACCTGTCGCTCTGGCTCGACCGGGTGCAGGCGGGCAACCTCTACGTCAACCGCGGCACCACGGGGGCGATCGTGCAGCGGCAGCCCTTCGGCGGCTGGAAGCGGTCGTCGGTCGGCCCCGGTGCGAAGCCGGGCGGCCCGAACCACCTGATCGGCCTCGGCACGTGGCGCTCGCAGCCCGGGGGCGCGGCATCGAGCACCCTGCACCTGCGGGGACTCGACTCGCGTATCACGGCGCTCATCGAGTCGGCGCAGCCGTCGCTGGCGTACGAGGCCTTCGAGTGGCTGCGGCGCGCGGCCCTGTCGGATGCCCTGGCCTGGGACCGTGAGTTCGGGCGGGTGCGCGACGTGTCGCGGCTGGAGGTGGAGCGCAACCTGTTCCGCTACCGCCCGGGGCACGTGGAGATCAGGGCGACCGAGGACGCACGGCTGCAGGACGTGCTGCGGGTCGTGATCGCGGGGGTCCGCGCGGGGGCGGGCTTCGTGCTCTCCACCCCGGTGGGGCTGCCGGCCGGGGTGCGGCACGCGCTGGGCGACCTCGACGCGGTGGTGTTCCTGGAGTCGGACGAGGAGTGGATGCAGCGCCTGCTGCCCGCGGAGGAGGAGCCGGCGGAGGGCGCGAGCGCGGGCGCGCGGTACGACCGGGTGCGTCTGGTGGGCGGCCGGGAGGCGGTCGCGACGCTGCGGGCGTCGCTGGCGGCGGCGACCGCGGGCGACCCCGACCTGGCGGTGTACGACGCGGAGGTGACCGCGGCCGCCCGCATCGAGCTGCTCCCGTTCGTGCGCGAGCAGTCGATCTCCATCACGGCGCACCGCTACGGCAACCTCGACCCCTGGAGTGCTCCCGTCATCTGACCCCGCCCCCGCCCGCCCCGCCCACCGGTGCGGGGTCGAAAAGGTGCGTTCCGCGGGCGTGTCCGGCGCGTCTTCGATCCGGCACCGCCGGGCGTGTAAAAGATTCTTGACACCTCTGCCCGCCGCGCGTAGCCTCATGTCAAGAATCCTTTACATTCGGAGGGCGTCATGGTCTACGAGGAACGCAATGTCTGGGCGGGGCTCATCATCAGCCCGATCGTGCTCGTCGCCTACGTGGTGCTCGTGCTGCAGCAGGCGGCGGGCGGGCCGCTCACCGCGGTCGACTGGTTCCCGCTCATGCTCTGGAGCATCGGCGGAGGCATCGTCGGCACCATCCTGCTCAGCGTCGCCTGGGGCATCCTCGCCGGGATGCGCGACCCCGACGGCGTCGGCCGCTCCGACATCCGCGACCGCGACATCGGCCGCATGGGCGCCCGCGTGGAGCAGGCGTTCGTGGCGATCGCCGGACTCGGCGTGATCGTGCTGTGCGGGATCGGAGCCGACGTCTTCTGGATCGCGAACACGATGTTCCTCGGGTTCTTCGTGGCCGCGGTCGTCGGCGGCATCGCCCGGGTGATCGCCTACCGGCGGGGGCTCGTGTGATGGTCAAGCCCACCCTCGTCTCCAACAGCATCCGCGCCCACCGCGAGCGGGCAGGGCTCACGCAGGCCGAGCTCGCCAAGACCGTCGGCGTGACGCGCCAGACGCTCATCGCGATCGAGCAGCAGAAATACTCGCCCACGCTCGAGCTCGCGTTCCAGATCGCCCGCGCCTTCGGCGTCGGGCTCGACGAGCTGTTCTCCTATCCGAGCGCCCCCGGAGGTGCCGCATGACCGCCCGCATGGCTGCCTGGCGTCGCGAGACCTACGGCCCCGCCGACGGAGTCGCGCTCGAACGCCTCCCCCTGCCGCAGCCGCACCACGGCGAGGTGCTGCTCCGCGTGCGGGCCACCGCGCTCAATGCGGGCGACGTGCGGCTGCTGCTCGGCGATCCGCTGCTCGTGCGACCGGCGTTCGGGCTCACCCGGCCGAAGCATCCCGTGCGCGGCATGGAGGTCGTCGGCACGGTCGTGGGCGTCGGGCCCGACGTGGTGGGCGCCGAGCTCGACGAGCACGTGGTCGGCGAGCTCGTGGGCGGCGGAGGTCTCGCGGAGTACGTGCGGGTGCCGGCCGCCCGGCTCGTGCCGCTGCCGCCGGGCGTGGAGCCCGAGGTCGCCGCCACGCTCCCGGTCGCCGGGGGCACGGCGTGGCAGGCGCTCGACCTCGGCGGGGTCGGACTGCACGGCGGCACCCCGCGGGTGCTGGTGATCGGGGCGTCGGGCGGGGTCGGCACGTTCGCGGTGCAGCTCGCCGCGCTGCGCGGGGCCGAGGTGTGGGCGTCGTGCCGCGACCGCAACCAGCCGCTGATCGAACGCCTCGGGGCCGTGCACACGTTCGACCACCGGGTCACGCCCCTGCGCGAGCTGCCCGCGGGGCACTTCGACGCGATCATCGACGTCGCGGGCGGCATCCCGCTGCGGCAGCTGCAGCGACTGGTGGTGCCCGGCGGTCGCGTGGTGCTGGTCACCGGCGACGGCGGGCCCGTGCTGGGTCCGATCCCGCGCATGCTGAGGGCGGTCGTGCTGTCGCTCGGGTCGCGGCGCATCCGCCCGCTCGCGGCGACGCCCCGCCCCGAGGTGCTCGCCCGGCTGCTCGAGCTCGTGGCGGATGGCAGCCTCGTGCCGGTGATCGCCGAGACCTACGACTTCGCCGGGGCCGGGGCCGCGCTCGCCCGGCTGCAGGAGGGGCACGTGGTCGGAAAGCTGGTCGTGCGCGGCACCTGAGCGCGGCGGCGCGGGATCTGGCGGGCGGTCAGGCGCGGGTGGCACAATGGTCACCGGCGTGCCCGAGTCGCATCTTCCCCGCACCCGCTCCCGCGCGAGCGACGGGTCGAAGGACCGCCGGGCCCCTGGACAGCGTCCGCCGCGCCCGTTCACACGAGGAGCATCCATGTCGACGCCGGAGACCGCCGTCACCACCGCCCCTGCGCGCACCGCGCACCGCCGCCACTACCTGATGTGCCGTCCAGAGCACTTCACGGTGAACTACTCGATCAACCCGTGGATGGAGCCGGCCAAGCCGACCGACACGGCCCGTGCGGTCGAGCAGTGGCAGAAGCTGTACGACCTGTACGTCGAGCTGGGCCACGAGGTCGAGCTGATCGAGCCGCTCGCCGGATACCCCGACATGGTCTACACGGCCAACGGCGGCTTCCTGATCGACGGCCGCGCGTACGTGCCCGAGTTCCGCTTCGTCGAGCGTCAGGGCGAGGCCCCGGCGTTCGCCGACTGGTTCCGCGCCAACGGCTACGACACGGTGCTGCCCGAAGAGGTCAACGAGGGTGAGGGCGACTTCCTGCTGGTGGGCGACGTGATCCTCGCCGGCACCGGTTTCCGCTCCACGGGCGACAGCCACCGCGAGGTGGGTGAGGTGTTCGGCCGCGAGGTCGTGTCGCTCAACCTCGTCGACCCGCGCTTCTACCACCTCGACACCGCCATCGCGGTGCTCGACCCGGTGCAGGGCGTGGAGAACGGCGGCCCGGAGCGCGCCAACATCGCCTACCTGCCCGGTGCCTTCGACGACGCCAGCCGGGCCGAGCTCGAGCGGCGCTTCCCGGACGCGATCCTGGTGTCCGACGAGGACGGCGCGGTGTTCGGCCTCAACTCGTCCAGCGACGGCTACAACGTGATCATCTCGCCGCGCGCGAAGGGCTTCGAGCAGCAGCTGCGCGAGCGCGGGTACAACCCGATCACGGTCGACCTGTCCGAGCTGCTGCTCGGCGGCGGCGGCATCAAGTGCTGCACGCTCGAACTGCGCGGTGCGAAGTGACCGCGGTCGAGCCGGTGACCGCGGCGGCCGCTGAGGCCACGGCGCACGCGGAGCCGCACGTCGCGCACAACTACCACCCGCTGCCGGTCATGATCGCGCGGGGCGAGGGCGCGTGGGTCACCGACGTGGAGGGCAAGCGCTACCTCGACCTGCTCGCCGCCTACTCGGCCGTGAACTTCGGTCACCGCCACCCCGCCCTGGTCGCCGCCCTCACGGAGCAGCTCGGCCGCGTGACCCTGGTGAGCCGGGCGTTCCAGAGCGACACGCTCGAGCCCTTCGCCGCGGCGCTCGCCGAGCTGTGCGGCAAGGAGCTCGTGCTCCCGATGAACACCGGCGCCGAGGCCGTGGAGACCGGCATCAAGGTCGCCCGCGCCTGGGGCTACCGCGTCAAGGGCATCCCCGAGGGCGAGGCGCGCATCGTGGTGGCCAACGGCAACTTCCACGGGCGCACCACCACCATCGTGAGCTTCAGCGACGACGAGACCGCGCACGACGACTTCGGCCCCTACACGCCGGGCTTCGACCGGGTGCCGTTCGCCGACGCCGACGCCATCGAGGCGGCGATCACGGAGAACACCGCGGCCGTGCTGGTCGAGCCGATCCAGGGCGAGGCCGGGGTCGTGATCCCGCCGGAGGGCTACCTGCGCCGCATCCGCGAGATCTGCGACGCGAAGAACGTGCTGTTCATCGCCGACGAGATCCAGGCGGGACTGGGCCGGGTGGGCGAGACGTTCGCGTGCGACCGCGAGGGCGTCGTGCCCGACCTGTACCTGCTCGGCAAGGCGCTCGGCGGCGGCATCCTCCCTGTGTCGGCCGTGGTGGGCGACCGCGACGTGCTGGGCGTGATCCGCCCGGGCGAGCACGGGTCGACGTTCGGCGGCAACCCGCTCGCGGCGGCGGTCGGGCTGCGCGTGGTGGAGATGATGCAGACGGGCGAGTTCCAGGAGCGCGCACGGGCTCTGGGCGCGCACCTGGAGGCCGCGCTGCAGCCGCTCATCGGCCACGGCGTGACTGCGGTGCGCATCGCGGGGCTGTGGGCCGGCGTCGACATCGACCCGGCGATCGGGACGGGCCGGGCGGTCGCGGAGAAGCTGTCCGAGCGGGGCGTGCTCGTGAAGGACACGCACGGCCAGACCATCCGCATCGCCCCGCCGCTCGTGATCCGCGCGACCGAGCTCGACTGGGCGGTCGAGCAGCTCAAGCTCGTGCTGGCCGGCTGAGCCCCTCACACGCATACGCGAAGGATCCGCGGACGGGCACCGGTCTCCGGTCGTCCCGTCCGCGGTTCCGTCTGCGGGAGCTCTCAGGCCGGCGGGTTGTCCGGGTCGAGCGTCTTCAGGGTGTCCTCCTCGGCGGGGTTGTCCGCCGCGAGGTCGTCCTCCGTGTTCTCCGAGCCGCCGAGCGGGGCGTGACCGGGGCCGGAGCTGCCCTGAATCGCGCCGCCGGTCGACTCGCCGCGGGAGCTGTCGCCCTGGATCGCGCCGCCGGTGCCGTCGCCCTGGCCGTCCTCCTGGGGCACGTCGACGTCGGGCGCGCCCTCGGCCGGGTCCTGGGGATGGGGGGTGCTCATGTTGTCGTCCATGGCCCGACCGTACGGCGCGGGGCGGATGACGCGGAGGGCGTTGACAAAACGCCGCGGTCGTCACTCGCCGTCGTCGCGGCGCACCGTGCGGATCGGCGTGGTCACGGTCGCCTTCTCGGTGAAGTCGACCGGTTCGACGGGCTGCACGACCCGCAGCGGCCGCGTCTCGTCGAGGGTGAGCAGGAAGCGGCTGGTCTCGTGCCGGTGCAGGCGCCCGGAGGTGAGCACCCACAGCACGCCGATGGCGCACGCGACGAAGCCCGCCGTGCCGCCCAGCATGATCGCGGCGCGGGGGCCGAACGTGTCGGCGACCCACCCGGCGATCGGCGCGCCGACCGGGGTCGAACCCATGATCACGGCCATGTACAGCGCCAGCACGCGTCCGCGCAGCGCCGGGTCGGTCGTGATCTGCACGTACCCGTTCGCCGTGGTCAGCAGCGTCACGATCATGAAGCCCGTGAAGGTGAGGGTCACGGCGTAGGCGAGGTAGCTCGGCATGGCGGCCGACACGAACGCGGCGATGCCGAACCCGCCCGCGGCGAGGATCACGACCCGCACGCGGGCGGTGTCGCGGCGGGCGGCGAGCAGCGCGCCGATCAGCGAGCCGATCGCGAGCACCGAGCTGAGCACCCCGTAGCCGTCGGCTCCCGCACCGAACTCGAGGGCCATGGTGGAGGCGAAGATCGGGAAGTTCATGCCGAACGCGCCGATCAGGAACACCGTCACGAACACGACCTTGAGGTCGCTGCGCGCCCACACGTAGCGGAAGCCCTCGGCCAGCCCGCCCCGGTTGCGGTGCTTGGGCCGCGGGGCGAGCAGGTTCGCGCGCATCAGCAGCAGGGCCAGGATCATCGCGAGGAAGGTGGCGGCGTTGGCGATGAACACCCACCCGGAGCCGATCGCGACGATGAGGAGTCCGCCCACGGCCGGGCCCACCATGCGGGCGAGGTTGAACGAGGCGGAGTTGAGGGCGACCGCGTTCGAGGTGTCGGCGGCGGAGACCATGTCGGACACGAAGGCCTGGCGGGCCGGGGCGTCGAACGCGTTGACGATGCCGAAGCCGAGCGCGAAGGCGAACATCATCGGCAGTGTCATGACGCCGGCCAGCAGCAGCGAGCCGACGGCGATCGCGAGCGCGAGCAGCGAGCCCTGCGTGGCGAGCAGGATGCGGCGGCGGTCGAAGCGGTCGGCCACCCAGCCGGTGAGGCTCACGAGCACGAGGGGCGGCCCGAACTGGAGGGCCATCGTGATGCCCATCGCGGTCGCGTCGTTGTCGGTGAGCTCGGTCAGCACGACCCAGTCCTGCGCGGTGGCCTGCATCCAGCCGCCGACGTTGGAGACCAGGGCGCCCGCGAACCAGATGCGGTAGTTGATGTTCGCGAACGAGCGGAACATGGCGCTCATCGTTCGACCACCCTCCGCATCAGGGCGCTCGCATCGCGCAGGATCGCGAGCTCGGCCTCGGTGTAGTCGACCTCGCGGAGCATGTCGGCCAGCAGCTCGTCGCGGCGGCGGATGGTCTCGACCACGATCTCGGCGCCGGCGGGCGTGATGTCGACCTGCACGCGCCGGCGGTCGTCCTCGTCGGGCGTGCGGGCGACGTAGCCCTGCTCCTCGAGCCCGTTGACGATGCTGGTCATGGAGGGGGCGGTCACGCGCTCGCGCTCGGCGAGGGTGGAGATCGTGCGCCGGCCGTTCATGCGCAGATCGGCGAGCACGGCGAGCTGGGTGTCGCTCATGGTGTCGGCGGCGCGGGCGCAGCGGAGGCGGCGGGCGAGCCGGAACGTGGCCAGGCGCAGGTCTGTGGCGGTGAGGGCGAGGAGATCATCGGGCGCAGACATACTTAGTTAGTCTATCTAATATTCGGGCGTCGTGGGCGGGCCGTCGCGCATCCACCCGGCAGAATGGACGGGTGACCCGTACCCTCGCTCTCGAACTCGCCGTCCAGGACCCCGCCGGAGTGCGCATCGCCGCAGAGATCGGCGCCGCCCGTGTCGAGCTTGCCACGGCCCTCGCGCTCGGCGGCCTCACCCCCTCGCCCGGGACCGTGGAGCTCGCGCTCGCCGCCGCCGCCGACGGCCCGGAGGTGCACGTGCTGATCCGTCCGCGCGCCGGCGACTTCCACTACGACGCCGACGAGCTCGCGGTCGCCGAGCGCGACGTGCGCCACGCGATCGCCGCGGGGGCCGCGGGCGTCGTGATCGGCGTGCTCGACGCCGCCGGCCGCCTCGACCGCGAGGCCGTCGCCCGTCTCCGCGACGCCGCCGGGGGAGCACCCGTCACGCTGCACCGCGCCATCGACGTGACCGCCGACCCGGTCGCCACGCTCCGCACCGCGCGCGAGCTCGGGCTGCGCCGCGTGCTCACCTCGGGCGGAGCGTCCGCCGCGATCGACGGCATCGACACGCTGCGCGCCCTGGTCGCCGCGGCCGAGGGCGCGATCGAGGTCATGGCCGGCAGCGGCGTCGACGTCGCGAGTGCCCCCGTGCTCGCCGAGACCGGCATCGACGCGCTCCACTTCTCCGCCAAGCGCACGGTCGTCGCCGAGGGCGGCGTGCGCATGGGCTCGGCGTCCGACGGCGTGGGCGGCTACGAGGTCACCGACCGCGACATCGCGGTCGCGATCAGGGACGCGCTCGCGGGGCGCGACCGGTAGGGTCGCAGCGTGACCGACACCCGCGAGTTCACCGATTCCCACGGCATCGCCATCGTCTACGACGTCCACCCGGCTGCGGGCGAGCCCCGCGGCGTCGTGCAGCTGCTGCACGGCGTGGGCGAGCACGCCGGCCGCTATCCCGCGCTGATCGCCGCGCTCACCGGCGCGGGCTTCCACGTGTACGCCGACGACCACCGCGGCCACGGGCGCACCGGTCTGCGTCAGCACGGCGACCCCGAGAAGCTGGGGCGGCTCGGCCCCGGCGGACTCCGGGCGGCGAAGGACGCGATCTGGCAGCTCACCGGCATCATCCGCGACGAGAACCCCGGCCTGCCGCTCGTGCTCCTCGGGCACTCGTGGGGGTCGTTCCTGGCGCAGATGCTCGTGAACGAGCACGCCGAGGCGTACGACGCGGTGATCCTCTCCGGCTCGGCACTGCGGACCCCGCGGTCGTTGAACCCCGCGCCGCTGAACGCCGCGTGGGCCGCCGACGACGCGACCGGATACGAGTGGCTGAGCCGCGACCCCGCGGTGTGGAAGTCCTTCGAGGAGGACCCGCTCACCACGGGCGTGCCCCTGCTGAAGCTGTTCGGTCCGCTCGACGCGGCGCGGCTCTACGGGCGCCCGGCGAAGCACCTCGCCCGCGACCTGCCGATGCTCCTCCTGGTCGGCCGCGACGACCCGGTCGGCGGTCCGCGCAGCGTCCACAAGCTCGCCGACGAGTACCGCCGCCGCTCGGGCCTCACCGACGTCACGACCCTCGTGTACCCCGACGCCCGCCACGAGATCTTCAACGAGCAGCAGCAAGACGAGGTGCGCGCCGACGTGCTCGCGTGGCTCGACGCGCACATCCCCGCCCGCTGACATCCCCGCTGCCGGGCGGCGACCCCGGTGCGAGGTCGTTATCGGCCCTCCGCCCGACCTCGTGGGCCCCTTTTCGCACCCGCACCGGCCCGTCCGCACCCACACCCGCACGCGACCGAGGCGGACTGTGACGCGGGATGACGCGCGGTGAAGGAGTGTGACGCGAGCGCGCCGCGCCCGGCGTCGGCGACCTAGATTCGGCTCATCCGCAGCAGGGACGGGAGGGCGCGCGGCGATGGGTTTCCGGAGCGACTGGCACGAATGGCATGCGGCGCGCGAGCGCTACGCCGGCGCGGAGTACGGGCCGTCCGCGCTCGAGTCCACGAACTGGCTCATCAGCGAGCCCGCGGCCGTCGACGGCATCCCCGGGCTCTGGGCCCTCGCCGGCGACGATGGCATCCGCGGCACCGAGCTCGGTCAGGCGGGGTCGAGCGTCACCCTCCGTGGCACCCAGACCCTGCGCCTCGGTCGCCGCGAGCTGCGCGTGTTCGACCGCAACGGAGCGATCGCGCTGCGCGTGTGGAACCCCGCGCGCCCGCAGCGGGAGTGGTTCACGGCGATCGACGCCTACGCCCCGGACGAGCGGTGGCGGCTGCCCGCCACGTTCGAGCCGACGCCGGGCGAGCGGATCCTGGTGACCTCGGTCGACGGCGCCTCGCGCGAGACGGACGTGGCGGGGCGCCTGCACTTCACGCTCGCCGGAGCCCCGCACACCCTCACGGTCACCCGCACCGGCCAGGGCACGCTGAGCGCGGTGTTCTCCGACGGCACCAGCGGCCTGGAGACGTACCGGTTCCGTTTCCTCCCGATCGACGAGCCCGCCGAGGACGGGACGGCGGTGCTCGACTTCACGCGCGCCTACCTGCCGCCGTGCGCGTTCTCCGACCAGTTCGTGTGCCCGCTGCCGCCACCGGGCAACCGCTACTCCACGCCCATCCGCGCGGGGGAGCGCGTGGTGGTGCTCGGCGGCTGACCCGCGCGGCACGGCGCGCCTTAAGCTGGAGTCGTGCACGGTGAATACAAGGTCCCTGGGGGCAAGCTCGTCGTCGTCGACCTCGAGGTGGAGAACGACCGGATCGCGCGGTTCCGGCTCGCAGGCGACTTCTTCCTGGAACCGGACTCGGCGCTCGACGACATCAATGCGGCGGTCGAGGGTCTGCCCGTGGAGTCCGACGCCTCCGCGATCGCGGCCGCCGTCCGCGGGGCCCTCCCCGAGGGGGCGCAGCTGCTCGGCTTCACGCCGGAGGCGGTCGGCACCGCCGTGCGACGTGCCCTGGTCACCGCGCCGGGCTGGCGCGACTTCGACTGGGAGATCGTGCACGACAGGGCCGTCTCCCCGCGCATGAACCTCGCGCTCGACGAGGTGCTCACGTCGCGCGTGGGCGAGGGGCGTCGTCGTCCCACGCTGCGCATCTGGGAGTGGGACGAGTCGGCGGTCGTGATCGGCTCGTTCCAGTCGTACCGCAACGAGGTCGACCCTGAGGGCGCGGCCCGGCACGGGTTCGACGTGGTGCGCCGCATCTCCGGCGGCGGGGCCATGCTCATGGCGGCCGGCCAGATCATCACCTACTCGCTGTACGTGCCGGCGTCGCTCGTGGCGGGCATGACCTTCGCCGACTCCTACGCGTTCCTGGACGACTGGGTGCTGCAGGCGCTGCGCTCGCTCGGCATCGACGCGGTGTACCAGCCGCTCAACGACATCGCGAGCCCCACTGGCAAGATCGGCGGCGCCGCGCAGAAGCGTCTCGCCAACGGCGGGGTGCTGCACCACGCGACGCTGTCGTACGACATCGACGGTCAGGTGATGACCGAGGTGCTGCGCATCGGCCGCGAGAAGCTCAGCGACAAGGGCACCACGTCGGCGGCGAAGCGCGTCGACCCGCTGCGCAGCCAGACCGGGCTCGAGCGGGCGGAGATCATCGACCGGTTCGTGGAGACGTTCCGCTCGCTCACGTCCGCCGAAGACGGCACGATCACGCCGGAGGAGTACGCCGACGCCGAGGCTCTGGTGGAGTCGAAGTTCTCCACCGACGCGTGGCTGCACCGGGTGCCGTGACGACCTCGGACGCGGGCGCGGGCCGTCCCGTCGCCGCGGAGGGGGCGCCGCGGGGTGCGGTCGAGATCGTGGAGGGCGACAACCTCGCCGTCGCCGCGACCCTGCCGTCCGGATCGTTCACGCTGGTGTACCTCGATCCGCCGTTCAACACCGGGCGGGCGCGCGAGCGGCAGGTCGTGACCGCACGGCGGACGTTCACGACTCCTCACGACCCCGCCGACCCGGAGGCCCCCGGTGCCGACGGGCCTGATGCGGAGGCAGATCCGCGGACTTCCGGACCCGCGACGACCGAGGCCGAGGTGCGGCACGGGTTCCACGGCCACGCGTACGAGCGGGTGCGGGGCATGCTGCGCGCGTACGACGACAGCTTCGACGACTACGGCGCCTTCCTGATGCCGCGGCTGGAGGAGGCGTGGCGGCTGCTGGGCGACGACGGCACGCTGTATCTGCACCTCGACTACCGGGAGGCGCACTACGCCAAGGTGATGCTCGACGCGGTGTTCGGGCGGGACTGCTTCCTCAACGAGCTGATCTGGGCCTACGACTACGGGGCGAAGTCGCGGCGGCGCTGGCCCACCAAGCACGACACGATCCTGGTGTACGTGAAGAACCCGCGCACGTACGTGTTCAACTCCGACGACGTCGACCGCGAGCCGTACATGGCTCCCGGTCTGGTCACGGCGGAGAAGGCGGCGCGCGGCAAGCTCCCCACCGACGTGTGGTGGCACACCATCGTCCCCACCACGGGTCGCGAGAAGACGGGCTATCCGACGCAGAAGCCCGAGGGGATCCTGCGGCGCATCGTCACGGCGTCGAGCCGTCCGGGCGATCGCGTGCTCGACCTCTTCGCGGGCAGCGGCACGACCGGGGCGGTGGCGTCGGCGCTGGGCCGTGACGCGGTGCTGGTCGACGACAATCCCGAGGCGGTGCGGATCATGGCCGAGCGCATGCCGCACGCCGAGGTCCGTCGCGGCTGAGGCTCAGACCGCGAGGGAGACCTTGCGCAGCGTCTCGGTCACCGTCCACACCGTGCGCATGCCGGCCGACAGGCGCATCACCGACCCGGGCCCGACCTCGACAGACGGCAGCGCGGGCTCGGTGAACTCGATGGTCGCGCGGCCAGACAGCACCACGAACACCTCGTCCTCCTCGGTGTCGCTCGCGGCGCCCGGCGTCATCTCCCAGACGCCGATCTCCGTCCCGTCCGTGGCGTCGAGCACGGCATACGCCGCGGTCGGCGCTCCGTCGCGCACCTCGTCCGCGGGCAGGGGCTCGTGCGCGAGGGCGACGGCGCGCGCGTCCACGGGCGTGCCCGGTGTCAGCGCGGTCACGAGTCGAACCCCATGCCGAGGGCGTCGAGCGTCTTCAGGAACGGGCCGCGTCGTCCCCCGTCGTGGTCGGCGCGGTCCATCGCGGCGCGCACCAGGTTGATGCCGATCGAGGCGGCGGGCTCGGGCGGGAAGGGGATCGGCTTCTCGCGCACCATGCGCAGCTCCGTGCGCTCGGTCTCCTCCCCGGCGAGCTTGTCGAGCATCACGTCGGCGGCGAACCGCGCGGCGCCCACCCCGAGCCCGGTGAATCCCGTGGCGTAGGCCACGCGCCCGCGACGGGCCGTGCCGAAGAACGCGCAGAACCGGCTGGAGGAGTCGATCGCGCCGGCCCAGCGGTGCGTGAAGCGGAGCCCGGCGAGCTGCGGGAACGTGGTGAAGAAGTGGGAGGCGAGGCGTCGGTGGCTCTCCATCCGGTCCTCGTACGCGGGGCGCACCTTCCCGCCGAAGTGGTAGACCGCGTCGTAGCCGCCGAACAGGATCCGGTCGTCGGCGGTGAGCCGGTAGTAGTGGAACTGGTTGGCGCTGTCGGCGAGGCCCTGGCGGT
Organism: Microbacterium sufflavum; assembly: GCF_023101165.1. Taxonomy (GTDB): domain Bacteria; phylum Actinomycetota; class Actinomycetes; order Actinomycetales; family Microbacteriaceae; genus Microbacterium; species Microbacterium sufflavum. The sequence continues at coordinate 487,940 of NZ_CP078076.1, read as the reverse complement.
TGCGCCAGCCGATCGCGTCGAGCTGCTCCGCCGACAGCGGCTCGGTCATCAGCACGTAGTCGTACACGGGCACCGTCATGAGCCGGTTGCGCTTCAGCAGCGAAGGGAACACGTTCGTGGCGAGGGCGATGTTCTCCGCGGTCACCCGTCCGCCGTCGGTCACGAGGGCGACCGGGCCGGCGTCGGGTCCCTCGATGCGGCGCACCATCGTGTGCTCGTGGATCTGCACGCCGAGCTCGACGGCCAGGCGCGCGAGCTCCAGGCCGAGCTTGGCGGGGTGCACGAGGGCCGTGCCCTCCCGGTCCCACGCGCCGGCGAGGAACGTGGGGGAGTGCACCTCGGCCTGCACGGCGTCGCGGTCGAGGAAGCCCTCCTCCTCGCGCAGCCACTCCACCTGGTGCGGTTCCACGGCCACGGCCAGCTGGCCCGTGCGCTCGAACTCGGCGTCGAGGGCGTACCGGCGCACGGTGTCCTCGATGCCGTCGAGGTTCTGCCGCCCCAGCTCCTCGAGCCGGTCGATCTCCTCCGGCCACCGGTTCACGCCGTTCTCGTGGCCGTGCGTGATGCTGGCCTCGCAGAAGCCGCCGTTGCGCCCCGACGCGGCCCAGGCGACGCGCGAGGCCTCGAGCAGCACGACCGTGCGCCCGGGGTCGCGCTCCTTCGCCCTGATCGCGGTCCACAGCCCGGTGTAGCCGCCGCCGACGATCGCGAGGTCGGCGTGTGCCGTCCCGCGCAGCGGCGGATGCGTCGGGCGGTCGACGTCGTCGAGCCAGAAGACCGACAGGGCGGTGTCGCGCAGGGACTCGTCGATGACGGATGGCGCGGGACGCCGGCGTTCGAAGACCGTGGTGCCCATGTTCACTCCCGGGTGCGGGGACGCGTCAGCGCGTTCCCCAGTTGTAGAGGTCTTTGTACAGTCCGGCGTAGAGCAGGCTCTCGGTCTGCACGATGCCGGGGATGGTGCGGATGCGGGTGGCGATGAGGTCGATCAGGTGGTCGTCGTCCTCGCACACCGCCTCGACGAGGATGTCGAAGGTGCCGAGCGTGACGACGACGTACGCGAGCTCGGTGATCGCGGTCAGCTCCTCGGCGATCGCGCGGGGGTCGTCGGAGACGCGGATGCCGATCATCGACATGCGCCGGAAGCCGAGCTGGAGCGGATCGGTGACGGCGACGATCTGGATGATCCCGGCCTCGGTCATGCGCTGCACCCGCTGGCGGGCGGCGGCCTCGCTGAGTCCGACCTCGCGCGCGATCTCGGAGTAGGGGCGGCGGCCGTCTTCCTGCAGCAGCTCGACGATGCGCTTGGAGATGTCGTCGAGGGGCGGCTGCGGCGTCGGAGTCATGTACCGATAGTGACATTCTCAGGGGGCTGTCGCAACTGATTCCGTCGTTCGACCCTCGTCATCCTTCAGATTCCGCGTTCGAGTGGCTACCATGGCGCCATGCACACCCCGTCGACGACGACCGAGCCCCTGCACAACTTCCTCGGCGGCCGCGCCGTGCCCGCGCACGGACGGGGACGGCTGCCGCTGATCGACCCGGCGACCGAGGAGCCGTACGGCGAGATCCCCCTGTCCGACGCCGCCGACGTGGACGCGGCCGTCGCCGCCGCGGCCGCCGCGTTCCCCGAGTGGCGCGACACCACGCCCGCGCAGCGCCAGCTCGCCCTGTTCCGCATCGCCGACGAGATGGCCGAGCGGGCGGAGGAGTTCGCCGACCTGGAGTCCCGCGACACCGGCAAGCCCCGCGCCACGCTGGTCGCCGACGAGATCGAGCAGTCCATCGACCAGCTGCGCTTCTTCGCGGGTGCCGCGCGCAGCCTCGAGGGGCGGGCCGCCGCGGAGTACGTCGCCGGACACACGTCGTTCGTGCGCCGCGAGCCGATCGGGGTCATCGCGCAGGTCACCCCGTGGAACTATCCGCTCAACATGGCGGTGTGGAAGATCGCGCCGGCGCTCGCCGCGGGCAACACCGTGGTGCTCAAGCCCGCGGAGGCGACGCCGCTCACCACGCTGCTGCTCGCCGAGATCGTCGCGCGGCACACCCCGCCCGGAGTGTTCAACGTGGTGCTGGGCGACCGCGACACCGGCGCCGCGCTGATCGCCCACCCGGTGCCGCAGATGGTCGCGATCACCGGCTCGGTGCGCGCGGGCATGGCGGTCGCCCGATCGGCCGCCGACGACGTGAAGCGCGTGCACCTGGAGCTCGGCGGCAAGGCCCCCGCACTGGTGTTCGCCGACGCGGCGCTCGACCGCGCCGTGGAGGGCATCGTCGCCGGCGCGTTCTTCAACGCGGGGCAGGACTGCACGGCCGCCACCCGGTTGCTCGTGCACGCGTCCAAGCACGACGAGCTCGTGGCGGCCCTGGTCGCCCGCGCCCGCACGCACGCGCGCACCGGCGGCCCGCACGACCGGGGCGTGCTCTACGGACCGCTCAGCAGCGCCGCCCAGCTCGCCCAGGTGCAGGGCTTCATCGACCGCCTCCCCGCGCACGCCACCGTGGCCACCGGCGGCCGCCGGCAGGGCGACCGCGGCTACTTCTGGGAGGCGACGATCGTGACCGGTGTGCGGCAGGACGACGAGGTCGTGCAGGGCGAGATCTTCGGACCCGTGCTCACCGTGCAGTCGTTCGAGACCGAGGAGGAGGCGCTGGCCCTCGCTAACGGCGTGCCGTACGCGCTCGCGGCGTCGGTGTGGACCACGGATCACGCCAGGGCGATGCGCTTCTCGCGCGACCTCGACTTCGGGTGCGTGTGGATCAACACCCACCTGCCGTTCGTTTCGGACATGCCGCACGGCGGCTTCAAGCACTCCGGCTACGGCAAGGACCTGTCCCAGTACGGCTTCGACGACTACACCCGCCTCAAGCACGTCATGAGCGCGATCGACTGACGGGCGGCCCCGGGCCGTCCGGGCTCAGCGCGGGCCGAGCAGCTTGACGCGGCGGTGCTCGCGGAGCGTGAACTGCTGGCGCTGGTCGATCTTGGTCGCCCCGTCGAGCTCCCACCCGTGCCGGGCGTAGAACCCGTCGGCGCGGTCGTTGCCGTCGAGCACCCACAGGTAGCCGCGCGTGTGCCCGGCCTCGATCATGCGCGCCTCCGCGGCTTCGAGCAGCGCATGACCCGCGCCCGTCGACCACGTGTCCGGGTCGGCGTAGATGCCGTACAGCTCGGCGTCGTCGAGACCGTCGGGGTCGCGCCCCGAGCCGAACGACGCCCACGCGATCACCGCGCCGTCGCGCACCGCCACCAGGGTGCCCAGGCTCGTGGGCAGCGGGTCGGCGAAGATCCGCCGCCACCCCTCGGCGCGCTCCGAGACCGAGAGCCCGTCGAGCACCTCCTGGTCGATCAGGCCGCGGTAGGCGGTCTGCCACGAGCGCACGTGCACTCGGGCCACGGCATCGGCGTCGTCGGCGCGGGCGTCGCGGATCACGAAGGACGTCATCCCTCCACCCTAGGTGCGTGCGGCGACGGCGGAATCGGGGTGGACGCACGCGGCCGGATGTAGCATGCTGGCCGGGCACCCGAGCCGAACCACGAGCATCGACACCTCCGAGGATCAGCCGCATGTCACGACCCCTTGCCGGACCGCAGAGCCTGCTCCGGTCGCTCAACGGCCGCGCGATCCTGGAGCGGCTCGCCGACAGCGGTCCGCAGACGCGCGCGGAGCTGATGGCGGCGACCGGGCTGTCGCGCACGGCCGTGACCCAGGTGCTGCGGATGCTGGAGGCGGGCGGTGCGGTGGCGGCCGCCGGTGTCGACCGCGGTGCGCGGGGTCCCGCCGCGGGGCGCGTGGCCCTGCACCCGCTGCTCGGGGTCGCCGCCGCGGTGCACGTGGACCATCATGCCGCCCACGTCGTGCTGGTCGATGCGACCGGGACCGTGCGGGCTGAGCAGCACGCGCCGTTCCCCTCGTCCGGGGACCGGGTCGGGCACATCGCCGGGCTCGTGGCGTCGTGCCGGGAGTCCACGCGCGGCCCGCTGCACCTCGCGGTGGTCGGGGTGCCCGGCATCGTGACGGCCGACGGCGGCATCCGCGACGACCAGGGCCCGGACGGCGGTGCGTTCCGCTCGGCGCTGCAGACGGCGCTCGGGTGCCCCGTGCAGGTGGAGAACGACGTGAACCTGGCCGCGCTCGCGGAGCTGACGGCGGGGGCGGGGGCCGAGCTGAGCAGCTTCGCCCTGTTCCTGCTCGACGACGACCTCGGCGCGGGCATCGTGATCGAGGGGCTGCTGCACCGGGGCTTCTCGGGTGTCGCGGGCGAGATCATGTATCTGCCGCAGTCGCCGCTGCCGATCGGCGCCCCCATCGTGGGGGAGGAGGTGGTGCACGACCTCGCGCTCGGTCTGGGCCTCGACGTGCGGGCGCCCCTGCTGGCCCACCTCGAAGCCGCGCAGCAGGGCGACGAGAAGGCGCGCGAGCTGGTGGCCGAGATCGGCCGGCGCCTGGTGGTGGCGGCGGGCACCGTGGCGCTCGTGCTCGACCCCGAGGCGTTCATCCTCGGCGGCGAGGCCGCGCACCCCGCGCTCGTGGAGGCGGTCGACCGCGTCGCGGAGGAGTTCGCCGCGCAGCTGCCGCTCCGGTTCCTCGTCTCGGCGTTCGGCCCGGAGGCTCCGCTCGTCGGGGTCGTGGGCGAGGCGGCCTCCGCCCTGCGCGCGCTCGTCTTCTCCCGTCTCCTCACCCCCGCGGCCGCCACCCCCCGACCCGGCCGCTGACCCCGACAGGACCCGCCATGACCGCTCCGCCCCCGCTCGCCGACCGGCTCGGCCTCCCGTCCGGTACCAGGGCGATCATCCTCAACGCCGACGACTTCGGCATGTGCCACGCGGCGAACACGGCGATCGGGAGCCTCCTCGAGCGGGGCCGTATCGACAGCGCGACCGTCATGGTCCCGTGCGCCTGGGCGCCCGAGGCGCTCGCGTTCGCCGCCGGTCGACGCGACCTCGATGTGGGCGTGCACCTCGTGCTCACCAGCGAGTGGCGGCGCTACCGGTGGCGTCCGCTCACCGGCCCCGGCACCACCCTCGTCGACGGCGACGGCTTCTTCCCGAACGAGGTCGCCGCGGTCGAGCAGGGAGCATCCGAGGCCGACGTGGCCGCCGAGCTGACGGCGCAGGTGCAGGCCGCGCTCGACGCCGGAGTCGACGTCACCCACCTCGACAACCACATGGGCTCGGTCTACGGACTGCAGAGCGGGCGCGACTTCCTGCGGCCGGTGTTCGAGCTCGCCGCCCGGCTCGGCCTGCCGTTCCGGCTTCCGCGGTACCGGGAGGGCGCGGAGGCCGACCAGGAGCTGCAGGCGAAGCTCGCGGAGGCCACGGCCGCCGCCGATGCGCTCGGCGTGGAGATCATCGACCGGCTGTGGACGCACCCGTTCGAGCTGGCCGGTGAGGGCACGGCGCAGGAGGAGACGTACGAGCGGGTGCGCGACGGGTTCCTCGACGTGCTGCGGGCCGTGCCGCCCGGCGTGACCGAGATCTACCTGCACCCGATGACCGACGGCGCCGAGCTGCGCGCCGCCGTCGACTTCGGGGCGGCCAAGCGCGGCTACGAGCTGCGGCTGCTCGACGACCCGCTCGTGGAGCAGACGATCGACGACGAGGGCCTGGTGCGGGTCGGCTGGCGCGACCTGCGCGACCTGCAGCGCGGGGCGGCCCGGTGACGGCGCTCGCGGACCGGCTGCGCGACCGTCGTCTCGACGCGGCCCCGACGCGGGCGCAGTCGATCGCGTTCGGGGCGTCCGGGTTCCCCACGCAGCTGATGACGCAGACGTTCTCTGCGTTCGTCGTCTACTTCTACGTGTCGCACCTCGCGGTGCCCGCCACCTGGGTGGCCGTCGCGATGGTCGCGCACGGCATCCTCAACGCGGCGCTCAACCCGCTGATGGGCGCGCTGTCCGACCGGATCCGCACGCCGTGGGGCCGCCGCATCCCGTGGATCGGACTCGGCATCGTGCCGCTGGTGGTGGCGTTCGCGCTGGTGTGGATGCCGCCCGACCTGCCCGCGGACGGCCTCATCGCCTGGTTCCTGGTGGTGGTCGCGGTCTACGACATCGCGTTCGTGGTGGTGGTGCTCAACATCTCGGCGCTGTTCCCGGAGATCTTCCGCACGACGGAGGAGCGCGCGCGGGGCAACGTGCCGCGGCAGATCTTCGCGATCCTCGGCATGGTGCTCGGCACGGCGGGCGCCCCGGCACTGTACGACGCGATCGGCTGGCCGGGCATGGCGCTCGTGCTGTCCGGCGTGTGCCTCGTGCTGCTGGCGTGGTCGTTCTTCGGCGGCATGATCGAGCGGCGCGTGCCGGAGGCGGCGTCCGAGGCGATGCGCTGGCGCGACCAGCTCACCTACACGTTCCGCAATCGGGCGTTCGTGCCGTACGTGCTGGGGTCGCTGTGCGTGCAGACCTCGATCGCGGTGATCCTCGCGTCGGTCCCGTTCTACGTGCGGTACTCGCTGGGTGCGGCGGAAGGGGAGGGCAGCCTGCTGCTCGGTGCGATCTTCGTGACCGCTATCCCGTCGATCGTGCTGTGGAGCACGGTGGTCCGCCGCACCTCCCCCCGCACGGCCCTGCTGTGGAGCGTGGCGGTGTTCGGGGTCGCGGTGCTCGGGTATCTGATCCCCACGTCGGTGCTCGGAGCGGCTCTCGTCGGCGTCGCGGTGGGTGTGGGCGTGGGCGGGCTGCTGCAACTGCTCGAGGTCGTGCTGGCGCAGATCATCGACGACGACGCGACGCGCACGGGGCATCGGCGGGAGGGCGCGTACTTCGGCGTCAACGGCTTCGTCGTCCGCGGCTCCGTCGTGCTGCAGGCGATCGTCGCGGCGGTCGTGCTCACGGCGTCGGGGTTCGACGCGACGCTCGGCGAGGCGCAGCCCGACACGGTCGACGGCGGCATCCGGCTCATGCTGGCGGTGATCCCGCTGGGGTTCACCGCGCTCGCGTGGCTGTGCTTCTGGCTCTACCCCATCCGCACCCGCGACGTGTGAGGCTCAGGCGCCGGCGGCCCGCCGCGCTTCCCAGCCCGTGCGCACCATCTCGTCGACCGTGTACCGCATGCGCCAGTCGAGGTCGCGCGCTGCGAGCTCGCCGGTGGCCACGATGCGGTCGGGGTCGCCCGGGCGCCGAGGGCCGATCTCGGGCGTGAAGTCGATGCCCGTGACCCGGGCGACCGCGTCCATGATCTGCGCCACGCTGAGGCCGTCGCCCGAGCCGAGGTTGTACGCCGGTTCGATGGGCTCGCCCGCCGCGAGGCGCTGCGCGGCGGCCACGTGCGCGGCGGCGATGTCGCCCACGTGCACGTAGTCGCGCACGTTCGTGCCGTCGGGGGTGTCGTAGTCGTCGCCGAAGATCTTCGGGGTGCGGCCCTCCAGCAGCGCCTCGAACACGATCGGGAAGAGGTTGTGCGGGCTCACGTCGTACACCGCGGGGTCGGCCGAGCCGACGACGTTGAAGTAGCGCAGCGAGGTCTGCCGGAGCGGCCGCTCGCTGTCGGCGGTGGCGATGGCCTGGTCGCGCAGCAGCCACTCGCCGATCAGCTTCGACTCCCCGTAGGGGCTCGCCGGCTTCTTGGCGGTGTCCTCCACCACGAGCGGCACGTCGGGTGTGCCGAACACGGCGGCCGAGGAGGAGAACACGATGTTCGCGGCGCCGGCGGCCTGCATGGCCTCCAGGATCACGCGGGTGCCCTCCACGTTCTGCGCGTAGGTGTGCAGCGGGCGCTGGACGGAGACCCCCGCGTACTTGTACCCGGCCACGTGGATCACGCCGTCGGCGTCGTGGTCGCGCAGGGCCTTCTCGACCAGGTCGCGGTCGAGGATGCTGCCCTGCACGAACGGCACGCCCTCCGGCACGAACGAGGCGACGCCGCTGGACAGGTCGTCGAGCACGACCGGGGTGAGACCCGCCTCCGCGAGAGCGCGGACCACGTGGGCGCCGATGTAGCCGGCGCCGCCGGTGACGATCCAGGACATGCGTTCCTCTCCTGCCGCGACCGTGGCGGCTCGACCACTCATTGTGTCAGGCGTCGCGGTGCGGACCTGCGGACGGGCTGACGGTGAACACGTGCGGCTCGGCGTATCCGGCCTCGGCGAACCGGGCGCGCACGGCGGTCGTCACCGCCTCGACCTCGTCGCGCGGCACGAGCGCGATCGCCGCGCCCCCGAAGCCGCCGCCGGTCATGCGCGCCCCCAGGGCACCGGCGGCGAGCGCGGCGTCGACTGCGGTGTCGAGCTCGGGGGTGGAGATCTCGAAGTCGTCGCGCATCGAGGCGTGCGAGGCGACGAGCAGGCCGCCGATGGCCCGCGCGCCCTCCGCCCGCAGCACGGTGACGGTGTCGCGCACGCGCTGGTTCTCGGTGACGATGTGGCGCACGCGGCGGAAGGTCTCGTCGTCGAGCAGCTCCTGCGCGCGGGCGAGGTCCGCCACCGCGACGTCGCGCAGCGCGGGCACCCCGAGCGCCGCGGCGCCGCGCTCGCACGACTCGCGGCGCGCGCGGTAGCCGCCGGTCGAGTGGGCGTGCTTCACGCGGGTGTCGATCACCAGCACGGACAGCCCGGCCGCGGCCATGCCCAGAGGCACGACCTCGGCCTCCAGCGAGCGGCAGTCGAGGAAGATCGCGGCGTCGGGCTCGCCGAGCATCGACGACATCTGGTCCATGATCCCGGTGGGGGCGCCGACCGCCTCGTTCTCGGCCGTGCGACCGATGCGCGCGAGGGCCACCGCGTCGAGCCCGGTGCCCCACAGCTCGTTCAGCGCGGACGACGTGGCGCCCTCGATCGCGGCCGACGACGACAGCCCGGCGCCCACCGGCACGGTCGACGCGATCGCGATGTCGGCGCCGTGGCCCGGCACCCCCGTCGCCCGGCGCAGCGCCCACGCCACCCCGAGCGGGTACGCGGCCCACTCCGGCACCGCGGGGCGGCTCCCGGGCGCGGTGGGGAACAGGCGGTCGAGGTCGTCGAGGGCGACCTCCACGGGCTCGTCCGCGAACGTGGAGGTGACGCGGAGCCGACCGTCGTCGCGCCCGCCGACCGCCGCGGCCGTGCGCTGCGGGATCGCGAACGGCAGCACGAAGCCGTCGTTGTAGTCGGTGTGCTCGCCGATCAGGTTCACGCGACCGGGAGCCGACCACACGCCGTCCGGCCCGTGCCCGGTCAGGGTCGCGAACAGGGCCTCGGCCTCCCGCACCGCGGTCATGCGGAGACTCCGTCCACGGCGTCCGTGCGGGCGATGGCGTCGCGGAGGCGCTCGGCCCCCTGCTCCGGCGTGACCTCGGCGGCCCACGCCCACATCGCCGCCTCGGAGCCGGCGAGGTACTTGAGCCGGTCGGCGGCGCGGCGGGGGCTCGTCAGCTGCAGGTGCAGGCGCACGCTGTCGCGGCCCACGCGCACGGGAGCCTGATGCCACGCGGCGATGTAGGGCGTCGGGGTGTCGTACAGCGCATCGACCCCGCGCAGCAGGCGCAGGTAGAGCGGGGCGAGCTCGTCGCGCTCGGCGTCGGTGGTCGCGGCGAGGTCGGGCACGTGGCGGTGCGGCATCAGATGCACCTCCAGCGGCCAGCGGGCGGCGAAGGGCACGAACGCGGTCCAGTGCTCGCCGCGGAGCACGACGCGCTCGGACCGCTGCTCGGTGTCGAGGATGCGGGCGAACAGGTCGGGCGCGGTGCGGTCGATCATGTCGAGCGTGCGGGTCGTGCGCGGCGTCACGTACGGGTAGGCGTAGATCTGGCCGTGCGGGTGGGGCAGCGTGACCCCGATCTCGGCGCCGCGGTTCTCGAACGGGAACACCTGCTGGATGCCGGGCAGTGCGGAGAGGGCTTCGGTGCGGTCGGCCCACGCCTCGATCACGGTGCGGGCGCGCGTGACGGTCTGGGTGCCGAACGATCCCGCGGGCTCGGGGCTGAAGCACACGACCTCGCAGCGTCCGACCGCGGTGCGGGTGCGACCGAGGCCCGGGGCGTCGAGGTCGTCGAGCCCGCGCGGGGCGTCGGCGGCGGTGGGGGCGGCGCCCACGGCCTCGGCGAGCGCGGGGCCGAACGCGGGGGAGCGGTTCTCGAACACGGCGACGTCGTAGCGCGACGGCACCTCGGACGGGTTGCCCGGGGTCTGCGGGGCGAGCGGGTCGGCGTCGGCGCTCGGCATCATCACGCGGTGCTGTCGATTCGCGGCGACCGTGATCCAGTCGCCCGTCAGCACGTCGAGCCGCATGGTCGCGGTGTCGGGTCGCGGGGCGAGGGTGCGGGCGTCGACGGCTCGCTCCGCGCCGAGGGCGGTGCCGGGGTCGTCGTAGTAGAAGAGGTCGCGGCCGTCGGCGAGGGTCGTGGCGCGGCGGACGACGCCGGCACCGAGGACCTGCGTCCGCATCTCAGGGGAATCGGGCGTGTTCACGTCAACATGGTAGGTCTCCGCGCGTGATAACGTCAACATGACGGAGTTGTGAACGGAGGACGCGTGGCACGAGACACCCCCGCCTCCGCATCCGCCGCGCCGGACGCCGCCCGCGTCTCCATGGCCCAGGTCGCCGCGCGCGCCGGAGTCTCGGGCCAGACGGTGTCGCGCGTCGTCAACGGCAGCCCGCGGGTCGATCCGGCCACGCGTGCCCGCGTCGAGGCGGCGATGGCGGAGCTCGGCTACCGGCCGCACCGCGCCGCGCGAGCCCTGCGCACGGGCCGCTCGCACACGATCGGCCTCGTCGTCACCACCCTCGCGACGATCGGCAACTCCCGCATGCTGCAGGCCACGGCCGAGGCGGCGGCCGAACGCGGCTACGCCCTCACCGTGGTCACCGCGTCCGAGGGCGTCGAGGCGGCGTTCGCCCAGCTCGCGGACCAGGGCGTCGACGGCGCGGTCGTGCTGAACGAGGCCTCCGCGCTCGTGCCGTCCGCCCCGCGGCCTCCGGGTCTGCGGCTCGTGGTGGTCGACGCGCCCGCCGAGACCGGGGCGATCGTCGTGCACAGCGATCACGCAGGAGGGGCGGCCGCGGCCACGGCGCACCTGCTGAGCCTCGGACACGCCACCGTGCACCATCTCGCCGGGCCCGCCGACTCCTTCGCCGCCGCCGAGCGCGAGCGGGGATGGCGGGAGGCGCTCGCCGCGGGCGGCATCGCGGCGCCCGCGGTGGTCCGCGGCGACTGGACCTCGCGGTCGGGATTCGCGGCAGGTGCCGCGCTGGCTCCCGCGACGGCCGTGTTCTGCGCGAACGACCAGATGGCCCTCGGTCTGCTGCGGGCCGTGGCGGAGTCCGGACGCCGTGTGCCCGCGGACGTGAGCGTGGTGGGGTTCGACGACGTGCCGGATGCCGCGGACTACCTGCCGCCACTCACCACCATCCGCCAGGACTTCTCCGCTCTGGCACAGCGGGCGGTGGGCGCCCTCGTCGCGGCGATCGAGGGAGCGGACCCGGCGGCGGACGGCGACCGTGCGATCGTGCCCACCCGGCTGCTCGTGCGCGACAGCACCGCGCACCGCTGAGGTCAGCCGGACGGCAGCAGCTCCTCCGCGTCGAACGCGGTCGTCGACCCGTCCGCCCACACGACCAGCCACCCGCCCTCCTGCGGGGTGAGCTGCGGCGACGCCGAGGCCACGCCGAGCAGCACCCCCACCGCCACCCAGGCCCCCGGGCGCGCCGGAACGGTGAGCCACGGTGTCGCCGTCCGCGGGGCCAGGGGTGTCACGTCGGACTCGACCCGCACGCCCGAGGCCGCCCCGTCCGTGCCGTGCAGCTCCACGAGGCGGCTGTGCCGCGCGGGCGCGCGACCGCCGGGCCGCCCGCTGCCGTGCGACGCGTTCCCCGCCTCGGCTCCGGCGGACACGCTCCCCGGGCCGTCCTCGACGAGATCCTCTCCCGACAGCGCCCATCCCCCGACGCGCAGCTGGTCGCCCTCCCGCACCCGCGTCGCGGCCGCCTCCCCCTTCGCGTCGCGGACACGCACCAGCCGCACCTCCCAGGCGCCGCGCACGACCGACACGACGTCGAGCACCGGCCCCGTCTCGGTGACGCGCGCCGCCGCACCGCCGCCCACGTCGAACGCCGACACGAACTCCCGGTGCCAGTGCACCCGCCCCGACGACCCGCCGAGCAGCGTCCCTCCGCGCTCGCGGAGCGTCCCGGTCGAGAAGCCGGAGCGGTGACTCGGGCGACCGTCCCGCACCAGGGCGGCGGTGCCGTCGAGCGGCTCCGTCAGTCCGGGCGTGCGGAGCACGGGCGCGGTCGCCGTCGAGTAGCCGAGTTTCGCGTAGAGCGGCGCGTCCGGATGCCGCTCTCCCGGAACGCCGTGGTCGGTGCCGTGGTTGACGATGCGCACGACACCGTCCTCCTGGGTGCCGCTCGCGAGCCACCCGGGCGCGGCGAGCACCCGCGCGAACGACCCCGCATCGATGGGCAACGGTTCTTCCACGGCCGTCCATACCGGATGGGCGGCGGGCAGCGCGAGCGCGAACAGCCCCTTCGCCGCCCAGGACGGCGACCCCGGGCCCGAGTAGTCCTGCGCGAGCGCCCGCCACGCGCCGTGCCAGCCCAGCGGGAGCACGCCGGACGCGTCCGGGGTCCCGCGGTCGACGAAGTGCCGCACCTGGGCGCTGATGGCGCGGCGCAGCAGGCCAGGGCCGTGCCGCGATCCGCCCGTGAAGGCCGCAGCGCCCGCCGCCGCCGCCGACGCGAACCGGTACGTGAGGCTGCGGCCCTGGATCAGAGGTCCGCCGTCGGCGCCGACGAGGTGCAGGGCGTCGTCGAGGTAGTCGTCGAGGCGGGCGCGGGAGCGGGCGATCCGGGCGGTGTGCCGCGGATCGTCGGCGACCATGTCGGCCCAGATCGCGGGATAGAAGGACAGCGCCCAGCCCGCGTAGTGGTCGAACGAGCGCGCGGCGCCGTCGGAGGTCCAGCCGTGGGCCCGCTCGAACCCGTCGAGCAGGGCGAAGTCGGCCCCGCGGTCCTCGGTCGAGAACGGGCCGCCCACGCTCTCCAGGAACTGCTCGACGAGGATGCGGAACCAGGCCCAGTTGTTCGGCGGGTACGAGCCTCCGATGAACCCGGCGAGGTAGTCGATCGTGCGGGTGCGTGCGGTGTCGTCGAGTCGAGCCCAGACGGTGTCCCGCGTGAGGTGGAGCCCGACGGCGAGGGCTGCGGCCTCCACCTTCGCCTGATCGACCTCGTCGGGCCGGGGCCAGCGCTCCGGGTTCCCCCGGTCCACTCCGGCGGCGAGTCCGCGCGCATACCGCGCGGCCAGGTCGCCGGTGCCGTCGGGGTCTCCGGCGATGCGGAACGCGGCGAGCAGGAAGGTGCGGCTGAAGCCCTCCAGGGCGTCGACCGCGGGGCCGAAACCGCCAGGGCGGCCCGGATAGCGCACACCGGCGCCCGTGGGGCTCGCGTACCGCGCGGCCCCGTCGAGGATGGCGTCGGCGACCGTTTGGAGGTGCGCGCGACCCCAGCCGGTGTACGGCGACAGGTCGCGGTCCTCCGGAGGGAGGGGGAGAGCGCTCACGCGCCGTGCTCCAGGTCGGCCGGGCGCACGGGGTGGAGCGGGGGAGCCCCGGCGATCCAGGCCTCCAGCTCGTCGAGGGCCGCATCAGCGAGCCGCCGCGTCTCGCTGCCGAGCGAGCCGGCGAGGTGCGGGGTGACCGCGACGTTCGGCAGCTGCAGCAGCCGCGAGTCCACGGGCAGGGGCTCGGGTTCCGTCACGTCGAGCACGGCGTCGAGTCGTCCGTCCGTGCACTCGTCGGCGAGGGCGTCGTGGTCGAGGAGCGCTCCGCGGGCCGTGTTGATGATGGTCGTGCCATCGCGGAGGGCGGCGAGCTGTGCGCGTCCGATCATGCCGCGGGTCGCCGGGAGCGCCGGGGCGTGCAGCGACAGCACGTCCACGCGGGGGAGCAGTGTCGCCAGCGGCACGAGCTCGGCGCCCGCGGCCCTGACCTCGGCCGCATCGGCGAAGGGATCCGCGACGAGCACCTCGATGCCGGGGAACGGCCGGAGCAGCTCCACCACGCGCCGGCCGATGCGCGAGAACCCGACGATGCCGACCGTCCGGTCGAGGTTGCCGATGCGACGGCCGACGCGGGCGCCGGTGCGGAGGTCGAGCTGCGGGTCGGCCGTCCGCAGGGGCACGAGGGCTCGCTTGCCGGCGAGGAGGATCATCGCGAGGGTGTACTCGGCGACGGGGGCCGCGTTGGCGTCGGCGGCGGAGGTGACGAGGATGCCCCGGTGCCACAGTGCCTCGGACACGAGGCCGCGGACGCTCCCGGCGGCATGGAACACCGCGCGCAGCCGGGGGAGCCGGGCCAGGGCCGCCTCGTCGAGCGCGGGCGCGCCCCACCCCGTGACGAGCGCCTCCACCCGAGCGAGGCGCTCCTGCGGGGCGGCGGCGTCGACGGCGGTGACGGGAACGGGGTCGTCGATCAGGGCGAGTGCCGCGAGCCGGTTGCGACGGGGGCCGTCGAACAGGAGGTCCCAGGCATCGGGGGACATCGCGACGAGGACGGTGGGGCGGGCGGACATGGTCTCCTCGGGGCCTGCGCGACGGACGTCGGCGCCGCTCCAGTGAAGGACGGCGGGGCGGTGCGCGCAATGGAGACGAACACGGTCTGTCATGATCGAACACACTCGAACAAGGAGTCCCGATGCCGATCCCACACCGCGCCCGCTCGGCTGAGCGGTGCCGTGCGTCCACGACACACGGGGAGGCCGCGACGTGAGCGGCGGGGAGGAGGCGCCGCGCTTCGGCATCTCCCGCCGCGAGCGGATCCTCGACGAGCTGCGGCGCGCGGGGGCCGTGCGGGTGTCCGCGCTCGCCCGCGACCTGGGCGTGGCCGAGCTGACGATCCGCCGCGACATCGCCGACCTCGCGGAGCGGGGGCTCCTCACGCGCGTGCACGGCGGCGCCACGCTCCGCAGCACCCTCGACCCGGCCGCGGCTCGGCCGCTGTCCGCTCCGCGACGGTTCGGCATGGTGGTGCCGTCGCTGAGCTACTACTGGCCGCAGGTGGTGGAGGGCGCCCGCGTGGCGGGGATCGAGACCGACACGCAGATCGTGCTCCGGGGGGCGAGTTATGCGGCCGCCGACCAGCGCCGACAGATCTCCGCCCTGGTCGCGTCGGGGACGGTCCACGGGCTGATCGTGGCTCCCGAGACCGCGGGCGCGGACGGTCATGCCCTCCTCGCCTGGCTGGATGCGCTGCCCCTGCCCGTCGTGCTCGTCGAGCGTCGCGCGCCCGACGTCCTCGCGCTGACGCGTCTCGAGAGCGTCGTCACCGATCATGCGTTCGGGGGCGCGCTCGCCGCGAGTCATCTCGCCGGCCTCGGCCATCGGCGGGTCGGCATCCTCACCTCGCCGCAGTCGCCGACCTCCGCCGCCCTGCGCCGCGGGTGGGGCCGTGCGGTCGAGGAGCTCGGTCTCGAGCCGGGGGTCGACCGCGAGGTCGCCCTCGACCGCATGGATCGGTCGGCGGTGGGGCCCTTCGTCACCGCGCTCCTCGACGAGATCCGGGCGACGGCGACGACCGCGCTGCTCGTGCACTCCGACCCGCAGGCGCTCCTGCTGCAGCAGCACCTGGTCGATGCGGGGTGGCGGGTGCCGGGCGACGTGTCGCTCCTCGCCTACGACGATGAGATCGCGATGAACGGGGCCCCGCCCCTCACCGCGCTGCGCCCGCCGAAGCCGCAGGTGGGCCGCCGCGCCGTGGAGCTGCTCCGCGAACGCCTGCGCGACGGCATCGATCGCCCGGCGGAGCGGGTGGCGCTGGCCCCGGCTCTGCACGTGCGCGCCAGCACGGGGTCGCCGCCGGAAGCGTGACCCGGCGGGCCGCGCGGTGATGCGGCCGGCCGTGCGCGCCCGAGGTCCGCCGCGGTTGCGGGGTGGACGTTCTCGTGCCATGATCTCGGAAAGCGCTTACCCGCATCCTCGAATCCGGGCCGCGCATCCCCCTCCACCGAAAGGAACGGACCGAGATGGCACAGGCCACGACCCGCGAGATCGGGATCATCATGAACGGCGTCTCCGGGCGCATGGGGTACCGGCAGCACCTGGTGCGCTCGATCCTCGCGATCCGCGACCAGGGCGGCATCGAGCTCGCGGACGGCACGCGGGTCACCGTGAAGCCGATCCTCGTGGGCCGCAGCGAGGCCAAGCTGGCGGAACTCGCCGCGGCCCACGGCATCGCCGACTGGACGACCGACCTCGACGCCGCGCTCGCCGACCCGCAGTGGGAGATCTACGCCGACTTCCTCGTGACGAAGGCCAGGGCCTCCGCGATCCGCAAAGCCATCGCCGCGGGCAAGGCGATCTACACCGAGAAGCCCACCGCCGAGTCGCTGGAGGAGGCGCTGGAGCTGGCCCGGCTCGCCCGCGACGCCGGCGTGAAGACCGGCGTCGTGCACGACAAGCTCTACCTCCCCGGGCTGCAGAAGCTCAAACGCCTCATCGACTCCGGATTCTTCGGGCGCATCCTGTCGGTGCGCGGCGAGTTCGGCTACTGGGTGTTCGAGGGCGACTGGCAGCCCGCGCAGCGACCGAGCTGGAACTACCGCACGGAAGACGGCGGCGGCATCATCACCGACATGTTCCCGCACTGGAACTACGTGCTCGAGAACCTCTTCGGCGAGGTCACGAGCGTCTACGCCCAGGCGGCCGTGCACATCGCGGACCGCTGGGACGAGAAGGGCGAGCACTACACCGCGACGGCCGAGGATGCGGCGTACGGCATCTTCGAGCTGGCGGGCGGCGTCGTCGCCGAGATCAACTCCTCGTGGACGGTCCGCGTCAACCGCGACGAGCTCGTGGAGTTCCAGGTCGACGGCACGCACGGCTCCGCGGTGGTCGGACTCTTCGGCGCGAAGATCCAGCCCCGCAACGCCACCCCCAAGCCGGTGTGGAACCCCGACCTGGAGGACGACCACGACTACGACGCCGACTGGCAGCAGGTGCCCGCCAACCAGGTCTTCCAGAACGGCTTCCGGCAGCAGTGGGAGGAGTACCTGGTGTCCTACGTCGAAGGCACCGACTACCCGTTCGACCTGCTGGCGGGGGCCCGCGGCGTGCAGTTCGCGGAAGCCGGCCTGGCGTCCAGCGCCGAGGGCCGCAAGATCGTGCTCGAACCGCTGACGCTGGACCGGGCATGAGCGCTCTCCGTCTGCTCGCCGCCGACGGGCGCACCTCCGGCGTCGAGCTGCGTGCGCCCGACGCCGTGACCCGGCCGGACGGACCACTGCGCAGCCGGGTGGCGTACGCGGCGGCCCACGTGGTGCCGAAGCCGCACGCCGACAACACCCCCGGACGCCCCGCCGACATCGACTGGGACGCGACGCTCGCGTTCCGCCGCAACGTGTACTCGTGGGGGCTCGGCGTCGCGGATGCGATGGACACCGCGCAGCGCAACATGGGACTCGACGCGGTCGCGACGCGCGAGCTCATCGCCCGCAGCGCCGAGGTCGCCCGCGAGGAGGGCGGGTCGGTCGTGGTCGGGGTCAACACCGATCAGGTCGACGACGCGCACATCCCGCTCGATCGCATCGTCGACGCGTACGTCGAGCAGCTGCACTTCGCCGAGGAGCAGGGAGCGGGGCCGGTGCTCATGGCGTCGCGACACCTCGCCAGGGCGGCCGAGAGCGCCGACGACTACCGCCGCGTGTACCGGGAGGTGCTGTCCCGCGCGTCCGCGCCCGTGGTGCTGCACTGGCTCGGCACCGCGTTCGACCCCGAGCTGGCCGGGTACTTCGCGCCGACGGCGGCCGCGGACGGCTCGGCCGGATGGGAAGAAGCGGCACGGGTGCTGCTCGACATCATCGCCGAGCACCGCGACGCGATCGCCGGGGTGAAGATGAGCCTGCTCGACGCCGACTCCGAGGTCTGGGTGCGCGACCGGCTCCCCGCGGGCGTGCGGATGTTCACGGGCGACGACTTCCACTACGTCGGCCTCATCGGCGGCGACAGCCTGGGCTCCGGCGGTGCGACGCCGGCCTCGCACGGGCACTCGGATGCGCTGCTCGGGGCCTTCGCCGCGATCGCCCCCGTGGCGTCGGCGGCGATCCAGGCGCTGGATGCGGACGACCCCGACCGCTACCTCGCACTGCTCGGGCCCACCGAGGAGCTCAGCCGGCAGGTGTTCGCCGCGCCGACCTACTACTACAAGACGGGCGTGGCCTTCCTGTCGTGGCTCAACGGCCATCAGCCGGCGTTCCAGATGGTGGGCGGACTCCACTCCGCCCGGAGCCTCCCGCACCTCAGTCGCGTCGTGGAGCTCGCGAACGCGGCGCTCGCCCTCGAGCGGCCGGAGCTCGCCCGTGAGCGCTGGCACGGCCTCCTCCGGCTGAACGGCGTCGACGCATGACCGCCCCGTTCCCCGACCCGCGTCTCTCCCTCAACCAGGCCACGATCAAGCACGCCGACCTCGCCACGGCGCTGCAGGTCACGGCCGAGGCCGGGCTCGCGGCGATCGGCCTCTGGCGGGAGCCCGTGCAGGACGTGGGCCTCGCGGGGGCGGCGCGCATGCTCGCCGACTCCGGGCTGCGTTTCAGCACGCACTGCCGGGGCGGCTTCTTCACGCTCCCGGCCGGCCCCGCGCGCGAGGCCGCGCTCGACGACAACCGGCGGGCGATCGAGGAGACCGCGACGCTCGCGGCGGCGGGGGCCGAGGGGTCGACGGCGGTCCTGGTGCTCGTCGCGGGAGGGCTGCCCGAGGGGTCGCGCGACCTCGTCGGCGCCAGGGAGCGCGTGCGTGACGCGATCGGAGCCCTCGCCGACGATGCCCGCGGCGCGGGCGTGACCCTGGCGATCGAGCCGCTGCATCCCCTCTACGCGTCGGACCGCGCCGTGGTGTCGACGCTCGGACAGGCGCTCGACATCGCCGCCGACTTCGACCCGGCCGTGGTGGGGGTCGCCGTGGACACCTTCCACATCTGGTGGGACCCCCAGGTGCTCGATCAGATCGCGCGCGCCGGGCGCGAGGACCGCATCGCCACGTACCAGGTGTGCGACTGGAAGACGCCGCTCGCCGCCGACCCGCTGCTGTCGCGGCACTACCCGGGGGAGGGGGTGATCGACTTCGGCGTGCTCACCCGCGCGGTGCGGGCGACCGGCTACGACCGGGACATCGAGGTCGAGATCTTCCGCGCGGACGTCTGGGCCGCCGATCCGCGCGCCGTGGTCCGGCGCACGGCCGAGTCGTTCGCCGCGACCGTCTCCCCGCACCTGCGATGACCGCCGGTCGTGCCGCCGTGGCGGGGTCCCGTCGGCGAGGGGGATTGAGATGATGAGGCCATGACGGGGATGCGCCCAGGGTTGTGCTCGGTGACGTTCCGCGCGCTCGAGCCCGCCCGGATCGTCGCCCTCGCGGCGGCCGCGGGCCTGGAGGTGATCGAGTGGGGCGGTGACGTGCACGTGCCGCCCGGCGATGTCGCGCGTGCCGAAGAGGTGGCGCGGCTCACGGCCGACGCCGGGCTCGCGGTCGCGTCCTACGGGTCGTACTTCCGTGCGGGGGCGGCCGAGTCCCTCACGGCCGTGCTCGACAGTGCCGCTGCGCTCGGGGCCGACCGCGTGCGCGTGTGGGCGGGCTCGACCGGATCCGCCGCGGCGACGCCTCGCGAGCGCGCCGAGGTGGTCACGCGCCTCCGCGCCGCCGCGGTCGAGGCGGCCGCCCGCGGGATCGGGCTCGCCCTCGAGTTCCACTCCGGCACCCTCGCCGACACGGCCGAGGCCGCCCTCCGGGTGCTCGCCGAGGTCGACCATCCGGCGCTGTCGAGCTACTGGCAGCCGACGGTCGGGGCTCCCGATGCCGATGCGCTCGAGGAGTACCGACGGCTCGCCGCCTACGTGAGCGCCGTGCACGTGTTCTCCTGGTGGCCGCGGACCGAGCGGCACCCGCTGCGCACCCGGGAGGCGCTGTGGACGCGCGTCGCCGCGGAGGCGGCTGCGGCGGAGCGACCGCCCCGCGACGCCCTGCTCGAGTTCGTCCCGGACGACGACCCCGCGCACCTCGCGGGGGAGGCCGCCGCCCTCCGCGCCTACCTCGGCCGGCCCGCATGACCCCGGCCGAGGGGCCCGAGGCGCCCGCCGGTAGGCTCTGGGCATGACCACGCCAGCCGCCCCGGCGGAGCCGCCGACCGCGCGTCGTCCTCGCCACGCCCGCGGTCCGGCGCCCACCCTGCACGACGTCGCCCTCGAGGCCGGCGTCTCGCTCGCGACGGCCTCGCGGGTGCTCAACGGGTCAGAGCGCAAGGTCGCTGCCGCGTTCCGCGAGAGGGTGGAGGCCGCCGCCGCGACCCTCGGCTACACGGCCAACGTCTCGGCCCAGGCGACCGCACGAGGGCGCTCGCCGGTGATCGCCCTCCTCGTGGCCGACATCGCCGATCCCTACTTCGGTCTCATCGCCTCGGGCGTCGCGCGCGGCGCCGACGAGCAGGGTCTCGTCGTCACCGTGGCGATCACGGAGCGCGATCCCGCCCGCGAGGCGCGGATCGTGCGGGCTCTGCGCGGGCAGCGGCCGCAGGGCCTCATCCTCGCCGCGTCGCGCACGCAGGAGGAGGGCCAGGCCGAGACGGCCCGAGAGCTCGCGGAGTTCATCCGACTCGGCGGACGTGTCGTGGCGTTCGGCGCGGAGGCCGAGGGAGCGCGCCGCGTCGAGATCGACAACCGCGCCGGTGCCACGGCCCTCGGCCGCCGGATGGCACAGCTCGGGTACCGCTCGGCCGTTCTCGTGGGGGCGGCGGAGGGCGTGCGCACCTCGGACGACCGCCTCGCCGGGTTCCGCGCGGGCTTCGAGGAGGGCGGCGGCGCGGTGGCGCAGACCGTCCGCGGCGACTTCCGACGCGAGTCCGCCGCGGCGGCGATGACCGCGGCCCTCGATGCGGGCGTGCCGACGGGCACGGTCGTGTTCGGGATCAGCGACGTGGTGGCCATCGGTGCGATGGCGGCGATCCGTGCGGCGCGGCGCGAGGTCGGCGCGGACATCGCGGTGTGCGGCTTCGACGACGTGCCGTCCAGCCGGGATGTGACCCCCGCGCTCACCACGGTCCGGGTGCCGCTCAGCGACGCCGGGTACGAGGCCTTCCGGGCGATCGTCGACGACGACTGGACCCAGCCGCCGCTCGCGCTCGAGGTGGTCGTGCGCGACAGCACCCCGGGAGCGGCGTGACCCGGGTCGTCCTCGCGCCCGACAGCTTCAAGGGCAGCATCACCGCGGCTGCGGCGGCGCAGGCTCTCGCCGCGGGGTGGGCGGAGGTCGAGCCCGACGCGGAGTTCGTGCATCGCCCGATGGCCGACGGCGGGGAGGGCACGGTGGCGGCGTTCGCGGCGGCCGTCCCCGGGGCGCGGCGCATGCCCGTGCGCGTCACCGGTCCCGCCGGCGACGCGCACGACACGTCCTGGCTCCTCCTGCCGCCCGACGACGGTGCGCCGCACGGCACCGGAGTGGTCGACATCGCCTCCACGTCGGGCATCGAGCTGCTCGCCGCACCGCGTCCGTGGGACGCGGACACCACGGGCTTCGGGCAGGCCATCGTCGCCGCGCTCGACCACGGCGTCTCGCGGCTGGTGCTCGGCATCGGCTCCAGCGCGTCGACCGACGGCGGCATCGGCATGCTCACCGCTCTGGGCGCCCGCTTCCTCGACGGCGCGGGACGCCCGGTCGCGCCCGGAGCCCGGGGCCTGGACGACGTCGCGGCCGTCGACCTCGACGGCCTGCGGGCGGCTCCCGAGGTGCGGGTGCTCACCGATGTGACGAATCCGCTCACGGGCGCACGCGGGGCCGCGGCGGTCTTCGGTCCGCAGAAGGGCCTGGCCGATCCGGGCGACATCTCCCGTGTCGACGCGGCGCTCGCCCGGCTCGCGTCGCTGCTGGACGTGGACGCGGAGCACCAGGGCGCCGGAGCGGCGGGCGGCACCGGGGCGGCCCTCGTGCGCTGGGGTGCTGTCCTCGCCCCGGGGGCTGCCGAGGTGGCGGAGCTCATCGGCCTCGCCGACGCCGTCCGGGGCGCCGACGTGGTGGTCACGGGCGAGGGGTCGTACGACGGCCAGTCCGGCGACGGGAAGGTGCCGTCGTTCCTCGCGGGGATGGCGGCCGCGGCGGGCGCACGCCCCCTGCTCGCGGCGGGGCGCATCACGCCCGACGCCGACGTCGGGATCTTCGCCGCGACCGTCTCCCTCACGGTCCTCGCCGGCTCGGGGGAGAGCGCCCTCGAGGACCCCGCCCGCTGGCTCCGCGTCGCCGGCGCCGCCCTCGCGCGCTCCCGGTGACCCGCGTGCCGGTCGGGGATCCCCGAGCCCGCGCGCCTCGACGAACCGCGCGCGTTGACACGAGGGAACCGGCGGCATAGACTCGCAACACCGCTCGGGAATGCGCTTTCCCGAATCCTTCACGAAGATGTCGAGGACCACATGTCGTCTGCCCCCAACGCGACCATGACCCTGGCGCTGGCCGCCGACCGACCCGAGCCCGCGGGCATCGTCCGCTGGTGGAGCCGCCACTGGCACCCGCTCGTCTTCGTGCTCGCGGTCATCGCCCTGTGGTGGGTCTCGACGAGCCTCGGGTGGGTGCCGGCGTTCATCATCCCGTCGCCCGCCGACACCTGGGCGGCCTTCACCGACAACGCGGCCTACCTGGCGCAGAACACCTGGGTCACGACCTACGAGACCGTGATCGGATTCGTCATCGCGGTCGTCGTCGGCGTCCTCGTGGCGGTGCTCATGGTCTACTCCCGCGGCCTGGAGCAGACGCTCTACCCGGTGATCCTGTTCGCCCAGGTCATCCCGAAGATCGCGATCGCGCCGCTGTTCGTCGTGTGGCTCGGGTTCGGCGCCGAGCCCAAGATCCTCGTCGCCGTGCTCATGGCGTTCTTCCCCGTCGTCATCTCGGGCCTCGCAGGTCTGCGCACCGTCGATCCCGAGATCCTCCAGCTCACGTCGACCATGGGAGCGAGCCGCTTCAAGACCTTCCTCAAGGTGCGGCTGCCCGCCGCTCTTCCCGAGCTCCTGTCCGGACTGAAGGTCGCCGCCACGCTCGCGGTGACCGGCGCGGTGGTCGGCGAGTTCGTCGGCGCGAACGAGGGGCTCGGCTACGTCATCCTGCAGGCCAACGGCAACCTCGACACCGCGATGCTCTTCGCGGCGCTGATCATCATGTCGCTTCTCGGCGTGATCCTCTTCGGCATCATCCAGGTCGCCGAGCGCTTCCTCATCCCGTGGCACGCGTCCAAGCGCGACGTCGCCGCGGCCACCGTCCGACTCTGACCCCCCTCGCACCCACGAAAGAAGGCACTGATGAAGAAGTCAGGCACCATCCTCAGCTCCATCGCCCTCGCGTCCGCGGCGGTGCTCGCCCTCTCCGGGTGCGGCGGCTCCTCGGCCCCGGCGGGCGAGGGCGGCGACGACGCCGACGCGCTCACCCCGGTCACGCTCATGCTCAACTGGTACCCCTACGGCGAGCACGCCGCGTTCTACTACGGGGTCGACCAGGGCATCTTCGAGGAGCACGGGATCGACCTCACGATCAAGGCGGGGCAGGGCTCGACCAAGACCGCCCAGGCCGTGGGACAGGGCCAGGTCGATTTCGGCTGGGCCGACACCCCCGCCGTCCTCGCGAACATCGACAAGGGCGTCGGGATCAAGAGCGTCGGCGTCTTCCTCCAGACGACGCCGTCGGCCGTGCAGGTCTTCGCTGACTCCGGCATCTCCGGCCCGGAGGACCTGAAGGGCAAGACCATCGCGGTCTCCGCCGGCGACGCTCCGACCACGACGTTCCCGATGTACCTCGAGGCGGTCGGGCTCGACGAGGGCGACGTGACCCAGCAGAACCTCGACGCCGCGGGCAAGATCGCCGCGATGCTCTCCGGCCAGGTGGACGGGCTCATCGGGTTCGCCCACGACCAGGGACCGACCATCGCCGACAAGAGCGGCAAGGACGTCGAGTACCTGCGCTACTCCGACGCGGGGCTGAACTTCTTCAGCAACGGCCTCATCGCCCCGAACGACACGATCGAGAACGATCCGGAACTCGTCGAGGCGCTGGTCGCCGCGACCTCGGAGGCGTTCGAGGCCGCGCAGGAGGACCCGGAGGCCGCGGTCGCCGCGATGGAGGGCAAGGACCCGCAGATGCCGGCCCAGAAGGTGCTGCTGCACCAGTGGGAGGAGACCATCGAGCTGCTGCACACCGACGCCACCGAGGGCCAGGCTCCCGGAGCGAATGCCGCCGAGGACTGGGAGGCTACGCTCGAGGTGCTGTCGAAGGCGGGCCTCATCTCCGGCGACGGTGACGTCGAGACCTACTTCGACGACGCGTTCACCCCCGGGAAGTGAGGTCGGATCGCATGCTCACCCACGATCAGCAGGCGCGCGCCACGGCGGCCACGCCCACCGGCCCCGCGCTGGAGGTCTCCGACCTGGCGATCACGTTCGCCTCCAAGCGCCGTCAGGTCACCGCGCTCGAGGGGGTCGACCTGCGCGTGGAGGAGGGCGAGTTCCTCTCCATCGCCGGCCCGTCCGGATGCGGCAAGTCGACGCTGCTCAAAGCCGTGGCGGGACTCACCGCTCCCAGCCGCGGCAGCATCCGCCTCCGCGGGGACGAGGTCCGCGGTCCCCGGCAGGACATCGGGTACGTCTTCCAGCGCGCGGCGCTCCTCGAATGGCGCAGCGTCCGCGGCAACATCCTCCTCCAGGCCGAGATGCGCGGGATGGACATGCGCAAGGCCCAGGCCCGTGCCGACGAGCTCATCGAGATGACCGGTCTCACCGGCTTCGAGAAGTCGCTGCCGCACGAGCTCTCGGGCGGGATGCAGCAGCGCGTCTCGCTGTGCCGCGCGCTGCTGCACGAGCCGCGGGTGCTGCTCATGGATGAGCCGTTCGGTGCGCTCGACGCCCTGACGCGCGAGCGCATGAACGTGGAGCTGAACCGCATCTGGAGCGCCACCGGGACCACCGTCCTGCTCGTGACGCACTCGGTCGCCGAGGCGGTCTACCTCGCGAGCCGCGTCATCGTGATGAGTCCGCGTCCCGGCCGGATCCTGGAGGAGCACCGGGTCGACCTCCCGGCCCGCCGCGGGTACGCCGAGGTGCTGGAGACGCCGGAGTTCCACCGGGTGTCGAGTCGCGTGCGCGAGCTGCTCGGCTCCTCCACCGACGCGGACTGAACCGCCCCGCCCTCCGGTCCCACCCCTGCGCGGGATCGCGAACGTCCCCACCCGCTCCGGGGTCGTTCCGATCCCGCCGGGGTCGCCCGGATGTCAGTCGCCGAGGGCGGCGGACACCACGGCGCGGGCCTCCTCCTGCACCTCGGCGAGGTGCTCCGGGCCGCGCAGGCTCTCGGCGTAGAGCTTGTAGACGTCTTCCGTGCCCGACGGGCGGGCGGCGAACCACGCGTGCTCGGTCTGCACCTTGAGCCCGCCGATCGCCGCACCGTTGCCGGGGGCGTGCGACAGCTTCGCCGTGATGTCCTCGCCTGCCAGCGTGGTCGCGGTGACCGACTCCGGCGCCAGCTTGCCCAGCGTGGCCTTCTGCTCCGGCGTCGCCGGGGCGTCGACGCGCTGATACGCCGAGGCGCCGAACGCCTGCTCCAGCTCGGCGTAGCGCTCCGACGGGGTCTTGCCCGTGACCGCGATGATCTCCGCCGCGAGCAGGCACAGCAGGATGCCGTCCTTGTCGGTCGACCACACGGAGCCGTCGCGGCGCAGGAACGACGCACCGGCCGACTCCTCGCCGCCGAACGCGACCGTGCCGTCGAGCAGCCCGGGCACGAACCACTTGAACCCGACCGGCACCTCCAGCAGACGGCGGCCCAGCGACTCCGCCACCCGGTCGATGATCATCGACGACACGAGGGTCTTGCCGACCGCGGCGTCGCGCGGCCACTGCTCGCGGTGGGAGAAGAGGTAGTCGATCGCGACGGCGAGGTAGTGGTTGGGGTTCATGAGCCCCGCATCCGGGGTCACGATGCCGTGCCGGTCGGCATCGGCGTCGTTCCCGGTGAGCACGTCGTAGTCGCCCTTGCGGGCGACCAGGGACGCCATCGCCGACGGAGACGACGGATCCATCCGGATCTTCTCGTCCCAGTCGAGGGTCATGAAACGCCAGGTCGGGTCGACCTCGGGGTTCACCACGTCGAGGTCGAGGTCGTGCATCTCGGCGATCAGCGCCCAGTACTCCACCGATGCCCCGCCGAGGGGGTCGGCGCCGATGCGCACGCCCGCGCTGCGGATCGCGTCGAGGTCGATGATCGACGGCAGGTCGCGCACGTACGCGTCGCGGAAGTCGTACCCGGTGATCGCGTCCCAGTCGACGTCGGCGAACCGCTCGCGCTTCACCTCGGTGAGGCCGTCGGCGATGAGCTGGTTCGCGCGGTCGGCGATCCAGCCCGTGGCGTCGGTGTCGGCGGGACCACCGTGCGGCGGGTTGTACTTGAAGCCGCCGTCGCGGGGCGGGTTGTGCGACGGGGTGACCACGATGCCGTCGGCCCGGCCGGGGTCGTCGGTCGCGCGACCCCTGTTGTACGTGAGGATCGCGTGGCTCAGGGCGGGCGTCGGCACCCAGGAGTCGCGGGCGTCGACGCGCACGTCCACGCCGTTCGCGAGCAGCACCTCGATCGCGCTGCGCTCGGCAGGCAGCGACAGGGCGTGCGTGTCGCGGCCGAGGAACAGCGGCCCGGTGATGCCCTGCGCGGCGCGGTAGTCGACGATCGCCTGCGTCGTGGCGAGGATGTGGTTCTCGTTGAAGCTCTTCGTCAGCGAGGAGCCGCGGTGGCCGCTGGTGCCGAACACGACCCGTTCGGCCGGGACCGTCGGGTCGGGCACGCGGTCGTAGTAGGCGGCGATCAGCTCGTCGACGTCGATCAGGTCACTTTCCTCCGCGGGGAGGCCGGCACGACTGCTCATCCTCTCAGTCTGCCCCGTGATCCGGATGCGCGCATCCGCTTGACATCCGGGAGGCCGGTGCGCGAGCGAGGGATAGGCTGAACGCCGTGACCGATCGCCGCACCTACAGCTATCTCGGACCAGCCGGAACCTTCACCGAGGCGGCACTCGACCAGGTGGCGGAGGCCAGGGGGCAGGTGTGGCGTCCCGTGCACAACGTCGGCGAGGCGCTCGACGACGTGCTGGAGGGCCGCAGCGACGCCGCGATGATCGCGATCGAGAACTCGATCGAGGGCGGTGTGTCCACCACGCAGGACGCGTTGGCGACGCTCCCCGGGCTGCGCATCATCGGCGAGTACCTGGTGCGGGTCAACTTCGTCCTGGTCGCCCCGCGCGGCACCACGCTCGACCAGGTGGAGGTGATCGCGGCGCACCCCGTGGCGTACGCGCAGTGCCACGGCTGGCTCGGCGAGCACCTGCCGCGGCACTCGCACGTGCCGGCGGCGAGCAACGTGGCCTCGGCGATCGGCGTGCTCGACGGTTCGCTGCCCGCCCAGGCGGCGATCGCGGCCCCCGGCATCGTGCAGCACTACGACGTGGACGTGCTCGCAGAGGGCATCGGCGACAACGCGGCCGCCGTCACGCGCTTCGTGCTGGTCACCCGCACGACGCGCTCCCCGGAGCCGACCGGGGCCGACAAGACCTCCCTCATCGTGGAGCTGCCCCACGACCACCCCGGCTCGCTGCTGGAGATGCTGGAGCAGTTCTCCACCCGCGGCATCAACCTCTCGCTCATCGAGTCTCGCCCGATCGGCGACGAGCTCGGCCGCTACCGCTTCGTGATCGACGCCGACGGTCACATCGAGCACGAGCGCATGGCCGACGCCCTGCTCGGCATCCGCCGCTTCAGCCCGCGCGTGGTGTTCCTCGGGTCGTACCCGCGTGCCGACCGGCAGATCGTGCAGTACCCCGACCGCTACTCCGACGACGTGTTCATCGAGGCACGCGACTGGCTGCGCGGCATCCTCTCCGGCGAGCCCGAGTCCTGACACCCGTCCCCGGGCTTCGGTGCGGGTGCCGAGGTGGAAGCCGGTGCCGGGTGGAATTCGTGCCTCCGATGGCGCTTTCGCGACGTTTCCGACCCCGCATCGGGGACGGCTCCGGGGCGCGTGTCGGGTGGAAAACGTCCCTCTGGCGCCGCGGGTAGGCCCGTTATCGATCCCGCACGGAGTGACCCGGACGGGCGAGGCGGCGAGGCGGCGCCCGCTCAGTGCTCCTGGAACAGGGGCCACGCGCTCCCCGGCACCAGCCGCGAATGGAGTGCTCCCTTCGCCGACGCCAAGCTCGGGAACGTGCCGGTCGCGGCGTCCGCGCCTGCCATGGTCACGACGTACCCCTCGTCGTTGTGACGGATGCTGCCCACCACGCCGTTCGGACCGTAGGCAACCCAGAGTGCGAGTGTCTTGGTGCTCATCGTCGAACCCCTCTCTCTGTCGCCGAGGCTACGCCTCTCGGCAGGCGCGGGCCAGCCCCAGGGCACGAGGGCGTCGACGCCGCCGAGCTCGCGTCGGTGCGCTGGCACGAGCGGGAGTCAGCGGGTGCTCGTCGCCCTGCGTATCCTGGCGACGAGTGACCGTCCCCCGTCGCGGAGATCGAGCTCGGTGACACGGATGACGATCCACCCGAGATCCTCGAGGTCTCGCTGCCGCCGAATGTCCACCCGCCACTGATCGCGGTCCGTCCGGTGCCCATCTCCCTCGTACTCGATGGCGACGCGCCACTGCGGGTACGCGAGGTCGACCCTGGCCACGAATCGGCCGTGGGCCGACACGACGTACTGGATCATCGGCTCCGGTAGCCCCGCACCGGTGAGCAGCAGCCGAGTCTCGGTCTCCTTGGGTGACTCCGCACCCGAGCGCGTGTGGGGAAGCTGGGCCCGCACGCGCGCACAGCCGGGGAAACGGCCCCACTCGCTCAGCCGTCGCTCGATCGAGTCCAGCGTCGCCGGGGGACGGTCGGGTCGCAGCCCCGGATAGCAGGAGGCCGTGGCGATCGCCGCTTCCAGGGCGACTGTGAGGGCGCGGTCTTCCAGTTCCGGGGCACACAGGAAGAGTGCCGCGATCGGGTCGACGACCGCTGCTCCGTCGACGCGATCTTCGACGGCGCGACCCGGGGCGATGCGTCGCCCGCGAACCCCGGCGGTTCGGGGCGGGGTTGATCCGGTCGCCACCGCCACGTCGAGGGGCTCGCTCGGCCGCCAGCGGAACGGTAGCGGGAGCCCCCAGAGCCGCATGGCCGTGCGTCCGGCGAACAGTTGCCCGGGACGAAGCCGAGGCAGGTAACACGCGACGCGCTCCTCGAACGTCGTCGGGTCGGACGTCGCACGGATTCCCGCGAAGGGTCGACGCAGGTCGGCACTCGAGTAGCGCTTCCGCCCGACTCCCGCGAGCGTGGCGTCGCGCACCGAGAAGCGTGTTCCGAGTTCCGGCGGGAGAGGGATCCGATGTCGCACTCGGCCATGATCCTCAGCGGAAGATCGCCACGGCGCCCCTTCGTTCCCTCTGCCCACGCCCTGGGGAGAACCCGTCCTTGCCCTCGCCGGTGACGGAGGGATGGCTAACGTGCGGAGTGGGAAACGTGCCGGCGAGAGGGGTGGGAGGAGCGTTTTCGACCCGGCACCGAGCGGGTCGGGTCGCGTGGTGGGTGCGGGGTGGGAAACGTGCCGGGGCGAGGGGCGGGAGGGGCGTTTTCGACCCGGGCAACGGGGCCCGGGGGGCCAGCCCCTCGCGCCGGGTTCAGGCGGTCGCGATGAGCTCGAGCGTCTGCGTGCGTCCGGGCGAGGTGTCGGCGGGCTCGGCCTCGAACGCTCCGGCGACGGGCGAGAGCATGACCTCGTCCACGCCGTGCTGCGTGGCGAAGGCCCGCACCTCTGCGGCGACGGACTCGCCCGTGCCGACGAACCACCGCGACCGGGCGGCCTGCACGACCTGGTCGGTCGCGGCGTCGGAGGTCGCGGCGAGTGCCTGCTCCACGGTCTCCAGCGCCACCAGCGGCTGGTTGAGCCGCAGCCGGGCCATCATCCGCAGCTGGGGGAGGGCGCGCTGCTCGGCCTCGTCCGCGGTGGGGGCGGCGACCGCGTTGACGGTGAGGAACGTGCGCGGCTCCGGGTGCTCCTCGCTGGGGCGGTAGTTCGTGCGGTACAGGTCGAGCGCCCGCTCCAGCCCCTGGCCGGAGAAGTGGTTGGCGAACACGTAGGGCAGTCCGTGCGAGGCGGCGAGCTGCGCGGAGTAGTCGCTCGACCCGAGCAGCCACACCTCGGGCACGCCGGTCGCGGCGGGGGTGGCCCGCACGGTGTACTCGCCGCCCGACGTGAAGCGCACCGTGGCACCGTCGGCGGAGAAGAGCGCCGCGATGTCCTGCACGTGACGCGGGAACTGCTCGACGTCGCTGGTGGTGCCGCTGCCGCGCAGCAGCTGCGTGATGACGGGGTCGCTCCCGGGCGCGCGGCCCAGGCCGAGGTCGATGCGTCCCGGCGCGATGGCCTCGAGCGCCGCGAACTGCTCGGCGACGATGAGGGGTGCGTGGTTCGGCAGCATCACGCCACCCGAGCCCAGGCGCAGCCGCCGGGTGCGCGCGGCCGCCGCGGCGATCAGCACCGGGGGCGTGGTCGAGGCCACCGCGGGCATGTTGTGGTGCTCCGCAAACCAGTAGCGGCGGTAGCCGAGACGGTCGGCGGTCTCGGCGAGCGAGAGGGAGGCGGCGATGGCCTCGGCGCTGGTCTGGCCGGAGCGGACCGGCACGAGGTCGAGGACGGAGAGGGCGACGTCGTTCATCCCCGGATGCAACCCGAGACGTCGCGCGGGCATTCCCGGCCTCGCACCGGTGCGTCCGTGACGCGACCGCGCGGGTGCGGGCTCAGGCGGCCCGGGCGGCGGGGGTCAGAGACTCGCGGAGCGCGGCGCGGGCCAGGTGGTAGCGGATGTGCCAGGCGGCGCTGTAGCTCTGCTCGGGGAGGGTGCGCAGCACGGCACGGTCGTCGGCGTCGAGTCCGTCGCGGGTGGCCTCGCGCAGCAGGTCGTCGCGCGTCGCCGGGTACTCCATGCCGGCGAGGAAGCGATCGAGGGTGGGGGAGAGGGCCATGGTCGTCCTTTCTGCGGGGAGGAGGAAAGGGGAGGGGGACGGGGCGGCGCGGGTGCGCCGCCCCGTCGCGGGTCAGGCGTCGATGGCCTGGCGCTGCTCGCCGGACTCCACGACGATCTTGCGCGGCTTGGCGCGCTCGCTCACCGGGATCACGACCGACAGCACCCCGCTCTCGTAGGAGGCGCTGATGCTGTCGAGGTCGACGCCGTCGCCGAGCGAGAACTGGCGCAGGAACGAGCCGGCGCCGCGTTCGCGGGCGAGCCACCGCACGCCCTCGCGCGTGTCGGCGGTGCGCTGGGCGCGGATGGTGAGCTGACCGCCGTCGAGGTCGACGTCGATCGAGCCCGGGTCGGCGCCGGGGAGGTCGGCGTGCAGGATGTAGCGGTCACCGTCGCGGTACAGGTCCACCGGCATCGACCGGGGTGCGCGAACGGAGTCCAGCACGCTCGCGGCGAAGCGATCGAGCTGGCTGAAGGGATCGAAGGTCAGTGCCATGAGGTTCTCCTTTCGTGCGGCCCGTATGGGCTGAGGTGGTGTGCAGATTATCTGCACGTGGGGTATAGATTTGTTATAGAACGAGATGACCGATCTCGCAACCCCGATCCGAGGACACGTCAGGATGACCGCACGCGACTCGCGCACCCCCGTCTACGGCATCGCCGTGGCCGCCCAGCTCGTCGACCTGCCGGAGGCGACCATCCGCCTCTTCGAGAGCAAGGGGCTGCTCGTCCCCGCCCGCAGCGACGGCGGCACGCGCCGCTACAGCGACGACGACATCGAGCGGCTGCGACGCGCGGCCGAGCTCCGCGGCGACGGGCTCAACATCGCCGGCATCGCCCGTGTGCTCGACCTGCAGGACGAGAATGCGGGACTCCGCGACGCGCTCGACGCGGAGACCGCCCGCACGCCCGCGCGGCGTCGCCCCACCCGCTGACCCGTCCTCGGACGACGCTACGCTTCCCCCATGGAAGCCGGGATCTTCTACGTCCTCGTCGGAGCCGTCGCCGTGGCCGCGTTCGCGCGCTGGCGCGGGTGGCCGGCGCCGCTGCTGGTGACGGTGGTCGCGCTCGCCGCCTCGTTCCTGCCGATCGTGCCCGACCTCCCCATCGACGGGCACCTGCTGCTCGGCCTGGTGCTGCCGCCGCTGCTGTACTCCGCCGCGCTGGATGTGTCGTTCGTCGGGTTCAAGCGCAGCCTGCCGCAGATCCGACGGCTCGGCATCTGGCTCGTCCTGCTCACCGCGCTCGCGGTCGGCCTCGTGGCGTGGTGGATCCTGCCGTCGCTGACCCTCCCCGGTGCGCTGCTGCTCGGGGCGATCGTCGCACCGCCCGATGCCGTGTCCGCCGCCGCGATCGGCCGCCGTCTCGGGCTCCCTCGGCGCATCATGACGGTGCTGTCGGGCGAGAGCCTCATCAACGACGCCACCTCGCTCACGCTGTACCGCGTGTTCGCGGCGATCCTCGCCGGGGCCACCCTGACGGTGTGGGACGGGGTCTGGCAGTTCCTGGTCGCGGTGGGCGTCGGCGTCGCGGTCGGGCTCGTGTTCGGGATCGTGCTCCACCAGCTGCGCATGCGCATCAGCGACCCCGTGGTGATCGGCACGTTCGGGCTGCTGGCGCCGTTCGGGGCGTACGGCATCGCCGAGCACCTCCTGGGGTCCGGCGTGCTCGCGGTCGTCGCGATGGGACTGTACGTGGGGTTCAACGCCCCGCGCACCGACTACACCACCAGGCAGCAGGAGGCGCCGCTGTGGCTGTCGGCCGACCTGCTGCTGGAGAGCTTCGTGTTCGCGTACATCGGGCTGCAGTTCCCGCGGGTGCTCCGCGACCTGAGCAGCGAGTCCGTGGGGCGCATCCTGCTGCTGTCCCTCGCCGTGCTGGTGGTGGTGCTGCTCGTGCGGCCCCTGTACATCTACCCCACCAGCGCGTGGGCGAACTTCCAGGACCGTCGTCGGCTCGCGCGCATGGACCGGGGGATCGCCTCGGGGGAGTTCGACGAGCGTCGGCGGCGGTCGCGGCGCTGGCGGCAGTACAGCGCGGACGAGCTGCGCACGCAGATCGTGCGGGAGCGCATGGCCGGACTCCAGCTCACGTGGAAGGACAACGCCGTGATCTCCTGGGCGGGGATGCGCGGCGTGGTCACGCTCGCGATCGCGGTGGCCGCGGCCGACCTCGCGACGCTCGACACCGAGGCCTCGCACGCGATCGTCGTCGTGGCGTTCATCGTGACGGTGGGCACGCTGCTGCTGCAGGGGCTGACGCTGCCGCTACTCATCCGGCGGCTCGGGATCCGGGGCGACGCCGAGCACGCGGAGGACGAGGCCGCGCTCGAGGCGGTCAAGGCCAAGAGCCGGGAGGCGGGCAAGGAGTACCTGGCGCAGAAGCGCGTCGAGTGGGAGCAGAAGCACGGTGCGGTCGACCTGAGCGTGTTCGACGCCTTCACGAAGCGCATGACCAGGGTGGAGAAGGACACCGACGAGGCGCAGCGGGTGGAGGACACCTCG
Source organism: Microbacterium sufflavum (assembly GCF_023101165.1). Classification (GTDB taxonomy): domain Bacteria; phylum Actinomycetota; class Actinomycetes; order Actinomycetales; family Microbacteriaceae; genus Microbacterium; species Microbacterium sufflavum. The sequence goes on along the minus strand of NZ_CP078076.1, from coordinate 454,477 downwards.
AGCCGTCCGTCGTTCGACGACCTGGTCGCGCTGTCGAAGGGGTGGTTGCAGGTGCGGAGGGAGATCCTGGTCGCCGAGCGCGACGCGGGCAACCTCGACGAGGAGGTCATGCGGGAGCTGCTGACCGCGATGGATGCGGAGGAGCTGGCGATGGACACGCGCGGCGCCACGCGTCAGCAGGGCCGCGTCTGACGCGGTCGCCTCGCACCCCGCACACGAGAACGCCCCGCCTCCCGGAGGAGACGGGGCGTTCCGGCGTGACGGGTCAGCGGGCGCCGGCCGGCTCCGGCGCGGTGTCCGAGGCGGCGTCGGCCTCGGGGGCGTCGTCGTCGGACGAGTCGTCGGCGAACGGCAGGCCCTCGCGCGGCGCGTTGTAGAGCTCCTCGTTGAGGATGCCCTCGCGCTTGGCGACGATGGTCGGGATCAGCGCCTGGCCCGCGACGTTGACCGCGGTGCGGCCCATGTCGAGGATCGGGTCGATCGCGAGCAGCAGACCGACGCCCTCGAGCGGCAGACCCAGGGTCGACAGCGTGAGCGTGAGCATGACGACCGCGCCCGTGGTGCCGGCGGTGGCGGCGGAGCCCACGACCGAGACGATCACGATCAGCAGGTACTGCACGAAGTTCAGCTCGATGCCGAAGAACTGGGCGACGAAGATCGCGGCGATGGCCGGGTAGATCGCGGCGCAGCCGTCCATCTTCGTTGTCGCGCCGAGCGGCACCGCGAACGAGGCGTACGAGCGGGGCACACCGAGGTTGCGCTCGGTCACGCGCTCCGTGAGCGGCAGCGTTCCGATGGAGGAGCGGCTCACGAACGCGAGCTGCACCGCGGGCCAGACGCCCGAGAAGTACTGCTTGATCGACAGGCCGTGCGTGCGCACGAGGATCGGGTAGACCACGAACAGCACGAGAGCGAGGCCGATGTAGATCGCGGCGGCGAACCAGCCGAGCGACGCGAGCTTCTCCCAGCCGTACTTGATGACGGCGGAGCCGATGAGGCCGAACGTGCCGATCGGGGCGATGCGGATGATCCACCACAGCACGCGCTGGATGACCTTGAGCAGCGACTCGGTGAAGACCAGGAACGGCTCGGCCTTCTTGCCCGCCTTGAGGGCGGCGACGCCGACGACCGCGGCGACGACGATCACCTGCAGGATGTTGAAGCCCACCGTGGAGGTGAACGCGCCCTCGGTCGCGCCGGGGGAGGTGCTGACCGTGAGGCCGAGGAAGTTCTGGGGGATCAGGCCGAGGAGGAAGTTCCACCACGTGCCGACCGTGTAGGGGTCGCCGGGCTCGAGGCCCTCGCCGGCGCGGTTGCCCGGCTGGATCACGAGGCCGAGCCCGATGCCGATGATGACGGCGATGAACGCGGTGATCGCGAACCACAGGATGGTCTGACCGGCCAGGCGTGCCGCGTTCTGCACGCGGCGCAGGTTGGAGATGCTCGCGACGATCGCGGTGAAGATCAGCGGGACGACCGCCGCGCGCAGCAGCGTGACGTACGAGCTGCCGATCGTGTCGAGCGTGGCGGACAGGCCGGTGGGGTTCTCGGCCGTGGCGCCGAGCTGACGGCCGATCAGGCCGGCGGCGATGCCGAGGACGAGGGCGGCGATGATCTGGAAGCCGAACGAGGTCAGCAGCTTCCGGACCGGCCCGCGGGTGTCTGGCGCCTTCTGGGCGCGTGCGGTGGTGCTCATCGAGGTGGGGACTCCAGAGATCGCGGCGCGCCGGGATGCGCGCCATGAGGCTCAACGCTAGAGCTGGCTGGGAATTCCCTGGGCGGATATGACGAAGCATGACGGCCGCCCCTCCGCAGCCGTCATGCTCCGGGTTCGGGGGGTCAGGGCGCGACGCACTCGTTCAGGTTGTCGGTGATGATCTGCGTCGTGAGCGCCTTGTCGGCTTCGTCCTTCTGCTTGTCTTCGCCGTTGGCGATGTAGGTGAGCGTCTCGTCGCTCAGCTCGGAGTCGACCAGGGCGTCGGCGAGGCAGCTGGCGGCCTCGTCGGTCATCGCCTGCTCCTGGCTCGTGCCGGCGAACACCTTCTGGATCCCCTCGGCCACCTCGTCGGACGACGGGCGGGCCGGTCCGCCGCACGCGGCGAGGGACAGGGCGAGCGCGACGGCGGGCACGAGGGCAGCGAGGCGGGCGGCCGGGCGGGCCGCGGGTGCTGGCTTCTTCATGCGGACGACGCTAGTGCGCCACAGCAGATCCATAGAAGGGGCTTGCGTGCGGAGGCGCATCCATGCTCCGCGTCAGCGGGCCGCGAGCACGAGCAGGTCGCCCACGTCGCACTCCAGCGCCTCGCAGATCGCCCGCAGCGTGGAGTAACGGATCGCGCGGGCACGGTCGTTCTTGAGCACGGACAGGTTGACGATGCTCACGCCGACCGCGGCGCTCAGCTCGGTGAGGCTCATGCCGCGCTCGGCGAGCAGCTCGTCCAGGCGGCAGTGGATGCCGGTGAACTCCTCGTCGCTCTCGGCCGGGCTCACACCAGCCCCTCCGTCTCCTTCTCCAGGGCGGCGCGCTGCTGCTCCAGGCGCATGCCCTGCCGGAACACGGCGGCGAGGGCGAGCAGGCCGAGCGCGGCGGCGAACGGCAGCGGCGTCACGGTGAGCTGATACGCCGCGGGGTACCACGGGCTGCCGATCGGGAGGGCCTCCCGCAGACCCGCCGTGGCGGCGATCCCGTTCAACAGGTCGGATGCCACGCCGAGCACCACGAGCGCGACCGCGCCGCCGACCAGGGCGCGGGTCACGACCAGGGAGAACGCGCGCCCGCGCAGCGTGTGGAAGCAGATGAGGGCGAGGACCACGGCGGGCACCGTGGCGAGCGCCAGGCTGCTGAGCTGTGCCGCCGCGGCGAGGAGGCGGAGTCCGAGCGAGGCGTTGCCCACGGTGAAGTCCGTCAGTTCCGTGCCGCCGCAGGTGAGGGCGGTGTGCGCACCGTCGCCGAACTCGGAGCAGGGGAGGGCGGCGGGCCAGTCGAGGAAGACGACGGTCCGCCCGTGCAGCTCCGCCCAGTCGACCGCGAACGCCTTGACGACGACCGCGATCGCGCCGAGTGCCGACAGGATCACCCACCATCCCGACAGCGTGAGCGCCGCATCGAGGGTGACCGTGCGGCTGCCGCGCCGGCGGCTGTTCCAGACGACGAGGGCGACGACGGCGGCGCCGACGGCGAGGGCTATCGCGATGTTGAGCAGCGAGGGCCAGACGGCCTCCGAGCCGAACGTGATCATCAGACCAGTCCCTCCGTGTCGCGCTGCAGGCGGCGGCCGACGGCGAACACGCCCGCCACGAGGGCCAGGGCGAACGCCCACCCCACGGGTGCCAGGTCGAACTGCACGAGCAGCGTCCACAGCACGTCTTCGACGCCGGGTTCGGTCGCGGCCAGATCCTTCACGATCTCGGCCCGGCCGATGCCGCCGGCGAACTGCCCGAGCAGCGTGCCGGCCATCAGCAGGCAGGCGGCGACCGCGAACATCCACCCGAGCGAGGCGCGGAACGGGCGGGAGCGGATGAGGGACACGCCCAGCCACCAGACCACCGCGCACAGGGCGACCGTGGCGAGCGCGGGCAGCGCCGTCTCCAGCAGCAGCAGCCAGCGGGCGGCGGTGGGCGGCGCGGTGAGGGTGGCGAGTGCGGAGTCGACGGTGGCGCCCTCGATCCCGGCCACGCCGTCGAGGGCGGTGAGGTCGACGTCGTGCACGGGCATCGCGATCGTCGGCGACGGCGAGAACAGGGTGGCGGCGGCCTGGGCGACGGCGACGATCGCACCGATTCCGACGCTCACGGCTCCGGTCGCGATCAGTCCGAGGGCGATGCCGTCGGCGAGCGAGGGTCGTCTATCCGTGGCGAGCATGGGCTCCTCCTGGAGATCGGGGGGTTATCGACTTTCGTTAACATAACGACTGTCGATAAACGGGTCAAGCCCCCGCTATGCCCACGGCGAACACGGGCATACCCGGCATTCCTGGTCGTTACTCTCGATGTACAAGCGCTTCATGCGTCTTCGCCCCGTGCGAATAAGGAGTCAACATGTTCGAGAGATTCACGGACCGAGCCCGTCGAGTGGTCGTCCTCGCCCAAGAAGAGGCGAAGATGCTCAACCACAACTACATCGGCACCGAGCACATCCTGCTCGGCCTCATCCACGAGGGCGAGGGCGTCGCAGCCAAGGCGCTGGAGTCGCTCGGCATCTCCCTCGACGCCGTGCGCGAGCAGGTGCAGGACATCATCGGCCAGGGTCAGCAGCAGCCGACCGGCCACATCCCGTTCACGCCGCGCGCCAAGAAGGTGCTCGAGCTCAGCCTCCGCGAGGCTCTGCAGCTCGGCCACAACTACATCGGCACCGAGCACATCCTCCTCGGCCTCATCCGTGAGGGCGAGGGCGTGGCCGCCCAGGTGCTGGTCAAGCTCGGCGCCGACCTCAACAAGGTGCGCCAGCAGGTCATCCAGCTGCTGTCCGGCGCTCCGGGGCGCGAGCCCGCGTCGGTCGGCGCGCAGACCAACGACTCGCCCGCCGGCGCCCAGGGTGGCTCCGCGGTGCTCGACCAGTTCGGTCGCAACCTCACCCAGGCCGCGCGCGACAACAAGCTCGACCCGGTGATCGGGCGCGAGAAGGAGGCGGAGCGGGTCATGCAGATCCTCTCCCGCCGCTCCAAGAACAACCCCGTCCTGATCGGTGAGCCCGGCGTCGGCAAGACCGCCGTCGTCGAGGGCCTGGCGCAGGCGATCGTCAAGGGCGATGTGCCCGAGACGCTGAAGGACAAGCAGCTCTACTCGCTCGACCTCGGCTCTCTCATCGCCGGTTCCCGCTACCGCGGCGACTTCGAGGAGCGCCTGAAGAAGGTCACCAAGGAGATCCGCACGCGCGGCGACATCATCGTCTTCATCGACGAGATCCACACCCTCGTGGGTGCGGGTGCCGCCGAGGGCGCGATCGACGCGGCGAGCATCCTCAAGCCGCTGCTCGCCCGCGGTGAACTCCAGACGATCGGCGCCACCACGCTCGACGAGTACCGCAAGCACTTCGAGAAGGACGCCGCTCTCGAGCGCCGCTTCCAGCCGGTGCAGGTGAACGAGCCGACGCTGCCGCACGCGATCAACATCCTCAAGGGGCTGCGCGACCGCTACGAGGCGCACCACAAGGTGCAGATCACCGACGGCGCGATCGTGGCCGCGGCGAACCTCGCCGACCGCTACGTCTCCGACCGGTTCCTCCCCGACAAGGCGATCGACCTGATCGACGAGGCCGGCGCGCGCCTGCGTCTGTCGATCCTGTCGAGCCCGCCCGAGCTGCGGGAGTTCGACGAGAAGATCGCCGCCGTGCGCGAGCAGAAGGAGCTCGCCTCCGAGGAGCAGGACTTCGAGAAGGCCGCGTCGCTGCGCGACGAGGAGAAGAGCCTGCTCGCCGAGCGGCTGCGCCTCGAGAAGCAGTGGCGTGCGGGCGACGTCGCGACCCAGGCGGTCGTCGACGAGGGCCTGATCGCCGAGGTGCTCGCGCAGGCCACGGGCATCCCCGTGTTCAAGCTGACCGAGGAGGAGTCCAGCCGACTCGTCTTCATGGAGAAGGCGCTGCACCAGCGCGTCATCGGTCAGGAGGAGGCCATTGCGGCCCTCTCCAAGACCATCCGTCGTCAGCGTGCGGGCCTCAAGGACCCGAAGCGCCCCTCCGGTTCGTTCATCTTCGCCGGCCCCACGGGCGTCGGAAAGACGGAGCTGGCCAAGGCGCTCGCGGAGTTCCTGTTCGACGACGAGGCCGCGCTCATCTCGCTCGACATGAGCGAGTTCGGCGAGAAGCACACCGTCTCGCGGCTGTTCGGTGCCCCTCCCGGGTTCGTCGGTTTCGAAGAGGGCGGTCAGCTCACCGAGAAGGTGCGGCGCAAGCCGTTCAGCGTGGTGCTGTTCGACGAGATCGAGAAGGCCCACCCCGACATCTTCAACTCGCTGCTGCAGATCCTTGAAGAGGGTCGCCTCACCGACGGTCAGGGTCGGATCGTGGACTTCAAGAACACGGTCATCATCATGACCACCAACCTCGGTGCACGCGACATCGCCGGCGGTCCCGTGGGCTTCCAGATCGAGGGCAACAACGCCACCAGCTACGAGCGGATGAAGGGCAAGGTCAACGAGGAGCTCAAGCGGCACTTCAAGCCCGAGTTCCTCAACCGTGTCGACGACATCATCGTCTTCCCGCAGCTGAGCAAGGACGAGCTGGTGCAGATCGTGGACCTGTTCACGAAGCGCCTCGGCGAGCGTCTGCTCGACCGCGACATGACGATCGAGCTGTCGCAGGCCGCCAAGGAGCGTCTGATCGAGATCGGCTTCGACCCCGCTCTGGGCGCCCGGCCGCTGCGTCGCGCGATGCAGCACGAGATCGAGGACCGTCTGTCGGAGAAGATCCTGCACGGCGAGCTCGACTCGGGCGACCACGTGAAGGTCGACGCGAAGGACGGGGAGTTCCTGTTCGAGCACGGTCCGCGCGGCGAGAAGGTCGCGGTCGGTGTCAACACCGGCGGCGGCGCCATCGCCGGTACGCCCGACCTGGCGATCACCGGCAACGACTGATCCCACCCGGGTCGTGAGCCCGGACGAGAAGGGGCGGATGCTGCGGCATCCGCCCCTTCCTCGTGTCTGGGAGGCGCACGGAGGGTGCGGTTCTAGGCTGGTCGGGTGAGCGACTACATCGTCCGGCCCGCCCGCAGCGCCGATATCGTCAGCATCCGCAACCTGCTCCAGCCGCTCGTGGAGCAGCGCATCCTGCTCGGCAAAGACCTGGCGGTGCTGTACGGCGCGGTGCAGGAGTTCGTGGTGGCGGAGGCCGAAGGCGAGCTGATCGGCTGCGGCGCCCTGCACGTGATCTGGGAGGACCTCGGCGAGGTGCGCACCCTGCTCGTGCGCGACGACTGGCTGCACCACGGCATCGGTCGCGCGATCGTCGAGCGCCTGGAGGAGAACGCGCGCGCACTCGGACTGACGCGCCTGTTCTGCCTCACGTTCGAGGTGGATTTCTTCGGCCGCCGCGGCTTCACCCCCATCGGCGAGCAGGTCGTCGATCCCGACGTGTACTCGCAGCTGCTGCGCAGTGGAGACGCGGGTGTCGAGGAGTTCCTCGACCTGGCGCACGTCAAGCCGAACACGCTCGGCAACACCCGGATGCTCAAGGTGCTCTGAGGCCCGACGGGCGCACGACGCCTCCCAGGATCGCGGGGGTCGATCGCTTAACCTGGAACCATGCCCCGTCGTTCCGCCGCCGTCTACCGTCGTCGGCGTCTGGTGGTGCTGCTCGGGCTGATCCTGGTCCTCGCGGTGATCGGGGTGTCGGTGTGGCTGCTGGTCGCGCGCCCCTGGGCCGCCGCGACCGATGCGACCCCGGCGCCGACGTCCTCCGCGACGACCGAGACGACGCCGCCGCCCACGGGTTCCGCGAGCCCGGCGCCCACTCCGAGCGCCTCCGAGACGCCCGCTGTCGTGGCCTGCCAGGCGAAGGACATCGAGGTCACGGCTGTCACCGACGCCGACACCTACGCGGCGGGCGTCACCCCGCGCCTGTCGATCTCGCTGACGAACAAGGGCACCACGGACTGCACGATCGACGTGGGGTCGAGCACCCAGGTGTTCACGGTGTCGAGCGGCGCGGACGTGTGGTGGCGGTCGACGGACTGCCAGGAGAACCCGAGCAGCATGATCGCGACGCTCACCGCCGGATCGACCGTGGTGAGCAAGGAGCCCGTGGTGTGGGATCGCACCCGGTCGAGCGTGGAGACGTGCGCGCAGGAGAACCGGCAGCGGGCGCCCGGTGGCGGCGCGTCGTACCATGTGGCCGTGTCGATCGGCGGCTTCCCCAGCGCCACGACGGCGCAGTTCCTGCTCTACTGACCGCACGCTACGGCTTTGCGGGCGATCCGGCCGTGCGGCTTCGGATTGCTTCGTCTGCTGCGGCAACCGATCCGAATTGCGGCGACCTTCGCGTCGGAGGGCCTCTTGTGCTGACACGAGTCGTTCTTTGGGATACCATAGACATGACTCTCCGCCTATGCGGCATAAGCCATCCCCAGTGGCGTCGAACTACAGCGTCCCCAGCGCTTCGACACCGCCGCTCGAGAGTCCGAGGGCCCTCTCGAGTACCCCAGTCCCCAATGGAGGACTCGAGAGGGCCCCAATCTTTCTCCCGCGCCGGCCGGAGGTCGCCGTGGAGCCGCGCTCGTCGTGTCGATGCCTAAGCTGGAGACATGGCTGCGAAGAAGGCGAAGTCCGGCAAGAAGAAGCCCGCACCCGAGGACTTCCGGTCCGAGGCGCTGGCGGTGGCCCTGGAGAAGCAGGACGTGGCCGCGGTCGCCCTGGCCCTGCGGCACGGCACGACCGTCGTCCCGCTCATCAAGCCCGGTGCGCGCGACAACCCGCTCGACGGCGGCGAAGTGTGGACGTACCGCGACCCGAACACGGGCGACCTGGCGCTGCTGCTCTTCAGCGACGCGAAGAACAAGCCGGCCAACCTGCCGCCCGGTGTGGGCATCTACGACGCGGCGTGGCTGCGGCGGTTCCTCTCCGCGCACCCCATCACGACCGTGTTCCTCGACATCGCCGGTCCCCATCCCATGCAGGCGGATCCGGTCGAGCTGCTCAAGGCGCTCGACGCCTGATCGCTGCGCCGTGGCTCAGAACGGCGGGATGTCGCGGTCGGGACGCCGGGCCGCGTTCCGCGAGCGGATGTCGCCCAGGGCGGCGCGCAGCGTCTTCGACCGGTCGTCGACCACCTGCTCGTAGCCCAGTCGCGCCGCCTCCGTCCGGCGCTGCGCGGCCTGCGTGACCGGCCGCACCTCACCCGCCAGGCTGAGCTCGCCCACGGCGGCGACCGTGCGCGGCACCGAGATCATCTGGATCGACCCCGCCACCGCGATCGCGATCGCGAGGTCGGCCGCGGGCTCGGTGAACCGCACGCCGCCCACCGTGGAGACGTAGACGTCGAGGCTGCCGGTGGGCACTCCGGCCCGGCGCTCCAGGATGGCCAGCACCATCGCGACACGCGAGGCGTCGAGCCCGTGCACGATGCGCCGGGGGTTCGGAGCGTTGCTGGGCACCGTGAGCGCCTGCACCTCCACCGGCAGGGCCCGGCGGCCCTCCAGCGAGATCGCGACGCACGTGCCGGGCTCGGACGCCCCCTGAGACAGGAAGAGGCCGGACGGGTCCGGCACCTCGGCGATACCGTCGCCGGTCATCTCGAAGCACCCCACCTCGTCGGTCGGCCCGAAGCGGTTCTTGAGCGCGCGGATGAAGCGCAGCGACGTCTGCCGGTCGCCCTCGAAGTGGCACACCACGTCGACCAGGTGCTCCAGCACGCGGGGGCCGGCGACCTGCCCGTCTTTCGTGACGTGACCGACGATGATGATCGGCAGGTCCCGCTCCTTGGCGACGCGGATGAGGGTCGCGGCGACCTCGCGCACCTGGCTGGGTTGTCCTGCCGCGCCGTCGGTGAGCGACGACGACACCGTCTGCACGGAGTCGACGATCACGAGCTGCGGCTGCACCTCGTCGATGTGACCGAGGATCGTGGCGAGGTCGGTCTCGCTCGCCAGGTACAGCTCGTCGTGCAGCGCGCCGGTGCGCTCGGCGCGCAGCCGCACCTGAGCGGGGGACTCCTCGGCGCTCGCGTACAGCACCCGCCGCCCTGCACGTGCCGCCTGCGCGGCGACCTCGAGCAGCAGCGTGGACTTGCCGACGCCCGGCTCGCCGCTGAGCAGGATGGCGGCGCCAGGGACGATGCCGCCGCCCAGCACGCGGTCGAACTCGCCGACCCCGCTCGTGCGCCGGGGTGCGTCCTGCGTCGTGATCTGCGTGATCGGTCGGGCGGCGCGATCGGCGGTGGGTGCGAGGGCGTTCACGCGTCGGAGGATGCCGGTCTGGGCGGCCTGCTCCTGCACGGTTCCCCACTGCTGGCACTCGCCGCAGCGGCCGACCCATTTCGCCGTCGTCCACCCGCACTCCGTGCACACGTACGCAGGGGGAGCGGGTTTCCGGGTGGCCATGCCCCCAGGCTATCGGCGGGATCAGACATCCCTATCGCCCGGGTGATTATTCACGGTCCGGTGCCCCAAGAGCCCGTGGAAAAGCCAACATAATGAAGACATGTCCAACGGCGGGTCCGTCTGCGGACCGATCTCGAGCTACTCCCGGGTGCGCATCCTGCATCTGCTCTTCGAGGCGGGGGCGGTCGGTGTGTCCAGGCACCTCACGATCGGGGAACTGTGCGAGGCCACCGGCCTGCACGCCAACACCGTCCGCGAGCACCTGCAGCGTCTCATCGAGGGCGGCTACGTGATCCCCGAGGTGGAGCACCGCACCACCCGCGGCCGCCCGCGCACGCTCTACCGCGCCGCGACCGGTGCGTCCGACGCATCGAGCCCGGTCGCCAGGGACAAGGCCAAGGCGGCGGCCCGTCGCGGCGACCTGCTGCGCAGCGTGGTGCCCTCCGCGGCCCCGAGCGCCCTCGGGCGCGACGCCGTGCACCAGCTCGACGCCCTGGTCGAGCACCTGGAGGAGAGCGGCTTCGAACCGGTCGTCGACGACCGGGTGCTGACGGTCGACCTGAGCCCGTGCCCGCACGCCGCCGGCCGTCCCGAAGACCGCCCGCTCCTGTGCCAGGTGCATCTGGGCCTCATGCAGAGCGTGCTGACCGAGGCCGGGGGACCGCTCGTCGCCGCGTGCGTGCGCGACGCTCAGAGCCCATCGGAGTGCACCGTGCAGCTGCGCGACACCACGACGCAGCAGTCCGACCGAAGAGGAGTCGCGCATGGAATGGCTTGATCCGCTCGTCCTGTCCCGATGGCAGTTCGGGCTGACGACCGTCTACCACTACCTCTTCGTGCCGCTGACGATCGGCATGGCCCTGGTGGCCGCGATCTTCCAGACGGCGTGGGTGCGCACCGGCAAGGTGCAGTACCTCCACCTCACCCGCTTCTTCGGCAAGATCTTCCTGATCAACTTCGCCATGGGCGTGGTCACCGGCATCGTACAGGAGTTCCAGTTCGGCATGAACTGGTCGGACTACTCCCGCTTCGTCGGCGACGTGTTCGGCGCCCCGCTGGCCTTCGAGGGTCTCCTCGCCTTCTTCTTCGAGGCGACCTTCATCGGCCTGTGGATCTTCGGCTGGGACAAGCTGCCACAGAAGCTGCACCTCGCGACCATCTGGTGCGTCTCGATCGGCAGCATCCTGTCGGCGTATTTCATCATCGCGGCGAACGCGTTCATGCAGAACCCCGTCGGCTACACGTTCAACGAGGCGACCAACCGTGCCGAGCTCACCGACTTCTGGGCGCTGCTGACCAACCCCGTGGCGCTCGCCGCCTTCCCGCACACCATCTTCGGCGCACTCATGTTCGCCGCCGGTGTCGTCATCTCGGTCTCGGCCTGGCACCTGGCGCGGGGCCAGCACTTCGACACCATGCGCGTCTCCCTCAAGTTCGGGCTGTGGGCCATGATCTTCTCCACCGCGGGCGTGGTGCTCACCGGCGACCAGCTGGGCCTGGCGATGTACGCCGCGCAACCCATGAAGATGGCCGCCGCCGAGGCGACGTTCAACACCGTGTGCGGACCGGACGCCTCCTTCAGCCTGTTCACGCTCGGCACGCCGGACGGCAGCTCCGAGCTGTTCTCCATCCGCGTCCCGTACCTGCTGTCGCTGCTGTCGACGCACACGCTCGACGCGTGCGTGCACGGCATCAACGACCTCAACGCCGAGTACGCCCAGACCTACGCCGCCACGGGCCTGACCGACTTCGCCCCGATCCTGTGGGTCACGTACTGGTCGTTCCGCTGGATGATCGGCCTCGGCATGGCCGCCGCCCTCGTCGCGGTCGCCGGCCTCTGGGTCACCCGCAAGAACGCCAAGAAGCCGGTCGCCCCGTGGATGTGGAAGGTCGCGATCTGGTCGTTCCCGCTCGCGCTCGCCGCCAACATCATGGGCTGGGTGTTCACCGAGATGGGTCGGCAGCCGTGGATCGTGTTCGGGCTGATGTCCACGCGAGACGGCGTCTCGCCCGGTGTCAGCGGTGTCGAGGTGCTCATCTCGCTGATCGCCTTCACCGCGATCTACGCCGCCCTCGCGGTGGTCGAGGTGCGGTTGATCGTGAAGGCCGCCCAGAAGGGGCCGGACACCGATGAACAGCCCCATGAGGAGACGGCTCAGCTGCCGTCGGTCGTGTACTGAGAGGAAGGAGCATCATGGATCTCGCAACGCTCTGGTTCTGGATCGTCGCCTTCCTCTTCGTGGGGTACTTCGTGCTCGACGGATTCGACTTCGGCGTCGGCATGTCGCTGCCGTTCCTCGGCAAGGACGACGTCTCCCGCCGGCAGGTCATCAACACGATCGGCCCGGTGTGGGACCTCAACGAGACGTGGGTCATCGTCGCCGGCGCCTCGCTGTTCGCGTCGTTCCCCGAGTGGTACGCCACCCTGTTCAGCGGCTTCTACCTGCCGCTGCTGCTCATCCTGCTCGCGCTCATCCTGCGCGGCGTCTCGTTCGAGTACCGCCACCAGCGGGAGAGCAGGAAGTGGAAGCAGGGCTTCGACCGGATGATCGTGATCGGCTCGGTCGTGCCCGCGCTGCTGTGGGGCGTCGCCTTCGGCAACATCGTGCAGGGCGTCGCGATCGACGAGAACCACATCTACGTCGGCGGCTTCTTCTCGCTGCTCAACCCGTACGCGCTGCTGGTCGGCGTGACCACGCTGCTGTTGTTCTTCCTGCACGGCGTGCTGTTCGTGGCGCTCAAGACCGACGGGCAGGTGCACGCCGATGCCCGGAAGCTCGCCGCCCGCGCGGCCGTGCCCACCGTGATCGCCGCCGCCGCGACGGTGCTGTGGACCTACTTCCTCGCCGCGGGGCGGGAGGCGCCGCTGCTGTGGCTGGTCGCGGGGGCCGGTGCCATCGCCGCGGTGTCGCTCATCGCCGCGATCGTGCTGTCGCTGCGGGGCCGAGACGGCCAGGCCTTCACCGCGGGCATCGTCACGGTGCTGACGGCCGTGGTGATGCTGTTCGCCGCGCTGTTCCCGTTCGTCATGCCGTCAACCATCGACCCGGCGTTCAGCCTGACGATCGCGAACGCGTCGAGCGCTCCGTACACGCTGCAGATCATGACCTGGACCGCGCTGATCGCGCTGCCGCTCGTCATCGCCTACCAGACCTGGACATACTGGGTGTTCCGCAAGCGCGTCACCCGCAGCTCGATCGAGGGGGCGCCGGCCCACGCGTGACCCTGCCCCGCCCCCGATGATCGCCCCCGCATGAAACCCGTCGACCCGAGACTGCTGCGCTACGCGGCCGCCGCCCGTGGGTACCTCGCGGCCTCCGCGGTGATCGGCGTCGCCCAGACCGCGGTCACGATCGCGTTCGCGTGGCTGCTGACCGAGGCCATCACGGGAGCGATCGCCGGCCGAGACGTCACCGTGGTGCTGCTCACGCTGCTCGCGACGGCCCTGGTGCGCGGGCTGCTGATCGCCGCGTCCGACGCCGCGGGCACACGGGCGGCCGCGCGCACGGGCATGCAGCTGCGGTCCGCGCTCGTGGCGGCCGTCGGGCGCCTCGGGCCGGGGTGGCTGGCGCAGCGGAACCAGACGGCGCTCGCGGTGACCGCGGGGCACGGGCTGGAGGCGCTCGACGCCTACTTCGCCCGGTACATCCCGCAGCTGGTGCTCACGGCGATCGCGACACCCGTGCTGGTCGCGGTCATGTGGTGGCAGGACTGGCCGAGCGGGCTCACGGCCCTCATCACCCTGCCGCTCATCCCGCTGTTCCTCATCCTGATCGGCATCGCCACCCGCACCGTGCAGAAGCGGCAGTGGCAGACGCTGCAGCGACTGGCCGCCCGGTTCGCCGACACCGTGCAGGGACTGTCGACGCTGCGCCTGTTCGGCCGCGACGCCCGGGCGGCCGACCGCATCGAGGCCACCGCCGACGACTACCGTCGCGAGACCATGAAGGTGCTGCGGTTCTCGTTCCTGTCGGGCTTCTCCATGGAGCTGCTGTCGTCGCTGGCGGTGGCGCTCATCGCGGTCGCGGTGGGGTTCCGGCTGCTGTCGGGCGAGCTCACGCTCGAGGTCGGGCTGTTCGTGCTGCTGCTGGCGCCCGAGGCCTTCCTCCCCATCCGGCAGGTGGGCGTGCAGTTCCACGCGGCGGCGGAGGGGGTCGCCGCGACCGAGGACGTGTTCGCGGTGCTCGACGAGGCGCGGGGCGACGGCTCCGGCGTACACGACTCGGGAGCGCCTGCCGCGGTGAGCGCCTCCGGCGCGGTCCCCGGCGCAGCCGCCGTCCGTTCTCCGGAGTCGCGAACCCCCACGGACGGGGCCCTCGTCGTGGAGCAGCTGCGCGTGCGCGACCTGCCGCCCGTGTCGTTCACCGCCGAGCGCGGCACCATCACCCTCATCGAGGGGCCGAGCGGCGCGGGCAAGTCGAGTCTGCTGGCGGCCCTGCGGGGCGCGGTGCCGTTCGCGGGCGAGGCGACGTGGTCCGGGCGTGACGTCCGCGGCCTCGCGTCGTCGGAGTGGCTGGCGTGGGCGGGCCAGTCGCCCGGGCTCATCCGCGGCACGGTGGCGGACAACGTCGCCCTCGGCGACCCGGAGCCCGATGCCGAGCGGGTGCGGAGGGCGCTCGACGCCGCCTGCGCCGAGGGGATCGACCCCGCGCGAGAGCTCGGCGTGCAGGGCAGCGGACTGTCGGGCGGGCAGGCGCAGCGGGTCGCGGTGGCGCGGGCGCTCTACCGCCAGGCGGGGATGCCGCACGCCGTGCTCGCGCTCGACGAACCCTCCAGCGCGCTCGACCCCGCCACGGAGGAGCGGCTGTGGTCCTCGCTGCGCGCGCGGGCGGACGCCGGAGCGACCGTGCTGCTGGTCTCCCACCGCCGGTCGGCGCGCGACATCGCCGACCGCGTGGTCGCCCTGGGGGTGAGCGCATGAGCGAGACCACCAGGGCCCGGCGGGTGCGCGAGGTTCTCCGCCTGGCGCAGCCGCCCGTCGCGCGGTTCCTGCCCGGCCTGATCTGGGGCGTGCTGTCGGCGGGCGCGGCCGTGAGCCTGCTCGCGGTGAGCGGCTGGCTGATCGTGAGCGCCTCGATCGTGGACTCGCTCGTGCCGCTGTCGGTGGCCGTGGTCGGGGTGCGGTTCTTCGCCGTGACCCGCGCCGTGACCCGTTACCTCGAGCGGCTCAGCGGGCACGACGCGGCGCTGCGGCAGCTGGCCTCGACGCGCTCCGACCTGGTGCGCCGCCTCATCCCGCTCTCTCCCGCGGGGCTCGGCGCGACCGACCGGGGGCAGGTGCTCGCGGCACTGGTCGACGACGTGGAGAATCTGCAGAACCTGCCGTTGCGGGTGGTGCAGCCGCTCGCGGTGTCGGCGCTCGTCGCCGTGGGAGCCGTGGGGTTCCTCGCCTTCGTGTCGCCCGCGGCCGCGCTGACCCTCGCCGTGTGCCTGGTCGTCGCCGCGCTCGCCGCGATCGGGCTCGGGTGGGTGTTCGGCTCCCGGGCCGAGGCGGCCGTGTCTGCCCGTCGCGCCGAGGTGTCGGCGGCACTGGTCGACTACCTCGGCAGTCTCGACGTGCTGCTCGCCTACGGGGCGGAGGGCCAGGCGCGCGAGCGCATCCGGGTGGCCGACGCCGCCCTGCGCCGGGTCGTGAGCAGGGCCTCGGTCGCCCAGGCCGTCGCCGCGGGCACCGTGTCGCTCGTGGCGGGGGCTGCGTCGGTGTGGGCGCTCGCGGCGGCCGCGCCGGGACTCGCGACCGGGGCGATCGATGCGCCGTGGCTCGCGGTCGCGGTGCTCGTGCCGATGGTGGTGTTCGAGGTGTTCGGGGCCGTGCCGATCGCCGCGGCCTCGTGGCGCAGCGTGCGGGCGAGCGCCGAGCGCATCGTGGACGTGCTGCCGGAGCGCATGCCGTCGGAGCTGCGGACGGACGCGGGGGAGGATGTCGCGTTCGACGGCACACCGCGGGTCACGCTCCGCGGGGTCGCGGCGCACTGGCCCGGAGGGGTTCCGGCACTGCGCGGCGTCGACCTCGACCTGCGGCCCGGGGAGCGCGTGCTCGTGACCGGTCCGAGCGGTGCGGGCAAGAGCTCGCTCGCGGCCGCGCTGGTCGGGTTCCTCCGCGTGACAGGGGAGTACCGCATCGACGGGCGCGACGCCGCGGCACTGTCGGGTCCGGCGCTGCGCCGCACGATCGGCCTGTGCGAGCAGCACCCGCAGCTGTTCGACGAGGATCTGCGGCAGAACCTCCTGTTCGCCAGGGACACCGCGACCGACGCGGAGCTCCTCGACGCGCTCGACCGCGTGGGGCTGGGGGCGTGGGCGCGCGAGCGCGGGGGCCTCGACGCCAGGGTGGGCGACCGCGGGTCGCTGGTGTCGGGCGGCCAGGCGCAGCGCATCGCCCTGGCCCGTGCGCTGCTCCGGGGGTTCCCGGTGCTGGTGCTCGACGAGCCGACCGCTGGCGTGGACCCCGACGCCTCGGACGCCCTGCTGCGCGACCTGCTCGACGCCGCGGGCGACCAGACGGTGCTGCTGATCTCGCACGTGGATCCCCCCGCGGGAACGGTGGACCGGGTGGTGCGGCTCGACGGCGGTCGCACGCTCTGAGGCTCAGCCGCCGATCGCGTTCATGCCCCGTTCGGGCTGGAGGAACGCCGGGTCGTCGATGGCGTGACCGGGGAGCTTCGCCCAGACGCACGCGCGCAGCACGCGGTCGAGGTCGCGGTCCGATGCGCGGGTGTCGCGGAGCACCGGCAGCAGATCGAACTCGTGCGACGAGAACAGGCAGTTCCGCAGCTGCCCGTCGGCCGTGAGGCGCAGGCGGTCGCAGTCTCCGCAGAACGGTGCCGTGACCGAGGCGATCACCCCGACGGTGGCCGCTCCTCCGTCCAGGCGCCAGCGCTCGGCCGGGGCTCCACCGCGTCCCGCGACGGGGGTCAGGGCCCAGCGGCGACCGAGGGCGTCGAGGATCTCCTGTCGCGTGACCATCCGTTCGCGGTCCCACGTGTGGCCTGCATCGAGGGGCATCTGCTCGATGAAGCGGAGCTCGGCGTCGTGCGCGATCGCGAACTCGACCAGGTCGCACAGCTCGTCGTCGTTCACGCCGCGCATCGCGACCGTGTTGAGCTTGAGCGGGCGAAGGTCAGACGCCGCGGCGGCCGCGATGCCGCGCAGCACGTCGGCGAGCCGGTCGCGGCGGGTGAGGGCGGCGAAGCGGTCGCGGCGCAGCGTGTCGATGGAGATGTTGAGTCGCGCGAGCCCCGCGTCGGCGAGCGCGTCGAGCGTCTCGGCGAGGCGGATGCCGTTGGTGGTCATGGCGACCCGCACGGGTCCGTGGCCCTCGTCGATCGCGCTCAGGCGGCGGACGACCTCCACCAGGTCGGGGCGGAGGAGCGGTTCGCCGCCGGTGAGCCGGAACGTGGTGATACCGGCCGCCGCCGCCACCCGTGCCACGCGCACGATCTCGTCGACCGTCAGGATGGAGGAGCGCGCGAGCCACTCGTTCCCCTGCTCCGGCATGCAGTAGGTGCAGCGCAACGAGCAGCGGTCGGTGAGCGAGATCCGCAGGTCGCGGTGTACCCGCCCGTGCGTGTCGAGCAGCGGCCCGTGCGCGGCCGGTGCGGTCGCGGCGGGCCGGCGGCGTCCGAGCTGCACGGGCACGGAGGTCATGCGTCAGACCTTACTCGCGGCGCGTCGTCCACCGACGTCGCGGAGCATCCCGGCGACCACGAGCGCGAACGCGCCGACGAACACGAGCAGCCACAGGCCGAGCGAGTAGGAGTTGGTGTCGGGGTTGTACGTCGCGCCCATGACCAGCGGCGGGAAGTACCCGCCGAGGCCGCCCGCCGCGGCGACGATGCCGCTCACGGATCCCACCTTCTCCGGCGGGGTGGACGGCCCGATCCACGCGAAGACGGCGCCCATGCCGAGACCCATCGCGGCGGCCATGAGGATGAAGGTCGCGCCCGTGACGATGCCCTCGGGCGGTTGCTGGCCGACGATGTACGCGAGCGACACGATGCCGCCGAGCGAGATGAGCGCGATGACCTTGGGGCCGAAGCGGTCGGCCAGCACCCCGCCGATCGGGCGCGCGACCACGGCGGCGGCGGCGAACAGGGCGGTGCGGGTGCCCGCTCCCACCACGTCCACGTCGTCGGGGTAGATCGTGGTGAGGTACTTCGGCAGGAAGGTCGAGAACGCCACGAAGCCGCCGAACACGATGCCGTAGAGGAACGCCATCTCCCACGTCACGGCGAGTTTGAGCGCGCCGACCACCTTCGGGACGAATCGCTCGGTGTTGGGCCGCCAGACGGGGGAGTCCCGCAGCAGCACCCACGACACGACGGCGAACACGCCGAGGACGCCCGCGATGAGCAGATGGGTGGGCAGGTAGCCGATCGACTCCGCCAGCCGCGGGGTGAAGAACGCCGAGATCGCCGTGCCGATCATGCCCATGCCGAAGACGCCGTTCGCGAAGCCGCGACGGGACGGCGGGAACCACGCGCTCGAGAACGGGATGCCGACCGCGAAGATCGTGCCGGCGACGCCGAGGTAGAAGCCGGCGATCAGCAGCAGCGGGAAGCTGCGGATCTCTCCCGCGAGCGCCACGAGGAGCACCGCGGGCACCGAGGCCAGGAGAACGAACGTGAACATCCGGCGGCCGCCGAAGCGGTCGGTCATGGCGCCCACCACGATGCGGCCCAGGGCGCCGACCAGCACCGGGGTCGCGAGCATGAGCGAGATCTGGCCCTCGTCGAGTCCCATCTGCTCGGCGTAGGACTTCTGCAGTGGCGAGATGGCCATCCACGCCCAGAAGCCCGCGGTGGAGGCGAGCGTGGCGAGGATGACCTGGACCATCCCGCCGCGGAGCTGATCGGGGGCGGCGGTCGGGGCGGGAGCAGCAGAAGTCATGGGTGGAGCCTCCTTCGTGCGTTGAGAGTAGCTTCGCGGCTGGACCGCGGAGGCGCCATCACCCGTGCTAATTCCGCCCGGGTGATTTGTCCCGGCGTACCCTTGTGCGCCCTCGTGGGCGGGGGGAGGATGCTGAGTCAAAAGCCGCGTGAAGGAGCAGCCGTGACCCCTGGCATCCGATCCGACAGCCCGCCCGCGACCGATGGCGCTCTCGCCGACGGACTGCTGAATCTGGGTCGGTTCCTCCGGCCGGGTGAGGTGTCGCCCGACCTGCGGTCGCTGTTCTTGGAGGGCGGTCGGTCGGGTGACGCGTTCTACCGCGACCGCTGGTCGCACGACAAGGTCGTCCGCTCCACCCACGGCGTGAACTGCACCGGTTCGTGCTCGTGGAAGGTGTACGTCAAGGACGGCATCATCACGTGGGAGGCGCAGCAGACCGACTATCCCTCGATCGGCCCGGACTCTCCCGAGTACGAGCCTCGCGGCTGTCCGCGTGGTGCCGCGTTCAGCTGGTACACCTACTCGCCGACGCGCGTGCGCTATCCGTACATCCGCGACACACTGGCCCGGCTCTATCGCGAGGCCCGTGCCGTGCACGCCGACCCGGTGGATGCCTGGGCATCGATCGTGGAGGATCCGGAGAAAGCGCAGTCGTACAAGCGCGTGCGCGGCAAGGGCGGTCTCATCCGCACGAGCTGGGACGAGGTCATGGAGATCGCGGCCGCGGCGCACGTGCACACGGTGAAGACCCACGGCCCGGATCGGATCGCCGGGTTCTCGCCGATCCCCGCGATGTCGATGGTGTCGCACGGCGCCGGCTCCCGGTTCCTGAACCTGCTGGGCGGCACGATGCTGTCGTTCTACGACTGGTACGCCGACCTCCCGGTCGCGAGCCCGCAGGTGTTCGGCGACCAGACCGACGTGCCGGAGTCGGCGGACTGGTGGAACGCGGGCTACCTCATCATGTGGGGCTCGAACGTCCCGGTCACGCGCACGCCCGACGCCCACTTCATGGCCGAGGCGCGGTACCGCGGGCAGAAGGTCGTCACCGTGTCGCCGGACTACACCGACAACACGAAGTTCGCCGATGAGTGGGTCGCCCCGCACCCGGGCACCGATGCGGCGCTGGCCCTCGCCATGGGTCATGTCATCCTGCGCGAGCACTTCGTCGACAAGCGCACGCCGCGGTTCGAGGAGTACATGCGCCGCTACACCGATGCCCCGTTCCTGGTGGCTCTGGAGGAGCGGGACGGCGGGCTGGTGCCCGGCAAGTTCGTCACGGCGTCCGACCTCGACGGCGACACAGCGGCGCAGGCGCGCGCCGAGTTCAAGCCCGTGCTGCTCGACGCGGACGGCACGCCGGTGGTGCCGAACGGATCGCTCGGGCACCGCTTCTCCCCGGAGGGCAAGGGCGCGTGGAATCTCGACCTCGGCGACGTCGTGCCGCCGCTGTCGATCGCCGATCTCCCCGGAGGGACCGAGGCGGCGGAGGTGCGCCTGCCGCGGTTCGACCTCGACCCCGAGCCCGGCCAGGAGCACGCCGGCGGCTCGGGCGTGGTGGTGCGCGGCGTCCCCGTGCGCACGGTCGCCGGGCGCCGTGTGACCACGGTGTTCGACCTGATGCTCGCGCAGTACGGCGTGGGCCGCGACGCCCTTCCCGGCGAGTGGCCGTCCGGCTACGACGACGCGAGCACCCCGGGCACCCCCGCGTGGCAGGAGGAGCACACCTCGGTGCCCGCCGCGCAGGCCCTGCGCATCGCGCGCGAGTTCGCCGACAACGCCGAGCGCTCCGGCGGCCGGTCGATGATCCTGATGGGCGCGGGGACCAACCACTGGTTCCATTCCGACACGATCTACCGCACGTTCCTCGCGCTGACGACGATGACCGGCTGTCAGGGGGTGAACGGCGGCGGTTGGGCGCACTACGTGGGACAGGAGAAGGTGCGGCCGATCACGGGCTACCAGCAGTACGCCGCGGCCGCGGACTGGGGCCGCCCTCCCCGGCACACGATCGGCACCGCCTTCTGGTACCTCGCCACGGACCAGTGGCGCTACGACGGGCTGCCGGCGGACCGGCTCGCCTCGCCACTGGGCACCGGGCGCTTCACGGGGCGCACGACCGCCGACTGCCTGGTCGAGTCGGTGCAGCGCGGATGGATGCCGAGCTACCCGACGTTCGACCGCAACCCGCTCGACCTGTGCGACGAGGCCGAGGCGCTCGGCAAGGAGCCGGCGCAGCACGTCGTCGACAGCCTGAACGACGGGTCCCTCCGGTTCGCGGTGGAGGATCCCGACGCCCCGGAGAACTTCCCCCGCATCGTGCTGGTGTGGCGCGCGAACATCCTCGGCTCGTCCGGCAAGGGCAACGAGTACTTCCTGAAGCACCTGCTCGGCACCGACGCGTCGGTGCGTGCCGCCGAGGCGTCGCCCGGGTCCCGCCCGGCGACCATGACGTGGCGCGACCGGGCTCCCGAGGGCAAGCTCGACCTGCTGATGACGGCCGACTTCCGGATGACCAGCACGACGCTGTTCAGCGATATCGTGCTGCCGGCGGCGACCTGGTACGAGAAGCACGACCTCTCCTCGACCGACATGCACCCCTTCATCCACGCGTTCAACCCGGCGATCGCGCCCCCCTGGCAGACGAAGACCGACTTCGACGTGTTCGGGTTGCTAGCCGAGAAGTTCAGTGCGATGGCCCGCACGCACCTCGGTGTGCGGAAGGACCTCGTCGCGACGCCGCTGCAGCACGATACGCCGGATGTGATGGCGACGCCGCACGGCCGGGTGCAGGATCTGCCGCGGGTCCCGGGAGTGACCATGCCGAAGCTCGCCGTGGTGGAGCGGGACTACCCGAACCTGCACGAGCGATGGAAGGCGCTCGGCCCGCTCACACAGAAGCTGGGCATGACGACGAAGGGCATCACGTACCGCGCCGAGCCGGAGATCGAGAAGCTGAAGAGGGTCAACGGTGTCGTGGAGAGCGGGCCGTACGCGGGGTCCGTGCGCCTCGACACCGACCGCCGCGCGTGCGAGCTGATCCTCGCGTTCTCCGGTACGAGCAACGGGCGACTCGCGGTGCAGGGCTTCCACGCCCTCGAGGAGCACACCGGTCAGCGGATGGCGTTCCTCGCGGATGAGCACGAGGGCACGCAGCTCACCTTCAACGACGTGTCGGTGCAGCCGCGCAGCGTGATCACGTCTCCCGAGTGGTCGGGATCGGAGCACGGCGGACGGCGCTACACCGCGTTCGCGATCAACGTCGAGCACCTCAAGCCGTGGCACACGCTCACCGGGCGCCAGCACTTCTACCTCGACCACGACTGGATGGACGAGCTCGGCGAGGCGCTGCCGATCTACCGCCCCCCGCTCGACATGCACCGGCTGTTCGACGACGTGGTGCCGGGCACCAGCAGCGCCGCCGAGGTGCACGTGCGGTATCTGACCCCGCACTCCAAATGGTCGATCCACTCCGAGTACCAGGACAACCTGTTCATGCTGTCTCTCTCGCGCGGCGGGCCCACGATCTGGATGAGCCCGCAGGACGCGGCCAAGATCGGCGTGCGCGACAACGACTGGATCGAGTCGTACAACCGCAACGGCGTCGTGGTCGCTCGGGCGAACGTGTCGCACCGGATGCCGGAGGGAACGGTGTACATGTACCACGCGAAGGACCGCACGGTGGATGTGCCGATCTCCGAGGTCAGCGGCCAGCGCGGTGGCATCCACAACTCGCTCACGCGGATCCTGCTCAAGCCGAGCCACCTCATCGGCGGCTACGCGCAGCTCGCCTGGGCGTTCAACTACCTGGGTCCGACGGGGAACCAGCGCGACGAGGTCACCACGATCCGCCGCCGCGATCAGGAGGTGCGGTACCGATGAAGGTCATGGCTCAGATGTCGATGGTGATGAATCTCGACAAGTGCATCGGATGCCACACGTGCTCGGTCACGTGCAAGCAGGCGTGGACCAACCGCACGGGCATGGAATACGTGTGGTTCAACAACGTGGAGACCAGGCCGGGCGTCGGGTACCCGCGCGGCTACCAGGACCAGGAGAAGTGGGGCGGCGGCTGGGTGCGTGACAAGCGCGGTCGGCTCCGGCTGCGCAGCGGCGGCCGGCTCGCCAAGCTCATGCGCATCTTCTCCAACCCGAAGCTGCCCGGCATGGACGACTACTACGAGCCGTGGACCTACGACTACGACATGCTCGTCAACGCGCCCAGCGGCGAGCACACGCCGGTCGCCCGGCCGAAGAGCCTCATCACGGGCAAGGACATGAAGATCTCGTGGTCGGCCAACTGGGACGACGATCTCGGCGGCTCGCTCGAGACCATGCACGACGACCCGATCCTGAAGAAGATGAGCGAGCAGGTGGAGGCCGAGTTCCAGAAGGCCTTCATGTTCTACCTGCCGCGCATCTGCGAGCACTGCCTGAACCCGTCCTGCGTGGCGTCGTGTCCTTCGGGCGCGATGTACAAGCGCGAGGAGGACGGCATCGTGCTGGTGGATCAGGATGCGTGCCGTGGATGGCGCATGTGCGTGTCGGGCTGCCCGTACAAGAAGGTCTACTTCAACCACAAGACCGGCAAGGCCGAGAAGTGCACCATGTGCTATCCCCGCATCGAGGTGGGGCTGCCGACGGTCTGCTCGGAGACCTGCGTCGGACGACTGCGCTATCTCGGGCTCGTGCTCTACGACGTGGACCGGGTCGCCGAGGCCGCCGCGGTCGAGGACGAGCACGAGCTGCTGGACGCGCAGCGCTCGATCATCCTCGACCCGAACGACCCTGCGGTGGTCGAGGCCGCCCGCCGCGACGGCATCCCCGAGGACTGGATCGAGGCCGCGCAGCGCAGCCCCATCCACAAGCTGATCCAGAAGTACCGGGTGGCGCTGCCGCTGCACCCCGAGTACCGCACGATGCCGATGGTCTGGTACATCCCGCCGCTGTCGCCCGTGGTCGACGTGGTCACCGGCTCCGGCAACGACGGGGAGGACGCGCGAACGCTGTTCGCCGCGATCGACAAGCTCCGCATCCCGATCGGCTACCTCGCGGAGATGTTCACGGCCGGCGACGTGCAGCCCGTCGATGCGTCGCTGCGCAAGCTCGCCGCGATGCGGTCGTACATGCGCGGGGTGAACCTCGACGACGAGCGCGACGAGCGCATCGCGCACGCGGTGGGCATGACGGGGGCCGAGATCGAGGAGATGTACCGGTTGCTCGCGATCGCGAAGTACGAGGAGCGCTACGTCATCCCGGCGGCGCACGCCGAGCGGGCGCACGAGCTGGAGGAGATGGCCTGCTCGCTCGACTACGAGGACGGCCCCGGCATGGGCGGTGCGGGCCCGTTCGGTGAGAACAGCGGATATCCCACGCCGGTCGCGGTGGAGAACTTCCACGTGCTCGCGGATCGGCAGACCGCGGATCGACCGTCGACGCCCGGGCGGGTGAACCTGCTGAACTGGGACGGCAACGGTCGGCCGGGCGGGCTGTTCCCGCCGGAGGCGGAGAAGTGAGCAGCGTCCTCCCGGTGCGAGAGCGAGGGCGGGTCACCCCGCGGCGACCATTGCCCGAGGTGCTGACGCCGGCTGTCCTGTCGGGCACGCAGCGCCGCACGGTGCACATGCTGGCGTCCCTGCTGCTCGACTACCCCGATGCCCCCTGGTTCGACCGTGCGGGGACCCTGCGCGCGCACGCCGCCGGACTGCCGCAGCCGGTCGCCGAGCCGCTGATCCGTTTCCTCGACGGAGCCGTGGAGGTCGGGCCGACGGCGGTGCAGCGCGAGTACGTCACGACGTTCGACCTGAAGCGCAAGTGCTCGCTGTACCTGAGCTACTACGCGACCGGGGACACGCGGCGCCGCGGGACGGCGCTCGTCACGTTCCTGGAGGCGTATCGCGCGGCAGGGTGGGAGTTCGACGCCGCCGAGCTGCCGGACTACCTGCCGGCGGTGCTGGAGTTCTCCGCGCGCTCCGCGTCCCCCGTCGCAGACGCTCTGCTGTCGGCGCATCGCGAGGGCGTCGAGGTGCTGCGGGCCGCGCTGGAGGACGGGGGTAGCCGCTGGGCGGACGTGGTCAGGGCGGTGACGCTCTCGCTGCCGAAGGTCGACCAGGCGACGCGGGAGCGTGTCCTGGCGCTGGTGAACGAGGGGCCGCCCGCCGAGACCGTGGGGCTGAGCCTGCCGATGCCCGCATTCCGAGCGAGGGAGTCGCGATGAGTCTGGAGATCGTCCTGTGGGTGGTCGTGCCCTACGTGTGCGCGGCGGTGTTCGTCCTCGGCCACATCTGGCGCTACAAGTACGACAAGTTCGGCTGGACGACGCGATCGTCGCAGACCTACGAGAACCGCCTGCTGCGGTGGGGCTCGCCCATGTTCCACCTGGGCATCCTGATGGTGATCGCGGGGCACGTGGTGGGTCTGCTCATCCCGCGGGAGTGGCTGTATGCGATCGGGATCACCGAGGAGATGTACCACGTCGGCGCGACCGTGCTCGGGACGGCGGCGGCGATCCTCACCCTCGCGGGCCTGGCGATCCTCATCTACCGGCGACGCACGGTCGCCGCGGTGTTCCTCGCGACGACCGTGATGGACAAGGTGATGTACGTCTTCCTCGGCGCCACGCTGCTGTTCGGCACCGCGGCGACGGTCGTCTACCAGGTGTTCGGCGGCGGCTTCCACTACCGTGAGACGGTGTCGCCGTGGATCCGGCAGCTCATCATCCTGCAGCCGCGCCCCGATCTCATGGTCGACGTGCCGCTGCTGTTCCAGCTCCACGTGTTCACGGCGACGCTGCTGTTCGCGCTGTGGCCGTTCACGCGGCTCGTGCACGTGTTCTCGGCACCGGTCGGCTACCTGTTCCGTCCGTACATCGTGTACCGCTCGCGTGACGACCAGCGCGGCACCCGGGCGCCGAAGCGCGGATGGGACCCGGTGTCGACGCCGGACGCGGCACGGCTGCGGCGGCCCTGACACCGCCGTCGTCGGGTGGGGCGGCGCATCGCGCGGACGGCGGCGTCGCGCTCGGGGTGGTGAGAGTCAGCGAGCGGATTCGGCGACCGCGGCGACGAACGATGATGCGGGGACGGACAGCACGTCGGCCACGGGGCCGTCCTGCACCACGCGGCCGTCCTGCACGATGACGAGGCGCGTCGCGAGGGACTGGGCGTCGACGATGCCGTGCGTCACGAGGACGGTCGTGGTGCTGCCGCGCTGCTCGTGCATGACCGCGCGCAGCTGGGCCGCGGCCTCCACGTCGAGCGACGTGAACGGCTCGTCCAGCAGCAGCAGCCGGGGGCGGGCCGCCAGAGCCCTGGCGAGGGCGACACGCTGGCGCTGACCTCCGGAGAGTTCGTGGGGGCGCCGGGGGCCGAGTCCGTCAAGGCCAATGCGCGTCATCCAGGCGTCGGCGGTCTCGCTGGCGGCCGTCCGGTTCGAGCCGGCGGCGCGGGCGGCGAAGGCGATGTTCTCCGCCGCGGTCAGGTGCGGGAACAGCAGCGCGTCCTGCCCGAGGAGCCCGACGGCTCGACGGGACGGCGGCACGTGCACGGCACGAGCCGCGCGGGGTGCGGCACCCGAGAGGCGTGCGCCGTCGAGGTCGACGTGACCGTCGTCGATACGGAGGAGACCGGCGATCGCGGAGAGGATCGTGGTCTTGCCGGCGCCGCTCGGACCCATGATCGCCACGCACTCGCCCGCAGCGACACCGAGCGCGACGTCGAGATGGGCGCGATGGACCACGACCCGCGCGTCGAGCCGTCCCGCGTGCGCGCCCGCGGTCATCGCACGGCTCCCGGCCGCCAGGCCCGCACGAGCAGCAGCACGAGGACCGCGCAGCCCAGCAGCAGGATCGACAGGGCGACGGCGGTCTCCCGGCCGGTCCCCGCGCCGTTGAACGCGGTGTAGATCGCGAGCGGCATGGTCTGCGTGACCCCGGGGGCGTTGCCGGCGAACAGGGCGGTCGCCCCGAACTCGCCGATGGCCCGCGCGAAGCACAGGATCACGCCGGCGACGATGCCGGGCGTCGCAAGGGGCAGTGTCACCCGCCACAGCACCACGGCGGGGGAGGCGCCGAGGGTCGCGGCCGTGCGTTCGTAGCGGCTGCCGGTGCTGCGGATGGTGCCCTCGACCGCGAGCACGAGGAACGGCAGCGCGACGAACGCCTGGGCGAGCACGACCGCGGCCGGTGTGAACGGGATGCCGGTGCCGAACCAGTCCGCGACGAGACGGCCGAGTGGGCTCGTGCGACCCAGCAGGAACAGCAGCGCGACCCCGCCGACCATCGGGGGCAGCACGAGCGGCACTGCGACGACGGCACGCAGGATCGCGGAGGTGCGTGGGCCGGAGCGGGCGATGAGCAGCGCGAGCGGGAGCCCCAGGACGAGGCACAGCGCGGTGGCGGCGAGCCCGGTCACAAGCGACAGACGCAGGGCGTCGACCGCGACGGGCGAGGTGATGTCGGCCCACAGCGTTCCCCAGGAGGCGCGGGCGAGCAGGGCGATCAGGGGCAGGGCCAGCAGGAGCATGCCGAGCACGGCGGGCGCGATGACGAGGAACGGTGGTGCGGCTCCGGTGTCCGCGCGGCGCAGGGGCGTCATGATGCCAAGGTCACGGGGCGCCGAACCCGTGATCGGCGAGGATCCGTCGTCCCTCTGGCCCGAGGACGAAATCGGCGAAGGCCGCGCCCGCGGCGGTGGCGTCGCCGAGTGCGACGATCGGGTAGCGGTTCATCGCCTTCTCCGTGCCCGGCGGCGAGAAGCTCTCGACGTCCTCTCCGATCACGTCGGTCGCGTAGACCAGGCCCGCGTCCGCCTCACCCGCGAGGATCTTCTGCAGCACTCCCGTGACGTTCTGCTCGAGACTGGCCGGTCTCACGGTCACGCCGGCCGCGTCGAGCAGCGTCTGCGAGGCCGCTCCGCACGGCACCTCGGGCGCGCACAGCACGGTGGTGACGTCGGCCAGATCCTCGACGCCGAGGACGTCGCCGGGGTTTCCCGTCGGCATGGCGACGACGAGGGTGTTGGTGGCGAAGAGCCGCGGAGCGGAGGCGAGTCCGGCGTCCACGACCTCCTTCATCGTGCGCTCGTCGGCGGTGGCCAGGACATCGGCGTGCGCGCCCTCCGCGAGCTGTGTCACCAGCACGCTCGACCCGTCGTAGACGATGGGGGCGACCGTGACGGCGGGGTGCGCGTCGTGGAAGGCGTCGGCGATCTCGTCGAACGCGGCGCGGAGCGACGCGGCGGCGAACACGGTGACCTCGCCGGTGAGCTCGTCCGCCGACGTGGGGGAGGGCGACGTCGACTCCGGGGCGGCGCAGCCGGTCAGGGCGAGGGCGACCGCGAGGGCGCTCGCCGCGAGCACCGGGGCGCGCCTCATCGGGGAGTCTCCACGATCACGGTGGTCGCCTTGATGACGGCGACCGCGAGCGAGCCGGGCTGCAGGTCGAGCTCGGTGGCGGCCTCGGCGGACAGCAGGGAGACGAAGCGGTGCGGACCGGCCTGGATGTCGACCTGGGCCATGACGCCGTCGATCTGCACGCGGGTCACCAGGCCCGTGAACCGGTTGCGGGCGCTGGACAGCACGTCGCCCGGCGTCGGCGGGGTGGCGGCGAGGTCGACGGCGTGGCGGGCGAGGGCGTCGCCGGGAATGCGCGCGGGGCTGTCGTCGGTCACGGGGAGCGCCCCCTGGTCGATCCACCGGCGCACCGTGTCGTCGCTCACGCCGAGCAGCCGTGCGGCCTCCGCGATCCGATAGCTGACCATGGCCGAGAGCCTAGAGCGGTGTGATCCGCAGATCCAGGGGTTTCGCCGGAGAAAGTCCGCAAGTGCGGATCGGAGGCGACGGTGCAGGGCGCTCGACCGCTCCGGACAATTCCCCCGGGTGAACCCCGCCCGCCCGTCGGAGGACGCGGGGTAGCCTGAGCCCATGCCCCTGCCTCCGCTGGTCGAGCCCGTCGCGGAGCTCCGTCCTGTCGAGGCCGCGAGGACCGCGCGGCACCTGGTGCTGGCCGGCCTCGGCGAGCTCGGGCAGCGCCGGCTCGCGGCAGCGCACATCGCCGTCGTGGGAGCAGGCGGACTCGGGTCGCCCGTCGTGCTGGCGCTCGCGGCGGCGGGGATCGGCACGCTCACGGTGATCGACGACGACGTGGTGGAGCTGTCCAACCTGCAGCGTCAGGTGCTGCACCGGATCGTCGACGTGGGGGCGCCCAAGGCGGACAGCGCCGTGCGGGTCGCCGCCGAGCTGTCCCCGGAGACGACCGTCCGCCCCGTGCGCCGCCGCCTCACCACGCAGAACGCGGAGGAGCTCCTGGCCGGAGCCGACCTCGTGATCGACGGCTCCGACACCTTCGAGACCCGCGCGCTCGTGGCCTCCGCGTGCGAGCGCCTCGGCGTTCCGCTCGTGTGGGGCGTGGTGCAGGAGTTCGCCGCGCAGGTCACCGTGTTCTGGTCGGACCCGCCCGCCGACGTCGCACCCGTGGTGTTGGGCGATCTGTACCCGCCGGAGGAGGTCGGTGAGCTGCCGTCGTGCGCCGCCGTCGGGGTGCTCGGGGCGCTGTGCCTGCAGGTCGGATCCGTGCTGGCGATGGAGGCGATCAAGCTCGTCGCGGGCATCGGCGATCCCCTGCTCGGGCGGGTGCTGCTGATCGACGCGCTGCGCGGCCGGATGAGCGAGGTGCCGCTGCGGGGTCGCGGGACGGTCCCGCCCGCCGACGGCTCTGCGACCGGCGTGACCGCGGGTGCTCAGCGGCCCGCGGGCTCTCGCGGAGCCGCGGGGCCCGGACGCGAGGACGCCACGCCCGCTTCCGCGCCTGCCGTCCCGCCGCACATCGCCCCTGCGGCGCTCGCCGCCGAGGTCGACGCGGGTGCCGTGGTGCTCGACGTGCGCGAGGCCGCGGAGGTCGCGACGGGCATGATCCCCGGCGCGCGGCACACCCCGCTCGGCGAGGTGCTCGCCCGCCCGCACGAGTTCGCGGCGGACGATCGCATCGTCGTCGTGTGCCAGGCCGGTATGCGTGCCGCTCGGGCTGCCGCCGCGCTGCGGGCCGCGGGTGCGGATGCCGTGGTGCTCGCGGGCGGCATGGATGCGTGGGGCGCGCGATGAGCGGCCTGCGCGGCGTCGAGGAGCAGCTGGCGCTCGTGCTCGCGGCGGTCGAGCCACGTCCGCCGGTGGAGCGGCGGCTCTCCGACGCCGTGGGCTCGACGCTCGCGGAGCCCGCACGCGCGCGCAACGCCGTCCCCGCGTTCGACAACTCGGCCATGGACGGGTTCGCGGTGCGCTTCACCGAGGTGACGGGCGCGTCCGTCACCCGCCCCGTGACGCTGCGGGTCGTGGCGGATGTGCCCGCGGGGAGTGGCGACGACCCGGAGCTTCCGCCCGGATCCGCCGTCCGCATCATGACCGGGGCCCCGCTGCCCTCCGACGCCGATACGGTCGTGCCCTTCGAGGACACGGTCGGCGGCCTGGCGGACTCGCTCGACGAGGTCGTGGTCCGGAGTGCTCCGCGACAGGCGGGTGCTCACGTCCGTCGCGCGGGTGAGGACGCCGCGGCGGGAAGTCTCGCGCTCGCCGCGGGCACGCTGCTCGGCGCCCGGCAGCTCGCCGCGCTGGCGTCGGTCGGTATCGACCGGGTCGCCGTGGCTCCGCGCCCCCGGGTCGCGGTCGTCTCCACGGGGGCGGAGCTCGTGGCACCGGGGGAGCCGCTGCGCCGCGGCCAGATCCCGGAGTCGAACGGCCTGCTGCTCGCGGAACTCGCCGTCGAGGCCGGGGCGGAAGTGATCCTGCGCGAGGTGGTCGGCGACGAGCCGGGCGGGCCTGCGTCTGCGGTGGCCCGGGCCGAGGAGCTCGGAGCGGACGCGGTCATCTTCTCCGGCGGGGTCAGTGCGGGCGCGTACGAGCCCGTGCGCCAGAGCCTGGGTGCCGCGATGGAGTTCGTCCGGGTGGCGATGCAGCCGGGCAAACCGCAGGGGTTCGGGGTGACCGCGCGCGGCACGCTGCTGTTCGGGCTGCCCGGCAACCCCGTGAGCGCCGCCGTCTCGTTCGAGGTCTTCGTACGGCCCGCGCTGCTGCGCCTGCAGGGGCGGAGCATGATCCACCGGCCCGTGCGCAGAGCCCCCGCCGGAGCGGAGTGGCCGACGCCGCCCGGCCGACGCCAGTACCTGCCCGCCGTGCTCGACGCCGAGGGCCGGGTGCATCCCGCGACCCGGGGAGGTTCGGGCTCCCACCTCGCGGTCGGCCTCGCCGCCGCCACCGCCTACGCCATCGTTCCCGCCGACGTCGATCGGGTGTCGGTCGGGGACCTCGTCGATGTGATGGAGCTGACATGACGTTCACCCACCTGGACTCCGCGGGGCACGCGCGCATGGTCGACGTGACCGACAAGCAGCCCACCGTGCGCGCGGCGTCCGCGGCCGGCCTGGTGCGCTGCGCGCCCGAGACCGTGACGCTGCTGCGCGACGGCGGGGTACCGAAGGGCGACGTGCTCGCGGTGGCCCGCATCGCCGGCATCCAGGCCGCCAAGCGCACGCCGGAGCTGCTGCCCCTCGCGCACGTGATCGGCGTGCACGGGGCGGTGGTCGACCTCGACATCGTCGACGAGGGCGTGCGCATCACGGCGACCGTCCGCACCGCCGACCGCACGGGTGTGGAGATGGAGGCGCTCACGGCGGTCTCGGTCGCCGCGCTGGCCGTGGTCGACATGATCAAGGGCGTGGACCGTTCCGCGTCGATCGAGCACGTGCGCATCACCGCCAAGGAGGGCGGCCGCAGCGGCTCGTGGCGGAGGCCGGAGGAGTGACCGCCGGGGTGCCGTCGGCCGCCGCGATCGTGCTCGTGGGCGGTCGGGGGCGGCGGATGGGTGGTGCGGTGAAGCCGCTGCTGATGATCGGCGGCGAGACACTGCTGGCTCGGACGCTACACGCGCTGGACCGTGCCGGTGCGGCGCCGGTGTATGCGGTGGGGCCGGTGCTGGATGCGGCGGCGGAGGTGCGCTGGGTGCGCGAGGATCCGCCGCTCGGCGGGCCGGCGGCCGGAGTCGCGGCGGCCGTGCCCGAGGTGGCGGCGGACTGGACGTTCGTGCTCGCCGGCGACCTGGTGCACCCGGATCGCGTGGTCGCCCGTCTCACGTCCGCGCGGCTCGAGAGTGCGGACGACGGGGAGAGCGGGGACGGGTGGGTGTTCACGGCGGGCGGGCATCCGCAGTGGCTCGCCGGGCTGTATCGCACGGCCGCGGTGCGGGCGGCGCTGGTCGGGCTTTCCTCCGTCAGCGGATCGTCGATGCGCGGACTGCTCGGAGGGCTCGCCCTCGCACGGCTCGACGACGAGGATGGCATCACCGCCGACATCGACGAACCCGCCGACCTGGCTCGGGCCGGGGGCGAAGAGGAGGAGACCCGATGACCGAGACGCACCGCACGCTGCCGCCGGAGGCGCTGGACGCATGGGCCGCCGAGCTGCGGGCACGCTTCGACCTCGTTGCGGAGGACATCCCGACCGCGCTGATCCTCGACCTGGCGCGCGACGTGGCCAACGGCGTCGCCCGCCCGGCCGCCCCGCTCAGTGCCTTCGTGGCTGGACTGGTCGCCGGACGGGCGGGCGGATCGCCCGATGATGTGCGCGCGACGGTCGCCGCGGTCGTCGAGCTCGCGAACGCGCACGGGACGCGCGGCTGATGCCCACCGTCCGCTACTTCGCCGCCGCCCAGGACGCCGCGGGTGTCGAGGAGGAGACCACGGAGGCCGACACCGTCGGGGCGCTGCGCGTCGCGCTGATCCACGCGCACCCGGCGCTCGCGGTCATCCTCGACCGCTGCGCCCTGCTGGTGGACGGGGTCAGGGCGGACGACGGATTCGCGCTCGCCGGAGCGGGAACGGTCGACGTGCTGCCGCCGTTCGCCGGAGGGTGACGCCGGTGACCGCGCGGCGGGATCGTCAGCCGCCGAGGCCCTTCCACGCCGTGGTGCCGTCGGCCTCGACCTGACGCTTCCAGACGGGCAGGTCGCGCTTGATTGCCTCGATGGTCTCGCGGCACACGGCGAACGCCTCGTCGCGGTGGGCGGCGGAGACGGCGATCACGACGGCCGCGGAGCCGACGGGAAGCCGTCCGACGCGGTGGCTCACCGCCACGACGGCCTCACCGGTCTCCCCGATCGAGACGGCGTGGGCGGCGATGGCGCCGAGGATGCGCTCGGCGTCGGGGTGCGCGGTGTACTCGAGGGCCACGACCTCGCCGTGCGCGTCCGGGTCGTGGTCGCGCACGCGGCCGAGGAACGTCGTGACCGCTCCTGCCCCGGGGTGGTCCACCGCGGCGAGGTGCGCGTCGAGCGACAGCGGTTCCGCGCTGATCACGGCCAGGGCGACCGTCATGCGTGGTCCTCGCCGTCGAGCTGGGCGATCACGTGCGCGGCGACCGACAGGATCACGGGCATGCCGTCGCGCACACCACCGGGGGAGCCGGGAAGGTTGACGATGAGCGCGCCGCCGGCGATCCCCGCGAGACCGCGGCCGAGCAGGGCGGTGGGGAGTGCGGCCGCGCCCCGGCGCCGCAGTTCTTCGGCGATGCCGGGCAGCTCGACGTTGAGCACGCGGGCGGTGCCCTCCGGGGTCGCGTCGCGCGGGGCGACTCCGGTGCCGCCGGTGGTGACGATCAGCCGGGCTCCGCGGGTGAGGAGCGCGCGCAGCGCCTGTTCCACGGACTCGGCGCCGTCGGGCACCACGGTCGGCTCGTCACAGCGGTAGCCGGCGTCGCGAAGGGCTGTCACCGCGAGCGGTCCGGCCTCGTCGATGCGCGTTCCGGCGGCGGAGCGGTCGGACACGGTGAGCACGGCGGCGGTGATCATGAGGCGAGCGTAGCGGCGCGGCGGCGGGACATCGAGGTCAGACGCTCATGTCGACGGGCGGCTCCATCACGATGCCCTGCGCCTCGAACGCGCGGCGGCGCTCCTCGATGCGGCGGTGCATCTCCACCTGCGCGGCCTCGACCAGGCGCGGGTCGAGCTCGACGGTGGGCGGGTGCGGGTCTCCGTGGTGCGCGGCGATGTAGGCGTCGAGCTCGGGGCCGCTGGTCCACGACGTGATGAGGGCGTACCGCGGGGCCGTGCCGCGGTGCCACACGGCGTGCCAGAACCGCTGCGTGTCGATCACGATGCGGGAGCCGGCGTGCAGGGGCAGACGCACCTCGGTCGCGGGGTCGAAGCGGTCGGAGCGGAGGATGAGCATCGACTCCGTGTCGTCGGTGAGGTTGACGTAGCCGCGCACCACCCAGCCCGTGCCCGGTTCGTTGAGCCGGTTGTTGTCGTCCTGGTGCAGGTTGTAGATCGCGTCGGCGTAGTCGTTGGGCTGCAGCTCGATCACGCGGCACCGGCCGATGCCCGCGCCCGGCTCCAGCGCCCGGCTCTGCAGCGTCGGCGCGATCGCGACCTGCGCGTCGATCCACACGCCGTCCTTGTCGGTGCGGGGAGGCGTGCGGTTCCAGAAGCCGTTGCAGTCGATGTCGCCCGCGTAGCTGGTGAGCGGGGCGAAGCGGGTGATGCCGGACGAGCGCCAGCCGACGTACTCCAGGTCGCGCCACTCGGCGGGATCGATGGGGCTCGTGTCGTCGTCGAGGACGACGTAGCCGGTGTCGGCGAGAGCCTCCGAGGTGATGAATGCCATGCTGCTGTCCTTCCCGTCGATGCCACCCCAAGACGGCGGGTTCTTAGGCAATCCTAACCGGCTGGTGCGGAGGTGCCGGGCGCCACGACCGGGTAAAAGGTGCGGGCGGTCGCGCCGCACCCCACCGATATCCTGGGGCGATGACGCAGCCCCAGGGTGCCCTTCTCGTGGGCAGTGTGAACTACGACGACGCCGAGACCACGATGCGCACGGCGGCGGAGCTGCTGGGCGACCGCCTGCGCCGCCTCCCCGACGGCGAGGTCGGCAAGCGGTTCCACTGGATCATGTTCCAGCCCGACGTGATCGGCCGGGCCGACGGCATCGAGCGGATCGGCGACGAGCCCATCCCGTTCCCGGGCGGCATCGACGCGCGGGGGCTCCGCCTCGCCGAGGGCGTCGACCCCGCGCGCATCGAGCTGCCCCCGCTCGGGTATGCCGAGGCGGCTCTCGAGTCGTATGCCCTGTTCACCCGGCTCCGCGAGGAGGGTGCCGTGGCGCCGGGCACCCGGTTCCAGGTGTCGCTGCCCACGCCGCTCGCCGTGATCTCCTCGTTCTTCCACGGCGACGACCGCGCGGCGATCGAGCCGGTGTACACCGCGGCCATCCTGCGCGAGCTCGATGAGATCCTCGCCGGGATCCCGCACCACGACCTCGCCGTGCAGTGGGACGTGGCCAGCGAGATGGGCATCATCGAACGCGCGTCGGGCTACGGCGCGGTCATGGAGGCGTGGTGGCCGGGCGACCCGTTCGACGGGCTGGTGTCGCGCCTCGCCGCCCTCGTCGACGCGGTGCCCGCCGACGTCGAGGTGGGGGTGCACCTCTGCTACGGCGACGCGGGGGAGAAGCACTTCTTCGAGCCGTCCGACGCCGGGAACCTCGTGCGCTACGCGAACGCCGTGGCCGCCGCGAGCTCCCGACCGCTCACGTGGCTGCACCTCCCGGTGCCGATCGCCCACGACGACGCGGCCTACTTCGCTCCGCTCGCACAGCTCGAGCCCGTGGACGAGCTGTACCTCGGCCTCGTGCACCGGGAGGACGGCGAGGAGGGCGCGCGTCGACGGATCGCCGCAGCGGCCCCGTACGTGCCGGCGTTCGGCGTCGCCACCGAGTGCGGCATCGGTCGCGCCCCCGCCGGCTCGACCGAGGGCATCCTCCGCACGCACGCCGCGGTCGCCGCGGCCTGGTGACCGCTCGATTCGCGCGGCCGCCCCGTCTGTCGTAAACTGATCCGCGGTGACGTGTCCGAGCGGCCGAAGGTGCAACTCTCGAAAAGTTGTGTAGGGTAACCCCCTACCGTGGGTTCAAATCCCACCGTCACCGCCAGAATAGAAGCCCCGCATCCCGTTGGAAACACTGGGATCGCGGGGCTTTTTCTTTGCCGGGAGTCAGTCGTTGGACACGTCCATGGACACATTCACTCGGGAGCGTGCCTGATCTAGCGCGTCCGCCACGGCGTTTAGGTCGTCGTCAAATAGGTCGCTGTACACGTCCAGGGTCATGGCCGCAGACGCGTGGCCAAGCATCCGCTGGACTGCCTTGACGTTCGCGCCGGCGGAGATCGCCAGTGAAGCAGCGGTGTGGCGGAGGCTGTGGGGAGTGACCTTCGGGAAGCTCGGATCGAGGGCCTGCACTCGCTTCACTGAGGCCGCAAACCAGCCGTCACGCGAGTTCGGCAGGCGCATGTGATCGAACCCGTCCCCGAAAACGATCGACTCCTGAGACGGACGTGAAGCCACCACCTTCGAGAGCTCGTCAGCCAGGAACGCCGGGTAGGGAACCGAACGAGAGGCATGTGTCTTCGGCGTGCCCACATGCACCTTCGAGCCGACCATCACCGCGTTCTCATGCACGTTCAATCTGCGCTGCACGACATCGACGTCCCGCACTCGAAGCCCGGTCACTTCACCCCAACGCAGGCCCGTGTAGGCAAGCACCTCTACCACCAGCGAGTGCCGACCAGCAGCAGCAGCAAGACGAGCCACCTGCTCGTGCGTCAGATACGTCTTGCGCATTGCGGTCTTGCGCGGCAGGTTGACACCGCGGGCCGGATTTGAGGGCAATCGCCTGTCCTTGACGGCCACGTCGAGGATTCCGGCCAGCACGCCATAAATGCGCAGCACCGACGTGGGCGATAGGTCAGCGGTCAGCTTGGTCACCCAAGCCTGCACCTCGCTGTGCTTGAGGGTGCCAATACTGCGGGCGCCCCAGTATGGTTCGACGTAGAGCCGCCATGCGCTCTCTACGGGCCTCAATGATGAGGGTTTGAGGTGAGACTGGCCGGAAAGCCACGCGGCCCCCAGAACGCCGATCGTGACTTTGCTCTCCGCTGGGTCGACGAACGTGCCCATGCTCTTCGACGACTCGATGCTGTGCATGAACTCACGCGCATCGCGTTTCGTCTTGAACCCGCGCTTAGACGTCTGCTTCCGATCAGGCGTCCGATAGCGCACCCGATAGAGCGTCTTGCCGCCCGCCGTGTACTCCTCAATCGTCGCCATCGGGAAGGCCAGTCTCATCGATCTTGTAATAGGTGAGGTCGATGCCGAGCCCAGCTAGTTCCTCGGTCAGATCCCGCAGGCGGATTCGCTGCTCCTCTGCGATGGCTGACCAGTTGGCGGAATCATCACCGTTCGCTGTTGCCGCTTCTGCCCTCGCAAGTTGGGCCTGAGTCGAGTAGTAATCACGGAGCATTCGCAGGCGGGTCGTTGCGATCATCTGCTGCGGTGTCGAGGCCCCACCGGGCTTCTTTCCGGTCATGAACCAGTCGATTGCCGCGTGTGCCCGCGCCGACTCAGTGCGAGTTTCTCCACTCGCGGTTTCAAGAAACACGTTCGGCTGCTCGACCGGCAGCGCGAGGGCCACTGGTGGGATGTCCAGCGCCCACGCAAGTGCCAGCATCTCGTCGACAGTGACGTCTCTCTTGCGACCGCTCTCGATATTGGCAATGACGGCGCGAGACATCGGGACGCGTTGGCTCAGTCTTTCGGCGCTCAGGCCGGCGAGCTTTCGGTAGTAGGCAAGGCGAGACCCGAGGCCGTCACTTGGTCGCTGTGACATGTGTGCAGTCTAGGCACGGCTTCCCTCATCGCGGCAAAAGCTGAGTCAAACTGAACTAACTTGTGTAATCCAGACACAACCTGGTACTGTGTCTACACAACACAAGATCGCCCGGACCGGAGCAGCACGCGATGAACGACCGGGACGACAAGCACATTGAGAACTCAATCGACGGCATGACCGTCACACATACAGACTTCGGGCTCGCCAGCCGGCGCAGCCCTACTTGAAGCACACGAAGGGAGAAGACATGGATGAACTGCTTACGCCAGAAGAGGTCGCCAAGTGGTTCAAGACCTCCACGCAGCGTCTCGCCAATGACCGCTATCTCGGTCAGGGTCCGCGGTTCGTGAAGGTCGGGAAGTTCGTTCGATACCGCCTCGCTGACTGCCAGGCGTACCTCAATGAAAACCAGTACACGCGCACTGATACGCGTGTACCCGCCTGAACCAAAAAGAAGGCCCAGACCGGCGGCAACCGGATCTGAGCCAAGTAGTCAAATGAAGGAGATTCGAAATGACTAGTAGCCCCAGTATCGCAGATCCGCGCGCCAACCGCACCTTGTTGGAAGTGGGGGCGGAGAGTACAGCGGCAACTCCGCCCCCCACCCGCCGCGATCCCGGCTGGGACGAGTACTCGGCCGCCTATCTCCGGGTGCACCCGGAGGTGTCAGCCGCGGCGCCCGCGTGGACGGAGGAGCTCGAGTTCCTGGACATCGAAGACGAGGTGGAGGGAACTGTCTTCTCCTTCTCTCGGACCATCCGGGACGTTGAGCTCTACGGCGGGGGACGCCTCCACCCGGACGGCCGCGTCGAGCTGTACGACAACGGCATCCCGAACATCTACATCCGCGACGAACTGCGTGCGGACCAAGACCCGGACGTCGCTCGTTGGGCGATGGACGTGGCAGAAGACCTCGTTGCCGCAGCGTTGTTGTTGCGAGCAGAGCCGAAGTTGTTGCGGCGGCCCGCTCAGGTCGACGCCGAGTTGCAGAGGCTGGACATCTGATGGCCTGCCGTTACGCGTGGTGCGAGACCGATCCTCAGCAGCACGCAGATGACCCGACGTATCACACCCGTGAGGTCGGGCACGGGATGCTTTTCGCCGTCGACCTTGAGGGCGAACCGCACGTCAACTGGATGCCGGATTGGTCTGAGTGGATCGCGACTTTGCCTGAGATCGACGAGGCATTCGATGACGTCGAGATCATGCTCTGCGAGCTCAAGAGGGACTTCCGCCACTTCCACGCCACCCTGACGGAGGACCCACTGTTCGCCGCCGAGGTTGCGGGCATGAAGGAGCGGGAGAAGTGACCGCGCTCGAGGTTAAGCCGAATCCTGTCGCAGTTCGAGCCTGGGCGCGCAAGAACGGCATCCGAGTCTCCGAGACGGGGAACATCTCGCGTCACGTGCGCGAGTGCTACCTCGAGGCGAATCCCGACGTCGAGCTGCAGGCACGCAATGCGCGTCCGGATCTCTTCGCCCTGGCCGACGACATGGTGGAAGCCGAGCTGATCCGCACCGGCGAGTTGAGCTTCGAAGCACCCGAGCCGGAAGCGCATGCGGAACAGGTTGTGACAAGCGTCTCCACCTGCGAGCCTCGGTCGCTAGCCGAGTGGTTGAGGCTCCGCGACGAGCTCGCGGCCACGATCGCCCAGCATGTCGGCGGTTCTCCCTCCGTCCGAGAGGCAGCCGAAGCACTCCTCGTCCAGGGCTGGATGCGGAACTCTGCTGCCTGACCGACCGCCTCGTGCCCTACATCCGGTGCCCCTCGTCGTGAGCGATGAGGGGCACCGTCCGTTTCAACTGAACACAGACCCTGGGGAAGGGGACGACATGACGAATCAGAAGAAGGAGAGCGCGTTCCAGAGACGCAT
The DNA here is from genome assembly GCF_023101165.1 of Microbacterium sufflavum. Classification (GTDB taxonomy): domain Bacteria; phylum Actinomycetota; class Actinomycetes; order Actinomycetales; family Microbacteriaceae; genus Microbacterium; species Microbacterium sufflavum. Next base: position 414,983 of record NZ_CP078076.1, on the reverse strand, counting down.
GAGGGAGTTCCACGAAGCACGTGAGCGGAACGCAGTGAGCCGGCAGCGGGCGAAGGGAGGTGATGATGACCGATCTGTTCACGAAGCTCCCGCACTGGCTGATCAGGGAGAGTGACCTCGACGGCAACGAATTGCTCCTTTACATCGCGATGTTGAGCCGCGCGAACTCGAAGGGGATCTGCTTCCCGAGCGTGAGCCTGCTGGCCAAGGACGCGCGGATGTCGGAGAGCACGGTTCGCCGCACCCGCAAGCGCTTGGTCGATAAGGGTCTCGTCACTGTGACGCGGCGGATGATCGGCGATTCACGGAACGACTCGAACCTCTATCAGGTTGCGTTGCCGAAGCGGCCGCCGGTCAAGTTCATCGAGGACGACCCTGTGGATAACTTGCCGCCCGAACCGCACGATGACGTTTCGAATGGCAGTCACAGTGACTGGGGTGGTTCCACGGTGACGGTACCCCCCTTTCAGGGTGACCGGTGGGGTGGTGTCACAGTGACTGGGGAAGAAGAACCATTACAAGAAGATCCAATTAAGAAGACTCTTAGCGTCGAAAACGACGCATTCGAGTTCAGCAACCTGGGGATAACAGAAGCGCAATGGTGGCTTCTCTCCGACCTCTACATACACCTCACAGGCAACACGCCAAGCGACCGCACTCAAGCCGAGTGGCGCGTCCTTAGCTCAGACGACGCTCGCGAGCTCATCGGCCGCTTCTACTCGAACGTCGGCAGGAACGACGACTACACCGGTCCGGAGTTCGGGACGCCCGCCTACGCGGAACTAACCGAGCGCGGAAAGAAATGGGCAGATGGCGGAATGATCCCCGACAACGTCCTGACCGGAGAAGCCGCATGAACCGACCCGTCAGCATCATGCCCGCAACCTGCGACACCTGCTGGCCCTGGGTTCGTTGGTGGCGCACCGGCTCAGGCGCATGGGTACGCCAGGAGCAACACGAAGCGCACTGCACCGTCTACCCGAAAGTGCAGCGATCCAACCACGACAACAACTGAAAGGAGCGCACGATGACCGACAACACCAAGGATGAGCCGACACCCGGACTCCACGACCCGACCGGACTCACACGCACCGAATCCGGACTCTACCTACCCGAGGGTATGCAACGTGTCGCAGAGGGCCTATACGCCCCCAAGGACCACCCGTGACTCGCTTCTACTCGAGTCCTCACCGCTACCAACAGAACATCTCAGACGGCGCGTCCGCGTCCATCAGGGAAGCAGTTCTCGTCACACCAGACGGAACACGACTACCCGGGATCGCCATCATGATCGGCCGACTACCCAAACTCGTCATCCCAACATCAGACGCAATCCGCATCGCAACAGACATCGCGGATGCTGCAACCAATCAGAACAACTAGGAGAACAACCATGGCACTCGACCAGTTCAGCAACGAGGTCAACGCGCTCCGCGAAGCCGCAAGCGCACAGATCCGCCTCTTCCAGAACGACAGGGAAGCAGTCAAGACGAACCCGAACCTCAGCGCAGCCGGCAAGAAGCAAGTACTCGACGAATCCCGGGCGAGCGTAAAGGCCGAGCTCGCGAAGCTGAGCCAGCAGGAAGACGCCGCAATCGCGAAGAAGCTCGACTCCCTCGAGCAGTCCCTGCACACCCGACTCGGAGACAGCGGTGCAGACCTCATCGCCATCCGCGACGCCGAAGAACGGGCCGACAACCTCCACGAGCAGGAAGACGCCGTGCGTGCAATCAAGCGCGCAATCCGCTCCAACGACCGCCCACTGGCATACGCCATCATCCGACGAGCCAACGAAATGGGCTGGACGGAAGCGATCGACAAAGCCGCGGAGGCATACCCCAGCGCCGGGGAAGCCCTTCGCGACATCCGGGACCTGACCCGATTCCGGGACGACATCAACCAAGTCCTCTCCCGGCAGATGTCCTACTACATCAGCGACCTGTGACCGGCACCGTACGCATCGGGGAACACAGCTACACGCTCCCCGATGATGAAGCCCGGGAGCTGGGGGAAGCAGCCATGCGGACCGCGACGGGTCGAGGCGGGTGGCTATCGCCCGACAACGACACCCTAATCGCCGTCACACCCAGCACACCGATCAGCATCACCATCACAGGTGAGTTCACCGAGGAGAACGTGCCCAACGCCAAGCCAAAGCACATCCTCAACCGAACCCAGCAGCCGCGCCAAGCACGCATCTGGTGAGCGAGGGAGGTGGCCAGCATCAACCCAGGCCACCTCCCCCTCCCGCCCCCACCCAAGGCCACCCCAGAGGTATAGGGCCGTTCTCTCCCCGAACGCCCAAACGATGGGCCCCTTTCGGGGCAATTTGTAGTGAAAGAAGGTGTTGTTATGGCTGGTATGCCGAGAGGCCTAGGCGGCCCGGGCCGGAAGTTGTGGAAGTCGATCGACGAGCAATTCGATCTGGCTGAGCATGAGCGGGCGCAGCTTGAGCAGGCCTGTCGTGTGCGAGACACGATCGAGGTTCTTCGCGCTCGTGTTGCGACAGATGGGGTGATGATCAAGTCCTCTCAGGGTGATCGCCTTCATCCGGCGATTGTCGAAGTTCGGCAGCAGCAACTTGCTCTCGCCCGCCTGCTGGCGACGCTCAAGGTTCCGGGCCTTGAGGAGGACGACCTGCCTGCGTCCCGGCCCGTGAGGGGCGTGTATCCGCTTCGGAGCGCGTCGTGAAGCGCAAGAGCGCTCCGCCGTGGGGTGGCGGCAAGTGAGGAGGAAGAAGCTCGCTGATCGAGATCCGTCGATTGCGGAGCTGCTCGGTCCGGAGGGCCTGATGGCAGCGCGACCGGATGACCCGTCTATGCCGTACCCGCTTCGCATCGCGGCACACCGACGCTGGATGGATAAGCGCGCCGACTGGGTTGCGCGGCGGGAACGGTATGCGCTCGAGCATGGCTGGCCGGGTGGCGACTATGCACGTCACTTGGAGGAGAACGAGGCTCATCCCGTGCCGGATGCGCCGTTCGATCCGAATTGGGAGATGCTGCACGGCGGCCTCTGATCCTCCGTGTGTGAAAAGGCCCTACACCTCCAGGGAGGGCCGCGAAGGGGGCGGGAGGGACTACCCGCCCCGTAAGTCTTTGATGAGAAGGAGTTGGAGCGATGAACCCTTGGGAAATCGTTAGTTGGATCGGTGCGATTGCGGTGTCGATCGTGATCATCGGCCTGTTGGTCGTGTTCGTGAAGGGTCTGGTGAAGCCGTCGTCGCCGGAGCATCCGGTCGATAGGTTGGCGCGTCGGCTGGGTGGTGATGCGCGTGGATGACCTGGATTTGGCGCGGCGGGTGTCGGCGATGGTGATCCTGGCGGACCCGTCTGAGCGTGAGTCGGTTCTACAGAGGGAGATCCCGTTGGATCGGTTTGCTCGTGTGCTTGCGCTGTTGCCGGGGGTGATGGCGGCCACGATCGATTCGATCGTGGCGCGGGATAAGCGGCACCGGCTGGCTGTCCAGGGCGTCCTTCGCACATTCCTGCAGGAATCGAAGTAGTAGCGGCGATTGAGCCGAACAGGGCGTCTCGACCTCACTGGTCGGGGCGCCCTTCCTAATTCAACAGGGGATGTCGCCTAACCCTCTGCGTGGCCTTCGGGCTGTTTGGGGGTGCCGTTGTGGCACAGGAAATTGGTGTCGCCTATGTGAGCCTGCTCCCGTCTGGGGCCGGGTTTTCGAAGGCGGTTGACAAGGAGGCGCAGCAGGCGTTTTCGGGTGCTGAGAAGCGTTCCACGGGCTTCTTCGCCTCGTTGCGGAGCGGTGTGGGGAAGGTAGTCGGCGGTGTGGGGCTGCTAGCCGGCACCGTCGGTGCGATTGCCCTCGGCGGGGGTATCTCGCGCGCCCTGAACATTGAGGACGCGACGGCGAAGCTTAAGGGCTTGGGGCACGACACCCAGGCGGTCGAAGCAATCATGAAGGACGCTTTGGCGTCGGTGAAGGGGACGGCGTTCGGCCTGGATGCTGCTGCTACGACGGCCGCGTCTGCTGTTGCTGCTGGCATCAAGCCGGGTCAGGAGCTCGAGCGGTATCTGCGGCTGACCGCGGATGCTGCGACGATCGCCGGCACCTCCATGGAGGAAATGGGCTCGATCATCAACCAGGTGACCTCTAAGGGTTACGCGGGGATGGAGAACCTGAACCGGCTCACTGAGCGGGGTATCCCGATCTTGCAGTGGTTGGCGGACGAGTACGGGGTTACTGCCGACGAGTTGCAGAAGATGGTGTCGCGCGGTGAGGTCGACGCTGCCACGTTCCGGAAGGTCATCGAGGACAACATCGGCGGCGCCGCGCTGGCCTCCGGCGAGACGACGCGTGGTTCGCTTGCCAACCTTGGCGCTGCGCTGAGCCGTCTCGGGGAGGCTTTTGCGGGCCCGGTTCTCGGGCTGGCGAAGGACTTCTTTGGTGAGCTGACCACGATCGCTGATGGGATCACGTCCCGGGTGCAGCCGGTCGTTGAGAAGCTGCAAGTGACGCTCGATGGAATCGACTTCCAGTTCTCTGACTCCGTGCTGAGCACTCTCGATCGTGTTGTAGCTGGGTTCTCCGAACTCAAGGGGACGTTCGCGGGCATGGAAGGGTTGACCCCCATTCTCGCCACGCTTGCCGGCGCGATGGCGCCGCTCCTGTCGGCTCTGCCGATCATCGGCCGCTTTCTACCGGCGATCTCCGGTCCCGTGGGTGCTGTCATTGGGTTGCTCGCGGGCATGGTCATCGAGTCAGACGCGTTGCAGTCGGCGCTCCTGGGTCTCGGGGAGACTTTCAAACCGCTGGGTGCTGTGTTGCAGGAGCTGGGGACGACGATCGGCCCGGTGGTGGCGAGTGTGTTCGCGGAGCTCGGTGACCAACTCGCAGAGGTTGTCCCGTTGATCTCGGAGACTCTGGTCGACGCGATCTCGCAACTCCTTCCGCCGCTGTCGGAACTGCTGATTTCGCTGCTGCCCCTCTTGCCGCCGCTGATCGACTTGGTTATCGGAGTGCTCCCCGTATTCACGGAGCTTTTGTCGTTCTTGATTCCGATCGTTGCTGCGATTGCTCAGGGGATCGCTGATTGGTTGACGATCTTCACCGCGTTGCAGACCGCCTTTGCTGGGGATACAACGTTCGACGACTTCGTGGCCACGTTGTATTCGGTCATCGGGCCTGTGGGTGACCTGTGGCGGAGCGTGTATGAGGCTGCGGAGCAGGTTTACGCGGCTTTGACGTGGATTGATGGGGTGTGGAGGGCGACGTTCGGTCAGATCACTGCGGTGCTGACTGGTGCGTATCGGAACATCTCGACCACGGCGTCTAGCATCTGGTCGACGTTGACGTCTGTGTTCAGTGGTGGTGTGTCGACGGTTGTGGGGATTTTCGCGAACTTCCCCCGCAGCATCCAAAGCCTGTTCTCCGGTGTTGGTTCATGGTTGGTGAGCTCGGGTCGTGCGTTGATCCGCGGGTTCATCGATGGGATCAACTCGATGGTTGGTGCGGTTGGTGACGCGATCGGTGGCGTCCTTGAATGGGCGTCCGGCTTCTTCCCGCATTCGCCGGCCAAGCGTGGGCCGTTCTCAGGCCAGGGATGGACTGCCGTGTTCGACGGTGGTGAGTCGCTGATGGAGCAGTTCGCGTTGGGTGCCGAGCGGTTCCGGCCCGAACTGTCCTTCTCGAACTTCACCACACTCGCCAGCATCCAGGGGGCTGTCGCCCCTGGTGACATCTACGTTCAGAACCCGTTCACGGCTGACTACCTGCTCGCGGAAGTCGAGTCCGCCGCGGATCGCCGCATCGGCGCCTACGACGATCGTCGAGCTTTCGCGACCCGAGGAGGCCGGCGGCAGTAAGTCACGACTCATACGGGGAGCCCGCGCGACCACGCGGGCTCCCCGTCTCAATCTCAGAAATCTCATCGAAGGAGAAACCTATGGTCAATCGTCTTGTAGCCGTCGACGACGCGGATTACCGTCTCCCAGCACCAGTGCGCCTCGCGCTCGCCGGCGACTTCACGAGCGCGGACGAACTTGTCATAAACGTGTCGCGTTACCCCACCGTTCAGGCCGCCATCGACGCGGCACCTACTGGTGCGACCCTGTACTTTCCCCCGTCGATGAGCCCGGTCGCTGTGCCTGCTGGCGGGTTTGCGTTGAAGTCGAACAACTTGACGATCGATGCGATGGGCGTGGAGTTTCAGGTGTCGAACTGGGGCACCCCGGCGTTTCTAGCGCTGCGGTCGAATGGTGGCGCGGACGGCCACCGGTATCGGATCGGGATGGTCAAGTACGTCGGTGTGCGTGGCAACCACACAGGGGCTACCATCCGCGGATCGGCGCCCTACTGTTCTGGATGCGGTGACTGGTCGAACGGTGATCGCAACTTCATCGAGTACCTGCGCACGGACGGGATGCCCACACCGATCTTCTTCTCGTCGTGGGATGGCATTAGTCAGACCGACCGCACCGGTGTCGGCAACCGCATCGGGTACGTGGAGTTCACCCGGTATGACTTCGGGTTGCTCTACGTGAAGCAGACTGGATTCGACTGGGGCGACGCTTACGTACATGACGATCTCGACGACTCGGGTGGCGTGAATCCCACCCACGCGATCTACTGCTCCGCCGCATCAGGGCACCGTGCGGGCCAGGGCACAATTGGCCGGTGGCAGACCGTCCGGAACGTCAGCGGCCACGCATACATCTTCAAGTTCCAGGACAGCCTCACGTTCGATTCGCTCACGGCCGTCGACAGCGCGGGTCTGGTCTCCTTCCTCAGTGCGAAAGGCATCGCTGGGAACCAGTTGATTGGCGCCGACCTCCGCTCGTCAGGAAGCGACCGAGCTGTTAGCTTCTCCGGGGTGGAGCGGTGCGAGGACGTGTCGATCGGGCGGATCGAGGCGCGATTGAAGGCTGGGGTTCAGTCGTGGGCGCTCGGATTGTGGGTCGATGGCCTCTGCGAGATCGGCAGCGTCAACATCGAGACGAACCATGCGACCGGTCTGAGCACCGCGGTTCCGGAAGTGACGATCCGCGGGGTCGGCTCCGGGCGAGTCGGCTCGGTGATGATCAACGCGAAGGGTGTCCACTCCCGTCCCGTCGAACTCGGGGACGGAACGCTGGCCGGTCAGGCAGCCGGATGGACGCTCCCGATCGTTCGTGCACCGGGCTCAGACAGCTCGATGACCGCGGTCCCGGTGGCGGAGTACGCACTGTCTCATTCGAACGCGTGGGGCGACGGCAACACCTATCTAGTGGCAGCATCGCCCGCCAAAGGTGTGTTCCGACGGGGGATGCGGTGGGGCAACTCCGCTCCGAGTGTTGGGGTAGCCCGCGGTTGGGTACAAATCGCCAATGGGGCCCTGTCCGCCGCCGCGTGGTCTGCTTCGACTGCTGTGACCGCCGGCGCATGGTGGAAGCTTGCAGACGGTCGCGTCATCAGGTACATGACCGCAGGCACGACCGGAGCAACCGAACCGAACCCGACCGCTGTTGGTCAGACCGGCAGCGACGGCGCGACCACCTGGGAGCTAATGTCCACCACATCCGCGTCAGTGGTCTCTGAGGGCAACCTGTAAGAGCAGTCGGCGACAAGCGTAAGAATCGCCCGGGTGATGCGAACGTGGCCCTATAGCCCCCGCTCAGTGCAGCAGGGCAGGATGGTCGCGCTGAGAGACCGAGATCACTCCTGGCGGGGTGGACTCTCCGTACTGAACGTCCCTCCGCTGTCCCCCGGCGGAGGGACGTTCACGGTCAGGTGCGGCTGCCGTGCCGCGCGCGAAGCTGTGTGCGCGCACATCTTCGGGGCGTACCGTTTGAAGATGAACGCACAATTGAAGAACGTAGAGCCGCTGGGGCTCAGAGCGGTCATGGTCAGTTCGCTGCCGGCGACGCTCATGACGGATGATGCCCCGGACCGCTACACCGTCGAAGCGGTGTTCACGCGTCAGGCCGATCGCGACGAAGTCGCCGCCATCCACGGGGTGCCGATGCGCGATTTTCTTTCCGCCCGTGGATATCCGACGGTGGAGCTGAAAGTCTCTGATCGCCGACTGGAGATCGCCAACACCAATCTGCCCGAGTTGCGAGACGGCCTTGCCGCAGTCATCGCGGAACGGTTGGTAGAAATCAACCGGCGTCTCGTCGCGGAACGACTCGTGTCCGCGCTGGGGCTCGAAAAGGCCTCGGCGCGCGAGCATGAACGAGTCGCGCTCGTGGCATCGCTCGCCGAGTCGGTGGTGTTCGCCGCGGGAGCCCACACCGCGTACAGCGACGACGCATCCCGGGCGAGCGACTGGGAAGAGGAGGGTGGGGCACCCCTGAAGTAGGGGCTCCACCGCTGGGAGGTCATCATGGATGACGCCGCTTCAATCATCCGAGCTCGCCCGCGCGACCGTGCCGCGAGTTCGTTCACGGCCCTCGCGCAGCAGGTGCGTGACGCTGGCCTTCTCCGCCGACGATACGGGTACTACTGGACCAAGTTGGTCGCGGCCCCTCTTGCGGTCGCCCTGGGTCTCTTTCTCTTCGTGTGGTTGGGAGACACCTGGTGGCAGCTGTTCGTGGCCGCAGGATTCGCGGTCCTTTTCACTCAGATCGCGTTCCTGGGTCATGACGCGGCGCACCGGCAGATCTTCGTCTCAGGCCGGTGGAACGACTGGGTGAGTCTCATCCTCGGTGACTTGCTTGTCGGCATGAGCTACGGCTGGTGGCAGCACAAGCACACCAGGCACCACGGCAATCCAAACAAGCTCGGTGTCGACCCGGACATCGAGCTTCCGGTCATCGCCGTCACCGACGAAAGCGCCAAGAAGTTCCAGCGTGGGCCGTTGCGGTGGCTGCGCGCACATCAAGGGTGGTTCTTCTTCCCAATCCTTCTTCTGGAGGGAGTTTCCCTTCACGCGTCTGGAGTCCGTCGGGTGTTCACTCGAGGGCACCTGGATCGTCGATGGGTGGAGATCGTGTTCCTCGCGGTCCGTATCGGTGGCTATCTGGTCGTTGTCTTCTTGGTTCTTTCGCCGGGGATCGCTTTCACATTCCTCGTCGTGCAACTCGGGCTATTCGGCTTCTACATGGGCGTGTCGTTCGCGCCGAACCACAAGGGCATGCCGGTGGTGCCACGCGATCTGAGGCTCGACTTTCTTCGTCGCCAGGTGATGATGAGTCGGAACGTTCGCGGTAGCAGGCTGCTCGATACCGCGATGGGGGGATTGAACTATCAGATCGAGCATCATCTTTTTCCCTCCATGCCCCGCCCTCATCTCCGTCGCGCAGCGCCCATCATCGAGGACTACTGTCGCGCACAAGGAGTGCCCTACACCCGGGTAAGCCTGTTTCGGTCATACGCCATCGTTGTTGCCTACATCAACCGCGTCGGGCTAGGCGACAGGGACGCCTTCGCCTGCCCCCTCGTCGAGGCGAGAGCCTCGATCGGATCAACTGCTCACGTCGCGTGAGGTGTGGGTTATGGGCTGACCTGATTGCGGGTAGTGTTGCCAGCAGAGCGCAGCTCGGGACTCTGGGGAGAACCCTTGTGAAGGCTCCGGTTGAGGGGCTCTTGCCCCGCGGTTGCGATTCGCCCGCCGCGTGAGAGCCCTTCTCCTGTGAAGGGTCTCGGTCTACAGGCTCCAGTCCGCCCAGTCGTCGGGCAGTATCCCCATAGCTCCCGTCTCGGCGGTCGGGTCGACGCAGACCGTGACCCTGGTGTGGGAGCCGACGAGCACGCTGACCAGGTTCCCTGCGGTCGCGAATGTCACGAACGCGGCATCGCTGTGGGTGGCGCTCTCGATTCGCTCCATGAGGTCCGCCAGATCGCTACCTGGTGGAAGCGTGTAGGTCTCGTCGTCGAACCTGATCGTCGTGCTTTGCGTCATGGTCACCTCGGTGCTGGTGCGTGCTGTCCGCTCGCTCGCTTCGAGGCTAGGTGCGTGATCTTGGTTGCGATCGGGGGTTGCGTTCTGGTGGCAATCGTGCGCGAGATGTCGGTCTTCGGCGACCCACTCAATCGTGGCGAGTCCGGCCACACTTTCAAGGGTGAGGACGGGTGGCACGTCCACCGCTACTACGACTAGATTCCACGCATGCAAACGGCCCGCAACGATGGCGGGCCGCAGCTGGGTTTCGGCGGGCAAAATGCTCTCGCCTCCACTTATAGTAAGCGCATGACAAGAACGGGTCAAGACGGCGGAGATGTAACTAAGTTCTCATACTCTGCCGCGATTCGGTCGAGCCTGGTGGAGCTGCTGGCAGGGATCGTGATGATCGTTGCCGGGGTGGCGCTGCAAGTGAACGGCGCGACCGGAGATGAGCCCGACGCGGGGCTAACGATCTGCGGCGGCGTGTTACTCGCATTCGGAGGTGTCTTGCTCTCCTGGATGGCATCCCGGATACTCGCCGAGCATCAACTGTTCCAGCACGAGAGCGACACACGCCGCGACGCAGAAAGCGCGCTTAAGACCGCTCAGGCCGAAGTTGACGAGAAGCTTGGAAACCTGAGCCGCGTGCTTGGCCAAGCTGCTGGACAGATCGCACAGGCGGTCGAGAAAGTCGATTCCGGTCTGATCTCGAACGACACTGGCTTCGAGCTAATCTCGCAGTCCAACCGAATGATCTATGGGCAAGTTGGAGAGATCGCCGTCATCCGAAAGAGCAAGTTCGATCCCGCATACCTACTTGATACGGCGTCAACACTCGATGATCTCGCACGAGATCTGAGCGCGCGAACCCAGACGGGTACGACGGACCAAGACTCGCTTGCTACCGTGAGGCAAAAGATCGAGACGGTGCGCGTCGGGCTTGAAGGTGCAGGGGCGACCAACGTACGCGCGGTCTCGGAGACTCAGGTTACCTGCCCATACTGCGATGCAACTCAGCGGGCGATGTTGGGCGTGAATCCGGGAGACACCGCTTCCGTCACATGCGCCCTATGTGGCGAGGGCTTCAACGCGCACCGGAATGCGGCCGGCGACTCTTTCACACGACGACGCGGAGCAACCGCGGTTCCGGACGCTGTAACACCGACTAGCACCCGCTGGTCGACCAAGTGCGAAAGCTGCGGATACGTGCTGTCAATCTCGAAGAACGGCAAGGGTGAGCGGACAGTAATCTGCGCCAACTGTTTTTCGGCCAACGAGATCGATCCGGACGCCCCATCCTCCAAGCTCGCGAGCGAGCCATGGCGAAAAGAAGATGCGCAAGATGTCTTCCGCAGCGGGTCTAGGCCCAAAAGCTTGTGCCCCGACTGCGGAGCGCGCGTCAACATGCCATTGCGGTGGCAAGACGGCTACTTTGGCTTCTGCTCACAGGACAAGGTTGTTCTCCTCACCACGGACGATGTTTGGGGTGCCCTACTGCTCGCGGAGTCCTGAACCACACTCTCCGTCATGCTCAGCAGTGACTTGGCGCGCCCTTCCTCGCCGCCAAGCGCACGCTAGCGCGAAGTCATCGGCGCTCGTAGTGTCCATGCATGGCGAAGCGGCGAGCACAGGGAACTGGGACGATCTTCCGAGACCAGAAGGGATACTGGACCGTGGTTCTCCCGCTCCCAAGTGTGAACGGGAAACGTAGGCGGAAGAGCTACCGTTCCAAGAAGCGCGAAGTCGTACTTGCTCATCTGCGGGCATTCGAGCAAGCGCGTGGCGGGACTGACCTGCCCTCGTTGGAATCCTATCCATCGGGTAGCGGCACAACAGTTGGCGAGTGGTTCGACTACTGGCTTGCCGAGTGCGTCTACCCGCACCTCCGACCCAAGACTGCCGACGGATACCGGTCCATCGCCAAGACGAGGATCATCCCCGCACTCGGCGCAGGCACGCCGCTCGCAGCCATCAGAGCCGCCGACGTTCGCCGCATGCACCGTTGGATGCGGGACGAGTGCTCCCCAACCACGGTTCGCAACGCGCATGTGGTCGCCGCGCGCGCCTTCGACGTGGCCGTGCGCGAAGAAGAGATCGAACGCAATCCCGTTCGCCTAGTCGAACAGCCTCGACCAGCCCGCCCGAAACTCGACGTTCCCACCACACAAGAACTCCGGTACCTCATCGACGCGCTGAGGACGCGCCCAGACGGGCTCAAGTGGATGACGTACATCCTGACGGGAGCGCGCCGCGGGGAGGTCGTCGGACTCGAGGTAGGTCGCGTCGGTGCGCACCTCGACATCAGTTGGCAGATGCAGACGTTAAGACGCGGCGAGAACGGTCTACCGATCGCCCCGCCCGACTTCGACTACCGGCACCTCTACGGCGGGTTCTTCCTCACTAGGCCCAAATCAAGAGCAGGCTGGCGCACAGTCCCGCTGATCAACCCACTACGGGACATGATGGAAGACCACCTGTCCACCATGGAGCCCAACCCCTGGGGGCTCGTTTTCACCCGCAAGGGCAGGCCCATTGACCCGAACATGGAGACCCGGCTGTGGCCGGCCGTGCAACGGGAGCTTCTCGGAGAAGACCGGCACGTCAGGCTGCACGACCTGAGACATGCCGCAGTTGACCTTCTCTACGCCGCGGACGTTCCCGAAGAGCTGATCGTCGAGCTCGTCGGACACTCAACGCGCGCCATGACACGCTCCTACAAGAGCCCCGCACACCTCGACCGCCTCTCCCGAGCGATGACTGGCGTCGAAGATCTCCTCGCTTGAATGTCAGTACATGCGGACACGACTTCTGAGTATCGTCTCTCCTGACTAAGGAGGTGCGAAGCATGGGTGAGTTCGAGAGCGTCGTTCGTGAGATCGTCCGTGAGGAGTTGGCGGCTGCTCGGGGCGTACCCGCCGCATACTCGCTTTCGGCAAAGAGCATCGGTGCGGCAGTTCGAGCCGAGTGCGCTCGTGCGGGCAAGAATCGCTCAGAGCTCGCCGAAGCGCTTGGAGTAAGCCGACCGACGATCGCGGGTCGGCTCAGCGGAGCCTACGAGTTCAAGCAAGGCGAGCTCGAAAAGATCGCCGATCTTCTCGGCATCACTCCCTACAACATCGTCGAGTCAGCATGCTTGGGACAGAGAATCCACAGTGAAACGGCGGACCAGTCCGAAGTGGCCCGCGTGTTCAATCGGGACGCTTGGGCTCAACCGTCCCGCGCACGGGCCAGGCGAAAGTAACTTTCGAGGACGACACCCAGGCGTGGACACATTCATGGACACAACCGCACGAGATTTCTGGTGAGCCAGGCGTATTCTGAAAGCTGCTAGATCCGCGTCAAATCAGCGAAGTCGGCCCACGGCGGCAGGGTTCCCTGCGTGTGCACTTGGGTTCAAATCCCACCGTCACCGCCACCACGAAGGCCCCGACTCCCCTGGAAACATGGGGATGCGGGGCCTTCGTCCTGTCCGGGTGACGCCGACGGCGCGGGTCAGGGCCGTCCGTAGCGGGCGAGGAACGCGTCCACCGCACGGGGCACCGGGCCGCCCGTCTCGTCGACGCCCAGCAGTTGCGCGTTCAGGGCGGGCCCGATCACGAGCCACGTGAACTCGGAGGCCGCGGCGTGCGCATCGTCGATCTGCAGCCCGCGGTCGACGGGGAGCTGCGCGAGCGTGTCGGCGAGGTTCTGGATGTTCCGGTTCCAGCTCTCCTCGAGGTAGAGCCGCGCGACCTCGGGGTGGGCCGGGGCCTCGGCGATCACGAGGCGTCGCATCCGCAGCACGGGCTCGCTCAGGATCCCCGCGCGCATGGTCTCCGCGAGCTCGGTGAGGCCGCGGCGCACATCGTCGTCGGCGGCGAGCCGTTCGAGCGCCGGGCGCATCGCGTCGCGGCCCGCGGCCGCCCACTGCCGCACGACCGCGGTGTACAGCTCGGTCTTGGAGGAGTGGTCGCGGTAGAGCGAGGCCTTGGAGATGCGGGCCCGTCGGGCGACCTCCTCCATGGACGCCCCGGCGTACCCGTGCTCCAGGAACACGTCGCGCGCGGTGGCGAGGAGGGCGTCGCCGGTGAGTCCGGGCGGGCGGCCGGGGCCGGAGGCGCGCGAGGTCATACCGCCCACTTTAGTACTTGACAGTTCTCTATGCCGAGCGTAGTTTCGTACCAATCGGTACTAAAGGAGCCGCTCATGATCGTCCTCGGCATCGCCCTCGCCACGGTGGCCTCGTTCCTCGCCAGCGCCGCGCTCTACGCCATCCCCGCGGTCTCGACGCTGATCGCACGGACCAGCACCCCGCGCCCCGGGCTCCCCGTCGCCGTGCAGATGCTCACGGTCGTCGTCCGCAGCCTGCTCGCCGCCGGGCTGATCGCCGGGCTCATGGCGACCGCGGGGTGGCACGGCGCCGGAGCCGGAGCGCTGCTCGGGCTCGCGCTCTCCGTGCTTCCCCTCACCCTGCTCTCGGGCGGCGTGATCCACGAGAACACGGCCGTGCCCGCGGCCGGTGTCCACCTGCTCGACTGGGTCGTGAAGCTCGTGCTCACCGGCGCCATCGTCGGGCTCTTCCTCTGAACTGCACAGGAGCGACCATGACGAACAGCACTCCGCTCGACATCACCTTCACCGCGACGCTCGGCAAGGTCCGCGACGGCGACACCTGGACGTGCGTGCAACTGCCCGACTCGGCGACGGTCTTCGGAACGCGCGGCCTGGTGAAGGTCGCGGGAACGGTCGACGGCGAACCCTTCCGCGGCGCGTTCATGGCCCTCGGCGACGGCACGCACAAGCTCCCCGTCGCGGCCGCCGTCCGCCGGCGCATCGGCAAGACCGACGGCGACAGTGTCACGGTGCACCTGACCGAGCGCCTGAACTGACCGCGGTCGGAGCCCTCGCGATCGCGGGCATCCTCGGCGTCGCGCTCGTCGTCGCGAGGGTCGTGGTGCGGCGACGGATCCCGGAGGAGGCCCAGGGGCCCGCGGACCGGGATCGACGCGACGTGCCGACCGCACTGTGATGGACTGGCGAGCATGACCAACGAGGACCGACTCGCTCTTCCGCGTCCGATCCGCGAGCGGTTCGAGTCCGGCGACGCCGCGACCAGGGAGTGGGTGAGCGCCGTCCCCTCGGTCGCGCGCGAGCTCTTCCAGCGGTGGGCGCTGCGACCCGACGGCGAGGTGCGGGCGGGGGAGGCGGGCCTCGTCGTGCCGGTGCGCGACGAGGAGGGCGCCCCGGCCGCGCTGAAGCTGCAGGTGCCGCGTGCCGAGACCACGGCGGCGATCCTCGGTCTCACCCGCTGGGACGGACGGGGTGCCGTCCGCCTTCTGGACAGCGACGAAACCCGGGGTGCCATGCTGCTCGAGCGCCTGGATGGCGAGCGACCGCTCGCCGCGATCGACGACGACGACGAGGTCGTCCGGGTCATCGGCGACCTGCTGCGGCAGCTGCAGCGCGTACCCGCCCCCGACGGGCTTCCGCGCCTCGGGGTGGTCGCGGCGGAGATGATCGAGGCGGCGCCGGCCGCGGCGCGGGTGCTCGACGGCGACGACCGCACGCGGCTCGACCGGTGGGTGCGCACCGTCGCGGAGGTGCAGCCCGAGCCCGGAGATCGCCTCCTGCACTGGGACCTGCACGACGGCAACGTGCTCGCCGCCGACCGTGCACCGTGGCTGGCGATCGACCCCGAGCCGCTCGTGGGCGATCCCGGATTCGACCTCTGGCCCGCCCTGGACAGCCGGTGGAGTGCCGGTGGGGCGGCCGACGCCGGGCGTCTCGTGCGCCGCCGCTTCGACATCCTGACCGAGATGCTCGACCTGGATCGTCGCCGTGCCGCCGCGTGGACGCGCGCGCGGCTGCTGCAGAACACGCTGTGGGACATCGAAGACGGCCACACCGCCATCGGTGTCCCGGCGAAGGTCGTGGACGAGGCGCTCGCCTCTGTCGGCGTCGGCGAAGGGTCTTGACGGGAGAGGCACCCCGCCCAATACTTAGGTATATGCCTAAGTATCCCGACGACCTCGACGCCGTGCTCCGCGCCCTCGCGGACCCTACGCGCCGGGCGATCGTCGAGAGGCTCGCCTCATCGCCCGCCATCGTCTCGGAGCTCGCGGCGCCGTTCACGATGACGCTGCCCTCGCTGCTGCAGCACCTCGGAGTCCTGGAGGCCGCGGGGGTGATCACGTCGGAGAAGCAGGGCAGGGTCCGCACGGTCACTCTGCGCCCCGGCGGCCTCGACGTGCTCCACCTCTGGCTCGGCCAGCAGCGCACACCGGCCGAGCACAGCGCCGACCGGCTGGGCATCCACCTCGCCCGCACCGCCCCGAAGGAGCACTGACATGACCCGCGTCCGCATGGACCTGTTCGCCTCCCTGGACGGCTACACGCCCTCCGACCTCACACCCGACAGCCCCATGGGGGAGGACTGGGGGCGCCTCACCGCGGCCTACGCGGGCACCCGCACGTTCCGCGAGAGGATCTTCGGCGACACCAGCGGCGCCGGAACCACCGGTGTCGACGACCGCTACGCCCGCGCGTTCTTTTAGGGCGTCGGCGCCGAGATCATGGGAGCGGGGATGTTCGGCCTCCACTCCCACCCCGACGACCCCGACTGGAAGGGCTGGTGGGGCGACACCCCGCCGTTCGGCACGCCCGTCTACGTGCTCACCCGCACCGCGCCCCGCCCGTCGATCCCGATGGACGGCGGCACCACGTTCCACTTCCGCGATGCCGCGATCGAGGACGTGCTCGCCGAGGCGTCCGACGCCGCCGGCGACCTCGACGTGCGGATCGGCGGCGGGTACCGCACGGCGCAGGCGTTCCTGCGCGCGGGACTCGTCGACGACCTGCACCTCCTGGTCGCGCCGCTCTTCCTCGGCCGCGGATACCGCCTGTGGGACGACCTGACCGGCTTCGAGAACACCTACACCGTGACGACGGAAGCGGCCGAGAGCGGCGTCGTCCACGTCACCCTGACGCGATAGGACACCGCGATGACGACGGAGCACCGGCTCGCACACTCCGGATTCGCCCTCACCCGCGACTACCCCGCGCCGCTCGACCGGGTGTGGGCCGCCTTCGCGGACGAGGACCAGAAACGCGGATGGTGGGGCGACGCGGACGCCATCGAAGAGCGGGAGTGGGCGTTCGACTTCCGCGTCGGCGGGCGCGACGTCCACGAGGGGCGGTTCCACGACGGACCCGTGTCGCGGTACGTGGCCACCTACACCGACATCGTCGACCGGGTGCGGATCGTCACCGCGTACGACATGTGGCTGGACGGGGAGCACATGTCGACCTCGGTCGCGTCCCTGGAGTTCGAGGCGGTCGACCTCGGCACGCGCTTCACCCACACCGAGCACGGGGTCTTCCTCGACCGCTTCTGGGACGACGGACCAGGGCGCGAGGCCGGGACGCGCGGGCTCCTCGACGCGCTCGGCTCCTTCCTCGCCTGAGCCCCCGCTCCTTCGGCGACTTTCTTGACGGCGTAACTTTACGGTGTCAATATAGTCGCGCCACCGCGACGACGCGGGGGCGGAAGGAGCCATGATGGCGAAACTCCAGAGGACGTCGCTGGCCACGGTGGCCGCGCTGGTCCTGTCCATGGGGGTGCTCGCGTCGGCCTCACCGGCGCTCGCGTCCACCGATCACACCGTCACGTCGCCCGATGGGCAGACGTCGCTCACGGTGCGGCACGAGAACGACGGATCGCTGTCGTACTCGGTCGTGCAGGGCGGCCTCGCCGTGATCGACAGCTCGAAGATGGGCGTCGTCACGGCCGCGGTCGACCTGTCGACCAGCCTCACGTTCGGCACCGAGACGACCACCCCCGTCGTGCAGAACTACTCCCTCGTGGAGCACTTCGACGGCCCGATCTCGTCGTCGGCGAACCAGATGACGCTCACGTTCACCCGCGGATCCGCGCAGCTCGCGGTCGTGGTGCGCGCCCAGAACGACGGCGTCGCGTTCCGCTACCAGGTGTCGGGCGTGGGATCGACCACCATCACCCGCGAGGCGACGACCTTCGCCCTCCCCGCGAACACCGGGCTGTGGGCGAGCGACTACCGGTCGGCGAGGGACTATGAAGACGCCTACCCCTACGTATCCGCCATGTCGATGGGGTCGCGTCACTTCGCGATGCCGACGCTCGCCAGCCTGTCGAACAACGCCAAATGGGCGCTGATCTCCGAGGCCGCGGTGTACGTGAACCCCACCTACCCGGCCGTCCGGCTCGACGCGCAGGGCAACAACAACCGCACGCTGAAGGTGCAGCTCCCCGGCCCGGACAGCAACGTGTTCGACACGTCCACCGCCGGCACCCAGGTCGCGACCACCGGCTCCTTCACCACGCCGTGGCGCGCGATCGCCGTCAGCTCCTCGCTCGACGCCATCGTCAACACCTCCCTCATCACCGATCTCAACCCGGCACCCGCCGCGGGCACCGACACGTCGTGGATCCGTCCGGGCAAGGCGCTGTGGTCGTGGTGGTCGAACGAGGAGAAGGCCTCGGAGGGCGACGACATGTTGCGCTCGCAGAAGGAGTACATCGACACCGCCGAGCAGCTGGGCATGCAGTTCGTGACGGTGGACTGCTGCTACAACGACGGCGACGGCTCGATCGAGCAGCTCGTCGCCTACGGCAAGAAGCGTGACATCGGCGTGTTCATCTGGAAGAACAAGGGCGACTACGTCAACAGCGACGGCAGCTACTACACGCAGGCGCAGCTCGACACCGCGATGCAGGCGATCGCGAACCGCGGGGTCGCCGGGGTCAAGATCGACTTCATGCAGTCCGACCGGCTGGAGACCATGGCCCTGTACGACCGGATCGCGAAGGCGGCGATGAAGGCGAAGGTGCTCGTCAACTTCCACGGCAGCACGAAGCCCGCGGGGGAGAACCGCACCTATCCGAACCTCATCACCTCGGAGGCCGTGCTCGGCAGCGAGCAGTACAAGTACGGTCGGCCGCCGACGGGCACCGACACGGCGACGTACCCGTTCACCCGCAACCCGATCGGCGGCATGGACATGACGCCCGTGATCTTCTCCAACTCGAACCTGCTCACCACCCACGCGCACCAGCTCGCGCAGAGCGTGCTGTTCAGCTCGGCCATGCAGCACTTCGCCGACTCGGCCGCCGCGTACGAGACCTGGGTGGGGCGGCACGTGCTGAGTGCGGTTCCGACCGTGTGGGACGAGAGCCGACTGATCGAGGGGTTCCCGGGCGACTACGCGACCATCGCGCGGCGGACGGGATCGGACTGGTTCATCGGCTCGGTGTCCGACACGGCGCGCACCACGAACATCCCGCTCACGTTCCTGGGCTCCGGCTCGTACACCGCCACCCTGTTCAAGGACGGCGCGACCGACCGGCAGATCGTGACCGAGACACGCACCGTGACGTCGAGCTCGACCCTGGCGATCCCGGTGCGCGCGAACGGCGGCCTGACGGTGCAGATCAGCGCGACGCCGCTGCCCTTCGCCGGTACCGGTGACCGTGTGCTGGAGGCCGAGGCGAGCGGCAACACGCTCGCGGGCGGCGCCAGCGTCGCCGCATGCCCAGGCTGCTCCGGCGGCTCGAAGGTCGGCAGCCTCGGCAACGGTGCCACCGTGCGCTTCAACGGCGTCCAGGCCGCCACGGCGGGGACGTACGTGCTGCGGGTGGGCTACCTGGCCGAGGACCCGCGCTCGTTCACGGTCTCCGTCAACGGCGGGGCCGCGCAGACCGTCAGCCCGCCGCGCTCCGGCAAGGGCAACGCGGGCAACCCGAGCGGCTGGGACATCGTGCGCGACGTCGAGGTGCCCGTGACCCTCGCTGCCGGCGCCAACACGATCACGATCGGCGGCAGCAGCTACGCCCCCGACATCGACCGCATCATCGTGCTGCGCTCCTACGAGGCGGAGGCGACCGGCAACACCCGCACCGGCACCGCGGCCGTCGTGGCGTGCACCGGACCGGAGTGCTCCGGGCAGAAGGTCGGCGACCTCTACGGCGCGTCTACCCTCGCCTTCACCGGGGTGCAGGCGCAGCAGGCGGGATCGACCACCGTGCACATCCGGTATGCGGCCGCCACGGCGCGGTCGGTGCAGGTCAGGGTGAACGGGGGAGCGCCGATCACGGTCGCGTTCCCGGTCACCGCCGACTGGAACGACATCAGCACGCAGACCGTGCACCTGCCGCTCGCGGCAGGGGCGAACACCATCACGTTCGACGCGGCCGGGGGCTACGCGCCCGACATCGACCGCATCATCGTGCGGCAGTAGCGGACACACAGGAGGGGCGGCGCGGATCGACCGCGCCGCCCCTCTTCCGTGCTCAGTCCGCGGGGGTCGCGGTGAGGTGCAGCAGCATCGCCTGCCCGGGATTGAGCACCGGCAGCGGCAGGCCCTGCGCGAGCACGGCTCCCGTGAACGTCAGCTCGGGCGCGGCTTCCACCCACGCCGGGTCGGCGACCTGGTGACGGCTGGCCGCGCCCACCTCCTCCCGGATCCGCACGCGGTAGTGCTGTGCGGGATCGAGCCCGGGGATCGGCACGCGCGGACTGTGCGCTGTCGCGCTCGTCGCCGTCCGCACCCACGCGAACACCGCCTCGGTCTGCGCGGTGTCGACCACCCCGTGCAGCAGGGCGCCGTCGTCCACCTCATCGCCGCGCACGGTGGTGCCGCCGTGCAGCAGGCCGCGCAGCTCGCGGTACAGCGCCGTCCACGCGGCGACCTGCGCCTTCTCCTCCGCGGTGATGCGGGTGAGGTCCCACTCCAGCCCGGCGTGACCGAAGAGCGCCGTGATGGCCCGGAACGAGAAGTCCGCGTGACGGTGGGTCGTGTGCGACTCGGTCGGACCGACGTGCGCGCCGATCAGCTCGGGCGGGAGGAGCGTCTGCGTCCAGCGCTGGATCGCCTGCCGCTCGACCGGGTCGTTGCAGTCGGAGGCCCACACGCGGTCGGTCACGCGGAGGATGCCGAGGTCGGCCCGCGCCCCTCCGCTCGCGCACGACTCGATCTCCAGGTGCGGATGGCGACGGCGCAGCTCCTCGAACACCCGGTACACGCCGAGGGTGTGCGCGTGCACCCTCCGGTCGCCGCGTGCACCGGTGGCGGCGTGGAGGTCGCGGTTGTGGTCCCACTTGAGGAAGTCCGCCGTGGAGGAGTGCACGACCTCGTCGAGGCGTTCCACGAGGTACGCCACGACCTCGTCCTGCGAGAGGTCGAGGACGAACTGGTGCCGCGACTCGAGCTGCGGGTCCTCCCCGAGGATCCAGTCGGGGTGAGCGCGCGCGAGGTCGGAGTCGGGGTTGACCATCTCGGGCTCGACCCAGAGGCCGAACTGCATGCCGAGGCCGTGCACCTGGTCGGCGAGGGGCCGCAGTCCCTCCGGCCACACGGTCTCGTCGACGTACCAGTCGCCCAGTCCGGCGGTGTCGTCGCGGCGGCCGCGGAACCACCCGTCGTCGAGCACGAACCGCTCGACGCCCACCTCCGCCGCGACCCTGGCGAGCTCGCCGAGCGTGTCGAAATCGTGGTCGAAGTACACCGCCTCCCACGTGTTGAGCAGCAGCGGGCGCGGCGACCGCGGGTGGGTCGGCCGCGCGCGGAGAGAGTCGTGGAAGCGCGCGGTGAGCCCGTCGAGCCCGCGGTCGCTCCACGCGAACACGGCCGTGGGGGAGTAGTACGACTCGCCGGGACCGAGCCCGGCCTCGCCCGCGTCGAGCAGCTCGCCGGCGCCGAGCACGCTGCTGTGCACCCCGGCGCCCTCGGGCAGTCGCTCCACGAGCACCTCCTGGTTGCCGCTCCAGGCCAGATGCGCGGCCCACACCTCTCCGCTGCGGAACCGGAATCCGCGCGTGCCCGTCGCGGTGAGGAGCGCGGAGTCGTGCCCCGGCCGCCCGCGTCGGGAGGAGCGCAGCCAGGTGCCGTCGCGCAGCTCGGACCGCTGCGGGTGGTGCTCGTGCGTCCAGCGGCCGGTGAAGTCGAGCAGCTCCTGCGCGCGCGCCGGAAGGGGCAGCAGCACGCGGGCCGCCGCGACGTCGATCCAGCGGTCGGAGGTGAGGTTGTCGATGCGGATGTCGGCGTGAAGAAGGCCCGCGGTATCGAGGCGGTAGGCGAAGGCCGCGTCGACCGAGGAGCTCTCGTCGCGGAGCGTGAAGACGACGCCGTCGGCATCGTGCTCGACGCGGTGGAGCTCGAAGCGCTCGATCACGACGTCGTCGTCGTGCACGTCGAGCGCGGGGGTGCCCGACCAGCCGAACGCCCGGGAGGCGGCGATCGAGAACGAGCGGGGCAGGTCGAGAGAGCTGTTCATGGCCGCGGGAGCGGTGCTGGCGAGGAGGCCGTCGAGCTCCTCGTCGCGGAGGACGGCCCCCCAGTGCGCGACGGACGGGAGCCCGAAAACGTCGAACGCGAAGACGATGCTCGTCCCGGAGCGGGAGAGGTGGGCGTACTCCGGCGTGACCGTCACCCCGTCCCGGACTTTCTGTTCATCGTGAAGTTTCATACTTGACGTCATGAATTAATCATGCGTATCCTCGACACAACCCGCAACCCGAACTTTTCCGAACGACAACGGAGTCCGTGCCTTGAGCCACGCCACCCCCGCCACCGCCGTCGAGATCTCCACCGGCCGACGCCGCGCCGTCCTCGCGATCGCCGACGGCCGTCCCGCCCTGGAGCTCCTGCTCGACGAGGCGCCGCTCGCCTTCATCGCCCTCGGGGTCGACGTGGACGGTGCCGACCTCGCCGCAGGGACCGCGATCGTCGGCAGCGACGACCGCGAGGTGCGCGAGGAGTGGGACGCCGCGCTCGGCAAGGCCACCGGGCCGCGCGCCGCCGTGCACCGCGAGACCACCGTCACGCTGCGCAGCGGCACGCTGACCTGGGCCGTGGTGGTGCGGGTGAGCGACGACGGCTTCGCCTTCCGCTACGTGCTCCCCGCCACCGCGGCCTCGCTCGGCGCCGAGCACACCCGCATCGATGCGGGCGACCACGGCCGCGCCTGGGTGCTCGAGTACCAGACCTGGTACGAGACACCGCGGTTCGGCAGCGACCTGCGCGACCTCGCCGCCGGGTCGTACGGCTTCCCCGTGCTGGTGGAGTGCGACCCGCAGCGGTTCCTGCTGCTGAGCGAGTCCGACATCGACGGTCGCAGCTCCGGCGCGCACGTCGACTGGGACGGCACCGTGTTCCACGTGACCACGGCGGACGACCGCATCGAGGTCGAGCCAGGACACCGCACGCCGTGGCGCGTGATCGTCGCCGGCACGCTCGCCGAGGTCGTCGCCACCGAGCTGATCGACGCGCTCGCCCCCGCCGCGCAGCCCGGCGCACTGCGGCCGCGGCCCGGGCGCGCCGCCTGGTCGTGGTGGTCGAGCCAGTACTCCGGCGCCTACCTCGACGTGCAGAAGCGCTTCACCGACTTCGCCGCGGAGCAGGGCTGGGAGCACGTGCTCGTGGACTGCGGGTGGGATGCCGCCTGGGTGCCCGAGCTGGTGTCGTACGCGAGCGCCCGCGGCATCCAGGTGCACCTGTGGAGTGCGTGGAGCGACCTCGACGGCGCGGAGGCCCTGCGCTCCCTCGCGCTGTGGCGGTCGTGGGGCGTCGCCGGCATCAAGGTCGACTTCATGGAGTCGGAGTCGCAGGAGCGCTACCGCTGGTACGACGCGATCATCGCCGAGAGCGCCCGCGTCGGACTCGTCGTCAACTTCCACGGATCGGTCATCCCGCGCGGCTGGGCCAGGACCCACCCGCACGTCGTCAGCTACGAGGGCATCCGCGGTGCCGAGTACTACGTGTTCTACGGGCACCCGCTCACCGCCGCGCACAACGTGATCCAGCCGTTCACGCGCAACGTGGTGGGCTCGATGGACTACACCCCCGTCACCTTCAGCGCCCCGGAGCGGGAGACCACCGACGCCCACGAGCTCGCGCTCGGCGTGGTGTACGAGAGCGGCATCACCCACTTCGCCGACGACCCCGACCAGTACCGCTCCCGTCCGCTCGCCGCCGCGTTCCTCGCCGAACTGCCCGCGACCTGGGACGAGGTGCGTCTGCTCGACGGTCACCCCGACACGCACGCGGTCGTGGCGCGGCGCAGCGGCGACCGCTGGTTCATCGGCGGCATCGGTGCGCACACCTCCGACGCGGTCGTCGAGCTCGACCCCGCAGCACTCGTCGGGGGCCCGGCCGCGGTGTGGGCGATCGGCGACGTCGACGGCGCCCTGACCGAACTCGCAGCCCCCGAGCCCGGAACCCGGATGCGCGTCCCGCTCGCGCCGCGCGGCGGTTTCGTCGCGGTCGTCGCCCCCGCCGCCGCTCCCGTGCGCCGGGCGGTCCAGCGGGCCGAGCTCCCCCGGCCGACCGTCGCCGAGAGCCTGATCGTGCTGCGCGGGACCGAGGTCACTGTGGGCACCGACGCGGCCGCCGTGCGCACGCCCCCCGGGTGGACAGCCGACCGCGGCGCCGACGGCGAGTGGATCGTCGCGCCGCTGCACCGTCCTGACCAGGGCGACGTGGCCGTGCTCACCCTGGAGAACCCCGGCCACGACGGCGTCCCCGTCGTGTCGCACGTGCGGGTGCTCACCCCGTTCGACGGCGGCGTGCATGACGTGTCTCGGCTGCCGTTCGTGTCCGCGCGCAACGCCGTGGGACCGGTCGAGCGCGGGCGCGCCAACGGCGGCGGCGACCCCAGGGACGGCGGCCCGCTGCAGGTGCGCGGCGTGTCGTACCCCGACGGGCTCGGCGTCTCACAGGACTCCGAGATCACGATCGCCGTGGCCGGATCCGCCACGCGCTTCACGGGCTCCGTCGCCGTGGACGACGAGACCCCCGACACCGCGGCCGTCGCCGAGATCCTCGTCGACGGAGTGACCGCCGCCCGGCTCACGCCGAGCGCCACGACCGCACCGCTGCCGTTCGACATCGACGTCACCGGAGCGTCGCTGCTGACGCTGCGCACGTCGCCCGACTCGGCCGACGAGACGCACGTCGACTGGCTGACGCTGCGGCTGAGCGAATGACTCCTGGCATCGTGGCCAGGCTGACCAAGAGGAGGACCACTCACATGCGCAGATGGACTGCTGGCGGGGTAGCGGCGGTCGCCGCCCTCGCTCTGCTCACCGGATGTTCGAGCACCGGGACGGGCGGTGACGACGCCGGGGGCGACGTCACCCTCACCTACGGGGTGTGGAGCCAGGACGAGACGATGCAGGCGCTCGTCGACGCCTTCGAGAAGGAGAACCCGGGCATCACGGTCGACCTCCAGGTCAACCCGTGGACCGAGTACTGGACCAAGCTGCAGGTCGGAGCTCAGGGCGGCACCGCCCCCGACGCGTTCTGGATGCTGGGCGACCGGTTCCAGGTGTACGCCGCGAACGACCAGCTCCTGCCGCTGGGTGATGCGATCGAGGACGCGGGGGTCGACCTCGGCGTCTACCCCGAGGCCCTGGTCGACCTGTTCACCTACGATGACGAGCTGTACGGCCTGCCGAAGGACTTCGACACCGTCGGCCTCTGGTACAACAAGACGCTGTTCGACGCCGCCGGGGTCGCCTACCCGACCGACCAGTGGACCTGGGACGACGTCTCCGCCGCCGCGGCGCAGCTCACCGACCCGGCCGCTGGCGTGTACGGCATCGCCGCGCCGCTCAACCGGCAGGAGGGCTTCTACAACACGGTCGCGCAGGCCGGCGGTCACATCATCGACGACGGGAAGTCCGGCTACGACGACCCGAAGACGCAGGAGGGCCTGCGCTTCTGGACCGACCTGCAGAAGGCGGGGGTCTCGCCCACGCTCGAACAGTTCGCCGACACTGAGGCCGTCGCCCAGTTCGAGAACGGCTCCGTCGCGATGTACTACGGCGGCTCGTTCTACGCGCAGCGGTTCTACGAGAACGCCGACCTGCGCGCCGCGGTCGACGTGACCGTGCTGCCGCAGGGAGCCGAGCGGGCGACCGTGATCAACGGCATCCAGAACGTCGGCTTCGCCGGTACGAAGCACCCCGAGGAGCTGAAGAAGTTCCTGCTCTTCCTCGGTGGCAAGGAGGCAGCGGAGATCCAGGCCGCGACCGGCGCGGTCATCCCCGCATACGAGGGGACGCAGCAGGCCTGGGTCGACTCGATGCCCGAGTTCAACGTCCAGGCGTTCATCGACCAGGTTCCCGACGGCGTCGTCTACCCGGTCTCGGCCGACACCGCGGCGTGGAACGCGCTCGAAGACGAGTACCTCCCCGCCGCCTGGAACGGCACCGAACCGGTGGAGGACGTGGCCGACCGGCTCGCGACCGCCATGAACGACGTGCTCGCGAAGGAACGATGACCTCTCACACGACAGGGCGGAGCGCCGCGGGGCGCTCCGCCCGCACGACCATCGCCCGCCGGCGCGCGCGCGTCTCCGGGCTGCCCGGGCTCGCGTTCATCGCACCGGCGCTCGTCGGTCTGCTCGCGCTGTACATCCTCCCGCTGCTGACCACGGTGTACCTCAGCTTCACCGAGACGAAGCCGTTCGGCGGCGAGACTTTCACGGGCATCGACAACTACGCGGCCCTGGTCGCCGACCCGCAGTTCTGGAACGCGCTGCGCAACAGCGCGATCTACACCGCGATCGTGCTGCTCGGCATCCCGATCAGCATCGTGATCGCCACGCTCATCCACGCCGTCCGCCGCGGCAAGAACGTCTACCGGGTGCTCTTCTTCCTCCCCATCGTCACGCTCCCGGTCGCGGTCGGCATGGTCTGGCGCTACATCTTCAACGGCGAGTTCGGCCTGCTCAACCAGGCGCTCGGGGTGGTCGGCATCGACGGGCCGAGCTGGGTCGCCGACCCGAGCGTCGCGATCTTCGCGGTCTCGATCGTCGGCATCTGGATGAGCCTGGGCACGAGCATCATCATCCTCGGGGCCGGACTCCAGGGCGTGCCGCCCGAGCTGCTGGAGGCATCGGCGCTCGACGGCGCAGGACCGGTCCGACAGTTCTTCGCGGTGACGCTGCCGCTGCTGTCGCCCAGCATCTTCTTCGTCTCGGTGCTCTCGGTCATCTCGTCGCTGCAGATGTTCGACCTCATCTACGTGATGCTGATCCGCGGGTCGCAGGCCGAGACCGCCTCGCAGACCATCGTCTACTACTTCTTCCAGCAGACCTTCGTGCGCTTCGACCGCGGCTACGGCTCGGCGATCGCGATCGTGCTGCTGCTGCTCATCATGCTGGTCACGGCCGTGCAGTTCCGGCTGCAGCGGAAGGCGGTGTTCTATGGCTGACACGGCCACGCTCGTCCTCGCCGACCCCGAGGTGCAGCGCCCGCCCGCGCCCCGGGTGCGCGCTCGCCGCCGGTCGCAGTGGCCGCTGCACCTGATCCTGGGGGTGTGCGCGGCCGTGATGGTGTTCCCGTTCGCGTGGCAGATCCTCACCGCGTTCAAGACCGTGTCGGAGTCGCGCGCCGTGCCGCCCGTGTTCCTCCCCGACGAGCTCGACTTCGGCGCCTTCGAGCGCTTCTTCGCCACCGTCCCGTTCGGGAGCATGCTCGGGGTGTCGGCCCTCGCCCTGATCCTCCGGGTCGCGGGACAGCTGGTGGTCTGCACGCTCGCGGCCTACGGTTTCGCACGGTTCCGCTTCCCCGGCCGCGACGTGCTGTTCGTGCTGTTCCTGGTGATGCTCATGGCGCCCAGCCAGCTGTTCCTCATCGCCCAGTTCGACCTGATGAAGACGCTCGGCCTGCTCAACACGGTGCCCGCGATCGCGATCCCCGGCGTGTTCTCGGCGTTCGGCACGTTCCTGCTGCGGCAGGCGTTCCTCGCGCTCCCCGCCGACTACGAGGAGGCCGCGCGCCTGGACGGCGCCAACGCCCTCCAGATCTTCTGGCGCATCATGCTGCCGATGGTGGGGCCGACGGTCGCGGCCCTCGCGGTGCTCACGTCGCTGTACTCGTGGAACGACCTGCTCTGGCCCCTGATCGTCACGTCGTCCCCGGACACGATGACCCTGCCTGTCGGTCTGGCGAACCTTCAGGGGCAGTATGGAACCGACTACCCCACACTCATGGCGGGGTCGTTGGTGGCGTCGCTCCCGCTCGTCGTGATATTCATCGCACTGCAACGGCAGTTCTTCGCCGGAATCGCCTCGAGCGGACTGAAAGGCTGAAACGTGAATCGCATACCGGTCTCCTCGCCCGCCTCCGTCACGGTGTTCCGGCGCATCCTCACCCACGGACCGATCGGCCGCGTGGACATCTCCCGCGCCACCGGCCTCTCCCAGGCCGCGGTGACGAAGGCCGTCACGCCGCTCATCACCGCCGGTTTCGTGGTGGAAGACGACGAGCTGCGCTCCACCCCGGTGGTCGGCCGCCCGATCAGCCCGCTCGCCGTGGCGCGCGACCGTGCGCACATCATCGGGATCAAGATCACCGCCGAGCGCACCTACGGCGTGCTGACCGATCTCGCGGCGAACGTGCTCGCGCGCACCGAGGAGCACAACGCGAGCACCGCGGTCGACGATGTGATCGCCGCGGCGACGAGCGTCGTCGACCGGCTCCGCGATTCCTCGCCCACCCCGATCGACGGACTGGGCGTCGCGGTGTCCGGCGATGTCGACCGCGAGGGCGGCATGGTGCGCGACTCCCCGCTGCTCGGGTGGAAGGGGGTCGCGCTCGCCGAGGCGCTGGAGACGGCCACCGGCATCCCGGCCCTGCTCGAGAACGACGTGCGGGCGCTCACGGTCACCGAACTGCTGTTCGGGTCGGCGCGCGACGCCAGCTCGTTCGCGGTCATCACGATCGGCACGGGCATCGGTTGCGGCATCTACCTGCACGGCAAGGTGGTGGAGGGCGCGCACGGGGTCGCCGGCGAGATCGGTCACCTGCCGCTCGGTCCGCGCGACGCGGTGTGCAGCTGCGGCCGCCGCGGCTGCGTGGAGGCGGTCGCGTCGACCCCGGCCGTGCTCGAGCTCGTGCGTGCGGGGCACGACGACCCGTCCATCACGACGGAGGACGCGTTCGCCCTCGCGCATGACGGAGACCCGGTGGCGCGCCGCGCGTTCGAGCAGGCGGGGGAGGTGATCGGCTCCGCCCTGGCCGCGCTCGTCAACCTGGTCGGACCGGAGACCGTGGTGATCGCCGGGGAGAACGTGACGGAGTACGACCTGTACGCCAACGCCCTCCGCACCGCCTTCTCGGAGCACGCCTTCGGCGCCGCGAGCGAGTGCGACATCCAGTTGCGCCCGCACCGGTTCGACGACTGGGCGAGGGGAGCCGCCGCGTGCGTGATCGAGGTGATCGCCGGAGGTCTGGCCACCCAGGCCGCCTGAACGCCGTCCCGTGTTGGTAGCATCCCGCACATGAGCTCGCCGGAACCCGCCCCCTCTCGGCCGCCGCGCGACGAGGCCGTCGAGCGGGCCGCGCTCAAGGAACGCGTGTACGCCACCTTCACCGGGCTCGCCATCGTGCTCGTGCAGAACGCGAACGCGGAGCACACCAGCGCCGCGCGGGCCACGGTCACCCTGCTGGTCGGCATCGTGGCGATCGCCCTCGCCGGGTTCGCGGCCGACCTGATCGCGCACCTCGCGACCCACGGCCGCTTCCCGCGCGGGGCCGAGCTGACGGAGCTGCTCCGGCTCACCGGCACCGCCATCGGCTCTGCCGCGATCCCGCTGCTCGTCCTGCTGGCGGCGGTGCTCGACTGGATCGAGCTGCAGACCGCGCTCACCATCGCGTCGGTGGTGTACCTGGCGATCCTGGGAGTCATCGGCTACGTCGCGGTCCGCCGCACGGGCCTGAGCGGGTGGAAGCAGCTGATCGCGATGGGGATCCTCGTGGGGCTCGGCGCTCTCGTCGTGGTCGTGCAGCAGCTCGCACACGGCCACTGAGCGACGGTCGCGGCGCCGGCCCCGTCGGGGGCGCGGTCAGCCCTTGACCGCGCCGCCCAGTCCCGCCGAGCGCAGGAACACCGACTGGAACAGCAGGAACATCGCGATCGGGATGAGCGTCGCGATCGCGAGGGCCGCGAGGAACACGTCGAGCTCGGTCTGCGACTGCACCGCCGGGAGCCGCACCGACAGCGGCTGCACCGCGGGGTCGGGCAGCACCAGCATCGGCCACAGGTAGTCCTTCCACGCCGCGATGATCGCGAACACCGACACCACGCCGAGGATGGGCTTCGACATCGGCAGCACGATCGACCAGAACAGCCGGAACGGCCCGGCGCCGTCGGTGCGTGCCGCCTCGAACACCTCGCGCGGCAGCGAGTCGAAGAAGCGCTTCACCAGCAGGATGTTGAACGCGTTCGCCCCCATCGGCAGCCACACCGCGAGGTAGTTGTTGAGCAGGTTCACGTCGCCGGGCAGCGGCGGGTTCACGATCGTCAGGTACAGCGGCACCAGCAGCACGATCCCGGGGATGAACAGCGTCGCCAGCACGAGCGCGTTCAGGATCGGCGCGTAGCGGGGTCGCAGCACCGACAGTGCGTACCCGGCCGTGGTCGCGACGAACAGCTGCACGAACCACGCGCCGAGCGCGATCACCACCGTGTTCAGGAAGTACTGGTCGATGTGGATGTCGTTCCACGCGGTCTCCAGGTTCGCCCAGTCGATGCCGTTCGGCCACAGCGCGAACGGCTGCTGCAGGGTGTCCTGGGTGGGGGTCACGGCGGACTTCGCGAGCCACAGGATCGGCCCGAGACCGGCCACCACGAGACCCACCGCGAGGAACACGTGCGTGAGGGTGAGGCCGACGCGGATGCCGGGGCGCCGACGCTCGGAGGCGGAGATCACGGTGCGGTCGCCCACGGCGTCGGCGGCTCGGGCGGCCGCTCGTTCCGCGGCGCGGGAGGATAGGCGGGTGGTGAGGCGGGCGGTGAGGCTCACGTCGTGCTCCAGCGGTCGGTCAGTCGGAAGTAGAGCCAGGACAGGACGGCCAGCACGATCGCCAGCAGCACCGAGACCGCTGTGGCCTCGCCGTAGTCGCCGCCCAGGCTGTTCCGGAACGCCTTGTCGTAGATGTAGAGGAGCACGGTCTTGGTCGCGCCCGCCGGCCCGCCGCCCGTGAACAGGAACGGCTCGAGGAACACCTGCGCGGTGGCGATCACCTGCAGGATCAGCATGATGAAGAGGATGCCGCGCAGCTGCGGCAGCGTGACGTGCCACACCTTCTTCGCGATGCCGGCACCGTCGACCTCTGCCGCGTCGTACAGCTCAGGCGGCACGCCGAGCAGCGCGGCCAGGTAGATGATGATCGATCCGCCGGCCCCGGCCCAGGTGGCCTCCAGCACGAGAGACGGCATCGCCTGCACCGCGTCCTGGATCCACGGCTGCGGCGGGATGCCCACCCACCCGAGCACGGTGTTGAACACGCCGGACGGGTCGGCGCTGTAGAAGAACTTCCACAGCAGCACCGCGACGACGGGCGGGATCACGACAGGGAGGTAGGCGAGGGCGGAGTAGATGCCCTTGCCGCGGCGCACCTCGCTCATCAGCACCGCCATCAGCAGCGGCAGCGGGAAGCCGAACAGCAGCGCGAGCACCGCGAACCAGAGCGTGTTGAGCACGGCGCGCCCGAGCTCCGGGTCGCCGATCACCGCGAGGTAGTTGTCGAACCCGACCCACTCGGAGACGATCAGGTTCGTCTTCTGCAGGCTCATGATCACGGACTGCACGATCGGCGACCACGAGAAGAACACGAACACGAACAGCATCGGCAGCACGAACACGAGGTTCGCGAGCCCGCCGCCGCGCAGCCACGTGAGCGGCGAGCGGCGACGGGTCGGGCGCACAGCGGGCGGCGGAGGGGTGTCCGCCGCCGCCCGCTGCTCGGGGAGCGTCATCGTCATGGAGCGTTACTCGTCGAGCTTCGCCTGGGCGTCGGTCTGCGCCTGGGCGAGCAGGGCGTCGATGTCGGCGTCCTGCTGGGTGAGCACGGTCTGCACCACCGCGTCGAGCAGCGCGTAGACCTCCTGGGTCTTCACCTTCGGCTCGCCCACGGGCGTCTGTTCCCAGATGCGGTCGCTGAACGGCTTCATCTGGTCGACCGGAACGTTGATGTAGTCCGCGATCCACACCTGCGACTCGTCGTACAGCTCACGGCTGAGCACCGGCAGCAGCGGGGTACCAACGGCCTGCCCCGACTCGTCGAGGGTCTTCGCGTCCTGCACGGCCGCGTCCTCGTCCATCAGCTTCTGCATGTAGTACCAGTCGATCCAGGTGACAGCGGCGTCCTTGGTGGCGTCGTCGACCGTGGGGCTGATCACCGCGATGTCGCCGCCGCCGAGCGTGCCGGGGTCGTCGCCCTCCATCGGCACGACCGTCATGCCGTAGATCTCCGAGTCCATGCCGAAGTCGCGCACGAGGGCGGTGTAGATGTCGGAGCCCGAGGTGTACATGCCGATGTTGCCCGCGGCGAACTCCTGGTTGATGGTGCCCCAGTCGAGGTCGACCTTGGAGCCGAACGACCCGTCCTCCCACTTCACGTCGTGGAGGAACTGGAGGGCGGCCTTGGTGGCGTCGTTGTCGATCGTGGACTCGGCGGTGCCGTCGCCGTTGTCGGTCTGCGTGCGGCCGCCGCGCGCAACGGTCTGCGAGGTGAGCTGCCAGCCGCCGGTGTTGTTGATCGCCATCTGCGCGTAGCCGGCCTTACCGGTGGCGTCGGTGATGGCCTTGGCGGCCTCGCGGATCTCGTCCCACGTCTGCGGCGGGTCGTCGGGGTCGAGGCCGGCCTGCTCGAACAGGTCGCGGTTGTAGTGCAGCGCGGCGGCGTATGCCTGGCGGGGGAAGCCGTAGATCTTGCCGTCGTCGCCCGTGACGCCCTCGAGGATGATCGGGTTGAACTTGTCGGTGTACCCGAGCTCGTCGATCGCGTCGGTCACGTCCATGAGCTGGCCGTTCTCCAGCAGCGTCTTGGAGTCGGTGAACGGCACGGTGAACACATCGGGGAGGCTGCCGCCCGCGAGCTGCACGGCGAACGTCGGGCCCTCCCACTCGTACTCGACACCGATGATGTCGATGTCGGGGTGCTCCTTCTCGAACTGCTTCTCCTGGGCGGCGAACGCGTCGTACGCGGCGGCGTCGGCGCCGGGCGGGAACGTCGCGACGCGCAGCTCGAGCCTGCCGTCGGAGCCGGAACCGGTGTCGTTCGCGGAGCATCCGGCCAGTGCGCCCGCCGTGGCGAGCACGGCGATCCCAGCGACCAGGGCCTTCTTCGGTGACTTCATCGTCTGTCCTTCCATGTGATGCGGATCGGGTGGTGCGGGTCAGTGGGGCGCGCGACCGGTGCGCGCCGGGCGCAACGTGAGCCACGCGGTGGCGTCGGCCGGCAGGGTGCCGTCGAGCGGCGTGCTGGACAGCAGCACCGCGTGGTGGGCGGGGAGCGGGATCGGCGTCGCACCGAGGTTGGTGATGCTGACGGTGTCGTCGCCGCGGCGGAACGCGAGCACGTCGGATCCGAGCTCGAGCCACGACAGCTCGCCGTTCGCCAGGTCGTGCACTTCGCGGCGCAGCCGGATGGCCGCGCGGTAGAGGTGCAGGGTGGACGCGGGGTCGAGTTCCTGCGCGTCGACCGTGAGCCCGGCCCAGTCGGCGGGCTGCGGCAGCCACGGGGCGCCGCCGAACCCGTACGGGCTCGCGTCGCCCGCCCACGGCAGCGGCACCCGGCACCCGTCGCGGCCGGGGTCGACGCCGTGCGACCGGAAGTGCATCGGGTCTTCGATCGCGTCGAGCGGCAGCTCCACCTCGGGCAGCCCCAGCTCGTCGCCCTGGTACACGTACAGGCTGCCGGGCAGCGCCGCCACGAGGAGGGCTGCGGCGCGCGCTCGCCGGAGCCCGCGCGCGGTGTCGGTCGCGGTGCCGAAGCGCTTGCGCTCGAATGCGAACGACGAGTCGGCCTGCCCGTAGCGGGTGACGGGACGCGTGACGTCGTGGTTCGACAGCACCCAGGTGGCGGGGGCGCCGACCGGTGCGTGCTCGGCGAGGGTGCGGGTGATGGAGGCGCGCATGGCCGCGGCGTCCCACGGCTGGGTCATGAACCCGAAGTTGAACGCCGTGTGCATCTCGCCGGGTCGCAGGTACCGCGCGAAGCGCTCGGCGTCGTCGAGCCACACCTCGCCGACGAGCACGCGCTCTCCGGCGTAGTCGTCGGCCACGGCCCGCCACTCGCGGTAGATGTCGTGCAGCTCGTCGCGGTCGATGTGCGGGTGGTTTTCCGCGGGGGCGGAGCCTGCGGGCAGGTCGGGCAGCGCGGGGTCCTTCGCCGGCAGGGCGGCGGAGTCGATGCGCACACCGGCGACGCCGCGGTCGAACCAGAAGCGCAGCACCTCCTCGTGCTCACGGCGCACGTCGGGGTGGTTCCAGTTGAGGTCGGGCTGCTGCGGCGTGAACAGGTGCAGGTACCACTCGCCCGGTGTGCCGTCGGCGTTGCGCGTGCGCGTCCAGGTCTCGCCCTGGAAGCTCGACACCCAGTTGGTGGGGATGCCGGAGCCGTCGGCGCCGCGACCGGGGTGGAACCAGAACCGTTCCCGCTCCGGGCTGCCGGGGCCGGCGGCCAGTGCCTGCCGGAACCACTCGTGGCGGTCGGAGATGTGGTTGGGCACGATGTCGACGATGGTGCGGATGCCGAGCTCCAGTGCCTCGGCGATCAGCAGCTCGGCCTCCTCCAGGGTGCCGAAGCGCGGGTCGATGGCACGGTAGTCCTGCACGTCGTAGCCGCCGTCGGCGAGGGGGCTGCGGTACCAGGGGGTGAACCAGAGGGCGTCCACGCCGAGGCTCTTCAGATACCCGAGGCGGGAGCGGACGCCGGCGAGGTCGCCGATGCCGTCGCCGTTCCCGTCGGCGAAGCTGCGCACGTAGATCTGGTAGATCACCGCGGTGCGCCACCAGCCCTCGTCCGTCGGGGGGACGGGCCGGGAAGCGGGGGCGGTGCTGCGCAGAACGTCGGTGTCCACGGGTCTCCTCATCGACGATGATGAGTTGAATGTAGCTTTCCGAAGGGATTAACGCAAGAACAGGACAAAAAAATGAAAAACAGAAAGGGCTCCAGGGCGCGCGAAAGCCCCCGGGGGAGCCCGCGGGGGGAGGAGCGGCGGAACGCCGCCGATTCAGTGCAGCGGACCGGTGGAGGCGCGCAGCACGAGCTCGGGCTCGAACAGCAGCTCGTCGGCGGCCTGCGGCGTGCCCGCGATCTGCGCGAGGAGCAGCTCGATCACGGCCCGGCCCATCGACTCGATCGGCTGGCGCACGGTGGTCAGCGGCGGCTCGGTGCAGCTCATCAGCGCCGAGTCGTCGAAGCCGACCACGCTCACGTCGCCCGGCACGGACAGCCCGGCGCGGCGGGCGGCGCGCACGGCCCCGAGCGCCATCGGGTCGCTCGCGCACACCAGGGCCGTGGCTCCGGCGGCGAACAGTCGCGCGGCCCCCGCCTGGCCCGACTCGAGCGAGTAGAGGCCGCGCGCCACGAGCTCGTCGCTGAGTGGAGAGCCGAGCTGGTCGAGCAGCCGGCGGGCGGCGTCGAGCTTGCGGCGCGAGGGGATGTGATCGTCCGGCCCGAGCAGCAGACCGATGCGCCGGTGCCCGAGCTGATGCACGTGGAGCACGGCCTGCTCCGCGGCCGCGACATCGTCGGTGGAGACGGTGGGGAACGGCAGCTCCGGCACGCGCGCGTTCACGAGCACGGTCGGCAGGTTCACCGCCCGCAGCCGCTCGTAGTGCTGGTGGGCGGCGTCGGCCTGGGTGTAGTTGCCGCCGAGGAACACCACGCCCGACACCTGCTGGGCGAGCAGCAGGTCCACGTAGTCGGACTCGGTGACCCCGCCGGCGTTCTGCGTGCAGAGCAGGGGCGTGTAGCCGTTCTGGGTGAGCGCACCGCCGACGATCTCGGCGAACGCGGGGAAGATCGGGTTCTGCAGCTCCGGCAGCACAAGACCGACAAGGCGCGCCCGCTCGCCGCGCAGCTTCGTGGGCCGCTCGTAGCCCAGCACGTCCAGCGCCGTGAGCACGGCCTGCCGGGTGGCGTCCGAGACCCCGGGCTTGTCGTTGAGCACGCGGCTGACCGTCGCCTCGCTCACGCCGACCTTGCGGGCCACCTCTGCCAGACGCTTCGACATGCGCTCAGTGTACGCAAGTCCTTGCAAGATCGCGCAAGCGGGTTGCGCTCACTCGCCGGGGCTCGCGCTCACTCCGACGTTGCGCCCGCGGACGTTCCGCTCTCGCTGCCGTTGGCGGGGTCCCCCGCGAACGCGATCGCGCCCAGGAAGTTGTCGCTCGGGTCGGAGAACTTCAGGAACCGCGCGAAGCCCAGGTCCTCGATGCTGGCGATCCGCGTGTCGGACGCCCGCAGCCGCGCGGCCAGGTCGTCGAAGCGCTCCGTCTTGAGGAAGAGGGCCGGCTTCGTGTCGCCGTCCACGGTGACCCGCATCGGCGTGTACTCCGCCGCCTCCCAGAGCATGAGGTCGAGGCCGGGGTCCAGGCGCAGCATGGCGTAGGTCCCGTAGTGCGTGAGCACGCGGAAACCGAGCACGTCCGAGTACCAGCCGATGGCCTCGTCCAGGTTCTTCGCGGGCAGCTGGACATGGTCGAGGGCAGTGACGACGGGGGTCATAGGCGTCCTTCCGGGTGGGACTCCCAACCTATCCGCGGCCGCCGTGGGAAATGCCGCGTCCGATACCCGCCAGAACTCCGGGCGGCGGACTGCTGGGCTGAGGGGATGCACCCGCGAGTCCCCCGCCCTCCGCTGCCTCCGGCGTTCACGCGACTGTCCTGGTCGAGCGTCCTCACGCAGTTCGCCGAGCAGATCGCCCTGGTGGCCGTCCCGCTCGCAGCCGTGCTGCTGCTGGGCGCCGACGCCGCGGGCACGGCGCTGCTCCAGGTCGCGCAGACCCTCCCGTTCCTGCTGCTCGCCATCCCGTTCGGGCTCCTCGTCGACCGTTCGTCCCCGCGCCGGCTCCTCCTGCTGTCCGAGGCGCTGCGCGCGAGCACGCTCGTGGCGGTGATCGTCCTCCTCGCCCTCGACGCCCTGCGCTTCGAGTCGTTGCTGGCCCTCGGTTTCGCGGGAGCCGTGGGCACCATGGGCATCAGCGTCGCCGTGCCCGCCGCCGTTCCGCGCACCGTCTCGCGCGATCGCCTGGTCGACGCGAACCGGTGGCTGGAGCTCGGGCGCAGTGCGGCGTTCATCGGGGGGCCGGCCGTCGCCGGGGCGATCGTGTCGCTGGGCGGCGCCGACACCGCGTTCGTCGTGGCGACCGTCGCCTGCCTGGCCGCGCTGGCCGTGCTCGCGCGCACCGACATCCCCGCCCGCGTGGCCGCACCCCGCACGACACCCTGGCGCGACATCGGCGAGGGACTGCGCTTCGCGTTCTCCCATGCGCTGCTGCGGCCGATGATCGTGACCTCCTTCGTGTTCAACGTGGGGTGGTTTCAGCTGCAGTCGGTGTTCGTGGTCTACGCGCTCGACCGCCTCGGCATGACCCCCGCGACGGTCGGCGCCGCGATGGCCGTGTACGGCGGCGGCATGGTGATCGGCGCACTGCTCGCCCCGGTGCTGTCGCGACGGTTCGCGCTCGGCGCCCTGACGATGCTGGGGCCGCTCGGCGGGTTCGCCGCCGCACTCCTGATGGCTGCGACGCTGTGGGTGCCGGCGCCGGCGTTCGCGTTCGCGGCGTATCTGCTGTTCGGGCTCGGGCCGGTGCTGTGGACCATCGGCACGACGTCGCTGCGTCAGGCGGTGACCCCGGTGTCGATGATCGGCCGGGTGTCGTCGGTGCTGGTCGTCGCCACGTACGGGGCCCGCCCGGTCGGCGCGGCGCTCGGGGCCGTGGTCGCCGCCGGGGTGGGAGTCGAGGCGTGCATCGTGCTGTGCGCCGGGGTGTTCGCCGCGCAGCTCGGCTACGTCCTGCTCTCGGCGCTGCGCCGGGTGCGGGAGATCCCTGCCGACCCCGCGGACGCTGCGGTCGAGGCGACACCGCCGGACGAGTCCGCGGGCGGACGGACGGCACCCTCCGCCCGCGGGTCCGCGTCCGAGTAGTTCCGCGTCAGACCCGACCCGATGGCGTGCGCAGCGCCCTGGCCTCGGCCCGCGTGATGCACGCCTGGACCACGGAGGTGACGCCCAGCGCGGCGCTCACCACCACCAGCCCCGCGACCACGAGGAACAGCACGTTCGCGTCGATCGTGTCGGACTGCCAGCGCGACAGATCGGCCGGGAGGGGGGCGGGCTCGCCGAGGATCGACGTGATCGCCGGATCGAGCACGAGCGTCGCGACCGCGCCGGTCGCCGTGACGATCGCGGCGATCCCGAGTCCGTTCAGCGGGAGGTAGCGGATGACCAGCGCCGCGATCCAGACCGGGATCAGCGCGATCGCGGCGATCGGGACGGCGACGGTCGCCCAGCGGTCGGCCCGGCCGAGCGCCGCGAGCAGGATGAGCAGGAACAGGAGGATCGCGACGGTGCCCACGACCAGCGTGAGCAGCGCGTTCAGCTGCCGGACCGCCGCCGGAACAGCGGGCAGCGAGAGCCAGATCGGCGTGAACACCAGGACGATCGCCAGCAGCACCCGACGTCCAACTCGCGGGCGAGGGCCGGGAGGAGGCTGATGTCGGGGTAGGAGAGTCCGCGTTCCCACTTCGACACCGCGGACTCGGTCACGTGCAGCATCGACGCGAGCTCCCGCTGCGTGAGCCCCGTCCCGCGGCGGTGCTCGGCGACGAAGTCACCGAAGTCCTGCTTGGCGCTGTGTGTCATGACGCCGAGTCAAGCGCGCGCCTGGACCCGCGGTTCAACATCCCGGAGGAAGTGCGGACTCGACCGTTCGGCCAGTCCCGGAATCACGCGGGTGTGGGCCCGCCCGTCGCTCCATCGGACGACAGTCGCGGCTCGCCGATGCCGGAGGCGGTGAGGGCACCGAGGGTCTCGTCGAGCCACGCGATGCTCTCGGGAACCCAGCTCCGGCCGCGCGGCGTGAGGGGGCGCGGGTTCAGGTGCGCCGCCCCGGTCGAGAAACCGTGGGCACCGTACGAGTAGACGTGGGCCTCGAAGGGCACTCCGGCTCCGGCCAGCGCGGAGGCGAAGGTGAGCGTGTTCTCCACGACCGTCACGTCGTCGTCGCGCGTGTGGAAGAGGAAGGTGGGGGCGGTGTCGGCCGTGACGTGCTCCGCCGGGTAGGGCATGCCCGGTCGGCAGCGGTCGGCGATCTCCGGCAGGATCACCGGGTAGCCGAGGATCGCGGCGGCGGGCCGGTGCTCGGCCACGGTCGCCGCGACTGCCGCGAGGTGCCCGCCGGCGGAGAACCCGATGACGGCGATCTTCGTCGGGTCGAGGTGCCACGCGTCGGCGTTCGCCGTGAGCTGTGCCATCGCCTGCTCGTAGTCGTCGAGCGGGCGCGGCCAGGCTCCCTGATCGCCGACCGAATAGCGCAGCACGAACGCCTGATACCCCGCCGCGAGGAACGGGTAGGCGACGGGATCCGCCTCCCGGTCGCTGCAGTACTGGTAGCCGCCGCCGGGGAGGATCAGCACGGCCGGGCGCGCCGTGACCCCGGCGAACTCGCCGTCGACGGGCTGCACGTAGCAGGTGAGCGTGACGCCGCGCTCGGCGTTCAGGGTGACGGTCTCGCCGAGCATCGGGGCGGCCTTTCGGGGTGGGGGCGGGGTGGTCGTCAGGCTACCAAGCGCGGGACGTCGCCGGGGGAGCGCGGCGCTCACGCGCGCAGATACGGGTCGACGAGGAGCGGGCCCCGGATCTCGCGGAGCCGCTCGACGAGCCGATCGATCGCCACCCGGCCGAGCCCCGTGAGCTGCACGTCGTACGGGCCGAGGGATTCGAGCGGACCGGTGCGCAGCCGCACGACCTCCCAGCCGGCGCCCCGCACCGCGCGGTCCTTGCGGCGATCGGCCTCCTCGCGCGTGCCGACGTGCTCGAGCCCGTGACGGCCGACGGAGTCGTACTCGATCGCGACCCGCAGCTCGGGCAGCAGGATGTCGGGCCACACCTCGGTGTGCCGGAAGAACGGCCGCACGACCTTGATCGCGTTGAGGCCATCGGTGAACTCCAGCCGGTCGCGCAGCATCGCGCGCAGCTTCGCCTCGGCCGCCGACGCGGGCTTCGGCGCGCACGCGCTGAGGAACGGGGTGCCCTTCGGCAGGTCGGGGGTCTTCGTGCACAGCGCGGGTGCGGGCTTCTTCGGGCGGGCGGGCAGCGCGCGAGCCTCGCCCAGCACCACCGGCTGCGGGCGGGCGAGCGCGGAGCACTCCGGACACCACGACGAACGCCGCCGCACGCGCCCCGGTCGTTCGCGCTGCTCGGTCGGGGTGGCCGCGAACCGGTGCCCGAGCGGACACTCCCAGCACAGCAGCACGTCGGCGGCCAGCGGCACCTGCGACAGCGCGATGCCGTGGTTGAGCTCGGGGTGGTACTGGCGGACGAGCTCGGGATACGCCGACCACGCCGACCGGTAGGTGCCCACCGCGTAGGGCACGGCGGCACCGCGCGAGAACTGGCGTCTCGCCCACCACGTCGGCACGGGATCTGGCATGCGGGAGACGGTAGGCGCGACCTCCGACATCGGTCGCGGATGTCGGAGGTCGACGGCAGACTCCCCGCATGGACACCCTCGCCCTGCGGCCGTGGTCGCCCGCCGACCTGCCGCTGCTGCACGCCGCCAACACCCCGGAGATGACCGCGCATCTCAACGGACCGGAGAGCGAGGAGGAGATCCTGGCGCGTCACGAGCGGTACCTCTGGCTGCAGCGCGACGGCGAGGCGCGGATGTTCGCGATCGTCGACGAGAGCGGTACG
This sequence comes from Microbacterium sufflavum, assembly GCF_023101165.1. Classification (GTDB taxonomy): domain Bacteria; phylum Actinomycetota; class Actinomycetes; order Actinomycetales; family Microbacteriaceae; genus Microbacterium; species Microbacterium sufflavum. Next base: position 374,428 of record NZ_CP078076.1, on the reverse strand, counting down.
CCGCTCGGCTCGATCGGGCGGTGGAAGGTCGAGGGGAGCGCGGGCCCCTCGTGGGAGACCGGGTGGTTCGTGCTGCCCGCGGCGCAGGGGCGAAGGGTCGCCGCGCGGGCGCTGTCCCTCCTCGTCGCGGAGGCGCGCGAGCACCACGAGGGCCGGAGGCTGCTGCTCGCGTTCCCCGCGGTCGACAACCCGGCCTCCAACGCGGTGTGCCGCCGCGGCGGGTTCGAGCTCGTGGGCGTGGCAACCGAGCGGTTCCGCGGGGCCGACCTCACCGTGAACGAGTGGGCGCTCGACCTCACCGCGCCCCCTCGCGCGACCTGAGCCGCGCCCGCGTCAGCGCCGCACGCGCGCCCTGGTCTTCGCGACGCCCGCGAGGGTCGCCCGCACGGGGGTGCCGAGGTAGAGGCCGAGGGAGGCGCCGGAGGCGAGCGCGATGCCGATCACCGCGGCGTCGATGAGCGAGCCGCCCGTGGCGAGCATCCCGGCGGAGGTGCCCGCCGCGTGCACCATCTCCAGCAGCCCCTGGAACACCGCGACCCCGGGCACGAGCGGCACGATCGCGGCCGTCGTCACCGCGACCGAGGGCACGTGCAGGTTGTGCGCGATCAGCATGCCGACGAAGCTCGCCAGCAGCGCGCCGACCGCGCTCGCCGCCGCGGGGTGGAGGTGCAGCGCCACGGTGCCCGCGTACCCGGCGAGCGTCAGGGCGCTCAGCAGCGCGCTCACCAGGATGATCCGCAGTCCCGCGCCGTTGAACACCGCCACGGCGACCGCGATGATGACGGCACCGGCGAACTGGTTCAGCAGCGGCCCGAACGGGGCGGGGTCGTCGGGCAGCCCCATCGTGAAGCCGAGCACGCCGCCCAGCTCCAGTCCGACGAGGATGCCGATCACGACCCCGAGGGTCTGCATCGTGAGGTCGAGGATGCGACCGCCCGCGGTGAGCGCGAAACCGTCGATCGCGTCCTGCGCGGCACCGACCACGGTGAGTCCGGCGAGCATGAGCACGATGCCGGACGCGACGATGATCGACGGCCGGATGCCCACGAAGGGCTCGACGCCGGCGCTGCCCAGCGCGGACACCGCGACCGCGACGACCGTCGTCACGAACCCGCCCGCGATCTGGCTGAAGAACAGGGGCACCCGCAGCCGCGCGAGCCCGGCCTGGGTGAGCGCGGCGCACAGGGCCGCGACGAACGTGAGCCCGACGATGATCGGGGAGGCGCCCAGCATGATGCTCACGCCCACCGCGAGCAGCGCACGGGCCACGATCACGACCGGCTGCTGGTAGCGGAACGGCATCCGCCGGATCACGCGGAAGGCGGTGCGGGCCGACTCCAGGTCGAGCCCGGCGTCGATGTCGGCGACCAGGGCCTGCACGCGCTGCAGCTTGGCGTGGTCGGGGGCGGCGACCCGCACCACGCGCACCAGGGTCTCCGGCCACACCTCCCCGCTGAGGTGGAACGACACCGTGATCGAGTTGTAGGTGACGTCGACTTGCACGCCCTTGAGCCCGTAGGCCTCGCACACGCGGGTGATCGCGAGGGTCACCTCGTGCGCGGACGCCCCCACCGCGAACATCGACTCGCCGATGCGGGTCGCGAGGTCGAGCACGCGCGGCACGGTGCGCTCGTCGATGACGGGCAAGGCCTCGGTGTGCGCGACGCTCGACGGGTCGGTGTGCAGCAGCCGGCGGACCGAGGAGAGCAGTCGCTGGGGAGAACGCGCGGACATGGAGTCCATTCTCCCGTGCCGCGACCGCACCCCCGGTCTGCGGGCGGCGGTCAGGCGCGGCGCAGCTGGGCGGCGGCGGGGCAGTCGAATGGGTCGCGCGCGGCGAGCCCCACCCGGTTGAGGTAGTCGATCACGATCGCGTAGGAGCGCACGAGGCTCGTCTCGGTGTACGCGATGCCGTTGGCGGCGCAGTAGTCGCGCACGATCTCCCGCGCCTTCGCCAGGTGCAGGCGCGACATGTTGGGGAACAGGTGGTGCTCGACCTGGTGGTTCAGGCCGCCCATGAGCCAGGTGACCCAGCGGCCGCCGTGGATGTTGCGCGAGGTGCGCACCTGCTTGGAGAAGAAGTCGAGCTTGGCGTCGGGCGCGATGATCGGCATGCCCTTGTGGTTCGGGGCGAACGACGCGCCCATGTACACGCCGAACACCGCGAGCTGCACCCCGAGGAACGCGAACGCCATCCCGAGCGGCAGCATCAGGAACACCGGGATCAGGATGATCGCGAACCGGGCGACGATGAGCGACAGCTCGATCCAGCGGCCCTTCACGTTCTTGCGGGTGAGCAGGTGCTTGAGGCCGATGTAGTGCAGGTTGAGGCCCTCGAGCGTGAGCAGCGGGAAGAACAGCCAGCCCTGCTTGCGGGTGATCAGCCGCACGAGGCCGCGGGACTGCGCGGCATCGGTCTCGAGGAAGGAGATCGTGTCGACCTCGATGTCGGGGTCGCGGCCGACCTGGTTCGGGTTGCCGTGGTGGCGGGTGTGCTTCGAGTCCCACCAGTGGTAGCTCATGCCGACGATCCCGGCGAGGATGCGCGCGAGGCGGAAGTTCGCGGGACCGGACGACAGGATCTGTCGGTGCGCTGCCTCGTGCGCGAGGAACGCGATCTGCGTGAAGACGATGCCGAGCGCCGCCGCGATGAGCAGCTGGAACCAGCTGTCGCCGAGCAGCAGGAAGCCGGTGACGCAGCCGGCGAGGGCCAGCAGCAGGGCGCCGCCGACGAGCGAGTAGAACACGGGGGTGCGCTGCAGCAGCCCGGTCTCCTTCACCACCTGCTGCACGTCGCGGTACGCCCGTGTCATCGGGGGGAATTCGGCGGTGCCCGCGTAGGTCTGGCGGACGGGGCCGAGGGCGGAGGCGGGGGAGGCGGTTCGGGTGAGAGAGATGATGCTCTCCTGTCGATCGGGAGCCCTTGAGCTGTGGAAGCCAAGGGCGGATGCCGATCGCTGTCCTCAGGCTAACCCGGCCCGCATACGCCGCACGGCATGCGTCGAAGCGGCTCCGCAGACGACGAGAGCGGGGTGGCCGGATGGCCACCCCGCTCCCGTCGAGCACCGTCCACTACTCGGCGTTCATGTCGCTCCGACGACGGCGGGCGACGACGTACACGCCGCTGCCGACCAGCAGGAGCAGGAGCGCGATCGGCACCGACCACACCGGCAGCTCGCCACCGGTGGTGGCCAGGCCCGGCATCGGCGGCACGTCGTGCTCGGTGCGGCACGGCTCGTTGGCCGCGCAGCCGCCGCGCGGGTCGTCGGTGGTGACGACGTTGTCGATGTCGCCATCACCGTTGCCCGTGACGGTCACCGAGTAGGTGATCGTCACCACGTCACCCGCGACGAGGTCGCCGGTCCAGGTGAGGTCCACGCCGTCACGGGTCACGGTCCCCGCGGACGCGACCGCATCGTCGTTGTACGTGGCGTCGTCGAGCACCGCGGTCAGATCGTCGAGGATCCGCGCACCGGGGATCGGTCCGACGCCGGTGTGGCGCACCGTCAGGGTGTAGTCGATCACGTCGCCGCGGTCGACCCGTCCCGGTGCGGGGTCCGATGTCTTCTCGAAGGTGTACGCGCCGACCTGGTGCACCGTGGCGCAGTCGGTCTGGCTCTGGCAGCCCGGGCTCGTGACCACGTTGGGCAGCTGCCCGTCACCCGATCCGATCGCCCCGACGGTCACGGAGTACGGGATCGTCGCGACCTCGCCGGGCGCGAGCGTCGCGTTCCAGGTGAGGTTCGCGCCGTCCATCGCCACCGTGCCGAGGCTCGCCGCCACGTCGCCGTTGTACGACGCGTCGTCGAAGACACCGGTCAGGTCGTCCGACAGCAGTGCGGCCACCGATCCGGCACCGTCCTGCGTGACCGTGATCGTGTAGTCGATCACCTGGCCGGCCGCGACCGTCGTGCCCGACACCGGGTCCGAGCTCTTCACGACGGCGTAGGTGCCGGTGTAGTGCTCGGTGGTGCACACCGACTCGGATTCGCAGCCGGGGCTGGTCACGACGTTGGTGAGCGTCGTGTCGCCACCCTCGACGACGGTGACCGAGTACGTGATCGTCACCACGGCGCCGGGAACCAGGTCGCCCGTCCAGGCGAGCTGTGCCGTCGCCGGGTCGAACGTCGCGGCACCGCTGGTGGCGGTGATCGTGTCGTCCCACGTGGCGTCGTCCAGCACCTCGGACAGGTCGTCCGTGAGCGTCGCGCCCGTCACGGCGGCGAGGCCCGACTGGGTGACGGTCACGGTGTAGGTGATCGTGTCACCCGTGGCGACGTCGGTGCCCGGGGCGGGATCGGAGTCCTTCACGACGGAGTAGGAACCCGCGAGGTGGTTCGTCGTGCAGTCCTCCGGCGTGAGGCAGCCCGGGCTGGTGACCGTGTTGGTCAGGCTGGTGTCGCCCGCGGCGGTCACGGTCACCGAGTAGGTGATCGTGACGACGTCGCCCACGGCCAGGTCACCGGTCCAGCTCAGCTCCTGCGTGTCCTCGTCGTACTCGAGGTCACCGGCGGAGACCTCCGCGTCGTCGTTCCAGGTGGCGTCGTCGAGCACCTCGGGCAGCTCGTCGGTGAGGACGGCGTCCTGCACCGCCCCGCTGCCGGTCTGCGTCACCGTCACCGTGTAGGTGATGACGTCCCCCGGCTCGACGGCCGTCCCCGGCGCGGGGTCGGACGTCTTGACCACGGAGTACGCCCCGACGAAGTGCTCCGTGGAGCAGACGTCGGCGGTGGCACAGCCCGGGCTGGTGACGACGTTGAGCAGGTCGGTGTCTCCGGCGCCGCTGACCCCGACCGAGTAGGTGATCGTGGCCACCTCGCCCGGCTGGAGCGTGCCGTTCCACGTGAAGGCGTTCGTCGCGGGATCGAACGACGCGGTGCCGAGGTCGGCCGCCAGGTCGCCGTTCCACACGGCGTCGTCGAGCACCCCGGTCAGGTCGTCCGTGAGCACGGCGTCGACCGCGCCCGTACCCGCCTGGGTGACGGTCACCGTGTAGGTGATGGTGTCACCGGGGGCCACGTCGGTGCCCGACGCGGGGTCGGACTCCTTGACCACCGAGTAGGTGCCGTACAGGTGCGTCGTGCCGCACGTCTCGGGCGAGGCGCACCCGGGGCTGGTGACCTGGTTGATCAGCGACTGGTCGCCGTCTCCGGTGACGGTCACCGAGTAGGTGATCGTCACGACGGCGCCGGGGGCCAGGTCGCCCGACCAGTCCAGCTGCTCGCTGTCCTGGTCGAAGGACACCGTGCCGGCGGAGGCGACGAGGTCGTCGTTCCAGGTGGCGTCGTCGAGCACGTCGGAGAGGTCGTCGGTCAGCGTCGCGCCGTCCACGGAACCCTGACCGGTCTCGGTGACGGTGACGGTGAACGTCAGCTTCTGATCATCGGACACGGTTGTGCCGGACGCGGGGTCCGAGGTCTTCACCACGGAGTACGCGCCGATCGGGTGCACCGTCGAGCAGTCGTCCGCGGTCGCACAGCCGGGGCTGGTGACCACGTTGCCGAGACTGTAGTCGCCCGCGGGCAGGTCGGACATGTCGTCGACGGTCACGGAGTAGGTGATCGTCGCGGTCCCGCCCACGGGGAGGGTGCCGTTCCACGACAGGGTGGTTCCGGTCACGTCGACCGTTCCCGTGCTGGCGGCGACGTCGCCGTTGTACGCGGCGTCGTCGAGCACGTTCGCGAGGTCGTCGGTGAGCGTGGCGTCCGCGGGGACGTTGCCCACCTGTGCCACGTCGATCGTGTAGGTCACCACGTCACCCGACTGGACCGACTCGCCGTCGGCCGGGTCGGACGACTTCACCACGGTGTAGTTCGCCGCGGGTGCGACGATGATCTGCTCCTGCTCGTCGACCGGCGTGAAGGTCCAGTCGTCGATGTGGCGCACGTCGCCCCAGGGGCCGTCGACGCCGTTGTTCGCGTTGTTGGGCTGGATGCTCATGTCGCAGGGCCAGCCGTGCACGCCGCCGGGGACAGCGCTCGCCGTCCCCGCCCGTCCGTCCATCACGGGCGGAAGGCAGTCCGTGCGGTGATTCGCGAGCTCCAGGGTCGTGTCGTTCCAGTACAGGGTGGACGACCCGGCCGCCGGGCCGTTGATCGCGGTCACGGAGATGCCGCCGCGGCTCTCGATGTCGGAGTTGACGAAGTGGATCTCACCCGCCTTGGAGATACCGGCGCGCGCGGCGAACTGCGTCGTCGCGGGAATCGGTGCTCCGAAGGCGTCGAGTCCGTCGAAGGACACCGTCTGCACGCCGTCCCCGTTGACCGCCACGGTGATCAGGCGATCGCCCGCGGTTCCGTAGAAGCCGTCGGCGTCCGCGTCGACCCAGAGGTCGACCGAGCCGACGTGACCGCTCGTGGTGAAGGTGAACGTGCCGGCACGCGTGTCGTTGCCGGCGGGCGCGAACGCGAAGCCGGAGATGTCCGGTGTTTCCGGCGCGGGCAGCACGAAGTGGCTGCCGTCCACGGCAGAAGCCGACGCGGGGAGGTCGGCCGCGGGCATCTCGAAGAAGATGTGGTACGGCACACCGCACGAGTCGCTCGGCTCGATGCCGGGGATCTCCGAGCCGGTGGGCGCCCCCATGGCCGCGCTGCCGTAGTACGGCGTGCACGTCCCTGGCAGCACGTTGCCGAACTGGTTCACCTGGAACCGGCTCGAGATGCCGCGGAAGTCCGAGTACGTCGACCGGTACTGGTAGCCCGTCGAGCCGACGTACCAGAGGTCGAAGGTCGCCGGTTCCGTGTCTTCCATGATGAAGTCGTCGGACCACACGCGGCCGGGGATCGGCGTGCCGCCCGAGCTGACGGTGATGTTCCACTGGAAGGTGCCGGCGGCGGCCTGCGAGTCGGCGACGGGACGGACGAAGTCGATCGTCCAGATGCCGCTGACCGCCGCCGTCTGGGTGCCGAACGTGCAGGCGGTGCCGACGACCGCGTCGGCGGCCACGGTGCACTCGAACGTCTCACCGGACGGCGATGTGGCCCGGAGCGTGGCCGACTGGGATCCGACCCCTCGCACGAGCTTCGAGATGTCGCCGGTGAGCTGTTCGCCGGCGTTGACATAGGCGAAGAACTGGTTGGTCTGACGAAGCGTCGTCGTGCCCCAGCTCTGGGTGGCCTCGGCGCTCGGAGCGGGGCCTCCGAGCGTGCTCACCCCGACCAGTGCCGAGGTGACGAAGAGCGATGCCAGGAGCATGCTCGTGAATCGGCGCACGCGACCGGGTGGTCGCGAGAGCACTGCTGCTGTGGAGTCCACGGGTATCCCTTCAATGGTTGGTCGATCACGCCGGCGCGACGACACCGTGCGACGACGTGATGATCGGTTCCCTCGCGGACGCGCACCCGCGCCTGGCTGTCGGGACAGCCCGCGACCGTGAGGACGGCACACGGATGGCCGCGTGCCGTCTAGAAGGTAAAGGGTTACTCGTTACCGGCACAACGCCGTTCGGACGGCCTGGCGGCCCGGCGCAGAGGTCTGGCTGATCGTCGGATCCGCGCTGGACGAACGTCGAGCGCGACGTGCCCGGTCAGATGCGGCGGGGGCCCGGACCGTCGTCGCCGAGGGTGTCGTCGGGATTGAGCAGGCGGCACGCCTTGAGCGACAGGCAGCCGCAGCCGATGCACCCCGTGAGCTCGCGCTGCAGGTGTTCCAGCTGGGTGCGACGCTCCTCGAGCTGTGTGCGCCACAGCTTCGCGACCCGGCGCCAGTCGGCGTGCGAGGGCGGCGTGTCGATGGGCAGTGTCTGGAACAGCTCCTGCACCTCGCTGAGCGGGATGCCGATGCGCTTGGCGACGACGATCAGCGAGACGCGGCGGAGCATGTGCCGGCGGTAGCGGCGCTGGTTCCCCGCGGTGCGCGTCGACGAGATGAGGCCGAGCTGCTCGTAGAAGTGCAGCGCGGAGGGGGCGACGCCGGTGCGCCGGGTGACCTCGCCGATCGGAAGCAGGTCTTCGGGTTCCATCGTGCGCTCCCTTCGCTCGACCTCAACAATAGATGAGGTCTGCGCGGGTGCGGGGCGACGACGGCGCCCCTCCACCGGAGACCGGGGAGGGGCGCCGTGGGGCGAGGACGGCTCAGCTCGCAGGAGCGGAGCGGAACGTGCTCGACCGGGAGGGGATGCCGTCGGGCAGGAACGGGGCGGAGCCGACCTCGACGGGCGGGTCGTCCTTCGTGTGGCGGTTCCACAGCTGTCCCGGCACGGCCAGCAGGAACTCGTCGATCTGGACGACGGCACCGGCCGCCGGGTCGATCGACAGCCGGTAGCGCTGCTCGTCGGAGGCGTAGGCGAGCACCTTGACCGCCGTGGAGTCCTCCTCGACCGTGATGCCCGGAGCGAGGGCGAGGGCTTCGAGGAAGGTCGCGCGGTACTCCGGCGATCCCGTGTGCAGCAGGGTCGAGGTGGCGAGCGTGGAGAGCATGTGCTCGGCGGCCGGCACGTCGTACCGCTCGTACGTCCGGTCGAGGATCCCGCTCTCCTCCAGGTCGCCGTCGACGAGTTCCGCGGACTCGGCGATCTCCGCGTCCATCAGGTCCCTCATGCCCTGGGTCCAGGCCTCGAGGAAGGCGGCGGGATCGTGCGGGAAGTCCGCGGGCGACACGGGGAGCGTCTCCGGCGGCGAGTCCGCCGAGTGCGGGTCCTCGGCCACGGGTGGCGTGCCGAGGGGACCGATCTCCGTGCTGCCGTAATAGTCGTTCCACGCGGTCGCCACCGCGGCCTCGTCTCCGTAGACGTCGGTGGAGTGGAAGCGGATCTGGTCGGTGACGTGCAGGGTGCCGTCGGCGTCGAGCCGGTACGTGCCGCTCCACTGCGACACGACGGCGCCGGTGGCTCCGGCGCGGATGTCGCCGAAGGGTGCGAACACGGTGTTCGGGCCGCCGACCATCCCGAGGTGCCTGGTGGTGATGGTGACCGCGGTCGTCTCCGAGGCGGGGGCCGCGGCCGCGGCGGCCCTGATGGACGCGGCGGTCTCGGTGAGGTACTCGGCGGCCGACGCGGCCTGCGGCTGGCTGACGACCCCGGGCGGCGCCACGGCGATGGCGGTCACGACGGCGGCGGCGACGGCGGCGCCGCCGAGCGAGACCACCGCGATGCGGCGGAGGGGGCGCGAGCGCCGGGAGCGGGCGATCTCCTGGTGCAGCGCCCGGCGGGGCGCCTGGGGGGAGGTGGGATAGGTGGGCCGGATCTCCCTGACCTGGTCAAAGATGTCCATGAGCGGACTCCGTCTCTGCGTAGCGGATGTGTGTGGTGGCCGAGCGGGGGGCGTGCGCGAGGCGCGCGGGTGCCGGCGGTGGGGGCGCGGAGAGTTTCGCGCGGATGCGGCTCAGCCGGGAGCGCACCGTGCCGATGGGGATGCCGAGCGCCGCGGCGATCTCCGGGTAGGTCAGATCGCCCCAGGCGTGCAGGAACAGCACCTCGCGGTCCCTGGCCGACAGCGCGGCGATCCGGGGGAACAGATCCTCCAGCTGGGCCGAGGCGTCCAGCCGGGAGATCGAGCGGTCGAGGTCGTCGACCGTGTCCTCGTCGCCGGCGCCGAACGCGGCGTGCAGTGCGCGCCAGTGCGTGGCCTGCGCCCGCCGGTGCTGCGCGAGCACCTTGGTCGCGATCCCCATGAGCCAGGGGAGCGCGGAGGTCCTGGTCATGTCGTAGCGCTTGCGCCGACGGAACGCGGCGAGGAAGGTCTCGCTGACGATGTCGTCGCTGGCGTGGGGGCCGACCCGCCGCGCGACGTAGGCGGTGACGGCAGTGATATGTCGCTCGAAGATCTCGGCGAAGCGCTCCGCCGACGTGATCGAGTCACGGATGATGTCGTTGTCGTTGGTCACAAGAGGTATCCGCATCCCGGCCGCATCCGGTTCCAAACCGGTCCGCGCGGCGCTGCCGCTTGACCTCAACATTACTTGAGGTCATACCGTGACGGAAGGCCGCCGAGCACCGGCGCCACGGAGGTGATCGACCTCCGCCGACGCTGCAAAGGAATGCTCATGTCCTCACCACAGACGTCCACACCGGTCAGCGGGAGCTGGCGCGAGCTGCTGAGCAGTCGCTACGCCCCGATCGCCGCCGTGCTCGCCGGCGGCGTGCTGCTCGAGGCGAGCAACGTCTACCTCACCACGAGCCTCCTGCCCACGATCGTCGGCGACATCGGCGGGGCCGAGTTCTACGCCTGGACGATGATGACCTTCCTGCTCGCGTCGGTCGTGAGCGCGATGCTCGTGAGCCGCATCCTCACCCGTCAGGGGGCCGTGCGGGCCTACCTGCTGGCGCTCGGGCTGTTCGCCCTCGGCTCGCTCCTGTGCGCGGTGAGCCCTTGGATGTCGGCGCTGCTCGTCGGGCGCGCCGTGCAGGGGCTCGGCGGCGGCCTGCTCGCCGGTCTCGGCTATGCGCTCATCCAGCGTGCCCTGCCGGAGCGGCTCTGGGCCCGCGGCGCTGCTCTCGTGTCGGCCATGTGGGGCGTGGGCAACATCGTCGGCCCCGTCGTCGGCGGGATCTTCGCGCAGCTCGACGCGTGGCGCGCGCCGTTCGTCGGACTCGCCGTCCTGTCGGCGCTGATCGGACTGGTCGTGGTCCGCGCGCTGCCGCAGACCGCCCGTGCCCGCTCGAGCGAGTCGGTGCCGTGGGGGTCGCTGGTGCTGCTCGCCGGCGGGGTGGCGGCGGTCGGGGTCGCCGGCGTCGTGCCCGCGGGTGTCGGCACGGGCGTCGCGCTGGTCGTGGGCGTCGTGCTCGCCCTGTGGTTTGTGCGGCACGAGAAGCGCAGCCGCGTCGGGATCCTCCCCCGGGTCACGTTCGTGCGCGGCTCCTCCCTCGGTTGGGTGTACCTGACGGTCGCGGTGCTGGCCTTCGCGATCGGCACGGAGGCGTTCATCCCGCTCTTCGGGCAGGAGATCGGGGGACTGATGCCGTTCGTCGCCGGGCTGCTCGGCGCGGCGCTGTCGCTCGGGTGGTCCGTCACGCAGATGTTCACCGCGAACGCCACGGGGGTCCGGTCCCGGCGGGTGCTCATCACGGTCGGCCCGCTCACGGTCGCGCTCGGGCTCGCCGCGTACGGGCTGCTCCAGCACGAGGGGCCGTCGGCACTCGTCGTCGCGCTGTGGTTCGTCACGCTGTTCGTCGCCGGCGCGGGGATCGGCCTGGGATTCCCGCACCTCACGGTCGCGGCGCTCGGCAGCACGCGCGATGAGGAGGAGGGGGCGAAGGCGGCGGCCGCCGTCAACACGGTGTTCCTCATCGCGAGCGCCTTCAGCGCGGCGATGGCGGGCGTGCTCGTGAACCTGGCGCTGCCCGACATGGTCGGCTCGGCGCGGCTGCTGATGCTGACCTTCGCGGTCGTGTCCGTGCTCGGCATGATGCTGGCGCGCGGAGCGAGCTGGGGCATCGGGCTTCGCGCGGACGCAGACGACGCGGACGACGCGACGCCCGCCACCACGGCGGTCCCGCGTCGGGCGCCGGACGCGGGGTGACCGGCGTCCGTCGAGGTGATGGGGCGGTGGCGGCGGGCGGCGATGGGTATCGTCGAGGCGAGGACGCCGATGTCCCGCCGCGGGAGGAATCATGGAACGGGTCGACACGGTCGTGGTCGGAGCCGGGGTCGCGGGACTGACCGCGGCACGGCTGCTGCAGGACGCCGGGCGCACGGTGGTCGTGCTGGAGGCTCGGGACCGCGTCGGCGGTCGCGTGCACACGGATCGGACGGACGGCGCCACCGACCTCGGCGCCTCGTGGATCCACGGCGTCGACGGGAGCCCGGTGGCGGCGGCGGCCGCGGCCTTCGGCATGCGCACGGTCGAGTTCACGGTGGGCGGCTACCAGGTCGACGGTCGTCCGATCGCGAACTACGGCGTGGACGGGCGGCGGCTGCCCGATGAGGCCGCCCGTGCCTTCGCGGCCGACGTGCACGCGGTCGATGCCGTCCTGCCCGAGGTCATCGCGGCGTCGGCGCCCGAGGCCTCGTACCGCGAGGCCACGGAGGAGGCCCTGGAGCGGCAGGGTTGGGATGCGGATCGCACCCAGCGCGTGCGCGAGTATCTGGAGCACCGCGCGGAGGAGCAGTACGGCGCGTGGATCGAGGACCTCGCGGCGCACGGGCTCGACGACGACCAGATCGACGGCGACGAGGTCGTGTTCCCCGACGGCTACGGCGCGCTGCCCGAACGGCTGGCGCAGGGTCTCGACGTGCGGCTCGGCCACGTGGTGACGGGCGTCGACTGGACCGACGGGGTGCTGGTGCACACGGGGCGCGGCGTGTTCGCGGGCGACACCGCCGTGGTGACGCTGCCGGTCGGGGTGCTCCACTCCGGGGCGGTCGACATCGTGCCCCCGCTGCCTTCGGCCAACGCCGACGCGCTCGGACGGCTGCGCATGAACGCGTTCGAGAAGGTGTTCCTGCGCTTTCCCGAGCGGTTCTGGGACGAGGGCGTCTACGCCATCCGGCAGCAGGGCCCGGAGGGCCGCTGGTGGCATTCCTGGTACGACCTCACCGCAGCGCACGGGCGTCCGACGCTGCTGACCTTCGCGGCGGGGCCGGCGGCGACCGCGACGAGGGACTGGGCAGACGAGCAGGTCGTGGCCTCGGTCATGGCGCAGCTGCGGCGGCTGTACGGCGACCGGGCCGTGGAGCCGGTGGCCGTGCACCGCACCGCGTGGCAGGACGACCCGTTCGCGCACGGCTCATACGCGTACATGACGCTCGGCTCCACGACCGCCGACCACGACGATCTCGCGACGCCGATCGGGGGCGTGCTGCACCTCGCCGGGGAGGCCACCTGGACAGATGACCCCGCGACCGTGTCGGCCGCGATGCTGTCCGGTCACCGCGCCGCCGAGCGCATCCTGGGCGCGGCCGTCCCGATCGAGCGGCTCTGGGCCGACTGACCCCTGGGTGCTCGACGGGCGGGCTCGTGCTCGCGGGAGTGTGGGGCCTGGCGCGACGGCGGTCAAGCCCCTGCGCTCGGCCGTGGTCGCGCGCGTAGCGTCGGGGCACCAGACAGAGGAGGCACGACATGAGTGATCCGCAGAACACGCAGGGCACGCCGGGGGCCGACGAAGAGGCCGACACCGCCTCGGGTGGCGCTCCCGACGAGGGCGGCGAGACGACGGACGAGGTGCTGGAGCGCGAGACCACCGACGACGAGGGGCGCCCGCTCGACAACCCGTCGGGCGGCTGACCCCGCGGGGGCGGCGGGTCAGGATCGGTCCAGGTGGCCCGGGTTACCCTCGGGTCATGCGCCGATTCGCCGTCGTCCCCCTCCTCCTTACCGCCGGGCTCCTCGCGGGCTGCTCGCAGGTCACCCAGGCGGCCGGCGACGCCCTCGGGGTCGATGTGCAGGGCGCGTGCGCCACGATCGACGACGCCTACGCGCAGTACCAGGGTCTGCTCGACCAGGGTGGGGCGACCGCAGAGCAGGCGGATGCCGCGCGCGATCGGCTGGTGGCGACGCTCGACGATCTGGCGGCCGGGATCGACGGCCACCTGGGGGACGTGATCGCCTCGGGTGCCGATCAGATCGATGGACTGGGAGACCTCCAGTCTCCGGAGACGATCCAGGCCGTGGAGCAGTTGCACGAGTCGCTGGGGGCGTTCTGCGGCTGACGCGGACGGGGCACCCGGGATAGTTGCGTTTTCGCAACCATCGGCGTATGGTTGATCTCGATCAACTTTCTACGCAGGAGCGTTCCCCCTTGTCACACACCTCTTCTTCTCCGGCCGACGCCACGCGCTCGGCCCGCGAGGTCTTCACCGCGATCTCCGGCCTCATCGTCGGCATGTTCGTCGCCGTGCTCTCGGGCACCGTGGTGTCGACCTCGATGCCGGTCATCATCGCCGACCTCGGCGGCACGCAGTCCCAGTACACGTGGGTCATCACCGCGAGCCTGCTGGCCACCGCCGTCTCCACCCCGATCTGGGGCAAGCTCGCCGACCTCGTCGACCGCAAGGTGCTTATCCAGATCTCGCTGATCCTCTTCACGGTCGGCACCGTGATCGCCGGGTTCTCCACCGACACGAACATGCTCATCGCCGTGCGGGTGATCCAGGGCATCGGCGTCGGCGGGCTCATGTCGCTGGTCATGATCGCGGTCGCCCTCATCATCTCGCCGCGCGAGCGCGGCAAGTACATGGGCGTCGTCGGCGGGATCATGGCCCTCGGCACCATCGGCGGCCCGCTGCTCGGCGGCGTCATCACCGACGCGTGGGGCTGGCGCGCCAACTTCTTCGTCGGCGTCCCGTTCGCGATCGTCGCGCTCGTGCTGCTGCAGTTCACGCTGCACCTGCCCAAGCCGCAGCGCGACACGAAGGTGTCGATCGACTACTTCGGCATCGTGCTCCTGGCCGTGGGCGTGTCCAGCCTCCTCATCTGGGTGTCGATGGGTGGCAACCAGTTCGACTGGGACTCCTCGACGAGCATCGTGCTCGCCGTGATCGCCGGCGTCGCCATCGCCGGGTTCGTGGCGGTCGAGTTCTTCGTGAAGGAGCCGATCGTGCCGATGTCGCTGTTCCGCAACCGCACGTTCACGCTGTCGGTCATCGCCTCCATCGCGATCGGCGTCTCGATGTTCGCCACCTCGGTGTTCCTCGCGCAGTACTTCCAGCTCGCCCGTGGCGCCACGCCCACCGAGTCCGGCCTCATGACCATCCCGATGATCATCGGGCAGATGGGTGCGTCGATCATCATCGGCCAGCTGGTCAGCCGCTTCGGCAAGTGGAAGGGCTGGATGCTCACGGGCTCCGTGCTCGCCACGGTCGGCGTGAGCCTCATGTCCACGCTGCGCTATGACACCCCGTTCATCCTGGTCGCCGTCTACATGTTCGTGCTCGGGGCCGGCCTCGGCATGGTCATGCAGAACCTCACCCTCATCGTGCAGAACGACACCGATCCGCGTCAGCTCGGCGCCGCGTCGTCGAACGTCAACTTCTTCCGCACGATCGCCGGCACCATCGGCGTGACCGTGATGGGATCGCTGCTCTCCTCGAGCGTCGCGACGTACGTCAAGGACGGGCTCGAGGGCTTCACCCCGTCGAGTCAGGCGGAGGTCGACGCGCTGAAGCACCTCGCCTCGGGCGACGTGCCGAAGGTGGGCCAGCTGCCCGACGCCATCCGCTCCATCGTCGAGAGCGCCTACGGCCACGGCATCGCCGACGCGTTCATCATCGCCATCCCGCTCGCCGTGATCTCGATCATCGCGATCGCGTTCATCAAGAACAAGCCGCTGTCCACCAAGAACGCCGCGGAGCAGCTGCGCGAGCAGGCCGAGGAGTCGGTCATCGAGGTGTCGGAGGCCGAGGTGGGAGCCTCGCTCTCCACGGGCACGATCCGTACCACGCGGGCCGAGCCGGCGACCACCACGGGAACGGTGGGCGTGCTCGAGCGCGAGGATCGGACGCGGGAGCGCTGAGATGATCGCCCCCGACGCGGTCGGCACTGCCGACGTCGACACGGCGCTCAGCGACCTGCAGGCGCACCTCAACCTGATCTTCGCGCGGACCCGGTCGCTGTGGAAGGAATCCGCAGCCCGGGTCCACCCGGAGCTCCCGGTGGCGGGGTACAAGCTGCTCACGTTCATCGACAGGGCCGGGTCGGCCAATGCGCACGAGCTCGCCGAGCGCTTCGACATGGACAAGTCGGTCGTCAGCCGCCAGGTGCGGATGCTCGAGGAGCTGGGGCTGCTGGACTCCCACCCCGACGAGCGTGACGGCCGGCTGCGGGTGCTCACCGCGACCCCGGGGGCGTGCACCGCGCTCGCCGAGGTCCGTCGCGAGTACGGCACCCGGCTGCGGGCCGTGATCGACCAGCTCACGCCGCGCGAGATCGAGGCCGCGTCGAAGGCCTTCCGGCTGCTGTCGGAGGTGTGACGACGCCCGCCGGAAGCCCCGCCACCCCGGAGGTGGCGGGGCTTCGCCGTACACTGGCGGCATGAGGTGTCGTCGGGCTACGGCTCTCGCTCTTCACGCTCGCGATCATCGCGTCGTCGACGCACGTCGGTGGCGAGTTCCCAGAAGAGGAACGCGAAGATCGGGCTCACCGACAGTGCTCCGAGCCATTCGGGCGCGCCGTCATCGCGTATGTAGAGGATGTTCCCGATGACGGCGACGAGGAGCGCCCCGGCGAAGAGCGCCGAGCGTGCGGGCGAGAAAAGCACCCGCATCCGCGTGCGTAGCGATTTTCGGTAGGAGTTCTCCGCCATCGGCATGCGTACGTTCCGTACCAGGGCACCACGATGCTGACCCCGGGAACGTAGGTGAGGAAGCCCTCGAGGCAACGCTTTGGCGTCGAATTCTGTGCCACACCGGCAGTGTCGATGGCGGGCGAGCTCGTGAGTAGGCAGCCAGCCCCGAGGATGGCAGCGCCGGCGGCACCCGCGAGAGCCCCACCGGCGGACGCGCACACCCCGGTCATTCCCGCCGAGCCCCAACCGCCGTTCGCGATGGTGGCCGTCTCTGCGCGGTTCCACCGTACTCGCACCTGTAGCGGCCCCGAGAAGCCCCACTTTGGATCTGCGACGACGGGGAACCTCGCTCCGGCGGTGTCGACTGTCTGCCTCAAAACGCCGTCAGCGAGTGCATACGCGGTCGGCACTGATCGTCCATCCGCGTCGATCGCCCACGCGGGCTCGATCTTGCCGACGACGGTGGCGACCGTGGTGGAAACTGCGTCAAAATCACCCACGGAGGATCGAGTGAGAAGCACGCTGCCGTCCTGAAGAATCTCCCCGTTCACGCCAGGGGCAACCGATAATCGAAGGTGCTGGTCTGAGTCTTGTCCCAGAGCACGGTCGAGATTCGGACGCCGTCGTTGAGCGGTGCCACCGTCACGTCGGGCTGCCCGTCCTTACCCACGTACACAGTGCTGCCGTCAGCGGCGACCACGCCGCTTTCAAGCGAGAGTTGAGTGGGGCTAGAAACGGCATACTCCGAGCCGTCGGGAGTATGGACTGCAATTCCGTCGGAAGCATGGTCGGGGACCGCCACCTCGACCGTCGAGGGTGTCCCGGTGGGTGTGGCACTAGCACCAGCCGCATCTGCGGCCCTCTCAACGAGGGACGAGATGTGATCGGGAGTAGCTGCGTCATGGGTCGGATCGTCGTCGGCGGCCGCTGGCGACGCGATGCTCATCAACCCAACGGTCGACGCGACCACAATCGACGCGGCGGTGAAGGTGCTCTTTCGGTTGATCACCTGATGTCCATCCTCTCAGTCCCGCCGATAAAATGTTACGTGTGACCACCGTGCCACTCATCGCTGCCCGTGTCTGTCCCCCCTACGGTGGACAAGGAGCACGCCACCATCGCGGCACCACCCTGTGTGACGACGCCCGCCCGAAGCCCCGCCACCCCGGAGGTGGCGGGGCTTCGCCGTACACTGGCGGCATGAGTGCCCCGTCCGACCCCGCCCCCGGCGAGGGCGCCGTCGACACCTCCGCGTCGTCGGAGATCGACGTCGATCACGCCGCCGTGGTGCGCGTCGAGCACGAGCTCGGGCGACTGATCGCCCGCATCCGCGTCGCCTGGCGCGAGGCCGCGGTGACGGTGCACCCCGAGCTGCAGCCGCTCGGCTATCAGGTGCTCACCTCGATCCTGTCGGGCAAGGCGGCGACGGCGGGTGCCCTCATCGAGCGGCTCCAGACCGACAAGTCCGCCGTCAGCCGGCAGGTGCGGCAGCTCGAACAGCTCGGACTCGTGGAGAGCATTCCCGACCCGGAGGACCGCCGTGCCCGTCGGCTCGTGGCGACGCCCCTCGCGCAGGAGCGGGTGGCACTCGCGCGTTCCCGCTACGAGGGGCGGATCGGCGAACGACTGCGGAAGTGGTCGACCGCCGACCTCGACCACTTCGCGACCCTGCTGGCCGACCTCGGCGGCGGCTGAGCGGGAATACCGCGGGCGCTGCGGGGATTGGTCCCCACTGTGACTCTTTACGACCCCGCCATCCTCGGCGCCCTGCCGCTGTCCAACCGCGTCGTCATGGCGCCCCTCACGCGCACCCGCGCCGACGCCGACGGCGTGCCGACGCCGGTCATGGAGGAGTACTACCGCCAGCGGGCCGGGCAGGGCCTCATCGTCTCCGAGGGCACCTGGCCCGCCCGTGAGGGCATGTCCTACCCGGGTCAGCCGGGCATCGTCACCCCCGCCCAGATCGAGGGGTGGCGTCGCATCACCGACGCCGTCCACGCGGCCGGCGGCACGATCGTGATGCAGCTCATGCACGGCGGACGCGTCGGGCACCCCGCCATCTCGGGTGAGCCGCGCGTCGTGGGGCCGAGCGCCCTCGCCGCCCCGGGCCAGACCCGGACGCCGGAGGGAAAGCGCGACCTTCCCGTCGCGCACGCGCTCACGCTCGACGAGATCCCCGTGGTCGTGGAGCAGTTCGCGCAGGCCGCGCGCAACGCGATCGCCGCGGGCTTCGACGGGGTCGAGGTGCACGGCGCGAACGGCTACCTGGTGCACGAGTTCCTGTCGCCGGTGTCGAACGTGCGCGACGACCGCTACGGCGGGTCGCCCGAGAACCGCGCGCGCTTCGCGATCGAGGTCACGGCGGCCGTCGCGGCCGCGGTCGGCGCGGACCGCACGGGTATCCGCCTGTCGCCGCAGCACGGCATCCAGGGTGTTCTGGAAGACGACGCGGATGACGTGCGGGCCACCTACACCGCGGTCGCCGAGGGGCTCGCGCCGCTCGGCCTCGCGTTCCTCGACGTGCTCCACGCCGAGCCGTCGGGCGACCTCGTGCAGCACCTCCGCCGGGTGGCGGGCGCGCCGCTGATCGTCAACACGGGCTTCGGCGTGCCCACCACGCGGGAGTCCGCGGAGGAGCTGGTGGCGGAGGGGTGGGCCGACGCGGTCGCGGCGGGCCGCCCGGTGATCGCGAACCCCGACCTGGTGGAGCGCTGGCGCACCCGCGCGGAGCTGAACGAGCCGCGTCCTGAGCTCTTCTACGGCTCCACGGCCGAGGGGTACGCGGACTACCCGTCGCTCGAGGGCGTGCGCTCCGGGAACTGACGGCGGGAGGGGTCGGCGTCAGGCCGGCCCCTCCTCCTGCTCGCGCCGCGCGGCCGCCTCGCGCATCCGCCGCCGGATGCGCAGCGCGATGAAGACCACGAGCAGCACAACGATGGCGCCGACCGCGATGTCGGAGAGCAGGCCGCTCCACTGCTCCAGGATCGGGCGGATCGCGGGGCCGAACGCGAAGCCCAGGCCGATCCAGATGCCGTTCCACACCGCCGACCCGATGGTCGTGTAGAGCGTGAAGCGCCACAGGGCCATGCGCTCGATGCCGGCCGGGATGGAGATGAAGGAGCGCACCAGCGGCACGCACCGGCCGAGCAGCACCGCGCGGCCACCCCACCGCTGGAAGAACGCCTCCGCCTTGTCGAAGTCGTCGTGGTCGAGCAGGGGGATGCGACCGACGAGGCGTCGTGTGCGGTCCCGGCCGATCGCGGCACCGATCGCGTACCAGATCCAGGCCCCGACGAGACCGCCGATCGTGGCGGCCGCCCAGGCGCCCCACGCGCTCATGCGTCCGTCGTACGCGAGGAAGCCGGCGGCGGGGAGGATCGCCTCCGAGGGGATCGGCGGCACGAAGGTCTCGATGAGCACGGCCAGCCCGACGCCGATCTCGCCGAGCGACTCGATCAGGCTGAGGACCCAGCCGATGAAGCCCTCGTATCCGGACTGGGGGGCGGCGAGGGCGAGGGTGCCGTGGGTCATCGTGTCCTCTGTCGGGGGATCGCGGTGATCGTGCGGGGGTCCCCTGCACGGTATCGCCCCTCCCTGGGCTCCACCTGCGCGGGTGCCGCACGCTCGCGCGTCCTGTCAAGGTGCTGGTGCGCGCAGGTCCGGTCGGCCGATGCTTGGACATCCGACCCCGAGGAGGAGACATGTCCGATCAGCGACGCGATGAGACGACCGGGTTCCACGGTGAACCGCCGACGGCGAACAACGGCGAGGGCGACGCCCCGGAGGTCGACGTCACCGACCTCGGTGAGGAGGAGCGGGAGGACGGCGTGGAGGTGGACGACCGCCCTTTAGCCCGACTTTGACATAGGTCAATATCTGGCCTACGGTCGAGGCATGGCCTCGGAAGACTCGCGCGATCCCCTCCACGACCGGATCGCCGGGTCGACCGCCGCTGAGATCTCCGACAGCATCCGCGACCTCGTCGAGCGCGGCGCCCTCGCCGCCGGCGACCAGCTGCCTCCCGTGCGCACCCTCGCCGAGCGCCTCGGCGTCAACCGCAACACGGTGCTGGCGGCCTACCGGGCCCTCGTCGTCGCGCGCATCGCGGCCACCGGCGGGCGCACCGGCACCACCGTGCTCGGCCCGGGGACCGGTCCCGACGAGGGTTTCACGCCGGGCACCGTGCTGCGCGACATCGGCAGCGGCAACCCGCAGGCGGCGCTGCTTCCCGACCTCGCCGCGGCGTTCGCGACCGTGCGCCCGGAGCACGTGCTGTACGGCGAGTCCGTCATCGACCCCGAGCTCGCCGAATGGGCGACCACGTGGATCGCCGAAGACCACCCGCGCCCGTTCCGGCTCTCGGTCACGGCGGGGGCGGTCGACGCGGTCGAGCGGCTCCTCGCCCAGACGCTCGTGCAGGGTGACCGCGTCGGGCTGGAGGACCCGTGCTTCCTCTCCAGCATCCAGACCGCGCGGCTCGCGGGGTACGCCCCCGTCGCCATCCCGGTCGACGCCGAGGGGATGACGGTCGACGGCGTGCGCGCGGCCCTCGACAGCGGGGTGCGCGCGATCGTCTGCACGCCCCGCGCACACAACCCGACGGGCGCGAGCATCACCCCCGCGCGCGCGGCCGAACTGCGCGCCGTGCTCGCCCCCTACCCGCACGTGCTGCTGATCGAGGACGACCACTTCTCGCTGCTCGCCCCCACGCCCTACGCCAGCATCATCGCCCCCACCCATGAGCGCTGGGCCCTGGTCCGTTCGGTGTCGAAGTTCCTCGGACCCGACCTGCGTCTCGCTGTCACGGCGTCCGACCCGGTCACGGCCGGACGCCTGGCCCTGCGACTGAGCCCCGGCACGATGTGGGTCAGTCACGTGATGCAGCGTCTCGCCGCCGGCATGCTGCGCGATGCCGATGTGCGGGAGCAGATCGCCAGGGCCGGCGCGCACTACGCCGCCCGCCACGCCGACTTCGTCGCACTGCTGCGCGAGCGCGGGATCGCGGCCGACGACGGGGCCGGGCTCAACGTGTGGCTCGACGCGCACGACGATGCCGCGCGCGCGGCCGAACGTCTCGCCGCGCGCGGCTGGCTCGTGCGCTCGGGAGCAGACTTCGCGCTCGAGCACGGGGGGCCGGGCGCCCGCCACCTCCGCCTCACGGTGCACGACCTCGACGACGACGACCTGCAGCGCCTGGCCGACGATGTCGCGGCGGTCGTCACGGTCGCGGGGCGGGAGTCCGCGGGATGACCGGGGTGCTGCGCGTCGGGCGCTCGTCGCGGCTCGACGGCGTGCAGTACGACCTGCGCGGCACGGTGGCCGCGCGGGCCGCGGAGCTCGAGGCCCGCGGCGAGGAGATCCTGCGGCTCAACATCGGCAACCCCGCGCCCTTCGGGTTCGAGGTGCCGACGGTGATCGTGGAGGCGCTGCGGGCCGCCCTGCCGCACGCGCACGGATACTCCGAGTCGCTCGGCCTGGTCGAGACCAGGGAGGCGATCGCGGCGCACTACGCCCGGCGCACGGGCTTCCCGCGGGTGGACCTCGACGACGTCACGGTGGGCAACGGCGTCTCCGAGCTGGTCGGCCTCGTGCTGCAGGCGCTGCTCGAACCCGGTGACGAGGTGCTCGTGCCGAGTCCGGACTACCCGCTGTGGACGGCGTCCACGGTGCTCGCAGGGGGCACCGCGGTGCACTACCCCTGCGTCGAGGAGGAGGGCTGGCTGCCCGACCTCGACGCGATGGCCGCGCTGATCGGCCCGCGCACGGTGGCCATCGTGGTCATCACCCCGAACAACCCCACGGGCGCGGTGTACGACCGGCGCACGCTGGAGGGCATCGCCGAGCTGGCGCGACGGCACGGGCTCCTGCTGCTGTCCGACGAGATCTACGACCGGGTCGTCTATCCCGGGCACGCGCACCTGTCGATGGCGGCGGTCGCGTCGGATCAGCCGTGCGTGACGTTCGCGGGACTGTCCAAGACCCATCGCGTCGCCGGGTACCGCGCCGCGTGGGCGGTGACCTGCGGCTTCGCGCCCGACGACCCGTTCCTGTCCGGACTGCGGCTGCTGGCCTCGCTGCGCATGTGCGCCTCCGTGCCGGCGCAGCACGCGATCACCGCGGCACTGGAGCACGACACCTCGCTCGACGCCCTGGTCGCCGCCGACGGCAGGCTCACGGTGCAGCGCGACGCCGCCACCGCCGCGTTGCGGGCGATCCCCGGTGTCGAGGTGACGGAGGCGGGCGGCGGGCTCTACCTCTTCCCGCGGCTGGACCCCGCGCGCTACCCGGTGCTCGACGACGAGCGTCTGGTGCTCGACCTGCTCGACGCGGAAGGGATCCTCCTGGCGCACGGCCGCGGGTTCCACTGGCCGCGGCCCGACCACCTGCGGATCGCGTTCCTGCCGGAGGCGCCGGTGCTGGTGGATGCACTGCGGCGCTTCGGCGGGTTCCTCCAGGGCTACTCTCCGCCGGGGAGCTGACGCCGTAGAGACCCGGTGGAGTGACCGAGTGGCCAGGTCGCGGTCCGCAAGACCGTGTACGCAGGTTCGATTCCTGCCTCCACCTCCAGACCGGCTCGCCCGAGCCGACCAGACGACGAAGGACACCGCCATGCACGACCAGCTCATCCCCGCCGCGAAACCCCTGATCGGCGATGAGGAGGTGGCTGCGGTCGAGCGGGTGCTGCGCAGCGGCATGCTCGCGCAGGGCGCCGAGGTCGCGGCGTTCGAGGAGGAGTTCGCCGCCCAGTTCCTCCGCGGGCGCACGACCGTGGCCGTGAACTCCGGGACGAGCGGGCAGCTGCTGGGACTGATCGCGGCGGGCGTCGGGCCGGGGGATGAGGTGATCGTGCCGTCGTTCACGTTCGCCGCCGTCGCGAACTCGGTCGTGCTCGCCGGCGCCACCCCGGTGTTCGCCGACATCGAGCCCGTGCACTTCACGCTCGACCCGGAGCACGTGCGCGCACTCGTCACTCCGCGCACGAAGGGCGTCATGCCGGTGCATCTGTACGGCCACCCGTTCCTGGTCGACGGGATCGAAGAGGTCGCCGCCGCGCACGGCCTCGCGATCTTCGAAGACGCCGCGCAGGCGCACGGCGCGTCGTGGCGGGGTCGCCCTGCCGGCACGATCGGGTCGTTCGCGATGTTCAGCCTGTACCCCACGAAGAACATGACGGCGATCGAGGGCGGCATGGTCGCCTGTGCGGACGAGGGCACCGCCCGCCGTGTGCGACTTCTGCGCAATCAGGGCATGGAGACGCAGTACGCCAACGAGATCGTCGGCTACAACAACCGCATGAGCGAGGTGCACGCGGCGGTGGGCCGGGTGCAGCTGCGCAAGGTCGCGGCCTGGACGGCGCAGCGGCAGCGCAACGCGGCCGTGCTCGACGCCGCGCTCGACGGCATCGACGGGCTCACCGTGCCGCGGGTCGCGGAGGGGGCGGAGCACGTGTACCACCAGTACACCGTGCGCATCGCGGAGGGGGAGCGCGACCGCGTGCGCGAGGCGCTGCGCGAGGAGCACGGCGTGGGCACGGGCGTGTACTACCCGATCCCGAACCACCGACTGCCGTCTCTCACGCGCTACGCGCAGGGCGTGGAGCTGCCGGAGACCGAGCGGGCCGCGGCCGAGGTGCTGTCGATCCCCGTGCACCCCTCGCTCACGGACGGCGAACTCGACCGCGTCGTCTCCGGACTCACCGCCACGATGTCGGCGGGCGGCTGAGGCTACGCGGCGAGACCCAGCCACGCACGCGGCGAGTGGCCGAGACGCTGCGTGAACACCCGGGAGAACGCGGAGGCGCTCGCGTAGCCGAGCTCCGCGGCGACCGCGCTGACCGTCATGCCCGCGCGGAGCTGTTCCTGCGCGATCGTGAGCCGCCACTCGGTGAGGTAGTCGCCCGGCGCCCGGCCGACGACCTCTTTGAAGCGGGCCGCGAAGGCGCTGCGCGACAGGGCGGCGCGGCGGGCGAGGGCCTCCAGCGTCCAGGCCTCTCCGGGGGCCTCGTGCATCGCGACCAGGGCGGGGGCGAGCCGCTCGTCGGCGAGGCCCGGCAGCAGCCCGGGCGGCAGGGCGAGGCCGTCGGGGTGGTCGAGCATCCACCGCAGCAGTTGGATCAGCACGACCTCGAAGAGGCGGTCGGCGAGCAGCGGGCGACCGCAGCGGACGTTGTCGACCTCGGCGAACAGCAGGTCGAGCGCGGGGGAGAGGGTGGCGACCTCGTCGAGGGGCAGCACGATCACGGGCGGCAGCGTGCGGACGAGGGGGTGGGTGGCGCCACCGTCGACGTCGATCGTGGCGCACGCGAAGTCGGATTCCGCGGTCGGGGCGTTGAGGAACGTATGGTCGAGCGGGCGGGGGAAGAACAGCAGGCTCGGGCGGGTGATGCGCTCGCGCGCACGGCCGCCGTCGACGCGCGGATACGTCAGCTCCAGTTCGCCGCGGCGCAGCACGTGCAGGAACCCCTGTCCTCGGCTCGCCGCGAACTCCGTGGTGCCGCACAGGGGCCCGGTGTGGAAGAGCCGCGTGCGCACGCGGAACCGATCGAGCAGGGGTGTGAGGCGGTCGAGGGGTGGCACCTCTCCATTCTCTGGACGATCTGCGGTGAATGCAAGACCGGATGATGCGTATCGTCCGGAGGATTCGAGAAGACTGAGGGCGGGTCGACACCCGGCCCGATCGAACAAAGGAGCATCCCGTGCCCAACGTCCCTCTCATCGACCGTGACGCCGCCACCGGACCCGTCAAGGACCAGCTCGACCAGATCGGTGCCGCGTTCGGCGCCGTCCCCGCCATGTTCCGGGCCGTGGCGAACTCCCCGGCCGCGCTGACCAGCATGTGGAGCGCGTTCGGCGCCTACGGGGGCGGTTCGCTCGGAGCCGCGCTCAGCGAGCAGATCGCGGTGGCCGTCGCCAACCGCAACTCGTGCGGCTACTGCCTCGCGGCGCACACCGCGCTGGGCAAGAAGGCCGGGCTCTCCGCCGACGCGCTCGCCGCGGCGCAGGAGGGCACCTCGGAGGACCCGCGCACCGCGGCCCTGCTGACCTTCGCGCTCGCGGTGGTCGAGCAGCGCGGGCAGGTGAGCTCCGCCGAGGTCGACGCCGTGCGCGCCCAGGGCTGGAGCGACGAGGAGATCGTCGAGACGATCGGCCAGGTGGCGCTCAACCTGTTCACGAACTACGTGAACCTCGCGCTCGACGTGCCGATCGACTTCCCGACGGTGCCGCTGCATCGCGCCGCGTGACGATACGGGAAGGGGCCGGATCCGCGGGGGATCCGGCCCCTTCTCAGTGCGCGGGCTCGACCTCGTCGAGCCAGGTTCCGATCGCCGTACGCGCGCGGTGCTCGAGTCGGGGGCCGTGCGCGGCCGCCTGTCTCCGGATCGAGCGGGGGTCGATGCCGCGGTGGTGCAGCTCGTGCGCATGGCCGATCAGCCAGCGCTCGATCGTACGGTGGTCGGCTTCGACGTGGAACTGCAGCCCGAGTGCACGGCCCCGCGAGAACGCCTGGTGCGGGAAGCCGGGCGTGCGGGCGAGGTGGCGCGCGCCCGGGGGGATCTCGAAGGCGTCGCCGTGCCAGTGCAGCACGGGCTCGCCGTCCAGCGCTGACAGCGGTGAGGTGCGCCCGTCCAGCGTGAGGTCCACGGGCGCGTACCCGATCTCGACGCCGCCCGTCGGGGCGACCCGAGCCCCCAGCGCCTCGGCGAGCACCTGGGCGCCGAGGCAGATCCCGAGCGTGGGACGGTCCGCCGCGAGTCGTGCCGACAGGGCGTCCTTCGTGGGGGCGAGGAACGGGTAGCGGTCGTCGTCGTACACGCCGATGGGGCCGCCGAGCACCACCACCAGATCAGCCGAGGCGACCTCGGCCCGGTCGAGTTCGTCGACGCCGGCGTCGTGATACCGGACGCGGTAGCCGCGCTCCTCCAGCAGCGGCGCGAGGATGCCGAGGTCTTCGAACGCGACATGGCGCAGGGCGAGGGCGGTGCGCGTGGGGGTCGATGCGCTCATGGGTCTCCTGGTCGGGTGGGAGTCGCGGTCAGCCGAGTGCGGCGAGGGCGTCGTCGATCACGCTCACCGCCGTGTCGAGCTGCGCGTCGGTCGTGGTGAGCGTGGGGAGGAAACGGATGACGTTGCCGTCGCTGCCCGCGGTGAGGAGCAGGATGCCTCGCTGCGCGGCGAACTCCGCGATGGCCGTCGCGGCACCCGCGAGGGGCCGGGTGGTGCCGGGCTCGCTCAGCTCGAACGCCTGCATCGCCCCGATCCCGCGGACGTCGCCGATGATCCGGTGGCGCGACGCCAGCTCGGTCAGCCGGGCCCGCAGGTGCGCGCCGATGCGGGCCGCGTCGGCGAAGAACTCGCCCTCCGCGAGCTCGTCGAACACCGCGACGGCCGCGGCGATCGACACGGGGTTGCCGCCGAACGTGCCGCCGAGTCCGCCGGGGTCCGGTGCGTCCATGATCTCGGCGCGGCCGGTCACTCCCGCGAGCGGCAGTCCGGCCGCGATGCCCTTCGCGGTGAGCACGAGGTCGGGCACGAGGCCGAAGTGCTCGCTTGCGAACCAGGTGCCCGTGCGGCCCAGGCCGGTCTGGATCTCGTCGGCGATGAAGACCACGCCGTGGCGCGTGCACCACTCCTGCAGCGCGGGCAGGTAGCCGTCGGCGGGCACGACGAAGCCGCCCTCGCCCTGGATGGGTTCGGCGATGACGGCGGCGAGGTCGCCCGCGCCGATCCGCTGCTCGAGGTAGCCGATCGTGCGGGCCGCCGCCTCGGCGCCGCTCAGGCCGTCGCGGTACGGGTAGGAGTTGGGGACGCGGTGCACATCGGGCGCGAACGGGCCGAAGCCCGCCCCGTACGGCACGGCCCGGTGGTTCATCGCGAGCGCCAGGTTCGTGCGGCCGTGGAACGCGTGATCGAGAGCGGCGACGGCGCGGCGGCCGGTGTGCCTGCGGGCGATCTTCACGGCGTTCTCGACGGCCTCGGCGCCGGAGTTCGCGAGCATCGTGCGCTTCTCGTGGTCGCCGGGGGTGTGCGCGGCGAGCAGCTCCGCGAGGTGCACGTAGCCCTCGTAGGGGGTGACCGTGAAGAGGGTGTGGGTGACGCGGTCGAGCTGATCCGCCGCCGCGGTGACCGCCGCGCGGTTGGTGTGCCCGATCGTGGTCACGCCGATGCCGCTGCCCAGGTCGAGGAAGCGGTTGCCGTCGACGTCGGTGACCCACGGACCGTCGGCGTGCTCGATGTAGACCGGCAGCACGCTGCCGACGCCGCGGGGCACGACGCGCAGGCGCCTCTCGTGCAGCGCGCGACTGCGGGGGCCGGGCACCTCGGTGCGCAGGCGCGGGGTGATCAGGGCGGTGTCGGAGAACAGGCCGGGCACGGTCATGGGCGGACTCCTTCGGAGGGAGGGCGACGGCCGGCGGGCGCGCGGCGTGACTCGAAGCTATGTTAGATTTTGGCCTATGTCAAAGTCAGTCGACGAGGAGAACACCTCCGCCCGCTACCCCACGGCCACCACCGTCGCCGACTTCCGAGCCAACGTCGCCGCCGTCCGGGCGCGCATCGACGCCGCCGCCGACCGCGCCGGGCGCGATGCCGCGAGCGTGCGGCTGCTGCCGGTCAGCAAGACTGTGCCGACCGAGCGGCTGCGCATCGCGATCGACTCCGGGCTGCGGCTCCTCGGCGAGAACAAGGTGCAGGAGGCCGTGCGCAAGCACCGTGAGACGGAAGACCTCGACGTCTCGTGGGCGATCATCGGACACCTGCAGACCAACAAGGCGCGCGATGTCGCCGCGTTCGCGCACGAGTTCCAGGCACTCGACCGGCTCCGGGTCGCCGAGGCGCTGGACCGAAGGCTGCAGGCGGCCGGTCGCGGTCTCGACGTGTTCGTGCAGGTGAACACCTCCGCGGAGGACTCGAAGTTCGGCATGCCGCCCGCGGAGCTGTCCGGGTTCCTGAAGGCACTGCCGGTGTACTCGTCGCTGCGGGTGCGCGGGCTCATGACGCTCGCGATCCTCACCCCGGACGAGACCAGGGTGCGCGCGTGCTTCCGCGTGCTGCGCGAGCTCCGCGACCGCGCCAAGGCGGACGATCCCGACCTGATCGGCGACGGGGAGCTGTCGATGGGGATGTCGGGCGACTACGAGATCGCGGTCGAGGAGGGGGCGACGTGCGTGCGGGTCGGGCAGGCGATCTTCGGCGCGCGCGCCCTGCCCGACAGCTACTACTGGCCGGAGGGCTGACGCGGCCCCTCGTCGTCGGTCCGGAAGCCGGCCGCCTTGTGAGTGCCGTCGCAGAACGGCTTCACGGCGGACAGGCCGCAGCGGCACAGCGCGACCGTGCGCCGGCCGGGGTCGATCAGCGCGCCGTCCGCGGACCGCAGCTCGATGTCGCCGCGGACGAGCAGGGGCCCGTCCGGGTAGGGGGTGACGGTGACCGGCTCGTCGCGCCCGCTCATGACGACTCCCGCCCGCGCAGCGCCGAGGCGCCGGCCGCCCAGGCGTCGAGCATGTGCTGTCCCGCCCAGCCGTCCACGGTGAGGCACGCGGCGGCCCCGAACACGACGTCGCCGAGCACCTCGGGGCGATCCTCCGCCAGGCTGCCGGCGAGGTCGCGCGCGGCGATCTGCTCGTGCACCGCGTCGGCCTCCACGTGCTCGTCGAAGTAGGCGGCCACCTCGTCGGTGAAGCCGAGGCGCCGCAGCCCGTCCGCGTAGAAGCGGCACGGGATCGACGACGTCATCTCGTACGCGGCGAGGTGCCCGACGATCGCGCCGACCAGCCGGCGGTTGAGCCCGAACAGGGTCATCAGATTGTGCGAGGCGAGCGTGATCGCGGGGGCGTCGTCGACGTAGGCGCCGTACGTGTCGTCGAGGTCGGCGGCCCGCATGGCCCTGGCGTACAGCTCCGCGTGCACGCGCTGCGGCCGGCCGCCGCCGTACTCGTCCGACTGGATCTCGACGAGGGCCGCCTTCGCCCGACCGGTCAGACGCGGGATCGCCCACGAGTGCGGGTCGGCTTCGCGCAGCGTGTAGATCGAGCGGAGGATCAGCGACTCCTCCGCCTGCTCCCGCGTGGCCTTCTTGGCGATGTAGCGCGCCACGCTCGGTCCGGTGTCGGCGGCGGCGAGCGCGAACAGGGCCCGGCCCACCGCGTCGACCGTCGGCTCGGGCAGCTCCGGCACCGGCACGGTCTCGCGCAGGGCCGCCTCGAACGCGTCTTCCAGGAGGCGCCGGGCGGTGATGACGCCCGCGTCCCACTCCCGCGATGCGTCGAGCGCGGGAAGCGATCCGTACGACGACGCGTACAGCACGAACAGGGCGAGCTGGATGTCGTCGTCGCGGACGACGTCGGTGGTCTCGGCCACGGCGGTCGCCGCGAGCTCCGGCAGGTCGACGCTGTCGTCGCCGTGGACGAGGCAGGACAGCACGGCGGCCGACAGCGGGCCGCGCGGGGAGAATCCGACGGCGGTGTCGGTGTCGAGGGTGGAGACGGTCATGTGGAGGGGCTCCCATCGGATCGATCACCGGCATCATCGCGCGGGCGCGCGAACGGAGCCAGGGACTTGACGCCGAGCCGTCGGGGAGGCATGCAGCGACCGCGCTCCTGCGCGCGGACGTCTCGTGCTCTCAGCCGCGACCGGGGACGGGCGGGGCCGGAGCCGGGGCGCCCTCCGCGGAGGCCGTCGGGTCTTCGGACGGGTTGCGACGGATGCCGATCCACGACACCACGCCGCCCAGCACCAGGAGCGCGGCCGTGACCCAGGCGGCGCTGTGGAAACCGTCGAGGTCGAGGGCGCCGCCGACGATCGTCGACAGCATCGCCACCACCAGGAGCCCGGCCACGCGCGAGACCGCGTTGTTCACGGCCGAGGCGATGCCCGAGTGGTTCTCGTCGATCGCGCCGAGGATCGCGGCCGTCAGCGGAGCGACCGTGAGCGAGAGGCCCAGCCCCATCACGACCATGGCGGGAAGCACCTGCCACCAGTAGTCGAACTCGGCGGACACGGTCAGCAGCATCAGCGCACCGGCCGCCATGATCAGCGGACCGATCGTCATGAAGATGCGCGGACCCCAGCGCCCCGCCCACCCTCCCGCGCGCGAGCTCACCAGGATCATGAGGATCGTCATCGGCAGGCTCGCGAGACCCGCGGCGGTGGCACTGAGCCCGGCGCCCTGCTGCAGGTACACCCCGACCACGAAGCCGTTGAGCGAGAGCGCGGCGTACACGAACAGCGTCGCGAGGTTGCCCCAGCCGAAGTCGCGCACGCGGAACAGCCACAGCGGCATGAGCGGGGCGGCCGAGCGGCGCTGGCGCAGCAGGAACGCCGCGAACAGGGCGGCGCCCGCGACTGCGGGGACCCAGATCGCGGGCGAGCCCCATCCGAGGTTCGGCTGCTCGATCAGGGCGAACACGACCGCACCGAGTCCCACGGCGCACAGCGCACCGCTCCACCAGTCCACCCCGACGCCGCGGGGCCGCTCGGGCAGCTGGAGTCGAGCCAGCAGCAGCAGCGTCACGCCGATGGGCAGCACGTTGATGAGGAACACGAACCGCCACGACAGGAAGTCGACGAACAGCCCGCCCAGCAGCGGCCCGACCAGCTGCGCCGCGGTCGTGAAGGCCGTCCAGACGCCGATGGCCCTCGCCTGCACGTCGCCGCGCATCGTGGCCGTGATCAGTGCCAGGGAGCTCGGCACGAGCAGGGCGCCCGCCGCTCCCTGGGCCGCGCGGGCGACGATCAGCATGAGCGGGTCGACCGCCGCGGCGACCGCGATCGACGCGATGCCGAACGCGATCAGGCCGATGCGCATGACCACCACCCGGCCATACGCGTCGGACAGCGACCCCGCCAGCAGGATCAGCGCGCTCAAAGTGATGAGGTAGGCGTCGACCACCCACTGCTGCGTGGTGATGCCGCCGCCGAGCTCACGGCTGATGGCGGGCAGCGCGACGTTCACCACCGTGCCGTCGAGGAAGGTCACGAAGGACGCGAGCACCGCGATCGCGATGACGAGCCGCTGGAGGGGGGCGAAGGAGGCCACGAGCCGACCCTACTCCCGGCCGCGGACGCCGGGGCGGGTCAGGCCGACGCGGTCTCCGTCCCCGCGCGGAGCAGTTCCGTGAGCCCCTCGCGACCGCCGTCGCGGTAGGCGGTCCGCTGCCGCTCGGCGCCGGTTCCCTCCGCGCGCAGGCGTCCCAGGGCCTCATCGACCGCGGCCTCGTCGCCGAGCTGCTGCAGCACCGGGCGGATCTCGGCGAGCAGGCCCTCCGCGACCGCCCACGCGTCGGCGACCTCGCCCGACAGCGGGTCGACGATGCGTGCGCCCATCCCGGCCCGCGCCGCCGTCCACACCGACGCGTCCAGGGCGTCGATGCGTTCCTCGGCCAGCCGCTGCTCGGTGCTCAGCGCGATCGCCCGGCACAGCAGCGCCGACAGCACGGCATCGTCGGCGGTGAGCTGCGCGTCGGCGATCCGTGCCTCGACGGTGGGGTATCGCTCGGACAGCCGCACCGCCCACGACAACGAGCTGGCCTCGCCGATCGTGCCCAGGGCGAGCAGTTGCCCGACCCGGGCGCGGTAGTCGTCGAGGTCGTGGAACCGCGGCGGGCACCACGATGAGGGCAGTCGCCGGATGAGCATGCTCCGCCAGCTCGCGAAGCCCGCGTCGAGGCCGTGGGCGAACGGGCTGTTGGCGCTCAGCGCGAGCAGCAGCGGGAGCCAGCCGCGCAGGCGGTTGAGCGCGCGCACCTGTTCCTCCTCGTCGAGCACCTCGACGTGCACGTGCAGGCCGTTCACCTCGTGCTCGCGGGTCAGGTGCGCGAGCCGCCGGGCCACGTCGTCGTAGTGCGGTGACGGGGAGAGCCGGGGCGAGCGCGCGGTGGTGAACGGGCTCCCGGTCGGGGCGGCCACCGCGTGGAGGGCGCGTGCGTGCTCGCCCAGCAGGCTGCGCAGGCCACGCAACTGGCGCCGCGCCGCCTCCGCGGTCGACACCGGCTCGGTGAGGCACTCGAGCTGCGACGCCAGGTACTCCGTGGTCACCCGCCCGGTCAGCGGGCGGTCGCCGATGCGCTCCAGGACGTCGCCGGACAGGCCGACGGGCAGCAGCGAGTTCTCATCGAGCAGGAGGAACTCCTCCTCGATCCCGAAGCGCGCCATCCCGCCTCAGTGGTCGCGCAGAGCGGAGATGAGCTCCGCCTTGCGCTTCCCGCTGTAGCCGGTCAGTCCGATCTCCTTGGCCCGCTTGCGCAGTTCGGCGACCGTCCAGTCCTCGTAGTCGCCGTGCTTCCCGCCCCGGCGGCCGACCGTGCTGCGGCCGTCCCTGGCGGCGGCGTTGGAGATGCGTGCGGCCTTCTCCTTCGAGGCTCCGTCGTCCCGGAGCTCTTCGTACAGCTCCGGGTCCTTCAGGGAGTTGTTGCGTGCTCCTGGCATTGCTCTGCTCCTTCGCGCACTCGGAGGGTGGAAGTCAACCCCCTCGAACGAGGGTGTCCGTGCGGTCTAGCGTGAGGGCACCGCAGTCGGGCGCCCGCGCCCCCAGAGAAGGGAAAGACCGATGAACATCCTCCTGATCATCGTCATCGTCATCGCCGTGATCCTCGCGATCACCGGAGGACTGGTGCAGTCGCTCCAGTTCCTGCTGTGGGTCGGTCTGGTGCTCCTGGCTATCGCCGTGATCGCCTGGCTGATCCGAGCGATCAGCGGCAGCCGCAAGGTCTGACCCGTATGCGGAGGGGGAGGCTCGCCGGTCCGGCGGGCCTCCCCCTCTTCATGGGATCAGCGGGGCGGGATCAGCGGTCGAACGCGTCCCGGACGCTGTCGCCGGCCTTGCCTGCGGCGTCCTTCACGTTCTCGCCGGCCTGCTTGGCGTCAGCCTTCACCTGATCCGCCTGGCCCTCGGCCTCGAGCTTCTCGTTGTCGGTGAGCTTGCCCACGCCCTCCTTGACCTTCCCGCCCAGCTTCTCGGCGGAGTTCTTCATGTCGTCTGCGCCACTCATGTGGGGCTCCTCTCCTCGGCGGATCGATTGCTCTCCGAGCCTCGCATCGGCCGCGACGAGGGTCCACGGGATTGACAATCGCTCCCTGCCGTGTCAGCGTTCCGCCCCCATCGACGCGAGCCCCCGCAGCGGCTAGCCTGGCGCCAGGCGGGTGGTCCTGCCCGCTGTCCTCGACGAAGGGAGCGGAGCCCGATGGACGCGACGATGATGGGCGCGATGTCGAAGAGCGTGGAGTCCATGCCCGACATGGCGATGATGGACATGGCGGTGCTGCAGGCCTGCATGGACGCGTGCGCCGCGTGCGAGCAGGCGTGCACCGTGTGCTCGACGCAGCTGATGGACTGCGCGCCCGCGTGCATGAACTGCGCCGACATGTGCCACACGATGATGCGGTCGATGCTGCGGATGCAGGGCATGACCCCCGCGACGATGATGGCGATGCTCGACGCGTGCATCGCCATGTGCCAGATGTGCATGGACGAGTGCATGCAGCACGCCGATCACAGCGACGTCTGCCGCCTCTGCGCGCAGGCATGCCAGGCGTGCATGAACGCGTGCATGGCCGTGCGCGACATGATGATGGCGAGCGCCTGACGCGGCAGGACGGTCGCCGTCAGATGGTGGCGACGTTGAAGCGCGCGTCTCCCACGGCCAGCACGCCGTAGGGGAGGTGGAGGGCGACGGGGGTGCCGACGGCCGCTTCGAGCGCGGCGCCGGAGCCGTTCCACAGGGCGTGCGCGGTGCCGTCGAGGGTGCGCACGACCAGGTCGCCGGTCACCGGATCGGCGGACTCGACCAGCGCGTCCGCCCAGTCGGCGGGCGTGGCGGCGGCCAGGCGGGCCTGGATCAGGTGCAGCGCGTGTCCCGGTGCGATCGAGGAGCAGCGGCCACCCGCGCGGCACATGCACGTCGCACGCTCGCTCACCTCGAGGGGTGACAGGCGGTGGGGCGACGTGGACACGGTGATCTCTTTCGGTTCGGCGTTCCGGCGACAGTAGGCGGCGCGGGCGGCGGGACGCGAGGGCGGGCGACATCGGGCGAAACAATCGGGTGTAGGCTCGCCGGGTGCTGTCGTCGATGAGCGCCCTCGGGGCGCGGAGCGGAGCCGCAGGCGCGTTCAGCGCCGCGGGCAGAGGCTGAGGACCGGCCGGAGGCGGAACCCCCGTCCCCGGTGCTGCACCGTACCCGGCTCCTGTCCGGGGTCCTCCATCCGACCCGAATCGCCGCACGGCGACCGTCCGAAAGCACACTCCCATGCGTCCCCTCGACGAGCGCGACATCCGCGCCTCCTTCCTCAACGCCTCCCGCAAGGAGGTCTCCGACCTCACCCTGCCGCCCGGTTTCGCCGACATCGACTTCGATCGGCTCGATTTCCTCGGCTGGACCGACCCCAAGCAGCCCCGTCGCGCCTACGTCGTGACCTGGGTCGACGACGCCCCGGTGGGCGTGCTGCTGCAGCGCGCCGAACAGCGGGTGCTCGCCCGCGCCCAGTGCTCGTGGTGCGAAGACGTGACCCTCCGCAACGACGTGCAGCTGTTCGTCGCCCGCAAGGCCGGTGCGGCCGGACGCAAGGGCGACTCGGTCGGCGTGCTGGCCTGCGCCGGGTTCGAGTGCAACCGCTCGGTGCGGATGCTGCCGCCCCTCGCGTACCAGGGCTACGACCGGGAGCTCGCGCGAAACCTGCGGATCGTCCGGCTGCAGGAGCACGTCACCGGGTTCCTGGCCGAGGTGGCCGGGACCGCCTGAGGCCGTGGGTGGCGGGCCGGTGCGTCCTCAGCGCCGGTCCGCCACCGCCGGGTCCGGGGTGTCCGCCCGATCCACCCCGGCCGCCGTGACGGCGCGCACGTGCGCCAGCGCCGGCGCGGACAGCTCGGCCGACAGCGCCGTGAAGCGCTCCACGCTGCGGGCGCCGGGCCAGTCCGTCGGCAGCATCGACGCGGGCAGCCCGGGGTCGGTGTAGGGCAGCACGCGCCATCGGTCGAGCAGGTGCACATACGCGGCGAACGGCTCGGGCGGCAGCGTGCTGAGCGACGCCTGGAAGGCGAGGTGCTCCGTCCGCAGCGCACCCAGGTCCCACCACTGCGCTGCCGCCTCCACGAGGCTGCCGGCGGGAGCGGGGGCCACGGCGTCGAACAGCGTCGCCCACTGCCGCGCGCCGAGCTCTTCCAGGATCTGCGTCGCCTCGTCGCGCAGGTGACCGGGGCAGATCCACAGGGCGGGTGACACCACGCCCGCGCCGATCCACTGCAGCCGGCGACGCAGCTGATGCCGCACGCTGCGGGCGCTCTCCGGGATCGAGAACGACACCAGGCACCACGGGTCGGTGTCGCCCATCTGCCGCATGGTGAAGATGCGCCGGTCGCCGCGCTCCAGCATGGGCAGCGCCTCCGGGTTCAGGCGGTATCCCGCGGTCTCGCCGCGCTCGGCCAGCAGCAGCCCCTTCTGCTTCAGGCGCGTCACGCCCGTGCGGGCCTGGGCGGCCGGGATCCCCAGCTCGCCCGCGAGGTGCACGAGATGCGCGGCGGAGATCCAGCCGCCGAGGGGCCGCAGATACAGCCCGATCAGCGTCCGCAGCAGCGACGCCGTGCTGCCGGGGCGGGCATCGATGTCGTCGCGCACGGCGGTCGCCGCCGCCTCAGTCGTCATCGGACTCCAGGGCGTCGCGCACGGCCAGCACGCCCGTGATCGTCTCGACGTGCGAGGTGCTGAGCGGGGAGAGTCCGAGGCGGATGCCGTCGGGGAAGCGGAAGTCGGGGATGATGCCGTCCGCCCAGAGCCGGCGGGTGACGTCGCGGAAGTCGGGGTGGCCGATCGTCACATGCCCGCCGCGTCGCGCGGAGTCGCGGGGGCTCAGCAGCCGCACGCCGAGCGGGGCGAGCACCTCGTCGTACGCGCGCACCGCGAGATCGGTCAGCGACTGCGACTTGGCCCGCACCCCCGCGATCGTCGACTGCTCGATCAGGTCGAGCATCCCCTGCATCGCGAGCATCGAGGTGACGGGCGGCGTGCCGCTGAGCAGCTGCCGGATGTCGCCGCTCGGCACGTACTCCGGCCCCATCGCGAAGATGTCCTCCGCGCTCCACCACCCCTGGATCGGCTGCCGGAGCACCCCCTGCAGCCCGTGGCGGAGGTACGCGAACGCGGGGGAGCCCGGGCCGCCGTTCAGGTACTTGTAGGTGCAGCCGACCGCGAGGTCGACGCCCCACGCGTCCAGCTGCATCGGCACGACGCCGGCCGAGTGGCACAGGTCCCACATCATGAGCGCCCCCGCCTCGTGCGCCGCCGCCGTGATGCCCGGCATGTCCGCCAGCGCGCCCGAGCGGTAGTCCACGTGGCTGAGCGACACGAGCGCGGTGCGGTCGGACACCGCGGCCGTCACGTCGTCCACCGTCACGCCGTGCACCGGGTCGGGTTCCAGCCAGCGGATGGTCAGCCCCGTCTCGGCGGCGACGCCCTCGGCGAGGAACCGGTCGGTGGGGAAGTTGCCCGTCTCGATCACGAGCTCCGTGCGGGCGGGGTCGGCGGCGGCCGCGGCGCGCATGAGCTTGTAGATGAGCACGCTGGTCGAGTCGGCCACGACGGTCTGCCCGGGGGCGGCTCCGAGCGCGACCTCGCCGATGCGGTCGCCCAGGCGCATCGGCAGTGCCATCCACTGCTCGTCCCACGAGCGGATGAGCCGGGTGCCCCAGTCCTCGCGCACGAACGCGGCGAGCTTCTCCGGCATGTCCCGCAGGGGGCGGCCGAGGGAGTTCCCGTCGAGGTAGGCCGTGACCCCCGGCGCCTCGGCGAACGCGTCGAGGTGCGCGGCGAGCGGGTCGGCCGCGTCGAGGGCGCGGGCGGCGTCGAGCAGGGCGGCGTCGGAGGAACGGTCGGTCATGTCACACCTTCAGGTCGGCGGGGGTCAGCGGGCGGGCGTCGAACGGATCGGTCGAGCCGTCGGGTAGCAGGAGCAGCAGCGCGCCGGGCTGCAGCGGGTCCACGGGGGCGAGGGCGCGCAGCAGGGCGGCGTCGTCGAGCCCCGCGCGGCGGAGGGCGTCGAGCTCGGCGGGGTGGAGGTCGACCGGGGTGGGGCCGTTGCCCATGTCGGTGCCGTAGAGCACGGTGCCCCCGGCGGCGTGGAACCGTCGCACGTTGTCGACGGCGATGCGCAGGGCGGCGGGGTCGTGGATCGCGAGGGTCGAGATCCAGGAGACCGAGGCCGCGTGGCGGGCGACCTCGGCGTCGTCGAGGCGCTCGGTGAACGGCGCGTGCGCGAGGCGGGCGGCTCCGAGGCGTACGGCCCGCTGCGCCTCGTCGGGGCCCTCGGCGTGCACGACCACCGGCAGGCCGTGCGCGTCCGCGCGCTCGACGATCGCGTGGACGAGCGCGTCGGCGAACACCGGACCGGCCGTGCTGTTGCCGGCGACCTTGAGGAGGGCGACCCCGGCGGCCGCGAGCTCATCGACCGCGGCGACGGCGGCAGCCTCGTCCGCGACCTCCCGCACCGACCCCGCGGGGGCCCAGTCGCGGTCGGACGGGTAGCCGCCGGGCGGGGTGAGGAACGCTCCGGCGTACCGGACCTCGACGGCGTGATCGGGGGTGGCCGAGGTGTGCACCGCGAGCTCACGCAGCACCGCGGGGTTCCCGCCCAGGTCGTCGACCCGGGCGAGGCGCGAGGTGCGCAGCAGGGCGTGGTCGACGAGCTGCAGGTGCACGTGGTGGTCGGTGAAGCCGCCGACGACCCCGCCGGGGACGCGAGGGAGGCCGGGGGCCGGAGTCTCGGCGCGGAGCCGCACGTGTTCCGCGGTCGCCTCGACGACGCCGTCGCGCCACCGGGTGCCGTCGAAGTACGTCGCGGCGTGCATCTCAGCCGCCGATCTCGGTGCGGACGGTGTAGAGCTCGGGGAAGAACGTGAGGTCGAGGGCGCGCTGCAGGAATCCGACGCCGCTGGAGCCGCCCGTGCCGACCTTCATGCCGATCGTGCGCGACACGGTCTTGAGGTGCCGGAACCGCCAGAACTGGAAGTTGTCCTCCAGGTCGACCAGGTCTTCGCACGCCTCGTACAGGTCCCAGTGCGTGCCGGGGTCCTGGTAGATGGCGCGGATCGCGGGGACCAGCGCCGGGGTCTCGCGGTAGGGCTCGCGCACGTCTCGGTCGAGGATCTCGGCCGGAACGGGCAGTCCGCGGCGGGAGGCGTAGCGCAGGAACTCGTCGTACAGCGTGGGCTTCTCCCACTCGGCGGTGAGCAGCGCCAGGTTCGCGGGATGGTCGCGGAAGACGCCGAGCATCTTCTCGTTCTTGTTGCCCAGCGCGAACTCCACGGCGCGGTACTGCACCGACTGGAAGCCGGACGAGGTGCCGAGTGAGCCGCGGAACTGCGCGTATTCGGTCGGGGTGAGGGTGGCGAGCACGGACCACTGCTGCGTCATCACGTCTTGGATCTTCTTGACCCTGGCGATGCGCTTGAGGGCTTCACGCAGGTCGTCGGCGGCCAGCAGCGTGCGCGCGGAGGACAGCTCGTGCAGCACCTGCTTGAGCCACAGCTCGGTGGTCTGGTGCTGGATGATGAACAGCATCTCGTCGTGGTGCTCCGGCTGGCTCACGGGGTGCTGTGCGGTGAGCAGCTGATCCAGGGCGAGGTACGAGCCGTAGGTCATCCGTCCGGTGAGGTCGGTGACGATGCCGTCTTCCAGGGCGCGCTGGTTCTCCGGGTGCATGCGGAAAACATATCACTTCTGTGGCGACCGTCACGGGAGTGAAATGTTCTCAGCGGGTGGTGTGCTTCCCCAGGAACGCGATCGTCTCGTCCAGAGCGGTCCGGGCATCCGGCAGGTCGAGGTGGAACTGGTACTCGTGCGGCAGGGCGGGCTCGTGATCCATCGGCCAGAACAGCGTCGTCACCTCCACACCCAGGGACTCGAGGCGCTTCGCCATCGGGATCGACTGGAGCCAGGTGAGACCGTCGCCGTTGCCGCCGGAGATGTAGGTGGCGGGGAAGTCCGCCGTGACCCAGTCGAGCGTCGACATCGTCGACCCGGTGGAGTCCTCCGCCCAGGTCTTGGTGCCCGAGTACGCCCACATCGCGGTCTTGAGGCCCCAGCCGGCGATGCCGTCGAGCTCGGCCAGGGCCGCGAGGTCGTACACGCCGCAGTTGAGGATCGTGGCGGCGAGCTGGTCGGCCTTCAGCGACGGGTCGATGCCGACGATCTCGGCGTAGTCGGGGTTGGTGATGAGCGCGGCCATCTGGCTGGCGAGCTGGCTGCCGGCGGAGTCGCCCGCGAGCACGATCTGGTCGGGGTCGATGCCGAGTTCCGCGGCGTGCTCGTCGATGTAGGCGAGGGCCTGGTCGAGCTGCCGCACGGCGAGCGGGTACACGCCCTCGGGCCCGATCGTGTAGTTCACCCCGACGGTCGTGTAGCCCTCGGCCGCGAGGATCCGGAGGTACGGGTCGACGTTCTCCTTCTCGCCCGAGATCCAGGCGCCCCCGTGGATCCACACCACGGTCGGCAGTGGACCGTCGGCGTCGGCCGGGCGGAACACGTCCATCGTCGTGTCGGTGCCCGCGTCGCCGTACGCGATCCCCTGCTGCACGTCGAGCGCGGTGTCGGGCACGTGCTTGTCCATCTCGGCGGCGGTCTCGTCGCCGCCCTTCGTGAACACCGCGCGGATGACCATGGCGGACGGCCAGGGGGTGAGGCTGCTGATGAGGGCGACCACGGCGGCGACGGCCACCACGATCACCACGATCACCTTCGTGCGGTGCCAGGGCTTCCGGGCCCTCGTGGGGTGGACGGACTCTCCGGTGTGCGCGTCGGTGCTCATGGACCCTCCCGGCAACAGTGTGCCAGTATTCCGGCCCGTCGAATCGCCGGTGCGGGCGGGTGTGTCCTGGCGCCCCGTGCGATCGCGGCCGTCCCTGCGGCCCCGGGCCCGGGGAGGGGCTCAGCGGGAGAGACCGCCGATCAGCTGCCGAAGGCCGTAGGCGTAGGCGCGGTCGACGTCGCCGCCCAGGCGGAAGGCGCCCGCGAGCTCCATCTGCAGGAACCCGGTCGCCCAGGCGGTGAAGAGCCGGGCGGCATCGAGGGCGTCGTCGTCGCCGACCCTGGCCGCGCACGCCCGGATGACCGGTGCCGCCGTGCGCTCGAGGGCCTCCTGCGGCACGGGTACAGCGAACATCAGCCGGAAGCCCTCGGGGTGCGTGTGCGCGAAGGCGCGGTAGGCGGTGGCGAGCTCGGCGAGGTCGTCGCCGACCCTCTCGAGGCCCTCACCCAGCGCGTCGACCGTGGCGGTCGCCACCGCGGCGAGCAGTGCCTCGCGATCCTTCACGCGCTTGTAGAGCGAGGGGGCGCGCACGCCGACGCGCGTCGCCACGGCCTGCATCGTGAGGCCCGAGGGACCGGACGCCTCGAGGATCTCTCGTCCGGCGGTCACGATCGCGTCGGTCGTGGTGCGTTCGGGGGTCGGCATGCATCCTCCAGCGATGGCTATTGACAGTAGCCATCATAGCTACGTATCGTAGCTATCGCAATCATCCGAGAGGACCCGCCATGCAGCTCGCCCCGCACCTCCACCGCCTCGGCAACGACATCGTCGCCTCGTACCTGATCGACCTGCCCGAGGGCATCACGCTCATCGACGCCGGTCTACCCGGACACTGGAAAGACCTGCAGCACGAGCTGTCCGCCATCGGTCGTCCGCTGTCCGACGTCCGCGGTCTGGTGCTCACCCACGGCGACAGCGACCACATCGGCTTCGCCGAACGCCTGCGCCGCGAGACCGGCGTGCCCGTGATCATCCACGCCGCCGACGCCCACCGCGTGCGCACGGGCGAGAAGCCCCGGACGCCGATGGGGCCCGCGCGCCCGCTGCCGATGCTGGGCTTCCTCGCCTACGGCCTGCGCAAGAACGCGCTGCGCACGCCACACGTCGCCTCGGTCGTCGAGGTGGACGACAGCGCGGTGCTCGACCTGCCCGGTGCCCCGGTGGTCGTCGGACTGCCCGGCCACTCGCCCGGCAGCATCGCGGTGCACGTGCCGGCGGTCGACGCGGTGTTCGTGGGCGACGCGCTCACCACACGGCACGTGCTCACCGGGCGCGAGGGTGCCCAGCCGGCTCCCTTCACGGATGCACCCGCAGAGGCCCTGGCGTCGCTGGACCGGCTGGCCGCGCTCGACGCGTCGTGGGTGCTCCCCGGGCACGGCGCTCCCTGGCGCGGCTCCCCGGCCGACATCGCCGCCGCCGTCCGCGCCGCCGTCTGACCCCGTCCGCTCCGGTCGCGGTGCCCCGGTCGCGGTGCCGGGCGCGGTGCCGGATCGAAAACGCGCCGGGGGAGGCTTCGCGCGGCCCGTTTTCCACCCCGCACGCGGGGTCAGCGCGACAGGAGGGCGGACGTCTCGGCGACCGTGATCTGCGGCGGGTAGAGGCTCATGACCTGCACCGCGGCGGCGTGGTTCTCCGCCGTGGAACCTGCGCAGGCGTCGGCGGCGACGGTCACCCGGGCCCCCGCGTCCGCGGCAGCGAGCGCCGTGGAGATCACGCAGCAGTCGGTGGACACGCCGGCCAGCACCACCGGCGCGCCGTGTCCCACCACCGCCTCCAGCTCCGCGCCCCACTTGCCGAACGTGGGCAGGTCGAGCGTCGGGTGCGGGGACAGCCCGCGCGCCGCGGGAACCAGGTCGAACAGTGCGTCGTCGGCCGGGCGGTCGGCGAAGGGCCACGCGGCGAAGTAGTCGCCCCAGGAGGTGGAGCGGTCGGCCGTGGGCAGCCACCGCGTCACCAGCACGCGGTCGCCGAACCCGTCGGCGAGCCGCCGGATGTTGCCCATCGCGTCGTCGAAGAACGGCGACCCCCACGCGGAGTCGGGCGAGGCGAAGATGTGCTGAGGGTCGATCACGACCAGCCAGGCGTCCCGCGAATCCGGGCCGGCGGTCGTGGTCACGCCGCCTCCTGCCGCCGGATCTTCCCCGCCCTGGCGAACCAGGTCACGACGAACGACAGCACGAGCGCGAAGAACACCCCGAGGTTGGCGTACGCCCAGTCGCCGTCCGCGCCGCCGACCAGGAACAGCAGATACCCCTGCCAGTTGTTCCACGGGGCGGCCTCGGCGAAGCCGTTGAGCACGAATCCCCAGCCGATCACGCTCGCGACCACCAGGGTGACGATCGAGGTCCAGTCCCAGGCGCCGTAGCGGCCGCGGCTGTCGAACAGCGCCTGCTCGTCGTAGTCGGCGCGGCGGCGGAGGATGTCGGCGATCAGGATGCCGGCCCAGGAGGCGAGCGGCACGCCGAGCGTGATGAGGAAGCTCTGGAACGGGCCGAGGAAGTCGGTCGCGAAGAACACCACGTAGATCGTGCCGAGCGTGAGGATGACCCCGTCGATCGCGGCCGCCGACGGGCGCGGGATGCGGATGCCGAGGCTCAGCAGGGTCAGGCCGGAGGAGTAGATGCCCAGCACGGCGCCCGACACGAGCGCGAGGACCGCGGTGAGCAGGAACGGCACCAGCACCCAGAGCGGGAGGATGCTCGCGAGGGCGCCGATCGGGTCGGCCGCGATCGCCGTCAGCAGGTCGTCGTCGGAGCCGCCGAGCAGCAGGCCGAACACGACGAGGATGACCGGCGCGACCGAGCCGCCGACCGTGTTCCAGGCGACGATCGCGCCGTCGGAGGCCGTGCGCTTCTGGTAGCGCGACCAGTCCGCGGCGATGTTGATCCAGCCCAGGCCGAACCCGGTCATCACCATCACGAGTGCGCCGATCACCTGCCCGATGCCGCCGTCCGGACGCGCGAGCACCACGCCGAGGTCGATGCTCGGGATCGCGAGGACGATGTAGAGCACGGTCACCACGCCGGTGACCCAGGTGAGCACCGACTGCAGGCGCATGATCGTGTGATAGCCCAGCACGGAGGCCGTGACGATGAGCGCGGCCACCACGACGGTCGCGACGATCTTGAGCCACAGGCTGTCGCCGTCGCCGCCGAGCTGCGTGATCACGGTCGCGGTGGCGAGCACGGCCATGATCGCCAGGAACGTCTCCCAGCCGATCGAGGTGAGCCACGAGACGATGCCGGGGATCTTCTGCCCCTGCACGCCGAACGCCGCCCGCGAGAGCACCATGGTCGGCGCGGAGCCGCGCTTGCCCGCGATCGCGATCAGCCCGCACAGCAGGAACGACACCACGATGCCGATCACCGACACGAGCGTC
Source organism: Microbacterium sufflavum (assembly GCF_023101165.1). Classification (GTDB taxonomy): domain Bacteria; phylum Actinomycetota; class Actinomycetes; order Actinomycetales; family Microbacteriaceae; genus Microbacterium; species Microbacterium sufflavum. The sequence goes on along the minus strand of NZ_CP078076.1, from coordinate 331,104 downwards.
GCCTGCCAGAACGAGATGCCGAAGCCGAGCACGAAAGAGCCGTACGACATGCCGAACACCGACACGTTCGCGGCGAACCACGGCCAGAAGAGGTCGCGCGGCTTCGCGGTCCGCTCGGATTCGGGGATGATCTCGATGCCTGCGCGCTCGATGAGAGCCGGCCTGATGTCGGTCATCTGCTCATGATGGCACTGCTGCGCCCGTGCAGGGCTCAGCCGGCGAAGAACGCTCCGGCCACGCGTGTCAGGTCGTGCAGGTCGCTCACGCCGGCGAGCTCCCGCGCCGAGTGCATCGACAGGATCGGGATGCCCACGTCGACCGTGCGGATGCCCAGGCGCGTCGCCGTGATCGGTCCGATGGTGGAGCCGCAGGGCACGCCGTTGTTCGACACGAACTCCTGCGTGGCGACGCCCGAGCGCTCGCACCACTCCCGCCAGGCGGCGCTGCCGACCGCGTCCGTGGCGTAGCGCTGATTGGCGTTGAGCTTGAGGATGGGGCCGGAGCCGAGCACCGGCTGCACCACGGGGTCGTGGCGGCCGACGTAGTTGGGGTGCACCGAGTGACCCACGTCGCTCGACAGGCACCACGACGCGGCGTAGGCCCGACGGCGGGCCGACGCGTCGGCGCCCAGCCCGTCGTAGACCCGCTCCAGCACGTCCTCCAGGAACGGGCCGGCCGCGCCGGAGCGCGACTCCGACCCGAGCTCCTCGTGGTCGAACGCGGCGAGCACCGCGATCGGCGCACCAGCGGCGGGCTCGTGCGCCTGCAGCGCCACCACGCCGGCGTGCACGGAGGCGAGGTCGTCCAGGCGACCGGAGGCGAAGAAGGCGCTGTCCTTGCCGAACACCGCGCCGCGTGCCGCATCGGCCACCACCACGTCGTAGCCGCGGATGTCAGACGCCGACACCTCGGCGGAGGCCGCGAGCTCCGCGAGGATGTCCGCCTCGGACGGGTCGCCCAGTCCCCAAACGGGCTGCGTCTCGGTCTGCTTGTCGAGCGCGAGGCCGTTGTTCACGCCGCGGTCGAGGTGGATCGCCAGCTGCGGCAGTCGCAGCAGGGCACCCGTGTCGGCGAGCACGACGCGGCCGTCGGCGAGGGCCAGGCGACCGGCGAGGCGCAGCTCCCGGTCGAGCCAGGAGTTCAGCAGCGGGCCGCCGTAGACCTCGACCGCCGCCTGCAGCCACCCGCGGACACCGGTCGTGGGCTGCGGCTTGAGTTTGAAGCCAGGGGAGTCGGTGTGGGCGCCGAAGACCTGCACGGGCGTGGTCGCGGTGGCGTCGGCGGGGACGACCCAGGCGATCGCGGCTCCGTCGCGCACCACGACGTACCGCCCGCCCGTGGCGGACGGCCACGCGTCGTGCTCGTCGAGCCGCGTGAACCCGGCGTCCTCCAGGCGACGGGCGACCTCGGCCGCGGCGTGATAGCTGGAGGGGGAGGCGGCGACGAAGTCGGCGAGGTCCTCGGCGTGGGCGAGAGCGACCGGGGTGACGGGCATGGGCATGACCTTCCTGCGCGGGGTGTCTTTCGAGCGTAGTCGCGACCGGCGTTCCCCTCCGGTTCGCCTCGGACGGCTAGGGTGGTCCCGATAGCGCCTAGGGTTCCGGGGTCCGCACCCGTCTGGTCCGAGCGGCGCCACGGTCCGCTCCCGTGAGCGGGCCGTCATCTGACAGGACAAAAGCCCGGAGGACCCTGTTCGTCGTGCCCGCGCCGAACGGAAGGGTCTGTCGTGTCCCCACTCGCCTTCGTCCTGGTCCTCGGTGCCGCCGTCGCCCACGCCGCCTGGAACGTGATCGCGCACGGCATCAGCCGCGCCGGCTCGCCGTTCCTGTGGTGGGGCGCGGTGGCCAGCACGGCCGTGTGGATCGGGGCGGTGCCGTTCACGGGGGGCCTCGGCACGTCCGACCTCGCCTCGTTCGCCCTCGGGGTGGGTGTCTCGGCCGTGCTGCACGTGGTGTACATGGCGGTGCTGCAGCGCGGCTATCGCGAGGGCAGCCTGTCGACCGTGTATGCGACGGCGCGCGGGACCGGTCCCTTCCTGTCGGTGATCGTCGCGGTGCTGCTGCTGGGGGAGCGGCCGTCGGGCATCGCACTGGTCGGCGTCGCCGCGGTGATCGTCGGCGTGGTGGCGGTCGGGCTGGTCGACCGGGGGAGCGGCGGAGGGCGGGGCGTCGACCTCGGCCTGGTGTTCGGGCTGCTGACGGGCGTGGCGATCGCGGTGTACACGATCTGGGACACGCATGCGGTGCGCACGTGGAGCCTGTCGCCGGTGGCCTTCATGGTGGGCACGACCCTGCTGCAGGTGCCGTTCTACTCGATCGCGGTCCGTCGCCGCTGGCCCGCGGTGTGGGCGCTCGGGCGTGCCCAGTGGCGCCGCATCCTGGCGTTCGGTGTGCTGTCGCCCCTGTCGTACATCCTCGTGCTGTCGGCGATCCAGATCGCTCCGGTCGCGCTGGTCGCGCCGTTGCGCGAGGTGAGCGTGGTGCTGGTGAGCCTGTTCGGCGCGGTCGTGCTCAGGGAGTCGCGGCCAGGGTGGCGGGTGGGCGCCTCGCTCATCGTGCTGACCGGCATCGTGCTGCTTGCGCTGTGACCCCCGCGGTTCCATTCTGGAGATGGCGCGGGGTGGAAGAACGACAGCCCTCGGACCGTCGACGCCGACGGTCCGGAGATGGATGCAGGTGTGAGCACTCTCCCGGATCCCCGCGGCGCGCGCGGTGCGCCAGCGGAATGCCCGCGTGCCGCGCGAGGCACGGGGTCAGCGGAAGGTGACCAGTCCCGCGTGCGCGGCCGTGACGAGGATCTGCACGCGGTCGCGCAGGTGCCACTTCGACATCATGCGCCCGAGGTGCGCCTTGACCGTGCCCTCCGACACGATGAGCGCCTTGGCGATCTCGGCGTTCGACATGCCCTTCGCGAGGCACTGCAGCACCTCTTCCTCACGGTCCGTGAGCGGTTCGAGGGCATCAGCGGCGGTCGCGGCGGGCGTGGAGTCGCGCACGTGCCGGATCAGCATGGAGGCGATGCGCGGGGACAGCGAGCTCTGGCCGGCGAACACCTCGCGCACGCCGGTCACGATGTCCTCCGCGCTGGAGTCCTTGAGCAGGTAGCCCGACGCCCCGGCGCTCAGCATCGGCAGGACCGTGTCGCTGCCGTCGAGGGTGGTCACGGCGAGGATCCGCACATCGGGCCACCGTTGCGCGATGGCCGCCGTCGCCTCGATGCCGTTCATCTCGGGCATCTGGACGTCCATCATGACGACGTCCGGCTTCTCCCGCTCCACCGTGCTGAGGGCCTCCCGACCGTCCTCCGCCTGCGCCACGACCGTGATCTCCGGCGCGCGCGACACGAAGTGGGACAGCGCGGAGCGGACCAGTGGATCGTCATCGACGATCACGACGCGGATTTCCTGCATGGAGGAAGCCTAACCGCGCTGCACCCGCGGATCCGCGCTGTAGACCTTTGGCCATCGAGGTCTGGACTCAAGACAGATGTGCCCGCTCAGCGTCGTCGAGAAGATGAATACAGACATCGACAAACGACTACAAAATGGAGGTGAACGTAATGACTTTCTGGCAGCAGGTTGGCAAGTTCTTTGGTCTCGTCCGCTAGAGTACCTGGCGAATAGGAGATAGTGAACCATGGCCTTCGACCATTCGATTCGCGGGTCTGCGGATACTCTCCGGCTGGTCCGGGGCGAGAAGCTCAGTCCCATCGAGCGGATCGTCGTCCTGGTGATCATCTCCATCACGATCGCCGTCGATCTCATCGGGTTCATCACCACCCCCGGGGTCAACCCGGGAGCAGTGCTGGTGAGCATCGCTTCGACGGCCGCGTTCGCCCTCTACCTCTGGAAACCGCTCATCGCGACATGCGCCCTCGGCGTCGTGTTCGCCCTCTCTTTCTTGGCAGGAACCGAATCCCAGGTCCTGACCGCCGCCGCTGTCGCGGCCGGATTGGTCATGAGGCTCGGCTGGACTTCGCTGATCCTGTCGTACACCGGCGCGTTCCTCGTTTCGGCCGCCGTCGTCGCCATGGGCGACGCCGACGCCGGCGTGAACGTCGCCCTCTTCTTGGTCTTCGCCGCTGTCGCGGGAGCCGTCGGCTTCGCGCTGCGGATCGCGTTCGCACGTGGCAGCCGCCTGGAGCGTCAGCTCGAGGCAGCGGCCGAACAGGAACGCGAAGCAGTGCTCGCCGAGCGGCGTTGGATCGCCGGCGAGTTGCACGACAGCATCGCGCACCACCTCACGGTGGTGTCGCTGCACGTGCAGATGCTCGAGGACCCCGGAACCAGTGACGATTCGCGTGAGGCCATCCGGGTGGCCGCGCGCAAGGCCATGACCGATCTCCGGTTCGTGATCGAGCTGGCCGACGACGGGCCCCGGTCGGCAGGCATGCCGACGGGCGACCTCGTCGCGGCGATCGACGAAGCACGCACCGAGTTCGCGGCCGCCGGGCACACGGTGGTGTGCGAAGGCGACCCGGGCGACGAGCGCATCCCGCGCGCCGTGGAGATCGTGCTGGCGCGCATCGTGCGCGAGTCCGCCACCAACATCTTGAAGTACGCCGGCGAGGGCACGGTCGAGATCCGTCTCGCCGTGGACGACGACACCGCGCACCTGACCCTGCGCAGTCCCCTTCCGACCACGCCCCGCCGCGAGCTCTCGTCGAGTCGCACGGGCCTCGGCCGCATGGCCGAGCGCGTCATGGGCGCGAGCGGTGAGTTCAGCGCGGGGGAGGTCGACGGGCACTGGCTCGTGTCGGCCGCACTGCCGGTGGCCTGAGGCGCTACAGTGGCAGAGTGCGCTGCGTGTGCACGAACAGACCTAGACGAAAGTCTAAAAAGGTCTCGACTTTCGGCACTTCAGAGCCCAATTCGCACCGGCATATGCTGAAAGCTCCCCAGATAAAGCGTCCCCAGCGCTGCGATCGCGGGCGCGATCTTTCTGGCTTCTGAACACTCCCGTGCCCGCGATCGCGAATCTGTTTCCGGGCCCTTTCCCCTGCGGCCGAATCCCTCTCCTCACGCACCCACGGCGCGCATGAAGTGCCCATCGGTCGAGATGCCGGACGCCGCCACCGTGAACCGGACCACCTCGCTGAGGTAGCGGTCCTCCGAGGCCTCGAAGACGCGTCCGTCGGCGTCGCGCGACGTGCGCGTGAGTCGCAGGATCGGTGCGCCCCGCGGAACCCGCAGCAGGCTCGCGTCCTGCTCGTCGGCTGCGACCGCATCGATCTCGTGCCGCAGCGTGACGATCGGATGCCCGAGGGAGGCCAGGTACTCGGTGATCGAGACCTCGTCCAGATCGACCTCGAACAGCCGACGCCCGACGTCTTCGGTGTAGGCGAGGCGCTCCAGCATGGTCGGCCGCCCGTCGAGGAGGCGCAGGCGGACGACGCGGACGATGGTGTCGTCACGCCCCACGCCGAGCGCGGGGCCCAGGTCGCCGGCGCGGCGCAGGCTGAGCTCCTGCGTCTCGGCGCCGGGGGTCACGCCGAGCTCGCGCGCCCAGCGCGTGAACGGCACCGACACGTCGACCGCCTGGTTCGCCTTGCGCGCGACGACGCGCGCCGGGCGTCCGCGACCGGTCTCGATCAGCCCCTCGGCGCGCAGCGCCGCGAGCGCGTTGCGGATCGGGCCGCGGGAGGTGTGCCAGCGCTCGGCGAGCTCGGCCTCGGTGGGTACGTCGTCGCCGGGGCCCAGCGTGCCGTCGGTGATCCGGGCGCGCAGGTCGTCGGCGATCTGGGTGTACACAGCTTCAGCCACATAGGTACATTACTTCGCCATCGGGCGGAGGCCGCGGATGGTCGGTGAGTGTTAACCCAGGCGACTGGCGGGTGAACGCGCCCTGAACTCTTCCAAGATAGGTATACATCTGAAGACCGGGCCTGTCAGAGTCGTCGAGGATCACCCCTCCCACCCTGAAAGGTCCACCATGAAGCTCCGTGCTCTCCCCGCCCTCGCCGGCGCTGCGATCCTCGCGCTCGGCCTCGCCGCCTGTGCCGGAACGGCCGAGGCCACCGACGCCCCCGGCGACGCACAGTCCGCCGGCGCGAGCGGGTTCGCCGTCGACGAGAACACGCTGGTCTTCGGCGTCGTGCCCGACTCGGTCGACACCGAGACCAACTACCAGCCCCTGATGGACTACATCGCCGAGGTCACCGGGAAGACCGTCGAGTACCACGAGTCCACCGACTACGCCGCGCTGATCGAGGCCGCCGTCGCCGGGAAGGTCGACGTCGCGTCGTTCTCCGGCTTCACCTACGTGACCGCCACCAACAACGGCGCGAAGCTCACGCCCATCTCGTCGATCATCACCGAGGAGGGCCAGGAGCCCGGCTACTACTCGCAGGCGATCGTCCCCGCCGACAGCGACATCACCAGCCTGAAGGACTTCGCCGGCAAGAAGGTCTGCTTCGTCGACCCGTCGTCGACCTCCGGCTACCTCTTCCCCTCCTACAACCTGCTCGAGGCGGGCATCGACCCCCAGGCCGACATCACGCCGGTCTTCGCGGGCAAGCACGACGTGAGCGTGCAGAAGGTCGGCGAGGGCGTCGAGTGCGAGGTCGGGTTCGCCGAGGACTCCGAGGTCGAGAAGTCCGACAAGGTGAAGGTGATCGACGAGACCATGGTGCCCGGTGCGCCCCTGGTCTACTCCTCGTCCCTCCCGGACGAGGTCGCGCAGGAGCTCGTCGACGCGCTCGGTGAGGTCACGATCGACGACATCATCGCCGCGGGCATCGACGGCGCCGACTCCGACGCGTTCCGCAGCGTGTTCTACGCCACGAAGCCGGTCGACGACGCGTACTACGACCTGATCCGCGACATCTGCGCCGAGACCGAAGCGGAGCAGTGCAAGGCCTGACGGCCTGATGTGCCCGTCGTCTCGCCGGCGCTCGCTCAGGAACCCGACTGCGGTTCCTGAGCGAGCGCAGCGGGACGAAGGGCCTCGCACCGGACCCGACCGCACGACAAGGAGATGCCATGACCGCGGCCACCGACACCCTCATCCGCCTCGACGGCGTGACCAAGACCTTCGGCAGCACCACGGCTCTGAGCGACGTGTCGCTCACCGTGGCCCGCGGCGAGATCGTCGTGCTGCTCGGCCTGTCCGGCTCGGGGAAGTCGACGCTCCTGCGACACCTCGACGGGCTCGAGGTGCCCACCGCCGGCACGGTCGACGTGCTCGGCGCCGCGGTCCCCGCGCTCCGCGGTCGGGCGCTGCGCGACCTGCGCAGCCGCGTCGGCTTCATCTTCCAGCAGTTCGAGCTCGTGCCGTCGCTGACCGTGCTGGAGAACGTGCTCACCGGCTCGCTCTCGCGCGTGCGCGGCCCCCGCCTCGGGCTCTGGGGCTACTCCCGCAGCGCGAGGCTGACCGCTCTCGAACACCTCGACCGGGTCGGGCTGCTCGACCGGGCGTACCAGCGCAGCGACACCCTCTCCGGGGGACAGCAGCAGCGCGTGGCCATCGCCCGTGCGCTCATGCAGAAGCCCGACATCCTGCTCGCGGACGAGCCCGTCGCCTCGCTCGACCCCGAGTCGAGCGAGCAGGTCATGGCCCTCATCCGCCGCATCGCCGCCGACGAGGGGCTCACCGTGGTGTGCAGCCTGCACCAGGTGGACCTCGCCATCAGCTGGGCCGACCGCATCGTGGGGCTGAGGCACGGCGAGGTCGTGCTCGACACCCCCACCGACGGCCTCAGCAAGGCGGAGGTCATGGAGATCTACGGACGCGTGGCCACGACGACCGCGGAGATCACGGCCGTGCAGGTCGAGCTCGCCGACGCAGCCACCCCGGCGGGCGTGGCATGACGGCCCTGGACACGGCGGCGGCGCCCGGCACCCGCGGCGGCGCAGCACCGCGCGGGGGTGCACCCACCGGTTCGGGCGGGGCGACCGTCGCGGCCCGTGCGCCCCGGCGCCGGCCCTCCCCGGAGCGCATCGCCGCGGGACTCACGCTCGTCGCGCTCGTCGTGCTCGGTGTGCTCGCGGTGCGCGACGTCGACATCTCGATCCCCGCGATGGTGCAGAGCTGGGGCAACGCGCAGAACTTCCTGGCCCGCGTCGGCGGCCTCTCCTTCCCGGAGCCCGGCGAGCTCCTGTGGCTCATCGCGCTGACGGTGGGCCTCGTGCTCGTGGGCACCCTGCTCGCCGCGGTGCTGTCGGTGCCGATCGCCTACCTCGCCGCCTCCAACACCACCCCGGGAGCGGGCTGGCGCGCCGCGGCGCGGTTCGTCGGCGTGCTGACCCGCGCCCTGCCCGACGTGGTGCTCGCGATGGCGTTCGTGCTGATGTTCTCGCTCGGCACCCTGCCCGGCATCCTCGCGATCGGCATCCACTCGATCGGCATGATCTCCAAGATGTTCGCCGACGCGATCGAGCAGATCGACGAGGGGCCGCGCCTGGCGATCCGGGCCGCGGGCGGCTCGAAGCTGCAGGAGTTCACCGCCGGCATCCTCCCGCAGGTGCGGCCGAGCTGGGTCGCGACCGTGCTGCACCGCAACGACATCAACCTGCGCGGCAGCGTCGTCCTCGGCTACGTCGGCGTCGCAGGGCTCGGTCTGGAGATGTCGTACGCGTTCAAGGCGCTCAACTACGGCAAGGGTCTCGGCATCGCGCTCGTGATCTTCGCGCTGTGCATCGCGATGGAGGTCGTGTCGAGCCTCGTGCGCGGGGCCATGCTGGGCGATCAGCGGCAGACGCGCTCCTGGATGGACCGCCTGGTGCACCCCCGGCTGCGCCGCACGACCGCGCCCACCGCCGCCCGGTCGGAGTGGGCAGCGACACCGCAGACCGCCCTCCGCCGCCCCTGGACCGCGCAGCGCGTGCGCCACACCCTCGCCGGGGTCGCCGCCGTCCTGGTCGTGATCGGCAGCGTCGCGGTGAGCCAGATCACCTGGCTCGACCTCTTCACGTTCTGGGCCAAGCTCCCCGAGGTCGCCGCGCGCTTCTGGCCGCCGTCGTTCGGGAACTACGACGCGCCCGCGATGCTGGAGGCCATGCGCGAGACCGTCGCGATCGCGCTCGCCGCGACCGTGCTCACCCTGCTGCCCTCTCTGCTGCTCGGCTCGCTCGCCGCCCGCAACGTCGCCCCGAACGGAGCCGCGCGAGGGACCGCGCGCCTGCTGCTCGTCGGCATCCGCGGCATCCCGGAGCTCATCCTCGCGATCGTGCTCGTCGTCATCACGGGACTGGGCGCCCAGGCCGGCGTCATCGCGCTCGCTATCGGCGGCATCGGGTTGCTGGGCAAGCTCATCGCCGACTCCCTCGAAGAGGTCGACCGCGGACCGGAGCGCGCACTGCGTGCGGTCGGTGCGACCCGCCTGCAGACCTACGCGGCCGCCACCGTGCCGCAGGGGACCAGGGCGCTGATCGGGCACAGCTTCTACATGCTCGACACCAACATCCGTGCCGCCACCATCCTGGGCATCGTCGGCGGTGGCGGCGTGGGGTACTACCTGCTGAACGCCAGCCAGGGCTCCCGCTACGAGACGGTGACCGCGATCGTCCTGATGATCCTGGTGACCGTGCTCGCGGTGGAGGGTCTCGCGATGTGGATGAGGAAGGTGTTCCGATGACCCGCGCGAACGACACCGCCGACGTGGTCGTGATCGGTGCGGGCATCGTGGGGCTCGGCGCCGCGTACGCCGCCGTCCGCCGGGGGCTGCGCGTGATCGTGCTCGACCGCAGCGACCGGCCCGTCGGTGCGACCGTGCGCAACTTCGGGCACCTGTGCATCGGCGCCCAGGGCGGAGACGCGCGGCGCTACGCCGACACCTCGCGCGAACTGTGGCTGCGGCTCGCCCGCGACGCCGGGTTCTGGCTGCGCGAGTCCGGCACGCTCGTGGCCGCCAGGCACCGGGACGAGCTGGACGTGCTGGAGGCCGCGGCGCACGATGGCGGCATCCGGATGCTGGACAGCGCCGAACTGCGCCGCCGGGCGCCGCTGCGCGCGGAGGGGCTGCACGGTGGCGCGCTCATCGATGCCGACCTGCAGACCGATCCGCGCACCGCGGCCGCCGCGATCGTGCGCCACCTCGCCGCGAACGGTGTGGACTTCCGCTTCCGCACCGCCGCGACCCGCCTCGCCGACGGACGGGTCGACACCACGCGCGGTCGCATCGACGCCGGGGTCGTGGTCGTCGCCGTGAACCACGACCTCGACCAGCTGCTGCCCGAGGTCGCCGAGCGGCACGGTGTCGCCCGCTGCGCCCTCGACATGATGCGGGTCGCGGCGACCCTCCCGCGACCGCTCGACGCGCCCCTGCTCACCGGGTGGTCGCTCATCCGCTACGGCCGGTTCGCCGCGACCCCGCAGGCCGCGGCGCTGCGCGAGCGCCTACACGCCGAACGCCCCGACCTCGCCGCGCTCGACCTCAACCAGATGTACACGCAGCTGCCCGACGGCACCCTGATCCTGGGCGACTCGCACGCGACCGCGACCGCTCCCGCGCCGTTCCAGCCCGAGGCCGCGTTCGCCGCGTTCCTCGCGGAGGCTCTGGCGCTGTTCGACATGCCGGAGCCGCGCGTGATCGAGCGGTGGCAGGGCGTGTACGCCAAGGCCCCGGGCGAGTTCCTCGTCGACCGCGGCGACGACGGCACCCTGGTGATCGCCGCGACCACCGGCATCGGCATGACCTGCGGGCTCGGACTCGCCGAGCTCACCCTCGCCTCGGCCCTCGGCCGGGCACCCGCCCTGGAAGGAACACCATGACCACTCCCATCGAACTCGTCGTCCTCGACATGGCCGGCACCACCGTGCGCGACGACGGCGTGGTGGAGCAGGCGTTCCAGCGCGCCGCCGAGCGCACCGGGGTGGCCGCGCGGCTGCCGTGGGAGGAAGCGCTCGACCACGTGCGCGCCACCATGGGGCAGTCGAAGCTCGACGTCTTCCTGCACCTCGCCGACGGCGACTTGGCCGCCGCGCAGCGCGCCACCGCCGCGTTCGAGGACGCCTATGCGGAGATCGTCGCGGAACACGGCGTGACCGAGATCCCCGGGGCCGCGGACGCGATCCGGAGCCTCAAGGACGCCGGACTCGCCGTGGCCCTGACCACCGGATTCGCACCAGTGACCCGGCAGGCGCTGCTCGACGGGCTCGGATGGGGCGACCTCGTCGACGTGGCGCTCTCACCCGCGGACGCGGGCCGCGGCCGTCCGGCGCCCGACCTCGTGCTCGCCGCGCTCCTGCGCTGCGGGGCCTCGGCGGTGGACGCGGCCGCGGTGGTCGGCGACACCGTGAGCGACGTGCAGTCCGGGCGCCGCGCCGGGGCCGGGTTCGTGGCGGGCGTGCTCACCGGCGCGCACGACCGCGCAGCCCTGAGCGGCGCGGGAGCCCACGCCGTGCTCGCCGACGTCACCGCCCTGCGCGGCGCGCTCGCCCAGCGCGACCTGCTGCCCACCGTCTCCGCGCGCTGAGCATCCGGCCATGGGAACCGTGCTGATCCGTCCGCCCGGTCACCGGAGGGACGTCGCCCTGCGCCCCGCCGCCACCGCCATGGTGTGGATCGGCGACGGGCACCCGCACGAGACCATCGCGGTGCCCGGCGTCGCCCTCGGCGACCACGACGTGCTGGTCGCTGTCGAGATGTCGACCATCTGCGGCTCCGACGTGCACACCGTGCAAGGGCGGCGCGCGGCCCCCACCCCGCTCGTGCTCGGGCACGAGAGCGTGGGGCGGGTCATCGCGCTCGGCGACGCCGGAGCGGACGCGACCGACGGGGCCCCGCTGCGCCTCGGCGACCGCGTGGTGTGGTCGGTCACGGTGTCGTGCGGCACGTGCGACCGCTGCCGCCGCGGGCTCACCCAGAAGTGCCGCGACCTGGGCAAGTACGGCCACGACAGGGTGGGCGTGCACGGCGACCTCACCGGCGCGTTCGCCAGCCACGTGCAGCTGCGCGCGGGGACGGCGGTCGCGCGGGTGCCGGAGTCACTGCCCGCCGCGGTGCTCGCGCCGGCCGGCTGTGCGACGGCGACCGCGTGGGCCGCGGTGACCAGGGCCGCGCGCGACATGCCCCTCGACGGCGCGACGGTGCGCGTGCACGGCGCCGGGCTGGTGGGGCTCTCCGCCGCGGCGATCGCCGTCGAACACGGGGCGGTGGTGGAGGTGCGCGACCCCGACCCCGCGCGACGGGCCCTCGCCGCGCGCTTCGGGGCCACCGCGCTCGACCGGGAGCCCGACGTCGTGATCGAGGCGTCGGGGCACGCGGTCGCGGAGGCACTGGCCGGGGTCGCGGTGGGTGGCACGGTCGTGCTGGTCGGCAGCGTGTTCCCCGCCGAGCCGGTGCCCGTGGACGCCGAGGCCGTGGTGCGGCGCCTGGTCACCGTGGCCGGGGTGCACAACTACACGTCGCAGGACCTCGCCGACGCGGTCGCGTTCCTCGCGGGTCGCGGCCGCGCCTACCCGTTCGCGGACGCGGTCGGCGCCGTGCGCTCGCTGCTCGACATCGACGCGGCCCTCGCCGAGGCAGCGGCCCCCGGAGCCCCGCTGCGCACCGGCCTCGTGCCGGGGCGCTAGTCCTCGCCGCCCGACCCGCGGCGGGGCCCCGCGGGGTGCAGGGACTCGGCGTGGAACGCGAGCAGGCGCACCGCGGCATCGACGCTCGCCGACAGCACTTCGTCGGGGTCGCCCGTGAGCGCGAGCCGCCGGTGGCCGGAGTCCTCCGCGGTCGCCCAGCCGAGGTACACGGTGCCGGCGGGGTGGCCGCCCTCGGGGCCCGGGCCACCGACACCCGTGGTCGAGACGCAGATGTCCGCCTCGAACAGCCGAAGGGCCCCGGTGGCGAGCTGCTCGGCGCACGCCGCGGAGGTGGGGTCGGTTCCCGGCGTGAGACCGAGCACCCGCTCCTTGACCTCGGTGAAGTAGGCCACGATGCCGCCCGCGAACCAGTCGGACGCGCTCTCCCCGGCGCCGATGGTGTTCGCGAGCCGCCCGGAGGTGAGCGACTCCGCCACGCTCACCCGCAGACCGCGGGTGCGGGCGAGCTCGCTCAGCCGCTCCAGCTCGGGCGTCTCGTTCGGCGCGGTCATCGCTCGCTGCTCTCGGACGTGCGCGTCATGGGCGATCCTCTCGTCTCGGTCGTCGCGCCACGCGTCCCGCCGCGGCGCCTGATCCGACGGTAGGGGACGGGGCGACACGGACGCAGGGGATTGACAAGGAGAGCGACGGCGTCAAGCCCCTGCCGGTGGTCGTCCGGCCCGGCCAGGGTCGGTCCATCGGACATCGCGAGGAGGCGGACAGGGGAGAGCAGACGCGGGACACCGCGGGGATGGGCGCGGTCTTCTGGACGTGGGCCGGCATCATCGCCGTCGGGCTGGCGATCATGATCGCGCTGCTGCTGGGAGGTCGATGACCGTGTGGAGCCGGATCAGGGATCACGCCCTCAGCCTGTTCTTCCTCGCGCTGTTCGCGGCGGCGCTGATCGGCCAGTCGATCGCCGGATACCTGCGCAACAACGACGAGCTCGTGGAGCACGGACAGGCCACGATCGGCTTCCTCGACTTCGTGTGGTCGTCGGACTTCGCGGTCGACGTGGCCGAGAACTGGCAGTCCGAGTTCCTGCAGTTCTTCCTGTTCATCGCTGCGACGATCTGGTTCGTGCAGCGCGGTTCACCCGAGTCCAAGAAGCCGAGAGACGAGGGTCCGGGGAGCGACGCGGATCAGCTCGTGGGACGCCACGCCCGCCCTGACTCCCCGCGATGGGCCAGGGCGGGCGGGTGGCGCGCCGCCGTGTTCGGCAACTCGCTGCTGATCGTGATGGGGGCGGTGTTCCTGCTGTCGTGGTTGGCGCAGTCGCTCGCCGGGACCGTCGTGATGAACGCGGAGAACGCGCAGCACGGCGCGGCGGCGATCACCTGGCTGGACTACGTGGTCTCGCCCGACTTCTGGGATCGGACGCTTCAGAACTGGCAGTCCGAGTTCCTGGCCGTCGGCACCATGGTCGCGTTCGCGATCTACCTGCGTCAGCGCGGGTCAGCCGAATCGAAGCCCGTGGGGACGCCGCATCACACCTCGGCGTCGGAGTCCGACTGAGGCGCGCGCTCGCCGTCGCCGTCGTAGTCGGGGCGCGGCGGCTGCAGCGGCTGGTCGGAGTACTCCCCGCCGAGGCGTCCGCCGTAGGGGCGCCCGTGGTCGGCGAACTCGTCGCGGGCGAAGACCAGCTCCCACGGGCCGACCGTGAACCGCGAGCCGGTGCGCAGCGTCTCGGTGCGCTCGCCGGGGTGCGTGGCGTCGGCGTCGGGGTTCGAGTTCATCTCGCCGTCGGCGTGCAGCGTCACCACGTACTCGTCGCGGTCGTCGTGCACCACCGTCGCGTGCACGGGCTCGGTGTCGGCGAGGCGCAGCTCGTTGCCCGCCGCCGATCCGATGCGCACCTCGTCGACGTCGAGGGCGAACTCGGTACGCTCGTCGTCGCGGCGCACGCGCAGGCGCGGGTTGCCGGCGCCCCGCTCGGCGTGGGTGGTGCCGGGCGTGTAGCCCTCGTCGGGACGGTCGTCGATGTGGCGTGCGTTCATGGCGGTGCCCTCCTCGGGTGTCATGGCCCCGAGGCTAGTCCGCTCCGGAATCCCGCGCGCGGGGCTTGACTTCCGGGCCCCGCGCGCTCCAGCAGACCACTCGACCCGCGGAGTTGCGGCCCGCCCGGGGCGAGGGCTTACGCTACCCCCAGGGCATGATCCCGGCGGTGGCCGGGCGGGAACCGGATCGACCGAGGAGCATCACCCGATGGGCAAGTTCATCTACGAAGGCAGCGTGAAGAGCGAGATCGAGGATCGCGCCCTCACGCACCTGCAGCTCGTGATCACGGCGAAGCTGCGCCGGGGGGAGCCGTTCCCGTTCAGCTGGCGCGAGGACGCGAGCGTGGGCGGCGGGCGCACCACGGTGTGGATCCAGCCGGGCAGCTCGCTCGTGTTCAAGTACTTCGGCAGCCGGCAGCCCTCGATCAACCGGGCGTGGATCGAGGCGCTCGCCTTCACCGCCAACGCCCCCAGCGGCCTGTACCTGGTGCCGGAGCCCGCGGAGGCGGGCGACCAGCCGGGCGGCGACACCCCGGTCACACCGCCGCTCTGAGGTGTCAACCCCCTGCCCCCCGGTCGGCGGTTGCCATGATGCTCGATCCGAGCACGACACGACAGCCACTCGACACAGGAGGAGCGGACATGACCGACACCACCCGCGACAGCGGCCTCACCGACCCCCGGCACGCGCACCGCGAGGAGGGCTTCCCGGCGCAGAGCCAGGACCAGCCCGGCCTCACCGAGCGCACCACGCCCGAACCCGACCACGGCGAGTCCTCGTACGTGGGCCACGGACGGCTCGAGGGGCGACGCGCGCTCATCACCGGCGGTGACTCCGGCATCGGCCGTGCGGTCGCGATCGCCTTTGCCAGGGAGGGTGCCGACGTCGCGATCGTGCACATGCCCGAGGAGCAGGACGACGCGGAGGACACGCTGGCCCTCGTGCGCGAGGCCGGACGCACCGGCGTCAGCATCCCCGGCGACGTGCGGGACGAGGCGTTCGCGACGGAGGCGGTGCATCGGGCGCGGACCGAGTTCGGCGGCCTCGACGTGCTGGTGCTGAACGCCGCCTACCAGCACGACATCGACGGCTTCGAGAACCTCGACACCGAGAAGATGCGCCGCGTGTTCGACACGAACCTGGCCGGGCTGATCTTCTCCGCGCGCGCCGCCTTCCCCGACCTGGAGCCCGGCGCCAGCATCATCGTCACCTCGTCGGTGCAGTCGGCGCAGCCCTCACCGGGACTGATCGACTACGCCATGACGAAGGCCGCGCAGGTCGCGTTCGTGAAGGCGCTCGCCGAGGAGGCGGGCCCGCGCGGCATCCGCGTGAACGCTGTGGCGCCCGGGCCGATCTGGACGCCGCTGATCCCCGCTACCGGGTGGGGTCCCGAGCGCCTGGAGACCTTCGGGCAGGACACCCCGCTCGGACGCGCCGGACAGCCGGCCGAACTCGCCGGCGCCTACGTGTTCCTCGCGTCGGAGGAGTCGTCGTACGTCTCGGGCACGGTCGTCGCGGTGACCGGGGGCAAGGCCCTCTGAGGCCCCATCGAGCTGCGTGGGCGGCGGGGTGACGGGCTCCCGCCGCCTAAGCTCGTATGGTGCAGAAACCCGCGGCATCCGGCACCCTCGTGGGGGTCGCGCTCGTCATCGGCTCGTGTCTCTCGCTGCCGTTCGGGGCCGCCGTCGCCGCGCAGCTTTTCCCCGTCCTCGGCCCCTGGGGCGTGACCTCGCTGCGGGTCGCGATCGCTGCGGTGCTGCTGGTCGTGCTCGTGCGCCCGAGGGTGCGGGGGTGGACGCGGCAGCAGTGGCTCGCGGCCGTGCTCTTCGGGGTGTCGCTCGCCGCGATGAACGGCTTCTTCTACGCCGCCATCGACCGCATCCCGCTCGGGCCGGCCGTGGCGATCGAGTTCCTCGGCCCGCTCGTGCTCGCGGCCGTGCTCACCCGGCGGCTCGCCGATGCCGTCTGGGTCGCGGTGGCCCTGCTCGGCATGGCGCTGCTCGGCATCGACGGCCTGATCGGCGCGGAGCCCCTCGACCCGCTCGGCGTGGTGTTCATCCTGATCGCGGCCGGCTTCTGGGTGATGTACATCCGGATGAGCGCCCGCGTCGGAGCCCTCATCCCCGGCAGCAGCGGGCTCGCGATGGGGCTCGTCGTGGCGGCGGTGCTGCTGATCCCCGTGGGGGTGCCCGCGGCCGCGACGGTCGCCGCCGACCCGTCGCTGCTGCTGCTGGCCGCGGTGACGGCCGTGCTGTCGTCGGTCATCCCGTACAGCTTCGAGCTGGCGGCGCTGCGTCGCCTGCCGCAGCGGGTGTTCGGGGTGCTCCTGAGCCTGGAGCCCGCGTTCGCGACCCTCGCCGGATGGCTCCTCCTGGGGCAGGACGCGACGGTGCTGCGGCTGCTGGCCGTCGCGCTCGTGATCGCCGCGAGCGTGGGGACGACCCTCGGCGTGCGCCGGGACCGGAGAGGTGAGGAGCCGTCCGGCCCCTTCACCGCCCCGATCCCGCTGCCCGACTGACCCCGAGGTCACGCGCGGGCGGCGGCGGGCTCCGGCAGGGGGAACCGCCGGCGGAGCACCACGCGCTGCACGAGCGTCCACACGACCGTGACCGTGAGATAGAGCGCGGCCGCGAGCGGGACGAACGCCGCGAACACGGCTGTGAGGTAGTGCAGCGCCGACATCGCCCGCAGCACCCCGGGCGAGCTGAGCGGCGAGTCGTCGCCCTCGACGGGCGCGGGGCGGAACACGCGCCGGGTGACCTCGGCGACCGCGATCATCACCGCCAGCAGCACCCCGAACACCGCGAACGTCGCCGGGGTCGCGGTGCCGCCGAACAGCGCGGAGACCAGGCTCGTGCCCAACGGGGCGCCGAACAGGTCGTGGGCCAGCAGGTCGTTCGGGTGTCCGGCGATCTCGGGTCGCAGGAACAGCGTGTAGAGCAGCCCGACGACCGGGGCCTGGGCCAGCACGGGGAGCATCCCGGCGAACGGCGAGGTGTTCTCGGAGCGGTAGAGCTCCATCATCTCCTTCTGCAGCCGCTCGGGGTTCTTCTTGTGCCGACGCTGCAGTTCGCGCAGCCGGGGAGCGAGGCGCGCCCTGGTCTGCTCGGCCCTCGCCTGCGAGATGCCGACGGGGATGAGGAGGGCACGCACCAGGAGCGTGACGAGCACCACGGCGAGGGCCGCGGCGGACGGGCCGGCGAGGGGCTCGAGGGCGGTGGAGAGGCCGGTCAGGGCCGTGTAGGCCGCGTTCAGGAGCGCGGCGATGGGAGGGAAGGCGAAGATGTCCACGGGAGTGTCCGTTCGTGAGGTCGGGAAGGGTCGGCGAAGGCCGCGCGCTCCCGTCGGAACGGGCTACGCGGCGATCGCGACTCCCGGCGCCCGCGGACGCGGATGCCCCGCGGCATCCGGGTCGCTCTGCGGCAGCAGAGTGCCGACGTCGATGGCGCGGAGGGGATGCGGGGCGTCGGCCTCCGGTCGCTGACGCACGCTCAGCACGACGGCGAGGGTCAGCGCGGTGACCGCGAGGAGGGCCACGGCGAGCCCGAGCGCGGTGGCATCGGGAAGAGCGACGAGCCCGAGCGCGGCCGCGACGATGCCGAGCATCTGCCCGATCCACTGCCGCATGTGCACACCCCGCTCTCTGCCACCGAGGCTAGCAGGGGGCGTCGTCCCGCCCGCGGCCGTCCGCCGCGGGCGTAACGTCGAAGCATGAGCGACCTGCGCACCCTGTTCGGCATCACGCACCCGATCGTCCTCGGTCCCTTCGGCGGGCTGTCGTCCGTCGCGCTCACCGCGGCCGTGAGCAACGCCGGGGGCCTGGGGTCGTTCGGCCTCTATGGCTACGACGGCGACCGTATCCGGGCGACCGGGTCCGAGCTGCGCGCCGCGACCGACCGGCCGTTCGCCCTGAACATCTGGTTGCCGACCGGCGACGAGGTCGAGCCCAACCCGCAGCACACGGTCTTCGCCCAGGCGCTCCAGCCGTTCTACGAGGCCGTGGGGGTCGCCGTGCCGACGCGGCCGGAGCGCTACGTCCCGCCGCTCGACGAGCAGCTCGACGCGATCTGGGAGGTCGCCCCGGCGGTGCTCAGCGTGGTGTTCGGCGTGCCGTCGCCCGAGGTCGTCGCGGAGGCTCACGACCGGGGCATCCGGATCGTCGGCACGGCCACGACGGTGGCGGAGGCCGTCGCGCTCGCCGAGGCCGGTGTGGATGCGGTGGTGGCGACCGGAGCGGAGGCCGCCGGACACCGGGTGTCGTTCCTGCGTCCGGCCGAGGAGTCCCTGGTGGGGACGTTCGCGCTCGTGCCGCAGGTGGTGGACGCGGTCGGGGTGCCGGTGATGGCGGCGGGCGGCATCGCGGACCGCCGCGGCGTCGCGGCCGCCCTCGCCCTCGGTGCCGCCGGCGTGCAGGTGGGGACGGCCTTCCTCGCCACGGACGAGTCCGCGGCGACCGCGGCGCACCGGGATGCGATCCGCGCGACCGCCGCGGACGACACCGTTTTGACCCGGGCGATGAGCGGACGGCTCGCGCGCGGCGCCCGCAACCGCGCCGTGCGGGCGATCGAGGCGAGCGGCACCATCGCCCCCTTCCCGATGCAGAACTGGCTCACGGGGCGCTTCCGCACGGCGGCCGGGGAGCAGAACCTCGGCGAGCTGCAGTCGCTGTGGCTGGGTCAGGCGGCTCCGCTCGCCCGCGGCACCACCGCCGCCGACGTGTTCGCCGAGCTCGCCGCCGGCCTCCCGGCGGCGTGAGGCGAAATGGCTAGGAAGATGGCTATGATGGCGTCATGTCCACTCAGAGCGTGCTCGACGCCCGGAACAACCTCTCCCGGCTGATCGCCGAGTCGCAGGCCGGAGAAGACGTCGTGATCACCAAGCGGGGGACTCCCGTGGCACGTATCGTGCCGATCGGGCCGGTCGACGTGGTGCTCAGCGGACGCGTCCTCGTCGAGTGGATCGAGCGCGACCCGCTGCCCGATCGACTGTCCCGCCCGACCAGCGAACTCGACAGCCAGATCCGAGAGAACCGGGACGCCTGGGAGTGATCTATCTCGACTCGTGCATCCTGATCTACGCATTGGAGGACCGGGGCACGTCGGGCGCGGCGGTGCGACGCGCACTGGCGAAGGTCGACATCGCCGTGGCCTCCAGCGCCCTCGCACTCCAGGAGTGCCTCGTGCGTCCGCTCCGCGAGCGCAACGCGGAGCTTCGCGACCGCTACCTCGCGATGTTCGAGCACATCGAGACGGTCGATCTCGACGCGCCCGTGTTCGTCCGTGCAGCGGAGCTGCGTGCCGACTTCGGGATCAAGACCCCGGACGCCCTGCATCTGGCGGCGGCACAGCTGTCCGGATGCACCGAACTGTGGACGAACGACAAGCGCCTGGCGGCGGCGTCCCACGGTCTCGCCGTCGACGTGCTCGCCGGCCTCCCGGGGGAGTGAAGCGGGTCAGAGGATGACGGTCGAGCGGCCGTGCACGATCACGCGGTCCTCGGCGTGCCACTGCACGGCCCGGGCGAGCACGAGGCGCTCGACGTCGGCGCCGCGGCTCTGCAGTTCGGCGGCGGACTCGGAGTGCGTCACCCGCGTGACGTCCTGCTCGATGATCGGCCCCTCGTCGAGGTCGGCCGTGGCGTAGTGCGCGGTCGCCCCGATCAGCTTCACGCCGCGCTCCTTGGCCCTGGCATACGGGTTGGCGCCGATGAACGCGGGCAGGAACGAGTGGTGGATGTTGATGACGGGGGCTTCGAGGCGCGTGATGAAGTCGTCCGTGAGGATCTGCATGTAGCGGGCGAGCACGACCAGGTCGACGTTGCCCTGCAGCAGCTCGAGCTGTCGCTCCTCCATGGCCTGCTTGTCGCCCGAGGGGATGTGCACGAACGGCACGCCGAACGAGCGCACGGCCTCGGCGAGGTCGGGATGGTTCGACACGACCATGGTGATGTCGATGTCGAGCTGCCCGCGCTGCGTGCGCCACAGCAGCTCCATGAGGCAGTGGTCGTACTTCGACACGAAGATCGCGACGCGCTTGCGCCGGGACACGTCGTGCAGCGACCACTCCATGCCGAAGCGCTCCGCGACGTCGGCGATGTCGGCCTCGAGCGCGGGGCGCGCGGCGGCCAGACCGGGGAGGTGGATGACGGTGCGCTGGAAGAAGCGTCCGCCCTCGGAGTCGGTGGAGTGCTGGTCGAGCGAGATGATGTTCGCACCGTGCCGCGCGAGTACACCGGCGACCGCGGCGACGATGCCGGGCTGGTCGTCGCAGGCGATCAGCAGGCGGGCGGTATCGGGCTGGCTCATGGGGGCTCCTCCAGGGTGTGCCTCGATTCTGCCGTGTCGCGCGGGCGGGGAGCGAATCGCCGGGGGCGTCGCTACCCTGAGACCGTGGACGCGAGCGACGTCGGCCTGGTGCTGATCCCCCTGCTGGCGGTCGCCGCCCCTCTGCTCGCCCGGGGCGTCCGGCCGCTCGTGCGCGTGCCGATCATCGTGTTCGAGCTCGTGCTGGGGATCCTCGTCGGCCCCGCCGTGCTCGGCTGGGTCGAGCCGGGTCCGCTGCTGGAGAAGCTGAGCGACTTCGGCCTGGCCGTGCTGTTCTTCGTCGCCGGCTCCGAGATCGACTTCCGCACGGTCGCCGGGAAACCGCTCGCCCGGGCGTCGCTCGGGTGGCTGCTCAGCGTGCTGCTCGGGATCGGGCTCGGGTTCTTCTTCGCGCCGGGGGAGGGCATGGTCGTCATCGGTATCGCCCTCAGCTCCACCGCCCTCGGCACCCTCATGCCGATCCTCCGCGATGCGCGGGAGCTGGACACCCCGTTCGGCCGGGCGATCACCACGATCGGGGCGGTCGGGGAGTTCCTGCCGCTGATCGCGATCTCCCTGTTCCTCAGCACCCGGACCACGCCCCTGGCGACCGCGGTCCTGCTGACCTTCGTGGTGCTCGCCGGACTCGCCGTCCTGATCGCCCACCGCATGCCGCACGGGCGACTGCACGGCATCGTGCGGGCGACGCTGCACACCTCCGACCAGTTCGGGGTGCGGTTCGTGATCCTGCTGATCGCCGCCCTGGTCGGACTCAGCGTGATGCTCGACCTCGACATGCTGCTGGGGGCGTTCGTCGCCGGCGCGATCTGGCGGATCATCATGGCGCGGGCCCCGAAGAAGGACGCCGAGGAGGTCGAGAGCAAGATCGAGGCGATCGCGTTCGGCTTCCTCGTGCCGATCTTCTTCCTCTACACCGGCGTCACGTTCGACCTCGACGCGCTGCGGTCGTCGCCGACGGCACTGGCGCTGGTGCCGGTGTTCCTGGTCGCGCTGCTGGTGTTCCGCGGGTCGGCCGCACAACTGTCCGCGCCGACGGGAGCGGGCCTGCGCGACCGCACCGCCCTGGGCCTGCTCGCCGCGACCGGTCTGCCCATCATCGTGGCCGTCACCGGCATCGGCGTGGATCAGGACATGCTCGACACGGGCACGGCCGCGGCGCTCGTCGGTGCCGGCATGCTGTCCGTGCTGCTGTACCCGCTGATCGGCATGACCCTCCGCGGCGACCGCGCTCCGGTGGTCGGGCCCGCCCTCGCCGACCGCACCAGGCAGGGGGAGCTGTGACCTCCGCCTCCGCCCTGCTGACCGACGCGGTGGCCGCGCTCGCCGGGGTGCCGCGCGAGGGGCTCGGCGAGGAACGGGAGTCGCGCTGGCGGGGTCGCCGCATCGTGCGCGTGGGGGACGCCTGGCATCTGGGCGTGCTGCTGCTCACCGACACGCACGCCCTCGCCACCGCCGAGGTGCTGCGGGCGGCCGACCCCGGACGCCGCGGCTACACGGCCGAGTCGGCACGGGCGCGCGCCGAGCGCCGAGCGGAGGCTCTGCGCGGTGGCTTCCGGGAGGGCGAGGTGGTGCACGTGGGCTGGAGCGTGATCGACGTCGCCGGGGTGGACGCGGGCGGCTCCTCGGGCCCGCTCGCCCTCGTCGACGGGGTGCCGTCGGTGCGGTGGAGCACCGCGGGCGGCTTCATGCCCCTGGAGTCGTATCTCCGCGAGCGGATCGAGCTGCTGCGCGGTGGCGCCACCGCGTGAGGGCGCGGTGACGGCTCAGGCGAAGGTCTCCGCGAAGCGCCGCAGCAGCGCGGCCCCCTCGGTGACCGACGCCGCGAGCACCTCCCGCTGCACGGCGTCGAACCGCTCGGGGTCGAAGTAGCCCGTGGTGCGGTAGAACGTCATCCGGTCGGCGAAGTCGCGCGGCGTGGGCTCCGGGTGGAACTGCGCCGCGTACAGGTGCGACCCCACCCGGTAGGCCTGCACGGGGCAGGCGTCGTTCGTGGCGAGCAGCACCGCGCCCGGAGGCACGGCCGCGGCGCTCTCCTTGTGCGCGGTGAACACCGTGAGCGCGGGCCCGCTCGGCCCGAACACGGGGTCGGCGTCGCCCTCCGCCGTCGTGCGGATCACGGTCGCGCTCGCCGGCTCCGGCATGCTCGTGACCACCTCGCCGCCCTGCATCCGTGTGAGCACACCGATGCTGAAGCACGTGAAGAACGCCGCCACGGTGGCCGCGGCCGCGGCGTGCGCGATCGTCTCCAGATCGGCCTCCACGCGCTGCTGCGTCGGGCTCTTCACGCGGTCGCTCACGTTGAACGGCGACCCCCCGATCACGATGCCCCGGTAGCGCTCCAGGTGCGCGGGGCTGAGCGGCTCATGCAGGAGGTCGAGCCGGTCGACCACGTCCACGCCGAGCGCTCGGCGGAAGGAGGCGTGCTCGGCGTCGGCCGCCCCGACCTCGGGACGCACGCAGACATAGAGGAGCGAGGCCATCAGGAGATTCTAACGAGGGGCCGGGACCGCGCCGACGCGCTCAGCGGGACGAGTTCGCGGTGCGTCCGCGCACGATCCCGACGAACGCCTCGACGTCGGGCGTCGTGCGGTCGCGGCGCCAGGCCAGCGCGACGGTCGAGACGGGGCCGCCCGCCAGCACGCGGTGGTCGGCGTCCTTGCGGTGATGCACGCGCGCGAGCGACATCGGCACGATCACCACGCCCACGCCCGAGGCCGCGGTGGCGATCGCGTCGGACGTGGCGAGGGGCGCGAACCGCGCGGCCGTCGTCCCGGGGAGCGCGAGGCCGCCCCACACGTCGTCGCTGAGCGCGATGAGCACCTCGCCGTCCAGGTCGCGGGGGGTGAGCTCGTCCGCGGCCATCAGGTGGGAGTCCGCGGCGGCCACGACCACGGGCACCTCGTCGTACAGCGGGATCACGTGCAGCGACGCGTCGTCGAGCGGAAGGCGGACGAGGGCCGCGTCGAGGTCGTCGAGAGCCGAGCGCTGCGCGGCCACCTCGATCGGGACGAGCTCGAGCGGCACGTCGGGGAGGCGCTGCTTCCACCGGTCGATCCAGGTGCCGGGAGTGGCCCCCGGCACCGCGCCCAGCCGGAACGTGCGCGGCTCCTCCGCCGCGGCGGGTGCGGCGTCGAACACGACCTTGCGTGTCGCGGGCGCCGGGGCCTTCTTCGACGCCCCGGGGCGCGGACGCGCACCGGGGACGGCCCGGTTCCGGCGCGGGGGCGTGCCCTTGCCGGAACCCTTCGCGGGTCGTCGTCCCTGGTGCGCCATGCCGTCCAGGCTACTCGGCGGTGTGCGCGACCGGAGCCTCGGCCGCCGTGGGGGCGGCAGCGACGCCCTCGGTCCGCCGCCGCTGGGCCCGCCGCACGAGCCCGGCGGCTCCGCCCACCAGCAGCAGGGCACCGGCGCTCAGCAGCACCACGGTGAGGATGGTGGCGGGTGTGAGGGTGCCCACTCCGTCGGCGAGGGCGGCGCGGCGGTCGTCGTCGGCGAGCACCCACAGGGCTGCTCCGGCGATCGCGGCCAGCACCACGCCCCAGATGATGGCGGCCCAGCGGGTGCGCGGGGCGGTGATCGTGTCGGTGCTCATCGGTCGTCCTCCGGTGATTCCTGGACCGTGATGGCGATGACGCCGCTGGTCTGGTGGATGGTGACGGGTTGCACGGTGGACGGCGAACCGGAGCCGGACGTGATGTCCTCCGACACGGTCCAGGTGCCGTCGTCGCGCGTGAGGGGCCAGGTGCCGCTGTCGGTGATGCGGCCGGCCTCGGGGTCGACGCGGATCCAGCTCACCTCGACGTCGTCGCCGACCGTGCCGCGCAGCGCCAGACGCACTCCCTCGTCCACGAAGATCTCGGTGCGACCGGAGCCCTTGTCGATCAGCATGGGCCGCGGTCCGTCGTCGTGCGCGTGCAGCTGCACGTACAGGTCGCCGAACGGCTGACGCACCTGCGCCGGCTGGTTGTTCGAGATCGATGCGTACCCCAGCGTGGCGCCGGGCACCGCCGCGAAGCCGCCGGCGACGAGGCCGCCGACGAGCGTCGCGATGGTCGCGAACGCGAGGAAGCCGCTGCGGCGCCGGAGTGCCCCGGCGACGATCATCGACACCGCGAGCACGAGCGCGGCCGACAGCAGCCCGAGCGCTCCGCCCAGGCCCTCGCCCACCGCGAGCCCCACGCCCGCACCGACCACGATCGCGAGTCCGAGCGCGGCCATCACCGCGGCGAAACCGGCACGCGGGTTCGACGTCCGGCGCACGCGTCGTCGCTCGGCGGCCTCCGCGGCGAACACCGCGGCCTCGGCCTGGCGCTCCCGGCGCAGCTGATCCCTGGCGGCACGCTCCGCGTCCTGCTGCTGGCGCCGCCACGCCTGGTCCTGCTCCTTCCAGGCCGCGTGCTGCGCGCGCCACGCCTCCAGCGCGGCGGGGTCGTTCGCTCCGGGCGGCAGCGGCGCGGGAGGGGCGGGCGGGAGGAGGCCGGTGTCGGCGAGCGGCACGGTGTGCGCGGGGGTCACCGCCGCGGAGTCGAGCGGCGACGGCGGGACGGAGGTGGCGTCCGCCCCCTCGGCGGGACCCGAACCCGCGAGGGGGGCGGACGCGCCCGGGGCCGCCTGACCTGCGGAAGCCATCGGCAGGTCCGGCGCGGAAGCGCCCGGGGTGCGGCTCGCAGCGCGCACGATCAGGAAGAGCAGGCCGGCCGCGAGCACCAGGCCCACGATCCAGCTGAAGAGGGACAGCGCCGACCAGCTCTCGTAGCCCAGCCCGAACAGCCGCCCGGTGAGCGGTGCGGTGGGCAGGAGGCCGACGATCGCCATCGCGAGGATGCCGAGCTGCACCGGCTCGTACCGGCGCTCCAGCAGGTCGCGCAGGTGCACACGGCCGTCGGTGTCGGGCAGCAGCGCCCAGGCGACGGCGTAGAGGAAGATCACCGGCAGTCCGAACAGCGCGGCCACCACGAGCACCCCGCGCACGATCAGCGGGTCGATGCGCAGCCGTGCGGCGATGCCGGCCGCGACGCCGCCGAGCCATCCGTCGGAGCGCGCGACCCCGAGACCGGCGACCCACAGCAGGAAGCGCTCGGCGCCGCGGGGAGCGGTGCGTCCGGAGGGCGCGGCGCCGTCGACCGGGGTGTCGGGATCGGCGGGCGGCGGGGGAGCGGTCGGAATCGTCATGCTTCGATCCTGCCGTCCGCCGCGGCCGGCCGACCATCGGGGGAACCCCTGAGCGGACCCTGGTTCCGCGCCAGGGAAGCCCCCGGACGGCGCGACGGATGATTGGATGACGGTATGTCCTCGGCGTCCCGCCCCGCGCCCGCCGGTCGCGTCCCCGTGTCGACGCGCCCGCCCCTGACGCGCGACCGCGACTGCCTGGTCGCCGGGGTGAGCGCCGGGCTCGCGCGCCACCTGGGCGTACGCGTGTGGATGGTCAGGGCGCTGTTCCTCGCGCTCACGCTGTGCGGCGGCGCCGGCGTGCTGCTGTATGCGTGGTGCTGGGCCTTCATGCCGTGGGCGGAAGGAGAAGTCGCGCCCACCCGCCGCGTGCCCGTGGCCTGGCTGCTGCTCGCCCCGGCCGCAGTGGGCGCCCTCGTGATCGTGGTGTGGCGGGGTGGGAGCGAGGTGCTCGACGGCTCGATCCCGCCCGCGCTCGCCGCCGTCGTCGTCGGCGGCACCGCCATCGCGGCGACCGCCGCCGGACTCTGGGCCACGCTGATCGACCGCACCGACACGGCTCGCGGCCCGCGGCACACCGTGTGGGTGCGCATCCTCGCCGTGCTGCTCCTCGGGCTCGTCTCGCTGTTGCTCCTGTCGTGGCCCATCGCCCGCTCCGGTGTGGCCCTGGCGCTGCTGCCGCTCGGCGGGCTGATCGCGGTGGTCGCGTCGGCCCTGATCCCGCGGTGGCGCGAGCTGGCGGGCGAGCGCATCCGGCGCATCAGGGAGGAGCAGCGCAGCGTGATGGCGGCGCACCTGCACGACTCCGTGCTGCAGACGCTCGCGCTCATCCAGAACCGCGCCGGCGCATCGAGCGAGGCGGCCCGGCTCGCCCGCGCGCAGGAGCGCGAGCTGCGCGCCTGGCTGTACGACGGCGACGCCCCGGCCGACAGCGACCTGTCCACCGACCTGCGCGACTACGCCGCCGCGCTCGAGCTCGACCACCCGGTGCGTATCGAGGTGGTGTCGGCTGGGCTGTCCGCGGAGCGGGCGAGCGGCGAGCTGGCGGCGGCCGCCCGCGAGGCGATGCTGAACGCGGCACGGCACGCGGGCGGCGAGGTCGCGGTGTACATCGAGGGCAGCGCGCGGGGTGTCGACGTGTACGTGCGCGACCGCGGCAGCGGCTTCCACCTCGACGACGTGCCGGGCGACCGCCTGGGCGTGCGCCAGTCGATCATCGGCCGCATGCGCAGGGCGGGCGGGTCGGGCGCGGTGCGCAGCGACGACGGCGGCACCGAGGTGCACCTCACCCTGCCGGCGGTTCCCGCGCAGGACCGGACCCCGCTCGGACAGGAGACCCGTGGCTGACAGCATCCGCGTCGTGATCGTCGACGACCACTCGATCTTCCGCTCAGGGCTGCGCGCCGACCTCGACGCGAGCGTGACCGTGGTGGGCGAGGCGGCGGACGTGCCGTCGGCCATCGCGGTGATCGCCGAGACGCAGCCCGACGTGGTGCTGCTCGACGTGCACCTTCCCGGTGGTGCGGGCGACGACGCGACCGGGGGAGAGTCGGTGATCCGCGGGTCCCAGCCGTCCAGCGCCCGGTTCCTCGCGCTGAGCGTGTCGGATGCCGCCGCCGATGTGGTGCGGGTGATCCGTGCCGGGGCCCGGGGGTACATCACGAAGGGCTCGTCGGGCGGCGAGGTGAGCGCGGCCGTGCACGCGGTGGCGGAGGGCGACGCGGTGTTCTCGCCGCGTCTCGCCGGGTTCGTGCTCGACGCGTTCGGGGCGGTCGCCGGAGAGACGGCCACCGCGACCGACGAGCTCGATCGGCTGTCGGCGCGCGAGCAGGAGGTCATGCGGCTGATCGCCCGCGGCTACGCCTACAAGGAGGTGGCCGCCGCGCTGTTCATCTCCATCAAGACGGTCGAGACCCACGTGTCGTCGGTACTGCGCAAGTTGCAGCTGTCGTCGCGGCACGAGCTCACCGCGTGGGCCTCGGAGCGCCGACTGCTCTGATCAGGGGCGGCCCTGTCATACTGCCCGTTGTGCATTCGGCGTCCGACCTGTGACCCTGGATGCACCTCCGCTGTGGGACGGAGAGGGCGGGCGGTCGATCGAGGGGATCGGCGGCGAACGGGGGTGGGGAGATGCGCTCTGCAATGCGCAGGAGCCGCGGTGTGCGGGTGCTCGGCGGGGTGCTCGCCGTGCTCGGGGGACTCGTGCTGGCCTCCCCGGCGGCGATCACGAGCGCCGAGAACGACGAGCGCGAGCGCCCGGAGCCCTTCACGATCGTGGTGCTGCCCGACACGCAGAAGTACACCGTCTCTGATGAGCTCGCGCAGAGCCTGAACGCGCAGACGCAGTGGATCGTCGACACCCGTGAGCAGCTCAACACGAAGTTCGTGATCCAGGTGGGCGACCTCGTCGACTCCTGGCCCGACGTGCACCAGTGGGAGCGCGCGAGCCGCGCGATGGCGATCCTCGACGACGCGGGGGTGCCCAGCTCCGTGCTGCCGGGCAACCACGACCTCGACGTGACGACGGGCGAGTCGAGCACGTACGACGAGTACTTCCCGCCGAGCCGCTACGCCGACGCGACCTGGAACAGCGCGACCGTGTCGTACGGCGGGTACCTCGGCCAGGACCAGTTCGGCCGGGACGGCATCGACCGCCAGAACAAGGACAACTACAGCCTCCTGACCGTGGGCGACACGAAGCTGCTGCTGCTCAGCCTCGAGTACGAGACCCCCGAGTATGCGCTGGAGTGGGCGCAGCGGGTGATCGACGCCCACCCCGACCGGACGGTGATCCTCGCGGTCCACGGCCTCATCACCACGGGCGGCGCGCGGTCGACGGCCACCGAGCGCACCGATGTGACCCCGGTGACCGAGGTCGACCTGTGGCGGGACTTCATCTCGCAGAACTGCTCCATCGCGATGGTGGTCAACGGGCACTGGGCGGTGGGCGACGCGGGCGAGGCGCGGCGCAGCGACCTCAACGCGTGCGGGCGCCCCGTGCCGCAGATCCTGTCGAACTACCAGGGCCGCGCCAACGGCGGCGACGGGTGGCTGCGCTACTACACCGTCGACCCGGCCGCGGGCACGGTCGACGCCCACACGTACTCGCCCACGCTGCAGCAGTACGAGAAGGACGACGACGGCCGCTTCACGCTCCCGCTCGACCTCACCCCGACGGACGACCGGGTGCTGCTGCGCGGCGGGTCGGACTGGAAGGTGTGGAACGAGCTCGGCGCGTGGCCGCGCGGGTGGAAGAGCGCGACATTCGACGACGAGGACTGGCAGACGGGTGCGGCCCCGCTCGGGTGGGGCAAGGGCGTGCAGACGCCGATCGACCTCGGTCCGCCGCCGGAGAACCGCGCGCGGGCGATGCTGTTCCGGCAGACGGTGGAGCTGAAGGACGTCGAGGAGCTGTCGACCGTGACGGTGAGCACGAGGGCGGATGACGGCGTCGCGGTCTGGGTCAACGGCACCCTGATCGGCACCTCGCACCTCGCGTCGAAGAAGCCGACGAGTGAGACGTTCGCGGACCTCGGCCGTTCGACCGACAACGCCACGGACGACCCCGTGACGTTCACCGTGCCGCGGGGCCTGCTGCACGACGGAGAGAACGTCGTGGCCGCCTCCGTCCACGTGAACTATCTGGGCACGAACAGCAGCACGTTCGACCTCGTGATGACGGGGCGGCGATCCTCCGCCGACGGCGACTGATCGGCCGTCGGACGGTGATGCCCGGTGCGGCCCGACCCTGCCCGAGTCGTGGTCAGGCGGCCAGCCAGAGGCCCTTCTGATCCGTGGCGACCGTGAGGCCGGCGGCGACCGTCTCGTCGTCGCCGATCCGGGCGCCGGGCACGATGCGGGCTCCGGGGCCGATGTCGGTGCGGACGCCGACGTGCGCGTGGTCGCCCACCGCCGCCCCCGGTCCCACGTGCGCGTGGGCGTCGATGTACGCGCCCTCGCCGATCACGGCGTCTTCGTCGATCCACGCACCGCGCGCGATGATGGCTCCCGCCCCGACGCGCGCGCCGGGTTCGATGTAGGCGCCCGCTTCGATGTGTGCCTTGGGGTGCACCTTCGCGCCGTGCGCGACGAGACCCCGACCGTTGGCGTGCTTGCGGTAGCGCAGCGTCGCCCCGTGGTCGTTCTCGATGTCGACGTAGTTCTTGCCCACGATTCCTCCCGTGTTCCGGAGTTCTCCGGATATATCAACAACCACGGGAGGGGGGTTTTCATTCCCTCGGATGGATGCGGCTCAGCGCTGGCAGCGCGGGCACCAGAACGTGATGCGCTCGCGGGTCGGATCGGCGCCCTGCTCGCCCCGTCTGATGAGGGTGCCGCAGCGGCGGCACGGACGCCCGGCACGCCCGTACACCCACGTGCCCTGGCCTGGCCGATCGATGCCGGTGAAGGTGCGGTGGCGGCGGTCGCGGTTGGCGCGGATGGTGCGCACACCCAGGTCGAGCAGCGCGGCCACGTCGACGTCCGCCGTCGGCGTCGTCGGGAGGATTCCGCGCAGGAACAGGAGTTCCGCGGCGTACTCGTTCCCGAACCCGGCCACGTTTCGCTGGTCGAGCAGCGCCACGTGGATGCTGCGGGTGTCGGCGCCGAGTCGTCGCACGGCCTCGGCCGCATCCCAGTCCGCGGCGAGCGGGTCCGGTCCGAGGTAGCCCACCAGCTCGCCCTCGTCGCGGGTGGGGACGACCTCGACCTCCGCGATGTCCACGCCCACGGCCTCACGCTCGGCGGTGCCCACGATCGCGCGCACCTTGAAGGCCGGGTGCCGCCACCGCTCGCCCGCGCGGTACACGAACCAGGCGCCGTCCATGCGCAGATGGGAATGCAGCGTGCTGTCACCGATGCGCAGCAGCAGATGCTTGCCGCGCGGCACCGCCGCGTGCACGCGCTGTCCGGTCAGGTCGACCGTCGCGAAGCGGGGCACGCGCAGGTCGAAGCGCGTGACCTCGGCACCCGCCAGTGCCTCGTCGAGACGCCGTGCGGTGCGGAAGACGGTATCGCCCTCGGGCATCAGCGCCTCCCGTCCGGTGAGGGCGGCGTTACGGCGGGCGGAGCGGCGGCGTCGGACGGGGCGGTCGCCGCGGGCAGGGGCCGGCGGGTCATCATGTCGCGGGCGAGCATCGTGCTCCCGGCGACCGCAGCGGGCATCACCGCGATCGCGCCGCCGGGGATCAGGAAGCACAGCTGCGTCGCGACGCCGAAGCCCAGCACGCGCGCCCTGCTGCCGGAGAACAGGACAGCGCGGTCGGACGGGCTGAGCTCACGCGCATCGAACGCGCGCCCGGTCAGCTCGCGCGCCAGCAGCCGTCCGGTCAGGATCACGCCCATCACCGGGGCCAGGACGCCGCCGACTGCCGGGATCAGGCCGAGCACCAGCACGAGCAGCGCGATCAGGATGCCGAGGACCACCAGCCGCAGGCCCTCGCCGACGGTGGTCCAGAACCCGCCGCCGTCCGTCGCGGGCGGGTGGCCGAGGTCGACCTCGACCGCGTGCCAGATGCGCTGGTAGAACGGGTCGCCGATCGTGAGGGTGAGGGCGCTGAACACCGAGCTGGCCAGGGCCAGGGCGGCCGCGACCACCACGAGACCGACGGCCGTGCGCAGCAGACCGCGCCAGGGCTCGTCCCACTGGTCGGCGAACGGCGTCAGCCAGGACGAGATCGACGGCATCCCGATGATGAGCGGGATGATGACGGCGGCCAGCACGATCACGGCGATCACCGCGGGGATCAGCCCGAGCGCCATGAGCCCCGGGCGCGTGCGCCACACACCGAAGCCGCGGAACAGGGTGCGGACGCCGGCGCTGAACTCTCTGACCATGGCTCCAGGGTAGGTGTCGGGCGGGCGGGGTGGCGGCGACGAGCGCGCGGGAGTGCTCAGACGGCCTTGCGGAGCGTGAACCCCCGCGGTGTCTGCACGAACCCGGCCTCCTGCAGGGCGGCCGCGAGCTCGGTGCCGTAGACGCCCTCGCCGTTGACCTTCTCCACCGTGAGGGTGTCGAGGCGGCGGTCGCGGGCGGTCGCCGCGAGGTCGGCGGTCGCGGCGCGCAGCACCTCGGGGTCGTCGGTGAAGCACAGCACCGTGCGCCCGCCGCGCTCGAGCGACAGCACCAGCGCGCCGTCGACCAGCACCACGAGACCGCCCGCCTTGCGCCCGGGCCGGTGCGCCACGCCATCGAGCTTCGGCCAGCCGAGCGCGGCGCCGTAGGGGTTCGCGGGGTCGGTGGCCGCGAGGGTCACAGCCGTGCGGGGCGGCGGATCCGCGAGCCCCGCATAGGTGCGCAGCCGGTCGACCGTCGCCGAGGCCGCGAACTGCGCGGCGCCGAGATTCTCGATCACATAACCGCGGCGGCAGTGTCCCGCCTCCTCGAAGCCCGCCAGCACGCGGTACGCCTGGGCGAAACCGCCGGGCACGCCCTCCGCCTGCACCGCGCCGCGGGTCACCACGCCGTAGCGGTCGAGCAGGAGCCCGGCGGTCACGGTGGCGCGTCGCGCGGCATCCGTCTCGATCGCCGGCAGCAGAGACCAGCGTCCGCCGATCGAGGTCGGCCGTGGTGCCGTGCGCGTGAGCGACATCCCGCGGTAGGTGCGCGCGCGGGGGGCACGCCGCTTCACCTTGTGCGCCTGCGACCCGCCCGCGAGCAGCGAGCGGATGGGCGCGAACGTGTCGTTCGTCACGTGTCCCGACCAGGTCAGGGCCCACAGCGCCTCGAGCACCGACTGCTCGTTCTCGGCTCCGGTCATGTCCTTCAGCTGCGCCGCGAAGTAGGCGCCGCCCGCGGCGAGGGCGTCGAGCAGCCGGGCCTCCAGGGAGTCCGCGGCGATCTCGGCGTCGGGCTCGGGAAGCGTGAACGGGGCGAGGTCGACGGGGTGCAGCGACACCCAGCCGTCGCGGCCCGGAAGCGTGCCGTGGCCCGACCAGATCACCTCGCCCGCGGCCGTGAGCTCGTCGAGCATCGCGGGGGAGTAGTCGCGCACCCGCGACGGCAGCACGAGCGACTCCCACGCGCTCGCGGGGATCGGCACGCCCGCGAACTGCTCGATCACGGTGAGCACGCCGTCGATGCCCTCCAGCGGCCGATCGAGGTGCTGCCAGTCGGGCAGGAATCGCGCGTAGGCCTCCGGCGACACCGGCTCGACGGAGCCGCGGATCGCCGCGAGCGAGCGCATGCGCAGCCGCCGCAGGACCTCGGTGTCGCACCACTCGAGGTCGTCGCCGCTGCCCGCCGCGGTCGGCAGGAAGTAGCCGCTGGTCAGACGACCGTTCGTCTCCAGGCGCTGCAGCGTGTGCCGGGCGACCGCGGCGCCGAGACCGAACCGGGTTGCGACGGCCGTGGTCGTGAAGGGCCCGTGCGTCCGCGCGTACCGCGCCACCAGGTCGCCCAGGGGATCGGCGACCGGCTCGAGGAACGCGACCGGGATCCCCGTGGGCAGGGCCGCGCCGAGAGCGTCGCGCAGCCGACCGGCGTCTTCGATCGCGGCCACCCTGGCCACACCGGCCACGGTGACCGGGATCGCACGGCGGGCGCCGATCAGCTCATCCAGCAGCGTCGCGGCGCTGGCGCCGGCGGTCGAGTCGGGGTCGAGTCGCGCCGACACCTCGTCGGCGTCGAGCGGGCCCAGCATGCGCAGCAGGTCGGCCACGCCCTCCAGACCGCGCACCCGCCGCTCGGGGTCGAGGCGCTGCGCCTCGCGCTCGAACTGCGCGATCACGTCGGGGTCGAGCAGCTCGCGCAGCTCCACCGTGCCCAGCAGCTCGCCCAGCAGTGCGGGGTCGACGGAGAGGGCGGCCGCCCGGCGTTCGGCCAGCGGCGAGTCGCCCTCGTACATGAACGCACCGACATACCCGAACAGCAGGTCGCGGGCGTAGGGGGAGGGCTGGCCGGGCTGGGTCTCCACGAGCCGGACGCGGCGGTCGCCGATCGCAGTCGCGAGCTTGCGCAGGGACGGCAGGTCGTACACGTCCTGCAGCACCTCGCGCAGCGTCTCCAGGATCACCGGGAACGTGGGGTGCCGTCGGGCGACCTCGAGCAGCTGCGCCGACCGCTGCCGCTGCTGCCACAGGGGCGTGCGCCGGTTGGGGTTCGTGCGGGGCATGAGCAGCGCCCGCGCCGCGCACTCGCGGAACCGGGAGGCGAACAGCGCCGAACCGCCCACCTCCTGCGTGACCAGCTGCTCCAGCTCGTCGGGGTCGAACACGAACAGCTCGGCGCCGGGCGGCTCGGCCTCGGCGTCGGGGATGCGCACGATGATGCCGTCGTCGCTCGCCACGGCGGAGCCCTCGACGCCCAGCCGCTCGCGCACCCGCGCGTTGATCGCGAGGGCCCAGGGCGCGTGCACCTTCATGCCGTACGGGGAATGGAGGATCACGCGCCAGTCGCCGACCTCGTCGTGACCGCGTTCGACCGTGAGGGTGCGGTCGGTCGGGAGGGTGCCCGTCGCCTCGCGCTGCTCGGTCAGGTGCGCCATCAGATTGGCGCGCGCCTGCTCGTCGAGCCCGGCCTCGATCAGCCGCTGCTGCGCCTTCTCCGGCGAGGCGGAGGAGACCTCGCGGGAGAACGCGCCCAGGGCCTCACCGAGCTCGAACGGCCGGCCGATCCCGTCACCGTGCCAGAACGGCACCTTGCCCGGCTGGCCGTATGCGGGGATCACGTTCACGCGGTCGTGCGTGATCTCGGCGATGCGCCAGCTCGTGGTGCCGAGCGTGAACACGTCGCCCACGCGCGACTCGTACACCATCTCCTCGTCGAGCTCGCCGACCCGCGCCCCGGTCGACTCGCCCGCGACGAACACCCCGAACAGCCCGCGGTCGGGGATCGTGCCGCCGCTGGTCACCGCGATGCGCTGCGCCCCGGGGCGACCGGTCAGGGTGCCCGCGTCGCGATCCCACACCAGACGCGGCCGCAGCTCGGCGAACTCGTCCGAGGGGAAGCGGCCGGCGAGCAGGTCGAGCGTGGCCTCATACGCCGAGCGCGGAAGGGACTGGAACGGCGCGGACCGCCGCACGGTCTCGAACCACTCCTCCACGCTGATGGCGCCGAGGGCGCTCGCCGCCACGGTCTGCTGCGCGAGGATGTCGAGCGGGTTGCGCGGCACCTGGATGGCCTCGATCTTGCCGGCGAGCATGCGCTCCGTGACGATCGCCGTGTGCAGCACGTCGCCGCGGTGCTTGGGGAACAGGGCGGCGCGACTGATCTCGCCCACCTGGTGCCCGGCGCGCCCGACGCGCTGGAGCCCGGAGGCGGCGGACGGCGGGGCCTCGACCTGGATCACCAGGTCGACCGCGCCCATGTCGATGCCCAGCTCCAGGCTGCTGGTCGCGACGACGCAGCGCAGCACTCCCGACTTCAGCTCCTCCTCGACCTGCGCCCGCTGCTCCTTCGACACCGAACCGTGATGGGCCTTGGCGAGCACCGGATCCGCTCCCGCGGTCGCCCCCGCCTGCGCCATCATCGCCGCGGGCACGGACGCCTCGGGAAGCGCGACCCCGATCCGCTCGGAGTAGATCTCGTTGAGCCGTCCGGTCAGCCGCTCCGCGAGGCGGCGGGAGTTCGCGAACACGATGGTCGAGTTGTTCTGGAGGATGCGGTCGACGATCGCCTCCTCCACGTGCGGCCACACCGAACCGGTCACCTCGGTGTACTCCGCGTCGATCCCCGGTGTCTCGGGCGGCGCACCGGGGGGCGGCGGCGGGTTGGTCATGTCGTCCATCGGCACGACCACGCCCAGCTCGAACGTCTTGGACGCCGGCGGGGCCACGATCTCGACCGGGTCGGCTCCGCCGAGGAACCGCGCGACCTCGTCGATGGGTCGCACGGTGGCGGACAGCCCGATCCGCTGCGCCGGCTTCTCGTTGCCGTGCGCGGCCCGCAGCGCGTCGAGGCGTTCCAGGCTGACCGCCAGATGCGCGCCACGCTTGGTGGCTGCCACGGCGTGCACCTCGTCGATGATCACGGTGTGCACGTCGCGCAGGGTCTCCCCGGCGCGGCTGGTGAGCATCAGGTACAGCGACTCGGGTGTGGTGATGAGGATGTCGGGCGGGTCGGACACGAGCTTGCGCCGGTCGCTGGAGGTGGTGTCGCCCGAGCGCACCCCGACCGTGACCGCGGGGGCGGCGAGCCCCAGCCGCCGCGCGGACTGCCCGATCCCGATCAGCGGGGACCGCAGGTTGCGCTCGACGTCGACGCCCAGCGCCTTCAGCGGGGAGATGTAGAGGATGCGCGTGCGCCCGGAGTCTGCGTCCACGGGCGCCTCGGCGCGCTCGCGGAACACGCTGTCGATCGCCCAGAGGAACGCCGACAGCGTCTTGCCTGAGCCCGTCGGCGCGACCACGAGCGCGTGCTTGCCCGCCGAGATCGCCTCCCACGCCCCCGCCTGGGCGGGAGTGGGCGCGGTGAAGGCGCCGCGGAACCAGTCCTGGGTGGCGGGCGTGAAGCGTTCGAGCACATCGCTCATCCCCCCATCTTCGTGGACACCGCCGACATTGGGGCCGACGGGCGCTCGCCCCGGCGCGACAGGAGGGCACTCAGGAATACCGGGTAACGTCTAGCGTGTTACCGTCCGAATCGAAGTGACATCCTCATGCCTTTCCTCGCCTCCTCCTCCGCCGCCTCGGCGTCCCCCTCCTCTCGCGTCTCCGGGCTGACCGGACTCCGCTCCCTGGCCGTCGTCGCCGTCCTCGGCTACCACCTCCTCCCCGCCGCGGTGCCCGGCGGATTGATCGGCGTCGACGTCTTCTTCGTCGTGAGCGGCTTCATCGTCACCCGACTCCTGCTGCGCGAACGCGCGCGCACCGGCCGGGTGTCGCTCGGCGCGTTCTGGGCGCGGCGCGCCCGACGCATCCTGCCTGCACTCGCGCTCGTGCTGGCCGTCTGCATCCCGCTCGCCTTCCTGGTCGCTCCGCACCTGCTGTCGGGCATCCGGCGTCAGTTGATCGGCGCTCTCACGTTCAGCTCGAACTGGCTGGCGATCGCCGCGGACGGCGACTACTTCCAAGCCGACCAGCCCGACCTGTTCACCAACCTGTGGTCGCTGGCGGTCGAGGAGCAGTTCTACCTGATCTGGCCGTTGCTGCTGGTCCTGCTGCTGGTGGTCGTGCGCTGGCGCCGCCGCGCCGTCGTCGTCCTCGCCCTCGTGCTGGCCGTGCTGTCAGCGGGGGCGATGGTGCTGCTGTCGGCGCCGCCGCTGGGATCGCCGACCCGCGCCTACTTCGGCACCGACACCCACGCGTTCGGACTGCTGCTGGGCGTCGCTCTCGCCGTCGGGATGGGAGCGGGAGAGGTGCGCATGGCCACCGGTCGGCGGGCCGTGGCGCGGACGGCTCTCGGCGTCGCCTCGCTCGGCGTGCTGGTCGCGCTCGCCGTGGTGCTGTCGGACGCATCTCCCGCTGCCGCGCACGGCGGCCTCGCGCTGGCCAGCCTCGCCGCTCTCGGCCTGATCTGGTCGGCGGCGACGGTGCCGCCGCTCGGCCGTGTGCTGGATGCGGCCCCGCTGTCCTGGCTGGGCGAGCGCTCGTACGCGGTGTACCTGTGGCACTGGCCGCTGCTGCTGATCCTGGGGGCCACTCCGCTCGCGGCGCAGCCACTGCTCGTCGCGGTCGTGACGGCGGCGCTGTCCATCCTCGTCGCCGCGCTCTCCTACGCCTTC
The DNA here is from genome assembly GCF_023101165.1 of Microbacterium sufflavum. Lineage (GTDB taxonomy): Bacteria > Actinomycetota > Actinomycetes > Actinomycetales > Microbacteriaceae > Microbacterium > Microbacterium sufflavum. The sequence goes on along the minus strand of NZ_CP078076.1, from coordinate 293,443 downwards.
GTCGAGGCACCCTTCCGGCGCGGCCTGCGCGTGCATCCGCCGCTTCCCCGTCGACACGTCGTGCTGCCGGCGCTCGTGGTCGGGGTGCTGGCGGTCGCGAGCGCGGGCATCGCGATCGGCCATGACGACGCCTCGGCGGCCGAGGCCCTCGTCGAGCGCGGCCGCGAGGCGATCGCCCACGCCGCCCCCGCCCCGGCCGCGTCGCCGCAGACGGGTTCCGGCGCCGACTCCGGTCCGACGCCCTCGCCCTCGCCCTCGCCGACCAGCACCGCGGCGACGCCGCCGCCCATCCTCGGCACCGACATCACGGCGGTCGGCGACTCGGTCATGCTCGCCGCCGCGCCCGAATTGCAGAACGCGCTGCCCGGCATCGCCATCGACGCCCAGGTCTCGCGCAGCATGTGGCCGGCCACGGGCATCCTGTCGTCGCTCGCGAACGACGGCGCCCTGCGTCCGACGGTCGTCGTGGGGCTGGCGACCAACGGCGGCGTCGATCCCGACCTGCTCGCCGACATCCTCGGGATCGTCGGCCCGGACCGCACCCTGGTGTTCGTGAACGCGCACGCGCAGCGCAGCTGGATCCCGGGCGGCAACGCGACGCTCGCCGACTTCGCCGCCGCGTATCCGAACGTCACGGTCGCCGACTGGGACGGTGCCATCACGCCCTACCCTGACGACCTCGCCGGCGACGGCATCCATCCGCAACCCGCGGGCGGCGACATCTATGCGGCGGTCGTCACGGGGGCGATCGCCCAGGCGCACCTCGACGAGGCACAGGCCGCCGACGCAGCCGCGAAGGCCGCGGCCGATGCCGCCCGGGAGGCGGCGAAGGCGGCGAAGAAGCCCGCGGCGGGGACCGCTCGTCCCGATGACACGCAGCACGACGATTCGCACGCCGTCCCGACCCCCACGCCGACGCCGTGACGGCGGTCCTGCTGATGGGGGCGGGGGTGGTCGCCCTGCCTCTGGCGGTGTCGGTCTGAGTCGCGTGCGGGTCCCGCGCCGCCGGACGACGCCGCGGGACCCGGGCGTTCACGACGGGGGGAGCGCCGTCTCCTGCAGCGCACCCTCCGCGTCGATCTCGAGGGTGAGGTCGAGGTCGAGTCGCCGCAGGAACGCATCATCGTGGCTGACGATGAGCACGGCGCCGCGATAGGTGCGCAGCGCCTCGACCAGCTGATCGACCGTGTCCAGGTCGAGGTTGTTGGTCGGCTCGTCCAGCACCACCAGGTGGGGCGCCGGGTCCGCCAGGAGGAGTCTCGCCAGGGCCACGCGGAACCGCTCGCCCCCGGACAGCGCCGCGACCGGGCGCTCGACGGTCGCTCCACGGAGGAGGAACCGGGCCAGGCGGTTGCGCAGCTCCTTCTCCGGCACGTGCGGGGCCCGGCGGGCGATGTTGTCGAACACCGACGCGCCCTCGTCGAGGCCGTCCACGCGCTGCGGAAGGTAGCCGATCCGGTCGGTGAACGCCTCCGCCCGCAACTCCGGCCGGTCGTCCCTCGGGAGGTCAGGCCCGGAATCGGCCACACCGGGTGGAGCCGCCGCGATAGGGTCCCGATCTCCTGTGTCGCGAACACCGCTGGCGACGAGTCGTTCGAGCAGGGTGGTCTTGCCGGCGCCGTTGCGACCGATCAGCGCCACGCGCTCGGGGCCCTGCACGATCCAGGAGCGCTCGCCGTCTCCGAGCTCGGCGATGCGGCGCGCGCGGGAGACCTGCGGGTCGGGGAGCTCGATCTTCATGGTGTCGTCCGAGCGGATCCGGCGCCCGGCCTCGTCGTGCGCGGCGCGGGCCGCCTCCTCCTTCGCCCCGACCTCGGTGCGCAGCTTGCCCGCCGAGACCTCGGCGGCCATCTTCCTGCCGTGTGCGATGATCTTCGGCACGCGCTTCTCGACCTCGGCCTTCTTGGCGGTGCGGGCGCGGTGGGCGAGCTTGACCTCCGCCTCGATGCGCTGCCGCTTCTCCTTGCGCAGCGCCTGCGCCGCGGCGACCTCGGCCTGTCGCGCCGCGTCCTGCTCGGCGTCCAGCCACGCGCGCCACTCGGAGTACGGCCCGCCGAACACGCTCAACGTCTGCCCGTAGAGCTCCGCGGTGTCGTCCATCAGCTCGAGCAACGACAGGTCGTGGCTGACCACGATGAGCGTGCCCTTCCACGCGTGCACCATCGCGCCGAGCGTCGCCCTGGCGTCGCGGTCGAGGTTGTTGGTCGGCTCGTCCAGGAGCGTGATCGGCGCGCGCCGCAGGCGGATCCCGGCGATCGCGACGAGGACGGCTTCGCCGCCCGACAGCTCGCCCACGGTGCGGTCGAGGAACGCGGGGGCGAGTCCGGCCTCCGCAAGGGAGGCCTCCGCGCGCGCCTCGATGTCCCAGTCGTCGCCGACCGCGTCGAAGTGCGCGGGATCGACGTCGCCCGCGGTGATGGCGCGCACCGCGTCGAGCGCGGTGGAGACGCCGAGCAGCTCCGCCACGCGGCGGTCGACGTCGAGCGTCAACTGCTGCGGCAGGTACGCCACCTCGCCGGAGGTGGAGACGGATCCGGACGTGGGGGTGAGCTCGCCGGCGATCAGGCGCAGCAGGGTGGACTTGCCGGCGCCGTTGCGTCCGACCAGGCCGGTGCGCCCGGACCCGAAGGCTCCGGACACGCCGTCGAGTGCGACCGAGCCGTCGGGCCAGGTGTAGGTGAGGCGGTCGAGCACGACCGAGGGATGAACGGTGGTGGGGTATGACACGGGGTGTCTCCTGTCGAGTGCGGGGGTGCACTGACACCGGGGCCCGGGGTGGCGCGAACGGGTCGCACCCGGAGGGCAGGGTCTGCCGGGGAGTCGGCGATCGTCGGGTCAGCGCGCGGAAAGAGGAGCGCGGAGGCGACGATTCAGATCAAAGGACTTCCAGACACGGCGGACAGGACGCCACGACGATACCCGGGCGTGTCGGCGTTCGCAACTCCCGGGCGTGTCGCGCCTCCGTCGCACGGGGGATGCCGGCACCGCGACGGATGCGTAGCGTGGGAGGCATGGCGGATCGGAACCCCAGCCCGGAGGAACTCCGGGCACGCACCGGCCTCGGCGTCGGCCTCGCGCTCGGCGTGGCGATCGGCGTGTCCCTCGGCATGGCGATGAAGAACTGGGCCCTCGGCATCGGCATCGGTCTGGCGATCGGCGTGGCTCTCTCGGTCGCTTTCCGCGGCTCCGGGCGGGCGGACCCGAGCGGGCCGGACGGCGAGCGAGACCCGGGGCATCCGGAGGACGGGGTGGACGGGGGTGAGCGGGAGCGCCCGGAAGCTGCGGCGGACCCGGGAACTCCGGTCGACCCGGGAGTCCCGGGGGAGCGCGGTCAGGACGGGCGGGACCCCTCCGCCTGATCCGCGTCGATCCCCTCGACCCAGGTCGTGAGGAAGCGGTGCACGTCGCCGAGCTCGTCCTCGGAGATGCTGTGCGTGAGGCCGCTGTAGACGCGGCCGGACAGCTCGGCGTGCGACGGCAGCCACTGGGCCGTGTGGTCGATGAGCGCCGGAGGGATCACGTCGTCGTGCGTGCCGCGCCCCCAGAACACGCGGGGCCGGAGTTCCGTCAGCGCGTCGTCGCCCGGCAGCGGCTCCGGTGCGACATAGCCGCTCAGTGCGACCACGGCGTCGAAGCGCTCCGGCGCGAGCCGCAGTGCCTGCAGTGACACGGCCGCGCCCTGCGAGAACCCGAGCAGCGCGACCGACGGGGCGTCGCCCGCCGCGGCGTCGAGCCAGCGGAGCAACGCCTCCGCCGCGAGCGTCACGGCGGTCGAGCTGCGCCCGTCCAGGCCCTCGATCGGGTACCAGGAGCGTCCGGGCTGGGGCCACGGCGGCGCGAGCGGTGCGGCGACGGAGGCGACGGCGAGTCCGCCGGGCAGGTAGGGGACGAGCCCGAACAGGTCGTGCTCGTCGGCGCCGTACCCGTGCAGCAGAACCACGAGGGGGAGCCCGGCGCGCTCCGCCGTCGACCAGCGGGTGGCGGTGTCGTCGATCGTCAGAATCTCACTCACCCCGTCATCCTGCCAGGCGGCACCGACGCGCCGCCGGTGTCCCTCGTCGGAGGGTGCTGATAGAAAGGACGCATGGCGGTGCGCACACCCGATCCCGATCCGGAGCCCGACGACGAGGGCCTCGGCGCGTTCCGCGACGCCACTCCGCCGGCGCCGGACGCGAACCCCGGCTGGCTCAGCGACGTGGAACTCGAGGAGGCGCGTCGGCGCCTTCCCATGCTGTACGTCGAGGCGATCCCGGTCCGCACCGACGGCTCCGGTCAGGTCACGGAGATCGGCATCCTCCTGCGCTCCACGCCGATGGGGGAGATGACCAGGACCATCGTGTCGGGTCGCGTGCGCTTCGGGGAGACGATCCGCGACGCCCTGTTCCGTCACGTCGAGAACGATCTGGGGCCCATGGCCTTCCCGCTCCTTCCCCCGCAGCCGCTGCCGTTCACGGTGGCGGAGTACTTCCCGATCCCCGGGGTCAGTGCCTATCACGACGACCGCCAGCACGCGGTGTCGCTGGCGTTCGTGGTGCCGGTGACCGGGACGTGCGAGCCGCGGCAGGACGCGCTGGAGGTCACCTGGTTCTCTCCCGAGGCCGCCGCGTCCGACGCGGTCGCCGCCGAGATGGAGGGCGGCCGGGGCACGCTCATCCGGCACGCCCTGGCGAGCCTGGGCCTGCTGCGCTGACCGCGCGCTGACGGCCCGGGAGCGGGGCGTCGCGCTGTTCGTCGTGCCTCGGCGGACGGGGATGATCGCCGGTCCGTGGAAAAGTCTTGCGCTGTCGCCGATCAATGGGCTAAAGATTAGACCATTGATCCAATCGGCAAAGGATGCTTCGACATGGATGCTTCGACAACGACGTCGCCCTCCGCAGAACAACCCCGCGAGCGCAACCTCCGCGGCAACCTCGGGGCGGTGGCCGTCACCTTCATGGTGATCGCCGCCGCCGCGCCCCTCACCGTGGTCGGCGGCATCGTGCCGATCGGCTACCTGCTCGGCAACGGGATCGGCTTCCCGGTCATGTTCCTCGTGGCCACCGTGATCCTGCTGCTCTTCTCCGTCGGCCTCACCGCGATGAGCCGCTACCTGCCCCGCGCCGGCTCCTTCTTCGTGTTCATCACGCACGGACTCGGTCGCACCCCCGGCCTCGCCGCCGCCTACCTCGCCCTGGTCTGCTACACCACGGTGCAGATCGCGGTGTTCTCCTACCTCGGCGCCACCATCTCATCGAGCATCGCGCTGCTCGGCGGACCCGAGATCCCCTGGTGGCTGCTCACCCTGGTCTCGGTCGCGCTGGTCGGTGCGCTCGGGTACCGGCAGATCGAGCTCAGCTCGCGCGTGCTCGTCGTGGTGCTGCTCGCCGAGATCGGGATCGTCGTCCTGCTGGGGCTCATCATCCTCGTCACCGGCGGAGCCGACGGCGTGACCTTCGGCTCGTTCGTCCTGCAGAACGTGCTCTCCGGGGCACCCGCGCTCGGGCTGATGTTCGCCATCGCCAGCTTCATCGGGTTCGAGTCCACGGTGGTGTACCGCGACGAGGTGCGCACGCCGGAGCGCACCATCCCGCGCGCCACCTACGCCTCCGCGATCGTGATCGGCGTCTTCTACGCGTTCGCCGCCTGGACCGTGGTGGTCGGCGTGGGGGAGGGAGACGTGATCGACGAAGCCGCCGCCGACCCCACGACCCTCATCACCCGCGTCACCGAGCAGTACCTCGGCCCGGTCGGCTCGGTCGCCGTGGCCCTGCTGTTCCTGGGCAGCATGTTCGCGGCGGTGCTCTCGCTGCACAACGTGCTCACCCGCTACCACCACGCCATGGCCAACGCCCGCGTGCTGCCCGACCGCGTCGGCAGCGTGCACACCCGACACGGATCGCCCCACGTCGCCTCGCTCGTGCAGGTCGCCACCTCGGGCGTCGCGATCGCCCTGCTCGCCATCCTCGGCTTCGCGCCGGAGAACATCTTCTCCTGGTTCGCGGGAATCGGCACCCTCGCGATCGTGATCCTCATGGCCGTGACCTGCCTCGCCGTGATCGTGTACTTCGCCCGCACCCGCGCCCTGCGCAGCCCCTGGCACACCGTGATCGCCCCCGGCCTCGGACTGCTCGGGCTGGCGGTGTCCGCCGTGCTCATCGCCGCGAACTTCCCGCTGCTCGTCAGCGACGTCGACGCCGACGGCAACCCGGCGTGGGGCGTCGTCAGCATCACCCTCGTCGCCGTCGTGATCATCGCCCCGGTGATCGGGCTGGTGCAGGCGGCGATCATGCGGGCGAGCGCGCCGGCGGCCTACGCCCAGATCGTGCGGCGCTTCGACGAGAACGCCTGACCCCGAAACCGAAGGATGGACATCATCAGTCTCCCCGCCCTGCCCCGGCCCCTGATCGGCATCTCCGGTCGTCGCACCAGCGGCGCGGCGATCGGCGCCCCGTACGGCTTCGCCGACGCCCCGCTGGAGGCGTACCTCAGCGAGTACGCCACCTCGGTGCTCCGCGCCGGCGGCCTCCCCGTGCACCTGCCCATGGATGCCGACCCGGCCGAACTCGTGGCGCGGCTCGACGGCGTCGTCATCGTCGGCGGCGACGACGTGGACCCGCGCCGGTACGGGCAGACCCCCGGCCCGTTCACGCCCCTCGTCGACCCGCAACGCGACGAGTTCGAGTCGGGGCTGATCCTCGCCGCGATCGAGCGCGCGCTGCCGCTGCTGGGGGTGTGCCGGGGAGCGCAGCTGCTCAACGTGGTCCGCGGCGGCACCCTGCATCAGCACCTCGCCGCGGGCGAGGGCGAGTCGCACGGCTCGTACGCCTATCCCCGCGCCCACCGGGTGCACGAGGTGCGCACGGCAGAGGGCAGCGTCGTGCACGGCCTCTACGGCGAGAGCACCCGCGTGAACTCGTTCCACCACCAGGCGGTCGACGCCCCCGGCGCCGGGGTGACCGTGACCGGCTGGGCGCCGGACGGCGTCGTCGAGGCGATCGAGCTCGACGGGCTGCCGGTGGTGGGCGTGCAGTGGCACCCCGAGACCTTCGGCGGTGACCCGGTCTTCGACTGGCTCGTCGATCAGGCGTCCGCGCACACCGCGGTCGCCCCCACCCCCGCGACCGAGAGCGTCGCCTAGGCGCCGCAGACGCACGAACAAGGAGAGACACCATGCGACACGCAGACAGGAATGCCTTCATCACGGGCGCAGGATCCGGGATCGGCCGCGAGACCGCCCTCCGCCTGGCGAGCGAGGGGGCACGCATCCTCGTCACCGACGTCTCGGCCGAGGGCGCCGCCGAGACCGTGCGCCTGATCGAGGCGACCGGAGGCACGGCGCTCGCGGCGGTCGTGGACGTGCGCTCGCGCGAGCAGATCCGCGCCGCGGTCGCGCAGGCCGCCCAGGCGTGGGGAGCCCTGCACCTGCTCGTCAACAACGCCGGCGTGGTCACCGAGCACTCGTTCGAGACGCTGACCGAGGAGGCGTGGGACTTCGTCTTCGACATCAACCTCAAGGGCCAGTTCCTCGTGGCGCAGGAGGTGGCGCCGCTCATCGCCGAGTCGGGCGGCGGCGCCATCGTCAACCTCTCCACCGTGGAGGCACTGGTCGTGGTGACCAGCACCGGCACCGCGCAGCCGCACTACAACGCCAGCAAGGGCGGCGTGCCCATGCTCACCAAGGCGCTCGCGGTCGAGCTCGCGGCCAAGAACATCCGCGTCAACTGCGTCGCCCCCGGCCCCATCGCGACCGACTTCTTCGACTACGACAGCGTCACCAGCCCCGAGGCGCTGGAGTTCATGAAGCAGCGGCTGCTCGTGCCGCGGGTGGGCCTGCCGAGCGACATCGCCGCGGCCGTATCCTGGCTGCTCAGCGACGAGGCGTCCTGGATCGACGGCATCCAGCTCCCCGTCGACGGAGGGTGGCTGACGCGATGATCGACGACGTGCGCCTGGCGCCGGACGAGCTGGAGGCCGCGGGGATCCGCACCGTGATCGTCGCGACGCCCGACCTCCAAGGTCGGCTCGTCGGTCGCCGCATCCCCGTCGAGGGCTTCGGCCGGGTCGTGGCGAACGGCGTCGACATCTGCACCTGCGCGTGGGCATGGGACATCGATCAGGGGCTCGAGCTGATCGACCAGAACCGCTTCGCCCTGTGCGGCATGCACAACGGCGTGCCCGACGTCACGCTGCTCCCCGACCTCGACACCCTGCGCCCTGCGGCGTGGCTGGAGGGCGTCGCGATCTGCCTCGCCGACCCGGTCGACGTGCACACGCACGAGCCGATGCCGCTGTCGCCGCGGGTGATCCTGAAGCAGGAGCTGGCGCGCCTGCGCGACCTCGGTCTCACGCCGCTCGCGGGCACCGAGCTGGAGTTCTACCTGTTCCGCAACGACCCGCGGGAGTTGCGCCGCTCGGGGTTCCGCGACCTCGATCCGACGACCCTCACCCCCTCCGACTTCATGATCCACGAGGGCAACCTCTACGAGCCGTTCTTCCAGAGGCTGCGGTCCGACCTGCGCGCGAGCGGCATCCTCGTCGAGGCCGCGCAGAGCGAGTGGGGTCTCGGGCAGTGGGAGATGACGTTCGAGTACGGCGACCCGCTGGAGATGGCCGACCGGCACGCGCTGTACAAGCTCGCGGTGCGTGACACCGCCGCCCGGGCGGGCATGTCGGCGACCTTCATGGCGCGTCCGCTCAACGACCAGCCGGGCTCGTCGTGCCACGTGCACGTGTCGTTCGTCGACGACGAGGGCACGGCGCTGTTCTGGGACGACTCCGACCCCGATCACCTCAGCCCCCGCATGCGCTCGGCGATCGCCGGGGCGCTGGAGCACGCGCCGGCGCTGATGGCGTGGTACGCCCCGACGGTCAACTCGTACCGCCGCAGCAACTCCACCGACGTCGCCGGCAGCGGGCGCACCTGGGGCTTCGACAACCGCACCACCACGGTGCGTGTGGTCGGCCACTCGCCGCAGGCGCTCCGGTTCGAGTTCCGCCTGCCCGGTGCCGACACCAACCCGTACTTCGCGCTCACGGGCATCCTCGCGTCGGCCCGCGACGGGATGCGGACGGGGGCCGAGCTCGGCGATCCGGTGCGCGGCAGCGCCTACGACCTCCCCGGCGACGGCGCCATGCCCGCTGACCCGCGGCAGGCGGGAGCGCTCTTCGCCGACAGCGCGTTCGTGCAGGAGATGCTGACGCCGGAGCTCATCTCGCATCAGCGCATCCTGCTCGACCACGAGTGGTCCACCTTCATGTCCCGCGTCACCGACTGGGACCTGCACCGCTACTTCGATCGGATCTGAGATGACCTTCCCCGCCCTGTGCACCTGGATCGGCGGCGTCGCCGAGGAGAGTCCGGAGGCCGACGGCTCCTGGCTGCACGACCCGAACACCGGCGAGGCCCTCGTGCCCACCGCCTCCAGCTCCCTGGAGCAGGTCGACCGGGCCGTCTCCGCCGCCCGTCGGGCGCACGACGATGGCCGCTGGCGCGGACTCGCCCCCGAGGAGCGCGCGGTCCGGCTGGGGGCGCTGGCCGCGTGGCTGGACGACCGTGCCGAGGAGATCGCCCGCCTCGACGCGCTCAACAGCGGGGTGCCGCTCGCGGTGACACGGCTGTTCGGCGGAGCCAACGGCGCGACCCTGCGTGACGCCGCCCGCCGAGCCGTCGTCCGCGGGGACGTCGCGGAGCTCCCCGCCGAGCAGGGCGGCGTGCGACTGCACCGTGTGCCGTGGGGACCGACCGCGCTCATCCTGCCGTGGAACGCGCCCAGCGCCATGGCCGTGAAGAAGACCGCGTTCGCGCTCGCCGCCGGAGCGACCGTGGTGCTCAAGCCCTCGTCGTTCTCGCCGTGGAGTGCGCAGCTGCTGCTGGAGGGCGTGCACGAGGCGGGCGTTCCCGACGGTGTCGTCGGACTCGTGCAGGGCGGCGGCGGCGTCGGCCGTGCCCTGGTCGCCGACGAGCGCATCGCCGCGATCTCGATGACCGGCTCCACGCCGACCGGTCGCGCCATCGCCGCCGCGGCCGCGCCCCGGTTCGCCCGGCTGCAGCTGGAGCTCGGCTCGAACAACGCCGCGATCGTGCGGGCCGACGCCGACCTGGAGCAGGCGGCGGAGGCGCTCGCCGACGGCGTCCTGAAGCTGTCGGGGCAGTGGTGCGAGGCTCCGCGTCGTGTGCTGGTCGACCGCGCCCGGCGCGACGAGCTGGCCCGTCTGCTCATCGCGGCGTTCGCCCGCCGGACCATCGGATCCAGCCTCGACGACGCGACCGAGGTCGGCCCGGTGGCCTTCGCCGCCCGGCGGGACGAGCTCGACGACCAGCGGGACCGGCTGGCGGCCGCCGGCGCCGAGGTGCTGCGGGTGTCCGCGGTGCCGGAACGGGGATGGTTCTTCGCCCCCACGGTGGCGGTGCTCGACGGCCCGGGGCTCGCGGACGAGGTGTTCGGGCCGATGCTGCTCGTGGGCGGCTACGACGACGAGGACGAGGCCGTGCGCCTGGCGAACACCGGCCAGGTCGGGCTCGCCGGCTACGTGTTCGGGGCGGATCAGGAGGGGGCCGCGGCGCTGGGCACCCGCCTGGTCGCGGGCGAGGTGAAGGTCAACGGCACGAGTGTGCTCGACATGTCGCCGGCCTCCGCGCAGAGCTTCTTCGGCGCGAGCGGCCTGGGCGGGCACGGCGACGACGATGTGCTTGACTTCTTCACGGGGAAGCAGGTCGTCGGCACGGACCGCGCCGGTCTTCCCCTCTGACCGGAGGAGTGGCCATGGGCGAGCGTGACGACGCGCCGCACGACTTCTCCCGCGCTGTGCTGCACCCCGTGTCGGGCTATCAGGCCGTGGCGGGGTTCCTGCGCCGGGAGATGGCGCTCGGCCGCATCCGCCCCGGCGACCGCCTGCCTCCGGAGCGGCGTCTGGCGGAGCAGCTCGGCGTCTCGCGCGAGACGCTGCGGCAGGCGCTGCGCATCCTGGAGGGGAGCGGCCAGATCGTCATCACCCGGGGAGCGTCCGGCGGGGCGATCGTCCAGGACGCGGCGCTGGATCCGCGGCTCATCCGCGACGAGGTGCGCACGCGCTCGGCCGAGATCGGCGAGCTCACCGAGTTCCGCGAGATCGTCGAGTCCGGTGGGGCGGCGCTCGCGGCGGCGCGGCGCAGCACGGCGGATCTGGAGGCGATGGCCCTCGCCCAGAGCGAGCTGGCGGGGGCGGCCACCAAGGCCGAGTCCCGCATCGCCGACACGCACTTCCATCTCGCGCTCGCCGCGGCGTCGGGTAACACGTTCGTGCGCGACGCGGTGGAAGAGGCGCGCGTGCGGATGTTCGAGCCCGTCGACCTGATGAGCTTCGACTTCGTGAAGGAGTCCAGCTGGCACGCGCACGAGCGCATCCTCGATGCCGTGCGGCGGGGCGACGCCGACGCCGCCGATGCGGCGATGCGCGCGCACCTGCGCACCACGCGCGAGGAGTTCACGCGCGTGGTCGACGACTGAGACCGCTCAGGCGGTGGTGAGGCGTCCGAGCGCGTCGACGAAGGCGTCCACGTCGGACTCCTCGGTGTCGAAGCCGCACATCCACCGCACCTCGCGCCGGGCCGCGTCCCAGTCGTAGAAGCGGAACACGTCGCGCAGCCGGTCGGCAACGCCCTCGGGCAGCGTCGCGAAGACGCCGTTGGCCTGGGTGGGCTGGGTGAACTCGACACCGGCGACGGAACCGTCGGCGAGCCCCGCCTCGATGCGGGAGCGGAGCCGGGCGGCCATGGCGTTCGCGTGCCGGGCGTTGCGCAGCCACAGGTCGCCCTCGAGCAGCGCGATCAGCTGCGCCGAGACGAAGCGCATCTTCGACGACAGCTGCATGTTGAACTTGCGGGCGTAGGGCAGCCCGTCGGCGGCGGCGGGGTTCAGCACCACGATGGCCTCGCCGAGCATGGCGCCGTTCTTCGTGCCGCCGAATGTCAGCACGTCCACGCCGACGTCGCGCGTGAAGGCGCGCAGCGGGAGGTCGAGTGCGGCGGCCGCGTTGGAGAGCCGGGCGCCGTCGAGGTGCAGCTTCATGCCCCGCTCGTGCGCGTGGTCGGCGATCGTGCGGATCTCGTCGGCCGTGTAGAGGGTGCCGAGCTCGGTGGACTGCGTGATCGACACGACCAGCGGCTGCGCGCGGTGCTCGTCGCCCCAGCCCCACGCCTCGCGGTCGATGAGCTCGGTGGTGAGCTTGCCGTCGTCGGTGGGCACGGTGAGCAGCTTGAAGCCGCCGATCTTCTCGGGCGCGCCACCCTCGTCGACGTTGATGTGCGCGGTCGATGCGGCGATCACGGCACCCCAGCGCGGCAGCATCGACTGCAGGCCGGTGACGTTCGCGCCGGTCCCGTTGAACACCGGGAACGCCTGGACGCCCTCGCCGAAGTGCTGCTGGAAGACCTCCTGCAGGCGGGCGGTGTAGGCGTCTTCGCCGTACGCCACCTGGTGGCCACCGTTCGCGGCGGCGATCGCGGCGAGGACCTCGGGGTGGATGCCGGAGTAGTTGTCGCTGGCAAAGCCCCGCAGAGCGGGGTCATGGGGGATGCTCACCGGTCAAGCCTAATCGCGGTTCCCCTACCGGATGTCCGAGCCCCGCTCTACCCTCGAACCCATGGAGCGCACCGCGGCGAAGACGGCCTTCGCGAACGTCCTCGTCAACACGTTGATCGCCAACGTGACGACGAGCTTCCTCTGGTTCGCCCTCACGTTCTGGGTGTACATCGAGACGCGGTCGGTGCTGGCCACCGGGATCATCGGCGGCGCCTACATGCTGTTCGTCGCGTTCTTCGCGATGTTCTTCGGCACGATCGTCGACCGGCACCGCAAGCACCGGGTCATGCTGCTGTCGAGCGTCATCTCGGCGGTGGCGTTCCTGATCGCGGGCGTGCTCTACGTGTGGCAGCCCGAGGCGGCGCTGCTCGACCTGGGCGGCCCGTGGTTCTGGCTGTTCTCTGGCATCATCCTGTTCGGCGGCGTGATCGAGCAGCTGCGCAACATCGCGCTGTCCACCACGGTGACACTGCTGGTGCCCGAGGAGAAGCGGGCCAACGCGAACGGCCTGGTGGGCACGGTGCAGGGCATCGCGTTCCTGGTCACGAGCGTGTTCTCCGGCCTGTCGATCGGGTTCCTCGGCATGGGGTGGACACTGGGGATCGCGATCGTGGCGATGGCGCTCACCTTCGCGCACCTGCTGTTCATCCGCATCCCGGAGTCCGAGCCGGAGGTCGACCCCGAGGCGAAGAGCGCGGTCGACTTCCGCGGCAGCGTGCAGGCCATCCGGCAGGCGCCCGGGCTGTTCGCCCTCATCGTGTTCTCCACGTTCAACAACCTCATCGGCGGCGTCTACATGGCGCTCATGGACCCGTACGGCCTCACGCTGTTCGATGCGCAGATGTGGGGCTTCGCGCTCGCGTTCTCCTCCACGGGCTTCCTCATCGGCGGCGGGCTGGTCGCGAAGTTCGGCCTCGGCAAGAAACCGGTGCGCACGATGCTGCTCGTGGTGATCGCGATGGGACTCCTCGGCGCGATCTTCATGCTGCGCGAGTGGTGGCCGCTGTACGTGCTGGGCATGTGGGTGTACATGGCGCTGGTCCCTCCGGTCGAGGCCGCCGAGCAGACGGTCATCCAGAAGGTCGTGCCGTTCACGCGACAGGGGCGGGTCTTCGGCACGGCGGCGGCGATGGAGGCCGCGGCCGCCCCGATCACGGCCTTCCTCATCGCGCCGATCGCGGAGTACGTCGTGATCCCGTACATGGACACCGCCGAGGGGCAGCGGCAGTGGGAGTGGCTGCTCGGCGAGGGCGAGGCGCGCGGCATCGCCCTCATCTGCCTGTTCGCCGGACTGATCATGGTCGTCGCGGCGACGCTGGCGTTCTTCACGCGGTCGTACCGTCACCTCACCGAGCTGTACGCGACGGCGCCGGATCAGGCGCCCGACGCGACGGACGAGGGCACCGGCCCCGCGGCACAGGATCCTTTCGGTGAGCGGCAGGAGACGGGCGACGCGCGCGATGGCCGCGCGCACGGCCATCACCCCGATGCGCCCCCGGTCGTCCGCGGCATCCCTCCCGAGTCCCGCTGACCCACACGTACGCAGCCCCGCCCGGAGCCCGCCCGCCCGCAGCCCGCCCGTCAGCCGCCCGCGCGTCCGCAGCCCGCGCGTCCGCAGCCCGCCCGCCCGTTCGCAGCCCGCGCGACGTCAGAGGCTCAGCCCAGGTCGATGATCCGGTCGTTGAGCTCGGCCGCGTCGTCTTCCCACAGCGCGGCGACCCGGGCCGCGAGGACTGCGGGGTCGAGCGCCTTCGCGCGGAACACCACCGCGGCGGCGCGCAGCGGCTCGCCGGCGTCGCGCGCGGCCTTCGCGTACCCGTGCGCCACCGCGCGCGTCCACGCCTCGCTCGCCGCCTTCACCGCCGCGTAGTTCGCCCCACCGGCGAGGGGGCGCGCGACCGCCGTCGACGACACGACCGCGAACCGCCCGGCCGTCGAGGCGCGCAGGGCCGCATCGAACGCCCGGCTGGTGGCCCGCACGGCCCCGAGTGCCGGGAGGAGCGCGTCGAAGTCCTCGTCGCTCTGTCCCGCGAGACCTCCGCCGCCGCGCCAGCCGCCCACCAGGGGCACCACGGCATCGACGGGTCCGAGCTGCTCCGCGAGCGTGGTCATCTCCGCGAGGGAGGTCGCATCGGCCACCCGGGTCTCGGCTCCCGCGTCGGCGAGAGGGGTGAGGCGTTCGGCCGAGCGGCCGGTCGCGACCACCCGCGCGCCGGCGTCGTGCAGGGCCCGGGTGACGGCGAGTCCCGCGGCGCTGGTGGCCCCGGCCAGGAGCACGGTGCGTCCGCGCGGTCCGTGCGGCGTGGTGTCGGTCATGCGATCACTCTCCTCCTGCCGAGAAGGCCTCTGCGGCCGGACCCGGATTCGGGTCTCCGGCCGCAGAGGCTGTGCGCCCCAGCGTCACAACGGTGGCGGTGCGGATCAGTCGTCCGTGCCGCGGATGCCGACCGTCGATTCGATGACGGGCTTCATCTTCTTGTCGAGCGTCTCGAAGAACATCGACAGGGGGAACTCGTCGTCCATCACCGCGTCGGTGTAGCCCTTCGGGGCGCCGGCGAGGATCTCATCCGAGAGTCCGCGTGCCCACTGCGAGGCGGGGTGCGGGGTGAGCGTGCCGCGCACGAGGTCGTAGGCGGCGAGCCAGTGCGCGACCTTCGGACGGTCGATCGAGTGCCAGTACAGGTCGTCGATCGCATCGCCCAGCGCCACGACCGCGTCGGGCACGCTGTCCCAGTCGAACGCCAGGGCCGTGTCGGTCCAGTGCAGCACGCCGCGCTGGTGCAGCCACGCGAACAGCAGCTGGCCGCCCACCGCGTCGTAGTTGCGGACGCGGGTGCCGGTGATCGCGAAGCGGAAGATGCGGTCGAAGATCACGGCGTACTGCACCAGGTGCGCGTACTCGTGCATCTCGCGCTCGGTCTCGGTGAGCTCCTCGCCCGCCGCCACGCGGGCGTCGAGGGCGCGCTCGATCTTGACCGACTCGCGGAACGCGGTCATGTCGCAGCGCATCTCCTCCAGCGAGTAGAGGAAGAACGGCATCCGCTGCTTGATCATGAACGGGTCGAACGGCAGGTCGCCGCGCATGTGCGTGCGGTCGTGGATGATGTCCCACATCACGAACGTCTTCTCGGCCATCTCCTGGTCGTCGAGCATCGCGGCGGCGCGCTCCGGCAGCTCCAGGTTCGTGATCCCGGCGGCGGCGCGGACGACCCGGCGGTAGCGGGCGGCCTCGCGGTCCTGGAAGATGGCGCCCCACGTGAACGTCGGGATCTCGCGCATGGCGACGGTCTCGGGGAACAGCACGGCGGAGTTGGTGTCGTAGCCCGGCGTGAAGTCGACGAGTCGCAGCGAGACGAACAGCTTGTTGCCGTAGTCGCCGGCCTCGAGCGCGGCGACGAACTCGGGCCAGATGGTCTCGACGATCAGCGCCTCGACCAGGCGATCGCTGGAGCCGTTCTGGGTGTACATCGGGAAGACCACGAGGTGGCGGATGCCGTCGATGCGGTGCTGCTGCGGCTGGAAGGCCACGAGGGAGTCGAGGAAGTCCGGCACGCCGAAGTCCTCCGACGCCCACCGCTCGAAGTCGGCGACGGACGCGGCGAGGTAGTCGGCATCGTGCGGGAAGGCGGGGGCGAGGGCCTGGATGCTCGCGGTGATCGCGCCGACGAGCGCGCGGGCGTCGTCGTGGTGCGCGGCCTCGGGGATGGAGCCGTCCTTGATCTGCAGCTCGCGCAGCGCGATGGCGGCCGACTTCAGCTGGGTCCAGGCGGCGGACTGCTCCGCGGTCGACGCGTCCTCGACGACCTCGGGTTCGCCGACGATGGCCTGGACAGCGGAACTGTTGGCGGAAACGAGGGACATCGGAACCTCCGATCGCAGTGTTTAACGGAAAGATTCCGGCGAATACGGAATCCTGACGATAATCTTACAGCCATGGATGATTCTGTCGACCGCGCGATCCTGGCCGCGATCTCCCGTGACGGCCGCGCCACGCTGTCCCAGCTGTCCGAGGCCGTCGGCCTCTCGGTCTCCGCCGTGCAGTCCCGCCTGCGCCGCCTGGAGACGCGCGGAGTGATCGCGGGGTACCGCGCGATCCTCGACCCGGAGCAGGTGGGCACTCCGCTGTCGGCGTTCATCGAGATCACCCCGCTCGACCCCGCCCAACCCGACAACGCCCCGGAGCTTCTCGAGCACCTGGGCGCGATCGAGGCCTGCCACTCCATCGCGGGAGAGGCGAGCTACATGCTGTTCGTCCGCGTTCCGACCCCCCGCGACCTGGAGCAGCTCGTGCGCGACGTCCGGCTCGCCGCCAACGTGAGCACCCGCACGACGGTGGTGCTGCAGACCTACTACGAGCACCGCCCGATCATCCCGGTCGGCGCCGGGGAGTAGTCCACCGCCGCAGCGCGCACCGTCGGCCGGCATCCGCGTCGCGTCGCCGCTGTCTGCGCCGTCGAACGACCGCGCGCTGACCCGCCCGCGTCAGAGCGCCGCGCCGACCACGGCCTCGCCGAGCGGGGTGCGCAGGTGCAGCATGCGGCTGCCGCGGCGCTCGCTCGCGATCAGGCCCGACTCCCGCAGCACGGTCAGGTGGTGCGACGCCGTCGACACCGCGATCCCGGCCTCCACGGCGACCTGGGACGTGGTGCGCTCGGCGCCCGCCCGCAGCAGGATGCCGGCGCGGGCCGGGCCGAGCAGGGCACCCAGGGCCGACTCGACCTCGGTGGTGTCGCGCGCCCACCCGGCCGTGACCCCGCGGGCCGGATAGAAGAGGGTCGGCTGCGCGGGCGGCTCGGTGAGCACCATGCAGCCCCACGACGACATCACGGAGGGCACGAGCACCAGTCCGCTGCCGCGGCAGTCGACCCGCTCGCTGTGCCGCCGCAACGACACCCGCACGGCGCCGTCGCCCCACGACACCTGCCGATGCAGGTCGCTCGCCATCCCCGCGATGCCCGACGTGGCGATCGCGCGTGCCCGCACCGCGATGTCCGCGCGCAGGAGTCGTTCGAGCTGCAGCCAGACCGGGTCCAGCGCCACCTCCCACAACTCCGACCAGGCGTCGGCGATCCGCGCCCTGGCCCGCGCCGGATCGTCCCGCATGTCCCGCAGCGCCTCGCGTCGACGGCCGGCGGAGCGCTGCACCATCTTCCCGAGGTCCACGCGCATGGGCCCCAGCGCGGTCGTGCGGAGCGCCGCGAGCTCCGCCTCCGGGGTGAGGTCCCACCGCGGGGTCGTGGTGAGGAAGTCGGGCAGGTAGCCGTCGTCGCCGATCACCGCGGCGAGCAGCGCGAAGCCGTCGCGCGGCAGCCGTTCGCGCACGACGCGCAGCCACCCCCACTGGAGCGGATGCGCCGCCGGGCGGAGGAGGGCGCGGACGGCGTGGGCAAGCTCGTGGCCGGGGGAGACACCGAAGCGCACCGCCTCCATGTCACCGGGACTCAGGTGGAACTCGACCCGGTGATCCGGGTGCTCCCGCCCTTCGATGGGTGCCGTGTTTCGATCCACATCGAAACACTAGGGGCCCGCGGGTGCGCTGTCGAGACTGGGCACATGACCACCACACCCGTTCCCTCGTCGCTCGTCCGCGACGCCGACCTCCGCATCGGCACCGGCCGCAGCCGCCGGTTCGTCGGGGCCGAGCACGGCGCCGACGTCTCCTATTTCTTCGTCGAGAATCAGCCGGGCGAGGGTCCAGGGCTGCACTGGCACCCGTACTCGGAGACCTGGGTGGTGCTCGAGGGGACCGTCCGCCTCCGCGTCGGCGACCGGATCCTCCTCGCCGGACCGGGCGACACCGCCACGGTCGCCGCCTTCACGCCGCACGGCTTCATGAACGCGGGGGACGGGCTGCTGCGCATCCTGTGCATCCACGCCTCCGCCACCATCGTCCAGACCTTCCTCGACAACGACTGATCAGGAGAACCCATGTCCTTCCAGGCCTACCTCGACAAGGTCGAGACCCAGACCGGGCTCACGCCCCGCCAGTTCATCGAGCTCGCCCGCGCCCAGGGCTTCGACGAGGGCACGAAGTCCACGGTCGTGCTCACGTGGCTCAAGCAGGAGTACGGCCTCGGCCACGGTCACGCGCAGGCCATGACCCACGTCATCCTCAAGGGACCGAAGATCAGCGACAAGCACGTCGGCACGGGAAGCTCCCACAGCGATGCGTCCGACACCCTGTGGCTCGACGGCAAGGACAGCAACCCGCACCGCTGAGGGTCCCCGCGCCGCGCCGACTAGGATTTCGAGCGTGGCAGCATCCTCCCGGCGCAAGAAGAAGAGCGGCACCCGAACCCGACCGCACACCAGCGGAAACCCGGCCAAGCGGCCCGCGGTCGAGGCCGGTCCGGTCACCGTCTCCGACTGGATCGGCGCCGCGCGACTGCGCACCCTGCCGCTGGCGGTCGCGCCGGTCGTGATCGGCACGGGCGCCGCGCGCAGCACGGGGCCCGAGTTCCACTGGGTCATCGCGCTCGCCTGTCTCGCGGTCGCGGTGCTGCTGCAGATCGGCGTGAACTTCACGAACGACTACAGCGACGGGGTCCGCGGCACCGACGCCCACCGTGTCGGTCCGGCGCGGCTGACGGCCTCCGGGCGGGTGAAGCCGCGCACGGTGCTGATCATCGGGCTCGTGTTCTTCGCGCTCGCCGCGGCGGTCGGCGTCGCGATCGTGGTGCGCACCGAGCAGTGGTGGATGCTGGCCGTCGGTGCCGCGTGCATCGTCGCGGCGTGGTTCTACACGGGCGGCAAGCGCCCCTACGGCTACTACGGCCTGGGCGAGGTGTTCGTCTTCGTGTTCTTCGGACTCGTGGCGACGCTCGGCACCACGTGGGTGCAGATCTTCGCGCTCCCGCAGCAGGCGTGGCTCGGGGCGATCGCGGCCGGCCTGTTCGCGTGCGCGGTGCTGCTGGCGAACAACCTCCGCGACATCGAGCAGGACCGCGCCGTCGGCAAGCGCACGCTCACGGTGCTGATCGGGCGGCGTGCGACCCAGGTGCTGTTCACCCTGTTCGTCCTCGCGCCGTTCGGGATCGCGGTGTTCCTGGCGCTGCTGTTCCCGATCGCGTGGATCGCGCTGCTCGCGCTGCTGGCGGGGCTGCCCGCCGTGCTGATCGTCTGGACGTACCGTCAGCCGCGGGAGCTGGTGACGGCGCTGGCCCTGACCTCGCTCACCTCGCTGCTGTACGCGGGCGCGCTGTTCTGGGCGTTCGTCGGCTGATCCGGGCGGTCCGTTGGCTGATCTCGGCGTTCGTCGGCTGATCCGGACGTTGGTCGGCTGATCTCGGCGTCCGTCGTGTCCTCGGTGTCCGTCGTGATCCGGGCGTCCGTCGTGTCCTCGGTGTCCGTCGTGATCCGGGCGTCCGTCGCGATCTCCGCGTCCGTCGGTTGACCGCGGGAGCGCTCAGTCGCGGCGGGTCTCGTCGGGGGCGGCGTCGATCGCCTCGTCCTCCGCATCGGCATCGGCCTGCTGACCCGACACGCGGCCCTCGCGCCGCTCGTGCAGACGCGCCGAGGCGTCGGACAGCGGCGTGCGCAGGAACAGCATCGAGATGCTCGCCCCGATGAGGGCGGCGAAGATGGCGGCGAGCCACCAGAACTCGCGGAAGATCGGGAAGAAGAACCACAGGATCGCCAGCGGGACGAGGAATGCCAGCAGGCGCAGCACGGTGTAGACGAGGAGGGGGGCGGGCTTCTTCACTCCCTCAGTCTACGTTCGCCCGCCGATGTGCCAGCCGCCGCCGCTCACCCGGGGAGGTCGAGCGCGGAGAAGGGGATGCCGCGGACGACGCGTCGCCACGGGTGCTCGCCGAGCGTCCACAGCACCCCCGCCTCGGGGTCGAGGGCGAGGTCTTCGCACCCGGCGGGCAGCGGAACGGGGTGTCGCCGCCAGGAACCGTCGCGATCGGTCCACAGGGCTCCGGGGTGCAGCAGATCGGACTGCGACACGAAGCGCGTCTCACCCCAGCGCACGGCGCCCTGCAGGTGCCGGAGGCCGGGCGCGACCCGGTCGCGCTCCACGAAGCGAGGCTGCGCGGCGCTCGGGATGTCGAACTCGCCGACCACGCCGCGGTCGTTCCCGCGGTACTCGCCGATGAGCACACGGGGCAGGGGAGTGCCGTCGGCCGTGAACACCCGCCCGAGGAACGAGCAGCGGAGGTCGACCGGGTGCTGCGCCGTGCGCACGGCGACGAGCACGGTGCTGCGACCGCCGCGGCGGCGGCTCCCGGTCAGGCGGTGGGCGTCGGAGCCGCGCACCCGGCGGAGCCGCGCCAGGTCGAACTCCCAGATCCCCTGGCCCGTGGCCGCCGCGAACAAGCGGTCGTCGAACCACGCGAGGCCGCCGGCGTGGATCGCGGCGGGCTCCAGGTGGCCGTCCTCCCCGGGGACGGCGAGCACCACGTCGAGGTGACGCGACCGGTCGAGGTCGATCATCGTGACGCGGGAGGCGAGGTGGCGGCCCGCCCTGTCCTGGCGGAACCAGCTCACCGCGAGCGTGCGTCGTCCGCGCAGCCGGCCCACGTCGATGCCCTGGGGATACCAGCGCTCGGTCCACGTGCGGGCGGACAGCCAGCGCAGGTCGATCCCGGTGCTCCGGCGGCGCCGTCGCACCGGTCGCCAGATCGTTCCGAACGGCCAGAGCATGGGCTCCATGGTCGCGGATGCCGGGTGACCGCGCCAATCGACGCGGCGCCCCGCATCGATTCGGCATCTCGTGGAGAGGTATGTATCATGTTACGTGTTGAGTGTTGATCTTCATGGAGTCGCTCTCGACGCACACCCCTCGGCCCGCTGGTGGGGGCCAGTAAACCGCGGGGTGGGCCGGCACCGCACGGTGTCGGTTTCCCGGGTGCTCGCACCCGGCAGTGCAACGCACTGGGGGTGTGGTTCGTTCGGGTGCGGACCACACCTCAGCGTTGTGCCTGCCGCGCCTCGCGTCACCCGCCGTTCACCGTGACGTCGCCGACCGGACACGCGCGACTGCGACGATCTCCGCACACCGCCCACCCCGGGAGTTCCGTGCGCACGCCCCTCGTCACCGTCATCCTTCCCGCGAAGGACGCCGGACCCTACATCGGGACGACCCTCGAGACCCTCACCCGGCAGTTCGACGACCCGCACGATCTGCAGCTCGTGGCGATCGACGACGGCTCCCGCGACGACACGCGCGCGCTCATGCAGCACTACGCCGACCGGTTCCCGCGCGCCAGGGTGGTGCACAACCCGACGCCGCGCGGCCTGGCGAGCGCCCGCAACCAGGGTCTCGCGCTCGTCGAGGGCGAGACGTTCTGCTTCCTCGACGGCGACGACTGGTTGCAGCCGCGGCGGCTGGCCGTGCTGGCCTCTCGCCTGCGCGCGCTGCGCTGCGACTTCGTCCGCACCGATCACGTGACCGTCACCGGCACCCGCCGCACGCTGGTGCGCGCGCCGTTCCCCTGGCGCGAGACCGTCGCCCCGCCGCGGAGCGCCATCCTGCCCGCCGACGAGCCGACCATGGTCGACTACCCGTACGCGTGGGCCGGGCTGTTCCACCGCCGCCTCCTCGACCGGGGCCTGGCCGGGTTCCCGCCCGGACTGTTCACCGCGGAGGACCGGCCGTGGATCTGGCGGCTGCACCTGGAGGCCTCGTCGTTCGCGGTCGTCGACGCCCCGGCACTGCTCTACCGCCGCGGCGTCGCGGGCTCGCTCACCCAGATCGCCGACCGGCGGCAGCTCGACTTCGCCGAGGCCCTGTCCCAGGTCGTCGCCCTGGCGCAGCGCGACCGCGACGCCGAGCGCTTCCTGCCCAAGGCCGTGTGGACCGCGCTCGCGCTCAGCTCTCACCACCTGGTGCGCTCGCGGCGCATGTCGCCGCCGGTGCGCGCGGAGATGCGGTCGCGCATCCGCGAGCTGCTCCGCGGTCTCCCCGCGCCGGAGGTCGCCGCGGTGGTCGAGCGGCTCGACGCGCCCCGGCGCCGCGTGCTCGCGCGCACGCTCCGACGTGCGGGGCACACGCCGTGACGCGGGTCTTCGCGCTGCACAGCGCCTACGGTCTCGCGACCGCCGTCGCGGCGATCGACCGCGGCCTCCTCGATGGGCCGACCGCCGCGCGCCCCGAGCAGGTGCTGGTGCCGTTCACCTCGTCGCGCGTGCCCGAGCTCGCGGTCGGCATCGACGCCGACCCGGCCCTGGGTCGGCTGCGCGCCCGGTTCGACCGCATCGAGCCGCTGAGTGACCTCCTCGGCCCGCTGCACCCCAGCGCGTGGGAGCCGCCGGAGGGCGAACTGCCCGTGCTCGGTCGGCTGATCGCCCGGGCCTGGGGCATCGACCCCCGCGACCTGGAGCTGTGCGTGCAGAGCCCGCAGGTCGCTCCGGCGCGGACGCTGTTCGGGCTGTTCCCCGACGCGCGTCTCACGATCGTGGGCGACGGCCTCATGACGTATGCGCCGATGCGGGTGCGGCTGCCGCACACCGTGACGGCACGGATCGGCCGTGTGGTCTACGCCGACGTCGTGCCCGGCGTGCGTCCGCTCGTCGCGTCGCCGACCGCCGAGACCGTGCCGGTGCCGCCCGCGGCCTTCGCGGCGGCGCTGCGCGAGACCGCGACGCCGGAGGTGCCGGAGGTGCCGGCGGACCCGGAGCCGGGACCGTCCACCGTGCTGGTGCTCGGGCAGTACCTGTCGGCGCTCGGGCTGCAGACACCGGCGCAGGAGATCGCGCTGCAGCAGAGCCTGGTCGACCGGGCGGCCGCGTGGGAGCCGGAGCGCATCGTGTTCAAGCCCCATCCGGCGGCGCCACCCCTGCTCGCCGATGCCGTCCGTGCCAGGGCGCAGTCGCTCGGCATGGCGTTCGAGGAGCACCGCGGCACGGGGCCTGCGGAACTGGCGGCCGAACGCCTCGATGCGCGGGCCGTGGTCGCGGCGTTCTCCACCGCGCTGCCGACCGTGCACACGGTGTTCGGCCGCGACATCGGTGCCGCCGGGACCGCGGACCTGCTCGGCACGCTCGCTCCGTTCGAGAACAGCAACCGCATCCCGCTCACGATCGTCGACGCACTCACCCGCACCGACGCCCCGCGCCCCGAGCCGCCCGAGCTGCAGCGCCTCGTCGATGCGGTCGGCTATGCCATGCAGCCGCTCGTCGCCGAGCACCTGCGGGAGCGCGCGGAGGAGGTCCTGCGCGACCTCGACGATGGCGAGCGCCGCCGGTACTTCTCGGCGGAGCGCCTCACGCAGCTGCGGTTGCCCGGCGCCGCGCCCGCCACCCTGCGACAGCGCCTGCGGCACCCCGCGGGTGGTATCGGGCGGATCGAGGAGTGGCGGCTGACGGCGATCGGGGCACGGCATCGCGCCGGTCGCGCGTGGCGGGAGATCCGGGGAGGATGACGAGCATGCAGCAGACAGACGAGGGAGCGCCGCGGACGGTGGCGATCATCCCGGCGCGCGGCGGGTCGAAGCAGATCCCGCGCAAGAACCTGGAGCGCGTGGGCGGGGTGCCGCTCGTGGCCAGGGCCGTGCACGCGGCAACGGCCGCCGCGGGCATCGACGCGGTCGTGGTCTCCACCGACGATGACGAGATCGCGGCGGTCGCGGAGACCGCGGGCGCGCGCATCGTCCGGCGCCCCGCGGAGCTGTCGGGCGACACCGCGTCGTCCGAGGCGGCGATCCTCCACGCGCTCGACGAGCTCGAGCGCCGGGGAGAGTCGTTCGCGGTCGTCGCGTTCGTGCAGGCCACGTCGCCCTTCGTGCCGAGCGTGGAGCTGTCCGCCGCCGTCGAGGCCGTGCGGGAGGGCACGGCCGACAGCGCGTTCGCGGCCGTCGAGACGTACGGCTTCCTGTGGCGCACGGGGCCCGACGGGGAGGCGGAGGCGCTCAACCACGACGCGAGCCACCGTCCACGGCGCCAGGACCGTGAGCCGCATCACCTCGAGACCGGGGCGTTCTACGTGTTCCGGGCGGACGGGTTCCGCCGCAGCCGGCACCGCTTCTTCGGCCGCACCCGCATCATCGCGGTGCCCGAGTGGAGCGCGATCGAGATCGACGACGCGGAGCAGCTCGCGGCGGCGCGGGCCCTGGCGGCCCTGCGTGAGACTCCCGCGCGGATCCCGGTGCGCGCGGTGGTCACCGACTTCGACGGCGTCCACACCGACGACACCGCGATCGTCGACGCCGACGGAGGGGAGCGGGTACGGGTGAGCCGGGAGGACGGCATGGGCGTCGCGCTGCTGCGCCGCGCCGGCGTGCCGATGCTGATCCTCTCCACCGAGGTCAACCCGGTCGTGCGGGCGAGGGCCGACAAGCTGCGCGTCCCCGTGCTGCACGGCATCGACGACAAGGAGGACGCGCTGCGGCGGTGGGCGCAGGAGCAGGGCATGCCGCTCGCCGACATCGCGTACCTCGGCAACGACGTGAACGACCTCCCGGCGATGCGCATCGTCGGGTGGCCGGTTGCCGTCGCCGACGCGCATCCCCTCGTGCGGGCCGAGGCCAGGGTCGTGCTGCACCGCCGCGGGGGAGACGGTGCGGTCAGGGAGCTCGTCGAACGCGTGTTGTCGAGCTGACCGCCCCCGGTAACCCTCCGGTCGAGGGCCGTTCACCCGCGGCGCGTACTCAGGAAGGACGGCGGCAACCCGCTCGACGACCGGAGGAACCATGACTGTCAGCATCGGCTCGCGTGTGATCGGCGGCGGCCGTCCGGCCTACGTCATCGCGGAGATCGGCCTCAACCACAACGGCGACGTGGACATCGCCAAGCGACTGATCGACGTCGCGGCGCGGGCGGGGGCCGACGCGGTCAAGTTCCAGAAGCGCACCCCCGAGATCTCCACGCCGGAGCACATGCGCGATGTACCGCGGGAGACGCCGTGGGGTGTCATGAGCTATCTCGACTACCGGCGCCGGGTCGAGTTCGGCCGCGACGAGTACGTCGAGATCGGCGACCACGCCACGCTGCTCGGGCTGGACTGGTTCGCGTCGCCGTGGGATGTGCCGAGCGTGGCGTTCCTGGAGGAACTGAACGTCGTGGCGCACAAGGTCGCCTCCGCGAGCCTGACCGACACCGAGCTGCTCACCGCGCTGCGCGAGACGGGCAAGCCCGTGATCCTCTCCACCGGCATGTCCACGATCGAGCAGATCGACCGCGCCCTCGACACCCTCGGCACCGACCGGGTCGTGCTGATGCACGCGACCTCGACGTATCCGCTGGAGCCGGAGGAGGCGAACCTGCGGGTCATCGCGACCCTCCGCGACCGCTACCCCGGCATCCCCGTCGGATACTCGGGCCACGAGCGCGGCCTGCAGATCTCGCTCGCCGCGGTCGCGATGGGCGCCGTCGCGGTCGAACGGCACATCACGCTCGACCGGACGATGTGGGGCTCCGACCACGCCGCGTCGCTGGAGCCGACCGGACTCGAGCACCTGGTGCGCGACATCCGGGTGATCGAGCGGGCGGTGGGCGACGGCGTGAAGCGCGTGTTCGACAGCGAGCGCGCCCCCATGGCCAAGCTGCGTCGCGTGCCGGCATGACCGACGCCTCCGGGCTGCGGGTGGTCGCGGTCGCCGATGCCGACTCGTTCGTGAAGTGGTCGGCCTCGCTGCTCGGCGCGGTGCCCGGTCTGCGCCCGCAGCTGCTGCTGGTGCGCACGCCCCTCACGGTGAGCGCGGAGCAGGAGCGCGCGGCGCGGGAGGGCACCGGGGTCGCGGCGACCGATGTCACCCGGCTCGACCTCGCGCACGTCGCGGCGTGGCTGGACCGGCAGCGGCCCGACGCCGTGCTGCTCGCCGGTCGCGGGCCGTTCGTGCGGCTGCTCGGACGCGTGATCGACTCGCTCGTTCACCGGCCCGTCGTCGTGTCGGGGCTGCCCGGTATGGCGATCCCGGCGCAGCGCGGGGCCCTGGAGTACCGGCGTCACACCGACCTGCTGATCGTGCACTCCCACCGCGAGGTCAGGGCGTTCGCCGAGCTGGGGGAACGGATCGGGGTGCCGGTGCCGCTGGCGCTCGCGACCCTGCCGTTCGCACGGGGCCCGCACGGCGGCCGGAGGCGGGCGGAGCGTGCCGAGGCGCGGATCCTCGCCGGAGGGGTGTCGCGGGCCGCCCTCGCCGACCGCCCGACGGAGCCGGTGGCCGACGCGGAGCCGCGGCCGGGTGCCACGGACGTCGTCTTCGCCGCCCAGGCGCTGGTGCCCGCGGATCGCGCGGCGAGGGCCGACATCGCGGCCCTGCTGGTGCGCGCCGCCGAGGCCGACCCCGACCGGCGCGTGGTGGTGAAGCTGCGTGCGCGACAGGGCGAGGCGGAGACCCACCTCGACCGCGAGCCCTACACCGGGCTCTTCGGGGCCGCGCGGCCGCGGAACCTCGTGTTCTCGCACGCTCCGATGGCCACGGCTCTGGAGACGGCGGCCGGGCTGGTCACCGTGAGCTCGACGGCCGCCGTGGAGGCGCTGGCGCACGGGGTGCCGGTCATCGCGCTCGACCGCTTCGGGGTGAGCAAGAGCCTGCTCAACACGGTCTTCGTCGGCAGCGGGCTGCTGGGCGGGGCGGGCGAGATCGTCGCCGGCCGCTTCCGGCGCCCGCACCCGGCCTGGCTGCGCGACAACTACTTCCACCCCGCCGCCGAGTCGGACTGGTGGGACCGGGTGCAGGAGCTGGTCGCGCTGCGCCGAGCGGGCGCGCTGCCTCCGCGCCGGGTGCCCGCTGCGCGCGGGGGTGCGCTGCACGAGGCCTGGCACCGGGCGAGTGTGCTCGGTCGGGAGGACCGCAGCATCTCCGGACGGCTCGCGCTCGCGGTCGGAGCCCCGGCGGTGCGGCTGCTGTCCGGCGTCCGCGCTCGCCGCAGTCCGGAGGGCGCCTCCACGTGGGCGGACCCGTCCACGGACTACACGCTCGAGCCGAACCCGTTCGCCGACTCGCTGCGTCGCTGAGCCCCGCCTCGTCCGTCCGGGTCGTGGTGCGTCAGAGGCGGCGCCAGTCGTGGCTCTCGACCGCGGCGCCGGCCTGCGGGCCCATCTGCAGCATGCCGCCGTCGATCACGACCGAGGCCCCGGAGATGTAGGCGGCTTCGGGCGAGGCCAGGAAGGCGATCAGCGCGGCCACCTCGCGCGCGTCCCCTGGTCGTCCGAGCGGGATGCCGGGGCGGTCCTCCGTGTGCGGGTCGGTGTCGGTCTGCCCGGTCATGGGTGTGGCGATCTCGCCGGGGGCCACGCTCACCGCGCTGATGCCGTGCGCACCGAGTTCGAGCGCCAGGTTCTTCATGAGGCCGCCGAGCCCGTGCTTCGCGGCGTCGTACGCGCTCGCCCCGACCATCGGCTGATGCTCGTGCACGCTGGTGACCGCGATCAGCCGGCCACCGCGTCCGGCCGCGACCATGGCCCGCGCCGCCCGTTGCAGGCACACGAACGCGCCGGTGAGGTCGGTGTCGACCACGCGGTTCCACTCGTCGAGGGTCACGTCGAGGAACGGGGTCTGCAGTCCCGCTCCGGCGTTGTTGACGAACACGTCCACCCCGCCGAGCTCGGCGATCAGGCCGTCGACCACGTCGCCGCACGCGGGGATGTCCGCCACGTCGAGGCGGGCGACCACGGCCCTGGCGCCGTGGCTGCGCACCTCCTCCGCGGTCTCCTGGGCGCCGGCCTCGTCGCTGTGCCAGGTGATGCCCACGTCGATGCCGGCCGCGGCGAGGGCGACCGCGGTCGCGCGGCCGATGCCCGAGTCCGCGCCGGTCACGATCGCGCGTCGGGCCTCGGCTTCCAGGCGCGCCTGGGGCTCCCCGGACTCCAGGCCCGTGGTCGGCGTCTTGTCGTTGTGCTGCGATTCGGACATGCGGCCCTCCTGCTGCTCGTGGTCGTGCGGGCGACGATACGAGGGCCGACGGAGCACGGTCGATGCGCTTGACGGCGGCGGGTGGCGGCGCTAGCGACCCGATGCCCCGCGGCGGTGGCCCCGCAGACGCGAGGCCGCCGTCGCGGGGGTCGAGCGCGGGTCAGTTGCTGCGGCGGATGGCGCGCACGCCCACCACGAGGCCGACCGTGGCCACCGCGAGTGCCGCGATCCAGCCCCACAGCACGGTGAGGTCGCCCAGGTCCCCGGCGAACAGCGCCCGCTCCGCCTGCACGACCCAGTTCACCGGGTTGACCGTCGCGACCGCGCGCATCCAGTCCGGCGCGGCGTCGAGCGGCAGCAGCATCCCCGACAGGATCAGCAGCGGGAAGATGAGCGACTGCTGCACGCCCCAGAACAGCCACTCCCGGTCTTTGGTCGCGAGCGCGAGCGAGTACGAGAGCGAGCCGAGGCCCACCCCGAACACGGCGAGCAGCGCGAGGCCGATCAGCAGGCCCGGCACGTCGACCGCGAACCCGAACGGCCATGCGATCAGGACGATCACGAGAGCCTGCACCACGATCGGCGCGATCTCCTTCAATGCGCGGCCGACGAGGAGGGACGACCGGGCGAGCGGGGCGACGAGGGTGCGCTCGTGCGAGCCGGTCATCATCTCGTACTGGAGGTTCGACCCGGTGGCGCCGGTGCCGAACAGCACGATCATCACCAGCACGCCCGGCACGAACCACGACAGGGTCTCGCCCGCGGGCTGTCCGGACTGGCCGATCAGCAGCGGGGCGAACAGCCCGAGGAACACCAGGGGCTGCAGCAGGCTGAAGATCAGGGTGAACGGGTCCCGCACCACGGGCTTGAGCTCCCGCGTCAGCACGTGGCGGGTGTCGCGTGCGAGGTTCGGGCGCACGAGCGTGTCGGTGGTGGTCATGAGAGGACTCCTGTCGTGGTCGGGGTGGAGGCGGGCGTGGGCTCGTCCGTGGACTCGGGGGCTCCTGCACCCTCGCCCGCATCGCGCAGGGTGCGTCCGGTGAGGGCGAGGAACACGTCGTCGAGTGTGGGCGGCACTCCGGTCGCGCGCTGCACGACGATGCCCGCGGCGTCGAGCTCCCGCACGACTACGGGCAGCAGCCGGTCGCCGTCGGGCACCGCGAGGGAGAGGCAGGCGTCGTCCCGCACGACCTCGGCCGGGCTCCGTCGGGCGACCACGGTGCGCGCCCGCTCGGCCTCCGCGGCGTCCGCGAACCCGAACGTGAGCACGTCGCCCGCGAGGGTGGCCTTGAGCGAGGCCGCGTCGTCGTCCGCGATGATGCGGCCCTTGTCCATCACCATGACCCGCTCGGCGTAGCGGTCGGCCTCCTCCAGGTAGTGCGTGGTGAGGAAGACCGTGGTGCCGTGCTGCGTGCGCAGGTCGAGGATGTGCTCCCACAGGTTCGCGCGGCTCTGCGGGTCGAGTCCCGTGGAGGGCTCGTCCAGGAACAGCAGGGGCGGCGCGTGCATGAGCCCGAGGGCGATGTCGAGCCGGCGCTTCTGCCCGCCGCTGAGCTGCTGCACGGTGCGGCCCGCGAACGACGACAGGTCGAGCGAGTCGATGAGCTCGTCCGCCCTCCGCACGCTGTCGCGCTTCGTCAGGCCGTAGAAGGCGCCCTGGCTGAGCAGTTCGTCGCGCACGCGCTGGGAGAAGCTGCCGCTGGTGAGCTGACCGACGTAGCCGATGCGCGCGCGGACGCCCGCGGCGTCGGTGCGGATGTCGTGCCCGACCACGCGCGCGCTGCCGGCCGAGGGCGGGATCAGGGTGGTGAGCATGCGGAGGGTCGTCGACTTGCCGGCGCCGTTCGGGCCGAGGAATGCGACGAGCTCACCCCGCACGGCGCTGAAGGAGACGTCGGTGACCGCGTGCACCGGCGCCTTCTTGACGGTGAAGGTCTTGGTCAGGCCTTCGGTCTCGATGAGGGTTTCGTTCATGGGAGAGAGCGTAGAAAGCAACGCGGACACATCCTGTCCGCATCGTCTGCCAATCTGAGGTCATGTCCGACACCACCGCCCGCGCCCTCGCCCTGCTCAACCTGCTGCAGACGCACCGGCACTGGCCGGGCACGGAGCTCGCCTCGCGACTGGGCGTCACCGAGCGCACCGTCCGCCGCGACGTCGACCGCCTGCGCGAGCTGGGCTATCGCGTCGAGTCCACGCCGGGATCGGCCGGCGGTTACCGGCTGGAGGCGGGGAGCGCCGTGCCGCCGCTGCTGCTGACCGACGACGAGGCGGTCACGATGGCGATCGGCCTGCGGGTCGCCGCCACGCAGCAGCTCGTCGGTGGCGCGGAGGTGACGCTGACCGCGCTCGCGAAGCTGGAGCAGGTGCTGCCCTCGGCGCTGCGGCAGCGGGTGAACGCGCTCGCCGCGGCGGTGCAGCCCCCGCGGATCGGCGCGGGACCGGTGGTGTCGCCCGTGGTCATCGGCGAGATCGCGCTCGCCACGCGCGACCACGAGCGGCTGCGGCTGCGCTACGTCGACGGGCAGGGGGAGGAGAGCGTGCGGCGCGTGGAGCCGCATGCCCTCGCCCCGGCCGGACGCAAGTGGTTCCTCCTGTGCTGGGACCTCGACCGCGAGGACTGGCGCACGTTCCGCGTCGACCGCATCACGTCCGTCGAGCACACCAGGGTGCTGTTCGCGCGGCGCGAGCTCAGTGCGCAGGAGATCGAGGAGCGGGTGCTGATCGCGGCGTCGTGGTCGCCGCAGAAGATCGAGACCGACGCGGTGATGGAGCTGCCGCTGGCGGAGATGCAGGAGCGGTTCGGGCCGTGGGGACAGGGCGCCACGGCGGAGGGACCCGACCGCACGCGCTGGCCCTTCGGCGGCGCGGACTGGCGGGAGGCGATGTACGGACTGCTCTGGATCCCCGCGGGCGTCGAGTACACCACGAGCTTCCCCGAGCCGCACCGTGCGGAGCTGCGCGAGGCGGTCGAGCGGCTGCTGCGGGCGCTCGACGCTCCCACGCCCGCGTCATCCGCGGACTCATAGGGTCATCCCAGGGAACGACCCTGGCGGGGAACATCACGGCCAGGTAACGTCAGTGCCATCGCGGCGATCCGGGCGGTCCCGGGCCCCGGCTCATATCCGGAGGCGTTGCGGGTTCGACTCCCGCCGTCGCGTCCACTCCGTGAGGCGTTCGCGTCCGCGTCCACGATATGGCGCATGATGGACGGATGCCCACCGCCCCTCGACCCGGACTCCGCGTCACGGCCGGTCTCACGATCCCCGACGCCGAGCTGTCGTGGCGCTTCTCGCGCTCCTCCGGCCCCGGGGGACAGGGGGTGAACACGGCGGACTCGCGCGTGGAGCTGGTGTGGGACGCCGCGGGTTCCGCGGTCCTGTCGCCGGTGCAGCGCGAGCGGATCCTGGAGCGTCTGCGGGGACGGCTCGTCGGCGGGGTGCTGACGATCGCGGCGTCCGAGCATCGGGCGCAGCTGCGCAACCGGGAGGCCGCACGCGAACGCCTGGCCGCCCTGGTCGCGGAGGCCCTGCGCCCGCCCGCCCCGCCGCGCCGCGCGACGAAGCCGAGCCGCGGCTCGAGGGAGCGTCGGCTCACGGCCAAGCACCGCCGCACCGACGTCAAGAGCCTGCGGCGTCGTCCGCGCGAGGAGTGAGGCAGCCGCTCAGCCGGAGTCGCGGGTGAGCCGCTTCTCGACGGGGCCCCAGCCCTCCTCCAGCACGGTGAATCCGGCCTCGAGGATGTCGCGCTGGTCGTCGCTCTCGGTCACGAGGATCTGCATCTGCAGGATGAACCGGGAGTACACGCGGATCTCCGCCGTGGGGGCGGTGAGCCCGAGCTCCTCGGCGATCGCGTCGGCGAGGGCGTCTTCGTGCCGCAGCCACATCTTCGCCGCGTAGTCGCGCAGGGCCGGCGTCTCGTTGAGGAAGCGCAGGAAGGTGCGGGCGACGTCGTCTCCGTGCTCGTCGAGGTTGGCGCCGATCTCGGCGGCGTAGAAGTCGTGGATCGCGCGGTTGATGGTGACGCCGGTCCTGCGGTCGCGCACGGCGGCGACGAGGCGGTCGCGCTGCTCGTCGTCCTCGTCGAAGACGAGCGCCTCCTTCTGGGGGAAGTGGGCGAAGACGGTGGTCGGGGAGACGTCGGCGGCGTCGGCGACCTCGCGGATGCTGACGTTGTCGAAGCCGCGCTCGAGGAACATCCTCGTCGCGACGTCGGAGATGTTCTTGCGGGTCGCGGCCTTCTTGCGCTCGCGGCGGCCGAGGGGCGCGGGGGTGGTCATGAGAGCCAGGCTACCGCGCTCGGTACAAAAGTGGCTTGACACCAAAACTGGTATCAGTACACTTTCGGTATGACTTCACCTATCTCCTCGGTCCGTGGTGCCACCCGCGCCTGGATCATGCTCATCGTGCTGACGATGCTCACCGTCATCGGCATGACGGTGGTGCTCCCCGTGCTGCCGTTCGTCGTGCTGCAGTACGTCTCGCACGAGCGCGACCTGGCCCTCTGGGTCGGCGTGCTGGAAGCGGTCAACGGCCTGTGCGCCTTCCTCGTCGCGCCCTTCCTCGGCCGGCTCTCCGACCGGTTCGGCCGACGGCCCGTCATCATCGCCGCCGCCTTCGGTGCCGCGTTCTCCATGGCCCTGTTCGGCATCGGCGGAGCGCTCTGGGTGCTCGTGCTCGCCCGTGTCATCCAGGGGCTGACGGCGGGCGACCTGCCCGCGCTGTTCGCCTACCTCGCCGACATCACCCCGCCGGAGAAGCGTGCACAGCGCTTCGGCCTGCTCGGAGCGCTGACCGGCATCGGCACCATGATCGGCCCGGCCGTCGGCGGGCTCCTCGCGGCGATCGACCTGCGCCTGCCCGTGTTCCTCACCGCCGCCGTCGCCCTGGTGATCGCGATCCTCAGCATCTCCCTGCTGCCGGAGAGCCTGAAGCCCGAGAACCGCATCCCGCGGATCACACTGCGCGCCGTGCAGCCGTTCGCGGTGTTCCGCGAGGCCTTCGGACGCCGGGAGCTGCGCGGCCTGATGATCGCGTTCGGCCTGCTCGCGCTGCCGTTCGGCTTCTTCGTCAACAACTTCAGCATCCTCGCGCTCGACTCCATCCAGTGGGGGCCGACGCAGATCGGGCTCCTCACGGCGGGCGTGGGGATCGTCGACATCCTCATCCAGGGCGTGCTGCTGGCCATCCTGCTTCCGCGGATGGGGGAGCGCGGCGTGATCCTCAGCGGCATCGTCGCCCAGGCGATCGGCCTGGCCGGTCTCGCGGTCGTCGCGACGCTGATCGCCCAGCCGTGGCTGTTCATCGTCGGCGCGCTGCTGCTCGCCGCCGGACAGGGAGCCGCGCAGGCCGCCATGGACGGCGCGATGTCCAACGCCGTCGGCGACGACGAGCAGGGCTGGCTCGGTGGCGCCACCCAGTCGCTCAACGCCGCGATGGGCACGGTCGCGCCGCTGATCGCCGCGGCCCTCTACACCGCCGTGAGCCACGCCGCCCCCTACTGGCTCGGGGTCGCGCTGATGGCCGTCGCGGGGATGGTCGTGGCACGCGCCCACATCGCGAACACCGCGAAGCGCCCGCGCCCCGCACCCTCCGGCCCGGTGCCCGCGGAGCTCGTGGCCGCCGAGTGACAGCTCCGCGGGGTGCCCCGGTGATGCGGTGCACCCCGCGGCTCAGTCCTTCCCGCCTCCGCGGACGAGTTCCAGCCCGGCACCGGCGAACTGCCGCAGCGTGGCATCCGGCAGGAACGCCCGCGTCAGCGCGCCGCCGATCCGGGTGAGGTCGCTCTCGTCGCGGAACAGCAGGTACATGGTCTCGTAGCGCGGGTGGAACTTCTGCTTGAACCGGTGCAGCGAACCGAACCCGTACACGGGTTCCAGAGCCTCCGCGAGCCGGTCGCTGAGCGCCGCGATCATGCCCGCGTCCGGCGGGTAGTCGTGCGCGAGCGGAGCCCCGGAGAGCGACATGATCTGCGCGCCCTCGTCGGAGAACTGCTTCGCGGACGACCCGATGAGGTACTCCATGACGGGGCCGAATCCGCCCTCCCTGCGGCGCATCAGGTCGAGCGTCCACCCCCGCACGACGCCGCCCTCGCCGTAGATGGGCAGCCAGGAGAGGAAGCCGTCGACGTCGCCGTTGGGGGCGATGGCGAGGGCGAGCCGTACCTCCGGATCCTCCGCCTCCTCGAGGGTGCCGAGTGTGAAGCGCATCTCGGGGAGGTCCTTGTCGCCGACCCAGGCCTCGGAGATCGCCCGCAGCTGCTGCTGCACCCCCCAGGGCTCCTCCTTCAGATGCGTCATCCGGAACGTCATGTCCTCGCGTCCTGCCTTGTTGAGGGAGGTGCGCACGGAGTTCCAGCGCTTTCCGGTGAACTCCAGGCCCGGCAGGTCGACGATCGTGTCGTCCGCCACGACCAGGCTCCGCCAGGTCTCCGGCACCGCGGCCCGCGTGGCCTCGTCGGCGCTGAAGAAGCAGGGGATGAGCCCGGCGCCCTCCGCCGCGCGGATGAAGTCCCGCACCGCATCGGTGCGGCGTTCGCGCGGCCCGATCGGATCCGCCAGTGCCAGTGCCACGCTGTTGCGCCGCTGATACGCGACGATGCCGCCGTCCACGCGCGCGAACGCGTTGCCCTCCCAGGTGGTCATCCACGACAGGGTGCCGCCGCCGTGGGTCTTCAGCTCCTTCTCCAGGTCGGCGAGCGTGGGTGCCGGCTGCGCGCCGAGCTTCGACCGCCGTCGGGCTCGGAACGCCCGCCGCACCACGATCAGGTAGACGAGGATCAGCAGCCAGAGCACGCCGCTGGCGAGGGCGAGCTCGGTCTCGCCGTCGATCTGCAGTTCGAGCTGTGCCTCGCTGGTCAGGATGATCAGCGCCAGGATGAGCGCACCGGAGAGCACGTTGAGGCTGGCGAGGATGATCGCGAGCACCCACGCCCATCGCCGACCGCGACGCAGCCCGTTCGCGATGAGCAGGATGACGGCCGCGTCGAGCGCGGTGTCCAGGAACCCGCCGGAGACGGGTGCGGTGGGGCCGAAGGGGCCGTCGGTCGGGACCAGGACGGTGATGACCTCGGTCGCCAGCAGGAGCAGCACGGCCATGACCGCGATGAGGCGCTGCTCGCGGACCGTCGTGTGCCGCACGCGCAGGCTGCGGTCCACCGCGAGGATCAGCAGCACCGCCAGCAGATGCTCGAGGTCGGCGACCTTGCCCCAGAACATCATCGCGATGAAGACGAACCCGAGGAGGATGAGCCAGCCGCGTACCCGCCACGGGGGACGGAACAGGCCGACGGCTGCTGCGATGCAGGCCATCGTGCCCCCGGACGCGCCCACGTCGAGCGCGCGCGCCTGCTCCGCCGCCCACGCCCATTCGAACTGCGACAGCAGCAGGAGCAGCAGCGCGGTGGCGAAGATCGCGAAGAGCTGTCCCACCGCGTAATAGGCGATCGCGACGCGGCTTCCGCGACGGAACTCCAGGTACCCCATGCCCCAGAAGCCGGCGATCGTGAACAGGTACACCCACGGCTGGTTGACGAAGAACGTGCCGGTGACCGGCGTCCACCATTTGCCGTCCGACAGGTTGGGCAGGCCGTACGCGACCGAGGGGAACAGCTCCGAATCCTCGAACGGCCGCCACAGTCCCTGTGAGACGACGCCGACGACCAGGATCAGGCCCACCATCGTGAGGGTCGCCGGGATGCGCCGGGCGACGGTGATCAGGGGGCGCGCGGGAGCGGAGGCATCCTCGGACATGCGCTCAGCGTAGCGACGGGTCCCCCCGGCCGGCGGGACCCGGCCGGGGTATTCCGCTGCCGCCGGGTCAGTCCGCGACGGCCTTCGCGATCGCGTCCTCCAGATCGCCCCAGGCCGTCAGCTCGAGCATCTCGCCGTCGACGAAGAACGTGGGGGTGCTCGTGACGCCGAGTCGCTCGCCGTCACGCTTGTCCTGCTCCACCCGCGCGAGGGTGGCGGGGTCGGCGACGGCCTCGTCGTACGCCGCGAGATCGAGGCCCAGCTCCTGGGCGAACGCGCGGAACACCTCCGGGGTCTCCTCGGGCTGCTCGCCCCAGTTCGCCTGCGTCGCGAACAGGTGGTGGTACATGTCCTCGAAGCGGCCCTGCTGTGCGGCGGCCTCGGCGGCCAGGGCGGCCTGTGTCGAGTTGACGTGGCCGGGGAGCGGGAAGTAGCGCGCGACGTAGCGGATGTCGCCGTCGTATGTGTCGCGGAGCTCCTCGACGATCGGATAGAAGGCGCCGCACGCCTCGCATTCGAAGTCGAGGAACTCGACGACCGTGACGGCGCCGGGACCGCCCTCGTCGAGCACGTGCGAATCGGTGCGGACGGTCGGCTGGCGCTGGCCCGCGTCGGGGTCGGGCTCGTCGGCGCGCTGGGTGATGGCCCAGACGATGGCGACGATCAGCAGGACGACGGCGACGGCGATGGCGATCAGGGTCGCCTTGACAGGGGTTCTCACGGGGTTCTCCAGACAGGGGTACGACGGATGGGGGTGCCGCGGGCGCGGCGCGGAGTCGTCGTACGGCTCAGGTCCGGGAGAGGGACAGTTGTGCGAGGGAGGGGGCGAGCCGGCGCGGGCGGGGCATCGCGCGCAGCGGCGGGGTCGTGCGGGGTGTCCGGCCGAGCGGCGTGCCGGGTCCGCGGAGCATGCGGCGGCCGAGGAGCAGCACCAGGGTGAGGCAGCACAGCGCCGCCGCGGTGCAGGCGACCGCGGCCATTCCGGTCGAGTCCTCCGGGGCGGCGACGGCGACGGCGGCGGCGACGGGGGCGCCGTCCGTGGTTTCCGCCTCCGCGGCGGAGGTCCCGGCGGCGAGGCACAGGGTCGCGTGGCTGTCGCCGGGGCCGTGCGCGGTGGACCAGGCGCCGACGACGAGGAGGAGCGCGAGGCCGACGGCGGTGACGACCCTGGCGAGCAGGATCCGCTCGGCGCGCGCTCGCGGGCTCCGGGTGGTCGCGAGAGGCGGCATGACCCGCGCAGTCTAGCAACGGGGCCTTTGCCTCTCCGAGGCCCCGCCCGCGCGGACACGCCTACACTGGAAGGGTGGCGAGACTACTCATCATCGGCGGCTTCCTCGCCGCCGTGTTCTGGGTGTTCAGCATCGTCGACTGCGCCGTGCAGCCGCCGACGCGGCACCGGGGTGTGCCCAAGGCCGCCTGGATCGCCATCGTCGTCCTGATCCCGGTCATCGGCGGCATCCTCTGGTTCGTGATCGGCCGTCGTCGCGCGAACGACCAGGGCGTGCAGCGCACGCTCGCCCCGGATGACGATCCGGCGTTCCTGCGCAGCATCAGCAAGGCGGAGCAGGACGCCCGGATCCGCCGTCTGGAGGAGGAGCTCGCCCGCCTGGACGAGGAGACCGACGAGCCGCCCACCGCGGATCCGCGCCCGTGACGTCGTCGCCCGCGACGGACGCCGCGGCGTCCCTGTTCGCCGAGCTCGTGGCGAACGGCGTGCGCGACGTGGTGCTGTCGCCGGGGTCGCGCTCGCAGGCCCTCGCACTCGCTGCCGCGCGACTGTCCGACGACGGGGTGTTGCGGCTGCACGTGCGCATCGATGAACGCGTCGCCGGTTTCACCGCCCTGGGCATCGCACGCGAGACGGGCGTGCCCGCCGCGGTCGTGTGCACGAGCGGGACGGCGGTCGCGAATCTCCTGCCCGCCACGATGGAGGCGTTCCACGCGGGGGTGCCGTTGCTGCTGCTCACGGCCGACCGTCCGCCGGAGCTGCGCGGTGTCGGCGCCAACCAGGCCACCGTCCAGCCGGGGCTGTTCGACCCGTGGGTGCGCGCCACGGTCGACGCCCCGGTGCCGGGCGACGGCGATTGGCGGGGTCTGGCGGCCGAGGCCGTCGCCGCGGCCGTGGGCGTCGCCGCGGCCGTGGGCGTCGCCGACACCGCAGCCGTCCCGGGCGTCGCCGGCCCCGTGCACCTGAACCTGCCGTCGCGCGAGCCGCTGTCCGGGGCGATGCCCCCGGTCGACGTGCGCGACGGCGCGGTTCCGGTCGCCGCCGTGTCCGAGCCGGTCGTGCTGCCGCGCGGTCCGCGCACGGTCGTGCTCGCGGGCGCCGACGCGGGTGCCGCCGCAGAGGAGCTCGCCCACACGGCGGACTGGCCGCTGATCGCCGAGGTCGTGAGCGGCGCGCGGTTCGGGCGTCGCCTCGTGCACGGCTACCGTCGGCTGCTCTCCCGCGACGACCTCGGCGGCCGCATCGAGCGTGTCGTCGTGTTCGGCCATCCCACGCTGAGCCGTGAGGCCGCGCGGCTGCTGTCGCGCCACGACGTGGAGGTCGTGGCGGTGCGCCGCGGCGGGGAGGAGCTCGACCTCAACCACCGCACGCGCGCGGTCGCGGCGGTCACGGTGGCCCCGGGGGAGCCCGACCGCGAGTGGCTCGGGCAGTGGATGCGGGCGTCGGCTGCCGAGGCCGTCGACCTGAGCGAGCAGGCGCCCGACGCCGATGCCCTCGCGTCCACCGACCTCGCCGCCCGGCGCGACGCCGTCCGCGCGGAGCTCGACGCCGTCCGCCGCCCGCTCGACCGCGAGCGGCTGGTCGACGCGGTGTGGCGGGCCACGTGGCCGCACGACCGCCTCGTGTTCGGGTCGTCCCGGCTCGTGCGCGTGGCCGACCAGGTCCTGGCGGGCAAGAAGGTCCCGGTGCACGCCAACCGCGGGCTCGCGGGCATCGACGGCACGATCGCCACCGCCACCGGTATCGCGGTCGCGAGTCAGGCCGCCGGCGCCCCTGGGATCACGCGGGTGCTGCTGGGTGATCTCGCGTTCCTGCACGACGTCGGGGCGCTGCTGCTGCCGCCCGGAGAGCAGGAGCCGCGGCTGCAGGTGATCGTCGGCAACGACGGCGGCGGCACGATCTTCGACGGGCTCGAGGTGGCGTCGTCGGCGCCGTCCGCGCATCTCGACCGGGTCTTCTACACGCCGCATGGCGTGCGCCTGGAGCATCTCGCGCTGGCGTACGGGTGGGAGTATCAGCGCGTCACGACCCGGACGGCGCTGGATCAGGCCCTCACGTCCCCGCACGGCGGACGTCAGATCATCGAGGTGCCGCTGGCGCGGTGACTGGCAGGATGTGCGTATGAACGCGCACACCTGGACTCAGAACCTGCGGGTGGGGCCCGGCTTCCGCCTCGCCGATGTCGATCCGGACGCCACGCCGGGGTACGACC
This sequence comes from Microbacterium sufflavum, assembly GCF_023101165.1. Taxonomy (GTDB): domain Bacteria; phylum Actinomycetota; class Actinomycetes; order Actinomycetales; family Microbacteriaceae; genus Microbacterium; species Microbacterium sufflavum. The sequence continues at coordinate 253,914 of NZ_CP078076.1, read as the reverse complement.
ACGGCAAGTCGCGCGGGAGGGAGGACCTCGCCGCCGGGCTGGAGCGGTTGAACGACCTGCAGGAGCGTCTGTTCGCGCAGAGTCGGGTCGGCACGGCGCAGGACGCGGTGCTTCTGGTGCTGCAGGCGATGGACTCGGCGGGCAAGGGCGGCATCGTCCGGCACGTGGTCGGCGGTGTGGATCCGCAGGGCGTCGCGCTCGCCGCGTTCAAGGCCCCGACCGAGGAGGAGCGGCGGCACGACTTCCTGTGGCGCGTCGAGAAGCGCCTCCCGGAGCCCGGCTTCATCGGGGTGTTCGACCGTTCGCACTACGAGGACGTGCTGATCGGGCGGGTGCGGCAGCTCGCCGATGCCGCGGAGATCGAGCGCCGCTACGACGCGATCACCGCGTTCGAGGAGCGGGTCGCGGCCTCCGGCGTCCGCATCGTCAAGGTGATGCTGCACATCTCGCCCGAGGAGCAGAAGGCGCGACTCATGGAGCGGCTGGAGCGTCCGGACAAGCACTGGAAGTACAACCCGGGCGACGTGGATGAGCGGATGCTGTGGCCGCAGTACATGCAGGCCTACCAGACGGTGTTCGACCGCACCTCGACCGACGCGGCGCCGTGGTACGTGGTGCCGGCGAACGCCAAGTGGTACGCGCGGCTCGCGGTGCAGGAGCTGCTGCTCGCGGCGCTGCAGGACATCGACCCGCAGTGGCCCGTCGCCGACTTCGACGTGGAGGCGGAGAAGAGGCGGCTGGCCGCGAGCTGACCGGGGCTGTGGTCGTCAGGCCAGGGCGTCGACCAGGGGGCGGAACTTCACGCGGGTCTCCAGCAGTTCGCTCTCGGGATCCGATCCCGCCACGATCCCGGCGCCGGCGTAGGCGGTCACCGCGATCGCGCCTCCGGTCGCCGTGAACTGCGCGCACCGGAGCGCGATGGCCCACTCGCCGTTGCCGTCCGCGTCGACCCAGCCGACCGGTCCGGCGTAGCGCCCGCGGTCGAAGGGTTCCAGGTCGCGGATGGCGGAGACCGCCGCGGCCGTGGGCGTTCCGGCGACCGCCGCGGTCGGATGCAGCGCGCGCACGAGGTCGAGGGCCGATCTCCCCTCCTCGAGCTCGCCCTCCACATCGGTCGCGAGGTGGAACAGGTTCGGCAGCTTCAGGAGGAACGGCTGCTCGCTCGCGGCCAGCGCCCTGGTGTGCGGGCGGAGCTCCGTGAGCACGCTCTGCACCGCGTACTGGTGCTCGTCGAGGTCTTTGATGCTGGAGGCCAGGTGCGTCGACGCGGCCGTGTCGGCGTCGGCGTCGGCACCGCGGCCGATGGTGCCGGCGAGCACGCGCGCGGTGACGGTGCGGTCCTGCACGGTCACGAGGGTCTCCGGGCTCGCGCCGATGAGCCCGTCCACCGCGAACGCCCAGGTGTCGGGGTAGCCGGTCGCGAGGGCTCGCACGAGGCGCCGCAGATCGGACCCGGCGGGGACGGTGCCGCGCAGGTCGCGCGCGAGCACGACCTTGCTGAGCTCCCCGTCGGCGATGCGCTCGAGCGCGGCGCGGACCGCGTCCTGGTAGCCCTGCGGGCTCTGTGCGCCGGGGCCGACCGTACCGGCCCAGTGCGGACCGTACGGGCGGGTCTCGAGCGCTGTGGGTCGCGCGGTGTCCTCGGCCAGGCGGATCCGCGTCTCCCAGAACCGGTCGCCGTGGCGGCCGAGCACGCGGGAGGGGATTGTGAGCACGCTGTCGGCGGTGGACGACGGATCGAACGTGAAGGCGCCGAACGCCACGAGCCCGGTGCCCGGCAGCCCCAGGGGGTCGGTCACGTCGGCCTGGGCGGACAGCCCCCGCCAGAACGTCGCGAGGGCTTCGAGACGCGTCTGCCCCGGTTCGGCGGTCGGACGGATCTCGGCGAACGGCTCGCCGACCGCGACGATCCCGTCTCCACGGCGGAGCCAGGCGAGGGGGCGTGCGGGGTCGGCGTAGGCGAGGAGGTCTTCGACCGGGTCGATCTGTCGGGTCTCCACGACCAGGTGGGTGTGATGCACGTGTCCAGCCTAGGCCGCGGCGCCGGCGGCGATCCCGCGTCGTAGGGTGGGCGGATGAGCGACGCGCGCCCCGCACCCGGCACCGAGATGGTCTTCCAGTGGCGCAAGTGGGACGGGTCGCCGCACTGGCGGCACGAGTGCGTCTACCTGGGTGCCGATCACTGGGGCGACTGGGTCGGTCAGCCCGCCGGCTGGCACAGCGCCCGCCCGGGGGCGGAGTTCCACGCCGCGACGCCCAATGTGACGCTGGTCCCGCCGAGTCGCGACTTCGCCCTGACCGTGAACCGGCGGCACCCGCGCGGCCTGCGCATCTACATCGACCTGGGGTGGGAGGTGCAGTGGTCGGACGACCCGCTGCGTGCCGTCGGGATCGACATGGACCTCGACGTCGTGCGCGTGGAGGGGGAGCGCGGCACCTGGGTCGACGACCGCGACGAGTGGGCCGAGCACAGCGTCGTGTACGGGTATCCGGCCGACGTCATGACCCACCTGGAGGCGCTCGCGCTCGACCTGGAGGGGCGGGTGCGGGCGAGGGTCGCGCCGTTCGACGATGCCACCGCCGACGTCTGGCTCGACCGGCTGGAGGCGCTCGATCTCGCGCCTAGACTGAACGCGTGACCTCGAACGACAAGAACCGCGCCGACCTCGGCAAGGACCCCGCCCGCGTGAGCGGCATGTTCGACCAGGTCGCGGCGGGCTACGACCGCACGAACACCGCCATGACCTTCGGCAACGACGCCCTGTGGCGCGCGGCCACCACCCGGGCCGTGGCGCCGAAGCCGGGGGAGCGCATCCTCGACCTCGGGGCGGGCACGGCGTCGTCCTCGGCGTCCCTGGCCCGCAGCGGCGCGCAGGTCGTCGCGGCCGACTTCTCGCCGGGCATGCTCGCGGAGGGCCGACGTCGGCACGGAGCGATGCGCAACCTGTCCTTCGTGCAGGCCGATGCCACCGCCCTCCCGTTCGAGGACGGGGAGTTCGACGCGGTCACCATGTCGTACGCGCTGCGCAACGTGAACGACCCGAAGACGGCCCTGCGCGAGCTCTACCGCGTGACCAAGCCCGGCGGACGCCTGGTGATCAACGAGTTCTCGACGCCGCCGGGCAAGCTGTTCCGCGGGGCGTACCGCTTCTACAACGCCCAGGTGCTCCCGCGGGTGGCCCGGGTGGCCGGGACGAACGGCGATGCGTACGACTATCTGAACGAGTCGATCCGCGAGTGGCCGGACCAGAAGCGGCTGTCCGCGTGGATCCGCGATGCCGGGTGGCAGGACGTCGCGTACCGCAACCTCTCGTTCGGCATCGTCGCCCTGCACCGCGCGCGCAAGCCCGCGTGAGCACGGCGCAAACCGCGGCATCCGACGCGGGTAGGCTGGGAGCGTGACTTCGAGCCCCCACCCCCCGGGTTCGCGACTGGCGAGCCGTCTCGGCTTCAGCGATCGCGTGTTCATCGGCCCCGCCGGACGCCGGGTGGCCCGCACGATCGAGGACGGGCTCGAGCTCGTGGAGACCGGGCTCGCCGATGACGTCCGCGTGGCCGATCCGCTGGCCGACGCTGCGAGCCGCTATCTGTACGAGGCCGGCGGCAAGCGCATCCGGCCCGTGCTCACGCTGCTCGCCGCGCAGCTGGGTGACGGCAACACCCCCGAGGTGATCGACGTCGCGAAGGCGCTGGAGATCACCCACCTCGGATCGCTGTATCACGACGACGTCATGGACGGCGCCGACCGCCGCCGCGGGGTGCCCGCTGCCCATGCGGTCTGGGGCAACAACATCGCCATCCTCACCGGCGACATCCTGTTCTCCCGGGCCAGCCAGCTCATGTCCCGGCTCGGCGAGCGGGCGATCCGTCTCCAGGCCGACACGTTCGAGCGCCTCGTCCTCGGACAGATGCACGAGACGCTCGGTCCGCAGCCCGATGACGACCCGATCGCGTTCTACATCCAGGTGCTGGCCGACAAGACCGGTTCGCTCATCGCCGCGGCGACGCAGGGGGGCGTGATCTTCTCGAACGCGCCGACCGAGTACGAGGAGCCGCTGCGGGTGTACGGCGAGAAGATCGGCGTCGCGTTCCAGCTGCTCGACGACGTGATCGACCTTTCGGCCAAGCCCGAGGAGACCGGCAAGGTGCCGGGCACCGACCTGCGCGCCGGCGTGCCGACCATGCCCTACCTGCTGCTCAAGGCGCAGAAGGATGCGACGGCCGAAGACCTGGCGGCCCGCATCGACGACGGCGTCGCGCTCATCGCGGACGGCGCCGACCCCGCGATCCTCGACGGCCCCCTGGACGAGCTGCGCGACCACCCGGTCACGCAGAAGACCCTCGAGCTCGCGCATGCGTGGACCCAGGAGGCGATCGACGCCCTCCGGCCGTTGCCGCGCGGCACCGTGCGCGAGGCATTGACCCGATTCGCCGAGACCCTCGCCGAGCGCTCGAGCTGACGCGACCCGCGGCTTCGCGCCGCGTGACGGCGGCGACGGCATACGAAAGGACCTCCATGACCAAGCTCCGACTGGCCATCGTCGGCGCCGGCCCCGCCGGTATCTACGCCGCGGACATCCTGCTGAAGGCCGAGCGCAAGTTCGACGTCTCGATCGACCTGTTCGAGCAGCTGCCGGCCCCCTACGGGTTGGTGCGGTACGGGGTCGCCCCGGACCACCCGCGCATCAAGGGCATCATCACGGCCCTCCGCGATGTGCTCGACCGCGGCGACATCCGCCTGTTCGGCAACGTGCGCTTCGGCGAGGACATCACGCTGGACGACCTCAAGCGGCACTATCACGCGGTGATCTTCGCGACGGGCGCGATCCGCGACACCTCCCTCGACATCCCCGGCATCGATGCGGTCGGCTCGTACGGCGCCGCCGACTACGTGAGCTGGTTCGACGGCCACCCCGACGTGCCGCGCGAGTGGCCTCTCGATGCGGAGTCGGTCGCGGTGCTCGGCAACGGCAACGTGGCGCTCGACGTGTCGCGCATGCTGGCCAAGCACGCGGAGGACCTGCTGGTGACCGAGGTCCCGGAGAACGTGTACGAGGGGCTGGCGGCGAGCGCTGTCACCGACGTGCACGTGTTCGGTCGTCGCGGTCCGGCCCAGGTCAAGTTCACCCCGTTGGAGCTGCGCGAGCTCGGGGAACTGCGCGACGTCGACATGGTCGTGTACGACGAGGACTTCGACTACGACGAGGCGGCGCGCGACGCGATCGCCAGCAACAAGCAGGTCATGGTGATCGACCGCATCCTGCAGTCGTGGCGCAAGCGCGACTCCGTCAACAACGCGGGGGGAACGGCCTCGCGCCGCCTGCACCTGCACTTCTGGGCGAAGCCGGTCGAGGTGCGCAAAGACGACCAGGGCCGCGTCGCCGCCCTGGTGTACGAGCGCACGAAGCCCGACGGGCAGGGTGGCGCGATCGGCACGGGCGAGCTCCGTGAGGTCCCGGTGCAGGCGCTGTACCGCGCGATCGGCTACTTCGGCTCCCCGCTCCCCGGTGTTCCGTTCGACAAGAAGCACGGCGTGATCCCGAACCGCGAGGGCCAGGTGCTGGCGAAGGACTCCAACGAGCGCGTGCCCGGCGTCTATGCGACGGGATGGATCAAGCGCGGACCTGTCGGGCTCATCGGGCACACGAAGTCCGACGCCATGGAGACCGTGCGGCACGTCATCAACGACCAGGGCTCCTGGTGGCACCCGGAGGATCCGTCGGAGGAGGCCATCCCGGCGCTGCTGGCCCAACGCGGCGTCGCGTGGACCGACCTCGACGGGTGGCACCGCCTCGACGAGCACGAGATCGCGTTGGGCGCCCCGCACGAGCGCGCCCGCGTGAAGGTCGTGCCGCGCGAGGAGATGGTGCGGGTGTCGCGGGGCGAGTGACCCGCCCGGATCGCCGCAGCGCGCCCGGGCCGGAGGAGCACTCCGCCCTAGGCTGAGGGCATGCGACACCGCCCCCTCCTGGCCCTTGCGGCCGTGACCGTGCTGCTGCTCTCCGGATGCGCGCCGGAGCCTGAGCCCACCGAGACGTCGACGCCGTCGGCCTCGGCATCGCCCACGCCGACGTCGGATCCGATCGTCGCCCCGACGCCGGCGTTCGATGTGAGCTGCACCGACGTGGCCGCCGAGATGACCGCCGCCACCGGTGAACCGGCCGGCGAGGTCGCGGAGGTGCTGGGGGTGTGGTCGGCGCCGAGCTGGTATCCGGGACCCGCACAGCACATGTTCCAGCGGGCGGGCGGCATCGCGTGCTCGTCCGGTACGAGCGAGCGCAACTGGGAGGTCTCGGTCGCACCGGGCGCGACGGCCCTGATCGAGGGCGCGGAGTCGCGCGGTGGCTACGCGGGTGAGGAGGCGCGCTGCGAGGTCGGCGGGTACTGCTTCTTCCAGGTCGTGGAGGGCGAGGTGCTGGTGTCCGGCGCGGTCGTCGATCCGGCGCTCGGCCCGGACGATGCGCCGGCGATCAAGGAGGGACTGCGTCGCATCGGCGCGGCCGCCGCGGCGTCGCTGCGTGAGGTCGTGGTGCCGGAGAGCGCGATCGCGGGCGTGGAGTGCTCGCGGTTCCTCACCGACGTTGAGTTCGGTGAGCAGCTCGGCACCGAGGTGCACGTGATCGACGGCTTCGGCGGGTGGTCCATCCCGGCCGAGGTGTACCAGACGGTGAACGGTTCCCGCATCTGCTACTACGCTTCGGGCGACGACGAATACAGCGCGCAGGGCTACCTGATGCTGACGACACTGCCCGGAGGGGCGTGGGCGTTCGAGCAGATCGAGGGCGAGAAGCCGGTGGAGGTCCCGGGCGCGGATGCCGCGCTCACGGGTGTGGACGAGCAGGGCCGCACGGTGCTCGACGTCCGCGTCGGGACGGATTGGCTGCGGCTGATCACCTTCCAGGGATCGGGCATCAGCGACCTCGCGCCGCTCGCGTCGACCATCGTGGAGAACTTCGGTGTCGGTCGCCCGGGCGGTCAGTAGCCCCGTGGGCTAGCCTGGCGGCGACGGGGGGAGACGCATGGCCGAGTGGATCCCGGATGTGCTGGGCGAGGAGTTCGAACAGCTGACGCTCGACCTCGGCGTCGATGACCAGGGACCCGTGGTCGCCACACTGGTGCGTGCGCTGCCCGCGCCGTCCGGCTGGTGGGATCGGGCCAGGGGTCGTCGGCGCCTGCTCGAGGGCGTGGACGTGCTCTACATCCACGGCTGGTCGGACTACTTCTTCCAGAAGCGGCTGGCGCGCTTCTGGACGGCTCGCGGTGCGCGCTTCTTCGCGCTGGACCTGCGCAAGTACGGACGCAGTCTGCGCGAGGGCCAGACCCCGGGGTACATCAGCGATCTGGCGACCTATGACGAGGACATCGCCGCCGCACTGACGGCGATGGGCCGAGGTGAGGGGGGAGAGGAGTCCGCACGGCGGCTGATCCTCCTCGGTCACTCGACCGGCGGGCTCACGTTGAGCCTGTGGGCGTCTCGGCACCCGCACACCGCGGACGCCCTCATCCTGAACAGTCCGTGGTTGGAGTTCCAGTTCGCCCCCGTCCGCGCGGCGATCGCGCCGATGGTCGAGTTCCAGGCGCGGATCCGGCCGCTGGACGCGGCGCCCCAGGTCGACCTCGGCTACTACACCAGGGCCCAGCAGGAGGTGGCCGACCCCGACGACCCGATGGACGTGAACCTCGCCTGGCGTCCGGTGCAGACCATGGCCGTGTACGCCGGCTGGTTGAACGCGATCCTGTCGGGCCATCGGACGGTGGCGGCAGGGCTGTCGATCGAGGCACCGGTGTGCGTGCTGCTGTCGGCGCGTTTCGTCCCGCCGACGCGATGGTCGGACGACCTCACGTCGGCGGATTCGGTGCTCGTGGTCGATGACATCGCCCGTGCAGCGCTCCGGCTGGGCTCGACGGTGACCGTCGAGCGCATCGACGGAGCGCTGCACGACGTGTTCCTGTCGCGACACGCGGCCCGTGAGGACGCGTATCGACGCCTGGACCGCTGGGTGGTCGGCTGGAGGGCCGCTCAGACGTAGTACATCGCACGGGCCAGGCGTTCCGCCTCGTCCCCGTTGCCCCGCGCGACGGCGATCTCGAAGTCGTCGTACACCTGTCGCATGCGCTCACGGTCTCCGCGAGGGACCACCCACGCGCGCAGGTTGCGGGCGAGGGCGACGTCGACGTCGGTGATCAGCATGCGGTGCTGGTGGTTGCCGCTGTGCTCCGCGAGATACGCGAACACGGCCCACCGCGCACTCGAGGTCGATGCCCCGTCGCGCAGCGTGCGGCGCACCTCTTCCATCAGGCGGACGACCCGCTGGCGCTCCGCCGGGCTGAGCCGTGGCACGGCCATCCGGGCGGCGATGCCCGCCTGGTACCCGGCGAACTCGAGCGACTGCGTCACGACGGCCGCGGTCACCGCGGTCACCTCGGTGTACCGACTCGGGTACATCGTCACGAGCCCGAGTCTCTCGAGTCGCTGCAGCGCCTCTCGGACCGGGGTCCGGGAGACGTGGAGCTCATCGGCCACGTCGACGTCGCGGATGCGCTCGCCCTCCCCCAGTTCGCCCTCGACGATGAGTCTTCCGATGTGGTGGAAGACCTCGTCGGCGAGGAGTTGCTTGCTTTCTCCGATGGTCTTCGTCTCGACGTGCCCCATGGACCAGCCCCCAGTTTCACTTCCTGTCACGGTTCCGCGGTCCCCCCCGTGTGGCGGTGGGGCCGGCGACTCCGTGCCGATCTTTCTCACCTGCGGAGCCGATGTTCGTGGGGGCGGGCAGCGGGCCGGTGAGCTGTTCTTTCTTCCTTCACCGTGGTGCGGGCACTTCGGATCCGGTGACGCGAGCCCACGGTGCCTGCACCCTCGTCCCCACGAGAGCGCCTGCGAATCCCGGGCACCTCGTTCCGCGCGGGCGGCGTGCAACGAGGGCGTCCATGGCTCCGACGGATCGGGGCCGCTTCCAGCCTTGGTCAAGCACACCGATATCTCGATATGCGTTGACCGGGGAAAGTCGGAGCGCACGCGAAAGGGGACCCGGCGACGCCGGATCCCCTCTGTGCCGCGCGACCTAGCGGTAGTTGACGAACTGCAGGTCGATGTCGAGGTCGGAGCCCTTCAGGAGAGCGATCACGGCCTGGAGGTCGTCGCGGCTCTTCGACTGCACGCGCAGCTCGTCGCCCTGGATCTGGCTCTTCACGCCCTTGGGTCCCTCGTCGCGGATGATCTTGCCGATCTTCTTCGCGTTCTCCGACGAGATCCCGTCCTTGAGGCTCGAGACGATGCGGAACTCCTTGCCGCTCGCGAACGGCTCGCCCGAGTCCAGGCTCTTCAGGGAGATGCCCCGCTTGATGAGCTTCGACTGGAACACGTCGAGCACGGCCTTCGCGCGCTCCTCCGAGCTCGCCGTGATGAGGACCTGCTCCCCGCTCCATGCGATGGATGCCCCGGTGCCCTTGAAGTCGTAGCGCTGCTCGACCTCTTTCCGTGCCTGGTTCAGGGCGTTCTCGGCCTCCTGATGATCCACTTTCGAGACGATGTCAAAGGAACTGTCAGCCATACAGGCAGTGTATCGAGCAGCCCTCGCGACGACAGGCGTGGAAGCGTTTTCAGTCGGGTGCCGCCCCGCGTGCCCCATCACAGGTTGATATCGACGCTGCTCTCGATTGCGATCCCGCTCCTGATCGATGCATACTGTAAGCGCTTGCAGTCCTTGCAGGTTGAACAGCATTGAGAGAGGCACACACCAATGAAGGTGAACAAGAGGGGCGTGCTCGCCGCGGGCGCGATCGCCATCGTTTCGACTCTGACGCTCGCCGGCTGCTCCGCGGGGACCAGCGGCGGATCCTCCTCCGGCGGCGACGACAGCGGCTCGCTCACGGTCTGGGTCGACGCCGAACGCGTCGACGCCCTCCAGGGTGCGGCCGACGCCTATCAGGACAAGACCGGCGTCAAGGTCGAGCTGGTCGGCAAGTCCGTCGACGACATGAAGGACGACTTCATCCAGCAGGTGCCGACGGGCAAGGGCCCCGACATCGTGATGGGCGCCCACGACTGGCTCGGCGAGCTGTCGACCAATGGCGTCGTCGCCCCGATCGAGCTCGGTGACAGCTCCGAGGACTACCTCCCGGTGGCCCTCCAGGCTGCGACCTACGACGGAACGGTCTACATGCTGCCGTACGCGGTCGAGAACATCGCCGTCCTGCGCAACGCCGACCTCGTGCCCCAGCCGGCCACCAGCTTCGATGACATGGTCTCGAAGCGGAAGTTCGTCGTCGAGCAGGGCACCGAGGGCAACCCGTACCACCTGTACCCGTTCCAGACCGCGTTCGGCGCCCCCGTCTTCGGCACCGACGACAGCGGCAGCTACGACCCGAGCGACCTGCAGCTCGGCAGCGAGGGTGGCTTCGCCTTCGCCGACTGGCTGGGCGCTCAGGGTGCGGCCGGCACGCTCAACACCGACGTGGACGGCGAGATCGCGAAGCAGCAGTTCCTTGACGGCACGGCCGCGTTCTGGCTGACCGGCCCGTGGAACGTGGGTGCGGCCACCGACGCCGGCATCAACGTCGCGATCGACCCGATCCCGAGCCCCACCGGCCAGACCGCCTCCCCGTTCGCGGGCGTGAAGGGCTTCTTCGTGAGCGCCGAGTCGAAGAACAAGGTCGCGGCGAACGACTTCCTCGTCAACTACATCGGCACCGAGGACGTGCAGCTCGAGCTGTTCAAGGCGGGCAACGTGCTGCCCGCCCTCACCGCTGCGGCCGACTCCGCGGCGTCCGACCCGATCATCGCCGGATTCCAGGCCGTGGGTGCCGACGCCGTCCCGATGCCGGCCATCCCCGCGATGGGCGCAGTGTGGCAGTACTGGGGTGTGGCCGAGGCCGCCATCATCAACGGTGCGGACCCGAAGGCGACGTGGCAGAAGCTCGTCGACGACGTGACCGCCGCGATCAAGTAACCGCCGCAACGGCACAGACCCTGCCGGAGCGGGCCGCACCGCCCGCTCCGGCAGGATCATGACGAGGACGACATGACAGACACCGACGAGCGCATCGCGCCTCTGACCAAACGACAGCGCCAAGCCGCCGCCATCGCCGAAGCGGCGTCCCGACCGATCGGCTGGATGCTGCTGAAGATCCTGCTGCTGGCCATCGTCGACGCGATCGCGGTCTATGCGGCCTTCGTGCTCTTCGCGCACCGGGAGTGGCTGATCCTCGCGATCGTCGTCCTGGTGACGATCCTCATCAACTACATCTACTTCTCGCGCCGGCGCGTCCCGGCGAAATACCTGACCCCCGGCATCATCTTCCTCGTCCTCTTCCAGGTGTTCACGCTGCTCTACACCGGGTACATCGGGTTCACGAACTACGGCACCGGCCACAACGGCACCAAGGAGCAGGCGATCTCCTCGCTCCTCGCCTCCGCGCAGGAGCGCGTCGAGGACTCGCCGACCTACCCCGTGACCGTGGTCGAGCAGTTCGGCACCTACGGCTTCCTGGTGACCGACCCCGAGACGGGCGATGCGCTGCTCGGCACGGCCGACGAGCCGCTGCACGAGGTCGACGCCGACTTCCAGGGCGGGCAGGCGGTCGCGGTCGACGGGTGGACCACCCTTCCGCTCGCGACGGTGTTCACGCTGTCCGACCAGCTGGAGCAGCTCTCGGTGCCGTTCAGCGACGACCCGAACGATGGGAGCCTCCGCGCGCCGGACGGGCAGAAGGGCTACCTGTACGTCTCGACGCTCGCGTACGACGCGACGGCCGACACCATCACCGACACGGACACGGGCACCGTGTACCGCGACACGGGGGAGGGTGCGTTCACCGCCGAGAACGGCGATCAGCTCCTTCCCGGCTGGCAGACGACGGTCGGCTTCGACAACTTCGTACGCGCGGTGACGGACTCCTCGATCCGGGGTCCGCTCATCTCGGTCACCGTGTGGACGTTCGTCTTCGCCCTGGTCTCGGTGGCCTCCACGTTCTTCCTCGGGCTGCTACTGGCGCTCGTGTTCAACAACACGCGGATGCGGTTCCGCAACGGCTACCGCATCATCCTGATCCTGCCGTACGCGTTCCCCGCGTTCCTCTCGGCGCTGGTGTGGGCCGGCATGATGAACGAGAGTTTCGGCTTCATCAACCAGGTGCTGTTCGGCGGTGCCGCGATCCCGTGGCTCACCGATCCCGTGCTGGCGAAGGTATCGGTGCTCCTGGTGAACCTGTGGCTCGGGTTCCCGTACATGTTCCTGGTGTGCATGGGCGCGCTGCAGGGCATCCCGGAGGACGTGAACGAGGCGGCCGTCATGGACGGGGCGAACGCCTGGCAGATCTTCCGGCGCATCAAGCTCCCCCTGCTGCTGGTGACGGTGGCCCCGCTGCTGATCTCGTCGTTCGCGTTCAACTTCAACAACTTCAACCTGATCTACATGCTGACCAAGGGGGGTCCCCGGTTCAGCGACGTGTCGATCCCGGTCGGCCACACCGACATCCTCATCTCGATGGTCTACAAGGTCGCCTTCACCGGACAGACCCGCGACTACGGACTCGCCTCGGCGTTCACGATCCTGATCTTCATCGTCGTCGCGACGATCTCGATCATCAGCTTCCGCAAGACCAAGGCCCTCGAGGAGCTGAACTGACATGAGCACGACCAGCCCCACCGCCGCCCGTCCGGCTCCGCGCCGCCGCTCGTTCCGCGCCTGGTTCGCCGACACTGGCTGGCGGCACCTCGTCGCGATCGTCGTGAGCGCGTTCGCGCTCTTCCCACTGCTCTACGTGGTCTCGGCCTCGCTGAACCCGAAGGGCACGCTGACCGGTTCGAACCAGCTGTTCTCCGCCATCGGCATCGACAGCTACGTACGCATTCTGAGCGACCCCCAGAACCCCTACGGCACCTGGTTCCTGAACACCCTGCTCATCGCGGTGGTCACCGGCGCAGTGACCGTGTTCATCGGCGCCTGCGCCGCGTATGCCTTCTCGCGCATGCGTTTTGCCGGGCGCCGCGTCGGTCTCGTCACGATTGTGGTGGTGCAGATGTTCCCGCAGCTGCTCGCGGTCGTCGCGATCTTCCTGCTCATGTCGACCATCGGCGACTGGTTCCCGGCGATCGGGTTGAACACCCATACCGGGCTGATCCTGGTCTACCTCGGCGGAGCGCTCGGGGTGAACACGTATCTGATGTACGGCTTCTTCAACACGATCCCCAAGGAGATCGACGAGGCGGCGCGCATCGACGGTGCGGGTCACGCACGCATCTTCTTCACGATCATCCTGCGCCTCGTCGCGCCCATCCTGGCCGTGGTCGGGCTGCTGTCATTCATCGGCACGGTCAACGAGTACGTCATCGCGAGCGTCATGCTCGTCGACGTCGATCAGCAGACACTCGTGGTCGGGCTCACCAAGCTCGTCGCGAACCCGCGCTACGCGGACTGGTCGGCCTTCAGCGCCGGTGCGGTCATGGCCGCGATCCCGGTGATGATCCTGTTCCTGTTCCTGCAGAAGTACATCGTGGGCGGCCTCACCGCCGGTGCCACGAAGGGCTGAGCCGTCCGGTCGCCCGTCACCTCGGCGTTGCACCCCGGCGGTCGACGGGGCGCGACGTACCCTGGCGACATGGCACGGGTGGGTGGTCGCAGCATCGGGATGAGCTGGGTGGCCGGGGTGATCTGCACCGTGATCATCGGCGGCCTGCTCTGGCTGTCGTTGCCGATGATGCCGGTGCTGGCGCAGTTCTTCGGCGACGCTCTGCGCTCCGCCCTGCCCTGATCCGCGGTTCCCCCCTTCCGCAGGCACCGACCCGGCGACACGTCGGCACGCCTCCGTGAGGGCCTGGACACGCGGCGGTACCCTCGCAGAGCACACATCGATGAGAGGCGCACCCCCATGAGTGATCCCGAGGCTCGTCAGCCCGAGAAGCCGCGCGACGTCGACGACGTCGTCGGTAGCGCGAACGCCGGTCTCGATGCTGCCGCCGCAGCCCGAGCGGACGTCGCCGGCTCCGACGCGGAGGCCGAGGCGGAGCGCACGCCCGCCGACGCGAACCCGGAGCGCCAGCACCCGCCGGTCGACCCCGATCTCGCCGCGTTCGAGGCCGCCGAGCGCGACCACCCCGGCACCTTCAGCTCGACCGCTCCCGCCGCGGGCGCGGTACCCGTCGCCGACCGTGCGGCCGCCGCCGAGCAGCGAGCGGATTCCGACCGGCTCGCCGACGACCGCGGTGCCGAGCGTCTTCCCGCCGACCGGCTCGCGGGCGACCGCCCGGATGACCGCGTCGCGGACGATCGTCGCGACGCCGATGCGACCGCGGCCTTCCCGACTCCCGGGGCGGCCTCCTGGTCGCCACGTCACGAGGAGTCGTCCATGGCGGACACGGCATACGCCCCGCACTCCGACGACGCCGACACACGCATCGTCCCGTCGGAGCCGTACGTCGGGACAGCCGGCGCCGCCGCAGCTCAGCCTCAGCCGATCTTCGTTCAGGCTCCGGAGCCGCCGCGCGACCGCGGAAACCGCGGAACGGCCGGGGCGATCGGCCTCCTGGCGACGGTCGCCTTCGCCATCCTCTACCTCGGCACCGCGGTCGGCCTGCGCGCCATCGCCGGAGACGTCACGGGCGAGAACATCGGCGAGGCCTTCCTCGCGCCGCTGCTCACGTGGGGCTACTGGACCCCGGTCGTCGTGTTCTTCCTGGGCTTCTGGCTCCTCGGCGCGATCATCAACCGCGGCCGCTGGGGCCTCTGGGTGGTGTTCGGCATCATCGTCGGGCTCATCGCGTACGCGGGGCACATCCTCGGACAGCTCTTCGAGGCGCCGTTCTGGAAGCTCACCGCTTCGCAGGGCCTGGAGCTCGCGGGGGAGCAGCTGCTCGCCCCGCTCGCCATCGCTGCCTTCGTGTTCGCCAGGGAGCTGACCATCTGGTTCGGTGCCTGGGTGGCCCGCAGCGGCGCCCGCAAGACGGAGCTGAACGCCGAGGCGCAGCGCGAGTACGAGCGCACCCTCGAAGCCGGCCCGACGCTGGCGAGGTAGTCACGCACGCCACCACGCCGAACCCCCGCGGGCCCGAGTCCGCGGGGGTTTCGCCTGTCCTCGCGGTGGTGCTCGCCTCCATCGGGTTCTTCGCGCTGTCGGTGTTCGGGCTGGGCGCGCTGAGCGTGGCGACGGATCGGGACATCATCGCGGTGGAGGGCCTCGGCCAGGTGCCGGGGGTGGTGGGCATGATCCTGGCGGTGGTCGCGTTCGCTCTGTCGCTCGGCGCGACGCTGCGGCGCCGGCGTCCGTCGTTCGGCTCCGCGCTGGTGATCGCACTCCTCACCGCGCTGGTCCATCTCGCGACGCTGTGGATTGCGGTGCTGGCTGCCGCAGAGAGCCTCATCATCGCGACGGCCGTCGCGGGAGACCTCGTCCGGGGCGGCGCTAGCGCGGTGGTCCTGGTGGCGGCGGCGATCGCGGGCTGGAGCGGTATCGCCCTCCGTCGGACCCGCAGCGAACGTCCGCGATGGCCCTGGGAGCACGACGAGGGGGAGTGACCCCCCGCAAATCCGCGCGGGGAGCGGTGACGCGCCGTACGCTGGTGTCGTGGAGCGCTCACTGGAGACGCAGGTGGACCAGGCCGTCGAGGCGTGGCTGCGCTGGGTGCCGCGCTGGGAGCCGGCCACCCACCGCGGCCGGGTCGCGCCGTGCCGTCGCTGTCTCGGTTCGCCCATCCTCGCCGCGGCCGGGATCGCGGGCGACACACCCCACGGGGTGCAGCACGGGCTGTCGACGCGCATCAAGACGATCGTCGACCACGCGGTCGCGGACTACACGGCCCGCAACCTTCCGATGCTCCAGCGCGAGCTCGACAGCCAAGCGGCCAGGAACAGAGCACGCAGCTACCGCCCGACCGAGGACCTGGCTCCCGAGTTCGAGGGCCTGCCGCTCGACCCGGAGCCGGTTCCCGGCGCACCGTTCCTGTTCACGATCGCCGGTCTCGCCGACGACTCCGCGGCGGAGCTCCCGCCGCTGCCGCCCCTGTCGGAGGAGGCGAAGATCGCGCTACGGCAGGAAGTGGCCCTCGCCGACGAGTACGCGAACCTCATCGGCCGCGAGATCTGCGGCCTGCTGCTGCGCCACCGCGTCTCCATTCAGGCGGCGGTGTCCCAGCACGTCGAACCGCAGATCGAAGCCATGCTCGCCGAACTCACGGAGTCGCTCGACTCCCCGTTCGGCCCCGACGTGAGCTGAGGCGGCGCCGGTCGCCCTCATTTGACCGCGTTGGTTACGCGGCATTACACTTGATCAGGTGTGTGCACGTCCTGACGTGCGCGCTGGGCGTCGGCCCCATGCCGGTCCGCCCCCACGGCATACCCACCACACCAAAAGCTCGCCGGTTCCGGCGTGCCGGTGGGTCATGATGTGAAACCCATCACGCTGTCACCGTGCAGCACTATGAGGAGAGAACGTGCCAACCATTCAGCAGTTGGTTCGCAAGGGTCGCTCGCCCAAGGTCTCGAAGACCAAGGCGCCGGCGCTCAAGTCGAACCCGCAGCAGGCCGGGGTCTGCACCCGCGTCTACACCACCACCCCGAAGAAGCCGAACTCGGCGATGCGCAAGGTCGCCCGTGTGAAGCTCCGCAACGGGACCGAGGTCACCGCGTACATCCCCGGTGAGGGCCACAACCTGCAGGAGCACTCGCTGGTGCTCGTCCGCGGCGGTCGCGTGAAGGACCTCCCCGGTGTGCGTTACAAGATCGTCCGTGGCGCCCTGGACACCCAGGCCGTCAAGAACCGTAAGCAGGCTCGTTCCCGCTACGGCGCGAAGAAGGGTTGAGTTAGATGCCTCGTAAGGGTCCCGCCCCGAAGCGCCCCGTCGTCAACGACCCGGTCTACGGCGCACCGATCGTCACCTCGCTGGTGAACAAGATCCTCGTCGACGGCAAGAAGTCGCTGGCCGAGTCGATCGTCTACGGCGCCCTCCGCGGCGTCGAGGCGAAGAACGGTCAGGACGCCGTCGCCACGCTCAAGAAGGCGCTCGACAACGTGCGCCCCACGCTCGAGGTCCGCAGCCGCCGCGTCGGTGGCTCGACCTACCAGGTTCCGGTCGAGGTCAAGCCGCACCGCGCGAACACCCTCGCGCTGCGCTGGCTCGTGAGCTACGCGAAGGGTCGTCGTGAGAAGACGATGACCGAGCGTCTCCAGAACGAGATCCTGGACGCGTCGAACGGCCTCGGTGCCGCGGTCAAGCGCCGCGAGGACACCCACAAGATGGCCGAGTCGAACCGCGCGTTCGCTCACTACCGCTGGTAATCAGCTCGGCCCGTCCCTCGGCCACCCGCCGAGGGACGGGCACCCCCTCTTCGCAGTACGACTGCTCCAAAAGATAAGGACACTCCTGTGGCACAAGACGTGCTCACGGACCTGAGCAAGGTCCGCAACATCGGCATCATGGCGCACATCGATGCCGGCAAGACCACGACGACCGAGCGCATCCTGTTCTACACGGGCGTCAACCACAAGCTCGGCGAGACGCACGACGGCGCCTCGACCACCGACTGGATGGAGCAGGAGAAGGAGCGCGGCATCACGATCACGTCTGCCGCCGTGACCTGCTTCTGGAACAAGAACCAGATCAACATCATCGACACCCCCGGTCACGTGGACTTCACGGTCGAGGTGGAGCGCTCGCTCCGCGTCCTCGACGGTGCGGTCGCCGTGTTCGACGGCAAGGAGGGCGTGGAGCCCCAGTCCGAGACCGTGTGGCGTCAGGCCGACAAGTACAACGTCCCCCGCATCTGCTTCGTCAACAAGATGGACAAGCTCGGCGCGGACTTCTACTTCACGGTCGACACGATCATCAACCGCCTCGGTGCCAAGCCGCTCGTGCTGCAGCTCCCGATCGGTGCCGAGAACGACTTCGTCGGCGTCATCGACCTCGTGGAGATGCGCGCACTGGTGTGGCCCGGCGACGCCAAGGGTGACGTGACCATGGGCGCCTCGTACGAGGTGCAGGAGATCCCGGCCGACCTCAAGGACAAGGCCGAGGAGTACCGCCAGCAGCTGCTGGAGACGGTCGCGGAGACCGACGAGGAGCTTCTCGAGAAGTTCTTCGGCGGCGAGGAGCTGACGGTCGCAGAGATCAAGGGCGCCATCCGCAAGATGGTCATCGCCAGCGAGATCTACCCGGTGCTCTGCGGCTCGGCGTTCAAGAACCGCGGCGTGCAGCCGATGCTGGACGCCGTCGTCGACTACCTCCCGTCCCCGCTGGACGTGCCCGCCATCGAGGCGCACGACCCGAAGGACGAGGAGAAGATCATCGAGCGTCACCCTGACGCGAAGGACCCGTTCGCGGCCCTGGCCTTCAAGGTCGCCGTGCACCCGTTCTTCGGTCGCCTGACGTACGTGCGCGTCTACTCGGGTGAGCTCGAGTCGGGCGCTCAGGTCATCAACTCGACCAAGGGCAAGAAGGAGCGCATCGGGAAGATCTTCCAGATGCACGCCAACAAGGAGAACCCGGTCGACAAGCTGACCGCCGGCAACATCTACGCCGTGATCGGACTGAAGGACACCACCACCGGTGACACCCTGGCCGACCCGCAGCAGCCGGTCGTGCTCGAGTCGATGACGTTCCCCGAGCCGGTGATCGAGGTCGCCATCGAGCCGAAGACCAAGGCCGACCAGGAGAAGCTGGGTCTCGCCATCCAGAAGCTCGCTGAGGAGGACCCGACCTTCCGCACGGAGCTCAACCCCGAGACCGGTCAGACGACCATCAAGGGCATGGGCGAGCTGCACCTCGACATCCTCGTCGACCGCATGAAGCGCGAGTTCCGCGTCGAGGCGAACGTCGGCAAGCCGCAGGTGGCGTACCGCGAGACGATCCGCAAGGCCGTCGAGAAGCACGACTACACGCACAAGAAGCAGACCGGTGGTTCGGGTCAGTTCGCCAAGATCCAGTTCAACATCGAGCCGCTCGAGCTCGACGGCGAGAAGACGTACGAGTTCGTGAACGCGGTCACGGGTGGCCGCATCCCGCGCGAGTACATCGGCTCGATCGACGCCGGTTTCCAGGACGCGATGAACGTCGGTGTCCTGGCGGGCTACCCGATGGTGGGCGTCAAGGCGACCATCGTCGACGGTGCGGCACACGACGTCGACTCCTCGGAGATGGCGTTCAAGATCGCGGGCTCCATGGGCTTCAAGGAGGCCGCGCGTCGTGCCAACCCCGTGCTGCTCGAGCCGCTGATGGCCGTCGAGGTCCGTACTCCCGAGGAGTACATGGGCGACGTCATCGGTGACCTGAACTCGCGTCGTGGCCAGATCCAGTCGATGGAGGACGCCGCCGGCGTCAAGGTCGTGCGCGCTGCGGTGCCGCTGTCCGAGATGTTCGGCTACATCGGCGACCTGCGTTCGAAGACCTCCGGTCGCGCCGTCTACTCCATGGAGTTCGACAGCTACGCTGAGGTCCCGCGCGCGGTGGCCGACGAGATCGTCCAGAAGGCCAAGGGCGAGTAACACTTCCTGGGAACAGAGCCCGCCGCTCTGTTCCCAGGTCACCTACAACTTCACATTCCCTCTCTACTAAACTGAGAACCTAACCCGTAGAGAACCGGTCGCAAACCAGTGCCCGGCACCTCTACAACGACGTCCTGAGGAGGACCCAGTGGCTAAGGCCAAGTTCGAGCGGACCAAGCCGCACGTCAACATCGGAACGATCGGTCACGTCGACCACGGCAAGACCACGCTCTCCGCAGCGATCTCGAAGGTGCTTGCTGACAAGTACCCGTCCGACACGAACGTGCAGCGTGACTTCGCTTCCATCGACTCGGCGCCGGAAGAGCGCCAGCGTGGTATCACGATCAACATCTCGCACATCGAGTACGAGACCCCGAAGCGCCACTACGCGCACGTCGACGCTCCCGGCCACGCCGACTACGTCAAGAACATGATCACGGGTGCGGCTCAGATGGACGGCGCGATCCTCGTGGTCGCCGCCACCGACGGCCCGATGGCCCAGACGCGCGAGCACGTGCTGCTCGCCAAGCAGGTCGGCGTTCCCTACCTGCTGGTCGCGCTGAACAAGTCGGACGCGGTCGACGACGAGGAGATCCTGGAGCTCGTCGAGCTCGAGGTCCGCGAGCTGCTCGCCGGCCAGGGCTTCGACGAGGACGCTCCTGTCGTCCGCGTCTCCGCTCTCAAGGCTCTCGAGGGCGACGAGAAGTGGACCCAGGCGATCCTGGACCTGATGCAGGCTGTCGACGACAGCGTTCCGGACCCGGAGCGTGACCGTGACAAGCCCTTCCTCATGCCCGTCGAGGACGTCTTCACGATCACCGGTCGTGGCACCGTCGTCACGGGTCGCGCTGAGCGTGGCACGCTGGCCATCAACTCCGAGGTCGAGATCGTGGGTCTGCGTCCGACGCAGAAGACGACCGTCACCGGTATCGAGATGTTCCACAAGCAGCTCGACGAGGCCTGGGCCGGCGAGAACTGTGGTCTGCTCCTCCGCGGCACCAAGCGCGAGGACGTGGAGCGTGGCCAGGTCATCGTGAAGCCGGGTTCGGTCACGCCGCACACCGACTTCGAGGGCACCGCGTACATCCTGTCCAAGGACGAGGGTGGGCGCCACAACCCCTTCTACACGAACTACCGCCCGCAGTTCTACTTCCGCACCACGGACGTCACCGGCGTCATCTCGCTGCCCGAGGGCACCGAGATGGTCATGCCCGGCGACACCACCGACATGACGGTCGAGCTGATCCAGCCGATCGCCATGGAGGAGGGCCTCGGCTTCGCCATCCGTGAGGGTGGTCGTACGGTCGGCGCCGGTACGGTGACGAAGATCATCAAGTAAGCATCTGCTTCCTCGCAAAGGGGTCGGACCTTCGGGTCCGGCCTCTTTGTCGTTTTCCACGCTCTAATCGGGCTTCCGCGGGCGGGGGAGGGCATGCACAATGAGTGTGTCCGGTCTCATCGGCCGGACACACACACCTCCGAAGGGGAGCCACATGGGTATCGACGACGCCGTGAACAAGGGCAAGGACCTGTACGAGCAGAACAAGGACAAGATCGCCGAGGCCGTCAAGAGCGAGCAGGCCGAGGACATCAGCGACAAGGTGCTCGACGGTGTCGCCGACTTCGCCAAGAAGATCGCTCCCGGTGCGGCCGACAAGATCGACGAGATCCGTGACAGCGCGGACAAGGCAGTCGGCAACGAGTAGCCCGAGATCGTTCACGAGCGGCGCTTCCTCCGAGGGGCGCCGCTCTTCTCGTACCCGGACGCTCTGGAATCTCGGCACGCGCGAGCGCGAACTGGCGAACTGACGGAGAGATCGAGTAGGATGATGCAGACCGCCTGGGGATCTTGCGGTCGGGGAAACCGAAGGGGTTCGGTTTCCTGAAGCACGCGGTTCTACCGCGTTCACACTGGGGAAAACGATCTTGGGGATCATCGTGCGACGCGCGCACTCTTTGCGCCAGAGCGTCTCCCCGCCTGCGCGGCGGGTCTTCCGCCGTGCCCTCGGTCGAGGCGTCCGGCGTCCCTTCACGCTGGGCACCTCGCGTTCGGTGTGCCCCCTCGCACTGAACGCCCTCCCCAAGCGGGGCGAGGCATGGGGATGCCTCGCCCCGCGCTCCACTCGGGCCTGAGACGAGCTGCAGACCCTCGCCGAAGAGGGCGGACACGAGGCGCGACACGCCCGGGTTTGCAGAAGTGAAATCGCCCGTGGCAGAATAGACAGGTTCGATATTCCGTCGCCGCTGTGCGTGCGCCGGATCACTGCCAGGGCAGTGCATAGACGGTGCCTCTTCGGAAGCGCAGGGTTCTAGGCCGCGGGCAGCAGAACACAATCCCGACACCTTCATCTCGAGGGCATCGCCGTGCGCGGCGAGGGTCGGGCATCCGTTCGCCTCCGGGCGTCCGGCTGACAGCAGAACAGTGGTGCAGCAGATCGGTTCGCAGAGCCGTTCTCGTGCCGAGGCGCAATCCGCGCCGACGTGCGTCCAATGCCCCAGGGCCACCCGGTCCAGGACGGTACGACGCTTATAGAGAGAGAGCAGACAATGGCGGGACAGAAGATCCGCATTCGCCTGAAGTCGTATGACCACGAGGTCATCGACACGTCCGCACGCAAGATCGTCGACACCGTGACCCGTGCGGGCGCGACCGTCGTCGGACCCGTGCCCCTTCCGACCGAGAAGAACGTCGTGTGCGTCATCCGGTCGCCCCACAAGTACAAGGACAGCCGCGAGCACTTCGAGATGCGCACCCACAAGCGTCTGATCGACATCGTCGACCCGACGCCCAAGGCCGTCGACTCGCTGATGCGCCTCGACCTGCCGGCCGACGTCAACATCGAGATCAAGCTCTGAGGTTCGACATGGCTGACATCAACTCCAAGGTTTCCAAGGGCATGCTGGGCACGAAGCTCGGCATGACCCAGGTATGGAACGAGAACGGCAAGCTCGTTCCCGTCACCGTCATCGAGCTCGCGCCGAACGTGGTCACGCAGATCCGTACGCCCGAGAAGGACGGCTACAACGCCGTGCAGATCGCGTACGGCCAGATCGACCCCCGCAAGGTGAACAAGCCCCTCTCGGCTCACTTCGAGGCAGCCGGCGTCACGCCGCGTCGCCACGTGACCGAGATCCGCACGGCCGACGCCGCCGACTACTCGCTGGGCCAGCAGCTCACGGTGGACGGCACGTTCGAGGCCGGCCAGCTCGTCGACGTCGTCGGCACGAGCAAGGGCAAGGGCACCGCCGGTGTCATGAAGCGCCACAACTTCAAGGGCGTCTCCGCCTCGCACGGTGCGCACCGCAACCACCGCAAGCCCGGTTCGATCGGCGCCTCGTCGACTCCGAGCCGTGTCTTCAAGGGCATGCGCATGGCCGGCCGTATGGGTGGCGAGCGCGTGACCGTCCTCAACCTCACGGTGCACGCCATCGACATCGAGAAGGGTCTGATGCTCGTCAAGGGCGCCGTCCCCGGTGCTCGTGGCCGCATCGTCTACGTCCGCAACGCAGTGAAGGGTGCCTGATCATGGCTGACTCCACTCTCGCGCTCGACGTCCTCAAGGCAGACGGCAAGAAGGCTGGCTCGGTCGAGCTTCCCGCCGCTCTGTTCGACGTCAAGACGAACATCCCGCTCATCCACCAGGTCGTCGTCGCGCAGCTCGCGGCGGCTCGCCAGGGCACGCACTCGACCAAGCGTCGTGGCGAGGTCTCCGGCGCCGGCCGCAAGCCCTTCAAGCAGAAGGGCACGGGTAACGCCCGTCAGGGCTCGATCCGCGCGCCGCACATGACCGGCGGTGGCATCGTCCACGGCCCGAAGCCGCGTGACTACTCGCAGCGCACGCCCAAGAAGATGATCGCGGCCGCCCTCCTCGGCGCGCTCAGCGACCGCTTCCGCGGCGACCGCCTGCACGCGATCGACACGTTCGGCACCGACGGTGCTCCGTCGACCAAGGCCGCCGCGGGCTTCCTCGCCCAGGTCGCCACGTCGAAGAACGTGCTCGTGGTCATCGAGCGCGGCGACGAGCTCGCGCTCAAGAGCCTGCGCAACCTCGGCAACGTGCACCTGCTGTCGTTCGACCAGCTCAACGCCTACGACGTTCTCGTCTCCGACGACATCGTCTTCACCCAGGCCGCGCTCGAGGGCTTCATCGCCTCCAAGTCCGGCGCCAACCAGGAGGTCTCCGCATGAGCGAGCAGGCATCTGTTCTCCAGACGGCCCTGAACAAGGACCCGCGCGACATCATCCTGAAGCCGGTCGTGTCCGAGAAGAGCTACGGGCTCATCGACGAGGGTAAGTACACCTTCCTCGTCGACCCGCGCGCTTCGAAGACCGAGATCAAGCTCGCCATCGAGAAGATCTTCGGTGTCAAGGTCGCGTCGGTCAACACGATCAACCGCGTCGGCAAGGCCCGTCGCACCCGCTTCGGCACGGGCAAGCGCAAGGACACCAAGCGCGCCATCGTGAGCCTGAAGTCGGGCACCATCGACATCTTCACGGCAATCGGCTGATCCGGGGGATAAGGACAATCATGGCTATTCGCAAGTACAAGCCCACGACCCCGGGCCGTCGCGGCTCGTCGGTGGCTGACTTCGCCGAGATCACCCGATCGACGCCGGAGAAGTCGCTGCTGCGCCCGCTCTCGAAGACCGGTGGTCGCAACAACCAGGGCCGCATCACGACCCGTCACATCGGTGGTGGCCACAAGCGCCAGTACCGCGTCATCGACTTCCGTCGCAATGACAAGGACGGCGTGAACGCCCGTGTCGCTCACATCGAGTACGACCCCAACCGCACCGCGCGCATCGCGCTCCTGCACTACTTCGACGGCGAGAAGCGCTACATCCTCGCGCCGGCGAAGCTGAACCAGGGCGACATCGTCGAGTCGGGCCCCGCGGCGGACATCAAGCCGGGAAACAACCTCCCGCTGAAGAACATCCCCACGGGTACCGTCATCCACGCCATCGAGCTCCGCCCCGGCGGCGGCGCGAAGATGGCGCGCTCGGCCGGTGCATCCGTCCGCCTCGTGGCGAAGGACGGCCCCTACGCCCAGCTGCGTCTGCCCTCCGGCGAGATCCGCAACGTCGATGCGCGCTGCCGCGCGACCATCGGCGAGGTTGGCAACGCCGAGCAGTCGAACATCAACTGGGGCAAGGCCGGCCGTATGCGCTGGAAGGGCGTCCGCCCGACCGTCCGTGGTGTCGCGATGAACCCGGTCGACCACCCGCACGGTGGTGGTGAGGGCAAGACGTCCGGTGGTCGTCACCCGGTCTCCCCGTGGGGTCAGGCCGAGGGTCGCACCCGTCACGCCAACAAGGAAAGCGACAAGTACATCGTGCGTCGTCGCAACGCCGGCAAGAAGCGCAAGTAGGAGTAAGAGAAGATGCCTCGCAGTCTTAAGAAGGGCCCCTTCGTCGACGAGCACCTGCTTCGCAAGGTGGTCGTGCAGAACGAAGCCGGCACCAAGAACGTCATCAAGACCTGGTCCCGTCGGTCCATGATCATCCCGGCCATGCTGGGTCACACGATCGCGGTCCACGACGGACGCAAGCACATCCCCGTGTTCGTGTCCGAGACCATGGTCGGTCACAAGCTGGGCGAGTTCGCGCCCACCCGCACCTTCCGCGGCCACGAGAAGGACGACAAGAAGGGCCGTCGCCGCTGACGCGGGGACGATAGAGGAGAGAGAAATGGTGGAGTCCATCGCACGCGTGCGACACATCCGCGTGACCCCTCAGAAGGCTCGTCGTGTCGTCGCGCTCATCAAGGGCAAGCAGGCCCAGGAAGCTCTCGCGATCTTGAAGTTCGCGCAGCAGAGCGCCAGTGAGCCGATCTACAAGCTTGTCGCGTCGGCCATGGCCAACGCGCAGGTCAAGGCGGATCGTGACGGCGAGTACCTCGACGAGCAGGACCTGTACGTGAAGAACGCGTACGTGGACGAGGGCACGACGCTCAAGCGTTTCCAGCCCCGTGCACAGGGTCGCGCTTTCCAGATCAAGAAGCGCACGAGCCACATCACGGTCGTGCTCTCGACGCCGGAGGCGGCTCCTGCCGCGGCCGGCGACAGCAACAAGAAGGCGAGCAAGTAATGGGACAGAAGGTCAACCCGTACGGCTTCCGCCTCGGCATCACCACGGACCACGTGTCGCGCTGGTTCTCCGACTCGACGAAGCCGGGTCAGCGTTACGCCGACTACGTGGCCGAGGACATCAAGGTCCGTCGCCTGCTGCAGACGCAGCTCGACCGTGCCGGCGTCTCGAACATCGAGATCGAGCGCACCCGTGACCGCGTCCGCGTCGACATCCACACCGCCCGCCCGGGCATCGTGATCGGTCGTCGTGGTGCAGAGGCCGAGCGCATCCGCGGCGACCTCGAGAAGCTCACGGGCAAGCAGATCCAGCTGAACATCCTCGAGGTCAAGAACCCCGAGGCCGACGCTCAGCTGGTCGCGCAGGGCATCGCCGAGCAGCTCTCTGCTCGTGTGGCGTTCCGTCGCGCGATGCGCAAGGGTCTGCAGGGCGCTCAGCGCGCCGGCGCCAAGGGCATCCGCATCCAGGTCTCGGGCCGTCTCGGCGGCGCTGAGATGAGCCGCTCGGAGTTCTACCGCGAGGGTCGTGTGCCGCTGCACACGCTGCGCGCGAACATCGACTACGGCTTCTACGAGGCCAAGACCACCTTCGGCCGCATCGGCGTGAAGGTGTGGATCTACAAGGGCGACCTCACCGCCAAGGAGCTCGCACGCGAGCAGGCCAACGCGCCGAAGTCGCGCCGCGACGACCGTGGTGACCGCCGCCGTGCCCCGCGCAACGAGGCACCTGTTGCAGAAGGAGCTTCGGCATAATGCTCATCCCCCGTAAGGTCAAGTACCGCAAGCAGCACCACCCGGGTCGCTCGGGTCAGGCCACCGGCGGCACGAAGGTCTCCTTCG
Source organism: Microbacterium sufflavum (assembly GCF_023101165.1). GTDB lineage: Bacteria > Actinomycetota > Actinomycetes > Actinomycetales > Microbacteriaceae > Microbacterium > Microbacterium sufflavum. The sequence continues at coordinate 227,515 of NZ_CP078076.1, read as the reverse complement.
GCGAGTTCGGCATCCAGGCCCTCACGCCCGCGTACGTGACGAACCGTCAGATCGAGTCCGCTCGTATCGCGATGACCCGTCACATCAAGCGTGGCGGCAAGGTGTGGATCAACATCTACCCGGACCGTCCGCTCACGAAGAAGCCGGCCGAGACCCGCATGGGTTCCGGTAAGGGTTCCCCCGAGTGGTGGGTCGCCAACGTCAAGCCGGGCCGTGTCCTCTTCGAGGTCGCGGGTGTCGACGAGCAGCTCGCTCGCGAGGCACTGACCCGTGCAATCCACAAGCTGCCGCTCAAGGCACGCATCATCAAGCGCGAGGAGGGCGACGCGTAATGGCGATCGGCACCAAGGAGCTCGCTCCGGCAGAGCTCGACACGTTCGAAGACCAGCGCCTCGTTGAGGAGCTGCGCAAGGCCAAGGAGGAGCTGTTCAACCTCCGTTTCCAGTCGGCCACCGGCCAGCTGGAGAGCCACGGCCGCATCCGCGCCGTCAAGCGCGACATCGCGCGCCTGTACACCGTGATCCGCGAGCGTGAGCTGGGCATCCGTGCGACGCCCGCTCCGGTCGAGGCTCCCGCGAAGAAGGCGACCAAGTCGAAGGCGAAGAAGGCGGACGCCGCCGACGACGCCGTGAAGGAAGAGGCTGAGTGATGGCCACCAAGAAGGAAGCTGCCGTCGAGGTTGAGCACGCCGCTCACGACGTGCGCGACGCGGACGCCCGCGGGTACCGCAAGGCCCGTCGCGGCTACGTCGTCAGCGACAAGATGGACAAGACCATCGTCGTCGAGGTGGAGGACCGCGTGAAGCACCCGCTTTACGGCAAGGTCATCCGCCGCACGTCGAAGGTCAAGGCGCACGATGAGGCGAACACCGCCGGCATCGGCGACCTGGTCCTGATCAACGAGACCCGCCCGCTGAGCGCCACGAAGCGCTGGCGCCTGGTGGAGATTCTGGAGAAGGCCAAGTGATTCAGCAGGAGTCCCGACTCAAGGTCGCCGACAACACCGGCGCCAAGGAGCTGCTCACGATCCGCGTTCTCGGTGGTTCGCGCCGCCGCTACGCGGGCCTGGGCGACACCATCGTCGCGACCGTCAAGGACGCGATCCCCGGTGGCAACGTCAAGAAGGGCGACGTCGTCAAGGCGGTCATCGTCCGCACCAAGAAGGAGGTCCGTCGTCCGGACGGCTCCTACATCAAGTTCGACGAGAACGCCGCCGTCATCCTGAAGAACGACGGGGAGCCCCGCGGCACCCGTATCTTCGGCCCGGTCGGCCGTGAGCTTCGCGACAAGAAGTTCATGAAGATCGTCTCGCTGGCACCGGAGGTCATCTGATCATGGCGAAGATCAAGAAGGGCGACCTGGTTCAGGTCATCTCGGGCGCCAAGCCCGAGCGTGGTGGCGACCGCGGCAAGCAGGGCAAGGTGCTCGACATCCTCGTCGAGCAGAACCGTGTCGTCGTCGAGGGCGTCAACTACGTCACCAAGCACACCCGCGTCGGTCAGACGCAGCGTGGCACCAAGACGGGTGGCCTCGAGACCGTCGAGGCGCCCATCCACATCTCGAACGTCGCACTCGTCGACCCCTCGACCAAGAAGCCGACCAAGGTCGGCCACCGGGTCGAGGAGCAGACCAAGGACGGCGTCAAGCGCACCGTCCGCGTGCGGTACGCGAAGAAGAGCGGTAAGGACCTCTGATGGCAACGACCGACGCTGCGGTGGCTGGCAAGATCCAGCCCCGCCTGAAGGCGAAGTACAACGCCGAGATCAAGAAGGCTCTGCAGGACGAGTTCGGCTACTCGAACGTCATGCAGATCCCCGGCCTGGTCAAGGTGGTCGTGAACACCGGTGTCGGCGAGGCGGCTCGCGACAGCAAGGTGATCGATGGTGCGGTCGAGGACCTCACCCGCATCACCGGTCAGAAGCCGATCGTCACGAAGGCTCGCAAGTCGATCGCGCAGTTCAAGCTGCGTGAGGGACAGGCCATCGGCGCGCACGTCACCCTCCGCGGTGACCGCGCGTGGGAGTTCGTGGACCGTCTGGTGTCGCTCGCTCTGCCCCGCATCCGCGACTTCCGCGGTCTGTCGGCCAAGCAGTTCGACGGCAACGGCAACTACACGTTCGGTCTCCAGGAGCAGAGCGTGTTCCACGAGATCGATCAGGACAAGATCGACCGCGTCCGGGGCTTCGACATCACCGTCGTGACCTCGGCGAAGACGGACGACGAGGGCCGCGCGCTTCTGCGTCACCTCGGCTTCCCGTTCCGCGCGGACGACGCTCAGGCGTAACACCGTCGACGGGCTCAGTGGTCTCGTGTCACTGAGCCCGTCGATGTGCACGTACAATTGAAGATTGCGTGCTCATCGCAGGCCGTCTGTCGTGTAACGGCAGCCGGAACCTCATGAACGAAAGTAGACAACCATGACAATGACAGACCCGGTCGCAGACATGCTGACCCGTCTGCGCAACGCGAACTCGGCGCACCACGACTCCGTGACCCTGCCGTCGAGCAAGCTCAAGACGCACATCGCGGAGATCCTCCAGCAGGAGGGCTACATCGCCGGTTGGGAGACGTCCGACGCGCGCGTGGGCAAGAACCTCACGCTGACGCTGAAGTACGGCCCGAACCGCGAGCGCTCCATCGCGGGCATCAAGCGCGTGTCGAAGCCCGGCCTTCGCGTGTACGCGAAGTCCACCGAGATCCCCACGGTCCTCGGCGGCCTCGGCGTGGCCATCCTGTCCACCTCCTCCGGTCTCCTCACGGACCGCCAGGCTGAGCAGAAGGGCGTGGGCGGAGAAGTTCTCGCCTACGTGTGGTAATCCGAAATGTCGCGTATTGGACGACTTCCCATCGACGTTCCCGCGGGCGTGACCGTTTCGGTCGACGGCCGTGAGGTCGCGGTGAAGGGCCCCAAGGGTGAGCTCACCCTCACGGTGGCCAGCCCCATCGAGGTGTCGGTCGAGGAGAACCAGGTTCTCGTCACCCGCCCCGACGACGAGCGCGAGTCCCGGTCGCTTCACGGCCTGACCCGCACGCTCATCAACAACAACATCATCGGCGTGACCCAGGGCTACTCCAAGGGTCTCGAGGTCGTCGGCACCGGCTACCGCGTGCAGCAGAAGGGCAGCTCGGTCGAGTTCGCCCTCGGCTTCTCGCACCCGGTCCTGATCGACCCGCCCGCCGGCATCACGCTCACGGTCGAGGGCACGAACAAGCTCACCGTCAGCGGGATCGACAAGCAGGCCGTCGGTGAGGCGGCTGCGAACATCCGCAAGATCCGCAAGCCCGAGCCGTACAAGGGCAAGGGTGTGCGCTACGCCGGCGAGGTCGTGCGTCGCAAGGCCGGAAAGGCTGGTAAGTAACCATGGCTGTGAAGTCGAAGTCCGACGCCCGCGCGCGTCGTCACGCCCGTCTTCGCAAGAAGATCGTGGGCACCGAGGCGCGTCCGCGTCTCGTCGTCAACCGTTCGGCGCGTCACGTCTTCGTGCAGCTCGTCGACGACAGCAAGGGTCACACGGTCGCGTCGGCATCGACGCTCGAGACCGACCTGCGCTCGCTCGAGGGCGACAAGACCGCCAAGGCTCGCAAGGTCGGCGAGCTGCTCGCCGAGCGTGCGAAGGCTGCCGGCGTTTCCGAGGCTGTGTTCGACCGTGGCGGCAACCGCTACGCGGGTCGTGTCGCCGCCATCGCCGACGGCGCCCGTGAAGGGGGTCTGGCACTGTGAGTGACAACAAGGAGAACGAAGTGACCGAAGCGGCAGCTGCCACTTCCGAGACGGCCGCCGGCACCACGCAGGCTGAGCCGACTCGTGACCAGCGGGACGGCCGCCGCGGCGGACGTGACCGCAACCAGGGCGGCCGCGACCGCAACTCGCGCGACCGCGGCGACAACCAGTTCCTGGAGCGCGTCGTCACCATCAACCGCGTCTCGAAGGTCGTGAAGGGTGGTCGTCGCTTCAGCTTCACCGCTCTCGTGGTCGTCGGTGACGGCAACGGTCTGGTGGGCGTCGGCTACGGCAAGGCCCGCGAGGTCCCCCTGGCGATCTCGAAGGGTGTCGAAGAGGCCAAGCGCAACTTCTTCCGCGTGCCCCGCGTCGGCAGCACCATCCCGCACCCCGTGCAGGGTGAGTCGGCCGCCGGTGTCGTGCTGCTGCGTCCGGCCGCTGCCGGTACCGGTGTGATCGCCGGTGGTCCGGTCCGCGCCGTGCTCGAGTGCGCTGGTATCCACGACGTGCTGTCCAAGTCGCTCGGCTCGTCGAACACGATCAACATCGTGCACGCGACGGTCACCGCCCTGAAGGAGCTCGAGGAGCCCCGCGCCGTCGCCGCACGTCGTGGTCTCGAGTTCGACCAGGTCGCCCCGGCGCGTCTCGTGCGTGCCGAGGCCGAGGCCATCGCTGCACAGAAGGTAGGTGCCTGATGGCCGCGCGACTCAAGGTCACGCAGATCAAGTCCAAGGTGAGCGAGAAGCAGAACCAGCGCGACACGCTGCGCAGCCTCGGTCTCAAGCGGATCGGTGACAGCACCGTCCGCCCCGACGACGCGCAGACGCGCGGCTACGTCAAGACCGTCGCCCACCTCGTCAAGGTTGAGGAGATCGACTAATGGCTGAGAAGAACGACGCCGCCGTCGAGGCCGAGAAGGCCCCGAAGAAGGCTGCCGCTCCCAAGGCTGCTGCTGAGAAGAAGCCCGCTGCGAAGAAGGCGCCGGCCAAGACGGCCGCCTCCGACGCGAAGGCCGACGCCGCCGCGAAGCCGGTTGCGAAGAAGGCCGCGCCGAAGAAGGACGCTCCTGCGTCCCGCCCCGGCGTGCTCAAGGTGCACCACCTGCGTCCGGTCCCCGGCGCCAACACCGCCAAGACTCGTGTGGGTCGCGGTGAGGGCTCGAAGGGCAAGACCGCCGGTCGGGGCACGAAGGGCACGAAGGCCCGCAACACCGTGCGCGTCGGCTTCGAGGGTGGGCAGATGCCGCTGCACATGCGCACCCCGAAGCTGCGCGGGTTCAAGAACCCGTTCCGCGTCGAGTACCAGGTCGTGAACCTGGAGAAGCTCGCGGAGCTCTACCCCCAGGGCGGCGACGTGACCGTCAGCGACCTGGTGGCCAAGGGTGCGGTCCGCAAGAACGAGAAGGTCAAGGTTCTCGGCAACGGCGACATCGCCGTGAAGCTCACCGTCGCGGTCGACAAGGTCTCGGGTTCCGCCGAGCAGAAGATCGTGGCTGCGGGCGGATCCGTCAAGTAACCACCGCAGAAGAGGGGTCGGAGATTCTCCGGCCCCTCTTCTGATTCGGCCGGCGGGCACGCGGCGACGCCGCAATCGCAGACCTCGGAGTGAGTTACCCTGGTCTTTCAGCCGTCCTTCAGGGACCGGCAACCTTTTCAGGAGGAACGTCCTTGTTTAGCGCCATCGCGCGGATCTTCCGCACGCCCGACCTGCGTCGGAAGATCGGTTTCACGCTCGCCATCATCGCGATCTACCGACTCGGCTCGAACGTCCCCGCGCCGTTCGTGAACTTCCCGAACGTCGAGGAGTGCCTCGCGGCCAACACCGGCACCGAGGGCCTGCTCGGACTGGTCAACCTCTTCTCCGGCGGCGCGCTGCTGCAGCTGTCGATCTTCGCCCTCGGCGTGATGCCGTACATCACCGCGACGATCATCACGCAGCTCCTCCGCGTCGTCATCCCGCACTTCGAGGCGCTGCACAAGGAGGGTCAGGCCGGACAGGCGAAGCTGACCCAGTACACGCGGTACCTCACGATCGCGCTCGCGCTGCTGCAGTCGACGACGCTCGTCACGGTCGCCCGCAGCGGTCAGCTGTTCGGCGCGACCGACATCGCGGCCTGCCAGCAGCTGCTCACGAACGACGTGTGGTGGGCGCAGCTGCTCATCATCATGGCGATGACCGCCGGTACCGGCCTCATCATGTGGTTCGCGGAGCTCGTGACCGAGCGCGGCATCGGCAACGGCATGTCGCTGCTGATCTTCACCTCGATCGCCGCCACCTTCCCGGGCGCCATGAGCATCATCTGGCAGACGAAGGGCTTCGAGATCTTCCTGCTCGTGCTCGTGGTCGGCATCATCGTGATGGGCCTGGTGGTGTTCGTCGAACAGTCGCAGCGCCGCATCCCGGTGCAGTACGCCAAGCGGATGGTGGGCCGGCGCACGTACGGCGGCACGAACACGTACATCCCGATCAAGGTGAACATGGCGGGTGTGATCCCCGTGATCTTCGCGTCGTCGCTGCTGTACATCCCCGCGCTGATCGCGCAGTTCAACACCCCGCAGGACGGCTCGACGCCGCCCGCCTGGGTGAGCTGGGTCACGGCGAACTTCACGAGCGGCAACAGCCCGATCTACATGATCGCCTACTTCCTGCTGATCATCGGGTTCACCTACTTCTACGTCGCGATCACGTTCAACCCGGTCGAGGTCGCCGACAACATGAAGAAGTACGGCGGCTTCATCCCCGGCATCCGCGCGGGTCGCCCGACGGCCGAGTACCTCGACTACGTGCTCACCCGCATCACGCTGCCCGGCTCGCTCTACTTGGGTCTGATCGCGCTGATCCCGCTGATCGCCCTCGCCACGGTCGGTGCCAACCAGAACTTCCCGTTCGGTGGCGCGTCGATCCTCATCATCGTCGGCGTCGGACTGGAGACGGTCAAGCAGATCGACGCCCAGCTGCAGCAGCGACACTACGAAGGGCTTCTCCGATGACAGCATCCGCACGTCTTCTCATCGTCGGTCCGCAGGGTTCCGGCAAGGGCACGCAGGGTGTGCGCATCGCCGAGTCCTACGGCATCCCGGTCGTCTCGACCGGAGACATCTTCCGCGCGAACATCAAGGAGGGGACGGCACTCGGCCAGCAGGTCACGGCCATCCTCGACAAGGGCGACCTCGTGCCGGACGAGCTGACGAGCGAGATCGTGCGCGACCGGCTGAGCCAGGAGGATGCCGCGAACGGCTTCCTGCTCGATGGTTACCCCCGGAACACGGCTCAGGTCGAGCACCTCGACGCGTTCCTGGAGGGCCGGGGGGAGGCGCTCGACGCCGTGATCCTGCTCGACGTCCCGCGCGAGGAGAGCATCGCGCGTCTCGCGCTCCGTGCCGCGGAGCAGGGGCGTTCGGACGACACGGACGAGGCCATCGCACACCGCCTGGACATCTACGAGAACGAGACGGCCCCGATCATCGAGGTCTACAGCGCGCGCGGGATCGTCGACCGCATCGACGGCGTCGGCTCGCTCGAGGAGATCACCGAGCGCATCGCTGCAGCACTCTCCGCGAGGGGTCTGCGCTCCGCGGCCTCCGCAGCCTGAGATGTTCCGCCGCTCGATCTACAAGACCCCGGCGCAGTTGCGCGCCATGGTCGAGCCCGGGCTGATCACGGCCGCGGCACTCGATGCCGTCCGTCCCCTCATCAGGGCGGGCGTGAAGACCATCGAGCTCGACGCCGCAGCCAACCGCGCGATCCGCCAGCGCGGGGCCGAGTCGAACTTCCAGCTCGTGCGCGGCTATCACCACACGATCTGCGTGTCGGTGAACGAGCAGGTGGTCCACGGCATCCCGGGGGAGCGCGTGCTCGAGCCCGGCGACATCGTGTCGGTGGACTGCGGCGCTCAGTACGAGGGATGGAACGGCGACAGCGCGATCACGGTCGTCGTCCCCGACGCGGAGCGTCCGGAGCTCGTGGCCCGTCGCGAGGAGCTCTCGCGCGTGACCGAGGGGTCGATGTGGGCGGGCATCGCCGCGATGGCCACCGCGACCTCGATCGACGAGATCGGCGCCGCGATCCAGGACTACATCGAGGCGCAAGGGCCGTCGGCGGTGTCGGGGCAGCCGTACGGCATCCTCCGCGAGTACGTCGGCCACGGGATCGGCCGCAAGATGCACGAGGCCCCGAGCGTGTTCAACTACCGCACGCCTGACCGCGGCGCCGACGTGAAGCCCGGGCTCGTGCTGGCGATCGAGCCGATGGTCACCGCCGGCGGCGAGGCCACGTTCATCGAGGACGACGACTGGACCGTGACCACGGTCGACGGCACTGACGGCTCACATTGGGAACATAGCGTCGCCCGACATGATGGTGGCATATGGGTGCTCACCGCGCCCGATGGCGGAAGAGCCGGACTCGCCCCGTTCGGGGTCGAGCCTCGAGAGATCGGAAAGTAATGGCAGCGGCGAAGAGCAACACCAACTGGTTCGCGATCGGCATCTCCATCGCCGTCGTCGTGGTCCTGGTCGCGATCGGTGGACTCGTGGTGTTCCTCAACAACCAGGCCACGTCGCCGGGAGCCGTGCCGAGCGCCAGCAAGAACTTCGACCCCGAGGCCGGTTCGATCAGCAAGGGCGACGGCAAGGACACCGTCGCGGTGTTCCTCGACTTCCAGTGCCCGGCGTGCAAGGCCTTCGAGGACCAGTTCGGTGCGCAGCTGGAGGAGAAGGCGGCGAGCGGGGAGATCACGCTCGTGAACCACCCCATCGCGATCCTCGACCGCTTCTCGCAGGGCACCGAGTACTCGTCGCGTTCGGCCGGGGCGGCGTTCTGCGTCGCGGAGTCCGACGCCGACCTCTACTTCGACTACGCGAAGGTGCTGTTCGAGAACCAGCCGACGGAGAACACCGCGGGTCTGACCACCGACCAGCTGGCCGAGTTCGCGAAGCAGGTGGGTGCGGACGACGACGTCGTCTCGTGCATCACCGACGAGACCTATCGCAAGTTCGGCGCCGCCCAGGCGAAGCAGAACGACATCAAGGGCACCCCGACCGTGGAGATCAACGGCGAGCGGCTCGACCTGCAGAATCAGGCCGACATGAAGAAGCTCACCGACCTCCTGAGCTGAGTGTGATCCGCCCCGATGCCCCGTCCGGCCAAGTTGCCGGACGGGGCATCGTCGGATAACATAGATCTTTGGTGCCTTGTGCCATGCGTTCGGCGTGTCCGATCGGCCAGGCGCCACCCCCACCCATCCACCGCAGATCGACCGGTCTGCAGAAGCGTCAGCGAGGCTATGGCTAAGAAAGACGGTGTCATCGAGATCGAAGGCGTGATCTCCGAGGCTCTGCCCAACGCGATGTTCCGCGTTGAGCTCACCAACGGACACAAGGTCCTGGCGACGATCTCCGGAAAGATGCGGCAGAACTACATCCGCATCATCCCCGAGGATCGTGTCGTCGTGGAGCTCAGCCCCTACGATCTGACCCGCGGCCGCATCGTCTACCGCTACCGCTGATCGGTCGAGAAGTAACACCCCAGGCATTCCGCCTGCCCGGTGAAGACAGCGAACAGGAAACAACATGAAGGTCAACCCCAGCGTCAAGCCGATCTGCGACCACTGCAAGGTGATCCGTCGCCACGGCCGCGTCATGGTGATCTGCAAGAGCAACCCGCGTCACAAGCAGCGCCAGGGCTGAGTGCCCACCGCTGCGTGAGCACCGCTCTCGCAATCTCATAACTCAATACGACACGGCAGGATCAGAACCCGCGACAGCGGGGGACACCTCGGGGCGGAGGCCCGGGCACCGATCCTGCTCCACACCTCCACAACACCCAGGAGAACCGCATGGCACGTCTTGCCGGCGTTGACATCCCGCGCGACAAGCGCGTGGTGATCGCCCTTACCTACATCTACGGCGTCGGCCGTACCCGCTCGGTCGAGATCCTCAAGGCGACCGACATCGACGAGAGCATCCGCGTGAAGGACCTCAGCGACGACCAGCTCGTCGCCCTCCGCGACTACATCGAAGGCAACTACAAGGTGGAGGGTGACCTTCGCCGCGAGGTCGCCGCAGACATCCGCCGCAAGGTCGAGATCGGCTCCTACGAGGGCCTGCGCCACCGTCGTGGCCTCCCGGTCCGCGGCCAGCGCACCAAGACCAACGCCCGTACCCGCAAGGGCCCGAAGCGCACCGTCGCCGGCAAGAAGAAGGCCCGCTAAGCAGCGGCCAGGGACTAGGAGAACACTTTCATGGCTGCACCCAAGGCCGCCGCGCGCAAGCCGCGCCGCAAGGAGAAGAAGAACATCGCGCTGGGCCAGGCCCACATCAAGTCGACGTTCAACAACACCATCGTTTCGATCACCGACCCGTCCGGCGCTGTCATCAGCTGGGCGTCGTCGGGTGGCGTGGGCTTCAAGGGCTCCCGCAAGTCGACCCCGTACGCCGCAGGCATGGCCGCCGAGTCGGCCGCCCGCCAGGCGCAGGAGCACGGCGTCAAGAAGGTCGACGTCTTCGTGAAGGGTCCGGGCTCCGGCCGCGAGACCGCGATCCGCTCGCTGCAGGCCGCCGGCCTCGAGGTGGGCTCGATCCAGGACGTCACCCCGCAGGCGCACAACGGCTGCCGCCCGCCGAAGCGTCGCCGCGTCTGATGCGTGCACCGAGCCGCTCGTCTCTCCGGAGCCGGGCGGCTCGGCGCCCCGCGCGGGCATCGACTTCCACAACTCAAGACCTCACCCCACCACATGTCATATAGCGGGCATGTGATCGAAAGGAACACAGAGTGCTTATTGCACAGCGTCCCACACTGACCGAGGAAAAGATCGTCGAGAACCGGAGCCGGTTCATCATCGAGCCTCTGGAGCCCGGCTTCGGCTACACGATCGGCAACGCGCTGCGCCGCAGCCTGCTGTCGTCGATCCCCGGCGCCGCTGTCACCAGCGTCCGTATCGACGGCGTGCTGCACGAGTTCAGCACCATCCCCGGCGTGAAGGAGGATGTCACCGAGATCATCCTCAACATCAAGCAGCTGGTCGTCTCCAGCGAGCGCGACGAGCCCATCACGGCCTACCTGCGCAAGACCGGTGCCGGTGAAGTGACCGCCGCCGACATCTCGGCTCCGGCCGGTGTCGAGGTGCACAACCCCGAGCTCGTCATCGCCACGCTCAACGACACCGCCAAGTTCGAGCTCGAGCTGACGATCGAGCGCGGTCGTGGCTACGTCTCGGCGACGCAGAACCGCAACGAGTACGCCGAGGCGGGCCAGATCCCGATCGACTCGATCTACTCGCCGGTCCTCAAGGTCAGCTACCGCGTCGACGCCACCCGTGCCGGTGAGCGCACCGACTTCGACAAGCTCGTCCTCGACGTCGAGACCAAGTCGGCGATCAGCCCGCGCGACGCCGTCGCCTCGGCCGCCAAGACGCTCACCGAGCTGTTCGGTCTCGCCCGCGAGCTGAACGTCGAGGCCGAGGGCATCGAGATCGGCCCGGCGCCCGTGGAGGCTGTGAACTCCAACGAGCTGTCGATGCCGATCGAGGACCTCGACCTGTCGGTCCGCTCGTACAACTGCCTTAAGCGTGAGGGCATCAACACCGTTTCGGAGCTCGTCGCCCTCTCGGAGACGCAGCTCATGAACATCCGCAATTTCGGCCAGAAGTCGGTCGACGAGGTGCGCGACAAGCTCATCTCGCTCGGTCTGTCGCTCAAGGATTCGGTGCCCGGTTTCGACGGCGCCCACTTCTACGGCGGCAGCGAAGACGAGTCCTTCTGATACCCGACCTTTCCTGACCAGGAGTTAGACGATTATGCCCAAGCCCACGAAGGGTCCCCGCCTCGGAGGCGGCCCCGCCCACGAGCGCCTGCTGCTTGCCAACCTGGCTGCCGCGCTGTACACCCACAAGTCGATCAAGACGACCGAGACCAAGGCCAAGCGCCTGCGTCCGCTCGCCGAGCGCCTGATCACCTTCGCCAAGCGCGGAGACCTGCACGCACGCCGTCGCGTGCTGTCGGTCATCGGTGACAAGGAAGTCGTGCACGTCCTGTTCAACGAGATCGCTCCGCTCGTCGCGGACCGCGAGGGTGGCTACACGCGCATCACCAAGGTCGGCAACCGTAAGGGCGACAACGCTCCGATGGCCGTGATCGAGCTCGTTCTCGAGCCCGTCACCCCGAAGGCGAAGTCGACCAAGAAGGCTGCTGCCGCGCCGAAGGCCGAGAAGCCCGCCGCCGAGGAGACCCCCGCCGCCGAGGAGACCACCGAGGCTCCGGCCGAGGAGACCCCGGCCGAGGACACCGCTGCCGAGGCCGGCGCCGAGTCGCAGGCCGAGGGCGAGGCCGCTGAGGCCGCCGCCGAGGACGCTGTCGAGAAGAAGTCCGAGTAACACTCGAACGCCACGAAGCCCGCCGCCCCACTGGGGTGGCGGGCTTCGTCGTCACCGGGGGTCGTCAGCGGCCGTCGGTGCTGCGGTACCGCGCCCCCGGTCGGCCCTTCGTGCTGTAGTCGAGCGAGCGCACCGCCTGCCCGGTGGCGGCCAGATGCTCCAGGTAGCGGCGGGCGCTCACGCGGGAGATGTCGAGGTCGGCGCCCAGCTCCGCCGCTGAGGCGTCCGGACGGGCGGCGAGTGCCGTGGACACGCGGTGGAGCGTCTCCGCGCTCAGGCCCTTCGGCAGGCCGAACCGCTCGCGGAACGCGATGATGGCGTCTGCCGCCTCGACGCGCTGCACCACGTCGTGCAACTCGGTGTGGTCGCGCAGCAGCAGGGTCGCGCCACGGTCGGCGTCGTCGTCGCGGCTCGCGGTGCTGCGGGCGACGAGCACGTGCGACCCCACGATCACCGGGCGGCCGGCGGCCTCGCCCTCACGCAGCACCGTCGTGAGCTCCTCGCCCAGGACGTCGGCCGCCACGGCACCGTCGAGGTCGCCCGCATCACGACCGAGGAAACGGGCGGCCGCGTCGTTCGCGAGCGTGATGCGCCCGGAACCGTCGACCGTGACCACGCCCTCGCTCAGCCCGTGCAGCGTCGTCTCCTGGTTCTTCACGAGTGCCGCGATCTGATGGGGCTCCAAGCGGTAGATGCGGCGCCGGATCACCGAGGTCACCCATGCCGCTCCGAACACGCCCAGCACGGCAGCGGCGAGCATGGCGGAGATCAGCCACACCAGGTTGGCGGTGAACTCCTCACTGAGCTCCGACTCCAGGATGCCCACCGATGCCGTGCCGATCACGACGCCATCCTCATCCCGGATCGGCACCTTCACGCGCCAGGAGGTGCCCAGCGTGCCGGTCTGCGTGCCCACGTAGATATCGCCGCCGAGCGGGATCGACGGATCGGTCGAGACCCGTTCGCCGATGCGCTCCGGGTTCGGGTGCGAGTACCGGATGCCCTCGTCGTTGGCGACCACCACGTACGCGAGGTCGGACGCCTCCCTGATCACCTCCGCGACCGGCTGGATCGCCGCGGAGGGATCGTCGTCGTCGAACGCGTCGAGCACCACGGGCAGCGCGGCCACGGACTGCGCGACCGCCTGCATGCGATCCTTGTAGGCCTCGCGGAGTGCGTTCTCCTGGAACGCCCCGGCGGCGATCCCGGTGGCGAGGGTCACCAGGAACACGATCAGCGCCTGCAGTGCGAGCAGCTGCATCCGGAGCGTCATCTTCGAGGCCACCCGCTCATTCTCCCGGCTGTCGAACCAGGGCGCGAGCCGCGCGGACCGGCGTTCGCGACCAATACTTACGGAACGCGACCAATGGTTTCGGAAGCTTGAGCGGCCGCATCCACACCTCGATGGTGGACGGATTGCACTCGAACGCTCAAGGAGGAGCGCCATGAAGTACGTCCGCATCGCCACCCTGACCGCCGCGGTCGCCGCCACCGCCCTCGCTCTCACCGCGTGCTCGTCGGGAGGCGGAGACGCCGGAGGCTCGGACGGAGACGGCGAAGCCGTCGCCATCACCGACCTGAACATCGTGGTCCCCGCCGACCCTGGCGGCGGGTGGGACCAGAGCGGCCGCGCGATGTCGCAGCTGCTCACGGAGGAGGAGATCGTCGGCTCCGCCCCGGTCACGAACGTCGGAGGCGCCGGGGGGACCGTCGGCCTCGCGCAGCTCGCCAACGAGAAGGACCCGGCGACGCTCATGGTGATGGGACTGGTCATGGTCGGAGCGGTCGAGACCAACGCGTCCGCGGTCCGCATCGAGGACATGACGCCGATCGCCCGCCTCACCGACGAGCCGCTCGTGGTGGTCGTGCCCGCGGAGTCGGAGTACGACACGCTCGAGGACCTGGTGGAGGACGTCGTCGACCGCGGACAGGCCGTGACCATCACCGGCGGTTCGGCGGGCGGGGCCGACCACATCCTGGCCGGGCTCCTGCTGGAGGAGGCGGGCCTGGACGGCGGGGAGATCGCGGAGAAGCTCAACTACACGCCCAACTCCGGTGGCGGCGAGGCGACGTCGCTGATCCTCGGCGGCAAGGTCGCCGCGGGCATCTCGGGCGTCGGCGAGTTCCTGCAGCACATCGAGGCGGGGACGATGAAGGCGCTCGCGGTGTCGTCTGACGAGCCCGTCGCGCAGCTGCCCGACGTGGACACCATCACCGACGCCGGCTACGACGTGGTGCTCACCAACTGGCGCGGCGTGATCGCCCCGGGGGGCATCGACGACGCCGAGCGCGCGGAGCTGGAGCGCATCGTGACCGAGCTGGAGGAGTTGGACGCCTGGAAGGACGAGCTGGAGACCCGTGGGTGGGCCGACGCGTTCCTCACCGGTGCGGAGTTCGACGAGTTCCTCGCCGGCAACATCGGCGAGGTCACCACGACGCTGCAGAACATCGGGCTGGTCGGCTGACATGTCGACCGGGTCTCCCGGACCCTCGGGCCTGCAGACCGGCACACGCCGGTCGGTGGGCTCGCTCGGGTCCCTGCCGCGGGGCGAGCTCGTCTTCGCCCTCCTCATGGTCGCGCTCGGTGTGTTCGCCCTCGTCGGCGTGTTCTCCATCCACGTCCCTGCCGGCGCCCAGGTGGGTCCGACCGTGTTCCCCCTGTTCGTGTCGGTGCTGCTGCTCGGGTCGGCGGTGGCCGTGGTCGTGAGCATCCTCCGCGGTCACCGCGGCGTCCCGGAGGACGGCGAGGACATCGACCAGGAGCTCCCGACGGACTGGCTCGCGCTCGTGAAGATCGTGGGGCTCGTGGTGGCGCACCTGCTGCTGATCGAGCCGCTCGGGTGGGCGCCCGCCGCGGCGCTGCTGTTCGGCGGTGTCGCCTGGGCGCTCGGGGCACGCCGATGGTGGGTGGCCCTGCTGGTCGGTGCGGCCATCGCGCTCGTGGTGCAGATCGTGTTCGGCGGACTGCTCGGGCTGTCGCTCCCCTGGGGGCCGGCGCTCGGCTGGCTGGGGAGGATGCTCTGATGGACAGCTGGACCCTGCTCCTGGAGGGCTTCGCGACCGCGCTGCAGCCCCAGTACCTCGTGTTCGCGTTCTTCGGCGTGCTGATCGGTACGGCAGTGGGCGTGCTCCCGGGTATCGGCCCCGCCATGACGGTGGCCCTCCTCCTGCCGCTCACCTACACGCTGGAGCCGGCCGCGGCCCTGATCACCTTCGCCGGCATCTACTACGGCGGCATGTACGGCGGATCGACCACGAGCATCCTCCTCAACACTCCCGGGGAGTCCGCCTCGATCGTCACCGCGATCGAGGGCAACAGGATGGCCAAGCTCGGCCGGGGCGCCGCGGCCCTCGCGACCGCGGCGATCGGCTCGTTCGTCGCCGGCACGCTCGCGACGATCGGCCTCACGCTGCTGGCGCCGGTGCTGGCGCAGTTCGCCGTGAACCTCGGACCGGCGGACTACGTGGCGCTGATCGTCGTCGCGTTCGTCACGGTCGGCGCGCTCATGGGCTCCTCGGTGCCGCGGGGCCTGCTGTCGCTCGGCGTCGGGCTGTTCCTCGGGCTGGTCGGCACCGACTGGCTGTCCGGGCAGCAGCGCTACACGCTCGGCCTGCTGCCGCTCGCGGACGGCATCGACGTGGTGCTGGTGGCGGTGGGCCTGTTCGCCGTGGGGGAGACGCTCTACGTCGCCGCCCGTCTGCGCCACGGCGCGGTCGACGTGATCCCGGTGGCGCGCGGGTGGCGGAGCTGGATGACGAAGGACGACTGGCGGCGGTCGTGGAAGCCGTGGCTGCGCGGCACCGCCATCGGGTTCCCGATCGGGACGATCCCGGCGGGCGGTGCCGATGTCGCGACCTTCCTGTCGTACGCGACGGAGCGGAAGCTCTCCCGCCGCAAGGACGAGTTCGGGCGTGGCGCCATCGAGGGGGTGGCCGGGCCGGAGTCGGCGAACAACGCGGCGGCGGCCGGAGTGCTCGTGCCGCTGCTGACGCTCGGCCTGCCGACCACCGCGACCGCGGCGATCATCCTGACCGCGTTCCAGACGTACGGCCTGCAGCCGGGCCCGCTGCTGTTCACGGGACAGTCCGACCTGGTGTGGGCGCTGGTGGCGAGCCTGTACATCGGCAACGTCATCCTGCTCGTGCTCAACCTCCCGCTCGTGGGCATGTGGGTGAAGCTGCTGCAGATCCCTCGGCCGTACCTCTACGCGGGCATCCTGCTGTTCGCCGCGTTCGGTGCCTATGCGCTGAACTTCGCGGTCGTCGACATCCTGATCCTGCTCATCATCGGTGTGCTGGGGTACTTCCTCCGCCGGTACGGGTTCCCGGTGGCGCCGCTCGTGGTGGGCATGATCCTCGGGCCGATGGGCGAGGAGCAGCTGCGTCGCGCACTTCAGTTGAGCCAGGGCGACCTGACGACGCTCGTCGCGCAGCCGTTCGCGGCCGTCGCCTACGCCGTGCTCGCGCTGCTGATCGCGGGCGGGCTGTGGCTGCGGCGTCGGCAGCGGCGGTACGAGCAGGCGCTCACGGCGTCGATCGCGGTGCCGGTGAAGGCCGACTCCGAGGTGTGAGAGCCGCGGGTTCGAGCAGGGGAGGGGCCGGGAGTAGGCTGGTCCGGTGACTGACGCGCAGGCCCTGAGACGCGGGCCTCGCGCCTATACGGCATTCATCGGCATCGGCCTGCTCGCCGGTCTCCTCTCCGGCCTGTTCGGCGTCGGCGGCGGCACGGTCATCGTCCCGCTCCTGGTGCTCCTGCTGCACTTCGACCAGCGGCTCGCGGCCGGCACCTCGCTGGCCGCGATCGTGCCGACCGCCAGCGTCGGTGTCATCTCGTACGCCACCACCGGATCGGTGGCATGGATCCCGGCCCTGATCCTCGCCGCGGGCGCCGTGGTGGGCGCGCAGATCGGCACGCGCCTGCTCCCGCGCATCTCGCAGACCGCGCTGCGCTGGGGCTTCGTGGGCTTCCTGGTCGTGGTGATCGTGAGCCTGTTCCTGGTGATCCCCTCGCGGGACGCCGTGTTCGAGCTGACCTGGCTCACCGGTATCGCCCTGGTCGGCGTCGGCGTGGGCACCGGCATCCTCGCCGGACTCATCGGCGTCGGCGGCGGTGTGATCGTGGTGCCGGTGCTCATGCTCGCGTTCGGCACCAGCGACCTGGTCGCCAAGGGCACGTCGCTGCTGATGATGATCCCGACCGCGATCTCCGGCACCGTCGGCAACCTCCGCAACCGGAACGTCGACCTGCTCGCCGCCGCGCTCATCGGTGTCTCGGCGTGCACGACGACCGCGCTCGGCGCGTGGCTCGCGACGATCGTCAACCCCTCCGTGGGCAACATCCTGTTCGCCGCGTACCTCGTGGTGATCGCGGTGCAGATGGCGATCAAGGCCGTCCGCGGCCGTCGTCGCGCCTGATTCCGCGCTTTCCGCTCGCCGGCTCCTGACCCGCGCCGAAAGGGTCCTTCGTCGCCGGGAGGTTTTCTGCGACCCATTTTCCGCAGACCTCTTTACAAGCCGACCGGTCTCTCGCTAACGTCAGTCATCACATGACGTCATATAACAAGTCATGATGTTTGCTACCGGTCATCAGAAGGGACCATCTTGTCTGCCACCGCTCTGTTCGTCGACTCCGCCGCCATCGAGAACCAGCTCGCTGCGGCTCGCCAGGCGATCGCGACCCGGGACACCATCTCGCGCGTCGTGCTCACCGCCTGCGGCGGCTCCTACGCCGTCATGCAGCCCATCGAGTACCTCTTCGGAACGAAGGGTGTCCGGCTCGAGGCGACCGCCCTGAACGCCGCCGAATTCACCTCGCGCGCCTCGTCCCGCGTCGACGCGGACACCCTCGTCCTCCTCTGCTCGCACTCGGGCACCACCCCGGAGACGGTCGAAGCCGCCCGTCACGCCCGCGAGCGCGGCGCCCTCACCGTCGCCTTCACGTTCGACCCCGCCTCCCCGTTGGCCGAGGCCGCGGAGCATGTCGTGGCCTACCAGCACGGCGAGGGCAAGAGCGAGGCCCACGTCGGGCCGGCGCTCCTCCTGCGCCTCGCCGCCGGCATCCTCGACGACCGCGAGCAGGCGGGTATCGCGACCGCCGTCGACGACGCCGTGGCCCAGTTGCCCTCGCTCGTTCCCGCAGCCCGCGAGGCGCACGCCGCCGCCGCCGATGCCTGGGGCTACGCCTCCCGCCGCGAGCCCCTCATCTACACCATGGCCGCGGGATCCAACTTCGGCTCGGCCTACTCCTTCGCCATCTGCCTGCTGCAGGAGATGCAGTGGGTGCACTCCGCCGCGATCCACGCCGGCGAGTACTTCCACGGCCCGTTCGAGATCACCGAGGAGGACGTGCCCTTCATCGCGCTGCTCGGCCTCGACGAGACCCGCGCCGTGGAGCAGCGGGCCGTCGACTTCGTCACGAAGCACTCGAAGCGGGTGCTGGTGCTCGACGCGCAGGAGTTCGGCCTGGACGTCGTCGCCCCCGAGGTCCGTGGCGTCTTCGCCCACCTGCTCTTCAACATCGTGCTGCGCGCCTACGCGGACGCGCTCGCCGACCACCGTGGTCACCCCCTCAGCGTGCGCCGCTACATGTGGCGCATGGAGTACTAGGAACGAAAGGATCGCAATGATGCGAACGTCAACCCGGATCGGCGTGGCGGCTGCGGCCGCCGTCGCCCTCGTCGTCCCCCTGGCCTCGTGCGCCGGAGGCGAGAGCGAGGCCGCGGACGGCCAGGTGGAGATCAGCTTCTTCCACCGCTGGCCGAACGAGCCGAAGAACTCGTACTACAGCGACATGGTGGCGGAGTTCGAGAAGGAGAACCCCGACATCACCGTCTCCGTCGAGAGCGTGCTCAACGACGCCTACAAGGACAAGGTCAAGGTCGTCGCCGGCTCCGCGAACGCCCCGGACGTGCTCTTCACGTGGAGCGGATCGTTCGTCGATGAGCTCGTCGCCAACGACGCGCTGCTCGACCTGGGGCCGTGGCTCGAAGAGGACACCGCGTTCCGTGACAGCTTCTACCCGAGCCAGCTCGAGGCCTTCGAGGTCGACGGCACCTCCTACGGTCTGCCTGTGGGGATGCAGTCGAAGCTGTTCTTCTACAACAAGGACGTCTTCGAGGAGCTGGGGCTCGAGCCGCCGACGACGTGGGACGAGTTCATCGACGTGCTGGAGGAGATCCAGGACGCGGGGATGACCCCCATCGAGTACGGCGCGCAGGAGCAGTGGACGATCGCGCACTACGTGGGCACGCTCAACCAGCGCGTGGTCGACCCGGAGGTCTTCGCCGCGGATCAGGACCCCGCCACCGGCGAGTTCACCGACCCCGGGTACGTGACCGCTCTGGAGAGGTTCCAGGAGCTGGCGGAGTACATGAACGACGACCTCACCGCCGTCGGGCACGAGATCGCGCGCAACGCGTGGATCGCGGGGGAGGCGCCCATCATGTACATGCAGAGCGCCGAGGTGGGGTACTTCGGCGACGCGCAGTTCGAGTACGGCACGTTCAACTTCCCGGCCGTCGAGGGAGGCAAGGGCGACCCGGAGGAGTTGACGGGGGCACCGGAGGGCTTCGCGATCTCGAAGACCACGAAGCACCCGGAGGAGGCGCAGCGCTTCCTGGAGTTCCTGCTCAGCAAGCAGAGCGGCATCGCCTACGCCGAGCGGGCGGGGGAGCTGAGCCCGGTGAAGGGTGCCGTGGAGGAGGCGGACGTGCCCGAGATCTCCCAGGAGCTCGCGCAGGGGATCGTCGACGCCTCGGCGATGACCACCTGGCTCGACAACGCCTACGATCCGCAGATCGTGCAGGCGTACCTGTCCGAGACGCAGCTGATGCTCAGCGGCCAGCAGACCCCGGAGGGTGTCATGGCCGCCGTGCAGGAGGCGGCGACGCGGGTGCGCGACGCCTCCTGATCCGCCTCGGGGCCGCCGTCGCCCGCCGTCGGCGGCCCCTCCCACTTCGGAAGAGACACCGTGATGAGAACACGATCCCGAGCCTGGTCGAACCTGCTCTACGTGCTTCCCGCGATCATCCTGATCGGGGTGTTCGTGTACTACCCGCTGGTCGCCAACGCGGCCTTCGGCTTCTTCTCCTTCAGCGCCGGCGCCGGTGAGATGCGCTTCGTCGGCCTCGACAACTTCGCCCGCCTGCTGTCGGACCCCGTGATCGCGACCGCTCTGGGCAACAACATCCTGTACGCGGTCGTGTCGATCGTGTGCCAGGTGCTGGGCGCTCTCGTGATCGCGGCCTGGCTCACCCGGCTGCTGGGACCGCGCATGGGCGCGTTCCTGCGGAGCGTCTACTTCCTCCCCGCCGTCATCTCCATGACGGTGATCGCGCTGCTGTTCACGTTCGTCTACAACGCCCGTGGCGGACTGCTCAACGCCCTGCTGGAAGCCGTCGGGCTCGGCGGCCTGCAGACCGCGTGGCTCGCCGACGTCGACACGGCCATGGGGGCGGTCATCGGCGTCTCGCAGTGGCAGAGCATCGGCTACGTCTGCATGCTCTACGTCGTGGCGCTGCAGCAGATCCCCGAGGAGTACTACGAGGCGGCTTCGCTCGACGGCGCCGGCCGCATCCGCCAGTTCTTCAGCATCACCGTGCCGCAGGCCAAGGAGATGATCTTCGTCGCCATGATCCTCACCGTCTCTGGGGCCTTCACGGTCTTCAACGAGCCCTACATCCTCACCAAGGGAGGCCCGGGCAACACCACCCAGGTGCTGGCGACCTACATGTACAACCAGGGCTTCTTCCAGAACCAGATGGGCTACGCCTCGGCCATCGCCAGCCTGATCTTCGTGATCACCCTCGTGCTGTCGGTCGTGCAGATGGTGTCGTTCCGAAGCGGGAGGGACTGAGATGAGCGGCACCCGGCTCCGTCCGGCGGAACGTCTCCGCCAGGTTCCCGTCCACCTCGTCCTCGTGATCTACGCCGTCGTGATCGCCTACCCGCTGCTGTGGATGGTCATCTCGTCGTTCAAGTCGTCGTCCGAGATCTTCACCGACCCCTGGGGACTGCCGTCGGTCTGGCTCGTGCAGAACTACGCGGCCGCCTGGGACCGCGGCATCTCCGACTACTTCGTGAACTCGGTCGTCGTCACGATCGTCTCCACGGTGGCCACGGTGGCGATCGCGGCACTGTGCGCGTACGGCATGGTGCGACTGTCGAGCCGGATCGCGAACATCGTGCTGATCGTCGCCATGGGCGGCCTGGTCGTCGCACCGCAGGTGAGCCTGATCCCGCTGTACCGGCTGCTGGACGCGATGGGCCTGCTGAACACCTCCTGGGCGATGATCCTGCCCTACGTGGCGTTCCGGCTGCCGATGGCGATCCTCCTCATCCGGTCGGTGTTCCTCGGGATCCCGCGCGAGCTGGAGGACGCCGCGACCATCGACGGCTGCCGCTCGTTCGGCGTCTTCCGCCACGTCTACCTGCCGCTGAGCGCCTCGGTGCTCACCACGGCCGCCGTGCTGACGGGCTACTTCGCCTGGAACGAGTTCCTCTTCGCGATCGTCTACATCGACGCCGATGCGCTGCGCACCATTCCCGCCGGACTGATGTCGTTCCGGGACTCGCTGTCGACCGAATGGGGGGTGCTGCTGGCAGGACTGACGATCGCCGCCCTCCCGATCGTGGTGGTGTTCCTCGCACTGCAGCGCTACTTCGTGGCGGGCGTCGCGGCGGGGAGCGTGAAGGGATGACCATGGACGCGGATGACCTCCGCACCGCGCTCGCCGCGGTGCCCCCGCCCTCGCTCGTCGGCGTGGGTGACAACGTTCTCGACTGCTACCTGCACGAGGACCTCGCCTATCCCGGGGGCAACGCCCTGAACGTAGCCGCCTACAGCCGGCTGTTCTTCGGGGGGAGCGCCGCGTTCGTGGGCATCATGGGCGACGACCGGTTCGCCGACCACGTGCGCGGCGTGCTCGACGAGATCGGCGTCGACGCCACCCGGGTCCGTCGTGTGCACGGCGCCAACGGGATGGCGTTCGTCGCCCTCGACGACGACGGCGACCGGCGCTTCGTGGCCTCCAACCGCGGCGGGGTGCAATCCGAGCTGCGGCTGCGGCTGAGCGAGGTCGACCACGAGTATCTCGCCCGCTTCGCCCGCGTGCACACGTCGGTGTACTCGTCGCTGGAGCCGGAGCTGCCCGCCATCGCCGAGCGCGGGACGCGGGTGTCGTTCGACTACTCCGACGACGCGTCACCCGAGGTGATCCGCAGCACGGCACCGCACGTCGACGTCGGCTTCTTCTCCGGGGGCGGACTCTCCGATGCCGAGGTCGAGGAACTGGGCCGCTACGCCGTGCGCTGCGGCATCGGGTCGGCCGTGGTCACCCTGGGCGCCCGCGGATCCCTCGCCTTCGACGCGCAGTCCGTGCATCGCACCGGCATCCGCCCGGTCACCGCGGTCGACGCCCTCGGCGCGGGCGACGCGTTCCTCACCGGGTTCCTCGCGGCGCGGGCCGCCGGCGCCGACCTCGGCGACTGCCTCGACGTCGCCGCGACGAGCGGGGCGCTCGCCTGCACCCTGCGCGGTGCCTTCGGATACCCTGTGCATGCCGGGGACGACGCGCGAGCGCAGATGCTGCGCCACTATCCGGCGCCGGAGAGGAGGGCTTCGACGTGACTCAGCTGTCGCCGGGGGTGGGCTCGACGCCGCTGCACGAGCAGGTCCGCGGGCTGCTCCTGCGCGAGATCGACGCGGGCACCTACGGCGAAGGGGAGCGGTTGCCGTCCGAGCCGGAGCTGTGCGAACGCTTCGGCGTCAGTCGCATCACGGTGCGTCGCGCGGTCGCCGATCTGGAGAGCCTCGGCATCGTGCGACGGCAGCAGGGCCGCGGCACGTTCGTGGCGCCGCGCCGCGAAGTGATCGGAGCCATGACGCTGGGCGGATTCGCCGACACGGTCGTCGCCGACGGCGTCAAGTCCCGTCGCATCATGCGCGCCGAGACCGTCCCCGCCGACGAGAAGCGCGCGCGCCGTCTCGGCGTGCAGGTGGGTGACCCGGTGTTCCGTCTCGTGCGCGTCTTCGCCCTCGACGACATCCCGCTGTCCATCGACGACAGCCGGTACTCCCTCACCCGCTTCCCCGAATTCGACCGGCACATCCGCGACGACACCTCCACCTACCAGGTGCTCCGCGACGTCTACGGCGTGGAGTTCTCGGAGATGTACCGCGAGATCGACGTGGGGTTCACGAACGCGCAGACAGCGGAGTGGCTCGCGCGCCCCGAGCACGATCCGCTCATCGTCATCCGCAAGCGTGCTCTCGACCGCTCCGGCGAGATCGTGCACACCTCCCGGGTGAAGGTTGTCCCCAGCCGGATGACGTTGAACATGGTGGCGCGATCGAAGGACTGACGGTCGCGAGGGCGTCCGGTGTCCACCCCCTCGGTAGGATCGAGGGGTGGCAGTCAACCAAGATCTGATCGGCCGGGAGTTCCCGCCGACCGCCCCCTATCTGGTCGGCAGGGAGAAGGTGCGCGAGTTCGCGCGCGCCGTCTTCGCCGACGCCCCGCAGCACACCGACGTCGAGGCGGCCCGCGCAGCCGGCTACGCCGACGTGGTCGCCCCGCCGACCTTCGCGATGGTGATCCAGGACCTCACGCTCCAGCAGCTGCTGGGCGACGAGAACGCCGGGATCGAGCTGTCGCGCACGGTCCACGCGGAACAGCGGTTCCGCTACTCGCGGCCGATCGTGGCGGGCGACGAGCTCACCGCACAGCTGCGGGTCACCGGCATCCGCATGATGGGCGGCAACGCCATGATCACGAGCGAGACCGAGATCGTCGATGACGAGGGTGCGCACGTGGTCACCGCCACCACCGTGCTGCTCGTCGGCGCGGAAGAGGGAGAGGACGCCTGATGGGCTTCACCGTCGGAGACGTGGTCGCCGAGCGCACCGTGCACCTCACCCGCGAGTCCCTGGTGCGCTACGCCGGTGCCTCCGGAGACTTCAACCCGATCCACTACCGCGACGACGTGGCCGCATCGGTCGGGCTCCCCGGCGTGCTCGCGCACGGCATGCTCACGATGGGCATCGCCTCGTCGGTGGTCGTGGCCGCCCTC
Organism: Microbacterium sufflavum; assembly: GCF_023101165.1. GTDB lineage: Bacteria > Actinomycetota > Actinomycetes > Actinomycetales > Microbacteriaceae > Microbacterium > Microbacterium sufflavum. Next base: position 203,355 of record NZ_CP078076.1, on the reverse strand, counting down.
GACCCCGCCACCCGCATCGTCGACTACGGCGTGCGCTTCACCAAGCCCGTCGTGGTCGACCCGGTGGACGGTGCCGACATCCATGTGGCGGCGACGGTCGGCGCGGTCGACGACGACACCGCGCGGATCGACCTGAAGGTCACGTTCGACGACACGAGCGTGCTCGTCAAGGCGCAGCTGCGCGTCGCCGTCCGATGAGAGAGGTCGAACCCCTGCGGCTGGCCGAGCTCACGACGCTGCGCACCGGCGGCGCCCCCGATCGCATGTTCGACGCCACCACGACCGAGGGTCTCGTCGAGGCGCTCCGCGAGACCTGGGAGCGGGGCGACCCGTGGCTGGTGCTGGGCGGCGGCTCCAACCTCTTCGTGGGGGACGAGCCGTTCGACGGCACCGTCATCCGCGTCCGCACGACCGGGATCGAGGAGCTCCCCTCGCCGCATGCGGGTCGTATCCGGCTGCGCGTGCAGGCGGGCCACGGCTGGGATGACCTCGTCGCCTACGCGGTCGAGCACGGGTACGCGGGCCTGGAGGCCATGAGCGGCATCCCGGGGACCGTCGGTGCGTCTCCCGTGCAGAACATCGGCGCCTACGGCCAGGAGATCCAGGAGACGCTGGTCGAGGTCGAGCTGATCGACGAGTCCACGGGTGAGATCTCGACCGTGCCCGCGGCGGAGCTCGGGCTGGGCTTCCGCACCTCGGTGCTCAAGCATCACCACGGCAGCGAGCCGCAGCGCCGCGCCGTGATCCTGTCGGTGACGGTCGACCTGCTGGTCGCGGGGGAGCGGGTGGTGCGCGGTGAGCAGCTGCGTCGCGCGCTCGGGCTGACCGACGACACGCCGGTGCCGCTGACCTGGGTGCGGGAGCGCATCCTGGCGACCCGCGGGTCGAAGGGCATGCTGCTCGACGAGCACGACCCCGACACGCACGGCGTCGGCTCCTTCTTCCAGAACGCGATCGTGACGGCTGCGCAGGCGCGCACGCTGCCCCCGGAGTGCCCGCGCTGGCCGGTGGCCCCCGACCTCGACGCCGTGACGGTCATCCCGCTCGCGTCGTACGACGGGTACGTGCCGCCGACCAGGGCCGAGGCGCCCGACGTGAAGGTGAGCGCGGCCTGGCTGATCGAACAGGCGGGTATCCGCAAGGGCTTCAAGCTCCCGCGGTCGCGCGCCTCGGTCTCCACCAAGCACGCCCTCGCCCTCACGAACCGCGGTGGGGCGACGGCGGCGGAGGTCGCGGAGCTGGCGCGGTTCATCCAGAGCCGCGTGCACGCCGAGTTCGGGCTGGTGCTGCAGCCGGAGCCCGTGCTGCTCGGCGTCGACCTCTAGGGCGTCCGACCCGCGTCGTACACTCGCCGCATGAGTGGACTGATCCCGTACCTGCTGTTCCCCGGCACCGCCGCCGAAGCCCTCGGCCACTACCGCGACGTGTTCGGGGGTGAGTTGCAGCTGATGGACTACGCGCAGGCCGGTCGCCACGACGGTCCTGGCGACGCCGTCGCGCACGGGCAGCTCAGCGGCGGCCCGGTCGAGCTCGCCGGAGCGGATGCGGGCGCCGACGACGACGCGGTGCAGATGAGCGGCATGTTCCTGTCGCTCCTCGGAACGGCGGATGCGGCGACCCTGACGCGCTGGTTCGGTGAGCTCGCCGCCGGCGGGCGCGTGATCGATGCGCTGCAGCGGCGGCCGTGGGGCGACCACGACGGAACGCTCGTCGACCGCTACGGCATCCGTTGGCTCATCGGCTTCCACCCCGAGGACTGACCCGCGCGCAGCACCGGGACAGACGACGAGACCCGCCCGGCCGGGAGCGGCGGGGCGGGTCTCGGGGTGTCGGTCAGGAGAACAGTCGCTGCAGGCGCTGCACGCCCTCGAGGAGCTGCTCGTCGCCGAGCGCGTACGACATGCGGATGTAGCCGGACGGGCCGAACGCCTCGCCGGGCACCACGGCGACCTCGGCCTGGTCGAGGATGAGGTCGGCGAGCTCCAGCGACGTGGTCGGGGTCACCCCGCCCCACGTGCGACCGAGCAGGCCCTGCACATCGGGGTACACGTAGAACGCGCCGAGCGGGTTGGGCACCACGAGGCCGTCGATCTTCGACAGCTCCGACACGATGAGGCGTCGACGCCTGTCGAACGCCTCGCGGAACTGCTCGGCCTCGGTCTGCGGGCCGTTGAGCGCCGCGATCGCCGCCTTCTGCGCCACGTTGTTCACGTTGCTGGTGAGGTGCGACTGCAGGTTGCCGGCGATCTTGATCGCGTCGGCCGGGCCCACCATCCAGCCCACCCGCCACCCGGTCATGGCGTACGTCTTGGCGACGCCGTTGACGAGGATCGTCTGGTTCGCGGCCTCGGGCACGGCCTCCACGATCGACGTGGCCTTCACGCCCTCATAGGTGAGGTTCTGGTAGATCTCGTCGCTGATGATCCAGATGCCGTGCTCGACGGCCCACTCGCCGATGGCCTTCGTCTCCTCCGCCGTGTACACCGAGCCGGTGGGGTTCGACGGCGACACGAACACGAGCACGGTGGTGCGCTCGGTGCGCGCCGCTTCCAGCTGCTCGACCGTGACCTTGTACTCCTGGTCGGCGCCCGCGAACACCTCGACCGGCGTGCCGTCGGCGAGTCGGATGGCCTCGGGGTACGTGGTCCAGTACGGGGCGGGCAGCAGCACCTCGTCGCCCGGGTTCACGACCGCCTGGAAGGCCTGGTACACCGACTGCTTGCCGCCGTTGGTGACGATGACCTGGCTGGGCGAGACCTCGAGTCCCGAGTCGCGGAGCGTCTTGGCGGCGATGGCCTCGCGCAGCGCGGGCAGTCCGGGGGCCGGGGTGTAGCGGTAGCTGGCCGGGTCGGCGAGGGCCTCGGCGGCGGCGTCGACGATGAACTGCGGCGTCGCGAAGTCGGGCTCGCCCGCCGCATACGAGATGACGGGCTTGCCCTCGGCCTTGAGGGCCTTCGCCTTGGCATCGACCTTGAGCGTCGCGGACTCGGCGATGGCGGACAGTTTGCGGGAGAGAGGAGCGCGTTCGGTCACGGTTACGAGCGTACTCGCGTCGCCACGGCGGTCGACATGTGGGGACCGGCCAAGATCCGCGGTTCTTTCGGGTCGGGAAGGTCAGTCCGCGAGGCCGTGGGCGCGGGCGACGGCCTCGAGCGTGATGCGTCCGCCCTGGACGTTGAGCCCCTTCGCCAGCGCCGCGTCCTCGGCGGCCGCGCGCTCCCAGCCCTTGCCCGCGATCGCGGACACGTAGGGCAGCGTGGCGTTGGTGAGGGAGCGGGTCGCCGTCGTGGGAACCGCTCCCGGCATGTTCGCGACGCAGTAGTAGATGGAGTCGTGCACCGCGAAGGTGGGGTCGTCGTGCGTGGTGGGCCGCGAGCCCTCGAAGCAGCCGCCCTGGTCGATCGCGATGTCGACCAGCACCGAGCCCTTCTTCATCCCGGCGACCATGTCGTCGGTCACGAGCTTCGGCGCGGCGGCCCCGGGGATCAGCACCGAGCCGATCACGAGGTCGGCCGTGGCGAGCTCCTCGGCGATGTCGTAGCGGCTCGACGCGCGGGTCTCGAGCGCGCCGCCGTACCGGTGCTCGAGCTCGCGCAGGCGCGGCAGGGAGATGTCGACCACCGTGACCTTCGAGCCGAGGCCGAGCGCGTTGGCTGCCGCGTGCTCTCCGGCCACGCCGCCGCCGATGACGACCGTCTTGGCGCGGGGTGTCCCGGCGATCCCGCCCAGCAGCATGCCGCGGCCGCCCTGCGACCGCAGCAGCGAGTACGAGCCCATGGTGACCGAGAGGCGTCCGGCGATCTCGCTCATGGGGACGAGGAGGGGAAGCGATCGGTCGGGCAGCTGCACCGTCTCGTACGCGACGGCCGTGGTCCCCGCGGCCACGAGGGCGTCGGTGAGCGGGCGGTCGGCGGCCAGGTGCAGGTAGGTGAACAGGGTGAGATCGTCGCGCAGGAAGCCGTACTCCGCGGCGACGGGTTCCTTGACCTTGATGAGCAGGTCGGCCTCGCCCCAGGCCTCTTCGGCGGAGTCGACGATCTCGGCGCCCGCCGCGCGGTAGTCGTCGTCGGCGATGCTGGAGCCGATGCCGGCCCCCGACTGCACGAGCACGCGGTGGCCCTCGTGCACCAGGCGATCCGCGCCCGCGGGAGTGAGGGCGACGCGGTTCTCGTTGTTCTTGATCTCGGTCGGGACGCCGATCTTCATCGATCCTCCTGGTCTCGGGGTGCGTAGGCGCAGACCAGAATCGCAGAAACGTCGAGGAAGGGACAGATTTGATGAAGGCAATTCGGCCATCTCGAGAATCCTGAATAATGCTTCGTATGGCCACCACGTCTTCCGCCCCCGAGCCGAACAGCGTTCGGGCACCGGCGCTCGACCAGACCGATGCCCGCATCGTGCAGCTGCTCACCGTCGACGGCCGCATGACCAACGCCGAGCTCGCGGCGCGCCTCGGCGTCGCGCCCTCCACCGCGCACGCCCGGTTGCGCGCCCTCGTCGACCGCGGCGTGATCACCGGCTTCCACGCCAGCGTCGACGAGCGGCAGCTGGGCGCGGGACTCCAGGCGATCATCGGCGTGAGCCTGCGCCCGAGCGCCCGGCGCGAGAGCATCGTGGAGTTCGCCGACCGGGTGCGCGCCCTGCCGCAGGTGATCCAGGTGTTCTTCCTGGGCGGCGACGACGACTTCCTGCTGCACATCGCGGTCGCGGACTCGTCGGAGATGCGCGAGTTCGTCCTGGAGCACCTGTCGGCGCAGAGCAGCGTCGCCTCGACCCGCACGAGCATCGTGTTCGACTACCACCGCAACTCCGTGGCCGCGCCGTTCCACTGAGCGGGGGTCAGGAGCGCACGGAGCGGAGGACCAGGGCGAGCCGTGCTGCGGCCTCCTCCACCAGTGCGTCGTCGAGGTTGCCGTAGCCCAGCACGAGTGCCTCGAACGGTGTGACGCCTCGACGCGGAACCCGGCGAAGTCTGATCCCCGCCGTACGAACCGGGGACTCAGGTCTCGAAGGACGACGGCACCGCGCAGTAGTCCGCGAAGCGGCGGGCGGGGTGCGCGGGATCCGTGAGGTCGACCAGGGCGTTCGCGGCCGTGTGCGGCGGCTCCTCCCCGGCGAGCTGCCAGAGCACGGAGTTCCACAGGCCACGCGCCGTGGGCGACACCACCGCGGCGGGACCGGAGACGAGCAGGATGGTGCCGTCCGCGCTGCCGGTGCGGAACGGTGTGATGATGAGGGCACGCAGCGCCGTCTCGTCCACCGCGGTGAGGTGCACGCGCTCCACCGTCTGGTCCGCGGCGGTGAGCGCGGTGGCGAGCGCATCGGCGGCGAGGCGCGACCGCTCGGCATCGGCTCCCGCGACCGCGAACAGCCGGCGGCCGCGCGGATACAGGTGCAGGAACTCCTCGGCGATGCCGGTCCACACGTCGCTCATGGGTCCAGGCTACGCCCGCACCGGACGCCCGGGGCCGCGGCGGACGCACGGGTGCCGCGGGCCTCTCGACCCGCGGCACCCGTGTCCCGCGCTCAGTCCTCGTCGATCAGGAAGCGGCTGTACGCGCCGAGGGTGAGGAACGCGGGGAACTCCTCCTGCAGGGCGACCTCGCGGAAGACCTCGGCCGCGTCGTCGAAGCGGTCCCCGTCGCGGCGGTCCACCCCGTCCAGCACCTCCGCGATCAGCCCCTCCACGTACTCGGCCGTGATCGGGGTGCCGTCCTGCGTCGTGCGGTCCTGGTGGATCCACTGCCACACCTGCGACCGGCTGATCTCGGCGGTCGCCGCGTCTTCCATGAGGTTGTCGATCGCCACCGCTCCGAGCCCGCGCAGCCACGCCTCCAGGTAGCGGATCGCGACCGACACGTTGTCGCGCACGCCCTGTGCGGTGATCGGCCGCCCGATGTGCAGGTCGAGCAGGTCCTCGGGAGTGACGTGCACCTCGGGGCGCTGCCGGTCGACCTGGTTCGGACGGTCGCCGAGCACCGCGTCGAACTCGGCCTGCGCCGTGGGGATGAGGTCGGGGTGGGCGACCCAGGTGCCGTCGAAGCCGTCACCGGCCTCGCGCTTCTTGTCGGCCGACACCTTCTCCACCGCGCGCGCCGTGACCTCGGGATCGCGGCGGTTGGGGATGAAGGCGCTCATGCCGCCGATCGCGAAGGCCCCGCGCTTGTGGCACGTCTGCACCAGCAGCTCGGTGTACGCCCGCATGAACGGGACCGTCATCGTCACCTCGCTGCGGTCCGGCAGCACGAACCGGGCTCCGCGCCCGCGGTAGTTCTTGATGATCGAGAAGATGTAGTCCCAGCGACCGGCGTTGAGGCCCGCGCAGTGGTCGCGCAGCTCGTACAGGATCTCGTCCATCTCGAACGCGGCGGGCAGCGTCTCGATCAGCACGGTCGCGCGGATGGTGCCGTGCGGGATCCCGACGTACTCCTCACTGAAGGAGAACACGTCGTCCCACAGCTTCGCCTCCTCGCTGGACTCGAGCTTGGCGAGGTAGAAGTACGGCCCGCGGCCGCCGTCGATCAGCGCCTGCGCGTTGTGCAGGAAGTAGAGGCCGAAGTCGACCAGCGAGCCGGAGGCCGAGGTGCGGCGGCCGGCGCGGTCGATGAACCCGATGTGCTTCTCGGGCAGGTGCCAGCCGCGCGGGCGCATCACGATCGTGGGCGTGCGCTCGGCGGTGACGCGGTACTCCTTGCCCTCGGGGGAGGTGAAGGACAGCTCGCCGCGGATGGCGTCGCGCAGCGACAGCTGCCCCTCGATCACGTTCTTCCAGGTGGGGCTCGTGGCGTCCTCCTGGTCGGCGAGCCAGACGCGGGCGCCAGAGTTGAGGGCGTTGATGGTCATCTTCGGGTCGGTGGGCCCGGTGATCTCGACGCGGCGGTCCTCCAGCCCGGGCCCGGCACCCGCGACGCGCCAGTCGGCGTCGGCGCGGATGTGCGCGGTGTCGTCGCGGAAGCGCGGGTCGTGGCCGTTGCCGATCTCGAAGCGGCGGCGCAGGCGGTCGGCCAGGCGGTCGTGGCGGCGAGAGGCGAAGCGGTGGTGCAGCTCGGTGAGGAAGGCGATCGCCGCGGGGGTGAGGATCTCGTCGTAGCGGTCGCGGATCGGTCCGGTGACCTCGATCGCAGGTCCCTGCCGGGTCGTCGGGATCGGGGCGGTGGTCGGGGGAGCGGTGGGAGTGGTCATGATGCGGATCCTTTGCAGAGGTGGGGATCAGTGGAACTGGGCGGCCTCGGTGGAGCCGGCGAGGGCCAGGGTCGCGCTGTCGGGGTTGAGCGCGGTGGAGATCACGTCGAAGTAGCCGGTGCCCGCCTCGCGCTGGTGCTTGGTGGCGGTGTAGCCGTCGGCCTCGGCGGCGAACTCGGCCTCCTGCAGCTCGACGTAGGCGCTCATGGCGCGCTCGGCGTAGCCGCGGGCGAGGTCGAACATGGAGTGGTTCAGGGCGTGGAAGCCCGCCAGCGTGATGAACTGGAACTTGTAGCCCAGGTCGGCCAGCTCCTGCTGGAACGTCGCGATCTCGGCGTCCGACAGGTGGCGCTTCCAGTTGAAGCTCGGGGAGCAGTTGTAGGCCAGGAGCTTGCCGGGGAACTCGGCGTGGATCGCCGCGGCGAACTCCCGGGCGAGCTCGATGTCGGGCTCACCGGTCTCGACCCACAGCAGGTCGGCGTAGGGCGCGAAGGCGAGCCCACGGCTGATGACCGATTCGATGCCGGGACGGATGCGGTAGAACCCCTCGGTCGTGCGCTCGCCGGTGGTGAACTCCCGGTCGCGCTCGTCGACGTCGCTCGTGAGCAGGTCGGCGGCCAGGGCGTCGGTGCGGGCGATGATCACGGTCGGCACCCCGGCGACGTCGGCCGCGAGTCGCGCCGCGTTCAGCGTGCGGATGTGCTGCTGCGTGGGGACGAGCACCTTGCCGCCCAGGTGACCGCACTTCTTCTCGCTCGCGAGCTGGTCCTCCCAGTGGATCGCGGCGGCGCCGGCCTGGATGAGCGACTGCGCGAGCTCGTAGGCGTTGAGAGGCCCACCGAATCCGGCCTCCGCGTCGGCGACGATCGGGGCGAGCCAGTCCTGCGTGATCTCGCCCTCGGCGTGCTCGAGCTGGTCCTGCCGGAGCAGCGCGTTGTTGATGCGGCGGACCACGGCGGGCACCGAGTTGGCGGGGTAGAGCGACTGGTCGGGGTAGGTCTGCCCGGCGAGGTTGCCGTCGGCGGCGACCTGCCACCCGGAGAGGTAGATGGCCTTGAGCCCGGCCCGCACCTGCTGCACGGCCTGCCCGCCGGTGTAGGCGCCGAGCGCGCGGACGTAGTCCTCGGTGTGCAGGAGGTTCCACAGGTTCTCGGCGCCGCGGTGCGCGAGGGTGGCGTCCTCGCGGACGGAGCCGCGGATGCGGATGACGTCGTCGGCGGAGTAGGTGCGCTCGACGCCGTCCCAGCGGGGGTCGGTGTCCCAGATCTCCTGGAGCTCCGCCGCCGTCTGAACCTGGTCGCCGGCGCGCAGGCCGGCGGGGCGCGGGGTGGGGTTCGATGCGGTGTTCGTCATGGTGTCTCCTCGGATGGAACCGGCGTCGGTGCCGGTGGCGTGGTCCCACTCTGTGTGAACTTCGGCGCTCTTCTCGGCCGGATCGAAGGAGAAGTTTGTCGTTCTTTCTGTTTTCGTGACAGAATCCCCGCCATGACCAGCACCGAGGCCGCAGAAGACACCGACGCCCTCACGATCGGGCGACGGATCCGTCAGCTGCGCACCGCTCAGGGGATGACCCTCGAAGAGCTCGCGACGGCGGTGGACCGCGCTCCCAGTCAGCTGTCGATGATCGAGACCGGCAAGCGCGAGCCCAAGCTCACGCAGCTCCAGGCGATCGCGCGAGCGCTCGGGGTCACGATCGACGCGCTGCTGGAGGGCGAGCCGCTCGACGAGCGCAGCAGCCTGGAGGTCGCGCTGGAGCGGGCGATGAAGGGCCAGACGTTCCGGGCGCTCGGCATCGACCCGTTCCGCATCGCGAAGACCGTGCCGACCGATGCGCTGAAGGCGATGCTCGCGCTCCACGGCGAGATCGACCGGCTGCGGGACGAGCGGGCGGCCACGCCGGAGGAGGCGCGGCGGGCGAACGTGGAGCTGCGGCACCTGATGCGGAGGCAGGACAACCACTTCGCCGACCTGGAGGCCAAGGCGTCGGAGATCCTCGCCGCGGTCGGGCACCCGGGCGGACCCCTCACGCAGCGGACGGCCTCGGAGATCGCCGCCTACCTCGGCTTCACGCTGCACTACGCCCCCGACCTGCCGCAGACCACTCGCAGCGTCGCCGATCTCGCCCACGGACGGCTCTACCTGTCGAGCAGCGTCCCGGCCAAGGGTGATGCGCGGACGGCGGTGCTGCAGGCGCTCTCGAGCCGGATCCTCGGGCACGCCGAGCCGCGCAGCTACGCCGAGTTCCTGCGGCAGCGCGTCGAGACGAACTACCTCACGGGCGCCCTCCTCATCCCGGAGGCCCACGTCGTGCCGACGCTCAAGGACGCGAAGCAGCGGCGCGCGATCTCGATCGAGGACCTCCGCGACGCCTACTCCGTGTCGTACGAGACGGCCGCGCACCGCTTCACCAACCTCGCGACACGGCACCTCGACATCCCGGTGCACTTCCTCAAGGTGCACGAGTCGGGCACCATCACCAAGGCGTACGAGAACGACGACGTGAACTTCCCGACCGATCGGCTGGGCGCGATCGAGGGACAGATGTGCTGTCGACGGTGGACCTCGCGGGTCGTGTTCGACGAGGACGACCGCTTCAACCCGTACTACCAGTACACGGACACGGGCAACGGGACCTATTGGTGCACGGCCCGGGTCGAGGCGTCGAGCGAGGGGCTGCACTCCGTGAGCGTGGGGGTGCGGTTCGACGACACGAAGTGGTTCGTGGGCCGCGACACCCCGCACCGCGGCGTCTCGAAGCACTCGGTCGAGGTGTGCTGCCGCCGTGCCCCCGCGGAGCTGGAGGGGCGGTGGCGCGAACAGTCGTGGCCCAACGTGAAGACCCCGCGCACGCTGCTGGCGACCCTGCCCACCGGCGCCTTCCCCGGCGTGGACACCACCGACGTGTACGAGTTCCTGGAGGCCCACGCGCCGCGGTGACCCCGCTCGGTACGCTCGGTCGATGAGCAGTGCTGTCTTCCCCGGTCCCCTCGGCCCGATGCCCGAGGCGGGTGCCGCCGCGGTCCTGTGGATGCCCCCGCAGGCGGATGCTCCGGGGCCGGTCCGGTTCGTCGACGGCTTCGAGCCTTTCGCCGAATTCGCGCGGGGCCACGAGGTCGACCCCGCGCTGCTCGCCGTCGATCTCGGGGCGACGTGGGACTTCGTCGCCGGTCATCCTGAGGTCCTCGAGAGCGAGACGCTGGCCGCGGGGGCGGCGCGGTTCGTGGGGAACGTCATCGCGGTCGTGCACCCGGCCGCGACATGGCGGATGACGAGTGAGCCGGAGATCGGGACCAACACCCTCTCGATCCCGGTCGCGGGTCTCGTGCAGGGGATGGTGCAGCAGCCCGACCAGCGGGATGCGTTCCTGCAGATGCTCGCTCCGTGGGAGCAGGACGACATCGATGACGAGGAGATGAGGGCGCTGTCCGCGGAGGATTCGGCTCCCGCGTTCGTCGTCGTCCCGGCGCGCGCGTATGTCCGGCCTGCTCTCCCGATCCTGACCTTCCACGACGACCGCGGCGAGGGGATCCCCTACGGACACCGCTGGCCCGACGGCATCGCGCCGGAGGAGTCGTACTCCCGGGAATCCCACCTGGAGCGCTTCGCACCGCTGTCCCTCGTGGTCGACGCGCTCATCGAGCACCTCCGTCGCGAGTACGAGGTCGAGGTGCGGCGAGAGAGGGGGGAGGGAGGGACCGAGCGCGTCGTGCTCGAACCGGCGCGCGGTGCGCAGATCACGATCACGCTGGGCGTTCCCTCCGTCCGCATCGACGCGGGTGCCCACTTCCACGCGATCGTGCCTTCGTGCATCTGCGATGCCTGCGACGAGACCGCCGAGACCGCGGCGGACGAACTGGAGCGGATCGTGCTGTCGGTCGCCGCCGGGGGCTTCCGGGAGAAGTACCCCGTGGGTCGCCGTGCGTGGCTGTACACGGAGATCCGGTCGCCGGACGGCGAGCGGCGGGAGAGCAGCTCCGGTCCTGCGCCGGAGATGCCCGACGAGGCGCGAGAGCGCGCGGCCGCCCTGCTGCGCGGGCTCGACGACGGCTGGTGGCCCGCCTGGCCGCTCCGCTCCCTCCCCGCCTGACCTCGCCCGACCCCGGCCCCACCTCCGCCCCGTTCGTGCCCCGCATGCACGACGGTGTTCCGCGTGCACGACCCGACGGTCGGGAGAGTCGTGCGCCCGTCGCCCGATCGTGCAGGACGAACTTAGTTTGATCTTGCTTAGTCAAGATTGACTATGTTACTTTCATCGAGCCATCAATGACGAACGGCCGAGAAGGGACCCTCATGGCTACTTCCTCTGCGGAAACCCGATTCCGCACCACTGCCACCCTGACGTGCGTTCTCGCCGCCACGCTGACGCTCGGAGCATGCTCCGCGCAGACGCCGGGCGGCGATACCGCCCCCACGAGCGCAGACGGATCCGACGCCTGCCAGCGCAACCAGGACGCCGGCACCATCACCTACATCTCCGGCTACGGCTACTCCGCCAGCGCCGGGCAGCTTGACGTGTTCCTCGCGAAGGAGCTCGGCTACTTCGACGACCTCTGCCTCGATGTCGAGATCAACGCCTCCGGCGCGAACGGACAGCAGCTCGTCGCCTCCGGTCAGGCGCAGTTCACCGCCCTCGGCTCCGCGTCCGACGTGATGCTCGCCGCCGCCAACAGCAAGAACCTCACGGCCGTCGCGACCTACGGCACGACCCCGCCGTTCTCGATCTTCGGCAACGAGAAGCTCGAGGACCTCACCGACCTCGAGGGCGGCTCGCTCGGCTACTTCATCAACCTCACGCCCATCGCCTCGGCCATGCTCGACGAGGCCGGCGTCGACGTGTCGAAGGTCGAGATGGTGAAGATGACCAACTACGACCCCACCGTGGTCGTGCGCGAGCAGGTCGACGCGATCGTCGGCTACGCCTCCAACCAGCCGCAGACCCTCAAGGCGCAGGACCTCCCGTTCAGCGAGTTCCTGCCGTCCGACCTCGGCGTCGAGGGCACCTACAACGTGATGGAGGTGAACTCGCGTTTCCTCGCCGAGCACCGCGAGGTCGCCGCCGACTTCCTGCGCGCGAGCCTCAAGGCACTGCAGTTCTGCCTCGACGAGTCCGACGAGTGCATCGACATGCTCGCCGAGCTCGCGGAGGAGAACGGCCAGGGCGCCGCGTTCCCGCGCGACCAGCTCGCCCGCACGTGGGAGGTCGAGTCGGCCTGGGTGCGTGAGAGCGCGGGCGGCAACCCCGGCGTGCAGACCGAGGCCATGTGGGAGCCCGAGTACGAGATCGTGCAGGAGTACGGCGACGTGAAGAACCTGCCCGCGATCGCCGACATGATGGACCCCGACCTGGTGGCCGACCTCTACGACGGCGACGAGCTCATCTGGACGGCGAAGTGATGACCGCGGCCACGGGCGCCGGCGTCGAGGTGCGCAACGTCTCGAAGTCGTTCGGGGTCGACGGAGCCAGGGTCACCGTGCTCGACGACGTGAGCCTCACGATCGGCATGGGCGAGTTCGTGTCGGTGATCGGCCCGAGCGGCTGCGGCAAGTCGACGCTGCTCAAGGTCGTCGCCGGGCTCCTCGACGCCGACTCGGGCACCGTGACCATCGACGGCGAGAGCGTCACCGCGGCATCCCGCGACAAGAAGATCGGCCTCGTGCCGCAGTCGCCCGCCCTGCTTCCGTGGAAGACCGTGCGCGAGAACGTCGAGCTCCCCGTGCGGATCAACCGCGGGGCGAACGGCGACCGCGCCCTCCGCGACCCCGCGGAGCTGCTGTCGACCTTCGGCCTCGGGCATGCCCTGAAGAAGTACCCCGGGCAGCTGTCCGGCGGCATGCAGCAGCGCGCTGCGATCGCCAGGGCCTTCGTGTTCGACCCGGCGATCATGCTGATGGACGAACCGTTCTCGGCCCTCGACGAGATGAACCGCGACCTGCAGCGCATCGCCCTGCTGGACTTCTGGCAGTCCAACCGCAAGGCCGTCATGTTCGTCACGCACTCCGTGCCCGAGGCCATCATGCTCTCGGACCGGATCGTGGTGATGGCCGCCCACCCCGGGCGCATCGCCGAGGTGATCGACGTGAACCTGCCGCGGCCCCGCACCGAGGAGGCGTACGCCACCGACGAGTTCCGCGACCTGGAAGCAGTCGTGCGCGGTGCGCTGCGCGCGCAGACGGAGAAGGCCCATGTCTGAGCTGACCATGAGAGACACCACCGCCACCCTCGCCACCGCGCGCCTGCGCGAGACCCCCCGCCGCGGCGTCCCGTCGTGGCTGCGCTGGGGATCGTGGCTGCCCACCCTCATCACCTTCGTGATCGCGGCGCTGCTGTGGCAGATCGTCGCATGGACCAACCCCTATGTGCTGCCCACGCTGGAGGCGATCGGAGGAAGCCTCGTCGACGACGCGGGCATGTACTGGTCGAACTTCCTGGTGACGCTGCTCGAAGTGGTGGTCGGCGCCTCGGCCGGCATCCTCGCCGGGTTCCTGCTGGCGGTGGTGATGGCAGAGTTCCAGATCATCGAACGGGCCGTCATGCCGCTCGTGATCATCGTGATGGTCACGCCGATCGTCGCGATCGCCCCCGCGCTGGTCGTCGCGTTCGGCTTCGGCATGGTGCCGAAGTTCATCGTGACCGGGCTGGTGGTGTTCTTCCCGATGCTGGTCAACTCGCTCGCCGGACTCCGCGACGTCGACCAGAAGGCGCTCGACGTGTTCAAGACCCTGCATGCCTCGCGGTGGGAGATCTTCCGCGAACTGCGATTCCCTGGCAGCATGCCCTACGTCTTCGCCGGGCTGCGGATCGCCCTGCCGCTGGCCGTGGTCGGAGCCGCGGTCGCGGAGTTCGTCGCCGCCGGGCAGCAGGCCGGCCTCGGCTCGCTCGTCACCACCTCCGCCGCACAGGCGAACCTCCCCGTCACCTGGGCCAGCATCGCGCTGCTCTGCCTGCTCGGCGTGCTCCTGATCGTGCTCCTCGCGGTCGTGCGCAAGCGCGTCCTGTGGTGGAGCGACGGCGAGGTCACCGCCAAGGGCTGACCCGGCCCCACCCGCCCCGGGGGTGCGCCCCCGCCCCCGGGGTTCCCCCGGCGTGCCCGGACACCCCACGACGACACCACCCACCCACAAGGAAGGCACCCGCCATGACCGATCACCCCGTGAAGCAGCTGCGCCTCGGCCTCTTCGAGAACGCGCAGGCGAACGACTCCGGCACTGCGACCTGGCGCCACCCGGACAACGGGCGCTACCTCTTCGACCGACTCGACTACTGGCGCGACACCGCGCGCCTGGCGGAGGACGCGGGCTTCGACTTCCTGTTCCTCGCCGACGCGTGGGGGTGGGCCGACGTCGCGGGCGAGCGTCCCGACATCTGCTCGATCGAAGGCCTCGACCTGCCGCGACTCGACCCCGCCGTGCTCCTCGCGGCTCTCATTCCGCAGACCACGCGTCTCGGACTCGTCGCCACCGGGTCGACGCTGCTGGAGCCGCCCTACGCGTTCGCGCGGCGCATGGCCAGCCTCGACATCCTGTCCGGCGGGCGCATCGGCTGGAACGTCGTCACGACCGGCACCGCCGACACCGCCGTGCAGGGCTTCGGGGTGCCGATGGTCGGGCACGACGAGCGCTACCTGATGGCCGACGACTTCATGCAGGTCGTGTACAAGCTGTGGGAGCAGGCGTGGGAGGAGGGGGCGCTCGAGCGCGACAAGTCCGGCCGCTTCGCCGACCCGGCCAAGGTGCACCGCATCGCGCACGACGGCCCGTACTTCCGCTCGCACGGCTACGGCAACACGCAGCGCTCGCCGCAGGGCACCCCGGTGCTGTTCCAGGCGGGCGCGTCTCCGGCCGGCCGCGAGTTCGGCGGCAAGCACGGCGAGGCGATCTTCGTCGGCAGCGGCTCGGTCGAGCAGCTCCGCGGCCACGCGACCGCGATCCGCGAGGAGGCCGTGAAGAACGGCCGCGCCGCGCACGAGGTCAAGATCATGTCCGCGTTCGCCGCCGTCGTCGGCAGCACCGAGGAGGAGGCTCGTCGCACGTACGCCGAGGTCGCCGACGCCCAGAACCCCGAGGTCACGGTCGCCTCCTACGCCTGGTTCACCGGCCTCGACCTGTCGTCGTACGACCCGGGCACACCGATGTCGGAGCTGAGCACGGAGCTGTCGCAGACCCAGGTCGCGCGCTTCGCCGACAAGACCGTGGGCGACGTGCTGGGCGACTGGCACGCGCACGGCGTCGGCGCCCGCCCGCTCGTCGGCACCCCGGAGCAGGTGGCCGACCGGATGATCGCGCTCGCCGACGGCGCCGACCTCGACGGCTTCCTGTTCGCCCCGGTCATCCCGCCGGCGTCCACGAAGGACTTCATCGAGCATGTGCTGCCGATCCTGAAGGAGCGCGGCGCGATCGCCGAGCCGTCCGACGAGCCGCAGTCGCTGCGCGAGCGGCTGATGGGAACCCCGACGCCCGCGCTGGCCGAGTCGCACGTGGGTTCGACGTTCCGCCGGTCGATGGCGCGTGTCTGACGAGCTGTCCGGCGTCGCTGTCGTGGGGAGCGCGAACCTCGATCTGGTGGTCGAGGTGTCGCGCCCCCCGCGCATCGGCGAGACACTGCTGGGCCGCGCCGGCGGCCGTTTCGCGGGCGGCAAGGGCCTGAACCAGGCGGTCGCCGCGGCCCGCAGCGGCGCGCCGACGCGGTTCTGCGGTGTGGTCGGGACGGACGAGGGCGCCGCACTGCTGGAGCGCACGCTCGTCGACGCCGGGGTGACCTCGGCCCTGCGCCGCTCGGATACCGCCCCGACCGGGGTCGCGCACGTGCTGGCGCTGGAGGGCGGCGACAACAGCATCATCGTCGCGGCCGGCGCGAACGCGGAGCTGTCGCCGGAGGATGCGGTCGCCGGGGTCTCCGGGGCCGCCGTCGTGCTGGCGCAGCTCGAGGTGCCTGTGCCCGCGGTGTCGGCGGCACTGCGGGCGGCGCGCGACGCCGGCGCCACGACCGTGCTGAACGCCGCCCCCGCCCACGCCGCGACCCTCGGGCTGCTGGAGTGCGTGGACGTGCTCGTGGTGAACGAGACGGAGTGCGCGGAGCTCGGCGGCATCGACCTCCTGCACCGCGCCGGGGCCGCGACCGTGGTGCTCACGCGCGGCGCCGGGGGAGTGGACCTGCACCGCACCGGTCGCCCGGTTGTGCACGTCGAGGCGTTCCGTATCGATCCGGTCGACACGACGGGCGCGGGCGACGCGTTCTGCGGCGCGCTCGCCGGTGCGCTCGCCCGTCGAGTGCCGGTGGAGGACGCCCTCGTCCTCGCGTGCGCCGCGGGGGCGATCGTGGCGCTGCACCGGGGAGCGACCACTCCGGCGCTCACGCCCGAGGCGCTGGCGGAGCTGACGGCGACGCGCTGAGGCCGGTCCGGAGGGGACGGCGCGGGGTGCGGTCAGTCCTTCGCGGGGCTCTTCGTCGCTGTCTTCGCGGGGCTCTTCTTCGCCGTCTTGGCGGGGCTCTTCGTCGCCGTCTTGGCGGCGCTCTTCGTCGTGGCGGCCGCCGCCTCCCGCTCCGGCGTCGTGTCCTCGGCCGTCTCGCCCGCGAAGGCGTACTCGCCGGCCCGCAGCCGTTCCAGCAGGTCGAGCAGCCACTGCTTCTCGGCGGTGAGCCGGGCGGTGGAGAGGTCGAAGATCTCTCGCACGTACTTCGGCGTGGTCTCGGAGCGCAGGGTGTCCTGCACGTCGAAGCCGTTCTGCGTGATGATCGCGTCGCTCTTGATGAGGCGGTGCTCCAGGCCCGCGATGACCTCCTGGCGGCTCAGCACGAACATGAACGAGGCGACGGTCATGATCGCCTGGGTGTCGAAGGCCGCCACGTTCCAGAGGTTCTCGCGCAGCATCCGCTGCAGCTCGACCTCGCCCGAGGGGGTGATGCGATACGTGGTGCGGGCGGGGCGCTTGCCCTCGGCCTCGGTGCCGCTCTCCGTGATGTACCCGTCGACCTCCAGGGCCCGGAGGGCGTTGTAGATCGAGCCGGGCTGGATGTGCGCCCACTCGTCGACGTGCCAGGTCATCAGTTCTCGCCGGAGGAAGTAGCCGTGTACCGGCTGGAACTGCTTCACGGCGCCGAGGACGACGAGACGGGTGGTCGACATGTCGTTCATGCTAACGGCTGGGATGCGCGTTCCCGGTTGTTTGAGTGGTCAAATTTGTCTATAGTCGCCTTAGTCAAAGTTGACTACCGAAAGGACTCGTGATGACCACTGCCGTGACCGATGCCCTGCCGCGTGACCGTGCGCTCCGTCGTGCCTTCTCGGTCTATCCCACGGGGGTGGTCGCCCTCGCGGCCGTCGTGGACGATCGCGCCGTCGGGATGGCGGTCAACTCCTTCACCTCGATCTCCCTGGAGCCCGCCCTCGTCGCGGTCAGCGCCGCCCGCACCTCGAAGACCTGGCCGGTGCTGCGTGCCGTCCCGGAACTGGGGATGAGCGTCCTCGCAGCACACCACGAACCGCTCAGCCGCTCCCTGTCCGCGCGGGAGGGGGACCGGTTCGGGGGTCACGCCTGGCACCGCACCGACGGCGGGGCCGTGCTGGTGGCCGACGCCGCGCTCTGGCTCACCTGCCGTCTGCACAGCACGTTCGACGGTGGCGATCACGAGATCGCTCTGTACGAGATCCAGGATGTGACGCTCTTCGACGACGTCGAGCCGCTCGTGTTCCACCAGAGCCGCTACCGCGCGATCTCTCCCGCCGCAGGCGTGTGAGCGCACCCGTCCGCGAGATCGCCGGAGTGGTCGTCACCGGCGACGGTCGAGGACGCGACCTCGGGTTCCCGACCGCCAACCTCGCCCTCGACGGCCCCGGTCTCCCCGCCGACGGCATCTACGCCGCGCTGGCCTGGATCGACGACGAGCAGGAGGGGATGCCCGCGACCGTGAGCGTGGGTGCCAACCCGACCTTCCACGGCAGCCGGGAGCGCCGGGTGGAGGTGCACCTGCACGACACGGACCTCGACCTGTACGGGCACCGCCTCCGGGTCGAGCTGCTCTCGCTGCTGCGCCCGACGCTCTGCTTCGACACCGTCGCGGCCCTCGTAGCCCAGACCGCCGCCGACATCGAGCGCGCCGGGGCCCTCCTCGCGACGGTGCGGCGGGCGCGCACCGGACGCCCGGCCTCGCGCCGAGGGCACGGTTTCTCCGTGTGAACAGGCGGGGCGGTCGGCAGCAGGCCGCGCACTCGGCGAGGGGATGGGGCCGCTCGGGATGAGGCTGCGCGGGCCTGAGGCGGCGCAGGGGCGGGGCGCGGATCAGTCGCGCGCGGTCTGCAGCAGCGCCCAGAGCTCGGCGCGGGCGGGGAACGACGCCAGATCCACGCCCAGCATGGCCCCGGCCTGCGCTACCCGCGAGCGCAGGGTGTGCCGGTGGATGCCCAGCGCCGCGGCGGCCGGCTCCGCGCGTGCGTCGTGCTCCAGCCAGACCCGCAGCGTGTGCTCGAGTCCGGTGCCGACCGCCGCGTCCTGCTCGCGCAGCGGCGCCAGGCGCGACTCCGCCACCAGCCGCGCCTCGTCGGTCGCCAGCGCCGTGAGGATGTTCGCACCCACCGTGTCCGCGTAGCGCACGACGGCCGCAGACGCGGGTTGCCGCAGGGCCGTCAGCGCCTGGGCGTGCGCACGGGAGAAGACCGCGTAGCCCTCGGGGCCGGAGACCCCGATGCGGATGCCGAAGCGCTCGGCGACCTCGTCCAGCAGCCCCTCGTCGCCCGAGGACACGCACATCGTCAGGCCCTCGGGCGACTCCGCCAGGAACGACACCGTGCCGTGGTCCGCCCGGCGCCGCTCCCACCAGTCGACCAGCGGTCCGGCCGGGGCGTCGGCGGCGACCGCCACCATGATCGGTGCCGGAGGGAGGGCGCCGAGCACGCGGCGGGCGAGCGCGGGGTCGTCGGCCAGCAGCGACTGCAGCAGCTGGGTGTGCAGGCGGCGACGGCTCCTGGCGAGCTGCTCGCTCTGCTCCAGCGCCAGTCCGGCCATCGCGATCACCGAGGTCACGACCGACCGGGCCTCCGCGTCCAGCGTCTCGGCGGCGACCGCGATCACCCCGCGCAGGTGCCCTCCGCGCCCGACGGTGAAGAGCATGAAGGTGTGTGCGTCGATCGTGAGAGACTGCCCCGCCTCCAGTCCACGGCCCAGGATCTCCAGCACGCGGTCGGCGAGCAGATCGAGCGTGGCGGTGTCGACCGCATCACGCGGATGGGCGAACAGCAGCGCCCCTGCCGCGTCGTACATGCCCGCCCAGACGTCGAGCCGGCGGCCGAGCTCCGCGACGATCGCGTCGAGGCCGCGCGGGCGGAGGGCGGCGAGGGCGAGCGCGCGCTGCGTGTCCAGCGCCCAGGAACGGCGGGCGTACGCCTGGGCCGCGATGGCCTCGGAGTGTGCGCGGGCGACGGCGATGAACGGCGTGCGGTAGGGCACCTCGAACAGGGGGATGCCGTGTGCGGCGCAGGCGGCGATGAGCTCGTCCGGGATCCCGGAGCGGTGCACCTCGGTGCCGAAGCCGAGCCCGAGCACGCCGCGGTCGGCCAGCCGCCCGACGTAGGAGGGGATGTCCGCGGCGCCGTCGAACTGCGTGCCCGTGGTGAGCAGCGCCAGATCCTCGGACAGGAAGGGCGTCGGGTCTGCGAGGTCGGAGCCGTGCACCCACCGCAGCGGCCGGTCGAGGGCGCCGTCGGGCAGCGCGTGCTCGTCGGACACGAGCGTCAGGCCGAGGTCCCTGCGCTGGAGCAGGGACCGCAGCGTGGGGGCGTCGGTGGGGGCCATGGGCTTCCGGTTTGTACGAGGTGGCGGATCCGCTGCTCAGATTGTACAAGCCGGCGAATGCGACCCTCCCGGCGGCGGTCGTACGCTCGCGACATGGCACTCCTCGACACCGCAGCACCCGCAACCCCCCTCGGCGGCCCCGACCTCCCGCAGGAGCGTCGCCTCGTCACGGAACTCCCCGGCCCGCGCTCGGCCGAGGTCCTCGCCCGCAAGGCCGACGCCGTCGCCGCCGGTGTCGGCCACACCGTGCCGGTCGCCGCCGTCGCCGCGGGCGGCGGAGTGGTCGTCGACGCCGACGGCAACTCGCTCATCGACCTCGGCTCCGGCATCGCCGTCACCACGGTCGGCAACGCGCACCCGAAGGTCGCCGCGGCCGTCGCCGCGCAGGCCGCGCAGTTCACCCACACCTGCTTCATGATCTCGCCCTACGAGTCGTACGTCGGCGTGGCCGAGGCGCTGAACCGGGTCACCCCCGGCGACTTCGCCAAGAAGAGCGCGCTGTTCAACTCGGGCGCCGAGGCGGTCGAGAACGCGATCAAGATCGCCCGCAAGCACACCGGACGCCAGGCCGTCGTGGCGTTCGACCACGGTTACCACGGCCGCACCAACCTCACGATGGCGCTGACGGCCAAGTCGATGCCGTACAAGAGCGGCTTCGGCCCGTTCGCCCCCGAGGTGTACCGCGCCCCGATGTCGTACCCGTTCCGCGACGGCCTCGAGGGCGCAGAGGCCGCGGCCCGCGTGATCCTGCAGCTCGAGAAGCAGATCGGCGCGGACAACCTCGCCGCCGTCATCATCGAGCCGATCCAGGGCGAGGGCGGCTTCATCGTCCCCGCCGAGGGCTTCCTCCCCGCGATCGTCGAGTGGTGCCGCGCGAACGGCGTGGTCTTCATCGCCGACGAGGTGCAGACCGGCTTCGCCCGCACGGGCCACATGTTCGCCAGCGAGATCTTCGGCATCGAGCCCGACCTCATCACCACGGCCAAGGGCATTGCGGGCGGCCTGCCGCTGGCCGCGGTCACCGGTCGCGCCGAGATCATGGACGCCTCGCACTCGGGCGGCCTCGGCGGCACCTACGGCGGCAACCCGATCGCGTGCGCCGCGGCCCTCGCCGCGATCGACGTGTTCGAGAACGACGGCGTGATCGAGCGCGCCCGCGAGATCGGCGAGATCCTCATCGGCCGCCTCACCGCGCTGCAGTCCGACGACGCCCGCATCGGCGACGTGCGCGGACACGGCGCGATGGTCGCAGCAGAGTTCGTCGACCCCGAGACCAAGGCCCCCGACGCCGCGCTCACCGCCGCGGTCGCGAAGGCCTGCATCGCGCAGGGCGTGATCGTGCTCACGTGCGGCACCTACGGCAACGTCATCCGCTTCCTGCCGCCGCTGTCGATCGGCGACGAGCTGCTGAACGAGGGCCTCGACGTCGTCGCGCAGGCGCTCGCCTCGGCCTGACCCCGCTGTCCGGCCGCGTCCCCGGATCGGGGGATTTCGGGACGCGGCCGGTACTTCATCCCCCACATCCCCCGACGACGAAGGAGTTGCAGATGGCTGAGATCACTCGCGACGTGCTGATCGTCGGCGCCGGAGCCGCAGGGCTCACGGCCGCCAACGATCTGCGCAAGGCCGGCCTGTCGGTCGCCGTGCTGGAGGCCCGCGACCGCGTGGGCGGCCGGCTGTGGACCGACGTGATCGACGGCGCCATGCTCGAGATCGGCGGCCAGTGGGTGTCGCCCGACCAGGACGCCCTGAAGGACGCGATCGAGGAGCTCGGGCTCGAGACCTACAGCCGCTACCGCGAGGGCGACAGCGTCTACGTCGGCCCCGACGGTCAGGCGCACCGCTTCACGGGCGAGATGTTCCCGGTGTCGCCGGAGACCGAGGCCGTGATCGCCCGCATCACCGGCATCCTCGACGCCCTGGTGGCCGAGATCGACCCGGACAAGCCGTGGGAGCACCCGAACGCGGCGGAGTGGGACTCCATCTCGTGGGACGCCTGGCTGCGCTCGCAGACCGACGACGACGAGGCCGTACGCAACCTCGCCTTCGCTACCGGCTCGGCGATGCTGACCAAGCCGACGCACTCCTTCTCGCTGCTGCAGTCGCTGCTCATGGCGGCCTCGGCCGGCTCCTACTCGAACCTCGTTGACGCCGACTTCATCCTCGACAAGCGCGTGGTCGGAGGCCTGCAGCAGGTGCCGCTGCGTCTCGCCGAGCGCCTGGGGGAGGACGTGCTGCTGAACCAGCCCGTCCGCAGCCTGGAGTGGTCGGATGACGGGATCGTGGCGACCACCGACGACCTCACGGTCCGCGCACGGTACGCGATCCTCGCGCACGCCCCCATCCTCTACAACCGCATCTCCTTCGTCCCGCCGCTGCCGCGTCGCCAGCACCAGCTGCACCAGCACCTGTCGATGGGCTTCGTCATCAAGGTGCACGCCGTCTACGACCGGCCGTTCTGGCGCGAGCAGGGCCTGAGCGGCACGGCGTTCAGCCCGTACGAGCTCTCGCACGAGGCGTACGACAACACCAACCACGGCGACGAGCGCGGCACCCTGGTCGGCTTCGTCTCCGATGCCAACGCCGACGGCGTGTTCGAGCTGTCGGCCGAGGAGCGCAAGGAGCGCATCCTCGAGTCGCTGTCGCACTATTACGGCCCGGAGGCCAAGAACCCGGTCGTGTACTACGAGAGCGACTGGGGCAGCGAGGAGTGGACGCGGGGCGCGTACGCCGCGAGCTTCGACCTCGGCGGGCTGCACCGCTACGGCGCCGACCTGCGCACGCCGGTCGGACCGATCCACTTCGCCTGCAGCGACATGGCCGGAGCGGGTTACCAGCACGTCGACGGGGCGATCCGCATGGGCCACCTCGTCGCGGCGAACATCGTCGACGCCCGCCGCGAGGCCGGCGCTCCCGAGAGCATCGGCTGATGACCGGCTCGGTCGTCGTCGGCTACACGGCGACGGACGCGGGGGCGGACGCCGCGGCGCTGGGCGCCCGGCTGGCCCGCAGCATCGGCGCGACGCTGCACCTGGTGATCGTGCTCCCCACCGAGGGCACCCGCAGCGCGGCCGTCCCGCCGGAGCGCGCGTATGAGGACGTGATCCGCACGCAGGCACGGAAGTGGCTGCAGGACGCGGTCGTGCGGCTCCCGCAGGAGCTGGTGCGCAGCGGCCACGTGCGCTTCTCCGAGTCGTTCGCGGAGGGGCTCATCGCGGCGGGCGAGGAGTTCGACGCGAGCGTGATCGTGATCGGCACCGCGGGCGGCGGCCTCTTCGGCCGTCACCGCCTCGGCAGCGTCGCGTCCGAGCTGCTGCACTCCTCGCCGATCCCGGTCGCCCTCGCGCCGTCGGGGCTCGCGCAGCAGGACGACCACGTGCTCCCGCGCGTCACGGTCGCGGTCGGTACGCGCCCGGGTGCGGAGGGCGTGCTCGACCAGGCCGTCGCCCTCGCCGGGGCGGCCGAGGTCTCCCTGCGGCTGGTGTCGCTCGTGCCGTTCGACGTGCCGCCGGGCCTCGACACCGGCGCGATCCGCCTGGCCGGCAGCGAGCACGCCCACCGGGTGCTCGCGGTCGCTGCCGAGCAGCTGCCGGACGGCCTGGGCGCCGTCGTCGAGGAGGCACCGGGCGAGACGGTCGAAGACGCCGTCGCCGGGCTCTCCTGGCTCCCCGGCGAGGTGGTGCTGGTCGGCTCGAGCCGCCTGGCACAGCCGCGCCGTCTGTTCCTGGGCTCCACGGCGGCGAAGATGCTGCACGAGCTGCCCGTTCCCATGATCGTCGTCCCGCGCACCCGCAACGAAGCAGGAGACCGCTGATGAGCAGCACCAACCGGGCGACGGAGCCCGCATCCGGCGTCACGACCGGCATCTCCACGAAGGGCCTGAGTGCCGGCACCGTCGGCCTCATCGGCGCCGTCGTGATCGGCATCTCGTGCATCGCCCCCGCCTACACGTTCACGGCCGCCGTCGGCCCCACCGCGTCCGAGGTGGGCGCGCAGATCCCGGCGATCATCCTCGTCGGCTTCATCCCGATGCTCCTGGTGGCTTTCGGCTACCGCGAGCTCAACAACCGCATGCCCGACTCCGGCACGTCCTTCACCTGGGCCGCCCGCGCGTTCGGACCCTGGGTGGGCTGGATGGCCGGCTGGGGCCTGGTCGTCGCGACGATCCTGGTGCTGTCGAACCTCGCCGGGGTCGCCGTCGACTTCCTGTTCCTGCTGCTGTCGCAGATCACGGGCAACGCCGGGATCGCCGACCTGGCCGGGGTGACGTGGATCAACATCGGCGTGTGCCTGCTGTTCATGCTGGGGGCGACGTGGGTGTCGTACCGCGACATGCAGACGACCCAGAAGCTGCAGTACTGGCTGGTGGGCTTCCAGATCCTGGTGCTGGTGTTCTTCGCGGTCGCCGCGATCGTCCAGGCCGTGAGCGGCAACGGCTTCGACTACCAGCCGTTCGACCTCAACTGGTTCAACCCGTTCGCGATCTCGTCGTTCAGCGCCGTGGCGGCCGGTCTCTCCCTGTCGATCTTCATCTTCTGGGGCTGGGACGTCACGCTCACCATGAACGAGGAGACGAAGGACCCGGAGAAGACGCCGGGCCGCGCGGCCACGGTCACCGTGCTCACGATCGTCTCGCTGTACCTGCTCCTCGCCGTCGCGATGATCATGTTCGCGGGCGTGGGCACGGGCGAGCTCGGCCTCGGCAACGGCGACATCCAGGAGAACGTGTTCTTCCACCTCTCCGGACCGATCCTCGGGCCGCTCGCGTTCCTCGTGTCGCTGGCGGTGCTCACCAGCTCGGCGTCGTCGCTGCAGTCGACGTTCGTCGGTCCGGCGCGCACCCTGCTCGCGATGGGCCACTACGGCGCCCTGCCGAAGTCGTTCGCGAAGGTCAGCCCGCGGTTCTTCACCCCCGGCTACGCCACGATCGTCTCGGCCATCGTCGCCTCGGCGTTCTACGCGGTCATGCGCGTGGTCAGCGAGGACACCCTGTGGGACACGATCCTCACGCTCGGCATGATGATCTGCTTCTACTACGGCATCACCGCGTTCGCGTGCGTCTGGTACTTCCGCAAGCAGTGGTTCGACTCCACGCGCAACGTCTTCTTCACGTTCCTGTTCCCGCTGGTGGGTGGCATCATCCTCGCGATCCTGTTCTTCACCACGCTGATCGACTCGATGGACCCGGCTTACGGCTCGGGGTCGGAGATCGGCGGCGTCGGGATCGTGTTCATCCTCGGGATGCTGATCATCGTCGTGGGCATCGCGGTGATGATCTGGAACGCGATCCGCCGCCCGGCGTTCTTCCGCGGACAGACGCTGAGCATCGACGCGCCGCCGAGCCGGCGTCGTCGCCCCTAGCCCCCACTCACAGAAAGAGAACCCATGAGCACTCAGACCGAGCAGGCGCTGCTCGACAGCATCCCCACTGGACTCTTCATCGGCGGACAGTGGATCGACGGCGAGACCGGCGCCACGTTCGACGTCAAGGACCCGGCCACGAACCAGGTGATCCGCACGATCGCCGACGCCACGCCCGCCGACGGCATCCGCGCGCTCGACGCCGCGGTGGCCGCTCAGGACGAGTGGGCCGCCACCGCTCCGCGCGTGCGGAGCGAGATCCTGCGCCGCGCGTTCGACCTGGTGCAGGCGCACAAGGAAGACCTGGCGCTGCTGATGACCCTGGAGATGGGCAAGCCGCTCGCCGAGGCGCGCGGCGAGGTCGCGTACGGCGGCGAGTTCCTCCGCTGGTTCAGCGAGGAGGCCGTGCGCATCAGCGGTCGCTACGGTCTGAACCCGGAGGGCACCGGGCACATGATCGTGTCGCAGCGCCCCGTCGGGCCGTCGTTCTTCGTCACCCCGTGGAACTTCCCGTTCGCGATGGCCACCCGCAAGATCGCGCCGGCGCTCGCCGCCGGGTGCACGGTGGTCATCAAACCCCCGGCACTCACGCCGCTCACGACCATCTTCTTCACGAAGCTGCTGGAGGAGGCGGGGCTCCCCGCCGGCGTCGTCAACGTGGTGCAGACCTCGAAGTCCAGCGCCCTGTCGGCGCCGATCATCGCCGACCCGCGGCTGCGCAAGCTGTCGTTCACGGGGTCGACCGAGGTGGGCCGCAAGCTCATCGCGCAGGCGGCCGAGGGCGTGCTGCGCGTGTCGATGGAGCTCGGCGGCAATGCGCCGTTCGTGGTGTTCGACGACGCCGACCTCGACAAGGCCGTGGAGGGCGCTCTCGCCGCGAAGTTCCGCAACATCGGCCAGGCGTGCACGGCGGCCAACCGCTTCATCGTGCACCGTGACGTGGCGGGCGAGTTCGCCAAGCGGGTGACCGAGCGCGTGAACGCGATGAAGATCGGTCGCGGCACCGAGGAGGGCGTGGCGATCGGCCCGCTCATCGACGAGGACGCGGTCGCCAAGGCCGGAGAGCTGGTGGACGACGCCGTGGAGCGCGGCGCGACCCTGCTCGCGGGCGGCAAGGCGCTCGAGGGCACCGGCACGTTCTACGAGCCGACGGTCCTCACCGATGTCGTGGCCGGCAGCGCGATCCTGCGCGAGGAGATCTTCGGCCCGGTGCTCGCGATCGCCACGTTCGAGACCGAGGACGAGGCCGTGCGGCTCGCGAACGACACCGAGTACGGCCTGGTGTCGTACGTGTTCACCGAGAACCTGCAGCGCGGTCAGCGCATGATCGACGCGCTCGAGACCGGCATGATGGGACTCAATGTGGGCGTGGTCTCCAACGCGGCGGCTCCGTTCGGCGGCGTCAAGCAGTCCGGTGTCGGACGCGAGGGCGGCTTCGAGGGCATCCACGAGTACCTGTCCACCAAGTACACGCTGATCCCGGTCTCCTGACCGGACGGCAAGAGGAGGAGACATGACCGACTACGCCGTCGTCAATCCCGCCACCGGCGAGACCCTGGCCACGTACGACACGTTCACCGATGCGCAGATCGAAGAGGCGGTCGCGGCCGCCGACGAGGCGCACCGCGAGTGGTCGCGCTCGACCACGGTCGCGGAGCGCGCACAGCTGCTGCGCCGCGCCGCCGAGCTGCATCGCGAGCGCCGCGAGGAGCTGGCCGACGTGTTCGTGCGCGAGATGGGCAAGCCGCGCGAGGCCGCGCTCGGCGAGGTCGACTTCGCCGCCGACATCGCCGAGTACTACGCGGATCAGGCCGAGGACATCATGGCCGACCAGCCCATCACGATCCTCGGTGACGGCTCGGCGATCATCCGCCGGTCGTCGCTGGGGCCGCTCGTGGGCATCATGCCGTGGAACTTCCCGGCCTACCAGATCGTGCGCTTCGCGGCGCCGAACCTGATCGTCGGCAACACGATCCTGCTGAAGCCCGCGCCGCAGTGCCCCGAGTCGTCGAGCGCGATCGAGGCGATCTACCACGACGCCGGGTTCCCGAAGGGCGCGTACCAGAACGTGCTCGCCACGAACGAGCAGATCGCCGACATGATCGCCGACCCGCGCGTGCAGGGCGTCTCGCTCACCGGCTCGGAGCGTGCGGGGGCGGCGGTGGCCGAGGTCGCCGGACGGCACCTCAAGAAGGTCGCGCTGGAGCTCGGCGGCTCCGACCCGTTCCTCGTGCTCTCGACCGACGACCTCGACGCGACGGTCCAGGCCGGCGTGGACGCGCGCCTCGACAACAACGGTCAGGCGTGCAACGGCGCCAAGCGCTTCATCATCGTCGACGAGCTGTACGACGCGTTCGTGGAGAAGTTCACGGCGGCGATGGCGGCCGTCGAGGCGACCGACCCCACGCAGGACGACACCGTGCTCGGACCGGTGTCGTCGGAGGCGGCGGCGGAGAACCTGCAGAAGCAGATCGACACCGCGGTCGCCCAGGGCGCCACGCTGCTGACCGGGGGCACGCGCGACGGGGCGTTCTTCGCGCCGACCGTGCTCGCCGACGTCACGCCGGAGATGGACGTGTACCGGGAGGAGCTGTTCGGCCCCGCCGCCGTCGTGTACCGCGTGGCCGACGAGGACGCCGCGGTGCAGCTGGCCAACGACACCACGTTCGGGCTCGGTTCGTACGTCTTCACGACCGATGAGGCCCAGGCGGAGCGGGTGGCCGACAAGATCGAGGCCGGCATGGTGTACGTCAACCTGGTTCTCGCCGACAGCCCGGAGCTGCCGTTCGGTGGCATCAAGCGCAGCGGCACCGCGCGTGAGCTCGGACACCTCGCCGCCGACGAGTTCGTCAACAAGAAGCTCATCCGCATCGGCTGAGTCCGACGCGGTGACGGTGCCCGGGGGTCGATCGGCCCCCGGGCACTGTCGCGTCCGGACCTGTGACGTTCGGACGGGTGCTGTCCAGCCGGCGGGTCCGTGGGTGACAATGGCGGCATGAGTGTGCACAGCGACCCCGTCCGGACCCTGACCGATGCCGAGAGCTGGGAGCGCCTGCGCGGACAGGAGCTCGGACGCCTCGTGACCCACATCGGCGACACGATCGACATCTTCCCGATCAACTACGCGGTCGACGGGGATGGCATCGTGTTCCGCACCGCTCCGGGGAGCAAGCTGTTCGAACTGACCGCGAACGCCGATGTGCTGTTCGAGGTCGACGACCACACCGACGTCGACGCGTGGAGCGTGGTCGTGCGCGGGCACGCCGCGGCGCTGGAGACCGATGCCGATGTCGCGCGCGCCGAGGCCGCGGGGCTGCGCCCGTGGATCCCGACCGTCAAGCGGGTGTTCATCCGCATCGCACCCGCCTCGGTGTCGGGACGCGCGTTCCACCGTGATCCCGAGCCGGAGCGCGACGGCCCCCAGGAGTACTGACCGGCCCGCGTCAACCCCGGCACCAGGGCGGAGGGGCGGGCGTAGGGTCGGGGTATGGCCAACGTCGCTGAGAACATCGTCAAGACTCTGCACGCCAACGGGATCGATCGGGTCTACGGCATCCCCGGGGATTCGCTCAACGGATTCACGGACGCGCTGCGCAAGGACGGCCGCATCCGCTGGGTGCACGTGCGCCACGAGGAGTCCGCGGCGTTCGCGGCCGCCGCGGACGCGGGCACCACGGGTGAGCTCGCCGTCGTCGCCGGCTCGTGCGGGCCGGGCAACCTGCACCTCATCAACGGGCTGTACGACGCCCAGCGTTCCCGCGTGCCCGTCCTGGCGATCGCGGCGCACATCCCGACGACCGAGATCGGCACCGGCTACTTCCAGGAGACGCACCCGCAGGAGCTGTTCCGCGAGTGCAGCGTGTACGTCGAGTACGTGGCGGACCCGAAGCAGATGCCGCGGCTGATGGAGATCGCGATGCGGGCGGCGATCGAGCAGCGCGGTGTCGCGGTGCTGGTGATCCCTGGCGATGTGGCGCTGGCGGAGATCGAGGATGACCGCGCCGTCGTGGTCCGCCGCGCCCGGCCGGTGGTGGCACCGAGCGGGGCGGAACTGGAGCAGGCGGCCACGCTGCTGAATGCCGCGAAGCGCGTCACGATCCTCGCCGGCGCCGGCGTCGAGGGCGCGCACGACGAGGTGATCGCGTTGGCCGACCGTCTGGGCGCGCCGATCGTGCACGCGCTGCGCGGCAAGGAGTTCATCGAGTACGACAACCCGTTCGACGTCGGCATGACCGGTCTGCTCGGGTTCGCGTCCGGCTACCGGGCGATGGAGGCCGCCGACACGCTGCTCGTGCTCGGCAGCGACTTCCCGTACGAGCAGTTCTACCCCGACCACGCGACCACGATCCAGGTGGACATCCGCGGCTCGCAGCTCGGCAAGCGCCACCCGCTCGACCTCGGACTCGTGGGCGACGTCGGCGCCACCGCGGAGGCCCTGCTGCCGCGCCTCGCCCGCAAGGACGACCGCACGCACCTCGACGACGCGACGGCGCACTACCGCAAGACGCGCAAGAAGCTCGACGAGCTCGCGGTCCCGGCGAAGGGCGACCGTCCGATCCACCCGCAGTACCTCGCGCGGCTGCTCGACGAGCAGGCCGCGGACGACGCGATCTTCACGGCCGACGTGGGGTCGCCGACGGTGTGGGCGGCGCGTTACCTGACGATGACCGAGCACCGTCGACTGATCGGCTCGTTCACGCACGGCTCGATGGCGAACGCGCTGCTGCACGGCATCGGGGCCCAGGTCGCCCACCCGCAGCGCCAGGTCGTGGCCCTCGCGGGCGACGGCGGGCTGTCGATGATGCTGGGTGAGCTGCTCACGCTCACGCAGAACCGCCTGCCCGTGAAGACCATCGTGGTGAACAACTCCTCGCTGAACTTCGTGGAGCTGGAGATGAAGGCCGCCGGGTTCGTCACGTACGGCACCGGACTGGACAACCCGAGCTTCGCCGCCATCGCCGAAGCCATGGGGATCTTCGCCCGCCGGGTGGAGCGCAGCGACGAGCTGCCGGACGCCGTCCGCGAGGTGCTGGCGCACGACGGTCCCGCCCTGCTCGACGTGGTCACCGAGCGTCAGGAGCTCTCGATGCCGCCCGCGATCGAGGCGGCGCAGGTGAAGGGGTTCGCGCTGTACGCGATCCGCACGGTCATGTCGGGCCGCGGCGACGAGCTCCTCGATCTGGCGCGGGCGAACTGGCGCCAGCTGTTCTGACGCCTCCGGCCGCGCCGGGGTGCGGGCTCAGCTCTCCAGCAGCGCCCGCACCTCGGCCGCCTCGCCGTGGCGGCCGAGCCCTTCGAGCACGTCGCCGAGCTCGAGCGCGGTGACCTGACGCAGCGGCGGGAAGCCTTCGGCGTGCTCCAGGGCGCTGCGGTAGACCGCGACCGCGTCGGCGGCGCGCTCGTTGCCCGCGAGCACCCGGGCGGCGAACAGCTCGGAGCCTCCGGCGGAGCCCGGGTCGCCCAGCTCCGCGAACGCGTCCGCGGCGGTGAGCGCGGCGGCCACGGCCTCGTCGATCCGTCCGAGCTGCGCGAGCGCGCGGGCGCGGGAGTCCGTCACGTCGGCGTGCAGCCACCCGGCCTCGTGCTGCTGCGCGAGGGCGGCGACCTCGTCGAACAGGGCGAACGCCCGCTCGTCGCCGCGTCCGCCGTAGGCCTGACCCAGGCTGTGGAGCACCTCGCTGAGGGCGCCGACCGCTTCCGGCGCGCCCCGGACGATCTCGGCCGCGCCCTCCAGGAGGCGGATGGCGTCGTCGTGCTCCTCGAAGCGGGCGAGGATCTTCGCCTGCTCGGTCATCGCCATCGCCTGGTCGGCGTGCTCCGCGCCCTCGCCGAACAGCTCGGCGGCGTAGCCGTGCACGCCCACCGCCTGTCCGAACTCGCCCGACTCGGCCAGAGCGCGCGCGAGCAGGGTGGCGGTCATGCCGCGGGAGGCGGGGGCCACGTCGGCCTGCTCCTCGCGCTGCAGCACGTCGCCGAACAGCTCGGCCGCCTCCTGGGCGTCGCCCGAGCGCAGCATGGCGCGGGCGAGCCGGAAGTCGACGCCGGTCGCGTCGCCTCCGGCCTCGGCGCGCAGGCGCGAGGCGAGGCGGTAGCGCGAAACGGCGCGGTCGGGGTGGTCGGCGTCCTCCCACAGTGCCCCGGCGAGCACGTGCGCGTCGGCGAGGGCCCGTGTGGCGCCCAGCTCGGCGAGGAGGCGGCAGACCTCGTCGGCGTCCGCGGCGCCGTCGAGGTGCTCGCCCGTCCCTCCGCGCACCCGGGCCCTGGTCTGCAGCGCCTGGGCGCGATGCCCGGCGGAGAGGTCGTCCTGCGCGAGGAATCGGTCGAGCAGAGCGGTCGCGGCCTCCAGGTCGCCCTTGGAGAGCACGGCCCCGATGGCGACGAGCGTGGTGGTGTTCGACAGCCGGGTGTCCTCGGCCTCGGCGAACGCGCGGGCGGCGTGCTCGGCGAGGTCGAGCGCGGCGTCGGGCTCGTCGGCGTGCAGGTGCAGCGAGGCGCGGCTGATGGCGAGGTCTCCGCGCGACCACGCCGGAAGGCGCTCGGCGGCGGCCAGCTCCTCCTCCAGGGCGGCCCTGGTGTCGTCGGTGTCGAGCCCGAACGTGGCGAGGCCGAGGCGCAGCTCCAGCTCGGCCTGCACGTCGCGGCCGGCGTCGCGCAGCGCGGCGATGCGCTCGGGCAGCACCTGCTCCGCCTCCTCGATGCGGTCGAGCGCCACGAGGATCCCCAGGCGCATCGACAGCAGCTGTGCGCGTTTGCCGGGGTCGGTCACCTCGAGCGCACGGGGGAGGGCGTCGAGCGTCTCGTGCTCGGCGCCGAACTGGGCGAGCTGCATCGCGCGGTCGAACCAGCCGTCCGCGTCCGTCGGGGTCGTGGCCGGTGCGGTGGCGACGAAGGCGTCGGAGCGGATCGGCACGTCCCAGCTCTCGTCGGCCAGGCGGCGCGAGCGGGCGAGGCTCCGCGCGTGCCCGTCCGTTCCGTCGCGCTCGTCGAACTGCGCGCCGATGCGCTCGGCGGCCGTCCAGGCGGCGGTGGCGAGCTCGGCCGCGGTCCACGCGCCGTCGTGCTCTCCGAAGAGCCCGACGAGGGCGGGGGCGTCCGCACCGCGGACGGGGGTGTCGCCGTGCCCGGTCGCCACGACCCTGTCCAGTGCGACGGCGAAGGCGGTGAGGGCCGCGAAGTGCGCGTCGACGTTCAGGCCGTCGTGCGCGAGCCATCCGATGTGCCGCTCGATCAGGGCGAGGGCACGCGCCTCGTTGCCGGTGACGGCCGCGAACACGATGTTGTTGGCGACGATGCGGAGGTTGTCGGGGTTGTCCTTCGCGAGGCGGTAGCTGCGCAGGTGGGCGGTCTTCGCGTCCTCCAGGCGTCCGGCGCGGAGGTAGGGGAGGAGGACGCGGGAGAGCGCGTGCTCGGGCTCCTCGCCGCACGAGAAGCCGCCCTCGATCATCTCCTCGACCAGGCGGATGGCGTCGGCGTCGCGGTCGGTGTCGGCGAAGAAGCCCGCGAACTGGCTGCGGCCGCAGGCGTCGCAGTGGCTGTGGTCGTCGCGGGGTGTGGCCTCCAGCTGCACGCGCAGCGCCTCGGCGTCGTCCATCCGGCCGGCGTCCCACGCGTCCTCGAACCGGGCGGTGAGCACGCCGCTGAGGCCGAGGCCCGCGGCGCGGTAGTGGGCCTCCATGTCGTCGAGCACGGCGGCGATCTGCTCCTGCGAGAACGCGGGGGACGACCGCAGCGACGAGGCCATCCACTTGAACTGCCACATGAGGTCGGCGCCGCCGTTGTCGAGGTCGGCGGGGAAGCGCTGCGGGTCGGCGTCGTGGTGGGCGAGGCACCACGCGAAGGAGTTGAGCATCACGTCGGTGGCGCCGACCATGTTGGCCGAGGCGGTCTGCCGCATGCGGGCCTCGTACTCCAGGCGCTCGTCGCCGAGCTCGACTGCGAGGGCCACGGCCTCCGCGACGAGGGCCTGCTCCTCCGGACCCCACGGGGTGCGGTCGATCTCCTCGATGAGCTGCTGGAAGCGCTTCTTCGGACGTGCCATGGGAGCCTTTCGGTGGAGTGTCAGCGGGCGTCGCCGAAGGGGAGGGAGTCCCCCTCGATGCCGGCGGAGAGCGAGACGAGGTCGGCCAGCGCGCTGGTCATGAGCGCCCGGTCGGCGTCACGGAGCGGATGGTGGCCGGCGAGGAGCGCCTGGATGTAGAGCAGCTGCACGGTGCGGGCGAACACGGCGTCGTCCTCGACGCGCACCAGGGCGCGCACCACGCGGTTGGACCAGTTCAGGCACAGCCGTGCGGTGAGGTCGTCGTCGCGGGCGGCGGACAGCGTCTGGTCGATGCGGTCGAGCACGCCGCCCCACAGTGCCCCGGCGACCCCTCTGGTGCGGCCGCGGTCGATCGCGCGCAGCACCTCGGGGTCGGCGACGTACAGCCCGGTGAGTGCGGGCTGGTCGATCGAGCGCACGACGACGGCGCAGTCGGAGGCGGCGAGCACGGCCCCCGCGCGGGTCTCGAGCGCCACGGCGGCGTCGCGGTCGTCCAGGGGCGGGGGATCGAGACGGTCGAGCTCGCCGGCGACGTCCACCTTCTCCACGGTGACGGCGGGGTACAGCTCGGGCAGCAGGCGCACGAGGTCCGCGTCGTACAGGTAGCCGCCGTTGACCAGCACCTCGTCGCCGGGCGAGATCCCGGCGACCTGGCGGAACTCGTCGACGGTCTGCGCGTAGCGGATGTGCGGGTAGCGCTCGACCAGGTCGCCGATGCGCAGCGTGCCGTGCGTGGTCTCGACGGTGAGCCACCGGGTGATGAACCGCGCCAGCTCTTCGTCGTGGCGCACGAGCGACTTGAGACCGACCTCGTGCACCGCCACGAACTGTGCGAGGCGGTGCGGCTCGCGCAGTCCGAGCTCGAGCACCCAGCGGCGGATCCCCGCGCCGAGCTGCTCGCGCACGTGCTCCAGGGCCGTGTCCTCCACGAGGGACTCCCGGCTCGCGGTGGGGGCGAGGCCGGTGGAGTCGACGACCGCCCGCACGAAGAACGCCCAGTCGGGCAGCACGTCGTCCACGCGCTCGGACAGCAGCATGCGGCCGAGGTACATGCGGGTGGCCTGGCGCGCGCCGGGCGGGGGTGCGTAGGGGAGCACGTAGGCGAGACCGCGCGTGCCTGTCCCCGGTTCGCCGAGCTCGATCACGTCGAGGGGGTTCGCGCCGAGCAGGTCCCGCCCGTAGGCGACGGCCGCCTCGGGGTCGTCGGCGGGGGAGAGGAACGGCGGCTCGCGCGTGATGTCGACGTCTCCGGCGCCGGTGTCGATCGTGACCCGCACGGGGAGGAACTCGCCGAACGTGGTGGCGAGCTCGTGCACGGCGGCGGGCCGGAGCAGCTCGTCGGCGTCGAACCGCGGTACGAGGTGCACGCTGGTGCCGACCGGGAGATCGTCGTCGAGCTCGACCACCTGGAACGTGCCGTCGGCGCTGCCCGTCCACTCCACGGCCGCGCCGCCTCGGGCGCTGCGCGAGCGGATGACGATGGTGTCGGCGACCATGAAGCAGCTGAGGAGTCCGATGCCGAACTGCCCGAGGTAGTCGCTGCGGGGGAGGTCGAAGATGTCGCGCTTCGAGCTGCGGCCGACCGTGGCGAGCAGGTCGGCGACCTCGGCGGCGGTCAGGCCGACGCCGTCGTCGCGGAGCACGAACTCGCCGGTCTGCGCGGTGAGCGGCGTGATGCGGATGCGCCCGCCGCCGCCGTCGACCTCGCGACGGGCGGTGATCGCGTCGCGGGCGTTCTGCAGCAGCTCGCGCAGGTAGACGCGGGGGCTCGAGTAGATGTGCCTGCTCAGCAGATCGACGACTCCGCGCAGATCCACCTGGAACTGCTGCACATCCCCACCCACACGCGCCCCTTCTCGCCGGCATCCGCTCGCCGAGCCTAGCAACAACCCGTATATCGAGCCCGGTTCGGCACCGTCGGGCGGATGCCGTATGCTTGTGGAGCAGTTGTTCTCTGCATTCTTTCGCCGTGCCTCGGGTCTTCGGATCTCGGCGCAGCGCGGGGATGGGAGGGCACCCCGAGGCCTCCGGGTCTCTAGGGCGGTAGCTCAATTGGCAGAGCAGCGGTCTCCAAAACCGCAGGTTGCAGGTTCGATTCCTGTCCGCCCTGCGCGTCAGTGCAACGCTGGCACACGAAAGGTACATTCAGGATGGATCAGGACGAACCGCGCGGCGAGGTCGTCGCGGCCGGCGCCACGCGCCAGAAGAAGGGCAACCCCTTCTCCCGGTTCTTCGGGGGCATCGCCCTGTTCATCCGCCAGGTCATCGCCGAACTGCGCAAGGTCGTCACCCCGACCCGCAAGGAGCTGTTCAAGTTCACGGGTGTGGTGCTCGTCTTCGTCGTGATCGTGATGGGCATCGTCTACGGTCTCGACTACGTCTTCGGGCTCCTGACCCACTACGTGTTCGGTATCCCTGGCTGATGACCCCCGCGGCGGCAGCCGCAGCTATGGAGAAGAAGCAACGTGTCTGAACGATATTCCGACGACGCCGACTGGGCGACCGCCGCAGAGCAGTCCAGCGAGGAGGACGAGGCCCAGGAGGGCAACGTGCTCGCCGCTGAGGAGTTCTCGGTCACCTCTGCCGAGCACGTCGCGGTCCACGTCGAAGACGAGGACGGCGAGGACGACACGGACGACATCGACATCGACATCGACGACCCGGAGGCGGACGCGATCGTGAACGACGCTCTCAACCTGGACGAAGCGGCGGAGTCCGAGGCCGCCGCCGAGGTCCTCAACGATTCCGTGGCCGAGGAGGCCGCCGAGCAGGAGGCCGAGGCGGCCGACGAGGTCACCCCGTACGACGGTCCCGACGTGAACGGCGAGGACGACCGTCCCGCAGCCGAGTCCGAGGAGGACGACGCCGAGTCCGAGGAGGACCCCTACGAGGCCTTCCGCATGGACCTGCGCATGCTCCCCGGCAAGTGGTACGTCATCCACTCGTACGCGGGCTTCGAGCGCAAGGTGAAGGCCAACATCGAGCAGCGCAAGTCGACGCTCGAGGTCGAGGACGAGATCTACCAGGTCGAGGTCCCGATGGAAGACGTGGTCGAGATCAAGAACGGCCAGCGCAAGATGGTCACCCGCGTGCGCATCCCCGGCTACGTGCTGGTGCGCATGGAGCTCACGGAGGACACCTGGTCGGTCGTGCGCCACACCCCCGGCGTCACCGGCTTCGTGGGCAACGCCCACAACCCGACGCCGCTGCGCTTCGAAGAGGCCTTCAACATGCTGAAGTCGCTCGTCGAGGTGAAGGACGTCCCGACCGCCAAGAACATCGCGGCGAAGGGCGGCGTCGCCGTGGCCCGTCCGCTGCCGGCCGAGGTCGACTTCGAGGTGGGCGAGACCATCACGATCAAGGAGGGCTCGTTCGCGGGTCTTCCCGGTTCGATCAGCGAGATCAAGCCGGAGAGCGGCAAGCTCACGGTCCTCGTCTCGCTCTTCGAGCGCGAGACGCCGGTCGAGCTGTCGTTCGACCAGGTCACCAAGATGATCTGACACTGCTGTCATCAGAACGCCCCGCCGGCTCATCCGGCGGGGCGTTCTGCGTGCGGCCGCGGGTCTCCCCGCACCCGTCGGTCAGCTCGCGTGCTGTGCGGCCCAGTGCGGGCTCTGGATCAGGCCGAGGAGATTGCCGAACGGGTCGCTGACCGACGCCGACCACCACCCCTCGCCGCGCTGGGTGACGGGGTCGAACGGGGTGGCGCCGAGGGCTGCGAGGCGGTCCATCTCGGCGTGGATGTCGTCGACGTGCAGGCTCACGAGCGCGCCTCCCGGCTGCGGCAGGGCGGGGCGGAAGCGGGCGTCCATGAGGGCGAACTCGTCGTCGTCGTCGCCGAAGCGCCATTCGGCGTACTGCGGGGTCCCCTGTTCGGGGCGGGTGAAGTACGGCGCGGCGTCGAACAGGCGCGTGTACCAGTCGATCGCGGCGGGCATGTCCTCGGCGACGAGGTTGAGGTTGGCGAGACCACGAAACATGGGATCTTCTCCTTTGGTGGGAACGGCTTTTCTTCTATGCTCGACCGTGAAGTGATCACCTTCTGATCACTTCGGAAAAGAGGTTCCCGATCCGTGCCGATCGCCTGATCCAGGCTCTGCTGCTCCTGCAGGGCCGCCCCCGGATCACCGCCGCGGAACTGGCCGCCGAACTGGAGGTCTCGGTGCCCACCGCGCGCCGCGACCTGGAGGCGCTCGCCATGGCGGGTGTGCCCCTCTATCCGTCTCGGGGGCGCGGCGGCGGGTGGCGCCTGATCGGAGGGGCCCGGACCGATCTCACGGGACTGACCGAGAGCGAGGTGACGTCGTTGCTGGTCGCGCTCAGCCAGAGCCGCACCGCCGCGCCGGAGCACACGGCCGCGGTGCGCAAGCTCATGCATGCCGTGCCGGAACCGTTCCGCGAGGGCGCGCAGCGGGTGGCGGAGTCGACCGTGCGGGATGCGCCCTGGGGTGAACCCGATGATGCGCCGGAGCGGCCGGCGGTGTCGGAGCTGCAGCGGGCGATCGCTGCGCGCCGCCGGGTGCGCTTCGGCTACGGCGACGCCGGGCGGCCGGTCGAGGTGGTGCCGCTCGTGGTCGGCAGCCGCGGTCCGCGGTGGTATCTGCTCGCGGCGCCGGGGCGGAACGGCGGGGCCGACGTGGACCGGCTGCGCACGTACCGGGTCGACCGGATCGCGGATCTCGCCCTCACCGACGAGCGGGGGGAAGGGCCGGATGGCTTCGACGCGCCTGCCGCGTGGGAGCGGATGGTCGAGACGGTCGAGGGGCTGCGGGGCGAGGCGCGCGCCGTGATCCGCGCGGAGGCCTGGGCCGTGCGCGCGGTGCTCGACCGCTTCGGGCGCCAGGCCGCGGTGATGGATGCCGACGAGGGACTGATCGAGGTGCGGGCCCACCGTGCGGACGCTCTGGCCGAGCAGCTCGCCGGGTGGACGGGCGCCGTGGAAGTGCTCGAACCGGTCGAGGTGCGTGCAGCCCTGCGCGAGCTCGGGCAGCGGATCGCGGAGCAGTACCGCGACCCCTGACCCTGCGCGGAAGCGGGGCGCGGGATGCGGTAGACTCTTATGGTTTGTGCGCCGCTTCGGCGTGCGCGCTGACGACCACGACCCGGAGATGCCGGGTCCGTGGGAGAAGCGGGTGTCCGCATCCGCCTCGAGGAAAGGAAAGAGAATGGCACCGAAGAAGAAGGTGACCGGCCTGATCAAGCTTCAGATCAACGCCGGTGCCGCCAACCCGGCGCCGCCGATCGGCCCCGCGCTCGGTCAGCATGGCGTCAACATCATGGAGTTCTGCAAGGCGTACAACGCCGCGACCGAGTCGCAGCGCGGCAACGTCATCCCCGTCGAGATCACCGTCTACGAGGACCGCAGCTTCACCTTCGTCCTGAAGACCCCGCCCGCGGCGGAGCTCATCAAGAAGGCCGCCGGCGTGCAGAAGGCCTCGGCCACCCCGCACACCGTCAAGGTCGGCAAGATCACCAAGGACCAGGTCCGTCAGATCGCCGAGCAGAAGCAGGCCGACCTGAACGCGAACGACATCGAGGCCGCCTCGAAGATCATCGCCGGCACCGCCCGTTCCATGGGCATCACGGTCGAGGGCTGAGGAGAATAATCATGGCTACCAAGTCCAGGGCTTACAAGGCTGCCGCCGAGAAGATCGAGGCAGACCGTTTCTACACGCCCGCCGAGGCCGTCGCGCTCGCGAAGGAGACCGGTTCGGCGAAGTTCGACTCGACCGTCGAGGTCGCGCTGAAGCTCGCCGTCGACCCCCGCAAGGCCGACCAGATGGTGCGCGGCACCGTCATCCTGCCTCACGGCACCGGTAAGACCGCCCGCGTCATCGTCTTCGCCACGGGCCCCGCGGCCGAGGCCGCGATCGCCGCAGGTGCCGATGAGGTCGGCGGCGCCGAGCTCATCGAGAAGGTCGCCGGCGGCTGGACCGCGTTCGACTCGGCCGTCTCCACCCCGGAGCTCATGGGCCAGGTCGGTCGTCTCGGCAAGGTGCTGGGTCCGCGTGGCCTGATGCCGAACCCGAAGACCGGCACCGTGACCCCGAACCCGGCCAAGGCCGTCGAGGAGATCAAGGGCGGAAAGATCGAGTTCCGCGTCGACAAGCACGCCAACGTGCACTTCGTCGTCGGCAAGGCGTCCTTCACCGCCGAGCAGCTGAACGAGAACATCGGCGCAGCGCTCGAGGAGATCGTCCGCCTCAAGCCGTCGAGCGCGAAGGGCCGCTACATCCAGAAGGGTGCGGTGTCGACCACGTTCGGCCCCGGCATCCCGCTGGACGTCAACGCCATCTGAGCCTGACTCACCGAAACGCCCCCGGGTTCCGCCCGGGGGCGTTTCGCGTCCTCCGCCGCGCGTCGACACGGAGCGTCATCGGATGCGGCGGATCCCGCGACGGCACGTACTGTGGGGAGGTCCCGCGCCGGTCGCGTAAACTCGCACCGCGCCTCTCACCCCAGGAGGGTCCATGTCCCGTCGTCTCATCGCCGTCACCGCACTCGTCGTCGCCGCCGCGGCGCTCACCGCCTGCAGCGGCTCCACCACGCCCGCGAGCACGTCCGGTGCGGAGAGCACCGCGGGTTCCGACTTCGGCCTGGTGAAGGACGGCACGCTCACGGTCGCGACCGAGGGCACCTACCGCCCGTTCAGCTTCCACGACGACGGCGGCTCGGGCGACCTGACCGGCTACGACGTCGAGATCATCCAGGCCGTCGCCGACAAGCTGGGCCTCGAGGTGGAGTTCCAGGAGACGCAGTGGGACGCGATCTTCGCCGGTCTCGACGCCGGCCGCTTCGACGTGATCGCGAACCAGGTCTCGATCAACGACGAGCGCGAGGCGAAGTACCTCTTCAGCGCGCCCTACACCGTGTCGCCCGGCGTCATCGTGGTGGCCGAGGACGACGACTCGATCAGCTCGTTCGACGACCTGGCCGGCAAGACCACGGCCCAGTCGCTCACCAGCAATTGGTACGAGCTGGCGACCGACTCCGGCGCCAAGGTCGAGGCCGTCGAGGGCTGGGCGCAGGCCGTGGAGCTGCTGCGTCAGGGCCGTGTGGACGCGACCGTGAACGACAAGCTGACGTTCCTCGACTACGAGACCACGAACAGCCCGACGGGGCTGAAGATCGCGGCGGAGACCGAGGACGCCGGCGAGCAGGCGTTCGTGTTCACGAAGGACAAGACCTCGCTCGTCGAGGCCGTGGACGGCGCTCTCGAGGAGCTGCGCGCCGACGGCACCCTGGCGGAGATCAGCGAGAAGTACTTCGGCGAGGACGTCTCGCAGTAACCGATGGCGAACCCCTGGCAGCTGTTCCTCGACTCGCTCTGGCCGATCGCCTGGGCGGGCCTGACGGCGACGGTGCCGCTCGCGCTGGTGTCGTTCGCGCTGGGATTGCTGATCGCGGTCGGCGTCGCGCTGATGCGGATCTCGGTGCATCCGGTGGTGGCGGGCGTCGCGCGCTTCTACATCTCCGTGATCCGCGGCACGCCCATGCTGGTGCAGCTGTTCGTGATCTTCTACGGGATGCCGTCGATCGGCATCACGCTCGACCCGTGGCCGAGTGCGATCATCGCGCTGTCGCTCAACGTGGGCGGGTACGGAGCCGAGGTCGTGCGGGCCGCGATCCTGTCGGTGCCGAAGGGGCAGTGGGAGGCGGCGTACACGGTCGGGATGAACCGCACCCGCACGCTCACGCGGATCATCCTGCCGCAGGCGGCACGGGTGTCCGTGCCCCCGCTGTCGAACACGTTCATCTCGCTCGTGAAGGACACCTCGCTCACGTCGCTGATCCTGGTGACGGAGCTGTTCAAGGTCGCGCAGCAGATCGCGGCGACGACCCTCGAGTTCATGGTGATCTACCTCGCCGCGGCGCTGGTGTACTGGGTGTTCTGCCTGGTGCTGTCGTTCGGCCAGAGCGCCCTGGAGAGGAGGCTCGACCGCCGTGTCGCCCACTGACCAGACGCCCGTCCCGCTGCTGTCCGCCCGCGGACTGCGCAAGAGCTTCGGCGACACCGAGGTGCTGCGCGGGATCGACCTGACGCTGCACCGCGGAGAGGTGCTGGTGCTCATCGGCCCGAGCGGCTCGGGGAAGACCACCGTGCTGCGCGCGCTCAACGGCCTCGAGACGCCGGACGCCGGCACCATCACGGTCGACGGCGGGCCCGAGCTCGACTTCGCCCCCGCCGAGCGGCCGCGGCCTCGCGCGCAGAAGCAGCAGCGGCTCGCCCTGCGCGATCGCTCCGCGATGGTGTTCCAGCACCACAACCTGTTCCCGCATCTGACGGTGCTGCAGAACGTGATCGAGGGGCCCTGGCGTGTGCAGCGGCAGCCCAGGGCCGAGGTCGTGGCCGAGGCCCTGGCCCTGCTCGACCGGGTGGGCCTGGCGGACAAGGCGGACGCCCGTCCGCATCAGCTCTCGGGAGGGCAGCAGCAGCGCGTGGGGATCGTGCGTGCTCTCGCTCTCAAGCCCGACCTGCTGCTGTTCGACGAGCCGACGAGTGCGCTCGACCCCGAACTCGTCGGGGAGGTGCTGCTGGTGATCAAGGAGCTCGCCGACGAGGGGTGGACCATGGCGGTCGTCACGCACGAGCTGAGCTTCGCGCGCGAGGTCGCCGACCACGTCCTGTTCCTGGACGGCGGGGTGGTGGTCGAGGAGGGGCCGCCGGCCGAGATCTTCCGCGCCCCGCGACACGAGCGCACGCAGCGGTTCCTCACGCGCATCCTCCGCCCGCTCGACGGCGCCTGAGACCCGGGGCTCGTGCGCGCCGCCGATCGGTGACAGGATGCGGTCGTGGGAACCATCGACGACTACCTGACCGGGCTCGCCCCCGCGGACCGCGCGGCGATCGACCGCGTGTACGCGATCGCGCGGGAGGAGGAGCCGGATGCCGAGCAGGGCACCGGCTACGGCATGCCCGCCCTCGTCCACGGGGGCAGACCGCTGCTGTCGGTGATGCGCGCCAAGAAGCACATCGGCGTGTATCCCTTCAGTCCCGACGCGGTCGCGGCCGTGGCGGCGGTGCTGGCCGATCATCCCGGCGCCAGCGTGGACAAGGGGACGATCCGCTTCCAGCCGGAGCATCCGATCCCGGAGCAGACGCTGCGCGCGCTGGTGCGGGCGCGGCTGGCGCAGATCGACGGAGCCTGAGCCGGATCAGCCGCCGAACACGGGGAGGATCAGGCTCACGGCGAGCGCGACCATGATCACGGCGATCACCGCGTCGAGAACGCGCCACGACCGCTCGGTGCGCAGCCAGCGCCCGAGGTAGCGTGCCCCGAAACCGAGGGCCGTGAACCACAGGGCACTGGCGAGGATGGCCCCGGCGGCGAACAGCCAGCGCTGCTCGCCGTGCGTCGCGGCGATCGACCCGAGCATCAGGACGGTGTCGAGGTAAACGTGCGGGTTGAGCCAGGTGAGCGCGAGGACGGTGAGGAGCACGGGGGCCAGACGTGTTCCGCTCCGGGTGGCGGTCGCGGTGCCGCCGGCCGATCGACCGGTCCCCGTTCCGTCGGCGGGGGAGGACGCATCGACCGCCAGCACCTCACCGCCGCGCCAGGCGCGCCGTGCCGCGAGCAGCCCGTAGCCGAACAGGAACAGCGCCCCGGCAACCCGGGCGACGACCACGAGCCACGGCGCAGCCTGGAGCAGGAAGCCCAGCCCGGCGACACCGGCGGCGATCAGCACGGCGTCGGAGACGGCGCACACGATCACGACCGCCAGCACATGCTCCCGCCGGATGCCCTGGCGCAGGACGAAGACGTTCTGGGCGCCGATGGCCACGATGAGGGAGAGGCCGAGTCCGAGACCGGCGAGGACGGTGAGCATGGCACCAGCCTAGGAAGCGACCACCATCAGAGAAAGCGAAGATTCCTTCCGAACCATTAGCATCACTGATGTGAGGATCGATCCGGAGCTCGCCGCGACCCTGGCCGCCGTCGCCGACGAAGGCACTCTCGACGCGGCATCGCGCCGACTCCGGATCACGCCGTCCGCGGTCAGCCAGCGGCTCAAGAGCCTGGAGGAACAGCTGGGGCGCATCCTGCTCGTGCGCAGCAAGCCCGCGCGGCTCACCGAGGCCGGTGAGGCGGTGGTGCGACTGGCCAGGCAGGTGGCGCTGCTGGAGCACGACGCGCTCGCCGGGGTGGGCATCGGCGACGACGGTTCCGAGCGGCGCATCGTCGTTCCGCTCGCCGTGAACGCCGACTCGATGGCGACGTGGTTCCTCGCGCCGATGGCACGACTCTCCGCCACGCACGACATCGACGTCGACCTGCACCGGGACGATCAGAACTTCACCGCCCGGCTGCTGGAATCCGGCACGGTGATGGCCGCGGTGACGAGCGAGGAGACCCCGGTGGCCGGATGCTCGGTCGCACCTCTCGGGGTGCTCGAGTATCGCGCCATGGCGGAGCAGGGCTTCGCGGACCGGTGGTTCGCCGAGGGGGTGAGCGCCGCCGCTCTCGCCCGCGCGCCGTTCGTCGACTTCGACCGTCGCGACACGCTGCAGCACGAGTGGCTCGCCGCCATGTCCGTCACGCAGCAGGGCGTGCCGCGGCACTACGTCCCCGCGTCCCACGACTACGCGATCGCGGTGTCGCTCGGCCTCGGCTGGGGGATGGTCCCTCGGCTGCAGGAGACGCCCGGACTGGTCGCGCTCGGGGGGCCGACGCTGAAGGTCGCGCTGTACTGGCAGCAGTGGAACCTGCGGTCGACGCTGCTCGACACCATCGCCGCCGAGGTGGCCGCCGAGGCGCGGCGGGTGCTCGCCCCGGTCGCGCCCGCCCGCCGGTCGCGCCGCTGACAGGACGATCCCCGGCTGCGCGGATTGTGCCACGGCTGCGCGCGGATCCGCCTTGTCTGGTCCGAG
This sequence comes from Microbacterium sufflavum, assembly GCF_023101165.1. Lineage (GTDB taxonomy): Bacteria > Actinomycetota > Actinomycetes > Actinomycetales > Microbacteriaceae > Microbacterium > Microbacterium sufflavum. The sequence continues at coordinate 159,118 of NZ_CP078076.1, read as the reverse complement.
GGGCTCGGAGAGGATGCGAGGACGCGGGAGAATCCTCCGAGTTCCGCTCGCCGGCGTTCCCCGAGATCGACGACGGAGGGGGAACGACATGGCGACGACCACGACCCGGCGAAAGGTCCGCGCGGTCCTGGCAGGAGGACTCGTCCTCGGAGTGGGAGCGGCGGTCACGCTCGCCGCGTGGAACGACTCCGAGTTCGCGACCGGCACGTTCACCGCGGGCTCGTTCAACCTGGAGGGCTCGACCGACGGCACGGCCTTCACCGACCACAACGTCGACGACGGCGACACGGCCGCCACCCTCGCGTTCACGCTCCCCGCCGGCATCGTCGGCAACATGTCGCCCGGCGACACCGTCTACGCGGGTTTCTGGGTGCGTCTCGCGGCCGGCACGTCCACCGGGGCCAGCCTCGTCGCCGCGGGCACGACCGCGGATCCCGCGGCGAGCTCCAACACCGATCATCTGTCCTACGCGATCTACCCGCTCGCTCCCGGCGCCACCTGCAACGCGGCCAGCGCGACCGGAACCGCCGTCGCCTCCGGGGCCACGCTCGACGCACAGACGGGCGTGACCGCCGTGACGCTCACTGAAGGAGCCTCCGCCGCCACCCCGGGCACCGCCGTGCAGCTGTGCGTCGCGGTCACGGCCGCCGCCGCGCTCGAACCCGGCCTGGTCACGAACGCGACCTGGGAGTTCACGGCCACGTCGACGAGCTGAGCGGGCCATGGGTACCCGCAGGCAGCGGCGGGAGAGGATCCGGCTCCGCTCCCGCCGCCTCCGAGCCCTCCTGGCGGGCGGCCTGGTGCTCGGCATCGGGGCGACCGCGACACTCGCCGCCTGGAACGACTCGGAGTTCGGCTCGGCCACGTTCACGGCCGGCCGGTTCGACCTCGTCGGGGCGACCGACGGCGTCACGTTCTCCAGCCACGTGACCACGGGGGCGGCGGCCGCCCTGAACTTCCAGCTCCCGCCCACGGCCATGGCGCCCGGCACCACGACGTATGCGCTGTTCAGCGTCAAGACCGCGTCGCCCTCGGTCGCCGGCGTGCTCCAGCTCACGGCCGGGACGCCGGGCGGCACGGGTCTCGCGTCGTCGCTCACCTACGGTGTGCGTGCGATCGCCGGGACCACGTGCTCGGCGGCGACCTACCCCGGCGGCACCGCCGTGGTCGCGGACGGCTCCGCGCTCACGGCCGGCGGCGCCTCGACGCAGGCGGTGTCCGCGAACGGCGCGTCGGTCGTGAACTACTGCTTCGCGGTGACGCTGCCGACGACGGCGCCGAACACCGCGCAGGGCCTGACGATGACCCAGACATGGCAGATCCAGGGCACGTCGTCGTAGCCGCGGCGGGGCACGAGCGAGAGGAGGGGTCGTGACGGCACTCACCCGCCGCGAGGCGCGCGCGCAGCAGAGCGGGGAAGCGGGGGCGCGGGCGCAGCACCCCACCCGGCGCCCCGGGTTCGCGCGCGCGTTGGGCGATGCGCTGCTGTGGCTCGCCGCCGCCGCGGGCGTCGTGTGCATCGTGCTGGTGCTGCTGGCGGCCACGGCGCAGATCACGCTCATCCTGTTCCGCACGGGCTCGATGTCGCCGACCATCCCGGCCGGATCGGTCGCCGTGGTGCAGCGGGTCCCTGCCTCGGCGGTGGAGGTGGGCGACGTCGTGACGGTCGACCGCCCCGGCGACCTGCCCGTGACCCACCGCGTGACCGCGGTGCAACCGGGCGCCGCGGCGGGGGAGCGCGTGCTGACGCTGCGGGGCGATGCGAATGCGGTCGACGACCCGTTTCCGTACACCGTGACCTCCGTGCGCACCGTGCTGTTCGCGGTGCCGGGCCTGGCGACCGTGATCGTCGCACTCGGGCATCCCGTCGTGCTCGGCGGTATGACCGTGGCCGCGGCCGCGCTGGTGGTGTGGGCCTTCTGGCCGCGGTCGCCGCGACGCGCTCGCACCGAGGGCGGTCCGCCGTGAGGCCCCGCGTCGCGCTCGCGGTCCTGGCGCTGCCCGTCTGCCTGGCCCTTGCGGCACCGGCGGCGGCGGTCGCTGCCCCCTCCACCGAGGTGGTGCAGGGCCAGGTGCTGCGCCTGGTCTCGGTCGCGGACTGGGACGCCGCCCGCGACCTGCGACCCGACCGGCCGGTGCAGTGGGACGTGCAGGTGAGCGCCGACGCGCCGGATCCCGGGGTCGTGCGGCTCGGCGTGAGCGCGTCCGGGTCGGCGCGGTTGCGGCTCGACATCGCCCTGTGCGCGGAGCCGTGGCAGGACGCGGTGTGCCCGGCGGGGGCGACGGTCTTGCGGACGGACTGGAGCGTCCCGCGCGACGGCGCCGAGGTGCCGCTCACGGCCATGCGTGACACCGAGACCGCGCATCTGCGGCTGACGATCGCGCTCGACCCGGCCGACGGCTCCGGCAGCACCGAGGTGCGCGTGCTGGCTCACGGCGCGGGCGAGAGCGCGGCGGTGGGCTCCGACGGCGCTCGCGGTCACGGGTCCGTCGCCGTGGCTGCCGCTGGCGGCGGTGGGCGGCGGACTGCTGCTGACCGGGGCTCTCGTGGCGTGGGGGCGTCGCGGAGGAGAGCGCGGGGAGGGGCGAGGATGACACGGCCCTGGCGGCGCACGATCGCCGGTGTCCTCGGGGTCGGGGTCCTGGCCGGCGTGGCGCTCCTGCCCGCGGTGCAGCCGACCGAGGCGCGGTTCACCGATCCGGAGTACGCGGCGGGGTCGTTCACCGCGTCGCAGCTGACGACGCCCACGATCACCTCGTGCAGCGTGACCAACCTGCTCGGCACGTTCACGGGCTTCACGATCACGTGGAGTTCCGGATACCTCAAGCCGCAGCAGCGACTGTCGATCAACAACGTCGCGGTCGACAACGCGAACGTGACGCAGAGCGGCAGCGGCCCCTACTCCTACTCCGCGACGATCAGCTCCGGTCTGCTCAGCACGCTGCTGGGGAGTCTGCTCGGCTCGTCGAACACGGTGCGGGTCGAGGCCGTCCTGCCCGGCACGGCCTGGGTGTCGCCCGCGGCGACCCGCACGCTGTCGGTGGGCGGACTGCTGGGGCTCGGGGGCAACAACACCTGCACGTGAGGTCGTGCCGGCGGTGCGGCGTTCAGTCGGCGAGGGCGAGGGCGCGGAAGAGGTCGCGCTCGCGCAGCTGCTCGCGGCGGCTGGCGGAATCGTCCTGCGTGCGGGCGGGAACGTCGCGGCCCGTGGTGCGCCGGTACAGCTCGTCGATCAGGGCGGTGGCCAGGTCGACCAGCTTGGCGATCTCGCGGTCGTCGCGGTCGATCCACACGCAGCGAGGCTCGTCGTGCACCGGAGCGAAGTCGACGTGCTCCTCCCACACGAACAGCGTGCGCTCGGCACCGAGCACGTGCTGCTGCCACCAGACCTGTCGCAGGTAGGTGCGCGGGATGCCGCGGAACGCCTTGTTCGTGGTCTTGATCTCGGCGAGGCGGATGCGCCCGTCGGCGTCGACCGCGATCCCGTCGGGCGTGGCGAGGTGGCGGTGCTCCACCTCGGCGCGGAACAGCGCGGAGGAGGGGAGGATCCCGTGCGTGGCTGCGACCCAGGCCGCGATCTCCGGCTCGCGCCGTCGGCCGTGGTCGGTGTACGCGTTGCCGCCGAAGCGGGGCCCGCCGCCCAGCTTGGAGTCGGCGGCACGGGCGATGGAGCGCTCGCTCGTGAGTCCGGCGACGTCGGTCGCGGTGATGCCGCGGGACCGCGCCCGCATCCACGCCACCCGGTCGCGAGAGTCCGCGACGATACGGGCGTGGAGTTCGGGGGTCACCTGAAAACCCTAACCCCGTCCGCCGACGCTCCCTCCCCGCACACGCCGCGTCCCCGTACGGCCGCCGGGGATTTGGGGAGGGGCGCGCGCTGAGGTAGAGTGGGTGGCAACCGAAGACCGCTGGTCATCGTGTGTGCGCAAAGCACGCAGGATCGAAGCTCTGCATCGCAGGGGCCCGCGCAGGTGTCACGAACTTCCGAGCTCCGTGCGCTTGCGCCGGAGCTCTTCTCTTTGCAGGGGGTCGGAGGCCGGCGCCCCACCACCGTGCGGCGCCTCGTACACATCAAGGAGTGACCATGGCGCAGAAGGATGCATCGGTCGCCGAGCTCACGAAGTCATTCGAGAACTCGAACGCCGTCCTGCTGACCGAGTACCGCGGTCTGACGGTTGCCCAGCTCAAGCAGCTGCGCAACAGCATCCGTCAGGACGCCGAGTACGCCGTGGTGAAGAACACGCTGACCAAGATCGCCGCCAACAAGGCCGGCATCTCCTCGCTGGACGACGACCTCAAGGGTCCGTCGGCCGTCGCGTTCGTGCACGGTGACTTCGTCGCCACTGCCAAGGCTCTGCGTGACTTCGCCAAGGCCAACCCGCTTCTGGTGATCAAGTCCGGCATCTTCGAGGGCAAGGCCCTCTCCGCCGACGAGGTCAACACGTACGCCTCGCTCGAGAGCCGTGAGGTTCTGCTGGCGAAGGCCGCGGGAATGATGAAGGCGACGATGGGCAAGGCTGCCGCCACCATCGACGCGCTTCGCGAAAAGCTGGAGACCGCAGAGGCCGCGTAAGCGACCGGCGATCTCGTCACCACCACCCCATCTATTAGGAGATACATCATGGCGAAGCTCACCACCGAGGAGCTGCTCGAGCAGTTTGCCGGCCTCACCCTCATCGAGCTGAACGACTTCGTGAAGGCGTTCGAGGAGAAGTTCGAGGTCACCGCTGCTGCCCCCGTCGCCGTTGCCGGTGCCGCCGGTGGCGCAGGCGAGGCCGCTGCCGAGGAGGAGAAGGACTCGTTCGACGTCATCCTCGAGGCTGCCGGCGACAAGAAGATCCAGGTCATCAAGGCTGTCCGCGAGCTCACCTCGCTCGGCCTCGGCGAGGCCAAGGCCGTCGTCGACGGTGCTCCGAAGGCCGTCCTCGAGGGCGCCAACAAGGAGACCGCCGAGAAGGCCAAGGCTGCTCTGGAAGAGGCCGGCGCGACCGTCACCCTCAAGTAATTCCAGCGCACCAGCGCTTCTGCGAAGGCCCCGGGTTCCGCCCGGGGCCTTCGTGCGTCCGGGAACGGGTGCTCAGCGGGGTGGTGCGGTGGAGCTGCGCACGACGAGCGACGAGGGGGCGGTCACCCGCTCGATGGGGGCCTCCGGCTCCGCCATCCGTCGGATCAGCAGCCGCACGGCCTCGTGACCCTGGTCGCGGGGAGACTGCCCGATCGTGGTGAGGGCGAACATGTCCGCATGGGCGTGGTCGTCGATGCCGACCACGCTGAGCTCGGTGGGCACGGCGATGCCCAGGCGTCGAGCGGCGATGATCGCCCCGATCGCCGCCTCGTCGCAGACTCCGACGATCGCGGTGGGCCGGTTCCGCCGGTCTCCGAGGAGCCCGGCGGTCGCGGCATAGCCCCCGGGCATGGTCGGTGCCGCGCCGACGACACGGGCGTGGGCGAGCAGGCCCGCCGCGCGGAGCGCGCCGTGGTACCCCTCCAGCCGCTGCGCATCGCCGTAGCTCAGTGCGGCGGCGTCGGTCGCGCCCCCCACGAACGCGATGTCCTCGTGGCCGAGCTCGATCAGGTGCTCGGTGGCGATGCGGGCGGCGGCGGTGTCGTCGATCGAGACCGCGCTCGATCCCTCGCTGTACGGCCCGACGCTGACCAGCGGGCGACCCGTGCGGTGCAGGCGCTCGAGCTCGCGCGCGCTCGGCTGGATGCCCACCGCGATGATGCCGTCGAACCTCCGACCGGGCAGCACGGTCTCGAACAGCCGTTCCCTGGTCTGCGTCCCCTCGGGAACGCCGTACAGCGACAGGTCGTAGTCCACGGAGAGGAGCGACTCCTGCACCCCGGCGAGCAGCTCGGCGAAGAACCAGCGGTCGATGGGCGGCATCACGAGGCCGACGGTCTGCGTGCGTCCGGTCGCGAGGCTCGTGGCGGACGAGTGGGCGACGTAGGCGAGGTCGTCTGCGGCGTCCATGACCCGCTGCCGTGTCTCGTCGGACACGTAGCCGCGTCCGCTCAGCGCCCGGCTCGCGGTGGCCTTGGACACTCCGGCACGCGACGCGACGTCCGCGATCGTGCTCATCGGTCCTCCTCGACCAGGGTCCACTTCGATGTGGGGACGGCGACGCCCGGGCTCGCCGGGTGACAGCGTAGCGGCTCGACCGTGGAAAAGGAACCGGTTCCACACTGATCCGGAGGGAGCGCTCCCATCCGCGACGCGGCGGCGCATCGGAATGGTTGCGAGCTTGTGACCCTTGCGTGTTGTGCGGGGAGCGGGCCGCCAGTATGTTGGCCTGGAATCGGTTCCCTAATCGACGCCGGTGCTGGCGACGGACAGCGGGACCCTGTACTCGAAGAGGAGAATTCACATGGCTCTGTCACAGCGTTCCCGGCTGGTCGTGCCGCTGGCCCTGATGGGCGTCGCGGGCATCGCCCTCGCCGGCTGCGGGGCTCCGGGAGGTGCGCCGAGCACCGGAGGCGGCGGAGGCGACGACGCCACCGTCACGATCTACGGCACGATCGTCGACTCGGAGGCGGAACTCCTCCAGGAGTCCTGGAAGGACTGGGCCGACGAGAACGGCATCACCATCAAGTACGAGGGCAGCCAGGACTTCGAGACGCAGCTGGGCACGCGCGCCCAGGGCGGCAACCCGCCGGACATCGCGATCTTCCCGCAGCCGGGTCTGTTCGCCGACTTCGCCGACCGCGGCTTCCTGAAGCCCGCCCCGGAGGAGGTCGAGAAGAACGCCAACGAGTACTGGACCGAAGACTGGGTGAACTACGGCACGGTCGGAGACACCTTCTACGGTGCGCCGCTCATGGCGAACGTCAAGGGCTGGATCTGGTACTCGCCCGCCAAGTTCGCGGAGTGGGGCGTCGAGGTCCCCAAGACCCTCGACGAGATGACGGCGCTGACCGAGAAGATCCAGGCCGCCACGGGCACGCCCGCCTGGTGCGCCGGCTTCGAGTCCGGCACCGCGACCGGCTGGCCGGGCACCGACTGGATCGAGGACTACGTGCTGCGCCAGTCCGGACCCGACGTCTACGACCAGTGGGTCACCAACGACGTGAAGTTCACCGACCCGCAGATCAAGCAGGCGTTCGACTCGGTCGGACAGATCCTGCTCAACCCGGCCAACGTCAACGCGGGCTTCGGCGACGTGCGCTCGATCAACTCGACCGCGTTCGGCGACGTGGCACCCAAGCTCGCCGCCGGCGAGTGCGCGCTCACGCACCAGGCCTCGTTCCTGTCGGGCTTCTTCCCCGAGGGCACGAACATCGCCGAGGACGGCGACGTGTGGGCGTTCATGCTCCCCGGCGAGTCCGAGGGCGACACGGCCGTCACGGGCGCCGGTGAGATCGTCGGCGCGTTCAGCGAGTCCGAGGCCACGCAGAAGGTGCTCGCGTACCTGTCCAGCCCCGAGTGGGCCAACAGCCGCGTGAGCCTCGGCGGCGTCACCTCGGCCAACAACGGGCTCGACCCGGCGAACGCCAAGGACCCGATCCTCCAGGAGACCATCAAGATCCTGCAGGACCCGGAGACCACGTTCCGCTTCGACGCCTCCGACCTGATGCCCGGTGCCGTCGGTGCCGGAACCTTCTGGAAGGGCATGGTCGCGTGGGTCAACGGCACCTCGACGGACGAGGTGCTCACGCAGATCGAGACCGGCTGGCCCTCCAGCTGATCCCGGGGGAAGAGGGGCCGCCCCGCACCAGGGGCGGCCCCTCTGCTCCCTCGGCGCCCACATCGACGTGGGTGCCGTGATCCGATCCGCGTGACGTAAGGGGAATCCGTGAACGCGACAGTCTTTTTCCAATGGATCGGCTCGCTCCCGCCGATCCTGCAGGCCGTCGCCGTGGTCATCGCCTTCGCGGTGGTCGTGGCGATCATCCTGCTGCTCGTGGACATCGCTCCACGCCGGGGCACGCAGTACACCATCATCCGGCTGGCGATGTGCCTGCTCATCCCGCTCGCCGTGATGTGGTTCTTCAACTCCTACTACTGGGCGATGGGGGTCGCGGTCCTCGTCGGCGCCGTCTTCTTCTTCCTGGACTACCGGTCCCGCGATGGAGCGGGCTACCTGATCCAGCTCGTCGCCTTCATGGCTCCGGCGATGCTGCTCCTGCTCGTCGGCCTCATCCTCCCGTCGATCCAGACCATGTACACCTCGTTCTGGAACTCCTCGGGCAACACGTTCGTCGGGTTCGCCAACTACGTGTGGATCTTCACGCAGTCGGACGGCATCACCTCGGTCGTCAACACCATCATCTGGGTGCTGCTGGTGCCGACGGTCTCGACGATCGTCGGTCTCGCGTACGCGGTCTTCATCGACAGGACCCGCGGCGAGAAGATCTACAAGGTGCTGGTGTTCATGCCGATGGCGATCTCGTTCGTCGGCGCGAGCATCATCTGGCGGTTCATGTACGAGTACCGCGGACCGGAGTTCGAGCAGATCGGTCTGCTGAACCAGATCCTGGTGTGGTTCGGCGGGACGCCGCAGCAGTGGCTGCTGAACCAGCCGTGGAACAACCTGTTCCTCATCGTCGTGCTCATCTGGGTCCAGACCGGTTTCGCGATGGTCGTGCTGTCGGCCTCCATCAAGGGTGTCCCGGCCGAGCTGCTCGAGGCCGCCGAGCTCGACGGCGCGAACGCGTGGCAGCGGTTCATCTCGGTGACCGTGCCGGCGATCCGCCCGGCACTCATCGTCGTGCTCACCACGATCTCGATCGCCTCGCTGAAGGTGTTCGACATCGTCCGCACCATGACCGCCGGCAACTACGGCACGTCGGTGCTCGCGAACGAGATGTACACGCAGTTCTCGAAGTTCGAGGCGGGGCGCAGCGCCGCGCTCTCCGTCATCCTGTTCATCCTGGTGCTGCCGATCGTCATCTACAACGCGCGCCAGATCAAGAAGCAGCGGGAGATCCGATGACCGACACCGTAGGCACCGAGACCCCGGCCAGCACGCGCGCCGTCACGACCGGGGGTGGCCTCGACGGCGCCGCCGGACGCGCCAGGAAGAAGCTGTCCCGTCCGTGGGCATCCGCCGCGTCGATCGTCATCGCGGTCCTGTGGACCATCCCGACGCTCGGGCTGTTCATCTCGTCGTTCCGTCCGCGCGACGAGATCCAGTCGACCGGATGGTGGACGTTCTTCACGAACCCGCAGGTCACGCTGGAGAACTACGTCGATGTGCTGCAGTCCGGCACGACGCAGCTGACCATCCTCGAGTCGTTCATCAACTCGATCGCCATCACGATCCCGGCGACCGTGGTGCCGCTGATGATCGCGGCCATGGCGGCGTATGCGTTCGCGTGGATCGACTTCAAGGGCCGCAACGCCCTGTTCATCTTCGTGTTCGCGCTCCAGATCGTGCCGATCCAGATGGCGCTGGTGCCGCTGCTCAGCTCGTTCTCGCGCGGCCTCAACCTGTTCGGTCTGCAGGTGACCCTGCCGCTCGGAGCATCGGACGGCTACGCGCAGGTGTGGATAGCGCACTCGATGTTCGCTCTGCCGCTGGCGATCTACCTGCTGCACAACTTCATGTCGGAGATCCCCGGTGAGATCATCGAGGCGGCCCGCGTGGACGGCGCCTCGCGCGGACAGATCTTCTTCCGCGTCGTGCTGCCGCTGACGATGCCGGCGATCGCCTCGGTCGCGATCTTCCAGTTCCTGTGGGTGTGGAACGACCTGCTCGTGGCGCTGGTGTTCGCCGACGGAGCGGCCGCGCCGATCACGAAGCTGCTGGCCGAGATCACCGGGACGCGCGGCAACGACTGGTACCTGCTCACGGCGGGTGCGTTCGTGTCGATCATCATCCCGCTGATCGTGTTCTTCGCGCTGCAGCGCTACTTCGTGCGCGGCCTGCTCGCCGGGTCTACCAAGGGGTAGTCGAGACAGGAGCGCTCGCCGGAAGGGGCCGGTCACCGTCGCGGTGGCCGGCCCCTTCCGTGTGTCGCGGACAGGCTCGGCGGTGCGTCCCGGCGGCGGCATGCAGGAACTTCACATGATCGGAACGGGTGTCTCTGCGTAATGGAACGCTCCCGATCCCGTCTCATGGCATAGGGACGATCTGGGGACGTCCGCTCGGGGGTGGAGCGATCCGGTCCGGATGTTTGGGGCATCCGGTCCGGCAGTCTGCAGTGTCGTGTCTGCGTTTCGCCGTGGCAGGAGTGTGCCGCGGCGGCGCGTCCGCAGCGAGAGCTGATGTCGGAAGCCAGAAAGACACAACAACAGATGAACATCGTGGGGAATCGCGCGCGCGCCTGGGGAGGCCGCGCGGTCATGGGGGCTGCCATCGCAGCCCTCGCAGTGGTGGGCGCCCTGCTCACGCCGGGCGCGGCGTCGGCGGTGGTCGCCTCGGGCCCGGACGGGCGCACGCAGGAGACGGCGGCGGCGTCGTGCTGGGAGATCAAGCAGAACAACCCGGCGGCGGCGGACGGCGTGTACTGGCTGGTGACGCCGGGCCTGGTCTACCCGCAGCAGTTCTACTGCGACCAGACGACCGACGGCGGCGGGTGGGTGCTCGTCGGTCGGGGTCGGGAGGCGTGGAAGGAGAGCTACAACGGTCTCGGCACGCCGGAGCAGGTGGCGAACACGCCCACGGGAACGGCCGCGTTCGCTCCGGCCGAGCTGCCCGCCAAGACCGTCGACGGCCTGCTGAACAACGGCCGCCCCGATGCTCTGCCCGACGGGATCCGCGTGCGGCGCGCGACCAACGCCGCGGGCAGTGCCTGGCAGGAGGTGCGGTTCTCGCTCGCGAAGAGCGACCGCTGGGAGTGGACCTTCGGCGCCAAGCACGACCTCGCCGACTGGGGCTTCGGCATCAGCGGCGGCATCGACACCACGGGAACCGGCGGCGTGACCGCCGCCTTCAACGACGACGCGGGCATGAACAACGTCGTGTTCTCGCAGCGGGCCACGCACGGCTACCGGATGGGCTGGGCGTACGGCTCGGCGGTGACCGGCACGACGGACGCATCCTCCTACCTGTGGGCTCCGGCGGGGCAGGGGTACGCGACGCCGTTCGCCCAGGTGTTCCTGCGGCCGCAGCTCACCCTGTCGACGCTCGACTTCGGTGCCGTCCCGACCACGGGCACGCCCGCGAGCACGCTCCCGTCGATCCCGAGCTCGTACGCCGTGAAGACGTCGTGGGGGGTCTCGGGGCTCGCCAACGGCCAGTCCGGAGAGACGAACGTCGAGGTCTCGGACTTCGGTGAGGTCGCTGGGAAGGTCTTCGTCGGCGGCAACTTCCTGAACGTGCAGCAGACCAAGGACGGCGCGGGGCAGACGTCGCAGCCGTACCTGGCGGCGTTCGACGTGCACACCGGCGCGTGGGTCCCGACCTTCCGGCCGAAGCTCGACGGACAGGTGAAGTCGGTGCAGGCGCTGCCGGACGGCCGGCTGGCGATCGGCGGGCAGTTCTCGACCGTGAACGGGGTGGCGCAGCCGGGACTGGCGATCCTCGATCCTGCGACCGGGCAGCTCTCGGGCTGGCAGGTGAAGGTCGAGCACCGCGCGACCGGTGCGGTCCCCTTCGTCCGCGACCTGGACGTGCAGGGCGGCTACCTGTACGTCGCCGGTTCGTTCACGCACCTGACCTCCGTCGGCACGACACCGACGACGGGCGGCGCGTGGAACGGCGGCCGTATCGTGCTGGCCACCGGCAAGCCCGACACCGCGTGGAACGCGAACCTCAACGGGACGGCGGCTTCGGTCGACGCGAACGCCCAGGGCGACCGCGCGTACTTCTCCGGCTACTTCCTGATGAAGTCGTCGACCCCGGCGCCGTCGGCCGCGGTGCTGCAGACGACGGCGGGCGCACCGCTGGCGACCACGTGGACGCCGGAGTTCAGCGACGACCGCAAGGACGAGAACGGCGCGTACGTCAACGCGGTGTGGCAGCTCGGCATCATCGAGGTCGGCGGGCGTGTGTGGATGGGCGGCTCGCAGCACTCGATGTTCTCGTACGACCGGAACACGCTCCAGCGCGTGGGCGGTTGGATCACGCAGGTGGGCGGCGACATGCAGACGGTCGAGACCAACGGCTCCGTGGTGATCGGCGGCTGCCACTGCGGGGACTACGTCTACGACGACGCCTACAGCCAGACGCTCGTCGGCGGATTCAGCCGGGCGGACAAGATCAATCTGGTGGGGGCGTGGGACGCGAAGTCCGGCACATACATCCCGGACTGGTCGCCGATGGTGGAGGCGCGTGCGGGGTACGGCGCGTGGGGGACGTTCTTCGACAGCACCGGCACCCTGTGGGTGGGTGGCGACTTCAACCGGTCGCAGCTTCCGGGTGGTGCGGAGCAGTGGTCGGGCGGGTTCATCCGCTTCGCGCCGCGGGATGCGGTGGCGCCGACGACCCCGGGGGCGGTGTCGTCGACCCCATCGGCAGACGGGAAGACGGCGACGCTGACGTGGGGCGCGTCGACGGATGCGGGTTCGGGTGTGACGTACGAGGTGCTGCAGGGCAACCGTGTGATCGCCTCCACGACCTCGGCCTCGTACACCGTGCCGGTGACCTCGACCGCCGCGAACTACGTCGTGCGGGCGCGGGATGCGGTGGGCAACCGGTCGGCGTCGACGGCGGCGTTCACGGTCGCTCCGGCCCCGGCGAACGCGCTGACGTTCGTGGGCAACGGGGACTCGTGGTCGTGGCGGTACTCGTCGGACGCGCTGCCGGCCACGTGGAACGCGACCACGTTCGACGCGTCGTCGTGGCCGGTCGGGAAGGCGCTGTTCGGGCGGGGCGTGTCGGGGGCGGCGACGAACATCGATCCGTCGAACCTGGCGACCAAGCCGCTGAGCGCGCAGTTCCGCAAGACGTTCACGGTGACCAGTGCGGCGAGCGTGACGAATGCGAAGGTCTCTCTCATCGCGAACGACGGCGCCGTGGTGTACCTGAACGGCCGTGAGCTGGGGCGGGTGCGGATGCCGGCCGGCGCGGTCACGCAGAACACGTACGCGACGGCGGCGGTGACGCAGTCGTCGTCGGCGGGCACGCGCGCGGTGTTCACCGTTCCGGCCGGCGCACTGTCGGAGGGCACCAACGTGCTGGCGGTGTCGGTGCACGCGAACTACCGCACGACCGCGGACCTCGGGTTCGACCTGGCGTTCACGGGCGAGCGGGCGGCACCTCCGGCCGCGGTGACGGGTCTGGTGGCGACGCCGGCGCAGACGTCGGTGGCGTTGGGGTGGACGGCTCCGGCGGGTTCGACGGCGGCGGCGTCGTATGTGGTGTCGCGGAACGGGGTGAAGGTGGGGACGGTGACGGCCCCGGCGACCTCGTTCACGGATACCGGTTTGGTGGCGGGGACGGCGTATACGTATGCGGTGACGGCGGTGTCGGCTGCGGGGGTGGCGTCGACTCCGGCGACGGTGCAGGCGACGACGACGGCTGCGGCTCCGGTGGGCCCGGCGGTGTCGGTGCCGAACGGGTCGGCCTGGTCGTGGCGGTACTCGGCGGATGCGTTGCCGGGCGACTGGAACACGACAGGGTTCGATGCGTCGTCGTGGGCAGTCGGCAAGGGCGTGCTGGGGCGGGGGGCGACGGTGGCGACGAACATCGATCCGTCGAACCTGGCCACGAAGCCGTTGAGTGCGCAGTTCCGGACGTCGTTCACCGTGTCGGATGCGGCGTCGGTGAAGGACGGGACGGTGTCGGTGATCGCCGATGACGGGGTGGTGCTGTATCTGAACGGGGTGGAGCTGGGGCGGGCGAATCTGCCCGCCGGGTCGATCACGCAGAACACGTATGCGACGGCGGCGCCGCGGGCGACGACCGCGGCGGGGGCGCGGGTGACGTTCCAGGTTCCGGCGACGCTGGTGAAGGAGGGGACCAACGTGCTCGCCGCGTCGGTCCACGCCAACTACCGCGGCACACCCGACCTCACCTTCGACGCCGCACTCACCATGCCGCGATAACCGCCACGGACACGCGCCGCGGCACCCGCCGCGGTCGTGAGGAGGAACAGAAGCCGAAGCCGAGGGGGCACACGGAGGGGCCGGACACCACCAGGTGCCCGGCCCCTTCGGTCATCCCGCGCCGCACTCAGCGCGAGTGGCCCGCCCTCCACGCCACCGCGTCGCGAGGTGAGTCGACCAGCACGGCGTCGATGCCCAGGCGGCCGAGCTCGCGGTACCGCTCCGCGCCCGTCACGCCGATCACCATCAGGTTCACGCGGTCCTTCGGGTCGAGACACGCGACCGACTCGCGGTCCCACGGCGTCACCTCCACCTCGGTCGTCGCGGTGCCCGAGGTGAACGTCTCGCTCACGGCGACCGTCCGCCGGTCCTCGAACGCCATCCACGTCCCCGCGGCCGGAGGCGCGTCGCAGTGGTGGGCCAGGGCGATCTCGAGCAGCCGCTCGCGCGTGAGGTCGCGGTCCTCGGCGACCTGCACGTCTCCGGCCGCCCTGGCCGCCCCGCTCGCTACCGCGTCGGTGGAGTACATGACCGTGTTCGCCGTGCGGTGGGTCTCGCGCAGCACGGCGAGCACGGCCTGCGCGAGCGGCTCCGGGTTCGCCTGCTTGAGGTCGAGGAACAGCAGTCGATCCTCCGGCACCTCGGCCAGCGCCTGGCGAAGGGTGGGCAGCAGCGCCGCCCCCGAGCGGTACGGGGTGTCGGTGCTGCCGCGGGGGTGGAAGTTCCAGCCGGCGTTCAACCCGGTCAGCTCGTCGGCGGTGTGCTCCGCGACCGTCCCGGTGCCGTCGGTGTTCGCGGCGAGGTCGACCGGGCGGTACAGCACTGGCACGCCGTCCTTCGACAGCTGCACCGTGAGCCAGAGTCCGTCGGCGCCGTCGTCGAGCGAGCCGCGGATGCCCTCCAGGGTGTTCTCGGGGTAGTCGGCCGTGCCCGCGCGATGGGCGATGATGAGCGGCTCGTGGCGATGACGGTCGGGGGAGGTGCCGGCGTCGCGGGTGGCCGGTCGCGCGGGGGACCCGCTCGCGGCGAGAGCCTGTTCGCCGGTGGCCGCGGCGAGCGGCAGGAGGCAGCCGAGGGCCAGGGCGGCGGCGGCGCGGATCCAGGGGCTCGATGGTCGGATGGACATGGTGGTGCTCCTTCACGGGGTCCCCGCCGCTTCCGATGGACTCCCCGCCGCGCGGGCAGGCTAGCATCGCAGCGGCGATCACCCGGTATACCCGCCACGACGGGCAGCTCGTCGGCGTCGTCACACCCGCGTGGGCGCCGTGGTGCCGCCGTATTCTGGGCTCATGGCCTACGCAGAATCGATCGTCGACCTGGTCGGCGACACGCCCCTCGTGAAGCTCCAGCGCGTCACGGAGGGCATCGCGTGCACGGTGCTCGTCAAGCTCGAGTACCTCAACCCCGGCGGTTCGGCGAAGGACCGCATCGCGACCCGGATCATCGATGCGGCCGAGGCCAACGGCGACCTCGCCCCCGGCGGCACGATCGTCGAGCCCACCAGCGGCAACACCGGGGTGGGCCTCGCCCTGGTCGCCCAGCAGCGCGGCTACCGGTGCGTGTTCGTCGTGCCGGACAAGGTCGGCGAGGACAAGATCGACGTGCTCCGCGCCTACGGGGCCGAGGTCGTGGTCACGCCCACCTCGGTCGCCGCCGACAGCCCCGAGTCGTACTACAGCGTCAGCGACCGGCTGGCGCGGGAGATCCCCGGGGCGTTCAAGCCGAACCAGTACGAGAACCCGAACGGTCCGCGCAGCCACTACGAGACGACCGGGCCGGAGATCTGGCGCGACACCGAGGGCGCGGTCACGCACTTCGTCGCCGGAGTGGGCACGGGCGGCACCATCACGGGCACGGGCCGCTACCTGCGCGAGGTGTCGGACGGCCGCGTGCGCATCGTCGGCGTCGACCCCGAGGGCAGCGTCTACAGCGGAGGCACCGGGCGGCCGTACCTGGTCGAAGGCGTGGGGGAGGACATCTGGCCCGGCGCCTACGACCCCTCCGTGCCGCACGAGATCGTGGCCGTGAGCGACGCCGAGGCCTTCGCGATGACTCGACGGCTGGCGCGCGAGGAGGGCATCCTGGTCGGCGGGTCGAGCGGCATGGCCGTGGTCGGCGCCCTGCGGGTGGCCCGCGACCTGCCCGCGGAGGCGGTGATGGTCGTGCTGCTGCCCGACGGGGGGCGCGGCTACCTCGGAAAGATCTTCAACGACGGCTGGATGCGCTCGTACGGCTTCAGCGAGGTGGAGGAGGGCGAGACCGTCGCGGACGTGCTGGCCGCCCGCCCGTCGCGGACGGGACACGGGCTGCCCGACCTCGTCCACGCGCATCCCACCGACACCGTGCTGGAGGCGATCCGCATGATGACGGAGTACGACGTGTCGCAGCTCGTCGTGCTGAGCGCCGAGCCGCCCGTGATGATGGGCGAGGTCGTGGGCACCGTCGACGAGAAGGGCCTGCTCGACCTGCTGTTCCGCGGCGACGCCGAGCCCAGCGATGCGGTCGGTGCGCACGTGGGGGAGCGGCTGCCGCTGGTCGGCATCCACGCGCCGGTGGCGCAGGCCAGGGCGGCCCTCGCCGAGGCCGACGCGCTGCTGGTGACGGAAGACGGCAAGCCGCACACGGTGCTCACCCGGCAGGACCTGCTGGCGTACCTGTCGCGCTGACGCGGGGCGTAACAGGGGCCGTCGGCGCGCGAAGCCCGGTCGTAGGCTGAGGACATGTCCGAGCACGCCTTCGCCACCCGAGCCATCCACGCGGGCCAAGCGCCCGACCCGACCACCGGGGCGATCATCCCACCGATCTATCAGTCCTCGACCCACGTGCAGGACGGCATCGGCGGCTTCCGCGACGGCTACGAGTACAACCGCGCGGGCAACCCGACGCGGTCGTCGCTGGAGACGCAGCTCGCGGCTCTGGAGGGCGGCGTGAGCGCGCTGTCGTTCGCGTCGGGGCTCGCCGCGGAGGATGCGCTGCTGCGCGGCATCCTGAAGCCGGGCGACCACGTGCTGCTCGGCAACGACGTCTACGGCGGGACCTACCGTCTGCTGACGAAGGTGCTGGCGCCGTGGGGCATCGTCACCACGACCGCCGAGCTGTCCGACCCGGATGCCCTCCGGGCGGCGATCCGCCCCGAGACGCGGATCGTCTGGCTGGAGACGCCGAGCAACCCGCTGCTGAAGGTGGTCGACATCGCGCTGATCGTCGAGATCGCCCACGCGGCCGGGGTGCTCGTGGTGGTGGACAACACGTTCGCGTCGCCCGCGCTGCAGCAGCCGCTGGCGCTCGGCGCCGACCTGGTCGTGCACTCCACCACGAAGTACCTCGGCGGGCACTCCGATGTGCTCGGCGGGGCCGTGGTGTTCGGCGACGACCGCTTCGTGGAGCCGGTCAAGTTCCAGCAGTTCGCGGTGGGTGCGGTCTCGGCGCCGCTGGACGCCTGGCTCACCACCCGCGGCATCAAGACCCTCGCGGTGCGCATGCGGCAGCACTCCGAGAACGCCCAGGCGATCGCGGAGTGGGCGGCCGCGCGACCGGAGTTCGCCGAGGTGTACTACCCGGGCCTGTCGTCGCACCCGGGTCACGCGGTGGCGGCGCGGCAGATGAGCGGCTTCGGCGGCATGCTGTCGCTCGGGCTCGCGGCCGGTGCCGAGGCGGCGCGGTCGTTCGCGGAGAGCACGAGCGTGTTCCAGCTGGCCGAGTCGCTCGGCGGGGTCGAGTCGCTGATCGGCTACCCGCCGGAGATGACGCACGCCTCGGTGCGCGGGACCGAGCTCGCGGTGCCCGAGAACGTGGTGCGGCTGTCGGTCGGCATCGAGGACGTCACGGATCTGATCGCGGATCTCGAGGAGGGCCTCGCGCGCCTCGGCTGACCGGCCTCAGCACTCCCCGTACGGGATCGACGACGCACCCCCGGAGCGCTCCGGGGGTGCGTTTGCCGTCCCGCTGGACGAGGCGGCGACGGTAGCATGAAGGGTTCCCCTGGCCGAATCGATTCGACCACGCTCCGCCGATTCTGGAAGGACCTCGTGTCCGACGCCCCTCGCACCGACAGCACTCCGACCACCCCCGGGCCCGCGCCCGAACGCACCGCGACCGGCAGCATCCGCACCTCGTCGCCCACCGGCGCCATCCGCACGCTCGGATCGAACCCGGCCACCGCGCCGATCATGCTGCACCCGGGCGACGCGATCCCGCTCGGACGTCGCACGCTCACGATCATCCTGCTCGGAGCCCTCACGGCCCTCGGGCCGTTCACGATCGACCTCTACCTGCCCGCGTTCCCCGTGCTGGAGGAGGACTTCCAGACCACGGCCGCCGCGATCCAGCTCACCCTGACCGGCACCATGATCGGCTTCGCGCTCGGTCAGCTCATCGTCGGACCGCTCAGCGACAAGATCGGCCGCCGCACTCCGCTCATCGCCGTGACCGCGCTGCACGTGCTGGCCAGCCTCGGTGCCGCGTTCGCCCCCGACCTGCCGCTGCTCGGTGCCGCCCGGGTGCTGATGGGCATCGGCGCCGCGGCGGGCGGTGTGGTCGCGATGGCCGTGGTGCGCGACCTGTTCGGCGGGCGACGCCTGGTGGTGATGCTCTCGCGGCTCGCGCTCGTGTCCGGCGTGGCACCCGTGATCGCTCCGCTGATCGGCTCGTGGCTGCTGACGCTCATGCCCTGGCGCGGCATCTTCGGCGTGCTCGCGGCCTACGGCGTGGTGATGCTCGTGTCGACGGTGCTGTTCATCCGGGAGACCCTCCCGGTCGCGCGACGCAAGGACCCCGGTGGCGCGACGATGCGCGAGCGGTACCGGTCCGTGCTGACCGACCGGGTGTTCCTCGGGGTGCTCGTGATCGGCGGCATGACGTTCTCCGGCCTGTTCTCGTACCTGTCGGCGTCGCCGTTCCTGTTCCAGGTGACGCACGGGCTCGACCCGCAGCAGTATGGGCTGCTGTTCGCGGTGAACTCCCTCGGCGTCGTGATCGGCGTGCAGACCGCGTCGCGCCTCGCCGCGCGCTTCGGGCCGCAGTGGGTCATGGCGTACTCCACCGCGGTGCTGCTGCTCGCCGCCTCCGCCATCGTCATCACCGACCAGCTCGGCCTCGGCCTGTGGGGGACCGTGATCCCGCTGTTCGTGTTCATGACCGCCTGCGGCTTCACGTTCCCGAACGTGCAGGTGCTCGCGCTCGACCGTCACGGCAAGGCCGCAGGCACCGCCGCGTCGATCATCGGCGCGACGAACTTCGGCGTCGCGGGGCTCATCTCGCCGCTGGTGGGCTGGATCTCGCAGGACGCGGGGATCACCGCGACCACCATGGCCTCGGTCATGGTGGGCTGCGCCGCGGTGGGCATCCTCGCCCTGTGGTTCGTGGTGCGCCCGCGCACCGTCGGCATGCTGACGCCCTGAGGTCGCACGAGCATCGGTCAGAATAGGACGATGAATCGACGGATGCTGCTCTGGTGGGGCGTCGCCTGCCTGCTCCTGGCCACCGCACTGGGCGCGGTCGTCGTGCTCACCTCCCCGCAGACCTTCGGGTTCGACCGGTGGTGGAACGAGACGATCGTGCGCATCCGTGCCGACTGGATGCTCGACTTCGCCCTGGTGCTGAACTGGATCGGTGGCGGCTGGGTCGCCATCCTCGGGGTCCCGCTCCTGGCGATCCTGATCCTCCTGCTGCTGCGGCGCTGGCGAGGGGCGCTGTTCGCAGCGATCTGCTTCCTCGCGAGTGCCGGAGCGGTGCAGCTGCTGAAGAACATCTTCGGGCGCGCTCGTCCCGACGACATGCTCGTGGTGAGCGACTACGGCTCCTTCCCGTCCGGGCACACCGCGAACGCCGCGACCATCGCGGTGGTCGTCTGGGTCCTCTTCCCCCGCGTCTGGACGGCGATCGCCGGAGCGGTCTGGGTGCTGGCGATGGCGCTGTCGCGCACGTTCCTGTCGGTGCACTGGGCGACGGACACGCTCGGCGGCGCTCTCGTCGGTGCGGGTGTGGTGCTGGCGCTCGCCGCCTGGCTGCTGCCGTGGGTGCGCGCCGACGTGGCGGACCGTGCGGCCCGCGCCGATAGGCTGAGCCAGACCTGACCCGACCCGAGGAGTGCTCCGTGGCGCGTATCCGCCCCTACCGGCCCACCGACCGTGCCGCGATGTACGAGATCTGTCTCAAGACCGCCGATGCCGGCGGTGACGCCACCGGCATCCTGTCGGACGACGACCTGTGGGGCGCGCTGTTCGCCGTGCCGTACGTGGAGCGCCACCCCGACCTCGCGTGGGTCGTGGAGGGAGACGACGGCCGGGCGATCGGCTACCTCGTCGCGACCGACGACACCGACGCGTTCTACGCCTGGTTCCGCGACGTGTGGTGGCCTCCGTTCCGCGAGCGCTACCCGCGCCCCGAGGCCGTGGACGGACGCGAGAGCCGCCTGATCGACTACGCCTACACGCGCGAGCCCGGCGCCGAGCCGCACGCCGCCGCGTACCCGGCCCACCTGCACATCGACCTGCTGCCCGAGACGCAGGGGCAGGGGATGGGGCGACGCCTGGTGGAGACGCTGTTCGACGAGCTCCGCCGCCGCGGTGTGCCCGCCCTGCACCTGGGCATGGATCCGGCCAACGCGGGTGCGGCGGCGTTCTACGACCGGCTCGGCATGACCCGTCTCGCGGAGACCCCCGGCGGCATCACCTACGGCGTGCGCTTCGATGACGAGGCCGGGGCGCGCTGACGCCTCCCCATCCGACGACGAAGGCCCCCGCAACGTCGGGGGCCTTCTCGTTTCTGGCGGTGACGCGGGACTCCGGTGCTCGCTGCGCTCACTCCTCCCCGAATCCCACGATGCTCGGGAGAAAGCCAGAAGGGCCCCCGCTGGCGCGGAGACCCTTCTGGCTTTCTGGCGGTGACGGCGGGATTCGAACCCGCGGTTGCTTGCACAACACACGCTTTCCAAGCGTGCTCCTTCGGCCGCTCGGACACGTCACCAGGGAACAACCTGTCCATCCTATCCGATGCGATGTGGTGCGCGTGACCGGGCCCGGGGACGTCATCCGAAGAGGCAGATGTGTAATATTGCACCTCACGAGGGTGCTGTATAACCTCAAGTGAGGACGCGACCGACACTGGGGAGGTCGCACCCCGGGGGAATCATGCGAGCGCAAGAAAGAGGGACGCCCTGATGTCGGGCGATGAGATCTTCGGTGCGCGCGCTCTGCGCGAGTGGATAACCGGTGAGCGCCATCATTACTCGCGGGTGTTCTTCGTGGATCGGAACGCCCCCGCCCGCCAGGTCCTGGCGGCCGCCGAAGGCCGCGACGCGGTCTTCCTGCCGGATGGGAGTGAGCCGTGCGAGACCCACGCCGAGGTCATCCGCTACGGGGGTGGGTGGGACGACATCGGCGATGAGCTGTTCCTCGGCCCGCACGGCGTCGAGCGCCAGGACTACATCGCGGCGGCCTTCGTACAGATCGTGGGACCGATCGTCGTCGGATTCTCCGATGAGACGAGCTGGCGGGCATTCCTCGACGATGCGGAGCTCGCTCGACGCACCGGCGTGTTTCCCGCCGCCCTGCTCGATGCCCGCGTGCTCCTCGCGGACCGCGTCGCGCTCGCTTCTCCCGTAGCGCTGATGCGTCCGAGTGCCGTCCGCGTCCGCAGCGACGGGCGGGTCTCGGCGGGCATGCAGGGCGAGGTGGTCGGTGCGGTCACCGAGCTGCCGTCTCTTCTCGCTGCAGCGCTGCCGGGGGCCGCCCTGGTGGGCGGAGTCATGCCCCGAGACAGGGTGCTCGACGACCTCCGCACGCGGGGCTGGGTCGGGCGATACCTCACGGCACTGGAGCTGATGAGAACCCTCTCCCTCGCGAGCACCGACGCGGCGATCGCGGGCTTCGGCTGGACGCCCTTCGACGACGGGCTCTGCGATGCCGAACCCCGGACCGCCGATCCGCTTCTCCTCGAGACGGGGGACGGGTTTCTGCTCGCGGATCTCACGACGCGGCGCCGGCAGCTGCTGTCCCCCGACACGGCCAGGGTCGTGGCGGTCACGCAGACGTCCAGCGATACGGAGAGTGCGGCCGCGCGCGTGGCGCGACAGCTCGAGGTGCCGAAGTCCCAGGCGCTCTCGCTCTGCCTCGAAGCGATCGATGCGCTCGGCGTGCACTGCGGGCGGCGAGCCGTCGACTCGTCCTCGACGACAGGAGCCGTGCGGTGAGCGCGCCGCACGCCCTCTGGACCTCGATGCTGCCGGCGGACACGACCTTCGCGCCGGACCGGGTCGCGGTCGGAGCCGCGGGTCATCGGATTGCCTTCGCGGACGGCTCGACGCGGCTCTGTGCGACGAGCGGGCTGTGGAACGTCCCGCTGGGCTTCGGCAACCCTGCCGTGGCCGAAGCCGTGAGTCGGGCGAGCCGCGACGCCTCGTATCTCTCCCTCTTCCGGGCTCCGCATCGCTACGCCGAACACGCTGCGGACGCTCTCATCGACCTCGCCGGCTCGCTCCGCTACCGCCGCGTGATCTTCTCCACCTCCGGCGGGGCGGCGAACGACGCAGCCATGAAACTCGTCCGCCAGTACTGGGCGCAGAAGGGGCGCCGGGACCGGACGATCAGCGTCGGCCTCCGCGGCAGCTATCACGGCACGATGTACGGCAGTCACGCCCTGAGCGGTGACGATCTCCTGCAGTCCGTGTACGCCGTCGACCGCCGCTCCGTGCGGCACGTGTCGGCGCACGACGACGGTGAGGAGCTGGCGACCCTGATGGCACGGGAGGGCTCGCGGGTGGCCTCGGTCGTCGTGGAACCGATCCTGGGCAGCGGCGCGCACGCGCTCTCCGACGCGTTCGTCGATCGCCTTCTCGCCCTGCGCGAGGAGTACGGCTTCCTCGTCGTCGCCGACGAGGTCGCGACGGGTTTCGGCCGCACGGGCACGATGTTCGCGACCGACACCTGGCCCGCCGCACCCGACGTGCTCATCCTGTCGAAAGCGTTGACCAACGGCGCGATGGGGGCCGCCGCACTCCTGGTGGGGCAAGAGATCGCCGTCGCATTCACAGACGGCGGATGGACGTTCGTGCACGGGGAGACGCAAGCGGGGACCCCGATGTGCGCGGCAGCGATCCTCGCCGTGATCGATGAGCTGCGTCGTATCGACGTGGAGTCGGCGACACAGGCGCTGGCCGTCGAACTGCAGAACCTGGTGCGGTCGTGGAAGACGGAGCAGCTGATCGCCGACAGCACCGGTCGCGGGTGTTTCGTCGGGCTTGCCCTTCGTGACGAGCACGGTCAGGAGCTCTCCGGAGCCGCCGTCCTGCGGGTCGTCTCCGCGATCGCCGATCACGGTGTCGTCGTGCATCCGGGGCCCAGTGCGATCGAGCTGATCCCGGCGTACGGTTTCGGCGCGCCGGAGCTGCGAGAGGTCGACACCGCCGTCCGCGCCGGCCTCGCCGAGGCACGTGGGGCGCTCTCATGACCAGCGGATTCGCGGGTCGCGTTCCGACTCTCTGGCACGGACCGGGGATCGCCCGTCGGATGACGCGTCAGCTGACGGCAGGACGTGAGGCGCTCGTCATCGCAGATCCGGCCGCGGTGCTCCCGCTTCCCACCGGACGCTCGGTGCGCACGCGGACACTCGACACCGGGCGCGCCGATGTCAGAGCGGTCCTCGCGATCGCTCGCGAGATGATGGACCGCCCGCCGGAGGTGGTGGTGGCCGTCGGAGGTGGAAGCATCCTCGACGCGGGCAAGATCGCCGCGCTCGCGCTGGCCCGGGGTCATCTCCTCGACTACGCCATCGGGCACGCGCGGCTGTCCGCGCTCACCGTCCTGCCCGACGCACTCCCGCCCGTCGACCTCGTGGCCGTGCCGACGACGCTGGGGACCTCGTCGGAGACGAACGGCGTCGGCATCCTCACGAACGAACGGGGCTCTCGACTGATCGTCGGCCGCGCCCTCCGCCCCCGCCACGCCCTGGTCGACCCGTGGAACTTCTCCACCCTCAGCCCGGGTGCGGTGCGCGAGGGAGCGCTGGAGGCGTTCTTGCGCATCGCGGGTGCGGCGACCAGCGTCCAACGAAGCCCGAGGGCCGACAGCGACGCCGTCGCTCTCGGAAGGGCCCTGCTCGAGACCGCGGCGCACGACGCCGGATCGCCCTCGGGGAGACAGCGCCTCGCGCGTCTGAGCGGAGCCACGCAGCGCAGCGCGGCGCTGCGTGGAGGCGATCCCTTCAGCGCGCGGCACTGGTATCTGGCGAACGAGGTTTCCTCTCACCTGGGCGTGCGCAAGATGGTCGCGACGGCGGCGGTCATCGGCGCGGTCTGGCGCCGAATCGGAGCGGGCGACGCTCGCTGGGGTGACCGGGAGAGTCTCGCGGACTTCTGGGCGCGTGTCGCTCACGCGGTGGCCCTTCCCCTCGACCCGGCGGACGGCATCGACGCGCTGCTCGAGCGGTGGCGGATTCCGAGTCCGCCCCGGCCGGCCGCAGCGCTCCTGCACAGCATCGCCGAGGCCGCCGAGCAGTCGTGGGGCGGGCGTCGGCCGATGCTCCACGGGCTCGACGCGGGAGACCTCCGCGCTGTGCTGGGCGACGGCAGATGGAGCCTCCGAAACGCAGCGGCGAAAGCCGGACGATCGACGAAGGAAGGAGGTGAACGAGATGGAACCACGCAGTGACACGTGCATCCGATTCGAAGAGCTGGATCCCATGGAGGCCCCGAGCTGGGACAGCTTCTACAAGGGCGTCATCGGTGCTCTGATCCTCATCGGTGCGGGCGCGGCGATGGCCACGTGATCTGACTTGACGGCGGGAGAGAGCGAAGGGAGGTGAGCATGCACGCTGCGACGCCGACGCTCGAGTTCACAGAACTCGAGGCCATGGACGCGCTCAACGACGGCGATGACTTCATGCGGGGTTTCGCCGTCGGAGTGATCATCGGGATCCTCGCTCTGACGTAGGAGACGCACTCGGACGAGTGCCCAAGGAGGTGCACAGTGCAGAAGGCATCGATCGAGTTCGTGGAGCTCGAGCAACTCGACACACCGATGGAGTGGTGGGAGCACGCCAGCTACATCATCGCCATCATCGGCGGGGCGGTGGCGATCGCCACCTGACAGAAGGGTGCGGGCCGCAGGCGGGGGCCCGCGCCCGCTCACACCGGGAAGGCGAAGACGAATGGCAGATCTGATCACGGAGGCGGTGGCCGCACGGCTCCGCGCGGTCGGCGCGCACGCCGTGCCGGAGGACCTGTACGCGGCTGCGGGCAGTACCTTCTACGAACGGCTCGTCGGCTCCGATCGTGCCGAGATCCGGGAGGTGCTCGCGCTCGCGCGGAAGACCGAGGGTCCGATCCTCGACCTCGCGGCGGGAAGCGGACGGCTCACGATCCCTCTGGTGCGCTCGGGCCGGCGCGTGATCGCGCTCGACCTGTCGGCCGACATGCTGGCCCTCGTGCGGCACGTCCTCCCGGGGGAATCCGCCGTGGAGTGCGTCGTGGCGGACATGCGCGACTTCACGCTCGCGCGACGCTTCCGCCTGGTCATCCTCGGTGCCACCTCTCTCACCCTGTTGAACGGGGAAGACCGCGCTGCGCTGTACGCCGCCGTTCGGCGGCACCTCGCTCCGGGCGGTCTCTTCGCATTCACGCTGGCGGGGGCCATCGCGGAAGCGGAACTGCGCGTGACGAGGACCGAGAAGATCTGGGTCCCGGGGCCGGATGGCGCGGAGAGGTATCTGTTCAGCCAGCAGATCGAGGACGACGGCTCCGCCCGACTCGTGAACTGGCTGCGCGCGGACGATCTGGTACCGGGGGGAAGGGTGACGGTGTTCACGAGCCGCCTGCAGGTTCTCGGCCTGGATGAGATCTGCCGTGAGATCGCGGACGCCGGGTTCGAGGAACCGAACGTTTCTCCCGTACGGTCTCCGCAGGGTGCGGAGATCGTGATGGTGACGACGTCCGCGGTTTCCTCCACGACGATCGCGGCTGACGATGCCGTCGCCTGAGCCGCCCCACCGGCAGCGCTTTCGCGGGACCGCCCCGCTGGGTGCCGAGGACCGTCCCGTGCGCTCCGCAGACGTCTCCTTCGAACGTGTCGGGGAGGACGCGGTGTGGGTCGCGTCCGTGCACGGCGTTCCGACGTCGCGGGTCTCGCGCTCCGTCGTCGATCTGCTGGAGGCGATGGACGGCGAGACACCGCTCCACGTCCTCCGCACCCGCTTCGCACCGTCCGAGTCCTCGGAGAGCTTCCTTCGACTCGTCGAGCGCTTCCGAGCGAGCGGATTGCTGGAGGGCGCAGGAAGAACCCCGCCGGGGCGGCTGTCGTATCGTGCCCCGCTCACCCTGCAGGTCGCGACCCTGCGTGCGCCCGAGCTCTTCCGACGGTTGCACCGTCTGCTCCCGTCGCTTCCCAAGAGGGTGATGCTGATCCCGGTCGTCATGGCCGGGCTCGGGGCTGTTGCCGCCCTTCTTCAGGCGGCGGATGTCGTCCGGGTCGTCGTGACACCGGTGCCGCTGGCCGCCCTCCTCGGCACCGTCATCGTGCTCGGGCTGCTCACCCTGCTCCACGAGACGGCCCACGGCCTCACACTCACCGGCTTCGGCGGCACGCCCCGTCGGGCCGGTTTCATGATCTTCTATCTCGCTCCCGCGTTCTTCGTCGATGTGACGGACGGCTGGCGTCTCCGCGACCGTGGGCAACGCGTGTCGGTCGCCCTCGCCGGACCAGCCGTGCACGTGGTGGCCGCCGGAGTCGCTCTGGTCGCCGCTCTCGCGCTCCCGCCGTCCGAGCTTCGTCAGGCCGTGCTGCTGGCGGGTGTCTCGTGCGTCCTCATCGTCCTGATCAATCTCATCCCCTTCGTGCGCTTCGACGGATACATCGCGCTCATGAGTGCTCTCGACGAGCCGAATCTGCGCGAACGCACGATCCGCGATGCCTCGGACCGCCTGGTCCGGCTCCTCTTCGGGGGTGGGCGGTCGGAGAAGCGAGTGCCGCGGTGGTGGAGCGTGCCGTTCGGTCTGGCGAGCCTGTTCACGCCGTGCGTGTTGGTGTTCCTCGCTGTTGCACGGGTGGCGAAGGCGGGTACCGCGGGCGGCCCGGTGCTCTCCGTCCTCACGCTCGCTCTGGAGGTCATCGTGGCGATCACCGGGCTGACGATCGTGCTTCGGGCGCTCGTGCGCGTGCTCCGGGCCGGAGTGTCCCGAGTCCGATTCGCGACCGTGCTCGCCGTGATGACCGGCGCTGTCGTCATCGCCGGTGCCCTGATCCCCGTGCCACGCACGGTCACGCTCGGCTTCTGGACGCATGACGGCCGGATGTCGCTCGTGCAGGCCGGAGGAGGACGCGCTTCCGGAATCCCCGACGGCACCCGCGTCGACCTGATGACCAGCGGGATCCTCGGGAGCGCGGTGATCGGCACCGGGACGGTCGTGCACCGGTCCCCGACCCCGGTGACGGTGCCGTTGGACGCGCTGGTCCCGGTGTCCGCCCCCGACGTCTCCGTCGCCGCGGTGAGTATCGGCGTCGTCGAGTTATCCCCAGACCACCCAGCCCCGCCGGGCACCGGGCAGGCGCGTGCTCATCTGGGGACGACCGATCTGTGGCACGCGCTCTGGACGGCGGGAGTGACCGAGCCGTTGTCGACTCTCATGGACGAAAGGTAGGAGAAGGATGAACAGGAAGGATCGGGCGATCGAGGTCCGAGGGCTCACCAAGAGGTATGGCCATCGGGCGGCGGTCGATGGGCTCTCATTCGGGGTGCCGCGCGGGTCGATCGTCGGGCTGCTCGGCCCGAACGGGGCGGGTAAGTCGACCACCCTCCGAGCGATCGTCGGGCTGCTGCGACCGACGGAGGGGGAGTGCCTCATCGACGGCCGCCCGTTCGCGTCGCTGGAGAACCCCGCGACGCACGTCGGAGTCCACATGGACGGGTTCGGGTTCGAGGTGGGCATCACGGGGCGACGGCATCTGGAGATCGCCCGGCTGGCGGCGGGGGCTCCGTCGCAGCGCGTGGATGAGGTGCTGGACGAGGTGGGACTCGCGCCCGACGCCCGCCGCCGCGTCAAGACCTACTCGACGGGGATGGCGCAGCGACTGGGCTTGGCGACCGCGCTCGTCGGCTCGCCGCGGATACTGATCCTGGATGAGCCGGCGAACGGGCTGGATCCGGACGGCATTCGTTGGCTTCGCGGCTTTTTACGGAGCTTCGCCGACCGTGCCGGCACGGTGCTGATCGCGAGCCATCAGCTTCCCGAGCTCGAACAGGTGGTCGATGAGGTGGTCGTGCTCAAGCGTCGCGCCCTGTTCGCGGGGCCGCTGCGGGATCTCGTCACGAGCGACGCCGAGTCGCTGGAGAGCAGGTACTTCGAATTGATCGAGGGGGTGTCGGCGTGACGTCGGTGATTCGCAGCGAGCTGCTGCGTTCGGTGAGCGGCTTCTCCGTGCTCGCGATCTTCCTGGTCGCCGTCCTGCTGCCGGTGTACGTTCTCTGCTCGGATGGCTCGCACTTCGACCTCGCGGGCCTCGAGCCCGCCGCCGCGACACTCCAGGTTCTGCAGCCCCTCGCCTGGACGGCCCTCTCGGCCGCGTTCGTGGGCGCCTACACCGTCACCCGCGAGTACTACTACGGCTCGATGGACCGGACCCTCGTCGCCGTGGGGTTCCGGCGCGCCTTCGCGGGCAAGCTCGTGGCGGGGGCGCTGGTCGCCGTCGGCACCTCTCTCGTCATCTGCGTGCTCTGGACGGCGGCCGCCGCGATCCTCCTGACACGGGAGGGGCAGTCCTTCGTCCTCGGCGACGACGCCTGGGGAATGTGCGGAGGCGCGCTCGTCGGCGCCGTCCTCGGCGCTCTCCTCGGAGGTGCGATCGGCTGGATCACCCGGAACTACTACGTGACGGCGGTGATCCTCCTCGCCTATCCGCTGGCCGTGGAGTTCGCGCTGCTGCGGACGGCGCCGGAGGTCGCGAGGTACTCGCCCGGCATGGTCCTCGCCGCGATCGGAGCCCCCGCGTATCAGGGGCGGTTGCTCGACCTCCTTCCGGCGCTGGGCGTCGCGCTCGTGTGGACGGGCGGTCTGGTCGGGATCGCGTGGGCGCGAGGACGCCGGGCCGTCGCGTGATCGGTCGGGCTCTGCGCGCGCAGGCGCGCGACGTCGGCGGCGACCTCGTGCTGCTCGGTGCGGCGGTGGCGGCGCTCGTGATCTCGCTCCCGCTCGCGGCGAGCATTCCCTCAGAGCTCGCGGATGCCCCTGCCGGTGTCCGTGACACCCTCACCGCGCCGCTCCACACCGTCCTGGCGACCTCCGCGGCCGTTCTCGCGGCGGTCTACGGCTCGTTCCGGTACACGGTCGATCGGCGCGACGGCGTCATCGCGCAGCGTCTGATGCTGTTGCCGCGGTGGGCGGTCCTTCTGGTCCGGCTGCCGACGTCGGCGATCGGGGGAGCGGCCGTCGCGCTCGTCGCACTCCTCGGCGGCCACGTCGTGCTGTGGGCCACGATGGGCGGCATTCCCCTGGACGCAGCGGCGGTGGGCGCCACTCTCGCGCTCGGTGCCCTCGCCGGCCTGTGGGGAGTGGGGATCGGGATGATCGTCCAGGCCCACCTCGTCGCGCTCTTCGTCACGTCCCTGTCGCTCGGGGTCGCGACGCTCGTCGCGCTGTTCTGGAGCGCCGGGGCCGCGAGTCTTCCGCTGCTCGCGTTCCTCCAGACCCTCGGGTTCGACGTGACCGCCGTCGGGCTCTCCACGGGCGATCAGCTGTACGGCCTTCTCCCGGCCGGGCTGACGGCGGCCTGGGTGCTCGCGGCCGTCGGCGGGGGGAGCCTCGCGTTCCTGAGCCGCGACGTCACGTGACCGCCTCTGACCCCGGCCGCGGTCAGGTCGGCGACGTAGGATTCCGGGGTGGCAACCCCCAAGATCGTCCTCTTCTACGCCTTCACCCCGCTCGCCGATCCCGAGGCGATACGGGTGTGGCAGCGCGACCTCGGCGAGGCGCTGGGACTGCGGGGACGACTGCTGATCTCGAAGAACGGCATCAACGGCACCCTCGGTGGCGACCTCCCCGCACTCAAGAAGTGGGCGCGCTCGTTCCGGTCGTACGCGCCGTTCCGCGACGTCGACCTCAAGTGGAGCGAGGGCACAGGGCTGGACGAGCACGGCCGCAGCCTCGACTTCCCGAAGCTGAGCGTGAAGGTGCGCGACGAGATCGTGTCGTTCGGGGCGCCCGGCGAGTTGCGCGTGGACGAGCACGGCGTCGTCGGCGGCGGAGCGCGACTCACCCCGGAACAGCTGCACGAGCTCGTGGCCGAGCGCGGCGAGGAGGTCGTGTTCTTCGACGGTCGCAACGCGCTCGAGGCGCAGATCGGGCGCTTCCGCGGCGCGGTCGTGCCCGCCACCGAGACCACGCGCGACTTCGTGGACCTGCTCGACTCCGGGGTCTACGACGACCTGAAGGGCAAGCCCGTCGTGACGTACTGCACGGGTGGCATCCGCTGCGAGGTGCTGTCGAGCCTGATGACGGCCCGCGGGTTCGGCGAGGTGTACCAGCTCGAGGGCGGCATCGTGCGCTACGGCGAGAAGTTCGGCGACGACGGGCTGTGGGACGGCTCGCTGTACGTGTTCGACGGCCGCGGTTCCGTCGACTTCAGCGATCACGCCCGGGTGATCGGTCGCTGCGCGGGCTGCGGCGCCGCGACCAAGCGCACCGCGAACTGCCCCGACCTCTCGTGCCGTGCGCAGTTCGTCGTGTGCGACGACTGCGACACCGTGCGCTGTGCCGCGCACCCCGCCGAGGCCGCCGCGTCCTGATCACCCGCGGGCGCGCTCAGGCCAGCAGTGCCGCATCCGCTCCGCGCGGGGCGTACAGCGACCGCGGCAGCAGTCGCGCGCGCACCCGGGTCGGGCCGTCCACGCTGTGCTGCAGGCTCGACAGCACCGCACGCAGGGGTTCCGCGAGATCGTCGGTCCCCTGTGCGCCGGGGCGGGCGTAGTTGGCGCGCTCGACCGCGGTGGTGAGGCGCTGCAGGGCTTCGGCGTCCGCGCCACGGTCGCGCGCGAGGGCGGCGGCTCGCGCACGGGGGCTGTCGGCGTCCGACACCGGCAGCGCCAGGTCGAGCAGGGTGTCGCGCAGTTCCGCCCACGCGGCGGCCGCGTCGCCTCGGGCCGCGCGACGCGTCCGCATCCTCCGCTCGATGAGCCGCACGATCCCGGGAAGTAGGAGCAGCACGACCACCCCGAGCGTCACGAGCGCGACCGGGGTCGGGTCGAGGCGGCGCAGCTCCCCGGATCCCGCGGACCCGGGGTCCGCGTCACCCCGGTCGACGTCGGGGCCCTGCGTCTCCTGCGTCTGCGGCGCCGTGGTCGGCGCGGGCTCCGTGATCCCGCCGGTCGCACCGCCCTGGGCCTCGCCCGCGCGGAACGCCGTCGGGACGCCGAGCGACGCGGTGGGCTCGAACGACACCCAGCCGATGCCGGGGAACAGCACTTCGGGCCAGGAGTGCAGCTGGTCGCTCGTCACGGAGAAGATCGACTCGTCTCCGCGCTTCTCGTCGGTGAGCGAACCGGGGAGGTACCCGACCACGATCCGCACCCGCATGTCGAGGCTCTCCGCTATCAGGGCGAACGCGCCGGCGAAGTGCACGCAGTACCCGGAGCGCTCCTCCAGGAAGCGGGCGACGGCGTCGGCGCCGGTGCCGTCGAAGCCCTCCTCCACCGGCGTCTCCAGCGAGTAGTCGAACTGCGCGCGGAACCAGTTCTGCAGCGCCACGAGCCGGTCGTAGTCGGTGTCCGCGTCGGCGGTCACCTCGGCCGCGAGCTCGCCGATGATCCCGGGCAGCTCGACGTCCTCGGTGTCGGGATCCGCGAGCGGCGGGGCCGCGTCGACCGCACGGATCTGCTCGAGCGTCGGCGTGACGCGCGTGGAGCTCACGGTGTAGTCGTTGCCGGCGGCGTCGGACCGACGCGAGTACAGCGTGCGGTTCTCGGGGGCCACCCGCCACGACCCGTTCAACCCCGACACGTCGGTGGCGGGGTACGGCACCGGCAGCCAGGCGCTCGACATGCGCAGGATGCGGATGGACGTGGTGGCGTCCTCGGTCGCGACGCCCTCGCTCCACTCCGGCTCCCCGAAGCCGTCCGCCTGCGACTGCAGGTCGCCGCGGTCGGGCTGCCACACACGGCCGTCGAAGCGGGACAGCGTGGTCAGGCGCAGATAGGGCGCGGTGGCGGCGTCGGTGGCGAGGGTGAGCACCTCGACCGGGTTGGGCTGGCGCAGGTCGTCGCCGAGGCGCAGCGACGCGTCGACGGTCACGCCGACGCCGGTGCCGGCCATGGTGGGGGCGACGGGCAGCGCGGGCGTCACCACGAGCGCGGAGACGACGGCGGCCGCGCCGACCCCGACGGCGACCGACAGCGAGCTCCGGCGCGGAGAGGAGCCGTCGCGCTGCGCAGTGACCCGGAACAGCAGCAGCGCCGTGAGCGCGAGGGCCACGAACCAGGCGACGTTCGGGTCGCCGAAGGTCACGATCATCGGCACGGCGCCGATCACGCCGATCAGCACGGTGGCGAGCACGGCCGAGCGCTGGGCGACCAGGTGGTCGAGCAGGATCGCCACCACGGCGAAGCCCGCACCGAGGGCACCCGCCAGTGCGGGGGAGGCGTCGAGCGGCGCCGAGCCGAACACGATCTGCTCCCAAGCGGCCACCCCCAGGCCCTGGAACACCGCGAGGGTCGTCGCGGTGGGAACGACCCCCAGGATCGCGGTGTCGCCCGCGAGCAGCAGCGTGAGCACGGCGACCGCGACCGCGACCTGGGCGAGCAGCGCGCCGAGGTCGCCCAGTCCCGCGCGCCGGCGGCGGAGGAGGTGACGGACGAGCATCCCGGTGCCCACCACGGCCACCACGATCAGCACGACCGTGAACGACCAGGCCCCCGGCGTGATCACCGAGGTGAACGGCCACAGGGCAACGAGCGCTCCGACCGCGGCGAGCACGCCCGTGGCGACGACGCGATCCGGTTCGTCGCGGTCGCGGTGCCACCGCGGCACGGTGCGCGGCGGCGGGGTCGCGGCGCGCGGCTGCTCAGCGCGGAACATCGCCCGCTCCGCTCCGCGCGGCTAGCGCGTCGTCCCAGGCCTCGGCGACGTCGGTGCCGAGGGCGGCGACGGTCCACCCGTGCTGTCGTGCCGCGTCGGCCGCACCCGGCAGCGGCTCGGTGGCGAACAGCAGCGGGGCCGCGGCTCCCGCGGGACGCAGCAGCGCCGCGTCCTCCTCGTCGACGCGTCCGGTGACGAACACGAGCGGCCCGGGCGGGGTGCCGCCGACGAGAGCCGCGAGCTCCCGGGCCTCGCCGCGCGGGGTCACCAGGGCGAGTGCGACGAGCAGGCCGTCGCGGTCGTCCTCGTGTCCGCGGAGCGCGCCGAGCAGCGTGCCCGCGGTGTCGATCACGTCGACGCTGTAGCCCTCGGCGGCGAGGTGCAGGGCGGCCGAGGCGCACAGCGACACCGCGGACTCGAAGGCCGGGTCGGCGGCGTCGCCCTGCGGGTCCCAGCGACCGGCGCTCCGGTCGAGGACGACCAGCGCGTCGGGGCTGGACTCCTCTTCCTCCTGGCGCACCATCAGCTCGCCGCGGTGGGCCGTGGCCCGCCAGTGGATCCGGCGCATGGAGTCGCCGGGGGCGTAGCCGCGGGGGGACAGGTTGTCGCTGCCCTGTCCGAGGCGGGTCGACGAGGTGTGGGCCGTCCCTCCCGCTGCCCCGATGCGCACGGCGAGCGGCGTGAGGGCGAACACCTCCGGCACCACCGTGATGGTCCGGGTGTCGCCGAACGCCTGCTCCCGCTGCGCGAGTCCGAACGGGTCGACCGTGCGGAGCATGAGGGGGCCGAGCGGCCAGACGCCGCGCCGCACCCCCGTGATGAGGTAGCTCAGCTGCGCGGTCTCGGCGGGATACTCGCCGCTGGAGTCTCCGGCGACCGCGTCGGGCAGCACGTCATGCCACAGGCCGTGCGGCACCCGCAGCGCCCGCAGCGTGAAGCGCACCGTGACCCGCGAGGCCTCCGACACCGTGAGCAGGTCGGTCGAGATCTGTCGCGCGACCGTCCCTGAGCGCCGTGGCAGCCGCACCGCCAGCGCGGAGAACAGGGTGAGGGCGGCCAGGAACACGGCCATGAAGAGGAGGATGCGCGCGCCGAGCACGTTGGCCGCGACCAGGCAGCCGAACGCCGCGACGAGCGTGCCGGTGCCCCGGCGGGTGAGGAGGCGGCGTCGTCGCATGGCGGGGGTCTCAGGAGCGGGTGGCGACCGGGACGCGCACGCGCTCGGCGATCTGCGTGAGCGCGGCCTCGATGGGCTGGGCTCCGGCGCGGTGGGCGCCGCGCGCGGGGAGCAGGCGGTGGGCGAACACGGGGAGGAGCAGCGACGTGATGTCGTCGGGGATGACGTAGTCGCGGCCGTCGAGGGCCGCCCACACCTTCGCCGCACGGACGAGCTGGAGGGTGGCGCGGGGGCTGGCACCGAGATGCAGGCTCGGGTCGGAGCGGGTGGCCTGGGCGAGTGCGACCGCGTACTCCTCCAGGGCCGGGGCCACGTGCACGGCCCGCGCCCACGCGATGAGCTGCGCGACGGACGCGGCGTCGGCCACGGGCGTCACGGTGGCGAGCGGGTTCACCACGTCGCGCTGCCGCAGCATGAGGGCTTCCGCGCCCGGGTCGGGGTAGCCCATCGAGATGCGCATCATGAAGCGGTCGCGCTGCGCCTCGGGGAGGGCGTAGGTGCCCTCCATCTCCAGCGGGTTCTGCGTCGCCACCACGAGGAACGGGTCGGGCAGGCGGTGCGTGGAGCCGTCGACCGTGACCTGGCCCTCCTCCATGGCCTCCAGCAGCGCGGACTGCGTCTTGGGGGAGGAGCGGTTGATCTCGTCGGCGATCACGATGTGGGCGAACACGGCGCCCCGCTTGAACTCGAACTCCCGGTCGACCGGGTTGTACACCGACACGCCCGTGACGTCGCCGGGCAGCAGGTCGGGCGTGAACTGGATGCGGCGGACCGTGGCGTCGATGCTCGCGGCCAGTGCGCGGGCGAGCATCGTCTTGCCGACGCCCGGCACGTCTTCGATGAGCAGGTGGCCCTCGGCGAGCAGGCACACGAGCGCGCTGCGTACGGCGTCGGGCTTGCCGTCGATGACCTGGCTGATCGAGCCGAGAATCGCCGCCGTCTGGGCGGCGAATCGCTCGGCGTCGATCGTGACCGGGGTCAGGGGGGCGTTCTCAGGCATGCGATCCCTCTCACGTCGACGCAACGATGCGCGTGAATCGATCGTACGCTCCGCGCGGCGTGCGGGACCATGCCCGCGTGGGTTCGTCGCCCCGCCGCTGGTCGGGTAGAGTGGACGACGGCTCTCCGCGTGGCGGCATCCAGGCCAATTCCCCCAGGGCGGAAACGCAGCAAGGGTAACCGGGCTCTGCTGGGTGCGCGGAGGGTCTTTTCTTTTGCCGGGCCCGGTACACAGGCGTTCGTCGGACGGGCCTGCGACAATCGAGCGGTGACCGTCCCCCCTCCTTCGCGGCCGCCGCATCCGCTCGCCCGCTTCGCCTCGCCGGTGCTGCTGCTGGCGGTGATGTGGCTCGTGCAGTTCGCCGATGCCGTGCTGCCCGGATCGTTCACGGGCTTCGGTCTGCGGTCGTGGGACCTGTCGGGGCTCAGCGGCATCATCCTCGCCCCGCTGCTGCACGCGAGCTGGGCGCACCTCATCGCCAACTCGGTGCCGTTCCTCGTGCTCGGCTGCCTGGTCGCGGTCGAGGGGGCGCGACGCTTCTGGGCCGTCACCGTGATCGTCGCGGTCATCGGCGGGGTCGGCACCTGGCTCGTGAACGCTCCAGGCACGCTCACGGTCGGCGCCTCAGGCCTGGTGTTCGGCTACTTCGGCTACGTCGTGATGCGCGTGTTCGCGCCGGGGCGCGTCGCCCATCGCATCCTCTACGCCGTGATCGCCGTGGTCGTGATCGGCGTCTACGGCGGCACGATGCTCGCGGGCGTGATCGGCGTGGCCGACGGCGTCTCGTGGCAGGGGCACCTGTTCGGCGCGATCGGCGGCGGCGTCGCGGCGCTCATCGGGCGGCGCTCCCATCCGGCGGCGGGAGCCGTGCGCCCGTGACCGCGTCCCGCGCGAGGCCGCGGGCGGGCAAGCCCGCCGCCCGGCGGAGGCCCGCGGCGAAGAGGTCTCCGGCGGCTCGGCGTCGTGCGGCCGCGCGGCGCCGGACGGCATCCCGTGCGCGCTGGCGCACGCGCGGCCGGCGTCTGCTCGTGTCCGCCGGCGTGGTGGCCGTGGTCGCGGGGCTCCTGGTGCTCATCCCGCTCGGCCTGGCCCGCGACCCCGCGCCGGTCTGCATCGACCGCCCGGAGACCTTCCCCGCGGCGGGCATCCAGGGGTGGCGCGGCGAACAGCTGGAGAACGCGGCGACCATCATCCGCACGGCCTCCGCGCTCGGCTTCGGGCGCGACGGGCAGATCCTCGGCGTGATGACCGCGATGGGGGAGAGCAGCCTGCGCGCGATCGACTACGGCGACTGGGAGACCCGCGGCTGGACCAACCCCGACGGCTCGCGCACCACGAGCATCGGGCTGTTCCAGCAGCAGGACTGGTGGGGCAGCGTCGAGCAGCGGATGGACCCCGCGGCCTCGGCCACGCTGTTCTACGAGCGTCTCGGGCGGCTTCCGGAGTGGCAGTCGATGCCGGCGTCGCACGCGATCCACCGCGTGCAGATCAACACCGACCGCGAGTACTACGCCCGCTACCAGGAGGATGCGACGGCCGTGGTCGACGCTCTGTCCGGACCGTGCGAGTGACGGCGCGTTAGTCACGGCACCGTCCGGGCGCGTCCGACGGCGCCCCGCCTAAGCTGGGGGCGTGGCGCGGAGCATCTACATCACCTCGGCCGAAGGCCATACCGGGAAGTCGACGATCGCCCTCGGGGCGCTCGACGCCCTGATGCGCGTCTCCCCGCGCGTCGGCGTCTTCCGACCCATCGCGCGGTCGGTCGCGGAGCGCGACGAGATCCTCGAGCTGCTGCTCGCGCACGACGGCGTGCAGCTCGACTACGACGACTGCATCGGCGTGACCTACGACGACGTGCGCGCCGACCCCGAGGCCGCGCTGGCGACCATCGTCGCGCGGTTCAAGGCGGTCGAGGCGCAGTGCGACGCGGTCGTGATCGTCGGCAGCGACTACACCGACGTCGCGAGCCCCGCGGAGCTCGGGTTCAACGCGCGCATCGCCGCGAACCTCGCCGCGCCCGTGCTGCTCGTGCTGAGCGGCCGCGACCAGCAGCGTCAGGCCGAGCAGCTGGGCACCACCACCGCCCGCACGCCCGCCGCCGTGGGGCAGATCGCCGCCCTCGCGCTGTCCGAGCTCGCCGCGGAACGGGCGGAGCTGTTCGCCGTGGCGGTCAACCGCGCCGACCCTGAGGCGCTGGAGCCGATCGTCGCCGCCGTTCGCGCCGTGCTTCCGGCCGACCGCACCCCGGTGTGGGCGATCCCGGAGGACCGCGCCCTCGTGGCACCGTCCATCCGCGGCATCCTCGCCGCGATCGACGGCACGCTGCTCGCGGGCGACGAGGAGCGCCTGACCGCGGTCGCCCTGTCGATCGTCGTCGCCGGCATGTCGATGGTGAACGTGCTGCCGCGGATCACGGAGGAGGCCGTGGTGGTGATCCCCGCCGACCGCACGGAGGTCCTCCTGGCCGCCCTGCTCGCCGACTCCTCCGGGACCTTCCCGCGCATCGCCGGCATCGTGCTCAACGGGCCGTTCCCGCTGCCCGCGCCCATCCTGCAGCTTCTCGACGGGTTCGCGTCGTCCGTGCCTATCATCACGACCGACCTGGGCACCTACGACACGGCGGTGCGCGTGATGGGGACGCGCGGACGGATCACGGCCGATGCCCGCGGGCGCTACGAGCGGGCGCTCGGTCTCTTCCAGGCGCACGTCGACATCGCCGAGCTGACCGAGCAGCTCGGGCTCGCCGAGGCCCACGTGGTCACGCCGCTGATGTTCCAGTACGGCCTGATGGAGCGGGCGCGGGCCGACCGTCGCCGGATCGTGCTGCCGGAGGGCGACGACGACCGCATCCTCCGCGCGGCCGCGACGCTGCTCGCGCGAGACGTGGCCGACCTCACGATCCTGGGCGACGAGGCCGCCATCCGCGCGCGGGCCTCCGAGCTCGGCGTCGACATCGCCGACGCGCAGGTCCTCAGCCCCACCGACCCCGAGCTGGTGCAGCGGTTCGCGGAGGAGTACGCCCGGTTGCGCGCGCACAAGGGCATCACGCTGGAGCGGGCGGCCGACACGGTCACCGACGTGTCGTACTTCGGCACCATGATGGTGCACCTGGGTCTCGCCGACGGCATGGTGTCGGGGGCCGCGCACACGACAGCCCATACGATCCGCCCGTCGTTCGAGATCATCAAGACCAAGCCGGGGGTCGAGGTCGTGTCCAGCGTGTTCCTGATGGCGCTCGCCGACCGCGTCCTGGTGTACGGCGACTGTGCCGTGATCCCCGACCCCACGGCGGAGCAGCTCGCCGACATCGCGATCTCGTCGGCGACGACGGCGCGGCAGTTCGGGATCGACCCGCGCGTCGCGATGCTGTCGTACTCCACGGGGGAGTCCGGCAGCGGCGCCGACGTCGACAAGGTGCGCCAGGCCACGGCGCTCGTGCGGGAGCGCGCGCCGGAGCTGCCCGTGGAGGGCCCGATCCAGTACGACGCCGCCGCCGACGCCGCGGTCGCCAAGGCCAAGCTGCCCGACTCCGCGGTGGCCGGCCGCGCGACGGTCTTCGTGTTCCCCGACCTCAACACGGGCAACAACACCTACAAGGCCGTGCAGCGGTCGGCGGGAGCGGTCGCGATCGGTCCGGTGCTGCAGGGTCTCAACAGGCCGATCAACGACCTGTCGCGCGGGGCGCTCGTGGACGACATCGTCAACACGGTCGCGATCACCGCCATCCAGGCGCAGAGCGCAGAGGGGGAGCGGGCGTGAGCGCGATCCTGGTGATCAACAGCGGATCCTCCTCGCTGAAGTACAGCCTGATCGACGTCGAGCGGGAGGACGAGCTCGCGAGCGGGCTGATCGAGCGCATCGGCCAGGAGTCGAGCCCGGTGTCCCACACCGTCCGCCCGGTCGTGGCCGCCGACGCGGTGCCGACCATGCTCGACGCGACGTACCGCGAGGAGCGGCCGATTCCCGACCACGCGGCCGCGTTCGAGGTGATGCGCGAGCAGTTGGCGGCGCACGGGCCCTCCCTCGACGCGCACCCGCCGGTCGCCGTCGGGCATCGGGTGGTGCACGGCGGGGCACGCTTCTACGCCCCCACGCTGATCGACGCCGACGTGGAGCGGCAGATCGGCGAGCTGGCCGTCCTCGCCCCGCTGCACAACCCCGCGAACCTCGCCGGGATCCGGGCCGCGCGTGCGGTGTTCGACGCCGTCCCGCACGTGGCGGTGTTCGACACGGCCTTCCACCAGACCCTTCCGCCTGCGGCCTACACCTACGCGATCGACGCGCAGCTCGCCGCCGAGCACCGGGTGCGCCGTTACGGGTTCCACGGCACGAGCCACCAGTACGTGAGCGAGGCCGCGGCCCGCTTCCTCGACCGACCGCTGGGGGAGCTGCGCCAGCTGGTGTTCCACCTCGGCAACGGGGCCTCGGTCACCGCGATCGACGGCGGTCGCTCGGTCGAGACGTCGATGGGGCTCACGCCGCTGGAGGGGCTCGTCATGGGCACGCGGTCGGGCGACCTCGACCCCGCGGCACTCGTGCATCTGTCGCGACGCGCGGGGTACACGATCGACGACCTCGACACGCTGCTGAACACCCGCAGCGGACTCGCGGGGCTGGCGGGGCGCAGCGACATGCGCGACATCCTCGCCGGGGTCGCGGAGGGCGACGAGGCGGCGGTGCTGGCCTTCGACGTGTACGTGCACCGGCTCCGCGCCTATGCGGGGGCGTACATCGCGCAGCTCGGCGGGGTCGACGTGATCTCCTTCACGGCGGGCGTCGGCGAGAACGCGGCCCCGGTGCGGGCGGCGGCCCTGGCGACCCTGGGCTTCGCGGGCGTCGAGCTCGACCAGGAGCGCAACACCGCTAGAGAGCGCGGGATCCGGGTGATCTCGACCGACGCGTCGCGCGTGACGGTGCTGGTGGTGCCGACCGACGAGGAGCTCCAGATCGCCAGGCAGACGGCCGAGCTGCTCTGATCGCGGCTGCGGGGTTACCCCGTGCGTGCCGCCCGCATTACGCTGGCACAGTGGCACGGAGAGGTGCCGATCCGTCCCTCGCCCTTCTCCTGGAGGCCCTGTGCCAGAAGCGCTGCCCGACCTGCTCCTCGCCGATGGAGTGCTGTTCGATCTCGACGGCGTGCTCACGCCGACCGCCGAGGTGCATATGAAGGCGTGGAAGGCCGTCTTCGACGACGTGTTCGCGCGCTGGGGCATCACCCCGCCGTACACCGACGAGGACTACTTCGCGTATGTCGACGGCAAGAAGCGCTATGACGGAGTCGCGAGCCTGCTGCGCAGCCGCAACGTCGAGGTGCCGTGGGGATCGGTCGACGACGACCCCTCGGCCGAGACCGTGTGCGGGATCGGCAACCGCAAGAACGCCGCCTTCGCGGCGTCGCTGCGCGGGCAGGGCATCGCCCCGTTCCCCGGCTCGCTCGCTCTGGTCGAGCGGCTGCACGCGGCCGGTGTGCCGATGGGCGTCGTGTCGAGCTCGAAGAACGCCGAGGAGGTGCTCGCCGCCGCCGGCATCCGCTCGTTCTTCCGCGTCGTGGTCGATGGCGTGGTCGCGGAGCACGACGGCCTGGCCTCCAAGCCCGCGCCGGACATGTTCGCGGCGGGTGCCGTCCGCCTGGGCGTCGACCCCGCCCGCAGCGTCGCGGTCGAGGACGCCACGTCCGGTGCCGCGTCCGCCGCCGCCGCCGGCTATGCGACCGTGATCGGCGTGGACCGCGGCACCGGTGCCGACGCGCTGCGCGCCGCCGGCGCCACGCACGTGGTCGACGACCTCGCCGCCCTGCTTCCCGACACCCGCACCGACATCCCGGAGACCGCATGATCGACCGCGACCGCTTCCCCGTCGACCCGTGGCGTCTGATCGAGACGCACTACTCGGAGGAGGGTGTCGGCGAGACGCTGTTCTCGGTCGGCAACGGCTACCTCGGCCTGCGCGGCAACCACATCGAGGGCCGCGGTGCGCACGAGCACGGCACCTTCATCAACGGGCTGCACGAGACCTGGCCGATCCGCCACGCCGAGCAGGCGTACGGCTTCGCCGAGGTGGGGCAGACCATCGTGAACGCGCCGGACGCCAAGGTGATGCGGCTGTACGTCGACGATGAGCCGATCTCGCTCGACGACGCCGACGTGCGCGAGTACGCCCGCACGCTCGACATGCGCACGGGCGTGCTGGAGCGGCGCGTGGTGTGGGAGACGCCGTCGGGCAAGCGCGTCCGCATGCGGGATCAGCGGCTGGTGAGCTTCGAGGAGCGTCACCTCGCGGTGCTGCGCCTCGAGGTCGTGGTGGAGAACGCGGATGCGCCCGTCACGATCAGCTGCCAGCTGCTGAACCGCCAGGACGGCGCCGGTGTTTACGCGGGGACGCCGATCGGAGCCAAGAGCGGCGCGGGCTTCGACCCGCGCAAGGCGGAGCGCATCGCCGACCGGGTGCTGGAGCCCGCGGAGCACTGGCAGGACGGGCTGCGCTCGGCGCTGTCGTACCGGGTCGCGGCGTCGGGCATGACCGTCGCGGTGGTGGCCGACCACATCGTCGAGACCGAGAACCAGTACAACGCCAGGACCCTGTGCGAGCCGGACATCGCGAAGAACGTGTTCCGGGTGCAGGCCAAGGCGGGCGTGCCGATCACCATCACGAAGCTCGTCAGCTACCACACCTCGCGGGGCGTGCCGACGCGGGAGCTGGTCGACCGGTGCCGTCGTTCGCTCGACCGCGCGACCGATGAGGGCGTGGAGTCGGTGTTCCGGCGGCAGCGCGAATGGCTCGACGCGTTCTGGGAGCGCAGCGACGTGCAGATCGGCGGGCGTGACGACCTGCAGCAGGCCACGCGCTGGTGCCTGTTCCAGCTCGCGCAGGCTTCGGCGCGCGCGGACGGGGCCGGCGTCCCGGCGAAGGGCCTCACGGGTTCGGGCTACAGCGGCCACTACTTCTGGGACACCGAGATCTACGTGCTCCCGTTCCTGACCTACACGACCCCGCGGTGGGCGTACAACGCGCTGCGCGCCAGGGTGAAGATGCTTCCCGCCGCCCGTCGGCGGGCGGCGCAGCTCAACGAGGCGGGCGCGCTGTTCCCGTGGCGCACGATCAACGGTGAGGAGGCGTCGGCGTACTACGCGGCCGGCACCGCGCAGTACCACATCAACGCCGACATCAGCTTCGCGCTGGGCAAGTACGTGCGCGCGACGGGCGACGAGGCGTTCCTGCGCCGCGAGGGTGCCGACATCGCGATCGAGACGGCGCGGCTGTGGGCGACGCTCGGATTCTGGCGCGGTGCGCGGCTGGTCGAGCAGTCGGACGCGGGTGACGGCCTGCAGACGTTCCACATCCACGGCGTCACGGGGCCGGACGAGTACACGACGGTCGTGAACGACAACCTGTACACGAACGTCATGGCGCGCTACAACCTCCGCTACGCGGCCAAGGTGGTGCGCGAGATCCGCGACAGCTACCCCGAGGACTACGCGGCACTGGTCGAGCGCACGGGGCTGGGGCCGGGCGAGGCGGAGTCGTGGGAGCGGGCGGCCGAGGCCATGTACATCCCGTACAGCGAGAGCCTGGGCATCCACCCGCAGGACTCGCTGTTCCTGGAGCGCGAGGTGTGGGATCTGGCGAACACGCCGGCGGATCAGCGGCCGCTGCTGCTGCACTTCCACCCGCTGGTCATCTACCGGTTCCAGGTGCTGAAGCAGGCCGACGTGGTGCTGGCGCTGTTCCTGCAGGGCAACCACTTCACGCCGGAGGAGAAGAAGGCCGACTTCGACTACTACGACCCGCTGACCACGGGCGACTCGACGCTGTCGGCCGTGGTGCAGTCGATCCTGGCCGCGGAGGTGGGGTACCAGGACCTGGCGCAGAAGTACTTCGAGCAGTCGCTGTTCGTCGACCTGCACGACCTGCACCACAATGCGTCGGACGGCGTGCACGTGGCCTCGGCCGGCGGGGTGTGGACGGCGCTGGTGTGCGGCTTCGGCGGCATGCGCGACTACGCGGGCGACCTGAGCTTCGACCCGCGGCTCCCGGCGGGGTGGCCGTCGCTGTCGTTCCCGCTGCAGTGGCAGGGGTCGGCGCTCACCGTGACGGTCACGCGCGAGGAGCTGCGGGTCGAGGTGCGCAGCGGCCCTCCCGTGCCCTTCAGCGTGCGTGACACCGCGTACTTCGCGACGCTGGAGGACCCGGCGGTGGTGCGGCTGGCCGACCAGGGGCCCGTGATCGCCGGGCGGCCGACGCTGCGGGAGTTCGCCGATGCGCGGCGCGACGACGGCACGCGCCTGTCGGCCTCGGTGCCGGTGATCACGACCGCGATTCCGGTCGTCGAGCCGATCGACTGAGCCGGGCCGCGCCTCCTCCGTCGAGGAGGGGGCGCGACCCGCCGAACGTCGGTGGCACGCCGTAGGCTGGGGTGGTGACCACAGCCCTCTACCGCCGCTACCGCCCCGAGACGTTCGGCGAGATGATCGGGCAGTCGCAGGTGACCGATCCGCTCATGACGGCGCTGCGCGGAGACCGCGTGGGTCACGCCTACCTCTTCTCCGGTCCGCGCGGCTGCGGCAAGACCACGTCGGCCCGCATCCTGGCGCGCTGCCTGAACTGCGCCGAGGGCCCGACCGACACCCCGTGCGGCACGTGCCCGAGCTGCGTGGAGCTGTCCCGCGCGGGCGGCGGGTCGCTCGATGTGGTGGAGATCGACGCGGCGAGCCACAACGGCGTCGACGATGCCCGCGACCTGCGCGAACGGGCGACCTTCGCTCCGAGCCGTGACCGCTACAAGATCTTCATCCTCGACGAGGCGCACATGGTCACGCCGCAGGGGTTCAATGCGCTCCTGAAGCTGGTGGAGGAGCCGCCGG
Organism: Microbacterium sufflavum; assembly: GCF_023101165.1. GTDB lineage: Bacteria > Actinomycetota > Actinomycetes > Actinomycetales > Microbacteriaceae > Microbacterium > Microbacterium sufflavum. The sequence goes on along the minus strand of NZ_CP078076.1, from coordinate 115,095 downwards.
AGCACGTGAAGTTCATCTTCGCGACCACCGAGCCCGAGAAGGTCCTCGGCACCATCCGCTCGCGCACGCACCACTACCCGTTCCGGCTCGTGCCGCCCGCCGCGATGCTCGAGTACGTCGAGAAGCTGTGCGCCGAGGAGGGCGTGGTCGTCGAGCAGGGCGTGCTGCCGCTCGTCGTGCGTGCGGGCGGCGGCAGCCCCCGCGACACGCTGTCGCTGCTCGACCAGCTGATCGCCGGGTCCGACTCCCCGGCCGGGTCGGAGACGGTCACCGTGGGCTACGCGCGCGCCGTGGCGCTGCTCGGCTACACGCACGGGGCGCTGCTCGACGAGATCGTCGATGCGCTCGCCGCGGGCGATGCCGCCGCGGCCTTCCCCGCGATCGACCGCGTGGTGCAGACCGGGCAGGATCCGCGGCGCTTCGTCGACGACCTGCTCGAACGCCTGCGCGACCTGATCGTGATCGCCGCCGTGGGCTCGGGGGCGTCCGCGGTGCTGCGCGGCATCGCGGAGGACGAGCTCGACCGCATGCGCCGCCAGGCCGAGGCGTTCGGGGCGCTCCGGCTCTCGCGCACGGCCGACGTCGTGAGCGCGGCCCTCGACGACATGTCCGGCGCCACGTCGCCCCGCCTCCACCTCGAGCTCATGGTCGCGAGAGTGCTGGCGGAGGCCTCGGGCGCGGGCGCTGCTCCCGGCACCGCGTCGTCCGCGGTCGGGGGATCGGCCCCCGCGCCGGCTGCGGCTCCCGCGTCGGCCGCGGCCGCAGCACCGTCTGCCGTGCCACCCGCACCGGCCATGGCGCAGGCGTCTGCCGCGCCGGGAACGTCGGCGACGCCCGCGTCGTCCGGGGCTCCCGCTGCACCCTCACCGGCCCCGGCACCGTCCGCGGCTCCCGCTGTGCCGACGCCCGCCTCGACCGTGGCACCTCCCGCAGCGCCCGCGTCCTCCGCGGCGAATGAGGCGGTGTCGTCCGATCGGGCCTCCGATCCCGCGAGCCCTGACCGCGCCACCTCCACCTCCGCCTCCGGGGGCTCCGACGCCGGAGGCTCGGCCGCCGCCGACGACACCGCGTCGGCGCCGTCCGTGTCTTCGCCACCCCCCGCCGGCCCGGTCACGTTCGACCGCATCCGCGCGGCGTGGCCGTCGGTGCTCACCCGGCTCGAGGGCATCAGCCGCACGTCGTGGCTGCTCGCCACCGCGGTGCAGCCGCTCGCGTACGACACCGACTCCGAGGTGCTCACGCTCGGGTTCACGAGCCAGCACGACGTGGCGAAGTTCAAGGGCACCACGCCCGGCTCCGGTCCGTCCGACCACCTGCGCTCCGCGATCGAGCAGGAGGTCGGCGTCCGGGTGAAGTATCTGCCGGCGCCGATGCCGCAGGGGGGAGCGCCGCGCCAGCCCGCATCCTCCGGGTCCAGCGCCCCCGCCGACGCCGCGCCCGCATCGGAGCCTGCCTCAGCGGCGCGAGCGCGCCCGCAGGTCCGCAGCGACTCCGCCGCGCCCGTGACCGAGTGGGCCGTGGCCGCGATCCCCACCGCGGAGCCGGTGGCCGCCGCCGCCCCGGCGCTCGCGGTCGACGAGGAGCCCGAAGAGGTCGAGGCCGCCTCGTCCGCGCCCGCCCCACCGGCCGACGGTGCCGTGGACCGCGACGAGCCGCCGCTGCCCGGAGACGACGAGGCGCCCGCCTTCGACGACGAGCCGCCCTACGACCCGTCGTACGAGCCGGCGTACGAGCCGCGATCCCCGTCCGCCCCACCAGCGGCGCGCCCCACCGCGCAGCCGTCCAGGGCCGCCGCACCGTCGGTCGCCACCCCGCCCGTCGTGGTCGAGCGCACCCCCGCCGCCGGGGGCGTGCAGCGCTACGGTGAGGCCGTGATCCGCCAGGTGCTCGGAGCGACGTTCCTTCGCGAAGAGCCCTACGAGCCCCCCACGAGGTTCTCCTGATGTACGACGGCATCGTCCAAGAGCTGATCGACGAGTTCGGCCGGCTTCCCGGCATCGGGCCCAAGTCCGCGCAGCGCATCGCGTTCCACATCCTGCAGACGCCCACGTTCGACGTGGCACGGCTGGCCGAGCTGCTCACCGAGATCCGCGTGCGCGTGCGCTTCTGCGAGATCTGCGGCAACGTCGCGGAGCAGGAGCGGTGCGCGATCTGCCGTGATCCCCGTCGCAATCAGGCGCTCATCTGCGTGGTCGAGGATGCGAAAGACGTGGCGGCGATCGAGCGCACGCGTGAGTTCCGTGGCCTGTACCACGTGCTCGGCGGCGCCATCAGCCCGATCGCGGGCATCGGACCGGACGATCTGCGCATCGCACAGTTGATGACGCGCCTCGCCGACGGCACGGTGCAGGAGGTCATCATCGCCACGAACCCCAACCTGGAGGGCGAGGCGACCGCGAGCTATCTGAGCCGGCTGCTCACCACGATGCAGATCACGGTGTCGCGCCTGGCGTCGGGGCTGCCCGTGGGCGGCGACCTCGAGTACGCCGACGAGGTCACGCTCGGTCGTGCCTTCGAGGGGCGGCGCGTGCTGTGACCCCGCACTCCGGCTTCACGCGCCGGGGCTGGCTGCTCTTCGGAGTCATGGCCCTGCTGTGGGGCGTGCCCTATCTGTTCATCAGCATCGCGGTGGAGTCGATCTCCCCGCCGGCGATCGTCGCGGGCCGCACGCTGATCGCGGCGCTGCTGCTGCTGCCGTTCGCGCTGCGCAGCGGAGCCCTGCGCGCGGCGCTCCGGCACTGGCCCTGGGTGCTCGCGTTCGGCGCTGTCGAGATGGCCGGGCCCTTCGTGCTCCTCGGTCACGCGGAGATGACGCTGCCGTCGGGGATGACGGGGCTCCTGGTCGCGACGGTTCCGCTGTTCGCGGCGCTGATCGCGCTCGGAGGCGGCGACCGCGGCGTGCTGCGGCCCGCCCGGGGCATCGGTCTGCTCGTGGGTTTCGTCGGCGTCGCGATCGTGGTGGCCGGCCCCGGTCTGTTCGGCGGCGACGTGAGTCTGCTGGCGGCGGGTGAGGTCCTGCTGGTCGCGGTGCTCTACGCGATCGCGCCCTTCATCGTGGCGCGAAAGCTGGCCGACGTGCCGTCGCTGGGCACCATCACGCTGTCCCTGCTGATGATCGGCCTCGTCTATCTGCCGATCGGTCTCCTCACACAGCACGAGGTGCCGACGCTGCCCTCGCTCGGGGCGCTGCTCGCCCTGGCGGTGATCTGCACGGCGCTGGCGTTCCTGGCGTTCTTCGCCCTCATCCGGGAGGTGGGGCCGGTGCGCGCTCCGCTGTTCACGTACGTCAACCCGGTGGTCGCGATCGTGCTGGGCGCGATCGTCCTGTCCGAGCCGCTCACGCCGGGTCTGCTGATCGGCTTCCCGCTGATCATCGTCGGCTGCTGGTTCGCCGCGACCGGCGGCCGGCTGCGCCCCGTGCCGCCGCCGTCCTCCACCCCGGCCCCGCCCCTCGCCCTCTAGCGCCCGCGCCCTGCGGTGAGTCGCGCACGCGGTGAAGGGTCCGCGTCCGTCACATGCGCGGTCGGGCATGTGCGCGATCCGTAGAATGAGCGTGGGCGGATCCGCCCGTCATCCCCGGGAGTGAACGTGGCCCTCATCGTGCAGAAGTACGGCGGCTCGTCCGTCGCGAACGCAGAGAGCATCAAGCGCGTCGCCAAGCGCATCGTCGACACCCGTCGTGCGGGCCACGACGTGGTGGTCGCGGTCAGCGCGATGGGCGACACGACCGACGAGCTGCTCGACCTCGCCAACGAGGTGGCGCCGATCCCGGCTCCGCGCGAGCTCGACATGCTGCTGTCCAGCGGTGAGCGCATCTCGATGGCGCTGCTGGCGATGGCGATCCACTCGATGGGCTTCGAGGCGCGGTCCTTCACGGGCAGCCAGGCCGGGATGATCACGGACTCGCAGCACGGCGCCGCGCGCATCGTCGACGTCACGCCGGTGCGGCTCCGTGAGGCGCTCGACGAGGGCGCGATCGTGATCGTCGCGGGGTTCCAGGGCTTCAACCGCGACACCCGCGACATCACCACCCTCGGCCGTGGCGGCTCCGACACCACCGCCGTGGCCCTGGCGGCAGCGCTCGACGCCGACGTCTGCGAGATCTACAGCGACGTCGACGGCATCTTCACCGCGGACCCGCGGGTGATCCCGAGGGCGCAGAAGCTCGACCACGTGTCGAGCGAGGAGATGCTCGAGCTCGCGGCGAACGGTGCGAAGGTGCTCTACATCCGCGCGGTCGAGTACGCACGCCGTCACGGCGTCCTGATCCACGCCCGGTCGACCTTCTCGTCGGCCGAGGGCACGTACGTTCTGGGCGAGGGCATGAAGAACCCTCGCGAAGCCGAGGGAGCAGCCATGGAAGAGCCCATCGTCGCCGGAGTCGCCACGGACTTCAGCCAGGCCAAGATCACGGTCGCGGGCGTGCCCGACGTTCCTGGCAAGGCCGCCGACATCTTCAAGATCGTCGCGAAGTCGGGCGCGAACGTCGACATGATCGTGCAGAACGTGTCGGCCGCGTCCACCGGACGCACCGACATCTCGTTCACGGTGCCGAAGGCGGATGCCACCGCAGCCCTGAAGGCCCTCGCGGGTGAGCAGGCCGAGGTCGGCTTCCTGAACCTGGTGCACGACGACCAGATCGGCAAGCTCTCGGTCGTCGGTGCGGGCATGCGCACGCACTCGGGTGTGTCGGCGACGCTGTTCGAGGCGCTGTCGGAGGGCGGCATCAACATCGAGATGATCTCCACGTCGGAGATCCGCATCTCGGTGGTCCTGCGCGCCGACGACCTGGCCGAGGCGGCCCGCACCGTGCACACCGCCTACGGGCTGGACGGCGAGGCCGAGGCGACGGTCCACGCCGGCACCGGTCGCTGATCCTGCCATCGGCCGTCCGGATCCTGCCGACGTCGTCACGGCGCCGTCACGCGGGCGGTCGGCCGCTGTCGGCACGGTAGACTCACCGAAACCCTGACACCGGCGCCAGGCGTGGCCTCCGCATCCCGTCGCCGCGCCCGAAGCCTCGTACGCCGTACCGCACGAAGCCAAGGAACCTCATGACCCGCATCTCCGATTCAGGACTCTCCGTCGCCATCGTCGGCGCCACCGGCCAGGTGGGCACCGTGATGCGCGAGATTCTCGCGGAGCGGTCGTTCCCGATCCGCGAGCTGCGCCTGTTCTCGTCGTCGCGATCCGCGGGCACCGCGATCGAGTTCGGCGGCGCGACCGTGATCGTGGAAGACGTGGAGACGGCAGACCCCGCGGGCATCGACATCGCCCTGTTCTCCGCCGGCGCGACCGCGAGCCGTGCCTACGCGCCGCGGTTCGCCGAGGCGGGCGCGGTCGTGGTCGACAACTCGAGCGCGTGGCGGATGGACCCCGAGGTCCCGCTCGTGGTGAGCGAGGTCAACCCGCACGCGATCGACGCCCGTCCGAAGGGCATCATCGCCAACCCGAACTGCACCACGATGGCGGCCATGCCGGTGCTCAAGGCGCTCGACGCCGAGGCCGGGCTCGAACGGCTCATCGTCTCGACGTATCAGGCGGTCTCCGGCTCCGGTCTCGCCGGCGCCCAGGAGCTGCTGGGCCAGGTCGAGGGCGTGCTGGCTCAGGGCAACACCCTGGAGCTGGTGCACGACGGTTCTGCCGTCGACTTCCCGGAGCCCGAGAAGTACGTGGCACCGATCGCGTTCGACGTCATCCCGTTCGCGGGCAACCTCGTCGACGACGGTGACAACGAGACCGACGAGGAGAAGAAGCTCCGCAACGAGAGCCGCAAGATCCTCGAGCTCCCGGGTCTGCGCGTGGCGGGGACGTGCGTGCGGGTGCCGGTGTTCACGGGTCACTCCCTCTCGATCAACGTCGAGTTCGCGCGGGACATCACGCCCGAGCGCGCGCGCGAGGTCCTGAGTGCGGCCCCCGGGGTCGTGCTCGATGAGGTGCCGACGCCCCTGCAGGCCGCGGGCAAGGACCCGAGTTTCGTCGGTCGCATCCGCGCCGACCAGTCCGCGCCGGAGGGCAAGGGGCTCGTGCTGTTCCTCAGCAACGACAACCTCCGCAAGGGAGCCGCGCTGAACGCGGTGCAGATCGCCGAGGTGCTCGCGGAGCGCCTCGCCCCCGTGCGCTGACCCGGGGCGCGGGACCGTCCCGCCCACGGGGACAGCGGGACCTGACGTCATCGCATATCGGCATGCTCAAGGATCGAACCGCTCGGCAGGTAACGTGTTAGCCGGCCGGGGTCGCCGCTCCGCGCATCCGCGGGTCCCGACGGAGACCTCCTAGCCGGGCCGTCCCGATCGGGGCGGCTCCTGGTCGTCCCTCCGCGGGGGCGCAGGCGCCGCGGCGCGTGCGCGCGGAGGGGCGTGGATTCTGGGGGTAGGACGAATGGGTCTCGATCGGAGATCACGGGGGGCACGATTCCGTCGTGCCCTGGCGACGGCGGCCGCGGTGACGGCGACCATCGCGGGCTCGCTGGTGGTCGGGGGTGCGCCGGCGTCTGCGGCGGCGGCTCCCGATGGCCTGACGCGGGAGACGGCCGCAGCGTCGTGCTGGGAGGTGAAGCAGAACGATCCGACCGCGCCGGACGGCGTGTACTGGCTGGTGACTCCGCGGCTCGTGGCGCCACAGCAGTTCTATTGCGATCAGACCACCGGCGGAGGCGGATGGGTGCTCATCGGCCGCGGCCGCGAGGGGTGGAAGGAGGGCTACAACGGTGTGGGAACACCCGAGCAGGTCCGCGACACCCCGGCGGGCACTGCGGCGTTCGCGCCCGCGCAGCTGTCGTCGAAGACGATCGACGGGTTGCTCGACGGCGGTCGCGTCGACGCGCTGCAGGAGGGCGTGCGTGTCCGTCGCGCGCTCGACACGGCGGGTTCGGCGTGGCAGGAGGTGCGCTTCTCCTTCGCCAACCGCGACCGCTGGGTGTGGACGATGGGCGGCGGGCACGTCCTCACGTCGTTCTCCTTCAAGAACCCGGGGGAGCGGTCGAAGGCCACCGGCAGCGGCGGGACGTCGGCCGTGTTCGGCGTCGACACCGGCACCAAGCGCGTCCGCTTCGAGGAGGGCGATCTGCCGTACCGCTTCCGCAACGGCTGGTCGTTCGGGGCGCAGGTGTCGGGGAACGAAGACCCGTCGTCGTACCTGTGGGCTCCGGCGGGCACGAGGGGCAAGGCGCGCCCCTTCGCCCAGGTGTTCCTTCAGCCGAAGCTCATGACCAGAGACCTCGACTACGGCACGATCGGGTCCCAGGGTGCTCCGGCCGTCACGCAGTCCGCGATTCCCAACAGCAACGCCATGACCACCACGTGGGGTGTCGCCGGGCTCGCCAACGGGCTGTCCGGGGAGGCGAACACCGAGGTGGCGTCCTTCGGCGAGGCGGGCGGCAACGTGTTCGTCGGCGGGAACTTCGCCACGGTCCAGCAGTCGGAGGCGGGCGCCGGTCAGGTGGCGCAGCCCTACCTCGCCGCGTTCGCCCTCGGCACGGGCGCGTGGGTCTCGTCGTTCCGGCCCGTCCTGAACGGGCAGGTGAAGGCGATCGCCGGTCTTCCCGACGGGCGGGTCGCCATCGGCGGCCAGTTCTCGACGGTGAACGGCGTTCCGCAGGCCGCGATCGCCTTCCTCGACCCGGCGACCGGGCAGCTGTCCGGTCCGCAGGTCGTCGCCGAGCATCGGGCGGCGGGGGCGGTGCCGTACGTGCGGGACTTCGACGTGCAGGGGGACTACCTGTATGTCGCCGGTTCGTTCACCCACCTTCGAGCGGCCTCGTCGACCGTCAGCGCGAGCGCGTGGGACGGGGGCCGGATCGACCTCACGACCGGACGGCCGGACACGGCCTGGAATGCCAACCTCAACGGCACGAGCATGTCCGTGGACGCGTCGGCGGCCGGCGATCGTGCGTACTTCGCCGGCTACTTCACCATGCAGGGGGCGATCACGACCACCAGCGCTGCGGCCCTGCAGACCACGGCGGGTGCCGCCGGTGTCACGCCGCACTGGACGCCGACGTTCAGCAGGCCGATGTACGACGCCGCGGGGAACCCCACGGGGTGGGTCTATCAGAACGCGGTGACCGAGACGGGCGGTCGACTGTGGCTCGGCGGATCCCAGCACTCCCTGTTCTCCTACGACCGCACCGACTTCCGCCTGATCAGTGGAAACGTCACGCTGAAGGGTGGCGACTTCCAGACGATCGCCCAGAACGCGGACTCGACCCTCATCGCCGCCGGGTGTCACTGCGGTGATTGGGTGTATGAAGACGCCTACACGAACCCGGAGACGCCGACGACTGCCTCGGAGATCGACGACATGTCGTTGATCGGCGTCTGGGACGCGGTGACGGGTCGACACGTGTACGAGTTCGCGCCCGATCTTCAGGCGCGCGAGGGGCACGGTGCCTGGGCCTCGTTCTTCGACAGCACGGGTGTGCTGTGGGCGGGTGGCGACATCACCCGCTCGGTCCGTGCGGGTGGTTCCCGGCAATGGTCCGGTGGTTTCGTGCGGTTCGCTCCGAGGGACTCCGTCGCCCCCGCCGTGCCGACGGGCCTCACGGTCACCCCGGCCGGCGGGGCGACGACGTTGACGTGGAACCGCATCTCGGATTCGAGCTCGGTCACCTACGAGGTGCTGCGCGGCAACCGCGTGATCGCGTCGACGACGGCGGCGAGCTACACGGCGCCGGCGTCGTCGGAGGCTGCGACGTACTACGTCCGGGCGCGGGATGCGGCGGGCAACCGCTCCGCGACCACGGCGGGTGTCGCCGCGGCTGCCGACGCCGCTGCTCCGGCCCCCGCTCCCGCTCCGGTCGCGCCCGACGAGGCCGTCACCCCGGACGCAGCCGTGCAGCCCGGGCAGCCGTCGACGGACACGTTCATCGCCAACGGTGCGACGTGGTCGTGGCGGTACTCCGCCGATCCGCTCCCCGCGGACTGGAACACGGTGGAGTTCGACGCGTCCGCCTGGCACACGGGCCCCGCGGTGCTGGCGCGTGGGGTCGCCGGTGCGGCGACGGACATCGACCCGGACGACCTCGCGGTCAAACCGCAGAGCGCGCATTTCCGGACCGCCTTCACGGTCGACGACCTGACGGGTCTGCACGACGGAACCGTGTCGGTGATCGCGGATGACGGGGTGGCCGTCTACCTCAACGGCGTGGAGATCGGGCGGTCGAATCTTCCGGCCGATGCGACCCTCCGCCAGACGACGTTCGCGTCGTCCTCGGTGGCACCCGGCAAGGCGGCGGCCAGTCGCGTGTCCTTCACGGTGCCGGTGTCGCTGCTCCGGCCGGGCGTCAACGTCATGTCGGCGGAGGTGCACGAGAACAATCCGGGCAGCGCCAACATGAGCTTCGACCTGACGTACACCGCTCCGCGCAACTGAGAACGGACGACGCCGAGCCCGCTCCCGCCGCACGGGGGAGCGGGCTCCGGCGTGCCCGAGCGGGGTCGCCCGGCGGACGATCGGCCCCGAGCCACGCCCTAGACTGGTCGGGTGACTGAAAACGTCGATGTCGTGCTGATCGGTGGTGGCATCATGAGCGCCACCCTGGGTACTCTGCTGCACGAGCTGCAGCCGGAGTGGAAGATCGTCGCCTTCGAGCGGCTGTCCGACGTGGCGCAGGAGAGCTCCAATCCCTGGAACAACGCGGGCACCGGGCACGCCGCGCTCTGCGAGCTCAACTACATGCCGCAGCAGGGCGATGCTCCGCTCGACCCCGCGAAGGCCGTGTCGATCAACGAGCAGTTCCAGCAGAGCCGGCAGTTCTGGTCGTCGCTCGTCGAGAAGGGTGTGCTGGACGCGCCGTCGACGTTCATCAACGCGACCCCGCACATGACGTTCGTGCGCGGGGAGAAAGACGTGGCGTACCTCAGGAACCGCTACGAGGTGCTCAAGGAGCAGCCGCTGTTCGCGGGCATCGAGTACAGCGAGGACTCCCGCGTCATCAACACCTGGGCGCCGCTGCTGATGCAGAAGCGACGCAAGGGCGAGCCCTTCGCCGCCACCCGGGTGCCCGCGGGCACCGACGTCGACTTCGGTGCCCTGACGCACCAGCTGTTCGATCACCTCCGCGAGTCCGGCGTCTCGGTGCGCACGAACCACGAGGTGAAGTCTCTCAAGCGCCAGAAGGACGGCACCTGGCTCCTCAACTACCGCACCACGGTGGGGCGCACGCCCAACCAGATCAAGGCGAAGTTCGTGTTCGTCGGGGCGGGCGGCTGGGCGCTCAAGCTGCTCCAGCGGTCGGGCATCCCGGAGATCAAGGGCTACGGTGTCTTCCCGATCGGTGGGCAGTTCCTCAAGACCACGAACCCGAAGATCGTCGCTCAGCACAAGGCGAAGGTGTACTCGCAGGCGTCCGTCGGTGCGCCGCCGATGTCGGTGCCGCACCTCGACACCCGCGTGGTCGACGGCGAGGCGTCGCTGATGTTCGGCCCGTTCGCGACCTTCAGCCCGAAGTTCCTCAAGAACGGCTCCATGCTCGACATCGTGACGCAGGTGCGCGCGCACAACCTGTGGCCGATGCTGCGGGTGGCGTTCGCGAACCCCGATCTGATCACCTACCTGATCAGCGAGCTGATGAAGAACCACCGCAAGAAGGTCGACAGCCTGCGCACGTTCATGCCCACCGCGAAGGACGAGGACTGGACGCTCATCAACGCCGGTCAGCGCGCGCAGGTCATGAAGAAGGATGCGAAGAAGGGCGGCGTGCTGCAGTTCGGCACCGAGGTGGTCGCCGCCGGCGACGGCTCGATCGCGGGGCTGCTCGGCGCCTCTCCGGGGGCTTCCACGGCCGTGCCGATCATGCTCGATCTGCTCAAGAAGTGCTTCCCGGGCGAGTTCCCCGCGTGGGAGCCGCGGCTGCGCGAGCTGATCCCGACCTTCGGCCAGAAGCTCAACGCCGATCCGGCGCTCGCGGAGGAGTCCACGGCGGCGACCGCCGCCGCCCTCGGCATCAACGCCTGAGACCCGACCGTGGCGAAGCTCTACTTCCGCTACGGCGCGATGAACTCGGGCAAGTCGACCGCCCTGCTGCAGGCTGCCTACAACTATGAGGAGCGGGGCCAGCACGTGCTGCTCGCCAAGCCCGCGATCGACACCAAGGGCGCGGCGGAGATCGAGAGCCGCCTCGGTGTCACGCGGCAGGTGGACTTCCTGATCGGGCCGGAGGACGACGCGCGGGCGCTGTTCGCGGAGCATCGTACGCGCATGCGGCGCTCGACCGAGGAGGAGCTGCTGCCGACGGCCCCGATCGACGTGGCGTGCCTGCTGGTGGACGAGGCGCAGTTCCTCACGGCCTCCCAGATCGACGACCTGTTCCGGGTCGCGGTGGAAGACGGCATCCCCGTGATGGCCTACGGCATCCGCAACGACTTCCTCACCCACGCGTTCCCCGGCTCCGCGCGGCTGCTGGCGATCGCGCACTCGCTGGAGGAGCTCAAGACCATCTGCCGCTGCGGGCGCAAGGCGGTGTTCAACGGCCGCGTCGTCGGCGGACGCTTCGTGTTCGACGGAGATCAGGTCGCGATCGACGAGGGCGCGGACGGCTCCGCGTCGCCCGAGCTCACCACCTACGAGTCGCTGTGCGGCACCTGCTACCTGGAGGAGTCGGGCGGGCGCCTGGGGTGACCTGATCGCTCTCGCTGCCGCCCGTCTCCTCGCGAGGCGGGCGGCTTTGCGTGGTCTGACCACACGGGGTACGCTGTGGTCAGACCACAGGAGGCGGGATGGCGGAGCAGCCGGCGCGAGCATGGCGACTCGTGCTCGAGCACATCGAGCGCGACCTCCTCGACGGACGCCTCGGCCCCGGCGACCGGCTGCCGTCGGAGCGCGACCTGGCGAGCGACCTGGGTGTCGGACGCTCCAGCGTGCGCGAAGCCTTCCGCGTGCTCGAGGTGCTCGGCCTCATCCGCACCGCGACCGGATCGGGCCCGCAGGCGGGAGCGATCGTGATCGCGACGCCGACCGGGGGCATGTCCGCGCTGCTGCGGCTGCAGGTCGCGGCGCAGGGCTTCCCGCTCGACGATGTGGTGCGCACCCGCCTGGTGCTGGAGGACGCGGTCGTCGCGGCCCTGGCGTCCGGAGGCGGCGGCGACACCGCGAAGGCCCACGAGCTGCTGCACGCGATGGACGCCGCGGGCTTGACCCCGTCCGAGTTCCTCGCCCTGGACGCCCAGCTGCACCTGTCGCTCGCCGAGGGCAGTGGCAACACCGTCATCGCCGCGATGATGGCGGGGCTGCGGTCGTCGATCGAGTCGTATGTGCGCGCCGGAGCTGCCGCGATCCCCGACTGGGACACGATGGCGACACGGCTGCGCGCCGAGCACCACGCCCTCGTCGCCGCGATCGACGCGGGCGATGCCGAGGCCGCCCGCGCGCTGGTCCGCGCCCACATCACCGGCTACTACACGTCCGCGGGGCTCACCCGCGACATCCACCCCCACGACTGAGAGGCACGCCATGGTCCAGCGCCAGCTCCCCAACCCCGCCGAGCTGTTGGAGCTCATGAAGTTCAAGAAGCCCGAGCTCGACGGCCGCAAGCGCCGGCTCGACGCGGCTCTCACGATCGACGACCTCCGTACGATCGCGAAGCGCCGCACGCCCAAGGCGGCGTTCGACTACACCGATGGCGCGGCGGAGGGCGAGCTGTCGCTGAGCCGCGCCCGCCAGGCGTTCCAGGACGTGGAGTTCCACCCCGGCATCCTCAAGCCCGCGCCGGATGTCGACACGACGGTCGAGATCCTCGGCGGGCCGTCCGCGCTGCCGTTCGGCATCGCCCCGACCGGGTTCACGCGGCTCATGCAGACCGAGGGGGAGGTCGCCGGTGCCGGCGCTGCGGCCGCGGCGGGCATCCCGTTCACGCTGTCCACGCTCGGTACGACCTCGATCGAGGGGGTCAAGGCCGCGAACCCGCACGGGCGCAACTGGTTCCAGCTCTACGTCATGCGCGACCGCGAGATCTCGTACGAGCTGGCACGCCGTGCCGCCGCCGCGGGCTTCGACACGCTGCAGTTCACGGTGGACACGCCGGTCGCCGGTGCCCGGCTGCGCGACAAGCGCAACGGCTTCAGCATCCCGCCGCAGCTCACGCTCGGCACGATCGTCAACGCGATCCCGCGGCCCTGGTGGTGGTTCGACTTCCTGACCACGCCCAAGCTGGAGTTCGCGTCGCTGAGCTCCACCGGCGGCACGGTCGGCGAGCTGCTCGACGCCGCGATGGACCCCACGATCAGCTATGACGATCTCGCGGTGATCCGTGACATCTGGCCCGGTCGCATCGTGATCAAGGGCGTGCAGAACGTCGAGGACTCCGTGCGACTGCGCGACGCCGGTGTCGACGGCATCCTGCTGTCGAACCACGGCGGTCGTCAGCTCGACCGCGCGCCGATCCCGTTCCACCTGCTGCCCCAGGTGCGCCGGGCCGTGGGCGACGACTTCACCGTCATGATCGACACCGGCATCATGAACGGCGCCGACATCGTGGCCTCGGTCGCGCTCGGGGCGGACTTCACGCTGATCGGTCGCGCGTACCTCTACGGCCTGATGGCGGGCGGTCGCCAGGGCGTCGACCGGACGATCGCGATCCTGCGCAGTGAGATCGAGCGGACCATGCGTCTCCTCGGCGTCGCGTCGCTGGCGGAGCTCGAGCCGGCCCACGTCACGCAGCTGACGCGTCTGGTGCCTGTCGCGCGCGACGCCGCGGGGGCCGTCGTCCGCTGACGTCGCCGTGCCGGGTTCCGCTACGACTGCGGGGCCACGGCGCGGCGCCGCGGTGGCCACGGCACGAGCATCGACGTGGTCTGCCGGTAGTCGGCGTATGCGGGGTACTTCGACGCGGTGATCGACTCCGTGAAAATCGTCGAGCCGAGGAACAGCACCGTCAGGAGCGCGGCGCCGACGATCGTGGGGTTCAGCACGCCCCCGAGCACCCCGGCCCCCGCGGTGGCGGCCGCGGTCGCGCCCAGCGCGTAGAACGCCCACCACTGCGCCTGTTCGAAGAAGAAGTTGGGGTGTCGGCTGTAGCGGAACAGCCCGGTCGTCGCGAAGCCGGGCGCGAGGTCACCGCCAGCCTGCTTCTTGCGCTGGTGGAAGTTCCACTGCTGCTGGTCGGCGACCGTCTCGCCGACCAGGAACCCGAGGAACGCGATCGTGAACAACGCGTCCCACCCGGTCAACGCGGTGGGGTGCTGGGCGGCCAGCCATGCCGGAAGGGTGATCAACACGAGCAGGGTCATCTGGTACCCGATGATGAACAGCAGGTTGAACACCTGGAACTGCCACGGGCGCATCCGCTTCCGCAGGATCGCCCAGCGGTAGTCCTCCATGCCGGTGTAGCCGCCCTTGCGGGCGAAGTTGAACGTGAGCCGCGCGCCCCAGGCCGTCGCCAGGATCCCCATCAGCACGATGCGCGCTGATCCGGCGTCGGCGGTGAAGGCGCCGACCACGAAGATCCAGACGTAGACAACGGGGACGATCGACCACGCGCGGTCGACCCACGACGTGTCACGGGTGATCAGCGACAGGATCCAGCACACGAGGCTGGCCAGCGCTGCGACGAGGACGACGATCTGCAGGGCATCCATGACGCCATGCTAGAGCCAAGCCAGGCCGGGCGTCCGGCACCGGCCGCCGCCTCAGACGCGCGACGTGAGGGTGGGCAGCAGGGCTTCGAGGCGGGTGGCGGTGTCCTCCCAGCCCTCGACGGCGATCGACGGGACCCCGATCGCGAGGACCGGGTAGTCGTTGCCGCCCTCGTCGAGCCGGTCGCCGTAGAACAGCATCGCGTCCAACGGGATGCCCGTGTGCGCGGAGAGCTGCCTCATGCCGAACGCCTTGTCGATCCCGGCGCGGGTGATGTCGATCGAGGTGGAGCCCCCCGAGCGCACCTCGAGCCCGGGGAGTCGAGCGGCGACCGCGTCGCGCAGGGCCGCGCGCTTGCTGCCGGACGGATCCCACGCGTGCTTGGCCTCCCGCGGAGCCCGCTGCCCGAGCGCGGAGAACGTGATCTGCGAGCCGCGGTCCTCCAGGATGTCGCCCCAGGGGTCGGTCTCCCACAGGCCGAGCCGCTCCGCCTCCTCGCGGAGGGCCGTGAGAGCAGACGCCTTCTCGTCGTCGCTCAGGTCGTGCGCGTACACCGGCGCGAAGTCGGCGCCGTCGTGGCGCAGGTAGCGGGTGCCGCAGGTCGGCAGCAGGTGCAGCCGGGCGAGAGCTGCGGCGTCGGCATCGGCGAGCTGGGCGATCACCTGCGTGCGGAACTGCGGCTCGTTGCCCCCGGAGATGATGGCGACGTCGACGCTGCGGAGAAGTTCGCGCAGGAGGCCGGAGATCCGCGGGTCGATCGGGCCCTTGGAGGGGGCGAGGGTGTCATCGAGGTCGAAGGCGACGAGTGCGGGCGAGGTCATGATGCCTCCAGCCTAGGAGGTCGCAGCCGTGAAGAGCGTGGAGCTGCGAGCAGCGTGCACAGGAGGGCGAGGGCCACGCCCAGGGTGGCCCCGGTGGAGTTGGCCAGCACGTCGTTCATCGTCGCATCGCGGTGGGGCAAAGCGAGGTGCTGCGCGGTCTCGATCGCGAGAGAAAGTGCCGGTCCGACCAGCAGCGACAGCGGCCACACACGGCGGGGGAGGAGCAGGAACGCGAGGACGCCGAGGGGCACGAAGACCGCGATGTTCAACAGGACCTCCAGCCGCGTGAACGTCAGTGCGGTCCAGCCGAGCCGGTGGGTGAGCGACACGATCACGTCGAGCAGATTCGGGACCGCATGCTCGACCCGGGACGGCGTGAGCGTGAGCAGGGCGAGCCCCGCGAGGAACGGGACGCCGAGGGCGAGCGCCCAGATGCGGGTGGCGCGACGCGGCGGAGGCAGGAGCGTCCCCATGCGGTCCCCT
Organism: Microbacterium sufflavum; assembly: GCF_023101165.1. Classification (GTDB taxonomy): domain Bacteria; phylum Actinomycetota; class Actinomycetes; order Actinomycetales; family Microbacteriaceae; genus Microbacterium; species Microbacterium sufflavum. The sequence goes on along the minus strand of NZ_CP078076.1, from coordinate 99,220 downwards.
TTCGCACGCTCTCCGATACAGAGAAGGCCGCCCGTGGGGGCGGCCTTCCGGTGTCACTGGTCGGGGTGACAGGATTTGAACCTGCGACCTCTTCGTCCCGAACGAAGCGCGCTACCAAGCTGCGCCACACCCCGTTTGCAACCCTCCGAGTCTACAGGGAAATCCCCTGAGCGCCCAATCGGGGCGGTGATCACGCGTGGGGGATCAGCGTGAGCAGCGTCGCCTCCGGGCGGCACGCGAAACGCACGGGCGCGTAGATCGAGTGCCCGCAGCCGGCGCTCACGTTCAGTGGGACGCTGCGGCCGTCGTGCGTCCAGGTGCTGAGTCCCTTGGCCTGCTTCAGCGGGATGTCGCAGTTCGCCACGAGCGCGCCGTAGCCGGGGAGGCAGACCTGCCCACCGTGCGTGTGACCGCCGAGGATGGCGTCGGCGCCGAGGTCGACGAAACCGTTGAGCACGCGCTGATACGGCGCGTGCGTGACGCCCAGCACCGCCGTTCCGGGCTCGCGCGGGCCCAGGCCCTCGATGGCCGAGGGGAGCGCGTCGAGGCGGTCCCAGTCGCGGTGTGCGTCGTCCACGCCGAACAGGTCGACGGTGGTGCCACGCAGGGTCAGTCGCGCCGCGCGATTGTTGAGGTCGGTCCAGCCGAGCTCGTCCGTGAAGAAGCGGTCCATCGACCCCGTGTCGAGCACGGTCGGCTCGCGGTGGCGCCGCGAGGGGCCGGAGAAGTAGCGCAGCGGATTGCGCGGCGCGGGGCCGTTCACGTCGTTCGAGCCGTGCACGAAGACCCCGGGGATGCCGGCGAACGGGGCGAACGCGCGGCGGATCCCCTCGAGCCCGCGCTCGTGACCCAGGTTGTCGCCGGTGTTGACGATCAGGTCGGGCCGCAGCTGAGCGAGCGACGCGAGCCAGTCCTGCTTGCGGTGCTGCCACGGTGCCATGTGCGCATCGGACACGTGCAGGATGCGCAGGGGAGGGGTGCCGGGGGCGAACGCCGAGGCGGACACCTCGCGCACGGTGAAGAGGTAGCGTTCGATGCCCACGCCCCACACCGCGGCGGCGGCGCCCACGGCCCCCACCGCGCCGAGCGCGACGAGGGCCGGATGAGCCGAGCGCGACGAACCTACTGGCACGTCACGACCACGGTGGTGCTGCTGTTGACAGGAGTGCCCGGTGCCGGATTGGTCACCGCGACCGCAGACCCCGGCGGATTGCACGAATTGTCGAACTCGTAGGACGCGACTCGAGCCGCCTTGAGTGCGGCGTCCGCCTGGTCTCGCGACATCCCGACGATGTTCGACGGCACCACGGCACCACGGCCGTTGCTGATCGAGAGGGTCACGGTGGCAGCCGTCGCAGCCTCGCCCGTCGGGTCCTGTGCCGCGACGAGGCCGGCCGCGAGGTCGCTGTCCACCTCTCCGCCGATCGCCACCTGGAAGCCCGCGTTCTCGAGGGTCGAGCGCGCCTGATCCTGCGACATGCCGACCACGCTCGGAACGGCCTTGAGCTCCTGACGGATCAGGTTGTTGTCCGGCTGGGGGAAGCGGTCGCCGCCGTAGGCCTCGTTCGCGGCCGCTTGCGCGGCGCGGGCCAGCGGGTAGCGCATGTCGTTGAGGTTCCATCGACCGTAGCTCTTCCGGTAGATGTTCTCCTGGCCCTGCCAGCGTCCCGCCCACACGGCCGTCGCGACCTTCGTGCTCGACTCGATCATCATGGTCGACCACGTGTTGTGCGTTCCGGTCTTGCCGATCAGCGGGGTGCCGTCGCCCGGGTTCGCCCGCGAGCCGGTGCCGCCGCCGCCCATGACGGTCTGCAGCGCGTAGGCGGCCGTGGCTGCGACCTCGGGAGAGATCACGCCGGGAGTGCACGACGACGCGGGCAGCTCACGGTCCTTGCCGTCCGGACCGATCACGCGGTCGATCGCCCGCGGCGTGCAGTAGGTGCCGCCGCTCGCGACCGTGGCATAGGCGTTGGCCATCGCGATGGGCGAGATGTTCTTCGCGCCGAGCACGTCGTACGGCACGTTCTCATCGGTGGTCTTGCCGCCGTTGGCCAGCGTGACGCCCAGGCGGTCGGCCACCTTGTTGATGTCGCAGAGGTCGAGCTTGGAGGCCATCGCGAAGTACCCGCTGTTGAGCGAGTTCTTCGTGAAGTTCAGCACGGTGTCGGTCGAGCCGCCGCCGCCGCCGAAGTTGCCGATCTCCTTGGTGTTCGCGGTCATGGTGCCCCCGCCGCACGAGGCTGCGGTGAACTTCATGTTGGTCTGCACGCGGCCGTTCAGGGTCTCGCGCACCGAATGACCCTTCTCGAGCCAGTCGATCAGCGTGAACAGCTTGTAGGTCGAGCCCACCTGGAAGCCGTTGGAGTCTCCGTGCTTGCGGTCGCCCGCGAACACGAGAGAGGTGTAGGCGGGATCGGTGGTCGGGGTCTCGGTGAACATCGTGTTCTGGGTCATCGAGAGGATCCGGCCGGTGCCCACCTCGATGGACACACCCGCGGCACCGAAGTGCATGCCGTCGTAGTTGGCCGGGACGATGTCGGCCATCTCCTGCGCCGCCGGGTTCTGGATGCGGTAGTCCAGCGACGTGAAGATCTTCAGACCGCCGCGGCGCAGCAGGTCGCGCCGCTCCTGCGGCGTGGCGCCGAACGCCTCGTCGTTCAGGACGATCGAGCGCACGTACTGGCAGAAGTAGGCGTTCGTGCCGGCGGCCGCACAGCCCTGCGTCGGCGGGTTGATCGCAGGAACGATCGGGGAGGCCTTCGCCTCGTCGTACTGGGCCTGGGTGATCTTGCCGTCGTCGAGCATGCGGTAGAGCACGTAGTCGCGGCGCTTGAGGGTGTCCGCGTAGCCGTCGGCGGCGTTGTTGTGTCCGACCTGCGCATCGTCGGTGTACGTGCCCTCCACCGGCTTGTCGATCCGGTACGTGTTGGGGTTCTGCACGATGCCGGCGAGCGTCGCGGCCTGCGCGACCGTCAGGTTCATCGCCGTCGTGGAGAAGTAGTACCGGGCGGCGGCCTCGATGCCGTAGACCGTGCCACCGAAGTTCGCGATGTTCAGGTAGCCCAGCAGGATGTCGTTCTTCGAGAAGTCCTTCTCGATCTGGATCGCGTAGCGCATCTCCTGCAGCTTGCGCTCGATGCCCTTGCTGCCGACCGCGTTCGTCGCGTCCAGCCAGCACTGCTGGAGCTCCTCGGAGTACGTGTCCGACGTGGTGTCCACGTCCTGCTCGCACTGCTGGATCAGCACGTTCTTCACGAACTGCTGGCTGATGGTCGAGGCGCCGCGGCTGGATGTGCCGCGGACGTTGTCGATCAGCGCCTTCATGGTGGCGCCCAGATTCACTCCGCCGTGGCTGTAGAAGCTCTTGTCCTCACTGGAGAGGATCGCGTCGTAAAGCACCGGGCTGATCTGCTCGTACGTGACGGGGACGCGGTTCTGCTCATAGAACGACGCGAGGGCGACCGGCGTGCCGTCGGGCTGGGTGGCGTAGATCGTCGACTGCTCCATCGGCGTGCCGGGGCTGAGGTTCTCGGGGAGCTTGTCGAAGAGCGTCAGTGCCGTGGTGCCGGCGACTCCCGTCATCGCGAGGACGGGGGTGACGCTGGCGGTGACGAGCAGACCGGCGACGGCGCTCAGTCCGACGAGCCCGACGAGACCGCCGAGCACGCCCTTCACCGTGCGATTCTTGTGGGGCATACGCTTGATCGTAGGGGAGTTCCCTGAATACACCCTCTGACGAACACGCCCGCTCGGCCTGTTCGCGTCCCGATCGACAGGAGAGCCATGACCACGTGGGAGTACCTGACCACGCCGCTGCTGATCCACAACACCGCCGCTATCCTCAACAACTGGGGCAAGCAGGGCTGGGAGCTCGTCCAGGTGGTGCAGGGACCGGAAGGCGGCCTCGTGGCGTACTTCAAGCGCCCGGTGACCACCGACGGCTCCGCGAACGCGGGCCTCGCCGCCGCCGCCGAAGCCGCGCGTCAGTTCGAGGGGGGTCAGGCATGAGCGTCTCCACGCGCCTCGCCGAGCTCGGCATCGAGCTCCCCGCCGTCGCCGCTCCCGTCGCCGCCTATGTCCCGGCGGTCGCCCACGGCGGGCTCATCTACACATCCGGCCAGCTCCCGTTCGTCGACGGCGCCCTGCCCGCGGTGGGCAAGGTCGGCGCCGAGGTCTCCGCGGAGGACGCCAAGGCCTTCGCGCGGACGTGTGCCCTCAACGCGCTGGCCGCGGCCGCCGACGTCGCGGGCGGGGTCGACCGCATCGCCGGTGTCGTGCGGGTGGGCGGCTTCGTCGGTTCAGCCGAGGGCTTCACCGGCCAGCCCGGCGTCATCAACGGCGCGAGCGAGGTGCTCGGTGAGATCTTCGGTGACGAGGGCCGCCACGCGCGCGCGGCAGTCGGCGTCGCCGAGCTCCCGCTCGGCAGCCCGGTCGAGGTCGAGGTGACGTTCCGCCTCGCCTGACCCCGACACGCGAACGCCCCCTCCCGCGGGAGGGGGCGTTCGTCGTCTGCGGGCTACTTCACCTGCGCGGAGATGATGCTCATGACCGCGGTGTCGGCCAGGGTCGTCGTGTCGCCGACCTCGCGGCCCTCGGCCACATCGCGCAACAGACGCCGCATGATCTTGCCCGAGCGGGTCTTGGGCAGCTCCCCGACGATGTACACGTCTCGAGGGCGCGCGATGGCACCGATCTGTTCGCCGACCCAGAGCCGGAGCTGCTGCGCGAGTCCCGCCGGGTCGTGGGCGGCGAGATAGCTCTCCTTGATGATGACGAACGCCACCACCGCCTGGCCCGTGGTCTCGTCGGACGCCCCGACCACCGCGGCCTCCGCTGTGGCCTCGTGCGCCACGAGCGAGGACTCGATCTCCGCCGTCGACAGCCGGTGGCCCGACACGTTCATGACGTCGTCGACACGGCCGAGCAGCCAGAGGTCGCCGTCCTCGTCGAGCCGTGCACCGTCACCCGCGAAGTAGTAGCCCTGCTTCTCGAACTTCTCCCAGTACGTCTCGCGGAAGCGTTCCGGGTCGCCCCAGATGCCGCGCAGCATGCTCGGCCACGGCTCGGTGATCACGAGCAGTCCGCCGTTGCCGTTGCCGACCTCGACGCCCTGTTCGTCCACCACGTCGAGGGTGATCCCGGGGAGGGGGACCTGCGCCGAGCCGGGCTTCGTGGCGGTGACGCCGGGGAGCGCCGACACCATGATGGCGCCCGTCTCGGTCTGCCACCACGTGTCGACGATCGGGGTCTTGCCCGCGCCGATGACCTCGCGGTACCACATCCACGCCTCGGGGTTGATGGGTTCGCCGACCGATCCGAGCACTCGCAGCGACGACAGGTCGAACTTCTGCGGGACGCTGCGGCCGACCTTCATGAACGACCGGATCGCCGTCGGGGCCGTGTAGAAGATGGAGACCTTGTACTTCTCGATGATCTCCCACCAGCGTCCGGGGTGCGGCGTGTCGGGCGTGCCTTCGTACAGCACCTGGGTGGCACCGTTGGCCAGCGGGCCGTACGTCACATAGCTGTGGCCCGTGATCCACCCGATGTCGGCGGTGCACCAGTACACGTCGGTCTCGGGCTTGAGGTCGAACACGTACTTGTGGGAGTACGCGGCCTGCGTGAGGTAGCCACCGGAGGTGTGCAGGATGCCCTTCGGCTTCCCCGTGGTGCCGGAGGTGTAGAGGATGAAGAGCGGGTTCTCGGCGGGGAAGGCCTGAGCCGTGTGCTCGGCGGAGGCCGCCGGGACGACGTCGTGCCACCAGATGTCGCGCCCGTCCGTCCAGTCCACCTCGTTCTCGCCACGACGAACGACGAGGACGTGCTCGACCGTCTGCTGCTCGCCGTCGCCGCGGTCGGCCAGAGCCTGGTCCACGGCGGGCTTGAGCGCCGAGACGCGGCCCTTGCGGTAGCCGCCGTCGGCCGTGATGACGAGCTTGGCTCCGGCGTCGTCGATGCGGGAGCGGAGGCTGTCGGCACTGAATCCGCCGAACACGACGGAGTGGATGGCGCCGACACGTGCGACCGCGAGCATCGCGGCGATCGCCTCGGGGATCATCGGCAGGTAGATGGCGACGCGATCGCCATGACCGACGCCGAGTCCCTCCAGCACGTTCGCGACGCGCTTGACCTCCTCGGTCAGCTCGGCGTACGTGATGCGACGACTGTCGCCGGGCTCGCCCTCCCAGTGCAGGGCGACGCGGTCGCCGTTGCCGGCCTCGACATGACGGTCCAGGCAGTTGTAGGCGACGTTGAGCTCGCCGTCGTCGAACCACTTGGCGAAGGGCGGGTTGTTCCAGTCGAGGACCTGGGTGAACGGCGTGTGCCAGTGGATGAGATCGCGCGACTGCTCGGCCCAGAAGCCTTCGCGATCCGCCGCGGCGCGCTCGTACAGTTCCTGTGACGCGACGGACTGCGCCGCGAACTCCTCCGATGGCGGGAATCTCCGGGTCTCGTCGAGAAGGTGGTCGATCTGGCTGCTCATCGGCAGGCGCTCCTTTGCGGCATACGGGTCATGCAGGCGTGGTCGCACGGGGGGAGGCGCGACCAGGTCAGGGCGAATCTATCGGCGTGCCACGCCCTCGAGTACTGCCGAAAGTCGGTAGTGGCGCTGGTTTTGTCAGGACGGTCGCCTTGCGTACACTCGACGACAGCCGAAATCTCATTCCGGCCTTGGCGCGCCCGATTCCCCCGATCGCGCGGCGCCGTGGGCGGCATCTCATTCCCCCCGTGAGATGCCGCCCATCTCTTTGGGAGCGCTCCCTCTGCCCGGGTCCTCTCCGTTGCCGGCCCGCGGCCCCGAGTTCTCCACGGGCAGCCGGGCTGAGGCCTTGTGCACAGACGCCGATGCCGGAGTCGCCCTGCGGCGGCACGCCTCGCCCGCCGTGCCTACTCTCGCCGCATGCCTGAACGATTCGTCATCCGGTCGAAAGACGCGGCAGCGGGGAATGCGGTCACCGCCCCTCCCCATGCCGTGCTCCTCGCGGAACCCGCATTCGCGCCGCTGGCCCCCATGTGGACGACACCGTCACCGACGTCTTCGTCAACGGGGCAGACGGACTCTTCCTCGACCGCGGCAGCGGCGCGCAGCCCGTTCCGTCGTGGCGAGCGACCGAGCGGGAGGTACGCGACCTCGCGGTCGCGCTCGTCGCGCTCGGCGGCCGGCACCTCGACGACCAGGCGCCGTGCGTGGACGTGCGCCTCGGCTCGGGCGTGCGGGTGCACGCCGTGCTCGCCCCCGTCTCCACGACCGGCACGGCGCTGTCCATCCGGATCCCGCGGGTCCATGCGGCCGACCTCGACGCCCTCGCCACACTGGGCACGATCGATGCGCAGCAGCACGTCTGGCTCGACAAGCTCGTCGCGGAACGGGCGAACCTCTTGATCACGGGCGGGACGGGTACGGGGAAGACGACGCTGCTGTCGGCGCTGCTGTCGTCGGTACCGCCGGGTGAGCGCATCGTGACGATCGAAGACGTGGCGGAGCTGCGGCCACGGCACCCGCACCACGTCGCCCTCGAGGTGCGCCAGGCGAACCTCGAGGGCGCGGGCGGCATCGGACTCGCCCGGCTCGTCCGCGAGTCGTTGCGCATGCGCCCCGATCGGCTGGTGGTCGGCGAGTGCCGCGGCGAGGAGGTACGGGAACTCCTCACCGCCCTCAACACCGGCCACGATGGTGGCGCCGGCACGATGCACGCGAGCGGTGTCGCGGACGTGCCCGCGCGGCTCGAGGCGCTCGGCGCGCTTGCCGGAATGGACCCCGTGGCGCTCGCTCGTCAGGCCGTGAGCGCGTTCACCGTCGTCCTCCACCTGCACCGGGGGTCCGACGGAACGCGGCGCATCGCCCACGTCGGGCGACTCGTGCTGGAGAGCGATCGGCTGGGCATCGAGGAGGTCCGACCATGGTGAACAGGAGGCGTCGCGCGACGCAGTCCGCGCCCGAGGTCGACCTGGCGCACTCCGTGCAGACGCTGGCCGTGCTGCTGCAGGCAGGTGCAGCGCCGCTCGTGGCGTGGCGCCATCTCGCCGGGACGGGCGACCCGAATGCGATCGCGGTCCTCGCGCGCGTCGACGACGGAACACCGCTCGTCACTGCGATCGATGCGGCCGGCGGTCGCTGGCGGGAGCTGGCCGCGGCCTGGGAGATCGCCACCGTCGTGGGCGCGCCCCTCGCGGAGGTCCTCCGCACGATCGCCGGGTCGTTGCGCGACGCGGCCGCCGCCGCCGACGATGTCCGCGTCGCGCTGGCTGAGCCCGCCGGAACGGCGCGACTGCTGCTGTGGATGCCCCTCGCGGGACTGCTCCTCGGCGTCGGCCTCGGCTTCGACACGATCGGGGTGCTCCTCGGCACACCCGCCGGGGCGACCTGCGCCGTCGCCGGGCTGCTGCTGGTCGGAGCGGCTCGCATGTGGACGCGACGGCTGCTCCGCCGTGCGCAGCCCGCGTCGGGGACGCCGGGGATCGCCGCCGAGCTCGTCGCGGTCGCCCTTCGCGGGGGCGCCCCGATCGACCGTGCACTCCGGCTCGTGGCAGATGCGGCGGTCGTGGACCGAGGAGGGGAGGAGAGCGTGCGCCGGGTCCTGGAGCTGTCCCGGACGGCGGGCGTTCCCGCCGTCGAGCTGCTGCGTGCCTCCGCGGCGCAGGACCGACATGCAGCGCGCGTGCAGGGGCGCCTCCGCGCGGCAGTGCTCTCGACGCGACTCCTCGTGCCGCTCGGCGTCTGCACTCTGCCGGCGTTCCTCCTGCTGGGGGTGGCTCCGCTGATGCTCAGCGTGCTCGCCTCCACGTCCATTCCTGCGTGAGTCGCTCGAACCACCCAATAAAGAGGAAGAAGGAAGAATATGAACACCATTCCCCGACTCGACCGCCGTCGTGCAGCCGCCCTGTTCGGCGACGACACGGGAGCGGCGACGGCCGAGTACGCCATCACCACCATGGCCGCGGTCGCGTTCGCAGGATTGCTCGTCGTCATCATGAGGTCGGACGAGGTGCGCGGCATCCTCACCGATCTCGTGCGGCGCGCGCTCACGGTGTCATGAGCAGGCCGCTGGGCGAGCGCGGCGCGGTGGCGGCGGAACTGGCGCTCGCCCTGCCGGCCGTCGTGCTCGTGCTTCTTCTCGGCGTCGGGGCGCTCGCCGCATCGTCACGACAGGTCGCGCTCCAAGATGCGACGGCGGACGCCGCCCGTCTGCTGGGGCGGGGCGAGGGCGACGCCGCGGCCGCGGCTGTGGTGCGGCGGGCGCTTCCCGACGCCAGGGTGACGTTCGCCGCCGTCAACGATCTCGTCTGTGCGACGGCGACGCTCGACCTCACCGTGGGACCGCTGATGCGCCTCCCGCTACGCGCCGCGAGCTGCGCTCTCGACGGGGGTCGGTGATGGCGGGGACGGTGCTGGCCGCCGGCGTGCTCGTCGTCGGCGCGACGCTCTCCGTCGGGCTCGCCGCCGTCGGCGGGGCGGCCGTGACCGCACAGCGTGCAGCGGACGCAGCGGACGCCGCGGCGCTCGCCGCCGCCGATGCGCGCAGCGGTGCGATTCCCACGGCTCGCACGCCGTGCGACCTGGCCGCGCACGTCGCCCAGGCCGGAGGGGCACGCCTGATCGCGTGTTCGCTGGCCGGGGACGTGGCGACCGTGACGGTGTCGGCGGCGTACGCTGGACTCGCAGCCGTCTCCCGCGCCCGTGCCGGGCAACCCGAGGAACCGTGACGGCGGCGCGACCCTCGCTCGCTGTGAAGTACCCCGCACAGCGGTGTGTATGGTGTGCTTCGAAGAAAGGACGCACCCTTGGCTGAAGGCAAGAAGCTCGTCATCGTCGAGTCCCCGACGAAGATGCGGTCTATTCAGGGATACCTCGGCGACGGCTACGAGGTGCTCAGCTCCGTCGGCCACATCCGCGACCTCGCCGACAAGAAGGACATCCCCGCCGACGACAAGAAGGCGTACGGGAAGTACTCGATCGACATCGACAACGGGTTCGACCCGTACTACGTCGTCTCCGACCGCAAGACCAAGACGGTCGCCGAGCTGAAGCGTGCGCTGAAGAGCGCCGACGAACTCCTGCTCGCCACCGATGAGGACCGCGAGGGTGAGGCCATCGCCTGGCACCTGCTCGAGACCCTCAAGCCCAAGGTGCCCGTCAAGCGCATGGTGTTCCACGAGATCACCAAGGATGCGATCCAGGCCGCCGTGGGGAACACGCGCGAGCTGGATCATGCCCTGGTCGATGCGCAGGAGACCCGCCGTATCCTCGATCGTCTGTACGGGTGGGACGTCTCGCCGGTGCTCTGGTACAAGGTCAAGACCGGGATCTCCGCCGGGCGGGTGCAGTCCGCGGCGACGCGTCTGATCGTCGACCGCGAGCGCGAGCGCATGGCCTTCGTGTCGGCTGAGTACTGGGACGTCGACGCCGACGCGGCCGCGACCGGTACCTCGTTCCGCATCCGCCTCGTGCGGGTTGACGGGGGCCAGCTTGCCCGCGGCACCGACTTCGACGACACCGGAAAGCTCAAGAAGGCCGTCGTCGTGCTCGACGAGGCACGCGCTGCTGCCCTGGCCAGAGCCGTCGACGCCACCGGAGCCGGAACGGTCACCAAGGTCGAGGCGAAGCCCGGCACCCGGAGCCCGTACGCCCCCTTCACGACGTCCACCATGCAGCAGGAGGCCGGTCGCAAGCTCTCGATGAGCGCCAAGCAGGCGATGAGCGTCGCCCAGCGCCTGTACGAGAAGGGGTACATCACCTATATGCGTACCGACTCCACGGCGCTGAGCACCCAGGCGGTGCAGGCGGCGCGGAGCCAGGCCGTCGCCCTCTACGGCGACAGCGCGGTGCCGCTCAAGCCCCGTGTCTACAAGTCGAAGAGCAAGAACGCTCAGGAGGCCCACGAGGCCATCCGTCCCTCCGGCGAGAACTTCCGCACGCCGTCGTCGCTGTCCTCCGAGCTCGACCGCGAGGAGCAGCGTCTCTACGACCTGATCTGGAAGCGCACGGTCGCGAGCCAGATGGCGGACGCCAAGTACGAGACGACGACCGTCACGATCGCCGTGGATGCCGATGGCCAGACGGCCGAGTTCACCGCATCCGGCACCGTCTACACCTTCAAGGGCTTCCTGGAGGCCTACGAGGAGGGTCGCGACGAGAAGCGCGGCGACGCGGACGCCGCCGAGAACCAGTCGCTCCCGGCCGTCGCCGTCGGGGATGAGCTCGCCGTCTCCCACGCCGAGGCCAAGGGCCACCGCACGACCCCGAAGCCGCGCTACACCGAGGCGTCGCTGGTCAAGGTGCTGGAGGAGAAGGGCATCGGTCGTCCGTCGACCTTCGCCACGATCCCGGAGACCATCCTCGACCGTGGCTACGCGGTCAAGCGCGGACAGGCGCTCGTGCCCACGTGGCTGGCGTTCAGCGTGGTGCGGTTGCTCGAGGAGCACTTCGCCGAGCTGGTCGACTACGACTTCACCGCGGCGCTGGAGGACGACCTCGACACGATCGCCCGGGGCGAGCAGAACCGCGTGGAATGGCTCAAGTCGTTCTACTTCGGCTCGGAGTCGCACGTGGGACTGCGGCAGGTCGTCGACAACCTCGGTGAGATCGACGCGCGGGCCCTGAACTCCACGCGCATCACCGACACCGCGACGCTGCGCTTCGGCAAGTACGGCCCCTACCTGGAGGTCACGGATCCGGAGAACCCGGACGCGAAGCCGCGCATCGTGAACGTGCCGGAGGACCTGGCGCCCGACGAGCTGACGGCGGAGAAGGCGCAGGAGCTGATCGACGCCCCGGTGGCGGGGGACCGCGTGCTCGGCACGAATCCGGAGAACGGCAAGATCGTCGTCGTCAAGGACGGCCGGTTCGGGCCGTACGTGCAGGAGAACGACCCGGTCTCGGATGACGCCGCGGTCGACGAGGCGACCGGTGAGGTCATCGAGGCTCCCAAGCCCAAGCGCGGTGCGAAGAAGGAGACGGCGCCCAAACCGCGGACCGCCTCGCTGTTCCGCTCGATGTCGGTGGACACGCTCGACCTCGACACGGCCCTCCAGTTGCTGAGCCTCCCGCGGGTGGTCGGCGTCGACCCGGAGTCCGGCGACGAGATCACCGCGCAGAACGGCCGGTTCGGCCCGTACCTGAAGAAGGGCACCGATTCGCGGTCGCTCGAGAGCGAGTCGCAGATCTTCGACGTGACGCTCGACCAGGCCCTCGAGATCTACGCCCAGCCGAAGTACGGTGCAGGTCGTCGCGCCTCGAGCGCGCTGGCCGAGTTCGACGCCGACCCCGTGAGCGGGAAGCCCATCCGCGTGCGCGACGGTCGCTTCGGTCCCTACGTGACCGACGGTGAGACGAACGTCACGATCCCGCGCGGCCAGAAGCCCGAGGACATCACGTTCGAGATCGCCGTGCAGATGCTGGCCGACAAGCGCGCGAAGGGCCCTGCGCCCAAGCGCGGCTCGCGTACCGCCGCGAAGAAGGCTCCGGCGAAGAAGGCTCCGGCGAAGAAGGCGAGCGCCGACGGAAAGGCCACGACGGCGAAGGCGGCGGCGGCGAAGAAGACCGGGAAATCCGCGGGCTCCACGTCGGCGGCGCGCTCGGCCGCGGCGAAGAAGGCGGCGGCGACGCGCGCGGCGAACGCGGCGGCGAAGGCGGCGGAGAAGGCCGGCTCGTGACCGCGAGCCGCGGCGCCTGGATCACTCTCGAAGGCGGGGACGGCTCGGGCAAGACCACTCAGGCGAACGTTCTCGCCGACTGGCTGGAGCAGAGCGGGCGCACCGTGGTGCGCACCAGGGAGCCGGGGGGATCCGAGGTCGGCACGCTGATCCGCGAGATCGTGTTGCACCATCGCGGGGACATCGCGCCGCGCGCCGAGGCCCTCCTGTACGCCGCCGATCGGGCGCATCACGTCGAGACGGTCGTGCGCCCGGCGCTCGCGCGCGGTGAGGTCGTGCTGCAGGACCGCTACCTCGACTCGTCCGTCGCCTACCAGGGTGCCGGTCGGGTGCTCGACCCGGCCGAGGTGCGGGACCTGTCGCTGTGGGCGGCCGAGGGCGCACTTCCCGATCTCACGGTGCTGCTCGACCTCGACCCCGCCGCGGCGCGCACCCGACTCGACTCGGCCGACAAGCCCTTCGACCGCCTTGAGGCCGAGCAGGCCGAGTTCCACGAGCGCGTGCGCGAGGCCTACCTCGACCTGGCCGCCGCGGAGCCGGAGCGCTTCCTCGTGCTCGATGCCGCACAGCAGCCCGAGGCGATCGCGGAACGGATCCGAGCTCGCGTCGCTGAGCTCCTGGACTGATCCTCCACAGGTCGCACCAAGACGGCTGCGACCACGGATGACGGGAGACGTCCCCGCGGCGTCGGCGGTCCCGATTAGGCTGAGGACATGCCCCCGACTCTCGCCCCCGCATTCCCCTGGGCGGACGTCTGGGGCCAGGACGCGGCGGTCGACACGCTGCGCGCGGCCGCAGCCGATCCGTCGGCCCTGTCCCACGCCTGGCTGATCACCGGCCCGCCGGGGTCGGGGCGGTCGACGCTCGCGTACGCGTTCGCCGCGGCGCTGATCGCCGAGGGTCCCGATGACGAGGCCACCATGCGCCAGGTCCTCGCCGGCACCCATCCCGACGTCACGGCTCTGCGCACCGACAAAGTCATCATCACGATCGCGGAGGCGCGATCCCTGGTCGAACGTTCGTACTTCGCCCCGTCCGCCGGGCGCTACCGCGTCATCGTCGTCGAAGACGCCGATCGCATGGTGGAGCGCACGTCCAACGTGCTGCTCAAGGCTCTGGAGGAGCCCCCGGAGCAGACGGTCTGGATCCTCTGCGCGCCGAGTGAGGCGGATCTGCTTCCCACCATCCGTTCACGCGTGCGGTCGCTGCGGCTGCGGGAACCCGACGTCGCCGATGTGGCACGACTCATCAGCCTCCGCACGGGGGTCGATGAGGCGGTCGCCGAGCAGGCGGCGCGTCACGCGCAGCGACACATCGGGATGGCCCAGCGGCTCGCCACCGATGACGCCGCACGACGTCGTCGTGAAGAGACGCTGCGCGCCGTCATCGGTGTCCGCGGTGTGAACGACGCGGTCGATGTCGCCGGGCGCATCATCCAGGCGGCGACCGAAGACGCCAAGGCGCTCACGTCCGAGCGCGACGCGAACGAACGGGCCGCGCTGTTGCGCACCGTGGGCGTGGCGGAGGGGCAGGCCGTGCCGCCGGCGCTCCGCCCGCAGGTGTCCGCGCTGGAGGACGAGCAGAAGAAGCGGGCCACGCGGAGTCTGCGCGACGGCATCGACCGCGTGCTCACGGACATGCAGTCGCTGTTCCGTGATGTGGTGATGCTCCAGTTCGGGCGCAGTGACGACCTCATCAACAGCGAACTGCGCCCCGAACTCGTCGATCTCGCGGCGGCATGGCCCGTCGCCCGGACCCTGGTCGTCCTCGACCACCTTGCCGAGACCCGGCAGTCGCTGGAGCGCAACGTCGCTCCGCTGCTCGCCCTGGAGAGCTTGCTCGTGACGGTCACGAGCGGGAGGAAACCGTGAACACTCGCCCCCTGTCGCGCCTGCGTCGCGCGGCCGCGCTCATCGCCGGACTGGCCGTCGCCTCGGTCGCCCTCTCGGGCTGCCTCTACGCGATGATCCCCGAGCAGTCGGCACGCCCGGCGGGCGAGAAGGAGCCGGACACCGAGGGTGTCGCGGCCGACCTGCTGCCCTACTACTCCCAGAAGCTGGACTGGACGGAGTGCGGCACCGGCTTCGAGTGCACCGACGTCACGGCGCCTCTCGACTGGGAGAACCCCGGCTCCGGCGAGATCCAGCTCGCGGTGGTGCGGCATCGCGCGGAGGGCACCGCGGTCGGCTCGCTCCTCACGAACCCCGGCGGGCCCGGCGCGAGCGGGGTCGACCTGGTACTCAGCAGCCTCGGCTATGCGGTCGGCCCCGCACTGGTCGAGAACTACGACGTGATCGGCTTCGACCCTCGCGGGGTGGGCGGGTCGACGGCCGTCACCTGCTACGACGACGCCGAGATGGACGACTACCTCTACGGCATCCCCGAGGCCCAGCGGGGGAGCGCCGAGTGGGAGCAGGAGCTGCTCGACGGGCATCGCGCCTTCGCTGAGGCGTGCGACGCCAACAGCGATGGCATCCTGCCGTACATCACCACGGTCAACGCGGCCCGCGACATGGACCTGATCCGCGCGGTGCTGGGAGACAAGCAGCTCAACTACCTCGGCTACTCGTACGGCACGTTCCTCGGTGCCACCTACGCCCAGCTCTACCCCGAGAAGGCCGGACGCCTCGTGCTCGACGGGGCGATCGACCCCGCCGTCCCGGGACTCGAGGTCGGGGCCACGCAGGCGCTGGGATTCGAGTCGGCGCTGCGGGCGTACATGCAGAACTGCCTCGATTCGGGCAACTGCCCGTTCAGCGGCTCGGTCGACGAGGCGATGGCCGACCTCGGAGCGCTCCTGGCCAGCGCCGACCGCACGCCCCTCGAGAACGGGGACGGACGGCTGATGGGCGCCGATGCGCTGATGACCGCGATCATCGCCGCGCTGTACTCGCAGGACAGCTGGGACTACCTCACCCAGGCCCTGGAGGAGGCGCTGCAGGGCGACCCCACGACCGCGTTCGTGCTCGCCGACTTCTACAACGGTCGGGAGAACGGCACCTACATCGACAACTCCAGCGAGGCCTTCCGCGCGTACAACTGCATGGACTATCCGGTGGAGGACGACCCGGCGGCCGAGGCGGCGATCACCGCGAAGATCGCGGAGGGGGCACCCACGATCGCGCCCTACTGGACCGGCCCGGACCCCTGCGAGGTGTGGCCCTATCCGCCGACGGGGACACGCGGGGAGATCGCGGCGGAGGGCGCCGGTCCCATCGTCGTCGTCGGTACCACCAATGACCCGGCGACGCCGTACGAGTGGTCCGAGTCGCTCGCGAACCAGCTGGAGGAGGGCGTGCTGATCACCCGTGTGGGCGAAGGGCACACCGGCTACAACAAGGGCAACACCTGCGTCGACGACGCGGTCGAGGGATTCCTGCTCGACGACGTGGTGCCCGAGGACGGCCTGCGCTGCGAGTGAGGGCGGGCTCGATTCGCGAGCGAGGCCGAGACAGGGTAATATCGGTGATCGCGCCGCTCACGCGTCGCACGCCGCTTTAGCTCAGTCGGCAGAGCATTTCACTCGTAATGAAAAGGTCGTCAGTTCGATTCTGACAAGCGGCTCAGTGAAACCCCCGGGATCCTCGAGATCCCGGGGGTTTCTGCGTGTGCGGAGCTGCGCCATCGGGCGTGGCGCGGCACCGACGCCTAGGTGCGCCGTGCCAGGAGTGCCGACGCCGTGAGCGCCACCCCGCGATCCTCATCCCGTGCGAATCCGCCCAGGGCCTCGTCCGCGCTCAGGCCACGAACCCCCGCCAGTGCGGCGGCGAGCCGGCGACGCGCGACGACCGAGGCGCCGTCGGCGGCACGCTGCACGTGCTCGGCCACGGTCCGCGCGGCTGCGGGGTCCTCCGCGAGTCGTTCGAGCACCTCCGCGGCGGCGACGTCGTCGACCCCGGCTGCCACGTCCGTCACCAGCCGGGGAATCACAGCCGTGTCCCCGTCGCGGCCCCGCGCTCGGGCGGCCGCGGCCGCGATCTCCCGGTCGGGGTGCTCGATCGGCGCGCCGAGGGCGGCCCGCGCCCGTGGTGTGTCGAGCTTCTCCAGCGCGCGCATCGCGCGGTGACGACGCGCGGCCTCGGCGTCGTGCAGTCCTCGCTCCAGCGTCGGCACGGCGTCGTCCCCGGCCCGCGCGACCGCCCACAGCAGGGCCCCGGCGGTGTTGAGGTCATCCTCCCGCAGCAGCGCCGCGACGAGGACGGTTGTGGACGCGTGGTCGGCGTCCGCGGTGAGGGCGAGCGTCTGCCGCGCGGACGCGTCCGGCACCTCCAGGCCCCGCAGGAGCTCCACCATGCGCAGGGCGTCGGACCAGTCCCGCGGTTCGCCCGACCGCACCTGTTCGAGGCGCTCCGCCAGCTCGGTGAGCACCGCGAGCCGCGCGCGCGTGCGATGCAGGAGCCGCTCGATCGTGTCGGACGGCGCGCGGGCGTCGTCCGCGATAGCCGCGGGGATGTCCGCGAGCGGGAGGCCGAGCGAGCGCAGGTTCTCGATGTGGAACAGCCGGCGAAGATCCGCGTCTGAATAGTCCCGGTACCCGCCCGCGGTGCGTTCGCTGGGCGACAGCAGGCCGATGCGGTCGTAGTGCCGCAGCATGCGCGCGCTGATGCCCGAGCGCGCCGCGACCTCGCCGATCAGCACGCCTCAGCCCTCCGCGGGAGCGGGAGACGCCTGCAGCGCCACGATCCGCTGCGCCTCTCGGATCGCCGCGCCGAAGTCGTCGTCGGGGTCGTCGATCAGCCGCGCGGTCGCCAGGGCATGCGCGCGCACGGCGGGGTCGGCGTCGTGTGCGGCAGCGGCGGCCACGGCGGCCCCCGCGTCGTCGAGCATCGCGATGGCCCGACTGAGGCTGCGCTGCAGCTCCCGGTCGCCGCGCCCGAGCTGGGTCGCCAGCTCCCGGGCGAGCGCCGGCCGCTCCTCGTCCGGCACGAGCCCCGCCGCGGCGCGCCACGCCGCGCGTGCGACCTCGGGGTCGCCGTCGCGCAGCAGCTCGGGCGACACCGCGGGCCAGGCACGACGGTCGCCGATCTTCGACAGCGTGTGCAGGGCCTGGCTCCTGGCCTGCGCCACGGGTGACCGCAGCTCCGGCAGGAGGCGGTCCACGGTCGGCCCGGCGTCGTGTCGGGTGAGTGCCCACGTGAGCATGTCGCGCACGAAGAAGTCGGGCTCCACCGCGCTCTGCTCGACGAGCACGTCGATGTAGCAGGGGTTCGGCATGGTGCCGGCCGTGAGAGCGGCCTGCAGGCGCGCCGAGGACGCGGTCGACTGCAGGGCAGCGCGCAGTCTCGACGCCGGGTCGAGGGGATGCTGTTCGGTCATGGTTGCCTCCGCCGTCCATTCCACACCTTGTCACGATGACAGGGTCAAGCGCTGCCCGGTCGACGGCGCCCGCACGGCGTACCCTCGAGGCATGAGCAGAGCACTCCTCATCGTCGACGTCCAGAACGACTTCACGGAGGGCGGGGCGCTCGCGGTGGAGGGGGGAGACGCGGTCGCCGAGGCCGTCTCCGCCTTTCTCACCGTGCACGCGGCCGACTACGACGTGATCCTCGCCTCCCGCGACTGGCACGATGCGGACGGCGACAACGGCGGACACTTCTCCGGCTCGCCCGACTTCGTCGACACGTGGCCGGCCCATTGCGTCGCGGGCACGGCGGGCGCGGACTACGACCCGCTGCTCGACACGACCGCGGTCACCCACCACGTCCGCAAGGGGCAGGGTGTGCCCGCGTATTCGCTGTTCGAGGGCATCACCGACGACGGCGACACCGCCGGGGCCGTGCTCTCGGCCGCCGGAGTCGTGTCGGCCGATGTCGTCGGCATCGCGACGGACCACTGCGTGCGCGCCTCCGCGCTGGATGCCATCGCGCACGGCGTGCGGGTCCGCGTCCTCACCGACCTGATCGCCGGGGTGGCCGCCCGCTCGAGCGAGGCTGCGCTGGCCGAGCTCGTGCACGCCGGCGCGGTGCTGGCCGAGAGCGGCGACGCGTGAGTCGCAGCGTCCTGCTGCTGCGCGCGGTCAACGTGAGCGGGCGCAACAGCGTGCCGATGGCGCGACTGCGCGAGGTGCTGGAGGAGCGGACGGAGCTCGCCGCTGTGTCGACCTACATCGCCAGCGGCAACATCCTCTGCGCGACGCCCGACGACCCCGAGGCGGCCCGCGCGACGGTGCGCCGCCTGATCGCGGAGGAGTTCGGCGTCGACACGCCCGTCATCCACCGCACGCACGCGGAGCTCGTGGCGACGGAGGCCGCGCAGCCGTTCCCCGACGGCGAGGCGAGGTACGTGCACGCGATGTTCCTGGAGGGGCCGCCCGCGCCGGGTGCGGTCGCGGCGCTCGAGCAGCGACTCGTGCCAGGGGAGCGGATCGCGCTGGTGGGTCAGGACCTGTGGATCGATTACGCCGAGGGCGGCGTGCACTCCACGAAGCTCACCACGAGCGTGCTCAACCGTGCCCTGGGGGTGGCCGGAACCGCCCGCAACCTGCGCACCACGCAGAAGCTCATCGACCTCACGGCCTGAGCGGGGCGGGGCGCGGGGGCCTCATCGCTGGTCGGCGTCGGCGGCGTCGGAGCCGTCGGGAGCTGCGGCGAGGGGGCGGCTCAGCGCGCGCGGCGGGAGATGCGGATGCGCGGCGACGTCGACCCGGCGCGTGCCGCAGTCGAGGCAGCGCACGTAGAGCACGACGCCCTCGCTGGTGGGGTGCCGCGACTCCACGAGCCAGGCGTGCTCGTGGCGGTCGACGGGCGGGACGAGGGGGACGGGGAGGGTGTCGGCGGCGGTCATGGGACCAGCGTGATGTAATGGTCTTATGCATCTCAACCCTTACGGCGAATACGCCGTGCTGCTGGGCGCGTCACTGGCGAACGACTGGCCGGCCGACCGGCAGGGCATCGAGGAGCGCACGCTCGCCCTCGGGATGACGCAGACCTTCCCGCCCGCCGACGGCGACCACGCCGCGGTGCGGGCGGTGATCGACGACTGGCTCGCCATCGTCGATGCGCCCGACCCCGACGAGCGCGCCGCCCTGCTCAACGCGCAGCTCGCCGCCGCCGGCGCCTATCCGCGACTCGTCGACCACGATGACGAGGGGTGGCACCTGCACTACCGCGACGACGTGCGGTCGTTGCCGTTCGTGCTGCGCGCGACCATCAACCTCGGCACCGCGCTGCACCTGGTCACGCGCGGCATGAACCGGCTCGGACGCTGCGAGGCCGCACCCTGCCGCAACGTGGTCGCCGATGTGACGCGCAACGGCCGCCAGCGGTTCTGCTCCGTGAGGTGCGCGAACCGGGCGGCCGTGCGGCGCCATCGGGCGCGCGTCGGGTGAGGGTCAGGCGGTCTGTCCCGCGTGCTTGCCCTCGCCGATCTCCTCGACCAGCTTCGCGTTGAAGGCGGGGAGGTCGTCGGGGGTGCGGCTGGAGACCAGGCCCTCGTCGACCACGACCTCCTCGTCCACCCAGCTCGCGCCCGCGTTACGCAGGTCGGTCTTCAGGCTGGGGTAGCTCGTGAGGGTGCGGCCGTCGACCACGCCCGCCTCGATCAGGATCCAGGCGCCGTGGCAGATCACCCCGACCGGCTTGTGCTGCTCGAAGAAGGAGCGGGCGAGTGCGATGGACGCCTCGTCCATGCGCAGGTGGTCGGCGTTCACCACGCCGCCCGGGAGGACGAGCGCGTCGAACTGGTCGGCGGAGGCATCGGCCGCGGTCAGGTCGACCGCCTGCTCGTGACCGTTCTTGCCGGTGATGGCGGCGCCGTCGGGGGCGATCATGGTCGCACTCGCGCCCTCCGCGGTCACGGCCTCCCACGGGCTGGTCAGCTCGCTGTCCTCGAAGCCGTCGGTCGCCAGGAACGCCACGCGGTTTCCGCTGAGAGTCATCGTCTGTCCTTTCGCTGGGGGAGTCGCCCGGATCCGGGCGCACCATCACCCTCTCTCGGGGGCCAGGAGCGCGGACAGGGGGTGGCCAGGAGGCCGCGCGGATGATACGAGGGCGGGCTCACGCGAGGTCGCGCTGAAGCGGGACGAGCACGGCCGCGAGACTCCCGAGCAGCGCATAGGCGCCGAGCAGCGCGGCTCCGACCACGGGCGCCACGAGCACGGAGGCGGCGAGGGGCACCTGCTCCGCGAGGGTATCGGTGAGGAGCGTGAAGTCCATCAGCGCGGCCGTCGCACCCCCCGGGAGGTACGGGTACACGAGGTTCGCCCCCGGCACGAGCATGAGCACCGGTTCCAGGAGGTAGAAGTAGCCGACCACGATCCCGATGGCGAGCAGCTGGTGGCGCGCGAGCGCACCGATTGCGACTCCCAGGACCGTGTACACCGCTGCCGCGAGGGCGAGCTGGGTGAGCATGATCCCGAGGGTCCCCGCGGTCACGCCCAGCGTCGCTCCGCGCAGGGCCGCCGCGCCGAGCAGGGCGAGTCCGGCCGACAGCGCCATCGCGACCCCGTAGCCGAGCCCGAGCAGGACGAAGATCCCGAGCTTCGCGGCCAGCAAACGTCCTCGACGCGGTGCGGCGAGGAAGGTCGCTCCGATGGTCCGGTGGCGGAACTCGCTCGTGATCGCGATCGTGCCGATGAGTGCCGGCAGGAAGAGGGTCAGACCGCTCAGGCCGACCACGAAGCCCACGCCCTGGTCGGTGTCGATTCCCGGGAGCGGAGGCGTGGCGTTCTCGGGGCCGATCAGGGCGAGCAGCCCGGTCAGCCCCGCCCCGCTCGCGACCGCGGCGACCAGGGCCCACAGGGGGAGCCGGGTGGAGAGGAGGCGGACGGCCTCGCCACGGAGCAGGTTCATCGGACGATCCCTTCGTGGGTGTGGGCGAGGAACGCCTCTTCGAGCGTGCGACCGTCGGCGGTGAACTCCGCCGCGGCCCCGGTCCAGGCGACCTGGCCGCGGTCGATGACCACGAGGTCGTCGATGCTGTGCTGCACCTCGCTGAGCACGTGGCTGGAGAGCACGACGGTTCCGCCGCGGGACGCGAAGTCGCGGAGGAAGGCACGCAGCCAGGCGATGCCGGCCGGGTCGAGGCCGTTCGACGGCTCGTCGAGCAGCAGGGCGTGCGGCTCGCCGAGCTGCGCGGTGGCCAGGGCGAGCCGCTGGCGCATGCCGGTGGAGAAGCCGCTGACGCGGCGGTCGGCCGCCTCGTGCAGGCCGGTGAGGGCGAGCACCTCCGTGACGCGCTGCGCGCGGTGCCCGCCAAGGGCGGCATAGGTGCGCAGGTGGTCGCGGGCGGACGTCGCAGGGTGCGCCGCGGCGAGGTCGAGCACGGCCCCGACGGTGCCGCTCGGTCGGGCGAGGGCGCGATAGGTGACGCCGTCGAACCGTGCCGTGCCCGCGTCGGGACGGACGAGGCCGAGCATCATGCGCAGTGTCGTGGACTTGCCGGCGCCGTTGGGCCCGAGGAACCCGGTCACACGGCCGGGCTCGGCGCGGAAGGAGACGCCGTCGACCGCGGTGAGCTCGCCGTAGCGCTTCGTGAGAGCGGTGACCTCGATGGCGGGACCGCGCAGGGGTGGGTGCGTCATGGACGCTCCTCTCGACGTACGATGGGGTTGTCGTTGAGAACATTATCATCATGAGAACAATGGAGCGCACGTGACCCGATCCGCCCCGATCGCCGACGTCGTCCTGCACCCCGTCCGGCTGCGCATCGTGCAGCAGTTCGGCGGACGGGAACTCACCACGGCCGAGCTCCGCCAGGCCCTGCCCGACGTGACGCAGGCCACGCTGTACCGCCACGTGTCGGCGCTCGTCGACGCCGGCATCCTCGCGGTCGTGCAGGAGCGACGCATCCGCGGAGCGATCGAACGCACGCTCGCGCTCGGCGACCGTATGGCCCACGTGGACCAGGACGAGCTCGGCGCGATGGACGACGCACGGCTCCGCAGCGCGTTCCTGACGTTCCTGGGGGAGCTCGGGGCGGGCTTCGATCGCTTCCTTGCCGACCCCGACCCAGCAGCCCGGAGCTTCGTCGGCTTCGGTCAGACGCCCCTGCACGTCACCGAGGCCGACCTCGCGACGATCCAGAGCGGACTGACGGAGTTGCTCGCGCCCTACCGGGATGCCGACCGTCCCGGTGCCCGTCGCATCGACCTGGCCACGGTCGTGACGCCGCACGCACCCGCAGGGGTGGCGACGGAGGAATGACGGTGGGCCCCGTGGGGCTCGAACCCACGACCCGCGGATTAAAAGTCCGATGCTCTGCCAACTGAGCTAGAGGCCCGTGCTCCCAGTCTAGGGCGCACGACGAAGGGCCGTCGGCGCACAGCTCGCCGACGGCCCTTTCACCTTCCCTGACTCCTCCCGATCAGAGAAGGCCGTGTGCCGGTCGGGTCGCCCGGCACCTCCCCGCGCTTACTGCGCCGGGGGCATCAGGACCGAGTCGATCAGGTACACGGTCGCGTTCGCGGTCTGCACGCCGCCGCAGATGACGTTGGCGTCGTTGACCATCCACTGGTCACCGCTGCCGGTCACCTCGAGGTCCGCGCCCTGCACGGTCGTGTGCATGCCGGCGATGTCGGCCGGCTCGATCTGGCCGGGCACCACGTGGTAGGTGAGGATCGACGTCAGCGTCGCGCTGTCGGTCTTCAGGGCCTCGATCGTGGCGGGGTCGATCTTCGCGAACGCGTCGTCGACCGGCGCGAACACGGTGAACTCGTCACCGTTGAGCGTGTCGACCAGGTTCACGTCGGGGTTGAGCTGGCCGCTCACCGCGGCCACCAGCGTGGTCAGCATCGGGTTGTTCGACGCGGCGACCGCGACCGGGTCCTGCGACATGCCCTGGATGGAACCGGCGCCGTCCGGGACCTCTTCGGCGTAGGCCGCGCAGCCCGGGCCCACGAGGTTCGCGGCGGGGTCCATCTCCATCGGCGTCGACTCCGACGTCTCGGGGGCCTTGGGCTCCGACGACTCCTCCGTCGTGCTGCCGCTGCCCATGGAACACGCGGAGAGCAGGAATGCGCTCGCCAGACCCAGGGTGACTGCTGCGGTGACCTTCTTCTTGGTGCTGAACATGTCGAGCTCCTTCGAAACTCCGGCCACGGCCTCTCCGTGGCGTTGACCGGTGTTCGGAACCGTCTCGGGATCGGATGGGACGAATTCGGAAAAAGTTCGCGAATCCTCCCTCGCGGGGTCCGATCCAATCCATTGGGCGGCCCGGAGCGAACAGAGCCTGACAGAAGCGAGGACCTCATGGACCTGATCATCATCGGCCTGCTCGGCGGGCTCATCACCGGCATCTCGCCGTGCATCCTGCCCGTGCTCCCGGTGATCTTCCTCACCGGCGGCGCGCAGTCGGCGGCCTACGACGGAGAGGCGGTGCCCGCCCGGCGCAGCCGCCCGTACTTCGTGATCGCGGGCCTCGTGCTCAGCTTCACGCTGGTGACGCTCGTGGGTTCGCTGATCCTGGGTCTGCTGAACCTGCCGCAGGACATCATCCGCTGGGTGGGCATCGCGGTGCTGGTCGTGATCGGCGTCGGCCTGATCGTGCCGCGGTTCCAGCACCTCCTGGAGCGGCCGTTCCAGCGCTTCGGGCAGCGCGAGGTGAAGAACCGGGGCAACGGCTTCGGTGTCGGACTGGCCCTCGGCGCGGTGTTCGTGCCGTGCGCCGGACCGGTCCTCGCGGCGATCATCGTGGCGGGCTCGACCGGCCAGATCGGCGTGGGCACGGTGCTCCTCACGGTGTCGTTCGCGATCGGCGTGGCCGTCCCGCTGCTGGTGTTCGCGCTCGCGGGTCGCAGCGTGGTGGAGCGCATCCGCGCCTTCCGGTCGAAGGAGCGCGCACTGCGCATCGCCGCCGGCATCGCCATGATCGCACTCGCTGTGGGGCTCGTGTTCAACGTACCGCAGGCGCTGCAGCGGCTCCTTCCCGACTACACGGCTCCGCTGCAGGAGCAGATCGCCGACTCCGAGCAGGTGCAGGACGCGCTGGACCTCGGTGGCCTGGTCAACGACGAGAACAAGGACCTCGACCAGTGCACGAACGGTGCGACCGAGCTCGAGTCGTGCGGCACTGCCCCGTCGATCAAGGGCATCCAGCAGTGGCTGAACACGCCCGACGGCGAGGCGATCGACCTGAAGGACCTGCGGGGGCAGGTCGTGCTGATCGACTTCTGGGCGTACTCGTGCATCAACTGCCAGCGGTCGATCCCGCACGTGGTGGCCTGGGACGAGGCGTACCGCGACGCCGGACTGCAGGTCATCGGGATCCACTCGCCGGAGTATGCGTTCGAGAAGGATCCGGGCAACGTCGCCGCGGGCGTGCGCGACTTCGGCATCGCGTATCCCGTCGCGCTCGACAACACCCTGTCGACCTGGACGAACTACCGCAACCGTTACTGGCCGGCGCACTACCTGATCGACGCGGACGGCACCGTGCGCCACATCTCCTTCGGCGAGGGCAACTACGCGGCGACGGAGTCGATGATCCGGGAGCTGCTGCAAGACGCGGATCCGGACGTGCAGCTGCCGCCGGCGACGGACGTGAAGGACGAGACGCCGGAGCTCGGCTCGACGACACGGGAGACCTTCCTCGGCTCGTCGAAGGACGTGAACTACGGCGGCGGGGACGAGTACCGCCGCGGTGAGGGCAGCTTCTCGTTCCCGAAGGACCAGCCCGACGACAGCTTCGCGCTGGACGGCGACTGGACGGTCGAGACGCAGTACGTGACCCCGGCGAGCGACGACGGACGCATCCGCCTGGAGTATCGCGCGGGGGAGGTGCGGATGGTCGTGGCGGGCTCGGGTGAGGTCGTGGTGCGCGATCAGGACGGTGAGGAGCAGACCATCGCGATCGACGGGACGCCTCGCTCGTACGGCCTGGTCGAGCAGGGCGACATCGCGAAGGGAACGCTCACGCTCGAGGTCCCGGCCGGTGTCGAGGTCTATTCCTTCACATTCGGGTGACGTCTGCACGGGAACGGGGAGGAGATACGGCATGCTTATGGAGATGGTCATCGACGGGATGGACGTCCCGGAGGACGGGGCAGCGCCGCAGGATGCCGTCGCCGACCTCCTCGTCCGCGTCGCGTCCGGTGATCAGGCTGCCTTCGCCGAGCTGTACGACTCCCTGTCCCCGCGGGTCTTCGGCCTCATCCTCCGCGTGCTGGTCAACCGCGCGCAGAGCGAGGAGGTGCTCCAGGAGGTGTTCCTGGAGATCTGGCAATCCGCTTCGCGGTTCGCTCCGAACAGAGGACAGGGACGAACCTGGGTGATGACCATCGCCCATCGACGGGCCGTCGACCGGGTGCGGGCATCGCAGTCGAGCGCCGACCGCGATGTGCGAGCCGGCTTCAAAGACCTCGGTGTCGCGCACGACAGTGTCGCGGAGCGGGTGGAGCTGGGCATCGAGGGAGAGCGGGTCGTCGCGGCGCTGTCAGGGCTTCCTGACGCGCAGCGGGAGGCGCTCGTCCTGGCCTACTACGGCGGTTACAGTCAGAACGAGATTTCGGCGCTCGTGGGGGCGCCGCTGGGGACGATCAAGACACGGATGAGAGACGGACTGACCCGTCTCCGCACGGCGATGGGGGTGACGGCATGAACGAGAAGGACTTCGCGGAACTCGCGGCGGGTGCCGCGCTCCACGCGCTGTCCGCCGACGACGAGAACCGGTACCGCCGGGCGCTCGTGGAGCATCCGGAGTGGGCGGCCGTGGCAGACGTCGACGCGGACAGCGTCGCGCTGCTGGGTGAGGGCGTGACTCCGGTCGCCCCGCCGCCCGGCGTTCGTGCGGCTCTGCTCGCCCAGATCGCCCGGACGCCGCAGGGCGACACCGACCCACACGACACTGACGCGCACGACACCGCGGGGAGCACCCCCGGGGTCGCGTCCGCCGGTGGCCCCGAGGAGCCCGCCGTCCGCAGGCCGCGCCGCTGGACCCGCCTGGCCTTCGCGCTCGCCGCGTGCCTGGCGCTGCTGGTCGGCGTCGGCATCGGAGCGGTGGCGCTCAACGCACAGCTCACCCGTCCCGCCAGCGTCGTGGCGCTGCAGGAGATCGAGGCCGCGGGCGATGCGCAGCAGGCCACGGTCGAGCTCGACGGCGGGGCCACGGCCACCGCCCACTGGTCGGGCTCGGTCGGCAAGGCCGTGCTCGTGACGGACGGTCTGCCCGAGACCGACGCCGGCAAGACGTACGAGCTGTGGTTCGTGCGCGGCGAGGAGCCGATCGCGGCCGGTGTGTTCGACCCGGAGGACGGCGCGGCGACCGCGCTGCTCGAGGGCGAGATGCGGGCGGGTGACGCGATCGCGGTGACCGTGGAGCAGGAGGGCGGCTCGCCGTCCGGGCAGCCCACCACGGATCCGGTCATCGTCATCCCCACGGCCTGAGCCGCGGCGGCGGGCGTACCCTGGAGGGATGCCCGAGCAGCACCACCGGCCCGTGCGCCGCCCCTCCCACGCGTTCGACAACATCGTGGGGTCGAGCGACCCCGCGGAGGAGAGCAGGGTCGCGCACGCCACGGCCTCCGCGCTGCTGACGCGCGTGCGCGAGGACGAGACCGGCGCGAGCGTGGAACGGCTGATCGCGTTCACGCGCGAGCACGGCATCGACGAGATCGCGGAGCTGTGGTCCACCGCGCCGTCGCGCACGCTGCCGGGGTCGCTCTGGCGCCTGTACGTGCTGCAGCTGGCGATCCACGGCGACCCGCGCACCGCCGCGCTCCTGTACGACCGGGGGCGCGTCGAGCTGCCCTCCGCCGACGCCGTGGTGGCGGGTGCCCCGGTGCCGGCGAGCCCGGACGAGCTGGTCGCGCTGATCGACACGATCCTGCGCGGCGCCTTCCGGGGCGATTTCGCGGTGGCGCTCGACCGGGCGGCGGCGTTCTGCCGCGTGCAGTCCTCGGGCGCGACGCACACCGCGGACGACTACGAGGTGACGGAGCCGGAGCGCGCGAGCGAGCTGACCACGCGGGCGCTGCGGTTGAGCACGTACGCGCAGGACCTCTCGGCCTCGGCGGCGCTGTGGCGGATGGGCGCGCTGGCCTGACAGCGCCGCGGCCGGCGCCCGGACAGAGAAAGACCGGGCCGCAAGAACGCCTCTCGGCGGAAGGCCGCTCGCAGCGGCGAAAATTGGAGCCCGGGGTTATGCGGCCCGGCCACTCCAGTGTAACGCGAGCGCGCGACAGGTATTCCCGGCGTTCTAGGCTCGTGGCATGACCCGACGCTTCGCCCTCATGCTCGACCCCGTCGCCGCCGACGAGCAGCGCGACGACTACACCGGCACGTTCACGCAGGTCGACGCCACGGCTCCGGCCCTGAGTGTCGGCGAGCTGAGCACCCAGCGGGGGGACGGCGTGTTCGAGTCGATCGGCGTGGTCGACGGTCATGCGCAGGAGGTCGTGCCGCACCTGGAGCGACTGGCACACTCCGCGCGACTGTGCGACCTCCCCGAGCCGAACCTCGAGCAGTGGCGGCAGGCGGTGCAGCGGGCCGCGGCGCAGCTCGGCGCGGGGGAGTCGGTCATCAAGCTGATCCTCAGCCGCGGCGTGGAGCACGGACCCACACCCACCGCCTGGGTCACGGCCGCTCCCGCCGCGGACTTCTCCGCCGTGCGCCGCGACGGCGTGAAGGTGGTCACGCTCGACCGCGGGTACGACCTCGGTGCCGCCGAGCGGGCGCCGTGGCTGCTGCTGGGCGCCAAGACCCTGTCGTACGCGGTGAACATGGCGGCGCTGCGCGAGGCCAAGCGGCGCGGGGCCGACGACGCGGTGTTCCTCTCGAGCGACGGCTTCGTGCTGGAGGCGCCGACGGCCTCGCTCCTCCTGCGCTTCGGCGACCGGTTCACGACCCCGGCGCCGAACGGCGGGATCCTGCACGGCACCACACAGCTCAGCGTGTATGACCACCTCAGCGCGCGCGGCTTCGAGGTCGGCTACGACCGCATCCCCGCGGGCGACCTCACCCGGGCCGATGCGGCGTGGCTGGTGTCGAGCGTGCGTCTCGCGGCGGCCATCACCGCGGTCGACGGTGTGCCGCTGCCGGTGGATGCCGCGCTCACGGACGAGCTCAACGCGTACCTGCTCTCGCCGCGCGACTGAGGCCGCAGACGCGGAGGGGCCCGGGTGCCGTCGCACCCGGGCCCTTGTCGTACCGGCGGTTCAGCCGAAGCGGCCGGAGACGTAGTCCTCCGTCGCCTGCACCGACGGCGTGGTGAAGATCGACGTCGTGTCGTCGTACTCGATGAGCTTGCCGGGCTTGCCGGTGCCGGCGATGTTGAAGAACGCCGTCTTGTCCGAGACACGGCTCGCCTGCTGCATGTTGTGGGTCACGATCACGATCGTGAACTCGTTCTTGAGCTCGCCGATCAGCTCCTCGATCGCGTACGTCGAGATGGGGTCGAGCGCCGAGCACGGCTCGTCCATCAGCAGCACCTCGGGCGACACCGCGATCGCGCGGGCGATGCACAGACGCTGCTGCTGACCGCCGGAGAGGCCGGAGCCGGGGCGGTCGAGCCGGTCCTTGACCTCGTTCCAGAGGTTCGCGCCGGTGAGCGACTTCTCGACCAGGTCGTCCTGGTCGCTCTTGGACATGCGGCTGTTGTTGAGCTTGACGCCCGCGAGCACGTTCTCCTTGATCGACATCGTGGGGAACGGGTTGGGGCGCTGGAACACCATGCCCACCTGGCGGCGCACGAGCACCGGGTCGACGCCGGCGCCGTACAGGTCCTTGCCGTCGAGCAGCACCTCTCCTTCGACGCGGGCGCCGGGGATGACCTCGTGCATGCGGTTGAGTGTGCGCAGGAAGGTGGACTTGCCACAGCCGGAGGGGCCGATGAACGCCGTCACGCTGCGCGGCTGGATGTCGAGGGAGACGCCTTCGACGGCGAGGAAGTTGCCGTAGTAGACGTTGAGGTCGTTGACTTCGATGCTCTTGGACACGGGGTTTCCTGTTCTGAGGTTCGGGCTCAGCGGCCGGAGAGTTTCGGGGCGAACCACTTCGCGATCAGACGCGCGAGGAGGTTCAGCACCATGACGATGAGGATGAGGGTGAGGGCGGCGGCCCAGGCGCGCGCGACCGCGGCGTCGGGGTTGGTGCCCTGGTTCATGTACTGGTTGTAGGCGAACACCGGCAGGGTCATCATCTGACCGTCGAAGATGTTCGTGTTGAGGCTCTGCGTGAAGCCGGCGGTCAGCAGCAGCGGGGCGGTCTCACCGATCACGCGGGAGATCGCGAGCATGACCGAGGTCATGATGCCGGCGATGGAGGTGGGCAGCACGACCTTGAGGATCGTCAGCCACTTCGGCACGCCCAGCGCGTAGGAGGCCTCACGCAGTTCGTTCGGGACGATGCGCAGCAGTTCCTCGCTGCCGCGGACGACGACCGGGGTCATCAGCACGGCGAGGGCGAGCGCGCCCATGAAGCCCATCGAGATGCCCGGTCGCAGCAGCAGCGCGAACACGGCGTAGATGAACAGACCGGCGACGATCGACGGGATGCCCGTCATCACGTCGACGAAGAACGTGATGGCCTTCGCGATCTTCCCGCGCCCGTACTCGACCAGGTAGATCGAGGTCATGAGCCCGATCGGGACCGAGATGATCGTGGCCGTCAGGGTGATCAGCACGGTGCCCCAGATGGCGTGCACGATGCCGCCGCCGTCGCCGACCACGTTGCGCATGGAGTAGCTGAAGAACTCGGCGTCGAAGCGTTCGATGCCGTTCGCCACCACGGTCCACAGCAGCGACACGAGCGGCAGCAGCGCGATCAGGAAGGCGGTGGCGACGAGGGCCGTCATGAGCCGGTCCACGGCCTTGCGGCGGCTCTCGGCGATCGACGAGATCACCGTGATGATCACCATGTAGAGCAGGATGCCGACGATCACGGTGCCCGCGATGTTGAAGTCGGCGAGCGGCGTGTCCGACCCCGCCGCGGCGACGCCGAACACGGCCGCCGAGACCGCGAACGAGACGCCGAGCAGGGCCCACGGCGCCCACTTCGGGAGGCGGCCGGAGGTGAGGGAGGCGCTCGGCGCGGGGGGAGCGCTGGTGAGGACGGTCATGTCAGTTCGCTCCAGAGAACTCGGCGCGGCGGGCGACGATCCAGCGCGCCACGGCGTTGACCGCGAAGGTCACGACGAAGAGGATGAGGCCGGTCGCGATGAGCGTGTTGACGCCCGTGCCGTGCGCCTCGGGGAAGGCGAGGGCGATGTTCGCGGGGATCGGCGTGGGGTTCGTGGCGGTGAGCACCAGGAAGCTCACGACCGCCGAGGGGGAGAGCACCATGGTCACGGCCATGGTCTCGCCCAGGGCCCGCCCGAGCGCGAGCATCGCGGCGGAGACCATGCCGCCGCGGGCGAAGGGGAGCACGGCCATGCGCACCATCTCCCAGCGGGTGGCGCCGAGGGCCAGGGCGGCCTCCTCGTGCAGCTTCGGCGTCTGCAGGAAGACCTCGCGGCAGATGGCGGTCATGATCGGGATGCACATCACGGCGAGGACGAGGGCCGCGGTGAGGATGGTCTTGCCCGTGGCGGAGACCTGACCGCCGAAGAAGGGCACCCAGGAGGCGTTGTCGTTCAGCCAGACGTAGATCGGCTGGAGCAGCGGGGCGAGCACGAGTCCGCCCCACAGGCCGAAGACCACGGACGGCACGGCCGCGAGCAGGTCGATGATGTAGCCGAGTACGGCCGCGAGTCGGCGGTGCGCGTAGTGCGAGATGAACAGCGCGATGCCGATGGCGATGGGGGCCGCGATGATCAGGGCGATGAACGAGGCCCACAGCGTGCCGAAGACGAGCGGCCAGACATAGGCCCAGAAGGATTCGCCGCGCAGGATGTGGTTGTCGGTGGTGTCGAGCTGGAAGGCCGGGAGGCTCTGGATGATGAGGAACGCGGCGACGAGGGCGAGCACGACGAGGATGATGATCCCCGCTCCGAGTGCGGTGCCGGAGAACACCCGGTCGCCGAGTCGCTGCTTGGCCTTGATCGGTGCGGGCGGCGCCGGGGTCGGTGCCGGTGCCGTGGTGGGCTCCTGCGCGGTCGTGCTCATGATCTCCCTGTTTCGGGCCGGGTGGAGATGGATCGGGTGCTGACCCGGCGGAGCCCCCGCGTCCGTGTCGGGACGCGGGGGCACCGTGTCAGCGGATCGGCGGGATCAGCCGACCTGGATCAGGTCGATCGCGGCCTGGACCTGCTCGCGCAGGCCGTCCGAGATCGGGGCGCTGCCGGCGTTCTCCGCGGCGGCGTCCTGGCCCTCGGCGCTCGCGATGTACGTGAAGTAGGCCTTCACGAGCTCCGCGACGTTGCTGTCCTCGTACTGCTCGCAGCCGATGAGGTAGCTGACCAGGGCGATCGGGTAGGCGCCGTCCGCGGCGGAGGCCGGGTCGACGTCGAAGACGAGGTCGCCCTCGCCGCGGCCCTCGGCGAGCGGCGAGGCCTCGACGAGCTTCGCTGCGGCCTCGGCCGAGTAGGGCACGAACTCCTCGCCGACGCCCACGGCGACCTGGCCGAGGCCGTCCGCCTGCGAGGCGTCGAGGAAGCCGATGGCGCCGTTGCCGGCGGTGATGGCCTGCTTCACGCCCGAGGTGCCCTGAGCGGCCTCGCCGCCCTGGATCGGCCACTCGTCCGAGACCTCGTAGGTCCACACGTCGGGAGCGGTCGCGCTGAGGTACTTCGCGAAGGTCTCCTGCGTGCCGGACGGGTCGGAGCGGTGCACGGGCGAGATCGCCAGGTCGGGCAGCTCGACGCCCTCGTTGAGAGCGGCGATCGCGGCGTCGTTCCAGTTGGTGATGGTGCCGGCGAAGATGCCCGCGATGGTCGCGGCGTCGAGGTTCAGGGTGTCGATGCCCTCGA
This sequence comes from Microbacterium sufflavum, assembly GCF_023101165.1. Lineage (GTDB taxonomy): Bacteria > Actinomycetota > Actinomycetes > Actinomycetales > Microbacteriaceae > Microbacterium > Microbacterium sufflavum. The sequence goes on along the minus strand of NZ_CP078076.1, from coordinate 66,790 downwards.
GGTTGAACGCGACCGCGACGGGCGAGATGTAGAGCGGGACCTCGACGATGTCGTCGGTCGTGCAGGCGCCGAAGCCGCCGGCGGCGATCTCCTCGTCGTTGAATGCGCGGTCGGAGCCGATGAAGTTGCTGCCGCCCTCGAGGAAGTTCTCGCGGCCCGTGCCGGAGCCGGTGGGCTCGTAGTTGACGGTCACGTCGGGGTTGGCGGTCTGGAACGCGGCGACCCAGGCCTCCTGGGCTGCGGTCTGGGAGGACGCGCCGGTCGCGTCGATCGTGCCGGAGAGCGTGGACTCGCTGGACTCGTCGGTGGAGCCGCCGGTGCCGCCTTCGTTCGCGGCACAGCCGGCGAGTGCGAGAGCGGCGACGGCGCCGATGGCGCCGATTCGTGCGATTCGGGAGATCTTCACTGTGGATCCTTCGATCGTGGAGGGTTGGGGCCCGGTGCAGGGCACACAGTGACGCTAGGGGCGACGGTTAACGAGACTCTCCCTCGCAGGTGAACGGCAGGTGAACGACCGGAGACGCTCTGGGGGCGATCCCAGGCGCCGCGCGGGCTCGAGCGCCCTCGTTCGCGGGTCCGCCGACGTGTCAGACCTTCGGCGCGTGCGTCTCGATCGAGATGATCCCGGAGCCGGGATTCGTGGCGGACACGTGCACGACGGAGAACGCGCCGGTCTCCAGATCGGCGGCGCTGGTCACGTACGAGCCGCGCACGGTGCCGGTGGCGAGGGCGATCTCGGCGAGCAGGGCGGGCAGCACGGGGCCGTGGCTGCACAGCACGGCGGGCTTGCCGGAGCGGATGCGGCGTCCGACGACCGAGCGGAGGTCTGCGGTGCCGTCCTCCCACGCGTCCTGGCTGATCTTCTCCGTCTTCACCGGCTTGCGGTCCAGGGCCTTCGCCAGCGGGGCGACCGTCTGCACGCAGCGCACCGCATCGCTCGTGATGAGCTTGCGCACGCCGAACGCGCGGAGCGGACCCACGATCGCCTTGGCCTGGCGTCGGCCGCGTTCGGTGAGCGGCCGCGCGGAGTCCGCGCCGTCCCACTCCGAGCGGGGGAGGGCCTTCGCGTGCCGGAGCGCGATCACCGGGAAGGTGCGCAGGACGCCGTCGTCGACGAGGGCCGCGAACGCGTCGAGGATCTCGTGGTCGACCGGGTAGCTGAGCGCGGCGCGGGCCTTCTTGACGCTGACCCACTCGAGCGCGGCGATCTCCCGGTTGGGCACGAACGTCGACGCCCGGATGGCCTCGTCGGTCGCCTCGGCCGCCCAGTAGTGCACGACCTTCTGCTTGCGTGAGGCGAGCAGGTAGCGGCTCACCCCCACGGGGACGCCGAGGGCGACGCGGATGCCCGTCTCCTCGTGCACCTCGCGCACGGCCGTCTCCGCGAGCATCTCACCGGGGTCGACCTTGCCCTTGGGGAGCGTGACGTCGCGGTACTTCGTGCGGTGGATCAGCAGGATGCGCAGCTTGCCGTCGACCAGGCGCCACACCACGGCACCCGCGGCGTACACGGCCTTGTCCGCCCACTTGGAGCGGGCGATGTCCTCGGGGAGCTGGAGCTGCCGCGCCGTCATCGGACCGCCCGCGCCCGCCGGCGCCGCTGGATCATGCCCATGGTCTTGTCCTGCAGGTCGACCAGCGGCCTGCCGTCCGCGTTCACGGCGTGGCGCTCCCAGACGCCGTCGGCGCCGAGGTGCCACGACGACGTTCCGTCGTCCATCGCGAGGTCGAAGAACGCCGTGAGCTCCTTGAGGTGCGCGGGGTCGGTCACGCGCACGAGCGCCTCGACGCGACGGTCGAGGTTGCGGTGCATCATGTCGGCGCTGCCGATGTAGACCTGCGGGTCGCCGCCGTTCTCGAACGCGAAGATGCGCGAGTGCTCCAGGTAGCGGCCGAGGATGCTGCGGACGGTGATGTTGTCGCTGATGCCCTCGAGGTCGGTGCGCAGGCTGCAGATGCCCCGCACCCACACGTCGACCTTCACGCCTGCGGCGCTGGCGCGGTACAGGGCGTCGATGATCTCCTCGTCCACCATCGAGTTCACCTTGATGCGGATGTGTGCGGGCACGCCAGCCTCGGCGTTGCGGCGCTCGGCGTCGATCAGGCGGATGAGGCCCTTGCGCAGGTGCAGCGGTGCGACCAGGAGGCGCTTGAACTTCTTCTCGATCGCGTAGCCGCTGAGCTCGTTGAACAGCCGGGTCAGGTCCTTGCCGACCTGGGCGTCGGCGGTGAACAGGCCGAAGTCCTCGTAGATGCGGCTGGTCTTGGGGTTGTAGTTGCCCGTGCCGACGTGGGAGTAGTGCCGCAGCAGGCCGTCCTCCTCGCGGATCACGAGCGCGAGCTTGCAGTGCGTCTTGAGGCCGACCAGCCCGTAGACCACGTGCACGCCGGCCTTCTCCAGCTTGCGTGCCCACACGATGTTGTTCGCCTCGTCGAACCGCGCCTTCACCTCGACCAGGGCGAGCACCTGCTTGCCGGCCTCGGCGGCGTCGATGAGTGCCTGCACGACGGGGCTGTCGCCCGAGGTGCGGTACAGCGTCTGCTTGATCGCCAGCACGTGCGGGTCTCGCGCCGCCTGCTCCAGGAACGCCTGCACGCTGGTCGTGAACGACTCGTAGGGGTGGTGCACGAGCACGTCGGACTTGCGGATGGCCTTGAAGATGTCGGCCCGGTTGCTCGATCCCGCCGGCTGGAACGCCACCGCAGTCGTGGGCAGGTGCGGCGGGTAGCGCAGGTCGGGACGGTCGATGCGTGACAGGTCGAACAGGCCCCGCAGGTCGAGCGGTCCGGGAAGGCGGTAGACCTCCAGATCGGTGATGTCGAGCTCGCGCACGAGCAGGTCCATCGTGACGTCGTCCATGTCGTCGGTGATCTCGAGGCGGATGGGCGGGCCGAACCGGCGGCGCAGCAGCTCCGCCTCCAGCGCCTGGATGAGATTCTCGCTCTCGTCCTCCTCGATCTCCACGTCCTCGTTGCGGGTGAGGCGGAACGCGTGGTGGTCGAGCACCTCCATCCCGGGGAACAGGTCGCCGAGGTGGTTGGCGATCAGCTCTTCCAGGCGCAGGAAGCGCTTGATCTCCCCGGTGGACGGCACCTCGACGAAGCGCGGCAGCATCGGCGGCACCTTGAGACGGGCGAACTCCTGACGGCCCGTGCGGGCGTTGCGGATGCGGATCGCGAGGTTCAGCGACAGCCCGGAGATGTAGGGGAACGGGTGAGCGGGGTCGACCGCCAGCGGCATGAGCACGGGGAAGACCTGCGCGCCGAAGTAGTCGGACAGCGCGCTGCGCTCCTCGTCGGTGAGGTCGGACCACTCGGTGATCTCGATGCCGGAGTCGGCGAGAGCGGGACGCACCAGGTTGGTCCACGCGGCCGCGTGCCGCAGCTGCAGCGCGTGTGCTTCGCGCGAGATGTCGGCCAGGGCGTCGACGGGGGAGCGGCCGATGTTGGTCGGCACCGCGAGGCCGGTCATGATGCGGCGCTTGAGGCCGGCGACGCGCACCATGAAGAACTCGTCGAGGTTGCTCGCGAAGATCGCCAGGAAGTTCGCGCGCTCCAGCTCGGGCAGCGTCGGATCCTCGGCGAGCTCGAGCACACGCTGGTTGAACGCGAGCCAGCTCAGCTCGCGGTCCAGGTACCGGTGGTCGGGCAGTTGCGAGTCCGGGGACTCCACGGCATCGAAGTCGTCGTCTTCGGCGTCACCGAGGCCGGCGTCGGCGAGTGCGGGATCGATCATGGGGTACATCTAAGCACCGGGAGGTGTCGGGCGTGTGAACGCCGGTCACCCCGTGCCGACGAGGCTCTCGTCGTCGTACACGTTGAAGCGGTACCCGACGTTGCGGACCGTGCCGATGATCTGCTCCTGGTCGCCGAGCTTCGCCCTGAGCCGTCGCACGTGCACGTCGACCGTGCGGGTGCCGCCGAAGTAGTCGTAGCCCCATACCTCGCTGAGCAGCTGCTCGCGCGTGAACACCCGCGACGGGTGCGTGGCCAGGAAGTGCAGGAGCTGGAACTCCTTGTAGGTGAGGTCGAGGGGCTTGCCGTGCAGCTTGGCCGAGTACGACTGCTCGTCGATCGTGACGCCGGAGGCCTGCACGCGCGCGGGCTCGGACACCTCGTCGCGGCGGGCGATGGCGAGCCGGACGCGGGCGTCGATCTCGGCGGGGCCGGCCGTCGCGAGCAGCACGTCGTCGATGCCCCAGTCGCCGGAGAGCGCGCTCATGCCGCCCTCCGTGACGACGAGGAGGAGCGGGGCCTGCTGGCCGGTGGCGCGCAGCAGCCGGCACAGCGACTTCGCTCCGACCAGGTCGTGGCGGCCGTCGACCACCGCCACGTCGTACTCCGGAGCGTTCACGAGCTGCGCCGGTTCGGCCGGGATCTGGCGGGTGCGATGGCTGAGCAGCTCCAGCGCGGGAAGCACCTGCTCCGAGAGGGGAGCGTTGGTCAGAACCAGCACCAGGGCCACGCGCACTCCTCACCGGCGGGGGGTTCGACGCCGTGCCGCCATGATAGCGGCCGTGGATGCGCAAGAATGGAGACATGTCAGAACCCGCCCTCGCTCCGCGCAACGCCTTCACCGGCGTGATCGTGGTGTGGGCGGTGGCCTTCGTCGGCACGATCCTGATCGGCATCTTCGCTGCGGAGGAGTGGCGCATCCCCTGGATGCTCGTCGGGTTCGGCGCCGTCGTCCTGATCTCCTTCGCGGTGCAGCTCTGGTACGGCCGCACGCAGGGGTTCATCTTCCGCGTGGCGAGCAGCGTCACCGGCGCCCTGCTGCTGATGGGGGTCATCTCGGTCGGGTTCGGGCTGGCGGCGCTCATCCCGTCCTGACGCCGATCCGGCGCGGTATGGTGGATCCATGGACATCATGGCGCTCGAAATCTTCTTCATCGGCCTCCTGGGCCTCGCGAGCCTGGCGATCGTCTTCGTGTCGGCCGTGGTGCTGCGCAACCTCTTCCGCGGTCAGCGCTGACGAGATCGTGATCGAGCTCCCGACCGACCTTCCCGCCGATCTCGTTCCGCTCTCGTGGCTGATCGGGGTGTGGGAGGGCACCGGCGTGATCGAGTACCCGGTCGGCGAGGAGCGTCTGCAGGGCGAGTTCACCCACCGCGTCAGCTTCAGCCATGACGGTGGCCCCTTCCTCAACTACGCCGCGACCGCCACATTCACCGGCGAAGACCAGTCGGCGTCGATTCCCCTGACCGCCGAGTCCGGCTTCTGGCGCCTGGCGCGCCCGGCTGCCGCATCCGATGCGGGCCCCGCGCTGCTGCCGCCGACCGTCGCGCCGGTCGTCCGCACGGTCGACGACGTGGAGGAGCTCCGCGGACCGAACGGCGCGTTCCCGCTCGAGGTCTCGATCGCCCGCTCCGACGGCATGCTCGAGTTCTACCTCGGCGAGATCAACGGCCCGCGCGTCGACCTGGCGTCCGACGCGATCGTGCGCGGAGCGGGGACCAAGGAGTACGGCTCGGCCTCGCGCATGTACGGCCTGGTCGACGGCCACCTGCTGTGGGCCTGGGACATCGCCGCGCTCGGCACACCGCTGCGCGCGCACGCCTCGGCCCGCCTCGCGCGGGTGTGAACGGAGAGGGGCGAGCAGGCATGGGCGGGTTCGACGAGCGGAACGGGGCCGTCCTCGGCGACGGGGGCGTGGCGCACTTCGGTGATCCCTTCCGTGAGCAGCGCTGGCTGGCGGCGGGCGAGGCGCTGGTCCCGCTGGACGACCGCGCCGTCATCGAAGTGGCGGGCCCCGAGCGTCTCGGCTGGCTCGACTCCATCACGTCGCAGGCCGTCGGGCGACTCGCGCCGGGCGAGAGCACCGAGCTGCTGGTGCTCGATCCCCAGGGGCGGGTGGAGCACGCCGCCGGTGTCGTCGACGACGGCTCCGCGACCTGGCTCATCGTCGATGCGGCCGACGCGGAGGCACTGGCGGGCTGGCTCACCCGCATGAAGTTCCGCACCCAGGCCACGGTCGAGGTGCGCGACGATGTGGCGCTGCTGGGCTTCGTCGACGCCGGCGCGGCGTCCGAGCGGATCCGCACCATCGACGGCGCCCTCGTGTGGGCGGACCCCTGGCAGCGCGTCAGCGCAGGCGGGTATCAGTACGCCGCGACCGCCGAGCACCCCGGGGTCGACCTGGCCTGGCGCATCGCCATCGTCCCGAGCGGCAGCGTGCCCGCGCTCGCCGCGACCCTCGACGACGGCGAGGTCGCCGGACTGCTGGCCGCGGAGGCTCTGCGCATCGCCGCGTGGCGACCGCGGTGGGCGTCCGAGGTCGATGAGCGGTCGCTGCCGCACGAGTCCGACTGGCTGCGCAGCGCGGTGCACCTCGACAAGGGCTGCTACCGCGGGCAGGAGACCGTGTCGAAGGTGCACAACCTCGGTCATCCGCCTCGGCGGCTCGCCGCGCTGCACCTCGACGGCAGCGACGCAGTGCTCCCCGAGCCCGGCGCTCCGGTCTTCGCGGGCGACGACGAGGTGGGGCACATCACCTCGGTCGCGCGACACCACGAGGAGGGCCCCATCGCGCTCGCGATCCTGTCGCGCCGCGCCCCGGTCGGGGATCTGGTCGTGCGGTCCGAGGGCGTCGACATCGCGGCGTCGCAGCAGGTCATCGTCCCCGCAGACGCGGGCGCCACGGCGGAGGTGCCCCGCCTGACGCGGCTGTCGCGCCGCCCGACCGCGCCGGACCCGCGCCGCACCTCGCCGTCCGCCTGAGCGGGCGTCCCGGCGTCAGGCCGGGCGCGGGGCGACCGCGTCCCACGGCAGCGTGAGCTCTCCGAGACGCCAGCGCGTGCGGCCGCCCTGCACGGGCCACCCCTGGTCGCGCAGCGCGGACACGGCCGCGAGGAACCGCTGCGTGGCGCCGAAGGTCGACAGGGGAGCCGCGCGGTCCCACTCCCGGTCGAGCTCGGTGAGCAGCGCGTGGATGCGCTCGCCGGGGACGTTGCGATGGATCAGCGCCTTCGGCAGCCGCTCCGCCACGATGCTCGGACGCTCGAGTCCCTCCAGTCGCAGCGAGATCGTGAGGCGCAGCGCCGATCCATCCCGGTCCACGTCGACCCAGCTGGCGATGCGGCCGATCTCGTCGCACGTCCCCTCCACGAGCAGGCCGCCGGGGGCGAGGCGCGCCGCCATCGTGCGCCAGGCCGCGGGGACCTCGGGCTCGTCGTACTGCCGGAGCACGTTCATGGCGCGGATCACGGCGGCACGGCGGTCGCCCGGCAGCGGCACCTCGAAGCCCCCACGCGCGAACGACACCCGCAGATCAGGAGGGAATCCCGTCCGACCCGCCCGGACCTCGGCGAGCTGTCGCGTCGCCGTGGCGACGCGCGCCGGATCGATCTCCAGGCCGAGCACCTCCGCGTCGGGACGGACCCGGCGCAGGCGCGCGGCGAGCTCGAGCGCCGTGACCCCGCTGGCGCCATAGCCGAGGTCGACCACGAGCGGATCCTCCGCGCGACGCAACGCGGTGCTCGCGGCGATCCAGCGGTCGTTGCGGCGCAGCCGGTTGGTCCCGGTCGTGCCACGGGTCGGCTGGCCGAGCGGAGATGACGCCATGCGTCCATCCTCTCCCGTGCCCGGCGCAGTCCGATCCACGGCCGCGGATAAACTGGCCGCATGACTGCGAAGCGCACCCTGATCCTGCTCCGCCACGGCCAGAGCGAGTGGAACGAACTGAACCTCTTCACCGGCTGGGTGGACGTCCGCCTGACCGAGCAGGGCAAGGGCGAGGCCCGTCGCGGCGGTGAGCTGCTCGCCGAGTCCGGCATCCTCCCCGACGTGCTGCACACCTCGCTGCTGAGCCGAGCGATCCAGACCGCCGACATCGCGCTGGACGCGGCCGACCGGCTGTGGATCCCGGTCACGCGCTCGTGGCGACTCAACGAGCGGCACTACGGCGCGCTGCAGGGCAAGGACAAGGCGCAGACGCTGGAGGAGTTCGGTCCAGAGCAGTTCCAGCTGTGGCGCCGTTCGTTCGACGTGCCGCCGCCCCCGCTCGACGACGCGAGCGAGTTCAGCCAGGTGAACGACCCCCGGTACGCGCACATCGACGGTGAGGTGCCGCGTACGGAGTCGCTCAAGCTCGTGATCGACCGTCTGCTGCCGTACTGGGAGACCGCGATCGTGCCCGACCTCGAGGCCGGCAAGACGGTGCTGGTCACCGCGCACGGGAACTCGCTGCGCGGGCTCGTGAAGCACCTCGAGGGCATCAGCGACGACGACATCGCCGGACTCAACATCCCCACCGGCATCCCGCTGGTCTACGAGCTCGACGAGAACAACGCGCCCACCGGCCCCGGCCGCTACCTCGACCCCGAGGCCGCCGCCGCCGGTGCCGCCGCCGTGGCCGCGCAGGGCAAGAAGTAACGCGCACGCCCCGACGCGAGAGACCCCCTGCCGCCGGTCGGCGCAGGGGGTCTCTCGCGTACGACGGGCGACGCGTCAGGCGTGTCCGAGCTCCTGCTGCTCCACGGCGAGGGCGATGTCCTCCTCCTCGACGTGCCAGTCGCCCGTCGCCAGGTACACGACCTTCTTCGCGACGGCGACCGCGTGGTCGGCGAAGCGCTCGTGGTAGCGGCTGGCCAGCGTGGCGTCGACGGTGGCGACCGCCTCGCCCTTCCAGTTGTCGCTGAGCACCTTCTCGAACACGCTGGCGTGCAGCTCGTCCACGTCGTCGTCGGCGTTGCGGATCTGGTCGGCGAACTTCAGGTCCTGGGTGCGAAGCAGCTCGGCGAGCGTGCGCGAGATCTCGACGTCGAGCTCGCCCATCCGCACGAAGGTGCCCTTGAGTCCCTTCGGGATGGCGCGCTCGGGGAAGCGCAGCCGGGCGAGCTGTGCGATGTGCTCGGACATGTCGCCCATGCGCTCCAGGGAGGCGCTCACGCGCAGCGCGGTGACGACGATGCGCAGGTCGCGCGCGACCGGCTGCTGGCGGGCGAGGATCTCGATGGCCTGCTCGTCGAGCGCGACGGCCAGCTCGTCGATCTTCGCGTCGTCGGCGATGACCTCCTCGGCCAGGGCGACGTCGCTGGTGGCGAACGCGCGCGTCGCCTTGTCGATCGAGACGGTGACGAGGTCGGCGATCTCGACGAGGCGGGACTGCAGGTCCTCGAGGGACTGGTGGAAGACTTCGCGCATGGGGGCGCAACCTTTCGTTCGGATCTCTGCTGAGTCGTCAGCGCGAGGCGGCGGGGCGTCCGCACGAGTTCGGGCCTGTGCGCAGGCCTGAAGCGATTGTCTGCTCCGAAGGTTAACGAACGGTGCCCAGCGAGTGAATAGTACGTCTCGCCTCCCCGTCACGGCGCGGAAACCCGCCGGACGGGCGGTGAACGCGCTCTACGCTGGAGTCATGACCCTGCCGCAGCTCGCGCTGTCCTCCCTTGCCATCGGGCTGGTGATCGGCGTCGGGATGTCGCTTCTGGTCGTCTGGGCCTACCGGGCGAGGGCGCGTGCGGAGGAGGAGACGTCGACGTCGATCCCGCAGGGGATCACGGATGTGCTCGGCAGCATGGACGACGCGGCCTGCGTCGTCGACGCCTCGGGACTCGTGCTCGCGACCTCGCGGGCGGCGGCGCGGTTCGGCATCGAGGTCGGTTCCACGCTGGAGAACCCGGAGCTGCGGCAGCTGGTGCGCGGCGTCCGTGCGTCGGGCGACACGGCGATGGAGTCGCTGCGCATCACTCGCGGAGGGCTCAGCCTCGATCCGCGCCTGGTGTCGGCACGGGCGAGTGCGATCGGGGCGCGCCTGGTGCTGCTGATCGTGCGGGATGTCACCGAGCAGGAGCGCCTGGACCAGATGCGTCGGGACTTCGTGGCGAACACGAGTCATGAGCTCAAGACCCCGGTGGGGGCGGTGAGCCTGCTCGCGGAGGCGATCGAGTCCGCCGCCGACGATCCCGCACAGGTGCGCGTCTTCGCGTCGCGCATCTCGGCGGAGGCCAACCGCCTCGGACAGCTCACCGGCCGCATCATGAGCCTGTCCCGCCTGCAGGCGGAGGACGGCCTGACGGAGGTCGGACCCGTCTCGATCGATGAGGTCATCGCCTCGTCCATCGAGGCGCACGTCGTGCAGGCCGATTCGGCGGGGGTGGAGCTCGCACGCGGGGGTGACCGCGGCGTGTGGGTGCGCGGCGACGCGCAGATCCTCATCGAGGCGGTGGGCAACCTGATCGCCAACGCGATCGTGTACTCCCCGCGCGGCTCGCGCGTGGGTGTGGGGGTGCGGGCCGACGACGACGTGGTCGAGATCGCCGTGTCCGATCAGGGCATCGGGATCGCGGAGGCCGACAGGGAGCGGATCTTCGAGCGCTTCTATCGTGCGGACGAGGCGCGCTCGCGCCGCACCGGCGGCACAGGGCTCGGACTGTCGATCGTGAAGCACGCCACGCAGCGCCACGGCGGCGAGGTGCGCCTGTGGTCCCGGCCGGGCCGTGGCTCCACCTTCACGATCCGTCTTCCGCAGATCGCCGCTCCGGCGAACGCCGATCGTGACAAGAAGAACAAGAAGCGTGCGCGGAAAGCGGCCAGGTCGGCCGGCTCGCGCGTCCGAAACGGAGAGACCGCATGACCCGCATCCTTCTCGTCGAAGACGAGCCCGACCTCGCTGATCCCCTCGCGTATCTGCTGCGCCGCGAGGGGTACGAGGTGGAGATCGCCGAGGACGGTCCCGGTGCGATGGCGGCGTTCCGGGAGCGCGGTGCCGACATCGTGCTGCTGGACCTGATGCTGCCGGGGATGCCCGGCACCGAGGTGTGTCGTCAGATCCGGTCGACGTCGGCCATCCCGATCATCATGCTGACCGCGAAGGACTCCGAGGTCGACATCGTGGTGGGGCTCGAACTGGGCGCCGACGACTACATCACCAAGCCGTACTCGTCGCGGGAGCTGCTGGCCAGGATGCGGGCCGTTCTGCGTCGGGTCGTCCAGGCCGAGGGCGAGCTCGACGAGAGGGTGCTCGAGGGCGGACGCGTGTCGCTCGACATCGATCGCCACACGGTGTCGGTCGCGGGGGAGCAGATCAATATGCCGCTGAAGGAGTTCGAGCTCCTCGAGGTCCTGATGCGCAACTCCGGGCGCGTGCTCACGCGGGGGCAGCTGATCGACCGGGTGTGGGGGAGCGACTACTTCGGTGACACGAAGACGCTCGACGTGCACATCAAGCGGATCCGGTCCCGCATCGAGGAGAACCCGAGCGAGCCCGTGATGCTCGTGACCGTGCGCGGTCTGGGCTACCGCTTCGAGGGCTGACGACCGAGGACGCGAAGAGGCCGGCACCCGTGGGTGCCGGCCTCGTGCGTTCGTGCGGTGTCAGTCGCCCTCGGGGGCGAGGTCCGAGTAGTAGGGGAGGGTGCCGTCGAGCACGGGCACCGCGGTCGTGACGCCGGCCGAGTCGCCGGACTGGAAGTGGATGTCGACCGTGGCGCCGGGCTTCGTGTCGAGCCCGACGATGCGCAGCGGCTCCTCGTCGGAGCCGAGGCTGATGGTCTGGCCGGCGGAGACGGTGACCGTGAACGGGTCGACGCCCTCCAGGGTGATGGTGAGGGTGGCGCGGTCCTGCGTCGGGTTGACGATCGCGCCGACGAAGTTGCCGACGGAGCCGTCTTCGTTCGCGATGACCAGGGCGTTCCGCACGTCGATCGGGCCGTCCTTGTCGGAGACGTTCACGCCGTCGGAGGCCGCGTACTCGATCTTGGTCGACTGCGGCGTGATGAACGTGCACCCGGTCGCGCCGAGCAGAACGAGGGCGCTGATGGCGGCAGACGCGACAAGGCGCGATTTCACGGGTCCTCCTGAGGTCCGGCGGGATATCCGTACCCATTCTATGGGTATGTGTCAGCGGGGCGTGGACGAGGAAGCGCGAACCTTAGCGCATATCCCCTGTGGTATCCTTGAGGTTGCCGAAAGGACATGTTTTTATGCTTTTTGAGGTTGGCGAGACCGTCGTCTATCCGCACCATGGCGCTGCGACCATCATCGAGGTCAAGGAACGCGTCATCAAGGGCGAGACGAAGAAGTACCTGAAGCTCAACGTCACGCAGGGCGATCTCATCATCGAGGTCCCGGCCGAGAATGTCGACCTGGTCGGCGTTCGCGACGTGATCGGCAAGGAGGGCCTCGATCACGTGTTCGAGGTGCTGCGCGCTCCCTTCACGGAGGAGCCCACCAACTGGTCCCGCCGCTACAAGGCGAACCTGGAGAAACTCGCCTCCGGCGATGTCATCAAGGTGAGCGAGGTCGTGCGCGACCTGTGGCGTCGCGACCAGGACCGCGGGCTTTCCGCCGGCGAGAAGCGGATGCTGGCGAAGGCTCGTCAGATCCTCATCTCGGAGCTGGCGCTGGCAGAGAAGATCGACGAGGACAAGGCGGGCACCCTGCTCGACGAGGTCCTCGCCTCCTGACTTCTTCACGACGAGAGGCGGGTGCTGCGGCACCCGCCTTTCGTCGTCTCCGCCGGTAACGTGAAGGCGTGAGCATCGTTCCCGTCCCGCACACCGCGATCATCATCGTCGCCGCCGGCTCCGGCACCCGACTGGAGGCGCGCGCCCCGAAGGCGTTCGTCGGCATCGACAACCGCACGATCCTGCGCCACGCCCTCGACGGGGTGTTCGCGGCGCAGCCCCTGCAGGTCATCGTGGTCGCGCCGGCCGGGCACGAGGGCGATGCGCAGACCGAGCTTCTCGCCGCCGCGGGCGACCGCGCCGATCTCGGCCGAGTGGTCACGGGAGGCGCCACCCGTCAGGAATCCGTCGCCGCGGGGTTGGCGGCCCTCTGGGGAGACGTGACGACGGTGCTCGTCCACGATGCGGCGCGGGCGCTCACCCCGCCGTCCGTCATCGATGCGGTCGCCGCGGCCGTCACGGCGCAGGCGGCCGCGCTTCCGGTGCTTCCCGTCGTCGACACCCTCAAGCGGGTGGATGGCGGCGTCGTGACCGGCACCGTCGACCGCTCCGAGCTCGCCGCGGCGCAGACGCCGCAGGGCTTCCCGCGCGACGCGCTCGAGGCGGCGTACGCGCGTGCCGCCGAGGAGGGCGCGGAGTACACGGACGACGCGGCGCTGTTCGCCGCGGCCGGTCACACGGTCCGCCTCGTCCCTGGTTCGGAGCGATCGTTCAAGATCACGACTCCCGACGACCTCGAGCGTGCCAGGGCTCTCCTCGCGACGGCGCCCCCGAGCACGGGTGCGCGGCGAGACCGCGGCGCAGGCGCTCTACCGCGCGTGGGCATCGGAACCGACGTGCACGCGTTCGGCGGCGAGGGCGACCTGTGGCTCGCCGGGCTGGAGTGGCCGGGCGAACAGCCGCTGTCGGGTCATTCCGACGGCGACGCGGTCGCGCACGCCATCGTCGACGCCCTGCTCGGCGCGGCGGGGCTGGGTGACATCGGCACCCACTTCGGCACGGCGCATCCGGAGTATGCCGGCGCGCACGCCGACGTGTTCCTGTCGGCGACGCGGCGGCTGCTCGCCGAAGCCGGCTTCTCGATCGGGAACGTCTCCGTGCAGTTCCAGGGCAACCGTCCGCGGTTCAGCGCCCGCCGTGTCGAGGCGGAGCGCGCGCTGTCCGCGGCGCTCGGAGGCGCTCCCGTGTCGGTCACTGCGACGACGACCGACGCCCTGGGCTTCCCCGGCCGCGGAGAAGGCATCGCGGTCACGGCCGTCGCACTCGTGGTGCCGGTGGACGGCCCGCACCGCTGAGCCGAGCGTATCCGCGACACGATCAGGAGCGCCGCGCGCCCGCCGAGTAGGCTTGACCGGTGACCCTCCGCCTCTACGACACCCGCGCACAGCTGCTGCGCGACTTCGTGCCTCTCGACTCCGAGAACATCACGATGTACGTGTGCGGACCGACGGTGCAGTCCGGACCCCACATCGGTCACGTCAGGGCCGCGCTGAGCTTCGACCTGCTGCGCCGGTGGCTCGAGCACCGCTACGGTCGCGTCACGTTCGTGCGCAACGTCACCGACATCGACGACAAGGTGCTGCAGAACGCCACACCGGAGGAGCCGTGGTGGGCGCTGGCGTATCGGATGGAGCAGGAGTTCACCGCGGCGTATGCGGGCATTGGCATCCTGCCGCCCACCTACGAGCCCCGTGCCACGGCCTCGGTGCCGCAGATGCAGGAGCTGATCACGCGCCTCATCGACCGCGGTCACGCCTATCCCGCGCCCGACGGCTCCGGCGACGTCTACTTCGACGTGCGGTCGTGGGAGCAGTACGGCGCGCTCACGCATCAGTCGGTCGACGCGATGGAGGCGGCGGAGGATGCGGACCCCCGGGGCAAGCGCAATCCGCAGGACTTCGCGCTCTGGAAGGCGTCGAAGCCGGATGAGCCGGCCGACGCCACGTGGCGTTCGCCGTGGGGTCTCGGGCGACCGGGATGGCACATCGAGTGCTCGGCGATGTCGAAGCGCTACCTCGGCGACGAGTTCGACATCCACGGCGGCGGGCTCGACCTCCGCTTCCCCCACCATGAGAACGAGCTCGCGCAGTCGACGGCGGCGGGGGACGGCTTCGCGCGGTACTGGGTGCACAACGGCCTGGTGACGGTGGACGGGCAGAAGATGTCGAAGTCGCTCGGCAACTTCACGCTCGCCCGTGACGTGCTCGACGCGCACGAACCGCTGGTGGTGCGCTATGCGCTCGCTGCCGCGCACTACCGCTCGAGCCTCGACCTGTCGGAGTCCTCGTGGGCGGAGGCGGAGGCGGCCCTCGGTCGTATCCGTACCTTCCTGGAGCGGGCGGCGCGTGTCGCGGAGGTGGACGCCGCCGAGAGTCGCGAAGACCTGCCGTCGGCCTTCGCCGCTGCGATGGACGACGATCTCGGCGTTCCCCAGGCGCTCGCGGTCGTGCATGAGACCGTGCGGGCGGGAAACTCCGCGCTCGACGCGGGAGACCGCGACGCGGCCGCGCAGGCGGCGCGCGCGGTGTCGGCGATGACGTCGGTGCTCGGTCTCCGACCGAGCGACGCCACGGCCGCGGGCGACGCCCGGGCGGCCGCACTGGACGCGCTGGTGCAGGAGATGATCACGCAGCGTGCGCAGGCGCGGGCGGACAAGGATTGGGCGGCGGCGGATCGCATCCGTGATGCGATCGCTGCCGCAGGAATCACGCTGGAGGACACTCCGGCCGGAACTCATTGGAGCATCGATGACTAAGCCAGGGCGCCCCGGCGCGAGCAAGGGCAAGAAGAAGGGCCCCACGAAGGGCACCGGTGGTCTCGGGCGCAAGGCGCTCGAGGGCCGCGGTCCCACCCCGAAGGCGGAGGACCGCGCATGGCACCCGGCCGGGAAGCGCAAGGCCGCGGCCGAGCGCTACGCCGCGGCGGGCGGTAAGGGCAAGCCCGGCGGGCGCCCGTCGGGTGGCAGCCCCAACCGCACAGCCCGTGCCAAGGACAACACCACCGACACCGAGACGGTGACCGGCCGCAACTCGGTGCTGGAGGCGCTGCGGGCCAAGATCCCGGCGTCGGCGATGTACATCGCGCAGCGTGTCGAGATGGACGATCGCGTCAAGGAGATGCTGTCGATCGCGACTCACCGCGACATCCCGGTGCTGGAGGTCACGCGCCAGGAGCTCGACCGCATGGCGGGTTTCGACGGCGTGCACCAGGGCGTCGCGCTGAAGGTGCCGCCGTACGAGTACGCGCACCCGCAGGATCTGCTCGAGCAGGTCATCGACCGCGGGGAGACGCCGCTGTTCGTGGCGCTCGACGGCGTGACCGACCCGCGCAACCTCGGCGCGATCATCCGCTCGACGGCGGCGTTCGGCGGCCACGGCATCATCCTGCCGCAGCGCCGTTCCGCCGGTGTCAACTCGGCGGCGTGGAAGACCAGTGCCGGTGCCGCCGCGCGCATCCCCGTCGCCCTCGCGACGAACCTCACCACGCAGCTCAAGGAGTTCAAGAAGCAGGGCGTGTTCGTGCTGGGGCTCGACGGCGATGGTGACGTGTCGCTGCCCGAGCTGCAGCTCGCGGATCGACCGGTCGTGATCGTCGTCGGCTCCGAGGGCAAGGGCCTGTCCCGTCTGGTGACCGAGACCTGCGACCAGATCGTCTCCATCCCCATCTCGGCGGCGACGGAGTCGCTGAACGCCGGGATCGCCGCGTCGGTCGCCCTGTACCAGGTGGCGACCGTCCGCGCGGCGGACTGACCGCACGAGAAAGGCAGAGCATGGCGCGCATCATCGTCCTCGGAGGAACCGGTTACGCCGGACGGCACATCGTGTCGGAGGCGGTGAGCCGCGATCATGCGGTCGTCGCGATCTCCCGCACGACGCCGTCCGACCCGGTCGCCGGCGCCGCGTACGTGCAGGGATCCGCCCTCGACGCGGCGTCGCTGCGGGAGGCTTTCGCGGGTGCGGATGCCGTGGTGTCCTCGCTGTCGCCCCGCGGTGACATGGAGGATCGGGTGCTGGAGGCCCTCACCACGGTGATCGGCGTGCTCGCCGGGACCGAGACACGGCTCGGTGTGGTCGGCGGTGCCGGCGGCAGCCTGGTCGCTCCGGAGGGGCCGAGGCTCTTCGACCTCGACTTCCCGGAGGAGTACAAGCACGAGGCGCAGGTGGGCATCGACTCGCTCGCGCTGCTCGAGGAGACCGATCCCGCGCTGGACTGGTTCTTCGTGCACCCCGCCGAGGTCTTCGGCCCCTGGGCCGAGGGGGAGCGGACGGGTCGCTACCGCGACGGCGGCGACGTGCTGGTGCGCGACGAGGAGGGGAAGTCGTACATCTCCGGCGCGGACTTCGCCGTGGCCGTCGTGGACGAGATCGAGCAGGGCAACCACCACCGCGAGCGGTTCACGGTCGGCTACTGAGGGCGGCGTTCAGACGAGGTCGCGCCAGTCGACCTCGTCCTCGTCATCGGCGAGCGAGAGCGTGCCGGTGATCACCGGGAGGCTCATGGTCTCGGTCGGCGGTCCCATGATGGTCGCTTCGTCGCGGCGGTGGCGCAGCACATCGTTGATGTAGCTGGTCAGGACTTCCGCGAGGGGGATCGAGCGGCCCTGCGCCTGCGACAGGTACCAGCGGTGCTCCAACACCTGGTGGAACACCTCGGCGGGCTCCAGCTTGGCGCGCAGGTCGTAGGGGATGGCGCGGACGACGGGCTCGAACACGCGCGTGAGCCACTCATGCGCGTACATCTCCTCGTCCGCCCACTGCTTGGTCGAGCGGGCACGGAACTCGTCGAGGTCGTTGAGCAGGCGTCTCGCCTGGTTCTCCTCCACGTCGAGTCCCGTCAGCCGGATGAGGCGGCGCTGGTGGTGGCCGGCATCCACCACCTTCGGCTGGATCTCGACCACCGTCCCGTCGGCGGTCGTGGACATGGACATCTCGTCGATGTCGAAGCCGAGCGCGTTGAGGCGTTCGACGCGCTCGGTGATGCGCCATGTCTCGGCCGCCGAGAACGACTCCTGCGCCGTGAGCTCCGCCCAGAGCGAGCGGTAGGAGGACACGATGCCGTCGGCGATCGCGACCGCATCCACGCCGTGCTCGAGCCGCCCGCCCGCGGCGAGGTCCATGATCTCGCCCGCGATGTTCGTCCTGGCGAGGTCGAGGTCGTATGCGCGCTGGCCGTCCGTCAGGCCCTCCTCGTGCAGCTCACCGGTCTCCGCGTCGACGAGGTAGGCCGCGAAGGCGCCGGCGTCGCGACGGAAGAGAGTGTTCGACAGCGACACGTCGCCCCAGTAGAAGCCGACGTTGTGGAGTCGTACGAGGAGCAGGGCGAGCGCGTCGACGAGTCGCGTGGCGGTGTCAGGGCGGAGCACGCGCGTGAACAGGGCGCGGTACGGCATGGAGAAGCGGAGGTGCGAGGTGACGAGCGCCGCGGGGAGGGGCTCGCCGGCGGCATCGGTGCGCCCGGCGATCACGGCGACCCTGGCGACGCAGGGGACGTCGAGGCGGGCGAGGTTGCCGAGCATGTCGTACTCGCGCTGCGCCATCGCGGCGGTGGTCTCCTTGACGGCGACGACCCGACCGGAGAGGTCCGCGAAGCGCACGAGATGCCGGGACAGCCCCTTCGGCAGCGACACGATGTGCTCGGACGGCCACTTGGCGAGGCTGGTCGACCAGGGCAGCGCGAGGAGCCCCGGGTCGACGGTGCTGGCGGTGATGCGCAGCGACTCCTGCATGGATGCTCCTGAGGGGAAACGAGCGCGGCGCGGGCGACCGAAGTCAGCCCGCGCCGCGGATGGTGTGTCCGATCAGGCGGAGACGACCGGCTTGTCGTTCAGGCGGTCGCCCGTCTCCTGGTCGAAGGCGTGCACGTGACCGGCGTTGGCCGCGAGGGTCACGGTCTCACCGGCGTTCGGGTGGTTGCGGCCGTCCACGCGGGCCACGAGGTCGGCGCGCTTGCCGTTGATCTCGGTGTGGCCGTAGAGGTAGCCGTCGGCGCCGAGCTCCTCGACGAGGTCGACGACGACCGACAGGCCCTTGCCGTCGGCCGGACCCACGGTGATGTCTTCGGGGCGGACGCCGACCGTGACCTGCGAGCCGTTGGCGCGGCCGACCGTGTCGCGGTCGAGCGGGACGACCTCGGTGCCGAAGCGCACGCCGCCGTCGGCGAGGTCCGCAGCGAACAGGTTCATGGCGGGGGAGCCGATGAAGCCGGCGACGAAGACATTGTTCGGCTTCTCGTACAGGTCGCGCGGCGAGCCGACCTGCTGCAGCAGACCGTCCTTCAGCACGGCGATCCGGTCGCCCATCGTGAGCGCCTCGGTCTGGTCGTGCGTGACGTAGACCGTGGTGACGCCGAGACGGCGCTGCAGCGACGCGATCTGCGTACGGGTCTGCACGCGGAGCTTGGCGTCGAGGTTCGACAGCGGCTCGTCCATGAGGAACACCTGCGGCTGACGGACGATGGCGCGGCCCATCGCGACGCGCTGACGCTGACCACCCGACAGGGCCTTCGGCTTGCGGGTCAGGTACTGCTCGAGGTCGAGGAGCTTGGCGGCCTCCAGGACACGGGCGGCGCGCTCCTCCTTGCCGACGCCGGCGATCTTGAGCGCGAAGCCCATGTTCTCGGCGACCGTCATGTGCGGGTACAGGGCGTAGTTCTGGAAGACCATCGCGATGTCGCGGTCCTTCGGCGGCACGTCGGTGACGTCGCGGTCACCGATCAGGATGCGGCCGGAGTTGACCTCTTCGAGGCCGGCGAGCATGCGGAGCGAGGTGGACTTACCACAACCGGAAGGGCCGACGAGGACGAGGAATTCACCGTCGCCCACCTCGAGGTTGAGCTTGTCGACGGCCGGACGGGTTCCGCCGGGGTAGAGGCGGGTGGCCTCGTCGAAAGTCACAGATGCCATCGTGTTTCTCCTTCACCGGCAGGTACGTGCCGGACGATCCGTAGTGAATGAAGCGGCGGAGTGACCCGCCGTGACCCGCCATCGGGTCGGGTTCAGTATGGCACGATCGGCCGTACCTGGGTATTTCTCAGCCTCACTGACTAGCATCGAATCCGGCCGCGTTCTGCGGCGATCGTCGCCGGGCGACGGTCGGGGCCAACCCGGACCCCCCGAGACTCAAGAGGAACGATGTCGAGCGACGAAACGCCGAACGTCCCCGCACCTCGCAATTCCCGCGAGGTCGTGCGGGAGAAGGCCCAGAAGGTGCACGCCCAGCAGTCGAGGGCCCGCCTGATGAGACGGATCATCATCGGCGCGGTCGCGGTGATCGCCGTCGGGGCCATCGGCACCGCGGTGACCATGGCCGTGACGTCGCAGGTCTCCAAGCCTCAGCTCAGCCCGAGCGGCATGGAGTCGGACGGCGTCGTGGTGACCGACATCTCGTCGATGGCCACCTCCGCCGAAGCCCCCGCCACGCCGACGCCCACGCCGTCCGAGGCCGGTGCCTCCGCTTCTCCCACGCCGGATCCGACCGCGTCTCAGGCCGTGGACGTGCACGTCTACGTCGACTACCTGTCGCCCGATGCGGGGAAGTTCGAGCGCGCGAACGCGCGACTGCTCGCGCAGTGGATCGAGGACGGCGCGGCAACAGTGAGCTATCACCCCGTCGCGCTGCTGACGGCCAGCTCCAACGGCACGAAGTACTCGCTGCGCTCGGCCGCAGCTGCGGCGTGCGTCGCGACGCACTCGCCCGACCAGTTCTACGCGTTCAATCACGACCTGCTCGACGATCAGCCCGAGGTCGGCAGCGACGGTCTCTCCGATCAGGAGCTGGCGAACCTCGCTGGAGCGGTCGGCGTCGACAACGGGAAGGTCGTCCGCAAGTGCATCGAGGAGGGCGACTTCGTGAACTGGGCGAAGGAAGCGACCACGCGGGCGCTCAAGGGTCCGCTCGCCGGTTCCGACGACCTGGTCCTCACCGCCGCCCCGATGATCGTCGTGAACGGCGAGGCCTATGTGGGGGCGCTCGACGACCCGCAGGAGCTGTCCACGTTCGTGATGTCGGTGGCGAGCGAGGCGTACTACGAGTCCACCTCGACCCCCACTCCGACGCCGTCGGCCACGTCGACGCCCGCGCCGTAATCGAGCGGCGCCTCCGCCATCGCTAAGCTGATGGCACCCGCCGACTTGGCGCAATTGGTAGCGCACCGTACTTGTAATACGGGGGTTACGGGTTCGAGTCCCGTAGTCGGCTCCGGACGGCAACGCCCGCCATCCCTGTATTTCCGGGGGATGGCGGGCGTTGCGTCTCACGGCTCGGCGGGGCTCAGGTAGTGGAACACGGTGCGGATGGCGGTGCCGTCGATGGTGTGCATGGCCAGCCCCGGCATCGCCGTGTCGTCGGCGATCGGATTGACCCTGCTTCCCAGTCGCATCGTGGAGACGACGCCCGGGGCGCCGAGGACCGGCACCCCGGCGAACGACGCGGCGAGAGCCCTGTGCACGTGCCCGGTCAGGACGCCGATGATTCGTGCGTTCCCCACGATCAGCGCCTCCAGGTCGCTCGTGTTCTCCAGATTCCACCGGTCCGCGACGTCATGCCCGACGGGCACCGGTGGGTGATGCATCGTGAGAAGGACGGTGCCGGGGGCCGAGCTCGCTGCGTGCCGCGCGAAGTCGATCGTGTCCGGCGTGAGGTGGCCTTCGACGCGAGCATCGAGGTGTGAGTCCAGCCCGATGACGCGCACCTCGCCCACGTCGATGAAGCCCGACAGGGCCGGGTTGAGACCGGCCTGGGCCTGGGAGTGGAGCATCGTCTCGCTGTGGTCGTGATTCCCGGGTACGACGATCGTCGGTATGTCCGCCGGGAGGGTCGCGAACAGTTGGGCGTACTCCTCGGCGGCGCCGTGGTCGGCAAGATCGCCGCTGAGGACGATCGCATCGACGTCGGGGAGGGAGGACACCGCTGCGAGCACTGCCTCGAGCCGGCGCAGTCGGTGCGGAGATGTGTCCAGATGCGGGTCGCTGAGGTGCGCGATCAGAGTCATGAGTCGCCCTCCGGTCGCTGGGGTGCGTCCACGAGCCCGAGGAACCCGCGGACGGCGGCGCGCATCATCTCCTCGTCCCCCGTGGCTCGCGACAGGACATACCCACCCTGGATCACCGCCACCGCGGCCGTAGCCCGGTCGCGCGCGACGCCCCCATCGAGCCCCTGCTCTTCGAAGACGTCGGCGACGAGACCGATGAGGTCGAGGAAGTAGCGGGCGACGGAGGCGCTGAGGTCCTCGTCGGCCGCGACGAAGGGGTCAGCCGTGAGGCGACCGATACGGCACCCCGAGGTCGCCTCGCGGGGACGTTCGAGGTACGCGGCGATCCTCGCTCGCGACTCGGTGTGGGCGTTCAGGGCGTCGGAGGACGATGCCAACGCTTCATCCACCGAACGGCCGACGGCAGCGAGCGCCAGGTCGCGCTTCGAAGGGAAGTGGTGATAGAGGCTCCCGTGTCCCACACCGCTTCGCTCGATGACTTGCCGCGGGGTGGTCGCCGCCACCCCGTTGGCGGCATACAGCTGTTGCGCCGCGCGTAGCAGGGATTCCCTCGCATCTGTGCTCATAGAAGGATCATGCCATACCTAGAGGTAGGTATGGGGAGCTCGTGCACTGCCGCGGTCGCGCCATTTGCGTAACACTTTGGCGAGTGTTATGTTACTTATGTGCAGGTGGCCGGCACCCCGCCCCGGCCACCTGCGCGCATCTGTTCAGGCCTCCTACGGCCGCCCCGTTCGCAGGAGGCTGACGATGGACGTTCCCGAGTGGCAGCAGGGCTACCCGTATTCGGAAAAGCTCTCCCGCGCGGAATACGAGACCGAGAAGCGCCTCCTCCAGATCGAGCTGCTCAAGCTGCAGGCGCATGTGAAGCACAGCGCGGAGCGGGTGTTGGTCCTGTTCGAGGGGCGCGACGCAGCCGGCAAGGGCGGGGCCATCAAGCGCTTCATGGAGCATCTCAACCCTCGCGGGGCCCGGGTCGTCGCTCTCGACAAGCCGACCGACGCCGAGCGCACGCAGTGGTACTTCCAGCGGTACGTGGCCCATCTGCCGTCCGGCGGTGAGATGGTCCTCATGGACCGTTCCTGGTACAACCGCGCCGGGGTCGAGCGCGTCATGGGGTACTGCACCGATGAGGAGTACCAGGAGTTCCTCCGAACCGCTCCGGAATTCGAGCGGATGCTGGTGGGCTCGGGCATCCGGCTGATCAAGCTCTGGTTCTCGGTGGGTGAGGCGGAGCAGCGCCGCCGGTTCGACCGCCGTCGCGAGGATCCGGTGAAGCAGTGGAAGCTGAGCCCCACCGATATCGCGAGCATGGACAGGTGGGCCGACTACACCACGGCGAAGGAAGCGATGTTCTTCCACACGGACACCCCGGTCACGCCGTGGATCGTGGTGCGCTCGAACGACAAGAAGCGCGCACGGCTCGAGGCCATCCGCTACGTGCTGTCGCGCTTCGAATACGACGGAAAGGACGCGCGGGTCGCACACGCGCCGGACAGCCGTCTCGTCGGGCGTCCGTCGCAGATCTACGACCAGGGCGAGTCCGCCGCGTAACGACGGTGACGGAGCGGCGTCACGCGGGAATGCCGAGTATCGCGATCGCGGTTGTGATGAGCATGACCCGTATCGGCAGCAGTGACCTCGACGTCTTCCCCCTCGCCCTCGGTGGCAACGTGTTCGGCTGGACCGCCGATCGCGACGCATCCTTCGCCGTCCTCGACGCCTATGTCGACGGTGGCGGCGACTTCATCGACACAGCGGACTCGTACAGTGCGTGGGTACCGGGGAATCGGGGCGGGGAGAGTGAGGAGATCATCGGGGAGTGGCTGGCTTCGCGCCGTCCGCGCGGTGTCGTCGTCGCGACCAAGGTGAGCCAGCATCCGGACTTCTCCGGGCTCTCCGCGACCACGGTGCGCGCCGCAGCGTAGGCGTCACTGACGCGGCTGGGCGTCGACGAGCTGGACCTGTACTACGCGCACTTCGACGACGAGACCGTTCCGCTGGAGGAGACGGTCGCCGCGTTCGGCCAGCTGGTCAGCGACGGCCTCGTGCGACACGTGGGGGTGTCGAACTACTCGGCCGAGCGCATTCGCGAGTGGGTCGACATCGCCGGGCGGCTCGGGGTCGCGCAGCCGATCGCGATCCAGCCGCACTACAACCTCGTGCACCGCAACGTCGTGGAAGACACCATCATCCCGGTCGCCGAGGAGTTCGGACTCGGGCTGGTGCCCTACTACGCCCTGGCGAGTGGGTTCCTCACCGGGAAGTATCGCTCGACCGACGCTAGCGGCGAGGCGTCGCCGAGGGCCGCGGGTGCCGCGCGCTACGCCACCGACCAGGGCCTGCGCGTCCTCGACACGCTCGGCGAGGTCGCGCACGCCCGCGGAACCTCGATCGCCGCGGTGTCGCTCGCCTGGCTCCGGGCCCAGCCGACCGTGGTCGCCCCGATTGCGAGCGCCCGCTCCGTGGATCAGGTGCCCGACCTGCTGGAGGGCGCACGGCTCGAGCTGTCGTCCGACGAGGTGCACCGTCTGAACGATGTCTCGGCGTGGACGCCGACCTCCACCGCCTGAGTCGTCAGTCGCCGACGAGTCCGAGCCGATGCGCGAGGATGACCGCGTGGATGCGATCGCGGGCGTCGAGCTTGGCCAGCACCCGGCCCACGTGCGTCTTGACGGTGGACTCGCCCACATAGAGAGCGCGCGCGATCTCGGCATTGGTCAGGCCCTGACCGATCGCCAGGAACACCTCCTGCTCCCGGTCGGTCAGCGAGGCGTAGCGGGACGCATCCGCGCGGTCGGGCTCCGCCGGTGTCCCGGATCCGAGCCGCGGCCCCACGTGCTCGAGCAGCAGGCGGGTGATGCGGGGGGAGAGCGCGGCGTCCCCACGGTGCACGGCCCGCACCGCTGCGAGCATCTCGTGGCGCTGCGCGTCCTTGAGGAGGAACCCGCTCGCTCCCGCGCGGATCGCCCCGAACGCGTACTCGTCCAGGTCGAAGGTCGTGAGCACGAGCACGCGGGTCTCCGGGTGGTCGCGCACGATGGCCGACGTGGCGGCGATGCCGTCGAGTTCGGGCATCCGGATGTCCATGAGCACGAGGTCGGGCGCAAGGGCCGCGCTCTGGGCGATCGCCGCGCGGCCGTCCTTCGCCTCCCCGACGACCACGATGTCGGGTTCGGACTCGAGCACCATCCGGAAGCCGAGGCGGATCAGCTCCTGGTCGTCGACGAGGAGCACGCGGATCGGCGATGTCATGAGGGGTCCTCCGGGGTGGGTGTCGTCGCGGGGACGACCGGGCTGAGGGGCAGTCGGGCGTGCAGGCGCCATCGGCCGGGACCGTCCGGTCCGGAGTGCAGCCGGCCGTGGACATGCGCCGCGCGTTCGGTGAGTCCGCGGAGGCCGAAGCCGCCCGCGCCGACGTCGGTGCCGGAGACGCCGTCGTTGACCACCTCGACGCGGACCTCGTCGTCGGAATAGCCGATCGAGACACCGATCATCGAGACGGCAGGAGCGTGGCGCATGGCGTTCGTCACCCCCTCCTGCACGATCCGGCCCAGTGCGTGGGCGACGGACGGCGGGACGTCGGCGGTGCCCGTCACCGTGAGCGTCACCGGGTACCCCGCGCGCTGGGCGGCTTCGACCGTCTCCCGCGGCTGGGCGGGCTCGACCGGCGCGAGGGGGAGCGGCGAGTCGTCGTCGCGCAGCACGCCCAGCATCGATCGCATCTCCGTCAGCGCGCTCCTGGCCGTCTCGGCAGCGGTGGAGGCTGCCGCGCGGGCCTGCGTGTGATCGGGGGTCGCGGCCGCACCCTCCGACAGGGCGACGATCACCGTCAGCGAGTGCGACACGATGTCGTGCATCTCGCGGGCGATCCGCGCGCGCTCCGCGGCCGCCGCCAGCTGGGCCTGTTGATCGCGTTCGACCAGGAGTTGCCGCGATCGGTCGATCACCGCGTCGATGTATCGCTGGCGATTGCCGACGTTCACGCCGATCAGAGTGCCGATGAGACCGAGGACCACGGTGCTCAGGACCGTGTTGAGGCCGGACTGGAGGGTGACGCCACCGGTCAGCAGCAGCGCGCCGGCGACCGCCGACACCGCGGCGACACCCCAGCCGAAGGCCGCCCAGGCCGCGCGCGACGACCCGTGGACGGCGAGGGAGAAGCCCGCGATCAGGAGCAGCGGGCTGCTGCCCGGAGAACCCGCGAGCAGAAAGAACACGTCGAGTGCATACGCCGCGACCGCCGGGAGCAGCGGGAGCCGCCGCCGCCACAGCAGCGTGGCACAGGCGGCGAGGACGGCCAGGGGCCAGACGATCGCACGGACGACGGCCCACGGCTCCGGCAGAGCGTCCAGACGCGCGGCCGGTGTCAGCGTGAGCAGGACGCAGAGCGCCGCGAGGAGGACGTCGGCGACCACGGGGTGCCGCGCCCAGAAACGTCGGAACACCCCGGGCGGACGCGGAAGCCGCAGCTCCTCGTCCTCACGGATCGAGTCGCTGCGGCTGCGCGTTCTCCTCACGGGCCGACTCTACGCGTCGCGCGTGCGCAGGACCGCCCATGCGGCCAGCAGCGCTCCGACCACCCAGCAAGCGAGCGTCAGAAAGGCGACGGGGGCCTCGAGCGCCGCTCCCTCACCCGGGAGGATCGCGCTCTGCGCGGCCGCCACCGGAAGATAGGTCGCGGCGTCCACCACCCACGCCCACGCCTCACCGGCCATCGAGAAGAAGTTCCCGACGATCGGCAGCACGAACAGCAGGCCGACCGTCGCGGCGATCGCGCCGGCGCCCGAGCGCAGGATGAACCCGAACGCGACGCCGATCAGTGCGAACACCGACATCGACAGCGATGCGACCAGGATCGGCAGGAACGACGCCGACGGGTCGGACCAGTCGATGCTCTGATCGCGGGAACCGACGATCATCCCGACCGCCACGGCCGCGACACCGAAGATCACGAGCGAGGACACGAACAGGAACAGCGCCAGCACGAGCGACTTCGCGAGCAGGACGGCCCCGCGCACCGGAACGGCCGTGAGCGTCGAGCGGATCATGCCGGTCGAGTACTCGCCGGTCACCGCGATCGCGCCGATGATTCCCGCCAACAGCATCGTGAACTGGATCGGCATGACCACGGCCTGGATGGGTTCGAACCCCGGAACGTCCACCGCCTGGGCGATCAGCATGGCGATGCCGATCGTGAGGACGGCGGCGATCGCGATGGACCACCACGTGGAGCGCAGCGTGGTGAGCTTGATGGTCTCGCTGCGGACGGCCCGGAAGAAGGTGAGCCGGCGACCGGTGTCGACGCGCGGTGTCGTGGCGACGGGGGCCTGCGTGGTCATGAGAGCTCCTTCGTGCGGTACTCGACGGCGTCGCCGGTGAGAGCGAGATAGGCGTCCTCGAGAGAGCCGGTGGTGGGCGTGAGTTCGTGCAGGGGGATACCGCGTTCGGCAGCCAGGTCGCCGATGCGTGCGGCCGGGAGACCGACGATGTCGAGCAGATCCGGCGCGGAGCTGACGATCTCGACGTCCGGCGCCCCCACGGCCGCGGCGAGCTCCGCCGGACGCGGCGTGCGCACCCGAACGGTGTTCCTGGTCCACGAACGTACGAGGTCCGCGAGGGGAGCATCGGCGAGGACACGCCCGCGTCCCATCACGATCACGTGGTCGGCGGTCTGCGCCATCTCGCTCATCAGGTGGCTCGACAGCAGCACGGTCCGCCCCTCGGAGGCGGCGTGGCGCACGAACTGCCGCACCCAGCGCACACCCTCGGGGTCGAGACCGTTGACAGGCTCGTCGAGGATCAACGTGTGCGGGTCACCCAGCAGAGCCGAGGCGATGCCGAGGCGCTGGCCCATGCCCAGGGAGAACTTCCCGGCGCGCTTGCGGGCGACGGAGCCGATGCCGGCGAGGTCGATCACCTCGTCGACCCGCGAGTCGGGGATGCCGTGGGTCGCGGCCATCGCCCGCAGATGATTCCTGGCGGTGCGCCCGGTGTGCACGGCCTTCGCGTCGAGGAGCACCCCGACCTCGGTGAGCGGGGCGCGGAGCTTGCGGTATTCGCGCCCGCCGACGGCAGCGCGACCCGAGGTGGGCCGGTCGAGTCCGACGATCAGGCGCATGGTCGTCGACTTCCCGGCACCGTTCGGGCCGAGGAACCCGGTGACCGTGCCCGGCTGGACGGTGAACGACACGTCGTCGACGGCCGTCTTGTCTCCGAACCTCTTGGTGAGGCCTTCTGCTGTGATCATGTCGTCCACGCTACGGACAGCGCCCGCCGCGCGCGTCCGCCCGCGGTACCTTTCCGCGCGCTCCGCATCCTCCCCCGGATGGATGAGAGACCGCTTGCGCGGGGTGCTGTCCGGGGCCACCATGTTGCGCCGTGAGCACCGTGAGCACCGTGAGCACCGTGAGCACCGTGGGCCGTCGGGTTCCGGGGCTCGGATAGGGTCGACGGGTGACAGACGCCCGTCGACTCCCCGCGCCCCTGGCCCTCGGCGGAGCCGTCGCCATCGGCGTCATGACCGCCATCCAGGCGCGGATCAACGGGGTGCTGGGCGTACGGGTCGACAACGGCATCGTCGCGGGCTTCCTCTCCTTCTCGGTCGGGCTCGTGGCGCTCGCGGTCGTGATCGCGCTCCTGCCGTTCGCCCGTCGCGGTGCCGTACGGCTATGGCGGGGGATCCGCGGGCGCTCCGTCCCGTTCTGGATGCTCCTCGGCGGCGCGTGCGGGGCCCTCACGGTCTCGACGCAGGGGCTCACAGCGGGCGTCCTCGGCGTCTCGCTGTTCACGGTCGGCGTGGTGGCGGGGCAGACGCTCCACGGCCTGGTGCTGGACCGGATCGGCTTCGGGCCCGCGGGCGTCGTCGCGGTGACCCCCGGTCGCCTGCTCGGTGGGGCGCTGGCGCTCGCCGCGGTCGCGATCTCCCTGTCGGGCGACGTCCTGGCGTCCGCTCCGCTGTGGATGCTGGTGCTGCCGTTCCTCGCGGGAGTGGGCATCGCCTGGCAGGCCGCGACCAACGGGCGTTTGGCGCAGCGCGTGCAGTCGCCCATCGCCGCCACGCTCATGAGCTTCATCGCCGGGACGGTCGTGCTCGCGGTCGCCGCGGCCCTGAGCGTCGCGCTGCGCGGAGCGCCGGACCCCCTCCCGGCCGAGCCGTGGCTCTACCTCGGCGGGTTCCTCGGTGCCGCCTACATCCTGCTCGGCGCGTTCATCGTGGCTCACACGGGTGTGCTGCTGATGGGGCTCGGCTCGGTGCTGGGCCAGTTGGTGACCTCGGTGGTGATCGACGTGCTGTGGCCTGCGGAGGCGGGACCGGCGCTGTGGCAGGTGATCGCGATGGTCGTCGTCGCGGTGGCGTCGGTCGTCGTGGCAGTGCCGCGGCGTCGTCGCCGGTGACTACGCGGGGTTCTCCTTCGCGGCCTTCTTCTTCGCCTTCTTGGCGGCCTTCTTCGCCTTCTTCTTCGCCTTCTTGGCGGCCTTCTTCTCCGCGTTCGCCTCGGCCTTCTTCTCCGCGTTCGCCTCGGCCTTCTTCTCGTTCTCGGCGGGCTCGGCGGCGGCGACGGCCGGTTGGGTCGAGGGGAGACGCGTCAGCAGTCTGCGCGCGTCGACGGCCTTGCGTCGGCCCGGCGACTTCCCCGGCGGCTTGTCGCCGACGTACAGCCAGCCCAGCAGCTCCTCGTCGTCGGCGAGGCCGTGCATCGCCGCGACCGAGTGCGACCGCGTGTAATGTCCGGTGCGCCAGATCACACCCCACCCTGCTTCGTCCAGCAGGAGGCTGAGCACGTGGGCGACGCCGGAGGCGACGGCCTCCTGCTCCCACCGCGGCACCTTCTCGCTCGGCTGGTAGCTGGCCACCACCGCGATGAGCAGGGGGGCGCGCAGCGGCTTCGTCGAGGGGGAGTCGTCGCCCTGCGCCTGGGCGATCGCTGCTCCGAGGGCCTCTCGATCGGCGCCGCGCAGCTCGATCAGCCGCCACGGTCGCAGCGAGGAGTGATCGGCGACGCGTCCGGCCGCGGCCACCAGGGTCAGCAGTTCTTCCCGCCCGGGCGCGGTGTCTCCGACCTTCGACCAGGACTGTCGTGCGCGGACGGCGTCGAGCGCGCTCACGACTCGTCTGGCGTGAAGTTCAGCGCGATCGAGTTCATGCAGTAGCGGTCGCCCGTGGGAGTGCCGAAGCCGTCGGGGAACACGTGCCCGAGGTGCGAGCCGCACGTCGCGCAGCGGACCTCGGTGCGCACCATGCCCAGGCTGTCGTCCTCCAGGAGCTCCACGGCGTCGGGCCGGATCGACTCGTAGAAGCTGGGCCACCCGCACCCGGAGTCGAACTTGGTGCCGCTCTTGAACAGCTCGGCGCCGCACGCTCCGCACGTGTACAGGCCGGCGCGCTCCTCGTCGAGCAGTTCTCCGGTCCAGGCGCGCTCGGTCGCGGCCTGGCGCAGCACCGCGTACTGCTCTTCGCCGAGCTCCTTGCGCCACTCGTCTTCGGTCTTGTCCACGCTGTACGACATTGCGTCCTCCTCGGGTCCTCTCCATTCTCCACGCTGCGGCGGTGTCTCGGCGCTGCGCGTCAGAATGGACGCATGACCGACCCGATCCGGGAGCGCTATGCCCGCTTCGCGCACGACGAGGCCCCCGGGCGCAGCGCCCTGTACGGGGAGTGGGCGGCCGGCGTCAGCGATGACGAGCAGCTGCGCGATGTGCTGCGTCGCCTCCCGGAGACGCATCGCCAGCCACCGCTGGTGTTCGCGGTGTCCCGGCTGTTGGGCGCCCCGCTCGAGGGCTACGCGGCGTGGCGCGCCTTCGTCCTGGCGCACGCCGACGTGCTCGTGGCCGAGTGCGCGACGCGGTCCCTACAGACGAACGAGCCGCTGCGGCTGGCGGCGCTGCTCCCGGTCCTCTCCGAGATCGAGGGGCCGATCGCGCTTCTCGAGCTCGGTGCATCGGCCGGTCTCTGCCTGTACCCCGACCGGTACTCGTATCGCTACGTGACGGCCGAGGGCTCCGAACGGCTCGCCGTCGACCCGCACGACGGTCCCTCCCCGGTCGTGCTGCAGAGTCGGGTGACGGGGACGATGCCGAGTGTTCGCCTGCCTGAGGTCGTGTGGCGGGGCGGCATCGATCTCGCACCGCTCGATGCCGCGGACGACGGAGACCGGCGGTGGCTGCGCGGGCTCGTGTGGCCGGGGGAGTCCGGGCGCGAGCGCCGCATCGAGGCCGCGCTCGACATCGCTGCAGCCGATCCACCGCTGCTGCTCGCCGGCGACGCGGCCGAGACGCTCGAGGAGCTCCTGGCGATGGTGCCCGTGGGTGCCACCCCCGTCGTCACGACGCCCGGGGTGCTCGTCCACATCCCCCGCCGTGCGCGCGAGGCTCTCGTCGCGCAGATCCAGGGGCTGCCGGCGCGATGGATCACGATCGACCCACCCGGACTGCTCGACGTGTGGCGGCCGTCCGTGGACGCGACGACATGGTCCGGCTTCGTGGTCGCGCTCGACGGCAGGGTGCGGGCGGCGGCCGACCCGCTCGGGCGATGGTGGGAGTGGCGCGCGGGCGATGACGTCACCGCGTCCTAACCTGGAGCCATGCTCGGAGACCTCACGGAACGCGACCGCGCGATCCTCGCCCTCGAAGCCGCCTGGCCGCGGCATGGCGGCATGAAGGAAGAGGTCATCCGCAGCACCCTCGGCATGAGCGCGGCGCGCTACTACCAGCTGCTCGGACGACTCATCGACTCCGAGGCGGCCCTGGCGTTCGACCCGGTCCTGGTGCGGCGGCTGCGACGGCTCCGCGACACCCGGGGCACCCGACGGGCGGCGCGCATGCCCGGCTTCGTCGGCTGACGGACCCGCTTCGCTCCGCTCGCTGGCCTCCGTCGCGGATTGCCAGCGTCGTGCCGCTAGCATCGAGGGGTGTCCAAGCCCTCCCGTGACCGATTCGATGACGTTCCCCGCGCCTCCGGACGCGTCGGGGCCCACCGCGCGGAGGCTCCGGGCATGAACGGCTGGGTGGTCCTGCTGTGGTCCTTCGTGGCTGCGCTCGTCCTGATCATCGCCGGGATCTTCGGTTCGCTGGTCGTCATGGGGCGCATCGAGCTGTTCCCCGAGGCAGGCCCCAGCGCGGTGCCGACACCGGAGGAGACGGGTGTGATCGACCCGAGCTACTCGGTCATGATCCTCAACGCGACCCCTGATTCCGGCCTCGACGACCAGATGCGTGACACTCTCATCAATGCCGGCTGGCCGGCGGGAATCGTGTTCGCCACGGACAGCGCGAGCGACGACTTCGCCACGACGACCATCTACTACGTCGACGACGCGGACGAGCAGGCGGCCGTGGGTCTCGCCGGGGTGATCGGCGGCGCTGCGGTGAAGCAGGACGACTTCTACGCCGATCTGAACGAGACGGGCGGCAAGCAGCTCACCGTCGTGATCGGCCTCGATCGCTCAGCGTCGGCGCCGGAGCAGTCCGAGGAGACTCCCGCTCCCTGACCCCCCTCCACAGGCGGGCGACGCGGCTTGCACTCGATGGTGTCGAGTGCCAGAATGGCGTTAGCACTCTCTCACTCTGAGTGCTAAACCCACCGTCTACGTCCAGGAGGGACGACAAAACTCATGGCAAAGATCATCGCCTTCGATGAGGAGGCCCGCCGCGGCCTCGAGCGTGGCCTCAACATCCTCGCCGACGCGGTCAAGGTGACCCTCGGCCCGCGTGGTCGCAACGTGGTGCTCGAGAAGAAGTGGGGCGCCCCCACGATCACGAACGACGGTGTCTCCATCGCCAAGGAGATCGAGCTGGACGACCCGTACGAGAAGATCGGCGCGGAGCTCGTCAAGGAGGTCGCCAAGAAGACCGACGACGTCGCCGGTGACGGCACGACGACCGCCACGGTGCTCGCCCAGGCCCTGGTCCGCGAGGGTCTGCGCAACGTCGCGGCCGGCGCCGACCCCATCTCCCTCAAGCGCGGCATCGAGAAGGCCGTCGCCGCCATCACCGAGGAGCTGCTGAGCAGCGCGAAGGAGATCGACTCCAAGGAGCAGATCGCCGCGACCGCGTCCATCTCGGCGGCAGACCCGGCCATCGGTGAGCTGATCGCCGAGGCGATCGACAAGGTCGGCAAGGAGGGTGTGGTCACCGTCGAGGAGTCGCAGACCTTCGGCACCGAGCTCGAGCTCACCGAGGGCATGCGCTTCGACAAGGGCTACCTGAACCCGTACTTCGTCACGGACCCGGAGCGCCAGGAGGCCGTGTTCGAGGACCCGTACATCCTCATCGCCAACCAGAAGGTCTCGAACATCAAGGACCTCCTGCCCATCGTCGACAAGGTGATCCAGGACGGCAAGGAGCTCGTCATCATCGCCGAGGACGTCGAGGGCGAGGCTCTGGCGACGCTCGTGCTGAACAAGCTCAAGGGTATCTTCAAGTCGGTCGCCGTCAAGGCTCCCGGCTTCGGCGACCGTCGCAAGGCGCAGCTGCAGGACATCGCGATCCTCACCGGCGGCCAGGTCATCACCGAAGAGGTGGGCCTGAAGCTCGAGAACGCGACGCTCGACCTGCTGGGTCGTGCCCGCAAGGTCATCGTCACCAAGGACGAGACCACGATCGTCGAGGGTGCCGGCGAGGCCGACCAGATCGAGGGTCGCGTCACGCAGATCCGTCGCGAGATCGAGAACACCGACAGCGACTACGACCGCGAGAAGCTGCAGGAGCGCCTGGCGAAGCTCGCCGGTGGCGTGGCCGTCATCAAGGCGGGCGCTGCAACCGAGGTCGAGCTCAAGGAGCGCAAGCACCGCATCGAGGACGCCGTGCGCAACGCGAAGGCGGCCGTCGAGGAGGGCATCGTCCCCGGTGGTGGCGTCGCGCTCATCCAGTCCGGCACCAAGGCGCTCGACGCCCTGTCCCTCGAGGGTGACGAGGCGACCGGTGCGAACATCGTCCGCGTGGCGATCGAGGCTCCGCTCAAGCAGATCGCCCTCAACGCCGGTCTCGAGCCGGGTGTCGTCGCCAACAAGGTCTCCGAGCTCCCCGCGGGCCAGGGCCTCAACGCCGCCAGCGGCGAGTACGGCGACATGTTCGCACAGGGCATCATCGACCCGGCGAAGGTCACGCGCTCCGCGCTGCAGAACGCCGCGTCGATCGCCGGCCTGTTCCTGACGACGGAGGCCGTCGTCGCCGACAAGCCGGAGAAGGCTGCCGCTCCCGTGGGTGACCCCTCGGGTGGCATGGACTTCTGATCCCGCTGCATCCACAGAAAGCCCCCGGCTCCGGCCGGGGGCTTTCTGGTGTTCGCGGGAAGTGAAGCCGACGCTCAGCGGAACATGCTCGCCGAGTACTGGTCGGCGTCGGCGTACTGCGTCGCGACGGAGCCGAGCGATGTGCCGATACCGTCGAGCACCTGCTCGACGTGGAGCTGCGCGCCCTGCCACTGCTCGGCACACCCCTGGAACGCATTGGACGCGGTTCCCACCCACGACGACTGCAACTGCCTGAGCTGCGCCATGAGCGTCGATGACTCGGCACGGAGACGCTCGATGGTCGCGCGGGTGGAGGCGTGCGCGGCGTGCATGGCATCGGTGTCGACGGTGAATACGGTCATGAGGAACTCCTTCATCTCGGAGCTTCCGACGGTAGGTGAGGCCACGTCGATGGAGCGGACGGGAGGCGGGTCACCCCTGCGTCCTGGGGACACCTCGTCCGCTCACGACTCCGTGCAGAGCCAGCGCCACGCGTCGCAGTCAGGGCAGGTCGAGCGGGTCGAGCGGTTGCGTGTCTTCGAGCAGGTGGGCCGGCGTGGCCTGGGCCGGTGCCAGGGGCAGCGTGACCGTGAAGGTCGCTCCGCCCCCCGGGCTCTCGGAGACCGCGATATCGCCGTTGAGCGCCTTCAGGATGGAGGCCACGATCGCCAGGCCCAGCCCGGATCCGCCGGTCTCCCTCGCCCGCGAAGTGTCCGCTCGCCAGAACCGTTCGAAGATCTGTTCCCGGATCTGCGGCGGCACGCCTTCGCCGTGGTCGACGATGGCGATACTCGCCGTTCCCGCCAGGCGATCCGAGTCCACGACGATCTCGATGGGGCTGTCGGCGGGGGAGAAGCGCCGCGCGTTGCCCAAGAGGTTGGTCACGACCTGGCGCACCTTGTTCTCCTCGCCGAGCACGATCGGCGGTGTCCGCACGGGAATGTCCTGCACCTCGCTGAAGTCGATGGCCGGCGGTTCCTCGTTCTGCTTGGCGCGGCGGCGCAGCCGGGACAGCGGTGCGAGCGGCCGCACGCGCGGGGCGGTGCGCTCGGGCTCGATCGGGACGATCGGCGTGCGCACCGGCGCCGTGGGGACGTTCTCCAGCGTCCGGTCGATCACCGAGACCACCCGGCCGGGTGCTGCCGCCCGTACGTCGAGCGCCGCGTCGCGCGCGATCGGCCGGAGGTCGAGCGGCTCGATGGTGGGCTCGCGCTCCTCATCGAGCCGAGCCAGCGCCAGCAGGTCTTCCACCAGCACCCCCATCCGGATCGCTTCCTTCTCGATGCGCTCCATGGCCCTGGCGGTGTCCTCTTCGCCCGTGATCGCGCCCATGCGATAGAGCTCGGCGTAGCCGCGGACACTCACGAGCGGGGTGCGCAGCTCGTGGCTCGCGTCTCCGATGAAGCGTCGCATGTGCTGCACGGTCCGGTCGCGCTGCGCGAGGGAGCGATCGACGCGGTCGAGCATCGTGTTGATCGCGGCATTGAGGCGGCCCACCTCGGTGGTCGGTTCCAGGTCGGTGAGGCGCTGTCGGAAGTCGCCCGCCGCGATCGACATGGCGGTCTGCTCGACCTGCCCCAGCCGCCGGAACGTCAGCGTCACCAGGCCGCGCGTGAGCAATGCGGCGACGAAGATCGTGATCAGCGCGATCGTGATGTAGATGCCGAAGTACTGGCTGATGATGCGATCGGCCTCGGCCAACGGCAGAGCGACCATCTGGATGCTGAGCGGCGTGCCCTCCTGCTGCACCAGGGCGACGGCCCCGTGGTAGACGCTGCCGTTGTCCCCCTCGAGCGCGAGCACCTTGTCCTCGTTCGCCTGTGCCTCCGAGAGCGAGTACTCCGCGGGGAAGAAGGGGGCACGACCCGACGCGCTGGGGGCCGTGGCGCGCAGCGCGCCCTCCGCGTCGTACACCGCGAAGGAGAAGTCGCGGGGCTTCTCGTCGCGGGGCGTGTAGGTCGTGACGCCGTCGATCGTCGTGGTGTCGAAGTAGCGCTCGATCAGATCGCTCGTGACGAGGGCAGGAAGTTGCGCGTTGATGTTCTCCACGAGCGCGTTGCGCAGCAGCGGAACCGTGCCGATCCCGGCCACCAGCAGACCGAGCGCGAGCACGGCGACCGTGA
Organism: Microbacterium sufflavum; assembly: GCF_023101165.1. Lineage (GTDB taxonomy): Bacteria > Actinomycetota > Actinomycetes > Actinomycetales > Microbacteriaceae > Microbacterium > Microbacterium sufflavum. Next base: position 31,044 of record NZ_CP078076.1, on the reverse strand, counting down.
CGCCGGTGACCTTGGCGCGGAGGCTGATCCGCCGCCACCACGTGGTCACCGCATCCGGCTCGTGCGCCATGCGGCCCTCCCTGCTGTGGCGATCCCGCCGTCGAGGGCGGTTCCGTGCGTGGTCGTCAGACCGTCTTGCCGACCTTGAGCATGTAGCCGAAGCCGCGCTTCGTTTGGATCAGCGACTCTTCCGTGTGCGGGTCGATCTTCCGACGCAGGTAGGAGATGTAGCTCTCGACGATGCCGGCATCGCCGTTGAAGTCGTACTCCCAGACGTGGTCGAGGATCTGAGCCTTCGAGAGCACCCGGTTGGGGTTGAGCATCAGGTAGCGCAGGAGCTTGAACTCGGTCGGGCTCAGCTCGATCGGCTCCTTGCCGACGTAGACGTCGTGGGTGTCCTGATCCATCGACAGCTCGCCGGCGCGGATGATCGACTCCTCGTCGGCCTGCATGGTGCGACGGAGGATGGCCTGGGCGCGGGCGACGATCTCGTCGAGGCTGAACGGCTTGGTGACATAGTCGTCGCCGCCGGCGTTGAGGCCTTCGATCTTGTCGTCCGTGCCGTCCTTGGCGGTGAGGAACAGGATGGGAGCGGTGAAGCCGGCGCCGCGGAGGCGCTTGGTCACGCTGAAGCCGTTCATGTCCGGCAGCATGACGTCCAGGATGATGAGGTCCGGCTCCTCCTCGAGGACGGCCGAGATCGTGGCGGCGCCGTTGGCGACCGTCTTCACCTGGAACCCGGCGAAGCTGAGACCCGTGGAGAGCAGGTCGCGGATGTTGGGCTCGTCGTCGACGACCAGGATGCGCGCAGCAGTCATGTCCCCATTATGGTGACTTCGGCCATGCGGTTGCTGATTACCTTCGGAGCGCCGGAAGCCGCACCGTCGAGGCTAGGCGGCCGCGGCGATCGCGTCCGCGTCCATGATCGTGTAGCTGTAGCCCTGCTCGGCGAGGAACCGCTGGCGGTTCTGCGCATAGTCCTGGTCGATCGTGTCCCGAGCGACGAGCGTGTAGAAGCTCGCCGTGTGTCCGGACTGCTTGGGACGCAGGAGCCGTCCGAGCCGCTGGGCCTCCTCCTGTCGGGAGCCGAACGAGCCGGACACCTGGATGGCGACCGAGGCCTCGGGCAGGTCGATGGAGAAGTTCGCCACCTTCGACACCACGAGCAGCGAGATGTCGCCCTCGCGGAAGGCGCGGTACAGTTCCTCGCGCTCCTCGACCGGCGTCGATCCGGTGATCTGCGGTGCGTTCAGCGCATCGGACAGCGAGTCGAGCTGATCGAGGTATTGGCCGATCACGAGGATCTGCTCTCCCTCGTGCTTCGCGATCAGCTCGCGGACGGCGTCGATCTTGGCGGGCGCCGACGCGGCGAGGCGGTAGCGTTCGTCATCGGTCGCCGCGGCGTACTCCAGCCGGTCGCTCGGCGGAAGGTCCACGCGCACCTCGTAGCAGACGGCCGGGGAGATGAACCCCTGCGCCTCGATCTGCTTCCAGGGAGCGTCGAAGCGCTTCGGCCCGATCAGGCTGAAGACGTCGCCCTCGCGGCCGTCCTCACGGACGAGCGTCGCGGTCAGGCCGATGCGGCGACGGGCCTGGAGGTCGGCGGTCAGCTTGAACACCGGCGCGGGCAGGAGGTGGACCTCGTCGTACACGATGAGGCCCCAGTCCAAGGCGTCGAGCAGCGCCAGGTGCGCGTACTCGCCCTTCCGCTTGGCGGTGAGGATCTGGTAGGTCGCGATGGTGACCGGCTTGACCTCCTTCGACTGCCCCGAGTACTCGCCGATCTCCTCCGGTGTGAGGCTGGTGCGCTTGAGCAGCTCGTCGCGCCACTGTCGCGCCGAGACCGTGTTGGTCACGAGGATCAGCGTCGTGGTCTTCGTCGCGGCCATGGCTCCGGCCCCGACGATCGTCTTGCCCGCGCCGCAGGGGAGGACCACGACGCCGGAGCCGTCCTTCGCGAAGGCGTCGACCGCGTCCTGCTGGTACGGGCGGATGTGCCAGCCGTCCTCGGCGAGCTCGATCTCGTGCGGAGTGCCGGGCGTGTAGCCCGCGAGGTCCTCCGCGGGCCAGCCGATCTTCAGCAGCTCCTGCTTGATCTGTCCGCGGGCCCACGCGTCGACCACGAAGGTCTCGGGAGTCGGGTGGCCGATCAGCAGCGGCTGGATGCGCTTGTTGTTCGCGACCTGCGCCAGCACCGCGGGATCGGTCGACCGCAGGATCAGCACGCCCTCGTCGTCGCGCTCGATGACGAGCCGCCCGTAGCGGTTGACGGTCTCGCGCAGGTCGACGGCGACCGACGGGGGCACCGGGAAACGCGACCAGCGGTCGAGCGTCTCCAGCATGTCTTCTGCCGTGTGCCCGGCGGCTCGCGCGTTCCACAGTCCCAGGCGGGTGATGCGGTACGTGTGGATGTGCTCCGGCGCGCGTTCCAGCTCGGCGAAGATCGCGAGCTCGTGTCGGGCGCTCTCGGCATCGGCGTGGGCGACCTCGAGCAGCACGGTGCGGTCGCTCTGGACGATCAGGGGGCCATCAGACATAGCTGACCAGTCTACCGGCCGTCCGGAGGGCAGGGCCTCACGGGGCCACGACGGTCGCCGCGCGGATGCTCGACACTGGGAGCGTGCGTTCGACGTCGGCGGCCCTGTCGCGGCCGCGCAGCCGTCCGCCGCCGATACCCGTGGCCTCCAGAAGCAGGTCCCGCGTGGATCCGTCCGGCATGCCGACCGTCACACGCAGGACGGCCTTGGCTCGCACCGCGGCTTCGAGCTCCCGGTCGAGCCAGGCGGCATCGGCGTCCGGACCCTGGCGATCGCGCAGCCGGGCGATCAGCGTGTCGTAGTCGTCAGCGGGGTCGTGTCTGTCGGCCGGGGGAGCGGCGGGGTGGCGGTCGCGCACGACGATCGCTCCGTCCTCGTCGACGAGGCTCGCGGGGTAGCGGGCGTCCGTCAGCGCCCAGTACACGGTGTCCTGGGCCACTCGCGTGGTGAGCGAGCCCACGTGGGCTGTGAGCGCGAGCGGTCGGAGCGCCTGATCGACCGCGAGGGCTTCCAACACGTGCGGGTCGCTGCTCTCGATCCGGGTGCGCCCCGTCTCGCCGTCGACGGACACCCGGATGAGGCCGTGCCGTTGGGCGGTCTGCGCCACCAGGTAGCCCAGCGGCTGGGGTATTCCGGTGAGGGAGATCGCGCCGAGGAAGTCGAGGATGGAGTGTTCGCTCTCCCCGGTGGCGAAGGCGTGGGCCACCGACTCGGCGGTGAACCGGTAGGAGGAGGCCTGTGCAGCGGACTCCCGGACGGCGATCGTGCGCAGTCGCACGTCGAGGGCGGGCTGCAGCGGACCGGGAGCGATGGCCGTGAGGTCGTTCTGGAGGAAGATGCGGTCGACCTCCGCCGGGAGCTGTGCGACGAGGGTGCGGGCGTCGGCGGGCTCTCCGCGTCGGAGCGGCGCGGCCCAGGGGGGCTCGGTGCCGTCGTCGGCGATCAGACCGATCAGCCGGGCCGATTCCGTGAGCTCAGCGGCGTGTTCCGTCCAGGCGGCGTCCCAGGGGTGCGCGAGCGGCCACTGCGACACCGGGATCCACCCGGCAGTCGCCGGGCGAAGACCGCGCGGCAGGGAGTCGCGGAAGGCGGTCGCGAGGAGCGTCCAGCGGGCGGCGACGGAAGAGCGCAGCCACTCCTCGGCGAGCGCGGTCGTCCGCAGCCGACGGTCGACCGGTGCCGCCAGCCGGGCACGGACGGCGAGTCCGGAGAGCAGGTCGATGGCCTCGGTGGGCAGCCCGGCCTCGGCGAGCTGTCGCTTCTCGCCGGCGCTCACCGCTCCGCCGAGCAGGAGGGCGAAGGGCCGCTCCCTGGCGACGAGGAGGAGGTCGGCGAGGCGCGCGACCGTGGTGAAGGCGCGCTCGGCGGCGTGAGCGGACGTGGCCTCGGAGGACGGCGCGGGGGGAGTGGTGTCGATCGGCGTCGGCCGCGCGCGGCCTTCGACCAGCAGGTCTACGGGCGGCTGCGGTGTCCCGTCGGCGCGCAGGAGGGCGAGTGCGACCAGTCGCTCGCGGCCCTCGCCCGGCTGCTCACCGGCGACGGCATCCACGAGGGACGCGGCCTCCGCAGCGGTGAGTGCCGGGAGGACTCGGCTCAGGGAGGACGGTTCCAGCAGGGCCTCGGCCGCATCGAAGAAGTCCTGCCACGTCGCGTCGGGGCGTACGCCGCGGGCGGCGAACAGCTCCCGGAGCTCGGCATCGCTCGCTGCGGCCAGGCGGTCGGCCAGCGGTCGTGCGTGCGTGCTCATCGGCGGGGGCTCAGCGACGCGATTGCGCGCGACCCTTCCGGACGAAGCTCATGATCAGCAGGGTGATGATCAGCACGAACGCGAGTGGCAGCCCCCAGTAGGGGATCGCGGCGACGACCGGCCACGCGCCTTCACCGAACGCGGCGCGGTCCATGCCCGTGGCGGTGCCGATGATGATCGCGAAGAAGCACACCACGGAGGCGGCGGCGATCCCGAGTGCGGTGAACGCCAGGATGCGATCGATCCGGCGGATGGGGACCTCCGGTCCGGGGCTCTGCGTGCTCATCCGCTCCAGACTACTCGCCCCGGCGCGGTCGGTTCCGTTCGCCCCGCGACCGGTAGGCTGGACGCACGCGCACGAGCGCGCTCTGTTCTGCTTTTCGATACCAGCGAGGTTCACCCATGCCCACCGGCAAGGTCAGGTTCTACGACGAAGACAAGGGTTTCGGCTTCATCGCCAGCGATGACGGCCAGGACGTCTTCCTGCACGCCTCCGCGATGCCGGCCGGCACCGCGATCAAGGCGGGTGCGCGCGTGGAGTTCGGCGTCGCCGATGGCAAGCGCGGCCTGCAGGCGCTGTCCGTGCGGGTGCTCGAGGCCCCGCCCAGCCTGGCGAAGGCCAAGCGCAAGCCCGCCGACGACATGGCGATCATCATCGAAGACCTGGTGAAGCTGCTCGACGGCATCGGCGGCGATCTGCGTCGCGGGCGCTACCCGTCCTCCGGTCACGGCCGCAAGATCGCAGCCGTTCTGCGCAAGGTCGCTGATGACCTCGAAGCCTGAGGCTGACGCCCGCCTCGTCGAGGCCCACGATCTCGCGCTCGCAGCGCTGCGCGAGTTCACTCCCGCGTCCACCATCGGGCCGGCCGCCGGATACATCGCAGAGGAAGACGGATCGGTCTCGCTGCGCTTCGAGAACCGGCTGGCCGGATATCCGGGGTGGTACTGGACCGTGACGGTGGCCCGCGTCGACGACGAAGAGCCCACGGTGCTGGAGGCCGAGCTCCTGCCGGGCGACGGCGCACTCCTCGCGCCCGAATGGGTGCCCTGGGCCGAGCGCCTGGCGGAGTATCGCGCGCACCAGGCCGAGCTCGCCGACGCGGCTGCGGCGGCAACGGACGGCGATGACGGCGACCGGTCAGACGGAGCCGCGGACGTCGAACTCGACGATGTCCTGGACGACGAGCTCGACGAGGATGACGACGAGGCGTCCGACATCCTTCACGCCGGCGACCTCGACGGCGTCGACATCGACGAACTCGACGACTCCGCATCCGACGACGCGGAGGACGACGACGCGGATGTCGACGACGACGCCGAAGACGAAGACGTAGACGAAGACGACGCCGAAGACGAAGACGACGACGACGAAGACGACGACGCCGACGTCCGCGGTGCGGACGCCGGCGAGGTCGACGAGGAGGAGTGAGTCCCGGCGCTCAGCCGCCGAGGTTCTCCAGCACGTAGTCGATCGAGCGCGTGAGCTGACGGATGTCGTCGGGCTCGATGGAGACGAACGTCGCGACGCGCAGCTGATTGCGTCCGAGCTTGCGGTACGGCTCGGTGTCGACGATGCCGTTGGCGCGCAGCGTCTTCGCGATCGCTGCCGCGTCGATGCTGTCGTCGAAGTCGATCGTCGCGACGACCGGCGAGCGGTGTGCCGGGTCGGACACGAACGGCGTCGCCACGGTGGAGGCCTCGGCCCAGTCGTACAGCACGGAGGACGACTCCGCGGTGCGCGCCGCAGCCCAGGCGAGGCCGCCGTTGTCGAGGATCCACTGCAGCTGGCTGTCGAGCAGGTGCAGCGTGGTCAGCGCCGGGGTGTTGAGGGTCTGATTGAGTCGGGAGTTGTCGACCGCCTGCTTGAGGCTGAGGAACTCGGGGATGTAGCGGCCCGAAGCGGCGATGCGCTCGATGCGGTCGACCGCGGCGGGCGAGACGGCCGCGAACCACAGTCCGCCGTCCGACCCGAGGTTCTTCTGCGGGGCGAAGTAGTACACATCGGCCTGTGCGACGTCGAAGTCGATGCCGCCCGCCGCGCTCGTCGCATCGATCACGGTCAGGGCCCCGTCGGCGTCGACGCGCGACACCGGAGCGCTCACGCCGGTCGAGGTCTCGTTGTGCGGCCACGCGTACACGTCGATCCCGTCGACGAATGCGGCCTGCGTGCGGGACCCCGGCTCCGCTCTGCGCACGTCGGGGGCCTCGAGCCACGGGGCCCCGGCGGCGGCGGCGAACTTGCCGCCGAACTCGCCGAACACGAGGTTCTGGCTACGGCGCTCGATGAGGCCGAACGCCGCGGCGTCCCAGAACGCGGTGGAGCCGCCGTTGCCGAGCAGGATCTCGTATCCGTCCGGGATGCGGAACAGCGCGGCGAGCCGCTCGCGCACGCTGCCGACGAGGTTCTTCACGGGCGCCTGACGATGCGAGGTGCCGAGGATCGACGAGCCGGAGGAGAGCAGCGCCTCCAGCTGTGCGGGCCGCACCTTCGAGGGGCCGCAGCCGAAGCGCCCGTCAGCGGGCAGGAGGTCACCGGGAATCTCGATCGCCATGGGTCGATTCTAGGGGGAGCGCACGGGGCGGCCCCGCCCGCGGTCGATCCGATGTCCCCGCGGGAATGTAGGCTTGCCTAAGAACTTCGGAGGGCCCGCACATGACCGATCTGATCGACACCACGGAGATGTATCTCCGCACCATCCTCGAACTCGAGGAGGAGAACATCGTGCCGCTGCGCGCGCGCATCTCCGAGCGGCTCGGCCACTCCGGACCGACCGTGTCGCAGACAGTCGGGCGGATGGAGCGCGACGGGCTCGTCGTGGTCTCCGAGGATCGTACGCTCGAGCTCACCGACGCCGGTCGCCGCAAGGCGGTCGACGTGATGCGCAAGCACCGTCTCGCCGAGCGACTGCTGTCGGATGTGATCGGACTCGACTGGGCGTTCGTGCACGAAGAGGCCTGCCGCTGGGAGCACGTGATGAGCGAGCAGGTGGAGCGCCGCCTCGTCGAGCTGCTCGGGCATCCCACGGAGTCGCCCTACGGCAATCCGATCCCCGGTCTGGATCAGCTCGGCGACCTCCCGGCCCGGACGTTCGATGAGGGCGTCGTCGGTCTGGTGCAGCGTCTGAACGCGGCGGGCGAGCCCGTCGAGGGCACGGTGCGTCGTCTGGCCGAGCCCGCGCAGGTCGACCCCGAGCTGTTGGAGCAGCTGCGCGATGCGGGCGTCGTACCGGGGGCGCGCGGTGACTTCCGGTTCAACGAGGGCTACGTCCTCATCCAGATGGACGGCAAGGACGAGGGGCTCGAGCTTCCCGTCGAGCTCGCGTCGCACATCTTCCTGGTGGGCGAACCGGCCTGATCGCGCCGCAGAATCGCGGTTCGTCGCCCACCGTCTCGGGGCGTGGGACGGCCTCACCGAGGATTGCCAGTTTCCCAGGGTGACATGATCGTTATCTTCCGGTAACCTCGGTCAGGTCCTCAGCGAAGAAGCCCGTTGGGGATGGACCGCGAAGATACGCCTTCAGGCTCATCGTCTTCTCGGCACGGATGACTCTCGTACCCGATTCCCCATCCGCGCCATCGAGGAGAGCGCCGATGAGCCAGCACACCCGAGGTGCGAAGGCCCAGGAGGACCACGTTTTGGCCGCAGACATCGAACCGACCGAGAAGACACCTGAAGATCGAGTTCCGGCTCGCCGCACCCCACCGAAGGTGACGGCGCGAAAGGTGGTCAAGCCTCTCCGGTCGGTGGCGATCTTCGGTGCCGTCGGTGCACTGGTCGCCGCCGTCGCGCTTCCCGCCTACGCCGCGTCCAAGCCGGCCGATGCCGCCACCACGACGGTGCAGCAGCTCGCCGCGGTCGACGCGCAGTCGCTGGTCGTCGCCTCCGAGGCGACCTCCGCTCCTGTCGTACGCGGCACCTTCAGCGCGACGACTCCCGACGAGATCGCGAAGAAGAAGGCCGAGGAGGCCGCTGCCGCTCGCGCCGCGGCCGCCGCCACCGCTGCGGCTTCGTCGTCAGGCGGTCGCTTCAACACGGCCGGCTACGCGCTCACCGCGCCGGGCTCCGGCGAGGTGCGCTATCCGCTGCCGCTCGGCTCGTGGCACGTCAGCCGCACCATCGGCGGCGGTCACAACGGCATCGACATGCTCGCACCCGCGGGCACCCCGATCTACGCGGCTGCGGCCGGCGTCGTCCGGGCTTCGGCCGAGAACATCGGCGGCTACGGCGTCTGCGTCATGCTCGACAGCGTCATCGGCGGCCAGCGCGTGCAGACCACGTACGGCCACATGCTCTACGGCTCGCGTCAGGTGCAGGCCGGCCAGAGCGTCGCGGCCGGTCAGCTCATCGGCTACGTCGGCAGCACGGGACGTTCGACCGCGAACCACCTGCACTTCGAGGTGTGGATCAACGGCGGCCTGGTGGAGCCGGGCAACTGGCTCTCGATCAACGCCGGCTGACGGACACACCTCCGATCGTTCACCCGCTGTTGCGCCCTGCCCCCTGTGGGATGGGTTAGCCTGAACCCGTCGTCGAACAGGCGGGAGAGGCTGATGGAGCGAATACCGACCATCCGAACCATGGATGCCCTCGGTCGTCACGTCCTTCAGCATCGCCCGCAGGGATGCCGCGGTCCTGCCGCGCGCGAAAGGCGCTGTCTCTAGACAGCGCCTTTTTTCGTCCCTGCGTGCACTCCACCACCTGTGCGATGCCGTGTGAGTCGAGAGTGCCGGGAAGCCGTCCCGGCGGATCGAGAGGATGACGAATGCGCACACTGGTCCTGAACGCCGGGTACGAGCCGCTGGCGATCGTGTCGTTCAAGCGAGCACTGGTGCTGGTCATGAATGAGAAAGCGACCGTGATCGAGCGCGTCGAAGACGACCCCGTCTGGGGGACGCACGGTGTCTACGACCGGCCAGCTGTGATCATCCTGTCCCGCTACGTGCGCGTGCCGACCGGGCGACGTGTTCCGGTCACCCGGCGCGGGGTGCTCCGCCGCGACGACCACCGCTGCGGCTACTGCGGCAAGTCGGCATCGACCATCGACCACGTCCTGCCCCGGTCGCGCGGGGGAGCGGACTCGTGGGAGAACCTCGTCGCGTGCTGCCTGCGGTGCAACAACCTCAAGAGCAATCGCACGCCGCAGGAGATGCGGTGGCAGCTGCGGTTCACGCCGCGCCCACCCCACGGCACCGCCTGGACGGTGCGGGGGTCCGAGCGGAGCGACCCGCGGTGGGAGCCGTACCTCGCCCTCGCGGCCTGACCCTGAGCGGCCGAGGGCGCGCATCCCGGTCCCGTAGACTGGGTGCGCGCCCTCGTAGCTCAGCAGGATAGAGCAGCCCTCTCCTAAAGGGCAGGTCGCAGGTTCGAATCCTGTCGAGGGCACCCTTCCCGCGATCCCGTCGTCACGGCTTTCCGCGGCGCCACAGCGCGGACGGCCACCAGATGGCCTTCCCGATGTCGTACGTGAGAGCGGGCACGAGCAGCGAGCGCACGACGAACGTGTCGAGCAGGACGCCGAACGCGACGATGAACGCGAGCTGCACGAGGAACAGGATCGGGATCACCGAGAGGGCGGCGAACGTCGCAGCGAGCACGAGGCCGGCAGAGGTGATGACGCCCCCGGTGATCGAGAGCCCGCGCAGGATGCCCTCGCGTGTTCCGTGCTGCTTCGACTCCTCGCGCACGCGGGTCATCAGGAAGATGTTGTAGTCGATGCCCAGGGCCACGAGGAACACGAAGCCGTAGAGCGGGACGGCCGGGTCGGCGCCGGGGAACGCGAAGATCCCGTTGAACACGAGCGCGGACACGCCGAGCGCGGTTCCGAACGACAGCACCGTGGTCATGATCAGCAGCACCGGGGCGAGGATCGACCGGAGCAGCAGCATCAGGATCAGCATGATCACGAGCAGGATCACCGGGATGATGAGGTTGCGATCGTGGATCGAGGCATCGTTCGTGTCGACCGATGTGGCCGTGACGCCGCCCACGATCGCACCGAGGTCGTCGAGCTCGACGCGCAGCTCCCGCACCGTCGCGGCAGCCTCGGCGGAGTCCGCTGCGTCGGTCAGGGTCCCCTGCAGCAGCACCTGACCGTCCACGACCGTGGGATCCGGCGCGGGGGTTCCCGGAGGGCCGACCGCCGTGATCCCGTCCTCGTCGATCGGCGCGGAGCCGCTCGGGGAGTCGGCGGCGGTCACCGTGACCCCGTCGATCCCGTCGTTGGACAGGAGCACGTCCGCCGCGTCTTGCATGCGCTCCTCGTCGACCACGACCGACACCGGGCTGCCCGACCCGCCGGGGAAGTGCTCGCCCAGCGCGACCTGCCCGTCGCGCGCCTCAGAGGCTCCGAGTACGAGGTCGGACTGCGGCACTCCCACCGCGTCGAGCTGGGTGACTCCGGCGGCTCCGGCCAGGAGCACGAGCGTCGTCACGATCCAGATCACCCGGGGGCGCTTCTTCACCGCGCCGGCGAGGCGAGCCCACAGCCCGGTGGTGCGCATGCCGTGCTCCTCCGCGACGACCTCGGGCTCGAAACGGGGCCGGCGGGGCCAGAACACCGCGCGCCCGAAGAGCAGCAGCAACGACGGGAGCAGTGTGAGCGCCGACAGCATCGCGAACACGATGCCGATCGCGGCGACCGGCCCCAGCGTGCTGTTCGACTTCAGGTCGCTGAGCAGCAGGCACAGCAGTCCGGCGATCACGGTGCCGCCTGACGCGACGATCGGCTCGACCGAGCCCTTCCACGCGGCCCGCAGCGCGACGCCCTTGTCCTGCGCGACGCGCAGCTCTTCACGGAAGCGGGCGACGAGGAGCAGCGCATAGTCGGTCGCGGCGCCGATCACGAGGATGAACAGGATGCCCTGGGTCTGTCCGCTCAGCAGCAGGATCTCCCACTTCGCCAGCCACCACACCACCAGGAGCGCGACGCACAGCGCGAACAGACTCGTGGACAGCACGACGAGGGGCAGCAGGAACGACCGGTAGACCAAGACGAGGATCACGAGGACCGCCAGCAGCGCCACCCCGAGCAGGAGGCCGTCGATCCCCGAGAAGCCGGCGACCAGGTCGGCGCTGAAACCGGCCGGTCCGGTGATGTAGACCGTGACCCCGTCGGGGACCGCCGCGCGCAACTCCTCGCCGAGCGCCGTGGTGGTGTCGGCGAGTTCCGCGTCGCCCTCGATCGGGATGAACGCCTGCACGGCCTTCCCGTCGTCGGAGGGGAGCGCGGGCGAGACGTCGTCCGCGACGCCCTCGACCGACGGAGCGTCGGCGACCGCATCGCTGATCGCGTCGAGCTCGGTCTGCGTCAGCTCCTGGTCCGAGGTGAACACCGCGATGGCCGGGATCGCGTCGCTGTCGTTGAACTCGCCCAGGAGCTGTTGCACGGTGGTCGCGTCGGCCGATTCGGGCAGGTACGTGGTCTGGTCGTTCGAGGAGACCTCGTCGACCTTGCCGAACAGGGGGCCACCGAACGACGCCCCGGCCAGCCACACCAGGATCAGCAGGACCGGGAGGAAGACCCGCAGCCACGAGTGGCGACGGACGCGCTCTCGGGACGGCGGGGTCGGCGTTTCGGCGGGGCGGGACATCGGGTTCCTTTCGGGAGGAGGTGGGTTCGTCGCGGGGGCGTCGGAGTCAGGAGACCCAGGCGAGGATGAGGATCATCGTGGCGAGGAAGCCGGCGATGTAGTTGAGGGCGATGAAGCGGCGCCAGGCGCGGTTGGTCCTGCCGGAGGTGTCATCGGTGACGTTCCACCACGGTGCGGCGTTCACGATGTAGGGCACGGCGAGTACCGCCGCGAGGGGGCCGGGCCAGGGCGTGAGGAGCATCGCGACCCCCGCCACCGCCCAGAGGCCGATCGCGAGGCGCACGGTGGCTCGGGCACCGATCACGGTGGCGATGGACGAGATGCCGCCCTCGCGGTCGGGCCCCACGTCCTGCACGGCGCCGAACGCGTGCGCTGCCATGCCCCACAGGAAGAACGCGCCGAGCGTGACCACGGTCGCCGCCGAGACCGGAGCTCCCGCGAGGGCGAGGCCGACGATGGCCGGGCTGACGAAGTGGGTGCTCGACGTGATCGAGTCGAGGAACGGCCGTTCCTTGAAGCGCAGCACCGGCGCGGAGTAGGCGATCACCGCGAACACGCTCACCGCGAGCCACCACCACGACGCAGGGTTGCCGACCGCGAACAGGTAGACGAGGAACGGCACGTTGGTCGCGGCAGCGGCCCACAGGGTGGCACGGTGGATGCGCGGCGACAGCAGTGCTCCCTCGATCCCGCCCTTGCGCGGGTTCGCCAGGTCGGACGCGTAGTCGAACACGTCGTTGATGCCGTACATCGCCAGGTTGTAGGGGATGAGGAAGTACAGCGTGCCGATGACGAACGTGGGGTCGATCTCCCGCGTGCTGAGCAGGTAGGCGGCGGCGAACGGGAAGGCGGTGTTGATCCAGCTGATGGGCCGCGACGACAGGAGGATCTGCGCGATGTCGTGTCCGACTCCCGTGCGCGGCACGGACGCCCGGCTCATGCGCGCTCCTCCCGTTCGGTGGCGGCTGCGGTCGCCGCGGCCGAGGTCCCCCTACGGGAACGTCGCGCCCGCAGGGCGGTCCACACGGCGGGCAGCAGCAGCACCGCGGCGACCGGATAGGCGAAGTCCTCCAGCGGCGCGAGACCGATGTGTACGCCGACGAGATGTGCGGGGGAGTAGTGGAAGAGCCCGGTCGCGATCATGACGGTGTCGAACACGGCCGTGAGCGCCAGGAGGGTCAGGGCGGTGGCGGCCAGAGCGCCGGCGTGGGGACCGCGCCGGGCCACGAGCGCGGCGACGAGGCCGCCCGTCGCGGCGACGGCCAGGAACACGGCGGACAGCTGCAGATACGTCATCGGGCGACCTCCGCGCGGGACGACCGTGCGCGGCGGCGCTCCATGATCCGCACGGCACCGCCGTACAGGACCATGGTGCACACGACCAGGAACACCAGGAAGACCGGCTCCTCGATCGGCAGCTCCGGGGCGAGGACGATGCCCGTCGCGATCACCGCATCACCGCGGAAGAAGATCCCGGCGGCGATGCCCGCCACGTCCCAGACGAGGAAGAACGCGACCCCGAGCACCGTCACGACGGCCGCGGCGAACACGTCGCGCCAGAAGAACAGGCGGAAGCGCCAGTCCAGCAGCAGCATGCACCCGAGCGACACCAGCAGGGCGCAGAGGTAGATCGCGCCGGTCACGGCCGGGCCGTCCGTTCCGAGGGCGCCGGCTCCGGGAGGGGACCGGGCGAGTGGTCGCCGCGGATGCGCTTGAGCACCAGCTCCGCGCTGATCAGGCACATCGGCACGCCGACCCCGGGCGCCGTCGTGGCGCCCGCGTAGTACAGTCCGCGGACTCGGCGCGACGCGTTCTGCGCGCGGAACATCGCGCTCTGCGACAGGGTGTGCGCCGGGCCCAGCATTCCGCCGCGCCAGGAGTGGTAGTCGTCGTGGAAGTCGGCAGGTCCCACGGTCTCGCGCACCACGATGCGTTCGCGCAGGTCCGGGATCCCCGCCCACGAGGAGATCATGTCGATCGCGGCGTCGGCGGCCGCTTCGATCTGCGGCGAGCCGGATCCGTCCGATCCGCCGTGGCCGAGGTCGACATCGGCGGGCACCGGGACGAGGACGAAGAGGTTCTCGTGGTCGGGGGGCGCGACGTCGGCGTCGGTCGCGCTCGGGCGGCACACGTACGTCGATGCCGGTGCGGGGATCTGCGGGGTGCGCCCGAAGATCGCGTCGAAGTTCGCGTCCCAGTCGTCGGTGAAGAACAGGGAGTGGTGCGGCAGCTGCGGCAGCGATCCCCGTACCCCGAGCATGACCAGCACGCCGCCGGGCCCGCTTGTCCGCCGCGCCCACCACGACTCGGGGTACGACTGCAGCGACGGCGGCAGCAGCGCGGTCTCCGTGTGGTGCAGGTCGGCGCCGGACACCACGATGTCCGCCTCTTCCACGTGCTGGTCTCCGCTGGGGTCCGTCCACCCCACGCCCCACACGTGCGTCCCGGCGCTGTCGTCCCGCGTGAGGATGCCGGTGACCTCGGCTCCCGTCACGATGCGGACGCCCGAGTCCTCGGCCAGGGCCGCGATCCGCTCGACCACGCGCCAGAATCCGCCCTGCGGGTACAGCACGCCCTGATCGAGGTCGAGCGCGCTCATGAGGTGGTACATCGCGGGGGCGCTGCGCGGATCGGTGCCGAGGAAGACCGCCGGGTAGCCCAGGATCTGCCGGAGCACGGGGTGGCGGAAGCGCCGGGCGGCGAACGACTGGAGTCGGGTTCCCAGGAGGGAGAACAGGCGGGGGAGGGCACGCAGCACCTCCGGGGCCGCGAGGGAGCGCGTGCGGGTGAACGGGTTGTAGAGGAAGTAGCGCTGCGCCATGGTGCCCGCGTGGTACGCCGAGTCGAGGTAGCGGTCGAGCGTGGCAGCGGAGCCCGGCTCGAGGTCGTCGAACAGTCGTCGGACGGCATCGCGGCCCGCGGGAACGGTGACAGCGCCCTCCGCCGACTCCGGTGCGCGGAAGACGCGGTACCCGGGGTCGAGCAGCGTCAGGTCGAGCTGCTCCTCGGTGCTGGTGCCCATCATCCGGAAGAAGTGGTCGAACACCTCCGGCATCAGGTACCACGAGGGGCCGGAGTCGAAGCGGAAGCCCTCGCGTTCGAGCGTTCCGGCGCGTCCGCCCACCCGGTCGTTGCGCTCCAGCACCACGACCTCGTGTCCGTCGCGGGCGAGGAGCCCCGCGGTCGCGAGCCCCGCGACACCGGCACCGATCACGACGACGCGGCTCATCGGTCACGCTCCCACGCGGTGGTCGCGACGGCCCGTGCCGCGAGCAGCGCCTTCACCGGGTCCGGCACGCGCACACGGCGGCGGTAGAGCTCGGCGGCGGGGGTCTTCGCGACGCGGCGGGTGAGTGCGGCGAACAGCGCCAGCGCACTGCGGACGGCCGCCCTCGCGTCCTTCGGCAGGAGGGGGATCGCGGCGCGGGCGTCGGCCAGCTGGCGTTCGACCGTGGCGACCCAGGCGTCGCGGTCGGCGTCCGTGAGTCGTTCGGTGCCACCGAGGTAGCCGCGCTGGAGGCGGTCGGTGTCGTCGGCGAGGTCGCGCAGGAAGTTGACGTTCTGGAACGCGGCTCCGAGCCGCCGGGCTCCCCGGTGCAGGATCTCCCGCTCCTCCGGGGTGCGGTCGGCATCGCGGAGGAACACCTGCAGGCACATGAGCCCGACGACCTCGGCCGAGCCGTAGACGTAGGCGGCGTGGGCGTCCGCGTCGTAGGCGGTGAACCCGGCGTCGCGGGAGATGTCGGCACGCATGGAGTCGAAGAACGGCCCCGTCAGGTCCTCGCCGATGGCGCACTCCCTCGCGGTGCGGGCGAACGCGTGCAGGATCAGGTCGCTGCTGTACCCGGTGCGCATCGAGCGGTGGGTCTCGGCGATGTACGAGTCCAGTGCCGCGGCCTGCGCCGAGGCGTCCAGCCCCGCCTCGGCCGCGACCCCGTCCACGATCTCGTCGGCGATACGCACCATGGCGTAGATGTTGCGCACGTGCTGGCGATGCCGCGTGCCGAGAAGCCGGGTGGCGAGACCGAACGAGGTGGAGTAGGTGCGGATGACGTCGGTGGTGGCGATCTCGGCGGTGCGACTGAAGCGGCGCAGGGCGGCGGGATCCGGGCGTTCGACGGGGCGGGGGCTCATCGGCGGCGGCCCTCGATGCGGTCGGCGATCGCCAGGATCGTGCGCCCGGCCGCGGGGCTGAGCGTGCCGGACTCCTCCGCCTCGGCGAGCACGGTCGACACGGCGGTGAGCTGCTCCTGCACGAGTCCGCGGACGAAGCGCTCGGCGCCGCACTCGCGCAGACGGTCGCGGATGTCGCCGGCGTCGGACGCGCTGAGGTCGGCCGTGCCGAAGCGCAGCTCGATGCTCGGCCAGTGGCTCGTCATGCGGGCGTACGCGATGATCGCGGTCTCCTTGCCCTCTCGGAGGTCGGAGAAGGCGTCCTTGCCGTGTGCGTGCGGGTCGCCGAACACCGAGAGGAGGTCGTCCTGCAGCTGGTACGCCAGTCCGAGGTGGGTGCCGATCTGGGTGAGCTGCTCCTCGGCTTCCGCGCTGGCTCCGGCGAGGACGGCAGCGGCGCGCAGCGGCAGCACGAAAGAATAGGTCGCGGTCTTGGACGCGCTCGTGGCGAGGATGGTCCGCAGGTCGGGCGTGACGATGCCATCGCTGAGGGCGACGTCCGCGTGCTCACCCGCGACGGTCTCGAACACGGTGGTGTCGAGCAGGGCCAGCAGCCGCTCGCGGCCGTCGGCGCTCACCTCGGCGCGGGCGAAGCCGAGCACCGCGGTCGACAGGAGCAGATCGCCGAGGAGGATCGCGCTCGCGCGTCCCCAGTGCAGGGCGGCGGCCGCGGTCTCGTCGGGGCGCCGCGCCACGAGCGAGCCGATGAGGTTGGGCCGCCCGCGCCGCGTGAGGTCGCCGTCGATCACATCGTCGTGCAGCAGGAACGCGAAGTGCAACAGCTCGACGTGCGCGGCCACGTCGATCGCGCCCTCGGTCTCGCGTCGGGTGGGCACGGTCGTCGCCAGCGCCGGGAAGAGCTCCATCAGCATGAGCGGACGCAGGAGCTTGCCGCCGAGGGCGTGCTGGGCGGCCTCGTTCCAGAGCGCGGCGAACTCGGCCCCGTGATGCTCGGCGGCCACGGCGCGCTCGGCGAAGCGCCGCCGCAGGACCTCCTCGATCCGAGTACCGAGGTCTTCGTGCGTGATGGTCGTGCTCATGGCTCAGACCTCACCGAGGCTGCGGAGGCGTGGCAGTTGCTCGACGATCCACGGGCTGAACGCGAACGGGGCGAGGGCCACGGCCTCGGCCAGCGCCCCCGGGTCGACCCACGCCCATTCCGACACCTCCTGCGGGTTGGCGACGGGATCGTGATCGAGCACGGCGACGTGCACGGGGCAGATCTCGTTCTCGACGATGCCGCTCGCATCCACGGCGCGATAGCGGTAGTCGGGGAGGACGAGGCGGACCTGGTCGACCCGGAGGCCGAGCTCGTGCAGGCCGTGCCGCCGCACCGCGTCTGCCATGTCCTCGCCGGGCTGAGGGTGTCCGCAGAAGCTGTTGGTCCAGACGCCGGGCCAGGTGCGCTTGGTCAGGGCGCGCCGCGTGACGAGGACGCGCCCGGACGGGTCGAGGACGTAGCACGAGAAGGCCAGATGGAGGGGGGTGTCGAACGTGTGGACCTCGTGCTTGGGAAGGACGCCGACGGCTGTCCCGTCTTCCGCGAGGAGCGTGACCTGTTGCATGACTTCCCCGTCCTTTAGCTAACTTGGTGAAATATCAACTTAGCATGAATCTGTTCGTGTGTAACATGATCGCATGGACACCGAGCCCCGCACCACCCTGCGCTCCGGGGCGGCTGTGGCCGCGGACTCCTCCGCTGAATCGGCCTCGACGGAGAGCGCCGACGGGCTGAGTCACGGATCGATCTACCACGTCGACGCGAGCGACCCGCGCAGCACACTGATCGATCGCACCGGGGTGCCCCCGGAGGATCTGCGCCAGATCGCTCTCGTCATGGAGGCGCTGAGCGATCTTCGAGACGCCGAGCAGCGGCTGTCGCAGGCCTCGCGGCGATACATGCAGCTCAACGAGACCGACATGCGTGCGCTGCACTATCTGATCGTGTGTGCCAACCGTGCGATGGTCGCGACCCCCAGCGGCATCGCGCATCACCTGGGCGTGTCCACGGCGGCGACCACCAAGCTCCTCGACCGGCTGGAGAAGGGCGGGCACATCCGGCGGTCGCCTCATCCGACCGATCGTCGTGCGCTCGCCATCACCATCACGCCGGAGACGCGGCACGCCGCGATGGAGACCGTCGGCCGACAGCAGGCGAAGCGCTTCTATGCAGCCGCTCGGCTGTCTTCGGCCGAGCGTGATGTCGTGATCCGCTTCCTGAAGGACATGACGGAGGAGATCACCCTCCGCGATGAGCCGTGGGCGACGGGCGGCGCAAAAGAAGATCCCGCCCGACCGTGAGGTGGGGCGGGACCGTGTCACTGGGCCGCTTTGTAGGCTTCGAGGATGGGGGCGGGAATCCTCCCGCGTTCTGAGAGCGTGTAGCCGTTCTCGTTCGCCCACGCGCGGATTGCCGCGACTTCGGGGTTGCGCGCCGGCCGTTTCCGGGTGGAACTCGAGCGTGACGGCGCGGATGATCCGCTCCCGGCGCGGCGGCCCGCGGAGATATACGGCTCGAGTGCGGCGCGCAATTCCTCCGCGTGCGCTGCGTTCAGATCGATCTCGTAGGACGTTCCGTTCAACGAGAAATGCACGGTCTCGCCTTCACCGACCTCCAGGACGCTGCCGTCGATATCGTCGACCAGTTGATGCACAATTCTTCTCGCCATGAATGCGACTGTACCTGCGGCACGCAAACGCAGCAATAATTCACGGTCGCTCGGCCGGAGAGAGAAGCAGTTCAGGGGAGAAGACCGGCGCGGCGTGCCTTCGTCACGGCGGCGTGCCTCGTCGAAGCATCGAGCTTTGACATCGCGGTCCCCAGATATGCCTTGACCGTTCCCTCTCTCAGGCCGAGCTGCGCGGCGATCTCGGCATTCGTCGCGCCGAGCGCCGCGCACGCGAGCACATCCGTCTCCCGAGGGGAGAGGTGCACCACCGGCACCGGGGCGGTGGTGGGCGGCACGGTCTCACCGGCAAGGGTGAGCAGACGCCGCTCCACCTGAGCCAGACGCGCGCGCACGCCGACGTCCTCGACCGCGGCGGCGATGCTGCGCAGTTCGGCGAAGCTCTCACGCAGCTCCTCGCGCTGCGGCGCCGCGACGGTCGGCGGCGTTTCCGTCGCCGCACGGAGCCTCCGCTGCACCTCGTCCCTGATGCGGAGCTCGTCCGCCACCGACTGCGCCACCTGCATGGCGGGCGCCGTGGTCACCCCGCCGACCTGCGCGTGGTCCCAGGCGCCGGCGTACAGAACGCCGCGCGAGCGTCCCTGCACCACGATGGGCAGGGCCAGAAGCGTGCGCAGCCCCTCGCCGAGGACGAAGACGTCGTAGTCGTGCGTGATTTGCCGTGACGAGCCATAGTCGCTGGTCATGCGTGGCCGCAACTCCATCATGGCGCGCCCGCCGAGACCCCGTTCCGGTCGGACGCGCAGCCCGTCGAGCGACCGGGTGCGGGCCCCGACGATGCTGGTGACGCTCACCACGCCCTCTTCCACGAGACCGCCGAAGGCCACGGGGAACCGTGTGCGTCGTGCGAGCTCGCGCACCGCATTGGCGACGAGATCCGCCTCGGTCTCGGCGGCGATCGGAGAGGTCACGGAATACCTACTTTCGGGGGTGACGGCGCCGTTCCCCGTTTCGTAGCGTCGACCCTACCATTCGGGCGGATCGAGCCGCGCGAGCACGGGACATGTGGCAAGGAGGCCCCATGAACGACCATCAACCGACCCCTCAGAGCGGAGCGATCGACTACGTCGCCGTCGAACAGTCTCCGCGATTCGTCCGGCTGAAGCGAACGCAGAGATCTTTCATCTTCCCGTTGGCTGCTTTCTTCCTGGTCTGGTACTTCGTCTATGTGCTGCTGGCCGCATTCGCGCGCGACTTCATGGCGCAGCGGGTGTGGGGCGATATCACGGTCGGTCTGCTCTTCGGACTGGGACAATTCGTCACGACATTCGCGATCACCATGGCATATGTCGCATTTGCAAATCGCAGACTCGATCCGCTGGCGACCGAGATCAGGGATGAACTGGAGAAGGCGCAGGCCGACGCATGATCGGTATTCGGACGGCTACCGACACCGTCGCCCTCGAGATCAATCCGGTCTTCAACATCTCGATCTTCCTGGCCTTCGTGGCGGTGACCCTGTTCATCGTCATCCGCGCGAGCAGGAACAACAAGACGGCGGCGGACTACTATGCGGCGGGGCGTTCGTTCACGGGGCCGCAGAACGGGTTCGCGATCGCCGGCGACTATCTGTCCGCCGCGTCTTTCCTCGGCATCTGCGGTGCGATCGCCATCAACGGGTACGACGGCTTCCTCTATTCGATCGGGTTCCTCGTGGCCTGGCTTGTCGCGCTCCTGCTGGTGGCCGAGCTCATGCGCAACACCGGGAAGTTCACGATGGCGGATGTGCTGTCGTTCCGCTTGAAGCAGCGCCCGGTGCGCATGGCGGCGGCCATCACCACCCTGGCGGTGTGCTTCTTCTACCTGCTCGCGCAGATGGCCGGCGCCGGCGGGCTCGTCTCGCTGCTGCTCGGCATCGACGGGCGCGTCGGACAGTCGATCGTGATCGCGGTGGTCGGCATCCTCATGATCGTGTACGTCCTGATCGGGGGGATGAAGGGAACCACGTGGGTGCAGATCGTGAAGGCGGTCCTGCTCATCGGCGGCGCTCTCGGGATGACGATCTGGGTGCTCGCGCTCAACGGGTTCAGCCTCAACACGCTGCTTGAGGCTGCGGTCGCCAACTCTGACAAGGGTGACGCGGTGCTCGCGCCCGGGTTGCAGTACGGGGCGAATCCGTGGGACTTCCTCTCCCTCGGCATGGCCCTGGTGCTCGGTACCGCCGGTCTGCCGCATGTGCTCATGCGGTTCTATACGGTGCCGACGGCCAAGGAGGCGCGGCGGTCTGTGGTGTGGGCCATCTGGCTCATCGGCGGTTTCTACCTGCTGACGTTGGTACTGGGCTACGGCGCCGGCGCGCTCGTCGGAGCGGATGTGATCGCGGCAGCACCCGGTGGGGTGAACTCGGCGGCACCGCTCCTGGCGCTGCAGCTCGGCGGCCCCGTGCTGCTCGGTTTCATCTCGGCCGTCGCGTTCGCCACGATCCTCGCGGTGGTCGCCGGGCTGACCATCACGGCTGCGGCGTCGTTCGCCCATGACATCTATGCCAATGTGATCCAGAAGGGACGCAAGGATGCCGCGGGGAACCCGGTCGAGGCCGATCCGAACGGCGAGGTGCGCGTCGCCCGTCGCACGGTCATCGTGATCGGCATCCTCGCGATCGTGGGCGGTATCGGCGCTCAGGGGCAGAACATCGCGTTCCTGGTGGCGCTCGCCTTCGCCGTCGCGGCGTCGGCGAACCTGCCGACGATCCTCTATTCGTTGTTCTGGCGGAGGTTCACCACGCGTGGCGCGGTGTGGAGCATGTACGGCGGCCTGGGCTCGGCGATCCTGCTGATCGTCCTGTCTCCGGTCTTCTCTGGGACGCCGACGTCGATGATCCCCGGCATCGACATCGCGGTGTGGCCACTCAACAATCCGGGAATCGTCTCCATCCCGTTGGGCTTCCTCCTCGGCTGGCTCGGCACGGTCACGAGCACCCGACGCGAGTCGCCCGAGCTCGCTGCGGAGATGGAGGTCCGTTCCCTCACCGGCTTCGGTGCCGAGAAGGCGGTGGACCACTAGAGACCCCGTCGCCTCGGCGGAACAGGGAGGTGGACCCGGCGGCCTACTCGCCGGGTCCACTTCTCTGCGGGGTCGGGTGCGTGGGGTCGGGAGGCTCAGTGCGACTCGAGGTCGAGGAGGAATCGTTTGCGGTCGGGGTGTGCGCCGTACTGGCCCGGTGATCCGTCGGACCGCACCACACGATGGACCGGGACGATGATGGAGAAGGGTGTGACGCGGCAGGCGGTGCCGACCGCTCTGGCCGCTCCGGGGTGGCCGGCGAGGATCGCGACCTCCCCATAGCTCATGGTCTGCCCCCACTCGATCTCGCAGATGGTCTGCAGCGCTCGCCGCGCGAAGCCGTCCGTGAGTCGCCAGTCGATGCGCAGGTGCGTGTCGAACCGCACCGGATCGCCGTCGAAGTAGTCGAGGAGCAGCTGCGCCAGTTCGTCGGCGGCGCCGGGGGCAGGGGCGGGAACGGCGCCCAGCTGCCGAGACACCCCCTCCAGCAGCCAGGGGACGCTCGGGTCTTCCGACTCGGAGAGGTCGAAGCGCACGATGCCCTCGTCGGAGAACACGGCGAGGGCATCGCCGAACGGCGTCGGGGCGAAGTCGTAGCGGAAGGTCATGGCACCATCCTGGTGGGCGCGGCCGATGAGGACGATGCTGCGCCCGTCGCGTTTCACGGACCGTGGAGAACCTGAGCCTAGGCCTTGGCGGGGGAGGGAGGGTGAACGCCGGACGGACGCGCGGATTTTCGGCGGAAACCCGCCAGGGATACCGGCCTCCGGCGGTCGCGCGCCTAGGGTGTGAGTGTGTGGCGACGTGAAGGGAAGTCTGCGGACGGCACGGCGGCGGAGACCGCTGTGCCTCTCGGCGACCTCCACGAGACCTCGACCGGCGTGGACATCGCGCATGCCGCCGAGGCCGAGCGGACGAGGCTGAAGGCGGAGGCGGCTGATCTCGGAGGTCCCTCCCCGCTCACCAGTTTCCGTGACGGGCCGGAGTCCGGCATCGACATCTCCAAGGCCCACCCCGGCAGCCTTCCGCAGTTCATCACCGGCAAGTCCACGCTGCTGTCCAATCTCTTCCGCGACGAGGTGGGACTGCGCACCGCCCGACTCGCGGCCGAGCGCATCACCGCGAAGAACACCGAGCTGCGCACGGTCCGTGGCATCGAGGCCGTGCACCTGGCGGTCGGTGTCGCGCGATGGCGGATCGGTGGCGCGTGGTTCGCCGCGCCCGTGCTGCTGCGGCCGCTCGCGATCCGCCGTCACCATACCGACTTCGAGCTCAAGCTCCAGGGCGCCTTCGAGGTGAACCCCGAGCTCGTGCGCATCGCGAGGGAGCACTTCGGTCTCACGATCGATGCCGATGCCCTCGCTGCTCTCGCGTACGACGGCGGCATCTTCAAGCCGCAGCCGGTGATCGACAGTCTCCGCGCGCTCACGCGATCGATCGACACCTTCTCCGTCGAGCCGCGTCTCGTCGTATCGACCTTCGCCGACGTCGGTTCCGCCATGTCCCGCGATGGCGCAACCCTCGACCACACCGTGCTCAACGCTCTCGGCGGCCACGTCGGGGATCGCGAACAGCTCGCTGCGCCCCGGGCGGTGCCGCATCACACGGGCCCGGACGATCGTGCCCCCGCGTCGGACAACCTTCTTCTGGATGCCGACGCCGAACAGGAGGCGGTGCTCGCACGCATCGCGGCCGGGCACTCGTTGACCGTGGCGACGCTTCCGGGGACCGGGGGCACGCAGACCGTCATCAACGCCATGGGCGAGCTGGTCCGGGCGGGCAAGCGCGTGCTCGTGGTGTCAGCGCGACGGTCCACTCTCGACGGCGTGCGCCACCGTCTCGCCGGCATCGGGCTGGACAGCCTCGCCGTGTCGCCCGCCAGTGTGCGACGCGACCTCGTGAAGGCGATCGGCCGCAACGAGAAGGCGACGGCGCCGAAGGTGAGCGAGGTCGACGACGCACTCGTCCGGCTCCGCACTGTGCTGCGCGACTACCGTGAGGCACTGACGTCACCCGTGCCGGGGCTCGACGCCTCGGTCCTCGACGCCACGCGCCATCTCACCCGCCTCGCCTCCCTTCCGGTTCCGCCCTCGACCACAGCGAGGCTGGGGATCGACGCGCTCCGGCGACTCGCCGCCGACAGGACGGACGCGGCCGAGGCCCTCGCGCACGCGGCTCGTCTCGGCGAGTTCCGCGTCGGGCCCAACGACTCTCCCTGGTACGGCGTCACGTTCGCCAGCACCGAGGCCGCCCGTGCCGCACACGAGCTCGCCGGACGACTGCACGCGACGAGCGTCCCGGCCCTTCTGGAGCGCGGCTACGAGCTGATCGCACAGACGCATATGCGCCCCTTCGCCACGATCGACGAGCTCGGCGAGTACCTCCGCCTGCTGCAGGGCATCCGCGACACGCTCGATCGCTTCAGCCCGACCGTGTTCGAACGGCCGCTCGGCGAGCTCATCCAGGCGCACGGCTCACGACGCGATGCGCCGGGGATGTCCGGCGCGAACCGTCGTCGGCTGCGACGGCTGGCGAAGGAGTACGTGCGTCCGGGTGTGCACGTGACCGAGATGCACGAGGCGCTGCTGCGCATCCAGACGCAGCGCACGCAGTGGCAGCGCTATGTCGATGCGGGCGTCGCTCCGGAGATCCCGCTCGGGCTCGCCGACGTCTACGTGGCCTGGCAGCGGGTCGAGGCGGAGCTGGCGGAACTGGATGCGGCCCTGGGGCGCCGTGAGCCTCTCTCCTCCCTCCCGGTCGCGCGGCTGGTGCGGATGCTGGCGGGTCTCGCGGCGAAGTCCGAGGTGTTCGAGAACCTCGTGGAGCGCGCGCAGCTGCGCGACAAGCTGGCTCTCCTCGGGCTGGAGCCGCTGCTCACTGAGCTCTCGGTGCGACATGTGTCCGAGGCCCAGGTGGGGGAGGAGCTCGAGTTCGCGTGGTGGCAGTCGCTGCTGGAGCGGGCGCTGCAGGACAACCGGTCCCTGCTGGGCGCGAACACGGCCGTCGTCGACCGGCTCGAGCGCGACTTCCGGCTGGTGGACGAGGCGCATGCGGCGATGGCGGGACCGTTGCTGGCGTGGCAGCTGGCCAACCAGTGGCGTATCGCGATCGTCGACGAGCCGCAGCAGTCGCAGCATCTGCGCCGTGCGCTGACCCAGCCGTCGACCACGACCGCGGAGGTCGTGAGCGCGGCGCCGACCCTGGTCGACGTGCTCGCCCCGGTGTGGATCTCGTCGCCGTACCTCGTGCCGGAGATCCCTGACTCGGTGGAGTTCGACACCGTGCTGCTGGTCGACGCCGCTGCCATCAATCTCGCGGAGGCCGCCCCGGCGATCCGTCGCGCGCGCCAGGTGGTCGCGTTCGGCGATCCGGTGACACAGCGGCCCACGCCGTTCCACATCGCCGTCGATCCGTCCGAGGAGTGGGAGGCCGAGGTCCCGTTCGACGAGGTGTCGGTCTTCGAGCGCCTGTCCGAGCTGCTGCCCGTGATGACCCTCACCCGGAGCTACCGCGCCGGCGGTGAGGACCTCGCGGAGCTCATCAACGACGCGTTCTACGGCGGGGAGATCGTCTCCCTCCCGTGGGCCGGGTCCTATCTCGGCCGCGGCAGCCTCACCGTCGACTACGTGGAGGGGGGAACGGGTACACCCGACCCCGTCTCCGGCGCGGTCGAGAGCCCGGAAGCCGAGGTCGCGCGGGTGGTGACGCTCGTCGTGGAGCATGCGATCCACCGTCCCTCCGAGTCGCTCATGGTCGTCACGGCGAGCACGCGTCACGCCGAGCGGGTGCGCGCGGCGGTGACCTCCGCGTTCGCCGGTCGCTCGGACGTCGCGGACTTCGTGGGCCGTGACACCGCCGAGCCGTTCGCCGTTCTGACTCTCGAGGAGTCGGTGGCGGAGAGCCGCGATCGCGTGATCTTCTCGCTCGGATTCGGTCTGACCAAGCACGGACGGGTGCTCAGCGACTTCGGCGACCTGTCGACCCCGGACGGCGAGCGTCTGCTCACCGTGGGCATGACCAGGGCGCGCCGGTCGATGGTCCTGGTGTCGTCGATTCGGCCGTCGGCGTTCGACGACGGTCGGCTGGAGCACGGCGCCGCCACCCTCATGTCGATCCTGGGCGGTCTGGCCACGCGCGCGCGTGACGCGCGTCTGGAGGATCTCGCCGATCCGCTGACGCTGGCACTTGCGCGGGAACTGCGACGACTCGGAGCCTCGGTCGACGTGGACTACCGGGGACTGCTTCCGCTCGTGGCGCAGCATCGGGGCAAGGCGGTCGTGATCGAGTCCGACCCGGAGTCGCGCGGCGAATCGTTGCGCGAGACGCTGCGCCTGCGCCCGCACGTGCTCCGCCGCCTCGGGTGGCACTACGTGCGCGTGCACGCGTTCGACCTGTACAGCGACCCGCGCACCGTGGCGACGCGCATCGCGTCCGTGCTCGGCATCGCGGAGTCGACGGCTCGGGCCGAGAACGACACGCAGCCCATCGACCTCGGCGACCGCGGGCGTGAGTGACAGCGGCGACGCGGAGCCTCGGCAGCGCGTGGTTCGGGTGCCCGGGGCTCGCCGGGCCCGGTTGACACCGGTTCCCGGGAGCGACACGGCCCCTGAGGCGGCGACCACCGCGACCGGCGACGAACGCCGGACCGCTCCCGCGGGCGCCAAGGGCCCGAACGACGAGCAACTCCTGCGCGACGTGCCGCCGCACTACTGACACGGCAGTGCCCTGCACAAGAAAGACGCACGGCCCTCGGGAGGGCCGTGCGTCGTGAGTTCTGTGCCGCGTGGGGGCGCGGCCCGGTGTCAGGCGCCGCGCTGCTGCTTCTGCAGCAGGTCGCGGATCTCCGCGAGGAGTTCGGTCTCGCTGGCCTGGGCGGCCTCCTCGACGACCGGGTTCTTCTTCGCGCGACGCTCCTTGTAGATGTTCATCGGCATCACGAAGGCGAAGTACACCACGATGGCGACCGCGAGGAAGCTGATGATCGCGGTGATCAGGTCACCGATCGGGAAGGTGACCTCCTGCCCGTACAGGCCGGTGATCTTCGGGCCGAACTTCCCCGCTGCGTCCGCGACGAAGAACAGCGACACCAGCGGATTGATGATGCTGGCGACGATCGCGTTGACGACGGCGGTGAACGCACCGCCGATCACGACGGCGACCGCGAGGTCGATGACGTTGCCGCGCAGAATGAACTCTTTGAATCCCTTGATCACGGGAAACCCCCAAATATCGTGCGACCTCAGTTCGAGGCCGGGGTCGATGCAGCGGTCGTTTTGGCCCCCGTCGTCGAACCCGCCTTCGATGATGCCGAACCCGTCGCGGATGTGCCACTTCCGGCACGCGAGTCCGTGCGGTAGAAGCCGGAGCCGTTGAATGTCACACCGATGGAGCCGTACTGCTTGCGCAGCGGGCCGCCGCACTCGGGGCAGACCGTGAGCGCGTCGTCGGAGAAGCTCTGGACAGCGTCGAACTGGTGCCCGCACGTCGTGCAGGCATAGGCGTAGGTGGGCATGGGGTCCTTGCGGTTCAGCGTCGCCGGGGCGACAGGTTCAGGGTCTGCGTCGGGGTGACGATGCCGTCCACCGGCTGATCGTGCACCTCCCGCGGCAGTGCGTCGAGTATCTCGGAATCATAGATGACGGCATACACGGGCGGGCACTTCTCCATGGAGCCGATCGTCTTGTCGAAGTAGCCGCGTCCCCAGCCCATGCGCATGCCGGAGCGGTCGACGGCGGCGGCGGGGACGATCATGAGGTCGACGTCGTTCACCGCGATCGGGCCGAGCACCTCGCCGGTCGGCTCCGGCAGTCCATGCAGACCCTCGGCGACCTCGTCGGTGTCGTCGGCGACCGCCCAGTCGAGCAGCCCGTCGGCGCGCGTGACGGGCAGCAGCACGCGGATCCCCCGCCGCACAGCTCGGGTCACGAAGTCGCGCGTCCCGGGCTCGGTGGTGGTCGAGAGGAAGCAGGAGATCGACCGTGCGCCGAGCTCATCCACCAGCGCGTCGAGGCGTTCGCCGATCGCGTTCGCCGCCGCCTCACGCTGCGGGTCGGAGAGGAGTTGACGCCGTTCACGCAGGTCTGCCCGAAGGGCTCGCTTGGCGTGCTCGACGTCTTTCCACATGCTCCGAGTCTAGGGCGGGGCCCGGCGGTAGGCTGTGGGGATGGGTAACGAGAAGATCAAGGCCGTCATTCCCGCCGCAGGACTGGGGACCCGCTTCCTGCCAGCGACGAAGGCGATGCCGAAGGAGATGCTCCCCGTCGTGGACAAGCCGGCGATCCAGTACGTGGTCGAGGAGGCTGCCGATGCCGGCATCGAGGACATCCTGGTGATCATCGGGCGGAACAAGAACGCGATCTCCAACCACTTCGACTCGGTACCCGAACTCGAGGTCAAGCTCATGGAGAAGGGCGACACCGGTCGGCTCGAGCGCGTGATGAAGTCGAGCGATCTGGCCGACATCCACTTCGTGCGTCAGGGCGAGCCCAAGGGGCTCGGGCACGCGGTGCTGCGTGCCCGCACGCACGTCGGTGACAGTTCGTTCGCCGTGCTGCTGGGTGATGACCTGATCGACGAGCGCGACCCGCTGCTCACGGAGATGATCGCCCAGCACGAACGCACGGGCGCGGCCGTCATCGCGCTCATGGAGGTCGACCCGGACAGCATCCACATGTACGGCGCCGCTGCCGTCGAGCCGATCGAGGGATCCGACGCGGTGCGGGTCACCGGTCTCGTCGAGAAGCCCGCCAAGGAGGATGCGCCGTCGAACCTCGCGATCATCGGCCGCTACGTGCTCCCCGCGTCCGTCTTCGAGATCCTCGAGCGGACCGAGCCTGGCAAGGGCGGCGAGATCCAGCTCACCGACGCGCTGCAGGAGCTCGCGACGGCCGAGGGCGGTCCCGGCGTCGTCGGCGTGGTGTTCGGCGGGCGCCGCTACGACACGGGTGACCGTGTGGACTACATCAAGGCGATCGTGCAGCTGGCGACCGACCGCGATGATCTCGGAGCCGAGCTCCGCCCCTGGTTGAAGGACTTCGCGGAGCGCCTCTAGGCGATCGCGCGGGCGGTCGGGGTGCGGCATGGAGATGATGGCGGGGATGCGGCACGGGCCGGTTGAGCTGCGCCTGATCAGGACCAAGGACGCCAGGCCGCTTCAGCACGAGCTGCTGACGAACCGGTCGTGGCTGCAGCCGTGGGAGGCGACAGTGCCGCATGGCGCCGTGTCGTTCGACATGCGCCTCAGCATCCGGCGACTGCTTCAGCAGTACCGCGACGGCGGTGGCTATCCGTTCGTCATGGAGTGCGACGGTGAGATCGCGGGGCAGCTGAACGTGTGGGGAGTGGCGCGGGGATCCCTGTGCTCCGCGACCATCGGCTACTGGGTCAGCGAGCGGTTCGCCGGGCGGGGGATCACTCCGACCGCTGTCGCCCTCGCGACCGACGCCTGCTTCACGGAGTACGGTCTGCATCGGATGGAGATCTGCATCCGACCCGAGAACGCTGCGAGTCTCCGCGTCGTGCAGAAGCTCGGCTTCCGGTACGAGGGCCTTCGTCGCCGGTACATCCACATCGATGGCGACTGGCGCGATCATTACGCTTTCGCACTCACCCGGGAAGACGTGCCCCAGGGTGTGCTCGCCCGCTGGCTGAGCGGTCAGGTCCCGCCTGAGGCCGCGGCCGTCCCTCCTTCGGACCGCATCTCGCTCTGATCGAGTCCCATTCCGCCCGGACACACCGCGACACGCGCCCGGCTGCACGGCGGCGCCACCCCGCTGCCCTTACCGTTGTCGTTATGGACGGGCCAGTGCTGAGCGGGGGAGTGATCGTGCTCGTCGCCGTGCTCCTGTGGATGCTCTATCTCCTGCCGTCCTGGCGCGGACGCTTCCAGTACAACGCCGCGGAGCGCAACGCCGTTCGGCTGAACCAGGCCCTCCGCGTGCTGGCCGAGACCAGCGAGACGCCGAGCGAGGTGCACGTCGAGCTCAACGCCCGGACCGTCCTCGCGCAGCAGAAGCTCGCGAAGCGTGTGCAGTCGCAGCGTGAAGCGGCCGAGCTCGAGGCACTGCGCGAGGAACTCGCCGCCACCAAGGCGGACCCGGCGGTCCGGCGGGCACGCGCGCGCCGGCGCACGCGGATGCTTGCGACGTCCACGCTTCTGCTCGGCCTGGGCGCCGCCGGGTTCGGCGTATGGCAGCTCCTTGCCGCCGGATCCTCCGTGCTCCTGTGGGTGGGCGGCGCACTCACCCTGATCGCCGCCCTGATCCTGCAGCGCATGGCGTCGGTGGCGGTACGCGCGGCTCGCCGACCCCGGGTCGCGGTGCCGGCGGAAGCGCGGCGCGTCGCTCCGGAGCTTCACGACCAGGGGCGGGCGACCTGGACGCCGCGCCCGCTTCCCGAACCGATGGTCTCGGTCACCGGCTCGCGAGCGCACGTCGCGCGTGCCGAGATGGATGCGCAGCAGGCGCGACGTGACGCCGCGCGACGCGCCGAGCTGCGGGAGCGCGCTGAGCGCCTCGCTCCCGCTCCCCCCGTCGCGATCCCCGCACCCGCGGCGGATTCTCGGTACGCGCGGATGGGTTTCGTGGACGACGCCGAGATCGAGGCGCACGTTCGCGAGCTTCTCGCACGGCGAGCGGCTGGTTGACTGCGCCGACACGAGCACCCCGCGCATCGTGATAACGTAGAACTCGTTCACGGGCCTATGGCGCAGTTGGTAGCGCGCCTCGTTCGCATCGAGGAGGTCAGGGGTTCGAATCCCCTTAGGTCCACAACAACACATGGAGAAAGCCGCCGGGTCACCGGCGGCTTTCTTCGTCTCCGCCCGGGGCTTCCGTTCCGTCCGCAGCATCATCTTGCCGCGAATGGTTCGATGCCGCAGCACAGCCTGAGCGCGCGTCGCGGACCCGTCGGCCGGCGTCCGCTCCGCAGGATCCGAGCCGGAATCCACCGGGTGGGGGTGCGACACGCCCGGGCGGATGGGGCGATTTGCCCGACCCCCGGAATCCACGTAAGTTATTACCTGTTCGCCCCAAACGGTTGAGCGGAGGTCCTCGGACCGGCTCCCGTCAAGCATCGAACACCTCCCGATTCCAGAAGAGCTCGATAGAGCAATCCGGATGAAGGTGCTGACTCGTTCCCTCGAGCAGGTCGCCGGACGGCGATTTGACAACGGAAACGAGATCGGTAAGATAGAGAAGTTGCCCTGCGGGCCTGGTTGTGATGGCTGGGTCGTGGGAGCATCCGATCCTTGAGAACTCAACAGCGTGCACTTGTCAAATGCCAAATTATCCTCGTTCAGCTTCGGCTG